>NZ_PYFX01000028.1 GCF_003020115.1 Bradyrhizobium sp. MOS002
TGCCGAACAGCGGCAGGAACTGCTTGGGGCGCACCTCGCGCGAAGCCGGCCACAGCCGCGTTCCGGCACCGCCGCACATGATCAGGGGGATGATTTTTTGGGACACGTGTGAGCTACTCAAGAGAGGGATTTATATGCGGTGATAATTTCGATACCATTCGACAAAGCGGCCCAAGCCATCCGCCAGCGGCGTCGAGGGCGTGAAGCCGACGTCGCGTTGCAGGGGCGAAATGTCGGCGCGCGTCTCGAGGACGTCGCCGGCCTGCATCGGCAGAAGCGTGCGGATCGCCGGCTTGCCGATGATCTTCTCCAGTGTCTCGACGAACTCGACCAAGTTGACCGAGCGGTTGTTGCCGATGTTGTAGACGCGATACGGCGCATTGCTCGACGAGTTTTCCGGCTGCTCGGCGTTCCACGCGGGATTCGGCGTCGCGGGGCGATCGAGGGTGCGGATCACGCCCTCGACGATGTCGTCGACGTAGGTGAAATCGCGCCACATATTTCCATTATTGAAAAGCTTGATCGGCTCACCCGCAAAAATCGCGCGCGTGAAGAGCCAGGCGGCCATGTCGGGCCGGCCCCATGGACCATAGACGGTGAAGAAGCGAAGACCGGTCACCGGCAGCTTGTGAACATGTGCGAACGTGTGCGCCATCAGCTCGTTGGCCTTCTTGCTCGCGGCATAGAGGCTGACCGGATGATTGACCGAATGCTCGGTCGAATACGGCAAGGTGCGATTGGCGCCGTACACGGAGCTCGACGACGCGTAGACGAGATGCGCCAGACCGTGGCGCCGGCCGGCTTCGAGCACGGTGACGAAGCCATCACAATTGGCGCGGATGCTGGTGATGGGATCGTCGATCGAGGCGCGCACGCCGGGCTGCGCCGCAAGGTGCACCACGCGGTCGGGCGAGACCTCGTCGAACACACGCGTCACCGCAGCGAAGTCGGCAAGATCGATCTCGTGGAATGTGAAGGCATCATGCTTGAGCGTCTCGAGGCGAGCGCGCTTGAGGGCCGGATCATAGTAAGGGGTCACTGCGTCGATGCCGACAACTCGTTCCCCGCGCGCGAGCAAGCGCTCACAGACATGCATGCCGATGAAGCCGGCAGCGCCGGTAACCACCACGGGGGCCAAAATATACTCCGTTGTTCGTCCTCATATACCGCATTGCCAGACTGAACCGGTAGAGGCAAGGGTTCAGCATTGGAGAACCGCCCCCTCGCATCGGCAAGCTTAATGCCGGGCGCTTCGGATGTCAGCCTTCCCAAGTTAACCAGACGAGGCGTCCTTTGCCTGCCGACGCAGCATCAGGCGCGTGTCCATAAAGGGCTCCACCTGCCCGGCAGTTCTTTCAACAAGCGTTCCCCAGGAGCGCCGAACGACAGCGCAATCATGCGACCGATGTCGTCATAATTCCGTGCCTTCGGGCTGCTTGTTTGCGTGCTCACATTTGGTCCGAAAGCACAGAACGCGATTAAGCTTTATGGCATCGACAACCCGAACGGCACAAAATTGAAGCTTTTCATCAACGGCCGCTTTCTCTCGCAAAAGCTGACCGGCGTTCAGCGTTATGCCGCCGAACTGGTCAAAGCGATCGATGCCCTGCTTGCGTCCGACCAATTGCCCGCGGCCCTCAGAGGAGCCGAGTGGCAGTTGCTCGTGCCCAACGAGACGAGCGAAGCGATCAATCTCACCCGCATCAAGGTGCGCAAGATAGGACGGCTGAGCGGACATGCCTGGGATCAGATTGAACTCGCGCGTGCTGCCGCTGGAGGTCGCCTGATCAGTCTGGCCAACGCCGGACCCGTCTTTCATCGCGATCATATCGTCGTCATCCACGACGCACAGGTCTTCCGCCGGCCCGATTTCTTCAATTGGCGCTACTTGGCCGTCCACCGAACGATGGGTCGCCTGCTTGCACGCCGGGCCACGATCGCGACCGTATCGGCCTTTTCTCGCAATGAACTGGCTGCAATGCTTGGCCTTTCGAAAACGGGCATTCCGATATTCCCCAACAGCGCGGAGCATTTCGCGTCCACAAAGCCTGACCCCGGCATCCTCGACCGACTGGGGCTTCAGCCGGGAAAATATTTTCTCTTTGTTGGCTCCAGAACCAAGAACAAGAATCTCGCCGTTGCAATCGAGGCCGCGCGGCTGCTCGAACGGAAAGACGTTCCGCTCGTCATTGTTGGCGGAGATAACAGCAAGGTATTTCAAGACAATCTGGGCGAGAGCGAATCGGTCCTGCTTCTGGCAGGACGCCTGGCGGACGGGGAGATTGCAGCTCTGTATGCACACGCTCTGGCGTTTGTCTTTCCCTCTCTTTACGAGGGCTTTGGTGTCCCGCCACTTGAAGCCATGATCTTCGGCTGTCCGGTCATAGCCTCAACGGCTGACGCGGTGATGGAAACGTGCGGCGAAGCAGCTGCTTATTTTTGCGCCAACGACGCTCCGGCGCTGAAACAGCTTATGCTCGAAAGGTTGGCAGTCGGCGCAATCTCTGATCAGGAGCGCAGAAAGCAACAGGGTCGTCTTGCATTATACTCGTGGCAAGACTCGGCGCGAGCACTGTTGGATTTTCTCGCGTCGCGCGCATAGCGACTGACAGCGGCTCGGCATCCAACGAGTTCCATGCGTACGTTTGACTTCGGAGCAGCGAGCTTCAGCATCGCGGCGCAACAACACCACACCGCTGCCCAAATCTCGCTATGGATTGGATGGATTGTGATCGCATCCATTGATGCTCAATTAAGGATGCGCCATGTCGATCTTCCCAACTCAATCCTCCGCAAGGCAGGCGGTGAAGGTACTGCATGTCGCGGAAACCATCCGGGGTGGGATAGCGAGCTACCTGAACGAATTGCATCCGCAGCAACAAGCGAGCTTCGGCGCGGAGAACGTGCACTATGTCGTGCCGTCGGATCATCGCCACGACCTCGTTGGAATCGATGACAGCCAGATCACGACCTTCGACAGATCGGGCCGCAGCATCGTCGGACTATTTCAGATGCTGCGGGCGAGCATGCAGGCGCTCGACGCCTTCAAGCCCGACGTCATGCATCTCCATTCGTCGTTTGCCGGACTCGTTCTCAGGCCCGCGTTGGCCGCTCGTTCCGAAGGTCCTCGCGTCGTCTATTGCCCGCATGGCTGGGCTTTCTCGCGAGAGACCGGCCGCCTGAGCCATCTGGCGGCAAAAGCTGCAGAGACTCTTCTGGCCCGCACGTCGGATCGTATCATCTGCATTTCCGGCGATGAATTCAATGAAGCGGTTCGCGCGGGAATTCCGACTGACCGTCTGACCCTGGTGCACAATGGGATCTCCAAGAGCCGCCCACTGCCGCACGGCGTTGCGACAGATTGGACTTCAAAGAAGGCCAAAGTCCTTTTCATCGGCCGTCTTGATCGACAAAAGGGCTTCGACCTCCTGATCGAGGCCGCACGATCCCTCGAAGACGTCCTGGATGTTCGCATTGTCGGCGCCTCCGTGGTCAACAAGTTCGACGGAGCCGCGGTTCCCGCCAACGTCTCGCTGCTGGGCTGGCTGGATCGTCAGCAAATCGAGGCTCAGCTGGAGGCGGCCGATCTCGTCGTCATCCCGTCACGATGGGAGGCCTTCGGCCTCGTCGCTCTGGAAGCGATGCGCGCGGCCAAGCCCATCCTGGCCTTCCACAGCGGAGCGCTCCCTGAAATCGTCGTTGACGGAGTCACTGGCGTGCTTTGCGAGCCTGTCGCGGTTCAACCTCTCATCGACGGCTTCCGACGGATGCTCGATCTGGATCTCAAGGTCCTGGGGCAACGCGGCTACGATCGCTTCAAGCAGTTTTATGACGTCCAGAAGACACACCGCCAATTGCATCAGGTCTATGTCGAACTCCTCGGCGATAAGACGAGTGGGGTCGAGCAGAGCGTGGCACTTCAATCGGACCTCTCGAAGCCTTTTTGAGATGAGTTGCGGCAGGCGAGAGATGATGACGAGTATGATCTAGGCGATGGCAGACCACAGCACCTTGGGTCGCAACGGGCTGCTCTGGATCGCGAGCCTCATCGCGTCTGTTTCTCTGTCAGTCCCGGCATGCGCTCAACAGACGCTTGAAAGCAGATTCTTGTTGGGTATCGGCACCCATCAGGGACTGGGAGGGCCCGTCAGTTCGCGAGGCTACGTGCCCTCCGTGAACGTCAGCCAAATCAAGCAACTGGGCTTTAACGCCTTCCGCGACGATTTTCCCTGGTCTGATTTTGAATTGCCTGGCCGTCGGATGGGCTTCACGCCGCGGTTGGGCAGGCTCGACGCGCAGGTTCAGTCCGGCATCGCCCGGCCGCTCCTTATCCTTGCATTCGGTCATCACCTCGTTCCGAACTCGTCGCCCCCGACGACGGACGAAGCCCGGCAGCGGTTCGCGGACTATGCGGCAGCGGCCGCGCGATCGGTAGCGCCGCAGCGCCCGATCTTCGAACTCTGGAACGAGTGGAATCTGGCAGCCAAGAAGGACCCTTCATTCTCAGCCGAGAACTACCTGGCCCTCGCGAAGGTAGCACGGCCCGCGGTCAAGCAGGCGGTGCCGAATGCGCCTTTCGTCGTCGGCGCGATCGGCGACGATCCCGGTTGGACGTGGACGGAGAAGATGCTGCAAACCGGCATCCTTCAATACGCCGATGGCGCCTCGATTCATCTTTACAATTTCTGCATGGCGCCGGCGAAGCGTACTTCGACCGAGATTATCGACCGGCTCACGGCGTTCCACCGGCTGGTCGGCCAAGCGAGCGGCAATCCCGACTTCCCCATTTACGTGACCGAAACTGGCTGGACCACGGCTGCGAACAAATGCGGTGTCAGCGAGCAGGCCCAGGCCGATAACACGGCACAGCTCATCCTGTGGGCCTCGACAGCGGCGCGCTGGCTCAAGGGGATATGGATCTATGAGCTCAAAAATAGTGGTCAGAATCCAGCCGAGCTCGAGGACAATTTTGGCGTCTACGGTTTCGACAATTCGCCCAAACCCGTAGCTTGCGCGGCGCGTGGCGCCTGGGCATTCGTCCGTTCCACCCTAACCGCCGAACGAAGAAGCCTTGCCGCCGGGGTGATGTCGATCGGAGCATCCTCGACCACCGGCGGCAAAGTCGCGGTCTGGTCCGAAGATCCGGAGCGACGCTACGAGGTCCGGATCAGAGGCGATCTGCCGAGCGCGACTTTCGCGGCCCCCTGCGATGCAACCGCAAGGCCAGCCTCCGGGATCTGGCTGCCGGTTTCGAGCACGCCGGTCCTGATCGCCGCCAATAATGACGCCATTCCCGCACTGGATATACGGCCGGCACGGTAATCGGATCGACACAAAGAGGTTGACGCGATGAAGATCCTTTTGACATCCACACTTTATCCGACCCCGCAGGCACCAAAGATCGTCGGCGGAGCAGAGATCTTCGCGCGGAGATTTGCCGAGGGCCTGGCTCAGCGCGGCGACGAGGTCGAGGTGGTGCGCGCCGCATCCGCACCCGAGCAGGGGCGTGAATTTTGCAACGGTATCAACGTCTATTCCGCACCGGTGCAAAACGTCTATGCGCCGTTCACGGAGCAAAAGAACGTCGTGAAACGAAGCATCTGGCATGCGATCGACGATTGGCAGATCCAGGCCCCGATGATCGCGGAGCGCATTCGCGCCTTCAAGCCGGACGTTCTGCATTCCAATAATTTATCGGGCCTGACCACGGCGATCTGGCGGGTCGCTGCCAAGCTCGGAGTTCCGGTCCTGCATACGCTTCATGACTACTATCTGACGTGCCCGCGCTGCTCCCGCTTCGACAAGGGCCACTCCTGCGAACGCACCTGTAGGAGCTGTGGGATCCTGACGTACCACCGCAAGCGGGCGACGCATTGGCTCGATGCCGTGGTCGGCGTCAGCGAGCGCGTCCTGTCCATTCACACCGATATGGGCATGTTTGCCGAAACGCCCATCCGCACCGTGATCCGCAATGCCTCGACCGAGCCGCCGCGCTCACCCTACCCGCGGCCTGTCTGCACGACGGAAGTGACGTTCGGCTTCATCGGACGGATCACCGAGGAGAAGGGCATCGACAATCTCATGCGCGCGCTTGCCATGCTGCCACCCGATCGGATCCGGATGATGATTGCCGGCCGCTTGGGCGATCATGAACAACAGCGCCTGAGGGCACTGGCGCCGCAGGCACGGGTCGAGTTCATGGGATTCGTGTCTCCCGACGAATTCTACAGGCAAGTCGACGTCGTGGTCGCGCCATCCATCTGGCACGATCCGGGCCCGCTCGTCGTCGCGGACGCCAAGGCGGCAGGCAGACCGCTGCTCGGTACGCACTTTGGCGGCATGCCGGAGGCGATCGAGCATGGTGTAACCGGGTGGCTGACCGAAGCCGATCCACAATCTCTGGCCCGGAGCATGCGCGAAATCGCTGCGGATTCGCACAAGATCGACGAGATCAGCCGTCGGCTTATCGCCGACACGAACAAGTGGATCTTTTCCGACGTATTGTCGTCGTACAAGAACCTGTATGAACAATTGCGTCAGCAACGGATGTCGTCCGTGCGCCCGGCAATAGCCGGGGTGTCACAAGCGCATGCGGTGGCAAAGAGTAGCTTCATTCCGAGATGACACGTCTCTTCGCGATCGCCGGCTACGTTTACCAAAGCGCAGCCGCGATTATCCTGATCTTTGTGATCAGTCACCTGTTGCCTGCCACCGACTACACCAATTATTCCCTCGCAATGGCCTCGAGCCAGTTGCTCTGCGTCCTCATGTTCGAGTGGCTGCAGCTCGCGGGGCTGCGCTTTCTTGCGGCCGCCAAGGAGTGCGAGGCTGCTCGACTGAGATCGTCGCTCTTTGCAGCGGGCCTCATGAGCGCCGGCGTGCTCGTTGCCGTCGGGAGCTGCGCCTCCCTGATCAGCGGCCTCACGCCACGGCTGGTTGCTCTCGGCCTGAGCGTGGCCGTTCTTCAAGGCTCGACCGATTTGTATTTCTTGTCGGTACGTCTGTCGAACCGGCTGGGAACCGCCTCCTGCCTCCTTGCCTTGCGTGCGACGGCTCTTTTGGCCGGGGCCGTCTCGGGCGGAGTGATCTCAGGCACGGCCGAAGCGACGCTGCTCGGCATCGCATCGGGTCACCTGCTCGGGCTCCTTGCCGGTCTCATCGCATATCGCACGCCGCTGGATCGCGTGTCGCCGCGAACAATGCTGGCTGACTGGAAAGACTTCTCGCGTTACGGCATGCTTGCGGCCGGCGCGTCCGTGATCCATTTGTCCGTGCCGGTCCTGCTCCGTATCATCGTCGTCGGGCGACTGGGCGCCACAGGAGCCGGTGCAGGATTCTCCATTTCGCTCGACCTGCTGCAACGTCCCTTCTGGGTCCTCAACGCGGCGATCCACACCGTGAGTTATCCTGACGTGGTCAATGATTTCGAGCACGGCAGCGCCACGACGTCGAGACAATCGACGCGGCACATGTTCGAGTTCATGATCTGCACAACTCTCGTCCTGCTGGGCGGGCTCATGGCCTTTATTCCGGACGCAGCCCGCATCCTGGTCCCGCGGGAGAGCGTCGAGGGCTTCCTGGCGACAGGGCCGGCGGTCGCTGCTTTCTACTTCATCCATACCCACTTGCAGGCGACGATCGCGGTCGTTCCCCACCTGGAAAAGCTCGCGACCAGGCTCGTCCTCATCGCAGCCGGGCAGCTCGCAATGGTTGCGGCGTTCTCCCTGGTTGCCGTCTGGGTCGGCCTGTCGCCACAAGCAGCAGTCACCTGCGCCTCGGTCGCCACGCTCGCAGCGATCCTGGTCGGGCTCGGCCCTACCCTCAGATTCGAGGCGGTCCCGCGCTGGCCCCTGGTGCTTCAGGCGCTCGCGGCCGCCATCCTGATCGGATCGCTCCGTCATGCGCCGAGCGAACCGATGGCGTGGCTTGCCGGAAAAATCGTCATCGCCGCAATCGTCACGGCTGCGGTCGGCTGGCGCGGAAACTTTCTCCTCCTGGCCCGCCCAAGCTGATCTGTCGAACGGTCCCGCAAATCCTCTTTTGGAGCTGAGCCCGACACTCCGCTCATGTTCGCGAGGTTCCGGCCATGGAACTCATTTTGCTTCACTCCAAGATGCGACAAAGTGGCTGGCAACCAGTACGAGAATAATGAGTGATTTGCTCGTACCGGCAAAATTCTACCAGCGCATCGGGGTCGGCCTGACAATTTCATCGCATCTGCGCCCCAAGTCACATGCATCATTGAAGCGCGACATGCGCATATATTCAGCAGTGAGATCTTGCGAATTCTTGGAAGCGCCATGTTCAGGTCATGCTGCGTCGGCACGACATCGTTATTGTCTTGAATCAGAGTCGACCTGTTCCTGCGAGGAACTGCTGATCGCTCTCGATTTGTAGCTCCGATTTTTATCTGAAATTCACACTCGATCGAGAAGGTTGAACGCAAATCCCTGCGAGCAATTTCGTTCGCGTAGAAACTCGAGTGTGAAATGTCGTCAGATCAAACCGTCCTCTCCGCAAGCGGCTTCATCAACTCCATCGGCGTCAACACGCATGCCGGCTTCGCGTGGACCGACTACAATAACCTCGCGTTGATGGTCGATGACCTGAAGTATCTCGGCGTCACCCACCTGCGCGACGCGATGGGAACCAGCCCCGCCGCACAACCGGTCGTTGAAGGGCTGGCGGCCGCCGGCTACAAATTCGACTTCCTGGTGTCATCCGCCCTGCCCCAGTTGGGCACCGCCGGCCTCCAGAAGTATATCGTGTCGCTCGAGAAGTTCGTGGCGAGCCATCCAGGCAGCATCAGCGCCATCGAGGGGCTCAACGAGGCCAATCACCAGCCCTTCAGCTATAATGGCAGCTCGAGCCTTGGCGCCGCGGCCCAGTTCCAGAGCGCGCTCTATCAGGCGGTCAAGGCAGACGGCGCCCTTTCCAGCATTCCCGTCGTCAATCTGTCGCTCGCCTACAACGATCCCCAAGGCTACAGCCAGCTCGGCAACATGTCGGGCTCGGTCGATTTCGCCAATGCGCATGCCTATGTCAGCACCAGCTTGACGACCAGCAGCTCACTTGCTGCCACCTTGAGCGCGGTCTCGACCGCCGCGCCGGGAAAGCCCGTCATGATTACGGAGACCGGCTACACCACCCAAGCCAACACCCAATATCTCGGCGTCGACGAGACGGTGCAGGCCAAGTCGATCTTGAACACCCTGGTCGATGCCTACAAGGCTGGCGTGAGTGCGACCTATTTGTACGAATTGTTCGACCGCGACTCGTCCGCGAGCAACACCGATTCCGAAGCCAACTTCGGACTGTTCAATTCCGACGGAACGCCAAAGCTTGCCGCGACGGCGATCCACAACCTGACGAGCATTCTGGCCGATGACGGCAAGGGCGGCCTGCAGCCGACTGATCCGCTGAACTACACGCTCAGCAACATGCCAGCTTCAGGTAGCAGCATGGTGCTGGGCAAGAGCAATGGCGCCTACGAGCTCGTCGTCTGGGCGGAGCCGAAGCTCTGGAACGACAGCACCGATTCCGAGGTGTCCAATCCGACCCAGACTGTCACTGTAAGTCTCGGAGGCGTGCATCATTCAGTAAAGGTTTACGATACCCTGGCCGGCACAGCGGCGATCGCGAGCTACACCGACGTCTCCACGATCACGCTTCCGGTCAGCGACCACCCGCTGATCATCGAGATCGACGCGCCTGCGACCACCCTGACGCCGCCGAGCACCCAAGCCAATGTGAGCGGCACTGCGGCGCAGATCGTGCCCCAATTGTCCGACATGAGTTCGTCGACGACGCTGCAAGGCATTATCTTGACCGACACGCACGTTCTGCCGGTCGCCTCCCAAGCCACGATGGACTACATGATTTCCCATTACGGGAATGCGCTGTCCAAGATCCAGGGCGGATATTCGTTCTCAGTGACGACCGCGGCGCCTGGCTGGTCCAACACCATGACCTATGATGCGGGTGGTACGCTCGTGTCGACCTCCGACACCGGGCTGACCAGCGGCGGCGCACCCGTCTCCACGACCATCGTGTATGCGGACGGCGCTCAGGATCTGATCGGCTACACCGCAGGTTTGCGTAGCACTTTTGTGCACGTCGCCGCCAACGGCACGCGAACCACGGATAGCTATGACGCCGTCGGCCAGGTAACCAGCGAGGTCGTGCAAAAGACCGACGGTTACTATTCCACAACGGTTTACAGCAACGGGGTGGAATCGGCCGCTTATGTCCTGAACGCCGACCGCACCCAGGATAATTCCGGCTTCAATATCACCGGTCAAACCTTCACCACGCAGGTCCAGCATCTGGACGCATCTGGCAAAGTCACTTCGGTGACCCGAACCCATGCTGATGGATCCCTAGATTCAACCCAGCTGATCAACACGGACGGCAGCAGCGCGATCACGCTCTACAGCGCGGCTGGGCTCAAGCTCGTCGAAACCGACTATCATGCCGACCAGAGCAGAGACGTCTACACCTATAACATTAGTGGCCAGAACTACACGACAGAACACGATACGTACAACGCCAGCGGCTTCCTAACAGCACTCGTGCGCAGCCATGCTGACGGCAGCCTGGCTTTTCAGCTGGTGCAATCGCCCAGTGGGACCAAAACAACCGATTGGTACGATGCTGGCGGCACACTCAGCACCGAGGTGGTGCAAAACGCGGACGGATATTACGCCACCACCGTTTACAATAACGGCATCAAGACCGCGGCCTATGTTGTGAATGCGGATCACACCCAAGACAATTACAGCTACAACGTGACGGGACAGAGCTTCACGACGCAGCTCCAGCATCTGGATGCTGCTGGGAAGATCGTTTCCGTGATCCGAAACCACGCGGACGGCTCGCTCGATTCGACTCAGCTGATCAACAGCGACGGCAGTGTGGTCATCACCAACTACAGCTCAACGGGCGACAAGCTGGTCGAGACCGACTTTCACGCCGATCAAAGTAAGGACGTCTTTACCTACAACATCACAGGTCAAAATTATGCGACCGAGCATGATGCCTATGATGCGACCGGCTTCCTCACCGCGCTCGTGCGCAACCATGCCGACGGCAGCCTGGCCTTCAAATTGCTACAAACTAGCGATGGCACCAAAACCACAGACTGGTACGACGCGGCGGGCGCCCTGACCAGTGAAGTCGTGCAAAAGGCGAACGGTTATAGCTCCACCACGGTTTACGGCCAGGGCGGTTCCAAGCTCGCCGCCTACATCACAAACGCCGACCAGAGTCATGACAACTACAGTTACGAAATCGCCGGTCAGAGTTATACCACCCAGCACCAGCACCTCGACGGTTCCGGGAAAATTACGGAAGTGGATCGAACCCACGCCGACGGGACACTCGACTTTAGCCAGGTCATCAACCCTGACGGCAGCAGTGTCGTTACCAACTACAATGCCGCGGGCGTCAAGACCACCGAGACCGATACCCATACGGACAATTCAAAGGACGTTTTCCTCTACAACGTCCTCGGCCAGACCTACACCACGGAGCATGACACTTTCGACAGCACGGGCTTTCTGACGAACATCGTCCGAACTCATGCCGACGGCAGCTTGGCGTTCACGCTCGCCCAGACACCGAACGGCACCACCACTTCGGATTGGTATGATAGCTCGGGGAGTCTCACTAGCGAAGGCGTGCAGAAGGCGGACGGTTACAGCTCCACGACCCTCTACACCAATGGCTTGAAGTTGGCCTCCTACATCAGTAACGCCGATCATACGAGCGACAACTGGAGCTACAACATCTCCGGTCAGAGCTACACGACCCAGCATCAGCACCTTGATGCATCCGGCAATATCATATCGATGACTAGGACTCACGCGGACGGCAGCTTGGATTTCACTCAGGTGATCAATGGCGACGGCAGCAAGCTGACCGACACCTATGACGGCTCGGGCACGAAGACGCAGGAGATCGCCAACAATGTTGACGGATCGAAGGACGTCCTGCTCTTCAACTTCAACGGAGAACAGGGGCTGATCCAGCACGAGCACTACAGTGCGGCGAACGCACTGCAATTCTTCGACGATATCAAGCCAGACGGCACCCACAACGCCACGGCGGTTTCCGCCGGGGTGACAATCGCCGGTGGCAACGGTGACGACGTCTTTTCCGCCGCACCGGCTTCGACCTCCATCGTCTACGATCACGGCCACGATCATATCTCAAACTTCAACGCCGGGGATTCTGCCGATCACGACATCATCCAAATCTCCAAGCTGCTGGCGCCTGATTACAGCCACCTCCAAATGACCCAAGCGGGCACGGATGTGACAATCACAATGGGGGCCGCCGACTCGATTGTGATCAAGAATATCGGCCTCGCCAGCCTGACCAGCCACGACTTTCTGTTTGTCTGAGGCTGTCGAAAGAAGGCAAATTTCTGGCAACAGTTTAGCGGTACTAAGTGGGCCGGGACCGTGTTCCCGGCCCGCGTCAGTCCGTGGATGAGATCGGTGTTCAAGCGTTGTGCGCTTGCTGCCGGGCGCGGCAGCCACAGCCTGATAAACGTTCTTTAGTTGTGCTGATTGCGCGACTAGCGTCGTCTAGGCAGTGCGGACGGCGCCACTCTTCGTTGGCGGCTTCTCCAGCCGCTCGCACGAACTTGCGTCACATTCGCCCTTTAGAAGACAGACTGGTCCCACGAGCTTGATGGCCCGATATGGAAAGTAACGAACCGCGACGATTTGTAGTTCTGGATTTCTACAGGTTCGTGGCCGCACTAGGCGTCTTTATCTTTCATCTCAAGACCATCGACGGCGGCATCTCCCCTGCCTGGAACGGCTCTTTCGGCCTGTTCGTCGACATGTTCTTCATCCTGTCGGGCTTCGTCATTGCCTATTCGTACCCGTTGACTTCGATGGACGCCGGATCATATTTTCGCTTCATGGTCCGCAGGATAGCGCGGATCTATCCCTTGCACTTTCTGACGCTGCTCGTGTTTGGTTTGCTGTTCCTGATGGGCGTCAAGGGCTCCACGCCGCAGTCGAACGGGCCGGACTTCATCTACAATCTATTCTTGGTCCAGGCTTGGGGCGTCACTGATCATCTCAGCTTCAACTCGCCCGCTTGGTCCATCAGCGCGGAACTGTTCTGCTATCTTTTGTTCCCGGTTCTGATGTGTGTCGCAGCGTCAGTTCGGCCCCTCGTCCTCGCCCTGATTGTTGCTCTGTCTTACGCAATCCTTGCGCATGGCTACCTACCGATATGGCATGACCGGTCGCAAATGTATGGGGCCAACTTTGACTACGGTATGCTCCGGGCATTGCCGAGTTTCCTCAACGGAGTGCTGCTCGCCGTTCTGTTTCGTCTCTCTGGCGATTACCGCAAGAAGCCCGTGATCGTCGGTGGGATCGTGCTGTTCCTGACGGCGGTTCTCGTTCTTAACGTCTACGCCAAGCCCGATCTTGCGATCATTCTGTTCTCTCTGGCCCTGCTCTTTACGGCTGTCGGCGAGAGCGCGTTCTCACGGTTCCCTGGCTCTGCCTGGCTCGGTCCGCTCGGCAACACGTCTTATGCGATCTACATGCTCCACGAGCTCCTGATCATCATTCTGTTCGAGCCGGCCTGGCGCCATCTCGGACTCCAACCGGCCGCATTCCCCCTCTTCGTGGCTGTATGCTGCATCGTTCTCACGATTGTGGCGGGTCTCACCTATGCGTACGTTGAGAATCCGGCCCGCAGGATGATCAACCGTCTTGCGCCGCCGCTGCCCCAACCGCAGATCGCACCAGAAGCAAACGCGGTGGAAGTTGGCGAGAGCTTACGGGCTGCCACCGGGCGCTAGCTGCCTCTGTTCCCGTTGGAAGGTAAGGACATCGGATTGACGGACCTCAACCCCTGTTTCTCTGAAGAATCACATGCGCGCAAGGTGCGGAACGGCGCATTCGCTGCGATCGCGACCCAAGCGGTGCGGGTGGCCACCCAAGCGGGGTCCGTGATCGTGCTTTCACGACTGCTCACGCCGGTCGATTTCGGCATCTACGCAATGGCGTCGCCCATACTCGCATTTGCCGTGCTGTTTCAGGACCTGGGGCTCGGACACGCGACAGTGCAGAAGGATTCTCTCAGCCAGAGCGATCTGAGCTCGCTGTTCTGGGTGAATCTCTCGGTCGGTACGATGCTGGCCCTTTCGCTGGTTGCAATATCTCCTCTCGTGGGCCTGTTCTACAACGAGCCGAAGCTCGCTGCATTGACAGCTGGAATGAGCCTGACACTGCTGCTGAGCGGGGCAGACGTTCAACATCTGTCGCTTCTGACCCGACAAATGAGATTTTGGACCCTTGCAGTGCTGGAATCCGCAGCCGCCGTGGCTGGATTTGTCGCAGCGATTGCGATCGCCTCGGTCTACCACAATTACTGGGCGATCCTGGTGGGAAGTCTCGTGTCGGGCGTGGTTTTGGCAAGTGGGGCTTGGCTGACGTCCGGGTGGTGGCCCTCGCGACCGGGATCAATCCGACACGCCCGTGGAATGCTCACCTTTGGGTTGGGCGTCACCGGCTTCAACTTTGCTGAATTTATCTCCCGAAACGCCGATAGTGTGCTGATCGGAAAACTATGTGGGGCGGCCTCGCTAGGTGCTTACAATCGCGCCTACCGGCTGCTGCTGTTTCCGCTGCAGCAAGTCACGAGCCCGATGATCAGGGTTATGCTGCCGACACTATCCAGCCTCAACAAGGATCGCGATCGTTACCGTCAGTCATTTCAGCGGGCGGTTTTCCCCGCCTTCGTCGCAGTGGTGCCCGGCGTCGCCTTTATGATCTCGAGCGCCGACGTTCTGGTCACGACCCTCTTGGGAAGCCAATGGGCTGAAGTGACACCCATCTTTGTCGGTTTGAGTGTCGCCGGTCTCCTGCAAACGATGAACAGTCCGGCGAGCTGGCTGTTTCTCAGCCAAGGACGTACGCGCGAGTACATGCGCTGGGGATTTTTCAGCGCAGGGACATCTCTCGTTGGGTTCCTGTGCGGCCTCCCGTTTGGGCCGGTCGGGGTCGCAACCGCATACTCGATCAGCGAGTGCCTTCGAACGCCGATACTTTGGTGGGCAGTCGGCCGAAACGGTCCGGTAGGTCATGCCGATGCTGCAAGAGTAATCCTGCCGCATCTCGCTGGAGCGATCGCATCGATCATCGGCGCCTCTTGCCTGCATCATTGGATGACAAGTCACTCTTCCGGGACGCTGCTCACTTTGGCGGCATGCTTTAGCCTATCCTACGCTCTCGCCGTCTTGGTGCTCTCGCTTTTTCCTGCCGGTCGTCGGGAAATCAAACGATATTCATCGCGCGGAGTGGCTAGGACAAAGGCAGGTGTCAGCTCGGCGAACAACTGACGCTAGCCATCATCAAGCCTTGACGGGGCGCGAAGCTACAATTCTGAACCTCGAGACTGCGCGGAGACTAATGTGCACGGGAAGGCTGCCACCAGAAGACGCCGCCTGCGGGTCGCCATCTACGCTCCGCACTTTGCCGAATATTCCTACCGCTTGGCCGCTGCGCTGGCGCGCCATTGCGATGTCCGCCTCGTCCTCAATCGCAAGGACGCGAACCAGCAATGGGAACTGACAAACATTGCCGTGACGGATCCCTTTGAGACGCGAATCCGAGACCTGAGCGTGCGCCGTGCGGGCGTGATTGGAATTCCATCATCGTTCATCGATGTCATTTCGTTTCGGCCTGACGTGATCCACTGTCACGAGGTACCGGAAATCTATACGTCGAGGCTGATCCAGTTCCTGCGGCCGCTTGGAATCCCCTTGGTGCTGACCGTTCATGATGCGATTCCGCATTCGGAAGGCGGCTCCGGCACCTCTCCGCGCGAGGATGGCTGGCGCGGACGCATGCGCGCGGCCGCGTCACTCGTCACGACGCATGGCGAGAGCTGCATCGCCGACTTCCGCCGCGCTTCACCAGATTTTACAGGAGAGGTGGTCTCCAGCATGCACGGCGTGCTCATGGTCCCACCTGTGGGGGCGCCCGTCATTGAACCCGAACCCGCGCGCATCCTGTTCTTTGGGCGAATGTGGGCGTACAAGGGCCTCGACGTCTTCGTGGATGCCATCGATATGCTGACCAAGCGCGGCGTAACCCATGAAGCGATCGTGGCGGGTCGAGGTCCCGAAATGACGCGGCTCGGCGCGCGCATGGAGGCGATGCCGACGGTCAAAATGATCAACGCCTATATCTCGCCCCAGGATACCGGAAGGTTGTTTCAGTCCGCGACCGTGGTTGCCCTGCCCTATAAGGATGCGTCCCAGAGCGGCGTGCTGGCGTCCGCCTACGGGAATTCCCGTCCCGTGGTCGCCAGCGCCACCGGTGGCATTCCCGACGTCGTGACGGACGGCGTCAACGGACTTTTGGTCCCCCCTGGAGACGCTGTTGCATTGGCAGATGCGCTCGAACGCGTGCTGACATCGAACTCGCTTGCTGCGGCTCTGGCTGAAGGCGCACGGCAAACCGCGGCCGGTCTGTTGAACTGGGATCAGATCGCCGAGAGGCTGTTGTCATCCTACCACAAGGTCGTCGGCAGCCCCGTGCATTGATGGCGGACCCGTTTTCTAGGCGGATTGCTCGACCTTCCGCAGCGGGCGAAACAACACTCCGCGTACCGCAGTATCCAGAAGCCGCCTCAGCCTGACTTCGATCAGCTCAAAGCTGATCGCGCTCACGATCAGGGACATCGCCAACCCGAACACTATAAATGCGCTCCAGAGCAGCCAGCGGTTGACCCCGAACGCAACGAGCTTCAGCCCGGCCACTTGCAACGGAAACAGCACAAAGGGATGCACGAGATACAGGCTATAGCTGATCTTGCCGACATACTGGAGGGGCGGCGTGCTTAAGGCCCTGGCGAGGCCGGAGTCCGGGGCCAGCACCATGGCAAACAGCAAAAGACCCGGAATAAGACCCAGGAACGGGTGAAACAGCACCAGGCTCGCGTACATGGCGATCCCACAAGTCAGGCCCGCCATCAAACCAAGAGGTCCCGGAATGGAGATGCGCCACCCGGTGGCGCTGAGAAGCATGCCGATGCAGAAGAACGCCGTGATCGGCCAATGCAGGAGGCAGGCCACGCCCAGCAAGATCATGGGCGCCGCCAGCATTCTACCTCCGACGCGCAACATCGAGAATGTCAGGGCGAACCAGATGTAGAACGCCCACTCGTAGGTCAAAGTCCAGGCATTCTGCTGAGCGATCGGCAAGCCGAGCGCGTCCTGCACGAAGAACAGATTGGCCGTGAAGATCGCCAGGTAACCGGTCAAATCGATCCCGCGGAAGAATTTATAGCCGACGATCGGTCCGATCGTGAATAGGGCGAGATGCAGCACCACGAACACCGGCATGATGCGCAGGACACGGTCGAAGAAGAACCGCGGCAGCGAGCCGTGCCGCACCAGACTGGCCGGAATCAGGAAGCCGCTGATCATGAAAAACAGCTCGACACCGTGGCCGCCAACATTGATCACCGATTGCAGCCAGAGCCAGAGCGACGGCAGGAAGCCGGGATCCGGAATGTCGTACACGCCTCCCTTTGGCATGTCGTAGAAATGATCCATCAGCACGCTCAGCGCCGCAATGCCACGAAGTCCCTGGACGGAGGGAACGAAAGATCCGTCGGATCCGGCATTCGGCCGGCGCGTTGTTTCGATCACTCAGCTGCCCCCTGCGCGCTGAGCGCTGGCTCGAGAACGACCGCCCTCCTGCGCTTCGACCGGAACCTTTGGCCGAACGAGATGCTGGGCTTCTCGATGAGCGCATAAGTCGACCAGCTGACCAGGATCGACAGCGCTGCGACCAGCGCGGCGAAAGCAGCCCATCCCAGCGGTCCATCACCGAGCCAGACGAGCCGATGGATCCAGACGATCACAAATGGCGACATCAAATAGACCGAATAGCTGATGGTTCCCACGAACGCCATCGAGCGCCAGGCCAACCGCTCACCGAACGCCGCAAACGCGATGAAGACGAGCGCAGCGCAGACATAAGCCGCCCCGATCGAATAGCTGTAGAAGAAGTTCTCCTGATAGACGCCGCCGAACCGCCTCTCCGCCAGCGTGGCGGCGAAGATCGCATAGAACACCGTGCATATGGCGACGTGCGACCATCGCAGCTTTCCGCCGATGACGGTGTCGCGGATGACCTTGCCCAGGAACATCGCCGAGAGGTTCAGCCCAACCTCCATCACCGACGACACCGTCCTGCTTTCGACCAGAAGTGCGGCGGCTGTCCCGACCAGCGCCGCAGCAATGACGATCGCGACGGCCGTCAAGCGCCGGTTCAGCAATCTCATCGCGAAAAGGACGGTGCATCCGACATAGAACAGGAGCTCGATCGCCAAGGTCCAGTAGAAGACCCAGAGGTTCGGGATGTTGACGAAAGTCTGCAGCATCGTCACGTTCGCGATGACCTGCGACAACGGATAGGTATTGGACTCCAGCATCTGCATCGTGACGAGCCCGATCACCATCGAGGTCCAGTACGCCGGATAGAGCCGAAAGAAGCGGCTGATCGTGAAATCGCGCACGGGAGTAGCACTGTCCGGAAAGCTGAACGGGATGACGAATCCGCTGACGAAGAAGAACAGCACGACTCCGAACCGACCGAAGTTCATGTAGTAGCCGATCGCGTCATGGAAGACCCAATAATAGGCGCCGGTGGGGTGCTTCTGGACGATCACCTCGAACACGTGCTGGAACAGCACCGCCAGCACGGCAATGCCGCGCAGCGTATCGATGAATGCAAGCCGCTTGTGCATCAAGATTTCACCTGTCCGACTATGCTGGCCTCGGCGCATCCGCACCGAAATAGCGTACTGCCTTTTTCCGCCCGACAAGATCCCGATCCGACAGGCTCGCCGCGCCACGATGGTGTAGCGAGCCCGCCGCCTTGCGCGAGAACACTTCACTGAAGCTCAGGGCGATGATGAGCAGGCCGGATGCCGGGCCGTAGTTCAAGACCGTGATAGTGAACATGTTCACGACGAAAAGCAGGGTGAGCTTGTAGACGTCGGTTGCAGCAAACGTGGCGCGGAATACAAGGACCATGAACGCGACAAATGGGAGCCCAAACATCAGGTACGTCCCGATGTAAAAGTTGTCGACCGGCACCCAATACGACGCCAATGGCGAAAACAGCTGCTGCGGGTAGTTAAAGCACCCAGCGCCACAGCCCGTTATCAACCCGATCGGCATCAGCTGGCTCAGGTACACAAACGGCAATTGCCAGCTGTTGTTGATGCGGTCCAGGATGCTGAACAAGGTTGTATGCGGGACCGCAACAGTACCGGATGCGATCCAGATCATCAGAAATGGAACCAGGATCGCGGCGAACGACCACAGAGCAATGCCGCGAACTGTCGCAAAGCGCGAGGACTCCGGCAGCATCCGTACGACGAGTAAGAGCAACAAATAAAACGCGAGAACAATCAGGGTGGTTTTACTGGTCGTCAGGACAACCGCGTAGACGGCAATCGATCCAAATGCCAGATTCCAAATCGTGCTCTTGCGAATGGATGTGATCGCAAACGAGACCAGAATGAAGAACGCAGCCATGGTGTTATCAGCCGCAAAACCCATCAGGCGCTGGTCGTCGGCGCCATAGGCCCACCATAGGCGGCCAGCCTCGCGAACGGCTCCGAAAGATTCGTATTTGAACCCGACCCAAGGCATGACGTAAAACTTGGTCAAGAACACTCCGATCAAGGAGAGATAAAACGTAGCGGCGATCACCGCGAGCAATCTGCGGTATGAGCCGAGGCTTGCATCACAGAAGCAGAAGCCCACAAAAACCGGCAACATCATTTTGAACGACGACATCGCGGCGTTGGCGGTGCCCAGCATAAAATAGCCAAGCACGATGGACAGAATGATCTGGAGCAGCACCAGGAATGCCAGGACGCTGCGTTGTCGCACGATGAACTGCAGGATGAACTGAACGAGACAAACGAGAGCGACCGCGTCAGGAATGTACCACAGCGCATCCAGATGCATGATGCTCGTATAGTATCGCATGACGCCGCCAAAGGCGTCGCGTATGAGGTAGACCCCAAGCGCGATCGCTTCGATACTGACGCTAACGACCGTGATCTGTTGGCGTTGAATGCGATCCATGACGAGCTCAGTTCAGCGGTGGCGCCGAGGGCGCCGCTGCGCCGCCCAGCCTCGAACGACTCCCGGCCATGTTTCGGAACAGTTTGCCCCCCGGAATTTCGACATGCAGATATGTAAAGTGCGAGACGACCAGAACTGCAGCCAGTGAGACGCAGAGATTAAGTGTTGCTGGCAACCCGGCACTGACCGCATCAAGCGCTGCAATCCGGGCAGGTCCAAGCGCGCGTACGAAGTACTCGGCGAACAGCACGACTATCGAATGCACCATGTAGATGGAATACGATCTCCGCCCCAGCCACACCAGAGGCCTAGCTACGAGCATGCGGGGAATAAATGCAGCATTCGGGAATGCAAGCAAGCTGCCGAGAAAGGCCGCAAAGATCAATGGTGCTAGGAAGCTCGCGGGCGGATAGGCCTCCACGACGGAAACCAGGACTATGCTCGCGATCATAGTAAAGAGCTGAATTCCTCCTTGCACTGTAGGATGCATGCCGGGCCGCATGCGCTCCACGAGCATGACCGTGAGGACGCCTAGGAAGAAGCTGACAAAACAGCGTAAAACCCCGAAGTCGGTCTGAAGCCCAAGACTTGGCTTATCGAGCACAAATGTTATGACGAACAGGCTTCCGACCACCAGGAGCCCTGCACATGCATATAGATAGCTCAACGAACGCATCCGTTGAGCAAACAATATCACCAACCCAAACACGAGATAGGTGTAGAACTCGACGCTAATGCTCCAGCTTGGAGCATTCCAGCTCAGGTAATCGATTGGGCCCATTGAATGCAGAAGGAAGATGTTCAGGACGAAGGAGGAGAAATTATTGACTTCGAAGGCCGCCGGAGCAGCGATCACGAGGCCCGCCGCGACTAGTCCGATGCGCAAAAGGCGGAACAGAAGGCCGGCCAGCAGCGTGACAAGATGCAGGGGATAGACACGCGCAAACCGCCTTAGCATGAACTCACGAAGGGAGAATCGCCCGAAGTCACCACGGACATAACTGAGTGACATGACGATGCCGCTGAGCACAAAGAACAAGTCGACGAGAAGCCAGGCGCTCCTGAAGAACGAGCAATTGATCCAGGCGTTGTGCGGGAAGACCGCGAGGAACGTTGGCATCAAGAGGAGGTGGTGAATGACTACTGAGACCGCTGCAATGCCCCTGATGCTATCAAGCGGTAAAACATGAGCCTTCTCACGATGAACAAACTCAGCCAAGTCGATGTCCCAATTCTATGCGCTGCCCTCTCGTATCAACTTGCAGGCGCTTCAATTATCTCCGCGACGTGACTTGGAGCAGCGGCTCGCAAAGAAATCATCGCTTACGTCGAACAACACTGCCTATCCCCTGATTTGCGAGAGCGATTCATGATCGCCGGTGTTTGCGGGCAAAGTGTGCGCAAAATTCGGCGTTGTTGCGATGCAAGATAAAGCGGCACATCGGTCCATGCCACGTGCTATAGCGGGTGGCATTCGTTCCAATGCTGTTTGCAAAAATTGTGAGCAGAGCTGCGTGCCTCTTAGACATCGCGGGTAGCGCCATGTGCGGAGCCGGTCTCGCGAAAACGGTTTTCGATGCAACTTTTGCGGCGCACAAAAATTGACACAGTTCCTTGCCAAGTTACGGAGGGCGGCGACCCGCGATCAAGAGGACGAATGAATTGGACATTGACATACCGTTGCGGCGCTTCAGCAAGGTTAGCCGCCCTCTGGCTGCAATGTGCGATGCTGACGTGGAGCGTTGATTCCTGCTTTGCTCAGTGCGTAGAGTTTTCCGATCGTGCTCCGCGGGCGGAATTGGACGCATTCGCAAAGTCGCCCTCATCTCTGCTGCAGAAGCTTCGCAACGAGAAGGATAAGCTCAGCTCTCGCCTCGCTGCCTATATAGTCTCTGATCCTTCGGTGTTGCCCTCCGTGCAGACACTAATCTCTGAGGCGCCCTCCGCCGATCGTTCGGCGATCGGCGAAGCACTGCGAATGGCCGAAGCGAGATGCACGCTCACGAAGCCGGACATCGCACAAAAGATCAGGAATTTCACTCAAAGGCTGGGCGATCTCGCCGTAAAGGGAGGATATTCAGCCGCCAACGCGGACGATCCTGGTGCGCGGCCTGTGTCACGCGACAAGCAAGTTGGGCAGCCGCGCGGCGGAGGTCTCTTAGAAGGCGAAGGCAAGACTAAACTGATCGACCCGTTCAAGCCTCTCCCGCTTCCGCGCTAATCGACCCTCATAAGTAGAAACTATTAGATGTACCAGCCGAGAGAACAATTTCACTCAGGGACTAAGTTTGGCATCGAGTTCGGCGGGACGGTCCTCAGCTTCGACCGCATGGGGAACGTTCTACGCCGGCAATGGCCTCTCATCGCAACTGCCGTCGGCGGTTCGCTTGCACTTGTCATTGTCTACCTTGCATTGGCGAAGCCGATTTATACCGCCAACGCTCGCATTATGATGGATACCCGACAAACTCAGGTTTTGGAGAAGGAAGGGGGCACGAACAGCGCCTTGATTGACCCGGGCTTCGTCGACAGCCAAGTCGAGATTATCAACTCTGACGATCTCATCCTCTCCGTTGTCCGTCGCTTGCGGTTGGCTGACGATCCAGAGTTCAACGGGTCGAGCCAAGGCGTGCTCCCCACTATCAGCGGCAAAGTCACGGGGCTTTTCGGCTCCAGCAAACCACCGTCACAGGAGCGCATCGAACATGCGGTGGTCGAGTCCATCCAAGGCAATTTAAGAGTTGAGCGGCTTCTAACAACATACGTGCTCTCGCTCAGTTATCGCGCACATAGCCCGGACAAGGCGGCCAAGATCGCAAATGCCATCGCGAATGCCTATCTCGTCGGCGCATTGGAGGCGAAATATCAGTCCACCAAGCGGGCGACAGAATGGCTTCAGCAACGTAGCGTTGAGCTGAGTGAGCAAGCAACCGCGAGCGACCGTGCGGTGCAGGCCTTCAAGGCCGAGCACAATATCGTCGGCACCAGCCGTGGCCTGATGTCTGAGCAGCAACTGTCGGATCTGAACACCCAACTGCTGCAAGCGCGGGGGGCAACCGCCGAAGCAAAGGCGCGCCTCGACCGGATCGACGCTATTTCCGACCAGGACCTTGCCCAGCCGACAGTGACGGATGCGCTGAACAACTCCGTGATTACCCGCTTGCGCGCTCAGTATCTCGACCTAGCCGCCCAATATGCCGATTGGTCCAGACGCTACGGCAAGACCCACCTTGCGGCTGTAAACCTCGCCAACAAGATGGAAGAATTGCGCAAGAATATTGCTGACGAACTTCATCGGATCGGAGACGCGTATCGCAGTGATTACGAGATCGCAAAAAGCCGCGAGGCGTCTCTCGAGAAAAGCATGAAAGAGCTCGTCGCCCAAGCTGGTAACAAGGGCCAAGCAGAGGTCAAGCTCCGGGACCTCGAAAGTGCGGCGGATACCTATCGCAATCTCTACAATAGCTTCCTGGAAAAACTGCAAAGCGCCACTCAGAATCAGAGCTTCCCGCTCAGCGAGGCCCGCCTGATCAGTACGGCTACGACGCCTGATCGCAAAAGTTCGCCGCGGTCGGTTCTGGCTTTGGTTGGTGGCTTGGTCGGCGGGCTCTGCTTGGGTTTGGGCGCCGCTTTTGCCCGCGAGCTGCTCAACGATGTGCTGCGGACTCCCGCAGAGGTGGAGGAGGAACTCGGAGTGAAGTGCCTCGGGGTCCTTCCGGATATTCGCCCGGCGGAAAGGCGAGGCGGATTGTTCGGAACTTCCGCCAAAGGCAGCATGCCTGGAGTGACACGGTATGTGGTCGATCATCCGTTCTCGCGGTTTGCCGAAACGTTGCGCAACATCAAGGTTTCGATCGATGTTGCGCGCATGAGCCGGGAGATCAAGGTCATCGGCATCGTATCGTCGCTGCCGAAAGAGGGGAAAACGACCGTTGCGGCCAACTTCGCCCAGCTGATCGCCATGACAGGGCACCGCGCCGTCCTGATCGACGGCGATTTGCATACGCGCTCACTCACGCGTGAGCTTTCACCTAACGCCAACAGCGGACTGGTCGAAGCCCTCAGTGATCCGGCCGCCTTCGGCCATTACGTGCAGCGAAGCACCGAGACCGGCCTCGATTTCCTGCCTTCCGTCGTTGCTTCACGCATGGTCAATTCGGCCGACCTCATAGCGTCGAAAGCGATGGCCGACTTGCTTGCGGTGCTCCGCGAGCAGTACGAATATATCATCATTGACCTCGCCCCAGTGATGCCGGTGGCGGATTCCAAGGCATTCAGTCCGCTCATCGACGCCATGGTTTATGTCATCGAATGGGGATCAACCACGCGCGCTGCAGTTCAAGAGTCCGTCTCGGGATCAGAAGTGCTTCAGAAGAAGTTGTTGGGTGCCGTTTTGAATCGCGCAGACCCCAAAATGCTTGGTCGCATCGAGGCGTATAAGGGCAAGCACCGCAACAGCTACTACGTCGAAAGCGCCTGACCGAAGCCGGCGACCTTGAGGATTTCGCCTGCCGTTTGCATGCGGACGGCCACCATACCGCAGGCTCTCGCCACGGGCGTGAATGGGCCGTCCGTGCATCGATGTGGCAGGCTTGGGCGCGCTTCGAGCGACTTCATTCCAAACGACCGCCCGCTGTGGACAGAATTTGCGCGCGGCATAGACCGCCTGAATAATCCTCTCCGCCGCCACACTGGCAACAAGACCTAACAACCGGCTTTGCAAGAGGGATTTGGATGGGAGTGATCGCGTGCGCGCGCGTGGCGGACGCCCGTATTCGTCCGGAATCCACAAATTGCGCTTGTTGCCCTAAGCACCAATGATCAGTTGATTGTAGGCGCCGCGACAAAGTGGGCGCTCGTGATCCTCGGTTCCAAGCCGTAAGCTGATCGATGTTGGGGATGTGTGTCGGGCCTGGCACCTTTCCTTTCGAGTTCCTTTAGGCTACCGTATGGTCATATTCTTGGTGTTTTTCGGCAGGTCGGAATGCTGGTCGCCCTCATCGTTTTGAGCGTTTGGGTTCTTCTCAACATCCTTTTCGTGTTGATAGTGGTTCCCCCGCGCAAGCCGGGCCGCCAGCCCAGCCCGCTGGCAACGACGCTGTCCCCTGCGCCCATCGACCGAACTGGGGGCCAACACGAGCAGCAGGAGGCGTTCTCGCTACGCCACGTCATGGCCTCGGTAGCAATGGGAGCGTTGTTCGTCTTGGTGCCTCCCCTGCTTGCGCTGCGTGATGCAATCGCGCGGTTCTTCAGGAGCCCGCCGAGAGCCTAGAGGTGAGCCTCTCGCGGAGCCGCGTGACCGCGCCTCGTTGTCAAGGCTGGCCCGCTCAAACGTCACGGCCCCTGTTTCCTTAGTAGGCTTCCTGGAACATGACGGCCGACGCCGTCCGCGCCATGATTTTCAGATCGAGCCAGATACTCCAATTGCTGACGTACCAGACGTCGTATTCCACCCTTTTTTCCATCAGATCGATCGTCGGCGTTTCCCCGCGGAAGCCGTTGACCTGCGCCCAGCCTGTCAGGCCCGGCTTCATGTGGTGGCGGTAGACGTATTTGCTGATGAGCTCGTCGTAGTAATTGTCATGGGCGAGCGCATGCGGGCGCGGCCCGACCAGGGACATGTCGCCGCGCAAGACATTCCAAAGCTGCGGCAACTCGTCGATGCTTGTCATGCGAAGGAAACGCCCGATCTTGGTAACCCGGGCGTCCCCCTTGCTTGCCTGGATGACGGTCTGGCCATTCTCGCTGACTGTCATGGTCCGAAACTTCCATATCTCGAAGACCCTGCCGTTAAACCCGCGTCGGGACTGTCGGAAGATGGCGGTACCGGGAGAACCAAGTTTGATCAAAGCGGCAACGGTCAGCAGCAACGGCGCGAGTATAACCAGTGCTAGGCAGGCCACCCCCACATCCAGACAGCGCTTCTGCAGACGCTCAAACACACTGAGCGGCGGCCGCTGGATCTCCACCGCCACGGTTCCGCTGACCGGCAGGTACGGCCGCGAAACCAGGTCCGCGATCGAATCGTCCGGCAGAAGACGGACGGGCTGGGGCACGGCGCGCAGATAGGGCCCTATCTTCCGAACCATCGGCAATTCGTTCCAATCGATTGCAAGCAGATATTCATCGACGTCAACTGCCCGCGACTGCCGAATGACATCGCGGATCTGACGCTCCCAATGGTCATCGCCGCTGTCATCCCCAAGTACGAAATGGCGTACGACATCGAAGCCATTCCTGCGCAGATCCTTGAAGCGGCGTGAGGTGAAATCGAGCGGCTTCAAGCTCAACAGGATCACCTTGCGATCGACCAGACGGCTTCTGGCGTAATTTGTCCCAAGCACAACCGGCCAGAGAAAACGCAGACTGATCAATCCGGCGCCGCCGATGGCCGCAAAAATGATCACTGTTCCGCGAGACAAATTGTCGGTCGACTTCAATAGAAAAGCAGCGACGGCGAGAAACGTCAGCGACGTCAACCAGATGAAAACGGCCTTGCGGAGCTGCCAGACGACATTCAGCAGACGGTGCGTGGCATAGACGTCTTGGAAATACGCAAGCGCCACGAACACCGCGCCGACAATCAGTCCTGCCCCCATGGATACGCCGTCGCCAGTGGAGGCAAGCGCGACATTGTAAAGCGCCGCCCCTGCACCATAACTGAACAGGATCAGCAGCAGGTCAGCAGCGATGATGACGATCTGAAAAGGCCGCTGAAGAGCCGTGCCGCGCGTTGAGGACAGTGCACCAGCGCCTTCAGAACCATAAGTTGCAACAGCCATTCGAACCTCTGCTATCGAGAATGCTTGACGCTGATCCGTGATGCTGAAGATCCGTCACTTCCCCGAACGCAAACTGTGAAGTGATCAGAGCGATATTATGGCGCCGCACGCGAAACTTTTGCGACGCATGAATGCATCGCGTTTTTTTTGAGATGTCATCGCGCGCGGAAGATTTGCGTCACAGTGCTGACACACGATCGAAACTCGCTGCCCTATTTTGAATCAAGTTCCACGTCGAATTCGGTCGGGCGCTTGCATGAAGCGCTGGCAACTCATCTTTGATGCGCCTGTTGCCCACATTGAGTCACTCCGCAAGCGATACGATTCGATTACTAGAAGTTCGATGAATTGCGATCTAAAGCTGTATCCTCCCAACCGTCTTGAGCGCGGCATGCATCTTCCCGGCTGCCGGGCGCGATGCAGCCCTTGGCGGAATTGCCTGATTTGCTCAGCGCGTCCCGACAAGCTAAGCAAGCGAGTATCCTCCTTTCCTTGGGCGCAATCAGGCCGTCTGAGAGGCGGCACCCTTCAATAGGGGTCCCCGCCGTGGACCGACTTGGCGAAATTATCCCACCATCTCACCGAGTGTGCGCGCCATGACATCTCTTGCCCGATCACACCCGCCGATTCACAGGCCGCAACTGCCGGATGGCGTCCGAATTTATGCGATCTCGGATATTCATGGCTGCTCGCATTTGCTGCAGCCCATGCTGCGGGTCATCGACGCCGACTTGGCCCATAGTCGGCCGCGCTATGCGATCGAGGTGTTCATGGGCGACTATGTCGATCGCGGACCGGACACGCGCGCCACCCTTGACCTCTTGGTTGAACGAAGCCGGCGGGGAAACTCAATTTTTCTCAAGGGAAACCACGAGGCATTTCTAGTGAGGGTTTTCGAAGACCCTTCGTTGTTCGAAGATTGGCTTCGCATCGGTGGCGCCCAGACACTGATGTCCTATGGACTCGCGCCGCCAGACCTGAAGCGCGACGACCCGGCGTCGATCATGCGCGATTTGATCCGCGCAATGCCGGGGGAGCATCTGGAGTTCCTGGACGAACTACGGCTTAGCTTTACTTGTGGAGATTTTTTCTTCGTCCACGCCGGCGTTCGCCCGGGTGTCCCCTTGGCCGAGCAAAGCGAAAGCGACCTGCTTTGGATTCGCGAAGAGTTCCTTCAGAGTGAGGAGCAGTTCGGCAAATATATTGTTCATGGTCACACGCCGGTGCGCACCGCCGAAATGCTGGCAAACCGGGTCAACATCGATACGGGCGCCTACGCGACGGGCAATCTGACCCTCATGAGCATCCAAGGCAGCCGGATGCTCGCGGTATGACTGCCCAGGATATGACTATCCCGGGATGTCTGCCGATTCGTCGGGGAGATTGTTCCTGAAGCGGACGGACGGCCTCGGCGGTCACGAGCCAAGAGCATCACCTAGTTGAGCACGAAAGGCACTTCCCGTCCGGCTCGCGTGTCGGCCATCCAGTTGCGCCAGGCCCGCTCATGCTTGGCGTATAGCTCCAGCCATCGTTGTCCCGGCTTATTCTGATCGAAGCGAAGGCCAGGGCCGAGGGGGACGTCGGGCTTGTCCAACGTCTCGAACTCGATGGTTTCCGCAATCGTCAAACCAAAAAGGACACGCTGCCCTGTACCGTCCACGATGTAGCGTCGCGGTGCGTCCCTCATCGGCTGGGTCTCATATGTCGCCTCTGGTCGTGAGAACCGAGGTGTCGCTCGCACGCTGGACGAGGCCTAAAAGGCACGTCGGACGTGTCCGAACGCTGAGCCGGGAGTCGATCGGGCGGCTCTGCCGGAGGGCTCGTTCGTCGTCGATCGTTGCGGGCGCCAACTGCGCAAGGCATAGCCCAACGTGACGCCGGCGCAGAAGATCAAGGCGAAGACAAATGCGGAAACCATAGGAGTCGTCCTGAATAATGCGGTGCTCATCAAGACTGAGCAGTGTGTCGACATCATGATACTTCATAATTCTTAGTGGCTCTCTTGGTGCCAGAAGTTGCTCAGGCCCGATCTTATCCTGAGCAGCAATATCGGACGTGTCGGGACTGATCCCTGACCTGCTGGCCCTCCTCGACAGCCTTTGGCGTCTGCGCAATGAGCGAGGGCCAGCTCCAGGAGCTCAAGCTGGTCCCCGGGAAGTCGTGTTGCGATTCCAGCAGCAATCACCACGCCCAGCGCTACAACCCTAACGCGGAGATGTCAGCTTCATTGTGTTCAAGCCCGACGGTGGTGTTGGTGCAACCGGGCCGAGGTCCGGGTGCTCGCAAAAGTCTCCCGAGCGATGGCGGCGATGATGCAACCGGCAAAGCGGCCATGGCCACTGCCGGCGACTGGGTCATCCGCAGCATGTCCTACCCTTACAAAATATGCCCGGTCCAGGATCAGCCGAGAATGCAATTGCTGCAGCCGGAGCAGCACGGCTATACGCTTTCGCCGGGTCGCTCCGTCGTGGTCGCCAAAGGTATGGGCTTTGACTTCACGGTGGCCGGGACGCCGACTAATCCCAACCAATGCGTTGAACGCATGAACGCAACGAACAGCGCGTTGTACTCCCCCTGCCCGCCACGACGTTAAAGCGCGATAGATTGGGATGAACCATCTCGCGCTGTCGGTCATGTTGAGCTGATGTTTTCGACCCGCTACGCTGCTCTTTCCGGTCATGCTCCCGGCGCGACGCGTTTCGTTTATTTCTTGGCCTTGGCGTCTTTAGGCGCATCCGCCGGCGCATCGTCGACCTTGCCGCTGTTCGCGACGCATTTGCTGAAATAGTCGCGCCGCTCCTTGGCTGTCCCCGCGCTGCCCGCAGCGGGATTGCCGATTTGCTTTGGCGGAAAGGCCTTGGCCAAAGCCGCGTCGCATGCACGCGCTACTTCTACCGTGACGGCCGAAGCTGTTACTGGTGCACCAATAGCCAAAACAAATGCCAATCCCATCGACGTTTGCAAATTTCTGGAGATCACCTGGCTCGCTCCTTCAATCCGTCCGAGAACAGGACGGGACCATATCAAAACCGGCGGAAGAGCCAAACGGCAAAGCGGCGCCGAATTGTCCCGTGGCAAAGCTGCTCTACGAGATATTATGCTTCTCGGGGCGAGATATCCATCGTGCCCAGACCTGCCGCGTTTTACCAGACGGCAGGCTGCCGAGCCAAACCCTCGATCCTAGCTGTTGAGCTGCGGCGGCCTCAGGTTCGGAAAGCGCGTGAGCATCGCGGTCCTGATAAACCTCAGATGAGCGATGGTGTTTGCCAATTCCTTGAGCCGCCGCTGGCCGTTGGAGATGTCGGCGGCAAAGAGATCTTGATGATGGCTGTCGATCGGCTCCCGTTCGAGATATTCATCGGTACCGTTTCCGAAGGTGACGGATGCACGCGCAAGTGCGTCATCAACGCGTCGGCCGAGGCCGACCTGCTCCCTCTCCGCATCGCGCAATGCCGCATCGATCGCGACCATGACGGCATCGATTCGAACGCGGTCCGTCTCCGCATCGCGCTCGATGGTACGGGCCTTGAAGCCCTTGTCCTCACGGCGGGAGCTGAGAAAGTTGTGTGCGCGCGCTCTCAGGAACAGCTGAAACATTTGGGCCATCCCACGTTCGAGATTTGGACCGCTAACATCGATCAGACATAGTTAACAAAGCTTGAAGCTTGTGGCTGCGCCGCCTGGCTTTGTGCGATCCACGCCCGCCAGGCTCCCTCGTGTTTTGAATAAAGCTCAAGCCATCGAGCTTCGTCCGCCGCGGCGGCTCCACCGCCCGGGCCGATTTCGGCCAAGATTTGAACCTTCTCTCCCGATCTCATATCCAGCGCTTCGAACTGCGCCGTTTCCTCCGGCGACAGCCCTATCAGCACCCGTTTCCCTTGCGCATCAACGAAATACCTGCGGGCGCGTTGTGCCTTGGATCAGTCATTCGAATGACCCTCTTCCATGATCCAAGGACCTGGAAGATCTTTCAGGTGTCGATCATAGGCGCGAACGAAAACGATCGAAATAAGGATGCAAATTATCGCGCCCAGCAATGCAATCAGGTACGCCATTTACGCCTACCCTAACGCGGGGCCCCGGAAAATCGGGGCGGCTAAATTTTCGCCGTGAATCGATATGTCCTAGGTGACATTGGCTAAGCTCTCAAGAGTTGCGACGAATTAACCTAACCGCGCATGGTTATTTCGATCACGACACGCAGATCGTTCGGCAAACAGACCGGGCGCAAAATTCCACCATTACGACGGCGACCGACTACGTCCCGCCCCCGTTGCCGCGGGAGTATAGGGAGCATAGAGACGATATCTTGCCGACCGCTTGCGCGAGCGCCACGCCCTCGCACCATAGCCGCAAGAAAAACCTCCGGCGAAGATCGAACCCAAAACCACAATTGCCAACATTTGAACGTTCCGTTTTTCCGGCGCGTTCCTCCCATTGCATTTCATCTTGTCGTTGTGACGACTTCAAGATCGGTACCGCCGAAAGTTTTGTCAGCCGACGATGAAGTTTGTGCAAGTGCTGATTGAAGTTTGGTCCACGCCCGACAGCCGGGGCCCGGAAATGACAAAATGTCTCACTGAGAAGTTATATCCGGCCGGATGTTAATCCGGGTTCACGTCCACGGCCCCAGTCCATGCGGCCTTCAGAATTGCCGGTCGTAAGTTCGGCTCCTTACCACTCAAAACGTGGCGACGGCCGCTGCTGATCAGCATTTGAAATCTCCGTGATAGTACGGAGCTACGAAGCCAGATTAGACGCGTTAAGGTTGAGCGGTTAGCTTAATCCGCGTTGTTTGTTGCGAACTCTCACCGATCGCTTATCCCATCGTCTCACCGGGCTCCCCCAAGCTCGGCCCCACCCAAGCAAAGCCGTCGAGCGACATGGGTCCGCTTGGCGGCTTTGTCTTTGTCGCGACGAGAGGATGATTTCGGTTATGGCGCGCAAGCCCTGGTCGTTCAAGGAAGACCGCCGGCTGATGGAGTTGGCCAAGTCTTCGGCTTCATTGGAGGAGGCGGCGAAACAGCTCGGACGCTCGCCCGATGCGATCAAGCGCATGGCCTTGCGCCTTGGTCTTTCGTTGAAAACGAAGGCGAGCAAAAAGGCGTAGCGGGGCGTGCCGCCAACGACGACATGATGACCGCGGGCGCGCGATCGCCGGTTCTGACGAAGAACGAAGGCGTCGTGTTGCCGATCGGACTGGAGCAACAACGTCAAGCAGGTGAGACCACTGTCCGTTCGGAATGCTCGAATCCAGCTGCATGAAATAAAAGCGCTCCAATCCTGTTCGCCAGGGAACCGAACCAAGGCGCTCGCGCTGTGGCAGCACCCGGCCGGCTCCCATAGAGCCCTACAATCCCGCACCCGCGTCCCTCCACCATCGAATGGGCCGTTAGAGCTTGAGAGCGGAGGGGTCTCCCCCCCACTGCCCTTCCCGCGATTCAACGAGTTGGTCGAGTCACGCTGCTTGGCGCAGAGCGCTAAATCGCCGACCGACGCGGTGCTGGTGGCCTGACTGGATTGAGCCGTTACCCGAGACCGGCGAAACGCTCCATATCCATCTGGCCCCCTGGTCAATCAGCCTTAACGATACTCTTATCTTTCAACGCGGCCTGGCTCCCATCCGGCTATGGTCGTCCAATGCGCCGAAACCACCTTATCGCAGCCGCAGGCGTCTGCTTCGCGCTCATCGTCTATGCCACGCTTGCGAGACTGGCGGGGAGACCCGTGCTTATCGGTCATCACGAGGCTTATTGGGTCGTCGTGATCGAGCGCTTCAGCGCCTACGGGTTGCTGGGATTTCTCTTGTCCTTCCTGTTGCCCGGTCGGCTCACCCTCGCATGCTCGCTTGTCGTGGCGGTCGCAATGGGGCTCGAAATCCTGCAAGCAATGACGCCCGATCGTGATCCAGGCTTCTTGGACGTGCTGCAAAAAGCAGCAGGCGGGACCGTCGGGGTCCTCCTCGCTCAAACAATCCTGGCCTTCTTACCGAGACCTCCCGCCTGAGCAGCACGTCCGCATCGGAAGTTGCTGTCGTTGTTTCCGGCGTTCTTGCCGGGCCCACGGGGCCATGGAAATGTGCCCCCATGGCTGGCCCGCTCAAGCCGGCAAAGCTGACCGCATAGGTCAGGGTTTTCGCTTCGGCATCGTGGGGCGCCTCGGCCTTGCCTGTTCCAGGCGAGTTGTTCGGAGCGTGCGGGGACTAAGCCGAGCGGCGCTGGCCCGGGAACTGGTTCGGCGTCAGGAGTTCTGCCATCTGGCGATGGGTGGCCTGGTCGGCCTCGATGGCGCCGTCTAGATCAAAATCGGCGTCCCGGACAGAGGCGAGGAATTTAGCCGTCAGCGCCAGATCGAGCTTAACGCGAGTTGCGCCATCGCGGCTTTTGCGGCGGTCAAGTGACAAATGGATGGCCCGCATTCTGGCCTCGGCAGGCGTGCAGCCACTCAGCCCGGCGAGTTCGTCATAAGTCATCCAGATCTGTGCCATGTTTCAGTCACTCCTTTACTCGGGCATCAGCTTATTTTTCGTGTCTAAAGCTTCGGTTGCCGCGATGCGCGCGCCGATCGCTTCGCAGCGATAGGGTCAATGCCGAGCTAAGACGAAGAAGGACAATCGTGCCGAGCCCCCGATGGGTTGCATACAGCGAAGATCGATCTATGCTCACCCGATCGATCAACTGTTGAACTGAGGCAATCACATTGGGACAGATCACTTCGGAAGCCCTCTCCTCGAGTGATGTCGTGTCCCGTGGCGCCACGCGGCATGTCCCAGCTTTGGGGCCGACATATGGTCGGCTTCTCCGCAAACGTCCCGCATAGCTGATGCTCGCTCGTACTGTGTGCCGATTTGTTGCTCGCGGCGGTTGCCTGGATGATCGTTGATTTCGCTTTGAGGTAAGCACACATGACCAACCGACCGACTGTCCTCGTTACGGGAGGCGCGGGCTATATCGGCTCGCATGCCTGCCGCGCCCTGACCGCCGCCGGCTATCAGCCCGTCGTTTATGACAATCTGTCGACAGGCCATCGCGGCTTCGTCGCCGGTCCGCTGGTAACAGGCGATTTGCTCGACGGCGCCACGCTGGCGCGCGCCTTCGCCGAGCACAAAATCACGGCGGTCATGCATTTCGCGGCGGCGAGCCTCGTCGGCGAGTCCATGACCGACCCGCAAAAGTACTACATCAACAATGTGCAGGGCACGCTGTCGCTATTGCAGGCGATGCGCAATGCGGGTTGCCATCGTATGGTGTTCTCCTCGACCGGCGCCGTCTACGGCAACGCAGACTCCAAGGAACTGCCGGAAGACTTCCCCTGCGCGCCGATTAACCCCTATGGCGCATCGAAGTGGATGATCGAGCGCATGCTCGCCGATTACCGGTCGGCCTACGGCTTCGGCGCGTTCTGCCTACGCTATTTCAACGCCAGCGGCGCCGATCCGGCCGGCGGCATCGGCGAATTGCGCGACAACGAAACCCATCTCATTCCGCGCGCCATGATGGCGTTACAGGGCCATGTGGATTTTGCCGTGTTCGGTGAGGACTACGACACGCCCGATGGCACCGCGATCCGCGACTACATCCATGTCACCGATCTCGCCGCGGCGCATGTCGCGGCGCTGAAACTGCTGGAACAAGGGCATGCCGGCGGCAGCTTCAATCTGGGCACCGGCTCCGGCTTTTCGGTGCGGGAAATCCTGACCGCCATCAGGCAGGAGACCGGGCGCGAGGTGCCCCACACCGTCAAGCCGCGCCGCGCCGGCGATCCCACCTATCTGGTCGCCGATCCCTCCGCAGCGCGAAAAGTGCTGAACTTCGTGCCACAACATTCGGATCTGCCGACCGTGATCCGCACCGCCTGGGCCTGGCACCAGAAGGCTCATCCGCTTAAGCAGCCCTGACAACATCGTCGAAATCGATCAGGCGGGATGAGACGTGACCTTATGGTCTATTCCGCTCTGAGCCGAGCGGTCCCGGCGCAAAGGGATGGCGCGATCGCGAACGGCCGTCGAGCCCCTTGGGCAGCTTGTCGGCATTCAGCTTCAAGACCGCACGTCTGGCGTCAGCGGCCGGCACCTCGTCCTGGCTGTAGATGAGCGTCGCCTCGAAGGTCACATCGGGGGCCTGCTCGGCCGTTCCGGAATAGGTCGCCATCGCGCCGCTGCACACGCCTGAGAGCTTGACCTCGACCTCGTCGAGCCCGAACACGGTCGGCGGCCCCTTGGCATGTCGCCGCGTGGTCAGAACCGCCGTAAAGCGCTGCTCGTCGATTCGGTAAGAGCCGCCATACGTGAAGAAGCTGTCGCTGCCGGAGATTCGTCCCTCCGCCAGATGCACGACGCCAGTGCCCTGACCGCGCGGGGTCCTGAACCAGGCAACATATTTGCCGTCTCTCAGCATGAAAACATCCACCGTAAAACTCAAACGTATTTGCAACCAACACTAGGGCGCGACAATGATCCGCGCGGAGAGCATTCCGCCACGGTTAACACCCGGCAAAGCCGGCCGGTCAAATTGCTGCCGACGCGCAGCGACGCGGGCGGGCGGGCGCACGCTCCCCTCGTGCAGCGGGCAAGAAAGCTGGACCTCCTTGCGCACCGCGCTCAAAACAATCGGCTTGCCGACGTCGTTTGGCAGCTTGGATAGAACCGCTGTCAACTCCAGTCAGTTCGTGACAGCTAGCCTTCCTGTCGCGCTGGGGAGGAAGTGGTCGAGATCGCCGCCGGTCAGCAGGCGACGCCGTATCATAGGACCGAGGCCACGCTCGCGCCTATTATAGAGAGTGCAGCGGAGGGCTACCCGGCCGAGGACCGTTCGGTCGAGGCCATCCCAGCCGAATGAAATTATCCATCCGGCCAACAGCCTGCCGGCGCACTGTTTTCTCCGGTCGCGGGTTTGAACCTCTTCCTGATAGAGTGCACCAATATCTAAGAGTGATTCCGGTCACACTTGCCTGGGCGTTTCGCTGCTAAGCATCGGGCCTGGACGGGGACCGGGCAAGTATCGGTCGAATTGGATGAGAAATCCCATGAAAAGCCTGATCGGCGCTGTTGTCGGCGCGTGCTGTCTTGCTGCCCCCGCTTTGGCGGAGACCCCGGCCGCCATCGTCGAGGACGTGCAAGGCAAGGTCGACGGTGTCGCGTTCATGGATTATGTGGCGCCGGGCAAGATCATCAAGCTTGGGCCCAAGGCAACAATTACGCTCAGCTATCTCAAATCGTGCCAGCGCGAGACCATCAGCGAAGGCGTCGTCATGGTCGGCACCGAGCAGAGCACCGTGCAGCTCGGCGAGGTCAAGCGGGAAAAGGTGCCCTGCGATACCAACGCGGCAAAACTATCGGAGCGCGAGGCAAACCAGAGTGCCGCGACGACCTTTCGCACCATGCGGTCGGACGCCAAGGGCAACGCTCCGGCCAAGCTGCCGACGCTCTACGGCGTCGCGCCGTTGGTGCAGGCCAAGAGCGGCAGCACCCTGGTGATCGAACGCACCGACGGCAAGGAGCCCACGATCAGCGTGCCGCTCAAGAGCGAGACGATGGTCGGAGGCAAGTTCTATGACTTCGCCAAGGCCGGAAAGTCGCTGACGCCGGGCGGCAGCTATCTCGCCATCCTCGGCACCAAGCGTTACGCCTTCCAGGTCGACCCCAGCGCCACGTCGTCGCCGACGCCGATCGTCGGGCGCCTGCTGCGGCTCGAATAGGCAGCTAGCGACGGGGCGATGCGGCGGATCGGCAGACGGGACATTGTTGCAGCGATCCTGATTGCGCTTCTTGCAGGCGCCGTCGTCACGTCTCCACCGCTCCAGACGCTGCAAGGCCTGTCGCTCGACATCCTCACAGCACTGCGCGGCAAGCTCGTCGGCGACCGCCGCGATCCCGCGGCATCACCGGTCGTCGTCGTGGCCATCGACGGCGAGACCTACGACACGCCGCCGTTCAAGGGATCGCCGACGCAGACCTGGACGCGCGAGATCGGCCGGGTTCTCGGCAGCATCGACGACGGCGGTGCCCGGGCGATCGGCTTCGACGTCATCTTCCCGAGTTCGATCGAGCAGTCTGAGATTCCCTTCGGCGACGCGTCGCTGGGCAGCCGCATGAGAGGCTTCGATCGGGACTATCTCATCGCCCTGCGGAAGCTTTCCGACAGCGGCAAGCTGGTGCTCGGCGAGATCCTGAGCAACGACCATCAGGAAAGGCCCGACCGCGCGCAGCAATTGGCGGTGAGAAACAATATCCGCGCCCTCAACGTCCATACCGACACCGACGACGTGATCCGGCGGATGCCGCTGAGCTTCTCGATCGACGGCAAGCCGGTCCCCGCGATGGCGGTCGAACTCGCCGCGCGCGCTCTCGCCGGAAAGCCCGAGATTGCACCGTCCGGGGCGACCGAATTGTCCGGTTACGCAATTCCGAGCGCGGTACCGAATACACTGACGCTCAATTTTCGAGGACTGGGCCGCGACATCCCGGCTTTCTCCTTCGCCGATCTGCGAGCCTGCGTCGAAAAAGGCGACCGCGATTTCTTCCGCCGCGCCTTCGGCGGCAAAGTCGTGCTGCTCGGCACCGCCCTGAATTTCGATGATCGCAAGCTCACCTCGATGCGACTGTCCGGCGGATATGACGGAACGCCGGGGCCACGATGCGCCCAGCCCGCCCCGGCAAGCACCGTACAAAAGGCCCGCAGCGACATCGCCGGTGTCTTCGTGCATGCCAACGCGGTGCGAAATCTGATCGAACGCGATGCGGTGACCGAGCTCGGCTTTCCACTGCGGAGCATTCTCACGATCGTGTTCGCGGCGATCGTGGCCTGCGCGGCCTGCGTGCTCGCACCGGGTGGCGCACTGATCGCATGGCTCGGCCTCACCGCGGTATACGCCGCTATGGCCGTCGGTGCATTCGTCCATGCCTTGGCGCTGCCGCTGACGGAGCCGGCACTCGCAAGCCTCGCCGCGCTCGCGATGATGATTGGCTACCGTTTCGTTCTGGCCGATCGTGACGAACGTTTCCTGCGCAAGAGCTTTGCGTTCTATCTCGCCCCCGAAGTGATCGACACCATGGTTGCCTCCGGCAAGATGCCGGCGCTCGGCGGCGAAATGCGCAACATCACCATGTTCTTCTCCGACCTGAGCGGCTTCTCCTCCATCGCCGAGACGATGACGCCGGGCGAACTGGTGACGCTGATGAACGAATATCTGTCGGCCATGACCGACATCATCGAGAGCCATGGCGGCTATGTCGACAAATATATCGGCGATTCCATCGTCGCCATGTTCGGTGCGCCCGCCGACGATCCCGCGCATGCGCGCCACGCCGTCCATGCCGCGCTGAAGTGTCACGCAAAGCTGGCAGAGCTCAACGCCGGCAGCGCCGCTTTCGCCGGCCGCGGCCTGTCGCACCGCATCGGGCTCAACAGCGGCGAGGCCGTGGTCGGCAATATCGGCTCCCGCCGCCGTTTCAATTACACCGTGATGAGCGACACCGTGAACGTCGCTTCGCGGCTCGAAGGCGCCAATAAATACTACGGCACCGCAATCATGGCCTCGGAATCAACGATGGCGCAGACCGGCGACGGCTTCGCCTGGCGGGAACTCGATGCGATCCGGGTGCTGGGGCGCGGCGAGGCGATCAGGGTATTCGAGCCGCTCGCGGACAAAGGCGCGGAGAGCGCCGGGCAGATACAGGTGGCCACGGCTTACGCGGAAGGGCTGGCCTTCTGGCGGGCGCGGGAGTTCGCAAAGGCGGCTGACGCGTTCGAGGGCGTAGCCAGGACTGATCCACCATCGTCGAAGTTCGCGAAACGCGCGAGGGCGCTCATCGAAAATCCTCCCCTGCCAGAGTGGACGCCGGTCAATACGCTGGAAGGGAAATAACGGTCTTCGCGCGGCACGACGGCGCTCCCTTAACCCTTGTGCAGGGTAATCGCATATGAGGTCTCAGCGGCGCCTGAGCGAGCGCCTCGTCCTTCGAGACGCTTGCTTCGCAAGCTCCTGAGAGCCTGACCGGAAAAGGGTGAGCGGCTTTGGCTGGCCTGTGATTCCTTCGGATTTGCAAAGATTCGAGGGAGGACACCATGCCATGGAC
>NZ_PYFX01000029.1 GCF_003020115.1 Bradyrhizobium sp. MOS002
GTCCATGGCATGGTGTCCTCCCTCGAATCTTTGCAAATCCGAAGGAATCACAGGCCAGCCAAAGCCGCTCACCCTTTTCCGGTCAGGCTCTGAGGGCCCGCCGCAGGCGGGCGTCTCGAAGGATGGCCGCAGGCGGCGCGGCGAAGCGCTGTCCTCACTCCGCCTTCTGCGGCAGCACGAAGGTCTGGCCGGGATAGATCAGATTGGGATTGTGGATCTTGGCGCGGTTGGCGTTGTAGATCACGGCAAAGCGGGCGCCGTCGCCGTAAGCGAGCCGGCTGAGCGCCCACAGGCTGTCGCCGCGGGAGATCACCCGGCTGCCGCCTGTTTCCGCCGGTGCACCGCCGGCGATTTCGGCCGGCGAGGCGGATGCAACGGTCGTGGCGGCAGGCGCCCGGGCCATGACCCCTGACATGGCCCTTGGTTTCGGTGCGCCCATCTGCCGGGGCCGGTCGGGCATGGCAGCAACGCGCGGCGACGGCAGCGATGCCACGACATCCGATTTGTCGTCGGACTTCTCGGCCTTCGCCTCTTGTCTCGGCTCTTGTCTAGCCTCTTGCCTCGCGACCGGCGCCGGGCGCGCGGGCGGCGGCGCGGCTTCGGCGATCACCACCGGCATGCTGCGGCCGGATTGCGTGACGGTGCCGTCAGGCGATTTCGCCCGCAAGGTCAGCTCATAGGAACCGGCGGGAAGCTGCGGCGGCGTCATCACGAATTGGCCCGAGGCATCCGCCACCACACTGTCGATCGGCTTGCCGTCGCGCAGCAGCTCGACCTTGGCGCCCGGCGTCGCCTGGCCCGCGATCACCGCCGCCTCGCCGTGATCGTCGACGCGCGCGACGTCGAAACGGGGGCCGGTATCGGCAACCGCCGGCGGCGGCTTGACTGGTGCGAGATCGGCAAGCGCGGCCGTGACCTGCTTTTGGGTTTCGGCCAGCGCACCCGTCTTCGTTTCAGGGGCGGGGGACGCGGACGGCGCCGTCGGCGCGCTCGCGGCTAGCTTGGGCTCTTCCTTCTTGAGCTCGACTTTGGCGTCAGCCTTGGGTTCCGGCTTGGCGGCGATGTCGGTCTTCGCCCCGTTCGGCAGCAGGCGGCGCAGCTCGGTGGGGCCGATCACCAGCACGGCGCCGCCCACCGCGAGCAGACAGAATGCAATGAAGGCCTTGGATGCGGTGATCATCGGGAATGAACCTTCGCTGGCAAATCAGCCGAGGACGGCAAATTGCGCCGTTTTGGCCACGGCAGCAAGACGGTCGATAGGATGATGCGCCGGCGCCAGGGATGAACCGGCGCACCCCCGCCGGCGTCAAATGATCAGGGCCGCATCGCGGCATTTTTCTCGAGGAATTTTCACGGTGAACGCATTTTGCCGTCCCGCACAATGGCCGGTGCTTGGCCTCGTGTTTGGGCTCGTGCTTGCCTCGACGCTGGCCGCAACTCCGGGGCTTGCCGCTTCCGGCCCGCCGCCGGATTACATCCTCACCGACAATGCAGATCTCGCCTTCACCTCGCCCGACGGCGCCACAAAGATCGAGCAGTACATGAAGGACACCGGAGATTTCGACGTCAAATGGCAGGCCTGGGTGAGGCGTGGCGAACAGATGACGGAGCTGAAGCCCGAGCAGGGCTACGGGGCCGGCTTCCGCTTCACGCCCGACTCGCAATGGCTGGTGCGGATGCAGAAGACCGGTTCCGGCGAGCTGGACCTCTATCTCTACCATGTCGAGAACGGCGCCTTCGTCAGCGCGACGAAGACCTCGCTCAGCGATCTGGCCTGGGCCCATTTCCACAGCCGGCCGGACACCGGGAAGATGAAGCTCGACTACCACATCTCGGCCAATCTCGTGAAAGGCACCGAAGAGGCCTATCGCGGACTTGGCGTGCACTGGCCGGACAATCGTTACCTCGTGATCTCGCTGTCGGGCGAAATGGACAAGCATCCGAAGAACGTCGCCGTGAAGGGGTTGGCCGATTGGCGCTGCCGCTATGATCTCAAGACCGGGACCTTCGACGTGCCGGCGATGTTCGCCAAGGCGAATGCGGAAGCGCTGAAGTGGGAGATCAAGCGGTGAACGCACCGGAACTGCCGGAAACCACCTCGCCGATGTCGTTCCGATTCATGCTTTCCTAACCCTCACTGGTAACCCGGTCTTGTCGGTTTTGCCGCATCTTGCATCCCACGGGAGGGCTGCATGGGCACATCGATCCGGTGGAGCGCGCGCATGCGCGCGTCGCTGCGCCGTTGGCGCGGCGCGCCGCTGACATGGCTGATCGCAGGCGGCTTCGTGCTGATGGCCGCAATGGCGATCGGCACCGCGCTCACCGTCGACCGCTTCCGGCAGAATGCGATCGAAAGCGGCCGCGACAGCATGGAGAGCGCGGTCCGGTTGCTCGCCCGCCATTTCGACCGCGAGTTCGAGGACTTCGCGGTGCTGCAGAAGAGCATCATCGCCGAGCTCGAAAGCCACGGCATCGAATCCGCCGACGTCTTTCGCAGCGAGATGGGCACGCTCGCCGTGCACGAGGTGTTGCGCGCCAGAGCCAGCGGCTGGTCGGACGTTGCCGGCGCCAACGTATTCGACGCCAAGGGTGTGCTGATCAACTCGTCCCGGCGCTGGCCGGTCGCCGACATTTCGGTCGCCGACCGCGGCTATTTCAATCGCCTCAAGAACGATCCGGCTTCGCAGGAAGAGGTCGAGGTCGTGCCCGGACGGTTGGGCACCGGACCGGCGATCGTCTTCGCGCGCCGCGTCTCCGGCCCCCACGGCGAATTCCTTGGGCTGGTCTCGCGTGCGATTACGCCCGACCAGCTCGAATCCTTCTTCGCCTCGAGCGGGCTCGGCGAGGAATCCTCGATCGCGATGCATCACCAGAACGGCCAGTTGCTCGCGCGCGTTCCGCATGTCGACGCGATGATCGGACAGAATTTCCGCAACGGCACGCCCGAGCAGATGGCGGTGTTCGAGCGCACCTTCGTCACGATGCAGATCGCAAGCCCGATCGACGGCAAGGATCGCATCGTCGCCGCACGCCTCCTGACCGGCGAGCCGCTGGTCGTGGTCGCGACCAAGTCGCTGGATGCGACGCTGGCAACTTGGCACACGCAAACGAAATTCTTCGTGGCCGTCGCCGTGCTGTCGATCGGCCTGCTCGTGCTCACGCTCTATTTGATCTTCCGCCAGATGACGCGCCGGCTCGCCGCGGAGAAGCAGCAGCTCGACACCGCGATGAACACGATGACGCAAGGCCTCCTGATGTTCGACCAGGACGAGCGGCTGATCGTCTGCAACCGGCGCTACATCGAGATGTACGGACTGTCGACGGACGTCGTGAAGCCCGGCGCGTATTTCCGCGACGTGATTCAGCATCGCCACGACACCGGTTCGTTCGACGGCGACGTCGATTCCTATTGCGACGGCATTTTGGGCAATGCCGGGCAGACGCAGAGCACGATCGTCGAGACCTCAGATGGCCGCCTGATCGAGATCAAGAACCAGCCCGGTGCCGCCGGCGGCTGGCTCGCGACCCATGACGACGTCACCGAGCGCATCCGCACCGACGAGCGCATCGCGCATATGGCCCATTACGACGCGCTGACCGACCTGCCCAACCGCGTGCTGATGCGCGGCCATCTGGAGCGGCGCGTCGCGGAGCTTGCCCAAGGCGAGCCGTTCGCGATCCTCTATATCGACGTCGACGAGTTCAAGGGCGTCAACGATTCACTGGGACACGAGGTCGGCGACGAGCTGCTGCGCCAGGTCGCCAACCGCCTGCGCGCTTGCGTCAGCGGCAACGACATGGTCGCACGGCTGGGCGGCGACGAATTCGCCATCGTCAAGGCCGGTACCCGTGACGAGGCCGAGCTGACGGCCCTCGCCGAGCAGATCCTGAAGGCGTTGCGCGTGCCCGTGGACTGCAACGGCCAGGACATTCCGACCGGTGCCAGCATCGGCATCGCGATCGCACCCGACCACGGCGACAATCTCGACGACCTGCTCAAGCGCGCCGATCTCGCGATGTATGCCGCGAAATCCGAGGGCCGCCGCACCTTCCGTGTCTTCGCGCCCGAATACGACGCCAAGGCGCGGCTGCGCCGCCAGCTCGAGCTCGATCTGCGGCAGGCGCTGGCCCGCGGCGAGTTCGAGGTACACTACCAGCCGCTGGTCGATCTCGCGGCCAATGTCGTTACCGGCTGCGAAGCGCTGTTGCGCTGGCACCATCCGGAGCGCGGCATGGTCTCGCCCGCCGACTTCATTCCGGTTGCGGAAGAGACCGGCTTGATCGGCGAGATCGGCGAATGGGTGCTGAGGCAGGCCTGCCTCGAGGCCGCCAGCTGGCCCGGCCAGATCCAGATCGCGGTCAACGTCTCACCGGTGCAGTTCCGCTCGCGGACGCTGGCGCTGAAGGTCGCCGCCGCGCTCGCCGAGTCGGGGCTCGCGCCCGGCCGGCTCGAGCTCGAGATCACCGAGACTGTCCTGATCCGCGACGACCAGGAGGCGCTGACGATCCTGCATCAGCTGCGCGAGCTCGGCGTGCGCATCGCGCTCGACGATTTCGGCACCGGCTATTCGTCGCTGAGCTATTTGCATCGTTTCCCGTTCGACAAGATCAAGATCGACCGCAGCTTCATCTGCGACATCGGCGAACCTGAGGATTCCTCGCCGATCGTGCAGGCGGTGGTGCACATGGCCGCCGCCCGCCACATGGCGACGACCGCGGAAGGCGTCGAGACCGAAGCCCAGCGCGAGGTGCTGCTCCAGCTCGGATGCAGCCAGATGCAGGGCTGGCTGTTCAGCCCGGCCGTGCCGGCGGCGAAGTTGAAGCAATTGCTGTCGGCGCAGGCGGCCGCGGCCTAGCGGCGCAACTATCGCGGCACCGTAGCGCCGTCATTGCGAGCGCAGCGAAGCAATCCAGAATCTTTCCGCTGTGATAGTCTGGATTGCGTCGTCGCAAGTGCTCCTCGCAATGACGAGCAAACGGGCTCTGTCCGACATCCATGTGACAGCCTGCCTCACCTGTTTTCATCAAACATCTCCCTCCACGCCCGCCCGCCGTGCGTTCGCGCAAGCGCGGGCCGGCTTGGAGCAGAATCGGACAAAGCATGACGGGTTCAGGAAATACGCCCGGCAACCGCGGCGCATAGAACACGCGCCGTTCCGTACAAATACGGACGACTGATCGAAAGCCCGAGTTGATCAGCAGGAGCACATCATGACCGGGAACACTGCACTCATGCGCAATCCCTCGCACAAGGGCTTGCCGCCCCCACCCGACGCACAGCCTGACGGCCGCTCGACGTCCGAGCGGCGCGCCGCCGACGCGGAGATGGCGCGCGTGCTCAGGACCGAGCCGTTTCGCATTGCGCTGGACTCCTCCGGTGCCGGTATCGCGCACTGGAAGCATGATCCGCTGCACGACGTCGTCGAACCCATGCGCCACCACGTGATCATGGCGCATAAAGGCGTTATGCAGCGCATGGAGCGGCGGTCGGGAAAATCGATCGCGATCGGCACGTTTCGTCCGGGGGTCGTGAACATCGTTCCGGAAGGATCGAGCTCGCGATGGGATATTCCGAAGCCTGTCGACGTCGTTCAGCTCTATCTTCCCGATGCCATCCTGAAGCGCGTTGCGGAGGAAGCCGGGACCACCGGACCGGCCGATCTGCTGGAGCGAACGGCGCATCCTGATCCCATTACGTCCCGACTGCTCCTGAGCGCGGCCGATACGCTGGAGGGCCATGGCGCGCTGGATACGCTATTCCGGCATCAATTGACTGATCTGCTGGCCACGCGCCTTTTGGCTGCGCATGCAGGCTCGCCAACCACGTTCCAGCCGACCATGGGCGGGCTGTCGCCGAAGGTCCTGCTCCGCGCGATCGAACGATTGCGCTCCGACAGCGAAGCGGATGTCTCGCTCGATGCGCTGGCGTCCGATGCCGGTCTATCGCGCTTTCATTTCTGCCGGTCCTTCAAGGAGAGCACCGGGCTTTCGCCGCATGCCTGGCTGCGCCAGCACCGGCTCGAGCAGGCCATGAACATGCTGCGTGAAAGCGACGAATCGATCGTCTCGGTCGCCGCGGCGCTTGGTTACTCCTCGCAGACCGCCTTCGCCGCGGCATTCAAGAAGCTGACGGGCGAAACGCCGAGCGATTGGCGCAGGCGCGTGCGTTAGCAGCAATCTCTCGACAGCGAGGGCAATCGCGCTGGGGCAACGGCAGATCGGGTCGGCTACATCATGACCATGTCCAGACCAATCGAGGGAGACCAAAGATGACCTGGAAAAATTTCGTCAGCCGACGGCTGATGTCGTCACGCCGCCGAAGCCTCGCGACCGCGACCTTGTACGGACTCTCGCTGGCCGTTCGCTTCACGTCGGCGACGGGCGAGGAGGTGGAAATTCCGGCTTACACCATGCACCCGGCACAGCCGCCCGTTTCCATCATGATCCGAAACGGTGCCGGCCTGCCCTATCAGGACTGGGGTCGAAATGAGCCTCAGCCCGTCGTCTTGGGCTACGGCCAGCCGCCGAGATCGCTGCTGGCACGCTGCATGGCACCTTAAGACCAGCGATCCAACCCACCCCACGCGCCGACGCGGACGCTGCCCTCAACGCAGCAGCGCGGTCGCGCGCGGTCTTTCGAACAGCAATCAGGAGAAAATCCATGCGACTCGTCATCATCGGCGCCGGCTTCGCCGGCATGTACGCCGCCCTTTCCGCAGCCCGGCTGCGCGACATCCGGGGCGTCTCGCCGCAAGATCTGCAGATCGCGCTCGTCTCACCGGAGCCGACGCTGGTGGTCCGTCCGCGGCTCTACGAGCCGAAGCCGGAAACCCTGACAGCCCCGCTGCTCGACGTCCTCGAGGCGATCGACGTCGACTACATCCAGGGCAGCGCCGAGACGATCAACACCGAGGCCCGGACGGTGCAGATCATGCCGGCGAAGGGCCCGCGAAAGACGCTGTCCTACGACCGCCTCGTCGTGACCACCGGCAGCCGGCTATTCCGTCCGAACATTCCGGGCCTCGCCGCGCACGGCTTCAGCGTGGATTCGCTCGACGACGCGATTGCGCTCGACAAGCATCTGCATGACCTCGCGAAGCGGCCCGCCGTGAACGGACGCGACACCGTCGTCGTGGCCGGCGGTGGCTTCACTGGGATCGAAGCGGCCACCGAAATGCCGGCCCGGCTGCGCGAAATCCTGGGCACCGACGCCAAGCCTCGCGTCGTCATCGTCGAGCGCAACACTGCGATCGCACCCGACATGGGCGCGGGCGCCCGCCCCATCATCGAGGAAGCCCTGCGCAACGTCGGCGTGGAGACACGGCTCGGCGCCGGTGTCGCCGCGCTCGACGCGACCGGCGTCACCCTGTCCAGCGGTGAACACATCGAAACCGAGACGGTGATCTGGGCGGCGGGCATTCGTGCAGCGCCGCTGACCGGGCAGATTCCCGCCGAGCGCGACAATTTCGGACGGTTGCTGGTCGATCGCTGCTTGCAGGTGCCAGGCGTTCAGGGTCTCTTCGCGGCCGGCGACGCGGCACGCGCCGCCTGCGACGACGAGGGCAATTACGCACTGATGTCGTGCCAGCACGCCACGCGAATGGGCGCCTTTGCCGGCAACAATGCCGCGGCCGAATTGCTCGGCGTTCCGACCAGGCCCTACCACCAGAAGGCCTACGTCACCTGCCTCGACCTCGGCGAAGCCGGCGCGCTGTTCACGCGCGGATGGGAGCGCAAGGTCGAGCTGGTCGGCGAGGTCGCCAAGAAGACCAAGCGTGAGATCAACACCGTCTGGATCTATCCGCCGAAGGCGGAGCGCGCCCTGGCGCTCGCGTCGGCCGATCCGGAACGGGTGACCAGCCTCTAGCGCACCAAGCGATCACGGCTGCGCTCTCCCCCGGCGGCGCGGCCTGCTCAACCACCAGCCGGAAGCCTCTATCTTTGAAACAGGAGACCAACATGAATCTGCACAACACCTCATATCCCGTGTCATCGGGACCCGAAGAGCTCGTGCCGTCGCGCTACGCGCTGAAGATCGGCGAGATCGACGTGCTGGTGGTCAGCGATGGCGTGCTGCCGCTGCCGACCACGATGCTCGCGCACAACGCCGACCCGGCGGTGCGGGCGAGCTGGCTGCACGACATGTTCCTGCCGCAGGACGCTTTCGACTGGGCGCTGAACGCCGTCATGGTCCGCAGCGGCGGCAAGACCATCCTCATCGACGCCGGACTGGGTTCGGACCCGAACCTGAACTTGCCGCGCGCCGGCCAGTTGATCAAACGTCTGGCGGCAGCCGGCATCGATCTTTCGGCGGTGACCGATCTGGTGCTGACCCATCTGCACATGGACCACATCGGCGGGCTGCTGGTCGACGGCGTGAAGGAGCAGCTGCGCAAGGACCTGCGGATTCACGTCGCGGCCGCCGAGGTCAAGTTCTGGGAAAAGCCCGATTTCTCCCGCACTGCCATGCCGGAAGGATTTCCGGACGCGCTGCGAGCGACCGCCAAGCGGTTCGTGAAGGAGTACGGCAGTCAGCTGCGGCTGTTCGATGACGTGCACGAGATTGCGCCTGGCGTCATCGCCCATCGCACCGGCGGTCACACCCCCGGGCACAGCGTGGTTCGCATGGCGTCCGGCGATGACGCGCTGACATTCGCCGGCGACGCTGTGTTTGCCGTCGGGTTCGAGCAACCCGATTGGCACAACGGTTTCGAGCACGACCCCGAGGAGGCCGCGCGTGTTCGCGTTCGCCTGTTGCGACAGCTTGCCGCGACCGGCGAGATGCTGGTGGCAACCCACCTGCCGTTCCCGTCCGTGGGCCGGGTGGCAGCCGACGGCGACGCGTTTCGTTGGGTGCCGGTGTTCTGGGACTACTGACCGCTTAGAGCCGAAGCAGGGCGCGGACTCGATGAGCCCGCGCCCTCGAAAACAGGATCAAGCATCGACCCTTGCGGGTATCCCCCTGAGACGGCTGGTGCGGGCTCACTTGATCTGCTTGGCCGTGTGGATCTCGACGAACTCGGCATCGGGATGCGCGACGATGGTGGCGACCATGATGCCGCTGATGATCAGCGACCAGGCGGTGTTCCAATAAATCCAAAACACGTGCCAGCCTCCGTTTCGATCTGCTCCGCCGCGGGATCAGGGTAACGGCAAGGCGAGGCTGCCGTTCCCAGTGCGCGGGCGGCACGGGCAAGGTGCTATTTTGGTTTGGTCGGCGCGGAGTTGGGATCGGTTTGGCCGGTGTGGCGCTTTGCCACGACGTCCTCATCGCGCTCGCCCTGACGGGGGCGCGGCGGCGGCTTGGGCTGGCCGGCCTGACCGCCATGCTTGCCGCCCATGTCGGGATTACCTTCAAGATCGTTTTCACGGGGCATGCCGGTTCAATGCGCTCGCGCGGCATTGGTTCGTTTCGCCTGTGAACGAGTTCATAGGATCGCCGCGGTTTGCAGTGCACGATCGCCTGGCCCGCCCCCCGGGAGCATTCTCGTTCATATGACTGACGGATTCGGCCTGATGCGGAAACGACTCGTCGCCTGGACGATCCTGACCTGCGCCCTGCTCGCGGTCACCGTGTGGACCGTGCTCGGGCCGCCCCACAACCCGCCCGGCCCCCATCTGCCCTCCCGCACAGCGGCGATCCGGTAGACCTCCCACCGATGCCATTTCGGCATCGATCGATCCCAATTGGAATTTGGTGCGGCGGGGCGGCTGCCGCTATCCTCGCCGGCAAAACGGCAAATGCCGGCATCCAGGAGGACCCCATGTTGAGACCGCCCCGACGCATCAGATCCGGCGTACCACGCGCCGCGATCGCCACCACGCTTGCTTTCCTCACTCTCATTTCTGGAGTCCGCGCCGGCATGGCCGAGACCTTCGCCTATGTCGGCAACGCCGACAGCAACGACGTCAGCGTGTTCAAGATGGCCGAGAGCGGCGAGATGACGCCGGTGCAGACGGCCGCTTTCACCGGCGTCGAAAAGCCGGGATCCTCGACGCCGCTCGCGATCACGCCCGATCACCGCGTGCTGATCGCCGGGGTCCGCTCGCAGCCGTTCCTCGCGGTGAGCTTTGCGATCGATCCGAAGACGGGCCAGCTCAGCCATATCGGCAACGGCCCGCTCGCCGACAGCATGGCCAATATCGCCTTTGACCGCGGCGGCAAATTCCTGTTCAGCGCCTCCTATGGCGGCAACAAGGTCGCGCTGAATCCGCTGCTCGCCAACGGTGTCGCGGGCGAGCCGAAGCAGGTGATCCCGACCGGGCTGAACGCCCATGCCTTCCTGCCCTCGCCCGACAACCGCTTTGTGTTCGCGACCAATCTCGGCTCCGACCAGATCCTGGCCTTCGCGTTCGATGCCACGAGCGGTACACTCACGCCGAGCGATCCGCCGGCTCACAAGGTGCCGGAGAAATCGGGGCCGCGGCATTTCGTGTTCCACCCCAACGGCAAGTTCGTCTATCTCCTCCACGAGCTGAACGGCGACGTCGCGGCGTTTACCTATGAGGCCAGGGGCGGCGCATGGGACGAGATCCAGCGCACCACCGCGCTGCCGGAAGGCTTTTCGGGAAAACCCTGGGCCGCGGACATCCACGTCACCCCCGACGGCCGTTTCCTCTACGCCTCCGAGCGCACCACCAGTACGCTCACCGCCTACAAGGTCGATGCAACCAGCGGCAAGCTGACCACAATCGGCAGCGTGCCGACCGAGAAGCAGCCGCGCGGCTTTCACATCGATCCCAGCGGGCGCTACCTCGCCGCGGTCGGCGAGCTCTCCGACAGCATAACAGTCTATGCCATCGACCAGAGCAGCGGCGCGCTCGCCAAGCTGAAATCCTACGCCACCGGCAAGAAGCCGAACTGGGTGGAGTTCTTGAGCCTGCCGTGAGGGGGCGCTGATATCTCCTCGTCGTCGTGGCCGGGCTTGTCCCGGCCATCCGCGTCTAGCTACGCGGCGACCGCCGGCGAACCTCTTTGCTTGTGCGGCGACTAAATCAACGGGCGGCATCGCGCTGCCCGTGCTGCTGCGGCATTCTCATTCGGCCGGCCCATGGTCCACCGCGGTTGCTTCTGCTAACGATGAGGCCGTCAAGGCCCCAACCGGAATGACCCATGCGTTCATTGCCTGCGCGTTCTGTTTCCAGACATCTCGTTGCGCTCACCGGACTGCTTTTGCTGTCCGCCCAGCCCGCTGCCGCCGCCGATGACGATGCGCCCAAGGGGCCGGCGGTCACGGTGCTGAAGGTCGCGAAATCCTGTTTCTCCGACATCGTCGAGGCCACCGGCACGATCATCGCGCGCGAGGCAAGCTCGGTGCGGCCGGAGCGGCCCGGCCTGAAGGTGACGGAGGTGCTGGCGGAAGCCGGCGAGACCACCACCGCAGGCCAGGTGCTGGCGCGGCTGGCACTGCCCGAGGGCGGCACGCTTCAGGTCACCGCCCCCGTCGCAGGCGTGCTCGCGACGTCGACCGCGCAGATCGGCAACCTCGCCTCCGCCAAGGGCGAGGCGCTGTTCACGATCGTGGCGCGCAGCGAGTACGATCTCGTCGCCCTCGTCGCGACCAGCGATATGCGCAAGCTCGCAGTCAACCAGGTGGCGACGGTGCGCATCGCCGGCGCCGGCGATATCGATGGCAAGGTGCGCCGCATCGGCCCGACGGTCGAGCCCAACATCCAGCAGGGCATGGTCTACATCGGCATCTCCGCGCAGAAGCGGTTGTTGCTCAATGCGAGCGGGCGCGCGCTGATCAAGTCCGGGCAGAGCTGCAACGTCGCGGTGCCGCTGACCTCGGTGCAGTATTCCTCCGCGGGCACCGTCGTGCAGGTGATCCGCCGCAACCGCGTCGAGACCAAGCGGGTCGAGGTCGGACTGATGTCGGGCGGCAATATCGAGATCCGCGACGGCCTCAACGAAGGCGATATCGTCGTCGCCCGCGCCGGCGCGCTATTGCGCGAAGGCGATCCGGTGCGCACGGTGATGGCCGCGGAAGCGGCGAAGTAATCGCCACGACCGTCATCGCGAGGGGCAAAGCGACGAAGCAATCCAGAATCTTTCCGCGGGAAGATTCTGGATTGCTTCGCTGCGCTCGCAATGACGATGGAGAGGCAGGTGTGCGTTAAACACGAACATCGTAGGGTGGATTAGCCGAAGGCGTAATCCACCTCTTTGCTTTCCACGCTGACGACAGAGAAGTGGTGGATTACGCTTCGCTAATCCACCCTACGAGACTTCGCAGAACCTCAGAAAAACTAGCCGCCGGCTTCGCCGAAATGGACGTCCTCGAGCAGCGAGGAGGAGACGGACGGGACCTGGTCGCCTTCGCTGGCGCGGGAGATGGCAAGGCGAGTCTTGTTGAAGACGCTCTCGGCGCTGCCCTGGGCATTGAGGTTGTTGAGAAACTCGCTGACCAGCACGCTGTGCTCGCCCTTGCCGTCGTCGACGACCTTGCCGGGCGAAGCCGAGGAGAGGATCAGCGCATTGTCGGTCGCGCTGATCGGCGCGAGGCCGTGGCTGTAGGAACGGAAGCGGCGCTCATAGGGATTGCGGCGGGAGGCGTCGACCACGACGAGCTTGGCCTTGGCGCCCTGCTCCTTCATCATGTCGAGCACGCCCTCGATGGAGACGCCCTGACGGCGGACATCGTTTTCCTTCCAGATCACGGCATCGACCGGCAGCATGTAGCTCTCGCGGCCGGCCTGCACGCCGTAGCCGCCGAAGAACAGCATGACGACGGTGTCGCGCTTGATCCGGGACTTCAGGCGATTGACGGCGCGGACCATGTCGTCCTTGGTCGCGTCTTCCACCATGTCGACGTCAAAGCCGCTCTTGCGCAGCGACGAGGACAGCGCGCGGGCGTCGTTGATCGACTGCGTCAGCGGCGCGTTGGCGTCGGGGTAGTGGCCATTGCCGATCACGAGGGCGAGACGCGAGGCCTGGCCGATCGAGCCGGTGACCTGGTCGGTCGAAACGGCCTTGGCGGCATCGAGCGCCCGCATGTTGAGGGCAGCATGGGCGCCGATCACGAGGGAGACCGTGCCGATGAGGGCTGCGGCCACCGCGATCGTGCGTCGGGAAATGTCGAGCTGCGTTACATTCATCTCGCGTCATTCCTGTCAGTGCCAAAGACCAGCCAAGCGCGCGCACACTGTTTGAGTAGCGCGATAGCGTCTTTGGGTTTGAGGGATTGGCCGGGGGTGTGCCCCCGAATTGCGCGCAATTTGCGGCGCCGCACCAAACAAACCCTTAACCGGATATCGCCTCCCCGGCAATAGATCGTCGAAAATTTGAGGTAAGTCTTTGGAGGAATGAGCTAATTTAGGCTGCCCAATATGTGATTTTTTTGCGTCCCCGTAGCCTTCCGGGGCCTGATTATGCAGGCTTCGTGCCGGCTTTTTCTGTGGCTCTCATCACATTTGTATTTCCTGCGAATCCGGGTAGCTTTTTCAACGACTTGCAGGGGGTGGCGCGCGGCTGGGAGCGTGCCGGTTGGCCCCCGGCCAATTCCCGCGACCAGGTATTTCATGAGCTTTCAATATTTTGCCGGTGCCGCCTGCCGGGCGCTGACGGCACGGAAGGACGGCCCCTCGCTTTACGACGTCTGCGATCCCGTATTGTCCGTTGCGGCCAGCGGCGATCCGCATCTGGCCAAGTTCTACAAGACCGCGCTCGGCAATCCCGCATTGCGGGTGCTGCTCCGCCGCGCGGGCCTGCCTGAGCTGCGCGACGAAGGCAGACTGGCCCGGCTGCGCGCGGCGCTGGCTCGCGCCCGCGACGAGGCCGAGCCCGATTGGGCGGCGGTCGGCCAGCCCGTCGCCGATCTCGTCGACAGCATCGCGCTGGATCATCCCAAGCCGCCGCCGGCCATGTTCACCGGCTCCATGCCGCAACAATCGCAGATCGACGGCGTGATCCGCGACTGCGCGCAGCATCTGCTGGGCTCGTACCGCAAAAATGGCTTTCTGCCGACCTACGCCGCGTTCAACCTGATCGGCGATCCCGATTTCCGCGGGCGTGAGCTGACCATGGCGCTCACGGGTCTCAACGCGCGCGGCTACAAGAACTCGTCGCTGCTGTTCAACCTCGCCCGTGTCTTCATCGCGCGATCGCCAGCGCGCGCCGTCGTCAACCCGCCCTGGCGAGGGGTTGCCGAACCGATGTGGGAGCCGGTGCAGATCCGCCACCGCTCGGCCTATTACGACGCGTTCTTCATCGAAGCGCTGTTGAGTTACGTCGAGACCGGTCTCGCCTCGTCCGCCGACAAGCTGGCGGCGGAGCGCGCCGTTGCCGACATGGTCGATTTCTGCGTCAACATCAGCCGCGAAGAGGTCGAGGGCATCGACGGGGCGCGGTTCAACGTCATCACCGCGCTCGCGCCCGCGCCGCATCCGCGCTTCTCGCGCTTCTTCGCGCAGATCAAGCAGGACCTCGGTTTCGGCGTCTACGTGCCGGATTGCGACACCACGGCGTGCTCGATCTCCGCGGCGACGCAGGCCGGCTGCACCGATCCAATCCTCGACCAGCCGCTGCTGGATTTCTACGCAGGTTATCAGGTGCACGCGGGCGTCAACGAGCCGCGCGTGACCGTGCCGATCAACGACAATATCGACTACGAGGGCGGTGTTGCGACCTGGATCGACAACCTCAAGGGCGAGCGGCCCTACGGCAACGATCTCGATCCGACGCTCAATCTCGACATTCTCGAGGTCAGCTTTCGCAACCTCGCGCGTTGGCAAGTATTGGAGACGCCGGCGCGGCTTGCGACCGTGCATCGCATCATCGGCTTCCAGAAGCGGCTGGCGGCGAGCGGCGCCTTCGCCAATCCGCGCTCGCACATCTATTATTTGCCGGAGCTCTACAGCGCCTATTTCGGCCGCTGCTACGCCGCCTTCCTGGCGCTGCCGCTGGCGGCGCAGGCGATCATCGATCCCGACGGCGATTTCGATTTCATCCGCCACCGTGTGCTCTCCTACGTCAAGGGCGAGCTGATGGCCGCCGAAATGAACGTGTTCGACGCAGCACTCGCCCTGATCGCGCTCGGCCATCTCGGCGCCGACCCGCGTGCATTTGCGCCCGCGCTGAACGTGATCGTCGCTGCCATCGGCGAAGGCGGCCGCCGCGGCCCGTTCCGCGCCTATGAATGGAACAAGATGAAGACGCCGACGCGGATCCTGGTGGGCGGGCCCGAGGTGACTTCGGCGTTCGTGCTGATGGGACTGGCGGTGGCCAAGCGGGCGATGGCGCGGGGGTGAGGTTCTCGTAGGGTGGGTTGGCGAAGCGTAACCCACCACTTCTGCCGCCGTGGAGACGAAAGAAATGGGTACTCCTTCGGCCAACCCACCTACTAAACTTCGCCCGATGACGGGAAGTTGAAAGCACAACTGCCGGGCATATGCTGGCCGGGCGGACAAAAGCCGACCACAATTGCGGGGTCTATCGCAGTCTTCATCACACGCGGGCCGGCATGTTGCGAAAATTCCTGATTGCGCTGTCATTGCTCGCCTTATCCTTGCCCGGCTTGTCGTCGCCGGCTGAGGCCGCCGACATCACCGGCACCGCGAAGGTCCGCGCCGGCGACGCGGTGGTGATCGGCAACACGCGGATCCGGCTCGGCGGCATCGACGCGCCCGCGGTCGACCAGCTCTGCCTCAATAACAAGGGCGAGCGCTGGACCTGCGGCATCGCGGCCCGCGACGAGCTCGCGAAATACACCGAGGGCAAGAGCTGGGCCTGCCATACAAGGGCGATCGACCGGCGCGGCCGCACCGTGGCGCGCTGCGATGTCGGCGGCGAGGATATCCAGAAATGGCTGGTGCGCGCAGGCTGGGCGCTGGCCTACACCCGCGTCTCTCGCGACTACGAAGCCGATGAGGCTGCCGCGCGGGAGGCAAAAGCCGGAATGTGGCAAGGCGCCTTCATCGCGCCCTGGGACTGGCGCGAGCGCAACAAGAAGACCACCATCCTCGGCGCCACCAAGCCCCCCGACGGCGCGCATGCGATCCTGCTCGCTTCGGCCTCGGGTCCGGTCGCGCCTTCGCCGGACTGCACCATCAAGGGCAATGTCAACACCGCCGGCGAGTGCATCTATCACCAGCCGACCAGCCGCTGGTACACCCAGATCAAGATGAAGATCAGCAAGGGCACGCGCTGGTTCTGCTCGGTGGAGGAAGCCGAGGCTGCGGGCTGCCGTGAGACTAAGAGATAACCCACGTCAGACCTGCGTTTTCCGGCCTTTTCTTGCACCGCAGCGCCGCGTAAAAGTGTGAATCAGCGACCCACCATCCTGTTCTCAGGCAACAAGGACCAATAGCAATGACCGTTCGCGCGGGCCGGGAATTTCTGGCCATCCCCGGGCCCACCACGATGCCCGACGAGGTGCTGCGGGCGATGCATCGTCCGGCGATCGACATCTACTCCAAGCAGATGACCGATCTGACCGAGAGCCTGCTCAGCGACATCTCGAAACTGTTTGCGACCAAGGGCAAGTCCTACATCTACATCGCCAACGGACACGGCGCCTGGGAAGCGGCGCTGAGCAACGTGCTGTCGCGCGGCGACAAGGTGCTGGTGCTCGAAAGCGGACGGTTCGCGATCGGCTGGGGCAACGCCGCAGCCCTGATGGGCGCCGAGGTCGAGGTGCTCAAGGGCGACTGGCGCCGCGCGGTGCGACCGCACGAGGTCGAGGAGCGCCTGCGCCGCGACAAGGAGCACACCATCAAGGCCGTCGTCGTCGTCCAGGTCGACACGGCCTCGGGCGTGCAGAACGACATCGAGGCGATCGGCAAGGCGATCAAGGCGAGCGGCCATCCGGCGCTGTACATGGTCGACACTGTCGCCTCGCTCGGCTGCATGCCGTTCGAAATGGACAAATGGGGCATCGACGTTGCGATGTCGGGCTCGCAGAAGGGCCTGATGACGCCGCCCGGCCTCGGCTTCGTCGCGGCCAACGCGCGCGCGCTCGAGGTGCAGAGGAAGGCCAACATGTCGACGCCCTATTGGAGCTGGAGCGAGCGCGAGGGCAGCGAGCATTATCGCAAATATGCCGGCACCGCGCCGGTGCATCTGCTGTTCGCGCTGCGCCAGGCGATCGACCTGCTGCACGAGGAAGGGCTGGAGAACGCCTTCCGCCGGCACAGCCTGCTCGCCGAGGCCGCACGCCGCGCCGTCGGCGCGTGGTCCGAAGGCCAGGTGCTCGGCTTCAACGTCGCGGAAGCCAGCGAACGCTCCAACACCGTGACCACGGTGACCATGAGCAACGGCCACGATCCGGCAATCCTGCAACGCTATTGCAAGGAGAAGTGCGGCGTCGTGCTCGGCACCGGCATCGGCGATCTCTCGGGACAAGCCTTCCGCATCGCCCATATGGGCCACGTCAACGCCCCGATGCTGCTCGGCACGTTGGGCGTGATCGAGATCGGCCTGAACGCGCTGAAGATCCCGCACGGCAAAGGCGGGCTCGAAGCGGCGGTCGCGTATCTTGGCGAAGAGGTGGCGGTTTAGGCGGAACACTCTGCTGTAACCCCACACTCCCTTGTCGTCCCGGCGAAGGCCGGGACCCATACCGCGTGATCCATCCGTGACGCACGGTGCCCGTACCGCGGAAAGACCTTTTAACTGCGAGTCTTCGCCAAACCCCTTCCTGGGGTTATGGGTCCCGGCCTTCGCCGGGACGACGGCGGAGTTTGTGGTCGCGCCGGGCCTCATACTCGCAGCCGCCTAAGATTCACCGCGGCACGCGATACGCCGCGACCTGCGCCCTCAACTCATTCAGCGACGCAAGCGGCGCCTTCGGATCCACCCGATACTCCCCACGCGCCAGCCACGACAGCACCTTCGCGTCCACCACCGGCGAATGGTGGATGACGTCGCCGTAATTGTCGAGGTCGTGCGTCACGTCCTTGATCGCGCGGAAATCGTACAGGCGCACATTGGGAAGCTGCGTCAGGCGCTGCGCAATGACGGCCGTTAGGTCGTAAACGATCTTCAGCGTCGCGGGCGAAGCGTCGCGCATCGCGACGAATTGCAGGATCGAATAGGGCGGGAAGTAGATGTCGAAGGTCACGTCCGGATGGCGCGCGATCAGGCCGACGGCGTCATGCTCGAAATGCCGCGCCATGACGTCGTAACGATAGCCTTCGCCGAGAAAGCGGCTGCGTACGGGATCGGTGATATAGGCGAAGGCAGCGAGCGTCCTTTTCGCATTGTAGGCGCGCGCGAGGTCGATATCGCGCGGCAGCGCATAGATGTCGTCGACGTCGAAGAGCGCAAACTTCACAGGCAGAAAAGGCGCCGCCCGGGTCAGCGGCTGCCGCAGCGGCGGGACCGATCGCAGCAATGCGAACAGAGATTCCTTCGCCATCGCCGCGCTGAACAGATAGGACGCGATCCCCTTGGCCGTCCCGCGATAGAGATCGGCAGAGAGATAAGGATCGGTCTCGATGTCGGCGGCATCGACAAAGATGAAATCGTCCATCGCCCAGATCACGCGCCTTGCGCCGCGGTCGATTGCCTGCTCCAGCACAAAACCCTGCTGGCGCGAATTGGACCCGGTCATCGCCAGCTTGAGCGAGTGCACGCCGAGCGCGTGGTCGATGTCGCTCTGGCGGAAATGGATCGCGAGCGAGGTGCCCATGAACGCGGTGTCGAACGACTGGCTGCGGATCAGCCCGGCATTCTGCACGCGCGTGTCGTCGGAATAGAACGGTGCGACGAGACGCGAGGGGCGAAACAGCTGCAGGGGATCGACGACGTAAGTAAGGGCAGCCGCACCGAGCACGCACGCGATGCTCGCGAGGAGAAGACGCCCTGGATGTGTGAACGCGCCTCGCATCAGAACCGGAAATAGATGAATTCGCTGTGGCTCTGGATGCCCAGAATCCCGAACGCAAGCACCAGCGACGCGCCATAGAGGACCAGCGGCCGCGTCCGTCCGGCCATCAGGCCGTCGCCGACCCTGCGATTGGCGTGGTCGTATCCCATGAGTCCTTGCGTGTTCGGCGCCAGCCACACCAGCGCGGCATAAATTGCGACCATCACCGACGCCGCAATCTCGTCGCGGCCGAAGGCGATGTTCGAGGGGTCGACCATCGCATTCAGAATCCGCATGGCCCAATCGACCCGTTCGGCACGGAAGAAGACCCAGGCCACAACGACGGCGAGAAATGTCAGCACGGCCCCGACGACGCGCGTTGGGCGCGCGAGCAACTTCGGAACATTCGGCACCAGCGCGTTGAAAGCGTGATTGACGCAGAGATAGGCGCCGTGCAGCCCGCCCCAAATGACAAAAGTCCAGGCCGCGCCGTGCCAGAGCCCGCCGAGCAGCATCGTGAGCATCAAATTGACGTAACGGAGCACGCGGCCGCGCCTGTTACCCCCGAGCGGGATGTAGAGATAGTCGCGCAGGAAGTGCGACAGCGTCATGTGCCAGCGCCGCCAGAACTCGACGATGCTGGTGGCCTTGTAGGGCGAGTTGAAATTTACGGGTAAGAAGATGCCGAACATCAGCGATATTCCGATCGCCATGTCCGAATAGCCGGAGAAGTCGAAATAGAGCTGGAACGTGTAGGCGAGTGTTCCGAGCCAGGCCTGGTCGAAGCTCGGCGCGCGCGCATCGAAGGCGAGCGCCACCAGCGGCTGGATGCCGTCGGCGAGGCACGTCTTCTTGAACAGGCCGATCGCGAAGATGATGAGGCCGCACAGGATCAGATGCGCATGCGGATGCTTGGTTTCCTCCCGTTCGAATTGCGGGATCATGTCCTTGTGGTGGAGGATCGGTCCCGCGATCAGGTGCGGAAAGTATGTCACGAACAGCGCGTAGTGCGGCAGCGCATAGGCCGCGACCTGCCCGCGCCAGGCGTCGACCAGGAACGCGATCTGGGTGAATGTGTAGAAGGAGATGCCGACCGGCAGCAGGATGTGGACCGCAAAGTGCGTGCCGGCCAGTGCATTGATGTTCTCGATGACGAAGCCGGCATATTTGAAGATGCCGAGCACGAGCAGATCGCCGGCGACGCCGAGGGCGAGCGCCGCCTTTCGTTGCGACGGAGCAAGCTTCGCCACGATGAGGAGGTGGCCTATGCCGTAGTTGAAGGCGATCGATATCAGCAACAGGGCCACGAACTGCCAATTGCCGATGGCATAGAAGGCGAGCGAGGCCGCCGCCAGCCAGATCACCGGGGCCAGATTGCTGCGCCGCCCGAGCCAGAAATAGCCGGCCAGCGCGGCCGGCAGGAACAGCAGGATGAATGGGTAGGAATTGAACAGCATCAGGCTGGACCGGCGGCGGGGATAGGGAGCCTAAAGCATAGAAGGGACCGATCAACAACCCGGCGACTTGGCGCAGTCCTTGGCGTAGTCCTTGGCGCGGTGGCGCTGGCAATTCGTGGAATCAGGACGATATAAGGCAGGACGCATCTTCCCCCTCTCCCCGCCTGCGGGGAGAGGGTCGGGGTGAGGGGGAGTCTCCGCGAGGACGGTGACAGCGAGACGCGCGGAGAGTCCCCCCCCCCCCGATTGCATCTTCGATGCAATCCGACCTCTCCCCGCAAGCGGGGAGAGGTGAAAGAACGCCGACGCATCTGAATGAGGATCGAGTGACACAAGCCAAAACACCTTCGCAGCCCCCCGTCGCCCCGCGCCGGCTGCATTCCTTCACCCGGCACGGGATTACCGTGATCGACGACTATGCCTGGCTGAAGGACGAGAAATGGCAGGAGGTGCTGCGCGACCCCGCGGTGCTCGATCCCGACATCCGCAAATATCTCGATGAAGAAAATGGCTACACCGAGAGCCTGCTCGGCCACACCGCAGCCCTCCAGAAGACGCTGGTGCGCGAGATGCGGGGGCGGATCAAGGAGGATGATTCCAGCGTGCCGTCGCCCGACGGTGAGTTCGCCTATTTCCGCAAATTCCGCGAAGGCGGCCAGCACGAGCTGTTCGGCCGCATGCCGCGCGATGGCGGCGAGGGCCACATCGTGCTCGACGGCGATGCGCTCGCCAAGGACCATGACTACTTCAAATTCGGCGGCAGCCGGCACTCCAACGACCACAAGCTGCAGGCCTGGAGCGCCGACACCAAGGGCTCGGAATATTTCTCCATCCGCGTGCGTGACTGGGCGACCGGAAGGGACCTTGACGACGTCGTCGAGGAGACCGACGGCGGCGTGGTCTGGAGCAAGGATGCGAAGTCCTTCTTCTATGTGAAGCTCGACGACAATCATCGCCCGATGCAGGTGTGGCGGCATAAGCTCGGCACCAAGCAGGCCGACGACACGCTGGTCTACGAAGAGCAGGATTCCGGCTGGTTCACCCATCTGCACGAGAGCACCAGCGGCCGCTTCTGCGTCATCGCGGGCGGCGACCACGAGACCTCCGAGCAGCGGCTGATCGACCTCGCCCATCCCGACGCACCGCCGCGCCTCGTCGCGGCACGCGAGGAAGGCGTGCAATATTCGCTGGCCGACCGTGGCGACGAACTCTTCATCCTCACCAACGCCGACAGCGCCATCGACTTCAAGATCGTCACCGCACCGCTCGCCTCACCCGAGCGCAAGAACTGGCGCGATCTGATCCCGTATCGTCCCGGCATCTACATCATCGATCTCGATCTCTACGCCGGCCACATGGTGCGGCTGGAGCGCGCCAATGCGCTGCCGTCGATCGTGATCCGCGACCTCGCGACCAAGGAAGAGCACGCCATCGCCTTTGACGAGGCGGCCTATTCGCTCGACACGATGGGCTCCTACGAGTTCGAGACGACGAATTTGCGTTTCGCCTATTCGTCGATGACGACGCCGTCGGAAGTCTATGACTACGACATGGTCAAGCGCACGCGCACCCTGCGCAAGCGCCAGGAGATCCCGTCCGGCCACAATGCGGCCGACTACGTCACCACGCGCATCATGGCAAAGGCGCATGACGGCGCCGAGGTGCCGGTCTCGATCCTCCATCGCCGCGGGCTCAAGCTCGACGGCGCGGCGCCGCTGCTGCTCTACGGCTACGGCTCCTACGGCATGGCGATGCCGGCCTCGTTCAGCGCCAACCGGCTGTCGCTGGTCGACCGTGGCTTCGTCTACGCCATCGCCCATATCCGGGGTGGCGCCGACAAGGGCTGGGGCTGGTATCTCGACGGCAAGCGCGAGAAGAAGACGAATTCGTTCGACGATTTCTCAGCCAGCGCCCGCGCCCTGATCGATGCGAAGTACACCAGTGCAAAGCGCATCATCGGCCACGGTGGCTCGGCCGGCGGCATGCTGATGGGCGCGGTGGCGAACCGCGCCGGCGAATTGTTCGCCGGCATCGTCGCCGAAGTGCCGTTCGTCGACGTGCTCAACACCATGCTCGACGACACGCTGCCGCTGACGCCGCCGGAATGGCCGGAATGGGGCAACCCGATCGAGAGCGAGAAGGATTTCCGCACCATCCTGTCCTATTCGCCCTACGACAATGTCGCGGCGAAAGACTATCCGGCGATCCTGGCGATGGGCGGACTGACTGATCCGCGCGTGACCTATTGGGAGCCCGCCAAATGGATCGCGCGGCTGCGCACGACCATGAGTGGCGGCGGCCCGGTGTTGCTACGCACCAACATGGGCGCCGGCCATGGCGGCGCCTCGGGGCGCTTCAACCGGCTGGATGAAGTCGCGATCGTGTATGCGTTCGCGCTGTGGGCGGCGGGAATGGCGGAGGCCGGGGTGTAGGCACAGTGTCGTCCCGGCGAAGGCCGGGACCCATACCGCGTGATCCATCAGCAATTCGCCGGGAGTAGTACCGCGGGAGGCCTTTTAACTCCTAGTTTTCGCCAAACTGCTCCCTGGGGTTATGGGTCTCGGCCCCCGTGCGCAATTGCGCACTAGGCCGGGACGACCCCTTGTCTGTTTGGCGGCAGTGATGGTCAAACAGCAAAACTTAACTCCGCCTTACATCGCCCCATGCGCCTCGACATACAGCGCATACACCGAGTGCGAGCTTGCCATATAAAGGCGGTTGTTCTTCGGGCCGCCGAAGCAGAGATTGGCGCAGCGTTCGGGCAGCTTGATGAAGGCGAGCGGCTTGCCGTCCGCGTTGAACACCATCACGCCGTCGAGATCCTCCGACTTGCCCTTGAGCTGATACACCTTGCGGCCGGCGATTTCGGTCGGCTCGGATTGCAGCGCGCCGTTGGAGCCCCAGCCGCACCAGAGATTGCCGTCGCGGTCGACGCGAAAACCGTCGAGCGAGGCCTGGTCGGCGGCGTCGATCAGCTTGGTCTTGCCGCTGAGCGAACCGTCGTCGCCGACATTGTAGCTCCAGATGCTGCGGTTGGGCGTCCCCTTCCACTCGACGATGTAGAGCTTCTTCTCGTCCGGCGAGAAGGCGAGGCCGTTCGGATTGACGAGGTCGGTGAGCACGGCGGTGAGCTTGCCGTCCTTGGCGATGCGGTAGACGTTGGTGGTGGCCTGCTCGGCCTTTTCCTTCTTGCCCTCCCATTCGCCGTTGATGCCGAACAGCGGGTCGGTGAACCAGATGCTGTCGTCGGATTTCACCACGATGTCGTTCGGCGAATTCAGCCGCTTGCCCTCGAACTTGTCGGCCAGCACGGTGATCTTGCCGTCCTTCTCGGTGCGGGTGATGCGGCGGGTGACCGAGTGCTCGCAGCTGACGAGGCGGCCCTGGCGGTCGCGCGCATTGCCGTTGGCGTAGTTGGCATTGGCGCGGAACACGCTGGTCTGCCCGGTCTTCTCGTCGAACTTCATGATCCGGTTGTTGGGAATGTCCGAGAACAGCAGATAGCCGCCTTCGGGGAAATAGGCGGGGCCTTCGGCCCAGCGCATGCCGGTTGCGACCTGCTCGACCGTCGAGGAATAGAGCCGGTATTTTCCAAAGCTCGGATCGAGGATCTGGACGGCGGGATCGGGATAGCGCTGGTTGGGCGTGAACGGAAACGACTGGGCACCGGCGGCGCGGGCGAAAAGCGTGGAAGCGGCCGCCGCGCCAGCGCCGGCCAAGAGGTTGCGTCGCGTGAAATTCATGGAGTCCTCCCTGAGTGATTTAAGGCCGGCGCTCGATGGGGCCGGCCTGTTTCTTGAAAAGATTTGGTGCTGGCGCGTGGCCTTTACCGGCCGTTCGCCTTCCGCCATGCGGCGAAGTCGGTGAGCGTCTGCGGGTCGGTCGCCGGATAGAGACCGAAAATGCCGCGGCCCTTGTTGACTTCCTCGGTGACGAAGTCTTCGAACGCGGTCATCTCGAAGGTCTCGTTGGCGATCTCGTCCGCGAGATGCGCGGGGATCACGATCACGCCGTCGCTGTCGCCGAGAATGACGTCGCCGGGAAACACCGGCGCGTCACCGCAGCCGATGGGAACGTTGATCTCGATGGCGTGATGCAGTGTCAAATTAGTCGGCGCGCTCGGGCGGTGGTGGTAGGCGGGGATACCCAGCTTGGCGATCTCGGCCGAGTCGCGAAAACCGCCGTCGGTGACGACACCGGCGACACCGCGCTTCATCAAGCGCGTGACCAGGATCGCTCCGGCGGAAGCGGCGCGCGCGTCCTTGCGGCTGTCCATCACCAGCACGCTGCCTGCCGGGCAATCCTCGACCGCCTTGCGCTGCGGATGGGAGCGGTCCTTGAAGACCTCGATGGTGTTGAGATCCTCGCGGGCCGGCATATAGCGCAGGGTGAAGGCTTCACCGACCATGGTCGGCTGGTCGGCACTGAGCGGGTGCACATCCTGGATCATCTGGATGCGCAGGCCGCGCTTGAACAGCGCGGTGGCGACGGTGGCGGTGGAGACGGTTTTGAGCTTGTTGCGTGTGGCTTCGCTAAGTTTGGTCATCTCACACTCTCTAGTAAATCGAGGGCTCGCCGATCGGCGCGCCGAAATCGGTCTCGAGGAAGTCGAAGTCGCAGCCGTCATTGGCCTGCTTGATGTGCTTGGTGAACATCCAGCCATAGCCGCGCTCGAAGCGGCGCTCGGGCTGCTTCCAGGCGGCGCGGCGCTTTTCGAGTTCGGCTTCCGACACATCGAGATTGATGGTGCGGGCGGCGACATCAAGCGTGATGCGATCGCCGTTCCGCACCAGCGCCAGCGGCCCGCCGACATAGGATTCGGGGGCAACGTGCAAAATGCAGGCGCCGTAGCTGGTGCCGCTCATGCGCGCATCCGAGATCCGCACCATGTCGCGGACGCCCTGCTTCACGAGCTTGGTCGGGATCGGCAGCATGCCCCATTCCGGCATGCCCGGCCCGCCCTGCGGCCCCGCATTGCGCAAGATGAGAATGTGGTCTTCGGTCACGTCGAGATCGGGATCGTCGACCGCCTTCTTCATCGAAGGATAGTCGTCGAACACCAGCGCCGGGCCGGTGTGCTTGAGGAAGCGCGGCGCGCAGGCGCTCGGCTTGATGACGCAGCCGTCGGGCGCGAGATTGCCCTTGAGCACGGCGAGTGCGCCTTCCTTGTAGATGGGATTGTCGATCGATCGGATCACATCGTCATTGTGGACCTCGGCATGCGCGATGTTCTCGCCCAGCGTCTGGCCGGTGACGGTGATGCAGTCGAGGTGCAGGTGCGGCTTGATCTGACCCATCAGCGCCGGCAGCCCGCCGGCATAGAAGAAATCCTCCATCAGATAGGCATCGCCGCTCGGCCGCACATTGGCGATGACGGGCACCTTGCGGCTTGCGATCTCGAAATCGTCGAGGCCGATGTCGAGACCGGCGCGGCGAGCCTGCGCGATCAGATGGATGATCGCATTGGTCGAACAACCCATCGCCATGGCGACGGCAATCGCGTTCTCGAAGGCTTTTCGGGTCTGAATCGTCTTCGGCGTCAGGTCTTCCCAGACCATCTCGACGATGCGGCGGCCGCATTCGGAGGCCATACGGATATGGTTGGCATCAGCGGCGGGAATCGAGGAGGCGCCCGGCAGCGTCATGCCGATCGCCTCGGCAATCGCGGTCATGGTGGAAGCCGTGCCCATGGTCATGCAGGTGCCGTAGCTGCGCGCAATGCCGGCTTCGATGTCGAGCCAGTCCTTGTCGGAGATTTTTCCGGCGCGGCGCTCGTCCCAGTATTTCCAGCCGTCCGAGCCCGAGCCGAGCGTCTTGCCCTTCCAATTGCCGCGCAGCATCGGGCCAGCCGGCAGATAGATCGCCGGAATGTTCATCGAGGTGGCGCCCAGCAACAGCGCGGGCGTGGTCTTGTCGCAGCCGCCCATCAGCACCACGCCGTCGACCGGATGGCTGCGCAGCAGCTCCTCGGCGTCCATCGCCAGCAGATTGCGATAGAGCATGGTGGTCGGCTTGAGCAGCGATTCCGACAGGGACAGCGCCGGCAGCTCCAGCGGCAGGCCGCCGGCCATCAGGATGCCGCGCTTGACGTCGTCGACGCGCGACTTGAAATGCATGTGGCAGGGCTGCGCGTCCGACCAGGTGTTGAGGATCGCGACGATCGGGCGGTCCTTCCACTCCTCCGGCGCGTAGCCCATCTGCATGGTGCGGGAGCGGTGGCCGAACGAGCGGAGATCGTCAGGTGCGAACCAGCGCGCGCTGCGGAGCTGGTCGGGCGTCAGTTTCTTCTTGGTCATGATTGGGTGCCCCATTTCTGCACGGTGTTCCGCTCGATGGCGCGGAAGATCAGGTTTTCGACAAAAAGCCCGATGATGATCACCGTCAAGAGGCCGGCGAAGACCGCAGGTATGTCGAGGAGGTTGCGGTTTTCGAAGATGAACCAGCCGAGCCCGCCCTGCCCCGACGACACGCCGAACACCAGCTCCGCCGCGATCAGCGTGCGCCACGCAAAGGCCCAGCCGATCTTGAGGCCGGTCAGGATCGAGCCGAAGGCCGCGGGGATGAGGATTTTCGCCACGTAGGGCAGGCCCCGCAGGCCGTAATTGCGGCCGACCATGCGCAGCGTGTTGGACACGCTCTTGAAGCCGGAATGGGTGTTGAGCGCGACCGGCCACAGCACCGAATGAATCAGCACAAACACCAGGCTGCCGTTGCCGAGACCGAACCAGATCAAAGCGAGCGGCAACAGAGCGATCGCCGGCAGCGGGTTGAACATCGCCGTGACAGTCTCGAGGAAATCGGTGCCGATGCGGGTCGATATCGCGAGCACGGTGAAGATCGCGGCGAGCGCGATGCCCGCCGAATAACCCATGAACAGCACTTTTAGCGAGGCCCAGGCCCGCATGGGAATCGTACCGTCTTTCACGCGGTCGTAGAGCGTGAGGATCGTGTCGTGCAGCGTCGGAAACAGCAGGGGATTGTCGAGGATGAGGCCATAGGCCTCCCAGACCGCCGCGAGAAACAGGATGATGACGGTCTTGCGGACGAAACCGTCGTTCCACAACAGCTCGAGCACGCTCAGCTTGCGCTCGACTTCGACTGCGCCGCCGGCGACCGGCGCGTCACGCAGCAATATTCTGGCTTCGCCCATGAGAGGCTCCCTCAATGCGCCGTGGCTTCGGCGGCGAACAGGAGATCGTGGATCTCCTTCTCCAGCCGGCCGGCACTGCCATCGTCATTGGAGACCTTGTCGACGTCGACCACCTCGGCCTTGACGCGACCGGGATGCGGCGACAGCAGCAGGATGCGGTTGCCGATGCGGATCGCTTCCGCAATCGAGTGGGTCACGAACAGCACGGTGAACTTGGTCTCGCTCCAGAGCTGGAGCAGCTCGTCCTGGCAGGTTCGCCGCGTCAGCGCGTCGAGCGCGGCGAACGGCTCGTCCATCAGCAGGATGTCGGGCTCCATCGCCATGCCGCGCGCGATCGCGACGCGCTGCTTCATACCGCCGGAGAGCGTGTGCGGATAGGCATCGACGACGCGGGTCAGCCCGACCTTCTCGATATAGGCCCGCGCCCGCGCTTCGGCGTCCTTGCGCGACAATTTTCGCGCGGTCAGCAGCGGAAACATCACGTTGGCCAGCACGCTCTTCCAGGGCAGCAGCTGGTCGAACTCCTGGAAGATCATCATGCGATCGGCGCCGGGACCGTGGATCTCGCGCTCGTTGATGGTCATGCGGCCCTCGCTTGGGCTCATATAGCCGCCGACAGCCTTGAGCAGGGTCGACTTGCCGCAGCCGGACGGACCGAGCAGCACGAAGCGATCGGACTTGTTGACAGTGAAGCTCACCCTTTCCGTGGCGGTGACGACGGCGCTGGAGGTCTTATAGCGCAGCGTCACGGAGCTGACGTCGAGCAGCGCCATCAGTTGCCCTTCAGGTCGTGGGCGACGGGGAGATAGTAATCGGTCCAGGCCTTGGGCTGAGTCTTCAGCGTGCCGGTCTTGAACAGATGGGCGGCGAATTTCATTGTGCCCTGCGGTTCGAGATTCCACTCCATCATGCCGGGCTCCTTGAGCAGATCGAGCAGCTCTTCCACCGAGGTCTTGTCGCCGGTGATCTCCTTGTAGATCTCGACCGCCTGTCTGGTGTCGCTGCGGATCAGATCCTGCGCTTCCTTGGTCGCATCGCGCACTGCCTGGATGATTTTCGGGTTGGCATCGGCGAACTTCGTGGTGGTGAAGAACTGTGCCTGGCTGAGCGGGCCGCCCATCACGTCGGGCGACGACAACACGACATGCGCGCCAGGCACGTTCTTCAGCTCGAGAAACGTGAACGGCGGAATCGAGAAGTGGGTGTGCACCTCGTGCTTGGCGTTGGACAGCGCCGCATAGGCGTCGGGATGACCGAGCTGCACCGTGTTCACGTCCAGCTTCGACCATTGGTCGGCACCAAAGGCTTCGGCAGCGGCGATCTGGAGCACGATCGCCTGGGTCGAGACTCTTACGGTCGGCACGGCGATCTTGTCGCTGGGGCCGAAATCCTTGATTGACTTGATGTTGGCGTCGCGGCTGATCAGCGTCATCGGCTGCGCCGAGGTCGCGACGATGCCCTTGACGCCGCCGCGGGTGCGGTCCCACAGCAGCAGCAGATTGCCGGTGCCGGTGTTGAGGATGTCGACGCCGCCCGCGAGCAGCGCATCGGTCTGCGCACCGCCGCCGGAGAAGGTAACCCATTTGGTGGTGACACCCGCTACCCCGAGCTGGGCTGCGTGCTTCTCGATCAGCTTCTGCTTTTCCATGATGTGGCTCGGCATGTAGAAAATGCCGGGCTGGCGCGACAGCGAGATCTCGGACTTTTGCTGCGCCTTCGCGGGCGAGGCCGTCAGCGCCGTGGCGGCGATCAGGGCGATGGCCGTGAGGCCACACTGCAATTGCTTGATCATTGTTGTTCGTTTCCTCTGGCCGCCATTGACGAGCGATCCTACTGATGCACTAATGCATTAGTGTATCAAAGGCAAGGCCGGCCGGAGCCCTTCGCATGGAAACAGCCCACCCCGCGCCCCGCGCAGCCGCCCGCCCCGGCGCGCGGCTCGACCGGGCCCGGCAGGCCGCCCCGCAAGTGTTCAAGCGGCTGCGCAACGCCATTCTCGCGCTCGAACTGCCGCCGGGCTCACCGCTGTCGCGCACGGATCTCGCCGCACAATTCGGCGTCAGCTCGACGCCGATCCGCGACGCCTTGATGCGGCTGGAGGAAGAAGGGCTGGTCGACGTGTTTCCGCAGCACGCCACCGTCGTCAGCCGGGTCGATGTCGGTCGGGCCGAGCAGGCCCATTTCCTGCGCCAGGCGCTGGAGCTCGAAATCGTCCGCCTGCTCGCGCAGCAGCACGGCGAAGCCCTGGTCATACGCCTCGACCACACGATCGCGCTCCAGCAGCAATTCGCCAAGGCCGGAGACTTCCAGAGCTTCATCGCCGGCGACAATGATTTTCACGCGCAGCTTTATGAAGCGGCCGGCAAGCAGGAGCTCTGGACGCTGGTGCGCAGCCGCAGCGGACATATCGACCGGCTGCGCCGGCTCCATCTGCCCTCACCCGGCAAGGCCCAGAACATCGTCCGCCACCACAAGCTGATCACGCGCGCGATCGAGGCCGGCGACGCCGATGCTGCGCAACAGCATCTGCGCAAACACCTGTCGGGCACCCTGAGCGAGCTCGACACGATCCGAAGCCACCATCCTGAATATTTGACCGACTAGGCATATGGCGCACGGTTGTCGCGAGCGCTTGTGCACGTAACCGTGCATAAGCCGGCGCAACCGAGTTCGCCTTTTGCGAGCAATCGTCGGATCGACTGCGAAGTGCTTGCAGGCCGGATGCAATCCGCGCAACAATTTCAGAGTTGATGGCTTGATTTGCGGTCGCTGGGAGACCCCATCCGGCCCGGAGGATACCAGACGTGGCCAACATCCTGATCGTGGATGACGACCCCGCCGTGCAGATGACGATCCGGCTGCTCCTGGAGAGGGCCGGTCATCACGTCACCGTCGCCGGCGACGGCCGCAAGGGCCTTGCGCTGTTCGAGACCAGCCAATTCGACCTGCTGTTTCTCGACATCTTCATGCCCGGCATGGACGGCCTGGAGACGATGCGCCACATCCGGGCGCTGCAGCCGGCGATTCCGATCGTCGTCATTTCCGGTCGTTCGTTCACGCCGGATGCCCATGCGGAGCCGGACTTCCTCAGGATGGCGACCAAGCTCGGCGCTGTGGCGAGCCTGCAGAAGCCGTTCCGGGCCGACGCACTGCTCGCCGCGGTCGCCGGCTGCCTGGACGCGGCGCGGACGGCATCGGTGAGGAATCCGGATGTCAGCACCGGCCGCCGATGACAAGAGCCTTCATTCTGTTCCAACCGAGCACGGGCACGGCCATTCAGGAAGCGGTGCAAATTTCCCCATGACGCTCGCTACGCGGCTCGCAATCGCGATGATCCTGCTGGTGGCGGTCACCGTGGCCGCAGTCGGCTGGCTGGGCTATCGCAACATCACCCAGGCCGTCATTCCGCGGGTCCTGGAACGGATCGAAGCCCAGTCGAGCCTGCTGGCCACCCATCTTGAATCCTACGTTGCCGGCGCTCGCGGCGATCTGCTCGGCTATCGCTCCGCCGCTGCCATCAATGGCCTGATCCGCGCCCATGTCGGTGGAGGCATCGACGCTCTCGACGGCGTTTCGGAACAGACCTGGCGCGAGCGCATCGCAACGCGGTTCGCAGCCGAGATCGACGCGAAACCAAGCTACGGGCAATTCCGGATCATCGGCCTTGACGACGACCAGCGCGAACTGGTCCGCGTCGATCGCGCCGGCCCGAACGGAACAGCGCGGATCGTCCCCGACGGCGAACTCGAACGCAAGCGCGAACGAACCTACTTCCAGGAGACGATTCGATTGGCGCCGGGCGAGATCTACGTTTCGCCCGTCGATCTCGCCACCCGGCAGGGAGGAACCACGGACCCTCACATTCCGACGTTGCGCGTCGCGACGCCGCTGTTCACGCCTGATAGCAAGCCGTTCGGCATCATCATCGCCAATATCGACATGCGTCCCGCGCTCGACCGCGTCCGCTCGACCGCGAGCGCAGGGGGAGATATCTATGTCGTGAATTCGCGTGGCGACTATCTCGTCCATCCCGATCGCGCGCGGGAATTCGGTGCATTGCATGGCAACGATTGGCGCCGTGACTTTCCTTTCTTTGCAGCCCGGGCCGGCCTGCCGCAAGGATCGACGCAGCTTACGAGCGACCGGTCGGGCCGGCCGAGTGGAGCGGCGATCGCACCGGCGCTGCTTGCCGGCGAGGAGTGGTTGGCAGTCATCGAGACGGCCCCCGCATCTGTGTTCAGCCGCGTCCCGGCGGCCATTCAAAAGACCTCCTCGCTGGTCGGCCTGCTTGCTGTCCTTGCCGCAGCTTTGCTTGCGGTGCTGCTGGCGCGCTCATTGACGTGGCCGATCGGGCGCCTGACCGCGGCGGTGGAGGCGATCGGCAGCGGACGGCACGCCGATATTCCCGTCGATGCGAGCGGAGAGACAGGCGTGCTGGCGCGGGCATTCGCTCAAATGGTCGAAGAAACGAGAGCGAAGACGGCCGCTCTTGAACGCGAGATCGAGGAGCATCGCCGCACCGAGGCCGCGCGAAGCCATCATGAAGCGCGCGAGCGCTTGTTCAGCGCCGCCGTCGAATCCTCCGACGACGCAATCGTGATGCAATCGCTCGACGCCATCATCACGGGCTGGAATGCCGCCGCCGAGCGCCTCTACGGCTATTCGGCGAATGAGGCGATCGGTAAATCCACCTCGATCATCGTCCCACCCGACCGACGCGAGCAAGGCAAGGACTATTTGCAGCGGATCGCCAGAGGCGAACCGATCGAGCGCTTCGAGACGGTGCGCCTGCGCAAGGACGGCACGCCGTTCGAAATCTCACTCAGCCTGTCGCCGATCAAGGGTCCGTCGGGCGAAATCATCGGCGCCTCCGGCACCGCGCGCAGCCTGACCGAGGCGCGGCGGGCCGAGCGGGCGCTGCAGCACCAGCTCGAGGAACGGCGACAGATCTTCGAGACCTCGCAGGATCTGATCATGGTGATGGACGCGCGCGGCCACATCGCGCAGATCAGTCCGAGCAGCGAGGCCATTCTCGGCTACCGGCCGGAGCAGATGATCGGCCGCAGCGGCGCCGATTTCATTCATCCCGCCCATCTCGACCAGTCACGCGACGAGATGCGCGCGCTGCGGCGCGGCGAACGTCCCAGGCTCGCCGACACCCGCTGCTTCCACAAGGATGGCCACGAGGTCTGGCTGTCCTGGCTCGCGAGCTGGTCCGAACAGGCCAAGCGCTTCTTCTTCGTCGGCCGCGACATGACGGAGGCCCGGCTCGCGCAGGAATCCCTGCGCGAGAGCGAACGCCTCGCCCGCAACATCGTCGAGACCTCGCTCGACGCCTTCGTCCAGACCGACGAGACGGGCGGCATCCTGAACTGGAATTCGCAGGCCGAACAACTCTTCGGCTGGCACCGCGACGAGGTGCTCGGAAAGAACACGATCGACCTGATCGTTGCCGAAAGCGAACGCGAAAGGGTAAGGACGGGCCTGAAGCATTTCCTGGAAAATGAGGACGGCAGGACGCTGAACCGCCGCCGCGAGCTCATGTGCCGCCGCCGCGACGGCAAGGAATTCAAGGCCGAGCTGAGCGTCACCGCACTGAAGCGCCGCGAGGGCCTGCTGTTCAACGTGTTCTACCGCGACCTGACCGACAAGATCGCGGCCGACGAACGCATCCGCCATGCCGAGAAGATGGAGGCGGTCGGCCAGCTCACCGGCGGCGTGGCGCATGACTTCAACAATATCCTCACCGTCATCACCGGAACGATCGAGATCCTGGCCGACGCGGTGGCCAAGGAGCCGGAGCTCGCGGCGATCACGAAGATGATCGACGAGGCCGCCGGGCGTGGCGCCGAGCTGACGCAGCATCTGCTGGCGTTTGCGCGCAAGCAGCCGCTCCAGCCGCGCGAGATCGACGTCAACGCGCTGATCATCGACACGGCGAAATTATTGCGGCCGACGCTGGGTGAGCAGATCCATATCGAATCGGTGTTCGAGGACGAGAGCTGCGTCGCGACCGTCGATCCCAGCCAGCTCACCACCGCGATCCTCAACCTCGCGCTCAATGCCCGCGACGCCATGCCCGGCGGCGGCAAGCTGATCGTGGAAACGCGCGCGGCCTATCTCGACGAGGTCTATGCCAGCGTCAACGACGTCCCGCCGGGACACTACGTGCTGATCGCCGTGAGCGACACCGGCAGCGGAATTCCCGCCAACATGCTGGCCAGGGTGTTCGACCCCTTCTTCACCTCGAAGGGACCGGGCAAGGGCACCGGACTCGGCCTTTCGATGGTCTACGGCTTCATCAAGCAGTCCGCGGGCCATATCAAGATCTACAGCGAGGAAGACCACGGCACTACGATCAAGATGTACCTGCCGCCCGGCAAGACGCCGACGGTGGTCGGCGACAGCGTGACGCCGGCGACCATCGAGGGCGGACACGAGACGATCCTGGTGGTCGAGGACGACCGGCTGGTGCGCGACTACGTGCTGGCACAGCTGCATTCGCTCGGTTACGTCACCTTGCAGGCCGCGAACGCCGCGGAGGCGCTCGCAATCGTCGCCGCCGGAAAACCGTTCGACCTCCTGTTCACCGACGTCATCATGCCCGGCAAGATGAACGGACGGCAGCTCGCCGACGAACTGCAGAGAACGCGTCCCGATCTCAAGGTGCTCTACACGTCCGGCTATACCGAGAACGCGATCATCCATCACGGCCGGCTGGACTCGGGCGTTCTGCTGCTGGCGAAGCCCTATCGTAAATCGGATCTGGCGCGAACCATCCGCAAGGCGCTCAACGGGTGATGTGAGGACCCGTAGCCCGGGTGAGCGAAGCGATACCCGGGAACACGACGAGCCAAGTCGCGGATGTCGCTTCGCTCATCCGGGCTACGAAATATCACCCACGGAATTTACGACGCGCGCTGCGCCGCGGTCATCACGATCCGGATCAGATCGGCGGCATTGCGCGCACCGAGCTTCTTCATGATGTTGGCGCGGTGGTCCTCGATGGTGCGCGGGCTGATGCCCAGCGTGCGGCCGGCCTCTTTGTTGGAGGCGCCGGCGGCGAACTGCTCGAGCACCTCGCGCTCCCTGCGCGTCAACGGCTCGCGCCCGGGGAAATGCAGCGAGCCGAATTTCGGCGCCGCGTTCTCCGACTGCCTGCGTGCATAGGCACCGATCGCCTCGTCGAGCCGGCCGACGATCTCGCTGCCGCGGAACGGCTTCTCGATGAAGTCGAGCGCGCCGCTCTTGATCGCTCCCACCGCCATCGCGATATCGCCCTGTCCGGAGATCATGAAGATCGGTGCCGGATAGTCTTCGCCGTGCAGCTCCTTAAGAATATCGAGGCCCGACTTGCCGGGAATGTGCACGTCGAGCAGGACCGCTGCAGGTGTGCGGCTTCGCGCGACGGAGAGCAATGCTGCACCGTCCGCAAAACAGATCACCTCATAGCCCGCCGCCTTCAACACCATCGACAAGGTGTCGCGAACGGCAGCGTCGTCGTCGACCACGAAGATTTCACCGCGAGAGCTTTGTTCGGCCATGTGCCACACATCCGGTTGGCATGAAGGACTCGCGTCCGCCCCAACCGTTATGGCGTTCGGCGCGGATTCGGCCCACCGTATTTGTACGGGACATGGACTTAACGCACAAGTAGCGGCAAGGAGCCTAATTGCTGGGGACGGAGAATATCCATGCTAATTTGGCCGCCGCGCCGCCTCCCGTCGCAATGCCCGAAATTCAGAGCCGTGAACTGATTGCGGCTGACCTTCGCATGCTGATCTCGCAGATCGAGACCAGCATGCGCCGGACCGCCACAGTCATGGATCAAGAACACGGAAGCGATCCCGAAGGTTCCGCCGAGGTCTTCTTGCTCGACGACGTCACACCCCGGTATGCCACGGCGATCGCCGCTCTCGACGCCCGCCGGGCCGGCCTTGGCCACGCGCTGGAATGCCTGTCGGAATCCGGCAATACGCCGTAGCTCGCGACCGCTGCGGCGCCGATGGCCGCATTTCATCGCATGGCGGGCCGCGGCTCAGGCGCGGTGCCGCTCCACGATCGCGTCGGTCGCGACACCACCCCAGGTGTGGATCGCCGGCAAGCCCATCGCGGTTTTGCCGAGATTGGCGAGGCTGATGCGCAATGCGGCCAGATCCAGCGGCTTGGGCAGGCTCTGGAGTTCGATCCCGACGGAACGGGCGAAGCTTCGGGCGGCGCTGCGGCGCTTGCCGTCCATGCCGCTGATGACGATCACGGCGCCGCCAAATTTCGCCTTGGCCATTTCGCCCAGCACGTCGATGCCGTCGCCATCCTCCAGCACGAGATCGAGTGTCACGCAGTCGAAGCGCGCAGTGCGCAGTTTTTCGATCGCTTCGGCCACGGACGGCGCCACGGTGACTTCGTGGCCGGCCTGCTTGGCCGCGACAGTGATCAGACTGCGCTGCGTGGCGTCGTCATCGACCACCAGAAGCTGAAGTGCGCGCCGCTCGGCGCCGCCGGGAAGGTTTGACGGGAGAGAGGAGAAGGAGCTTCTGGGCATTGCCGTATCCTGAGATTGAGACCGGCAATGGATACACGGTTCGCGCTTAGGCGACGTAAAGGCGCTACGGCAAATTCAGTCGGATGTTTCAGCAAATGTGAACCAAGGTCGCGGAAAACGGCGACGGGACGCACGTGAAGATCACGCCGCCTCGTCACGGCCACCGACGGCGCCGCGCTTCTTCCGGTTCTTGCCACGCAGGAATTGGATGTCCATTTCGACGCCGTTGACGCGCACCAGTTCGCAGCGGCGGTAGGCAAGGCCGGTGGACGACAGCAGCAGGAAGAACTCTTTCAGGTTCAGGCCCTGGATCGAGCCTTCCACCGTCAGGACGGCGTCGGTGTCGGAGATCGCGTTGAGCTTGCAGTCGCGGCGCCAAGTGCCGTCGATGGCCATGATGCAGACATCATAGCCGCGACTGAACGTCACGCGTTCCGCGCCCTTGCCATCCTCGGCCATGCCTATCGTCCTGCCATGACCGCGACGCGCGGCGCTGCGCCGGCAAGAGCCGGCTTGGCGGCCGCGGCACGCGGGTCGTTCGGCTTGTAGAGACCGCGCCGCTCCGGAATCGGCCTGAATGTGTCGGTCAGTCCGACCACCGTTTCGGCCGCGCCCAGCACCAGGAAACCGTCTCCCTCGATCTGGCGAGCCAGGCGGTTGAAGATGTTGATCTTGGTGTCCTGATCGAAATAGATCAGCACGTTGCGGCAGAAGATGACGTCGAAGGTGCCGAGCTGAGCGAAATCGTGCAGCAGATTGAGCTGCCGGTGCTGGATCATCGCCCGCAGTTCGGGATTGATCTGCCAGGTCTCGCCGGTCTGCTTGAAATATTTCATCAGCATCTGGATCGGCAGGCCGCGCTGCACTTCGAACTGGCTGTAGATCCCGGCCTTGGCCTTCTCGAGCACCTCCTGCGAGAGGTCGGTCGCGATGATCTCGACGCGCCAGCCGGTCAGGGCCGCACCCATCTCCTTCAGGCTCATCGCCAGCGAATAGGGCTCCTGTCCGGTCGAGCCGGCGGCGCACCAGATGCGCACGCTGCGGCGGCCGGCGCGCGCCTTGATGATCTCCGGCATGATGGTGTCGCGGAAATGATCGAACGGGACCTTGTCGCGAAAGAAGAAAGTCTCGTTGGTGGTCATCGCCTCGACCACGCTGGTGACGAGCGCGCCCGAGCCAGCGCCTTGCAGCTTCTGCACGAGCTCGCCGATGCCGGGGATGCCGGCCTTGCGCGCCAGCGGCAACAGCCGGCTTTCAATCAGATATTGCTTGTCTGCGGACAGATCGAGCCCGGAATGATCCCTCAGGAACTTACGCAGATACTCATACTCGGTCGGGGTCACGGATGGGCCTCTCAGAAGCTGTACTGGGAACACTCTGGCTGGAACACTCCGCCAGACACTCAGACCATCGCTTGTCCGACCGGGATCAAGCCGACTTCAGCGAATTTGTCGGCGATGATGTCTTTGTCGAAGGGCTTCATGATGTACTCGTTGGCGCCGCCGCTGAGCGCCTGAGCGATATGAGCCACGTTGTTTTCGGTGGTGCAGAACACGACCTTGGGCTGGTCGCCGCCCGGCAGGCGGCGCATGTGGCCCATGAACTCGAAGCCGTCCATCACCGGCATGTTCCAGTCCAGCAGCACAGCGTCGGGTAGCTTCTGTTGACAGACCTCGAGCGCCTTGGAGCCGTCCTCGGCCTCCGTGACTTCGAATTCCAGGCCTTCCAGGATCCGGCGTGCGATCTTGCGCACGACGCTGGAATCATCGACCACCAAACACGTCTTCATTTTGGTTCTCCGGCTTCGATGTTTTTGGGGCTCACGCAGCCATCTGCACTTCGGTCTTGAGCTCGAGGACGCGATCGACGTCGAGGACGACCATGAGCTGGCCGTCGAGACGGTGGACACCGCCTGCGAGCTTGGCCATGCGGGGGTCGAGATTGACGGGGTTTTCTTCCATGCCGTCCTCGGCGAGCCGCAGCACTTCGCCGATCTGGTCGATCA
>NZ_PYFX01000003.1 GCF_003020115.1 Bradyrhizobium sp. MOS002
TGCTGAGATCCGCCCAATCACCCTGCGCTTCCAGACCAAACACCCACTGGCTGGATTGCCAGCGATAACCGAGCTGGCCACCAATGACGCCACCGGACCGATCGCGGCAGCCGGAAGCGAAGGCGACGCCAGCCGCGTCAAGGAAATCCACGCAGTTGTGGTTCTGCGCCCAGCCACCATTGCCACCGATATAGAACCCCGTCCAATTGTAGATTGGAATGATCGGTGCCGGAGGCGGCGCCTTCACGGCCATATCGGCAGCCATGGCGGGTCCTATGGCCAACGCCACCAGGCCAATTGTTGTCAGCAGAAGTCTTTTCATCATGCTCTCTCCTTGCCGGCCGCTTTTTGATTGCTCGAACGGCGGCTTGTTGCACTGCAATCATCCCCCAACTTCCAGCTGAAACTCTACGGGCGAGGACACAAACTCCACGTGCCATAATGGCAACACTCAAGACATTTCGAACCAGGCTTCGGTTTGCCTCGCCCGCGGAGTCGAACGACCGGCGCCAGTATCCGAAATGACCAAGAGGCAGCCGCGCACTCCGAGTCGCCCCGTCATCGGCATCAATCGTCATGATGGACCGCTTATTTCTCCGGGTCGCGCTTGGCATCGTGGCCGGCAACCTCGTCGCCTCGGCCTTGCTCGATCCAGGAGGAAATGCCGCTCGAGGGAATCAGCCGTCGCGGCAAAAAGGGATTGAGCGTGCCTGCGAACACGATCAATCCCTCATTGAATTTCTCTCGCGCGAAGGTCCGTGCCTCGGCTTCGCTTTCAAATGTACGCGTTTCCCGGGGACTTCGCCGCTTCGGCAAGGTCCCTCGCTTTTGCACCTCGAACGTGACGTACCAGGTCTGCGGCATCCGCCAGCTTTCGGATCGCGATCAAGCGGACATCTGTAGGCGAACAATGACGGGCGAGATTATGTCGGCGTTCTAGTTGCGCCGCTCTTCACGGCGCTCCGTGCGCCCTGTACGCCTTTCCTGGCGGCGTTCAGTCCGGCCCGTGCGCCGTTCCTGACGCCGCTCGTGGCGGGCTCCGCGCCTCTCCTGGCGTCGCTCCATGCCGATCGTCTGCGCGGGCGCCTGTGTTCCAAACAGGAACGTGCCGGATGCCGCCAGTCCGAGAGCAGCGGCCCATCCCAGCAACGAAAGAGCCTCACGGCGATCGACTCGTTCCGACCTTAACGTTGCACTCATGTCAGTTACTCCCGATCTTGAGGACGTTTGATTAGGTAAAGCCTCGACGTGCATTCGTTGACTAGTATCAACGGCGGGCGCCTCACTCCGAAGATGCGACCATCGGAGACGCTCACCAAACCTGGTTGCCAAACCAGCCGTACTGCGGCGGCCGCGCGACGAGCCGGATATTTTTTTCGATGTGCCTCCTCACAATTTTGTTTGGACGTTGCGGCTTCGCATCAACCTTTGCCGACGAACGCGCTGGCGGTCGTTCAGCATCGGGTGCTCCAAGCCGAGCAAGCGCCTCCCTGACGCGCGTCTGCGGGAAGTCGGCGCCCGGCGGGGCGCCGTGCTCGACCTCGGCGACGTCGGCCGCCACGATCGTGGGCCGGCTAGTGTCGAGAACGACCCGCTCGGGCAATTTCCAATCGGAATAGATGCGGATGGTGGCAGAGCGCGCAGCTTCACCGTGTATGGCAGGCCGATCCGGCACCAGGGCGTCCGCAACGAAGAGCATCGCGAGCAACGTACCGCCGACATAGAACAGATATCGTGAGATGGGCATTGTCGGCGCCATTGCCGCCGCAGATCTTCGTCTGGCAAGCAACGGGCCACGGCGGCAGAATTGGCGAAGCAACGCAACCTGCATGGGCATGGCTGCCTAAATCGAGCCGCCGTTGCTTCCGCCGCGGCGCGCCCCTGGTGAAGCACTTGCTGAGGCACGGGCGGCGCTTCGAGAGTAAGCACACACACGCTGCAGCAGGCTAATGTTCACCGCGTCCGAACGCGGCTTCGCTTGAGCCAGATCAACGAATTGAATTATCGCAACACGGCCTCGCGTAGTGTCGCACGGCCTGGTCAGTGTCAGTGACATGCCCCTTGGTACAATGGCCGGAAGGGCAATTGCAGAGATGTGGAACGCAAAGCAAAATTCTCACCGCGTACATCGAGCTTCTGGCAGGGAGGGCCGATGATGAGCCAATTCGAGCTGAGTTCGCGCGCGGCACTTTGCCGGCAGCTTGCAAGCCAGGATCCGGCGAACCAAACGGTCTGGATGGCCGAGGCAAGAAGCTGGTCACGGCTGGCCGCCGAGATGCTTCCTGAAGAGCACCGATTGAAAGGCGGCATCACCGCCCGGTTATTCTTCGCCTTCAACAAATTGGTCGCGGCGCAACACGAGCCTACACCAACCGGCAGAAATGATGAAGAGCAGATCCAAACGCGTCATGCCGTCTCGGAGCTTGTCACCGACGGCCTGACGCATTCAAGCGAGAAGCGTTCGCACGAGTGCACACCTGGCTCAAGTGTGGAGAGAGCCGGTGCACCACCTGACAGCATGCTTTCCGATGCGGCCCGGCGGGCTGCACTCGACGTCAAAGCGTCGTCATCCAGATTCCCTTAACTCGATCCGAAGTTGACCCGGTAAAATCGAAGACGAAGCAGACGCGATTTGTTGAATCCCTTGATCTAGAGCAAGCCACCGGCCCGGTGCTGCGTTGGTGTTACGATGTTGAAGTTCATTTTTGGAGAAGGTCCATGAAGTCAACGAGCGCAAGGAAGATTGCCGCTGCCGTCGCCGTCCTCGTGTGCGGCACGACGTTGTCCATCGGCTGGAGCGACCAAGGCCGAATTTCGCTGCAGGTCGACAAGGCGCAAGCAGCGACGCGATTGTACGTCACCCCCTATTATCGCGGTCACTACTACACGAATGAGGGTCTGCCCTGGTACGCGGTGCGAGCCTATTATTTCGGCGGACCGTGGAGCTACGGCTACAGCGGCTGGACCGACTATGCGGCGCGCAACGGCATCGGTTGCGTCCCAGGCTCGTTGGTGAAGGGCGGCGATGGCATCATGTACGTGTGCCAATAGCGCTTCATGATGACGCGACGGGCGGCGCCCATTAAGCCGCCCGTCGCGCTGATCTGCGCTCAGGAGATCGACGGCTGAGGGGGAAGATACCATGACCTATGTTCTGGTCGTCATCAGCTGGCTCGGCGTCGCGAATGGCGCTGTCATATCGACACAAGAATTTTCAAGCGCAGAGCGTTGCGAAGCAGCCCGGTCGGCGCTGATGGAATACGCGAAGGCGCGCAGCAGCGACGAGACACTGAGGCCGCTCTGCATGCAGAAGTAAAAAAGAGGCGAAAAGGGTGGCGCATGTACCCGAACCCGACTGAATCGTTCTGATGGTTGCCTTCGCTTACCAGCTTACGATTTCGACGGTTCCTTGATCCTGATCAATGGTCCGAGCGCCAGCCCATGGAGCCATCCAAACTCACTCTCACAGGCGGAGACCATCATGAAGCGTGGTTTGGTCACAAAACTATCACTCGCAGTTGCCGTGGTCGCCCTCGGAGTGTCCGGCTCGATGGACTGGTCGGTCGACGAAGGCCTTTCGCTCTCGCCCGGCCGGGCTGAAGCACGGGTCGGGCGGCCCTTGACACCCGTATCAGTCGCCGGCGTAGCACGGCGCACCACCAGGCGCGCGGTCGTCGGCGGCGCGGCAGTTGGTGCAGCCGCTGTCGGCACGGGGTGTGTCCGCGTTCTGGTCAATGGCAGCTACGTCTGCCGCTGATAGCCGTCGTTACCCGCACTGAACACCGCATCCTGCCGGAAAATTTTTCTGCGGGATGTGCGGTTCAGGTTTCGAAGCGCGATTGACGTTGCCACATGCGAGCGGCATGCACCGACCAAATCCTCACTGGGCCACTGTAGATTTTTCAGTCCCCCAGCGGCCCCTTGGCATCCCCGTCGCTCCCCTTCAGCAACTCGTATTTGATCCGCCGCATACGTGCCTGGGCTTCGAGCGGCTTGCAATAGGCCGTTGACGCTGCGAGCAGGTCGATGGTGGCGAGAAATGCATAGCGCGACGCCGTCGGCTTGAGCGCGTCGGGCGCTTCGGGCACATGCACGCCAAGCGCAATATCGGCGATTGAGGCCAGCCTGCTTTGCGGCCTGGTAATTGCGACGATCAAGGCGCCGTACTGCTTGGCGATACTGGCTGCCTCGATCACTTCGTTCGCTGCACCGGTGGTCGAGATGGCAATGACAACGTCATCCCGCCCGAAGGTCGCGGCGATCATGCGCATCAGGCTCGGATCGGAGGCATGCGAGACGGCGATCCCAAGACGAAAGAACCGGTTCTGAACTTCCGCCGCCGCAAGAGTGGAACCGCCCCCCACCCCGAACGCTGCAAGCTTCGAACAGCGGGAGATGGCTTCGGCAGCCCTCTCGATGTCCTCCTTGCGAAGTCCCTCCTCGGCCGCGGCAATTGCACGACGAATTTCCTGAAACACCGACCGCCAGAGCGCGGGGCGCGCCAGATCGGTCCCGACATGCGGGGGAAGCTCAACGTAAATCCGCCCGACCGCCATTGCTTGAGCCAGCCTCACCTTGAGGTCGCGGACGCCCCGGCAACCGACGGAGCGGCTGAACCGGGTGACCGTCGGCTCGCTGACGCGCGCCCTACGAGCGAGCTCGGAATTGCTGGCGTGAACAGCAAACTCCATATCGGCCAGCAGCACCGTGGCAACGCGCTGCTCCGACGGGCTGAGGCTTGGAGCGCTCTGCCTGATGAGGGAGATGATGTCGCCGGCCACGACATTGTCGTCGCCCGGCGGCTTCGAGATCGCTGCACCAACGGCTCTCGCCGGTTGATTTCGCTTTGCACGCGCCATTGCCCGCCCTTCCCCAGGTCAGATCAACCTACGCCCTTGGCAAGAAGCTGCCGTAAGAAACCTTCAGCATGGACCAAACCTATATCGGTATACCCCATCACGAATAGCATTTTCCGCTTGATAATCGCCGAATTGTGTATGTAACTTTCAAACAAGCAAAAGCGTGCCGTCAGACCGAACAGCTGAAAGGCACATCCCCTGCACCGGGAAGCAGGCGGTTCAACAAGGCGGGAGGGCGATCATGAGATACGGTCCAAGTGTCTTGATGCGTGGCGTCGTGGGGCTGGTTACCGCGTCATTCTTGCTTGCGCAGGCCAATGCCGCCACCCTGCTGCGCGAAGCCACCATCGGAGAACCGCCGCCGCTCGATGTCATGCTGACGACAGCCGACGTCGCATCGGTCATCGGCCGTCACATCTTCGAGACCCTGTATGCGCTGGACTCGACCTATACGCCGCGTCCGATGCTTGCCGAGAGCGATGGCACGGAAGACGGCGGTCGGACCATCGTCATCAAGCTCCGCGAAGGTGTCCTCTTCCACAACGGCAAGGAGATGACCGCCAAGGACGTGGTCGCCTCGATGACGCGATGGGGCAGTTTCGGCGCGCGCGGCAAGCTCCTGATGGCGGCGGCAACCTCGGTCGAGGCGACGGGAAAGTATGAAGTCACGCTGAAATTGTCCGCGCCGAACGGCGCCTGGAAGGCTCTCATTGCGGACGTCAATGGCGGTCTTGCGATCTATCCGGAAGACATAGCCGCCAAAGCGGGGAACCGGCCGATCGAGCAAAAGGACTATATCGGCACCGGGCCTTACAAGTTCGTGGAGTGGCGGCCGAACCGCTATGTCGAGGTGGAGAGGTTCGACGGCTACAAGCCGGTGAAGGAAAAGGGTGACGGTTTCGCCGGCGCCCGCGTCGCCGGCTTCGACAAGATCCGGTTCATTCCAGTGCCCGACGTCGGCACGCGCGTGAGCGGCGTGCAGGCGGGCGACTACGACTACGCGGAAATGATCTCCGGTGATCTGTACGAGTCCCTGAGCAAGGATTCATCGGTTCAGGTGCAGCGTACCAACGCGCCGATCTTCGGCCTTTTCTTCATGAACTCGAAGCAGGGAATCCTGAAGGACAATTACAAGCTCCGTCGCGCCATCCAGACCGCGCTGGACAAGTCGCAGGCGCTGCGCGTCGCCTTCGGTCCCAAGGACCTGTGGAATGCCGAGGGATCGATCTTTCCCAACGGAACGCCCTGGTACTCGACGGACGGCGCCTCCAATTACAGTGCGCACGATCCGAAGAAGGCAAAGGAACTCGCAAAGGAGGCGGACTACACCGGGACGCCGATCCGCCTGCTGGTCTCGACGAACTACCAGGCACACTATGACGAAGCCTCGGTCTTCACCCGCCAGCTGGCCGATGCCGGGATCAATGTTCAGATGATGGTCGTCGATTGGGCTACCCTTCTGAAGATGCGCGGCCAGCCGGAGCAATGGGACATCTTTGTCACCCACCATTCCTTCGCGCCCGATCCGTTGCTGCTCACGTTCCTGAATGCGAGCTATCCCGGCTGGTGGGACAGCCCCGAGATCGGCTCGCTTCGGGCTGAGTTGATCAACACGACCGATCCAGCCGCGCGAAAGTCGACCTGGGGCAAGATCCAGTCGCTGATCTATGAGCAGGTACCGGTGATGAAAGTAGGCGATGCCTACACCTATGACATTGCTTCTCCCAAGCTCAAGGGGCTCAACCCAAACGGCCCCGTGTTCTGGAATGTGTCCACGAAATAAGGACAGGCAATGAGGCCGCGAGGACTGTCGAGCGCCGGCGCCGGCGCGCATCGTTGCCGCTGATCAGGCGCTCAATCACATGTGGTCTTACGCATTCAAGCGCGCGGGAACGACGGCGGTGACGCTACTGGCAGCGTCCATCATCATCTTCGCGTTTATCCACATCGTGCCGGGTGACCCGATCTATGTTCTGCTCGGTGACACCGCGACTCCCGACCAGATCGACGCTTTGCGACACCAACTCGGTCTCGACCAACCGATTATCCTGCAATATCTCACTTGGGCCGGCCATGTGCTCGAGGGCGACCTAGGGCGGTCGATCTTCTTCCAGGCGCCCGTGCTGTCGGTGATTGCCGATGGCGCCGAGACCAGCACCTTGCTCGCCACCATGACGATGATCTGGGTTGCGGTCATCGGGGTTCCGATCGGCATGATTGCGGCGGTCCGGCACGGCACTTGGCTCGACCAGGGATTGTCCGGTGCGGCGATGCTGATGGCCTCGATACCCACGTTCTGGGTCGGGCTCTATCTGATCCTGATCTTTGCCGCGTGGCTCGGCTGGTTTCCGAGCTCCGGTTATCCGTCGATCTTCGAAGGCGGTGTCGTCAATCTCCGCTATCTCGTCCTCCCCAGCCTGGCGCTTGCGGCTCCGAATGCCGCTTTGATCCTGCGGCTGACGCGCGCCAGTATGCTCGACGTCTCCCGAGAGGACTATGTACGCACGGCGCGTGCAAAGGGAATCCGGCCGTGGCAGGTCGTGCGCCGCCATATCTGGCGCAATGCACTGCTGGCGGTCGTCTCGGCATTCGGCTTCACCTTCGCCGCGCTGCTGTCCGAAGCGGTGGTGACCGAAACCGTGTTTGCCCTGCCTGGCATCGGCCGCCTCGTCGTTCAGTCGATCCTTCGCCGAGACTACCCTGTGATCCAGGGCGTCATACTGGTCATCGTGGTGGTTTATCTCCTGATCAATCTGATTGTCGATCTGAGCTATCGTCTGCTCGATCCGCGGGTTGAACTCCAATGAGCAGCAACAGCGCGACCTTGTGGCTCAGGCCGTTCCTCGCCCGCCCGGTCGCGTTGGCCGGGCTCGGGGTTCTTCTGGCGACCGTGCTCGCCGCGATCTTCGCACCCTGGCTGTCGCCTTACGATCCGTACGCCATCGATCCCCTGATCCGCCTGACGCCGCCGAACGTGACCCACTGGTTCGGCACCGACCAGTTCGGCCGGGACACCCTGTCGCGCACCATTCATTCTGCACGCATGGCACTTCTGATCGGCTCGGGCGTGGTCGTCTTCGCTCTCGCGACAGGCGTTCCGGCCGGCGTACTTTCCGCTCTGTTCCCGCGGCTGGGTCACCTGCTGATGCGCATGGTCGACGTGCTGATGGCCTTCCCGACTCTGCTTCTCGCACTTGGCCTGATTGTCATCTTGAGCCCGAGTGTGGCCACCGTCATTCTGGCCATCGGGATCGGCTACATGACAACGACGACCCGCATCGTCTACGGACTGACACTGCGCTTGCGCGCGGAAACCTATGTCGAGGCGTCCCGCAGCATGGGCGCCGGAGCGGCATGGCTCATCAGTCGGCACATCTTGCCGAACCTGGTCTCACCACTTCTCGTGCAGGCCAGCTTCGTCTTCGCCTTCGCGCAGCTCGGCGCGGCTTCGCTCGATTTCCTGGGCCTCGGCGCCCCGCCGGACATTCCGAGCTGGGGAAATATGCTGGCGGAATCGCGGACCTTCATCACGCGCGCGCCGTGGCTGCTCTTCTTCCCGGGCATGATGATCGTGGCGACGGCATTTTCTCTGAACCTGGTCGGAGATGCATTGCGAGATCGACTCGATCCGCGGTTGCGTCAAGTCTTTGGTGAGAAGGGTTAGGCCGTGCTGAGCGTTCGCGACCTTACGGTGTCAGTGGGGCCGGAAACCGCGCCGGTCGACATCGTCGCGGGCGTGTCCTTCGGCTTGGCCAAGGGCGAGATCCTCGGTCTCGTCGGCGAGTCCGGTTGCGGAAAGAGCATGACCTCGCTTGCAGTCATGGGATTGCTGCCGCAGCCCGGTCCCCGGGTTCGGGCCGGGCGGGTCCTGCTGGAGGGCTGCGACGTAACGCAGTTGCAGCCCTGGCAACGTGTCGAAGCCGGCCACGGCCGCATGGCAATGATCTTTCAGGAGCCGATGACCTCACTTAACCCGGTTCGTCGGATCGGCGATCAGATCGCCGAAGCCGTGCGCGTGCATGAGGGGATTTCGGGCGCGGCGGCGCTCGTCCGCGCGCGCGAACTGCTCGAGCTGGTGCGTCTGCCCGACCCCAAGATGCAGCTGTCCGCGTATCCGCATCAGTTGTCCGGCGGCCAACGCCAGCGGGTCATGATCGCGATTGCGCTGGCCTGCAGGCCACAGGTGCTGGTCGCCGATGAGCCGACCACCGCGCTGGATGTCACCATACAGGTTCAGATTCTCGGGCTCTTGCGCGAACTCTGCAATCGGCTGGATATGGCGATATTGTTCATCACCCATGACATGGGTGTCATTGCGCAGCTCGCCGATCGCGTGGCTGTCATGTACGCCGGCCGGATCGTGGAAACCGCAGCGGTCGATGAGCTGTTCGGGAAGCCGCGTCACCATTACACCCGTGGACTGATGGATTGCATGCCGTCGCGAAATTCCGGCGCGCGCCGGCTGCCAACCATTTCTGGTCAGCCGCCGCTGCCAGGTTCGGTCGCTGCTGGCTGCGTCTTTGCCTTGCGTTGCGCCGCGGTGCGCGATGAGTGCCGCGTGGCGACCCCGCCTCGCCTGGAGGCCTCCCAAGGGCACGAAGTGCTCTGCGCATTTCCGCTGGCCGGCGGGGAGCTGCCATGAGCGGCAATGTCATCCTCGACGTCCGGGACATGATGGTCTCGTTCAGTGCCAGGCGAGCCGGTCGGAAATACCGGGTGCAGGCGGTGGATGGTGTATCGCTGTCGCTGGCCGAAGGCGAGGTCCTCGGGATCGTCGGCGAGTCCGGCTGCGGCAAGACCACGCTGGGCCGAACCCTCGTCGGGCTGGTCCAGCCCGACAGCGGCAACATCAATTTGAAGGGAACCGAAATGATCGGAGCCGGCGGCTCCGGCCTCCGCGAGATGCGTCTGAGCGTCCGGATGGTTTTTCAGGATCCCAATGCATCGCTCAACCCGCGGCGCGCCATTGGAGATTCGGTGGCGGAGGCGGCCGACATCAGCGGCTTCTTCAAGAGCCGCGCCGGGCGCAGCGCGGCCATAGCTGCCACCTTGACGGCCGTCGGGTTGAACCCGTCTTTCGCCGCTCGTTATCCCTACGAGCTGAGCGGCGGGCAACGGCAACGGGTCGGAATCGCGCGCGCCATTCTTCCCACGCCGTCCATCATCGTCGCCGACGAGCCGGTCTCGGCCCTCGACGTTTCCGTGCAGGCGCAAGTGCTCAATCTGATGATGGATCTGCGTGACCAATTAAGACTGTCGATGCTCTTCATCTCGCACGACCTTGGCGTGATCGGACAGATCAGCAGCCGCGTTGCTGTCATGTATATGGGCCGGATCGTGGAGCAGGCCGGGACGCGGACGGTCCTCGATCATCCGCTCCATCCCTATACGCGCGCGTTGGTGGCAGCAATTCCGAAGCCGGATCCATCGAAACGGATCCTGGGCGCGATCGAAATGGGTGAACCGCCAAGTCTCTTCACGCGACCGCGCGGCTGTGCATATGCGCCCCGCTGTCCAATGGCCAGCGATCGCTGTCTCGTCGATGCGCCACAACTTCGATCTGCCGGTGCGGACGGTAGGACAATCGCCTGCCACAACGTATAACCAGCGAGTGCCGCGCGCAGCAAAATGACGCAACGCTACAATTGATTTCTGTTCTATTCGAGCGATCCTATTCGCGCTGCGGAAGTCCGCGACCGCCATGCGGCACGCAGGTGCAAATTCGGCAAGCCTGACGCCTATTGCACCGCGATGTTAATCGCGACGCAGCATTCAAAATGAGACTGCCCGTTAAGCCGCGCACGGCTCCGGCACGTGCGCTGCATCGAAGTTCGGTTAGCTTCCACTTCAAGAACCGTTGGCCTTGCCCGAACGCCGCACCGCGCGACGGACGCGCCAAGGCGCGGTGAAAAAACAGCGACAAGAACGTCCAGGGAGGAGAGCAATGTTGAAAGGCAGTCTAGGACTGATCGCGTTGAGCAGCCTGTTACTTTCGGGCACCGCCTTCGCACAGGAGAAGATCAAGGTCGGCGTCACCGCGACGCTCGAAGGCACCTACACCGTGCTCGGCGAGGACGGTATCCGCGGCTTCCAGACGGCCCTCAACGTGCTTGGCAAGAAGGTCGGCGACAAGGAACTCGAATTTGTCATCGCCTCGACCGACGCGACGCCGGACTCCGCCGTGCGAGCCGTGCGCAAACTGATCGAGCAGGACAAGGTGCAAATCCTGCTGTCGCCGCTGTCCGGAGACGAAGGCATCGCGGTCAAAAATTTTGCTAAGACTCATCCCGAACTGACCTTCATCAATGCCGCCTCCGGCGCCCAGGAAACGACCTATGTCGATCCCGCTCCGAACTTTTTCCGCTACAACATGGATGGCGCGCAGTGGCAGGTGGGCCTCGGCAAATACGCCTATGACGAAAAGAAGTATCGCAAGATCGCGACCGTCGGCGAAGACTATTCTTTCATCTATACGCAGGTATTCGGCCTCGTGCTCGAGTTCTGCGGTGCCGGCGGACAGGTCACTAACCGGCAATGGGTGCCGCTCGGCACCAAGGACTTTGCCTCGGTTATCGCCGCATTGCCCGATGACGTCGACGCGATCTATCTCGGCCTCGGCGGCGCCGACGCCGTCAACTTCCTGAACCAGTACCAGCAGGCCGGCGGCAAGGCGCATCTGATGGGCGGCTCGATCATGATCGACCAGACCATCCTGTCGTCCAAGGGAAACGCCAAGAATGCGCTGATCGGCACGCTGGCCGCGAGCGGTCAGGCAGATACCTGGGAGAACCCGAGTTGGCAGAAGTTCGTGAAGGACTATCAGGACGCCTTCCCGCCCAACAAGCGCTTCCCGAGCCCATCGCTGCTCGCCACCAACTATTACGGCTCGACCATGGCGCTGATCCTGGCGCTGCGTCAGGTCAACGGAGATCTCTCCAACAACCAGGCCAAGTACAAGGAAGCCCTCGCCAAGATCGAGATCGACGCACCCAACGGCAAGATCAAGCTGGACTCCAACCGCCAGGCGATCGGCACCAACTTCGTCACCGAGGTCGTCGACGACGGCAAGGGCGCGCTCTTTTCAAAGGTCGTGAAGGTGATCCCGGACGTCAACCAAACGCTGGGCTACGATCCCGCAGTGTTCGCCAAAATCGGTTTGCCAAGCCGCACAGTACCGGAATGTAAGAAATACTGACCTAGTCTCGTTCGCCAGCGATGGCTGACCGGGGAGAGATTTGCAAGGCGCGGACATCGTGCGCCCTTGCATTCTCTCCCCGGTTGTTGAACGCTACCAAAAAATGGCAAAAAGTCTTGGGAGGAAAGGCATGAGCCGGGCGCTCGCCGTCTTCCACGGCCGCTTTGGCCGGGCGACGGTCTATCAGTTGAACCGCCCTTTCAACATCCACGCACATCGCGAGGGTCATTTGATCTTCCATGTCGGTGGGCGTTCCGCATGCATCGATGTCAGCGACGGACGTTACGAGCTCACCGAAGGCTCCGTCGTCGCGGTCAATCCGTGGGAGCCGCATAATTTCCTGCCGTCCGATCTCGAAGGCGGCGCCGTTTTCTTCGTGCTTTACGTCAATCCGGAGTGGTTCGCGCCCGACGCGCCCGGTGCCGACCGCCTGCGCTTCGGCCGTACCCAGTTCACGCGGTCGGTTGCGCTGGACAAGCATATCAGGCACGCAGCCGCCCTGGTGTGCGGCGCACCGTCGCTCAACAGCCTCGATGGCGAGCTGAGAGGTCTGATCGACATCTGTTACGACGAAAGCTGGCAACAGGCCGCGACCGCGCGCGATCCGCGTGCAAACGGTTCCGTCACGGATTTTCGCGTGCGCAAGTGCATCAAGATGATGTCGGAGAGCCCCGGCGCCGAGATCGAGCTCGACACCATCGCGCGCGAATCCGGCCTGTCGCGGCCGCATTTCTACCGGCTGTTCCGCACCCAGACAGGCGTCACGCCACACCTCTATCTCAACACGCTGATGATGGAGCAGGCGCTGGAGGCGCTGGTGGCGAGCGAAGCGCCGATCGCCGATATCGGCTTCGATCTCGGTTTCTCGTCGCAGAGCGGATTCACCCGCTTCTTCGCCGCCAATGTCGGCATGGCGCCGACCGATTATCGCCGCGCGGCCAAGGTTTTGCGGGCCTGAACCGCACGCGAAAAGATACTCACGATCAAGCGCCTCCCCTACAGCCGCATTAGGATGCGTCAAACGCGGTCCCAAAAAGAGGATCGCGCACGATAGGGAGCGCATGTTCATGGCAGGGCTTGCGGCCGGCAACGGTCTGCGTGCCCCTCCGCCCCGCTTGCGGGGTAGAAGATGGGGTGACGTGAAGACGGAGCGGCGATCATGAGCCGCTTTGTCGAACGCCATCCCGCCTGGGCACTGATCGTCGTCATCGCGATCGCGGTAGCGCTCTGGCTGATTTTCGCAGTGTGGCCGCAGGGCCTTGAAGATGCGGTCGGCCGCAAGCGGGTCTTCCTCAACGCTCTCTTCAACGGCATCACGCTCGGCGGTCTCTATTTCCTGGTCGCCAGCGGTTTTACCCTGATCTTCGGCCTGATGCGCAACGTCAACCTCGCACACGGTTCGCTCTATTTGTTCGGCGGCTATGTCGGCTACGCCATCAGCGCCGCGACCGGCTCATGGGTCCTCAGCTTCGTCGTCGCTTTCATCCTGACGGCACTGGTCGGCGTCCTGCTCCAAGTCATCGTCTTCCGCCGCATGGAAGGCCAGGACCTGCGCCAGACCATGGTGACGATCGGGTTGTCAATCGTGTTCGCCGATTTGATGCTGTGGGCCTGCGGCGGCGATTTCTATCAGGTCCAGACCCCGAACTGGCTGATCGGGCCTGTGGAGCTGCCGCTGGTCACCGCGGTCAAATCCTCAGGCGAGCCGGTCTATCTCCGCTATCCCCTGGTCCGACTCGTGATCTTCGCCGCCTCCGTCGTGATCGGCGTGGCGATGTGGCTGGCGCTCAACCGCACGCGCATCGGCATGATCATCCGCGCCGGCGTCGACGATCGCGACATGCTGGCTGCGACCGGGGTGCGGATACAACTCGTTTTCGTGGTGGTGTTTGCGCTCGGCGCGGGCCTCGCCGGCGTCGCCGGCGTCGTCGGCGGAACGTTCCAGTCGCTCTCTCCCGGCGAGGATATCCGCTTCCTGCTCGCCTCCCTCGTCGTCGTGATCGTCGGTGGCATGGGCTCGATCCCAGGGGCTGCGCTGGGCGCGCTCATCATCGGCCTCGCCGAGCAACTCGGCTCGGTCTACATCCCGACCTACGCCATCGTCGTGACCTTCCTGATCATGGTTCTGGTGCTGGCAATTCGGCCGCAGGGCCTGTTGGCGAGGCGCTGACATGTCCCTCGCTCACGACGCCCGGGTCACGGTTCGTCCTACCGCTGCGGTGCAGCGCTCCAGATTGCGCGGATGGCCGGAGATCGACAATCCGGCGGCCTGGGCCGTCGCGGCCATTCTCCTGATCATGCCGCTGATCGCCAACGGCTTCTTCCTGATCGAGATCTTTGCGACCACGCTGATCCTCGGACTCATGGCACTGAGTCTGATGTTTCTTGCCGGCTATGGCGGCATGGTCAGCCTGATGCAGCTCACCATCGCGGGCTTCTCCGCCTATATGGTCGCGGTGTTTGGGGTCAGCGGCAACGCCAATATCAGCCTGGGCTGGCCGTGGTGGCTTGCGGTCCCGATGGCGCTAGCGCTCGCAACCATCTTCGGCACGCTCGGCGGCGCGCTGGCGGTGCGCACCGAGGGCATCTACACCATCATGATCACGCTCGCGATCGGCGCGGCGTTCTATTATTTCACCAACCAGAACTGGGCGATCTTCAACGGCCATACCGGGATTAATACCGTTGCCACGCCGAATTTCTGGGGCGTCAACTGGCGCGCCGACATACCCTTCTACTATATCGTCCTCGCGGTAGCCGCACTGTGTTACTTCGCCGTCGACTACATCTCCCGCGCGCCGTTCGGCCTCGCGCTGCAAGGCGTACGTGACAATCCCCGCCGCATGGCGGCGCTCGGCTTCAACGTCAATGCGCATCGCGTCGCGGCCTACGCCTTCGCGTCCTTCGTCGCGGCGCTGGCAGGCGTGCTCCAGGTCTGGAATTACCGGCAGATTTCGCCGGGCTCCGTGAGCGTTGGAGCCTGCATCGATATCCTCATCATCGCAGTCGTCGGCGGCATCACGCGCCCCGTCGGACCCTTTATCGGCGCACTGATCTTCGTGCTGCTGCGCACCTTTGCACTCGACTTCCTGGTCAAGCTGGGGCTCGACGGCAACCGCTTTCGGCTCCTGATCGGCCTCGGCTTCCTCGCCATCGTGTTTTGGTCCTCGGACGGCGTCATCGGGCTATGGCAGAGCTGGCGGCGCCGCCAACGCTCCGGCGCGGGAAGTTCAAGCGGACGACGAGACCGGGAATCTGGCCAAAGATCTAGCCAAGGATCCCGCCATGGATAGCGTCGCGCAACGCCTCTCTGTCGTGGGCGCCGGCGCGGCGTTGGAGCTGCGCGGCGTGACCCGTCTGTTCGGCGCGCTCGCGGCACTCACCGACGTCACCATTACCGTCCGCCCCGGCGAACGGCGCGCCGTGCTTGGCTCCAACGGCGCTGGCAAAACCACGCTGTTCAACTGCATCACCGGCGACTTCCCGCCTTCTTCCGGCACCATCCGCTTCTTCGGCGAGGACGTCACGCACTTCCCGCCCTATGAGCGCATCCGGCGTGGCCTGCGCCGGACTTACCAGATCTCCGCGCTGTTTCCGGGCCTCACCGTCCAGGACAATGTCTACCTCGCCTGCCGTGGCGTCTCACGGGGGCGCTTCTCGTTTCTCCGCCCCGGTCAGAACGATGCGTTGATGCACGCGGCCGAAAATCTCGTGCAGGCGGTCCATCTCACAGCCGTGAAGGACCAGCGCGTTGCCGAGCTCGCGCATGGCCAGCAGCGCCAGCTCGAGATCGCACTTGCGCTTGCCGGCGCGCCGCGATTCGTTCTGTTCGATGAACCGGCCGCGGGACTGTCGCCGACCGAGCGTGCCGAGCTGATCGAGATATTGACCTCCCTGCCCGCGCATATCGGCTACATCATCATCGAGCACGACATGGACGTGGCCCTGCGCGTCGTCGAGAGAGTCACGATGATGCACAACGGGCGGATCTTCAAGGAAGGCCGTCCGCAGGAGATCGAGTCCGATCCCGAAGTGCAGGAGCTTTACCTCGGAGGCGGCCATGAATGAGGTCCGCCGTACCGCCGCCGCGCTCGAAGTCCGCGGCCTCGACGTCTATTATGGCCATTCGCACGCGCTGCAGGGTGTCGATCTGACACTCGAGGCCGGCGTGTTCTCGGTCGTCGGCCGCAACGGCATGGGCAAGACTACGCTGTGCAAGGCCATCATGGGGCTGGTGCCGGTCAGCGGCGGCTCGATCCGCATCCGCGGCGATGACATCACCCGGCAGCCGCCCGCCCACATAGCCCGACTCGGCGTCGGCTACGTTCCGCAGGGACGGCGGCTGTGGCGTTCACTCAGCGTCGACGAACATCTGCAGCTTGCCGCCGGCTTGCGCCGCGGCGCCTGGACGGTCGAGCGCATCTACAAGACGTTTCCGCGGTTGGCCGAGCGCAAGGATCACGGCGGCGGCCAGCTCTCCGGCGGCGAACAACAGATGCTCGCGATCTCCCGCGCGTTGCTCACCAACCCGCGGCTCCTGATCATGGACGAGCCCACCGAAGGGCTCGCGCCCGTCATCGTGGCCCAGGTCGAGGAGATGCTGCTGCGACTTGGCGAGGACGGCGACATGTCCGTGCTCGTGATCGAGCAGAATATCGGCGTGGCGACGGCCGTGTCGCGCAACGTCGCGATCATGGTCAACGGTCGCGTTAACCGCATCATCGATTCGGTACGGCTTGCCGCCGATCGCGAACTGCAGCAGCGCCTGCTTGGTGTCGGAATGCACGCCGGACTCGAGCTCGACCTCGACGTGCCGTCGGCGGAGGCGGAAGCGAAGCCTTCTCCGCCGCAGAGCCGTTCAGGCGGAGCGATCCGCATCTATATGTCCAACCCGACGCCGCCGACACGATGGTCGCAACCGGTGCCGATCGCCCGCATCGAGGCCGCGGCCCGCACGTTCTCGGCCCAGGTGATGCGTCTCGACGAGACGGCACGGCGCAGCCGCGAGCCGGTCGCGGCGCAAACGCAGGGCTCTCCGGTTGTGCTCGTCGTCGGTACGCTCGACACCAAGGGCACGGAGCTCCGTTTCATCCGCGACATCATCGCCGGGACCGGCCTGCGAACGCGTTTGGTCGATGTCTCCACCAGCGGCAGGCACGCGGCCAGCGATGTCTCCGCGCAGGAGATCGCCTTGAACCATGGTCGCGGCGGATCGGCGGTGTTCGGACCCGACCGCGGCGCCGCCGTCACCGCGATGGCCGAGGCCTTCGCCAGCTGGCTGCGGCGGCAGAGCAATGTTGCCGGCGTGATTTCGGCGGGCGGCTCGGGCGCAGCGTCGCTGGTCGCGCCCGGTATGCGGGCCCTTCCTGTCGGGGTGCCGAAGCTCATCGTCTCGTCCGTCGCCTCCGGCGACGTCGGGCCCTATGTCGGCCCCGCGGACATCACCATGATGCATTCGGTTGCCGACGTGCAGGGCCTCAACTCGATCTCGCGCGCCGTGCTGGCCAACGGCGCCAACGCGCTGGCCGGCATGGTCAAGGCGCGCCTTGATCAGCATGCACGAAAGGATCGCGACGACGGCGGATTGCCGTCGGTCGGCATCACCATGTTCGGTGTCACCACGCCGGCGGTGCAGAAGATCGCGGCCGACTTGCGCGAGGATTTCGAGTGTCTCGTTTTCCACGCCACCGGCGTTGGAGGACGCTCAATGGAGAAGCTCGTCGATTCCGGGCAGCTCGCAGGCGTCATCGACCTCACGACCACGGAGGTCGGCGATCTCCTGATGGGCGGCGTGTTCCCGGCCAACGACGACCGCTTTGGCGCCATCATCCGCAGCCGGGTGCCTTATGTCGGCTCGGTAGGCGCGCTGGACATGGTGAATTTCGGCGCCCCCGAGACCATCCCGGAGCGCTACCGCGGCAGGAAATTCCACGTCCACAACCCGCAGGTCACCTTGATGCGGACGACGGCAGAGGAGAACGAGCGCATCGGGCACTGGGTCTCCGATCGGCTCAATCGGATGGACGGCCCGGTGCGCCTCTTCCTGCCCGAGGGCGGCGTCTCCGCGCTCGACGCGCGAGGGCAGCCGTTCTGGGATCCGGACGCCGATGCGGCGCTGTTCGGTACGCTGGAGCGCAATGTGCGGCAGACCACCAACCGTCAGCTCATCCGCGTTCCCAAGAACATCAATGACCCCGAGTTCGCCTCCACCATTGTCAGCGCGTTCCGAACATTGTTCGGCCGCAACGGGGCGCGCCGGAGACTTGCGAGGTGACCAATGGCCCGGTTTGAACGCGCTGCACTGTTAAAGCGCTTCCGCGACATGGCGAGGCGCGGCGAGCCCATTGTAGGTGGCGGCGCCGGCACCGGCCTTTCGGCCAAATGCGAGGAGGCCGGCGGTGTCGATCTCATCGTCATCTACAATTCCGGCCGCTACCGCATGGCCGGCCGGGGCTCGTTGGCAGGATTGATGGCTTACGGTGACGCCAACGCCATCGTGCTGGAGATGGCCGGCGAAGTGCTGCCCGTCGTCACCAGGACGCCAGTGCTCGCTGGCGTCAATGGCACGGATCCGTTCCGCGACATGGATCTCTTCCTGGACCAATTGAAAGCGCTCGGCTTCGCCGGCGTGCAGAACTTTCCGACCGTCGGCCTTATCGACGGTGTGTTCCGCGCCAACCTCGAAGAGACCGGCATGTCCTATGCGCTCGAAATCGACATGATCGCAAAGGCGCGCGAGAAGGATCTGCTGACGACGCCCTATGTCTTTAGCGAGAAGGAAGCCGCCGCGATGGCGATCGCGGGCGCGGATATCATCGTCTGTCATCTGGGCCTGACGACCGGGGGCACCATCGGCGCGCAGACCGCCCTCAAGCTGACGGATTGCCCGGCGCATATCGACACCTGGGCCTCCGCCGCGCTCGGCGTCAATCCGGACATTCTGGTGCTCGCTCATGGCGGACCGATTTCCGATCCGGACGATGCCGATTTCATCATGAGGAACACGCGCCACTGCCACGGCTTCTACGGCGCCTCCTCGATGGAGCGACTGCCGGTCGAGCGGGCGCTGACGGATCAAGTGCGCAAATTCAAGGCGATCGGCGCGCGATAACGCCGAAAGGTCGAGGGAGAGAAACATGTCAGGGACTCTGGTCGGTGAATTGATCCTCTGGCTGATCGTCGCCATCGTGGTGATCGTGGTCGGCGTCTACATCGTGAATTGGCTCTATCACCGCTCGTCCAAGGAGACCTCATTCGTCCGGACCGGCCTGCTCGGCGAACGCGTCGTGATCAACGGCGGCGCCTTCGTGCTGCCGTTCATCCACGACTACACGCCAGTCAACATGAACGTGCAGCCGATGGGCATCGTACGCTCCCGGCAAGACGCCGTGATCACCCGCGACCGCATGCGCGTCGACATCGAAGCCGATTTCTATGTCCGCGTCCAGGCGACCCGCGAAGCCGTGTCTATCGCGGCCGCCACGCTCGGCCGCCGCACCATGGAGCCCGAACAGCTCCACGCCCTCCTCGCCGGCAAATTCATCTCAGCCATTCGTTCCGTTGCCTCGGAGATGACCCTCGAGCAGATGCACGAGCAGCGCGGAGAGTACGTCGCCCGCCTCAAGGCGAACGCGGCAGAGGCGCTTGCCCAGAACGGACTCGAGCTGGAATCAGTCGCGATCACCGATCTCGATCAGACCGATCTCGAATTCTTCAATCCCTCGAACCGCTTCGACGCCGAAGGCCTCACCCGCCTGATGGAGGACATCGAGGCCAAGCGCAAGCTGCGCAACGACATCGAGCAGGATTCGATGATCAAAATCCGCTCCCGCAATTTGGAGGCCGAGCGGCAGGCGCTTGAGATCGAGCGAGAAAGTGAGACAGCGCGCCTCGACCAGGAGCGTGACATCGAGATGCGCCGCGCCCTGCAGCGCACCGAGGTCGCACGTGAGCGGGCCCTGCGCGAGACCGAAGCCGAGCAGGCGCAGATTTCCGCCCGCGAGACCATCGAGAAGGCACGAATCGCCAACGACCAGGCGATCGCCGAAGCCCGCATCGCCTCGGAGCGTGAGACCCGTCAGCGGGAGATCGAGCGCACCCGCACCATCGAGGAGAAGGAACTGTTGGCACGGGAGGAGATCGAGAAGACCCGGATCGCCAACCAGCGCTCGATCGATACCAACCGAATCGCCTCCGAGCGCGAGGTGCGCCAGCGCGAAATCGAGCGAATGCAGACCATCGAGGAAGCAGAGATCGCCGCCCGCGAGGCGATCGAGAAAGCGCGTATTCAGCAAGACCGCGTCGTGACCGACGCCCGCATCGCCAACGAAGAGGAGACCCGGCGCAGGGAGATCGACCGGACCCGCGCTGTGGACGAAGCCGAGATCGCTGCCCGCGAGACGACCGAAAAGGCCCGCATCGCCCAGACCATGATTGTCAATGTTGAGCGCATCGCATCCGACGAGCGCACCCGCGCGCTGGAGATCCAGCAGGTGCGTAACATCCAGGAAGCCGAGATCGAGGCGCAGCGCGCGGTCGAGGCGGCGCGCATCGCCCGCGAGCACAGGCTCGCCGTCGAGCGCATCGCGGTCGACCAGAATACCCGGCAGTTGGAGATCGAGCGCAACCAGACGCTGGAAGTCGCAGAAGTCACGGCGCGCGAAGCCACGGAAGCTGCCCGCATCACCCAGCAAGAACGCGTTCGATCCCTGGAAATCGCCCGCAACCGCGCCGTCGAGGAAGCCGACATTGCCTCACGCGAAGCCATCGAAGCCGCCCGGATCGCGCAGGAGAAGTCCGTTGCAGCCGAGCGTATCCAGGCCGAGCGTGATACGCGCGCGCTCGAGATCGAGCGCACAGCCGTGCTCGAAGCCGCTGAGTTGAACCGGCGCGACACCATCGAGCGCCAGCGCATCGGCGTCGATCTCGCGCTCGAAGCCGAGCGCATCACGTCCTCCAGGAAGCGCGAGGTACTCAATATCGAGCACAAGAAGGCGATCGAGATCGCGGATGAGGACCGCGTCATCGCGCTCTCGGCCAAGAAGTCCGAGCGCATAGACGCCGACCGCCAGGTCAGGCAGGCCGAGATTGTCGCACGCAAGGAGGTCGAGACCACGGACGTCTCGCGCGAGCAAGCGCTGGAGACGGCGCGGATCGAACGCCGACGTTCGATCGAACAACTCGAAGTCGCCCGTGTCCAGTCGCTCCAGGAAGCCGAGATTGCCGCGCGCGAAGAGGTCGACCGCGCCCGCATTGCCTCCGATCGCGGCCTCGACGAGGCGCGCATCGGCCGCGAGCGCGAGCTGCGCAAGCTTGAAATCAATCGCGAGAAGGAGGTCGAGACCGTTCTGATGGAGAAGGCGATTGCCATTCACCTGAAGTCGTTGGAGGAATCCGCGGCCAAGGCCTCGGCCGAGGAAGCGCGGGTGCATGCCACTGAAGCCACCGAGCGCGTCATTACCGCGCGCGAGAGCGAGATCGCGAAGCGCCGGAAGACCGTGGAGATCCTGATCGCCGAGAAGCAGGCCGAGGAGACGCGAATTGCCGCGGAAGCCGAACGTATCCGCGCAGCGGTCGAGGCCGAGGCGCAGCGTATGCTCAACGAGGCTGAGAACGTGCTGACGGACCAGGCGCGCTACTCGCTGTTCCGGAGAAAGCTGCTCGACCGCATCGAGGGCATCGTCCGTGAGAGCGTCAAGCCGATGGAGAAGATCGAGGGCATCCGCATCCTTCAGGTGGATGGCCTCAACGGCAACGGCCATAGCGGCAATGGCGGCCGCAGCGCCACCGACGAGGTGATCGACTCAGCACTGCGCTACCGCGTCCAGGCGCCGCTGATCGACTCGCTTCTGGCGGACATCGGCGTCGAAGGCGGCAGCCTCGCCAAGATGCCGGGCCTGATCCGGGAAGCCCGCGACATGCAGGGCATCAAGGAGTCCGCACGCAAAAGCGGCGGTGGCGGCGAGAAGCCGGCTGCTGCGCCCTCGCCTTCAGCCGACGGCGAGCCGCCCGCCGAGCGCAGCCCCCGGAAGAAGGGCTGAGGTCGCACCATGGCCCGCGTCTACGTCTCAACCGTCGTCAACGCGCGCAACGATCGCGTCTGGGCGCGGGTACGCGACTTCAACGGTCTGCCGAACTGGCATCCCGCGATTGCGGAAAGCCGCATCGAGGGCGGCGAGCCCTCCGACAAGATCGGCTGCGTCAGGGATTTTCGCCTGCGCAACGGCGATCGCATCCGGGAGAAGCTGCTCGGCCTGTCCGATTACGACATGTTCTGCACCTACTCGATCCTCGAATCCCCGATGGGGGTCGAGGACTACGTCGCGACGCTTCGGCTGACGCCGGTCACGGATGGCGACCAGACTTTCATGGAATGGACCGCCGAGTTCGACTGCGCACCCGAGCGGGAGGCGGAGCTCGTCGCAAGTATCGGCGGCGGCGTGTTCCAGGGTGGCTTCGACGCCCTCAAACGCCAGTTCGGAGGCTGAGCGCCGTGCCGCATATCGTCAAGAGCACGATCCTGGATGCGCCGACCGGCTCCGTGTGGGCCGTGCTGCGCGATTTCAACGGGCACGATCGCTGGCATCCGGCGGTCGCGTCCTCCACGATCGAGCGCGCACAGGCCCCAGACAAGATCGGCTGTGTCAGGCGGTTCAAGCTGCAGGACGGCTCGGAGCTGCGCGAACAATTGCTGACGCTGTCGGATCTGGAGCAAACCTTCAGCTATTGCCTGCTCGATACGCCGGTCCCGATGTTCAACTACGTGGCCCACATCCGCCTGCTGCCGGTGACGGACGGCGACCGCACCTTCTGGCACTGGGAATCCCGCTTCTCGACGCGGCCGGAGGACAAGGACCGCATCACCCACATGGTCGCGGAAGACATCTACCAGGCGGGGTTCGAAGCGATCCGCCGGCACCTCAAGGAGGCTGTGTCAACATGACTGTGACGGTGAAGACCTTCACGAGCTCGAGCGAGGCCGCCGCCGCGCTGTCGTCCGATCGCAACGCGCGCTATCTCGGCGGCGGCACGCTGGTGATGCGCGCACTGAACGAAGGCGACATCTCGCTCTCGACCGTCGTGCGCGCCAATGACCAAGCCTTGACGCGCATCGACTCATCCGGCCCGCGGATCACACTGGGGGCTGGCGTGACTTTCGCCCGGATTCTGGGTGAGCGCGACCTCGCTTTCCTGCACGCTCCTGCCCGCTCGATCGGTGGCCCGGCGGTCCGCAACATGGGTACGGTCGGTGGCAATCTGTTCGCGCCCAATCCCTATGGCGATTTCACCGTGGCTCTGCTTGCGCTCGATGCCACGGTGGCCCTGCAAGGCGGCTTTGGATCGCGCGACATTCCAATTGAGGAGTTTTTGCAGTCGCGTGATAGGCAGGCCGGCACGCTCGTGCTGTCGGTGTCCTGCACGCGACCGACCAGCGCGGAGGCTTTCCGCTACCGCAAGATCGCACGGATCAAGCCCAAGGGCGGCTCGGTCATCACGCTCGCCGCACATCTGCCTATCAGTGGCGGACGGATCGCCGGAGCACGGATTGCATTGGGGTCGATGGCGCCGACGCAAATACGTGCGCGGGCGGCCGAACGCGCTCTGGAAGGCCGCGCACTCGATGCCGCGACCGCTGCGGCCGCAGCCTCTGCAGCCGCGGAAGGAACATCGCCGTCCGACAACGCGCTCGGCAGCGCCTGGTACCGCCGTGAGATCGTCGGCGTCCATCTGCGTCGTCTTCTCTTGGGTCAGGAATAGATCGTATGGCCAAGACTGCCCTGCAATTTCGTCACAACGGCAGCGATGTCGCCATTTTCGTTGATGGCGGCACCAACCTTCTCGTTGCACTTCGCGAATTGATCGGCGACATGACGCCGAAGTTCGGTTGCGGCCAGGGCGGCTGCGGCACCTGCAGCGTCCTGATCGACGGCGAGCTGCATCTCTCCTGTCTGACGCTGGCCGAGACCGTTGCCGGCCGCTCCGTCGAGACGTTGGATAGCCTGAAGCAGGGACCCAACCTCCATCCGCTGCAACGCGCCTTTGCCGAGAATTTTGCTGCCCAGTGTGGCTACTGCACGCCGGGCATGCTGATGGCTGCCAAGGCACTGCTCGATCGCAATCCCTCCCCGAGCCACGCTGAAGTCGTCGAGGCGATCTCCGGCAACATCTGCCGGTGCACCGGCTACGAGCCGATCATCAACGCCATCCTCGCCGCTTCCGGCGGCCGGGCGAGCGCCTGAAGGACCAGATCATGCTGGAACTGCGCAAAGACATTTTCGCCGACGAGCGCGACGACAATCTCAAGGAGATCGGCAAGGGCACACAGCGCCAGGACATGCTCGGCCATGTCACGGGTACCTCGAGCTATTTCAACGACCACAAGCTCCAGGGCATGCTGCACCTGAAAGTCGTCCGTTCGACCCATTCGCATGCAAGGATCCGGCGGATCGACACCGCGGACGCCGAGCGCTCAGCCGGCGTGCGCCGGATCATCCGCGGCGCTGACGTTCCCCGCAACCTTAACACGCTCTTGAGCCTGATCAATTTCGGCAAGGACGACGAGCCGTCGCTGGCCGTCGACAAGGTCCGCTACAAGGGTGAACCGATCCTGGCTATCGTCGCCGACAGCGAGCGCGAGGCCTTCGAGGCGATCGCGAAGGTGCGGATCGACTATGAACCGCTGCCGGCCGTGTTCGACGTAGAAGATGCGCTGAAGGCCGGTGCACCAGTCGTCAACGACACTTATCCGAAGAATGCCTTCATTTATCACGACGTATATGACCACCAGAAACTCCGCTTCGGCGACGCCGATGCCGCACTCGCGACCGCCGATCACGTGCTCGAACAGCGCTACCAGATGTCGCCTATCGAGCACGCGCCGACCGAAACCAACGGGTCGATCGCGGCGCCCGACACCAACGGGCGCTATGTCGTCTATACGTCGACGCAGGCATTGTTCTTCTCGGTCGACACCTGCGCCAAGATCCTCGACGTCCCCTCCAACACCTTCCATTTCATTGGCGGCACCGTCGGCGGTGGCTTTGGCGGCAAGGTGGACACGCTGACCGAACCTTTATGCATCCTGGGTGCGATGCTGACGGGACGTCCCGTGCGCTACGTGTTCGGACGCGAAGAAGAGATGCAATACGGCCCGCCGCGCGGCGCCGAGCGCATCTACATCAAGGACGGCGTGATGCGCGACGGCCGTGTCGTCGCGCGAAAGGTCCGCGCATATTTCGACAGCGGCGCATATACGCGGCTCTCGAGCTATGCCGCGGTGAAATGCGCAGCCCATCTGCCAGGGCCCTACACCATCCCGAACGTCTATGGCGACGTCTACTGCGTCTTCACCAACCGCACGCCGGCAACCGCGATGCGCGGCTTCGGCGTCACCGCGATGGATTTTGCGATCGAGTGCCAGATGGACAAGCTCGCAAACCTCGTCGGCATGGATCCGATGGAGTTCCGCATCCTCAATGCCTATCGCGACGGCGACATGAAAGCGCATCGGCGCGAGGCCAAGAACACGGCGCTGGTCGAGTGCGTCCAGGTCGCCGCCGAGAAAGCCAAATGGCCGATCCGCGACGAGTTCAAGCGCGCCTCCTCCCGCAAGGACGGTGGTGGCAACCGCGCCGCCATCCCGCGGACGCCTGCCGACACCCTCGCGAGGACAACCGCGCCGGCGCAGCAGCGCACGACTTATGATCGCCTGCCGACGGCCGCGTTGCGCGAACCACCGCGCGAGCCCCCACCATCCGCGCCGCCCCCGCCACAGCCACCGCGACCAGCATCGCCCGCGCATGGGGCGGGCCGCTTCTCATCCGTGTTCGGCACCAGGAGACGTTGAGATGACACGACATCGCGGACGCGGCATCGCATCGGTCAATTATCCCATCGGCATGAACCTCGGCGGCGATCCCAGCCAGGCCCTGGTTCATTCCAATCCAAGCGGTAAATTCACCGTGGCGCTATCCTCGATCGATCTGGGCCAGGGCATGAAGTCGGTGACGCGGCAGATCTGCGCAGAGACGCTCGGCGTACCCGTCGAGGACGTCTATGTCGACACTGCCGATTCCGACACCGGCCCGCATTGCATGGGCTCGTTCGCCTCGCGCGGCACCCATCGCGTCGGCAATGCCGTGATGGCGGCGGCGCGCGAGGCGCGCGGCGTGATGATGGAGGCCGCCGCAGAGGAGCTCGAGGTCAACGCCGCCGATCTCGAAACCGACGGGCGCGGCAACATCCACGTCAAGGGCGCGCCGCACCGCTCGATCTCCACCAAGGATGTCGCCATCGCCGCGCAGTTCAAACAGGGCAAGACCATCGCGGGCCGTGGCATCTTCCTGGTTCCTCTCTCCAACGTCGATCCGGAAACCGGCGAGATGTCGCCGGCGACCTGTTACGCCCATGCCTGCCTTGTCGCCGAGGTTGAGGTCGACGACGAGACCGGCGAGGTCACGATGATCCGCATGGACTCTGCCTATGAGCTCGGCCGTGCGCTCAATCCGCGCCTGGTCGAGCAACAGCTCGTCGGCGGCGCCTGGATGGGCGTCAGTCACGCGCTCTACGAGACGCCTGAACCCTATTATCCCGACCCTATCCACGGCCCTCGCGACTTCGTCGAATATGTCATGCCTGGTCCTGGCGACATCTGCCCGCATGACATCGCCGTGCTGGAACGCCCCGCTCCCGATGGCCCCTTCGGCGCCAAGGGCCCCGGCGAAATGTGCGCGAATCCCGTATTGCCGGCCGTTGCGAACGCCATCTTCAACGCCGTCGGCGTCCGCATCGACGACCTGCCGATTACGCCGGAGAAGGTGCTGCGCGCGATCAAGGCCGAGGGCGGCGCGCGCCCTCAGGCGCGGCGCTGAGGTCTCGATGGCCGTCCGCAGCAACATTGTCGGCATCGACAGCCCCGAGGCACTGGAGAAGGCGCTTCGGGCGGCCTATTACCTCGCCGACGAGGGACTGGCGACCGCAGCCTATCTCGGGCTGGCACTCGGCAAGCCATTGCTGCTCGAGGGTGCGCCGGGGGTCGGCAAGACCGAGGCCGCCAAAGCCATCGCCGCCGTACTCGGCCGCCGCCTGATCCGCCTGCAATGCTACGAAGGCATCGACGCGTCCGCCGCACTCTATGAATGGAACTATCCGCGCCAGATGCTCGCAATCCGCCAGGCCGGCGATGAGAGCATCGATATCTACGGCGAGGCGTTTCTGATCGAGCGACCGATGCTGGCGACGCTGCGCGCGCCTGACTCAACCGTGCTGCTGATCGACGAAATCGATCGCGCCGACCAGGAGTTCGAAGCTTTCCTGCTCGAGTTTCTGTCCGACTTCCAGATCTCGATCCCGGAGCGCGGTACGGTGCGTGCCTCGGAGCGCCCGGTCGTGGTGCTGACCTCAAACCGCACGCGGGATCTTCACGAAGCCTTGCGGAGGCGGTGCGTCTATCACTGGATCGGCTATCCCTCCGCCGAGCGTGAAGCACGCATCGTGATGATGCGGGCCTCCAGCGTCGCTGAAGGGACCGCGCGGGCCGTCGTCGCGGCCGTCGAGAAGCTGCGACGCGAGCCGCTCAGCAAGGCGCCCGGGATCGCCGAAGCCGTCGACTGGGCTGAGGCTGCCACACTGCTGCACAAGGGCGGCGCGCGCTGGCCCGATGCCTTCAGGCGCTCGATCGGCGTTGCCCTGAAAGACGAGGAAGATCTGCACTTCATTTCGCCGCGCCTCGACGCCCTGCTGGCGGAGTCCTCTGCATGAGCGCCGAACCCGAACTGCCGCGCGCTGCGCGTGTTTTCATCTCGTTCGTCGGATTGTTGCGAACCAACAGATTTGCCGTCGCACCGGAACAGACGACCTCGTTCCTGGCCGCGATCCAGTTGCTCGGCCCACGCAGCCTGGAAGACATTCGGCACGCAGCCCTCGCAACACTGGCCCCCCCACCGGAGCGTCGCGCAACGTTCGACCGGCTGTTCGATCTGCACTTTCGCGGAAACGAGGCAATCGAGCGCGTCGATGACGGTGAGGACGACGAGACAGTTCGGCTACAGGAGGAGGCCCGTGGCAACGACGAGCCGCTGTTGTCGGACGAGGTCAATGAGTCCGGTCTCGCAGCCGCACGCGCCGAAGCCCTGGTCGAGCGCCGCTTTGCGCAGCTCTCGACCACCGATGCGCTGCGCCGGCTGTCCCGTGAGGCGCCCAGGCGCCTGCCGAAGCGGCGCGGCCATCGCCGCATGCGGGCTCGCAGCGGGCCCTATGCGGATTTGCGCCGCACCTTACGCGACTCCGTTCGCAGCGACGGCGAAATCCTCCGGCTGGGACGTTTGAAGCGGCGGCAGCGCCCACGCAAGGTGTTGCTTCTGATTGACGTCTCCGGCTCGATGAAGACCCGTACCGAAGAGAATATGAAGTTCGCGCACACGCTGGTGCAGGCGGCACCCAACGTCGAGGTCTTCACCTTCGGCACGCGGCTGACCCGCATCACCCGCCCGATGCGCCTCAAGCGGCGCGAGCAGGCGCTCAACGCCGCGGCCCACGTGGTCAGCGACTGGGACGGCGGCACCCGAATCGGAGACGCGCTTCAGGCCTTTCTCGCCGTGCCCCGCTTCGGCGGATACGCGCGGGGCGCCGCCGTGATCATCGTCTCCGACGGCCTGGAGCGGGGCGAACCCGACGCGCTGCGCGATGCGGTAGCGAAACTATCGCGCCGTGCGTGGCGCGTGAGCTGGCTGACACCGCTCGCGGCTGGTCCCGGCTTTCGCCCGCAGACCGAAGCGCTGGTCGCGATCGAGCGCTTCGTCGACGACCTCGTGGATGGTGGATCAAGCGCGTCGATTGTCGCCCATGTGCTGGCGCTGGGACAAAGGAGAGTTGCGTGACCGACATCGTCGATGGGCACCATCATATCTGGCGCCAGGCCGACCTGCCCTGGCTGGTGGGTCCGATGCAGCCGCGCATCTTCGGTCCGTACGAGCCGATCCGGCGCGATTATCCGATCGAGGAGTATCTCGGCGACCTCGAAGGCAGCGGCGTCACCCGCTCGGTCTATGTCCAGACCAACTGGGCCAATGACCGCTTCGAGGACGAGGCCGCCTGGGTGCAGCAGACGGCCGAGGAGCACGGCTGGCCGCATGCCATCGTGGCTTACGCCGATTTTTCGGTGGACGACGTGCGTCCGCAGCTCGACCGCTTGAAGCGCTATGCCCTCGTGCGCGGCGTCCGCATGCAACTTCATTGGCACGAGAACCCGCTTTATCGCTTTGCCGCGCGGCCGGATCTTTGCACCGATCCCGTGATCCAGCGCAACGTCGCCCGGCTTGCGGACTATGGCTGGAGCTTTGACCTTCAGGTGTTCACGCCGCAGATGCCAGACGCCGCACACCTTGCGGAAGCCTGCCCGAAGGTGACCTTCATCCTGCAGCACGCCGGCATGCTGGAGGACCTTTCACCCTCAGGCCGCGCCGCGTGGCGCGCCGGGATGGCCCGCCTCGCCGCATGCCCGAACGTCGTCTCGAAACTGTCGGGGCTCGGAACCTTCATCCACCGCAACGACCCCGCGCATATCGCATCCGTCCTGACCGACACGATTGCGATCTTCGGCGCCGAACGTTGCCTGTTCGGCTCGAATTTCCCAATCGAGAAATTGTGGACCAGCTACCGCGAGTTGATCGACGCGTTCCGTGGCGCGGCGGCGCCGCTCCGCGATGATCAGCGCGAAGCCATTTTCAGAACCACCGCCATGCGCGTCTATCGGCTTTGAGAGCTGAGGAAACGAACGAAAACGGACACAGGGAGGGACGGAATGCCGCTGGAGATCAAGATCCTGGACTATGGCGATATCGAGCTGGAATCGAGCTTTCTGGTTCTCGGCCACGACTGCGGCCGGACCCGCCGTGTCCTCACCCTCGGCTTCCTGATCCTCGGCGGCAAATATCCGGTCGTGGTAGACACGGGTTACCGCTCCAACCAGATCATGGAAACGCTGGGGATGCGCGGCCTGCAGTATCACGAGCACATGATCGAGAACCAGCTTGCGCGGCACGGCGTGCGGATGGGCGATGTGCGATTCGTCTGCCACACCCATCTGCATATCGACCACGCCGGCAAGGACGATCTGTTTCCGATGAACACGACCGTCGTCCTCAACCGTCGGGAGCTCGAGTATTCCGTGTCCGGCCTGATGCATCCGCAATATCCGGCGCCGGATATCAAGCATCTGATCGACCGTCTGCACACCAAGAGTGCGCTGCGCTTTCTTGACCTCGAGATCACAGGTCCCATCGAGCTAATGCCGGGCGTCTACTGCGACGCAGCGAATGCGCATACCGAGGGCTCGATGAACATCATCGTCGAAACCGCCGACGGCATCGCCACTATCTGCGGCGACGTCATCTATGATTTCAACGACCAGATCGTGACGCCCTTCAACGAGATCCACGACTGGGAGCCACGCACCACGGGCAACCACGGCACCACCAAGCGGGCCGAGAAGGCCGCCATCAAAAAGCTGCTCAGCAATTCGCGCTATCTGCTGCCGGTCCACGACCGTCCCGCCAAGATCGAGGGCGGCAACGTCGTCGGCAGGCTACACGACCAGGTGCCTGGGCCGATCGTGCAGTCCCTGCCCCAGCGCAACTGGTTTCCTGCCTAGACGCCAGAGGATGGACGATGACGCACGTCACCTTGCGCTCCGAATTCGAGACCCTGATCGATCCTTATGCGCCGGTCGCGCAGATCGGCACCGGCTTCGACTTTACGGAGGGACCGATCTGGCATCCGGTCGATCATTATCTGCTGTTCTCGGACATGCCAGGCGACGTGCGCCGGCGCTGGGATGCGCGGCGCGGCATCGCCGAGGTCAAGCGTCCCTCGAACAAATGCAACGGCATGACCTATGACGCCGAACTCAATTTGATCGTTTGCGAGCACGCGACATCGTCGTTGATCCGCGAGCGGCCAGACGGACGACGCGAGGTGCTGGCCTCGCACTTTGGGGGACAGGAGCTCAACAGCCCCAACGACGTCTGTGTGCACTCCTCCGGCGCCATCTATTTCTCGGATCCCTGGTATGGCCGCATGCCGGTCTATGGCGTCGAGCGGCCAAGGCAGCTCGGCTTCCAGGGCGTCTATCGCGTCGTGCCCGGCGCCGACCCGAAGCTCGTCGTGGACCGCAATCTGTTCGACCAGCCAAACGGTCTGTGCTTTTCGCCGGACGAGAAGATGCTCTATGTCAACGACACCGTGCAGGCACTGATCCGCGTGTTCGATGTCAATTCCGACGGTTCGCTGTCGACCGCACGGGTGTTCGCAAGCGGCATCCGCTCCGAGCTCGAGCCCGGCTTGCCCGACGGCATGAAGTGCGACCAGCACGGCAACGTCTGGGTCACGGCACCCGGCGGGGTCTGGGTCTATTCGCCGCGGAGCGAGCTGCTCGGCAAGCTCCGCCTGCCCGAACTCGTCGCCAACCTTACCTGGGGCGGGCCGGATTTCCGCACGTTGTACCTGACTTCGACGCACTCGGTCTATGCTGTCCCGACCAAGGTCGGCCCGCGCCACGAGCCCTATATGAGCGGCAAGCGAGGTAGCAGCACTGCAGCGGCCGGCTCTGCTTCCGCTGCATCCGTGCTCGCCGACGGCGAGATGCAGCTCGACCCTCGACGCTGTGCCATGATCATCCAGGATCTCCAGAACGACGTCATCATGGACGGTGGTGCCTTTGCCGATTCCGGGGCACCAGGTCACGCGAAGCAGCAGCACGTCGTCGAAAACGTCCGGCGTCTTGCGGAAACTGCGCGCGCCCGCGGCGTCGCCGTCATTCATGTCTGGTTCGTCGTCGAACCCGGCGCGCCCGGCGTGACGCTGAATGCGCCGCTGTTCGAAGGTCTCGTCGACAGCAAGGCGATGGTGCGCGGAAGCTGGGGGGCGGCACCGGTGTCAGGTCTCGAGCCGAGGCCCGGCGATTTCGTGGTCGAGAAGGTGCGAATGAGCGCCTGGGAAGGCACGAAGCTCGAAACGATCCTGAAAGCCACCGGCCGCGACATGATCATCAACACCGGCGCCTGGACCAACATGTCGGTCGAGCACACGGCACGGACCGGCGCCGACAAGGGCTATTTCATGATCGTTCCTGAGGATTGCTGCTCGACCATGAATTCGGAGTGGCACGCTGCATCGATCAACTTCGCCATGCAGAACGTCGCCGTCGTGACCAAGGCCGATGCGGTCATCAAAGCGCTGGGATGAGCGGTGGCGAAGCTCCTGCACCTGTCCTGCTCGCCCCGCGACGACTCCTGGTCAAGCGCCGGCGCACGCGTTTTCCTTGACGGCTTTCGCCGAGCTCGGCCCGACTGGGACGTGGACGTCATGAATCTCTGGCGGGAGCGCCTGCCAGAGTTTTCAGGCCCCATTGTCGAAGCCAAATATGCACAGATGAAGGCGCAAGCCTTCAACGACGCGCAGCGGGACAGCTTTGCGGAAGCCGAGCGGATGGCGGTACGCTTGGCGCTTGCCGATCGTGTGCTGATCTCAACTCCCATGTGGAACTTCAGCATTCCCTATAAGCTCAAGCAATGGTTCGACATCATCGTCCAGCCCGGGCTCACCTTTCGGTTCGACCCGTCCCTGGGGTATGTCCCGCTGCTGAAGGACCGGCCGACCATCGTCATCATCGCCAGCGGCAGCGATTTCGCCACCGGAATGAACCGCGGGCGCATCGACATGGCAACGCCTTACCTGCGTGAAATTTTGCGTTTTGTCGGGATCAACAATGTCCATTTCATTCCAATCGGACCAACCACTGGACCACAACAGCCCATTGAGGTGGCCCGCGAAAGAGCCCATCAACGTCTGGCGGCAATGGCCGCGAGCTTCTGACGCGCCCTGCAGGCCAGTCGAGGCTACGGCAGATTGTCCCGCAGAAAAATGTCGATGCGGATGCGCTCCTGGTCGGGGCTGATGGGCTCGCCCGAACAATGCGCGAGCAGGATTCGCGCAGCAGACCGTGCCTCGTGGCCGGGATCCTGGTTGATGATGGCATCAAGTGCGCCGCGGACCAGGAAACGCCGAGTGTATTGAGTCAGCTCATGGGCAATCCAGACCACCTCGCGCGCGCGTCCCGAGGCCTCGAGCGCGTCGGCGATGCCACGGTTCCCGGCACCGCAGGAGTATATGCCGCGCAGATCGGGCTGGCGCGCGAGCAGCGCCGCCGTGAGCTCCCGCGTGCGCTCGCTGTCGTCGCGGCCCTCGATCACCAGTAGCGCGAGCAGGTTCGGATATTCGCCGGACAGGATCTGGTGGAAGCCGAATTGCCGTTCGGTGTGATCGCGCAGCGACAACGATCCCGCTATCACGGCCACCGTCCCCTCGCGACCAGCGAGGAACCGTCCCATCAGCGTTGCAGCGGTGCGGCCTGCCGCAGGATTGTCGATGCCGACATAGTGCAGCCGGCGCGAGCTCGGCGCGTCCGACACAAGGGTCACCACAGCGACGCCGCGCGTAGTGAGTTCGTCGATCGCGGCGCGCACCCTCGGATGATCGAGCGCGATGACGGCGACGCCCTGGTAGGCGGGCGAAAGATTTTCCAGTGCGGCAGCGAGTACGTCCGGATCGAACACGTCGACATGCAGGATATCAATGAAGCCGCGCTGGCCGGCGAGCCAGTCCGCAGTGCGCTGGACCTGCTCGGTCAGGTTGGTCATGAAGCTGTTGCTGCCCGTCGGCAGCACGAAGGCAAAGCGGAACGTCTGCCCCCGGGCAAGCCGTGCGGCCGCGACGTCGGCTCGATAGCCGAGTTTTGCCACCGCGGCCTCGACCCGCGCGACGGTCTTGGCACGCACGCCCTCACGCCGGTTGACGACGCGGTCGACCGTGGCGAGAGAAACACCCGCCGTGCGCGCGACGTCCTCAAGCGTGGCGCGAATCACCGACTGGGTCGCAACGGCTGTCATTCGCGCGCAGCCCACAACATGCCGCGGACCATCAACGTTCGAATCTCCGGTACGTCGAGCTCGTAGGCGCGGTGGCCGAGCGAGGAATAGAACACCCTGCCCGCGCCGTATCGCTTCTTCCAGACGACGGGCATCACCACGCCCTCGATCCAGGGCGCGTGCTCGCCGCTGAAGGTCGTCGTCGCCAACACCTCGTTGGCCGGGTCGACATGCATGTAGTACTGCTCGGAACGATGCTCGAAACTCTTCAGGCCCTTCATGATGGGATCATCCGGCTTCGTCAAGTCGACCTTGTAGTCGATGATATTGCCGGGATGCGCAACCCACTGCCCGCCGCACAGGAACTGGTAATCGACGGAATCGCGGAATGCATCGCCCATGCCGCCATGATGGCCGGCGAGCCCGACGCCGCTACGGACGGCAGCGCAGAGATTGAGCGCTTCCGCCTTCTCGATTGTCGACATGGTATAGATCGGGATGATCAGCGACAAATCGTGAATCGCGGGATCGGCGAACGCAGCGGTGGTGGTTTCGATCCGCACCTCGAAGCCTTCCGCCATCAGCCAGCCGCGGATCATCGAAGCACAGAGATCAGGATCGTGGCCCGGCCAGCCGCCCCATATAATCATTGCCTTGCGCATGTTTCTGTCCTTAGTCGATCTGTCCGGTTTCACGCCCGGCCGGCAGCATCGCCGGCCGCTCGACGCAGCTCTCGATCTTGACGCGCCGTCCTTCGTCGGCGGAGGTCTGGAACGCCTCCATCACCTCCAGCACATGGAATGCGAGCGCGCCGCTGGCACGATGCGGCCGGTTGTTCAGGATCGCGGAGGCCATGTCGGCGACGCCAATGGAACGGAACTCACCGTCGACATGACCGTGAGTCAGCGGCACCGGCTCCCATTCGCCGCCGGTCTTGGCGACCTGTACTTCGCCGCCGAAGCGGTTCGGGTCCGGCACCAGCATGCTGCCCTTGTCGCCATAGATCTCGATCGGTGCGTGCCGGTGCTTCGGCACGTCAAAGCTCATCGCGATCAAGACGACCGCCCCGCTCTCAAATTCGAGCGTGCCGGCGACATGGGTCGCAACTTCGACCGGGATCAACGTTCCGTTCATCGGCTGGCTGGTGACCAGCCGCTCGGATTTCGGACGCGCGGTCGAGCCCATCACGCTCGCCACGGGGCCGAGCAGCTGCACGAGGTCGGTGATGTAGTACGGGCCCATGTCAAGCATCGGCCCACCGCCGCGCAAATAGTAGAAACCCGGTGCCGGATGCCAACGCTCGTGGCCGGGGCAGCCGAAGAACGCGCTGCCGGCCACAGGCGTGCCGATCGCGCCATCGTCGATCAGCTTGCGCGCGGTCTGGTGCCCGCCGCCAAGGAACGTATCGGGCGCGCAGCCGACACGAAGACCCTTTTGCGCGGCGAGATCCATCACCTTGCGGGCTTCCGTGACGTTGATGCCGAGCGGCTTTTCCGAGTGAACGTGCTTGCCGGCGTTCAGCACTGCGAGGCTGACGTCGGTGTGGGCGAGTGGCACCGTAAGATTGATGACGATCTCGACGTCGTCTCGCTTGAGCAGTTGATCAACCCGCATCGCCGGCAACCCGAAGGCGGCGCCCTGCCGCTCCGCGACATCGCTGCGCATATCCGCGAGCGCCTTGATGTCCATGACCGGGAAGCGCTGGGCTGCCTTCAGATAAGCGGTGCTGATATTGCCGCAGCCGATGATGCCGATGCCGACTTTTCTCATTTCGATCTCCGTGAGGTACCGTTCATCCCTTGACCGCGCCTGCGGTGAGGCCTGCGACGATGTGCTTTTGCGCCAGGAGGAAGAGAATGATCGTCGGCAGGATGGTCAACGTGATGAAGGCCAGGATCAGATGCCACTCGGACGAATACTCGCCCTGATAAATCATGATACCGAGCGGCCAGGGATAGAGCGCGTCGGTGTTGAGCATCACCAGCGGCAACAGATAGGCATTCCAGCTGTTGACGAAGGTGATGGTACCGACGGTCGCCAGGATCGGCCGCGACAAGGGCAACGTCACATAGCGGAAGAATTTGATATAGCTGCAGCCGTCGACCAGCGCGGCCTCCAGCAGCTCGTACGGAATGTCCTTGAAGAAACGCCGCAGCAGCAGCACGCTCATCGCAAGACCGAAGGCCGCCTGCGGCAGGGCAACGCCAAAATATGTATCGAGCAATCCGAGATCGCGCACCTTGATGAAGAGCGGCAGCACCGCCGTCGCAGCCGGAAACAGCAGGCCCAGCGTCAGGTAGCTCAGCAGCATCGAGCTGCCATAGAACCTGATATGGGCAAAGGTGAACGCCGCCATCGAAGCGACGATCAGGGTCAGGGCCACCGTGAGGGTCGAGATGATCAGCGAGTTCCGCAAGAGCTGCCAGTAGCGTGCAGAGAACAGGATATCAGCGTAGTTCTGCCACTCCCAGTGACGTGGCAGGCCGAACGGGTTGACGCGCAATTCGCCAAGCGATTTGAAGCCACCGAACAAGGTCGCGAGCAGCGGCACCACGACGATGATGGCAACGACGGCGAGGAACACCATCTTGAACAGCATTGTGGGATCGAACGGCGCGCGGATCGCCTTGGCGTTACTCATCGCGCATGAACCATCGCTTGTACGTGAAGGCAAAGGTCACGCAGATCGCGAACAGGATGACGCCGATGGCACTGCCGTAGCCGACCCGCATCCGTGAGATGCCGTTGTTGTAGAGAAAGCTCACCATCGTGTTCGAGGAGTCCGCGGGCCCGCCGCGCGTCAATGGCATGACGAGATCGAACAGCTGCAGCGAGCCGACGATGGCGAAGAACACGGAGAGCCGAATTGTCGGATAGAGCAACGGGATGACCACATGTCGCAGGACTTGCGATCGGGTCGCGCCGTCGATACGCGCCGCCTCGACCAGGCTCTTGTCGAGGCCTTGGAGCGCTGCGATGAACAGCATCATGTGGAAGCCAAAGTACTTCCAGACGATCACGATCAGCACCGCCAGCATGGCCGTATCCGTCGAGGCAAGCAGATGCGGAGGCTCGGCGCCGAAGCTGCGCCAGATCGACGCTACAAGGCCGTAGTCGCCATCATAAACGAAGCTGAAGATCAGCCCGGTCGCGATCTCCGCCAGGATATAGGGCATGAAGAACAACATGCGCAGCGCCACCGCCCCACGAAAGCGCTCGGCGAGCATCAAGGCCAGCGTGAGCGCAAGCGGCAGCTGGATGGCGAGCGAAACAGCGATGATCAACCCGTTGTTACGCAGCGCGAGCCAGAAGGCGCGTGTCTCCAGCACAAAGCGGTAATTGTCCAGGCCAATCCAGTTGGTCGGCCTGCCAAACCCGTTCCAATTGAAGCCCGAATACCAGGCTGCTTCGCCGATCGGCAGCACAACGAACAACGTGAACAATAGCAGCGCCGGCGGCAGGAACAGGACGAGCACGGTCAGCCTGCTGTCCCAACTCGGGCCACGGACCGTAACCCGCGGTACCATCTCGCCCGCAGCGCCGATCGCCGACACGCTCGCGGTCCGCCGCGCCACCGTCAATTGCCCTGCTTCCACGCCGCCTCGATCGCCTTGGCAGCCTCTTGCGGGCTCATGCTGCCACCAGCGATCTCGGCGGTGACGTCGTTGACGACGCGGCCGACCGATGGACCCAGGCTCTGGTCATAGAAGTTCTGGTGGTAGTTCGACTTCGCCAGATTGGCGGCGATCAGCTTCATGAAGGCGTTGTTCAGCCCTGCGTCCGCGCCCTGCACCACCGGGATAATGAAGTTGCCCGCGGCAAGCCGCGTCTGCACATCTTTGGACACGAAGTATTTCAGGAAATCGACAGCCTCCTTGGGCGAGCCTTTCGTAATCAGCCAACCGGTGATGCCGCCGAGCGTATCGGTCGCCGCGCCCTTGCCGCCGGTCACGACCGGGAAGTCGAACCAGCACATCTTGTCTTCGGTCAATCCGACCTTGTCGGCGGCGAGAGCGCGTTGCAGATGATAGACCGTGCTGATCGCGAGCGTCATCGCCGCCTTGCCGTCACCGAAATAGCCGACGGCCTGCGGATTCTTGAAACCAAGGAAGCCATTCTGGAACGGCTGGAGATCCACGAGCTGCTTGAACAGCTCGCCGGATTTCAGGAAGGTTTCCCCGGCGAAGCCGCCATTCTCGCCACGCAACGCCGCATCGAACGCCGCCTTGCCGCCGATACGCACCGCAAGATGCGTCCAGTAGAAGTGCAGCGGCCATTTGTCGGCGCCGCCGACCACGATCGGGGTCACGCCGGCGGATTTCAACGTCTTCACGGCAGCAAGCAGATCGTCCCAGCTCTTGATCCCGGCAGGATCGACCTTCGCCTTGGCCATCAGCTCCTTGTTGCAGAGGAAGCCAACCTGCGAGAGCGCTGTGGGCAGACCGTAGACACGGCCGTTGCTGGTGAAGGCGGCGACCGCCGCCGGTGTCAGACTGTCGCTGTAACCCTTCACAGAATCGGTGATGTCGTCGAGCACACCGGCCTCGATCTGCGTCTTCAGGACACCGCCGGCCCAGCTGTAGATGATGTTGGGCCGGTCCTTGGATTGCAGGATGGTCGGCAGCTTGGCCTTGTAGGACTCGTTCTCGAGGAACTGCATCTCGACCTTGACGCCCGGATGCGATCCCTCATAGGCGCGCGCAACCTCCTCCCAGATTTTGACCTGGGCAGGGTTGGCCTCGATGTGCAGCCACTTGACCGTCGTGTCGGCCACAGCGAGTTTCGCTCCGAACAGGCATGCGACAACGGCCAGTCCCAGTTTCCCGAGCAGTCTCATCACATCCTCCCAACGGATCTTATTCTTTGGTGCAATCCTGCCTTCGATTTTTGAGGTACGCAACTGAAATTCTGACCTATGCACCTCACGAAGGAGATAGCTAAGGTGCGCGGGAGAGTCGGGCCGCGCGTCGCTGCCCCAACGCAAATCGAGGGAATATCCATGGCTGCCGTTTATTCCGACCTCGCCGGCAAGGTCGTTCTCGTCACCGGGGGCGCATCCGGAATTGGCGCTGCGATCGTGCGGCGCTTCGCACAGCAGAAATCCAATGTCGTGTTCTTCGACATCAAAGCCGATGAGGGCCAATCCCTGGCACGCGAGCTATCGGATCAAGGTCTCGGCGCGCATTTCATGCGTGTCGACTTGACCGATATCACAGCGTTACGTGCCGGCGTCGCGGAGGCGCGCAACGTGCACGGCGCGATCAACATCCTCGTCAACAATGCCGCGCATGACGAGCGGCACAGCACCGAGGAAATGACACCGGAATATTGGGACGACCGCATCGCGGTCAACTTGAAGCACCAGTTCTTTGCTGCGCAGGCCGTGTTGCCGGACATGAAGGCGGCGAACGCCGGCGCCATCATCAATTTCGGCTCGGTGTCGTGGATCGCCGGACAAGGCGGCATGGCCGCCTACACCGCCAGCAAATCAGGCGTGATCGGTCTCACTCGCTCTCTGGCGCGCGATTACGGCGCCTACAATATCCGCGTGAACGCGATAGCGCCGGGATGGATCATGACTGAGCGCCAGCTCGATAAATGGATGACGCCACAGGGCGAGGTCGAGCTGATGCAACGACAATGCCTGAAGCGCAAGCTCATGCCGGACGAGGTCGCGAAGTTCACTATCTTCCTCGCTTCGGAAGAGGCTTCCGCCTGCACAGCCCAGCACTACATCGTCGACGGCGGCTGGGTCTGAGTCGGACCAGGCCGGATCGTGCATTGCTTGCGAGCGGCTCGGAACCTCGTCAACCAAGCTCATGCCGAACCTTGGCCGCCGCATCGCACATCGCCTTCAACTTCCCAAACGCGACAGCGCGTGGCATGTATTTCATGCCGCAATCGGGCGCCGGAACGAGACGCTCAGGCGACACATATTTCAGGCCGTTGCGAATGCGGTCGGCGACCGTCTCGACGCTCTCGATCTGGGGGTCTGCGAGGTCGAGCACGCCGAGCATGATCTTCTTTGACGAGAGATCCTTCAGAACACCGAGGTCGAGTTTTGGCTGCGCCGCCTCGATCGAGATCTGGTCGGCAGTCGTATCATCGAGCTCGGCGAGGAACGAATAACCGGCCGGCTTGTTCGAGCCCGGCACGATCGCCGCATAGCCGAAACAGAGATGCACGACGGTCGGCACTGTGATGCCCTTCAGCGCGCGGTTGATCGCCTTGACGGCGTAGCGCTTGGCGCACTCCGGATTGTTCCGTACCCAGGGCTCGTCCAGCTGGATCACGTCTGCGCCAGCTCTTTGCAGATCGAGCGCCTCGGCATTGACGGCCTCCGCCAGAGCCATCGCGAGTTCTTCGTCGTCCTTGTAGAACTCGTTCTTGGCCTGCTGGCTCATGGTGAAAGGACCCGGCAGGGTGATCTTCGCTGCACGATCGGTGTTCCTGCGCAGGAACTGCATGTCGTGCAGCTCGACCGGCCCCTTGCGTTTCACCGGTCCGACGACGCGCGGCACCGGGGTCTGGGTATTGCCGGTGCGCGCCACGATCATCGCGGGATTGTCCCCGTCGATGCCGTCGAGCGCCGTGGCGAAGCGATTGGAGTAGCTCTCGCGGCGGATTTCGCCATCGGTCACGATGTCGATGCCGGCGCGCTCCATGTCGCGGATCGCGACGATCGTCGCATCGTCCTGTGCCTCCTCCAGATGTTCCGCCGGCAACCGCCACATGTCGTGCAGGCGGGTGCGCGGCACCACCTTCGACAGCATGGCGCGATTCACGAGCCATTCCGGTTGCGGATAACTTCCGACCACCGTGGTCGGGAGGATATGCGTTGGCATCGGCATGAGGGTCTCCTTCTTGTTGTTGTCGAGCGCAGCGAATCAAGCTGCGCGCGTCGCCTTGGCCGGCTCTTCGTCCTTTACGGGATTGCGGAGAATCCCGATCCCGGAAATCTCGATCTCCACGACATCGCCCCCCTTCATCCACAGCGGCGGATTGCGGTAAGCGCCGACACCGCCGGTCGTGCCCGTGACGATGACGTCGCCTGGCGCGAGTTCGGTGAAGGTCGAGCAGTAAGCAATCAGCGCCGGCACGTCGAAGACGAGATCGGAGATCGGGGCCTTCTGCACCTCGACGCCGTTCAGCCGGGTAATCAAGGTCTGCTTGCTGACGTCGGTCAATTCGTCGGTCGTGACGATCCAGGGCCCGAAGCCGCCCGTGCCGGCGAAATTCTTGCCGGGCGCGAATTGCGAGGTGTGGCGCTGCCAGTCGCGGATGCTGCCGTCATTGTAGCAGGCATAACCGGCGACATGGCTCAACGCGGCTTCGCGCGAGATGCGGCGGCCGGCCTTGCCGATGACAACCGCCATCTCGCCCTCATAGTCGAAGCGCTCGGATTCGAGCGGCCGGATCATCGGCTGGCCATGTCCGACCTGGCTGTTGGCGAAGCGGGTGAATATCATCGGGTGTGGCGGGGTGGGATGGCCGCTCTCGGCCAGATGGGTGGCGTAATTGACGCCGATGCAGAAGATCTTGTCGGGATCGGGAACCGTCGGCAGCAGCGTGACGTCCCGCAGCGCGTAGTCGGGCTTCTCGCCGGCAAGCTTCTTCAGTTCGTCGAGCGATCCCTTGGCAAGCAGCGTCTTCAGCGTCGGATATGCCTTGAGACGCTTGCCGGCATCGATGACGCCGTTGTCGGTGACAATGCCAAAGCTCGCGGTGCCGGCGATCGTGAAACTTGCGATTTTCATCAGTCAAACGCTCTCTTCGATGGAGGAAACATAGTCGTTGATCGGAAGTGCGATCGCGCCATTGCGGATCGGAACGCATTGTGGCGGGAAATCCTGGCGGAAGCGGGCGCCGGCCGCCTCGGCGCGGTCGAGGAACCGCTCCAGATGGTCCATCGCTCCGGTTGGAAGATCGTGCAGGACCATCAGCGTCCAGGGCTGCCGGCTGCACTGGACAACGGCTCGCTCGGTCCAGCCGTCGGGATCGTCCCAGTCGCGGGGGATCGCATTCCAGAGCACGCAGCTGTGCTTGTTGCGGGTGAGGTAATCGACGACGGACGGCTTCAGCAACCGCGTATCAAGATTGCCGCCGCCACCGAACGGCCGGAACCAGCGCTGCGGATGGGCGAGATCACCGATCGCAGCCTGCGTGCGGCCAATTTCGCTCTTTGCTGTATCGCGATCCGGCTGCTCACCGAGCGGGACGCTGTGGGTGAAGGTGTGATTGCCGATCCAGTGCCCCTCCCCGTGCGCGCGCTTCGCAAGGCCATGTCGCGCGGGATCGGCGAGCTTCTCGCCGATGACGAAGAACGTGGTCTTGATGCCGCGCTCGCCCAGGATATCGAGCACGCGCGGCGTCACGCTGGGATCAGGGCCGTTGTCGAATGTCAGGGTCAGATCGAACACGCGAAATTTCCTCAGCTCGCCGGCTGCATCGCGCCCGATGCGATGTCGTCGTTGGCCTGACCGGCGCGCGTGCCGGTCTGCCAGATCGCCGCCTTGCGCTCGATCCACCGGATCGCGGCGTTGAAGGCGATCGCCATGAACAGCACGAGAAGGACGCCGGCGAACACGTGCGGACTGTCGAGGATCGTACGGTAGCGCGAGATCAGATAACCGATGCCGGCCGAGGAGATCAGCATCTCCGAGACGACGACGCCAACGATGACCAGCGCGCCTCCCACGCGGAGCCCCGACAGCACGGTTGGAATCGCCGCGGGAATGATGACGCGAACCAGCCGCTGGCTGAGCGTGGCGCCCATGCTGCGTGCCGCGAGCAGGAGTTGAGGGTCGATGGTCTGGATGCCGGCGGCGGTGGCCAGCATCGTTGGCAGGAAGCCGTAAATCGAAGCGAAGGCGATCTTGGATTCGGAGCCGATGCCGAGCCACACCGTGAAGACGGGATAGAGGATCACGAGCGGCACCGCATAGAGGCTCGACACCATCGGCATGATCAGGACGCGCGGACGCGGCAGGCTGCCGACGATGGCGCCAAGCAGGATGCCGCCGCCGCAGGCGAAAGCCATGGAGATCAGCACCTCATAAAGCGTCACCGCGAGCGCGTGACCGTATTCGGGAGCCTCGGTCCATCCGGCCATCAGCGTCGATGACAGGGACGGCAGGAACAGCTCGGGAATGAGAGCTGTGCGCGGCAGCAGCTCCCACAGCGCAATCAGGCCGACCACGATCAGATACCGCAGCGTCTTCGCACTTATCTTCGCGGTCATCTTCTTCGCAGTCATCTTGGCGCTCATCTCTGTCTCACGCCGATTTGCGGATATGCCGCCAGATGCGGTCGCGCAAGCTCCCGAAGGCATCTCCGCTCAGCATCTCATAGGTGCGGGGCCGCGGCAGCTGGACCTGGAGATGATCGACGATACGGCCGGGCCGCGCCGACATCACGATCACCTCGTCGGCGAGATAGACCGCTTCGGTGAGGCTGTGTGTGACGAAGACGACGGTCTTGCCGGTCGCCGCCCAGATGCGCAGCAGTTCGTCACCCATGGTCATGCGGGTCTGCTCGTCGAGCGCCGCGAACGGCTCGTCCATCAGCAGCACCGGCGGGTCCTGCACCAGCCCGCGCGCGATCGAGACGCGCTGCTTCATGCCGCCTGACAACTCGTGCGGATGGCGCTTGCCGAAGCCGTCGAGGCCGACCAGCGTGAGCGCATCCTGCGCCTTGGCGCGGCGCTCCGCCTTGGGCACGCCACGCAGGGCCAGCGGAAACTCGACATTGTCTTCGGCCGTCAGCCAGGGGAATAGGCTCGCCTCCTGGAACACCACGCCGACCCTGTCCGGGTCGGGCTGCGGAATCGGCGCGCCGCTGATGGTGATCGTGCCCGAGGTCTGCTGGCGCAGGCCCGCCATCATCATCAGAAGGGTCGACTTGCCGCAACCGCTCGGCCCGACCAGCACGACGAAGCGACCCGGCTTGATATCGAGCGAAACATCTTCCAGGGCGACGACGTCCTGAGACCGGGTCTTGAAGACCTGGCCGACATTCTTGACCTCGATCGCGCCGGCGCGCGCAGGAGGTTTCAACGGGGTCACGTTCGCCAATGGCTGCATCGCGTTTCCACCCATCTGACAAGTTCGTTGAAGGTCATGGCGATCGCGGCGACCATTACGACGCCGGCGAGGAGCTGCTTCATCTGGAAGTTCTCGCCCCAGGTCGCGATCTGGTGGCCGATACCGTCGCGCGAGGCGTACATCTCGGCAAGGATCACGCCGGTGAGGTTGAAGATCATGGAGATCCGCAGGGCCTCCAGCAGCACCGGCAGCATGCTCGGCAGATAGACCCGGAACGCGGTCTGCATCGGAGTTGCGCCATAGGAGCGGGCCACCGTGAGATGCTCGACCTTGACCGACTCCACCGCCGTGGTCGTCGACATGATCACGATGAAGATCGTGGAGAAGAAGCCAAAGCCGACCTTCTGGGCGAAACCGACGCCGAATACGAGGATGAACATCGGCAGGAAGATCGACTTCGGGATGCTGAAGGCGAAGAACAGCAGCGGCTTGGCCACGTCAGCGAAGTAGCGGTTCTCCGCAACCAGGAAGCCGATCACGGCGCCGAAGGGAACGGCTAGCGCGAACGCGGCCAGCACTTCGGTTGCCGTCACCATCAGGTCTTTCCTCACGGCCGCGCGCTGCAGGAGATCGCCGAGCGTCGCGAACGTGTCGGACGCCGAGGGCAGCAGGCGCGGATTGACGATGCCGGTGCGCGACAGCACCTCCCACAGGGCCAGGACCGCGATGACGATCGCGATCCGTGCAAGCTTGATGGCGTGTGAGTTCTGCATCGTCAAGGCTTGGTCGGAACTGGCTTGAACCTGGTCGAGATCACGTCCTCGACCGGTACGATATCCTTGAGTCCGCCGAGCTTGGCGAGGTCCAGCGACAGCTGCACGGCCGCGTTCACGTCAGGCGCGCCCATGTCGCCGCTGGTCTCGAGCTTCATGATCGTGTTGTCGTATTCCAGGGCGGCGATCTCAGCCGGCATTTCGTAGAGCTCGGCGATCAGCTTGACGGTCACGTCGCGATTGGCGCGCATGAACGCAACCGCGCCATAGAGGGCGTTCACCGCCTTCTGAACCAGCTGAGGCTTTGTCTCCGCCAATTTGTCGAGCACGATCCAGCCTGCCGTGAGGTTCGGCGGCACCGCCGTGGCGTAATCGAGGATCGACTTGGCTTCGCCCGACTTCGAGATCTGGAAGCTCAGCGGCGAATAGACCACGGCGGCCTCGACGTTGCCTGCCAAGAGGTTCGGCACCAGACCGCCCCCACCAACCGGGACGCGTGTGAAATCGATCTTCTTGTCCTGGAGCGTCCATAGTGCGAGCAGGTCGGAACCGGAGCCGGCGGCGGTGATCGCGACCTTCTTGCCGTTGAGGCCCTTGACGTCGAGCGTCGACTTGGTCGGAACCATCAACTGCCAGCCGAAATTTCCCATCGCGGCATTGGCCACGATCCGCGACATCACCCCCTTCTTGCGCCCCGCGGAGACCAGCGAGGGTGGATCGAGGATGATGTCGGCCGCGCCCGCAGCCATGCCTTCGAACGTCTCTGCACCACTGCGGTAGATCGTCAGCTCGGCCTGGATGCCTTCCTTCTCGAACAATTTCTGCCGCACGGCCGTCTCGGCGATCGTCGTCGGCCAGTAGGTCTTGGTCGGCAGGCCCACGCGAATGGTTTCGGCAGCAGTGGCAGGGCCGGCGAGCACGCCGGCTGCGAAGAGCGACGCCAATAGCGCCTTGCGGCGAGTTATTTTCATGATCTGTTTCCTCCCGGTCTCTGTTTTTCTTTGCCGGATTTTTCCGGATCGTCAGGTTGCGCCGTTCACCTCCGCGATGCGAGGCGCGGCGAGCTCGACAAACTCTTTGGTGATGCCGAAGTGCTTTGCCAATGCGCGAACCGCCGCATCCGCGTCGCGTTTGACGACGGCGGCGACAATTGACTTGTGTTCAGCCTCGACGTCGCGCGGCTTGCCGACCTCCCTGCGGATCGAGAGGCGGCGATATCGCTCGCTTTGTTCGTGCAGCACGTCGCGGAAGCCGAGGAGCCACGGTGAGCCGCAGGCATTGACCAGCGCACGATGGAAGATGCGATGGCGGACCACCCACTCCTCATAATGCACCGTCGGATCGTCGGGATAGCGATAGGGAACGGCCTTCAGGTCCGTCCAGGCGGATTTCACCGACGCAAGCCAGGCATCGTCGCCCCGTTCGATCGAGCGACGGAGCGCAAGGCCTTCGATGTCGATCCGGGTCTGCGTCACGTCGGCGAGATCGGCGAGCGACACCGGGCTCACCCGGAAACCACGCTGGTCGGACGCCAGGACGAGCCCATCGGCGACCAGTCGGGAAAGCGCCTCACGTACAGCGGCAAGGCTCACGGAAAACTGCTTGGCGAGGCCGGCGATATGCAGCTTCTGCCCCGGAAGCAGCCGCGTCGCCAAGATGTCGGCGCGCAAGCGCTCGTGCAACGCCGATGTCAGGCTGCGCGGACCATCCCCGGGGCTTCCGGTCATATGAAACTGAAGCGGACCCATGGGACGAATGATGGCAAGGCAACGCGGAGGGGTCAATAGAAAATCGAAAATCGATTTTTCTAGCCGAAATTGTTTCACGCCCTATCGGACGCCTGGGGAATGCAGCGGCGCCATCGCGATAAGCCGCCTCTGGATGCCCAAAACGGCCCACCGGACCAGCTCGGCGCAGGCCGGATCCCCCGTGCCACTGCCCTCGTACAAGATCCGATTGGCGCGCCGCTACTTTGCCAGGCGAAACTTTCCGCCTTCGACCTTGATCAGAAAGGCCGAGCGCTCATCATAGCCGTTGTGATCGGCCTTGCTCATGTTCGACAGCCCGTTGTTGAGATAGATGTTCTGCCCGCGCTCGAGTGCGTCCCGCAGCGCCGCGCGAAATTCGGTTGTGCCAGGCTTTGCCATCTTCAGCGAATCCGGTGCAGCTTTTCCGATCAGCGCGACGACATCCCAGAGATGAGCAGCGAACATGTTGGGCTTTTGCCCGTTCGCCGCTTCATACGCGGTCACGAACTCCTCCGTCGAGCGACGGAACGGATCTCCCGTGGGAAGATCGGCGGCAATGGTGAAAGCCTCGCCCGCGAATACGGCACCTTCGACGTTCGCGCCACCGAGCTTGATGAACTCCTCGCTTGCCACGCCGTGTGTCTGAAATATCTTCCCGGCGTAGCCGCGCTCGCGGAGCGCCTGCTGCGGCAAGACCGCCGGAGTTCCTGCGGACGCGATGAAGACGGCATCGGGATTGGTAGACATCACCTTCAGCGCCTGACCGGTGACGCTGGTGTCGGCGCGCGCATAGACTTCATGTGTGGTTACGGTCAGCCCCAGCGCGGGCGCGAGGCGGCTCACCTCCTTGTAGTAGCCCTCGCCGTAGCCATCCGAAACGCCGATATAGCCGAGCGTCTTCACGCCTGAATTCGCGATATGCTTGAGGATGGCCGCCGCCATGAGGTCGTCATTGGGAACGACCTTGAAGGCCCAGGCGCGCTTCTCATCCATCGGTTGAACGATGGCGGTAGCGGCAGCGAGCGACAGCAGCGGCGTCTTCGATTCGAGCGCGATGTCCAGCATCGGCATGGTCACCGGGGTCAGCGAGGAGCCGACCAGCACATCGACCTTGTCCTGTATCACCAGCCGGCGTGCGTTCTGGACCCCTTTGGTCGAATCCGACTCGTCGTCCAGGACGATATAGGTCACCTTCTCTCCACCGATCTCTTTCGGAAGAGCTGCAACCGTCTTGAGCTGCGGCTGCCCCAGTGCCGATCCCGGGCCACTTGCCGAAATCACAATTCCAATTTTGATCTCCGCGTGAGCGGTATTTCCATAGAGGACGCATGCCACAAGAAGCGAGGCTCGCGCGAAACCGATCTTCATGTCCTGTTCCTCCCTGTCCGCTTTGATGCGTCCGCCGGCTGCATCGGGCGCCCCGGCTCGAGCTTGCAGCGCTCCCCACGAGGCACCGTCGCCCCTCAGAAGGCATGTCGTCCGACATACGCGTTTCCTCCTGCGGTCCCGGGCAACCGGGCGGACCATGCTAAGCGGATTGCAGCAACGTGTCTGTCCCTAGCGTTAGGGACAAGACACAGGTGCCCGAACCGGAATCTCGAAGTAGGCGGACGCACCGCCGCGTTCTCGCGGCGCAAATCGCCCGAGGTTTGCTTCGTCACTCCACCCTCTTGTCCAAGAAGGCGCAAGGAAGGCCGGGTGCTGACAACGCGCCCGCGGTCTGCTGCGCGAAAAGCGCACGCAGGAAAACCGCACAGCAGCATACAGGTGGTGCCAATCACTCGGCCTTCCCTGCGCGATGGTTGGACGGCTTATGCCGTGCTCTCCCGGGAGCCGAACTTTCCCTCTGGCCTCCCTCGCTCTCACAGAAGTCGCCGACAGCGCGCCGGTTGACGCAGATGCCGCATCCGCAAGAGCTTGACCGTAGCAACGACGGCCAGGACCACACGTCTATATTTTGGCATTCGATGAAACACGCGGAAACTAACAAAAGACTTTAAAACAAGCGCTTTTCTACTACCCTGATGCAGGTTGTTTCAGCGGGCTTCGCAAAATTAAGGGCCCGGCCCTAAGTCTTTCAGCGTTCGCACGACAAACTGAAGCTCCCGAAGCCGAACCCTTTGGTTCCGACCATCAGGAGCCGAAACTACATGGATACTACCATCATCGCGGGCACCGCGGGCAAGTTCGGCAAGCCCTCTGTCAGCTCGGACTCGCCTTGGTTGCTGATGAAGACGGCAAGGATCACGAACAACACGTTGGCGATTGGGATGACTGCCTTCGCGATGATGGCGTTCATTTCCTTCTTGTTATGCCGAAAGTCCCCCGAACCACGCACCGAAATAGCCGGCGTAGAGCGCGGGCATTTCGAGATTCATCGAGTGTCCGATACCGGGCACCAAGACGAGGCGGCAGTCCGGCATTGCCGCGGCCATCACATGAAGATCGGCGGGAGGGATCCAGCCGTCCCGTTCGCCCCACAATACCAGGTGCGAATGCCCGATCTCCGGCATGCGGCTCTCCAACTCCCGGCTCTCACGCTCGCGCGTAAGATTGACGGGTGTCCCAATCCAGATGCCTTCGGAAACGCCAAAGGTTTGTTCGATGATCCGGTCGAACAGCGCCTGGATGTCCGCGCCCCCTGGACGGAATTGCGGGACCCTATTCGGCGCCATGCTTTCCGGCACGAACAGCGATGAGGCCGCGGTCGCCATTACTGAACGCGTCAACTCCTTGCTAGCCATCATGGCCCGAAACAGTCCGATCTGATCAGTATTGAAGGCCATGCCCAACGGCGTGACCGGATCAAGCGCGAACACCCGTCCGAAACGGCGCGGTTGCATCAGCAGCATACGAGCTGCGATGATGCCGCCGGTGGAATGCGTTGCAAGATGGCAGTAGTTGATATTCAGGGCATCGAGCGCCGCCAGCATGTCCTTTGCGTGCTGCTGCATCGTGTAGTTGGTGTAGTCAACCGTAGGCTTCGGCCGGTCGCTGTCGCCGCAGCCGCGCCAGTCGATGCCGATGACACGAAGACCAGAAGGAAACAGCGGGGCAGCAAGCTCGATCCAGTCCTTGCTGGCGAGATTGCCATGGATGAAGACGACCGTGACGTCGCCTCGTCCCCACTCTCGCCAGCCCAGCTGGACTTCGCCCGCCTGCACCCTCGGCATGAACCGGCCCTACTTGTTCAGGCCGGCGGTAGGCGCGGCGCCGGGCGGTGTCGGAGCCACCGGCAAGGCCGAGACCACCGCCCCCTTGATCATGCGGTCGGTCCCCAGCGGCGATGAGGTGTCGACGCTTCCCCGCGTCACGAAATCCACAACGTCAAACGGGTATTCGACCGGATTGTCTGTGTGAATGAAGTGCCCGGTCTCCGGATAGATCTTCAGGATCGGCCGATTCCCCGCATTAGTCATGCGCGTCATGAAGGGCGTGATGGCGTCGCGTCCGAGGTCCGTGAGCCCGTTGAATGCCGGCGTCGGGATAAACGGTTCCTTGTCGCCGAATGCGAGGAAGATCGGCGCCTTTATCTGCGTGAGCCGCTCGTACAGGTTCTTCGGATCATCCTGCTGCAGCTCCGCGCCGATTGTATAGACGTCGTAGATAAAGATGTTGCACCACTGCTCCAGCTCCTTCGGATTGCCCTTGGTCAGCCCGACGCGCTGCTCGGTATGGAGGCGGGCATATTCGCTGTCGCTGAAGAAATAGCCGCTTTTGGCGGCCGACACCGCGCCGGTCTCCGGGTCACGCTTCTTGAAGTAGAAGAAGTCCCGGATGTTCTGCTCGTCACGCGCCTTCTCCGCGGCGAGGATCCCGGTCTGGTCCCAGGTCGCCTTCCACTTGTCGAAGTCATGATCGAAGGCCGGGTCGAACAGCGGCGCCTTTTTGCCTTTTGCGATGGTGATCTCGCGTGGATATTCCTCGAGACCTGACGGCGCCTCCAGCGCCAGGCCCTGGACTGCATCCGGCCAGGTCAGGGCATAACCCATCACGAACTGACCGCCGAGCGAATGGCCGAGATAATACGCCTTCTTGACGCCGAGTTGGTTGACGACGAGGTCGTAGATGACCTCGCGCATGTCCTGCATCGTGCGTGCCGGGCTCTTGTCGAGATTGCCGGGTCCGGACATGCCGTAATGCGGCAGGTCGGGCACGATCACGCGAAGGCCGCTGCGCAGCGCATACTGCATGATGTTGCCATAGTGACCGCCGAAAGCGCCTTTGCCATGGATGACGACGAGGACCTTCGGATCCTTGTCCGTGCCGGCATATTCATCCATGTAGCCGATCTGCCAGGAACTGCCGCCCTTGTCTTTGGCATTGGCGTATTTGACTGGATAGGGATAGGTCACGAACTCTTTCCAGAACGACTTTTTGGGGTCGATGTTCTCGGCGACGCCGGGCACGCGATAATTCTTGTCAACGAATTTCTGCGCGCGGTCGAGGCTCGCCACATCATCCATGAAGGCAACGAACTTCGGGTCATTCTTGCGCTGGTTGATGATCGGAAACACACCATAATGGGCGACCGGGCTTTCCTGAGCGATAAGGTCTGCACCGGGCACGCGGTCGACAGCCTTCTGAGCCAGCTTGAAGTTCAGCCACAGATCGTTGGTGATGTGCATCACCAGCGTGCGCGCCTGGATGCGGCCGAGATAAGCATTGATGTTGTGCGTTTCGCCGACACGGTTACGCCAGACCAGGTCGACCGCATCGTAAAGCTTGGCACGGTTAACGACGTTCAACGCCGCCTTTTCGTTCGGGGGGTCCCAATAAAAGATTTCGGGCTGGACGGCCCCCCAATTCTGGGTCGTACGGAAGGCAAAGTCATAGCCCGTCATGCCAAGGATCGACCAGCCGAACGCCACGCCCGGCATCGGATGCTTCTCCTTGGGCAGCTTGTAATAATCACCCTTCGTTTCCTGCCACACCGGATCGGATTCGATCGCTGCCGTCATCATCTGGAATGTCCAGTTGCCGACGGGATCCTCGCCATCCGACTGCGTGGTGCCGCCGATCGGCATCAGTGCGCCGATATATTCGGGATGCATCACGCCCCAGACGTAGGTCTGCGTGCCGCCCATGGAAACGCCGGACACCAGCGCAACGCGCGCGACCTTCAGCCCGTCGCGCAGCATCCGGTAATTGGCCTGGACCATGTCATAGTAGCTATACTGCGGAAACTTTACGCCGAGACCGTCCGACGGTTTGCTGGCGCCCCAGGTTCCGAGGGGATCGACCATGATGACGTAGTAGCGATCCGTATCGATCGGCCGGCCCGGGCCAATAATTGGCACGGTGCCTGACAAGGCTGCTCCTTTGACCCACTGCTCGTACATGTCGGTGGCATCGCCGGAATAATACGAGTTGATGACCACGGCATTGGTGATCTCACCGGCGGCGTTGCGCCGCGGCGTACCGACCGCGATATAGGCGGTGTGCAATTTCCCGACGCCAAGCGATTCGAGCGTGACGCCGCCCTCGCCGCCATTCTCCCACTTCGAGGGATCAGCGAGATCGTACTTGCCGCCAAGTCGGAAATTCGCGATCTCGTAGGTCTTCTTCAGCCCGTCATGCTGCATCTGCGACGAGCGGCGCGTGAAGGGCTGCGCGACCGCGATGGATGTCCCGATCAACAGCAACAGCAGGCTGATGAGATACCGCCGCATGACATGTCTCACGAGCATGGCGAACTCCTCCGGCAGGCTTTGATTTTACCGAACGCTAGGAGCGTACGCGGCGCGACCCTTGATCTAGCGCAAGGTAATTCGCACTGCCCGCGCGAGAGTCTTCAAACCGAATTACATGCCGGGTCGCCGCGATGCCTTTCCTCACGCACGGCTCCTACCGGATCCGGTATGAGCTCGATGGTCCTGCGACGGCACCGGCCTACGTGCTGGTCAACGGACTAACCCAATATTCCGAACTGTGGACTGCTTATCGCGACGCGCTCATCGCACGGGGATTTCGCGTTGCGACATTCGATCTGCTCGGCCAGGGTGCCTCCGACAAGCCTACGCTTTTCATCAACCAGGACGACCATGTCCTTGCGTTGCATCGCCTGATCGAAATGCTCGGTGAAGGTCCGGTCTTCCTCAGTGGAATCAGTTTCGGTGGCCTGATCGCGCTGCGCTACGCGATCGAGTATGGGAGGCGCCTCTCGGGTCTGGTGCCAATGAGTTGCTTTGCCGAGCTTTCGCCTCAACTCCTCCTGATCGGCAATGCACTACGCACCGGCTTGATTTTGGGTGGAACCGGTTATCTCCAGGATCTGCTGCTGCCGATGAATCTGTCCAATGAATGGTTGAGACCGCTGCTGGACAAGCTCGACGGGGTCAAGCGGCAGGGCTGGCTGGTCAATGACCTCTACGCGTTGCAGAACCTGATGGATTCGTTCCTCGACTTTCAGCCGCTGACGCCGCAACTCGCCTCGATCGCCGTCCCGACCATGATCCTGAACGGAGAGTTCGACTTCCTGACGCCGCGCGCCCTGCACGAGACGCTGCGGGTCGGAATCCCCAACAGCGCGCTCGTGATCATCCCAAGCGCCTATCACGCTTTCACGTTGGAGAAGGGTGCGCTCACAGCCGACCTGCTCGCGCGCTTCGCCGATGACGTGCTGGCCGGACGCTGGCAAGGTAACAAAGCGGTCTGGATTGCGCCCGAAGAACCTGGCGGTGAGCTCACTCCGTTTCCCGCCGGCTACGACCATCTGCGTGCCATCCCCGTCCAGAGGACCCAGGCATGAGCGGACTTCTCGGACCACTCGACTCCGAAGGCCGCGTGCCGCACGGCCAGCAGACCCGTGTCGCCGCTTTCCTGATCTCGGCCCATGGCGCTCTCGCAAGGCAATTCGCCCTCGCCCTGCCGGCGAAGTTCGAGGCCGGCTGGCAGACAGAATTGAATGCTCAGTTCTACCGTGAGAGCGAAATTGTCTCGCTTCTGATGCGCGCAACCGCATGGGTGCCGGATCTCGCCTTGGGCTATATGACGATATCCTGGGAGGCCGCCTGGCTTCCGATGCCGAACGAAGGCATTCCCGATCGCTCTCTCTGGCAAGCAGTCCACCTCGCCACGCTCGCGCATGCCGTCCACGCAGGGATCCGGCCAGCGGCGTTGCTACCGCTTGAGGCAAACCCGAATGACCCCTTCGTGATGGCATTGCGCCGCATCGAGTTCGAGAGCGGACGTCTGTTGCAGGCACAGATCTTGTTCCTGAAGGGTCCCGACCAGTTACCCTTCCGCGACACCGTCAGCAGAGTCCTGGAAAGCCGACACACCGAACTGCGCAAGCTCTGGCATGACACGCTCGCGAGCCTGGGAATCGTGCGCGAATGATGCGGAGCCTTGACGCAGATCAAAGCTGCGTAACTTCCGCCCTCCAGCATCAATTGACAGCCATGCACGCGCCGACCGGAGTTCGTTCTCATGAAGGCCATTTCCCTCGAAGAAGCCGTCGCAATGATCCCGGCCGGCGCGAGTGTCATGGTCGGCGGGTTCATGGGTGTCGGAACACCGGAGCGTCTGCTCGACGAGATCGTGCGCCAGAAGAAGACCGGCCTGTCGTTGATCTGCAACGACGCGGCGATCCCCGGCAAGGGCGTCGGCAAGCTGTTCGATGCTGCGCTGGTCGCGCGATTGACCGCAACGCATATCGGTCTCAATGTGAAGGCACAGCAGCAGATGCTGGCAAACCAGATTGCCGTTGATCTGGTACCCCAGGGAACCTTCGTCGAGCGCATTCGTGCGGGTGGATGCGGCCTGGGTGGAGTTTTGACGCCAACCGGCGTCGGCACGCTGGTTGCGCAGGGCAAGCGCGAGATCGAAGTCGACGGAAAGCCTTTTCTGCTTGAGACAGCCTTGCGTGCACAGTTCGCGCTGGTTCACGCCTTCCTTGCTGACTACCTCGGCAACTTGGCGTACGCACTGACCTCGCGCAACTTCAATCCAGTCATGGCGATGGCCGCCGACACCGTGATCGTCACGGCGGAGAACATCGTGCCAGTCGGCGTGATCGCGCCCGACCACGTCGTGACCCCGGCGCCGCTTGTCGACTACCTCATTACAAACGGGTGACGACATGGATCCGCAGATCATCATCGCCCGGCGCGTCGCCAAGGAGCTTCGGAGCGGCGACCTCGTCAATCTCGGCATCGGTATCCCGACGCTGGTCGCGAACTACGTTCCAACGGACCTGAAAGTATTCTTCCAGTCGGAGAACGGCCTGATCGGAACGGGGCCTATCCCCGAGCAAGGCCTGGCGCACCCGACGCTAACGGACGCAGGGGGGCGGCCGATCAGTGCGCTGCCGGGTGCCTCGACCTTCGACAGCGCGATGTCGTTCGGGCTGATCCGCGGCGGCCATGTCGACGTCACGGTGCTTGGCGGCCTTCAGGTCGATGCCCATGGTCATCTCGCCAACTGGATGATCCCGGGCAAGATGGTTCCTGGCATGGGGGGCGCCATGGACCTCGTCAGCGGTGCCAAGCGGGTCATCGTCGCCATGCAGCACGCAGCAAAGGGCAAGTCGAAGATCGTTGCGAAATGCAGCTTGCCGCTGACCTCGGTGCGACCGGTGCATCTGGTCGTCACCGACATGGCTGTGATCGGCTTTGCCGCTGGCAGCGCGACGCTTCTTGAGACTGCGCCGGGCGTCACGATCGGCGAAGTGATGGCTGCGACGGAAGCCGACCTCCTCGTCGGCGACCATGTCCCCGAGATGATGATCTGAAGGTAAAGGACATGCGGATATTCGGCGACTTCAATGAGATAAGATCCGCGGTCGGCACCGAAATCGGCGCCAGCGACTGGATCGAGGTGACGCAGGACCGGATCAACAAGTTCGCAGAAGCGACCTGTGATGAACAGTGGATCCATGTCGACCGAGAGCGCGCGAGGACAGAAATGCCCGGCGGCACCACCATTGCCCATGGCATGCTGTCCCTGGCGCTGGCACCGATGTTCATCCGCTCGGTGATGGGGTTGAAAGGCCTCCGAAACACCCTGAACTACGGCGCCGACAGGATCAGGTACCTTTCGCCGGTCCCGGCGGGCTCGAAGCTGCGCGGCCGTGTCAGCGTTGCTGAGACGGAGGACGTGCCTCCCGATGGGCTGCGCGTGAACTATCATCTGGTGATCGAGATCGAAGGCGGCAAACGACCGGCCTGCGTCGCCGAGTTGATCGCCCTGCACTATCGCTGAGTCGCGTCCCATCCTTTTCAATCGATGATATGATACCCGCCATCAATATAGAGAACGCTTCCCGTAATGAGCTTGGCGCCGTCGAGCGCGAGAAATGCAGTGGCGTTGCCGACGTCGTCAATGCTGACGAGACTGCGCGCCGGCGCCTTGGATTGCGCCTTGTCCATCAGTTCATCGAACTCGGGAATGCCTGATGCCGCGCGCGTGGCCAGCGGGCCGGGCGAAATCGCGTGCACGCGGATACCCTTCGGGCCCAGCTCGGCGGCGATGTAGCGCACCGAGGCCTCGAGCGCAGCCTTGGCTACACCCATCACATTGTAGTTCTCCACCACCATCTGGCTGCCGTAATAGGTCATGGTGAACATGGTGCCGCCGTTTTTCATCAGCGGCTCGGCCAGATGAGCCATGCGCATGAAGGACCAGCAGGAGACCTCCATCGTCTTCAGAAACCCGTCGCGGCCGACGTCCACCACACGTCCGTGCAAGGCTTCCTTCGGTGAGAAGGCGATCGAATGCAGCAGGAAATCGAGCTGGCCCCAGTCCCTCTCGACGCGGGCAAACACCTCTTCGGTCTGCCCTTCCGTCATTACATCGAGTGGCATGAAAATAGACGCCTCAAGTGCCTCCGCAAGAGGCTCGACGTGCTTCTTCGCGCGGTCGTTCAGGTAGGTGACGGCGAGATCGGCACCAAGGGCGCGAAAGGCCTTGGCGCATCCCCATGCGATCGACTGGTCGTTGGCGATGCCGACGACGAGGCCTTTTTTCCCCTTCAGGGCAATCTTGGTATCCGGAAATACGGGGATCATGACGCCCTCTCCTGTCGCTGATTGGTCGATGCTGTCTTCATCAGCAGCGACACTGTGTGCTGCGCAATCATCAACTCCTCGTCGGTCGGAACCACATAGACTGGAATGCGACTGTCGGAGCCTGAGATCAGCTGTGCGTTGCGCGAATTCAGGGCCGGATCGAGCGTGACGCCAAGCCACGCGAGCTGGCCAACGACATGCGCGCGAATTGTCGCGGAATTTTCGCCGATGCCGGCCGTAAACACAAACGCATCCAGCCCCTGCAGCGCCGCGGCAAGCATGCCGGCATTGAGGCCTATGCGATAGTTGAAATATTCGATCGCGAGTCTGGCTCGCGGATCCTCACTGCTCTCCAGCTCCCGCATATCGTTGCTGACGCCGGACAACCCTTTCAAACCGCAATCCCGATAAAGGAAGTTCTGGATGTTGGAGGCTGACATCCCCTTCTCGGAAATCAGATAGAGCACCACCCCGGGGTCGATTTGACCCGGGCGGGTTCCCATCGGAAGCCCGTCGAGAGCGGTGAAGCCCATGGTGCTTTCGACGCTTCGTCCCGCGCTGAGAGCGCACATCGAGGCGCCGCTTCCGAGATGAGCGACGATCACGCGCCCATTCGCGATTTTCGGCGCGACCCGTGGCAAGGTCTTCGCAATGTATTCGTAGGAGAGACCGTGAAAGCCGTAGCGGCGCACGCCTTCGGCATAGAGCTGATGCGGAATCGCATAGTGATCGGCGACCGGGCTGTGCGTACGATGAAATGCCGTATCGAAACAGGCGACCTGGGGAAGCTGGGGGAAATTTGCGAGAATGGAGCGGATTGGCGCCAAATTATGCGGTTGATGCAGCGGTGCGAGCGCGATGAACCGCTCCAGCCGGGTCACGACACCATGATCGACTTGAATTGGCCGGTCGTAGTCCGGGCCACCGTGAACGACGCGATGACCGACAGCGATCGGGTGAATGCGTAGTTCGTCCCGCAACCAGGCGCCGGCGATGTCCATCGCAGCCGGCACGTCGGGCACGGCCTCGATTGGATAGGCGCGATCCGCCAGCGGATTGCCGGTGGATCCAGTCGCCCGCAAACGCGGGCGGCTGCCGATCCCATCCATCTGCCCTTTCAGCTGTCGCCGCAGTATTCCTTCGCCCTCGATCGAGTAGACTTGGAACTTGACGCTGGAGGAGCCGGCATTGACCACAAGGATGGTGTCCATGGCGTTCACGCGGCAATCGTTGGAGCACGCCGGCGCCGGGCATGGGCATACAGCGCGGCGACCGCGCACGAGGCCATCCGCGCGCGCGCCGAATCCGCGCGTGAGGTCAGGACGACCGGGACCCGGGCTCCGAGCACGATGCCCGCACCGTCCGCCTTGGCGAAATAGGCGAGATTCTTTGCAAGCATGTTGCCGGCCTCCAGGTCGGGGACGACGAGGATCTGTGCCCGACCGGCGACCTCGGACTTGATCCCCTTGATCCGTGCCGCCTCCACATCAATGGCGTTGTCGAAAGCCAGCGGTCCGTCGAGGATCCCTCCGGTAATCTGCCCGCGGTCTGCCATCTTGCAGAGTGCCGCCGCCTCGATCGTAGATGGAATTTTTGAGGTCACGGTTTCAACTGCAGACAGGATTGCCACGCGCGGCGATTTGCCGAATCCCGCTTCCAAGTACAGGTCGATCGCGTTCTGGACAATGTCGCGTTTGGCGTCCAGATCAGGGAAGATGTTGATGGCCGCATCCGTCACGAAGATGGTCTCGGCATAGGCGGGCACGTCCATCACGAAGACATGGCTGATACGACGGTCGGTGCGCAGGCCTCCGGCCTTCGCGGTGACGGCGCGCATCAACTCGTCCGTATGCAAGCTGCCCTTCATCAACAGCTCACCTCTGCCGGCGTGGATCAGCTCTACCGCCTTTGCGGCCGATTCATCACTATGCGCTGCGTCAACAACCTCGAACTCCGCGATATCGAGACCGAACGTAGACGCCGTAGTCCTGATCTTCGTCTCAGGGCCGACCAGGATCGGGCGGATGATGCCGGCCTGCGCGCTGTCGACCGCGCCGCGCAATGAGCTTTCATCGCAGGGATGAACGACGATCGTCGGGGCTGCCGGCACGGCCCTAGCGGCCGCGATCAAGCGGTCGTATTTGCTTGGAGACTGTGCCTGCGATGTGTCGGCTGACATGAGCCGGTTCCTTCCAGACAGTGTTACGATGCCTTCGCCTTGGGGTCGAAAGGGGCAACGTTCGACGCCCTCCCCGACGTTTCGGCGTCGAGACCGAACAGCTGTGCGACACGCTGCAGGCGGCTGGCGCGCTCGCCAGTGATGTCCTCGCTGGCCGACAGCACCTCGCTCATCGTGGTGAAAGCCGCGCGGCGTTGATTGACATCGTCGGGAAGCAACTTCGGGATAACGGCCAGCGCCGCCTCACGATCGAGCAGCAGCATGAAGAACTGCTCGCGAACCAGCATCTTGAACTCGGCAAGCGTTAATCGCGCTCCGCTGTCGTCGCGACGAGCCTGACGCAACGCCTCGATGCTGCGTTCATCCACCATTCCTCTCGCCGAGCCGATATAAAGCAGGGCACGGATGGCCGCCTCGCGAAGCCCGCCTTCGTCAATCCTGGATCGGAGCTCGGCGATCCGTTTGTCGAGCATGGCACGGTGTTCGGCCGGCATCTCGCGCCCGCGCGACGGTTCAGCTTTCGGATCTATGCCGACCGCCGCCTGTAGCGCCGGCGAGCCGTAGACGTTGAGGAAGATCGCCTCGCTCATCGCTTCCTGCGAATCGCGCCAGCTGTCCAGCGCATGAACGATCTGCTTAGAGACCTGCTCCTGAAATGCCAGGAACGGATTGTCGTTCGAAACCGCCTTGCGGTTTTCTTCTAGCCCTTCCGCTGCCGACTTCACCGCTGTCATCCACGGATTTTGACTGCTGAAGGCCTCATACTGCGTCCGCAGCGGGTGCAGGTTACGCATCAACTCTGCCGTCTGCGGCGCCACCATGCCCTTGATCCAGGGCTGCACGAACTTGCGATAGGCGGCAAGATTGAGCTCCGAGACGCGTTTGGCCGCGGCAAAGCGCCGCTCGTCCTCAGGCGAATTGCCGCCCATGGCCCGAATATCGTCGAGCGTTCGAGCCTCGCAGCGCATCACCCATTGGCCCACAACGAGATCTGAACTGGTGGTTTCCTTGTCCTTGGCTTCGAACGTCGCTTCGTAAAGGCCGGGCGGTAGTACATCGATCAGATCGATGTTGCTGGAAAATTCAGCGTGCTCCTTCTTGGCGACGCCGCCCGAGACGAAGATGCCGAGATGGCCGACGCTCTCGTGAACGGTATAGACGATCGTTTGCCCATAGGCCCTGATGTCATCCACGTCGGCGTAGCATTCGAGGATCCAACCCAGCGCCTGCTGCGGCGGAGTGATGTTGTCGCCCTTGGAGCAGAACACCACGATCGGCGAACTGATGTTGCGCAGGTCTACCTTCTGCCCGTCGGACAGGGTGATATTGCCGGCGGCCAGGTTGTTTCCAACGAAGAGTTCGTCGACAATGAACTGAATCTCCTCGGCGTTGAGATTGACGTGCCCACCCCACCAGCGCTCGAATTCAAGGTAGCGATCGGCTTCGGTATCGACCTTCGAATAGACATTGTACTGCTTGGTCCAGAGCGTGTTCGAGGGGTTCTGGCCTTCGAAGTTCTGGACAAGCCAGGCACCATCGAACTTCCCGCCGCCGAGATCGCTAACGAGCGCAGTTAGCCAGCTTCCGCCCAGCAGGCCGCCTGAATATCGCATTGGATTTTTACCATGCACGCCCGCCCAGTAAGCGAGCGGGGCTCCGGCGATGATCAGTGGGCCGAATAGTTCGGGCCGAACCGAAGCCAGGATCATGACCGCCCAGCCGGCTTGGCAATTACCTATGACGCAGGGTTTCCCGTCGGCTTCCGGATGACGACTGATCACCTTTTCGATGAACAGTGCCTCGGCACGCGCGATACGCTCGATCGTCTGGCCCGGCACCGGCTCCGGCAGGAAGCCGATGAAGTAGCAGGGATGTCCCGCCTTCATCGCGACGCCGATCTCGCTGTCGGCCTTGAACCCGCCGATGCCTGGACCGTGCCCGGCGCGCGGATCAATCACGATGAACGGCCGCCGCGCGGAATCGATTTCGACGCCGGCTGGCGGGACGATGCGGACAAGCGCGTAATTGACAGGCTCGTCCAGCTTGCGGCCATCGATGATCAGTTCGGCCGCATATTGCAGAACGTGTGGGGCAGTTTGCGCGACGTGCTCCCGATATTGGTCGCCGCGCCGGCGCATCACATCGAGAAACAGTATGCTCCGTTGTCCCGCATCGACCATGTATTCGACGGCCGAGGCGACGAGACCGGACATCGGACCACCGGGCAATCCAGGCACTTCCATCTGCATGCTCCGATCTCTATGTCGTATGAATGCATCCAAAGCCCGCCGCAACGGCAGGCCATTGATATAGGTCAATGCTGGACGGCCCGTACGCTGGCCAAGTCGTGTCACGTCCGTCATCCCGACCGAATGTGTCGAGTTGACTGCCGAGGTTCAGGCCGCCGGCTTTTTGCGGGCCCCCTTGACACAAATCAAACGTGCAACCGACCGCCCCGTCATAGACCAGTCTGAGGCCGACGTTTTTTCCGGCCGTCCGAGCCGAGACCTCGCATGTCGAACATCGCTAAATACAGCGTGACGGAACACTTGCGGGACGGCAGCACGGCCGAAATCCGAGCGCTGCGGCCGGCCGACGAGACGGCTGTTCTCGACGCGCTGGATCAGACCAGCAAGCAGTCGTTGCAGCGCCGTTTTTTCGGGATCAAACGTCATTTCTCGGACAAGGAGCGCGCGTTCTTCATGTATGTCGACTTCATGAATCACGTCGCGCTGGTGTGCGAGGTCGAGAATCCCGAACGGAGAATGATTGTCGGAGGCGCTCGATATGTCGTGTTTGAGCCCGGACGAGCCGAGGTGGCGTTCGTCGTCATCGACGCTTGGCAGGGCCGAGGCATCGGCTCCATCTTGATGCGCCACCTTGGCGAGATCGCCTTCAATAACGGATTACGTGAGCTGACTGCGGAGGTCCTGCCCGAAAACAAGTCAATGCTGGCGGTGCTCGGCAAGTTTGGCTTCAGGCGGGACGGGAACCGCGACCCCCACACGATGCATTTAACGCTACACCTGGGCAAAGAGGGGCGGTGATCGATGAGCGGTGCATGGTTCGGGCCCGCGCTCAAGATCATGCCGCGCGAGTGCATCGTCGCACCCCATCGCCGGTCGGCCCGGGCGCCCTGGTTATCCTGTTGCCGGCCGTCCCGGTCGGCCCGGTTATCGTCCCAGGGCTGGTTATCCGGGCTGCTACTATGGCTACCGCGTATACGGAGCGGCGGGCGCCGTAGGAGGGGCCGCCCTCGGAGCTGCAGCCTAGGGGAGCTCCAGCAGCTGCTAGTACGACAACTATGGCAATTACGTCCCGGTCAGTATCCTTACTGACTGCTGCCCATCGGCGACAGGTCACCTCACGCCGTCGCCGGCGCTTTCTTCGTACCTGTGTATCGATCCGTGGCAGAGACTTTGCGCCCACACATTTGTGGCCTCAAAGAACAAAAACTTGGCGACTTCCCGCAAGCGAGTGTCTGCCGAGTACTGCTATGTCCGACTCACCCCAATGCGCAGGCTGGTTGCGGACGACCAAAGCGCTTGGTCAATGCTCCCACAAGACATCCAGGATCGAATTTTGGTCGACGGCAGCACGCCCGAAAGAGCACTTACGCAACTGAAGATCGCGCAGGCTTACGTTAGGCTTGCGTGCATCCCCGACAACGATCAAACTTTATCCGTTTCGGTCGCCACGGTGGCAAGCTGTGTAATACGCATGTTGCGGGGTCCCGAACTCGATCTGAATGGCGTACCACTATTTTGGCTGGAGCTGTTCGATCTCAGTGCCGGGCTTTCACTCGACAGCTGCTGCTGCCACAGGATCGAGGATGCGGTACCGGTGTTTGAGGGCTTCGTTGCCCAGGCCGCAGCCATGAGCCAGCCCGAAGGTGAGCCGCTATGAACGATCACCGGGATCATCTCGAAGCACTGCGAAAGCAAGCAGCAGAGGCTGCGTTGATAAGCGCGCTTGCGACATCGCCTGGGAAGCGAGACCTTTTCGCCAAGATTGCGGAACATCTCAACACCCTGGCGGCTGCTGTGGAGCTGGCATCGAAGGCCGGCTTCATGTCAGAGGCAGGTCCCGGACCACATAGTTAGGGGCTGCTGGGGCAAAGATTTGATCTAGCTCAACGCGGCCTTTGGTTGTGCGCCGACGGTCGGCACATGAAACCGCTCGTCAGAAAACGCGGCACGGCTAAAACGCTGAAGCTGTCCTACACGGAATGGCGCGCCGAATTGTCGCGGAATACGCCAACCAGCTGGGGCGACCATCAAGCAACTCCGCCGCCGCCTACATTAAAGCCGCGATCATCTACAACTCCGGACGATGCTCGATCCGAACGCTTCCATCCACCCTGCTGCAACCTGTAGCATAGTCTTGACGGGTGTTCGGTATGACAAATTTGAAATCGCGAGCCGCCTATCTGGCTCTTCTTTTGGTTCAGCTCAGTGGAGCCCTTTTCATAATCTTGGAGGGCTTGCCCGAATTTAGGCGCTTGATGAACCATCCCGGTGAGCAGCTGCCGTTCGAACGATCTGACAATCTTGCTGCACCGATCATGATCATGGCAATGCAGGTCGCCTATTGGTATCGCCTGCAGCGCGTTCCGCTTCCCCCTCAGCGCTCGAATCCAATCCTGAGTCACCTGTTTTTGTTTCTGGGGCGTCTTGCCTTCATTTTTGGTGGGTCGCTGTTCGGCGTCGTGTTCTTCAGACATTTGCCCGAGATCCATCAGGGCGCCGATCTATGGCTCATGTTTCGTCGCGGGCTGCAACTCCTGGCGTCGCTGTTCGCGCTATTCTGCGTAACGCTTGAATTAGAGCGATTAGGGCGCGCGCTTGGAAGTAACCAATAGCCGCCTCGCCTACTTCAAGACCCGCCGGCTTCACGCCGCGGCCAAACCTGCATTGGGACAAAATACCGAAGCCAAACACTATTTCCATCTCGTGCGGGCGAAGAGCTGCAATGACGGTCTCAGTCGAAGAGGCACATTATGAAAATTCTTGCCCTGTTGCTCGCTTCCACATTGTCGATTGCATGCGCAAGCCAGAGCCAAGCCCTAGTGAGAATTGCGAACGATCGAGGTGGCTTGATCCAACGTTACCTGGATCGTTATGATGAGTTAAAGGGCACGGGGCAAACCGTGGTAATCGATGGCCTCTGCGCGTCCGCTTGCACGATCGTATTGGCAAAGATCCCATCAGGTAGAGTTTGCGTAACTGAAAGGGCAAACCTTGCTTTCCACGCAGCATGGGACCTCGGCGCTGGCGGACGACATATTACAAATCGAGAAGCTACACGGATGATCTATTCGATGTACCCGGCTCCAGTTCGGAGCTGGATCTCAGGGCGAGGTGGTTTGTCGCCTCACACAATTTTCCTCCGCGGGACGCAGTTGCAGACCATGTTTCCGCGCTGCTATTTGGACGCTGCAGTTTTCCTGCGGTCGTAGTCCACCAAGGGCGCCTCTAGTGCGGAAAGAACGGCCTGGTCGTCGGGCGGCCCACCACAGCACCGAGTGTGCTTTGCAGTTCGACAATTTCAACCGCGGCATCCATACTGAATGCTCTCGCTCACAGGAACTCCTAATTCCTCCGAGATGCGATCTTCTTAAGCGTGGCGATTTGTCGAAAGAAGTCTTTTATCGATTGAGCCGGGCTTCCAAGAACCTTGGCCCCGGGTGCAATATCTGAGATGACGCCTGCTTGCGCTCCGATCTCCGAACCTCGCCCTATCCGGAGGTGCCCCGCCATAGCCGCCTGCCCCCCAACGCGGACGAAATCCTCAAGCACGGTTGAACCCGAGATCCCGACTTGCGCAACTACAATGCAACAGCGACCGAGAGTAACGTTGTGGCCGATTTGCACGAGGTTATCGAGGCGAGAGCCAGCGCCGATCACCGTGTCACGCGATGATCCGCGATCAATCGTCGAATTGGCACCAACTTCAACATCATCTTCAAGAATAACTCGCCCAAGCTGGGGGATCGAGAGAAACCCCCCACTGGTGGAGGCAAATCCGAACCCTTCCTGCCCAATCCGCGCACCCGGATGAACGTAGACGCGCGCTCCCAAAACCGCGAAACTAAGGCTCACATGTGCGCCAATCCGGCAGTCCCTACCGATGGTGACGCCGCTTCCGATGACTGCACAAGGACCGATCCGACAGCCCGGTCCTATCTGCGCTCCGCTTTCGACAACAGACAGGGGCCCAACTTCTGTTGAAGGATCAATTTGAGCGCCATCCGCTATTATTGCCGAAGGGTGAACACCAGGACGAGGCGGTGGCACAGGGTAGAACAGGGCAGCAACGCGGGCCCAAGCCGCATACGGTTCGCTCGTTTGGATCGCCACAGTTGCCGCTGGTACTCGTGAAGCCATATCAGGGTGAACGAGCACCGCGCCGGCGGAGGTTTGTTCCAGGGCGGAAGCGTAACGGCGATTGTCTAGAAAGCTCACTTGAGTCGGTCCGGCCGTTTGTAAAGGGGCCAAACCTTCCAGCAATAATTCACGATCGTCTGCCACACCCCGCGCCGTGCTAGCGACGAGCGCGAGTGGATGCGGACCAGTTCGCCGGAAGAACCTTGCATTGCCGAGCACTGTTTCGAGCATCACCTGCCCCTGCAGCAAACCGAGTTCAACTGGCATTCCTCGTACGTCTGTCTCAGCCACGTCGATTTCTGGTCAGTAGCAGGCGCGGAGAAACGCGTTCCCTAGATCCGCCCACCCAACAGCAATGTTGCTCTCCGCTTGTCGGCAGAATTGATTCAGATCAAGCCACACCTTTCAGCTGAGCACTTCACGCTGGATAGTGGGACCCGCAACGCGTTCAGAACCGGTTACAAGCAACTCGATGGCCGAAATCGATGTTGCCACCACGCCGCCCTTGGTCCGCCCATTGAAACGTTGAACTTGCCGGCTCTTCTCTAGGCATGCCAGAGTTGACTTAGATCAACCTTCCGCTCGGCAACCGCCCTTTTTTGATCGGGACAGGCTGGCAACTATCAAGCTTTCCGTTTCCGAGATGAAAAGATGACACGAGCATTGCTCTTCATTGTGGTGGCAATCCTGTGCGCATCATGCAGAACCGACGCGCAGCTTGACCCGATCCAGGCCACCGCGATTATCGATGCCGCCGAAGTCACCGATAGAGAAGAATGCCTCTACCAAGAAGTCGCCCGACTATTGGAGCCAAAGGGCAGTTCACCCATCAGCTTGCAGAATGTTGCGGTGGCCGCCACTCGGTTTTGTAGCGCTGCTGTGACAAAACGTCTCCAGAGGGCGGCCTCCGTATCGCCATCTGATGCGCAAACTCTCGCACGCGATGATCAGATGAAGACGGAACATCGCGCGTTCGCCATCGGGTTAGAATTGCGTGAGAAAAGGACAAATGCGGGAGTGGCACGAAACTGAACGTGGCGGCTCCCGCCCGTCTTGTGCGTCTTGCAACAGGTCCACCTCAGTAGCCACCCCGCCAGTGTCTTCGCAGCGATCTATCGCGGAATATTCGAAGCTTGCCGCTCCTGTGCTTCGTAATATTCGGCTGAAAACTTGATCGACCACCGGGAGAAGAACGAACGTAATTTCTGCGTGGGTCTTTCCACGCCAAGATGTTCGGCGACGTGCGCATTGCGAAGCCATCCAGCGAGCGACGCAAAACATGCTGAGCGCATCAACGCGTGAAGCACTGCGAGGCCGACCGTATCTGCCTGTCGATAACGATAGCCTAACTTTTTAATGACGTACTGACGCTGGATGCTTTCGTAGGCCCTGCCCATGAGCCGAGCGAACGAACTTTTCTTCGCCTGCGGCCACGCTGCCGGATACACCGGCAAGACTAGGAGCTTGCTCTTAGCGATCACCGTAGCCAACGGATGCAAAAGCTGTGTCCAGGCTGGCCAAGACGCTAATTTGGCAAACAATATCGCATGCATCACTGTCGCGACCCCGAAAGAGATCGGAAGCCACACTACCGCAGCCACGATTACAAGCAATGCGATGTTCGGGGTGAGATGACGACATTTTCGAAACACCCACGCCATACCTTTTGCAAAGGCAACGTGCAGGATTCGCTCGAACGCCCGATAGCTAATTCTGCGCCGTAGGCACGACCAGCGACGGCGCATTGACACGATCCACTTTCGACGCTTCGTCTCGGATAGAGGAAGGATGCACAGCGCACCGGTGGCGACAGCGACGATTAGGTTGCCCAGAACCTTGGCCGCGAAAAGCGGAAGCCTGACAATCTCCATGACCACTGGAAAAGTATAGTCGAGCAATCGCATCAAAACCGCGATAGTGAAACGCAGGATCTTGTTCGCGGCGATCGCTATCAAAGCAAGTGGAACGATGATCACGTCGTCCAGTGCACCGCGCACACGGCGCTCTTCAATCCATGCGGGGCTCTGCTCATTGGCCACGGCACTACCGGTCGAGACGCGTTTTTTGCCTAATCAGCTACGCTGACCGCGAGACAAACTACTGCTCTATCTGAGTCAGGCGTTAGCAGGTCATTCCGGTCGCACATCTGCGGACGGCTCGACGGGTTTGCCGGACGGTTGTTCGTGCCACACAAACGCCGTTCACCCGAGTTCTGCCCACACCGCAGGCAGCAGCGATTTCCGTGATCATGCTGTCCGGCTGCGCGATCATGGGAGCAACGGGCGTGGCTTGCGCCGACACCGCGAGAGACAGAGCGAACGCGCCAATTGCAATCAACCTGATCATTCTCACCTCCTCGAAGAGCGATGAACGGGCCAAGCTGACGTCGCACTTGCTTCCAAGACTTGAGATGGATCAAAGGTTCTTAACTAACCCGGCTTCTTCAGCGGTGTTGGGATAAGTGGTCTCGGCTCCTCAGGCGACCTTCCCAATCGATTGCAGTCTGCGTGCGGAGCCTTCCATCATTGGGTGCTGAGGCACAAACTGCATAGACTTCCTCTCGTGACAGTTCTACCATTTTACCCGGTTGGCGTGTATCGGGGGACACTATGATCAGCTTGACCCGCGTTTTTGATGTCGCCGTGCTAGCGTTAGGCACGTTCAACCTCGTGCTGGTGGCACTGCTTATCTTGTCGTTCTGAGGTGCTCCGCAGGCCTCGCTTTGCGATGAAGTGCGGACAGTCGCGCTACCCCCATAGACAGACATCGTCCCTATCCGCAGCCAAAACCTCGCACATGTAAGGGACCCAAAAGAAGCATGCTTTGCCGAGGATTTTTCCCTCCCCCTTCGGGCGCAGGTAACTCCTCCCTAGCTGCAATCAGGAGTGGCTCACTCCGCAAATGCGCGATAGATCGTCGCCCGGCCGATCTTCAATGTCTTGGCAATCGTAGACGGCACCACGCCGTCGGCCCTCATCCTTCTAATCTTCTCGGCATCTATGATCGCCTTGCGGACCTCGTAGACGCCGCGCGCGCTCCTTCAAGCAGTGGCTCGCCGCGAGTGACCAGGGCAATCACGCCTTGGCACAAGGTGCACTAGTCAAATCCTGAGTTTCTGCTTGTCTGGGGCGCGCCTTGCCGATTCTTTCCAGCCCCCAAGCTTCCAGGATTGGCGAGATCGTACAGGCCCCGGCGCGGCATCAGCTTCGCCGGGGCCACGGAGGCGGGGATGGTCCAGGACTATGGACACAGAGGCAGATCGGCAACGAGGTTTGGAGTTGGGTCGCCGCTGGGCAGAGCATGCTTCGGCGCACGAGCTTGCCACCATGGTGAGCGGGTCGTTTGATGATCTCAGCGAAATTCTGCCAGCGGACGCATCTGATCAGTTCGTCGGCGGCTTCCGCGAAGGCGTGTTGCACGTCTGGCGCGGGGCCTAGGATCTCAGCATAGGGGTGCGGGGATGAGACCAAGCGCCCTTGCCCCATCGCGGAAAATTCCAGGCGGCCAGTTGACTGGTCAATATTCCTGACACAACTCAAGCGCGCAACTTGCTCAATTTTCCCAACTGTTGCCACGTAAGCACATCGAATTCCAGTCGGCTCAGCTAGCTTCGAGCTGGACCGCCGGACTGCCAAGAAAAGAACCGGCATCGTTAGCGTGAAACGTGGATGGAGCAAAAAGAATGAAGAAGATTTGGTTGAGTGGCATGGCCTTGCTGGCGGTGAGCATGGCGGCACCCGCGTCAGCGGCTGATCTGGCTGCTAAACCTTACGTCAAGGCCCCGCCCCCGGTGATCGCGCCGATCTATGATTGGACCGGGTTCTACATCGGCGCCAACGGCGGTTGGGGACAAAGCCACGGCTGTGTGGATTTCGTGACGCCAGCAGGGACGGTCGCAGGTGGTTGCGCCGATCGCTCCGGCGGCCTCGCTGGCGGACAGATCGGGTACCGCTGGCAAACCAATCAGTTTGTGCTCGGCCTGGAAGCGCAGGGAGATTGGGCAGAAATCAAGAATACGCGCGTCAGTCTGATCGACCCATTGATTTCGACCACTGGGAAGATTGACGCCATCGGACTCTTCACGGCGCAGCTCGGCTGGGCATGGAACGCCTCGCTGTTTTACGTGAAGGGCGGCGCCGCCGTGACGCGCAACCGATTCGACATATTCAACAACGTCACCGGGGTCGGCCTGGCATCGGCAGGCCACACGCGTTGGGGCGGCGCCCTTGGCGTGGGTTGGGAGTACGGCTTCACGCCCAATTGGTCGTTCGGTGTCGAATACGACCATCTCTGGATGGGGCGTGACAGTGCCGGCTTCGCAGGAGTAGTCACTCCCGGAGGGTTCGTCCTCACCGGCAGCGGGGTCAGCCAGGATGTAGACATGGTCACGCTTCGGTTGAATTACCGTTTCGGGGGATACGGCGCACCGGTCACGGCCAGATACTGATCGCCTCCATTTACGCAACCAAAGCCCCGGCACCGCCGGGGCTTTTTTGTGGTTATAAATTTTTGGCCCTTGCTAGCTTCGGTTTCTGCATTGCGTCAGTAGCGTTGGTTTTGACGCTGGCCTGCAGGCTTCCGTCCTCTACCTATGAACCCACATTTGGCTACACCACTTCACGGCGAGCGATGCGCCAGGAACAAAACCTCGCTTAGAAAGGAGCCGAACATCTCCAGCGCAAGCAACTCTCGATGGAGATGAGACTGCGTCATCGCCGCAAGACAATCATCGCGAGCTGTTACCATTCTGTGACGCATTTGGACGCCGCTTATGCCTAGTAGTGAATGCCCATCGTAGATCAAGGCCCCGAGTTTCGCGCTAGCCACCACTGGTTGCATTATACTTCCCAGAGGTTTTGCAATGAGATTAAACAAACCGGGAAGCTCCTTCATCTACGCGGCCGCGGTTGCTGCTCTCGCGCCTTGCGCTGATGTTTCGTATGCCGATCAGGGCGGTAGCTCATTCTGGTTTCCGGGCCAGTTTGCGAGTCTAGCCGCCGTGCAGCAGACGCCGGGCTGGGCGCTCAGCGTCATCGATTACCATTCCGGGGTCGCCGCCGCGGGGAGCGCTGCCGTGGCCAAGCAGATCCTCGCCAGCAGGATCCCAGCCAACGTCAACGTCAGTTTGAATCTGCGTCTGAGCGGGCGAACCGATCTAGTCGCCCTCGCGCCATCCTATACTTTCGCGGCGACAGTGCTTGGCGGTCAGTTGGTAGTGGGCATGTCCGGCCAATACGGCAGAGCCGCCGCCAGTATCGCAGGAACACTGACTGCGATAGCTGGACCGATTGTGGTGACGCGCATCGGAACGCTCGAAGGCTCGCTTGTCTCATACGGCGACCTCGCGCCATTCGCGGAGGTGTTTTGGAACGATGGCGTCAACAATTATATGGCTTACGTCACCGGCAATATTCCCGCCGGGGACTATGATCCGACGCGGATCCCCAATATCGGGCTCGGTCATGGCGCGATCGACATGGGAGGCGCCTATACCTATTTCGACCCGGCGGCGGGAAACGAAATATCAGGGGTCGCCGGCCTCACCTACAATTTCAAGAACCCAGACACCCAGTACCAGAGCGGCATCAATCTCCACTTCGACTGGGGCGTATCGCACTACCTCACCAAGCAGCTTTTCGTCGGCCTTGCTGGCTACGCCTATCAGCAAATCACCGACGACTCAGGGCAGAACCCGATCCTCGGTGGCTTCAGATCACGCGTGTTCGGTCTCGGTCCGCAAATCGGATACAGCTTCCCGGTCGGAGATATGCAGGGCTCCGTGGGTCTCAGGGGATACGGCGAATTTGGTGCAGCCAACCGTCCGTCGGGATGGAACACCTGGCTGACGTTCACTATTTCCCCGTCCGCGCCTGCCGCCGTAGCACCCAGGAAGCATTTGGTTGTGAAATAAACCTCTTCCGAACTGGAAGGTCCGCTGCGGTCGGCCGACGTCTCAAATGAGTCAACTGCGAAGACCTCCAACCTCGCATGAATGCGCCGCTACTTGGCTGACGGCCATTAGCAGGAGCCAAACTAATGCAGGGCGCGCTCTGTTGCTCGCAAGCGGCGGGAGACTGGTCCAGCTAAATAGCTCTATTTTGAATGGCCGTTGGTAGAGTGCGAGATTTGTTTTTCTTGCAATATGCGACGACCGCACTGGAGTTCCTCTGCAGGCGCTCGTAGTCCAAAACACTGTTGCTTGCTGCCGCGTTGTAGTAGCCGCTCATGAAGTATCTTACAAAATCTTGATCCGCCGGACCGTAGGCCAACCATGTTCCACAGGTGATCTTGTTAAAATCCAGCGTAGCGGCAGGCACTGCGGTCACGCCTATCGATTTTTCCAGCCCTGCCATCACACTGGCATTCGGGTTGGATTGGCACCACCCTCTTACGCTAATGACATTTGCCCGATGCAGATCAAAATCTACAAATGTCCTCCGACTTTCATAACTAAACCAGCCGGTCATCCAAGCCGAAAATTTGCTCGACGGTGCAGCCGGCATGGCGAGATATTCGCTACAGGTGATGCTGCGAATATCCGCGGTCGTGGCAAGCGCCTCACTGGCGAACGTTGGGACAATTAGGACGAATGTAAGAATACTGAACCTGCACCTCATTGTGATGACCTCCCGTAACGAGTGACCGACGGACTAGTCGCGATTTGCTGTCACAGAACCTGCATCCCGTGACTCCCAGAAGTAAACACCCTCGGTGGCAAGTGCCCTATTTGATCTAGATCAACCTATCAGGTAGGAGGGGTGCAGCCCGCTGCGCTGGAGGCCCCGATAACTGCAAATCGTCCCATCATTGTCGAACCGATCAGGTCGATCCTGGCAAATTTATTCGGCTCATCCCGTCATAGCAGACGTTCTGAATCGCAAACGGCAGGTCCAAAGGCCCATAAGCGGAAGTGCGCTGGGCGGCACTGATCATCCGACAGGCGTCAGTACGGCAGGTGCGCATCGACATAATAGTCGCGATCGAAATACATGCCGCGCTGCAGGTCACTATCATTATGTGCCCGACGGGTCGTGACCCGATACTGCTTCCGCGAAATGAGCGGACTCGGGGACGCGATTTCAACGCGTCGGCGGCATCAGCGCACGCAGGATACCCGGCTTCCAGGCCTGACGCGCACTGTCGAACGCCGCGAAGTCGTGATCGAACTGCCAATAGGCCCAAGACCAGCCGAGCCTGTCGGCGCTTCTCGCCACGAATGACAAATATCTCTGCCGGCTGTCGGATGGTGCACGCTCGTAAACTCCGAACTCGCCGACATAAACCTGGCGCTGCTCTTTCTCCGCCCAGAGGCTCATCTTCCGGAAGTCGGCGTCAGCCTTCGCCTCATCCTCCGGGCTGCCCCAGTCCAGGGGCCCGATCCGCGAAAACGTCGGAGACCACGGCGCGCCCTGATGGGTGAACCGTATCGGCGCGTAATAATGAAACGTGACGATGAGATGCCTGTCCTCGGCCGGCAGAACCAGCTCGTCGACAGGGATCTCATCGGTATTGAGAACGGCGGCGATGACCGGCCGTTCGGGATTGGTGCGGCGGATGATGCCGAGACATTCATTGAGGAGCGCATTCCAGCCGGCGGACGTCATTGCTCCGCCAGGCTCGTTCAACACCTCGAAGACGAGCGCCGGATATTTGCCGGCATAGCGCTCGGCGAGCTGCCGCCAGAATGCCTTGAGCTTCTCGGCGCATTCGGAAACGTCGCGTTGGCAGAGGTGGGTATCGTGCTCGTCGACGATGGGAACTAGCTTCCTCGCGAGAACCTCCTCGATGACGGCGTCAAGCCGTCTCAGGACGATCTCGTCCATGACATTCCCCGGGCCCATGAACTTGAAGCCGAAGAAATTGATCCTGACATGCGCGAAACCGGCCTTCTTGATCGCGGTCAAATTGTCCAAGCGAAATGGCGCGTTTTGGCCGCCTTCCCAGATTCCATCGTAGCCGAGAATGTTGATACCGCGGCCCAGTTTTGGCGTGTCACGGGAGGCGGCCTGCTCGGCCCCATGGGCGTGGGAGACCAGCAATGCAAGGAAGAACGCCGCGGCCGCAAGATTGAAGCTTCTCGGCCAACGCGCGCGCATGGCGGTCATACTGCTTCCATTCCTAAAGTCTGGAATTCGGTCGGTCGCACCGGCCTACATGCCGCAAAGAAAAAACCCACCAGGAGCACCGATGTGAACATCGTCGAACGAAGGAACGTCGTCTCCGTAAAATTGGTCTGAAAGCTGAGGACGACGAATCCGATGATGAGAGCACAACGCGACCGGTCGATCGTGCGAGCGGAAATCAGATGGAGAATCTTGTGCGAGAACAGGAGGACGCTCGCGGCAAAGAGCGTGTACCCCAGAAATCCGGTTTCCATCAAGATCGCGATGTAGCCGCTATGATAATTGTCGAGCACCCAGCCGTGGTTCTGTTCGAAATAATCGTAGATAGACGGGATCGTCCAGAAGCCGTTGATGCCGAAGCCGAGCAGCGGCGCATCGTTGAAATGGCTTATTGCGTAGTGCCAGATGAAGGTCCGTTCGGTGAAATCGATACTCGCATCGCCGATATGGATGGCGTCGTATCCCGTCGCGTAGAAATACAGGATCAGAAGTCCGGCCAGGACGCACATGATGAACGGCAGGAGCGCATAGAGCCTCATGCAGCCGACCGACCACATCGAAGTCACGAGCATGGCGCAGGCGGCCAGAGCGACAGCGCCGGCGCCGCGCGATTCCGACGCGAAGACACAGGTTGACGCCAGCAGGAACACGGCGAGGAAGGCCAGCCACCCCTGCCCCGTCATCTTTCGATAGCTGGCCAAGAACATCAGATACGCGCCGACGAAGCCGAGCGTTTGCTTCGATTCGTAGACGCCCTGCCATTGACCGTTGTGCATCCAGCTGTGGTCGATCCCGATGTCGGGCACGGCTACCGCACAGACAGCCGACGCGGCGACCAATATGAGAAGCCCAAGGGCCGTGGCTCTCACGATTTCGTCCAGGTCGACGCGCGTGACGAGGCAGAATGCGCCGAACGTCGTCATCGCAAGCGCCGCGCTCTTCATGATCGCTGCGACGCTCAGGCTGGACCAGAACACTGAGACAATTGCGAAGGCGTAGAATGCGACCAGCGCCACCAGATCGGGGTTGACCTGCAACCGCAGGCGCGGCTGCACGAATGCGCTTGCGTAGATCAGGACAGCCCACATCAGAAGGGCTATGGCCTGTTGCAGAAAGCTCAGCTCCGCCGGCAGTAGCGCGGCGTTGAAGATGCCCATCGATGCGACCACGTTGATGGTGATCGAACAGCTGATCGCGACCCTGGCAATCCTCTCGACGCCAATGCTGCGCGTTTTCCAGATCGCGCTCCCGGGTGCTCCGGAATCCACCTCGGTCTGCAGACTGGCCATGAGATGACCTTCCTTAAGCGCGGTTAATAATTCGCTAGCGCGGGTCGATCTCCACGCCGCCAGGCGGCGCCGTTGCGAAATTAACGGTTTGGTAACGATATGAGCCTTGCGCGAGGCATTAATGAAAACGGCACGCCGCCGGTGTCTCGCCCGTAACGACCCTGCTATAAAGCGCATGTCCGGCTCGATCGATCGTCCCGAGCTATCCGGTTTCCCTGGTTATCATGAACAGACCTAGCAACACGTTCGACATCGCCATCGAGCAGGGATTCGACTTCCTGTCGCCTGATTACGCGGCGCTGTTTGATAACTCGGCCGCCACCGCGTTCCAGCATCCGCTCTGGCTGGACACCCTCTACACCAGGCTCGCGTCTCATGCAGGCGCAACTCCTCTGGTTGTCGTGGTCCGCCACCGCGCGACGGGCGCCCTTGCGATGGTGCTGCCCTTGCTGCGGATCCGGCGCGGCCCGATACGGACCGTCGAATTCGCCGACCTCCGCGTCTCCGACTATCTGGCGCCGGTGTGCAGCCCGCAGGTATTTTCCGAGCTGCTCAAGGACGAGAGTGCCTGCGCAGAAATCCGGTGTCTCATTCGCCCGTTCGATCTGCTCCGAATGACCAAGCTGCCGGACGGACGGCTTCCGATCGAGAACCTGCTGGCGACGCCCCGCCGCGTCGCGATGGACTCCAATGCCTATGCGACCGTTCTTGTCGCGCCGTTCGAGCAATGGCGCGCCAGTGCGATGGACCGTTCCTACCAGAAGGAGCTCGCAAAAAAATCCCGCCAGCTCCAGAAGAAGGGGGACTTAAGTTTTTCATGCTGCAGCGACAGCGCCTCCGTCCTCGACGCGCTGGATGTGATGCGGAAATTTCGCGGTCCGCGCTTTCAGGCGCAAGGCGACGGAGATCTGCTCCAGCGTCCCGAATATTACGGCTTCTATTCCGAAATGGCGCACCGCGGCCTCGGCTCCTTTGTCCGGCTCTACGCCATGAAGATGGATGGCGAGGTGATCGCCGCCGTGCTCGGGCTCTGCCATCAGGGCAACTTCCTCGTCATCATGAGCGCCTTCGACATTGCCGGATACAAGAGCCAGTCCCTGGGCGCGCTGATGTTCGAGCAGGTGGCGAAGGACTGCATCGAGCGTGGGGATCGGATGCTCGATTTCACCATCGGTGACGAGCCCTACAAGAAATTGTTCGGCGCGCAGCCTTCGCCGATGTGGGCGGTCACGCAGGCCGGCAGCACCACGGGCGCCATTTCCTTGTTCGCTCTGAAACAGGCTCCCTGGCTCAAACTGGCCGCCAAGCGAATGTCAGAGTTCAGGCTCCTGCCGACCCGCACCTCGACGCCCACGCGCTGACCAGCGCGAGGACCCGACGGGCGCGGCTCTCAGGCGCGTAGCGCGCTTCGAACATGCGCGAGCCAGCCCGGCCGCATCTGATCGACCCGGTGGGTGATACTGCGTCGCAGGAAGTGCAGCCGCCGCCGCACGTCCCAGCCGATATCACTGCGGGACGTCAGGGCCTGCCGGAAGCGCGCCATCTTCAGTGACTGCTGGTCCGCCGCGATCTTGTCGGGATCGGAATAGAATTCCGAAATCTTCTCCTGGCTCATGCCCTCGGTCATGAGCCAACGCGGCGCATATTCGGTGCAGAGGCGCTCGACGTCGACCAGCAGGCGGGCGACGCCGGTGCCGGCGGCGGGGCAATTGGTCTGGAAGGCATCGCCGATGAGCACGACGCCGGGCTGGAGATGTCCTTCCACGACGGACAGGTCCATCACCCAATTCTGCACCCGGTCGGTCACGCGGAAATCGCCAAGGTAAGGCCGCAATCCCGGCAGCAGGCGCAGAACCGTCGCTTCCGGTTCGCGGCGCAACTCGCGCATGATCGGATCGGTCGGGTCGCGGAACATGAAGAGGTTTGCCCGCATGCCGGCACGCACGGGAAACAGGCTGAGATAATCGATGCCGTCCGCCGTGCGCTCGCCGTAACAGGTCAGCGCTTCGAAATCGAACGGCGCATCGTCCCGGCGGGCGATCGTGAAGCCGAACGAAACCGAATGGCGCTCGGCCAGCACACGCCGCCTGATGCCGAGCTTGTAGCCGAGAACGCCCGCCATGCCCGTGGCCAGCACGACGAGGCGCGCAGTTATACGCCGTCCGGATGCGAGCTCGATATGCTGGACATCGTCGCTACAGTTGACGGCAGTAACCTCGTCGACGATCAGGCTGGACGGATCAGGCAGTTGGCTGCGCGCCATGGCGACGAGATCGGCATAGGCTAATCCGTAAGCCCGGCCGACGCTGACATCGACCACCTTGCCTTCCCTGATATTGAGCACCTGATCGTATCGGCAGGCCACATTGTCGAGCGCGTCAAGGAAGCCCAGCTTGTGCAACATCTCCAGCTGATGGCCACCGATTTTCTCGACCCGGAACTCGTCCGGATAGACCGCGCGCTTGTCGACGAGAGCGACCCGATGCCCTGCCCGCGCGAGCACGGCCGCCGCGAGCGAACCCGCGAGGCCGCCGCCAACGATCGCGATGTCGGCGACGATCGTCGAAGGGCCTGCTGCGGCAATCGGCTCGGGCACGTTGCTATCCGCCGTCATGGTCCAGGCTCCCACGGTCAACGATGGTTGCCCGTGCAATTCTCTCGCCTGATGTCGCATCGCAGGACCAAACGCGATCATTTCTCGATATCTCGGTTAATGCAGCGGAGACCTGCCCGGCCCGATGAGATTCGGCACGCGCCTTGCTCGGGAAGGCCATTCCCGGCGAGCCGGTCCGCATTCGAGCGGCTCATCTCGCCTCATCGGCCGTCGATGCGGCGCTGTGCTGCCACGCGATCGGGCGGACTTTGCTCGATCTGGGACAAATGGGGTCAGCGATGTTCCATAGTGAAGCAACAGGCATGGCCGCGACGTCGCCGCGGCCGGCAGGATCATGGAGGCCGCCATTAACACTCGCGGTTTTTCGGCATGCTAGGCTGTCGCAAGTATCGGAATATGTCTCTTCAGGGGAGGTCGCCCCTTAAATCTCCATGATCGAATCCATCATCCAGTTCATGCGGCGCGACGTGACGCGCGGTGTTGCCGGAACCATCCTCCTCAAGGTTGGTAGCGGCGCGCTTGCGTTCGCGTTGTTCTCGCTTGCCGCACGAACGATGTCGCCCGATGGGTTCGGCATCTTTGCGACCTGGCTTTCGGTGGCCCAGATGGCGGCGGTCGTCGGTCTGGTGGGACAGGAATCGCTGCTGGTGCGATTTCTGAACGAGTATCGGGTGGGAAATCAGCCTGATCTCACCAAAGGCGTGCTGCTATCCAGCCTCAAGATTTCCTCCGTCGCTATGCTGATTGCGATCGGCGCAATCGCGATCGGCGCGAACATCAAGGGCGCCTCGTGGCTGCTGGTTCTCGCGGTGTCGGCCTACACGGCCGTGAATGCGGGACTGATGCTCGGCAGCCAGATCGCACGCTCGCTGGTCAGCATTCTCATGGGAGAGGGAAACCGGGAGTTCTTCTGGCGCGTCAGCGTCGTGCTGTTTCTGCTCGCGATCATGTTCGGCCATCGCCAGCTCGATCCCGCCGAATTGATCGCCGTGATGACGATTGCAATGTCGGTCGGACTGATCGCACAGATCATCGCGATTGCGCGCACCCTGCCGGATTTCCGCGGCACGGCGGTGGGATCCGAGACGTCGCGCTGGAGATCGAGTGCGCTCCATTTCTGGATCGCCTCCATCCTCGAAGCAGCGAACCAGTATTTCGACGTCATTCTGGTCTACTGGATGCTGGACCCGACAACCGCCGGAATTTACTTTGCCGCTTCGCGCCTGGCCAACATCTTCGCCATGCTGTCGGCCGCACTGTACAGTTTTGGCGCACGTCGGCTCCCCTCGCTGTACTTCAGCAAGAACCATCAGGAATTCGAGCGAACGTTGCGGCTCATGGCGGAAGTGACCGCGGTGTGCGTGGTCAGCGGACTTTTCCTGATCTGGGTTGGCGGTCCCCATCTGCTCAACCTGTTCGGGCCGCATTTCGCTGCGCAGCACTGGGTCCTGATCGTGCTCGCGATCGGGACGGCGTTCCAGGCGGCGGGCGGTCCGTCTGCGGCGATCCTGCAGCTGACCGGCTATGAGCGCGAATATGTCCCCGTGATTGCCGGGAACGTCGCGCTGCGGCTGGTCGGATTTCTCGTCCTCATTCCCTGGCTCGGCGTTCTTGGCGCAGCGATCTCGGCCACTGTGTCGCTGGCGCTCGCGACCATCGCCCTCAACATCCTCTGTCGCCGGCGAACCGGGGTCGATCCTTCTGTTTTGGGGCTTCTGCGCTTCTCGGCATCGAAGCCTAGCGCCTACGCGGTCCGTGGCGCGGACTCTGCCGAATAGACCTCTGGTCAACCGAGGCAATGGCACGGCTGGGCTTTCCGTTGCCGGATAGCGTCAACCAGCCAATCCCAGCACTTCGCCGCGACGCGATGCCGAAGGGCCGGCCGGCACACGATTGACGACGATGCCCGTCGGCACTTGGGGAAACCGGGAGAGCGCAGCGATTGCCCTGCGCATTGCGGCCGAGTCGACAGCGTCTTCGCGCGCGACCAGCATGACAAGATCGGCGTGAGCAGCCAGCGCCGCCGCCTCCGGCTGCAACGCCAGGGAGGTGGCGTGGACGACGATCAGATCGAACTCCGAACGAATATCGTCCGCAGGCAACGGCTCGGGCCTCTTGCTGGCGCTCAGGAGCTCGTCGACGCTGCGAAAGTCCGCGGTTGTCATGCCGTCGGCCTGGCCCTTGGCGAGGCCAGCCCCGGCACCGCCGAGGTCCGGCTCGACCCGGATCAGGACGCTCAGCTTCCCGGTGTTCACCGCCCATCGATTCAGCGACCGCGCGACGGTGTTGCCGCCGGCGCGCTTCCCGACCGACATCACGAGAACGACCTTGCCACGAGGTCCCGGCACCTTCTCCAACCGCTCCAGCAGCGGACGCAGATGGGGACCGAGATCGAGCTCGGTCGTCGCGGACACCGGACCTTGCCAGATGTTTCTGGGGACTTCGCCGGGCGTCAAGTCGGGAATGCGGGCCCATACGGGCGGACGTGACCACGTCGCAGGCTGGCGCGGAGCCGGCTCGGGGTCGCGGATATCAGGAGCAGATTTGTCCGATCCGCGTCCCGTGGCGGCAACGACCGCCGTCGATGTCAGCAGCGAACCGATCGCGAGAGCGGCGAGCAGCAAAGACAGCGGTGGAAGGGTCGAGCGCAGCGGCGGAATGGCGGACGACGCAATCTTGGTCTGAGAGCTCTGCAACAGGCGTTGCTCGTTCGTCGTCTTGGAGCGCGAGAGGAACTGCTCGTAGATGTTTCTGTTGGCCTCGGCGTCGCGCTGCAGCTCCTGGAGCCGGACCAGTGCCTGACCATCGACCAGAAGCTGCGATTCCGCCGCCTTCATCTGGCCTTCCAGCGCCTTCTGCTGTTCGCGTTGGGCCTCGTATTCCGATTTTGCGGTATCGATGCCCTTCGTCCGCTCGACCTCGATCTGCCTGTTGAGATCGGTCAACTGACTGTACGACATGACGAGGTCGGGATGGCGATCGCCGAACACCGCCCGCTTCTGCGCAATCTGGTCATTGAGCGCCGACCGCTGTGCGCGTAGGGCGCTCAGCAGATCCTGCTTGATGGGGCCCTCGACATTCGCCTTCACGTCGCGCTGTGCCTGCTCGTAGCGGGCCTTCGCCTCTTCGGTCCGGGCGCGCGCGGCGGCAACCTGCTGCGACAGTTCGGTGACCCGCAATTGCTGGGTGGTGGAATCCTTGCCCGCGTTGACGATCCTGTGCTCGAGCTTGAACGTGGCGACGGCGTCCTCCGACGTCTTCAACCGTTCGTTCAATGATTTGAGCCGGCCGCTGAGCCAGTCGGCGGCCTCGTCGGTCGCATCGGTGCGGCTGCGGCCCTGGCTGGCGACGAACGCCTCCGCAATGGCATTGGCATAGTAAGCCGCCCGCTCCGGCCGGTTCGACGTGAAGCGGATGGCGATGACATAGGTCAGCCCGCGCCGGGAAATGTCGAGGCGGTTGCGGAATCTCTCGAGCAGGCGCGCAGGGTCGGTATGTCCCCCGGAAATGTCTTGGTCGTCCCGAATCTTGAGCTGCTCGATCAGCGGCTCGAGAAAGCCGTCGGACTTCGCCACTTCGACGAGGCTTTGCAGCGCGGCGCTATCCTGCCCGATGCCCGGCAGAACGTCCTGCTCCGAGGTCACGCGTTGCTCACGGGGATCCACCACGACCAGCGCGGTCGCCGCAAACCGAACCGGGATCACCAAGAGAACGACGACGCCAAGGACAAAAATAGCGAGAGCGAGCGTCAGGATGCGGCGAGCATTGTCCCGGATGAAGGAGAGCGCACCCGCGGCCGTGAGCGCACCGCCCAAGCGCGGGACGGATTCGCGCGACTCGCCGTTCGACGCATTTCGCGTTTGCCACGACGCGGCGGCACCGGTCGATCCGGAACTTGTCGGGTCTGCACGGCGACCGAACGGCATGGATTTTACTCGGATTCAACTGCGAACACTGTTCAGTGCCTGCTCCAACGTAAATATCTATGGTTAATCCGCGGTTACCCGTGCCTGGCGCGGCCATGACCAATTGGTTAACGCGCTCGCTTCACTTCGTCGGGAACCAGCGGAATTCCCGCGCGAACGACGCCGTTGCGGCAGGCCGCGCATTAACTCCGTTTGTTGCTAGTCGGTGTCCGGACGATACCCGCATGGTAGATACGGGGTTAAGAAGTTGAAAAATTCGTTTCTTCAGTGGGTCGGGATCCGTGCTCCATTACCAGCCAAACAAGGCGTTGGGCGAGACGACTGCGACAGCACTCCCGCCGCCCAACGGTGGCGGGCGAAAGCTGCACGTGCTTCTCGTACAGACCCAGGCGGAGAACGCGGGTGCGCAGGAGATCTCGCGCCTGCTTGGCGCCGGGCTGACCGCCCGCGGCTATCGGGTCACCAATCTGTTCTTCTTCCGCAAGTCGGATTCGTTCGATGAGCCACCCGACACGCTCTATTGCGCGTCGAGCCGGCCGGGTAATCCGCTGGCGCTGCTGCAAATGCTGTGGACGCTCGGCGGCCATATCAGGGCCACAAGGCCCGACGCCGTTCTGACCTTTCAGCACTTCGGCAATGTCATCGGCGCCGGTGTGGCGCGCCTCGTCTGCCGCGCGCCTGTCATCGCCAATCAGGTTTCATCCGCGCTGTCGATGAGCTGGCCGGTCCGCACCGCCGACATCGTCATGGGCAGCCTCGGCTTCTTCGACCGCATCACGCTCAACTCGCTGGACATGCAGCGCGAGTATTCGCGCTACCCCAGGGCTTATCGTTCGCGCATGGTCCATGTCCCGCACGGCTTCGACGACAAGGCGCTCACCCTGACCAAGCCAGCCGCGCGACAGAAATTCAATTTGCCGCCGGATCGCACCCTGCTCGGCTGCGCAGCAAGACTACACCCGCACAAGCGCCTCGACGCGGCGATACGTCTGTTGCCGGATCAACCCTCCTGGCATCTCGCGCTCGCCGGCCAGGGAGCCGACGAGGCCCGGCTGCGGCAGTTGGCGGATGAGTTGAGAGTATCGGACAGGCTGCATCTGGTCGGTGAAATCACCCCGCGCCAGATGGCGGAATTTCTCGCCGCTCTCGACGTGTTCGTATTTCCGACACAAGCGGAGACCTTCGGCCTCGCCGCTGTGGAGGCCGCGAACGCCGGAGTTCCCTCCGTCGTCACCGATCTCCCGGTCTTGCGCGAGGTGTTGTCCGTCGAAGGAAAACCGACAGCGCTGTTCGTCGATGCCTCCGATCATACCAAGCTGTCGGCCGCCGTCTCCAAGCTTCTGACGGACCAACGACTGAGCGACGAACTGCGACAAAACGCCAAAGGCCTGAAGCTGCGCTATTCAGTGGATGCCATGGTGGAGGAATACGTTCGAATTCTCGGCCAGGTCATTTGATCGGGACGCATTGAAACGGATCGGCTCGACATGACCATCGGGTTTCGCTGTGAGATTGAGCATGCGCGGCGGTGGATGGTCCGCGAGACGCTGTCGATCGACGGCCGGGATGTACCGGTTCGGATCGCATGGTCGGCCACGGCGGAGCCGCGGCCGACGGGTCTCGACATGCTGTTTGAGCTCGAACGTTTGGTGTTGCACAAAGGCAAGCACAGCGGCACCGACAGGCTGAAGATCGATCCGGACCGGATGCAGGCTCGCGCCGGCACGACTGAGGTGATCGTCGATTTCACCGGTGCCGCGCGGGATCCGAACTGCTCCGCCCGGCAGTATCTCCGTCCGCTGTTCAATGGAGCCGCAGGCGAAAACGCAGCCCTTGCCGCCATACTCGCCGGCGATCTGCCGGTGATCGAAATCATCGACGAGGTCGACGGTGCAGTCCTCGATCGTGGCCACCCCTCCGGAGAAATCGCAGCCGGCTTGAGCGGCGCGCTCGAGACGGTCATGGCACGAACCCTGACCATGTTGGCAGCGATCCTGTCGGGACGACCGCGCATCGTGCCGCAGCTGGCACGCCCCGCCCTAATTGGTAACGGCCGCCCGCCGGCGGCGTACGTCGCGCGCGGCCTCGCGATATCGATCGCCAAGGAGATCTATCGCCTCTGCTGCTATGCCCCGCACTGGCATGTCGGATGGCGCATCAACAGAGGTGCAGGCGTCTGGCAGACCGGAGATCTGTCTGGGCCTCGCTGGAACGTCCTTTCCGATCCCGGAAACCACTTCTACGCCGATCCCTTCCCCATCACGTGGCAGGGAAGAACATTTGTCTTCTTTGAGGATCTCGATCACCGGATTGGGAAAGGAATCATTTCCGCGATCGAGTTCAACGACGCAGGCCCGGTCGGAGAAGTTGTGCCCGTGCTGAACGAGCCCTGGCACCTCTCCTATCCTTTCCTGATCGAAGACGATGGTGCGTTGTGGATGATCCCGGAGAGCTCGATCAATGGGGACGTCGCCATCTATAAATGCGTTCGGTTTCCAGACAAATGGGAGCGGCACGCGACGCTGCTTTCGGGCGTCGAGCTGGCCGATGCCACGATCACGCGGCACAACGGCCTGAATTATCTGTTCGGAGCCTGGCGCGACGGCACCGGCGGCTATTCGGATTCGCTCGCGATCTATTACGCCGAGCATCTCATGGGCCCTTGGTTGCCGCATGCCAGCAACCCGGTCCTGATCGATCGCGCGAGCGCGCGGCCGGCGGGGAATTTCGTCACCATCAATGAGCGATTGTGGCGACCGGTCCAGGATTGTGCCGACGGATACGGCGCAGCGCTCGCCCTGGCGGAAATCGTCGAACTGTCGCCGACGACGTTCAAGCAGATTGTCCGCCACTCTCTGCGGCCCGGACCGGCATGGCCCGGTAGGAAGTTGCACACCTTGAACCGCTGCGGACAGCTCGAGGTGATCGACGGATCGCGTGTCCAACCCAAGGCCCGCGCCTTCGGGGGCAAATTTCCATTGACTGTTTTGTCGCCGCGAACCAGTCCCTCTACCGCCAGCTAGCGCGGATGGCTGAATTCGAGAATGTCGCTCACTTCGCCGCGTCGATCCATATCCCCGGCTGCGAATGCTCGCGGATGTGGCCGACCAGGAAGTCGGAAAAGACCCTGATCTTGGCGGGCAGTCCGGCACGGTTCTGGTAGGCGATGTTCATCGTGAGCAGCGGCAGCTCCCAGTCCATCAGAACCGGGACGAGACGGCCCGCCGCGATATCGCTTTGCACGATGTAGAGCGGCTGGATGAGGATGCCGAGCCCCGCCAGTGCGGCGCCGCGGATGACCTGGCCGTCATTGCTGTCGAGCGTCGGCGTGACGCGGACAGTCTGCGCGCCGTTGCCTTTGCGCAGGCGCAGCGAATAGGGATCGTTGGCGAGATTGTAGACCAGCATGTTATGGCGCGCGAGATCGACGGGCTGCTCCGGCTCGCCGCAGCTGGCCAGATATGAAGGCGCAGCAGCAAGCACACGCCGCATCTGGCCGATGCGGCGGACGATGATGTTCGAATCCGGCTCCTGCTCGCGCGTCCTGATCGCCACGTCGATGCCGGCCTCGATGAAATCGGAGTAGCGGTTGGCGGTGGTGATCTGCATGTTGAGCTTCGGATAGCGCGCGCGGAAGGCCGGCAGCATCGGCGCCAGATAGATCACCGCAAAGGACAGCGAGCTCGTGACCCGCAGCGTGCCCTGCGGCGACAGCGCGCGATCACTGGCGATGTCCTCGGCTTCCGCCAGTTCGCTCAAAACCCGGCTCGAGCGCTCCAGCAGCTCCTGCCCCGCCTCCGTCAACCACAGCCGACGGGTGTTGCGCTCGATCAGCCGGACCGCAAGGCGCTCCTCGAGCGCGCTGAGATGGCGGCTCGCGGCCGCATTCGACATGCGCAGGGCTTCGGCAGCTTTGGACAGGCTGCCGAGCTCGGCCGTCTTGGAGAACACTTCCAACTGGAGCAGGCGGTCCATTTTTTCGCGAACAGGAAAAGAGACTTGCGATTATTGACCTTTATTTCCTTATCCCGCAAGTCAAGATAGCCCAAACACAAGCAAGATAGCAGGCGAGGAAACAGGGAAATGTCGGGCCCGATCAGGCACATCGTGATGTGGCGGCTGCGCGGGGAGACGCCCGCGGAGCGTTCCGCCGCCCGGGTCAAGGTCAAGACCCTGTTCGAGGGGCTGCGCGGCCGGATCGACGGCCTCACCCATATCGAAGTCGGTCTCGATGTCAGCGATGTCGACTACGCCTGCGACGTCGTTCTGTTCTCCGAATTCACCGACCACGCTTCGCTCCAGGCCTACGCCACCCACCCGGAACATCTGCGCGTGCGCGAGGCGCTGGGCGACTTGCGGATCGGGCGCTTCCAGGTCGATTATCCCATCAAAGAGACCGGCGCATGATCGGTACGTTCACCTTTGAAAACCTGCCCTGCCGCGTCGTGTTCGGCAGCGGAACTTTGGCTAGCGCCAAGGCCGAGGTCGAGCGGCTCGGTGGCAAGCGCGCGCTGGTGCTGACGACGCCGCAGCAGGAGGCGCAAGGCAAAAGCTTGGGCGCGGCGCTCGGTGCGCTCTACGCCGGCATCTTTCCAGGCGCGACCATGCACACGCCGGTCGAGGTTACGGAGCGTGCGCTTGCGGCGATGAAGGCGTGCGAGGCCGACTGCGTCGTTTCCCTCGGTGGCGGATCCACGACCGGCCTCGGCAAGGCGCTGGCCTTGCGCACCGGAATCAACCAGCTCTGCATCCCCACCACCTATGCCGGCTCGGAGATGACGCCGATCGTCGGCCAGACTGAGAACGGCCTGAAGACCACGGTGCGCGACGCCGCCATCCTGCCCGAGACCGTGATCTACGATGTCGACCTCACCTTGACGCTGCCGGCGAGCCTGGCCGCGACATCAGGCATCAACGCGATCGCGCATGCGGTCGAAGCGCTCTACGCGCGCGATGCCAATCCCGTCACGTCGCTGATGGCGGAAGAAGGCATTCGCGCGTTGGCACGTGCCCTGCCCGCCATCGCCGCCAAGGGCGACGATCGCGAGGCTCGCACCGAAGCGCTCTATGGCGCCTGGCTGTGCGGCGTCTGCCTCGGCACCGTCGGCATGGCACTGCATCACAAGCTCTGCCACACGCTCGGCGGAACCTTCGACCTGCCGCATGCCGAGACCCACACCATCGTGCTGCCGCATGCGTTGGCCTACAACGCGCCGGCCGCGCCCGATGCGATGGCGCGCATCTCACGCGCAATCGGCGTCCCGGATGCATCGCAAGGACTTTTCGAGCTCGCGAAGCGACTGGGTGCGAAGCTCGCATTGCGCGACATCGGCATGCCCGAAGGCGGCATCGACAAAGCTGCCGACCTCGCGGTCACCAACGCCTACTGGAACCCGCGCCCGCTCGACCGCAACGCCATCCGCGACCTGATCGCGCGCGCCTGGGCCGGCGAGCGGCCCAAAGCGATGGCTTGATTCGATGCAGCGCACGCTCATCAAATCCGCTGTCATCATCAGCATGGATGACACGATCGGCGATTTACCCAGCGGCGACGTGCTGATCGAGGGCAGCCGCATTGTTGATTTGCGTCCGTCGATCGACCTCGGCGGCAGCGCGGCCGAGACCGAGATCGTGGACGGCACCGGCCACATCGTCATCCCTGGCCTGATCAACGCGCATATGCACACCTGGCAGACGGGCCTGCGCGGCTATGCCGCCAACTGGACGCTGCTGGAATATTTCCGCCGCATGCATGCCGGGCTCGCAACGGTCTTCCGGCCCGAGGATATCTATATCGCGACCTTGGCGGGCGCGCTGAACCAGATCAACCAAGGCACCACCACGCTGGTCGACTGGTGCCACAACAATCCGACACCCGATCATACCGACGCCGCCGTGCGCGGCCTGATCGAGAGCGGTATCCGCGCGGCCTTCTTCCACGGCTCGCCCAAGCCCGAGCCGAAACCGGGCGAGCCGCATTTCTCGGAGATCCCGCATCCACGCCATGAGGTCGAGCGACTGCTGGCGGGGCCCCTCGCCGACCGCGACGGCCTCGTCACGCTTGGGCTCGCGATCCTCGGCCCGCACTATTCGACGCTCGACGTCGCCCTGCACGATTTCCGCATGGCGCGCGAGCTCAAGCTGATCGCATCGATGCATCAGGGCGGTGGTCCCGCGAAGACGCCCGGGGGTTGGGAGAAGCTGATCGAGGCGGGTCTCGTCGGCGCGAGCACCAATATCGTCCATGGCAACGACCTGCCTGACGCGCTGCTGGACCGGATGGTCGATCTCGGCGTCTCCTTCTCGGTGACGCCGGAGAACGAGATGATCCAGGGCCACGGCTTTCCGATCACCGGACGGCTGCTCGAGCGCGGCGTGCGGCCGACTATCGGCATCGATCTGGAATCCGTGCTGGCCGGCGACCTCCTCTCCGCCGCGCGGGTTGCGCTCTCGATGCAGCGGGCAATGGATAACGCCGAATCGCGCAAGGCCGGCGGCACCATTCCGGCGACGACCACGATCCCGGTCCGCGAGGCGCTGCGCTGGATCACGACGGAAGGCGCGCGCATGCTCGGCCGCGAGGACCAGATCGGCTCGCTGACGCCGGGCAAGCTCGCCGACCTCGTCATCATCGATTGCTCCAATCTCAACCTCGTCCCGGTGCACGATCCCGTTTCCACCGTGGTGATGCAGACGAGCCTTGCCAATATCGAGGCCGTGATGATCGGCGGCGTGTGGAAGAAGCGGAATGGGCGGCTGCTGGCCGACGGTCTGGAGTCGAAAAAGCAACTGCTCGTGCAATCCGGCCGACGGCTGGTGCAGGACATCGAACGACAGGGACACGCCGCCTGAGGGCGTCAAGGACAACAACAATGACGGACGATTCGAAGAACATCGCTTTCATCGGGATCGGCAAGATGGGCCTGCCGATGTCGGTGCTCGTCGCCAAGGCCGGTTACGCCGTGACCGCGTTCGACCGGAGCGCCGCACGACTCGACGAGGCGCGCGCGCAAGGCATTTCGATTGCCGCTTCACCGGCCGAGGCCGTTGGCGGCAAGGCCGCGATCGTCACGTCGTTGCCCGATGACGCTGCCTTGCGCGGCGCGTTGCTCGGCCCCACCGGCCTCATCGCCACGATGGCTGCTGGATCTGTTCTGATCGAGACCAGCACCGTGAGCGTCGAGGCTTCCGCAGAGGTCGACGCCGCCGCACAGGCGCGCGGTGTCTTCTATCTGCGTGCGCCGGTCTCGGGCAATGCCAGCATCGTCCACACCGGCGCGCTGAGCTGCTTCGTCTCGGGCCCGAAGGACGCCTACGAAAACGCAAAGCCGCTGTTCGCCGCCTTCACCCGCGCGCAGACCTATCTCGGGCCTGGCGAGGAAGCGCGATATGCGAAGCTTGCGGTCAATTTGATGATCGCGGTGTCGGCCGCAATGATGGCGGAGAGCCTGGCGCTGGCGCGCAAGGGCGGCATCGGCTGGCAGGACATTCTGAAAGTCCTCGACGACAGCGCAGTGGCCTCACCGATGGTGAAGTACAAGACCGCGCCGCTGCGCAACCGCGACTTCGACTCGACCTTTTCCTGCAGGCAGATGGCCAAGGATCTAGACCTGATCCTCGGTGCCGGACACGCCGTCGGTGTGCCGCTGCAGCTCGCAGCCCAAGTGCGCGAGACCTATGGCGCGCTGGTCGCGCAAGGCGACGGTGACGCCGACTTCATCGCGACCGTCAAGCATCTGGAACGGTTGTCCGGGCTTGGCGAACCGAAGCTCTGATTTACGAGGCACCTATGCGCAATTTCAACGAGAACACGATCACCGACGCGGTGCTGGAGCGGATCGCGGGCGCGACCGACCCGCGGAACAAGCAGGTCAGCGAAGCGCTGGTGCGCCACCTTCATGCCTTCGTCCGCGAGGTGCGACCGACCCAGAAGGAATGGGAGTACGGCATCGACTTCCTGACCCGCACCGGCCACATGTGCGACGACAAGCGCCAGGAGTTCATCCTGCTGTCGGACGCGCTCGGCGTCTCGATGCTGGTCGACGCGATCAACCATCCGGTGCCGGAAGGCGCCACCGAGACCACGGTGCTCGGTCCGTTCTTCGTGCAGGCGTCGCCCGAGAAGAGCAACGGCGAGGACATCTCCGGTCCCATGGAGGGCGATCCGATGCTCGTCACCGGCTCGGCGTCGACCGTCGACGGACGGCCGCTTGCCGGCGCGGTCGTGGACGTCTGGCATTCCGACGATGATGGCTATTACGACGTGCAGCAGCTCGACAAGATCGGCGATCTCGCGATGCGGGCGCGCTTCCACACCGACCAGAATGGTCGCTTCAATTTCTGGTCGATCAAGCCGGCTGCCTATCCGATCCCGCATGACGGCACGGTCGGCGACATGCTGGAGGTCCAGGGCCGCCATCGCTGGCGCCCGGCGCATGTTCATTTCATGATCTCGGCGCCCGGCTTCGAGCAGCTCGTGACCCATGTGTTCGTCGCCGGCGACCAGTATCTCGACTCTGATGTGGTGTTCGGCGTCAAGGACAGCCTGATCCGCGAATTTGTGCGGTGCCCGCCCGGCCGTGCGCCCGATGGTCGCATGGTGGACAGCGAGTATTTTCACCTCAACTATGATTTCGGCCTGAAGCAGGTCGCTAGCAGCGCAAGAGCCGCTTAAGCTGAACGACGGCGGACCAGACAAGAGTCCGACAACAGGGCCAGACAGGGAGCAAGGATGGGACCGCGGGTCAGCACGAGCATATTGGCCGATCGCCTCACAGGCATGATCGGTCCGCGCGCGAGCGTCGCGCGTGGCGTGCTCGATCAGCACGGGCAGAGCGAGTCGCATTATCGCAACCTGCCGCCTGACATCGTCGTCTTTCCTGAAACCACGCAGGAGGTCGCGGAGATCGTCAAGCTGTGCGCGGGCGCGAATATGCCCATCGTGCCGTTCGGCGCCGGGACCTCGCTCGAAGGCAACGCGGCCGCGGTCGCGGGCGGCGTCTGCTTCGACTTCGCACGCATGAACAAGGTGCTGACGGTCCACGACAGCGACATGGATGTCGTGGTGCAGCCGGGCATCACCCGGAAGCAGCTCAATGCGGAGCTGCGCGGCACTGGATTGTTCTTTCCGATCGATCCCGGCGCCGACGCCTCGATCGGCGGCATGACGTCCACGCGCGCCTCCGGCACCATGGCGGTGCGCTACGGCACCATGAAGGACAACGTCATAGCGCTGGAGGTGGTGCTGGCCGATGGGCGCGTGATCCGGACCGCCAGACGCGCGCGCAAGTCGGCCGCCGGCTACGACCTGACCCGCATGTTCGTCGGCGCCGAGGGCACGCTCGGACTCATCACCGAGATCACGCTGAAGGTACATCCCGTGCCGCAGGCGATCTCGGCCGCGGTCTGCAGCTTCGGCACCCTGCAGAGTGCCGTGGACACCGCGATCTCGGTGATCCAGTCCGCGATCCCCGTCGCGCGTATCGAGCTGCTCGACGACGTCATGATGCGCGGCATCAACGCCTATGCGAAGCTCGGCTATCGCGAAGCCCCGACCCTGTTCTTCGAATTCCATGGGTCCGAGACCTCCGTCGCCGAGCAGGCCGAGGCCGCGCAGGCCATTGCCGCCGACCATGGCGGTCATGGCTTTGCCTGGGCCAAGGCGCCTGAGGATCGCAGCCGGCTCTGGCACGCCCGCGACAACACGCTCTATGCCGGCCTGGGCTTGCGCCCCGGCGCGCGTGCCGTGATCACCGATGTCTGCGTGCCGATCTCGCGGCTGGCGGAATGCCTCACGGAGACCCGGCGCGACGCGGACGAGCACGGTTTTACGGCGCCGATCGTCGGCCATGTCGGCGACGGCAATTTCCACATGCTGATCCTGATCGACCCGGCAAAACCGGAGGAGACCGAAGGCGCCAAGGCGCTCCAGGCCCGCATGGTCGCCCGCGCGATTGCCATGGACGGTACCTGCACCGGCGAGCACGGCATCGGGCTCGGCAAGATCGACTATCTTACCGACGAGCTCGGCGAGGCCGTCGATGTGATGCGGTCGATCAAGACCGCGCTCGACCCCCACGGCCTGATGAACCCCGGAAAGATCTTTGCAAGCGGAGCGCGCGCATGAGCACCGCCGCATTGGCCGTCGAGCCCGCCGCCCCCACGCCGCTGCTGGAGCTACGCGGCATCAGCAAGGAGTTTCCCGGCGTCAAGGCGCTGGATGACGTGTCCTTTGCCGTCTTTCCCGGTGAAGTCCACATGCTGTTGGGCGAGAACGGTGCCGGCAAGTCGAGCCTGATGAAGGTGCTGTGCGGGGCCTATCGCGCCGATGCCGGCGAGTTCTACTATGGGGGCAAGACGGTCGCGATCAACTCGGCGGCGGATGCGCAGAAGCTCGGCATTGCCGTGATCTTCCAGGAATTCTCACTGGTCCCTCATCTCGATATCGCCCAGAACATTTTCCTCGGCCGCGAGCCCAAGGGCCGCATCCCCGGCACGATCGACCGCCGCAAGATTTTGGCCGACGCCGCGCGCGTGCTCGGCACGATCGGCTTTGACATCGATCCCTCCACCATCGTCGACAAGTTGGGGGTGGCGCAGCAGCAGATGGTCGAGATCGCGAAAGCGATCAGCCAGAACGCCCGCATCCTGGTGATGGACGAGCCGACCGCGGCGCTATCCGATCGCGAGACCGAGCTGCTGTTCGCGCTGATCGCGCGGCTGAAGGCCGACGGCGTCTCCATCGTCTACATCTCGCACCGCATGGCGGAGGTGTTCGCGCTCGGCGACCGCATCACCGTGCTGCGCGACGGTCGCCGCATCGACGGCGTCCGCCCGGCCGACGTCACGCCGGACCAGCTCGTCCGCATGATGGTCGGTCGCAACGTCGACATGACCTATCCGCGCAATTTTGCCGACAAGCCCGGCGAAGTGCTGCTCGAGGTCAAGGGCCTGAGTGCTACCACCGGAATCTCGGACATCAGCATTGAGGTGCGCCGCGGCGAGATCGTCGGCCTCTGTGGCCTGGTCGGCTCCGGTCGCAGCGAAGTCGCGCGCGCGATCTTCGGCGCCGATCCCGTGAGCTCAGGCGAGATCATCTTCGACGGCAAGCCCATGTCCGGCGAACCCGACCTCGCCGCCCGCCGCGGCATCGCGCTGATCCCGGAGAGCCGCAAGAGCGAGGGCCTCGCGCTGTTGCGGTCGGTGGGGGACAATCTGGTGGTGTCAGCGCTGCGAAAACTGTTCCCGAGCGGTCTGTTCGACCAGCGCCGGGCACAGCGCACGTCCGACGGCCTGATCCGTCAGCTACGCATTGCGACGCCAGGCGCGCGCCAGACCGTCGGCCTGCTCTCGGGCGGCAATCAGCAGAAGGTCGTGATCGGCAAGTGGCTTGCCGCCGGCTCGAAACTCTTCATCTTCGACGAGCCGACCAGGGGCATCGACATCGGCGCCAAGTCCGAAATCTTCGCCCTCATCGACCGCCTTGTCGCGGAGGGCGCGGCGGCGCTGATGATCTCGTCCGAACAAGTCGAGATCTGCCATGTCTGCGACCGCGCCTATGTGATGCGCGAGGGGCGTATCGCCGGGCACCTCGCGCGCAACGAGCTGACGGAGGAGAACATCGTGCGACTGGGGATGCATCATGCGTGAGGCCGCGGTCGTCTCTCAACCCAATCCGCTGCAACGCATTCCCGGCGTTGCCATCGTGCTGGTGCTGCTCATCGCGCTGTTCAGCACGATCGCGCCCGGCTTCCTGTCGGTCGCCAACCTCTCCAACGTGCTGGTGCAGTCGACGATCCTGACCATGCTAGCGCTGCCGATGACCTTGATTATCATGACCGAGGGGCTGGATCTGTCGATGGGCGCGGTGCTGACGCTGACCTCGCTCTGCGTCGCGATCGTCTCGCTCGCCACCCACTCGATGTTGCTCGGCCTCGGTGCCGGGCTCCTCGTCGGCGCGGCCTTCGGCTTCGCCAACGGCTGGCTGGTCGCCATCGTGGGCATCCCGCCGTTTGTTGCGACCTTGGGCACGCTCGGCATGGCCCAGGGCCTGTCGCTGATCGTCAGCGACGGCCAGAGCGTGGTCGGCATCCCCCACAGCGTGCGCGACATCTATTCGGCGACGCTTCTCGGCGTGCCCGTGCCGATCGTGATGGCACTCGTCACCTATGCGGCCTTTCACGGCCTGCTCTATCACACCCGCTTCGGCACCTACATCTTCGCGCTCGGCGGCAACCGGGAGGCGCTGCGCTATGCCGGCCTGTCACCCAACCGGCTGCTGATCGCGGTCTATGCAATCGGCGGCGCCATGGCCGGGATCGCCGGCCTGCTGATGACCGCGCGGATGAATTCCGGACATCCAACCGCGGGCCTCGGTCTCGAATTCGATGCGATTGCGGCCGTCGCCGTCGGCGGCACCTCGTTCGAGCGCGGCAATGGCTGGCTGCTCGGGACGTTGCTCGGCGTGCTCTCGGTCGGCGTGCTGCGCAACGGGCTGAACCTGATCTCGCTGCCGTCCTCGGTGCAGGTCGCGAGCGTCGGCGTCCTCGTCATCGTTGCCCTCTTCCTTGACGGCCTGCGGAGCCGCGCATGACCGACATCAGCAAAGACGCCATCGCGCCGCCCCGCTCGTTCCTGTCGCAGGACGCGATCCAAGTGTTCTATCGCCTACTTGCGGCGCTGCTGATCTGCGCGGTGCTCGCCGTGCTCAGCGATTCCTTCCTGAGCCTCGGCAACATCCTCAATGTGCTCAGGCAGGCGAGCCTGACCTTCTTCATCGCCTCCGGCCTGACCCTGGTGGTGCTGACCGCGGGCCTCGATCTCTCTGTCGGCGCCAATGTCGCGCTGTCCGCCTGCATCGCCGGGACCGTGATCCACAAGACCGGCTCGCCCGCGCTTGGCATCCTCACCGGGCTTGCCTGCGGCGGCATCGTTGGCCTCCTCAACGGCGTGATGGTCACCGCGCTGCGCATCCCCTCCTTCATCGCCACCTATGGCATGCTATGGGTGCTGAACGGTCTCACCTATTGGTACATGGCGGGCGAAACCCTGCACGGCTTTCCGGCCGGCTTCCGCCAGATCGGCAGCGGCTATCTGTTCGGCCTGCCGATCCCGGTCTATCTGCTGCTGGTGTTCCTCGGGATCGGGACGCTGTTTGCGCAGCGAACGATCTGGGGCCAGGAGATCTATGCGATCGGCGCCAATCCGGTCGCGGCACGGCTCTCCGGCATTCCGGTCGCGCGCCGCCTGCTGCTGGTCTACGCCGTCTCCGGCACCATGGCAGGGCTCGCCTCGATCATCTTCCTGTCGCGGCTCAATTCGGCCGAGGCTGACATCGGAGAAAGCCTGACGCTGCCCGCGATCGCCGCCGTGCTGATCGGCGGCACCTCGCTGTTCGGCGGCGTCGGCACCGTGTTCGGCACCTTCATCGGCGCACTGATCCTGACGCTGGTGCTGAACGGCATGAACCTCTTGTCGGTCAGCGCCAACTGGCAGCCGCTGGTCACTGGCATCATCGTCATTCTCGCGGTCTGGCTCGACATGAAGACCCGCCGCCGCGCGCAATGAGTTCTTGGACGACCAACAAGTAAAATGAGGGATGGAGGCTACATGAAACAGAAACTGGGCTATTTGGCGCTGCCGCTGCTGATGGCGGCCGCGCTCACAACGCAAGCGCGAGCCGACGGCGAGACCATCGCCGTCTTCACCAAGAACCAGACCAACCCGTTCTTCCAGACGGTGCGGGTCGGCGCCGACAACATGGCGAAGACGCTGAACGCGAAGACGCTGCAGTACATCCCGACCAAGCCCGACAGCATCCCCGAGCAGCTAAGCCAGATCGAGGACGTCGTGGTGAAGAAGCCGAGCGCGATCGTCTTCACGCCGGTCGACTACAAGGCGATGGTGCCGGGTGTCGAGAAAATCAACGACGCCAAGATTCCCGTCGTCAACATCACCGACCGCTCCGCCGGCGGCAAGTTCCTCTCCTTCGTCGGTGCCGACGATTACAGTCTCGGGCTCGAGACCGCGCGCTTCCTGCTCAAGACGCTGGGCGGCAAGGGCAACATCGTCATCATCGAGGGCGTCAAGGGCTCGCTGACCAATGTCGATCGTGTCCGCGGCTTCAACGACGCGCTGAAGGAAAATGCCGGTGCAAAACTGCTGGCCTCGCAGCCCGGCAACTACCAGCGGCTCCAGGCGCTCCAGGTGATGGAGAATCTGATGCAGTCGAACGCGCAGATCGACGGCGTGCTCGCCGCCAACGATGCGATGGCCGTCGGCGCGATCGAGGCGCTCGACGGCGCCAACCGCAAGGCGCAGGTGATCGGCATCAATGGCACCAAGGAGGCGATCGACGCGATCAAGTCCGGCAAGCTGCTCGCGAGCGGCGACTACAACGGATTCTTTCAAGGCTGCCTCGGCACCATGATGGCGATCCGATCCTTGCGCAACCAGCCCGTCATCGCCGAGATCGTGCTGAAGCCGACCGTCATCACCAAGGACAATTACCAGCCGTTCGACGTGCCGCTGGAGCAACGGAGCTGCCCGACTTTCGAGGAAGCCAGTAAGCTCGGCGGCAAGTAAGTCAGCACACTTTCACGACAAGACCGGACGGCCGCAGCCGCGGCCGTCCCAAGAACACGAGACATAAACGGAGACCATCATGCTGTTCGCTATTCACGCCCTCGACCGCGCCGGCGCGCTACCGGCCCGGCTCGCCAATTACGATGCCCACAAGGCTTTCCTGAGCGACACCACGCGCTTCGGCGTCAAGATCGTGATGTCGGGGCCGCTGGTCTCCGACGACGGCGAGAGGATGATCGGCAGCCTGTTCCTGATCGAGGCGCCCGGCCGACGCGACGTCGAAGCCTTCAACCGCGCCGATCCGTTTGCGGCGGCCGACATCTGGGACAAGGTCACGATCACCGGCTTCCTGCGCCGCCAAGGCTGAGGGCGGCTAAACAAAAAACGCGAAAACAACCCCATGCACAGTAGAACGAGGTTGTTTTTGCAGATGAATTTTTGTCGCAAACGTTTTTGAATCGTCGGGCAAAACAGGAGCAGAGTGCCATCCTCGCCCTATAGTCGCCCCAGCGCCTCGATCCAGAGCCTTGCCGCCGCCCCAACGGCTAACCGCTCGCCACCGCCGCACCATCTTCGAGATGACAGGCCACCCACTGCTCGGGTCCGGCCGCGCGCAGCGTCGGCTCCTCGCTCCGGCAGCGATCGAACACGTATGGGCAACGGGTATGGAAACGGCACCCGCTCGGCGGGTTGATGGGGCTCGGCACGTCGCCCTTGAGGATGATCGGATTGCGCTGAGCTCCCGGCTCCGGCAGCGGCACGGCCGAGAGCAGCGCCTTGGTGTAAGGATGCCTTGGCGCGGCGAAGATCTCGTAGCGCGGCGCCACCTCGACGATCTTGCCGAGATACATCACAGCGACGCGATGGGTCATGTGCTCGACGATCGCGAGGTCATGGCTGATGAACAGCAGCGCCAGGCCGAACTCGCGCTGGAGATCCTGCAGCAGATTGACGATCTGGGCCTTGACCGAAACGTCGAGTGCCGAGACCGCCTCGTCGCAGACGATCAGCTCGGGCTCGGCGGCGAGCGCCCGCGCGATGCCGATGCGCTGGCGCTGGCCGCCGGAGAATTCATGCGGCCTCCGGTTCAGCGCCTCGCGCGGCAGGCGCACGGTGTCCATCAGCGCCGTCACGCGGGTTTCGAGATCGATCGCGGATTTGGCCAGGCCGAAATTGCGGATCGGCTCGGCCAGGATGTCGCGCACGCGCATGCGCGGATTGAGGCTCGAGAACGGATCCTGGAACACCACCTGCACGCGGCGGCGCATCTGGCGCATCGTGCTCGGATGAGCGTCGTCGATGCGCTGACCGTCGAGGATAACCTGTCCTGACGTGATGTCGAACAGTCGCAGGATCGCACGGCCGACCGTCGATTTGCCGCAGCCGGACTCGCCGACCAGCGAGAGCGTCTCGCCGCGCGCGATCTCGAACGACACGCCGTCCACCGCATAGACCCATTCGGACTTGCGGCTGAACAGGCCCTTTTTGACCGGGAAGTGCTTCTTGAGGTCGTTGACCTGGAGCAGCGGGGGACTCATGCCGCGACCGCTCCCTTGGCCGCATAATGGCAGGCCGCGACGTGACGTGGCCCCTTCTCTTCGAGCCCCGGCGCGTACTGCCGGCAGAGATCGGTCGCGAGCGCGCAACGTCCGGCGAAGACGCAGCCGACGATGGGCTTGCGCAGGTCAGGCACCTGCCCGGGAATCTCTGCAAGCCGCCTCGCGGTGCCGGTCAGCGACGAGCCGAGCCGCGGCACTGCGCCGAGCAGGCCCTGCGTATAGGGATGACGCGGCGAACGGAACAGGTCCGCCACCGGCGCTTCCTCGACCTTGCGGCCGGCATACATGACCATGACGCGCTCGGCGATCTCGGCGACGACGCCGAGATCGTGGGTGATCAGGATGATCGCTGCGCCAACCCGGTGCTTGAGATCGAGCATCAATTTGAGGATCTGCGCCTGGATCGTCACGTCGAGGGCTGTGGTCGGCTCGTCGGCAATGAGCAGCTTCGGATTGCAGGCGAGCGCAATGGCGATCATGACGCGCTGGCGCATGCCGCCGGAAAGCTGATGCGGATATTCGCGCACGCGACGCTTCGGCTCGGGAATGCCGACCAGAATCAACATCTCGATGGCGTGTGCCTCGGCGGCCTGCTTGTCCAGCCCCTGGTGAATCATCAGCGTTTCGCGGATTTGACGCCCGACGGTCAGCACGGGGTTGAGGCTGGTCATCGGCTCCTGAAAAATCATCGAGATGTCGTTGCCGCGGATCGCGCGCATCTCGCGATCCGACATCTGCAGCAGGTCCTTGCCCGCGAAGCGGATGCTGCCGGCGATCCTGCCCGGCGGTTCCGGGATCAGCCGCATCAGCGACATCGAGGTCACCGACTTGCCGCAGCCGGACTCGCCGACGATGGCGAGCGTCTCGCCCTCGTTGACATGGAACGACACGCCTTCCACCGCACGGTTGATGCCGCTGGGCGTACGGAAGTGGGTCTGGAGGTTTTCGACTTCAAGCAACGCCATCGGGATCAGCCTCGAAACATCAGAGGCTCTTGGCCATGCGCGGATCGAGCGCATCACGAAGGCCATCGCCGAGCAGGTTGACGGCGAGCACGGTCACGGACAGGAAGGCCGCCGGAAAGAACACGATGTAAGGCTTGACCTGCCACAGCGCCCGCCCCTCGGCCATGATGTTGCCCCAGGACGGAATGGTCGGCGGCGTTCCCGCGCCGATGAAGGACAGGATCGCCTCCGTGATCATCGCACTGGCGCAAATGTAGGTCGCCTGGATCAGCATCGGCGCCAGCGTGTTGGGCAGGATGTGGCGCAGGATGATCATCGGTGTGCGCGTGCCACAGGCTACCGCCGCATCCACGTAAGGCTGCTCCCGCAGCGACAGCACCACACTACGGACAAGACGGGAAACCCGCGGAATCTCGGCAACCGTGATCGCGAGAATGACGTTGCCGACGCTGCCGCGCGTCAGAGCCATCAGTGCGATCGCCAGCAGGATGGGCGGGATCGACATCAGGCCGTCCATGAAGCGCATCAAGATGCCGTCGGCCCAGCGGATGAAGCCGGAGACGATGCCGATGGCGAGACCGACCGCGGACGCGCATATCGCAACTGATAGTCCGACCGTGAGCGAGACCCGCGCGCCGAACAGCACGCGCGAATAGATGTCGCGACCGAGCACGTCGGAGCCAAACCAGAAGGCAGCGGACGGCGCGCGGGTGCGCTTGGCGGGCGCGAGCGCGGTCGGATCGACCGTTCCAAGATAGGGCGCGAAGACCGCGATCAGGACCAGGATGAGCAGCAGCGTGCCACCGATGGCGACGGTGGGATGGCCCCGCAGGAGGCCGATGAAGCCGCGCCGGATCACGACGGGCCGGAGTATCTCAGGCAGTTGCGGCGCGAGGACGAAGCCCGCCGGCAGCGCTTGCGGATTGACGGTCGTGTCGGTCAATAGCGGATCCTCGGGTCAACGAGCGTATAGGTGACGTCGATCATCAGATTGACGAGGACGTAGACGAAGCTGAACAGCAGCACGATACCCTGGATGACGGGATAGTCGCGGCGCAGGATCGCGTCGATCGTGAGCCGGCCGAGTCCGGGAATCGCGAACACGCTCTCCGTGACGACCGCGCCACCGATCAGGAGCGCGATGCCGATCCCGATCACGGTGACGATCGGCACCGCCGCGTTCTTCAGCGCGTGGACGAACAGGATGCCGCCCTGCCCGAGCCCCTTGGCGCGCGCGGTGCGGATATAATCCTGCTGCAACACTTCGAGCATGGTGGCGCGTGTGATACGCGCGATCAGCGCGATGTAGACACAGCCGAGTGCGATCGCCGGCAGGATCAGGTTTTGCAGCCAGGGCCAGAAGCCTTGGGCAAGCGGCGTATAGCCCTGCACGGGAAGCCATTCGAGCTCCAGCGCGAAGACGTAGGCGAGGACATAGCCGACGACGAAGACCGGCAGCGAGAAGCCGAACACGGCAAAGGCCATGATGGCCCGGTCGATCAGGCTTCCCGCCTTCCAGGCCGCCAGCACGCCGAGCGGCACCGCGACCACGATCGTGAGCAGGAGCGTGACCATCATCAGCGACAGCGTCGGCCCGAGACGCTGCCCGATCATCGTCGAGACCGGCAGATTGGTGAAGATTGAGGTGCCGAGATCGCCGTGCAGAATGCGCCAGACCCAGCTGCCGAACTGGATCAGGAAAGGTCGATCGAGGCCCAGGCTCTGCCGGATGCGCTCCACATCCTCCGGACTTGCCTGATCGCCCGCGATCACCACGGCGGGATCCCCCGGCGCGATGTAGAGCAGGCTGAACACGAACAGCGCGACAATCGCCATCACTGGCAAGGTCGAGGCGATACGCCGGAGGATGTAGGAGAGCATCTGGTTTCAGCGCAGGGTCATGCGGATTTCGACACGCCCCAGAAGAACGGCAGCGGCCCTTTCGTGATGCCGGAGACGTTCTTGCGCCAGGCCGTGTAGCTGAGGAAGAACCCGGTCGGCGCGTAGACGACGTCCTCGAGCGCGACCTTGTTAAGGCGAGCGACCGCGGCCTTCTCCTCGTCGAGGTTCTTGGCCTCGAACCAGGACGTAACCTCCTTCTCGGTGCCGGGGCTGTTGGGCCAGCCGAACCAGGCCTTGTCGCCGTTGGCGCGAATGGCAGTGTAGGGCGCCGGATTGATGCAGTCCGAACCCGCATGCCAGGTGTGGAACATGTTCCAGCCGCCCTGTCCGGGCGGCGTCTTCTGTGCGCGGCGGGAGCCGACCGTGCCCCAATCGGTCGCGACGAAGTCGACATTCATGCCGAGCTTCTTCAGTAGATCCGCCGTCACATCGCCGAACGCCTTGGTGATCGGCTGATCCTGCGCCACCAGGCACGTCACGGGCTGGCCGGAATAGCCGCTCTCGGCGAGCAGCTTCTTGGCAGCGTCAAGATCGCGCTTGCCCTTCAGGACCTCGCCGCCCGCCTCGGTGTAGAGCGGCGTATCGGGCGTGAAGAAGCCTGGCAGCGGCTTCCACAGCGAAGTGTCGTCGCCGACGAGCGCGCGCATGTAGTCTTCCTGGCTCATCGCCATCAGCACCGCGCGCCGCGCCCGCACGTCGTTGAACGGCGGATACAGGAAGTTCATACGGAACGAGCCGACATTGCCGAGGGGATCGCCGATGTCGACGCTGATGTTCTTGTTCTTCTTCAGGACGGGCACGAGGTCCGCAATCGGATTCTCCCACCAGTCGATCTCGCCGTTCTGCAACGCGGCCGCAGCGGTCGCCGGATCCGGCATCACGATCCATTCGACGCGGTCGAGCAGCATCTGCTTGCCGCCGGCGAGCCACGACGACTTTTCCTGCCGCGGTACATAGTCGGCGAACTTCTCGAACACGGCTTTCGCGCCCGGGACCCACTCACCCTTGGCGAACTTCATCGGCCCCGAGCCGACGTAATCGCCGATCTGCTTGAACGGGTCGGTCTGCGCAATGCGCTCGGGCATGATGAAGGCGCAAGGCGAGTTGTTCTTGCCGAGCGCATAGAGCATCTTCGGAAACGGCTGCTTCAGCACCCATTTGAAGGTGCGGTCGTCGACAGCGGTGAGTTCCTGCTGCAGCGCCTTGAGCATTAGCCCCATCGGATCGCGCGCCGCCCAGCGGGTGAGACTTGCAACGACGTCCTTGCTCAGCACCGGCTCGCCATCGTGGAATTTGAGGCCCGTTCGCAATTTGAACGTCCAGGTGGTGCCATCGTCGGTCACTTCCTCGGACTCGACCATCTGCCGCTGCGGCTGGAGCGAGGAATCGACGCCGTAGAGCGTATCCCAGACCAGCGCGGCGGCATTGCGCACGACATATTGCGTGCCCCAGATCGGGTCGAAATTGGCGAGGTTTGCTTGCGGCACGAAGCGCAGGGTGCGCGCGGAGGCGCCTTGTGCGATCGCCGGGGCTGAAATGCCGCTCAATGCCAGACCGCCCGCGCCGGCCAGTCCCTTCAATACGGTCCTGCGATCCATGAAATCCTCCCAATAGTGCCGTGATGCCGGCCATCGTTGGCCAAGAACAGGTGAAACCAGAGCTCATTGGCGTGCAAATGGTATGCCACTAACCGGACCTTCGCCAGCGGGATATCCGCACCATCTGGGCCAGTCGAGACATCAAAGCGCAGCCGCCAGCACCGGGCCGGTCTCGATATGCGGGATCGCCTCGACCAGCTTGCGCGTGTAGTCGGTCTTGGGATTGTCGAACAACGCCCGGCTCTCGCCCTGCTCCACGATGCCGCCATTGCGCAGCACGATGGTGCGGTCGCAAAGCATGCGTACCACGTTGAGATCGTGGCTGACGAACAGCAGTGCGATATCGTTCTCGCGCCGCAGGCGGTCGAGCAGTTGCAGCACTACGGCCTGCACGGAGACGTCGAGCGCGGCGGTCGGCTCGTCCAGCACCAGAAGCCGCGGCCGGCAGGCGATGGCGCGGGCGATGCCGACGCGCGCCTTCTGCCCGCCGGACAGCTGATGCGGAAAGCGCGGCAAGAGATCCAGCGGCAGCCCCACACGCTCGGCGCAGTCCTCCACCCGCTTGCGCAGCGCATCGCCCCCACGCATGCCGTCGAGCCGCATCAGGGGATGGGCGATGCAGTCGAAGGCCGTGAAGCGCGGATTGAGGCTCTCGTTCGGGTCCTGGAAGACCATCTGGATGTCTTTGCGGAAGCGTGAGCGGTGAAAGTCGCGCGACGCCACGTGGCCGATCGACTGCCCGTCGAAAACGATCTCGCCCTCGCTCGGATCGATCAGGCGACAAATCATCCGCGACGTCGTGCTCTTGCCGGACCCGGATTCGCCGACGAGGCCGACGCTCTCGCCGCCGGCCATCGTCATCGAGAAGTCTGCCACCGCCGCGGCACCCTCGTCGAAGCGTTTTGCGAGCTTGCGCACTTCCAGCAGCGGCGGAGTCCCGTGGGCGAGCTCCTGCCGGGGCTTGCTGACCACAGCCGCGTGGCGCTCCCTCTCCTCTTCCGTCACGAGGTCCTCGATCTGGGAGGTCGCGGTCGGCGACGCCGCCACCAGACGCCTGGTATAGGCGTGCTGCGGCGCGCCGAACAGCGTCCTGGGGCTTGCCTCTTCGACGATGCGGCCGCGTTCCATCACGGCAATGCGGCGGCAATATCGCGCTGCTAACCCGAGATCGTGCGTGATCAGGATCGTCGCCATGCCGCGCGCGGCGGCAATCTCCGCCACGAGGTCCATCACCACCTTCTGCGTGGTGACGTCGAGCCCGGTCGTCGGCTCATCGGCGATCAAGAGCGCGGGATTACAGGAGATCGCGATCGCGATCATGACGCGCTGGCACATGCCGCCGGAGAGCTCGTGCGGATAGGCGTTCATCCGCGCTTCGGGATCGCGGATCTGAACGGCGCGCAGCAGCTCCAGCGCCTCGGCGCGGGCAGCGTCCTTCGATATCCGCTTGTGAGTTAGGATCGCGTCCGCGATCTGCAGGCCGATCGCGCGGATCGGATTGAGCGCCGCCCGCGGGTTCTGGAAGATCATCGACATCGCGGCGCCCTGGAGCTGACGCAGATCGTCACCCCTGAGTTTTGTGACGTCCTGGCCGCGAAACAGGATCTTGCCTGCCGTGACGCGGCCGGCCGCATCGAGCAGCCGCGCCGTCGCAAAGCCGGTCACCGACTTGCCCGATCCGCTTTCGCCGACGAGGCCAAGCATCTCGCCGGCTTCGACCGTGAGCGTCACGCCGCGCACGGCCTCGACCATCCCGCGTCGCGTCGAGAATGCGACGTGGAGATCGTCGATCCTGAGCAATTCCTCGCTCATGTGCGCATGCGCGGATCGAGAATGTCCCGCATCCCGTCGCCGAGAAGGTTGAAGCACAGCACGGCCATCATCAACGCGAGGCCCGGAAATGCCACCAGCCACCACCGCCCCGTCGAGATGAAGCGCGCCCCCTCCGCGACCATGATACCCCATTCCGGTGTCGGCGGCTTGACGCCAAGGCCGATGAAGGACAGGCCGGCGGCGTTCAGGATCGCCCAGCCGAGGTTGAGCGAGATCTGCACCGCCATCGCCGGCAGGATGTTCGGCAGCAGGAAGCGCAGCACCACCGAGAAATGGCTCTCACCGCAGGAACGCGCCGCCTCCACCCAGCCGACATTGCGCCGGACGTTGACCTCGGCGCGTGCGAAGCGGATGTAGAAGGGAAGATTGATGATCGCGGTCGCGATCACGATGTTCTCGATCCGGTTGCCGAGCGCCGCAACCATTGCCATCGCCAGCACGAACAGCGGAAAGGCCATCATGACGTCGACGAAGCGGCCGACCGAGCGGTCGAGCCTGCCGCCGGCATAGCCGCAGAAAGAGCCGACGACCGCGCCGATCACGAAGGAGATGCCGACCGCCGAGACCGCGATGGCGAGGTCGAGGCGGGCCGCGACGACGAGGCGGCTGAACACATCGCGCCCGAGCTGGTCGGTGCCGGCGAGGTGCGCCGCGCTCGGCGGCTGCAGGGACTCCGAGACGTTGGAGACGACGGGATCATAGGGCACCAGCCACGGTCCGAAGATCGCGACCAGGACAAACAGAAGGACACCCGCCGCGGCGACACCGGTCAGCGGGTTGCCGCGCAAAATCCAGACCGAATGGCGGAGGGTTGCGCTGGTCATCCGATCGACACCCTGGGATCGGCGATGCCGTAGCAGACGTCGACCACCAGATTGACCAGCACGAAGATGCCAGCCATCAGCAGCACGAAACCCTGCACCGGCGCGTAGTCGGACGACAGCAGCGCATCGAGCGCGTAGGAGGCGACGCCCGGCCAGGAGAACACCTTCTCCACGAGGACATTCGCGCCAAGCATGGTCGAGAACACGATGCCGGCAATGGTGATGACGGGAAGGATCGCATTGCGCAGCGCATAGGTGACGACGACCTTCTGCCAGGACAATCCGACCGAGCGCGCGGTGCGCACGAAATCGCTGCCGAGCGAGACCAGCATCGACGCACGCGTGATCCGCGCCAGCGGCGCGATGACGAACAGGGCCATGCTCAGCGCCGGCAGGATCAGCTGCTTGCAGGCCGCCCACCAGCCCTCGATGTCTCCCGCGAGCAGGAAATCGACCGACAGGAACCCGGTACGCTGCGGCGGCAGCGACGTGAAGACGTCGATCCGCCCGGTCGGATCAGGCGCAAGACCGAGCAGATAGTAGAAGACATAGATCAGCAGCAGGCCCGAGACGAAGGTCGGGACGCAAACGCCGAGCGCACAGAACAGCCGCACGCCGTGATCGACGAGGGATCCCGGTTTCAAGGCTGCGACCACGCCGAGCGGCACCGCCGCGAGCAGCGCGATCAGGAGCGCCGTGAAGGTCAACTCCAGCGAGGCCGGCAGCCGTTCGCGAAGGTCCTTCAGGACCGGCTGTCCCGTCATCATCGAGCGGCCGAGATTGCCGCGGCCGATATCGGAGAGATAGAACACGAGCTGCTCCGGCACCGACTTGTCGAGTCCCATCTGCTTGCGGATCTGCTCGATCTCCTCCTTGCCGGCGTTGGGCCCCGAGGCGAAGAACACCGCAGGATCTCCGGGGAGGACCCGCATCAGGAGAAAGGTGAAGACCAGCACGCCGAACAACGCCGGCAGCGACGACAGAAGCCGCCTCCCCGCCCGCGCCACCGTCGCACCAAGACCGGTCATCACCTTTCAGAGCCTCCGTTTGCGGACATCACTTTTCAATCAAATTACTTGCGGCTGACGTCGCGATAATCGACCTGACGATGGAACTCGTAGGTGTAGCCCTCGATCGACGACGCCATCACGGCGTCCTGGTTCGGCTGCCACAGCGGGATCTGCGGCATCTCGCTGAAATGGATCGCGTTGAGCTTGCGGCCATCCTCCTCGTACTTGGCCTTGTCGGGCTCGAAGCGCGCTTCCTGCGCGATTGCAGCTAGCTCCGGATTGTTGATCGAGCTGTAATTCCAGCGCTGATTGCCGGTGTAGAAGTTGCGATAGAAGTAATCGGTCGAGGGCAGCCAGGCGACGATGCCCTCCGTGAACAAAGGCAGCTTCTTCTCGTTGATCTGCGTCGACATCTGCGCATCCGGCAGCTTCTGGATGTCGACCTTGATCCCGATCTTGGCAAGCGATTCCTTCACGAGAGCCGCCATCGGCTCCGCGGTCGAGGCCTGGCCGACGTTGAAGCTGAAGGTGGTCGAAAAACCCTCCGGGAGTCCCGCGGCTTTCAGATACTCCCGCGCCTTGTCGAGGTCGGTCTTCACCGGCGCCTGGAACGGATAGATGCCGTTCAGCGGCTTGCCATCCGGCCAAGTCGCACCGAACAGCGGGGCCCCGCGGCCGAACAGGGCAGCCTTGAACATGTCCTCATAGGGCAACGCGAAGGCGACGGCACGGCGGACATTGACGTTGTCGAAGGGCGGGATCTGGTTGTTCATCGAGACGAAGGTGATCGAATTGTATTGCGGCGTCGAGATCACCTTGAGCTTGCCCTTGGCCTCGAGCGACTGCACGTCGCTGGCCTGGAGATCGACCACGAGATCGGCATCGCCGCGCTCAACCAGATTGGCCCGGGTCGCGGGCTCCGGCACGGACTGCACGATCACGCGCTTGAAAAAGGCCGGCTTGTCGGGCGAGCCGCGGTTCCAGTCCTCGTTGCGCTTGATGATCACCTGCTCGCCGGGCTTGAAGCTCTCGATCACATAGGCACCGCTGCCGGCGGTATGCTCCTTCAGCCAGGCGGTGGCCCAGGGATCTTCCGGGGTCGCGTGCTCCTTGGCGACCTTGGAGTTGATGATCAGCGGGTAGACCGTCGCGAGATTGGGCAGCGCAAGCTTGTCGGGTTTCGGCAGCGTCACTTCGATCGTGAGGGGATCGATCACCTTGAACTGGTCAGCCGACGTCAGCGATCCCGTCAGCAATTGTGCCTTGCCAAGGATCGGCGCGGTGACGCAGCGATCGAGCGACCATTTCACGTCCTCAGCGGTCACGGGCGAACCGTCCTGGAACTTGGCATCCTTGCGCAGACGGAAGGTCAGCTTCAGTCCGTCCGGGCTGACGTCGTAGGATTCGGCGAGCTCGCCGGTGATCTTGTCGAGGTCGAACACCCATTTGCCGCTGAGCTGCTTGCGGCCGAACGCCACCAGGCGGTCATAGGTGCTCATGCTCAGCGCAAAGGATTCGCGCGTCGAGCCCGGGATGTTGGGATCGAGCGTGTTGACGGATGCGCCGGTGACATAGCGCAAGGTCTCCGCCCTGGTTTGCGCATGCGAAGGCGCGGCGGCGACAAGCAGAAGCGCAGCGGTGGCGAGCACGGAGGATGCCGGCCTGAAAGACACAAAACGCATTCGTTTTCCCCTAAATTTTCGACAAGAACGCCAGCAGCACAGGTCAAGAAAGAAGCAATTTGCGCGCCAGTCTCATGATGCGCTCTTGTGGACGCTTTGTCGCGGCGGCGCATGGACGATCATCGCGATTCCTCCATTTTTCGCGCTGGCCGCGTGACCAGGGCCTGCGGCACGTCATAGGCGCGGAGCGAGGCCCAGTGCCGTTCGACATCGGCACGAAACAGGCCGCGCGTCAGGCCATTCACCAGCTTCGGCACCGCGGTCGTCATCGCGTTGATCGACGACCCCGACGGGCCAAAACTCATGGTGGAGGCGATGGCGAAAAGATGGATATTCGAGATCCACGGCGTCTCGCCCGCGACGCGCTCGGTGAAGGCGTAATCGTCGGCCAGATAGGGAAAGCGGCCGAGTCGCGCGTTGCGCTCGTTTTCCGGCGGCTGGTAGCGGTCGGCCCAGGTTGCGATATTGCCGGCAAATGCGCGCAGCTCGCCACGGCCGGAAAAATCCATGTCGATGCCGGTGCCGCAGATGACGAGATCTGCGGTGATGGCGCCGCGCGGGGTCTGCAGTTCCAGGCCGCGATCGGTCTCGCGGGCCGCCTCGATCGGCGCGCCCTCGTGCAATGTGAAATTGGCATGACGCGCGCAGCGATCGTAAGTCGGTTGCGGAAAGCCTTCGCGCATCTCGAGGATGGTGCGCATGAAACGCCAGCGCCAGACATCGTCGAGATCGCTGAGATGACGCAGGAAGCCGCGGAAGGTCAGCCAGCGATAGGGCTGGATTACCTGGATCTGCGCCCGACGACACAGCAGATGCACTTCCGCCGCGCCCGCTTCCAGCGCGGTTGCCGCATTGTCGAAGGCCGATGCGCCGGCACCGATTACGGCGACGCGCTTGCCGCGAAGGGTTTCGAAGTCGATATCGTCGGCGACAGTTGCGACCCTGCCCGTCGGTAGGTCGCGCAACGGCTCCGGAATTATCCAGCCGCCCATTCCCTCCTGCCCCGTCGCGAGCACGATCTTGCGCGCATGGAGTGTCTCGACGCCCTCGCCACGTTTCACGCGTGCAGCCACTAAACCATCTGCCGCCGGAAGGATTTCCAGAAGCTCGCATCCATTGCGCACCGGCAAGCCGATCGTGCGCCGCAGCCACAGCAGATACTCAGCCCAGTGCTCTCTCAGGATCAGGTTCAGCGTCTGCCAGCTTTCCTGACTGAAGCGGGCCTCGTGCCAGGACTGATAGGTCAGGCTGGGGATATCGAGGTCCGGGCCGGTATAATCCTTCGGGCTGCGCAGCGTTGGCATGCGGGCATAGGTGAGCCACGGGCCTTCCATCCCCTCCTCGGCCTTGTCCAGCAGCAGGAGGTTGCTGACGCGGGAGCGCATCAGGCCGAAGCCGATGGCGATGCCGGATTGGCCGGCGCCGATCACCAGCACATCCAGCGCCGGCTTGCCGTCCGGTCCCTGCTTCGGTTCGAGCCAGGCAGCGCCGGGATGCGCGATCCTGGCGAGATCGGCGCGAACGTTCACTTCCAGTTGTGTCAGCGCATCACTCATGCCGCGAGCCAGCCTCCGTCGACCACCATCACGGTGCCGGTCGTAAACGAGGACGCATCGCTGGCGAGGTGAAGCGCGGTCTGCGCGATCTCCTCGGCCTGGCCGAACCGCTTCATGGCGTGACGGTTGCGGGAGGTTTCGCGCACCTCGTCAGCATTGGCGTGGCGGGCAAAGCTGCGGCGAAGCATCGGCGTGTCGACCGCGCCCGGCGCGATGGCGTTGACGCGAATGCCGTCGGTTGCGAAATCCACTGCCATGGTCCGGGTCAGGCTGACGATCGCGCCCTTGGCGGCGATATAGGCGCTGTTGCCCTTGCCGCCGGCAATCGCGAGCTGCGATGCCAGCGTGATGATGGAACCGCTCTTCTGCCGCTGCATCTGCGGCACGGCCGCCCGCGCCCACAGCCAGGTGCCGCCGACATTGGTGCGGAACACCGCATCCCAATCTTCCAGGCTCGTCGTCAGCACCGTGCCCCCGCAGGAGAAGCCGGCGGCGGTCATGAGGACATCGAGCCGACCGTGCCGCGCGATCACAGCGTCGACAACGGCGTCGGCGAAACCGGCATCGCCGACGTCCCCGACATACGTCGTTGCTTCGCCGACCAAGCTCTGCGTTTCCTGAAGGCCTGCGGAATCGCGATCGACCAGAGCAAGACGTGCGCCCTCTTCCGCGAACAGCTTCGCGCTCGCGCGGCCGATACCCGAACCCGCTCCGGTGATGATGGCCGTGCGCCCCTGCAGCCGCATGTCAGATCCACTCCTTGTGCTGCGTCAACCAGGCGCTCATCGCGGCCGCCGACTCGGCGCAGCCGAACCGCGCGCGCCAGCCGAATTCATCCGCCATCCGCGTCACCGACAGCGGCGCGCGATAGGGCCCATGCAGCTTGATGACGGTTTTCTCGGCGGGCGACGCGAGGCGGCACTCCAGGCCGGGATGCAACGCCGCAAAGGCCTCGCCCCATTGCAGCGCCGCCCAAAGCCCGCCGCTGGAGATGTTGTAGAGCCGATGGCGCGGCCGCTCGGCTTCGACCAACAGTGCCACGGCTTGGGCGGCATCCGGAGCGTAGATCCAGTCCCTCATGCCCGCTTCAGGCATGACCGCCGGCTCGCCGCGGGCGAACGCGGCCAAAATCTGGAACTGGAGGCTTGGCGTGTCGCGTACGGAGCTCGGTCGCTCCCACGGTCCGAACAGGGCGCTCAGCCGTACGCTCAGGAAATCGCCGCCGAAGAGTTCGGCATGGCGCGCGACAGAGCGCTCCGAGGTGAACTTGCTGATGGCGTAGAACGAGATCGGATCGCAAGGGGTTTCCTCGTCGAGAATCTCGACCCGCGCACCCGCAGCACCATAGGCCGATGCCGACGAGAGATTGACGACGCGGCGCACGCCATGGCGGATCGCCGCAAGCAGGATCGGGATCTGCGCCATCACATTGATCTCGAGAACGCGCGCGGTCGATGCTCTCTCCAGCTCATCGCCGGCGGTGATCGCCGCGCCGAGCACGATCGCATCAACGCCTTCGGCGATGACGGCGTCGATGGCATCTGCGTCGGTGATATCGCCCTGCACGGCTTTGAGCCGGGCGCCGTAATCGGCAAGAGACCGCCGCGCGGATGGCGGCAACTCCGTGCGATCATACAGTGTCACCTCATGCCCGCGCGCAAGCAGCGCCTCCGCAACATTGAGGCCGACAAAGCCGGTACCGCCGAAGATGACGATCTTCATCGCGCGCGATCCGCTATCACAGTAGCTTCGCTCCGAAATTCCGCTCCGGATCCATGTCGGCGACGAGCCGCCCGGTCGGCTTGGCCGCTTCGCCACCGCTGCGTGCCAGGAACTGGCCGCTGCCGGCGCTCGCGAGGCACTTGTTGCCCTCGATGATGACGCGCCCACGCGACAGCACCGACACCGGCCAGCCCTTCAGCTTGCGACCTGCAAACGGCGTGTAGCCGGTAAGGTCGTGCATCATTTCGTCTGATATCGTGGTCTCGCGATCGGGATCCCAGATAGCGATATCGGCATCGGCGCCCACCGCAATCGAGCCCTTGCGCGGATGCAGATTGTAGATCTTGGCTGGCGCGGTCGAGGTCAGCTCGACGAATTTTTCCAGACCCAGCCGCCCCTTCGACACCATCGCGTCGAACAGCAGCGGCAGGCGCAGCTCCAGTCCCGGCAGGCCATTGGCGACCTGCTTGAAATTGGGGTTGGGACCGGCGCGCAACTTGCCGGTCTCGTCATAGCGATACGGCGCGTGATCCGACGAGATGGTCTGGAGATCGCCGAGCGACAGCGCCTGCCACAGCGCCTCCTGGTCCGAATGCGTGCGGGGCGGCGGACTGCACATCCACTTGGCGCCTTCCGCCCCGGGCTTGTCGAGATCGCCTGCGGTCAGGAACAGATATTGCGGACAGGTCTCGGCAAACACCTTCAACCCCTGCCCCCGCGCGTCGCGGATGACCTTGGCGCCCTCGGCAGTCGAGACGTGGAAGATCATGATCGGCTGGTCGATCAGCGCCGCCATGCCGATCAGCCGGGTAAAGGCCTCTGCCTCCGACACGCGGGCGTGGCTGACGGCGTGGTATTTCGGCATCGTGTAGCCCCGCGCGAGCAGGCGCTTCACCATCCAGGCGATGATGCCGTGGTTTTCGGCATGGGCGCACAACATCGCGCCGGACTGGCGTGCGGCGAGAAGGATGTCCAGCAGCGGCTCGTCGTCGACCTTGAGCCGGTCATAGGTCATGAAGATCTTGATCGAGGCATGGCCCTGCTTCACCAGCGCCGGAATATGCTCCTCGACCGTTTCTTTGGTGGCATCGGCGATGATCATGTGAAAGGCGTAGTCGATCACGGCGCCCTTCTTGGCCAGCGCGTGATAATCCTCCACCACCTGCGGCAGCTTCATGCCGACATGCTGGGCGGCAAAGGGGATCACCGTGGTGGTGCCGCCGAAGGCGGCCGAGACGGTTGCGCTCTCGAACGTGTCGGCATTCATGATGCCGGCAGCGGACAACTGCTCGATATGGGCGTGGCTGTCGACGCCGCCGGGCAGGACGAGCTTCCCGCGCGCGTCGATCTCGCGCTTCGCGGACGGAAGCCCACGCCCGATAGCGGCGATGGTCTCGCCGGAGATGGCGACATCGGCTTCAAAGACGTCGGTCGTCGTCGCGACGCGCCCACCGCGAATGATCAGGTCGTAAGCGGGTTCAGTCATGAGGCACTCCATGATAGGCTTAGGGCAAGTGATCGAAATTTTGCAGGAAGACCAGCATGTCCCGACCGCGCATTCTCGTCATCAATCCGAACTCCAACCCAGCGGTCACGCAGGGGCTCGAGGACGCGCTGAAGCCGCTCGGTTTCGAGGGCGGGCCGGAGCTGGTCTGCCAGACCCTGGCCGAGGGACCGTTCGGCATTGAAAGCCAGGCCGATGTCGATGGCGTCGCCATGCCGCTGCGCCGGCTGGTCGAGGGCGACAACAGCTCGGCTGCCTTTGTCATCGCCTGTTACAGCGATCCCGGGCTTCAGGTCTGCCGCGAAGGCACCGACCGCCCCGTGTTCGGCATCGCCGAGTGCGGCGTGCTGACCGCATTGGCCCGCGCCGAAACGTTTGGCGTCATCGCGATCGCCCAGCGCTCGATCCCGCGTCACATGCGCTATCTCAGGCAGATGGGACTGACCGAACGCCTTGCCGGCGAGCGGCCGCTCAACATGAGCGTCGCGGAAACCGCCTCGGGCGAAGGCACGCTGGCGAGGATGATCGAAATCGGCCGCGCGCTGCGCGACGAGGACGGGGCGCGCGCCATCGTGATGGGCTGCGCGGGCATGGCGCGCCATCGCCGTCCCCTCGAAGACGCGCTCGGCATTGCCGTGATCGACCCGACACAGGCGGCCGTCACGATGGCGCTGGGTACGGTGCAGTTCTCGAATCACTAGGCGTCCTTCAGCTCTTTGGCGTCCTGTCGCGCGAGCCATTGCGCGTGGCTCTCGCGAACAAGCGCAAACGTGTCCCGCTGCGTCGTGTAGAGATTGCCGAACATGCGGCCGATCGGCCGGTAGGCGTCGAGATCGACATACATATTGGTCTCGTCGACGAGGCCCTCGCGGGCGTGAACCCGGAGCACTTCGCCGACCAGCAGCTCGCGATCGGGCGAAAAATTCAGCGAGACATGGCGCCGGCATTCGAGCGCAAAGGGTGCCGCAGCGAGGCGCGGCACCTTCACGTCGATCGAGGGAAGGGTCGCGAGCCCTGCCGCAGCGACCTCGCTGTCACCGGACGGAAAATCGACCGCGCAGTCGTTCATCGCCCCCGACAGCGCCTCGTCCACCATGTGAACGACGAACTCGCCGTCGCGATGGATGTTGCGGGTGGTGTCCTTCGGGCTGTGATCCGGCTTGTGCTGGAGACCGAGCACGATCAGCGCCGGGCTCTCCGAGAACACGTTGAAGAAGCTGAAGGGCGCGGCGTTGACCGCCCCGTTCGCGTCGAGCGTCGTCACCAGCGCAATCGGCCGTGGCACCACCACGCCGCAAAGCAGCTTGTAGCGGTCGCGCGGATCGAGCTCGCGCAAGGATATGCCGGATGTGCTCTGGCCGGTCATCGACGTCACTTCTCCGGCGGTGGCACCGCGCCGGTACGGCTGGTAATCAGGCCGTAATGCTCGATGCGGCGGTGCTGCGCGAAATTGAAGATCGTGGTCTTGCCGAAGGTGGTGGCATCGAGGTCGCAAGCGTGGACCAGCAGCTCGTCCTCCTCCGTCTTCGCTTCGGCGACGATTTCGCCATTGGGATCGACGATCAGGCTGCCGCCAAACAGCGGGTGTCCGTCCTCGTTACCGGCCTTGGCCACCGCGACAACCCAGGTCGCGTTCTGATAGGCGCCGGCCTGCACCGAGAGGCGGTTGTGAAACAGGCGCTTCTCGACGCCCTCATCGCGCCTCTCCGCATTCACCGACGGGGTATTGTAACCGATCAGCACCATCTCGACGCCTTGCAGGCCCATCACCCGATAGGTCTCGGGCCAGCGCCGGTCGTTACAGATGGCCATGCCGATGATGCCGCCCAGCTCACGCCAGACGTTGAAGCCGAGGTCGCCCGGCTCGAAATAGCGTTTCTCCAGATGCTGGTGCGAGCGTTTGGTGTCGTATTCCACATGGCCGGGCAAATGGATCTTGCGATATTTGCCGATGATCTTGCCGGATCTGTCGGTCAGGATCGCGGTGTTGAAGTGATGTCCATCAGGCGTCAGCTCCGCATAGCCGAAATTCATCGCCATCTGATGCTGCGCCGCGCGCTCGAACAACGGTCGGGTCGCGGCGTTCGGCATCTCGCGCTCGAACCAGATGTCGAACTCGGGGCGGTCCTCCACGTACCAGCGCGGGAAGAAGGTCGTGAGCGCCAGTTCCGGATAGACGATCAGGTCGGCGCCCTTGCTTTTGGCCTCGTCCATCAGCGCAATCATGCGCTTGACCACGACCTCGCGGCTGTCCGCTTTCTGGATCGGGCCCATCTGGGCGGCGGCAACATTGACGATACGCATCAGCGATTTCCTGGTGATGTCTTGGGCCAAACTACAGTTTTAATCACGTGCCGGCGCGCGCAGCATAACGCAGCGTCGCCCGGACTTGCCAGCCGGCGCCTGCACATCTGCATGGTGTGCGCTGCACGATCCCCGCTCATTACTGTTCCGCATCGGCAACATCCAGGCCATGGTCGAGCGCATCCAGAAGCTGCTCGGCCTCATGCTCGGAAATCACGAGTGGTGGTGCGAGGAACAGCGAGGTCTGCTCACCGCTGGTCCCGATCACGGCACCGGCCTCCAGCGCCCGCTCCGCGACGCGCGAGGCGATCGGCACCTCGGTGGTGTCGGCGTGCCAGGAGCGCCAGTCCGGCCCGTGCAGCTCCACGGTCCAGTGCAGCCCCTGCCCGGCCACGCGCTGCACGCTCGGATGCCTTTGCGCGATGGCGAGCAGGCGGCGGGTGAACAGCTTTTCGAGAGCCCCGACGTGCTCCAAAATCTTGTCTTCGTTGACAACCTTCAGGTAGGCGCTGACCGCGGCCATGCTGATGGGATGGCCGCGCAGCGTGCCGTAATTCTGCCAGCTCGTGCCCTTGAGCCGCTCGACGACGTCTTTCGACACCACCACCGCGGCAACCGCTGCCGCACCGCCGCCGAGCGATTTTCCAAGCGTCACGATGTCAGGACGGCTTTCGGCGCCCTGGAACGCGAACCAGCGCCCGGCGCGACCCGCACCGGTCACCACTTCGTCGGCGATCCAATATGAACCAGCCTGCCGCGCGCACCGCGCCACCTCATCCTGATAGGCGCCGTCGTAATAGATGCCGCCCTGCGTGTAGTCGATGATCGTCGCTGCGGTATCCGAAAGCAGGCGCGTGGCATCGGCCAGATATTCGCTGGGGGGAACATTGTTGGCCGGCGCGCCGTAGATCGCGCCATCCGGCGCCGGCAATATCCGCACCGGCGCCATCGGCGCCGGCAGCTTGGAGCCGCCGGAGTGCACAGCGAGGCCGCCATGCCATTGCGGCTGCACCGTCATGCTGCGCGACAGGCCGGTGATGCCGTGATAGGCGCGTTCGCGCGTTGCCAGCGCGGACCGCTGCGTCAGCGCCTGGCACAGCGACAGCGCCATGTCGTTGGCCTCGCTGCCGCTGATGCAGAAGCGCACCGCACCGACCCACTCCTCTTCGCCCTTGAAGGCGGTCGCCATCAAATCGTCAGCGGCCTGCTCGCGGCCGACCCAGGTCCAGCCTTCGTTCACGACGGGGGTGTCCGCGGCACGGCGGATCGCCTCCACCATCGCGGGATGGCGATGGCCCAGCCCGCCGCCGGTGTTGCTGCCGTCGATGAGCTTGCGGCCGTCTGACAGATGAAAATAGACGCCCTCGCCGCCGACCACGGCCATGGGCGCGCTGTCGCCGGCATTCAGCCCGGTTCGCAACAATCTGCTCATTGCAATCCCTTCATTCCGCGGCCCCGGCGCCGTAGCCACCGCCGCCGCAGGTCTCGATCGTGACGAGATCGCCTTGCTGCAGCACCAGGTTCGACTTGCCGTCGATCGCGACGTTCGCGCCCTGCCTGATCAGCGAGATGCGACAGGCCTTGCCGGGCTCGCCGCCCTGCATGCCGAACGGCGCTATCACCATGCGCTCGATGCAGGTGGTCAGGTGCATCGACGGCGCCAGAATCCGATAGGTACGGATGACGCCGTCCCCGCCGCGATGGGCTCCCGTGCCGCCGGAATGCCGGCGAATGGCCTGCTGCTCGACTTGGATCGCGTAGTTCGCCTCGATCACCTCGACCGGCGTGTTCGAGGTGTTGGACAGATGCACCCGGGTCGCCGAGATGCCGTCTCGATCGTGACGCGCGCCCTCGCCACCGCCGTGGACCTCGTAGAGCATCTTCCACGAACCGTTTTGCCGCGGTTCGGCAAAAAACAAGACGCCCGCCGTGGTCGCACCGCCGGCAGACAGGCGCTCCGGAATGGTATCCTGCATGGCGCGGAAGATCGCATCGACGATGCGCATCGACGTCTCGTGGTTGCCGGCCGCCACCGAGGCATTCCACCCCGGCTCCAGGATCGAGCCCGGGCGCGTGATGATTGTCAGCGGCCGCAGCGCGCCCGCGTTCTGGTGCATGTCGCGCCCGCTCATGATGCGCGCGGCATAGGCCACTGCGGAGCGCGCCATGAACGGCGTCGTGTTGCAGAAATTCGAGACGCGGTCGCAGCTTCCCGAGAGGTCGAAGGTCGCTTCGTCGCCCGCAATGGTGATCTTGACATGAATGCGCGCGGGCGCGTCGTTGACGCCGCCGTCGTCCAAATAATCCTCGCCCTCGTAGATGCCATCAGGCAGATCGCGCAACGCCTCGCGCATCTCGAATTCGGAGAGATCGTGCAGGCGCGACTGCGCCGCGGTGAAGACCGCCTTGCCGTGCTCGCGGCAGAGCTCGACGATCCGCTTCTCACCGGCTTTCGTTGCGGCGATCTGGGCGAGAAGATCGCCCTCGCAGGACTCGGGATCCCGAACATTGGCCTTGAGCAGCTGCACGATCGGCGTATTGACGCCGGCTGCCGTGGCGATCAGAACCGGCGGAATGCGCATCGCTTCCTGGAAGGTGTCGATCGCTTTCGCAAAATAGCTGCCGGGCCAGGTGCCGCCGATATCGGGCCAGTGTGCGAGGCTGACCACGAACGCCACGATTTCGCCGTCGACGAAGACGGGGCGCACGACCTTGACGTCGTTGAGATGGTTGCCGCCGAGCGGCCCGACATTGTAGATCAGTGCGTCGCCGTCGTTCAGGCTGTCGCGCGGCACCACCTTCAGCAACTCGAGGACCGTATAGGCCATCGCGCCGAGATGGATCGGGATGTCGCGGCCCTGTCCGACCAGGTCGCCGCGGCCGTCCGTGATCGCCGACGACAGGTCGCCGGCCTCGCGCAGCAGCGGCGAGCGCGCCGAGCGCGTCATCACCAGGCTCATCTCCTCGGCCGCGGCCGAGAGCCCGTGCCTGATGACTTCGACGACGAACGGATCGAGCTTCATGAGGCCCCCCGCGTCAGGAACAGATTGCCTGAAACCTCCGGCCGCGCCTGCCAGCCGGGGGGGACCACCACGGTCGACCATGCGTCTTCGATGATGGCCGGGCCGCTGACGATCTCGATCAGCGAGGCGCGATCGATGATGCTTGTGGCGATGTCGTGAAAGCCGTCGAACGAGCAGATGCGCTCGCCGCTGGATACTGTCCTGACCGCGACGGCCGGCCGGCTCACGACGGTGCTCGACGGGCGGCGTGCCTGCACCCGCACGGATTCGATGACGCAGCTCTCGCCCGTCGCATAGCCGAACAGCTCGTGGTGCCGGGCCAGAAAATCCTTCTTCAGCGTGTTGACGTCGAGCGGTCGCACGAACGGTACCGGAATAGCGTCGTTTTGCGCCGCGTAGCGCATCAAGGCCACCAGCTCGACCTGAATCTCGGTCGCGGCAACGCCGTTGGCGATGAGCGGCGCCGACGCATCGTCGATCAGCACTCCGATCCGCTCGGACACCCGGGCGAGGTCGATGCCGTCGAGCGCGGCGCGCAGGGTTTGCTGCTGGAGGAAGCTGAAATCGGCGGTGAGACAGCCCAGCGCCGAAAACGCGCTGGATGCGCTGGGAACGACGACGTCGGCGATCCCGTAGAGATCGGCAAGACCCGCGGCGTGCATCGGGCCGCCACCGCCAAAGGCGAGCAGCGTGCAGTCGCGCCCGTCGATGCCGCGCTCGACCGTGACACGGCGAAGTGCGCGGGCCATGGTCGCATTGGCGACCTTGATGATGCCGAGCGCGGTTTCGGTCAGGCTCAGCCCCAGAGTGCGCGCGATCGGCGCGATGACATCACCGGCGGCCTTGATGTCGATCCCGATCCGGTCGCCGAGCCTGGTTTCGGGATTGAGATAGCCGAGCACGGCGTTGGCGTCGGTGATGGTCGGCTCGGTACCGCCGCGGCCGTAGCAGGCCGGTCCCGGCTCGGAGCCGGCGCTTTCCGGTCCGACCGTCAGGCCGCCGGGGCCGTTGCGGACGATCGATCCGCCGCCCGCCCCGATCGAGTGCACCGCGAGCATCGGCTGGCGCAGCGGCTTGTCGCCGAGCATGCGGCCGTCCGTCATCTCGGCCTGGCCGTCGACGATCAGGCAGACGTCGGTCGTGGTACCGCCCATGTCGAAGGTCAGCATCCGCGATGTGCCGAGCTGGCGCGCGATGCTGACGGATGCGGAGACGCCGGCCGCGGGGCCCGACATAGCCATCACCAGCGGCCGGCGCTTCACGGCCGAGATCGGAACCATGGCGCCGGCAGAATGAAACACCTGCAGGCCGGGGCCGATCGGCAGCCGCTGCTCCAGCTCGCTGAGATACTCCACCGCGATCGGCATGGCGGCCGCGTTGAACACGGTCGCCGAAGTCCGCTCGTATTCGCGCGCTTCGGGATTGACCTCGTGCGACAGCGAGACGTGAGCAACGACGCCCTTGAGCCGCTCGCCGAGCATTTTCTCGTGCACGGGATTGGCATAGGCGTGAAGCAATGCGACCGCGACACTCTGCACGCCGGTCTCCTTCAGCCAGGCCACCAGGCGCCCGATCTCCGCTTCATCCAGCGCCTTCAGCACCTTTCCTTCGTGATCGAGGCGCTCGGCAAGCCCGAAGCATCGTTCCGGCGGCACCAGCGGCGGTGATTTCGGCGGAATGTCGAGACGGTAGAGATCGCGGCGGCGATAGCGCGCAATCTCCAGCACGTCGGCAAAGCCCTCGGTCGCCACCAGCGCCACTTTCGGCAGCCGTCCCTCGACGATGGCGTTGGTCACGCGCGTGGTGCCGTGGACGAAGCGCTTGACCTCGCTCTTGCGCAGGCCCACCGCCTCGATCGCTTCCAGCATCACCTGAACCGGAGCCTGTGGACGCGATGGCACTTTCGCGATCCTTGCCTCCGCGGGGGAGCGCCGGATCGCGATGATATCGGTGAAGGTGCCGCCGATATCGGTGCCGACCTCCCAGTGATTTTCGTCAGTGCTCATGTGTGGGGTCAGCTACGGCCGACGTTCGAACCGGACGCCGGGTGCTTCGCGTCGGTCGCCAAGTTCAATTCCAAACCGAGAGCGCTCATCATCATCCCCTGTCATGCCACTGCTTGCGAGCGTGCGACAGAGCGATGGGCTCGGGATAGGGCCGGAGTTGTCGCAACGCACAGGACCAGCCCGGGACCGGCGCGGCGCGCCGAGGCACATTTTAGTGCAGCTCTGCCCGCATCGAGAGCACGTCGGTGCGGATCGTTTCAGGCGAGATAAGTGCAGCGCACCACGAATTTCCCCGGACGAAACGCGATATCCGTTGCATTGCAATCCAGGCGCGGCGTACGGACTGTCTAATTTGCAGGCGATCAACCGGCGCTACGGGCCATGCGATTGCTCATGAGCTATGCATGGCAGTCGGCTCAGCCTCTCTTTATTGTACGATCAGTAAGCGGTATTTTGCCCGCTCAACGCATCGCGACCTCGCCCCGGCTTTCAGGCTGCGAATGACGGACGCAGGCGGCGCCAGCCGATAACGATGCCCGTGATGGAGAACAGAAAGCCGAGGGCGCAGAGCCCGACGACCAAACCGTCGCGCAGCAACGGATGCGCGACGAGGACCGGAAAATCCAGCGTGTGCAGCGCACCGTAGAACCAGCGATAGGCCCGCCGCGATGGATCCAGCCTTTGCAGCAAATTGCCGTCGGCGCCGTCGATATCGAACCAGAGCTCGCCGCAGTGCGAGCGGTAGACCGGGCCACCCGGGACGGTGGACTGCGCGGGATAGTTGTCGTTGTCGCCAAGTGCGGACGGTGCGCCGCAGCCGGCCGCGAGGCGCGCGGTCAGCACTTGGACCTCATGCCCATCCAGATATCCCGTTGGTCCATCGCGGGGCGCATCTCCTGCCTTGATCAAGGTCTGACCGGCAAGGCCCGTCCGATCCCGCCGATAGAGAGTGCCGTTGAAGGAAAACCATTCGATTTCACGGGCCGACGGCGATACAGGCTGCCGATCGAGCGATGGGGCAGCTGTCCAGTTCGGTGGGGCGTTCATCACGCTGGATTCAGCCGAAATCAATTGCCCGCGCGAGAACAGCCGCCCGTGATCCATGGAGAGCCAGCCACTGAAAATCCAGGTCAGCACGAAGACCATCGATGCGAGGCCGATGAGATGATGCAGGGCATGCCAGCCCCGATAGGGCGAGCCAATCAGACCGCCGCGAGGTTTGATCCGCGCAAGCCCGAGCACAGCGCCAAGCAAAGCTGCGATTAGGGCCAGCAACGACAAGGTCCAGACCACGCGATCCCACAGCGACCAGTTGCTTCGCAGGACCGTTGGATAGATCCAGTGCAGCACACTCCCGACCAGATTCCAGGCGCGCTCGTAGCGCGTCGTATCCAGGACGATCTCGCCGGTGAGCGAGGAGACATAGACCTCCGTTGCGGCGGCGTCGCCCAGGCCAACCCGAAACAGGGGCCGGTGGCGGTCGAAGCCGTTCGGCACGCTCCATTGGTCATAGTCCGAGCGCGCAACGATCGCGGCCCGCGCGGCCCGCGCGGCCTCAAGCCCGCGGCTGCTTGCGTGATCTCGCGCGATGGCCAGCGCGACGTCGGAAGACGCGACCGACGCGTCGCCCCCATCGGAGGCGCGGACTGCGCCTGCGCGCGATTGCCCCGTGACGACATAGACCGGTCCGTCGCTGCGCTGGATCAGGCGAACGCGCGTCGCATCCGCGATCCCGCTCGCGGCCACGGCATTGTCGACCGCAACCCTCGTCCCAGCGCGATCCAGCGGCACGAGTCCGGCAAAGCGTTCCGCTTCCGTCAAGGACGGAAACGGAACGAAGTGCATCACGATTCCCGTCGCGAACCACATCGCGAACAGCAGGCAGAACGCGATCCCGAGCCATCGATGCAGCAGGACGATCGCGCGCATCATCGATCAGTGTCCTACCATTTGAACGCAGCCGAGATCTCGTAGGTCCGCGGCGCGCCCAAGAGGATCTGGTCGGGATAGAACGGATCGCCCCAGATCGCGTAACGCTTGTCGGCGATGTTGCGCACCCGGAAGGTCAGGCGGGCCTGGTCGACCGCATTGAACACCGTCTTGGGGATGTCGACGAAAGCATAGACGTCCGCGACAGTGTAGGCCTTCAGCGTCACGGTGTTGGCATCGGTGTTGTAGCGGTCGCCGACATGGCGGCCGGTGATACCGAGCTCGACTGCCCAGGGCGTGAAGAACCGATACGACGCGCCGGCATTGGCGACGACGCGCGGCACGTTCGGCGGCGTGTTGCCGGAGAACGAGCCGCCGACAAAATTGTAGTCGGCGTAGCGCGCATCGACATAGGCGATGTTGCCCCAGAGACGCACAGGCTCGATCGGGCGGACCGAGGCGGCAAGCTCGACGCCCTTCGACTCCTGCCGTCCGGCGAGGTTGAGCTGCATGCCGCCGGCGGCGGCATAGACGTTCTTGCGCAGGATGTCGTAGGCCGAGAACGACCACTCCGCCCGGTTGTCCCAGAACAGGTGCTTGACACCGGTCTCATAGGTGCGCGCGGTGGTCAGGTTGAGCGGATCGGTCGGATTGAGCAGGAAGATGTTGTTGGCTGCGATGTCGGCGCCGGTGGCGTACTGGCTAAAGAAGGTCAGGCCCGGAACGGCTTCCCAGGTGTAGCCGATACGCCCCGTCGTCGGGACCCAGGATTGCGAGAACGGGAAGTTCGCCTTCTCCAGACCGAACTTGTCGGTCGAATTGCGGTCCAGCCCAATATGCTCGACACGCAGGCCACCAACCAGCGCAAAGCTGCGCGTGAGCTTCAGCCGGTCCTCGAATGACAGCGCCTCATTGTCGATGCGCGCGGTCTGCTGCTGGATGGTGAGCAAGCCGTAGTAGCCGCGAGGCGGATCGACCAGCGGAACGGAATCGCCGGGGAAATTTGCGGCGCCCGGCCGCACGAAATCAAGGTAGCTTGAGGACAGCGTCGTGACCAGGCGGTTGTCAAAGCCGGCGATATTCGCGTCCCAAATTAGGTCGGTGATGTTGCCGACCAGGCGTTGGCTGTGCGCGACGTAGAAACGCTCGCGATCCACCATGTTGGTACCGGAATTGAATGCCTCGACCTCGTTATTGAACCACGTGCGCTCTGCGCCGTAACCATAGGCCTGACTCTTCAGCGTCAGGTCTGGTGCGAGCTTCAGCTCGAAACCGCCGCGCAACCACACCTCCTGCGCGACGTTGCGATTGTCGAGGACGTTGTAGTTCGTGTTGAAGGTGCGGTCGTCAATCGTGACGGCGCCGAGATTGGTTTTGTTGTAGTTCGAGACATAATTGCCGGACACGATCCCCGTCGTCGCGTGGGAGCCGCTGAAGGCAATCGGCACCAGCGGCGAACCCCAATAGGCTTTCGAGCGATCCTCGCGGTACTCGATCGCGCCCCAGACCTTGAGGCTATCGGAGATGCGGTAGTTGAGCTGGCCCGACACGTCGAGCGTCTTGGTGTTGGTGTCGTCGGCAAAGCCGTTGAGCGAGGAACGACTGACGTCGAAGCGGTAGTCCAGCCCCTGCACATTGGTGCTGCCGCCCGAGCCGTAATGCGCGCGGAACGAGTTCAGCGAATCCCAGGAGAAATCCGCCTCGTTCCGGATCGCTCCGGTGTGCGGCTGCTTGCTGACGAAGTTGATCGCGCCGCCGGCGGCGCCCTCGCCTGACATCAGTGACGCCGGACCCTTGAGGAATTCGACAGCCTCCAGATTGGCCGTGTCCATGATCCGCGAGGTCATGTTCTGCGGACCGATCTTGATGCCGTTGTAGAGCGTATTGATCTGGCTGTTGGTGAAGCCGCGCATGGAGAAAGCCGAAGGCTCGGCCGGATTGTCGCCGGCTGTGACGCCCACCGCGCCCTGCGCGACGTCGGACACGGTGCGATAACCCTGCTCGCGCATGGTTGCGGCCGAGATCACCTCCACGGTCGCGGGCGTTTCGCGCACGGTCAGGCCAAGGCGCGAGGCGCTTTCGGCGACGGCATTGGTGTTGAGCGGCGATTGCGCCGCTGCGATCGGCACGACAGGCTTGGGCACTGCGGATGCAGTCACCGGCCGGCGCGCTGCTGCGCGGCGTGAGCTCTGCGCGTCCCGTGCGGCCGGGCTGGCCTGCCTGCGGGCTTGTGGCGCCGAGACCTCGACAGGCGGCAGTGGCTCGCGGGCCTGCTGCGCCAAGGCCGCTGGCATGTCGATGGCGACAAAAGATGTGAGCGCGGCGGATGCGAGCAGGAGCGCGCGCGGTCGTACAATGTGAACAGGAGACACGGTCTTGGACCTCGGTATGACGTCAGTGGCACGTCACAGCGAACCAAGGTCCCATCTTCCGGCTTGTAAGCCTTCCGATGAAGCCGAATGTCTGTACTCCCCGACCGACATCTTCGCGTGTGACCACGGCTGACGGCAGGTCTCCTGGCTCGCGGGTCAGTACCTTGCGTCGCCTTCCCGGGACCGAGACACCCAGTGGCACGTGACGCAAGATTCGCCGCTTACAGTTGCGGGGGCAGCCACGGCATTGGGGACAACTTCCCCGCACCGCATTCCCTTTTCATCCCCTCTCGGGGAAACCGTCGCGAGCATCTAGGATTACGATCCAGACAGAGTCAATGTGTCAGGTGCGGCGTTATTGCCACAACGAGCAGTTTCCTTGGAGATAAGCATGGAAGGCGAGACCTTCCTCTGGCTGATACGGCACGCGCCCGTCGATGGCGTCACCGGGACCATCCATGCAGCCGACGCGCCGGCCGATCTCGGCGCTCGGGCCCAGCTGGAGGCGCTGCGGCAGCGCCTGCCGCGGGACGCCGCGAGCTATGTGAGCCCCGCGCGGCGCACGGTCGAAACGGCCCGCGCGCTCGGGCTCGAGCCGGTGCAGGTGGACGAATTCAGCGAGCAGAACTTTGGCGACTGGACCGGCCGTCGGCATGACGAACTCGCCGCCACCGGTGGCGAGGCCTATGCACGGTTCTGGAGCGATGCGGCGCGTGGACGGCCGCCGGGCGGCGAAAGCTTTGAGGATCAGGTCGCGCGGGTCCGGCTGGGTCTCTCGCGGATCGCAGCCGGGGCCGCAACGCTCGTCGTGCATTCCGGCACGATCCGCGCGGCGCTGTGCATCGCGCTGGATCTGACGCCACAAGCGGCCCTGCGCTTTGTGATCGATCCGCTGTCGCTAACGCGGATCGACCGGCTCGCGACCGGCTGGCGCGTCGTCTACGTCAATCAGCGGACGATTTGATCAGGCCGGACGATCAGGCACATTGGCTTGCGCAAAGGTCGCCATCCCGTTGTGGAGCGCGCAGGCCGACCGCACCAGCGGCAGCGCGATGGCAGCACCCGATCCTTCGCCGAGCCTGAGATCGAGGCTGATCAGCGGCTGCACGTTCAGCGCGCGAAGCACCAGCCGATGCCCCTGCTCCGCGGATTGGTGCGAGGCCAGCAGGAACGGCTGGCACGAGGGATTGAGCCGCGCCGCCACCAGCGCCGCGACCGACACGATGAAGCCGTCGATCAACACGGGGATGCGGCGCTGTGCAGCCGCGATAATTGCACCACAAATCGCCGCGATCTCGAGACCGCCGACGGCGCACAGGATCTTTTCGGGCGAACCGCCCGCAATGCCATGACGCGCGATCGCGGCGTCGATCACCCGCGCCTTGTGCGCACGCCCGGCCGCGTCGACGCCGGTGCCGCTGCCCGCGATCTCCTCCGCGCTCACGCCGAGCAAGCCGGCCGCGATCGCCGCCGATGTCGTGGTGTTGCCGATGCCCATCTCACCGAAGATCAAAAGATCGGGTTGCCCGGCCTGCGCGCGCGTCACCGCACGTAGGCCGGCTTCGAAGGCGAATGCCAGCTCTGTGGGGGTGAGCGCAGCTTCGGCGCTGAAATCGCGCGTGCTGCTGCGCGGTTTGTCGGTCACGATTCCAGCCATCTCCTCGTGCGCCAGCGTGCCGGCGTCGACGACCTCCAGGCTGGAGCCCAGTTCACGCGCGAGCACCGAGATCGCGGCACCGCCGGAGGCAAAGTTCGCCAGCATCGCGATGGTCACTTCTTGCGGATAGGCCGAGACGCCCTGGGCAACGATGCCGTGATCGCCGGCGAAGATAATGATCGGCACCCGCGCCGCGCGCGGTTGCTCGGTTGCTTGCAGGCCCGCAAGCTCGATCGCGAGCTGCTCGAGCCGGCCGAGCGCGCCGGTCGGTTTCGTCAGTTGCGCCTGCCGCGCCACCGCCGCCTCGCGGTGGACTGCGGAGCTATCGGGGCACTGTTGGTAGACCCATTCGGGGAGCATACTGCCTCGCTTGCCTCACGGCCTGCGCTTGAGGATGTAACTGTCCATGATCCAGCCGTGCCGTTCGCGCGCTTCCTGCCGGACGGCGACGATACGCAGGCCGATCTCGCCAAGCGCGCCGGACATGACGACCTCATCGGGCATGCCGAGATAGGCTCCCCACCAGATGTGCAGGCCCGCCGGATCAAGCGACTGGAACGCCGTGCCGCCGTCTAGCATCACCACCACGGTATCGACACCTGCCGGCCAGCCGCCATCGCGCAAGCGACGTCCCGTCGTGACCAGAAAGGGCTCGCCGATGTCATTGAGCGGCAGCGCATGCGCCGCACACAGCGCCTGGATCGAGGTGATGCCGGGCACGACATCGATGTCAGGCAAGGGATTGAGCCGCCGCGCAATGCGCAGCGAGGAATCGTAAAGCGAGGGATCGCCCCAGATCAACAGCGCGACCTTGCCCTCGCCTTTGAGATGATCTGCGATCGTCTGCGACCAGGCCGCGGCCACGGCATCATGCCAATCGTCCACGCCCTTGCGATAGTCCGCTTCAGCGGCGTCGCGGACGGGCAGATCGAACTCGGCGATGCGCGTCGTGTCGCTGGTGAGCACATCGGCACAGATCGTCCGCCTGAGATCGGCGAGGTCGGATTTGGCCGTCCCCTTGCGCGGGATCAGGACGAGATCGGCCGCGTTAATGGCCGTGATCGCGGCGCGCGTGAGCTGCTCGGGATCGCCGCAACCGATGCCTATCAGGGAGAGCGTGAGCATCGTGGCTGCGAAGGGCGGCCATCACGGCCGCCCGTTCGCTTGTCTCTAGGCCGCGTTGTGCAAACGCGGAGTGACGAGGCCTGCTGCGGTGACGCCGCGCAGCGACTTCGCCAGCGCCAGCACGCCGAGATCGGCGAGCGGCTCGATCACGATGACCAGCGCATAGGACGCCGCGAAGGTCGCGATGTTGGCGAGATTGGTCGCACCGAAGCCGGAGCCATAAATCGCCCAGAACGCCACCCAGGCGATGACGCCCGCCTGATAGGTCGTCGAAAGTGCCAGCGCCTGGCGGTACTTCAGATCGACATAGGCCGTGTTGCGCGAAATGATTCGCGTGGCGATCGCCTGGATCCCGAACAGCGGAACCAGCAGCGTGGTGACGTTCATGCCATATTGCGGCAGGTCGGGCGGCTCGAAGAAGATGCCCTGGAACAGCAGGCCGAACGCGAGGCCGAAGGCCGCAGGCGCAGCTCCAAACAGCAGGAACAAGGTCGAGCCGAGGATGAAGTGCACTTCGGAGACGCCGACCGGGAAGTGCGGCAGGATCTCGAAGAAGATAAACACGAGTCCCGTGGTGGCGAGTGTGCGCGCCGCGAACGACGTGATGCCCTGCTCGCGCACGGTCTCGACGGCGAGCTTCAAGGCAACGCCGCCGACGGCGACGCCGGTTGCGTAACTCAACACGAGCTTGGCGTCCGAGACTAGTCCTGGTTCGATATGCATGGCTCAGATCCTTCTTGCCGTCACACCCGACGGCCTTGGCCTCAAAACGTGCACGGCCGGTCTCCTGGCTCGCGGTTCACTGGGAGTCTCCGGCCTTCCCGAACCTTGCGGCCCAGTGGCTGATCGAAGTCCCTCACCGCTTACAGTCGCGGGGGCGGCTGAGGTTTTGGGCGCCGCAACTGGGTCCGCCCATCCCCATTCCCGATTATGCTCCGGCGCTTTGCGCCGCGTCGAGCACCATGCCTCTCCTGTGTGCCCCTTTCGCCAGCCGGGCGTCAAGTGGCGAAGGGCGGCCGAGACCGTCATGACGGATAATCCCCCGCCAGCGCGCCGAACAGGATGACGGCCGCCGTGGAGGCCGCCCCGCCCCGCGCAAGCTGCTCGGCAAGCTCCGAAATAGTGGTGCGGACCAGCCGCTCATCGGCACGGCCGAGCGATTCGGCGAGCAAGGCCGGCGTGGTTGGGGCGAGGCCGTGCTCGATCAATTTTGCGACAAGGGCCGGAAACGTCCGGCGGCCCATATAGACCACAGTCGTCGCTTCCGGATCAGCCAGCGCCACCCAGTTGAGGTTTGGCGGCAGTTCGCCGGTGATGTCCGCGCCGGTAATGAACTGCACCCGGCGCGCGGTATGGCGCCGGGTCAGGGGAATCCCGGCCTGGGCCGCAGCGACGCAGGCCGTCGTGACGCCCGGAATGATCTCATAGCCGATGCCCGCTTCACGCAACGTCTCGAGCTCCTCCTCGAGCCGGCCAAAGATGCCGGCATCGCCCGACTTCAATCGCACCACGCGCGCGCCTGTTACGGCGTAGTCGACCAGCAGGCGGTTGACGTGGTGCTGCTTGGTCGAGGCCCGCCCTGCCCGCTTTCCCACCGCGACGAGATTGGCGCCGGGCCGGGCCAGATCGAGGATCGCGCCCGAAGCAAGATCGTCATAGAGCACGACGTCGGCTTCGCGCAGGCGCGCGGCACCCTTGAGCGTGAGGAGCTCGGGATCGCCGGGGCCGGCGGAGACGAAGGACACAAAACCGCTCACCGGTCCTCCGCGATCAGATGGAAGAACGTGCCGGTAGCTTGCCCCCGCCGCGAGCCGGTCTCGGCGATGACAGCGCCTGTCGCGTCGTGCACGACCGCCAGCGGCGTGTCGGGCTGCGCCAGAATCGTCGAATAGTGGAATTCGTGGCCACGCAGGCGTGCACCCGCCTGATGCCCCGGCATCGGTGCGGCGAGCTCGGCGAGACGATAGCCCAGATGCATGCGGCGTTTGGCAAAGCTCGTCTCCAGGCCGAGCAGGCCCGTCATCTCGTGGCTGATGCCGTCGGCGTCGGTCAGGGCGCTGCCCAGCACCATATAGCCTCCGCATTCGCCGTGCACCGGGCGCGTCTCGGCGAAGGCGCGCAATCCGCTGCGGAAGCGCGCATTGGCCGCGATCTTGCCGGCCTGCAGCTCGGGATAGCCGCCAGGCAGCCAGCACACATCGGCGCCCGGATCAGGGCCCTCGTCAGCGAGCGGCGAGAATGTCGAGATCTCGGCGCCCGCCGCGCGCCACGCTTCCAGCATATGCGGATAGACGAAGGAGAACGCGGCGTCACGGGCCAGCGCAATGCGCTGGCCCGGCGGCGTCACGTTGACGTGGCTTGCGGCAGGTTGCGGCGACCAATTAGCAGCCGAACGCAGCACCGCGTCGAGATCGACATGTTCGGCGACGAAGCGCGCGGCCTCGTCGATCAGCTTGCCGATCTCCGCCTGCTCCTCGGCCTGCACCAGTCCGAGATGCCGCTTCGGCAGGCTGATTTCGGCATGGCGCGGCAGTGCGCCGAACACGGCGATGCCGGCATCCAGCAGCGCGCGTCGCACGAGGGCTTCGTGGCGCGGGCTGGCAACGCGATTGAGCACGACGCCCGCAAGGCGCACGCCGGGACGGTAGTCACGAAGGCCCGCGGCGATCGCCGCCGCAGTTTGTGCCTGTCCCGAAGGATCGATCACCAGCAGCACCGGCCAGTCCAGCATCTCCGCGATGTCGGCGGTCGCCCCCGTGCCGCTGACGCCACGCGCGGCGACGCCGTCGAACAGGCCCATCGAGCCTTCGGCCAGCACGACATCGGCGTCAGTGCCGCGGCTGACGAGATGCGAGATCGTCCCGCGATCCATCGCCCAGCTGTCGACGTTGACCGAAGCGCGTCCCGTAGCGGCGGCATGAAATGCGGGATCGATATAATCGGGGCCACTCTTGAAGCACTGCACCCGCAATCCGCTGTTGCGCCAGGCGCGAGCAAGCGCCAGCGTCAGCGTCGTCTTACCGACGCCGGAGGCCGGCGCGGAGATGACGAGCCCTGCCGCCATCACGACACCTCCGGAAAGCGCGGCTCGGCGCCGACCGGCCGGTAGCGGCGGTCATAATCGGCAGCATAGAGACGGCTCTCGGAAAAATCCGCCGAGCCCAGCGTCTTGCCGACCAGGATCAGCGCGGTGCGCTCCATCTCGCTGCCGACGGCAGCATCGAGTGTTGCGAGCGTGGCGCGGACGATGCGCTGGTCGGGCCAGCTCGCACGCCAGACGATCGCGACCGGGCAATCCGCGCCGTAATGCGGCGTCAGCTCGGCAATGACCTTGTCGAGCAGATGGATCGACAGATGGATGGCGACCACCGCGCCCGTGGCGGCGAAGGCGGCGAGCTTCTCACCTTCGGGCATCGCGCTGGCGCGGCCCGGCGTGCGCGTCAGCACCACCGATTGGGCAAGGCCGGGCAGCGTCAGCTCGGCCTCCAGCGCAGCCGCGGCGGCCGAGAAAGAGGGAACGCCGGGCGTGATGGTGTAGGGAATGCCGAGCGCGCGCAGGCGGCGGAGCTGCTCGCCCATCGCCGACCAGATCGAGAGATCGCCGGAATGCAGCCGCGCGACGTCCTTGCCGTCGGCATGCGCGGCAGCGATCTCCGCGACGATTTCGTCGAGCGACAGCGGCGCGGTATTGACGATGCGCGCACCGGGCGGGCAATGCGCCAAGACGCCCTCGGGCACCAGCGAGCCGGCGTAGAGACAGACCGGACAGGCGGCGATGAGGTCGCGGCCGCGCAGCGTCAGCAAGTCAGGAGCACCCGGCCCGGCGCCAATGAAATGCACCGTCATGCGCCGTCTCCTTCCGCGATCGCCGCGGTTGCGGTGCGATCCTGCGAGACCACCCGCGTCGCGATCAATCGCGCGCGAGGCCCGGCCGCAGCGAGGGCCGCCGCTTCGGCGACCGATCCCGTCCCGAACTTTTCCGCGACGAGTTTTGACTGCGTCGGCGTCTCGATGCCGGCCAGCATTTCGGCGGCGACCGCCTTGATCGGCACGCCGCATTCGCGCGCAAGCTGCTTCAGCGCGTCCGCGTCGGCCTTGTCGCTGATAGTCGCTACTGCTGCGAGGCCTTCGGGACCACCGGCCGCCAGAAGCGCCTCACGCAGCGAGGCCAGCGTGACATCCTTTTTGAATCCGAGCCCAGCGACCTTCATCGGACCGCGCTCCATTGCACCACGGGCCGCACCGCCGCCCAGGACCGGTAGCGGCCAAGCGGAGTGGCATGCGCAATCTCGACCCGCATCAAGTCGCCGCCGTGGCGCTGGTGCAGCTCACCCAGCAGCGCTTCCGTTTCCAGCGTTACTGAATGCGCGACCAGCCGCGTACCGGGCGAGAGTCGCGACCAGACCGCGTCGAACATCGCGATGTCGAGGCCGCCGCCGATGAACACGGCGTCAGGCGCGTCCAGCGCAGCAAGGGCTTCCGGCGCTTCACCTGTAACGATGGTGATCCGATGCGCCAATCCGAACGCGGCCACATTGCTGCGGATATTGCCGGCACGATCCTCGCGCGCCTCGATTGCGATCGCCGTCCCGCCGCACAGTGCCCACTCGACCGAAATCGAGCCCGAGCCCGCGCCAATGTCCCACAGCCGTTCACCGGGACGCGGCGCCAGCGCCGAGAGCGCGAGCGCACGGACGGGTCGCTTGGTGATCTGGCCGTCATGGGCGAAGAGTTCGTCCGATAGTCCGGAGCTGCGAGGAAGACCCTGCGTTCCTCTCGCCTCCACGGCCACCGCGACCAGACTTCCGGCAAGATCGCCTGCGAAGCTGTCGGCGCGATGCGCGTTGATCCTTTCGCGCGGCCCGCCAAGCGCGGTGAGCGTCCAGAATGCCGAGGCACCCCATCCGCGCGCCGTCAGCCATTTCGCGAGATCGCCTGCCGCCTTCGCGTCGCGCACGAGGCAAATGATGCGTGCACCTTGCGCCAGATGCGGTACGAGACGCTCGAATGGCGCGGCATGGAGACCGAGACAGGCAATCGCTTCGAGGCGCCAGCCTAGTCGCGCGGCGGCGAGCGAGAAGGTCGACGGCGCGGAATGTGCAATCCACTCGCCGGCGTCCAGCCTCTCGGCGAGGCTCGTGCCGGCCCCGTGCCAGAACGGATCCCCGGAGGCGAGCACGACCGTTGGCTCGCCGCGGCGGCTCAGCACGATCTCTGCATCGAACGGCACCGGCCATGGACGGCCGCGCCCGCTCACGCCGGCCAGTGCAAGATGCCGTTCACCGCCAAAGACAGTTTCGGCCTCATCAAGCGCCTTTCGGCTTGCTTCGGACAGCCCGGCGAGGCCATCTTCGCCGATACCGATGATGGTCAGCCAGGGATCAGCCATGACGCGCGCCCTCATTCTGGGCGGAACGGCCGACGCGAGCCTGCTCGCGGCGGAGATCGCGCGCGCAGGCATCGGCGCCGTTTATTCCTATGGCGGCCGCACACGCGCGCCCGCCGGTCAGCCGCTGCCGACACGTATCGGCGGTTTTGGCGGCGTCAGCGGTCTTGCCGATTACATTCGCAGGGAAGACATCACGCATGTGATCGACGCGACGCATCCCTTTGCCGCCGAGATGAGCCGCAATGCGGTCGCGGCATGCGCGGAAACCGGCACGCCGCTGATCGCGCTGGAGCGCGCGCCCTGGATGAAAGCGCCCGGTGACAACTGGATCGAAATTCCTGACGTCAACGCCGCGGTCGCCGCACTGCCCGAGGCGGCGGCAAATGTGTTCCTCGCCATCGGCCGCCAGCACATCGCGCCGTTCGCGACCAAGCCGCAGCACGCCTACACGCTGAGATTCGTCGATCCGCCCGATGCGCCTCTGCCCTTCGCCGCGGACGTCATCGTGTCGCGTGGGCCTTTCACGCTCGAGGGCGAGCTGGAGATGATGCGCGCGCGAGGCATCACCCGGATCGTCGCCCGCAATTCGGGCGGCGACGGCGCGCGCGCCAAGATCGGCGCAGCCCGCAGGCTCGGCCTGCCCGTGATCATGATCTCGCGACCGCAACTGCCGGAACGATTGCGGGTCGAGAGCGTGGCCGCGATCATGCAGTGGCTGGGTCATCGGGCCTGCCTCGGCGCATAGACCCAGCGGCCAACGCGGCGCGTCTGCGAGTTGCCGACGATCACCAATGTACGCATGTCGGCCATTTCAGGCGTCGCTTCGTTCAGCCTGACGGTCTCGATCTTTTCATCAGAGCCGCTGATCGCGCGCGCGAAGATCACGAGGCGCTCGCCGCAGCCGGCCTCGTTCAACACTGCCAGCGCTCGGCCAAATCCTTCCGGACGGCTCGCCGAGCGCGGGTTGTACATCGCAATCGCAAAATCGGCTTCCGCGGCGAGCCGCAGGCGCTTCTCGATCACCGTCCACGGCTTGAGATTGTCCGACAGGTTGATCGCACAGAAATCATGGCCGAGCGGCGCGCCGGCGCGCGCGGCAGCCGCCAGCATCGCAGTGACGCCGGGCAGCACCCGGATCGGCAGCTCCTGCCATTGCGGCGCCTGTTCGAGCGTCTCGAACACGGCGGAGGCCATCGCGAAGACGCCGGGGTCGCCGGAGGACACGATGACGACTTGCCCGCCTTCGGCCGCGCGCCGCAGCGCCTCGCTCGCGCGCTGCAGCTCTTCGCGATTGTCGGAGGGATGCAGCGTGAGTCCCGGTCGCGGCGGCACGCGCGCGACATAGGGCGCGTAGCCGAGAATGTCGGTCGCGGCGGCAAGCGCGGCGGAGACCTCGGGCGTCACCAGCGCATCGCTGCCCGGCCCGAGGCCTGCGATGGTCAGCGTGCCCGTCATTCGGCGGCGTCCGGATGCCGGCCCTTGCCGTGCACGAGCACGATCGCGAAATACGGGCAGTCGGCGGCATCGATCTCGGCGAGCCGCACCACGCGCTCGCCCGGCATGGTGCCGCGCTCGACCAGCCACGCGTCGTCCAGCCGTCCGGCGGACGCGAGCGCGCGGCGCACCTTTGCGAGATTGCGCCCGGTCTTCATGATCACGAGCGCATCGGAATCGCGCATGCGGCGTTCGAGCTCGTCCTCGGCGAGCGTGCCCATCAGCACCGTCGTCACGTCATCACCGAGCGCGATCGGCTGTCCGACGCCATTCCAGCAGCCGACCATGCCGGGAATCCCGGCGATCACCTCGATCTCGACGCGGCCCTGCAGGCGCGTGTGCAGATGCATGAAGGAGCCGTAGAAGTAAGGATCGCCCTCGCAGAGCACGACGACATCGACCGCGCGCGCCAGCCGCGCCAGACGTTCCGACCATTCGTCGTAGAAGCCAGCCAGCAGCTGGACGTATTGGGGCGTGTCGAAGGCGATCTCGATGGTGACCGGATATTCCATCGGATATTCGGTGACGTCGGCAGCCAACATGCCCTCGACGATGCGGCGCGCCTGGCCGGGCCGGCCCTTCTTGCGGAAATAGGCGACATGCCTCGCGCCGCGTACCGTGCGATCGGCGCGCACGCTCATCATATCAGGGGCACCGGGGCCGAGACCACAGCAGATGATGCGTCCCATCGCTATTCGCTCCGGCTCGCCAGCGCGTTGACGGCGGCGACCGTGATCGCGGAACCGCCGAGGCGGCCCTCGACCGTGAGCGCCGGCACCGGCGGATCGGCCATCAGCGCAGCCTTGGATTCGGCCGCGCCGACAAAGCCGACGGGACAGCCGATGATCGCCGCGGGCCGCGGGCAGTCCCGGTTCTCCAGCATGTTGAGGAGATGAAACAACGCGGTCGGCGCGTTGCCGATCGCCACGATCGCGCCGTCGAGATGCGGCCGCCACAGTTCCAGAGCCGCAGCCGAACGGGTGTTGCGCATGGACTGCGCGAGCGCGGGAACGGTCTCGTCGCCCAACGTACATACGACGGCGTTGGCCGCGGGAAGCCGCGCGCGCGTAATTCCTTCGGAGACCATGCGCGCGTCGCACAGGATCGGTGCGCCCTTCTGCAAAGCTGCGCGCGCAGCGACCGCCATACCTGATGTGAAGCGGATATGCGCCTCCAGGCCGACCATGCCGGCGGCATGGATCATCCGCACCACCACCTGCTCCTCGTCCGGCGTGAAGCGCGCAAGATCGGCTTCGGCCCGGATGGTCGCAAAGGACTGCCGGTAGATCGCAGCGCCGTCGGTCTCGTACGAGTGCGGCATCAGTGCCCTCCCATCAGGATGGAGGGATCTCCGACGATGTCATCGCGGTTCAGTCCCCGCAGGATGGGCTCATCGCGTGTCGACCCACCGCGCACGAGGTCGAAGCCCGCGCCGGTCGCGACCAGAGTGATGGCGGCCGGACCGGAATGGGCGCAGCCCTTGGCACAGCCGGAGACGTGTAACCGTGCGGCCGCGCCGATGTTCGGGGCCAGGGCCGCGGCAAGGCCGCGGGTATCGGCATGCGCCTCGCGACAGCGTGGCGCACCGCTGCAGGCGATGACGCGCAGCGCAGGGTCGTAGGGTTCGGTGATCAGGCCTGCTGCGCTCGGCATCGCGCGCTTGCCTTCGCTCAAAACCATCCGCCATGGCGTCATGCGCAGCGCATGTCCGCAACCGGCGAACTGGTTGAGCGTCGCATGCGCCATCTGTCCGAAGGCGACCCCGACCATCGCGCCTTGCGAATAGAGGCCGGGCCGCGCCGCAGCCATGATCGGCGCCGGCTCGGCTTCGCCGCGCAATGACGCCGGCAGGACTGCACCGGCGGCAAGATGCGCCGCCATCCGCCCTCGCCCACCCCTGGCGCCGCCTGAGATCACGAACCAGTTGGCGAATGCGAGAGCGGTGGTCACGGCCTCGCCACGCGCGACGGAGCGGCCGCATTTGTCGCCATCAGCCCGCACCAGCAGTCCGCCGGAACGATCGCGCTCGATCCGCACATCCGCGGAATCGCCCGCAAGCACGCGTGAGGTCCCGTCATCGATGGCGAAGCCGAACTTGGTTGGAAGTTCGAGCTGGCTGTCGACGAGCGCCTCCTCGAGCTCGGCTGCGAGCGATTGGGTCGCGTCGCCGGCACGCCAGAACGGCGTCACGAGGATGTTGCGACGGGATTCGGTCTCAGCATCCTGGTCGAGCAGCGCCAGTTGCGAAAGGCCGTCGAGCAGCAGCCTGTGGCTGGTCTCGTTGACGCCCCTGATCTGGAGATTGGCCCGGCTGGTCACGTCGATCAAGCCGTTGCCATGGCGTTCGGCGAGATGGGCCAGTCCGGAGATCTGGGCCGCATCGAGCCGTCCGCCGAACGGACGCACGCGGACCACGAGCCCGTCGCCCGATTGCATCGGGCGCAGCGCGCCGGGACACCAGCCCTTGACCACCGAAGCGCTCATGACGCCTCCCGCAGCGCCGCCGCGATCGAATTGCGGCGCGTTCGCCAGAGCGAGGCCTCATGCAGGCGCGTGAAACACGTCTCCATCGCGGCGAGGGCCGCCGGATTTTCGCGGGCCATGAAGGCGCGGACGTCGTCATGGCCGAGCGTCGCATCGTAGTAGAGGTCGAACAGATGCGGCGGCACCGCGCCGGCCAGATGCGCGAAGGCGGCCATGTGCTCGAGCGTTGCGGTGATCTCGGCGGCTCCGCGAAAACCGTGGCGCATCATGCCGGCAATCCAGGCCGGATTGGCCGCGCGCGCGCGGACGACACGGGAGATTTCCTCGGTCAGCGTACGCGCATGCGGCTGCTCGGGGCGCGTCGCATCGAGATGATAGAGCGATGGCGCTGCCGCGCCGAGATGTGCCGCGGCGGCCGCAATGCCGGCTTCATGCGCGGCATAGTCGGCGGCGAGCAGAAGATCGGTTTCCGGCAAATCCTGCACGTGCACGAAAGCATCGGCGGATGCGAGCCGCTTCTCGATACCGGCACGATCGAGTTTGATTTCGCCGTCGGCCGAGAACGCCCATGACGATGCCGAGAGCCACGCTTCGCCGGCGGCTTCGCGCGTCTCGGGCGTAAAGGCGTCCGGGATTGCCGAGAGACCCACGCCGTATTGTCCGGGACGCGGCGCGAACACGCGCGAGGTGCGATGGCGATATGGATTTTCGTCGCCCTCGTCCTCGCGGGCCGACAGCGCCTCGGCTGCCGCCTCGAACAATTGCGCAAGGCCCGAGAAGACGTCGCGAAACAGACCCGAGACGCGCAGCGTGACGTCGATGCGGGGCCGGCCAAGCTCGGCAGGTGCGATGATGTCGTAGCCGGTCACACGGCCGGAAGCGTGATCCCAGCGCGGTGCGAGGCCAGCCAGATGCAGCGCCATGGCAAATTCTTCGCCCGCTGTGCGCATCGTCGCCGAGCCCCAGAGGTCGACGACGAGGCCCTTCGGCCAGTCGCCGTGATCCTGCAGATGACGACGGAGCAATTCTTCGGCAAGCTTGATGCCTTGCGCATGCGCCGACGGCGTCGGCACCGCGCGCGGATCGACGGCAAAGAGATTGCGTCCCGTGGGCAGCACGTCCTGGCGGCCGCGATAGGGTGAGCCTGACGGCCCCGGCGCGACGCGCCGTCCTGCAAGCGCCGCCCGCAAAGCGTCGCGTTCCGCGTCACCGCAGGCGCCACGGCCGAACACGTGCAGGCCGTCGCCGAACTGGCTTTCCTTGAGATCGCAGACGAAGCGGTCGATCCGCGGGATCGCTTCGGCGGGCGCGGCCGCTGCATCGAGACCAAGATCGTCCTCAAGACCGGCAGCACGCGCCTCGTCGCGGATCGCGGAGATCAGACGCTGGCGGCGGGCGGGATCGAGGCCATCGGCCGTCGAGTACTCGTCGAGGAGCTGTTCCAGCCTGCGCAGCCCGTCTGGCACCGCCGATGCTGCAAGCTGCGGCGGCAGATGGCCGATCGTGACAGCACCCAGGCGCCGCTTGGCCTGCGCGGCCTCGCCGGGGTCGTTGACGATGAAGGGATAGATGACGGGCAGATCGCCGATCAGGGCTTCCGGCCAGCACGCCTTCGACAGCGCCACGGATTTTCCGGGCAGCCATTCCAGCGTGCCGTGCGCGCCCATGTGCACAACGGCATCGCAGCCCTGCCCTCGGAGCCAGAGATAGAACGCGAGATAGGCGTGGCCCGGCGTGCGGGCGAGATCGTGATAGTCGGCATCGCGCGTGGTCGCATCGCCGCGCTCCGGCTGAACCGCGATGATCGACCGGCCACATTGAATCGCGGCGAAATGGAACGCGCCGTCGCGACAGCCCGGATCGTTCTCCGGCGCGCCCCAGGCTTGCGCGAGATCATCCTGCAAGGATTGCGGAAGGCGCGAGAGCGCAGCGCGGTAATCGGCAACGCTCCAGCTCAAGGTCTGCTTGAGCAGCGTCTCGCCGAGTCCGTGGACCGGCGCGACATCGAAGCCGGCCTCCGCGAGGTCCGACACGAGGGCCTCAACTGAGGCGAGCGCATCGAGACCGACCGCATGCGCGATCTGATGCGGGCGGCCCGGATAGTTGGAGAGCACGAGTGCCATCCACTTTTCGGCGGCCGGCTTCTCCACAAGGCGCCGCCAGGCCGCAACGCGCGCGGCGACGGCCTTCACGCGCTCCTCGTCGGGCCGGTGTGCCAGATGCGAAAATTGCAAATCGGGATCGCGCATCGCGGCCGATTTGAAGCTGACCACGCCCGCAAACAGGCGGCCGTCGACCTCGGGCAGCACCACATGCATCGCGAGGTCGCCGGGCGACAGGCCGCGGAGCGAGCTCGCCCAGTCTTCGCGCCGGGCCGTGGAGAGTGCGACCTGGAACACCGGGCAGGATGCGGCATCGAACGGCGTCGTGCCGTCGTCGCCCATCGCCGAGAACGCCGTCGCATTGACGATCGCGGCCGGTGGATTTTGAGCAAGATACGTGCGCAACCAATCCGCAACGCCTGGAGCCTTCAGCGAGGTGATGAAGAAACCGTGCGCATCAAACCCCTTCTCACGCAGTGCGGCGATCAGGGCATCGACCGGGCCGGTGTCGGCAGCGGTGAGATAGGAGCGATAGAAGGCCACGAGCGCGCGTGGCCTGCCCTCGCCCGACGCCGGCGCGGCAATGACACCGCGCGCCGGATCGTAAAAGCCCGTCTCGGGCACGGTCATCTCGCCGATAACAGGTCCCGCATAGAGGCCCGAGGCCAACGCAAGCTGCGCGATCGCGGCTTGCGATGCGACGGGCCCGCCGGTGTCGCAGAGCACCTTGAGCCGCCGCAGTGTCGAGACCGGCAAGGTCGAATACGCATCCAGACGCGTATCGTCGCGGCCGTCGGCCGGCAGCACGGCCAGCACGATGCCGCGCTCCTTTGCCAGTTGCTGCAGGGCCGCGAGTCCATACGACCAGTAGGATTCCCCGCCGATCAGACGCACGAGAATGCCGCGCGCCTGCGCAAGCGTGCGCTCGATATAGGTGTCGACCGAGAGCGGGTGACGGAGTTCTGCGAGATTGACGAGCCGCAGCGACGGCAGGCTGTCGCGGCCACGGCGCCAGCCGGCCGCGAACGCCGCCAGATCGGAATCCGAATACGAGAGCACCACGAGATCGGCCGGGCCCTGGCCGATGTCCCTTGGTATCGCGGTCTCCTCGAGACCGCGGCTCTCGCGGAAGACGACGTGCATCAGACACCAAGTCCCACTTTGATCGCGGCCTCGTCGATATCGCCGTGCTCGCCGATCACGACCAGCTTTGATTGCCTCGCACCCGCGCCCCAGGGTTTGTCGAACTGGTGGCGCACGCGCTCGCCAACCGCTTGCAGCAAGAGGCGCATCGGCTTGCCTTCCACCGCGATGTAACCCTTGACGCGCAGCACGTTTTGCTCGCGTGCCAGTCGCTGAACGGATTCAACCAGCGCGTCGATATCGGTGACCTCGGGAAGGTCGATCACGACGGAGGCAAAATCGTCGTGCTCGTGATCCTCCTCGCCGTCGTGATGCGAGGGACGCGCGGCGAGATCGTTCTCGGCGGCAGCGCCGAGGCCGAGGATGAGGCGCGCGTCGATCGCACCGTCGGTGATCGCCAGCATGGGCACCCGGCGTGACATCTCGGCGGTGATCGCCGTCTTGGCGGCTTCAATGCCCGCGCTGCCGGCAAGATCTGCCTTGGTCAGCAGCACGATGTCGGCGCAGGCGATCTGGTCCTCAAACACTTCCGACAGCGGCGTCTCATGGTCGAGACTCCCGTCCGCCGCGCGCTGCGCCTCGACGGCGTCAGGGTCGGGCGCGAAACGGCCGGCGGCGACGGCTTCGGCGTCGGCCAGCGCGATCACGCCATCGACCGTGATACGCGAACGGATCTCCGGCCAGTCGAACGCCTTCAGCAGCGGCTTGGGCAGCGCCAGGCCCGAGGTCTCGATCAGGATGTGATCGGGCTTGACGGCCCGCGACAGCAACTTCTCCATGGTCGGAATGAAATCGTCGGCGACGGTGCAGCAGATGCAGCCATTGGCGAGCTCGATGATGTTCTCTTCCGGGCAATTCGCATCGGCGCAGGATTTCAAAATCTCGCCATCGACGCCCTCGCTGCCGAACTCGTTGACGAGGACCGCGAGCTTCTTGCCGTTGGCGTTGGCAAGCAGATGCTGGATCAGCGTTGTCTTGCCGGAACCGAGAAAGCCCGTGACGACCGTGACCGGGACTTTTGCGAGCGAATTCATTCGGCGGCCTCCGGCACGACGGCCAAGGGGGGAATGGGGGGAATGCGGGCAAGCGATTGCTTGCGGAAAATCTCCGGGCGGCTGCGCCAGGGTACGAGGCCATCGGGGGCGGCCGCATAGGCCGCGGCGCCCGCGACCACGTCGTTCGCATGCGCATCCGACAGACGGCCATAGACATAGGACCAGCGGCCGGGCGCGCTGAGCGCGACCGAGCAACCTTGGTTGCATGCCGACAGGCATTCGACGGGAACCACGCTGACGCCATCTGGCACGCCGGCCTCGAGGATCGCGCCATGCAGGCGCTGGCCCGGCGTCGTCTCGCCCTCGCCAAGCGTCTGGCCGGCGCGGCAGGTGATGCAAACATGAAGTGTGACGGTCATCGCTTCTTCCAGAATAAACAGCGGGAAGCGAAGAGGCCCACGAACCGTTCTTGCGAAGGCCCGTTTCCCCGTCGCGGAACACCCCGTCCGCCGGTCCAAAATCGTCCGCGCTGGCAGGTCTCCCGGCTTCCGGAGCAGGGTTTCCCCTTCGATCCCCGCCTTCCCGATCCCCCAGGGGATCAGTGGCTTCGGGCATCTCTCCGGTCACGGTCGCGGGGGCGGCTGCATTTTGGAACCAAATCTTGCCGATTCGGACCCTATCGCATTCCCTCTTCGCCTGTCGTAGGACAGGAACCAACGCGGGGTCACCATTTGCCCCCGACCGCCTCTTGTCAAGCCGAAGGACCCCGTCCGATGACGTCAGAACCGGATACCCAGACGGCCGACGAAACCGACGCCCGCCACGCCTCGAAAATGGCGAAGAAGAAGGTCGCCCGCGACAAGATCATGGCGACCAAGAGCGGCGAAAAGGGCCTCATCATCGTCCACACCGGCGCAGGCAAGGGCAAGTCCTCCTCGGCCTTCGGCATGATCGTCCGCTGCGTCGCCCACGGCTTCCCCTGCGCGGTCGTGCAGTTCATCAAGGGCGCCTGGGATACCGGCGAACGCCGCATGCTCACCGGCCATTTCGGCGACCTCTGCCAGTTCCACGCCATGGGCGAAGGCTTTACCTGGGAGACGCAGGACCGCGCCCGCGACATCGCGGCCGCGCGCGCCGGCTGGGAGAAGGCCAAGGAGCTGATCCTCGACCAGAATCTCCGCATGGTCGTGCTCGACGAGATCAACATCGCGCTGCGCTACGACTATCTCGACATCGCCGAAGTCGTCGATTTCCTGGTGACCTCGAAGCCGCCGATGACGCATGTCGTGCTCACCGGCCGCAACGCCAAGGACGAGCTGATCGAGATCGCCGATCTCGTCACCGAGATGACGCTGGTCAAGCATCCTTTCCGCTCCGGCATCAAGGCGCAAGCCGGCGTCGAGTTCTAAGACACTCGCGATGGCGCGCGCATTGATGATCCAGGGGGCCGGCTCGGACGTGGGCAAATCGCTCATCGTCGCCGGCCTCGCACGCGCCTTTGTGCGACGCGGCCTGCGCGTCCTTCCGTTCAAGCCGCAAAACATGTCGAACAATGCGGCCGTCACCGTTGACGGCGGCGAGATCGGCCGCGCCCAGGCGCTCCAGGCGCTCGCCGCCCGCGTCGAGCCGCATACCGACATGAACCCGGTGCTGCTCAAGCCCGAGACGGATGTCGGCGCGCAGGTGATCGTGCAGGGAAAACGCATCGCGACCGCGCGTGCGCGTGAGTATGCGGCGATGAAACCGTCATTGATGGGGGCGGTGCTGGAGAGCTTCGAGCGGCTGAAGGCGCGCGCCGATCTCGTTCTGGTGGAGGGTGCCGGCAGCCCGGCCGAGGTGAACCTGCGCAAGGCGGACATCGCCAATATGGGCTTTGCACGCAAGGCCGACGTGCCGGTCGTGCTGGTCGGCGATATCGACCGCGGCGGGGTCATCGCGCAACTCGTCGGCATCAAGACGGTGATCGACCCGGATGATGCCGCGATGATCCAGGGATTTGTCATCAACAAGTTCCGCGGCGATCCCGAGTTGTTCGACGACGGCTACAAGCTGATCGAACAAAAGACCACATGGCGCGGCTTCGGCGTGCTGCCCTGGTTCGCGCGGGCCGGCGAGCTGCCGGCCGAGGATGCACTGGGCCTGAGCGATGCGCGCAAGCCGGGCCAATGCAAGATCGCCTGTCTCGCGCTGTCGCGGATCGCCAATTTCGACGATCTCGATCCGCTCAAGCTCGAGCCCGGCGTCGATCTCGTGATGGTGCGGCCGGACGAGGCCATTCCCGGCGACGTGCGCCTCGTCATCATCCCCGGCTCGAAATCCACGCGCGGCGATCTCGCCTTTCTGCGCGCCCAGGGATGGGACATCGATCTCCTGGCGCATTGCCGCAGAGGCGGCCATGTGCTCGGCCTCTGCGGCGGCTATCAGATGCTCGGACGCAGCGTCAGTGATCCCGATGGGATCGAGGGCCCCGCCGGCGACACAGCGGGTCTCGGCCTTCTGGATGTCGAGACCGTGATGAGCCCGCAGAAGACACTGACACGTGTTGCGGCCGTGCATGCAGCGACGGATCAGCCGATCGAGGCCTACGAAATCCACATCGGCCGCACGGATGGGCCGGATCGCGCGCGGCCATTCGCAAGGCTGAACGGCGAACCGGAAGGCGCGATCTCGCGCGACGGACGGGTGCAAGGCAGCTATCTGCACGGCCTGTTCACGTCGGATGATTTCCGCAAGGCGTTTTTGGCGAAGCTCGACGTTCCCGCCGGCGCCGAGCCCTATCACGCCAGGGTCGAGAGCGCGATCGATGCGCTCGCCGATCACATCGAAGCCCATCTCGACGTCGAAGGCCTGCTCGCGCTAGCGCGCTAGCGCCTCGGCCAGGTGCTTCCATTCGGATTCGCTGCCCGGAATCCCAAGGCGCAGCCATGTCGGTTCTCGCGCGAACACGCGCGACCAGATGTGGCGACGCGCCAGCTTCTCCAGCGCGGCAAGCGCGTCAGGCGTCTCGTAGAGACGAAACAGCTGCGTCCCGCCAACGAGCGTCCAGCCTTGCGACTGCACCATGCTGTCGAGACGAACGCAGTCTCGCGCGAGCCGCGCGGAGGTGGCCTCGGCCCAGGCATCGTCACGCAGAGCACGGCAGCCGATCGCGATCGCCGCTCCCGAGACCGGCCAGGGCCCCGACATCGATGCGATCCTGGCAATGTCGGACGGATTGCCGAGCGCGAAACCAAGCCGCAGACCGGCAAGGCCGTAAAACTTTCCGAAGGAGCGCAGGATCAGCAGCCCCGGCCGGTCCTCGGATGCAAGCGACAGCTGCGGGGCCACATCGGCAAAGCTCTCGTCGATGACGAGACGACCGACGCGCGGCAGCAGCGCCAGCAAATCCCTTGGTGTGTGGCATCGGCCGTCAGGATTGTTGGGATTGACGACAATGGCGACGTCGGCGCCGACCAGCGCGTCGAGCTCCCCGACCTCCTGGACCTCCCAGCCTGCGGCCGAGAGGACCCCGGCATATTCGTTGTAGGTCGGCGCGAGGATGCGCGCGTGGCCGGGTGGTGCGAATTGCGGCAGCAGTTGAATCGCGGCCTGTGCGCCGCCAAGCGCGACAACTGCCGCGCTCGTGCGGTAAGCGTGGCGCGCCGCCCGATGCAGCGCCTCGATCTCAGCGCGCGACGGCAACGCGCTCCACGCGCGCGAGCTCACCTCGCCCACGGGATAAGGCAGGCGGTTGATCCCGGTCGACAGATCGATCCAGTCCTCCGCGCGACCGCCGAAACGCTGCTGGGCCTGATCGAGATTTCCACCGTGCTCGCGCATGCGCTGTTCTTTCACGCGAAGGCCAGGATCGCAAGGATGCCGGCGACCAGCAGCATGGCGCGGCGGTAAACCGTCAATCCCCGATCGATGTCGGCGGCAAGCGGATCGCGCGCACCTTCATTCAGCCAGGGCTCGTTCGTGGTGCTGCCGTGATAGATCCGCGGACCGCTGAGCCGCACACCCAGCGCACCCGCCATGGCTGCTTCCGGCCAGCCGGCATTGGGCGAGCGGTGACGTCGGGCATCCCGCGTCATGCACGACAGCGCCTCTGATCGCCGTGGCGCCAGCAGCACGAACAGAAATCCGGTCAGCCGCGCCGGAATGAAATTGGCGACATCGTCGATGCGCGCCGCGGCCCAGCCGAAAGCTTCGTGACGTTCGCTGCGATGGCCGATCATGGAGTCCAGCGTGTTGATCGCCTTGTAGCCCAAGATGCCGGGCAGGCCGAACAGCGCGCCCCAGAACACGGGGGCGACGATGCCGTCGGATGCATTCTCGGCGAGGCTCTCGATCGCCGCGCGCGCGATGCCGGCCTCGTCGAGCGTCAGGGGATCGCGGCCAACGATGCGCGAGACGGCCTCGCGTGCGGCGACGATGTCACCGGCCCGCATCGCGTCTGCGACGGCAGCAACGTGGTCGTAGAGCGAACGCAAGGCAACCAGCGGCCAAGCGAGAACGCCGACCAGCACGATCTGGATCCAGCCCAAGGGAAGCAGGCACTGAAGCGCCCAGCCGAGCGCGACGGCGAGCGCGATCACCGCGAGCGCTGCGGCGAGACCAGCGGCGCGGCGAAATGCCGGCGGATCGGACGCACGATTCCAGGCGGTGTCGATGGCAGAGATCAACCGCCCCAACCAGGTGACGGGATGGCCGATCCGCGCGAACACCCACGACGGCCAGCCCAACAGGGCATCCACCGCCATCGCCACCGCCATCGCACCCGCAAAACCCACACCCGTCTCCTGTTCCGCCCCTGTTGCGCAAACCACAGCCGGAGCGCAAGCCCCCAACTGCCTGATTTCGGCTTTGTCTTTGGCCGCGTTTGGTGATTAGTCAGGCCCACAGGAGACCTTTATGGCCGTCATCTTGATCACGGGCGGAGCGCGATCGGGCAAGAGCAAGCGCGCGGAAATGCTCACGCGCGCCTTTCCCGGGCAGCCGGTCTATGTCGCGACGGCCGAGGCCCTCGATGGCGAAATGGAGGCGCGCATCGCCAGCCATCGTGCGCGCCGCGAGACCGACTGGATCGAACGCGAGGTGCCGCTCGATCTCCTGCCCGCGCTGCTCGCAACAGACGGCGGCGGCGCGCGGCTCGTCGATTGCCTGACGCTGTGGCTCTCCAACCTCATGCATGCGGAGCGCGACTGGGAACGAGAGGTGAGCGAACTCGTCACCGCCCTGCCCCGCCTTAAGAGCCCCGTCGTCTTCGTCACCAACGAAGTCGGCCTCGGCATCGTCCCCGACAATCCGCTGGCGCGGAGCTTCCGCGACGCCGCCGGGTTCATGAACCAGGCCATCGCGGCCGTTGCCGACGAGGTCGAGTTCGTGGTCGCCGGCCTGCCGATGAAGCTTAAATGATGCCGCGCGACGAAATCTTGCGAGAGGTCATCAGCGATCTCAGGATCGCGGCATCGTTCGTGACGATCCTTCCCGTCGCCTCGTCGAAGCCAGCCGGCGATGGGGCCATCGCGCGCGCGACCTGGGCGCTTCCCGTTGCGGGGCTGGCGGTCGGGCTTACCGGCGCTTTGGTTTTTGCGAGCGCCAGCCGTTTCGGGCTGGCACCGAACCCTGCCGCCCTGCTCGCGCTGGCCGCGACCGCCCTCGTCACCGGCGCGCTGCACGAGGACGGCCTTGCCGATACTGCCGACGGGCTCGGCGGTGGCCGCACGCGGGAACGCAAGCTCGAGATCATGCGCGACAGCCGGATCGGCACCTATGGCGTCTGCGCGCTGATCCTGTCGTTCGGCCTGCGTTGGAGCGCGCTCGCGGCGATCGCCAATCCGTGGGCCGTCGCGCTCGCGCTGTGCGCTGCGCACACTGCTGCCCGCGCGGGATTGCCGGCCTTCATGTCGCAGGTCGCACCTGCGCGACCTGACGGGCTGTCTGCGAGTGCGGGATCACCGCCGGGCCGCAGCATCGCCATCGCCTTCGCTGTGGGGATCCTCGCGCTCGTGCTCGCGCTTGGGCCGGGCAAGGCGCTGGTGAGCCTGATTGTGCTCTCCCTCGCCGGCCTGATGCTGGCGCGACTTGCCATCCGCCAGATCGGCGGGCAGACCGGCGACATCCTCGGCGCGTTCGAGCAGATCGGCGAGATCCTGATCCTGCTGGTTGCCGCAGCCTTCCAGATCGGAGGCTGACGCGATGGTCGCGTTCGACGACACCTTCCGCCAGCACTTGCGCGAGCTGTTCGTGTGGCGCCGCGACGTGCGCCGTTTTCGCACCGACCCGTTGCCGGACGGCGCCATCGATCGCCTGATCGAGACGGCCTGTCTCTCACCCTCGGTCGGCCTCAGCCAGCCCTGGCGCTTCGTCATCGTCGATGACGCCGCACGGCGTCGCGCCGTGATCGACGACTTCAAAGCGTGCAACGCCGACGCGCTGAATGCCTATACCGGTGAACGCGCAGCGCGCTACGCCACGCTGAAACTGTCGGGTCTCGAACAGGCCCCCGGCCACCTCGCCGTGTTCGCGGACAAGGCCAGCGATGTCGGTCACGGCCTCGGCCGCGCGACGATGCCGGAGACGACGGAGTATTCCGTGGTGGCGGCGATCACCGCGATGTGGCTTGCCGCGCGCGCCGAAGGCATCGGGCTCGGCTGGGTATCGATCCTCCATCCGGATCGCATCCACGCCAGCCTCGACGTGCCGGACACCTGGAAATTCATCGCGTATCTCTGTATCGGCTACCCGGAAGTCGAATGCGACCGGCCCGAGCTGGAACAGGCGGAGTGGGAGCAGCGGCGGGGCGCGGAAGAGTTCACGCTGCGGCGTTAATCAGACCCGCATCGCAGTCCATCGCCTGTCATTGCGAGCGCAGCGAAGCAATCCAGAATCTTGCCGACGAATCAGTCTGGATTGCTTCGTCGCAAGAGCTCCTCGCAAAGACGACGGAGAGAGCTTCAGCTACGACCTGCTCCTGCCGGCGACCGCCGCCACAGGCGCGGGGGTTTCCTGCTTCTGGAACATCAACAACGGCCGGAAGATGACACGGCCGTAGGCCTCGTAGTGGTTCTGGGTCGAGACGGCCATCTTCAGCGGCGTCGCGTAATTTGCCTCGAACGTCATGAACGATGCGTAGGTCCAGGAGAAGCCGACGCCAACCGAGCCCAGCTCGGTGATCCCTGGGAACGTCGAATACACCGCGCCCCAGTCGGTGAAGATGTAGGTGTCGAAACCCCTGAGCCATTGCGACCAATTGTAGTGCAGCTCGGCGTTGAAATAATAGCCGCTGTCGCCGGACGCCGAGTTGGAGGGATAACCGCGCACGGTGGTGGGACCGCCGATCGAGAAGATCTGATCGCCCGGCAGCAGCTTTTCCTGTGTGTACTGCCAGCTCGCCAGCACATTGGTGCTGAAATTTGCAGGCCCCGCGGCGCTGGTCGCGATCAACGAGCCTGTATAGGTGTTGAACGCGCGGTTGTTGCCAAGCACGTGGTCTTGCCATGCGATGTAGTTCACCGCCGGCGAGACCGTGATCGAATAGGTGTTGCCGGAATTGGTCACCGAGAGGCCCGCCGTGGCCTTGTCGTAATGATCCTGAGTCACGGCGACCGTGGCGAAGCGGCTGACCGTCTTGCCCTCGGTCTCCGCGGCGTTGAGCAGCACCAGCCAGTTCTGCGTCACCCAGACCGGCTGGCTGAAATTGACTGCGGCCTGGCTCGAGCGTCCGGTAACATCGAGCGCGACGAACGGTCCCTGGATGATCTTGATCTTGCCTTCGGTATAGCTGACGCCGGCGCGGCCGCCCCAGGGATTGACCGGGATGCTGTAGGCGACGTTGCCGTTGAGGTTGCCGTCGGAACGAACGCCGTAGAAGGTCAGGCGGTCGTCGACGCCGAACAGGCCGTGGCGCTTGTAGAAGGCCCCACCCTCCCAGCGCCCGGTGTTTTCCGCCCCCTGGTTGTCGGTGAACAGCTGCAAGGTGTCGACCGGCGGCTCGATCACGGCGAACTGGAGATCGGTCAGGCCGAAGCTCGTGCCGGGCTGGAGCAGCGCCTTGATCTGCACGTCGTTGGTCCGGTTGAACCAGATTACGTCGCGATTGAGTTTCGGAACGTCGAGGATCTCGCCTTCGGGCTCCTTCACGCGCTGGAGGATGTACTCGGTGCGGGTCTGCTTGTTGCCCTCGATGCTCGTCTTCTGGAGCCGGCCTTCGGTCAGCTTGACGCGGACGATGCCGCCCTTGGCATCCTGCTCGGGCAGCGTCGCTATGCCCGTGACGATGCCGCGCTCGGTATAGATGGCGTTGATGTCGGCGACGAGCTGCAGCAGCGAGGCGATGTCGACGCTCTTGCCGACATACTTCTTCGCGATCTCGTCGAGCTCGGCCGGAGTGATGAACTTGGAGCCGTCGAACTCGACCTTGCGCAGGCGGAATTTCGGGCCGCCCGGCTTCAGGAGCTGGGACTTCTCCCGCTCGCCGCCAATCACCGCCGGCCCGTTGAGCTTGGGCGGCGCGCTCTGCTGTTCGAGCTGCCGGCGTTGCCGGTCGACATCGTTCTGAATCACGCCCGGATTGATCGACGGAATCTGCGCCCGCGCGGGAGCGATCCAGCTAGCTGCCAGCCCAACCCCTAACGCTGCCCCCCAAATCCGCATCCCTGGTCCCGTTACCATGCCTGTGCGAGACGGCCGACGGCCGGCTTCGCCGCCTCGATCGCCGCGTCCTTCCAACCGGCGCGTCCCACGCGCTGACCCTGCCGGCGCAGCTTGCGCATGTCGTTCAGTCCCTCGACGTTGACGGCGGGACCAGAGCCGATGGTCTCGACCGGCCGCGGCGTCAGCAGCGCATCGAGCCGCGCCTTGCCGGAGAGACCGAGCAGGTAGAACGTCCCCCCATCCTTCTTCGCGAGCCAGGTCTCTATGTTCTCGCTGCCCTCGCCGTCGACCGCGATGTTGCGCACCATGCTGGCGCCGGTGAAGTCGTAGCAGCAGGTGTGAGTCGGCCCATAGTTGCTAACGGTTGCCGAGACGTTGCCGGTGTAGAACACCACATAGGCGTTGCTGACATTGGCATTCCCGACCTGGCTCATCGTGAACACGCCACCCGGCTGGTAGAGCTGGAGCGACGGCCAGTTGGACGGCGCCGGCGTGCGGTTGTTGAGCAACACCTGCTGGGTTGCCGTGGTCAGCATGAGCTGGCCCGGCACATAGCCGTTCAGGATCGCGACCGCGTGCGCGTCGGTCCAGAAATTGGCGTCTACCACCTTGAACTGGTTGATGATGATGCTGTCCGGATCGATCGAGATATTGGCCGAAGTCGCGACGCCGCCGTTGTAGCCCGTGATGTTCATGATCAGCGGAACCGACGGGTTCGAGCGGACCTGCTCGCCCTTGACGTTGATGGTATCGGCGGCGAGATCGAGCTCCTTGACCACGCTGACCCAATCGATAGTCAGGTCGCCCGATGAAGTCAGCTTGATCACATTGCCGCTGACCCGGTCGAGCGAGACCGATCCGGCCACATCGAAATGCGTATCGCCGCTGGCCGAGATCGATCCGCCGCGGAGCGAGCCGGTGTCGGACTTGACGTTGAGGTCGCCGGCATCGCCGGGTATGCCTGTCGTCGTGAGCTGGTTGAAGACGATGTCGTTGACGGCGTGCAAGGTCTGTGTGCCGCCACTGATGGCGGTGCCAACGGTAATCCCCCCGGCAGTCGCGGTGACGTCGAGTGTGCCGCCGGCCGAGAGATTATCCCAATGAACGATGGTGCCGCTCAGGACCGCGTTGCCGGTCGTGGCCGTGAGGTTATGACCGGTGTTGGTGCCCGCCGCGATCAGCCTTGCCGAGCCGTTGGCCGAGACCGAGCCCAGCGTCGGCACGCCGCCCGACATCACCGTCTGCGCCAGGATGAAGCCGTTGTCGGCCGCGACATTGATGTTGCCGACGTCGCCGCTGTTGCCGGTGGCCGCGAGCGACTTGAACGTCACGTTCTGGGTGGCGTGAACCGTCTGCGAGCCGCTGCTGTCGGCGGTGCCGATGACGATGCTGCCACTGTTCGCGACGGCGCTGAAGGTGCCGCGCGCGCGTGCATCCGTACCTGCCAGCACCTGGTCGAGCGTCAGGCCGCCGGTGCCGAGGATGTCCACGCTGCCCTTGGCCGCCGAGAGCAGGCTCGCCTCGGTGTCGGTCAGAGACTTCAGATAGATGTCGCCGGCACTCGTGCTTGCCGACAGCCGCGCGGCACTGAGGATGAACCGGCTCGCCGCGTTGCCGATGCCGTTGGATGCGCTCAGCGAAACTTCGGCGCCTGAGCCGGACGCGACGAATTTGGTCTGGCCGTCGCCATTGTCGACGATCGCTCCGAGCGAGGCGACGCCGCCGGCGGTGACGATGATCGAAGGCGCGTTCGAGGCCGCCGCATAGGACAGCGACGAATTCAGCTGGCCGATGGTCGCGTCGCCGGTGGTGGTCACGGAGATCACGCCGGCCGCGTTGATGGCGGAGTAAGCTCCCATCGACAGCGTCGCGGCCACCAGCGTCACCCCGCCGGAGCTGCTGGTCGCAACCACCGGCGCCGCGCCGGTGCCGGCCGCGAAGGTCATGCCCCGGTTGGCGAGGAGCTGCATCAAGCCGCCGCTGGCGAGGTCGGCATTGATGGTGAGCGCGCCGCGCGAAACGTTCAGCGTCAGTGCGCCGCCGGATGTCAGCGTCCCATAGGTGCCGCTGGTGCCGACCACGAGATCGCCGGTGACCGCGAGGATGCTGAGATCGCCGACCGCAGAGCCGGTCACGGCGCCGGAGATATTCACCTGCACGGGCTGGAAGGTCGAGCCGTTGAAGCCGATGCTGCCGCCGGCGCGCAGATCGAGGTCGGTGCCGAGAATATGGATCGCGGTACGGTCCGTGAAGCCGGATTCGGCATAGATGCTGCCGGCCGCCGCGAGCTGGATTGCATTGCCGGCGGCGATGTTGCCGAGAATGAGGTCGCCGGTGGTCTGCTTCACATAAATGCCCTGCGCCGACGAGACCTGGTCGAGCTGATCGTTGGCCGGGTCGGCGAAGGCGATCTGGATCGCGTTCGCGTTGGTCGCGGGATTGCTTCCGGCAGCCCCGGGGGCGCCGACATTGCCGTGCTCGGCGATCAGGGTCAGGTTGCCGATATCGCCGGAGATCACCGGTGTACCGGTCACGCCGGCAGCGGCGGTGATGCTGGTCACGGCGTCGAGCTTGACGTCTCCGCGGCCGGTCACCTCGATGCCGTTGGCCTGCGCGGCCGCGATCGGGCCGTAATTCGCAGTGATGCCGCCGAGCGTGAGGCTGTTCTTGCTGCCGAGATAGACATTGGTCAGTGCCTTAGCCGAGATCGCGATCGGGTTGTCGACAACGACGAGGTTCTGCTGCGACAGGCTGACCGTATAGGTCACGACCTGGGTCGTCGGATCCGTGACCGCGCCGACGGTGAGCTGACCCGGACCGGCCGTCGCCAGCAATCCCCTCTGCGCCGACGTCAGCGACGAGGAATCGACGCTGGTGAAGGTGAACGTCTGGGGCGCCGCCGAATTGCCGACCGAGCCGTGCGGCGCGTAGAGCATGATCTGGTTGGCGCTGACATTGGCCACGACGTTCTCGTCGATCGGCGGCGGTGCGGCGCCGACGGCCGACGACGACACGGTGTAGGCGAGCTGGCTCTGCGTCCACTGCGCGCCCGCGGTGATGATGCCGTAGACCCGCTCGGTCGACGCGAGCGCATAGGCGTAGTTCGCATTGTAGGTGTTCAGTGCCGTTTGCAGCGCCGTATTGCTCGGCAAGCGCTGATTGGCTGTCGTTACGCCGTCGAACAGTTTCGTGAACAGGGTCGCCGACAACGAGCTGCCGAACACGGTCCCCAGCGGATCTGCCGGTGCGGTGCCGAGCAATGTCGTCAGCGAGGTCTTGAGCTCGTCGGTCGTGATCTTGCCGAGCAGGAACTGATCCCTCAGGAACCGCGTCGTGGCCTCGACCTTCATGTCCGTCGTCGAGACGTTCGCGGGATCGATGCCGAGCTTGGCCGCCACTTGCGCCCGCAGCACGGTCAATCCCACCGAGGTCGGGTTGTAGGTGCTGCCGTTCGCGAAGGCGATGTTCTTGAGCTGGAAGTAGTCGTTGTAGGCCGACGTCACCATCGACTGGTAGCTGTTGACGGCGTTGGTGGCGGCGTTGCCGCTGAGCAGGTCGAGGCTGGTCCAGACGTCCTGGAGATGCTGGCTCTGCGCCTGGGTGAGACCGACCGCTGCCCTTCCGTTCAGGATGCTGGCCTGGTTGCCGTCCGAGCCGGCCGCCTCCAGGAACACCGGGCCGCCGCTCGACTGGACCGTGCCGAGGCGCAGATCGCCCTTGGACTGCACGATGTAGGTGCCGGTCGCCGAGGCGCTGTCGAGAACCCCGCCATCGACATTGCCGCCGGCCTGAATCGTGCCCGTCGCCTGGATCACGAGCGGATTGATGTTGGTCAGCGTGCTCGCGCCATTGATGACGGCGCTTGTCGCGCCGATCGCGCCGGCGGTGGAGTTGATCTCGACGTTCTTGCCGATCACGACGGGGTTGGCGACGTCGTAGGGCGAGGCCGAGTTGATGTCGCCGGTCGCCGAGATAAAGACGCTGCCCTGCGGCGTGCTGCCTGCCGAATTCACCTTCACCTGATTGATCGAAAGCGAGCCGACGGCCGCGATCGCGATGTCGTGGTCGATCGAACTGGCCGTCAGGCTGCCGCCATAGACCTGCACCTGGACGGGAACACCGTTCGCGCCGATCGTGCCGATGCCGCCATCCGCCGAGAGAATGACGCTCCGTCCCGATATCGTCGGGTTGTTCGCGTTCGTGCCGCTGGTGATAGCCGAATTGGCCCCCGTGGCGCTGACCGTCGTCGTACCCGAGAGGTTGTTGATCGGACCGTTGACGACGATGCCGGAGTTGGAAGTGACCAGAACAGTGCTGTTGCCGCCGCCGCTGAACGAGATGTTGATCGGGTTCGACGCCTTGACCGTATTGGTCAGCGTCAGGGTCAGGTGATCGTAGATATTCTGGTACCAGTCGTATTGGCCGTCCGCTCCGCAGCACTTGTCGGAATGGGTGTTGCCGCCGCCGGTGTGATAGGAACCGGTCGCGGTGACGACTTCCTGGAAGTTCGAGGTCTGTGGGCCAGTGCTGCCGCCGCCGCCCTGGGCCTGCTGCACGTCCGAAACCAGGCTGATGGTGCGGGTCCAGTTCTGCCCGGTGGCCGAATTGGGCGTATAGTGCCATCCGTAGTCGAACTGCGTCGAGCTCGTCGGACGATCCAGCGTAGCCGTATCGACCCACTGGTAGAACATGTTTGCCTTGGTCGCGTACTGGATACCCGCCGTGCCGCTGAGGCTGGTCAGCATCGTGTCTGTGTACTGGCTCGCATTGACGCCGCTCGTTTGATACGTCGACACCTGCTGGCCGCCCGCAGCGGACGGATTGTAGACGTACCACGTCGTCTGCTGCTTGAGCTGATCGACGATCTCGATCACGCTCGGCGCGCTGACGCCGGTATTGATGGTGTTGGTGACGAGCTGCAGGCCGGTTGTGTTGTTGACCGTGATCGAGCCGGCGCCACCTTTGACCGCAATAGTGCCTTGGGAGACACCGTCCTGGGTCGAGGTCGAGATGATCTTGCCGTTCAGATAGACGTAGCCGCCCGAGCCCTGCACCACGCCGTTCACGAGGATCTGGTCGGTGAGAGCGTTGTACTTCACCCCGATCTTGATGTCGCCGGCGGCCTCCGTCGTCGCAGACGCCGTGATGTCGTAATAGCTGCCGTTCCGCGCGTTGACCTGGGCCTGGGCGAAGTCTGCGCCCGCATTGCGGCTCTTGAGGTCGTTGATGGCGGTCAACGTGGAGCCGCCGATGTCGACCGAGTAATCGCTGCTCGTGCCGCTCTGGATGGTGCCGTTGATGTTGATGACCCCGGCCGAGATGATGATCGCCTTGCCGAAGATAAAGGGCGCGTTGGCCGGCGGATTGGTCCCCGTGCTCGAGTTCGCGGCCGAGTTCGAAGACGCGGTCTTCGGCGTAATCACGTCGGGCTGGATATTGACGACCTGGAAGTAGGCAGAGCACCCCGCGCAATTGAATGGCGAGTAATACGTAGCCGTGTGGTTGGTGGTGGTGGTGTTGCCCTGTGCATCTGTCGATGTCGTGGTGTAGTCGTAGGTCGAGTTGCTGTAGACGCCTTGGCCGGTATAGGTATTTCGCTCCCACGGCGCGGTGGAGATGGTCTGAGCCGTCGGCCCCTCCATGATCGCGAGCGTCGCGGCGTTCGGCACACCGCCAACGTTCGGGTTACCGTTGCCGGGCGCACCCTGGCCCATCGGCAGGAAGATCGCCGAATAGAGCGACAGGCCGTCGTAGTACAGATCCAGCATGCGTGCGGTGAAGATGGTGCTGTTGCTCGCCGTTTGCTGAACGCCGTTATTGCCGTCGACGCAGCAATAGTAGGAATACGGGTGGCCGCCGCCCGCGCCGATGTGCGGGCTGTTCGCGTAATCGCCATAGGCGCCGAGATAGGTCGCCGCCGCCATCACCGCCGTCAGCGTGTCGTTGTCACCCGGCTTGAATTCGACGCCGGCCCATTGCGAGAGAACATCGTGATTGGAGGTATAGAAGCTGCCGATGCCGCCGAGGAAGACGAACGAGCCGTTGGGCGCCACCATCTGGACGGTCGCGGCGTTGAGCGACTGTGACGCGACGATGCTGCCGAGATTGTTGGTGATCTTGAGCAGGCCATTCTCGTTGTTGACGACGCCGTCGAAATAGATGTCGGGCGTGCGGGTCAGCTGGTTGCCGTTCTGGTCGACGCCGAGCCCGCTGGAGGGATCCAGGCGGTTGTAGGTGGCCGAGATGTCGATGATCGGCGTCGCGCTCGGCGTGGCGGTGAAGGTTACATTGGAGTGCGAATCCGGGTCGACATGGTCGATCTGGCGGTAGGTGATGTTTCCTCCGGTGATATTGGTGACCGTGAGGTTGGCCAGGTCCATGAAGTCGAGACCCCTGTTCTCGATCTTGATCATCGGCGAGCTGCGCGCGATGACCGCCGGCGCAATCGGATTGGTGCCGCTGTTTCCGGTCAGCTTCTGCGCCAGGATCGAGACATTGCCGGCGGACACCAGCATGTCGCCAAACGCGAAGGCGTTGCCGGCAGCGTCGGAGGTATACGGCGCCTGCTGGATCAGCGCGTTGATCTGGCGCTGGAAGTCGCCGGTCGGATCGGTGCCGGACGGCGACATCGTGGCGGGCGCCGCGGGCGTCGCCGCCGCGAGCTGCGAGCGGATCTGCGTCTCGGTCAGGCCGGTCAGCGTGGCGAGCTGGTTGACGACGCTCTGATAGGGATTGAAGCCGCCGACGATGGTGTACTGGACCACCTGGTGGTTCCAGCTCATCATCGGGTTGAAGTGATCGACGTCGGCGACATATTCGAGCGTGGGTGTCGACGAACCGCCGGACAGCAGTGACGAGTAAGGACTTGTCGTGCTCGCGGTCGGCGCGCCCGCACCGATGTCGATCGTAATGGTGATATCGTTGTTGATGCCAGCGACCACCAGGCCGTTGAGCGCGACATCGCCGGTTCCGCTGGTGTGGCTGTGATTGTCGCTGTTCTTGGCGCTGAAGATGTCCAGATACGGATTGTAGTTGCTGCCGTTGCCGGAGGCCGTGACCTGACCCTGGGTCGCTCCCAGGGAAATGTTCTGGACGCCGAGCCGCTCGAGGTGTTGGCGAGCGTCAGGCTCGTGGTGTCGTCGGCGTTGGCCGTGCCGCGGTAAAGCGTGGAGATCGGAATGGCGGTGTTGTTGTAGACGACCGTCGTCGCGGTCGCCTGCACGCTGCTGAAGATGATGGTATCGCCCGACATGCCGGCAAAGATGTTGATCTGGCCCCAGGCCTCGACCTTGGCGTTGTTGCCGACGTTGACGGCCTGGTTGGCGTGTACCCAGCTGTTGGTGCTGGCGCCGACGCCGGCGATCGCGCCATAGAGACTGGCATTGGCGTTGTTGGACGCCGCCATCTTCGCAGCCGTGCCGATATAGATCTTGCCGGCGCTGAAGAGTTCGCGGGCATTGATGTTGACCGCGAGCGTGGCGTTCGCCGTCATGTTGGATTCGGCGCCGCCGCCGGCGAAGAAGGCGGCCGTGGCCAGGCTCGCCGTGTCGTTGGTATTGAGCGTGTTGTAGGCCTCGATGTTGATCACCGCCGCCGATGTCCGCGGATCGCCGTTGAGGCTCAGCACCGTCCCGGCGCCGATGTTGGTGGTGACGGTCTGGGTGACATGCGTGTTGCTCAGTGCCGCAGCACCCGCGAACACACCACCGGAGCCCGACCGCGCGCCGCCACCGGCCTGGTTGACGATGTCGTTGGCGATGACGACCATGTCGCCGCCCGCCGAGTTGATGATCAGATGAGGTCCAATGTCGACGGTGGTGGTCGCGTTGACGTCGTTCTGCGCGCTGCCTCCGGAGACGCCGGCCGTGGACGCCTGGTAGGCATCGCCGCTGGCGGCATAGTTCGTGGTGTGCTTGGCCTGGATGTTGAGGCCGCCGAAGAAGAGCGTGTCATCCGTTGCGCCGCCGTCGAACCGCGCATTGGTCACGGCGGTCGAGCTGGTCGTCGCGACCGCGGCAGCGCCGGCATAAGTGCCACCCGCGCCAACCGTCGCGTTGGAGACGTTGATATCCTTGCCGGTCGCCGTGATCTGGAGGATCCCGGTGTAGTCGGTGTGATTCAGATGGGTCGCGTCCATATCGTCAGGCGCGCCCAGATAGGCGTAGGTGTGCGCGCTCGACGACGCCTGGGCAACCGTCGCACCCACTGCCAGGAAGCCGGTCGAAAGGCCGGTCGCCTGGGCGTATTGGCTGCTGTCGTTCTGGGCCGTGATGACCACGTCGGCGTTGGGAAGCGTAATCCCGGTGCCGCCATACGCGCTCACCGTCGCATTCTCGGACGCTCTCGCGTAGCTGCCTTGTGCGCCGATCAGCGAACCGCCGCCGCCCGCGAGCGACCAGGCGTAGGTTGTCGTGCCGCTCGTCGGAACCAGCGCCATCGCGGTCACGGCGAGCGCACCGCCGGAGAAGCTGGTGTTGTCGCCGACATCGGCCGTGACGGTAGCCGTCACCATGGATTCCGCGACCGACACGCCGATGGCGCCGCCGCCGACCGCGACGCCGATCGCTTCGCTCGAAAGATTGGGGGTGAGCGATGCCGACACCAGCGTGCCGACGCCGGCCGCGGAGGTGGTGATCGAGGCGCTGGACCCGATCTCGGCCAGAACAGTGGAATTTTCCTTCGCGGTGGCGACTGCGCCGTCACCGGCGACGATGCCGCCGGCGACCGCGGTCGCGGAGGCCGACATTGCGCCGGCCTCGGCTGCGCCAACCGCAAGGGTTGAGCTGTTCACCGTCGCGTTCGACAGCACCTTTGCCGCGACTGAGCTGGATCGTCCCGTAGTGGCGATCGACACCCCGATGGCCGCAAGGCCACCGGTGCCGCCGCCCGCGGTCACGCTCTGGGTCGAGCTGTCCATCGCCATGACGGCGACGCCGGTGCCGCCCGTGCCGGTCACGGAACCGCCGAGCTGCGCCGTGACGGTGTTGGCGACGTTGCCAACCGCCACGGCGGCATCCGCGCCTAAGTAGAGCGCTGCACCGCCGGCGATCGCCTCGCTGTCGACGGTCTTGCCCGAATAAGGTCCGGTGTCGGCGTCCTTGACCCGCGCGGCGACCGTCACGGAAGGCGCCGCAACGATCGCGCTCAGATTGGCGAGCACGCTGCTGTTGACGCTGGTGTAGCCGATGCCGGCACCGATCCCGACATTCTTGCCAAAGCCGGCGCCGAGCAGGAACATCTTGGTCGCGTTGGCGCTGGTGGCGGCGACGTTGACCTGCGTGCCGGTGACATTGCCGCCCGCGATCTGGGCGGTGACGCCGTCATTGCCGCCGGTCAGCACGGTGCTGACGTCGTAGGTCGAGGTTGCGTTGGCGTTGCTCGGATTGCCCGATGTGCCGCTCGCGACCGCGTCGCTGCCGTGCGAGGAATTGGTGCCCGCGTTCACCGACGCGATGGTGCCGTTGTTGCCCTGATTGAGCTGGCCGGTTTGCTCGCCCTGCGTATCCGGGTCGGCGGTGTTGGTGCCGATGATGATGACGCCGACGGTCGCACCGATGCCGACGCTGCCGCCGATGCCCGCGGTGACGGCGTAAGACAAGACTTCCTTGGTGCTGATCGCTCCGACATTGATCGCGCCGGAAGAATTCAAATTGCTGTTGCGGCTTTCCGCAATGGTCTGGCTCTTGAAGACGATGACGTTGGCCGCAGCGCCAACGCCGACGCCGGACCCGCTGGCGGCAATCGAGAGTGCGCCGGCAATCTCCTTGATCGCGACGTCCTCGGTGGCGTTGATGGTCACCGTGCCGGCCGCGCCGCCCGTGGGCGACTGCAGCGTGGTATCGTAGACGCCCGCGATGGTGGTGTTGTTGGCGATCTCGATGTTGGCCATGCCGGCGATCGCCGCCGTGCCGGTCGAAAGCGCCCCGCCGATCGAATAAGCCTGGAAGCGGTTTTTCGTCGTCGCCTGGACGTCGAGCGCACCGCTCAGATTGACCGCGGTGGTATGCGCCGCGCCGTTGCCCTGGTAGTGGAACTCGTCGCCGACATAGGCCTCGGTCCGGTTCGCCGAGACCTGAACCAGGAACGCCGCCCCGATCGCGGCCTGGCTGCCATAGGCGCCCGAGCCGTTCGCCGACGCGATCCCGGTGGCGTCGTAGGCATTGACCGTGAGCGACGACGCCGTGAGGGAGCCGCCGTCGACATAGGCCTCGGTGGTTGCGACGAAGACGTTCAACCCGACCGAGCCGGTGCCGAAACCGACCGCGATCGATGACGCGTCCTGCTCGGCATTGGCTTTCACGGTGACGGCGCCCACCGTTGCGCTCGCCGACTGTACGCCGCCAACGGTCGCATTGGTGATGTAGGCCTCGGTGTCACGCGACATCGTCGTGCTGAGAATGGTCGCGCCGCCGCCCCCGCTCCCGGTTGGCGGCACCACGCCAGCGCCGAACGCGCCCGAATAGGAGAAGCTGCTGGCGGCCACGTCGATCTGCGGGTCCAGGGTCGAACTTGCCAGCCGCGTGTCGATCGCCGCGCCGTCGATATAGGCCTTGGTGGATCCGCTCATCACATTGGTGATCGGATTGATCATGATGGAGATGCCCGAGCCCGCAGACAAGGTGGCGACGTTGGTGACGACGGCCTGGTGCGAGCTGGCGACGACGGCGAGGCCGCGTACACTCTCCTGGGTCTCGCTCAGATCGGGCGTGGTGTCGCTGGGTGCGCTGAAGCCGCCGAGATCGATCGCGTGCGCGAGCGTGCCGCTGTTGACCGAGAGCACGTCGCTCGTGCTGGTTCCGAGCGCATCCACTTTCGTCGTCGTCCCGCTGATATAGGCCGCGGTGGTGCCCGTGATCTTGTTCGTGACCATCGAGCCCGCGCCGCCGGCTGCGCCTTTGCTGATGGACACGGCGCCGGCGAAAACCCCTGCTTTGTCATTATTGCCGGCAATCACGGCAACGTTGTTGTTCGCGGTGACGTCGGCCCCGCCGGTGATACTGGCGGTAACGTTGGTTCCCATCAGGTTGGTGGCGACCGAACCTGCAAGCCCGATCTGCGACGAAATCGCAATACCGACGGCAACCGTCGAGATGCTGGCGTTCGAGTTGGCGTTGACGGCAACGCTGCCCGATGCGGTCAGCTTGGAGCCGGTGACGCCGGCGCTGACATTATTGGCGATGCTGCTGTAGACGAGTGCCAGGCCCGCGGCGCTGCCTTGCGTCGAGGCGCCAGCGACGGCGGCTGCTCCGGTGATGCTGGAATTCTCCGTCGCGGTGACCGAGATGTTGGAGGCCGTGACGGTCGATTGCGTCGTGTCGGACAGGTTGTTGCCGATAGCCGCCGAAACATTATTGGCGATCGAGCTGATCGTCATGCCGCCAACGCCGGCAAACTGGCCGCTCGACAGGCCGAATCCGATCGTGACCGACTGGATCTTCGTGGTGTCGACCGCATTCACGCTGACAGTGCCAAGGGCCGACATCCGGACGTTGGCGATATAGGCCGAATGCGTCGTCGCGATGGTATCGTACACCATGGAGGCGCCGACATTGTTCTTGCCGGCCTGGATGGTGCCCGCAACGGAGATGATGCCGGCGCCCGGACCGTTACCCGTGCCGCCGTTGAGCGCCGCCGCGCTGAAATCGATACAGTTCTGCGTACCGTTGCCGGCGGCGGCCGTGCACGTGTCCGATGCGAGATGACCGCTGTTCGACTTCTTGACGAGATTGCCGAGCGCCGTATCTAGGTCCGACACAGCGCCACTGTCCGCCAGCACCGTCACGCGCCCGACATTGATGTTCACCGTCGCGCTGCTGCTGATATAGGCCGTGGTCGTGGGCGTAATCTCGTCGACGACGATTGCCCCAGCAAGTCCGTTGGCGTTGCTCCCTGCCCCGCCCGAGGCCGCACCGGCCGCAATCACGCTGGCGCTGTCGGCCAGCACCAGCAGGCTGTCATAGTTCGAGATCGACGTGTTGCGGATATGCGCGTCAGTGGCGTTGCCGCCCGAGGGATCGGCAATCGACGCATAGGTCAGCGCGATGCCGACACCGGCCTTGCCGCCAGACAGATAGAGCGAACCGCCGCCGATTGCGATGTTCGTGGTCTGATAGGCATCGACCTCGATCGCGCGATTGGTCCCCGTCGCGAAGCCCGTGATCGTCGAGTTCTCGATATAGGCATTGGCACTGTCGGTGACGATGCCGACAGATCCCGACAGCGCGAGCGCATTGGCTGACGTTCCGCCGGCCACGCCGAGGGCGACGACGGTTTCCGACCCGCCATTGAGCGCCTGCACCGTCACAGACTTCTGGTTCTGCATCGTGGTGTCGGAGATGTAGGCGAGCGTGGCATTGTTGGACATCGCCGCCGCGATGGCGGCGCCGATCGCGGCGCCCTGAGACGACCCGCCCGACATGTTGGCTGCGGCGGAGCCGGAGCCGTTGCTGAGGATCGTGTCGTTGAGCGCCTGCACGATCGTATTCGTGTTCACCCCGCCCGCCGCGGTGAACTTGTTGACCGACGTGTTCTTTATATAGGCGCTGGTTCCGAGAGAGACGTCGCTCACGGACGAACTGCCAGCAAGGTCCATGGTGAAGCCGCTCGTGCTCGATCCCGAGCCCGAGCTGATCTTGTTTGCAGCCAGCGCAATCCCGGCCGGCCCGCCGGTCGCGGCGGCACCGGCGGCGTTCGCCTTGTCGGCGAAGCTGGACAATGACGGCTCGCTAATCGAAGCCGCGACGGCCGCGGACGTGATCCGGCCGGAGGTGGTGGCGCTGATCGTGAGGTTGTCGGCGTTGACGAAGCCGCTTCCGCCGCTGTTACCGGCAAACGGATCATTGCTGCTGAACGGCCCCGGCCGGATGTCGGAATGGTTGTCGCCGATATAGGCGGACGTATCCATATTCGCGCCCAGATAGGCAACGGACAATCCAACCGCGGAACCGCCGCCGACATTGACCGCGCCCGCGATCGTCACGACCGACAGGTCCTGTTGCGCCAGGATGTTGAGCGTCGGCGCAAAGACGCTGGCCTGGCTGGAGATCGAGGCGTGCGTCGTGTTGTTGAGGAAGCCGAGCGAGGTGATGCCGTTCAGCGCCAGCGCACCGCCGGCCTTTCCGGACGACGGCGCGACCGCGACGAACTGGTCCGAGGTGATCGCGTTGACGGCGATGTCGTCCGCCGCCCGCAGCGACGCACCGTCCGAAACGCCCGCGATCGTGCTGGTGTTGAACTGGACGAAATTGAGCGAGCCGCCCACCGAGGAGCCGCCCGACGTGTTGCCCGGCAGGAAGCCGAGCGTACCGACATTGCCGGCGGCGTCGATCGACGCCGTCGTCGTCGTCGCCGCGATCTGGATGCTGGCGTCGTAGGTGTGGACGTCGCCGTTGTTCACCGTCGCCGACCAGCTGCTGCCGCAAGCCGTCGTGCATGTCGCGGTCAGGCTGGCGCTGCCGGCCACCCAGGCCGTCGTATCGTTGTTCACGACGAAATGGTTCACCGAGCCGGCGACGGCGGCGGTATCGCCCGCGTCGGCCGTGGCGTTGGCATAGCTGGTCAGGATGTTGCCGCCGACGCCGAGATTGCCGTTGAGGTGACTGAGAACCTCGGTCAATCCGTCCCACTTCAGCCAGGTATTGGTGATCGGCATCCAGGTGCTGGCGTCGACGGCGATGTTGGCCGCATTGATCACGGTGCCGCCGCCGACATAGGCGTTCGAATTGTGATTGAAATTGCCCCATGCGACCGCGGCGCTGATCGCAACGCCCTCGCCGCTCGTGGGGTCCGAGGCGATCGCGGAAGCCGTGGCGTTGCTGCGCACGCCTCGGTCGACGAGGGTGCTGACGACGGCGACGTTGCCACTGACATAGAGGTTCGGTGCGCCGCCGCTCGGATTCTGGCCGATCGACGCAATGGCGTTTTCGGTGCTGTTGGCCAGCGACAGCGCGGCGGCGGCCTTCAGATTGAAATTCACCGGCATCAGCGGGATCATATGCTGGGCGATGATCGAGCCCGGGCTCGCCGTGGAGACCATGAAATCCTGGATCGCGCCGACCACGGCCGGCGTGCCGACGATGGTCGAGGCCATGGTCGAGTTGCTCGTGGTGTTCGACGTCGCCTCGACCATCACGGAGCCGTTCATCCGGGACGACGTGCTGGTACCCAGTGACGCGCCGAGCTTTGCGATGGCGGACGTGGTGACGTCGCTGATGGCGAGCGCCCCGCCGATGCCGCCGCTCGCGTTCGGCGTGCTCAGCGCGACCGCGGTGGCACTGGTCGCGAACGAGTTGTTGTTGATCGCACGCACCGTCAGTGCGTTGCCGGATGCAATCACGTTGCCGACGGAAAGGTTCGCGCCGGTCGCGACATTGGCCGTGGTCGAGACCGAGCCGGTGGAATAGGCAACGGTCGCGACGAATTGCGCGCTGGATGTCGCCGCGACCGCAGTCACGTTCAGCGTGGCGTCATTGATGGCGTGGATGTTGAGGTTGCCGCCCGCGCTGATCGTGGCGCCGGAGGCCACGTTGGTGGTGACGTTGCCGTCGAGCTTGCCGACGACGGCGGCGGCGCCGATCGGCGAGCCGCCGAGCAAGGTGCTCGCCAGCGCCGGATCCTGCGCCGTTTCCGAGCCGTGCGACTTGATGTCGACATTGCCGGCGCCGTTGATGTTGGCGTGGCCGTTGATGTTCACCGTAGCCGTGGCACTCGCGGCCACATAGCCGCCGTTGAGGCCGAGCAGCGAGGCCGCGAGCGTGGTGCCGACCAGCGTGAAGAGGCCGGGGACCGAGCTCGTGAAGCTCGATATCGCCGTCGAGGTCGCGCCGATCGAGATGTCGCCGCCCGTTATCTGGCCGTCGATCGTGATTGCTGTGGTCGCGGTGGCCTGGCCCGACAGCTTGGTATCAGTCGCCGTCGCGGTCAGCGTGACACTGCCGCTAGCGTAATTCGTTCCACCAACATTGATCGCCTGGGCGAGAATCTTCGCTCCGTTGACGATGCTGATGGTCGGCGCATCGATCTCGACATTGATGGCGTTACTGACGGAATGGGTCTTGGTGGCGTCGAGGTTGCGGGCATCGATCACCGCATGCGCGGCCAGCGTGACCGAATTGTCGGCCTGAACCAGATAGGTGCCGCCAGCGCTGAGCGCCGCAATGGCGTTGGCGACGGACGTGTTCCCGAGGGTTACGCCGACGTCGCCCTGGCTGGCATCGCCGATCACCACATCGGTCGGGTCGATCAGCAGCGTGCCGGCCCGGCCGTTCGGTGCGGCAAGGTTGATCGTAACGCCGCTGCCGACGTCGATGACGCCGTTTCCGCTCAGCTCGACCAGGCCCGCATTGCCAATTTTCGAGCTGGCATCGATCTTCGCGCCGGTCTTCACCGTCACGTCGTTGCCGGCCTTGACGAGGACGCCGCCGGCATCCGCAGTCCTGCTCGCCGTGCTCAACCGCGCATTCTTGCCGAGTTCGGCTTGGTTGCCGGCCACGACCGTGATGTTGCTTGGCGTGGTGGTTTTGCTGCGCGCGGTGAGCCGACCGTTGACGCTGGCGTTGTTGACCGCGCCGATGTGAATGGAGCCATTGCGCACGGAAATCGCGGCAGCGCTCCGCAGCCCCTTGGAATTGACCGAGGCTGCGAACTTCGCGGCGTGATCGAGATTGGCGATGTCGCGCTGGCTGGCACCACCGACAAGGACGTTCTGCCCGGTCAGGCGCACGCCGTCGATGGCATTGACCCGGCCGTAGATCCGGATGTTGCCGTCCGGCGAGACCGGGAACGAGCCCGCCATCAGATTGGCGACGGCCGAACCGTTGATCTGCCCCTGCGCGCCGATCAGGCTGTCGGTGAACTCGCGCGTCGGCGTCGAGACGTTGAGGCTGCCGACATTGACCGTGCCGCTGCGGCCGACCACGAAACCCTTGGGATCGGCAAAATAGACGTTACCGCCGATCGCCCCGTTCATGTAGGAGTTCAGTGTGCCGTTGATGTAGACCGGAGCGTCGCGAACGATGTTGACGAGATTTTGCGTGCCGGTCGGCAGCTGCAGATTGACGGTGTTGCCCTGCCCGACGCTGAACTGCGAGAACGAGTTGAAGGCACTGGTGCCGGAGACGGTCGACGTCGTGACGTTGGTGACGCTGCCGGAGGTCTGAAGGCTGGTCCCGGTGCGGCCGTCCGGCGTGATCACGTTCGCCGGCTGCGCCTGCAGGCGAACGCTGAACACGGGCAGGAAGACCATCTGCATCGCGCAGAGCAGTGACATCGAACGGAAACGCGCAAGCCCCCGCAGCGTCAGCTCGTCATTGTCTCGCCTTGCAGATGGTCGGCGCATTTCAGATCCTCTTCATCGGCACTGGGGCCGATCCACAACCGGGTGGGAGAATGTCGGGGGAGCGCGCCATCAGAACTGGCCGGGCGGCAGCTTGAAGATGTCGGGGCTCTTGGCGTCGGCCACGTAGAACAGCAGCAAGCTGGTCGGCGTCAGCACTCGCTGGTTGTTGTCCTTGTTCTCGAACGTGCCCTGCAGAAGCAGGATGACCGAGCGATCCTTGGCGTCGCTGCCGCGGAACATCACGATGCCGCCGTTGACGGGCATGTTGACCGCGATGGAATCGGGCTTGAAGCCCTCGCTGAGGAAATGGGCGCGCAGGATGTTGGCGTTGGAGAACAGCTTCTCCGGCGTGATCGCCGTGTCGGTGGCCTTCGACCAGACCGCCCCGACCTGGATCAGAGATTTCGACTTGTAACCGAACACGTAGGAGAGTTCGGCGGTGCCGCCGTTCGGCGGCAGCTCGGGCGCCGAATAGAGCAGGCTGTGCGTCAGCTCGGAGGCATTGTCCTGCGCCCGGACGGCGTCGGGCTTTGCGCCGAAATCCTTGGCTATCGCCACGCGCACGTCGGCCTCGTTCATGCCGAACTTGGCCGAGCGGAAGCCGTCGATCGCCTTGGAGTCGATCGCCTTGGACTTGTCGTCCGGGGCCGATGTCTCGGCGGCGGCTGCCGACGTCGCGCCGGCAGCGACCGGCGTACCGGCTGCTGCGGGAGCGGCCCCGGCGGCTCTCGGGGCCGGCGCAGCTTTCTGCTTCGGTACGGCGCCCTGGGCCGCAAGGGGTCCCGCTGCAACAGAGGTGAGCAGGCCAATGAGGGCCGGAACGAGATAGATTTTGCGCATCGAAAACCTTCGAAAAAATTTGAAACAACGCTTCAAAAATCGGCAGCTGCGAAATCGGCCTCCCCGAACCGTCATCACGACCGAGACGGAAAATGTTGCAACGCCGCAGGGCGTTACAAGGTGTCACGGAGGAGACAAGGTTCGAAACAGCGACTCTTTGGCGGCGTAGGAATACGGTATCGGGCTGCCAAACGCTGCGAATGAGCAGTCACAAACGCGATTTTTCATCAATTGTGGATGCCGGCTGTTCGCGCTAAGCATCCGCTTGGGGCAAGCCACATGCAAAGAATGTCATGACCGAACGGCCTTCCGCTCTCGCGGTGGATCGCCGCGGGTTCATTCGCCTTGCGAGCACAACCGCCGCGGGGTGGCTGGCGCTCGGCGCAACATCTGATCGCGTGCGGGTCGTGGCATCGCTGACGGCGTTGCCGCTCGACGACGAACTGACCAGAAGGAGCATGATCGACAGCCCGACCTCCCGCCTGGGTGGCCTCATCGTGGGCTTGAGGCAGCGAGGCTGGGTCGAAGGCGTCAATTTCCGCCTCGAGCTCCGTTCGACCTTCGGCGCGCCGGATAAGCTGAAAACCGCGGTTCAGGAATTGCTGGCGCTCAAGCCGGACGTGATCCTGACCGGCTCGACGGTCGAAACCGCGGCCGTCCTGGAAGCCACCAAGACCATCCCGATCGTGTTCGCGACCGCCAACGATCCCGTCGGCAACGGCTTCGTCGAAAGCCTTGCTCATCCCGGCGGCAACGTGACCGGCTTCACCAACAGCACCGCCGAGATGGGCGGCAAATGGCTTCAGCTCATCCGGGAGGCCGTGCCGGATCTCGCGCGCGTCGGCATTCTGTTCAACCCGGCAACCACACCTCGCGGCGGCCGCTTCTTCCTCGATTCCATCGAGCAAGAGGCCGCGCTGTCCGGCGTGTCCGTGGTCCCCGCTCCCGTCAGCGCGCCGACGGAGATCGACGAAGCTGTCAGGCCTTTTTCCGAACCGCCCAGGGCGGCGATGATTGCGCTGGTCGACAGCTTCCTCGTGGTCCACCGGCAGGCTGCGGTGGCGGCGGCGGCCAAATATCGCATCCCTACGATTTACCCGTTCCATTACTTCATGGATGCGGGCGGTCTGATGAGCTATGGGCCGACGCTCGAAGTGCGCTCGGCCGACTATGTCGATCTCATCCTGCGCGGCACCAAGGCCGGCGATCTGCCGGTGCAATCGCCGCGGAAATACGAGCTCCTGATCAACCGCACGGTCGCCCGCGCGCTGGATTTGACGATACCATTCACGCTGCTCGCGCGGGCCGACGAGATCCGCGAGTGAACGAGACGATCGACCAGGGAGATTTGCGGCCACCTCCCGGCCGGCTGTTCCGCAAATACCTCTACTCGATCGTCGCGCTCGCTTTTGCCGCGCTCGCCATCAACACCGGCTTCGACGTCTGGTTCTCCTATCGCGAGCAGAAGCAGCTCCTTGCGGCGACCCAGCGCGAGCAGGCAGCAAGCGCCGCCATCCAGATCGGCCAGTTCATTGGCCAGATCGAAAACCAGATCAGATGGCTTTCGCGCCTGCCCCCGGAGCTGTCCACGAACGAGGACCAGCGTCTGAACGCCATCCGCCTCCTGCGCCTCTCGCCCGCGATCGCGGAAATCGCCGAGCTCGACGCCCGCGGCCGCGAGCAGGTGCGCGTGTCGCGCCGCGTCGCGGACAGGATCGGCAGCAAGGCCGACCTCTCCGCTTCGCAGGCCTTCCGCGGCGCTAACGAAAGCCGCGCCTATTACGGACCGGTCTACTTCCTCGGTGACACCGAGCCGTTCATGACGCTCGCCACGCGCGGAACTGGCCTCGCGCCCGATGTGATTGTCGCCGAGGTCAATCTTCGCTTCATCTGGGACCTCGTCGCCGGGATCAGGGTCGGCAACACCGGCAAGGCCTATGTAGTCGACCGGATGGGGCTGTTGATCGCGCATCCCGATTTGTGGCCGGCGTTGCGTCGCAGCGATCTCTCCGGCCATCCGGACGTCCGGGCCGCGCTCGATGGCGTCGGGCCGCCCTCGGGCGGTCTGGTCAAGGAGGATCTGTCCGGTCAACGCGTGCTGTCGACCTACGCGACGGTCCCCTCGCTGGGCTGGTTGGTGTTCGTCGAGCTGCCGCTCACCGAAGCCTACGCACCGATCTACGCGTCGATCGGACGCTCGACTTTTCTCCTGGTCATCCTGCTGGCCTGTGCGGTGCTGGTCTCTCTCTTTCTGAGCCGGCGCATGACCGTGCCGATCCAGATCCTGACGCAGGGCGCGCGTCGGATCGGCAGCGGCGACCTCGGCCTGCGGCTCGCGATCAAGACCGGTGACGAGCTGGAGGCGCTCGGCGATCAGTTCAACCGGATGGCCGCTCACTTGCGCGAATCCTATGCGACGCTCGAGCGCAAGGTGATCGAGCGCACCTCCGAGCTTGAAAAGACCCGCGACCAGGCCCTTGCCGAGCACGATGCGGCCGAGCGCGCGCGCAGCGCGGCGGTCGCGGCCAACGAGACCAAATCGCGCTTTCTCGCGGTCGTCAGCCACGAGCTGCGCACGCCGCTGAACGGCGTCATGGGCGTGCTGCAACTGCTCGACGACGGCAGCCTCGGCGAAGCGCAGCGGCGCCACCTCACGACCGCGGCCGCGTCGGGCGAAACGCTGATCGCGCTGGTCGACGGCATTCTCGAATATGCGCGCCTGGAGGCCAGCGCCGAGACTCTGGAGACCCGCGATTTCCGCCTCGACCAGCTCATCGAAACGGCGGCCGACCTGATGCGCCCGCAGGCCTCTCACAAGGGCCTGTCCTTCGATCTCGCCTGCGATGCGACGGTCAATACCTCCGTGCACGGCGATCCGGTGCGGCTCAATCGCATTCTGCTGAATCTGATCGGCAATGCGATCAAGTTCACACCGCGCGGCGGCATCGGCTTGAGCGCGGCCGCCGAGGCACATGACGATCATGTCCTGCTGCGCATCACCGTTCACGATACCGGCATCGGCATCGCGCCCGACATGCACGAGCGGATTTTCGAGGATTTCGTCCAGGCCGACGACAGCATCGCGCGGCGGTTCGGCGGCACCGGCCTTGGACTGGCGATCGCGCGGCGCCTGACCCGCCTGATGCGCGGCGAGTTGACGGTGGCGAGCACGCCGGGCACGGGCAGCTCGTTCATGCTTGAGGTCCCGCTTGGCCTCGCCGCGAGCGGCATCGCGCAAGGCGCGGACCAGCCGCCATCGCGGCAGCTTCGCGTGCTGCTGGTCGACGACGACCCCGTCAATTGCGAGGTCGGCGAAGCGATGTTGAAGAGGCTCGGCCACCCCACCACCATCGCCACGAACGGCGCGTCGGCCATCGCACTCGCCCGCGATCAAGCCTTCGACATCATCCTGATGGATCTGCACATGCCCGATATGGACGGCGTCGAGGCGGCATCGCGGATTCGAAAGCTCGGTCTGCCTATGATGCCGCGCATCATCGCGGTGACCGCCGACATGTCGCCCCGCGCCCGAGAGCGACTCGCGGGCGCGGGCATTGCCAGGATCGTCAGCAAGCCGATCTTGATCAACGCGCTGCGCGAAGCGATCGAGGACGATGCCCAGAACCAGCCAGCCGCGCCGCAACTCGCCGCAGGCGCCTTGATCGACCGGCATTTCCTCGACGACCAGAAGGAGCTGCTGGGCGCGGCGCAGATCGCAAAACTCCACGACCTGCTGGAAGAGACCAGCGAAAAGCTGGTCGAGGACATCGCCAAGGCAGCAGTGACCGGCGATCCCGCGCAGCTGGCGCGCTGCGCGCATCAACTCGGCAGCGGCGCGAGCGCACTCGGCCTCGTCCGCCTGTTCGAATTCTGCCGTGAGATCGAGCTGGCGGCAGTCACGATGTCCCCGCCCGAATGCCAGAGCGCCGCCCGCGAAATCGCCGCGCTTCGGAAGGCCTCGATCAGCGCGCTGGACGATCTGCTTCGGTCGGCCTAACAGCGTTCGGTCACTGACTGAAATACAAGATGATTGGAGGCGCCGGTGCGCGCAAAATGTCTCGCCATTGTTCTCATGCTGCTCGCTCCTGCCGCGCGCGCCGAGGTCGAACAGTTCCCGTCCAGCTTCAAAACCAAAACCATCGCGGCCAACGGCACGCAAATTCATGTTCGCGTCGGCGGCCAGGGGCCTGCCGTGATCCTGATCCACGGCTTTGGTGATACCGGCGACATGTGGGTCAAGCTCGGCGCTGACCTCGTGCGCGACCACACCGTTGTCGTGCCCGATCTGCGCGGTATGGGCCTCTCGAGCAAGCCCGACAATGGCTACGACAAATGGACCCAGGCGGCCGACATGCGGGCCGTTCTCGCAGCGCTCGGCATCGAAAAGGCCGCCGTCGTCGGCCACGACATCGGAACCATGGTGGCCTATGCCTACGCGGCCCGGTATCGCGACCTGACCGAGAAGCTGATCGTCATGGATGCTCCGGTCCCCGGGGTGCCGCCGTGGGACGAGGTCGTTCGCAGCCCGCAGCTCTGGCATTTTGATCTCGGAGGCTCCGACATGGAGCGGCTGGTCAAGGGCCGCGAGCGCATCTACCTCGACCGCTTCTGGAATGACTTCGCGGGGACGCCCTCCAGGATCGCGGAAGCGACACGCCGTCATTACGCAGAGCTCTATGCGCGGCCGGGCGCCATGCGTGCTGCGTTCGCCCAGTTCAGGTCGATCCGAAACGACGCCGAGGACAACAAGAAGGCGATCGCGACCAAGTTGACCATCCCCGTGCTGGCCGTCGGGGGCGAGAAATCCTTCGGTGCGACGGAGGCCGTCGTGATGCGAAACGCCGCGACTGACGTCACCGAATTGGTCATTCCGGACGCCGGTCATTGGCTGATGGAAGAGCAACCGGCGGCAACCGTGAAGGCGATACGCCAATTTCTAGATACCAAAAAATAGAGCAGCGAGCCGCGCGGAGCCGACATATCTCGGCTCGGTCCTTCCGCGCGGGTCATTTTAATCGGCCCGGCGCTTCATCCTCCCGGCCAAACCGCTCAACCAGGAAATCGATGAACAGCCGCACCTTCACCGACAGATGCCGGGTCGGCGGATAGACCGCATAGAGCGCAAGCGGCGGCGCCGAATACTCGTCCAGCACGGTCCGCAGCTCGCCTTTCCTCAAGGCGTCGGCGGCGATGAATTCCGGGAGCAGCGCGAGCCCCCTGCCCTTGACCGCGACATCACGCAGCACTTCGGCATTGTTGACGCAGAGGGACCAGGCCGGCTGGATCCAGTGATCGCCGTCGGTGCCGGTGAGCTTCCACTGATTGCCCGTCAGCAGGAAGCCGTAGGTCAGCGAGGCGTGCCCGCGCAGATCCTGCGGATGTCTTGGTGTGCCGTGACGTGCGAGATAATCGGGTGAAGCGCAGATCATGCGGGCCACCGGCATGATCTTTCGCGCGATCAAGCTCGACGATTCCAATTCCGCGATCCGCAGCGTCACGTCAAAACCGTCCTGGACGGGATCGAGCAGATCGTCGCTGAGCACGAGCTGGAGCTGCAGCTCCGGATATCGCGCCATGAAATCGGCCAGCACCGGCCCGAGCCGCAGGGTGCCGAACGACATTGGGGCGTTGACGCGCAACAGGCCGCGCGGCGCCGACTGGGCTTGCGTCACGGCCTGGTCGGCCGCCTCGATCTCCGACAGGATCACGACCGCGCGCTCGAAATAGCGCTGGCCGTTCTCGGTCGGGCTCGCATGGCGCGTGGTCCGGTTCAGGAGCTGCACGCCCAGGCTCTCTTCGAGGTCGGCGATGTATTTGCTGATCGCCGAGCGTGACAGCCGCAACTGCCGGCCCGCCTCGGCAAAACTGCCGCTTTCGACCACCTTTACGAAGGCTCGGAGACTGGCGACCTTATCCATGGACTGGCGCCGGCGATTGTTTCCAAATCGTAGACATAGACGTCATATTTGCATGGATTGTCTCCAATCCAAAGCGGAACGATATTTCCGGTCAGAGCAAGACCGCTCCCCGAGCTTTGGAGGACGACAATGTCTGGACTGCACCACGTGACCGCGATCGCCGGCGACCCGATCAGGAATTTCGGCTTCTACACCCGGGATCTCGGCCTGCGCTTCGTCAAGAAGACGGTCAATTTCGACGATCCCGGCACCTATCACTTCTACTACGGCGACGAGACCGGCCGGCCCGGCACCATCCTGACTTTCTTTCCCTGGGCCGGCGTGCCGGCCGGGCGCCGCGGCGTGGGCGAGACCCATCAGACCGCCTTCCGCGTGCCGCAACGCTCGCTCGGCTATTGGACGCAGCGCTTCGTCGAGAAGGGCATCGCTTACGAGGCGCTGGAGAAGCGCTTTGGCGAGTCCGTGCTGCCGTTCACAGACCCTGATGGCATGGCGCTCGCGCTCGTCGGCATTCCCGGTGCCGAGAGCGAGCCGGGCTGGAGCAATGGCGACGTTCCCGCCGAACATGCGATCCGCGGCTTCCACGGCGTGACCTTGCTGCTCGACAGCGCGGCGAAGACGGCTGCCGTCCTCACCGACGTCTTCGGCTTCAAGGAGACGGCGCGCGAAGGCTCGGTGATCCGCTTCAAGGCACAGGGCGACGTCGAAGGCAGCGTCGTCGACATCTACGAGGCCAAGGGCTTCTTGCGCGGGCACCAAGGTGGCGGCTCCGTGCATCACATCGCCTTCCGCGCGGCCGACGACGCCGAGCAGGGAAAGATGGCGCAAAAGCTCGTGAGCAATCACGGCCTGCACCCGACCGAGCAGCGGGACCGCAATTACTTCCGCTCGATCTATTTCCGCGAGCCCGGCGGCGTGCTGTTCGAGATCGCGACCGATATCCCCGGCTTCGCCGTCGACGAGCCCGTCGCGACGCTGGGACGCGACCTCAAGCTGCCGAGCTTCCTCGAAGCGCAGCGCAAGCAGATCGAGGGTGTACTGCCGAATTTGGAAGAGAGGGTGTCGTGACCGAGAATTCATTCATCCATCGTTTCGAGCCCGCGACCGGCGCGGGCTCCTCTCCGCTCCTGCTGCTGCACGGCACGGGTGGCGACGAGAACGACCTGCTCGGGCTTGGCAAGATGATCTCGCCCGGCGCTGCCCTGCTCTCGCCGCGCGGCCGCGTTCTCGAGCACGGCATGCCCCGTTTCTTCCGCCGTCTGGCCGAGGGCGTGTTCGACGAGGACGACGTGCGCCGCCGCGCGCACGAACTCGGCGGCTTCGTCGCGGAGGCGCGGCAGCGATATGGCCTCGCCGCGCCGGTCGCGGTCGGCTTCTCCAACGGCGCCAACATCGCAGCCGCGCTGTTGCTGCTGGAGCCGGACGCGCTGGCAGGCGCGATCCTGCTCCGCGCCATGGTGCCGCTGTCGGATCCGCCGAAGGCTGAGCTCGGCGGCAAGCCCGTCCTGCTTCTGTCAGGGCAGGCTGATCCGATCGTTCCGGCGAGCAATTCGGCGAAGCTTGCCTCGCTGTTGTCGGAAGCCGGAGCGCGGGTCGCACACAAGGTGTTGCCGGCGGGCCATCAATTGTCACAGGCCGATTTGACGCTCGCCCGCGACTGGATCGGCAAATGCGCCGCCGAGGTCGCCTGAGCCCGAAAAGCGGCGCATCGTTTTCGAACGGTGCGCCACGGCTTCATTCGAACCAGCCGCGCCGCTTGAACCAGATCAGCGGCAGCACGCCGCTGGCAATGATGGCGAGCGAGGCCAGCGGATAGCCGAACGTCCAGTCCAGCTCCGGCATGTGCTTGAAATTCATGCCCCAGATGCCGACCAGAATCGTGGGCGGCACGCCGACGACCGAAACGATGGTCAGGATCTTGAACAACTCGTTCTGCTGGATGTTGATGAAGCCGAGCACGGCATCGAGCAGAAGTTGGATCTTATCCGACAATCGCGTCTCGTAATCGCCGAGCGAAGCGACATCTTTGGAGACGGCCTCGAGGCGCTTCTTCGACGCGGCCGTGATCCATTCACTCCCGACATCGCCGGCAAACGAGGCGACGCGGCCGACGCCAAGCAGGACATCGCGCGCCTTGGCGAGCCGATCGGCCAGTTCCCCGATGTTCTCCAGCGCCTCGCGCATCCTGCGGCTGGAGCGGACCGGCCGCTTGGTGCGAACGAGCCCGCCCTTGAAGACATCCCGCGAAAGCCTGTCGACCTTCGCGCCGAGATGCTCAAGGACATCGGCTCCGCGATCGACCATGGCCTCGACCAGACTGGTGAACACGCACATGCCGTTCTCCAGGCTGTCATCGGAACCGATGCGCTTGCCGATGTCCTCGAAGATCGGCAGGTGCGCGAAACGCACCGTCACCAGCACGTGCGGACCGATGACGAATCCCACCGGCGTGATCTCGGCCTCGTTGTTCTCGTTGAGCCGGACCGCCGGCGAGCTGAGATAGAGCGTGCCGTTGTTGAGGATCAGGCGGCTCGACGCTTCGATCTCGCTGAGCGAATCCTCGGACGGGACGCGTATCCCGAGCAATCGTTCGACGAACTGCTTTTCCTCCGCGGTCGCGTCCAAAAGATCAGCCCAGATGATCTCGGACGGCATCTCCCCGCCGATCTTCTGCCAATCGTCGGATGGCCACCTGTACAGCTTGAGCAAGAACCGAACTCCGCATACCCTCGCGCCGGATCGCACGGCATGCGGCCATCCTGCGCCGAGCTAACGCATGAGGGTTCCGAACGTTCAAAGCCGGGGGGAGCATCGGGCCGGCGCAATCAACCAAGCGGGCGCGGCCTCCTTCGATGATGCCATCATGCCAGTGTTTTGCCCGACGGGTCAACGGCATCGCGCAACGCAAAGCCATTCGATCGCGTGGCGCGCAAGCCATTGAAATCACTATCCCCGGCTACTGTGCATGGGGTTGTTTTTCAGGTTTTTGTTTGGACCGGGGTCGTGACGATCTCTTCCGTTGGGAGAGATCGTCACCGACATCACGCAATCGACCTGCGCCCTTACTCCCACGCCCACGTCGAGAAATCGTTCTCGTACTGGGGCACGTCCTTCCAGACGCCCTTCAGCTTCTTGTTGGTGATGGTGATCAGCTGCGGCTGGTACAAATAGCCCGAGACCGCGTCAGTGGCTAGCATGCGCTGGGCGTCGCCGAGAAGCTTGACCCGGGCAGCTTCATCCGGCGTCGACACGATCTGCTTGTAGAGCGCGTTGAAGGCGTCGTTGTTGTAGCCGAGATAGTAGTCCGGCTCGGTGATCTTGACGAGATCGAACGGCTCGACATGGCTGACGATGGTGAGGTCGAAATTGTGCGGACCATTGCCGGCGAACACCTGCGACAGCCATTGCGCCCATTCGACGTTCTCGATCTTGGCGATGATGCCGACCTTGGCGAGCTGGGCCGCGAGGATCTCGCCGCCCTGCCGCGCGTAGGACGGCGGCGGCAGCTTCAGCGAGAGCTCGAGCGGCGTGGTGATGCCGGCCTCGGCGAGGAGCTTCTTGGCCTTCTCGGGATCGTAGGGGTTGATGCCTGTGGTGTCGACGTAGCCGAGCGCGGTCGGGACGTAGAAGCTGCCGATCGGCGTGCCGAAACCATCGACCGCGCCGTCGATCATCGCCTTGCGATCGATCGCGGCGAGGATCGCACGGCGCACGCGGACATCGTCGAGCGGCTTCTTGCGATGGTTGATGCCGACGATGGTCTTCGCTCTGGAGCCGCCGACCATAACGTTGAAGCGCGGATCGGCCTTGAATTGGGCGATGGTGCGCTGGGCCGACACGCGCGGAAACGCGTCGACGTCGCCCGACAGCAGCGCCGCCGTCTGCGCGGACGGATCGGAGATGAAGCGGATCGTCACCTTCGAGAGCTTGATCGCGGCGGCGTTGCGATAGTCGGCCCATTTGGTCAGGGTCATCGAGGAGCCCTTGGCCCAGGCGCCCAGCTGATAGGGCCCGGTCCCGACCGGCTGCGTGATATTGGTGGCAGCGCTCTTCGGCTCGACGATCGAGCCGCTCGCCTGCCCCAGCAGGAACGGCAGGTTCGGCTCGGAATTTTTCAAGGTGATCACGACCGTGTCAGCGTCGGGCGCGTCGACCTTCTCGAAGGCCTGGAACAGGCTCTTGTCCTTGTTGGTGCTGGTGGCGACAGCGTTGCGCTCGAACGAGAACTTCACGGCGGCGGAATCGAACGGCTCGCCATTGTGGAACTTGACGCCCTTGCGCAGCTTGAACGTATAGGTTTTCAGATCGGGCGATGCGGTCCAGCTCTCCGCCAGCAGGGGCGACGTGGTGCCGTCCTCGTTGATCTTGGTCAGGGTCTCATAGATGTTGTAGAGCGTGACCTCGGCGATCGCGGCGGCGGCGGCGTTGGTGGGATCGAGCCCCGGCGGCTCCAGCGCCATCGCCATGACGACGCTGTCCTTCTTGCTCTGCGCCAGCACCGGCAACGGCGCCGCGGCAAGCACGGCGGCGAATGCGACGATCGATAGTTTCCTGAACATGCGTAACTCCCCGGCCTTGTCTTGTCTCAAACCTACGCCAATCCCGCCGCGGACGCTAACCTTCCACGGGCAATTGCGGCAACGCCATCACGGCTTCCGCCTTGTGGCAGGCAGCCAGATGCGTCTCGCCCACCTTGCGTAGCTCAGGCAGAACCTCGCGGCAATGCTGGTCGGCGAGCGCGCATCGTGCGGCATAGGGACACCCGGTCGCGGCCCCCGATTGCGAGGCGATCGCCTGGGCCCCGCGCCGGCGCCGGCCGCCGCCGGCGCGCACTCGCGGCACGGCCTCCAGCAGCGCTCGCGTATAGGGATGGGCGCAGCGCTCGAACAAATCCTCTGGCCGGCCCTGCTCGACGATGCGGCCGAGATACATCACCGCGACCTCGTCGCAGAGATAGTCGACGACGGCGAGGTCGTGGCTGATCAGGACGTAACTCAGGCCGAACTGCTCCTGGAGATCCTGCATCAGGTTGAGCACCTGTGCCTGCACGGAGACGTCGAGCGCGGAGACCGGCTCGTCGGCAACGATCAGCTTCGGTTGGGTGATCAGCGCGCGCGCAATGGCGATGCGCTGGCGCTGGCCGCCGGAGAATTCGTGCGGATATTTCTCCATGTCCGCATCGCGCAAGCCGACCTGACGCAGCACCGCGGCGACGCGGTCGCGGAAGGTGGTGCGGTCGGCGCCATCAAGCACAGTGAGCGGCTCGGCCACGATGCGCGCGATGGTCTGGCGCGGGTCGAGCGATCCGTAGGGATCCTGGAACACCATCTGGAAATCGCGGCGGGCGCGGCGCAGTTCGTCCGCGGAGATGCGGTTGAGGTCGCGGCCGAGCAGCGCAACCTGGCCCGCTGTCGGCCGCTCCAGCGCCATCACCACCCGCGCGAAGGTCGACTTGCCGGAGCCGGATTCACCGACGATGCCGAGGCTCTTGCCGGCATCGACCCGCACGCTGACACCGTTGAGCGCGCGCACCTGCCCCGGCGGGCGGAACACGCTTTCGCGCGGCAGCGTGTAGCGCTGCTCGAGCTCCTTCACGTCGAGAAGAGGTGCCGTGCTCATGTGGGCAACGCTCCGACATTCGCGGCCATGGACACGTCGGTCCGGATGCAGCGCACGAAGTGGCCGGGTCCGACGTCCACCATCAGTGGAAGTGCGGCCCGGCACTGCTCGATCACGAGCGGACACCGGTCGGCGAAGGTGCAACCGGACGGCAGATCGGCGAGCTCCGGCACCGTGCCCGAGATCGTCGTCAGCCGCGTCCCCTTGCGTGCGCCGAGCTTCGGTCGGGCGCGGAACAGGCCCTGCGTGTAGGGGTGTCCCATCCGGCGGAACACCTCGTTGGTCGGTCCGCTCTCGATGATCGTGCCGCCGTACATCACCATCATGCGTTGCACGTTCTCGGCGATGACGCCGAGATCGTGCGAGATCAGGATCATCGACATGCCGCGCTCTTCGACCAGATCGGCGACGAGGTCGAGGATCTGGCCCTGAATGGTGACGTCGAGCGCCGTGGTCGGCTCGTCCGCGATCAGAAGGTCCGGCTCGCAGGCGAGCGCCATCGCAATCGTGACGCGCTGACGCTGGCCGCCGGAAAACTGGTGCGGATAGGCGTCGACGCGCCTGGCCGGATCAGGCAGCCCGACGCGGTCGAGCAAGGCGATCGTTTCTCGCCGCGCCTGCGAGGCGGAGTATTTCCTGTGACGCCGCAGCGGCTCGGCGACCTGATGGCCGATCGTGTGCATCGGGTTGAGCGCGGTCATCGGCTCCTGGAAGATCATGCTGATGCGGTTGCCGCGCAAGCGACAATATTCCGCGTCCGACAATCCGGCGAGTTCGCCGCCATCCAGCTTGATGCTGCCGGTGACGACCGCGCTGTCCGGCAGCAGCCCCATCAGCGACAATGCCGTCACCGACTTGCCGCAGCCGGATTCGCCGACGAGCCCGAGCGTCTCGCCACGCTTCAGGGCAAAGCTGACGCCGCGCACGGCCTGCGCCGGCCCGCGGCTGGTGTTGAGGCGCACGCCGAGATTGGCAACCTCGATCAACGGCATGGTCGGGCGCTCGCCCATTCTCATCGCTCCCGCGCCAGTCGGGGATCGAGCAGATCGCGCAATCCGTCGCCGAGCAGATTGAGGCCGAGCACCGCGATTGCAATCGCAGCGCCCGGATAGACCGCGAGCATCGGCGACTGGAACAGCAGCGTCTGCGCGTCGTTCAGCATCCGCCCCCACGACGGCTGCGGCGGCTGCGTGCCAAGACCGAGATAGGACAGCGCGGCCTCCGCAAGGATTGCGAGCGCAAACTGGATCGTCGCCTGCACGATCAGGATCGACAGGATGTTGGGCAGCACGTGCTCGATGGTGATGCGAAATTTGCCCTTCCCCGCCGCGCGCGCGGCCAGCACGAATTCGCGTGCCCAGATCGCGTTGGCCGAGCCGCGCGTCAGCCGGATCAGCGTCGGGATCTGGAAGATGCCGATGGCGACGATCGAGGTCACCATGCCCGGCCCCACGACCGCGGCGAGCATGATCGCGGAGAGCACGGCCGGAAAGGCAAAGGTGAAATCGGAGAATCGCATGATGATCTCTTCGGTCCAGCCGCGCCTGGCCGACGCGATCAGGCCTAGACAGACGCCGAAGGTGAGACCGATGCTCACCGCGATGATACCGACCATGATGGTGGAGCGGGCGCCGGCGAGCAGCAGCGAGACGATGTCGCGGCCGAAGACGTCGGTGCCGAGCCAGTGCGCGGCCGAGGGCGGCCGGAGCTTTGAGGCGATGTCGATCTCGTAGGCCGACCAGGGCGTCCACACCAGCGACAGCAGCGCCGAGGCGAGCACCAGCAGGCTCAGCGCGCCGCCGAGCACGAAGCTGCGATGACGCAGCGCGCGGCGCCAGAAGGTCCGGGCCGGCAGAGGACGCGCCAAGGCCGGCGCGTCGACGAGGGTGGACAGCGGCACGCTCACAGATCGTGGACCTTGATGCGGGGATCGACGAAGGCATAGAGCACATCGACCACGAAATTGACGATGACCACCATGGTCGCGAGCAGCATCACGCAGTTGCGCACCACGATGAGGTCGCGGTTGGCGATCGACTGGAAGATCAGGCGGCCGAGGCCCGGCAGATAGAACACGTTCTCGATCACGATGGTGCCGGCGAGCAGATTGGCGAATTGCAGGCCCATCACCGTCATCACGGGGATCATGGCGTTGCGCAGCACGTGACTCCACAGCACCTCGCGCTTGCCGAGCCCTTTTGCGCGCGCCGTGCGGACGAAGTCTTCGCGCAGCACTTCCAGCACGGCCGAGCGCGTGACGCGTGCCAGGATCGCGGCCTGCACCACCGCGAGCGAGACCGCCGGCAGCAGCAGCGACTTGATCCCGAGCCAGATGCCGTCCTCCCAGCCGGGAAAACCGCCCGCGGAGAGCCATTGCAGCCGCACCGAGAACAACAGCACCAGCAGGATCGCGAACCAGAAATTCGGCAGCGCGATGCCCACTTGCGTCAGCGACATCACGCCGACGTCGCCGAGCTTGTTGTGGTTGGCGGCGGTGTAGATGCCGGCCGAGAGCGCCAGCGTCACCGTGATCAGCATCGACATCATCGCGAGCGGAATGGTCAGCACCAACCGCTCCGCAATCAAGGCGGCAACCGGCGTGCCGTAGACATAGGAGTTGCCGAGATCGCCGACGAGCAGCCCCTTGATCCATTGCAAATAGCGAACCGCCAGCGGCTGGTCGAGCCCGAGTTTGACGGTGAGCGCGCGCACCGCGTCGGCCGAGGCATCGGCGCCCATCAGCATCTGCGCGGCGTTGCCCGGAAGCGCATCCAGCACCAGGAAAATGATCACGGACGCGCCGACCAGCGTCGCCAGCAAGGTCAGGACACGTCGGAGGACAAATACGCTCATGCGCGCTCGGATTCATGGGGCATCCGCGGCACGATCAACATGTCCGAGCGCCGGAGGCAAGTGCTTTGCTGCATCGCCATCTGCTCAATCGGGCCAGCGGGACAGAAGGCTTTGCGAGGCCTCGAACTGCGCGCTCACGCGCAGCAAGTCCGCATCGGCGCGGAAGCGGCCCACGAGTTGCAATCCGATCGGTAGGCCATCGCGGCCGAAGCCGCAGGGCAGACTGATCGCGGGGTGTCCGGTCATGTTGAACGGCATGGTCCAGGGGAACCAGTGCGGCCGGACGCTGTCAAAGTGCTTGCCGTCGATCTCGATGGTGCCGAACAGGTCCTGATCGATCGGCAGCGCGGTGCGGGTGATGGTCGGCATCGCCAGCAGATGCCCGCGCGCAAGCAGGGATTGCACCCGGCCGAACAGCGCCGTGCGCGCGAACATCGCCTCCTGATAGGCCACGCCGCTGACGTCGGTGGCAAGCGCAAGCTGCTTCCGGAAGGCCTCGCTCAGCGCGTCCCCATGCTCGGCCGCGAGTTTTGCAAAGCGCGTCCGCCAGACCGTGTGATTGATGGCGCGCCAGATCGGCTCGATGTCGAACCCCTCGCCCGAAAACTCCTCGAGCTCGCCACCCAGGCCCGCGAGCCGATCGAGGCTCGCCTTGAAGCCGGCCTCGACATCGGCAGAGACGGGGCGTCCGGGCGGCGACAGGCAGTACAGGATCTTCTGCCCACGCAGATCGCCGCGCGGGGCGGCCGTGCCGATAAAGTCGGGCACGGGAACGCCGATCGACCAGGGATCGCAAGAATCCTCGCCGGCCATCGCCTGCATCATCAGCGCGGTGTCGGCGACGGTCCGCGTCATCGGCGTGACATAGGTCTGGTTGCCGAACACGTCCAGCGCCTGGCTATGCGGGATGACGCCGTTGCTCTGCTTCAGCCCGACCACGCCGTTGCAGGCGGCGGGAATCCGCGTCGAGCCGCCACCATCGGTCGCGATCGCAAGCGGCGCGATGCCGCTCGCCACCGCCACCGCCGCGCCGCCGCTGGAGCCGCCCGACGAGCGCTCGGCGCTCCACGCATTGCGGGTTCGGCCGAACAGCGGCGAGTCGGTCAGGCACTTGCTGCCGAATTCGGGCGTGGTCGTCTTGCCGATCAGGATCGCGCCCTGCGCGCGCAGCCTTGCAACCGCGACGGCATCCTCGGTCGGAACATTGTCCTTGTAGGGAATGGCGCCGAAAGTGGTCTTCACGCCCCTGGTGTTGACGATGTCCTTGACGGTGACGGGGATGCCGTGCAGCAGGCCGAGCGGCTCGCCGGCCATCACCTTGCGCTCCGCCTCGCGCGCCTGCGCCATCGCCTCGTCGCCACACAACGTGATGAAGCAGTTCAACCGGGGCTGGAGCGCCTCGGCGCGCGCGAGCACGGCGCCGACGAGTTCGACGGGGGAGACTTCCTTGCGGTCGATGCGCGCGCGCAATTCGGTGGCGGACAGGAAACAGAGATCGTCGTTCATGGAAGGACCGGCTCGCGTCAGGGTGCGCAGACCTTGCCAGCGTGCACCGATCCTGTCCATTTCGGCTTGCGCATGGCCGCAGTCCACCGAGACAACTCGGAAGTGGGGCGAGGCCTGATGCCCCAGCTACCAGCTCCAGTTGATCTCATGGCTCCACGGCGGGTCGGCACCGGGGCGGGTGCAGGTCAGGCCGGCGCAATTGGCGGCAAAGGACAGTGCACGGTCAAGCTCTTCTGCGCCGATATCCTTCAGTTGCTGTCGGGCGAGACGTCCCTGCTTGTGCAGGGCGAACAACAACGCCGCTTGAAAACTGTCGCCCGCGCCGATGGTGTCGGCAACCGCGACCTTGGGCGCGGCGACCTCGATCTGCCCTGCCCCCGCGTGCCACGCGATCGCGCCGTTGTTGCCGCGGGTGACGACGACGAGGCTCGCACCCCCTGCGAGCAGCGCGCTCGCACGCCGTTGATACGGCTCGTCGCCGAACATGTAGGCAAAATCGACGTCTGACATCTTGATGAGATCGGCGCTGGCCGCGAACTCGGTCATGCGCGCGAGATAAGCCGGCTTGTCCTTCACGAGGTTGGGCCGGCAGTTCGGATCAAAGGAGATGGCCGAGGACGGTCGTGCGTCCGCGACAAGCGCCCTGGTCTCGGTCGCGCCCTGGTCGTTAACGAGCGTGGTCGAGCCGACATGGAGGGCTTCAACCCTATCGAACGGAATGGAGCCGCGCCGGTAGGTCCAGTTCCGCGTCGCGGTCTCGGCATCGTAGAACGCGTAATGCGACTCGCCGGCGACGATGCGAACGAAGGCGAGTGTGGTCTGGTAATCGCTGCTTGTGGCGAGGGCGAGTTCGACATTGGATGCTGCGGCGTGGTCGGCGATCATGCGCCCGAACATGTCCGTCGAGATTCCGCCGACAAAGCCGGTCGGCGCGCCGAGCCGCGCCATGCCGATTGCGACGTTGAGGCAGGAGCCGCCGACAGCCGGCATCACCGCTTCGCGCCCGGCGGGGTTTCGCGTCGGGACGAAATCGATCAGCGCATCGCCGCAGGAAATCAGCATCCGTTTCACACTCCCACTCGCATCGCGGCGCGACTGCCACGATCGACCTCACGCAGCAACTTGTAGACCTCGCGCTTGCGAGCGTGAAAGGAGGCGATGTCGGGCGTGGTCGGCTCACTCTTCCGTCCCAGCGCCGACATTCTTGCCATGGTCTCCCCGATCGAGGCACAGGCGCCGCCGGCGACCGCTCCGAGCATCGCAGCGCCGAGCAGCACCGGCTCGCTGGTCTGCGGCAACGCCACGGTGAGGCCAGTGGTATCGGCCATGATCTGCCGCACCAGCGGACTGCGGCTGGCGCCGCCGCCCATGATCATGATGCTGGCATGGACGCCGTGCGCGGCAAAGGCCTCGATCACCTCGGCAAGCCCATAGGCGAGCCCGCACAGACCGGCGACGAACAGCCGTTCCATCGAGGCGATGTCGGTGTCGAGATCGAGGCCCGCGATCACCGCGCGCGTGTCAGGGTCGGCGTAGGGCGAGCGGTTGCCGATGAACTCGGGAAGCACGTGGACGTCGCGGGCCAGCAATGTGGCGCGGCTGGCGCCGCCTGCGCGCGCGATGATGCGGCGCTCGAGAAACTCGATGAGGTCGAGGCTCTCGACGCGCGCAGCCGCGCTCGCTTCGGCGTGGCCGGGATGCGACTTGAGGAGATGATCGATCGCCGCGCCCGCAGCCGACTGACCGCCTTCGTTGAGCCAGAAATCCGGTACCATGCCGGAGTAATAAGGACCCCACACACCCGGCACGAAGCACGGCTCCCTGGTCGTCGCCATGATGCAGGCCGACGTTCCCATGATGTAGGCAAGGCGATCGGAGACATCTGTCGCGCCGTCCGATTCATCGCGTCCGCCGATGGCGCCGACGCCGCCGGCATGCGCATCGATCAGGGACGCTCCGACCGGTGTACCCGCTGACAGGCCGAGATCGGCCGCGGCAGTGCGGGAGAGACCTGCACCCAGGCGCGTACCGGGGGCGACGATCTCGGTGCCGATCCGGGCGTATTTCTCGTTGACGAAATCCGACAGGCCAATGCGCTTGAAGAATGGCGCGCTCCAGCCGCCGCCATCGTGGGCAAGATAGTTCCATTTGCAGGTGACTGTGCAGGTCGAGCGTTGCAACGAGCCGGTGGCGCGCCAGGTCAGATAATCCGCCAGATCGAAGAAGTGCCCTGCAGCGTCGAAGCTCGCGCGCATGTGCCGCTTCAACCACAGCAGCTTCGGCATCTCCATCTCGGGCGAGATCGAGCCGCCGACATAGCGCAGCACGGCATCACCGGTTTCGTTGATCAGCCGCGCCTCGGCCGTGGCGCGGTGATCCATCCAGACGATGACGTTGCGCTGCCTGTCGCCGGAGGCGCTGACGGTGAGCGGCTCGCCTTGCCGATCGAGCACCACGAGAGAACAGGTGGCGTCGAAACCGATACCGCCGATGCTGTCGGGCGCGATGGCAGCTTCCGCCATCGCGGCGCGAACCGATGCCGTGCAAGCGTCCCAGATATCCTGGGACGACTGTTCGACGATGTCGCCGGCCTCGTGCCATATCCTGATCGGATGCCGTGCGATTGCCAGCAAGGTGCCGGCCTCGTCAAACACCCCTGCCCGCGTGCTCGTGGTCCCTACATCGACGCCGATATACGCTCGCGGCATTGTCGCTCCCGGAAGCTCTCGTCAGTTTTGACGCAAGCCTACCAGCAAGTGTAGCCGCCATCTACCAGCACGATGCTGCCGGTCATCAAGCTCGCGGCCTCCGAGGCAAGGAACAGCACGACTGAGGCGATCTCATCGACCTGCCCCATCCGTGCCATCGGGGTTCCACCGATCCAGGCGTCGTACATTCTCGGATTGCTCTTCACGAAGGCGTTGAGCGGCGTCTCGATATAGGTCGGCGCCACCGCGTTGACGCGGACGCCACGCGCGCCCCATTCGGCAGCCAGCGATTTCGTGAGATGGTGCACGCCGGCCTTGGACGCATTGTAGAAGCACTGCTCCTGCGGCTTGTTGACGATGAAACCCGACATCGATCCGATATTGACGATGGCGCCGCTCTTGGCGTTGAGCATGTGCTTGCCGAACTCGCGGCAGCACCAGAAAGTGCCGTTGAGATTGACGTCGATGACGTTGAGCCAGTGCTCGTCCGTCACGGTCTCCGCGGGCGTCTCGCTGCGGGCGATGCCGGCGTTGTTGACCAGGATGTCCACCTTGCCGTGACGTGCGACGAGGTCACTCGCGACCTCCGCCACCCGCTTGGTGTCCGTGACGTCCATGATCGCCGTCTCGGCGTCGAAGCCCTTTGCCTTCAGACTGGCTTTCGCACTGTCGGCGACCTTGCTGTCACGATCGCCGATGACAACCCTGGCGCCGGCTTCAGCCAGCGCTTCGGCGCAGGCAAGCCCGATGCCCTGCCCGCCGCCGGTGATGAACGCCGTCTTGCCGTTCAGCTTGAATTTTTCCAGGTACATGTTGCTCTTTCCGCCTCTTGCCGTTTCTTGCCGTTTCTTGTCAGCGCCTGATAGCGTTGCCGCTTGCGTCGAAGCGATGGATGCGCGCAGGCTCCGGCACCAGCGATACATGGTCGCCGGCGTGCAGGCTCAATTCGCCGATGTAGCGCGCCGTCAGCATGCCGAGCTGTCCGGCATCGACATAGAGGAATGTGTCGCTGCCGAGATGCTCGGCCACTGCGATCGTGCCCTGCCAGCCGCCGGCACCGTCACGCTCGATCTTGAGATGCTCCGGCCGTACGCCGATCGTGGCGGCGCCCTTCTGCAACGCGTGCTCGCCGGTGACGAAGTTCATCTTCGGCGAGCCGATGAAGCCGGCGACGAAGAGGTTGGCCGGCTTCTCGTAGAGCTCCAGCGGCGAGCCGTACTGCTCGATCTTGCCGCCGTTGAGTACCACGATCTTGTCGGCCATGGTCATGGCCTCAACCTGGTCGTGGGTGACATAGATCGCGGTGGTGCCGAGCTGCTTCTGGAGCCGCGTCACCTCGATCCGCATTTGCACGCGCAACGCCGCGTCGAGATTGGAGAGTGGCTCGTCGAACAGAAAGGCCTTGGGCTCGCGGACGATGGCACGCCCGATCGCGACGCGCTGGCGCTGGCCGCCGGAGAGCTCGCGCGGCTTGCGATCGAGATAAGGCGTAAGGTTCAGCGTCGCGGCGGCAGCCTCGACCTTGCGGTTGGTCTCGTCCTTGGAAAGGCCCGCCATCTTCAGGCCGAAACCGATATTGCCGCGCACGCTCATATGCGGATAGAGCGCATAGGACTGGAACACCATCGAAAGCCCGCGTTTGGCCGGTGGCGTGTCGACCACGTTCTTGCCGTCGATCAGGATCTTGCCGCCGGAGACGTCCTCGAGCCCCGCGATCAGCCGCAAGAGCGTTGTCTTGCCGCAGCCCGATGGCCCCACGAACACCACGAACGACCCATCGGCGATCTCGAGGTCCGCGCCCTTGATGATGTGCACGGGGCCGAAGGATTTCTGCACGTCCTGAAGTGTGATCTGACCCATGATCCGGCAGCCCTTCTTACTTTACCGCGCCAAAGGTGAGCCCGCGGACGAGCTGCTTCTGGCTGAACCAACCGAGGACGAGAATGGGCGCGATCGCCAGCGTCGACGCCGCCGACAGCTTTGCCCAGAACAGCCCTTCCGGGCTCGAATAGGACGCGATGAACGTGGTGAGCGGCGCGGCGTTCGAGGTCGACAGATTGAGCGTCCAGAACGCCTCGTTCCAGGCCAAGATCAGGTTCAGCAGCATGGTCGATGCGAGCCCCGGGATCGCCATCGGCGTCAGGACATAGACCAGCTCGCGGCCGATGGTGGCGCCGTCCATGCGCGCGGCTTCCAGGATGTCGCGCGGGATCTCCTTGAAATAGGTGAAGAGCATCCAGATCACGATCGGCAAATTGCCGAGGCACAGGATGAAGACGAGACCGATGCGGGAATCGAGCAGGCCGAAGGACTTGTAGATCAGGTAGATCGGCACCAGCACGCCGACCGGCGGCATCATCTTGGTCGAGAGCATCCAGAGCAGGATGTCCTTGGTGCGCTTGGTCGGCGAGAACGCCATCGACCAGGCGGCGGGGATCGCGATCAGCAGTGCGATCAAGGTCGAGCCGCCGGCGATGATGATCGAGTTCATCGCGTGGAGGAAATAGTCGCTGCGCTCCTGCACGGTCGCGTAGTTCTCCGTGGTCCAGTGGAAGAACAGGAACGACGGCGGAATCGCGAAGGCCTCAAGTTCGGTCTTGAAGCTCGCCAATACCATCCAGAGGATCGGGAAGAAGATCAGGAAGCCGAAGAACCACGCCCCGATCGTCGAGATCACCACCCGCCGCGTCGTCGCCATCCGCGCCATGTCTCATGCCTCCAGATTGCGGCCGACGATGCGGACCAGGAAGAAGGCTACGACGTTGGCGATTGCGACAGCGACGAGGCCACCCGCCGAGGCGGTGCCGACATCGTACTGAATCAGTGCCTGCGAATAGATCAGGAAGGCGATGTTGGTGGTCGACAGTCCCGGGCCGCCGCCCGTGGTAACGTAGATCTCGGCAAAGACGGTGAGCAGGAAGATCGTCTCGATCAGGATCACCACCGTGATGGGACGCGCGAGGTGCGGCAGCGTGATGTAGATGAAGGTCGAGACCGCGCTGGCACCGTCCATTTCAGCGGCTTCCTTCTGCTCCTCGTCGAGCGATTGCATCGCGGTGAGCAAAATCAGCGTCGCGAACGGCAGCCATTGCCAGGACACGATCAGAATTACGGCCAGCAGCGGCGCGTCGGTAAACCAGTCGATCGGCGTCAACCCGAACACCGACGCGATCCAGGCAAACAGCCCGGATACCGGATGCATCAACAGGTTCTTCCAGACCAGCGCGCTCACCGTCGGCATGACGAAGAACGGGGCGATCACCATCAGCCGCACGATGTTGAGGCCGATCACGGGCTGGTCGAGCAACAGCGCCAGCGGAATTCCGAGCAGGACGGTCAGCGCCAGCACCGAGCCGACCAGCACCAGCGTGTTCTGAAGCGACGCGAGGAACGCGGGATCGGTGAGGAAGTAGCGGAAATTTTCCAGCCCAACGAACGTTTCGGAGCCGGGATCGAGCAGGCTGTAATGCAGCGTCGAGAAATAGATCGTCAGCGCGAGCGGGACGATCATCCAGATGAACAGCAGCCCGACCGCCGGCGTCAGGAGCGTCCGTGCGAGAAGCTGCGTCTGCCGGGTTGCCATTGTTGGCTTCTCCGCTTGCGGGAAGAAGGCGGCCATCCATCTGGAGCGGTGGATGGCCGCAAGTTTGAGCTCAGGAGGGAGAGCTCGAGCTCACTTGATGTAACCCGCGCGCTTCATCTCGCGCTCGGTTGAAGATTGCGCCGCGGTGAGCGCGGCATCGACCGTCATCGATCCCGCAAGCGCGGCCGAGAATTGCTGGCCCACCTGCGTGCCGATGCCCTGGAATTCGGGGATCGCCGCATATTGCACGCCGACATAGGGCACCGGCTTCACCGTAGGCTTGTTCGGATCGGCGGCATCGATCGAGGCCAGCGTCAGCTTGGCGAATGGGGCGACCTTCAGATATTCAGGGTTCTGATAGAGCGAGGTTCGGGTGCCCGGCGGCACATTGGCCCAACCCTCCTTCGCAGCCACGACCTTGGTGTAATCCTTGCTGGTGGCCCAGGCGATGAACTTCTCGGCGGCTTCCGCCTTCTTCGAGCCGGCGGGGATTGCGAGATTCCAGGCCCACAGCCAATTGGCGTTCTTGCCGAGGCCGGTGTTGGGCGCCATCGCAAAGCCGACCTTGTCGGCGACCTTGGAGTCCTTCGGGTTGGTGACGAAGGACGCCGCGACGGTGGCATCGATCCACATTGCGCACTTGCCGGCATTGAACAGTGCGAGGTTCTCGTTGAAGCCGTTCGAGCTCGCGCCGGGAGGGCCGGCCTGCTTCATCAGGTCGACATAGGTCGTGAGCGTCGCCTTCCATTCCGGCGTGTTGAACTGCGGCTGCCACTTCTCGTCGAACCAGCGCGCTCCGTAGGAATTGGCCATGGCGGAGAGGAACGCCATGTTCTCGCCCCAGCCGGCCTTGCCGCGCAGGCAGATGCCGTAGACGCCGGCGCTCTTGTCGGTGAGCTTCTTGGCGGCGTCGACGACGAAATCCCAGGTCGGGCTTTCCGGCATCTTGAGGCTGGCCTTGTCGAACAGGTCGGTGCGGTACATCACCATCGAGCTCTCGCCGTAGAACGGCGCGGCGTAGAGCTTGCCGTCGACGGAGACCGCATCCTTGATCTTGGGCAGGAGGTCGGCGATGTCGTAGTCGGCGCCGAGATTGGCGAGCGGCACCAGCCAGCCCTTCTTGGCCCAGATCGGCACCTCGTAGGTGCCGATGGTGAGAACGTCGAACTGGCCGCCCTTGGTGGCGATGTCGGTGGTGACGCGCTGGCGCAGCACGTTCTCCTCGAGGGTCACCCACTTGACCGATATATCGGGGTTCTTCTTGGTGAATTCAGCGGTCAGCCCCTGCATGCGGATCATGTCGCCGTTGTTCACGGTGGCGATCGTCAGGGTCGTTTCGGCCATCGCGGGGACGGCCAGCAACAGGCAAGACGCGCCGCAAACGGCGCCGAGGACGTGTTTCACGGAGACCTCCCTAGGATCGCGTTTTGAGCATATGCCCACGCGTTGGGCGTATGTTCGACTGAGGGCAGGCCGTTGTCAAGCAGACACAAAGATGTTCGCGCAACTTATGAGTGCTGCGATGCGGCAGGGCAGCTCTCGCCTCGGCCTCCCCGTCATGCCCCGCGAAAGCGGGGCATCCAGTACTCCGTGCCGTCTGTTGGTTTGCCCCAAGCTTGGCCGCGGCGTACTGGATCGTTCGCCTTTGCGGACGATGACAGTGTGGTGTGAGGAAAGACCGCCCGCCTCGCCGCCACGCAGAAACAGCGAGCCCGCCTCAGCGCTCCAGAATCGCCCTTGCGGTCGCCTCGTCCGTGATCAGCCCGTTGATCAACCGTCCGTTTAACGCCGCCGCGATCGCCGCGACCTTGGCCGCACCGACCGCAGCGCCGATCGTCGTGGTCTTCGCCGGGACCTCCGGCGGGATGCTGGTCAGGCGCCTGTTGGTGCCGGCTTTCAGCAGGCGGCCCTTGGAATCATAGGCCCAGCCGGTGATTTCGCCGATCGCCCCTTGCCGCATCATCTCGAACAACTCGTCGCGGGTGACGAAGCCGTCGACATGGACCTGCGCCTTCTGATCCATCTGGCCGATGCCGACGAGGCGCAAATCCGCCTTCGCCGCGACCGCCTTCACCTTCGCGATCGGCTCGATCCGAACCATCTTGTTGCGCTCGTCCTCGGACGACATCAGGAACGGCAGCGGCATCGGATAGTGCCGCGCGCCGGTGCGGTCGGCGAGCCGGCCGACGGTATCGTAGAAGCTCGCCGAACCGTCGGCGGAGATATTGCCGACCAGCGAGACGATCTGGTGATTGGGCCGGTCGATCGGCGTGACGCGCTCGACCGCGGCGCGCACCGCTCGGCCCGTTCCAAGCGCGACGATGACGGGGGTCTCCGAACGCAGGGTGGAATCGAGCAGGTTGGCGCAGCGTTCGGCAATGCCGGCTGTGGCCTGCGGCGCGGCGGGATCGGCCGGCACCACCTCGCAATGGGCAAGGTCGAAACGCTCCTTCAGACGCGCCGCCAATTCCATGCACGCGGCGATGGGATGTTCGAGCCGGAAGGTGATGAGCCGTTCGGCCAGACACAGCGACACTAGCCGCTGCGCCGACGCGCGCGACACCTGGAGCATCTTCGCGATCTCGTCCTGGGTGTGACCGGCAATGAAATAGAGCCAGCCGGCACGCGCGGCGTCATCGAGCCTGGACTTTTCGTTCTCGGCGGCCATGGCGGGCGTCAGGCGTCCTTCCAGAAATCGAGCATGCGCGCGAAGACCCGGTCGGCCCCCGCACCCGACAGTATAGCCTGCCCGTCGCGTCCGCGATAATGGCTGCCGCCGGCAAATCCCCAGACCGTCATGCCGGCCGACTTGCCCGCCTGCACGCCGCTCGCACTGTCCTCGATCACCAGCGTGCGCGCAGGTCGCGCGCCCATCTGCTCGGCCGCGTGGAGAAAGAGATCGGGCGCCGGCTTGCCGTGCCTGACCATCTGCGCGGTGTAGATCCGGTCGCCGAAATGCGCCCGCAGGCCGGTGACGTCAAGGGAGAGCGCGACGCGGTCGATGTCGCTGGACGAGGCCACGCAATATGGCATGCGCAGGCCGGACAGGACGGTCTCGACATCCAGAACCGGACGGAGCGCCTTCTCGAAGGCGGCCAGGACGCGCGATTTCAGCCGCAGAGGAAAATCGACCGGCAATGTTTGGCCGAGCACGAGATAATGCTGCGTGACCGCGCTCGTGCTTCGGCCGAGAAACAGATCGAGCGCCTGCGCAAGCGTCAGGGATATCCCGGATACGGATAGCTCGTCGGATAGGCACTGGCAGCTCAACAACTCACTGTCGACGAGCACGCCGTCGCAATCGAAGATGATCAGATCGAACTGGCCGTGGTCCATCCGGCCATTCGATCATATGCTCAACTGTTGGGCAATAGCTCACCGAAGCCGATCGTGGTCGGCGGCTGCCCCCTATCTCCGCTGATTATAAACGTCGATGCACACCGCGCCGAGCAGGACCAGACCCTTGATGACCTGCTGATAGTCGATGCCGATGCCGAGGATGGACATGCCGTTGTTCATCACACCCATGATCATGGCGCCGACCACGGCACCGCCGACGCGGCCGACACCGCCATAGGCCGAGGCGCCCCCAATGAAGCAGGCGGCGATGACGTCGAGCTCGAAGCCGAGACCCGCCTTCGGCGTTGCGGTGTTGAGGCGCGCGGCGAAGACGAGGCCGGCGAGCGCGGCGAGCACGCCCATGTTAACGAAGGTGAGGAAGGTCAACCGTTCCGTCTTGATGCCCGACAGGCTTGCGGCCTTGGCGTTGCCGCCGACCGCATAGATTTGCCGGCCGATCACGGTGCGGCGGGTGACGAAGCCGTAGAGCGCGATCAACGCCCCCATGATCACCAGCACGTTGGGCAGGCCGCGATGCGAGGCAATCAGATAGGTGAAATAGAGCACGGCGCAGGCGAGTAGGATGCTCTTGCCGAGGAAGAACGCGTAGGGTTCGACTTCGATGCCGTGCAACTGCTCGCGCGACCTTCCCCTGGCGCTGGCGTAGACGAGGCCGAGCGCGAGCACCGCACCGATCAGCATGGATGTCGGATGCAGTGTGCCGGCCTCCGGCAAGAGCTCGGGAATGAAGCCGGAGGACAGTTTCTGGAAGGTCGCCGGGAACGGTCCGAGCGACTGGCCCTGCAACACCGCGAGCGCGAGGCCCTTGAACACCAACATGCCCGCCAGCGTCACGATGAAGGACGGTATCTTGAAATAGGCCACCCAATAGCCCTGCGCGGCGCCGATTGCCGCGCCCAGCAGCAGGCAGGCGATGAAGGCGAGCGTATAGTCGACCTTGTATGTCACCATCAGCACGGCGGCGACTGCGCCGACGAAGCCCGCGACCGAGCCGACTGAGAGGTCGATATGGCCGGTGACGATGACGAGCAGCATGCCCAGCGCCATGATGACGATGTAGCTGTTCTGGAGCACCAGATTGGTCAGGTTGAGCGGCTGCAGCAGCGTGCCGCCGGTCATGACCTGGAAGAACAGCATGATCGCGATCAGCGACATCAGCATGCCGTAGTTGCGCAGATTGTTTTTGATGAAGCTGCCCTGCCGGCGCTCCTCGGGCAGCGAAACCGTCTTGTCGGTCATGGCTGCGATCCTCCCATCTCGGCACCCGCCAGGGCGCGGCTTCCATAATTTCTATCGTTGCGCATGATGGCGCGCATGATCTTTTCCTGCGTCGCTTCGGTGCCGGGGAACTCGCCGACGAAGGCGCCGTCGTTCATGACACAGATGCGGTCGCAGATACCGAGCAGCTCGGGCATCTCCGAGGAGATCACCACCACGCCGCGGCCGGCTTCTGCAAGCTCGTTGATGATACAGTAGATCTCGTATTTGGCACCGACGTCGATGCCCCTTGTCGGCTCGTCCAGGATCAAGACCTTGGGGTCGGTCATCAGCCATTTCGACAGCACGACCTTCTGCTGGTTGCCGCCGGAGAGCTGGCCGGTCTCCTGATAGACGTCCGAGCAGCGGATGCGCATCCGGTTGCGGTAGTCGCTGGCGACCTTCAGCTCGGCGATGTCGTCGATCACGCGGTTCGGCGCGACCTGGTCGAGGCTTGCGAGCGTGATGTTCTTCCGGACGTCGTCGGCGAGGATCAGTCCGAGCTGCTTGCGGTCCTCGGTGACATAGGCAAGGCCGGCGTCGATCGCGGCCGCGACGTTCGGCAGCACGATCTCGTGGCCCTCGAGCCGGATGCGACCGCTGATCGTGGTGCCCCAGGACCGGCCGAACAGGCTCATGGCGAATTCGGTGCGGCCGGCGCCCATCAATCCGGCAATGCCGACGACCTCGCCGCGTTTCACGCTGAAATCGACGTTCTTGATCACCTGTCGCTCGGGATGGATGGGATGGTAGACCGACCAGTTCTCCACGGTGAGGACGGGCTCGCCGATCTTTGCGCTGCGCTCCGGAAAGCGATGGGCGAGATCGCGGTTGACCATGCTGCGGATGATGCGGTCTTCCTGGATCGGCTCGGCGCGGCAGTCGATGCCGTCAACAGTGCGGCCGTCGCGCAGCACCGTGATGTGGTCGGCGACGCGGGCAACCTCGTTCAGCTTGTGCGAGATCAGGATCGAGCCGATGCCCTGCTCGCGGAAGGCCATGAGACGTTCGAGCAGCGCGGCACTGTCGGCCTCGTTGAGGCTGGCGGTCGGCTCGTCCAGGATCAGCATCCGCACCCGCTTGGACAGCGCCTTGGCGATCTCGACGAGCTGCTGCTTGCCGACGCCGAGATCGGTGATCAGCGTATCCGGCGATTCCTTGAGGCCGACCTGCGCCAGCAGGTCCCGCGTGCGCCGATAGACCTCGTCGCGATCGATGACGCCGAGCTTGGACGGCGGATGCGACAGGAAGATATTTTCGGCAATCGACATCAGCGGGATCAGCGCCAGCTCCTGATGGATGATGATGATGCCGAGCGCCTCGGAATCGTTGATGTCGCGGAAGCGGCGCTCTTCGCTATCAAAGATGATGGTGCCCTCGTAGCTGCCGGCCGGGTAGACGCCGCTGAGCACCTTCATAAGCGTCGACTTGCCGGCACCGTTCTCGCCGACGAGGGCGTGGATCTGCCCGGCTTCCACCGAGAAGTTGACATCGCGCAGCGCCTGCACGCCGGAAAAGCTCTTGCTGACGTTGCGCATCTCCAGCATCGCGGTCATGATTTCACGTCCCTGCAAATTCACCGTCGTTCCGGGGCGCCCCAAAAGGGCGAACCCGGAACCTCGAGGTTCCGGGTTCGATGCTTCGCATCGCCCCCGGAATGACTGAGCAAAACAGACTCCTACTGGAACTGCGCCTTCTTGTAGTAGCCGCTGTCGACCAGGACCTTCTCCCAATTGTCCTTGTAGACCACGACCGGCTTGAGCAGATAGGACGGCACGGTCTTGGCGCCGTTCTCGTAGGTCTTGGTATCGTTGACGGTGACCTGCTTGCCGGCAAGCGCAGCGTCGACCATGTCGGCGGTCACCTTGGCGAGATCGCGGGTGTCCTTGAAGATGGTCGAATACTGATCGCCGCGCAGCATCGCCTTGATCGAGGGCACCTCGGCATCCTGGCCCGAGATGACAGGCATCGGCTGGCCGGCGCTGCCATAACCGACGCCCTTCAGCGAGGAGATGATGCCGATCGACAGGCCGTCATAGGGCGACAACACCGCGTTGACCTTCTTGTTGCCGTAGTAGGCGCTGAGCAGATTGTCCATGCGGGCCTGCGCGGTGGCGCCGTCCCAGCGCAAGGTCGCGACCTTGTCCATGCCCATCTGGCCGGAGACGACGACGAGCTTGCCGCTGTCGATGTACGGCTTCAGCACGCTCATCGCGCCGTTGTAGAAGAAGTAGGCATTGTTGTCGTCGGGCGAGCCGCCGAACAGCTCGATGTTGAACGGACCCTTGCCCTCCTTGAGGCCGAGACCCTGCACGATCGAGTCGGCCTGGAGCACGCCGACCTGGAAATTGTCGAAGGTCGCGTAATAGTCGACGTTCGGCGTACCGCGGATCAGGCGGTCATAGGCGATCACGGTGATGCCTTTTGCTTTGGCCTGCTTGAGCACGTCGGACAGCGTGGTGCCGTCGATCGCGGCGATCACCAGCGCTTTCGCGCCCTTGGTCACCATGTTCTCGACCTGCGAAAGCTGGTTCGGAATGTCGTCCTCGGCATATTGCAGGTCGGTGTTGTAGCCGCGCTCTTTCAGCACCTTGACCATGTTGTTGCCGTCGTCGATCCAGCGCGCCGACGATTTGGTCGGCATGGCGATGCCGACAGTTGCCTTGTCCTGGGCTGAGGCGGTGACGCCCGCGGCCATTGTCGCAGCGCCGGCCAGCGCCAACGCGAGGAATGTCGTCTTCAGTTTCAACATGTTTCACTCCCTTGGGTGTCAGATTGTTTCTTCGTAGAGTCGAGAACGTCGGTCGTGTGTGGCTTCGAGCCTCCTATGCGAGCTTGACGTCGGGCTCCGCGCGACCGCGCGCGGATGCCTCCAACAGAAAGGTGTGGCCTGCTTGCGGATCGGCGGCACGCGCCGCCGCGTCCATGTCCTGCCAGGCCGAGGTGACGAGGAGACGCGACAGATCAGGGCCGACGAAAGCGGGGCAGCTCGCCTGCTTTGCCGGCACGCTCAGCGAACGCAGCCGCTCGCCTTGCGGAGAGTAGACATCGATGCGGCTCGCGCCCCAACAGGCGTTCCAGATGTTTCCGTCGGCGTCGCACACCGAACCGTCGAGGCCGCCGATGCCGGTGTGGCGCAGCAACACCTTCGGCTCGCCGCGCGGCAGGCCGGTGACGGGATTGAGCGGCACCGCGTAGAGCACCGCGCGCGCGGTGTCGGCGAAGTAGCCGGTGGCGCCATCGGGCGAGAAACAGATCGAATTGGGAATGCTGATGCGCGGAAACAGCATCGAGATCTCGCCGTGATGGAACGCGTAGATCGCGCCTGCCCCTGCTTCCGCCTTGCGGCCCATGGTGCCGATCCAGAACGTGCCGGAGGGATGCACGCGGGCGTCGTTGGAGCGGGTCGCGGGATTGCCGGCTTCGAGCGGACAGAGCAGCGTCATCGCGCCGTCGGCAATTTTGCGGATATAGAGGCCGTCTTCCGCGACGATCAACTGCCGCTCGGTATCGATCCGCCCAAGTGCGCTCGCCATCCGGCCCAGCGCATGAACGCGAATGCTGCCACGGCCGAGCTGCGCCTCGAACAGTCGCCCCTCGCGGATATCGAACCACCAGGCCGTGTCGGTCGTGACGTCATAGGTCGGCCCCTCGCCGAGATGGCAGGGATCGTCCGAAAGAACCGAGGTTGGCACCTGTTCCATCATGGCCTCCTCACTGCAAAGCGATAGACAGTGTGATGGCGATAGACCTCGCCAGGCGCAAGACGCGGGCTCGGGAAATCCGGCCGGTTCGGTGCGTCCGGCCAGATATGCGGCTCCAGGCACATGGCGTCCGACTGACGGTAGAGCTTGCCGCCCTTGCCCGAGATCGTGCCGTCGAGATAATTACCCGAATAAACCTGCAGACCGGGCTGATCGGTGAACAGCTCCATGACGCGCCCCGAGCGCGGCGCCTCCAGCCGCGCCGCGAGCGCAAGCTTGCCGTCACGCGCGAGACAGTAGGTGTGATCGTAGCCCCTGCCGTTGCGCAATTGCTGGTCGCTCTCGCGGATGCGCTCGCCGACGGGCCGCGGCTCGCGGAAGTCGAACGGCGTGCCGGCCACGCTGCGCGGCGCCTCCGGCAATGGAATGGCCGTGGGATCGATCGCGAGGAAATGCCCGGCGGCGACCGTCAGCTTGTGATCGAGAATGGGCGTGCCTGATGTCGCGCCTTCCAGATTGAAGAAGCTGTGGTTGGTCAGGTTGACGATGGTCGGCCGGTCGGTCCGCGCCTCCATGAGAAGCGACAACTCGGTCGGGCCGGTGACGCGATAGGTCAGCCGAACGTCGAGACGACCGGGATAATTCTCTTCGCCGTGCGTGCTGACATAGGTCAGCGTGACCGCGGGCTCGGCGCCGACGTCGATCTCCGCAATGTCCCAGAGCTTGCGATCGAAGCCGTAAAGGCCGCCATGCAATGCATTCGGACCGTTGTTGACGGGAAGCTGCACCGCCTCGCCGTCGAGCGAAAATTGTCCGTTGGCGATACGGTTGGCGTAGCGGCCGACGGTGGCACCGAAGAACTTCCGTTCAGCGAGATAGCCGGCGAACGCGTCATGGCCGAGCACGACATCGTCATGGCCACCCTTCGCATCCGGCGCGATCAAGGCCTGCAAGACTGCACCGTGGGTGATGATGCGCGCTTCGAACCCGCCCTCGCCGCGCAGCACGATGCGGTCCACCTTGCGGCCGTCCGGCAGCGTTCCGAAGACGTCTCTTTCTGTTTTCGATCCAGCCATGATCAATCCACAAACGGTTCGACGATCGTGCGCCTGCCGAGCAGGAAGGCGTCCGCAACGAGACGAAGCGGCGCCAAATCGACATCGCTCGCGCCTGTCGCGGCGAGCGTGACGAAGCGCCGGTAAAGCTCCCGATATTCCTCATCGGGCGCCTCGGCAACGGTCTTGCCGTCGATCTCCATGATCCGGCCGCCGCGGGATAGCGTCATCCGGCCCTGGTCGGTTTCGACGAGGATATCCCAGCTCTGCGGCCCGGTCTGGCGGAAATCGAACTCGGCGGTCACAGGCAGGCCGTCGATGTCGGTCAGCGTCAGGTTCGCGGCGATCGGCGCCTGGCAATTGGCGGGGAAGGCGAGCTCGGCCGCGGTGACGAACACGGGCTTCGGCAGGACCCTGGTCAGGATCGACAGCGCATTGATGCCGGGATCGAACACCCCGAGCCCGCCCGGCTCCCAGATCCAGGCCTGCCCGGGATGCCAGACGCGGACGTCCTCCTTCCAATTGATGTGGACGGAAGTGATGCGCCGCGCCGCGAGCCACGCGCGCGCCGGCTCGACCGCCGGCGCATGGCGCGAATGCCAGGTCGCGAACAATGTTCGCTTGGCCTCATCCGCCATCGCGATCAACGGATCGAGCTCGGCGACGCCGGCGCCGGGCGGCTTCTCCAGCATGACGTGCTTGCCGGCTGCGAGTGCGACGACGGCCTGGGCGCGGCGCACTTGAGGCGGCGTGCAGAGCGACACTGCGTCGATCGGCGGACCTTTTTCCAGCAGCTCTTCGATGGTCGCGAAATACGGCAGATCCGGCAGCGAGGCATTGCGGCTGGCGACGGCCGCCAGCGTCGCGCCGGGAACCGCCGCGATGGCCCCGACATGCTGGTCCCGCGCGATCTTGCCGAAGCCGACGATGGCGATGCGAAGTTCAGTCACGATCTTTCTCCAGCTTCGGCGGACGGCAGCGCTTCGGCCGGTACAGTCTCGATCACTGTACCCTCATGGCGGCGCATGCCGTTGTGAATGACGTAGACCATCGCCTCCGACGCAGTCGCGGCATCACCGGCGGCGATGGCATCGACGATCTTCTGATGCCAGAGCAGAACGGTGTCGCGGTCCTCCGGTTCGACCGGTGCGCTGAGCAGGAACGAGGCGCGCAACGCAGCCTCGATGACGTGCCCGATCGAGCGCATGAACAGATTACCGGACGCCCGCGCCACGCCGACATGAAGCGCGAGGTCGGCATCGGCAAAGCCGACGGAATCGGAAGCTTCAAGCCGCATCCGCTCCATGCAACGCCGGAGCTCGGCGAGGTCCTGCTCCGACCGCTGCGCCGCCGCCAGCATCGCCGCGCGCGGCTCGACCGCGAGGCGGATCTCGGCGAGGTCGTTGAGGAAGCGCTTGTCGATCCCGGCGTCCAGGTGCCAGGCCAGCACGTCGGCGTCGAACATGTTCCAGGCGACGCGCTCACGCACGACGGTGCCGACGCGCGCCTTGGTGGTGAGCAGGCCCTTGGCCACCAGCGTCTTCACGCTCTCGCGCAGCACCGGCCGCGACACGCCGAACATCGCGATCATCTCGGCATCGCCCGGCAGCCGCGTCCCCTCCGCGTAACGGCCGGCGATGATGTCGACGCCGATCGAGCGGGCCACCTCCGCGTGATTGGAGTGCGCCCGGCGCGTCGGGATGACGAGGATGCGCGAGGTGGTCATGAGACTGCTCCCGCGCGCTTTGCCACCGGCCGGCGCGCGAGCGCGACCAACCCCTGTTGCAAGGCGATGAAAGCGAACAGCAGCACGCCGGTCGCGATCTTGGTCCACCAACTCGACAGCGTCCCGTCGAAATTGATGTAGGTCTGGATCATGCCCTGGATCAGCACGCCGAGGAAGGTGCCGATCGCCGAGCCTTGCCCGCCCGTGAGCAGCGTGCCGCCGATCACGACGGCCGCGATGGTGTCGAGCTCGACGCCGACGGCGGAGAGCGAGTAGCCGGCGCTGGTATAAAAGGAGAAGACGATGCCGGCGATGCCTGCAAGCAGACTCGACAGCATGTAGATCTTCACCGTCATCCTGCCGACGGCGACGCCCATCAGGCTCGCGGTCGCCCGGCTGCCGCCGAGCGCATAGACATTGGCGCCGAACCGGGTGAGCTGCAGCAGCAATGCGCCGCCGATCACGATCGCAAGCATGATGATCGCGACCGCCGTCAAGCGTCCACCGCCGGGTAGTCGCAGGGCGAAGTCCGACACGGTGGAATAGATCGGTGCTGTGATCGGCACCGATTCCGTCGAGAGCAGGAAGCTGGCGCCACGGGCCAGGAACATGCCGGCGAGTGTCACGATGAAAGGCGGCAGATCGAAGACATGGATCACCGCGCCCATCGCCGCGCCGAAGGCTGCCGAGAGCGCGAGAATGGCCACGAAGGCGACCAGGGGCGGCATTCCCCAGCGCTCGATCGCCAGCGCGACGAACACCGTGGTGAAGCCGATCACCGAGCCGACCGAGAGATCGATGCCGCCGGAAATGACGACGAAGGTCATGCCGGTCGCGACGATGCCGAGGAAGGCGTTGTCGGTGAGGAGGTTGCCGACCACGCGGGTCGAGGCGATGTTGGGAAACTGCACCGCGCAGAGCGCGAATCCCGCGACGAGCACGATCGCCGTGATGAGGACGGGCGGCAGGCCTTTCATGCCTTGGTCCCCCGCAGCCGCGTCACGACTCCGGCAAAGCCGGACAGCTTCGGCGATTGCAGCAGCAGCACGGCGAGCACCACCACCGCCTTGACCAGCAAATTGAACTCCGGCGGATAGCCCGACAGCAGAATGCCGGTGTTCATGGTCTGGATGATCAGCGCGCCGAGCACGGCCAGCACGAGGCTGAAGCGGCCGCCGAACAGCGAGGTGCCGCCGATCACCACCGCGAGGATGGCGTCGAGCTCGAGCCAGAGGCCGGCATTGTTGGCATCCGCGCCCATGATGTCGGCCGCCGCGATGACACCGGCCAGCGCAGCGCAAACGCCGCACCAGACATAGACCGCCAAAATCATTGCGCGCGTGCCGACGCCGGCAAGCTCGCTCGCCCGCGCATTGCCGCCAGTTGCCTCGATCAGCAATCCGAGTGCCGAGCCGCGCACCACCGCGCCGGTGAGGATCAACATTCCCAGCGCGATCGCGACCGGCACCGGCAGGCCTAGAATAGAGCCATTGCCGAGCCAGACCAGATCGGGCGAGGAGAAGGTCACGATGCGCCCCTCGGTAATGAGCTGGGCGACGCCGCGTCCCGCGACCATCAGGATCAAGGTCGCCACGATCGGCTGCATGCCGAGCACCGCGACGAGAAATCCATTCCACAACCCGCAGATCAGGCCCGCGCCGAGCGCAGCTGCCAGCACCACGGCCAGACTATGGGTGTCGGCGAGGCTCGCCGCGATCGCTCCCGAGATGGCCATGACCGCGCCGACCGACAGATCGATGCCCCGCGTCGCAATCACCAGCACCATGCCGAGCGAGAGCAGCGCCACCGGCGTGCCGCGGTTGAGCACGTCGACCAGGCTGCCGAACAGCCGGCCGTCCTGGAGGCGCAGGTCGAAGAATTGCGGCGACACCACCCGATCGACCGCAAGGATGACGATCAACGCGAGGATCTGGGCAAGGCCGCGGCGCGGCAACAGGCCGGTCATGCCCGTCCCTCATGCGCAACACTGGCGCCATCGGCGGCGATGGCGGCGAGAATGCTGCCGACGTCGATGGCCTCGCCCGCGAGCTCCTCGACATGGGCGCGATCGCGCAGCACCACCACGCGATCGGAATAGGTCACGATCTCGTCGAGCTCGGAGGAGATCACGAGCAGCGCAAGCCCGTCGTCGCAGAGCTCGCGGATCAGGCGGATGATCTCGGCGTGCGCGCCGACGTCGATGCCGCGGGTCGGCTCGTCCAGCACGAGCAGCCGCGGCGAGGTCGCAAGCCAGCGTGCCAGCAGCACCTTCTGCTGATTGCCGCCGGACAACAGGCCGACGGGACGCTCCGGATCGGGCGGGCGGATGTCGAGCATCTTGACGTAACGGCTTGCGATTTCGTCCTGCTCGCGTCGCGACAGAGGCCGATGCAGACCGCGCTTGGCCTGGAGCGCGAGCACGATGTTCTCGCGCACGGTGAGCTCGGCGACGATGCCGTCGGTCTTGCGCTCCTCAGGGCAATAGCCAAAGCCGTGGCGCACGCCGTCGCGCGGCGACTGAAGCCGGACAGGCGCGCCTTCCACCCTCGCCTGCCCGCGATCGGCGCGCTCGGCGCCGAACACCAGCCGCGCCGTTTCGGTCCGGCCCGAGCCGAGCAGACCGGCGAGACCGACGACCTCGCCATGCCGCAGCTCGAGATTGAACGGCGCGACATAGCCGGCCTTGCCGTAACCCTCGAAGCTCGCACAGACTTCACGCGTCGTCTGTGCGCCTGCCGATGCCCGCGCGCTGGTGGTCTCGGCCAGCTCGCGGCCGAGCATCATCCGGATCAGCTCGAGCCGCGACAGCGACGCGGTCTCGCGCTCGTCGACCAGGCGGCCATTTCGCAAAACGGTGATGCGATCGGAAATCTCGTAGACCTGGTCGAGAAAATGGCTGACGAAGACGATGCCGATGCCGCGCTTGGCGAGCTGGCGCATGATGCGAAAGAGGATCTCGACCTCATGGCGGTCGAGACTCGCGGTCGGCTCGTCCAGGATCAGCACGCGCGCCGACAGATCGACGGCGCGCGCAATCGCGGTGACATGCTGGATCGCCACCGAATAATTGCCAAGCGGCGCTGATACGTCGATGTCGAGACCGAAATCCGCGAGCAGCGTTTTCGCACGGCGTCGCATCTCGCCTTCGCGGACGATGCCGAAACGCATCGGCTGGCGGTCGAGGAACAGGTTCTGCGCCACCGAAAGGTTCGGCAGCAGATTGACCTCCTGGTAGACGGTGGCGATGCCGGCCTGAAGCGCGGCCTTGGCCGATCGCGGCGCGACCTCCTCGCCGCCAAGCCGGACAATGCCGGCGTCGCGCGGAAACACGCCGGTGACGACCTTGATCAGCGTGGACTTGCCGGCGCCGTTCTCGCCGAGCAGCGCATGGATCTCGCCGGCGCGCAGCGTGAAGTCGACCTCCTGCAACGCGCGAACCGCACCGAAACTCTTGCTGATCCCGCGCACCTCCAGCAGGGAAGCAGCAGGATCAAGGCTGTTCTCCATAACGACGTCACTCCCACCGGCGCCCGCTTGCGATGCGGACGCCCCGCCTATTCGTTCGCGCAGCGGATACGAAGGGGGTGCCGGACCACAATGGTGGTCCGGCGAGGCGCCCGCCTCAATAACCGAGGCCCTTCTTGCTGTCGTATTCCTTCTGCGGATTGTCGGTGGCGGTGAGAAGGCGGGATTCGGTCTGAATCCATTTCGGCGGAACGGTGCCCTTCTCCTTGAACGCCGCGACCGCATCGAAGGCCGGACCGGCCATGTTCGGCGTCAGCTCGACCGTGGCATTGGCTTCGCCGGCGACCATCGCCTTGAAGATGTCGGGGACCGCATCGATCGAGACGGTGAGGATCTCCTTGCCCGGCTTGAGGCCGGCTTCCTTCATCGCCTGGATCGCGCCGACCATCATGTCGTCGTTGTGCGCATAGACCGCGCAGATCGACTTGCCGCCGCCTTCGGCCTTGATGAAGCTTTCCATCACTTCCTTGCCCTTGGCGCGGGTGAAATCGCCGGTCTGGCTGCGCACCACCTTCAGGTTCGCATGCTTGGCGATGGCGGTGTCAAAACCTTTCTTGCGGTTGGCGGCGACGCTGGCGCCGACCGTGCCCTGCAATTCGACGATGTTGCAGGCCTTGGCCCCGACGGTCTTCGCCAGCCAGTCGCCCGCGACCTCGCCTTCATGCACGCTGTCGGATGTCACGGCGGTGAGATAGAGCTCCTTGCCGGAGGGATCGATGTCGCGGTCGAGCAGCACGACCGGGATCTTGGCCTCCTTGGCTTCCTTCAGCACCGAGTCCCAGCCGGTCGAGACGACGGGCGCGAGGAAGATCGCATCGACGTTCTGCGCGATGAAGGAGCGGATCGCCTTGATCTGGTTCTCCTGCTTCTGCTGCGCGTCGGCGATCTTGAGATTGACCTTGCGCTTGGAAGCCTCCTGCTTGGAGACCGAGGTCTCGGCCGCGCGCCAGCCGGATTCCGATCCGATCTGCGAGAAGCCGATAGTGAACTCGGCGGCGTTCGCCGGCAGCGCGAGCAGCAACGCCGCCGAGGCAGTTGCCGCAAAGAGGGCTTTGAGGGTCATCAGGCGTGTCTCCCAAAATGTTATCCGGGGCGCCAAGTTGGTAGCATCGCACCCGCAGGCCGACCTTTGAGGCGGCGGGAGGGACTATTTCACGGAAGTTTGGTTCCGACTAGTCATATTATCTGACTATTTGGAGGGGAACACGCGTTGGCAGGATGGACGGCTCTATGACACGCCCAGAGCGATTTTGTTCCAAGGATGCAACGGGGAGATGAAGGAAAATTGTGCGGGCTGACGCGATAACAACGGCGCGCTCCCGACGGGGAAAGACGACAGTTACCCTCGCAAGCTCTCCTCCTCGTCATTGCGAGCGTAGCGAAGCAATCCAGAATCTTTCCGCGGAGGGACTCTGGATTGCTTCGCTGCGCTCGCAATGACGGTGTGGATGGAGCTCTGCGTAGATCGACCAAATCGACTCGTGGAGAGTCCCCCTCACCCTGAATTCGCGCCTCGCGCGAATTCAGGCCCCTACCCGCACACGGGGAGAGGCGAAGGAGCTAGATCAGCTTCCGCTGCGCCAGATTCTTCATCAGCGCACTGATGCCGAACGTCCAGGGCTCGCATTCGTCGCTGGTCCGCATGCGGTTGACGAGCTTGCCGAGCTGGGGCGCCGAGATCGTGACAATGTCGTCGCGCTTGTGGGTGAACCCCTGCCCCGGCGCGTCGCGATCCTTGACCGGCGCGAACATGGTCCCCAGGAACAGCACAAAGCCATCAGGGTATTGATGCACCTTGCCGATGGTCTGCTCGACCAGATCGGTCGGATCGCGGCTGATCATGCTGATCGAGGAATGGCCGTCGAGGATAAAACCGTCCTGCCCCTTTACGTTCAGGCTGATGTCGAGCTTGCGGGCATCGTCGAGGGTAAAGCTGTCGTCGAACAGGCGTAGCAGCGGGCCGATGGAGCACGAGGCGTTGTTGTCTTTGGCCTTCGACAACAGCAGCGCCGAACGGCCCTCGAAGTCGCGCAGATTGACGTCGTTGCCGAGCGCGCCGCCGACGATCTTGCCCCGGCTGGAGACGAACAGCACCAGCTCCGGCTCCGGGTTGTTCCAGGTCGACTTCGGATGCAGCCCCGCATCCATGCCGGTGCCGACCGACGACAGGGTCGGCGCCTTGGTGAAGACCTCAGCATCGGGGCCGATGCCGACTTCGAGATACTGGCTCCAGGCGTTCTGGTCCATCAGCACCTGCTTCAGGTGCATCGCCTGGTCCGAGCCGGGCTTGAGTTTTGACAGATCGTCGCCGATCAACCGTGTCACTTCTTGCCGGATCGCTTCGGCCGAGGCCGGATTGCCTTTCGCCCGCTCCTCGATCACGCGCTCCAGCATCGAGATGGCGAAGGTGACGCCGGCCGCCTTCAGGGTTTGGAGATCGACCGGCGCGAGCAGCCACGGCTTTTTCGGATCGCGCTGATCGGGCGCCGTGTTGGCGACGATGGCCTCGAGATCGCCGATGCGCTCGCCCTTGGTCGCGGCAAGCGCCATGGCCGGATTGTCTTCCTCGCAGAGCGCGCTGACGGTCGGGAATTTCGCGGTGACGTCGAACACGCCATCGCCGCGCACGGCGACCACGGCCGGGCCGTTCGCCTGCGGCAGCCAGACGCGGCCGACGAGCGTTCCCCGCGTGCCGTCCTCGGGAAGAAGGTCCTTAACCGTCAATGTCGTCATGGGCGCGTCCTCGCTCTTTTCGGATCGGCGCGCTCACAGAGGCCGATCACGTTGGCGAAGACCAATAAACGTCTGGGACGGGAAGTCCAGAGCGACAGCCCGCCGCGCTTCTATGCCCCCGCCCGCGCTTTTCGAGCCGCAATCTGCTGAAGCGCCCATCGCGCGTTCTTGCGCACCTCAGGATCGGGATCGTCGGCGATGACGGCAAGGAAAGCTTCGCCGTCGGGATGGGCGATCTCGCCGAGCGCAGCAGCCGCCTCTTTCCGCAAATTGGCCTGGTCGTGGTTGACGCAATTGCCGATCGGGCGAACCGCGCGCTCGATCTTCATCCGGCCAAGGCTGCGGATGGCCTTCAGCCGCACCTGCCAGAATTCGTCACCGAGCGAAGCGATGAGCTGGTCGGCGGCGATCGAGCCGTTGACGTTGAGGCCCAGCGTTTCCGCCGCCATCTCCCGCACCATCCAGTCCGAATCCTTCAGAGCGCGCGTGATCATCTCGGCCGCGGGCTTCATTTGCGAGAAGGCGAGCGCGCTGACGGCGGCACGGCGCACATGCGCGTCGGGATCGTTGATCAGCGCGGTCAGCGCCGGAATGGATTCCTCCAGCTTGAGGAACCCGATCACGCCGATCGCCTGCACCCGGACGGCGGCGTCGGAATCCTGGAGCGCTTCCAGCGCCGGCTTCAGCGTATCCTTGCAGCGCAGCTCCTTCAGCGCACGCAACGCGCCCATGCGGACGAAGGCGTGGCCATGCTTGACCAGCGGCAGGATGATTTCGGCACAGGCCGGATCCTTGAACTCGGCCATGCTGTCGGCCGCGGCGGCCGCGACGATCCTTTCAGGGTCGACCAGCAGCTTCACCAGCGCGCTGGCGGCCTCCGGCCCGTCGAACTCGCCGAGCGCCATCGCGACCTGCTGACGCACGCCGGCATCGGGATCGGCGACCATATTGGCGAGATGGCCCACCGCGGCGGGATCGCCGGAATGGCCGAGCGCGATGATGGCGACGCGGCGCTCGCCGGGGTCGGCGGCCTGAAGCCGCTCGTCGGCGTCTTCGAGATCGTCGTAGGATTCGAACGGGCTCGACATGACTACCTCAGCAGATAGGGAATGTTGACGGTGACGGCGCCGGTCGGGCAATCCGCCTCGCACGGCATGCAGTACCAGCATTCGTCATAGGCCATGTAGGCCTTGTTGGTCATGTCGCTGATGCGCAGCACGTCGAGCGGACAGACGTCGACGCACACGGTGCAGCCCTTGTCCGCGATGCATTTGGCGTCGTCGACGACCACCGGAACCGATGTCTGATAGGAAGCGAGAGGCATCGTATGTCTCCTGTTACTTGTGCGGCGGGTCAGGCTGTCGCGCGGATGCGCTGCTTGTCGTAGAGATCCTTCTCCTCGTCGGCGATCGGTACGATATAGGGCTCCACGGCACGCTTCTCGCTGGTCATCTTGCCGTCCTGCTTGCTGAGCAGCGTGTGGCAGAACCAGTTCTCGTTGTCCTTCTCCGGGAAATCCGTCCGCCAGTGATAGAGGCCCCAGCGGCTTTCCTCGCGGTAGAGCGAGGCATGCACCGCCATGTCCGCGCAGTCCATGATCGACTGGACCTCAAGCGCGCGGAGCAGCTCGTGGGCATTGCGCGCGATCATGCGCTCCTGCATGTCTTCCCTCGCTTCGGCGAGCCGGCGCATGCCGAGCTCGTATTTGCGCGTGACTTTCGGCGGCTGAAGATAGTCATTGACGAGACGCCGGGTCTTGTACTCGATCTGGTTCGGTGGAATGCCGTCCTCGCGTTTGGTCGGCGCCATCACGCGGTCACGTTCGCTGGCGACATCGGCCGCGTCGAATTCCGCGAAGTCGTGATTGTCAGCGAATTCCATCGCGTCGATGCCGGCGACCGAACCGTTGGTGAAGGCGCCGAGCATGTAATTGTGCGGTACGCTGGCCATGTCGCCGGCGGCATAAAGGCCCGGCACGGTTGTGCGCGCATTGTGGTCGACGAACACGCCCGACGCACTGTGACCGGAGCAGAAGCCGATCTCGGAGATATGCATCTCGATCGACTCGCTGCGGTAGTCGACGCCGCGCCCCTGCTGGAACAGGCCGCGTGTGGGACGCTCGACCTTGTGCAGCGTCGATTCGATCTCCGAGATGGTGTCGGGGTGAAGATGCTTGAGCTGGAGAAACACCGGGCCCTTGCCGGACAGCAGCTCGTTGTAGAATTCCAGCATCATCTGGCCGGACCAGTAATCGCATTCGATGAAGCGATATCCCTCGTTGTTGGCCGTGAAGGCGCCGAATGGACCGGCGACGTAGGCGCAGGCCGGGCCGTTATAATCCTTGATCAACGGATTGATCTGATAGCATTCGAGGTTCGCCAGTGCCGCACCGGCGTGATAGGCCATGGAATAGCCGTCACCGGAATTGGCAGCATTCTCGTAGGTGCCGAACATGTAGCCGGAGGTCGGCAGGCCGAGTCGACCGGCGGCGCCCATGCACAGGATCACGGACTTGGCCTTGATCACCAGCATCTCGGCGGTGCGGGTGTTGACGCTGATCGCGCCGGCAATGCGGCCGTCGGTGGATTTGAGCAGCCGCGTCGCCATGTAGCGGTTGGAAATCAGGATGCGGGCGCGGCGGAGCTGGCGATACAGCGCCTTCTTCACGGTCTCGCCGTTCGGCATCGGCAGCACGTAGGTGCCGATGTGGTGCACCTTCTTGACGGCGTAGTCGCCGTTCTCGTTCTTCAGGAAGCGGATGCCGAAACTGTCGAGTTCCTCGATGATCGAGTAGCAGTTTTGCGCGTATTTGTAGACCGCCTTCTGATCGACGATGCCGTCGTTGGCGATGGTGATTTCCTTGGTGTACTGCTCCGGCGTCGCGTAGCCGGGAATGACGGCGTTGTTCAAGCCGTCCATGCCCATCGAGATCGCTCCGGAGCGCTTGACGTTGGCCTTTTCGAGCAGGACGACGTTGGCCTTCGGATTCTTCAGCTTCGCCTTCAACGCCGCCATCGGGCCGGCAGTGCCGCCGCCGATCACCAGCACGTCGCAGGAAACCTCCGAAAGTCCGTCGACGATCTGATCTAGTGCCATCGCTTGCTCCTGGTTCGCCGGCAGGTCCGGCGGCTTTGCATCAGATTTGTTCAGCAGGCGTCCCGGCGATAGCAATTAGTTGTCGCCGGGGTGCGATTTGCGCATTAGCGCTCGACAAAAGCCTTTTCGATCACGAAATGGCCGGGCCGGCTGTGATTGCCCTCGACAAAGTCGCGTGCGGACAACATCGCGGGAAGTTCCTCCAGCATCGCGGGGCTGCCGCACAGCATGATGCGGTCGGTCTCGATATCGAGGCCTGACAGACCGATGTCGTCGAAGAGCTGGTTCGACGCGATCAGGTCGCTGATGCGGCCGCGGTTCCTGAACGGCTCGCGGGTGACGGTTGGGTAGTAGACGAGCTTGTCGCGGATCAGCGGCCCGAAGAACTCGTGATTGCGCAGGCCTTCGACGAGGTGCTCTCCATAGGAGAGCTCGGAGACCTGGCGGCAGCCGTGTGCGAGCACGATGGTCTCGTAATTCTCGTAGACGTCTGGGTCCTTGATCAGGCTGGCGAACGGCGCGAGTCCCGTTCCGGTCGAGAGCAGCAACAGGCGCTTGCCGGGAATGAGATTGCCGGTGATCAGCGTGCCCGTGGCCTTGCGGCCGACCAGGATGACGTCACCCTCCCTGATCTTCTGAAGGCGTGAGGTCAGCGGACCGTCCTGCACCTTGATCGAGAAGAACTCGAGCGCCTCCTCGTGATTGGCGCTCGCCATGCTGTAGGCCCGCAGCAACGGCTTGCCCTCGACTTCCAGCCCGATCATCGCGAACTGGCCGTTCTGGAAGCGGAAGCCCGGATCGCGCGTCGCGGTGAAGCTGAACAGGCTGTCGGTCCAGTGCCTGACCGACAGGACCGTTTCCTTTTGAAATGCGCTCATCGTCTCTCCTGATCTCGATTGCGCACAAGGTTTCGGAGAGACATGAATCCGGCAACGCCGAACTGAAATTCCGGGTCGATTAGTTTCACATTTCGTGGCGATGATCGAAGAGCGGGCAGCGAAGATCAGCGCCTCGCGCCTGCGCCTGGCAATTAGTTGCTATCGCAGCAGCACTGCGGCAACGTAGAGAAGGGTCGGAGACACGTCATGACCTTGGTGGCACCGACCGTGGCAGATTACGAAGCAAGCGCCGACCTCGCGACGCTGCGCGTCCGCACCGCCAAGGACGACACGCTGGACTTGCCGGCTGAAACGCTCCGCCTCTCCTGCAAATGCGCCCACTGCACCCGCGCCCGCTTCGACGGCCGCTTCCCCGAGCGGTTTCCAGGCATCGCGATCACCGAGATCGGCGATCTCGGTTACGGGCTGAACATCTCGTTTTCGGATGGGCACAATCGGGGGATCTACCCGAAGCCGTATTTGTTGAGCCTGGCGGGGCGGTAGGGACTGGACCACCCACTTGCTCCGCCGTCATTCCCCGCGAAGGCGGGGAATCCAGTACGCCGTGGCCCCTCCGTATCCCATTGCTTTCTCTGGAATACTGGATCGCCCGCCTTCGCGGGCGATGACAGGCGAGTGATTGGCACGGACATTGCTCCACTTTAGAACGGTTTGAACGTTCCGGAGGCAGGTGATGTTGCAGGCGGCGGCCAATGTGGTTCGCGGGACGGTCCCCGCAACGGTCCGGCCTACTGGCGGTTCCTCGCTGCTGCTCACCGAGAACCAGCAATGGATCGGCGGACCGCCGGCATTGATGGACAAGCTCAGCCAGCGCGAGCGGGAGCTGGTGCTGAAGCAAGGCCGCCGAAAAGTGCTCAATCGTGGCCAGACGCTGTTCAGCCAGGGGGGCAAGCATGACGGTATCTGGTTGATCGAGAGCGGCCGGATCCGGGTGTTCTACACCTCCCCGCTTGGCCGCGAGATAACGCTGGCCTATTGGCATGTCGGCAATTTCGTCGGCGGGCCGGAAGTGTTCGAAGGCACCGTGCATCAATGGTCGGGCGTTGCATCCAGCAATTGCAGCGTGGTGCATCTACCCGGAAAGGAGCTGCGATCCCTTGCCGTCGAGATCCCGAACCTTGCGATCGGCCTGATCGAAGGCCTGACCTTCAAGGGCAAGTGCTATTCGGCGCTGGCCCAGATGCTGGGAACGCGCTCGATCACACAGCGCCTTGCGCATCTGTTGCTGCATCTCGTCGACCTCTATGGCGTCGATGACGCCGACGGCCGGGTGATCGCGGCCGCCTTCACCCATGCTGATATCGCCCACATGGTCGGTGCCACCAGACAATGGGTCACGATCAGCCTGAAGCGCATGCAGGAAAAGGGAATCGTGCTGACCAAGCGTTCGCAGATCGTGGTCTGCCGGCCCGACGTGCTGGAAGAGATGCGGGGGCAAGCGTCTGAGTAGGGCCGATGCCCATGCAAGCGGCTTTATAGTGCAGGACTGCCCAAGGAGTATGCAATCAACTTTTCCCGGCAACTAATCGACTGTGGCGCTCATTCCGGATTTGCCCTGCCCTCGCCCTCACCCAATCATGGCAACCACAGCACATCCAACCGAATGAGGATGAGAATGGTCCGCCATCTTCCCACGCTCTCGATCGCGATGTCGGTGACGTCGCTGGCGCTTCTCCTCGCGCAGCCGGCCGCGGCGGAAACTGTCACGCTCGGTATCGGAACGCAGGACACCACGACCAACACGGTGACCGCCGGCGTCGTCATCCGCCAGCTCCATCTCCTCGAAAAATATCTGCCGAAGGACGGCAAATACGCCAACATCAAGTTCGAGCTGGAGTGGCAGAATTTCACCTCCGGTCCGCCCGTTACCAACGCGATGATGGCGAACAAGCTGCAGATCGGCATGATGGGCGACTATCCGCTGATCGTGAACGGCTTCACTTTCGACAGCAATCCGGAGAGCAAGAGCCGGCTGATCGGCATCGCCGCCTACAGCCTGTCAGGCTCCGGCAATGGCATCGTCGTTCACAAGGATTCACCCTACTACGATCTCGCCGATCTCAAAGGCAAGCTCGTCAGCGTGCCGTTCGGATCGGCCGCGCACGGCATGGTGCTGAAGGCGATGCAGGACCGCGGCTATGCGTCGGATTTCTTCCAGCTGGTCAGCCAGAGCCCGGAGGTCGGCTCGACCAATCTCCAGGAGAAGAAGATCGACGCGCATGCCGACTTCGTTCCGTTCGCCGAGCTGCTGCCGTTCCGCGGTTTTGCGCGAAAGATCTTTGACGGCGTCGAGACCAATCTGCCGACTTTCCACGGCATCGTCGTGCGCACCGATTTCGCCGAGAAATACCCCGAAGTTGTTGTTGCCTACTTCAAGGCGCTGATCGCCGCCAATCAGTGGCTGCGCGACGATCCCAAGCTCGCCGCCGAGAAAATCCAGGAATGGACTGGCATCAACAAGGAGGTCGTCTACATCTTCCTCGGCCCCAGCGGCAACATGACGACCGATCCCTCGATCAAGCCGGCGCTGATCGACGCCGCCGCGGCCGACGTCAAGGTGCTGCAGAACCTTGGCCGGATGAAGGAGTTCGATCCGAAGAAGTGGGTCGACGACAGCTACATCCGCAAAGCCTATGCCGAGATGAAGCTCGACTACGACGCGCGGCTCGCGAGCGCCAGCAACTACGAGATCTCCGGCGACGATTCCTTCTGCAAGAAACCGATCTCCGACCCGCGCAAGGCCGGCGAGGTCTGGATCGACGATTCAGGCATCATGCCCTTCTCGTCGGCCAGTTGCACGCTCGGCGCCTACGCCGACTACAAGGCCAAGGGCAAGAAGATCAACGTCGCCTACGTCTTCGATACTACCCGCGGCATCAAGCTGTTCGCCGACCAGGCTTTCTTCGCGGTCGGCAATGGTGAGGTTGCGCCATTCCTGCTGAAGAAGGACGCCGAAGCCTATGCCATCAAGATCAGCGGCAAGGTGCTCGGCTTCGACGACGCGGTGAAGGCGGCGGTCGGCGGGGGCAAGACGTGAGCAGTCCCGCCCTCCTCAGACATTCCGAGGACAGCATGCCGGCACGTGCAATCGCGGAGGCAAGCGCCATGCCCGCCTCCACTTCACCCGCGTCCCCACCCTCCTTCGGGACGCTCGCACTGCGCTGGTACCGGCTCAACCGGGGCGGGCTGCGCGCGACCGCGATCGGGCTGATCTCACTGCTCGCCTTTCTGCTGGTGTGGCATTTGCTCACGACCTATCGCGTCGTGTTCTTCGTGCGCTTCATCAACGTTCCCTCGCCGCTCGCTGTGTATGCGAGCTTCACCAAGGCGATCCACGATCCGAAATTCCTGCTGCACGTCCTCTTGAGCTGCCGGCGTATCTTCTTCGGCTTCTCGCTCGCGGCAATCGTCGCGGTGCCGCTCGGCCTGATCATGGGCCGCTTCAAGCTCGTCCACGAGATCATCTTCCCCGTGGCCGAGGTGCTGCGGCCGATCCCGGCGATCGCCTGGGTGCCGATGGCCATCATGCTGTGGCCAACCAACGAGCAGAGCATCGTCTACATCACGTTCCTCGGCTCGTTCTTCCCGATCCTGGTCAACACGCTGCATGGCATGTCGCTGGTTGACCCCGTGCTGGTGCGCGCCGCGCAATGTCTCGGTGCGCGGGAGCGCTCGATCTTCCGCGATGTGTATTTTCCGGCCTCGCTCCCGCACATCTTCACCGGCCTCACCGTCGGCATGGGCGTGGCCTGGGTGTCGCTGATCGCCGCCGAGATGATCTCGGGGCAGTACGGCATCGGCTATTTCACCTGGGAGGCCTATTCGCTGGTTCAGTATGCCGACATCGCGCTTGGCATGATCGCGATCGGCGTGCTCGGCCTCGGATCGAGCATGCTGATCCGGGGGGCCGGACAATTGGTGATGCCGTGGAGGTCAAGATGAGTGAGATCGTTGTCAAGGCACCGCAGGGCCATATCGAGGTCAAAAACTTCTCCCTCAGCTACGACAGCATCGAGGGGCCAGTCGAAGCCGTCACCGATACGCAGATTCATGTGAAGCCCGGCGAGTTCGTCTCGATCGTCGGTCCCTCCGGCTGCGGAAAGTCGACGCTGCTCAACGCGGTCGCCGGCTTCCTCAAGCCGACCACAGGCATCGTCACCGTCGACGGCGAGAAGGTGAACGGCCCTAGTGCCGAGCGCGGCATGGTGTTTCAGCAATATTCGCTGTTTCCCTGGAAGACGGTGCGGGAGAACGTCGAGTTCGGCCTGAAGATGCGCGGCATGCCGCGGTCGCAGCGCGAGCGCGCCGCACGCACGCTGCTGGGACTCGCGGGCCTCGAAGCCTTCGAAAAGCATTACCCCGAGAAACTCTCGGGTGGCATGAAGCAGCGCGTGGGCATCGTCCGCGCGCTCGCGACTGGCCCCAAAGTGTTGCTGCTGGACGAGCCCTTCGGCGCGCTCGACGCGCAGACCCGCGTCATCATGCAGCAGATCCTCACCAACATGTGGCAGCGGCTGAAGATCTCGGTGCTGTTCGTCACCCACGACATCGACGAGGCGATCTTCCTGTCCGACCGCGTCTACTGCATGACCGCACGCCCCGGCTCGATCAAGGCGGAGATTCCGATCCCGCTGGAGCGGCCGCGGCAGCAGTCGATGATGATGTCGTCGGAGTTTTTGGCGCTGCGCCGCGGACTGATGTCGCTGATCCGCGAGGAAAGCATCAAGGCGATGGGCGGCGAGCTCAACGACATGGGCATGCAGGGGCTGAACATCGAGCTGCACGGGCATTCGCTCGCGGATGTGATTTAGGGATTCTCGACGCTTACCGTCTTACTTCCCTTCTCCCCTTGCGAAAGGGGAGAAGGAAGAGGAGTTCGCGGCTACAGCCAGCCGCACTCACTTGAACCAATGCACCAGCGCGATGCTGATGCCGAGCAGCAGCATCAACGACAGCGTCACGGCGGCCGTCACCCGTCCCCCGACATTGGCCAGCACCTTCACATCGACGCCGAGGCCAAGCGCGGCCATCGACACCACCGTGAGAAAACCCGTGATCCGCGTAATCGGGGCAACCACCGTGGACGGCACGATCTCGAGCGAGCGCAGGGTCGCGAGCGCAAGGAAGCCGAGGATGAACCACGGGACCAGGCGAAAGAAGCCGACATTGGTCTTCTTGGCGTCGCTGTGCCAACGCGAGGCCGTCAGCGAGAGGCCGACGACGACCGGCCCGAGCATCAGCACGCGCATCAGCTTGACGAGCGTGCCGATCTGCGTCGAGACGAGCCCCGCCGGCACCGTCGCGGCCAGCACCTGCGGCACGGCATAGACGGTGAGGCCCGCGAGGATGCCGTATTGCGTGGCCGATAGCTGCAGCAGCGGAATCAGCAGCGGCAGGCCGAGCACCATCATCACGCCGAGGATCGCGGTAAAGGAGATCGAGGACGCGATCTCGTCATTGGTGGCTCCGATGATCGGCGCCACCGCCGCGATCGCCGAGTTGCCGCAGATCGAGTTGCCGCAGGCGATCAGGATCGAGAGCCGCGTCGAGAGACCAAGCAGGCGGCTGATGCCGAAGGAGACGCTGAGTGCGATCACGACGACCGCCGCGATCGATGCCAACAGCGCGACGCCGGACGCCGCGATAGCAGCAAAGCTGATCGAGGCCCCCAGCAGCATGACGGCGACTTCGAGCAGCTGCTTGGCGCTGAAGGCGATGCCGGACTGCCAGCGCGGCGCGGGCTTCCAGAAGCTGCGCACGGCCATGCCGAGCAAGATCGCCATCACCAGCGCCTCGACATAGGGATGCTCGAAGACACCCAATTCCGCCCGTTCGAGCAGGGCCGAAACGCCGGCCACGGCGATGCAGAGGAGAATCCCGGGAATCAGCGCGACGATGCGGCCTGTGGCCGTGGTCGGCTTGGCGTCGGCCGGGCTGGATGCTTGATTCTGCGACACAAATCTCTCCCAGAGGAGAAGGATTTATACGCAGCGCCACCCGATTGGGAAATAAGTTTTCGATATATCAGGGCCAAGGTAAGTTATATCCTCAGCCCGGAATAATCCAGCTCAGGAGATCAGGCGCGCCTTAGAAGATCAGGCTCTTGGCCAGCGAGGCGACGCGGCTGAAGCCGTCGTAGACGCCGGGCTCGAAGAAGGCCGCACGCGCCAGCACGATGCCGGCGACCAGCGACCAGAACAGGCCGGTGCCAACCCGCAGCAGCAGCTTTGACCCGCGCGAGCGCGGCTGCGTGTCCGTTGCGGACACTAATTGCTCGCCGAAAGGCTCAAACCTGGTGCGTTCCATAGCAGTCAATCCATCAATTTCTCACGGAAATGTCGTCGTTTCGACCCCAAACAGCAATGGAAGCGATTGGCTTTTTTGCCTCCCGGAGGGGAAACTCCTTCCGCCGGGCGGACCCGGGGCAATAGTTTTCTTCTTCCGGCCTATTTGGACACCGGCGCCCCGGCGAGCAGGTATCGCCGCGCGTATGAAAGGAATCTGCCAATGCCAAGCCCCCGCGTGCGCGTCTACACCGACTACAAGAGCCCCTACGCGTTCGTGGCCAACAAGCGCCTGTTCGAACTGCAGGAGACGCACGGCGTCGAGCTCGAATGGCTGCCCTATACGCTGCGCGTTGCCGAATTCATGGGGACCGTGGAAGAGCGCACGCCGCATTTCTGGCGCAAGGTGCGCTACGCCTATATGGACGCGCGGCGCTATGCCAATGCGCAGGGCCTCGTCATGAAAGGGCCCCGGCGGATCTACGACGCGTTCTATTCCAGCGTCGGCATGCTGTTCGCCCAACAGCACGGCTTCTTCCATCCGTATCACGACACGGTGTTTCGTCGGTTCTGGAGCCATCAGCTCGAGATCGACGATCTCGCCGCAATCACTGACGTCATCACGTCCTGCGGTGGCTCAGCCAGTGAGTTCGAAGCCTACGTCCATGGCCCCGCACGCGCCGAGCATGACCGCATCATCGACGAGGCCGAAGCGCTCGGCGTATTCGGCGTGCCGACCATGGTGTTTAACGGCGAGTTGTTCTGGGGCGGCGACCGCATCGACATGCTGATCGCGCGCATCGAGAAGCCCGAGACCATCGAGGCCGCGCTCGGCAGCCGCCATCGCAAGCCAGTATGAGCAGCAACGCTATGCCGCCAGCCCACTCTCCACCGGAGCAAACTCCAGCCCGAGGCTCTCCGCCACCGCCTTGTTGGTGATGCGGCCGCGATGCACATTCAGCCCGTTGCGCAGATGTGGATTTTCCAACACCGCAGCAAAACCCTTGTTCGCGAGCATCAAGCCGAAGGGTAGCGTCGCGTTGTTCAGCGCCTGGCTCGACGTCACCGGCACTGCCCCGGGCATATTTGCCACGCAGTAATGCACGACGCCGTCAACCACATAGGTCGGATCGGCATGCGTGGTCGGGTACGAGGTCTCGAAGCAGCCGCCCTGATCGATCGCGACGTCGACCAGCACGGCGCCCGGTCGCATCGATGTCAGCATCGCACGCGTGACGAGCTTGGGCGCGCTCGCGCCCGGCACCAGCACCGCGCCGATCACGACGTCGGCAGCGAACACCTCCTCCTCGACCGACTCGATGGTGGAGAAGCGGGTGCGCACGCGCCCGGCAAAGAGATCATCAAGCTCCCGCAACCGAGGAATCGAACGGTCGATCACGGTGACTTCGGCGCCAAGGCCCGCGGCCATGCGCGCGGCTTGCGTTCCCACTACGCCGCCGCCGAGCACGACGACCCGCGCCGGCTGCACGCCGGGAACGCCGCCGAGCAGCAGCCCGCGGCCGCCGGCCGAGCGCTTGAGCGCGGCGCCGGCAGCCTCGATGGCGAGGCGGCCGGCGACTTCGCTCATCGGCGCAAGCAGGGGGAGGTGACCGGCCGCGTCGGTGACGGTTTCATAGGCGATCGCAGTACAGCCGGAGGCGAGCAAACCCCTGGCCTGTTCGGGATCCGGCGCGAGATGGAGATAGGTAAAGAGGATCTGGCTTTCGCGGAGCTGGGCCCACTCGCTTTTCTGGGGCTCCTTCACCTTCACGATCATCTCGGACTTCGCGAGGATGTCGCGCGCGCTCTCGGCAATGATGGCCCCTGCCCGCCGGTAGACTTCGTCGGAGGCGCCGATGCCGTCGCCCGCACCGGTCTCGATCGTCACCTCGTGCCCCGCGGCGACATATTCGCGGACCGCACCCGGGGTGAGCCCGACGCGATATTCCTGCACTTTGATTTCCTTGGGCACACCGACGCGCATCCCGGGCCTCCTTTTGATTCACCCCAAGATCGTAGCGACGTGCCCGGTTTGGTTTCGTGCAAATATCCGCTAGCTTTGGCCTCCCTGCGCCGGTTTCCGGCGCGCAAACGCCCTTTCACGCTGGAAACGAAACTTTGGCCCTGGACCGGAAAGATCTCGCTATCCTCGCGGAACTCACAACCAATGCGCGGGCCAGCCACACCGAGCTCGCCAACAAGGTTGGCCTGTCCAGCACCGCGCTCGCACGGCGGCAGAAGGTGCTCGAGGACAACGGCTACATCCAGGCCTATCAGGCCACGCTCGACCTCGCGCAATTCGGTCTCACGACCACGGTGCTGGTCCGTATCGCGTTGGAAAGCCAGAGCGACGAGGCGTTGAAGGCGTTCGAGGCGGAGGTGGTGAAATGCCCGTCCGTCGTGCGCTGCTTCCTAATGTCAGGGACCGATGACTACATCCTGATCGTGCTCGCCCGCGACATCCAGGATTTCGAGCGCATCCACCGCATGGAGCTGTCGCGCCTGCCGCGCGTGGCTCGGGTGCAATCGAGCTTCGCGCTGCGCGAGGTTGTCAACCGCGCCGTGCCGAATGTGGTGTTCGGCGAAGCAAAGCGCTGACCGCAACCGCTCGGAAACGCGAACTGCAGGCAAGGGAATCAAAGGAACCAACCGGTCGGTGGTCCGTTGGGCGCTATTGGCCGGCGGAGGCGTGCCCCCGCGTCAACACGGCTGACGTCCGGCACGGTCGCCGTCGCAGGGAGCAGGACATGGGCGATGTCACGCATCAGATTTCCGAACGCATTCCGATCCGTCTTGTCGTCAACGGCGTCAGTCACACGCTCGATCTCGTGCCGTGGACTACGCTGCTCGACGCCTTGCGCGACCATCTTGCGCTGAGCGGCACCAAGAAGGGCTGCGACCACGGTCAGTGTGGCGCCTGCACGGTGCTGGTGGACGGCCGGCGCGTCAATTCCTGCCTCACGCTCGCCGTCATGAAGGACGGCGCGGAGATCACAACCATCGAAGGCCTTGCCACCGACGGCGCGCTGCATCCCCTGCAACAGGCTTTCATCGACCACGACGCCTTCCAGTGCGGCTATTGCACGCCTGGACAGATATGCTCGGCGGCCGGACTGCTCGTCGAAGGCCGTGCCCGGGATGCCGACGAGATCCGGGAGCTGATGAGCGGAAACCTCTGCCGCTGCGGAGCCTATCCGAACATCGTCGCCGCCATCCAGCAAGCAATGGGCCAGCCATGAACAACTTCCAGTACGCCCGGGCCACTGATGTCGCCGACGCGATTCGCCTGCTCGCCGATCCCGGCGCCAAGCTGATTGCCGGCGGCACCAATTTGATCGACCTGATGAAAGAGAATGTCGAGCGCCCCACCCGGCTGATCGACATTTCCCGCCTGCCGCTCCGCAAGGTCGAGGAGACGGCGGACGGGTCCTTGCGCATCGGCGCCTTGGTGCCGAACTCGGACCTCGCCTACCATCCATTGATCGAGCAGCGCTATCCCCTGCTCGCCAGCGCCATCCTGGCCGGCGCCTCGGCGCAATTGCGCAACATGGCCTCCGTTGGCGGCAATCTGATGCAGCGAACGCGTTGCGCCTATTTCTATGACACGGCCACGCCCTGCAACAAGCGCCATCCCGGCAGCGGCTGCTCGGCGATGGACGGCCTGAACCGCAACCATGCGATCCTGGGCACGAGCGCATCCTGCATCGCGACCAATCCCTCCGACATGAGCGTGGCGCTGGCCGCACTCGGTGCGCTCGTGCACATCGCGGGTCCCTCCGGCGAACGCGCCGTCGCGGTGACCGATTTCCATCGGCTGCCCGGCGATAAGCCTCATGTCGATACCAGCCTCGGCACCGGCGAGATCATCACGGCGATCGAACTGCCGCCGCGCGGTTTTGCTCAAAACTACAGCTATCTGAAAATTCGCGACCGGATGTCCTATGCTTTTGCTCTGGTCTCGGTTGCCGCCGCGCTCGAATTGGAGGGCAACGCGATCAGCGGGGCACGCCTGGCGCTCGGCGGCGTGGCTCACAAGCCCTGGCGCAGCCTCGAAGCCGAAGCGGCGCTGCGCGGCCAGGCCGCGACGCCCGATCACTTCTCGCACGCCGCGGATGTCCTGCTCCAGGGAGCAACGACCCGCTCACATAACGGCTTCAAGGTCGAGCTCGCACGCCGCGCCATCGTGCGGACGCTGACACAGGCGACGAACGCCACGCCGCAATCCCAGGCCCACAAGAAGATCGCGTGAGGACCCTATGAACGCTTATGTCGGAACGCCAACGTCGCGTGTCGACGGACGGGCCAAGGTCACCGGGGCCGCCAAATACGCCGGCGAATTTCCGGCGGACAAGCTGCTCCATGGCTTCGTCGTCGAGGCCACCATTCCATGCGGGCGCATTGCCCGCCTCGACACCAGTGAGGCGCTGCAGGTCGAGGGCGTGCTCGACGTGCTCACGCACGCCAACCGTCCGCCGCTGGCTGACAAGGTCGAGCCGTGGAAGGACGAGGTGGCGCCCGAGAAAGGCTCGCCTTTCCGTCCGCTTTATGATGACACGATCAAGTTCAACAGCCAGCCGATCGCACTTGTCGTCGCGGAGGACTGGGAAACCGCGAAATTCGCAGCCACGCTCGTGCGGGTCGAATATGAGCAGCGTGGCTTTGCGACCGACCTCGAAGGCGAGCGCAGCAACGCCGCCGAGAAGGACAAGCCGCATAAGCCGCGGGGCGACGCCGCAGCCGCCCTTGCGGGAGCCGATGTGCGCCACGAGGCGGACTACGTCATCCCGACCGAGCATCACAACCCGATGGAGCTCTATGCGACCACGGCGGTCTGGGAGAGCAATGGCAAGCTCACGATCTACGACAAGACCCAAGGCGTCCAGAACGTCCACAAGTTTCTATGCGGCGTGTTCGACAAGAAGCCGGATGACATTCGCGTGGTCTCGCCCTACGTCGGCGGCGCCTTCGGCTCCGGCTTGCGGCCGCAATATCAGGTGGTGTTGGCAACGCTTGGCGCGCTCGCGCTGAAGCGGTCCGTTCGCGTCGTGCTGACGCGGCAGCAGATGTACGGGCTCGGCTACCGGCCGATGACAATCGAACGCGTCGCGCTCGGCGCAAAATCCGATGGCACGCTCGATGCGGTTACGCACGAGGCCATTGCCGTCACCTCGCGCTACGAAGATTTTGCACGCAACGATACCGGCTGGGCCGAACAGCTCTACAAGAGCCCGAACAGCCGCTTCTCCCACAAGCTGGTTCACCTCGACGTCTCCACGCCCTCCGACATGCGCGCACCGGGGGCGGCATCGGGCGTCTGCGCGCTCGAATGCGCCATGGACGAGCTCGCCGTCGCGCTCAAGCTCGACCCGGTCGAACTGCGGCTGAAATGCTATTCGGATCGCGACCAGAGCGAAAACCTGCCCTACACCAGCAAGCAGTTGCGCGAATGCTACGCGCGCGGCGCGGACGCCTTCGGCTGGAGCAGACGCAATCCTGCGCCGCGCTCGATGCGCGACGGCAAGGATCTGGTCGGCTGGGGCATGGCCACCGGCGTGTGGGAAGCATTGCAGATGCCGGTCGCCGTCCGTATCGCGCTGACATCGAACGGACATGCCGAGGTGTCCTGCGCCGCATCCGACATCGGCACCGGCACCTACACCATTGTCGCGCAGGTCGCAGCCGACGCACTCGGCCTGCCGATCGAGAACATCAGCGTCCGGCTCGCCGATTCCAGTCTGCCGCAGGCGCCGGTCGAGGGTGGTTCCTGGATGGCCGCCTCGAGCGCACATGCGGTGCTCGCAGCCGCCGAGGAGGTGCGCAAGGAGCTGTTACGCTTGGCCGGGAAGATGCCAGGCTCGCCGCTCGCCGACACCGAGTTGGCCGATACGGTGCTGAAGGACGGCAGCATTGCGGGGGCCAGCGACAACAGCCGCGCGGTCTCGATCGCCGACGCGATGCGCCATGGCGGCATCGAGCGCATCGAGAAGGAAAAGCTCAATCAGTTCGAGGAGGACAAGAAGCACGCGCGCAATACCCATTCGGCCGTGTTCGCCGAGGTCAAAGTGGACGAAGAGCTGGGCGTCATCCGCGTCACGCGGGTCGTGAGCGCCGTCGCGGCCGGGCGGATTCTCAACACCAAGACTGGCCGCAGCCAGATCATGGGCAGCGTGGTCTGGGGAATCGGGATGGCCCTGCACGAGGAGACGGTGATGGACCACCGCTTCGGCCGGATCATGAACGCGAACATCGCCGAGTACCATATCCCGGTGAATGCGGATGTTTACGACATCGACGTGATCTTCGTCGACGAGCCGGACGATCGTATCAACAAGCTCGGCATCAAGGGACTGGGCGAGATCGGCATCGTCGGCGTCCCCGCCGCGATCGCGAACGCCGTCTATCACGCCACCGGCAAGCGCATCCGCCGCTTCCCGATCACTCTGGACAAGCTCTTAGACTGATCGCGCCGTCACACTGCCCCGCTCGGTCGGCGACTGTCATCGAACTGTCATCGAATGTGTCGAGAGCTGTTTCTCTCGCACATTCGGGACATGACATGGACTATTTCAAGCGCTTCAACTTTCTGTTCGCCGCACCTGTGTTCGACGCCGACGACCTCGAAGGTGTCCGCTTCAACCAGATCATCGAGGAGATCCAGCGCTCCGGCTTCGAGGTCGTTCGCGCCCGCAAGCTGGAGGACGCGGAGATGGCGGTGCAGACCGATGCCGCGATCGGTTGCATGGTGGTGGACTGGGGCAAGAAGGGCCTGGAGGGCAAGACCTCGGCGCTGATCAATTTGATGCGGCGACGCGGCCTCGATTTCCCGATCATCCTCCTGATCCGGCGCAAACGGTTCGAGGATCTCCCAGTCGAGGTGCTCGACTTCATCGACGGTTATGTCTTCCTGTCCGAGGAGACACCGACCTTCATCGCCAAGAACCTGATCAGCCGTCTGAAGCAATATGCGGAGACGTTGAAGACGCCCTTCTTCGGCGCGCTGGTCGACTATGCCGAGGAGGGCAACCAGCTCTGGACCTGCCCGGGCCACAATGGCGGCGTGTTCTACAACCGCAGCCCGATTGGACGGGTGTTCGTCGAACATCTCGGTGAGTCCGTATTCCGCGACGATCTCGACAATTCCGTGCTCGACCTCGGCGACCTCCTCACCCATGAAGGACCGGCGTTGAAGGCACAGAAGGAAGCTGCCCAGATCTTTGGTGCGGAAAAGACCTATTTCGTGCTCAACGGAACCTCGACCTCGAACAAGGTTGCGCTCGGCGCTCTCGTCACCGACGGCGATCTCGTGCTGTTCGACCGCAACAATCACAAAGCCCGCCCATCATGGCGCGCTGATGATCAATGGCGGCGTCCCGGTCTACGTGCCGACCATCCGCAATGCCTGGGGCCTGATCGGCCCGATGCGGTGGGACATGCTCGACGAGAAAACCTTGCGCGAGGCGATCCGCAATCATCCCTTGGTGACGGACAAGGACGCTTGGCGCAAGGAACGGCCGTTCCGCGTTGCCGTGGTCGAGCAGTGCACCTATGACGGCACCATCCACAGCGCCGAAATGATCTTGAAGCGCATCGGCCATCTCTGTGAGTACATCCTGTTCGACGAGGCCTGGGCCGGCTTCATGAAGTTCCACCCGCTCTATGCCGGCCGCTTCGCCATGGGACTGGCGAACCTTTCCCCCGAGGCACCCGGCATCATCGCGACGCAATCGACCCACAAACAGCTCGCGAGCTTCTCGCAGGCCTCCCAAATCCACATCAAGGATCGTCACATCCGCGGCCAGAAGCGGCGCGTCGAGCACCGCCGCTTCAACGAAAGTTTCATGCAGCACGCTTCCACGTCGCCATTCTACCCGCTGTTCGCCTCGCTCGACGTCGGCGCACAGATGATGAAGGGCCGCTCCGGCGAAGTCCTGTGGGACGACACGATTCGGCTCGGCATCGAGCTGCGCAAGAAAATCCGCGCGATGCGCCGGGAGTTCGAGGAGAAGGAGCAGAATCCGGACCGGGGCTGGTTCTTCGAACCCTTCGTCCCCGATCGCGTCGCGATTCCCGATGTCAGCCGTCCCGGTGCTGCGCACAATGTCGCCTGGGAAACGCTCTCGACCGATGAGCTCGCCACCAACCCCGCGCTGTGGCAGCTCTCCCCCGACAGCGCCTGGCATGGCTTCCCTGGCCTCAGTGAGGGCTTTGCCATGACCGATCCGAACAAGCTGACGCTGCTCACGCCCGGCTTCGATCGCACCACCGGCGCCTATGTCGAGCACGGCATCCCCGCCCCGGTCGTCGCGCAATATCTGCGCGAGAACCGCATCGTCCCCGAGAAGAACGACCTCAACTCGCTGCTCTTCCTGCTCACCCCGGGCGTCGAGGCAAGCAAGGCGGGCACGCTGATCTCCGGTCTCGTCGCATTCAAGCGGCTGCATGACGACAATGCGCTGCTTGCGGACGTCATCCCGGAGTTCTGCCAGCGGCGGCAGGCGCGCTATGCCGGCGTGCGGCTGCGCGATGTCTGCGGCGAGATGCACCGTTTCTTCCGCGCTGCCGACGTCAGCGCACTCCAGGCCCGGCAGTTCATGCCCGAGCACATGCCTGACATCGCGATGTCGCCTCGCGAAGCCGCCCGCTACCTGTTTCGCAACGATGTCGACTATCTACCGATCGAAGCGATCACGGGCCGCATCGCCACCACGCCATTCGTGGTCTATCCGCCCGGCATCGCCACCATCGTGCCCGGCGAGCGACTGACGGAGCGCGCCAAGCCCATGGTCGACTACCTCAAGATGTTCGAGACCTGCTTCAACACGTTCCCCGGCTTCGATGTCGAGATCCAGGGCGTCTACAAAGAGGTCGACGCCCAAGGCCGCATCGGGCTTTATACCTACGTCGTTGCCGAGTAGATGCCGATGAACGAAACAGCCGCACTGCGCGCGGATGACGAGCCGGTCCTGGTCCGGCCCTCACGCGAGAATGATATCGAGGCGATGCTGGCGATCTATCGCCATCACGTCCGTAACGGGGTGCCACGCGATGTCGAGGGAACCGGCGCGCCGGAGCTGGACGATCTGCGCGACCGGCGCAAGAACTTGAAGCAGACCCGCCTGCCGCATCTGGTCGCGACCTATCGCGGGGAAGTCGTCGGCTATGCCTACGCCGTGCTGTTTCGCAAGCGCCCGGCGTATCGCTATACGGCCAAGCATTCGATCTACGTCCACCACGCGCATCTCGGTCGCGGTGTGGGACGGCTTTTGCTCCAGGACATGATCGACGCCTGCGCGGCGGCCGGCTTCCGCCAGATGATCGGCTATATCGATGCCGACAATGCGCCTTCGCTGGCGCTGCACGAAAAATTCGGCTTCGCGCGCGCCGGCCTGCTCTGCGGTGTCGCCTATCGCCACGGGCACTGGTCCGACACCGTCATGGTGCAGCGGTCGCTCGGCGCCGGCGTCACCGCACCACCGCCCGTCACGGCGCCCGGCCGCTAGGCCCTCATGACGGAAAGTCAGCCGGTCTGACCTGGATGCGGTCGGCATGCAACGACCAGTGGTGCAACGCCTGGTCCTCGCAAAACCTCGCCTTCGCCCGCTCTCTGGCTTCGTCCTCGTCGGAAGCGTCGATCTCGAGCGTGCCCTGGCACACCTCGATCTGCCGGCCGTACTGGCCGAGCACGTCCTTCATGAACCTGACCACATAAGTTGACATGGGACCTCCTGCCTGCCCCGGCGGCGCTCAATCTAATCCCATTTAGCCGGATTGCGGGAGGGGGATTTTGACGCGGATCAAAGTCGGGCGCGGTTCCCGTCCGCCGATCATTGGGCAGCAGGAGAGTCGCCCCAGGAAGGACAAAAGCGCCTGCTGACTACGCCGGCGTCACACCAAACGCCTGTTTGAAGCGCTCCGCGTAACGTGGCCAGACCTCGGGATTGATGATGCGCGGCGGGCGCTTGCCGTCGAGCGTCTGCAGCACCTGCTCAGCGGCGATGCGGCCCATGTTCTGCCGCGCCTCGATCGTGACGCCCGCAGTATGCGGGCTCGCCAGCACGTTGTCGAGCTGGAGCAGCGGATGCTCCGGCGGCGGCGGCTCCTTCGACCAGACGTCGAGACCGGCGCCCGCAATGCGCTTGTCGCGCAACGCCTGGAGCAACGCGTCCTCGTCGTGAATGAAACCGCGCGCCGTGGTGATAAAGTACGCATGCGGCTGCATCAACGCGAACTCGCGCACGCTGATCATGTTGCGGCTGCCCTTGTTAAGCGGGCAGGAGATCGAGACGAAATCGGCGCGGCGCAAGAGCTCGTCGAGCTCCACCTTCTCTCCGCCCCGCTTGGCCATCACCTCGGCGGTGAGGTAAGGATCGTAGGCCAGCACCTTCATGCCGAGCAGACCCTGGCACAACGCGGCGATGCGACGGCCGACATTGCCGAGGCCGATGATGCCGACCGTCTTGTGTTCGACCTCGTTGCCGACGAGCTCGTTGCGGTTGACGTCGCGCTCGCGGCGCAGCCGGCGGTCCGACTGAATGATGCGCTTAGACAGCGTCAACATCATCGCCAGCGCATGCTCGGCGACGGAATGGGCATTGCCGCCGGACTGGTTGACGACCAGCACGCCCGCATCGGTGCACGCCTCGACGTCGACGGGGTCGAAGCCTGCACCATTGCTCGAGACCAGCAACAGGTTCGGCGTGCGCTTCAGGAAGGCGGCATCGACGTGGAAATGCGGGGCGAGTTCGTCCCGGGCGGCGCCGATCTGGTAAACATGAGCGGCACCGATGATCGGCGCGTAAACGTCTTCGAGGGTCTCGTTCTCGATGCGATCGAGCCGGACGTCGGGTCGCGCCTTCAGGATGTCGATATAGATCGGGTTGGCCAGATACTTGACGTAGAAGACGCGCTTGCTGTTGACGGACATCAGGACCCTTCCGGCTCTCTCCTGGAGATCCGCAGGGCCAGCGCGGCGCGCGCTCCTTCCATGCGTTCCTCCGTTCTCTTGTTATTGCCGCTTATGACACGGCGCCGCCGGCCGCGGCAGGCCGCCTGGCGCAGATCACGGTGCAGCCCGGACATGTTGACAATCCCGCTGCCTGCGTCAAGTTCGGCAGACCGCCGCGACGGCCAAGACAACGACAAAGACCAAGAAGCATGCGCGGCCGAAGGGAGAACGCAATGCCGATTGCGGAGCAACATACCTCGTCCGAGGCGGCGCAGACCTCCAGTGACAAGAGCTGGCACGGCATCGTCCTGCAAACCCTGAAGCGGAACGAGATCAGCCTCGTCCCTTACGTCCCCGATCGCGTGCTGACGCCGCTGATCAAGAATCTGCACGCCGATCCCTTCTTCACCACCTTTGCCACCGCCCGCGAGGAGGAGGCCGTCGGCATCGTCTCGGGCGCATGGATGGGCGGACGACGAGGCGCGGTGTTGATGCAGACCTCCGGCTTTGCGACGCTCGCCAACGTGCTGGCCTCGCTCGCGGTGCCCTACCAGATCCCGCTGATCATGTTCGTGTCCGAGCGCGGCACGCTCGGCGAGTTCAATTACGGCCAGTCACTGGTCTGCCGCACCATGCGTCCGGTGCTGGATTCGCTGGCACTGGAGCACCACACCATCACCCGGCTCGACGAGCTCGAATTCATTGCCGACCGTTCGATCAAGCAGGCCGTGACGACGCAGGCGCCGGTGGCGCTGATCCTTAACCCGCTGCTCACGGGCGGCAAGGTCTTCGACAAGTGAGGCCGGCCCAAATGGATACAGACGCGCGCAACACCAAAGTGATGAACCGCTTCGACGTCACCTCGCGCCTGATCGCGAAACTCGAGCGCGAGGAAGCCGTGATCGGCGGCATCGGCAACACCAATTTCGACCTCTGGGCCGCCGGCCACCGTCCGCAGAATTTCTACATGCTCGGCAGCATGGGGCTCGCCTTCCCGATCGCGCTGGGCGTGGCGCTGGCGCAGCCGGACCGGCGCGTCTTTGCGCTCGAAGGCGACGGCTCGCTGCTGATGCAGCTCGGCGCGCTCTCGACGATCGCGGCGTTGAAGCCGAAGAACCTCATCATGATCGTGATGGACAACGGCATCTATCAGATCACCGGCGCACAGCCGACACCGGCCGCGAACGTGGCTGACATCGTCGCCATCGCGACCGGCTCCGGGCTTGCCAACAGCGCCTGGGCCGCGGACGAGGAGGATTTCGAGCGTCTGGTCGAGGAAGCCATGTCGGCGTCCGAGCCCAGCCTGATCGCCGTCCGTATTGATGACAAGCCCGGCGTCGGCGCCACCCGACGCGATCCCGTGCAGATACGGGAACGCTTCATGCACGGCCTTGGCGTTCGCGAGCCACTTTAACGTTTCGTCATTAACTACACGGCGATCTGATCCCGGCGCCTCGGCAAGCTGCTGCAATCCGTGCTAAGCGGTGAGGATGTCCATTTTGGTTCGCTCCTCTGCCTGGCTGCTTGCCGCCGCCGTCGCCTTTGCAACCCTCGGCCCGCCTGGCCTGCGGCCCCATTCCGACCTTGGCCAGGACGGCGAACACGCCCTTGCTTTCGTCCTGGTGGGACTAGCCTTCGGCCTCGCCTATCCGCGCCGCCGGCTGTCGACCACGGCCATCGCTGTGGTGCTGATCGGCCTGCTCGAACTGATGCAATTCTGGGCACCGGGACGGCATGCGCGGCTGGAGGACTTTCTGGTGGATGCCGGCACCACATGCATCGGCTTCGCGCTGGCGGCCATCGCCGATTGGGCCATGACGCGGTTTCGCGCAAATTCGGCCCTGTCGAGCCAAGGCCCCGCGGAGTGACGCTCCGCAGGGCCCGTCTCTTCAAAGCTCACGCTCCGATCGATCAGTCGATGATCTTGACGACGCGACGCGTGCGCGGCTCGACGATCACGCGGCGATCATTCACGACCGCATAGCGATACTCGGTGTAGTTTGGCACGGGGCGCAGCACCACGGTCGGGGGCAGCGGCTCGCCGACCACGACGCGCTCCTCGACGACGACGGAATCACTGCGCGGGATTCCTCCCAGAACAGCATTCGGAATTTCCAGACCGGCGCCGACGGCTGCACCGACGGTGCCGCCGACCATTGCGCCAACCGGACCGCCGATATCGCCACCTGCGCGCGCGCCGTCTCTGGCGCCCTGTTCGGTCGTCGACTGGGCAAAGGCTGCGCTCGACGCGAGCAGCGACACGGCAGCCAACGAAATTGCAAGACGGGTTTTCATGTCCACACTCTCCAGTGATTGTTCTGCGCCTTCAACCGCGGAGGTGGACCATTGTTCCGGTTCCCATGTGACCAAAGACGCGCCAAATCCGGAGAGTGTTACTGCGTAACACTCATGCCGCAGCGATCTCGTGCCCTGCCATCAGTTCCAGCGCCCGCACCATCGCCGAGTGATCCCAACCCTTCCCGCCATGGGCGGTGCAGGACGAGAACAATTGCTGCGCCACCGCCGTGCTCGGCAGCGACAGGCCGAGCGCGCGGGCGCCTTCAAGCGCGAGGTTGAGATCCTTCTGGTGCAACTCGATGCGGAAGCCGGGATCGAAATTGCGCTTCACCATGCGCTCGCCATGCACTTCCAGAATCCGCGACGACGCAAAGCCGCCCATCAGGGCCTGCCGCACCAGCGCCGGATCCGCGCCGGCTTTCGAAGCGAACAGCAGCGCTTCGCTGACCGCCTCGATCGTCAACGCGACGATGATCTGATTGGCGACCTTCGTCGTCTGGCCATCGCCATTGGCGCCGACGCGGGTGACGTTCTTTCCCATCCGGTCGAAGATCGGCTTCATGGTGTTGAAGGCGCGCTCGGGGCCACCGACCATGATGGTGAGGCTTGCCGCCTTGGCCCCGACCTCCCCGCCCGACACCGGTGCGTCGAGATAATCCGCGCCGAGTGCCTCGATCTTCTTGGCGAACTCCTTGGTCGCCAGCGGCGAGATCGAGCTCATGTCGACCACGATCTTGCCCTTGGAAATGCCGCCCGCGACACCGTCCTTGCCGAACAGCACGGCCTCCACATGCGGCGTATCCGGCACCATGATGATGACCGCATCCGCCTCCTCCGCGACCTCCTTGCCTGACTTGCCGACAACGCCGCCGCCGGCGATCAGCTCGGGTGCGACCGGCCCGACATCGTGCAGGAGAACGCGATGGCCTGCGGCCAGAAGATGGCCGGCCATCGGCCGTCCCATGGTACCAAGTCCGATGAAGCCGATGTCGATCATGTCTACGTTTCCTCAGGTCTCGAAAGTCTGCGCGGCGTGCCAGGACAGGCCTTCCACCGTGGTGGTGCGCGGCTTGTATTCGCAACCGATCCAGCCGCGATACCCGATCGCGTCGAGATGGCGGAACAGGAAGGGATAGTTGATCTCGCCGGTGCCAGGCTCGTGGCGACCGGGATTGTCGGCGAGCTGGATGTGCGCGATCTGCGGGAGATATTCCTGCATCGTACGGGCGAGATCGCCCTCCATGATCTGCATGTGATAGATATCGTATTGGACAAACAGATTGTTGGAGCGCACCTCGGAGATCAGCTGCAGGGCCTGCTCGGTGCCGTTGAGGAAGAAGCCGGGAATGTCGAGCGTATTGATCGGCTCGACCAGAAGCTTGATGTTCTCCCGCGCCAGCGTCGAGGCGGCGAAGCGCAAATTCCCGACCAGCGTCTCGTTGAGCTCGCGCGGATCGGCATCGACAGGCGCGATGCCGACGAGACAGTTGAGCTGCTCGCAATCGAGCGCCTTGGCATAGTCGATGGCGCGAAACACGCCGTCCCGGAACTCGCTGACACGATCCGGCAGGATCGCGATGCCGCGCTCGCCCGCCGCCCAATTGCCGGCCGGCAGATTGTGCAGCACCTGTGTCAGCCCATGGCTGTCGAGTTGCTCGCGCAGCTGCGCCTTGTCGAAATCATAAGGGAAGAGGTACTCGACCCCGCCGAAGCCCGCCGCTTTGGCCGCGGCGAAGCGGTCCACGAACGGCATTTCGTTGAAGAGCATGGTGAGATTGGCGGCAAATTTCGGCATGATGCTGCTCCCTATTCCGCTGGCTGCAGCACGCCGGGCCGCACTGTCGCGACCTCGTCGAGCGGCAGATCCAGCACCTCCTCGAATTCGACGATGTTGTCGATCTCGGTGCCCATCGCGATGTTGGTGACGCGTTCGAGGATGAATTCGACCACCACGGGCACGCGGTGCTTCGCCATCAATTCGCGCGCGGTCGCGAACGCGGCCTGCGCGTCCTTGGGATCGGTGACGCGGATCGCCTTGCAGCCGAGCCCCTCAGCGACGGCAACGTGATCGACGCCGTAGCCGCCGAGCTCGGGCGCGTTGATGTTCTCGAAGGAGAGCTGGACGTGATAGTCCATGTCGAAGCCGCGCTGTGCCTGGCGGATCAGGCCGAGATAGGAATTGTTCACGACGACGTGGATGTAGGGCAGATTGAATTGCGCCCCGACCGCGAGCTCTTCGATGAGAAACTGGAAATCGTAGTCGCCCGAGAGCGCGACGATATCGCGATCCGGACACGCCGCGCGGACGCCGAGCGCCGCGGGTAGCGTCCAGCCGAGTGGTCCCGCCTGCCCGGCATTGATCCAGTTGCGCGGCTTGTAGACGCCCAAGAACTGCGCGCCGGCGATCTGCGACAGGCCGATCACGGTGACATAGGTGGTGTCGCGGTCGAACGCCTTGTTCATCTCCTCATAGACGCGCTGGGGCTTGATCGGGACGTTGTCGAAATGGCTCTTGCGCAACATTGTCTTCTTGCGATCGCGGCACGCCGCTGGCCACGCCTGGCGCTCGCGCAACCTGCCTGACCGGCGCCACTCCCTGGCGACGGCGACGAACAGTTCGAGAGCGGCCTTCGCGTCCGAGACGATGCCGAGATCGGGATTGAACACGCGCCCGATCTGGGTCGGCTCGATGTCGACATGCACGAAGGTGCGACCCTTGGTGTAGGTCTCGACCGAGCCGGTGTGGCGGTTGGCCCAGCGGTTGCCGATGCCCAGCACGAAATCGGATTCGAGCATGGTGGCATTGCCGTAGCGGTGGCTGGTCTGAAGACCGACCATGCCGGCCATCAGCACGTGGTCGTCGGGGATGGCTCCCCACCCCATCAGCGTCGGCACGACCGGCACGTTGGTGATCTCGGCAAACTCGACCAGAAGGTCGGACGCGTCGGCATTGATGACGCCGCCGCCCGCGACGATCAGCGGCCGTTCGGCCGCGTTGAGCATCTCCAGTGCCTTCTCGACCTGCTTGCGCGTGGCGGTCGGCTTGTAGACCGGCAGCGGCTCATAGGTCTCGTCGTCGAACTCGATCTCGGCGAGCTGCACGTCGAGCGGCATGTCGATCAGGACCGGGCCGGGCCTGCCCGAGCGCATCACATGAAACGCTTGGCTGAACACGCGGGGCACCAGTGCCGGCTCGCGCACCGTCACCGCCCATTTAGTCACGGGCTTTGCGATCGACTCGATGTCGACGGCCTGGAAATCTTCCTTGTAGAGTCGCGCCCGCGGCGCCTGCCCGGTGATGCACAGGATCGGGATGGAATCGGCGATCGCCGAATAGAGCCCGGTGATCATGTCGGTGCCCGCCGGCCCCGAGGTTCCGATGCAGATGCCGATATTGCCGGCCTTGGCCCGCGTGTAGCCCTCGGCCATGTGCGAGGCGCCCTCGACATGGCGCGCCAGGATATGGCGGATCGAGCCGCGCTTCTTCAGCGCCGAATAAAGCGGATTGATCGCGGCCCCGGGAACGCCGAAGGCCGTCGAGATGCCTTCCTTCTCCAGAATTCGCACGGCAGCATCGATGGCTCGCATCTTCGCCATATCGGACCTCGCTTGAGTTGCATTGGCTCGAGCGAGATCATCGGGCCCGCGAGGGCTGCACTCAACGAGATCGATTTTATTTTCCACGATGCGGCAGCCGTGGAAAAATCGCGGCGGCTTCAGTCAGTTAGGTCGAGACACGCGTGAAAGCGATCACTCGAACAGCGGCGCCAGCTCCATCTGCGGCACCAGCACGAGGCCCTTGTCGGTGATGCGAATTTCCGGAATGACCGATAGCGGAATCAGATTGAAGCCCATGTAGGGGATGGTGCAGCCCGCCTCCGCCCATTCCTTCTTCAAGACCTTGACCTCCTCGGCCACCTCCGTGACGCGCTTGTCGGACAAGAGCCCAGCGATCGGCAGCGCCACCAGCGCCCTCACCTTGCCGTCGGCGACGACACAGACGGCGCCCTGGTGCTCCTTGATGGCCGAGATCGCCACCTGCATGTCGGCCTCGTTGGTTCCTGCAACGATGATGTTATGGCTGTCGTGCCCGACGCTGGAGGCCACCGCCCCGCGCTTCAGGCCAAAATCCTTCAACAGGCCGTAGGCGACGTTGCCGGCGGATTTGCCGTGACGCTCGACCACCGTGACGAAGCACAGGCCGTAGCGGGCGAACAGTGAGGGCCAGTCTTTTGCGGGCTCGAGCGCGATCTTCTCGTGGATCAGCGTGATGCCGGGCAGCGCCGTCTTGATCGCGTTGACGATGCAGGCTTTCGCCGGAAGCGCCGGCGTCAGCTTGACCTTCTCGGGCAGCTTCACGGTCGCATAGGCCGCCTTCGGGTATTGATAGCGCTGCGACAGCGCCTGATCGAGCTTCGGCGTGATCTTGCGGTTCTCGACCACGAGATCGCCGCCATACCAGGTGCATTGCGGTTTCAGATCGTCGTCCATCAGCACCAGATCGGCGCGGCGCCCGCCGCCGAGCCCGCCGATATCGCTGTCCATGTTGAAGCGCGTCGCGCCATGCAGGGAGCCCATCGACCAGGCCTGCTCGGGCGACACCCCCGCCTTCACGGCTTCGCGCACCACCCAGTCGAGGCCGAACAGCAGGAGATCATCGGCGTCGCGGTCGTCGGTGCACACGGCCGTGCGCTTGTGCGAAGCGCCGAGCTTGGTGATGGTGCGGATCGCCTGCGGCAGCGAGTGCCATGGCGTGGTCGGCGGTCCCCCGCGCAGGAACACCCAGACCCCGGCGTCGAGCAAATCGTCGGCGATGTCGCGGTCGATCGCCTCATGGGTGTCGGTGACGCCGGACGCCGCATAGGCCGCAACGAAGTCGCGGCCATAGACATGGCCGGACACCGGGCGCCCGCGCTTCAGGGCGGCGGCGAGGATGGCGTGGCTTCGCTCATCGCCCATGGTGACAGGCACGAAATCCATCTTCTCGCCGAGCCCGACTGCCTCCGGCCAGCGGTCGAACAGGCCGGCGATCTTGTCCGGCGTGAGGTCGCCGCCCGCGGTCTCCAGTTCCGCCGAGGTCGCCGGCACCGTGCTCGGCACAGTCAGGAAGATCGACAGCGGCGCCTCACGCGCGTCCTCCAGCATCGCCTCGACGCCGGCAACGTCCATCACGTTGCCGATCTCGTGGCTGTCGCAGAAGATCGTGGTGGTGCCGTTGAGCAGTGCCGCCTCGGCATAGGCGCAGGCCGTCACCATCGAGGATTCGATATGGATGTGCGGGTCAACCAGCCCCGGCGCGATGATGCCGCCGGCGGCGTCGTAAAGCGGAACATTGCTCCAGGCCTTCTTCGCCGTCCCGGCCGGCTTCACCGCAGCTATCCGGCCACCCGTGATCCAGACCTCGCGCCCCGAATGGATGCGCTCCGAATAGGTCGAGAGCACCCGCGCGCCGGATATGACGAGGTCCGGCGCGACACGCGCCGAGGCGACATCGGCCAGACGCCGTGTCATTTCATGCAGTGGTGCGACGGCGAAGCGGGTGAGTTTGGTCATCTGGACCCTCGCGTGGCGTTAAGGCCAAGCGATGGTTACGCCCTGCGCCAAACCGGGCAAGCTCAAATATAACGGCACGCCCTGCTTACGCTTTAGGCGCCGAACCGCCTGCCGTGACCGACTTTGCAGGTCTGCGCGGGTTCCGCCTTCTTGGCGGTGGTGCGGCAGCGGGCTTGACCCGAATTCGTATCAACCGCCCCTTCGATTCATCGATCTCGAACGAATTCGTCTTTCGCACGAGGTCGCTCAGCTTGCGGGAGCCGTAGGTTCTCGAATCGAAATCGGGGGCGAGGTTGGTAAGCCCTTTTCCGACTTCCCCGAGAGAAACCCATCCGTCTTCGCTTTCCATCTGGGCGATGACTTTCTTGATCATGGGGATGGCTGCGTCAGGGGGTTGAAGTAGCGGCGACCTCGAGGCAGTGTCCTGATTGCTCGCCGCGCCGGCAAGCAGGTTCTCGGTGTAGACGAACCTTCGGCAGGCCTGCCGAAAACTTTCCGGTGTCTTCTGCTCGCCGAACCCGAAGACGTCGACGCCCTGCTCCCGGATGCGGGCCGCGAGACGGGTGAAATCGCTGTCCGACGACACCAGGCAAAAGCCGTCGAACCGGCCGCTGTGAAGCAGATCCATCGCGTCGATGACCAAGGTGATGTCGGACGCATTCTTCCCTGTCGTATAGGCGAACTGCTGCTGCGGGATGATGGCGTGTTTCGACAGGATATCGGCCCAGCCCCTCGACCTGGCATTGGAGAAATCGCCGTAGATGCGGCGAACGCTGGCCTCGCCGATCTTGGCAATCTCCTCGAACAGTCCATCGGCGATCTTTGCCGAAGCATTGTCGGCATCAATCAGGACAGCGAGACGGGGCGAACGGAGCTCGGACGGCATGACTTTCCCACGAGATGAACGTAGCATTAGAAGACGCTCGCGTCGGGATGGCTAGTCCTCGTTCGCCTTGAAGCGTCCCATCCCTTTAAGCACGAAGGGTGCCAGCAGCGCGATCAACGCCAGCGCAAGCAGCGTCGCCGAGATCGGGCTCTGGAGCAGTGTCATGGGATCGCCGAGACTGATCGCGAGCGCGCGACGCAGCTGGCTCTCGGCGATCGGGCCGAGGATCAGGCCGACCACGACGGGTGCGATCGGAAAATCGAAGCGCCGCATCAGAAAGCCGAGCACGCCGAAGCCGGCCAGCATCGACAGTTCGACCACCGACGGCTTTGCGGCGATGGTGCCCATGGTCGCGAACACGAGGATGCCGGCATAGAGCCACGGCTGCGGGATCGCCAGCAGCCGCACCCACAGGCCAACCAGCGGCAGATTGAGCACCAGCAGCATGCAATTGGCGATGAACAGGCTCGCGATCAGACCCCATACGAGGTCGGGCCGCTCGGCGAACAGCAGCGGCCCCGGGTTGAGGCCGTATTGCTGGAAGCCCGCCAGCATCATCGCGGCCGTCGCCGAGGTCGGCAATCCCAACGTCAGGAGCGGCACCAGCGTGCCCGCAGCCGAAGCGTTGTTGGCGGCCTCCGGTCCTGCGACGCCTTCGATCGCGCCCTTGCCGAATTCTTCGGGGTATTTGGTCAGCCGCTTCTCGCAGGAATAGGACAGGAAGGTCGGGATCTCCGCGCCGCCGGCAGGCAGCGCACCGATCGGGAAGCCGAACATGGTGCCGCGCAGCCACGGTTTCCACGACCGCTTCCAGTCTTCCTTGGTCATCCACAGCGAGCCGCGCACCGGCTCGAGCTTCTCCTCGGTGTGGTGGCGGCGCGATGCGACGTAGAGCGCCTCGCCCACCGCGAACAGGCCGACCGCGAGCGTCGTCACCTCGACGCCGTCGAGCAGCTCGGGCACGCCGAACGCAAGCCGCGCCTGACCGGTCAGCTTGTCGATGCCGACGAGGCCCAACGTCAGACCAATGAACAGGCTGGTCAGGCCACGGATCGGGGAATCGCCGAAGGTCGCCGACACCGTGACGAAGGCGACGCACATCAGCGCGAAATAATCCTCCGGGCCAAAGCGCACGGCGAAATCGACCAGCCACGGCGCGAGAAAGGCAAGCCCGATGGTGGCAATGGTGCCGGCGACGAAGGAGCCGATCGCGGAGGTCGCGAGCGCCGGCCCGCCGCGGCCGGCCTTGGCCATCTTGTTGCCTTCGAGCGCCGTCGCCATCGAGGCGCTCTCGCCGGGCGTGTTGATCAAGATGGCCGTGGTCGATCCGCCATACATCCCGCCGTAATAGATGCCGGCAAACATGATCAGCGAACCGCCGGGATCGAGCTTGTACGTCACCGGCAGCAACAGCGCGACCGTCAACGCTGGGCCGATGCCGGGCAGCACGCCCACGGCGGTGCCGAGGAACACGCCGATCAGGGCGTAGAGGAGATTCATCGGCTGGACGGCGACCGCCATGCCATGCGCCAGCGCGGCAAAGGTGTCCATCACAGCAGTCGCTCCAGGGGGCCGGCCGGAAGGCTCAACGTCAACAGCCGATCGAATGCAAGGTAAACGAGGGTCGACATCACGAGGGCGATGGCGGAATCAACCAGGACGGCCCGGCGCCCAAATGCCGCCGAGGTCGTGACGAACAGCGCCGACGTTGCCAGGATGAACCCACCGCCGAAGCCGATGATGGCGATCAGCAGCGCAAGGCCCGCGAGGATCAAGACAACGGGCACGGGATCGGCGCTTTCGCGCGCCGGCAGGTTACCACGCCACGCGTCGATGAAATTGCCGATCGCGAGCAGCGCGAGGCCGGAGGCGATCACGACCGGCATGGCTTCCGGCCCCATCCCGTACATCGCGGTGGATTGCAGGCCGCGCGCGTCCCAGACCAGCACCGCGGCAAGACCTGCGAGCGACGCGGCAATGACGATGCCGGCGCGGTCGACGCGCCGCGGCGGCTGGACGGGATCGCCTGTGGTCATGACTTGACCAGGCCAACTGATCTCAGCACGTCGGTCACACGTATCGTTTCCTTCTTCAGGAACTCGGCGAAGGCGTCGCCGCCGAGATAGGCATCCTCCCAGCCCTTCTGCTTGAGGATGTCCTTCCAGGCGTCCGACTTCACCATCTTCTCGACCGCGTCGCTCAGCGTCTTGCGCTGCTCCGGCGTGATTCCGGGAGGCGCGACCACCGAACGCCAGTTGGCGATCACGAGGTCGATGCCCTGCTCCTTGAAGGTCGGGATGTCGCTGCCTGGAATGCGCTTCTCCGAGGTCACGCCGATCGCGCGCAGCTTGCCGGACTTGATCTGCCCGTCATATTCGCTGAGGCCCGAAATGCCGGCGGTGACCTTCGCGCCGAGAATGGCGGCGAGCGACTCGCCGCCGCCCGAGAACGGGATGTAATTGATCTTCTTCGCGTCGGCGCCAACGGCGCCGGCGAACAATGCCGCCATCACGTGATCGACGCCGCCGGCCGAGCCGCCGGCGAAGGTCACCTTGGCGATGTCGGCCTTCACCGCCGCGGCCAGATCCTGCGCGGTCTTGATCGGCGAATTCGCCGGCACCACGATCACCTGGATTTCCTCGGTGAGGCGCGCGATCGGCGTCACCTGCTCGAGCGTAACGGGTGATTTGTTCATGGCGAGCGCGCCCACCATGACGAAGCCGTTGACCATCAGCTGGTTACCGTCACCCTTGGCGCCGTTGACGAACTGCGCGATGCCGACGCTGCCGCCTGCGCCGGGAACGTTGGTGACCTGCACGCTGCGTGCGACCCCGGCAGCGACCAGCGCCTGCTGCATCGAGCGCGCGGTCTGGTCCCAGCCACCGCCCGGCGCCGCCGGTGCCATCAGCTTGAGCTCGAGCTGCTGGGCAAAGGCCGGCGTGGCTGCCGCAAGGGTCAACGCGACGGCTGCGCGGACGAGGCGCGCGGGAAGTTGAAACATGGGGACGTCTCCGGGCTCATGCGAACGTTTGCCGCATCGTGTCGTTTGGTCGCATATCAGCCAAAACGGCCGACACTGTCCAGTGACATACCGGGTTTCCGATTAGCGGGGCGCCGGAATTGCCCCGCCGAGCGCGGCCGTCAGTTCGGCGGCAACATTCCGGACGACTTGCCCGATTTCCGGCAACCTTTGATCGGTCAGCCGGCTGGTCATGCCGGAAACCGAAATCGCCGCGAGCGGCTCGGCGCAGTCATTGTAGACCACCGCGGCAACGCAGCGCAGGCCCATGCAGGCCTCTTCATCATCCAGCGCGTAGCCTTGCTTGCGGATCTTTTCGAGCTCCTTGAACAGGTCGCTCGGCCGCACGATCGACTTCTCGGTCAGGCGGGGCATGCCGTGATGGCGGATGACGGCGCCGACATCCTCGTCGGAATAGGTCGCGAGCACCGCCTTGCCGACGCCCGACGTCACCATCGGGACGCGGCCGCCGACTTGGGTCAGCGAGCGCATGATCTCGCGGCTCTCCATGCGGGTCAGCACGATGATGAACTCGTCGTCGACCATGGCAAGATTGGCCGTCTCGCGGGTGAGATCGCGCAGCTTGCGCAAGTAGGGAATGGCCTGGGCGCTGAAATTGCGCCGCCTCGCAAAGCTCGCGCCCACCGTGAAGCTGCGCACGCCGACATGCCATTTGGATTGGGCGCGGTCGAATTGCACGAAGCGGCGGCTTTCCAGCGTCGCCAGCAGCCGGTGCACGGTCGAGGCCGACAGCCCGGTGCGAACGGCGAGGTCGCTGAGGCGATAACCCTCGTCGTCCTCGGACAATGTCTCCAGGATCGACAGCGCGCGGTCAACCGACTGCACGCCACCGTCACGCGCCTCGTGGTCGGCCTCCGACGGCGAGCGGGGCTCGAGCGGTTTACGCCGGATCACGTTCCTGCCCATCGCGACCTGCCGCTTTGGCTATCGTCATTCCGGGGCGCGCGTAAGCGCGAACCCGGAATCTCGATATCCTCAGGTGCGCAATCGCGCACTGGAGTTCGATGCCGCGCATCGCCCCGGGATGACCAGAATGATGACGCTCAGAGCAGCCCTGCCCCACGCGCCCACTTGTACTTGGCGCCCAGGACCTCGACCGGCAGCTCGGTCGAATAGGCATATGCCGGAATGCCGTTCTGGTAGAGATATTCGGCGGCCTCCTCGACCTCGACGTCGCCGGCGAGCGAGGCGACGATCGGCTTCACGAAGCCCTTGGCCTCCATCTCCTTCTTCACCTCGACCATGTTGCGGGCGAACACCATCGGCGGCGTGACGATGGTGTGCCAGTAGCCGAGGATCAGCGAATGGATGCGCTCGTCGGTCAGGCCGAGCTTCACCGTGTTGACATAGGTGATCGGCGGCTCGCCACCGGTGATGTCCACGGGATTTCCGGCCGCGCCAAACGGCGGGATGAACTTGCGGAAGGCCGCATCCAGATCCGCCGGCATCGCCATCAGCGACAGGCCGTTGTCGACGCAGGAGTCCGACAGCAGCACGCCCGAGCCGCCTGCACCCGTGATGATCAGCACGTTCTCACCTTTCGGCGTCGGCAGCACCGGCACGCCCCGCGCGAACTCGAGCAGCTGTCGCAGCGACCGCGCCCGGATCACGCCGGACTGCGCCAGGACGTCTTCGTAGATCTTGTCGTTGCCGGCGAGCGCGCCGGTGTGCGACGAGGCCGCCTTCGCACCGGCCGAGGTGCGGCCGGCCTTGAGCACGATGACCGGCTTTTTCTTGGAGACGCGCTTTGCCGCTTCCGCAAAGGCGCGGCCGTCCTTGAGGTCTTCGCAGTGCTGCGCGATCAGGTTCGTGTTCGGATCCTGCTCGAAGAAAGCAAGCAGATCGTCCTCGTCGATGTCGGACTTGTTGCCGAGGCCCACGATCGCCGACACGCCCATCTTGGCCGAACGGGAGAAGCCGATGATGGCCATGCCGATGCCGCCCGACTGCGAGGACAGCGCCGCGTGGCCCTTGACGTCATAGGCGGTGCAGAAGGTCGCGCAGAGATTGGCAGGCGTATAGTAGAAGCCGTAGATGTTCGGCCCCATCAGGCGGATGTCGTATTTCTTGCCGATTTCGACGATCTCGGCCTGGAGCTCCGGCGCGCCGGCTTCCGCGAAGCCGGACGGAATCAGGACCGCGCCGGGAATTTTCTTCTCGCCGCACTCGATGAGCGCCCCGGCCACGAACTTCGCGGGAATTGCGAACACCGCGGTGTCGATTACGCCGGGCACGTCCTTGACGCTCTTATAGGCCTTGTAGCCGAGGATCTCGGCGGCCTTTGGATGAATCGGGTAGATGTCGCCCTTGTAACCGCCGTTGATGAGGTTCTTCATCACGGAATTGCCGATCTTGCCGTCTTCGGCCGAAGCGCCGACCACGGCAACCGCCTTCGGCTGCATGATGCGGCTCATGGCCGCGACGATCTCTTCGGTCGGGCGCGGCTTCGGCTTGGGCACGTAAGCGAAGTCGACGACGATGCGGACGTCGGCCGCGATCGCGTCCTTGGCCGTGGCGAACACCGGGTTGAGATCGAGCTCGACGATCTCGGGGAAATCGGTGACGAGCTGCGAGACCTTGACGATGACATCGGCGAGCGCCGTCCGGTTCACCGGCTCGCCGCCACGAACGCCCTTCAAAATCTCATGCGCCTGGATGCCGTCGAGCATCGACAGCGCGTCCTGCTTGGTCGCGGGCGCGAGGCGGAAGGTGATGTCCTTCAGGACTTCGACCAGCACGCCGCCGAGGCCGAAGGCAACCAGCTTGCCGAACGAGGCGTCGGTGATCGACCCGACGATCACTTCGGTGCCGCCGGCCAGCATCTGCTGCACCTGGACGCCCTCGATCTTGGCGTCGGACTTGTACTTCCTGGCATTGGAGAGAATCGTCTCGTAGGCCTTCTCGGCGTCTTCGGCCGTCTTGAGGCCGACGATGACACCGCCGGCTTCGGTCTTGTGGAGAATGTCCGGCGAGACGATCTTCATCACCACTGGGAAGCCCATCGAGGAGGCCATCTTGCCGGCCTCGCCGGCCGACTTCGCCACCCCCTCCTTCGGCACCGCAATGCCGTAGGCATCGCAGACCAGCTTGCCTTCCGGCGCGGTCAGGCTGGTGCGCTTGTCCGCCTTGACCTGGTCAAGCACCTTGCGGACGGCATCTTTGGAATTGGACATGTGGCTTCTCCCTTGACCTTGGTTCTTGCGTTCTCAAAGCGCGCGCGTGTTGCGGCTGCCCGTGATGCTTTCCATTCGCCGCGCTCTGTTCCATGTCGCGGAACGGAGTGGCATAAAGCCGAGGTTACTCCGCCGGCTTGGATCACAAATGGCTGGCGATGGCATTTGGTATGCCAGAAGCCAACTTGTCAAGCTGCAGCGCACCTTAGAATGCTGCAAAAAATAGGCAGCTTGACATTCTGGTATTTGGTATGCCAAAAACTTTCTCGTTAATATTCCTGTAAAAGACGACTCCCACTGGAGGAGATTCGTCGTGTCACTGCGGAAACCAACCAAGGCGTTGCCGAACATGGCCGAGGCAGATATCGCAATCGTTCGTATTGCCCCGGAGTCGAGCTTCAAGAACAAGGCGTATGACGCCTTGAAGGAAGCCATCCTCAAGATGGACATCTACTCGACGCCCGAGCCGGTCATGCTCGACGAGCGCGCGTTGTCCGAGCGCCTGGGCGTGAGCCGCACGCCGATCCGCGAAGCCATCGCGATGCTCGAGCAGGACGGCTTCGTGAAGACGGTCCCGCGTCGCGGCATCATGGTGGTGCGAAGGACCAAGAGCGAGATCGTCGACATGATCCGCGCCTGGGCGGCGCTGGAGAGCATGGCCGCCCGCCTCATCACGGCCACGGCCCGCAAGAAAGACATCACGGCGTTGCGCGACTACTTCAAGGATTTTGGCAAGGATCGCCTGCCCGAGGATCACGTCGAGGAATATTCGCGCGCCAACATCGCCTTCCACCAGGCGCTGATCTCGCTGTCGGAATCGCCGGTGCTGGTCGATCTCACCAACGACCTGCTGCTGCACGTGCGCGGCTATCGGCAATTGACCATCGGACGCAAGGACCGCACCGCGACTTCGCTTCCCGAGCATCTCGGCATGATCGAAGCCCTGGAGGCGCGCGACACCGAGCTCGCCGAGAAGCGCGCCCGCGATCACACCCTTGGCCTTGCAGCTTACGTCGAAGCGCATGGTCAGGAACTCTTCTAGCCAGCAACGTTCACCAGAAGGGCGAGGCATCGCCCCCAAAAGCCCGAAACGGCATCTTGAGACCAGGGAGACAAGGCCCATGCTGAATACCGCGACCAAGTCCGAAGCACCGGGCACCGAGCAGGAATTGACGGATGGTTTTCATCTCGTCATCGACGCGCTCAAGCTGAACGGCATCAACACCGTCTATAATGTGCCGGGCATCCCGATCACGGATTTGGGCCGCATGGCGCAGGCGGCCGGTATTCGCATGATTTCGTTCCGCCACGAGCAGAACGCCGGCTATGCGGCGGGCATCGCCGGCTACCTCACCAAGAAGCCCGGCATCTGCCTCACCGTCTCCGCGCCCGGCTTCCTCAACGGTCTCACCGCCCTCGCGCACGCCACCACCAACTGCTACCCGATGATCCTGATCTCGGGCTCCTCCGAGCGCGAGATCGTCGACCTCCAGCAGGGCGACTACGAAGAGATGGACCAGCTCGCGATCGCCAAGCCGCTGTGCAAGGCGGCCTATCGCGTGCTGCACGCCCAGGACATCGGCATCGGTCTGGCCCGCGCCATCCGTGCCGCCGTCTCCGGCCGTCCGGGCGGCGTCTATCTCGACCTGCCGGCAAAACTGTTCGGCCAGGTGATGAACGCCGATGCAGGCCAGAAGTCGCTGGTCAAGGTGATCGACGCGGCTCCCGCGCAGATCCCCTCGCCCGCTTCGATCAAGCGCGCGCTTGATGTTTTGAAGAGCGCAAAACGTCCGCTCATCATCCTCGGCAAGGGCGCGGCCTACGCGCAGGCCGACGAGGAGATCAAAACCTTCGTCGAGAAGAGCGGCATCCCCTTCCTGCCGATGAGCATGGCCAAGGGCCTCCTCTCCGACACGCATCCGCAGTGCGCAGGCGCCGCCCGCTCAACGGTGCTGAAGGAATCCGACGTCGTGCTGCTAATCGGCGCCCGGCTGAACTGGCTGCTCTCGCACGGCAAGGGCAAGAACTGGGGCGAAGCGCCCAAGAAGTTCATCCAGGTCGACATCGAGCCCAGGGAAATGGACTCCAACGTCGAGATCGTCGCACCCGTCGTCGGCGACATCGGCTCGGTCGTCTCCGCCTTCAATCAGGCGATGGCGTCGGGCTGGACCGCTCCGCCGACCGAATGGACCAAGGCGATTTCGACCAAGCGCGAAGAGAACGTCGCCAAGATGGCGCCGAAGCTCATGAACAACAAATCGCCGATGGACTATCACGGCGCGCTCGGCGTGCTGAAGAACGTCATCAAGGATCATCCCGAGGCCATCCTCGTCAACGAGGGCGCCAACACGCTCGACCTCGCCCGCGGCGTCATCGACATGTACAAGCCCCGCAAGCGTCTCGACGTCGGCACCTGGGGCGTGATGGGCATCGGCATGGGCCAGGCCATCGCGGCGGCTCTCGAGACCGGCCATCCCGTGCTCGCGGTGGAAGGCGACTCGGCCTTCGGCTTCTCCGGCATGGAGGTCGAAACCATCTGCCGCTACAATTTGCCGATCTGCGTCGTCATCTTCAACAATGACGGCATCTATCGCGGCACCGACGTCAACGGCGCCAACGCCGATCCGGCAACGACCGTGTTCGTCAAGGGCGCGCGCTACGACAAGATGATGGAAGCCTTCGGCGGCGTCGGCGTGAACGCCACCTCTCCCGACGAGCTCAAACGCGCCGTCAACGAAGCCATGGCCTCGGGCAAGCCGACGCTCATCAACGCCGTGATCGATCCGGCCGCCGGTTCCGAGAGCGGCCGCATCGGCAACCTCAATCCGCAGAGCGTTCTGCAGAAGAAGAAGTAAGCACTCCCCTTCAACCCATAAGGTCCCTGCGGGTGCAGGGGTAGATCAGAGTACGGAGCAACACGATGACAAAAGCGCTCGAGGGCGTTCGCATTCTCGACTTCACCCACGTCCAGTCCGGGCCGACCTGCACGCAGTTGCTCGCATGGTTCGGCGCGGACGTGATCAAGGTGGAACGTCCGGGTGTGGGCGACATCACCCGCGGCCAGCTGCAGGACATCCCGAACGTGGACAGCCTGTATTTCACCATGCTCAACCACAACAAGCGCTCGATCACGCTCGACACCAAGAACCCCAAGGGCAAGGAAGTCCTCACCGAGTTGATCAAGAAGTGCGACGTGCTGGTCGAGAACTTCGGCCCCGGCGTGCTCGACCGCATGGGCTTCCCCTGGGAGAAGATCCAGGCGATCAACCCGAAGATGATCGTCGCCTCGATCAAGGGCTTTGGTCCCGGACCGTACGAAGACTGCAAGGTCTATGAGAACGTCGCGCAGTGCACCGGCGGCGCCGCCTCCACGACCGGCTTCCGCGACGGCCTGCCGCTGGTCACCGGCGCGCAGATCGGCGATAGCGGCACCGGTCTGCATCTGGCGCTCGGCATCGTCACCGCACTCTATCAGCGCACCCATTCCGGCAAGGGCCAGAAGGTGACGGCAGCGATGCAGGACGGCGTGCTCAATCTCGCGCGCGTCAAGCTGCGCGACCAGCAGCGCCTCGCCCATGGTCCGCTCAAGGAATACAGCCAGTTCGGCGAAGGCATTCCGTTCGGCGATGCCGTGCCGCGTGCCGGCAACGATTCCGGCGGCGGCCAGCCCGGCCGCATCCTGAAGTGCAAGGGCTGGGAGACCGATCCCAACGCCTACATCTACTTCATCACCCAAGCCCCGGTTTGGGAGAAGATCTGCGACGTAATCGGCGAGCCGACCTGGAAGACCGACCCGAACTACGCCAAGCCGACCGTCCGCCTGCCGCGCCTCAACGAGATCTTCGGCCGCATCGAACAGTGGACGATGACGAAGACGAAGTTCGAGGCGATGGAAATCCTCAACAAGGACGACATCCCCTGCGGCCCGATCCTGTCGATGAAGGAGATCGCCGAGGACCAGTCGCTGCGCGCGACCGGCACCGTGGTCGAGGTCGACCACCCCACCCGCGGCAAGTACATCTCGGTCGGCAACCCGATCAAGCTGTCGGACTCCCCGAGCGAGGTGGAGCGCTCCCCGCTGCTCGGAGAGCACACCGACGAGATCCTGCGCTCGGTGCTCGGCTTCAGCGACCACCAGGTCGCCGATATCCACAAGTCCGGCGCGCTCGACCCGCCGCAGAAGCAGGCCGCGGAGTAAGCGGGCTTATCTCACGACGCGAAAGGCCGCCGACTTCGGCGGCCTTTTTGTTGGCGCGCAAAGGGGGCGCATCGCACGATCGGCACGCTTGCCGCGCCGCCAAGGCTGGATTAAAGATTGGTTCGCGAGGAACAGACGCGGTGGCCGGCCGTTACTCCCTCGACCGGCGTGCTCCCGGAAATGCGAGCATGCCCGGAAATACCAGCATGCCATCTCCACAGCGAGTGCAGTACGCCTCGCAAAGAACCTGCCCCACGCTGAAGAACTGGTCGCCTTCGCTTCCGAGGATGGCAAGCCGGCCTTTCAGTTCAGGCACGGGTGGCGTCGCGTCCGGCACTCGCCAGGACCACGCTCGTTGATCAAATTGAGGGCTCAAATGTCGAAAGATCAATCCTCTGATCGCGCCAAGCGTGAAGCCAACAAGGCGTTCAAGCCTGCGACAACGCAGAAGCCGATCAACGACTATGCGAAGGACCAGAACTCCTTCAACGAGAATCGCGAGCGGCTGAAAGCGGAGCGATTGGCTCGGGAGGCCAAGCCGGGAAGCCGTTCCGAATAAGCGCGGACGGGGCTCGAATTCCGCTGAAGGCGGGGCGCCGAAATCCGCCTGATCTACAGCATCGAGAGCACGACGATTCCGTCTTCGACTGCACCAGAAGCGAGCTGCGCCCGCGCCATGCGCTCGAACTCGGTCCGGTTCTTGCGAAGATAACTGAAAGCCTGCTTCTGCGTCAGGAACGTCGTCGCAAGGCGGCACATCTGTCGGCCCGCGCCAAGCGCGAGAAAGAAGGTGATGGTGCCACCGCCGTCCAACTTGATTCTAGGCACGACCCGCACTCTTTGGCATGTGATCGGCCCTCTCCGAGGTGTCGTCGGCGCAATGTAAGGCAGCTACGGCGTCACCTTCTTCTTGCGCTTCGTCGGGGTGACCGGAGGCAGCGATGCCTGAAGGGCGGCGTCTGCCGCTTCCTTGGCTTCGCGCAGCTCTCGAAGCCGCGCCATGTTCTTGCGAACATCAACGGCTTGCTTTCCAACATCCACCATCGCCCGAGCGCCTTCCTCGGCGGCCAAACGCTGACGGTTAGAACGCGCGATGCTTTCGGGTGACGGTTCGGCCGGTCTCTTGGCGCTCATTATTCACCCTGCTCTGCAACGGACAAAACCCGCTCAATCCTGGGATCGAGCGGGTGGCATTGCCGTTTCAGTACATCCGTGAAACGGCATCAAGGCTTTAGGCCAGCGAGAGATTCTCAGCGCTGACCTTGCCCCGCATCTTGTCGGTCTTGAGCTCGAAGTTGACCTTTTGGCCTTCAGCGAGACCTGCAAGACCAGCCCGCTCGACCGCGCTGATGTGAACGAACACATCGTTGCCGCCGTCGTTCGGCTGAATGAATCCAAAGCCCTTCTGGCCGTTAAACCACTTCACAGTACCTGTCGTCATTTTCTTCTCCAAAGCGCATACGCGCAGGTTCCGCGTGATCGTCACGCAGAACAAATTCTATTCGTCGATGTCTATGGAAAAGGAGCCCGCGGGCGCATTCAACAAGGCACAGCGGCTGAACGAACAGCCTCAACGTATACCACATCCTCACTATTTGCAAGGCTTGGCATTTGGCCGATTCGACGCCTCAGGAGCTTGGCGGTAGGTACAGGACGCTTCCGTCGGAGAAGCTTGCGTTAGCGGCTTTGATCTTCTCGGCGACGATCTGCAACCCACACATGATCGCGCTTGGCCATATCCGAATTCCAGCGCGCTCAACGGCGTTCTCCAATTCAGAACGCATGTATCGCAATAATGCATTTTTACAAAACGAGGGGGTAACCTAGGCTTGATCGAAGTCAAGCCGTACGGCCGCGCAATGAGGCGCGACGACGGAGGAATCGATACCGACCGATGCGGCTATTCTTCAATCAGACGTCGCCATACGCCCGCAAGGTACGGGTCTCCATTCACGAACTCGGGTTAAGCGAGGCGATTCAGTTTGTCGAAGTCGATCCCTGGCCCGAGCTGCATCATTTCACCGACATCACCCCGCTCTCCAAAGTGCCGGCACTCGTTCTCGCCAACGGCACCCTCGTGACCGAGAGCGACACGATCGGTCAGGCCCTGCACGGCCTGACCATCGGCTCGCAACTGATCCCGAACGAAGAGCCTGCACGTCACCTCTGTCTTGGACGCGCCGCTCTGTATCAGGGCCTGATCGATGCAACCTTCATCTGCGCCATCGAAGGACGCAGGCCATCGGAGTTGCGCTGGGCGGATTGGGTTGCGCGTCAGGAGCGAGCGATTGCGCGGACGCTGTCGTCGATCGAAGCCCGATTCGACCTCGATGACCGGCGCTTCGACCTCGGCGACATCGGGCTCGCCTGTGCACTTGACTATATCGATTTTCGCGCGGGGCATCTGTCATGGCGTTCCGAGAGACCAAGGCTTGCCGGATGGTTTGAACGCGCGCGCGTTCGTCCATCCATGATCGCGACACGGCCATGCTGAGTTTCGAGCCCGGAACGGTCTTCAGCAGCCGTCACCTCGCCGATATTTTCAGCACCGCCCCGATGCGCACTATTTTCGGTGAGCGCAATTCGCTTGAGTCCATGCTCCTGGTCGAGGTCGCGCTGGCGAAGGTGCAAGGGCAGCTCGGTTTGATTCCTGCCGAGGCTGCTGCTGCGATCGCCTCCGCTGCACGTGCTGAACTAATCGATCTCGACGAATTGGCCGCCGGCACCTTGCGCGCTGGTTTGCCGGTCGTGAATCTGGTCGAGCAGCTGATCCGGCTCACCGGCAAACCCCATGGCGAATTCGTCCATTGGGGTGCCACGAGTCAGGACATCATGGACACCGCGCTCGTGATGCAGATGCGCGACGCGCTCGAGCTCATCCACCGCGATCTGGAGCGCCTGATATCGACGCTTGCGGATCTGGCGCGTACCCATCGCGATACGCCGATGGTCGGCAGGACCAAGCTTCAACACGCGATCCCGATCACCTTCGGGTTCAAGGTTTCCGTCTGGCTGTCGGGCCTGCTGCGCCACAGGCAACGTCTCGCCGAACTCAAACCAAGAGTCCTCCAGGTCCAGTTCGGCGGTGCGGTCGGCACTTTCGCATCACTCGGCGATGACGGCGACAGCGTCCGCGCTGCGCTGGCCAGCGAGCTCGGACTCGGCGAGCCCCTGGTGGCATGGCACGCAGCGCGCGATGGTTTGGCCGAGACGGTTTGCCTGCTTGGGCTGATCTCTGCGACCCTGAGCAAGATCGCGACCGATGTCGTGTTGATGGCGCAGACCGAGGTCGGCGAAGTGCTGGAGCCAGGCGGTCAGGGCCATGGCGCATCCAGCACCATGCCGCACAAGCGTAACCCGATCATCTGCGAGCAGATTCTCAGCACCGGACCGTCGCTGCGCCGGCTGGCAAGCGCCATGCTCGACGCTTCGGTCCACGACCACGAACGGGCGACGGGACCGTGGCAAGCCGAATGGTTGCTGCTGCCGGAAGCGTTCGCGCTGGTCTCCCGGGCCATGGATAACGCTGTTCGCCTCTGCAGCGGACTGGTCGTCAGGCCCGATGCGATGCAGGCCAATCTCGGTCGGACACAGGGTCTCATCGCCGCAGAGGCCGTCATGATGGCGCTGGCGCCGCACGTCGGGCGCCATCATGCGCACGAAATGGTGAGTGCGGCATGCACGCACGCCATCGCCTCGGGTCTGACGCTAGCCCAGAGCCTTTCGCGCGATCCGGCCGTGACGGCCCACATCGCACCCCATGAGATCGAGGCGGCTGCGGATCCGGCCCGATACATCGGCCTGTCCGGCCGTGAGGTCGATCGTGTTCTCGCGGCGGTGCAAGGCGACGCCATTGATGCGGAGTGAGGCCATATGATTTTGAAGCGCAAGCGCATCGGCCTCGTCGCAGCTGCGGTGCTGACAATGTTGAATGCGGCACAGGCCGAGTCGCCGTTCCCGTCACGGCCAATCACGTTGATCGTCCCGTTCGCGGCTGGCGGCCCCAATGACGTGATGAGCCGGATCGTGTCCGAACACATGGCGCGAAAACTTGGGCAGCCGATCATTGTCGAGAACATCGCCGGGGCGGGCGGCACGACCGGCTCAACACGCGTCGCGAAAAGCGCGCCCGACGGTTATACGCTCGTCAGCGGTCACGTCGGGACGCATGCTGCATCGGTCGCGCTGTATCCGAATCTCCGTTACGACCCAATGGTTGATTTCACGCCGATCGGCCTCGTTGCGGAAACGCCGATCCTCGTCGTCGTTCGTCGCGACCTCGCCGCCGACAGCATGGCGTCGTTCATCGCGATCGCCAAGGCGCGTGGCCCAGACCTCACCTTGGGCCATGCGGGTGTCGGTTCGATCAGCCACATCAGCTGTCTGCTGTTCACCTCCGTGATCGGATTCAAGCCGGTGGAGGTGCCATATCGCGGATCAGCGCTGGCGATGACCGACCTGATCGCGGGCCGCAGCGACTTCAGCTGTGGACTGTTGGGCGACGTTCTTCCCTTCCTGGGTGACAACAATCTGCGTTTTCTGACCGTTTCGGCGCCCGCACGGGTTCCGCAATTGCCGGACACGCCGACGGCGAGGGAAGCAGGGCTTCCACAGTTTGTCGCATCGAGCTGGTTCGCGCTCTACCTGCCGAAAGGCGCGCCTGACGCCATTCGCGACCGCTTCTCGGATGCGCTTCGCGCAGCGCTCGACGATGACGGCGTGCGGAGACGGCTCGAACAGGTGGGCTTGATCCTGCCACCGCCGGACCAGCGAGGCCCCGAACCGCTCAAGCGGCGGATGACCGAAGAGATCGCGCGCTGGCAGGACATTGTCAAAACCGCGCAGATTCGTCTCGATCAATAAGTGCAACCGATGCAGTCGAGCGCGTGATGGCCGGCCAGCTTTCGCGGTCGGCGCCTCACGCAGGCCGACGAAACAATCCGGTGATCCGCTGTTGCAAGCTGGTGTTCACCATGATGCCACCGGTCGTGGCGGCAGTCTGCCAGTCATCTATCAAAAAATTCGAGATGCCCTGTCGGATCGGCGGTATCTCGTCCGTCATCTAGACATGAATGGGCAATAGACGCTGACGTCGAGCCCGGCGATTCATGAGGAAGATGATCATGCCCAGCACTGTCCGCCTGCACCGCGTTCTCACGACCAGTCCGGAGAAAGTCTATCGCGCCTTCCTGGAGGCGGACGCGCTGGCGAAATGGCTTCCGCCGAACGGCTTCACCTGCACCGTCCATCATTTCGAGCCGAAGGTCGGGGGCACGTTCAAGATGTCGTTCCGTAACTTCACGACGGGCAGCAGCCACGCCTTCGGCGGCGAATATCTCGAGCTCGTCCCCGGCGAACGTCTCCGCTACACCGACAGGTTCGACGACCCCAATCTGCCGGGCGAGATCCAGGTCACCGTGATCCTGAAGAAAGTATCCGTCGGAACCGAGCTGGATATCACGCAGGCCGGCATCCCCGACGTCATCCCGCCGGAGGCTTGCTATCTCGGCTGGCAGGAATCGCTGCGCAATCTGGCGAAGCTCGTCGAGCCCGAGATCAAGCAATAGCGACCGGACGGGACTTAGGGGCGGCCGCGTAACCGTAGGCTACGCGCCCGCCCTCGACTGGAGCCCGCCGCTTGCGGTCCAGCGGTCGGGGTCCGGGCTATGTCCGATCAACGCAAGGCCGTAGGCGATCGACTCGAACTGGTCGCCCGACATCAGCCGTTCGTTGCCGAACCGCTCGGCGAACAGTTTTCGAACGGCGGGCACGAAGGACGTGCCGCCGGTCAAAAACACCTTCTCGATCTCGCGCGCGGTGATGCCGGCTTCGCCCAGCACCTTGTCGACGGTGGCCGCGAGCCTCGCGATGTCGTCGGCAATCCAGGCTTCGAAATTCTTCCGCGTGATGGTCGAGCCGATGTCGACCCCGCCGCCTTTGAAGCGGAACTCCACCTGGTCCTGCGCGGATAGCGCGACCTTGGCGTCGGATACCGCGCGGTACAGCGAAAAGCCGAGGTCGAGATCGACGATGGTGATGAAATCCTCGAGCAGAGCCGGCTTCACCGCGGTGCGCGCAAGCTCCCGGAGTTCGCGCAGGTCGCCGTTGCTCTTCATCATCGCGAGCTGATGCCAGCGCGCGAGGTTGGTGTAGTGGCCGGTGGGGATCGGCAGCACCTTGTCGAACGAGCGGAAGCTGGAGCCCTTGCCCAGCCGCGGCGAGACGACGTGATCGACAATACGATAATCGAACGTGTCGCCCGCAATCCCGATGCCGGCATGGCCGAGCGGCTCGGCACGCAAGGCGCCGCCGGCACGCGAGAACCGCATCACGGAGAAATCGCTGGTGCCGCCGCCGAAATCCGCGACCAGCACGGTCGCATCGCGCTCCAGCCGGCGGGCGAAGGAGAACGCAGCTCCGACAGGCTCATAGACATAGCGGGCGTGGCCGGCGCCAAGGCGCTCGAACGCGGCCCGGTAGCGCTGCATCGCCAGCGCCTCGTCGGGATTGCCGCCGGCGAAGCGGACGGGGCGGCCGACAGTGATGGTGGACGTCTCGAAGCCGAATTTATCGCCACCATGGCGCGCCAGCGTCCGCAGGAACGCCGCCAAAATATCCTCGAACTTGTAGCGCTGCCGGAACACCTGGGTGGTGTTGAAGCTGGAGCTCGCGGCAAAGGTCTTGAACGACTGGAGGAAGCGGTAGACATGCCGGCCTTCCAGGAACTGCTCGATCGCCCACGGGCCGCCTTCGGCCTGGGCCCCGGCTCCCGGCCGGTCCTCCCAGAAGCACAGCGCGGATACGAAGACGCTGTGGCGCTGTCCGCCATGGTCGAAGCGGATGGCCTCGACCCGGCGGTCGTCCGCTGCAAGGGCCACGACCGTGTTGCTGGTCCCAAAATCGATGCCGATCGAGACGGCGGGCGAGGCGCTCGACATGAACCACTCTGACAGATGATTGGAAGGGGGCAGACCACTAACGGCTTTGCCTTGCGCTGCCAAGACCTGCGCTGCCAAGACCTTCGCCTCCGCCAAGTTCCCGAACGCCGCATTCCTAAGCCGTTAACCCGGCGTTATGCTGCAATGCGGTGGATTAAATGCTGCTATGCAATGGCATGCATAGACATTGGCATCTGGTATACATAAATTGCCCTTCGAAATGAGACAGCACTGCTGACCGTCTCAAGAAAGGGATTTCCGATGTCCAAGACCGCTTCCGTCGCTCTCGCGCCCTCCTCCTCGCTGTTCGCCCGCCTGATGGCCACGATCGACCGCCTCCTGATGGCGAGCGCCGAGATCTCGAATCACAATGGCGACCTGCCGCGCTTCGGCCTGTAAGCTGGGCAGCCTCCCGCGCCGCGAGACGGTTTCAGAACGCTTCGCATACTACTTTTGATGAATGGCCCCGGATGACGGGGCCATTTCTACTTGTGCTGTCCTGAGTCACAGCCGCAATCGCGCAAGGTCCTGCGGCATTTGCGCACGGTGACCGGACCAGCGCTTGAAGCTTGGCATAATGCATACAAGAATGCCGTTCCAGCGCTCGCAGAAAAATGAGAGGCGCCACGGGAGGCTTTATGACGGACATGGTGCAAGCAACCGCCCCGACAGCCGCGCGCGTTAGCGACACGTATCGCTGGGCGCAATTGGCAGTCGGTGTCGCGGCTATGGTGATGATCGCCAACTACCAATACGGCTGGACGTTCTTCGTCCCCGACATCCAGAAGAAATTCGGCTGGGATCGTGCGTCGATCCAATGGGCCTTTACGCTGTTCGTGCTGTTCGAGACCTGGCTCGTGCCGATCGAAGGATGGTTCGTCGACAAATACGGCCCGCGCATCGTCGTGCTGGTCGGCGGCGTGCTCTGCGCCATTGGCTGGGCCATCAACGCGCAGGCGACAACGCTCAATGGCTACTATCTCGGCATGATCGTCGCGGGCATCGGTGCCGGCGGCGTCTACGGCACCTGCGTCGGTAACGCGCTGAAGTGGTTTCCGGACAAGCGCGGTCTTGCCGCGGGCATCACGGCCGCGGGCTTCGGTGCAGGTTCTGCGCTGACCGTCGCGCCGATCCAGGCCATGATCAAGGACAGCGGTTTCCAGACCACCTTCCTCTATTTCGGTCTCGGACAAGGCATCATCATCTGCATCCTCGCCTTCTTCCTGCTGGCGCCGAAGGCAGGCCAGGTGCCGAACATCGTGGCGAACGCCAATCTGCAACAGACCCGCCGCAACTATCAGCCGACTGAGGTGCTGCGTCAGCCGATCTTCTGGCTGATGTACTTCATGTTCGTCATCGTCGGCGCCGGCGGCCTGATGGTGACGGCCAATTTGAAGCCGATCGCGGCCGACTGGAAAATCGACAACGTCCCGGTCACGCTAATGGCGGTGACCATGACCGCGGTGACCTTCGCGGCCACGATCGACCGCGTGCTCAACGGCCTGACGCGCCCGTTCTTCGGTTGGATCTCCGACATGATCGGCCGCGAGAATACGATGTTCATCGCCTTCGGCATGGAAGGTATCGGCATTTGGATGCTCTACCTCTGGGGCCACGATCCGCTCTGGTTCGTGCTGCTCTCGGGCTTCGTGTTCTTCGCCTGGGGTGAGATCTACTCGCTGTTCCCCTCGACCTGCACCGACACGTTCGGCGCCAAGTTCGCGACCACCAATGCCGGCCTGCTTTACACCGCGAAGGGCACGGCCGCGCTGCTGGTCCCGATCGGCAACTACATGCAGCAGTCGTCGGGCAGTTGGGACAACGTGTTCATCATCGCGGCCGGCGCCAACATCCTGGCCTCGGCGCTGGCGATCGCGGTGCTCAAACCCTGGCGCAAGGTCGTGGTCGCGCAATCGACCGTCTGACGCTCTCGAAAAGCGCTTTCTCGCGCAAAACGCCCGGCCTCGCGGCCGGGCGTTTTCGTTGTGCGCAAGGTTTTCGTGAACCCGCCGTCCCGTACGGAACTCCGCATATTTTGTCACCGGCTTGCCAAGATAGGGCTTGCAATCTGGAATATGGTATACCAAGGTCGGCGCCGCGCTTGCGACGATAAGCCACAATATTGCGACATCAGGTCATCTTGCGATCGGTGTCGAACCAGACAGGCGCTTGGGAGGTTCTTGATGATTTCCAGCACCGATGGCGCTGTCACGGCCGCGCCTCTCCGCACAGGTTTCCGTTGGCTCCAGCTGGTCATGGGCATCGTCTGCATGGCGATGATCGCCAACCTGCAATATGGCTGGACGCTGTTCGTCGATCCGATCGATCACGCGCACCACTGGGGACGCGCCGCGATCCAGCTCGCTTTCACCATCTTCGTCGTCACCGAAACCTGGCTGGTGCCGATCGAGGCCTGGTTCGTCGACAAATACGGCCCGCGCATCGTCATCATGTTCGGGGGTGTCATGATCGCGCTGTCGTGGATTCTCAACTCCTACGCCGATAGCCTCACTTTGCTCTATGCGGCCGCGATCATCGGCGGCATGGGCGCGGGCGCGGTGTACGGCACCTGCGTCGGCAACGCGCTGAAATGGTTTCCTGATCGCCGGGGCCTTGCCGCCGGTGCAACCGCCGCCGGCTTCGGCGCGGGCGCTGCACTCACCGTCGTGCCGATCGCGACCATGATCGCAACGAGCGGCTATCAGCACGCGTTCCTCACCTTCGGCATCGGCCAGGGCGTGATCGTCTTCGTGCTCGCGTTCTTCATTCAACCGCCGCGGCTCTCGATTCCGCCGAAGAAGAAGCAGCTCAATTTGCCGCAGACCAAGATCGACTTCACCCCGCCCCAGGTGCTGCGCGCCCCTATTTTCTGGGTCATGTATCTCGTGTTCGTCATGGTCGCCTCGGGCGGCCTGATGACCGCGGCGCAGATCGCCCCGATCGCGCACGACTTCAAGATCGCCGACACGCCGGTCACGCTCGCCGGCTTCCAGATGGCGGCATTGACGTTCGCGATCTCGCTCGACCGCATCTTCGACGGTTTCGGACGTCCCTTCTTCGGCTTCGTCTCCGACACGATCGGCCGCGAGCACACCATGTTCATCGCCTTCGGCACCGCCGCGCTGATGCTGCTGACGCTGTCGGCCTATGGCCACGTGCCTGTCGTCTTCGTGCTCGCCACCGCGGTCTATTTCGGCGTGTTCGGCGAGATCTACTCGTTGTTCCCCGCCACCTGCGGCGACACCTTCGGCTCGAAGTTCGCAACCACCAACAACGGCATGCTCTACACGGCGAAGGGGACGGCGTCCCTGCTCGTTCCGCTCGCAAGCGTGATCTCGGCCACGTATGGCTGGAAGGCCGTGTTCGTGGTCGCGGTTGCGCTGAACGCGACGGCGGCGCTGATGGCGCTGTTCGTGATCAAGCCGATGCGCCGCTCCTTCATCCTCGGCAAGGAAGCCGAGAGCGCCAACGCCACGACGGGGAACGCCAAGACCGAGACGGCATAACAAACACGCACCTTGGACGGGCGAGAAGGGGGCGCAGCGATGCGCCCCTTTCTTGTTTGGCTCGCGGCAAATGTCAGCATTGCTGCCGCAAGATTTTTCGGATCAGCCAAATCGAAGGCTTGACGGTTGGCATTATGTATACCACACTTGGCTCGTCATTCACCCAAGGAGGTTGCAATGCTGGTCGGAGACATTCTGCGCAAGAAGACACCGCGCGTTGTCACGGTGCGAATGAACGAAACGGTGGGTATCGCCGCCAAGCTGATGCGCGCCAACAATATCAGCGCACTGGTGGTGAAGGACGTGGTCCGCTCCGAAGGTAACACCGCGGTCGGCATGTTCACCGAGCGCGACGTCGTGCGCGCGGTCGCCGAGCACGGCGCCAATGCCGTCAACGTCAAGGTCTCGCAGCTCGTCTCGGTGCAGCAGCTCGTATCCTGCACCTCGAGCGACACGATCGAGCACGTCCGCCATCTGATGAACCGGAATCACATCCGGCACCTGCCCGTGATCGACGATTACAGCCTCGTCTCGGTCATCAGCATGCGCGACGTCGCTGCCCTCATCGACGAAGCGATCAACGGCACGCCGCAAGCAGCTTAACGCGCCTCACTTCCCCTGCGACTACCGGCCCCGGCTCGGACCCTTCCGAGCCGGACCGGATCTTTCGTCCCGAAATCCGGCTTCTGCTGCTTCGCGAGGATTCCATGAAGATCTGCATCTACGGCGCCGGCGCAATCGGCGGATATCTCGGAGTTCAGCTCGCGCGCGCGGGCGCCGACGTCAGCCTGGTCGCTCGCGGCGCGCACCTTGCCGCGATGCGCGAGCGCGGCCTGACGCTGCTCGCGGGCGAGGAGAAGCACACCGTGCATCCGCGCTGCACCGACGTTCCCGCCGAGTTCGGCGTGCAGGACTACATCATCATCACGCTGAAGGCGCACTCGATCACCGGCGTGATCGAGAAGATGCAGCCGTTGCTCGGACCCCACACCCGCATCGTCACCGCCGTCAACGGCATCCCTTATTGGTACTTCCACAAGCACGGCGGCCAATACGAGAACTCGACGCTGGAGAGCATTGACCCCGGCGGACGGCAGTGGCGCGAAATCGGCGCCGAGCGCGCCATCGGCTGCATCGTCTATCCCGCCACCGAGATCGAGGCACCCGGCGTGATCCGTCACGTCTACGGCAACAATTTTCCGCTCGGCGAGCCCTCCGGCGAGATCACCCCGGACGTGCAACGCCTCGCCGATCTCTTCGTCGCCGCCGGGCTGAAAGCCCCGGTCCTCGACCGCATCCGCGACGAGATCTGGCTCAAGCTGTGGGGCAATGTCTGCTTCAACCCGATCAGCGCACTCACCCATGCAACGCTCGACGTGATCTGCACCGATCCTGCCACCCGCGCGCTGTCGCGCGCGATCATGATGGAGACGCAGGGCATCGCCGAGACGTTCGGCGTCAAATTCCGCGTCGACGTCGAGCGCCGCATCGAAGGCGCCCGCAAGGTCGGCGCGCACAAGACCTCGATGCTCCAGGATCTCGAGCGCGGCCGCCCGATGGAGATCGACCCGCTCGTCACCGTCGTGCAGGAGATGGGCCGCCTCACCGGCGTCGCCACCCCCGCGCTCGACTCCGTGCTGGCGATGGTGACTCAGCGCGCCCGCATCGCCGGTCTCTACGACGGCATCTCGACATCGTCAGATCCGCGCGCGCTGGCGGTGGCATGATGGCTGGCGAGATCAAACAATGGCTCCGCTTCCGCAAGAGCGGTGCGACCGGCTTCGGCACGCTGAATTCGTCAGGCATCAGGGTGCATGAGGGCGAGATGTTTGGCCACCATGCAGCCACCGGCAAGATGCTGGCGCTGTCGGAGGTCGAGCTGCTGGCGCCCTGCGCGCCCAGCAAGATCGTCGCGCTCTGGAACAATTTTCACGCGCTCGCAGCCAAGCTCAACCAGCCCGAGCCGCCGGAGCCGCTCTACCTCCTGAAGGCCACCACCAGTATCACGACGCCTGGCGCGGTGATCCGCCGCCCCTCTTATTACGACGGCAAGACCACCCATGAAGGCGAGCTCGGCATCGTCATCGGCAAGACCTGCGCCCGGGTGTCGCCGGCGGAAGCGGACAGCGTCATCTTCGGCTACACCTGCGTCAACGACATCACCGCCAACGACATCCTGACCAGCGATCCCACCTTCCCGCAATGGGCGCGGGCCAAGGGCATCGACGATTACGGCCCGTTCGGTCCCGTCATCGCCACCGGTCTCGATCCGGCCAAGCTGGTGGTCCGCACCATCCTCAACGGCGCGGAGCGGCAGAACTACCCGATATCGGACATGATCTTCACCGCGCAGGAGCTGGTCAGCAGGATCTCCCACGACATGACCCTGCTCCCCGGCGACCTCATTGCCGTCGGCACCTCGGTCGGCGTCGGCGTGATGAAAGAGCCGGTCAATACAGTGACCGTCGCGATCGACGGCATCGGCGAATTGACGAACGAGTTTCGGCTGTAGCCGCAACCGCGGTGCCCCGGCCCGGATCGTAGCGATATCCGGGACACCATACCCGCAGGGCACGCGCATATCGCTACGCTCACGCGGGTACGAATTCCCAGCCTCCGTCCGACATCTGTGCTCCGCCTAAATCGGGAAGACCTGGCCAGGAAGACCCGGCAAATTGAATGCCTTGCAGAGATCTGACAGCCGAAATGTGACCAAAACCACAGATGGGTTTGCGGCATGGTCGTAGGGTCCTTTCACTGTTCGGCGCCTACTGCGTTGGACTTCAGATGGGGAAGTACGATGACGCTCAAGGGGATCATGACGGGCATTCTGGCCGGCGTTTCACTGGCTGGCACCATCCTGGCCACGACCGGTTCGGCCGAAGCCCGCTTTTTGGCCGGCCACGGGAGCCAGTCCTACTATAGCCGGGTTGCGACTCCTCACCCGTCTTCGAGCACGACATTCAACTGTCCCCGTTGCAGTGACGGCCAGCAACGGCCCGCCACTGGCCCCTCCAATCCCCACTACGGCTGGGGCAAAGCTTGGTGACAAGGCACGAATAGGCCGGCCACGTGCGGTGCTTCCTCATCGTCGTGGCCGGTTCGTCCCGGCCGGCCGCGGATTGCGCGCCTGAAAAATGGGTGCGCCCGCGCCCGCCCCTTGATCTCGGTTCCGCTCTCCAATAGCAATTATGGCGATAATGTGCCGGCGTGAGGAAGTCACGATGTGGCTGTTTTTCCTGGTTGCGTGGTTTGTTCTGCTCGCCGCCATCGCGATCTTCGCCCAGCAGGCGCTCGGTTACGAGGTCGGCCACCTGCCCGCCTGGTTCGGAGGCCTGCCTGTCCCGCAACGTATTGCGACCGGCGCGATCCTGGCACTGGCGCTGGCACTGATCGGCGCCTCCGCCTGGCGGCTCTCGCGCCAGGACCGTCGCCTCGACAATTTGCGCGACCGCCTCAAGAAGACCCGCGAGGACGTCGTCGTCGCCCATGCCCTGCAGAACCACCTCGACGCCACCGTCCAGCACCTGATCGAGAGCGATCCCCGGGAGGCCGTCTCCGCCCTCCATGACAAGCTGGGCGAGACCGAGCAGCGTGCGCTGCTCCAGCGGGGCCGCAACGAATCCACCGACATGCACGACCAGCTCGCCGAGATCCGCCGCCGCCAGCAGGAACTGCGCGACATGGTCGGCAAGGTCGCCGAGCAGCGCCGCGCGGTCGAGCCCGTTTTCACCGAGATCCGCGACCGCCAGAACCAGCTCGAACGCTCGCTGCACGACCTCGAGACCGACGACCGCAAGAACAACCTCGCCGACCGGCTCAAGGACATCGCGCGCGACGTGTCGACGCTGCTGTCCCGGGTGGGCAAGGTCCAGGACACCTTCGCGACCCTGAACCAGTACAAGGAAGATCTGGCGAAGTCCCACGCCGAACTGGTGCCGCTGCGCGCGTCGGACGCCGGCCTCAATGCCCTGATCGGCGAGCTGGGTCTCAGCCATGAGCGCCTCGCCAAAAGCGTCGACGAGCTCGAAACCGGCGGCGAAGCGCCGCTTGGCACCCGCGTCGAGACGCTGTCGAAGAACAAGATCGAGATCGAGCAGCGCCTGGCCCGCGTCGACGACAGCTTCCACATCCTGAAAGGCATCGGGCTCGACTTCGAAGAGCTCCGCCTGCGCCAGGCCCAGCTCGAGCGCTCGCTCGCCGGTGTCGAGACCGACGCCGACGGGAAGACGCTTGCCGACCGCCAGAATGCGCTGAACGAGTTTGTCCTCCAGTCGCGCCAGCGCCTCGGCGCGTTGCAGGAGACGCTGGCGACGCTGAACGCCTTCAAGACGGAGCTGTCGAAGTCGCAGGCCGACCTCGTCCCGCTGAAGGCCCCGGTGTTCGGCATCGAGGCCCTGATCACGGACGTCGGCACAACCCGCGACCTCCTCGCCAAAACCGTCGGCGAGATCGAGGCGAGCGGCGACGTCACCCTCGCCTCGCGCGTCGACGCGCTGACCAGAAGCAAGCGCGAGGTCGAAGACCGCCTCGCCCGCGTCTTCGACAATTTCAACGCGCTCGACGGCTTGCGAAAAGACATCGGCGGCATCTTCTCGACGATCCGGAACAGCCTGAACCGGATCGGGTGAGCTCCGTAGGATGGGTAGAGCGCAGCGAAACCCATCATCTCACCTCGGCTAAGCATTCGACGGGTTTCGCTTCCGCTCTACCCATCCTACAAGCCGCGGGCTCCGAAACACTCAGACGCATCACATCTCCGCGTGCCCGACAGATGCCGCCAACATGTCTCGCGGATGCCGCACTGTGGACGCATTCGGCCGCCCTTCTGTGGGGCGTGTCTGGGGGCACGGCGGTGCCGTGTTTGGACCAAACCTTCTAGGGGTATGACTGTGAAGAAGATTGTATTTGTCGTGGGTGCTACGTTTGCTCTGGTGACGGTCGCGAACGCTGCGGATCTGCCGCGTCGCCAGCCCGTTCCCGTCTATTCGGAGCAGGCGCCGATCGGCAAGATGCCGATTGGCAAGAGCCCGGTTGGAAAAGCCCCGATCGGCAAGGCGCCTGGCCCCGTCGCGGCGCGCTACTGACGCGCTAGCGAAATACGCGCAGAAGAAGCACTCTGCGTGAGTGGCCGAGAGTCGAGGGGCACAGCGTGACCAACAAACCTGATCGATCGGGACCCTGCATCCTTGCGGGATTTGCGCTCGCGGCCATGCTCGCGTGTACGACACCTTCGGCCTCGGCCCACGAAGCGAACAAGCGCGTTGCTGACGCGAACGCGCTTGGGACGACCGACGCCGTATCACGGCCGGCGCCATCGTCGCGTCGCGCAGTCGCGCGCGCGGAGAAAGGTCCGTACTACGTCGATTTCCGCGCCCGCACGGCAGCGAGCTGGGGCCATGCCTTCGTCTGGTACGGCAAGACCAGCGAGCGCGCCGTCGAGGTCGCAGGCCTCACGCCGTCGGGCGACACCTGGGCCTATGTGCTCGGTCATCTCACCTGGGTGCCGGCAGAGACCGGCGCGAGTTACGGCGATCTCGACCCGGACTATCTGACCGCGAACTACCGCGTCTATCTCAACGAAGCCGACGCCAAGCGCGTGTTTGCCTATATCAAGAAATTGCAGGCGAACTCGCCGGTCTGGAACGCCGAGACCACCAATTGCACCGGCTTCATCGGCGACATCGCCGAGTACATGGGATTGAAGGTCCCCAACCGCTGGCAGCGCCCGGAAAACTTCGTCAACAGCCTCAAGGAAATGAACGGCGGCCGCCAGATGGTGCGGCTGTCGACGGAATAGAGCCCGCCGGTACGCACCACGCGACGCCGTCATTGCGAGCGCAGCGAAGCAATCCAGAGTCCCTCCACGGGTAAAGTCTGGATTGCTTCGCTGCGCTCGCAATGACGATGCCGAAGCAATTGGGGCGCGATGGATCGGCGGAGTGCCCGTCGGGCAAAACACCCGCACAAATTTCCCTCACCGCCTGTCAATCCCCGCCCGCGAAAATATTCCACTTTACCGAAATTCGGATTTGTCGTACGTACGACACACCCTGACCCGGGACAAGGGGCGGATCGCGATCGTCACGAACCGCGGGTTGGGCAGCGATGGACGCGACGGCGTCGAGCGCGGCGAGCTTTGCAGGGCGGGAAACCGTGAGCACAGGCTTTCGCGCCTACGACACGGCGCCGACAGCGTCTTCGCATGGCTTTGGGTGCGAGCACACGCCAGCTCCCGAAGGCCCAGCGAGGACGTGCGCGGACGGTCAAGTCGTGTGGTCCTGACGCCCGGGGTCTGTGCGTCAAGTCCTGTGGTGATGCGTGCTGCCCGACCGGGCGCGCGCATCAGCCATCTGCGGGGCGACGGGGGCAATAGTGCATCGCTCCCCGGGGAGAGCGCGAAGTAAGCCGTAAACCATCGCGCAGGGAAGGCCGGGCGATTGGCTGACCTGTGGTCCACCCCGTGTGCATTCTTTTGGCGCACGGACTTGCGGGTGCCAGCCGGCGCCCGGCCTTCCCTGCGCCCTTGTTACCGCGAGGGTGATGCGATCAGGCAAAGCTCGGGCGAAATGCGCCGCGAGGATGCGAAGGTGTGTCTGCTGTTTGCAAGTCGGAACGAGATTGATCAGAAGAGTGTGCGTCCGTGCCCCGGACGCAGCGCAGCGTCCCTTCGACGGTGCGCTGCAGAGCCGGGGCCCCTCTTTCTGAGCGCTCGCTGGGCATGGGTCCCGGCTCTGCGCGGCAACGCGAAGAGGCGTTGCAGCGCGTCCGGGACACGAGCCCGCCTCAAATTATCCGCCCTGCGGAATCCCCTCACTCCCCGCATAATCGCCCCGCCTCCACCGCACGCCGGCGCAATAGACTTTTCCCGGCCCGGGCGGCATCCTGCCGCCATCAACCGATAAAAGAGCGCCACACAGGCGGGGGAAACAGATCATGCTGCAGACACGGTTCACCAAGCTCGTCGGCGTCGAGCACCCGATCGTCCAGGGCGGCATGCAATGGGTCGGGCGCGCCGAGCTGGTCGCCGCCGTCGCCAATGCCGGAGCGCTCGGCTTCATCACGGCGCTGACCCAGCCCACACCGGAGGACCTCAGGAAGGAGATCGCCCGCTGCCGCGATCTCACCGACAAGCCGTTTGGCGTCAACCTCACCATCCTGCCCGCGATCAAGCCGCCGCCTTATGCCGAATACCGCGCCGCCATCATCGAGAGCGGCATCAAGGTGGTCGAAACCGCCGGCAACAAGCCGCAGGAGCACGTCGACGAGTTCAGGAAGCACGGCGTCAAGGTCGTGCACAAATGCACCAGCGTCCGTCACGGGCTCTCGGCCGAGCGCATGGGCGTCGACGCCATCTCGATCGACGGGTTCGAATGCGCCGGCCATCCCGGCGAGGACGACACCCCCGGCCTGATCCTGATCCCGGCGGCCGCCAACAAGATCAAGATCCCGATGATCGCCTCCGGTGGCTTTGCCGACGCCCGCGGCCTCGTTGCCGCACTGGCGCTGGGCGCCGAAGGCATCAACATGGGCACGCGCTTCATGGCGACCAAAGAGAGCCCCATTCATCAGCTCATCAAGGAGAAGATCGTGGCCAATGACGAGCGGGAGACCGAGCTGATCTTCCGCACCATGCGCAACACCTCCCGCGTCGCCAGGAACGAGATCTCGACCAAGGTCGTCGCGATGGAGAAGGAAGGCGCCAAGTTCGAGGACATCCGCGAGCTCGTCGCGGGCGCGCGCGGCAAGATGGTCTACGCGACCGGCAACTCGGACGAAGGCATCTGGTCGGCGGGCCAGGTTCAGGGCCTGATCCAGGACATCCCGACCTGCGCCGAACTGATCTCCCGCATCGTGCGCGAAGCCGAGGCCATCATCCGCAGCCGGCTCGAAGGCATGATCGTTCATCCGGCAGCGCAAGCTGCGGAATAGTCACTGCAAGAAGCGAGAGTAATTCATGAAGGCTTATGTCTACGGCCCTGGTGGCGCTACAATTTCCGACGTCGCTCAACCAAAGCCTGAAGGCACGCAGGTGCTGGTCCGGGTCCGCGCCTGTGGCCTCAATCGCGCCGACACCGGCATGCGCAAGGGCCACGCCCATGGCGCGGCCGGCGGCGCCGGCACCGTGCTCGGCATGGAATGGGCCGGCGAGGTCGCCGAGCTCGGACCGGATGCCAAGGGCGTCAGGGTCGGCGACCGCATCATGGGCTCGGGCGGCGCGGCGTTTGCCGAATACACACTGGCCGATTACGGCCGGCTGTTCCGCGCGCCCTCGAACATGAACTTCGAGGAAGCCGCCACCCTGCCCGTCGCGCTCGCGACCATGCACAACGCCGTCGTCACCATCGGCGGCGTGCAGCCCGGGCAGGCCGTGCTGATCCAGGGCGCAAGCTCCGGCGTCGGCCTGATGGCCATGCAGATTGCGAAGCTCAAGGGCGCCAGACTCGTGATCGGCTCCTCGACCGATGCCACGCGTCGCGGCCGGCTGAAGGAGTATGGCGCCGACCTCGCGGTCGATTCCTCCGACCCCGCATGGGTCGACGAAGTGCTGAAGGCGACGAACGGCGAAGGTGTCGATCTCATCGTCGACCAGGTCTCGGGCCAAGTCGCCAACCAGAACCTCGCGGCGACCAGGGTCAAGGGTCGTATCGTCAATGTCGGCCGGCTCGGCGGCACCCATGCCGATTTCAACTTCGACCTGCACGCGGCGCGCCGCATCGACTATGTCGGCGTCACCTTCCGCACCCGCACCATCGCGGAAGTCCGGGAGATCTTCGACGAGGTCAAGAAGGACATCTGGGGCGCGGTCGAGTCGCGCAAGCTCCAGCTCCCCATCGACAAGGTGTTTGCCTTCGACGACATCGACAAGGCGTTCGAGCACATGGAGGCGAATAAGCATCTGGGGAAGATTGTGGTGAGGGTGTGAGATAGTCGGAGCAAATCTTAAGCCGTCATTCCGGGGAAGCATCGAACCCGGAATCTCGAGATTCCGGGTTCGCCTTTCGGCGCCCCGGAATGACGGACTGAGCGATGGTTCCGCTCCTGCAACTCACTAGCGTCTACGCCTGTGGATCGTCGCTTGATGTTCAGTCACAGGCTGCTAAATCCCCCGCCATGAGCTCCCAACACAACAAGACATCGGTCGCGGCGATCTCGATCTTCGCCAGTGGCGGCATGGCGGCGGCCAAGTTCGCGGTCGGAATCGCGATCGGCTCGCTGGCGCTGATCTCCGAGGCGCTGCATTCCTCGGTCGACCTGGTCGCCACCATCATCACCTGGGCGGTGGTGCGGGTGTCCGACAAACCGGCTGACGAGGAGCACCATTACGGCCACGGCAAGCTCGAGAGCGTCTCGGCACTGGGCGTCACCGCCCTGCTTTACGTGCTGGCGGGCGGCATCCTGGTCGAGTCCTACAGCCGGCTGCGCGAGGGAACGGCGCCGCCGACCATTTCGGCCGTGCCGTTCGTGGTGCTGGTGATCGACATTGTCGTCAATCTCTGGCGCGCCCGTGCCCTGCACCGTGCCGCGCGGGAGACCAGGAGCCAGGCGCTCGCTGCCGATGCGCTGCATTTCGCCTCCGACGTGATGGGCTCGTTCGCCGTGATCGTGGGCCTGATCCTGGCCGGCCTCGGCTTCTGGTGGGGCGATGCCGCTGCCGCCGCCGCGGTAGCCGTGATGATCGCCCTGCTCGGCCTGCGCATGGCCGGCTCGACCGTGCAGACGCTGGTCGACCGCGCCCCGGAAGGCGCGCATGAGACGGCGACGGCCGCGATCCGCAGCGTGCCGGGTGTGATCGGCGTCGAGCGGCTCCGCGTGCGCATGGTCGGGGCAACCACGTTTATCGACACGATCGCAAAGGTGCCGCGGACTTACCCCATCGACCGGGTCGAGGACATCAAGCGCAACGCGCAAGCGGCCGTCGAGAAGGCCTTCGGCGACACCGACCTCACCTTCACCGCGGTCCCCGTCGCGCGCGACAACGAGACCGTGCGCGACCGCATCATGGTCATCGCCCACAATTCGGGCCTCGCCATCCACCACGTCACGGTGCACGATCTCGGCGCCAAGCTGATCGTCAGCATCGACCTCGAAGTCGACGCCGGGATGCAGCTCGACGCCGCCCATGATGTCGCCAACACGCTGGAGCGCAACATCCAGGAAGAGTTCGGCGCGGACGTCGAGGTCGACGTCCACATCGAGCCGTTGGAACCGGAACTGCCGTTCGGGGTCGACGCCGAACGGGAACGAGTCCGGGCCATCGCCGCCGCCCTGACGGAATATGCCGCCGGCGGCGAGATCCACGACATCCACAATGTCCGCGTCCGCAACACCGACGCCGGCGAGATCGTCAACTTCCACTGCCGCGCCGAGCCGTCAATGAGCGTGATCAAGGTGCACGAGCATGTCGACGCGATCGAGCGCGCGTTGCGGCGCGCGTTCCCGAGCGTGAAGCGCGTCATCAGTCACGCCGAACCGCCGCGCGCGTGACAGAGAATGTGCGAGGAGTCACACGTTCTCGTTTCGGACTCGCCACGCACGTAAGTTTGCGGACGCGCGAGGCGCAAACTGCGCGTTGGATAAGAATAAATTCGCGTTAACGATTCGTTGACTCTCGACAGCCTGCGAAATCTGGATTCAAATCAACCATGATTCGGAAGCGATGTGGGGCTGCTTCCGAACTCAAGTTGCAAGCAGGTTTCCAGGGGGCTTTAGGCATGTCGCGTGCAGACGCCGCGAACGCGTGCGTCCAATCCGATTCGATCAAAGGATTGGCGCAATCGATCGCGAAACCTGCCTATCATCGGCTCCTGATCGCGGAGCCGGCGCTGCGCCGTGCCGTGCCGACGCTCATCATCGCGTTCCTGATCACGATCTGCCTCGGCGCGTTCGTGCAGGTGGTCGACCAGACCCGCCAGAAGCGGATGGTCATCCGCCACGACATCTCGGCGCTCGCCGACCTGCTCGCCGAGCGCATCGACCGCCTCACCTCCGGGCGACAGGAGCGGCTGAAGAACATCGAGAGCCTGCCGGCGCTGCTGCCCGATCTCATTCCATCCTGGGGCACCGCGGCGGGCCGCCACGTCATCGTCACCTCTGCCGGAATCGACCGCCGCATCCTCGCCCGCATCCCGATCGACAGCGATCCCTCGGGCAACGACCGCCTGCTCGACGCGATCACGACGGCGCAACTGCTGGCGGCGCCGCCACGCGACGAAAACATCTCCGACATGACGCTGCCGAACGGCAACGCCGCGATGGCGACCTCGCGGCAGATCAAGTCGCTGCCCGGCTTCGTGACCGTGATCCAGGAGCGCAACGAGCCGATCTGGGGCTCGGACGCCGCGCTGTCGGTGACGCTGTCGGCCACCACCGGCTTCGTGGTCCTGATCCTCGGCTTCGCCTTCCACTGGCAGTCCACCCGTGCCCGCGAGGGCGACCTGATCAACGACGCCGTGCGCGGCCGGATCGACACCGCGCTCAACCGCGGCCGCTGCGGACTGTGGGACTGGGACCTGTCACGCGGCCGCATCTTCTGGTCGCAATCGATGTTTTCGATGCTCGGCCTCGACGGCCGCAACGAGCTCCTCACCTTCGGCGAGGTCAACGCGCTGGTGAAGTCCGACGACATCGACCTGTTCGAGATCGCCGACCAGCTCATCTCCGAGAAGATCGACCACATCGACCAGACCTTCCGCATGCAGCATGTCGACGGCCACTGGATCTGGCTCCGCGTCCGCTGCGAAAAGACCAGCGGCGCGACCGACTCCAGCGTGCACCTGATCGGGATCGCCGTCGACATCACCGAGCAGAAGAGCCTCGCCGAGCGGACCGTGGAAGCCGATTTGCGCCTGCGCGACGCGATCGAGACCATTCCCGAAGCCTTCGTGCTGTGGGACGCAAGCGACCGCCTGGTGCTTTGCAATTCGCACTTCCAGCGCCTGCACAAGCTGCCCGACAGCGCCGTCATCCCCGGCACCTCCTACGAGACCGTGCTCGAGGTCGGCCGCATGCCCGAGGTCCGCACCCGGCACAACGAGACCGCGAGCCAGGGCCCCGGCGCGCGCACCTTCGAGGCGCAGCTCGACGACGGCAGCTGGTTGCACATCAGCGAGCGCCGCACCAAGGACGGCGGCTACGTCTCGGTCGGCACCGACATCACCCGCATCAAGGAGCACGAGCAGAAGCTGGTCGACAACGATTTGCGCCTGCGCGCCACCGTCATCGACCTCAAGCGCTCGCAGGCAGCCCTGGAGCGCCAGGCAGGCGAACTCGCCGATCTCGCCGAGAAATACCAGCGCGAGAAGACCCGCGCCGAGGAAGCCAACCAGACCAAGTCGAAATTCCTCGCCAATATGAGCCACGAGCTGCGCACGCCGCTGAACGCGATCATCGGCTTCTCCGAGATCATGGGCTCGGGCATGTTCGGCGAACTCGGCTCGGAAAAGTACCAGGAATACTGCCACGACATCCTGACCAGCGGGCATTACCTGCTCGAAGTCATCAACGACATCCTCGACATGTCCAAGATCGAGGCCGGCCGCATGAAGCTCGACATGGAAGAGCTCGACCTGGCGCAGACGCTGGCGGAATCCCTGCGGGTCGTCACCGGCCGCGCGCAGGACAAGCACCTGACGCTCGACGCCGACATCGCAAAGTCCATCTCCGTCGTCGCCGACCGCCGCGCCACCAAGCAGATCATCGTCAACCTGCTTTCCAACGCCGTGAAGTTCACGCCCGACGGCGGACGCATCGTGGTGCGCAGCCGGCAGCTCGACGACAGGATCGTTCTGATGATCGCCGACACCGGCATCGGCATCGCGCCGCATTCGCTGGCGCGGCTCGGCCGCCCGTTCGAGCAGGTCGAGAGCCAGCTCACCAAGACCTATCACGGCTCGGGACTTGGTTTGGCGATCGCCCGCTCGCTGGCGCAGCTCCATGGCGGCTCGATGCGGCTGCGCTCCAAGCTCGAAGTCGGCACAGTCGTGCGCGTGACCCTACCCCGCGACGCGATCAAGGCGGCGTCCGGGATATCGGCCGCGGCCTGAATCCTACGATTGCAGCGACGGCGCGACTTCGCGCGCGACGTTGACCAGCGCCGCGATCAGCGGCGTCATTGGATCACGCTGCGGGATCACCATGCCGATGCTGTAATTGACATCGGGATCGGTGATCGGGATCGAGCGCACCGTATCGGAAAGGCCGAGCGTCTCGGCGAGCTTGGCCGGCATCACGCTGGCCCAGCGCCCCGTCTTCACATGCGTGAACAGCACGAGCAGCGAATTCGAGGTCAAGCTCGGCGTCGCCTCGGCGTCGACCGAACGTAATGCGCGATCGATGATGCGGCGGTTCTGCATGTCCGGCGTGAGCAGGCACAGCGGCACCTGTCCGACCTCCTTCCACGTCACCGTTTCGCGATCGCCGAACATTCCATCCGGCGCGGTGAGGAGACGATAGCTCTCGCTGTAGAGCGGGATGGTGCGCACCTTGCCGATCGGCTCGTTCTCGATATAGGTCAGTCCCGCATCCACCTCGAGATTCTCGAGCAGCCCCAGCACCTCGGATGAGGTGGTGGACTGGATGCGGAAACGCACCTCGGGATGCCTGGCGCGGAACGGCGTCGTCAGCGCAGCGACCATGCCGAGCACGGTCGGGATCGCGGCAATACGGATCTCGCCGGAGAGCTGATGCTTCAGCCCGTTGATCTCGTCACGCATCGCGCGGGCATCGCCCACGATCCGCCGCGCCCAATCGAGCGCCCGCTCGCCTTCCGGCGTAAAACCCTGGAAGCGGGAGCCGCGCTGGACCAGCATCACGCCGAGGATCTCCTCGAGCTGCTTCAGCCCGGTCGACATCGTCGGTTGCGTCACGCCGCACACTTCGGCGGCCCGGCCGAAATGCCGTTCCTTCGCCAGCGCCAGCAATAGTTCAAGCTTGTCGAGCAACCGGTCATCCCCTGGGATCGTGTGGTGGCATGCAAGCTAGCATGCCCTACCCCTTCCAACACGCAAAAACCGCCCGGCGGACGGCTCCTATCGAAATTTCAAATCGAATGATTGCCATCGCAAATCGATCGGAATCCGCAATCGCAGCATGAGACGGCTTTATTGATCTTCGAACGATTCCAAGTAGTTTGCGGTCAACAGACGCTCTGGTCGAGAACGAAGAATGACAACGGTTTACGAGCCTTGGGACGAAACGCGCGGCGCCGAGATCATCGCCGAACACAGCAGGCAGGAAGGCGCGACGCTGGTAATCCTGCACGCGCTCCAGGAGGCGTTCGGCTACGTGCCGGAGGCAGCCATTCCCATGGTGGCTCAGGCGCTCAATCTGTCGCGCGCCGAAGTGCATGGCGTGTTCACGTTCTACCATGATTTCCGCCACAAGCCGGCCGGCCGCCATGTGCTGAAGCTCTGCCGCGCGGAAGCCTGCCAGGCGGCGGGCGGCGACGCGCTGGCTGCGCGTGCGGAGGCGACGCTCGGCGTGTCGCTGGGCAGCACCACGGCCGATGACCGCGTCACGCTGGAGCCGATCTACTGCCTTGGACTGTGCGCAACCGCGCCGTCCGCGATGCTCGATGGCCGGCTGTTCGGCCGACTCGATGAAAAGCGTATCGATGCACTCGTTGCGGAGGCGAAGCGATGAGCATCCGTCTATATGTCTCTCGCGATGCGGGTGCGCTTGCGGTCGGCGCCGACGAGGTCGCGCTGGCGCTGGAGCAGGCCGCAGCCAAGCGTGGCATTGCGGTCGAGATCGTCAGGACCGGCTCGCGCGGCCTGTACTGGCTCGAGCCGCTGGTCGAGGTCGCGACGCCGCAGGGCCGGATCGCGTTCGGCCCCGTGACCAAGGCCGATGTGCCCTCCCTGCTCGACGCGCTCGCGAGCAACACGCCGCATCTGCTGCGGCTCGGGGCCACCGACGAGATCCCCTGGCTCAAGCGCCAGACCCGCCTCACCTTCGCGCGCTGCGGCGTGATCGACCCGCGCTCGCTCGATGACTACCGCGCCCATGGCGGCTACAAGGGCCTCGAACGCGCGCTGTCGCTCGGCTCGGAAGCCATCCTCAATGACGTGACGGCGTCCGGTCTGCGCGGCCGCGGCGGCGCGGGCTTCCCGACCGGCATCAAGTGGAAGACGGTCGCGCAGGCGAAGGCGGATCGCAAGTTCATCGTCTGCAACGCTGACGAAGGCGACAGTGGCACCTTCGCCGACCGCATGATCATGGAAGGCGATCCCTTCCTCGTCATCGAGGGCATGACGACCGCCGGCATCACGGTCGGCGCGACCAAGGGCTACATCTACATCCGCAGCGAATATCCGCACGCGGTCGAGGCGATGAACGCGGCCATCGTGGCGGCGAAGCGCGACGGCTATCTCGGCGCGAACATCGGCAGCTCCACGCACAGCTTCGACCTCGAAGTGCGGGTCGGCGCCGGCGCTTACATTTGCGGCGAAGAGACCTCGCTGCTGGAAAGCCTCGAAGGCCGCCGCGGCCTCGTGCGCGCAAAGCCGCCACTGCCCGCGCATCACGGCCTGTTCGGCAAGCCGACCGTCATCAACAACGTGTTGTCGTTCGCCGCCATCCCCTTCATCCTGGCCGAAGGCGCCAAGGCCTATGCCGATTTCGGCATGGGTCGCTCGCGCGGTACGATGCCGATCCAGCTCGCCGGCAACATCCGCCACGGCGGGCTGTTCGAGACCGCGTTCGGCGTCACGCTCGGCGAGCTCGTTGACGACATCGGCGGCGGCACGTTCACGGGCCGCCCGGTTCGCGCGGTGCAGGTCGGAGGTCCCCTGGGCGCCTACTTCCCGCGCGCGCTGTTCGACACGCCGTTCGACTACGAGGCCTTCGCCGCGCGCGACGGCCTGATCGGCCACGGCGGTATCGTCGTGTTCGACGACAGCGTCGACATGCGCAAGCAGGCACGTTTCGCCATGGAATTCTGCGCCGTCGAATCCTGCGGCAAGTGCACGCCGTGCCGGATCGGTTCGACCCGCGGCGTCGAGACCATCGAGAAGATCATCAACGGCGAGCGCGTGAGCGAAAACCTCGCACTCGTCGAGGACCTCTGCAACACCATGAAATTCGGCTCGCTCTGCGCGCTCGGCGGCTTCACGCCCTACCCCGTGCTCAGCGCATTGAAGCATTTCCGGGAAGATTTCGTCCCGGCCCCGACCACGCTTCAGGCCGCGGAATAGGAGAACGACAATGTCTCTGATCGAAGAAATCGACTTCGGCACGCCGCGCTCGAAATCGGAAACGATGGTGACCCTGACCATCGACGGCAACACTGTCACCGTGCCCGAGGGCACCTCGATCATGCGGGCGGCGATGGACGCCGGCCACCAGATCCCGAAACTCTGCGCGACCGACATGGTCGACGCGTTCGGCTCGTGCCGCCTTTGCGTCGTCGAGATCGAGGGCCGCGCGGGCACGCCGGCCTCCTGTACCACGCCTGTCATGTCCGGCCTGATCGTGCACACCCAGAGCGAACGGCTGAAGAAGCTGCGCAAGGGCGTGATGGAGCTCTACATCTCCGACCATCCGCTCGACTGCCTCACCTGCGGTGCCAATGGCGATTGCGAGTTGCAGGACATGGCCGGCGCCGTGGGCCTGCGCGACGTCCGTTACGGCTATGAAGGCGAGAACCACGTCTTCGCCAGGACGCCTGGCAAGTCCAATGGCGAGATCAACGCCGCCTGGATGCCGAAAGACGAGTCCAACCCGTACTTCACCTACGATCCCTCCAAGTGCATCGTCTGCTCGCGCTGCGTCCGCGCCTGCGAAGAGGTGCAAGGCACCTTCGCCCTGACGATCTCCGGCCGCGGCTTCGACAGCCGCGTCTCGCCCGGCATGAGCGAGAGCTTCCTCGGCTCCGAATGCGTCTCCTGCGGCGCCTGCGTGCAGGCCTGCCCGACCGCGACGCTGACCGAGAAATCCGTGATCGAGATCGGCCAGCCCGAACACTCGGTCGTCACCACCTGCGCCTATTGCGGCGTCGGCTGCGCCTTCAAGGCCGAGATGCGCGGCGAGGAAGTCGTCCGCATGGTGCCGTACAAGGACGGCAAGGCCAATCGCGGCCATTCCTGCGTCAAGGGCCGCTTCGCCTGGGGGTACACCAACCACAAGGAACGCATCCTCAACCCGATGATCCGCGAGCGAATCGAGGATCCCTGGCGCGAAGTGTCATGGGACGAGGCATTCTCGTTTGCCGCCGACAGGATGCGCGGCATCCAGAAGAAATACGGCCGCGACGCCATCGGCGGCATCACCTCGTCCCGCTGCACCAATGAAGAAACCTATCTGGTGCAGAAGCTGATCCGCGCCGGCTTCGGCAACAACAATGTCGACACCTGCGCCCGCGTCTGCCACTCCCCGACCGGCTATGGCCTCTCGACCACGTTCGGCACTTCCGCCGGCACGCAGGATTTCGACTCGATCGAGGACACCGACGTCGTCGTCATCATCGGCGCCAACCCCGCTTCGGCCCATCCGGTGTTCGCCTCCCGCCTGAAGAAGCGGCTGCGCCAGGGCGCCAGGCTGATCGTGATCGATCCGCGCCGCACCGAGATGGTGGAATCGCCGCACGTGAAGGCGCTGCACCTGCCGCTGATGCCCGGCACCAACGTTGCGGTGATGACCGCGATCGCCCATGTCATCGTCACCGAAGGCCTCGTCGACGAGGCCTTCGTGCGCGAACGTTGCGACTGGAGCGAGTTCGAGGAGTGGGCGGCCTTCGTTGCCCAGCCGAACAACAGCCCGGAAGCCACCGCCATCCTCACCGGCGTCGATCCGAAGGATCTGCGCGAAGCAGCCCGCGCCTACGCCACCGGCGGTAGCGGCGCGATCTATTACGGGCTCGGCGTCACCGAGCACAGCCAGGGCTCGACCACCGTGATTGCGATCGCCAACCTCGCGATGGCCACAGGCAATATCGGTCGTCCCGGTGTCGGCGTGAACCCGCTGCGCGGCCAGAACAACGTGCAGGGCTCCTGCGACATGGGCTCGTTCCCGCACGAGCTGCCCGGCTATCGCCACATCTCGGGCGATGCCGTGCGGGACCAGTTCGAGGCGCTGTGGAACGTCAAGCTCAACCCCGAGCCGGGCCTGCGCATTCCCAACATGTTCGACGCCGCGGTCGAAGGCACGTTTATGGGGATCTACGTGCAGGGCGAGGACATCCTGCAATCTGATCCCAACACCAAGCATGTGGTGGCGGCACTCTCGGCGATGGAATGCGTCATCGTTCACGACCTCTTCCTGAATGAGACCGCGAACTACGCCCATGTGTTCCTGCCGGGCTCCAGCTTCCTCGAGAAGGACGGCACCTTCACCAACGCAGAACGCCGCATCCAGCGCGTCCGCAAGGTGATGACGCCCAAGAACGGCCTCGCCGACTGGGAGGTTACCGTCGGCCTCGCCAAGGCCATGGGCTACGAGATGCCCTACAGCCATCCCTCCGAGATCATGGACGAGATCGCGGCGCTGACCCCGACCTTCGCCGGCGTCTCCTATGCCAAGCTCGACGAGCTCGGCTCGGTGCAGTGGCCCTGCAACGAGAAGGCGCCCGAGGGCACGCCGGTGATGCATATCGACGGCTTCGTTCGCGGCAAGGGCAAGTTCGTCGTCACCGAATATGTTGCGACCGACGAACGTACCGGCCCGCGCTATCCGCTGCTGCTCACCACAGGCCGCATCCTCAGCCAGTACAATGTCGGCGCGCAGACCCGGCGCACCGAGAACGTGGTCTGGCATGCCGAGGATCGGCTGGAGATCCATCCGCACGATGCCGAACAACGCGGCGTACGCGACGGGGACTGGGTGCGGCTGAAGAGCCGCGCCGGCGAGACCACGCTGCGTGCGGAGATCACCGATCGCGTCGCGCCGGGCGTCGTCTACACCACCTTCCACCATCCGGACACGCAGGCGAACGTCATCACGACCGACTATTCGGACTGGGCGACCAACTGCCCCGAATACAAGGTCACGGCGGTGCAGATCTCGCCGTCGAATGGCCCGTCCGACTGGCAGAAGGCCTACGACGCGCAGGCGCGGCATTCCCGCCGCATCGCGCCGGCCGAGGCCGCGGAGTAGCGGCATGCACGTCCCGGTCCAGGCTATCGACCGCGAAATCTGGCGCGACGGTGTCGCGTCCGAAGGCACACGGCTGATCCCGGAGGAGACGCCGCTGGCGCTGACCTACAATGGCGGCACCTACGCCGTCATGATGGGAACGCCGCAGAACCTCGAAGACTTCGCGGTCGGCTTCAGCCTGGACGAAGGCATCATCAAGTCGGTCGATGACATCAAGTCGCTCGAAATGGTCCGCCTCGACGACGGCATCGAGCTGCGCATGTGGCTGGCGTCGGAAGATGCCGCGCGCATCGGCGAGCGTCGCCGCCACATCGCCGGCCCGACCGGCTGCGGCATTTGCGGCATCGACTCGATTGCCGAAGTGGTGCGGCCAGCAGCCGTCGTGCCGCAGGGACAGACGTTTACGCCCGACCAGGTCATGGCGGCGATGCAGACCATCGCACCGCTGCAATCGATCAATTTGCAAACCCGCGCCGTTCACGCCGCCGCGTTCTGGTCGCCTGCCGTCGGTATCGTCGCGCTGCGCGAGGATGTCGGACGCCACAACGCGCTCGACAAGCTCGCCGGTTCGCTGGCGCGCAGCCGTACGGCTGCAAGCGGCGGCATCGTGCTGCTGACGAGCCGCGTCTCGGTCGAGATGGTGCAGAAGACCGCGGCCATCGGCGCTCCGGTGATAGTCGCCGTCTCTGCTCCGACCGCGCTCGCGGTGCGCACCGCGGAGGCCGCTGGCATCACGCTGATTGCCATCGCCCGCCAGGACGGGTTCGAAGTGTTTTCGCATGGCGATCGCATTGTCGCCCGTCATGCCACGGAGGTTGCCGATGTCGCCTGACCGCCTGATCTACATGGCCAACCAGATCGGCACGTTCTTCCGGAGCCAGGGCCACGACAAGGCCGTGCCGGGGATCGCCGACCACATCAAGAAGTTCTGGGATCCGCGGATGAAGCGCGCGATATTCGCCCATCTCGATGCCGGCGGCGCGGGCCTCGAGCCGAACGTGCGCGAGGCGCTCACCTCGCTGACGCCGACGACGTCGCTTCCAGCAGCGCCCTGAAGACACGGCGCACCTCGCTCTGCGTCTCCTTCACGCGCGCCTCCAGCGAGGAGAAATGCGGCGCGTCGCCGGCGCGTGCCATCACGCGCAGGAGGTCGGTGCCGGCGGTTTCCGGCTTGAACCGGTCGCTGACGCAGAGCCGCAGTATCTGCGTCAGGTCGTGATAAAGCCGCGTCGCCGCCCGCAATATCTCGGTCTCCGATTGCCCGAGCACGCCGAGCCTGCATGCATTGTCCAGCACCTGCGGGGTGCCGACGTCGAGAATCTCCGGCGTCTCGTGAGCATGTACGAGCTGGAGATACTGCGCGATGAAGTCGATGTCGACCATGCCGCCGGCGGCATATTTGAGATCCCAGCAATCGGCCTCGCCCTTCTCCTGGGCGATCGCACGCCGCATGTCGGCGACGTCGTTGGCGGTGATTGCGGGATCGCGGCGACGGGTCAGGACATCGCGGACGACGCGCTCGATCCGTTCCTGGAATTCGGGCGAAGCCGACACGACGCGCGCGCGCGTCAGCGCCATGTGCTCCCAGGTCCAGGCCTCGTTGGCCTGGTAGTCCGCGAATGAGACGAGGCTCGACGCCACAGGGCCGGCACGCCCCGAGGGGCGCAGCCGCATGTCGATCTCGTAGAGCACGCCGTAATTGGTCCGCGTCGTGAACGCGCTGATCAGGCGCTGGGTGAAGCGGGCGAAGTAATGTGCACCTTGCAGTGACTTCGCACCGTCGGAGTCCGGATTGTCGCTGTCGAAATCGTAAAGCAGGATCAGGTCGAGATCGGACGACGCGGTCATCTCGCGGCTGCCGAGCCGGCCCATCGCGATGATCGCGGTCTCCTGCCCCTTGATCCGGCCATGTTGGGCGGCGAAGCGGTCGGCGACGAGACCATGCACGGTATGGACGATGCCCTCGGCAACGTCGGCAAAGGCCGTGCTCGCCTGCTGCGCCGAGACCGTGCCTGAGAGAATGCGCGTGCCGATCAGGAACAGGCTCTCCTGCCCGAACAGACGCAAGCGGTCGAGAAACTCTTCGTAAGAGCCGGCATCCTGCACGGTGCTCGCGAGCCGCCCCGACAATTCCTGCCTGTCGGGCATGGCGCCGAAGAAGCGCGGATCAATCAGGCCGTCCATGAGCTGCGGCTGCCGCGCCAGCATCTCGCCGAGCCGGGGCGCCGCGCCCAGCACCAGGGCCACGAGCGCGACGAGATCGCGATTCTGGCCGAGCAGCGTGATCAGCCGGCCGCCGCGCTGAAGCGCCCCAAGGAAATGGTCGAACGCCACGACGGCCCGATCCGGCTCCTCGGCATGAGCGAGACCGTCGATCAGGGCCGGCACGAATTCGACGAATGCGTTTCGTGTCGCCTCATTGCGGAACACGCGGTACTCGCCGGTGATCCAGTCACGCACGGTCTGCGCGACGGCGGCAGGCTTCTTGAAGCCGAGCGTCGCCAGGTACTGGAGCAGCCGCGGATCGTCGGGACCCGCGCTGTAGTCGAGCGCCGGCAGCTTGGCCGTGCCGGTCGGATCGTCGCCCTCGAACAGTTTTTCGTAGTGACCCTGGACGATCTCGAGCTGGCGCAAAAGGTCGCGGGCAAAGGCCTCACGATCCGGATAGCCGAAGAACCAGGCGAAACGCTCGACCGCCTCCTTGTCCTCGGGCAGCGTGTGGGTCTGCTCGTCGGCGATCATCTGGAGGCGATGCTCGACCCGGCGCAGGAATTGGTACGCCGTGGTCAGCTCGTCGCGCGCAGCAACCGTGATCCAGTTGCTGGAAGCAAGCACGCCGAGCGCGGCGAGCGTCGGTCGCACGCGCAGTTCGGGATGCCGGCCACCGGCGATCAATTGCTGGGTCTGGGCGAAGAACTCGATCTCGCGGATTCCGCCGCGCCCGACCTTCACGTTGTGCCCTTCGACCGCAACCTCGCTCTGGCCGCGATAGGTCTGCATTTGCCGCTTCATGTCGTGAACGTCGGCAAGCGCGGCAAAGTCGAGATGCTTGCGCCAGACGAAGGGCGCGATTTCCGCGAGCAGCGCCTCGCCCGCTCTGGGATCGCCGGCGCAGGCGCGCGCCTTGATCATCGCGGCGCGCTCCCAGGTACGCCCTTCCCGCTCGTAATAGTTCAGCGCGGCGTCGCGCGAAATCGCCACCTGCGTCGAGGATGGATCGGGACGCAGGCGCAGATCGACGCGGAAGACATAGCCGTCATAGGTGCGCTGCTGAAGAATGCGTGCCATCCCCTGCGTCACCCTCACGAAGAATGGCTGGGGTTCGATATCCGCGGCCAGCGTCGTATTGTCGGGATCGAAGAACACGATGAGATCGATGTCGCTGGAATAGTTCAGCTCGCCTGCGCCCATCTTGCCCATCGCAAGCACGATCAGCCCGCAGCCCTCCTCCGGAGCCTCGGGATTGGGCGGCGAGAGCTTGCCGCGTGCGGCTTCCTGCCGCAGGAGGTATTGAAGCGCCGCCCGCACCGAGGACACCGCGACATCGGTGAGCGCTGCGGTCACCCGCATCACCGGCCAGACCCCGCCGATGTCGCACAGTGCGGTCAGGAGCGCGGCCTCCGCCTTCATGCGGCGAAGCAACCGCATCACCTCGGCTTCGTCGGATGCCGCGAGCACGGCGCCGTTCGCCTCCGCGACCAGCGTGGCGAGATGCGCATCCGGATCGCATTCCAGCAGCCGGATCAGGCGCTGCTGATCAGCGCGCACCAGCTCGGACAGATAAGGCGAGAATTCCACGATGCCGGCCAGAATGTCCCGCGCGAAGCGATGAGCCAGCAGCGGTTCAAAACGGGTGAATTGCGCGGGCTCGAGCTCGGCCAGCCAGCTTTCAAAACGTCCTTGGTCGGTGACGGAAGCGGCAATATGGGGAGCCTCCGCGAAGCGTGCGGCCAGGCTCTCACCATGCTTGTCCGCGTTTCCCGGCGCGGAATGGTTCATGCCACCTTCTGTGGCACATCCTGCATTGGCGGAGCAACCCTGTCGCCGGCCCCCGCGCGCGCCGGCAGCGCCAGCGTGGCGACAAGTCCGGGCTGGGCGTCACCCAACCTCAACTCACCGCCATGCAATGTCGCGACCGCGGAGGCGAGACTGAGGCCGAGGCCGGATCCAGGCAGCGTGCGGCTGGCTTCCAGCCGCACGAATCGTTCCACGACATGCTTGCGGTCGGCTTCGGGGATGCCGGGACCGCGATCGGTGACACTGAGCAGCACCTGATCGCCCTCGCGCCTCGATTCGATCGTGATCTGCCTGCCCTCCATACTGACCACGGTTCCCGCCGGCTGCGCGGCCGGCTTGCCGTATTTGATCGCATTCTCGACAAGATTGGCGAGGGCCTGGCTGATCAATTCGCGGTTGGCGTGAACCGGCGTCGTCTCGCACCTGACCTTCAAGGTCATGCCGTCGTCTTCCGCCAGCGGCTCGTAGAGCTCGTGAATGCCGTTGGCGACATCGGCCGCGTCGAAATCATCCATGTTGCCGCGCGCCTGCCCCGACTCGGCGCGCGCGATCATCAGAAGCGCGTTGAAGGTGCGGATCAGGCCATCGGATTCCTCGATAGTCCGCTCCAGCGCCGCGCGGTAATCGGCCTCGCCGCCGGATTTCGCCAGCGCCTCCTCGGCGCGGTTGCGCAGGCGCGTCAGCGGCGTCTTGAGGTCGTGGGCGATGTTGTCGGAGACCTCCTTCAGCCCCGCCATCAGCGCCTCGATCCGCTCCAGCATCGCATTGAGATTTTCGGCGAGGCGGTCGAGCTCGTCGCCGCTGCGTCCCACAGGCAGGCGTTCGCTGAGATCGCCGGTCATGATGCGATGGGCGGTACCGCTCATCGCATCGATGCGCCTGAGCACCCTGCGCGCCACGAAGATGCCGCCGCCGAGGCCGAGCACCACCACGATCAGGATCGACCATTGCGCCGCCTTCGCCACGATGCCGAACAGCCGTCGCCGCTCGGCCAGATCGCGTCCGATCAGAAGCCGGAAGCCGTTTTCCAATTCGGTGACACGGACGAGCGCAAGGTGGTCGCGATCGTCGGCGTCCTCGATCCGCCGGTAGGCGGTCTCGGACCAGCCCCGCGTCGCCATCACGCCGGGCGCGAGCGAGCCGACATTGCCGGCGATCGACTGGCCGGTCGGCGTCGTCACCAGATAGAGGTTGGCGCCCGGCCGCAGCGCGCGGTACTCGATCGCGAGCACGAGACCACGCAAGCCCCGGCGACCGTAGATCTCGTTGATCTCGGAGGTCTCGGCATTGACCGTCTGCGTGATCTCCTCGGTGATCAGCCGCCGCGTATTCCAGGCGAAATAGGCGAGCAGCGAGGCCGCGAACATCGCGAACAGCAGCAAATAGACCAGCGTCAGCCGGAATGCTGTGGTGCGGACGAGTTTACCGAATGCCGTCACGGATCATGTATCCCGCGCCGCGGATCGTGTGCAGCAGCGGCCGCTCAAAACCCTTGTCGATCTTGGAACGCAGCCGCGAAATGTGCACGTCGATCACGTTGGTCTGCGGATCGAAATGATAGTCCCAGACGTTCTCCAGCAGCATGGTGCGGGTCACCACCTGGCCCGCATGCTTCATCAAATATTCGAGCAGGCGGAATTCGCGCGGCTGCAGCGTCAGCTCCTCCTTGCCGCGCGCGACGCGGTGGGAGAGCCGGTCGAGCTCGAGATCGCCGACGCGGTATAGCGTGTCCTCGGCCGGACCGCCGCGGCGGCGTGACAGCACCTCGACCCGGGCCAGGAGCTCGGCGAAGGAATAGGGTTTCGGCAGATAGTCGTCGCCGCCGGCGCGCAGGCCCTTGATGCGGTCGTCGACCTGGCCGAGCGCGGAGAGAATCAGCACCGGCGTCGAATCATCCTTGTCGCGGAGCGCGCCGATCACCGACAGGCCATCGCGCTTGGGCAGCATGCGGTCGACCACCAGCACGTCATAATCGCCGTTCTCGGCCATGGCGAGGCCTTCCTCGCCGTCGGCGGCGTGGTCGGCAATGTGCCCGACCTCGCGAAACGCCTTCACGAGGTAGTCGGCGGATTCGCGGTCGTCTTCAATGATGAGGAGGCGCATCGTGCGTTCGGCAACGGTCAAGGGAGTGAACCTTCTCTAAACATGGCGCGAGCGGCAATCGCATGCAAGCCGAGTGAGAGACTCTGGCATCGAGAAAAAGGCGGGCGGTGAAGCTGGGGGGACTTCACCGCCCTAGGCCTTCCGACGGAGGGGGGCGTAATTCCACCGGAAGGTAGACAGGGGAAGCAAACGTTGCGCTGCTCCCCCGAAGGGCGCCATCGGCGGGGGCGACTGATGCCGACGACACCCTTCATCTCGTGGGCCTCCTGAGGCCTAGCCCTTGGCGATGGGCACGGCGACGAAGCGCGACTGGCCGCCGCTCTTCACCCGCATCAGGACGCTGTTCTTGTTGTCGGTCCGCGCCGTGTTGATGGCGTCGCGGACTTCGCCGGCGGTGCTCACGCTCTTGCCGCCGACTTCGAGAATCACGTCGCCTTCCTTGAAGCCGCGTTCGGCTGCGGCGCTCTTCGGATCGACTTCGGTAATCACGACGCCTTCCTTGCCGGCGCCGGCCACGGAATCGGCGGGCGCGACGGTCATGCCGAGCTTGGGCACATCGGTGCCGCGGCTCGCGCCCTTGCCGCTGTCCTTGTCGATGTCGGCCTTGGCCTCGATCGTGTTCGGCAGCTGGCCGAGGGTGAGGTTCACGACCTTGTCCTGACCCTTGTGCAGCACGTTGAGCTTCACGGTCGCGCCGGGCGCCAAGCCGCCGATGGTACGGGCGAGCTCGCGGGCGTCCTTGACCGCTTCGCCGTTGACCGACGTGATCACGTCACCGGACTCGATGCCGGCCTTGGCCGCCGGACCATTCGCCTGCGGCTCGGCAACCAGCGCGCCTTCGGCCTTCTTCATGCCGAGGCTGTCGGCGATGTCGGATGTCACCGGCTGAATCTGCACGCCGATCCAGCCGCGGCTGACCGAGCCCTTGTCCTTGAGCTGCGCTACCACGCTCTTCACGGTGCTCGCGGGAATCGAGAACGCGATGCCGACGCTGCCGCCGGAGGGCGAGTAGATCGCGGTGTTGACGCCCATCACCTCGCCGTTGGTGTCGAAAGCCGGACCGCCGGAATTGCCCTTGTTCACGGGCGCGTCGATCTGGATGAAATCGTCATAGGGGCCGTTGCCGATGTCGCGACCGCTGGCCGAGACGATGCCCGCCGTCACGGTGCCGCCGAGCCCGAACGGGTTGCCGACCGCGAGCACCCAGTCGCCGATCCGCGGCTTGCCGTCGGCAAGCTTCGCGAACGGGAAGTTCGAGCTTCCCTCGACCTTGATCAAGGCGAGGTCGGTGCGCTGGTCGGTACCGATCACCTTGGCGGTGTAGGTCTTGCCGTCATCGGTCGTGACCTCGACCTTGTCGGCGCCGTCGACCACGTGGTTGTTGGTCACGGCAAAGCCGTCAGCCGAGATGAAGAAGCCGGAGCCCTGGCCCTGCACGACGCGGCCACGACCACCACCACCCTTCAGACCCGGGACCCCGTCCGGACCGCCGAAGCGGCGGAAGAAGCGCTCCATCGGCGAGCCCGGCTGGAACGGCGACTGCGCGTCATCGCCGTCATCGTTGCTTGCCGCCTTTTCCTTGATGTTGACCTTCACCGAGATCACCGACGGCTTCACGCGCTCGACGATGTCGGCGAAGCCGATCGGTCGCTCGACCTTGCGGACCTCGTTGTTGACCTGCGCATGCGCCGGGCTGGAGAACAAGTCGGCCGGCGAGGTCGACGGGCTGAAGCCGTGGACGGCAATCCCGAGACCAGCGAGAACCGACGCCATCAGCGCGATCCTGCGGGCCGAGAAAATCGACCGGCGCGGCTGCCGGTAGGACGGAAGGTTCGAGAGGTCGATACGGTCGCTCATGCAGGGATCTCCAGGGCCTTGAATTCATTTTGGTGCCGGATGCCAGCACCTTGCGGACCTGAACATGGGGGCTCGCGCCTTACCGTGCGCTGGCGGCGGGGTTAAACTTTTGTAATGAACGGGGAATGCGATGCGGCAGTTTATCGCAGAACGAAAGTCCTGGTCTTACAGGAACTTAATCGAGTTCCGGTGGCAGCCGAAGCGCCCTTTTCAGGGCTCTCAGCTCGCCCTCACACTGACGATGAATTCGTCGACCTCGCGCTTCAAAGTCTCGGCCTGCTGCGACAGGTCGACCGCGGAATCGCGCGCCTCGGCGGCCATTCGGCCGGTCTCGGCGGACGTCGAGGTGATCTGGACGATGTGATTGGAGACGTCGAGCGTGCCGCGCGCGGCGTCCTTGGCGCTCCGCGTGATCTCCTGCGTGGCGGTGCGCTGCTGGGCGGTGTCGATCTCGATGCCGGACATGATGGACGAGATCTCCGACAACGTCTGCGAGACGCCGTCGATCGCGCCGCGCGTCTGTGCGGTGATGCCCTGGATGCTGGCGACGTGCGAGGTGATCTCCTCCGTCGCCTTGCTGGTCTGGTGGGCCAGATTCTTCACCTCGGAGGCGACCACTGCAAACCCTTTGCCGGCTTCGCCAGCCCGCGCCGCCTCGATGGTGGCGTTGAGCGCGAGCAAATTGGTCTGCGACGCGATCGCCTGCACGAGCTGCACGACCTCGCCGATCTTGTCCGCAGCGTCCGACAGCGAATGGATAGTGTCGCGGCTCTTCTCGACCTGCGTCGCCGCGCCCTCGGCGCGCAGGGTTGCGTCCGTGACGCGGCGGCTGATCGTGCCGATCGAATTCGTCATCTCCTCCGCCGAACCCGCGACTGTCTGCACGCTGCCGCTGGCCTGGCTCGCCGCGCTCGCCACGGCATTGGCCTTGGTGCTGGTGTCGTTGGCCGTCCGCGACAACGTCTCTGCGTTGCTCTCGAGATGCACGGCCGACGATGCCACGCTGTCCACGACGCTGGCGACGAGATCGTTGAAGCGCTTGATCCGCGCGTCCAGGAATTTCGACCGCTCGGCCTGATGCTGCGCTTCGTGGAGCTGCTGCTCGGCGAGGCGGCGCCGCTCCAGGCCATTGGTCTTGAACACCTCCAATGCCCCGGCGAGCAGGCCGATCTCGTTGGTGCCGCCGAGACCCGGAACCGATGTCTCGAACTTCTGGTCGGCGACCTCGCGCATGGCATGAACGATCGCGGCCAGGGGATTGAGGATGCCGTTGCGCACGGCAAACCAGGTGACGAGGCAGATCGCGATCGCGACAACGGCGATCACGCCGCAAGCGACGAGAAAATAGGAGAACGCGGTCTGCGCCTGCTGGTAGATCTGCATCGCGTGGTCGTGCGCGGGACCACTCAGCGCTGCGAAATCGGACGACAGGCTGGTGATCTCGTTGTTGAGATAGAGCACCGCGACGAAGCCGGTGCCGCCGCCGATGCCCAGCAGGAACAATAATGCAACGACGACGGCGCCGACCAGGAAGCGGATCGTCAGATTGCTGTTCGCGAACATAATTGAGGACTCAGAGTCTGGAATCGAATCTTGCGACAAGCTTTCAGACAAAGGTCAACAGAGCATGAAACACGCTGCGGCAGGCAGCTACGTATCATTGCGTAACCAGGACGATTTGAAGTGGCCAAGCTTGAAAACAGTTAAGGCTTGAAACAGCCAAGCTTGAAGCAGCCAAGGCTGAAAGCAGCTTAAGATTTGGCTTCATCCGCCATCAATGCCGCGAGCCGCGCTTCCTCGTCGGGCGTGAGCGGCGGAGCCGGTACGTCTGCACCATTTCGCGAGCGCCGGCGGAATTGCAGCCAAAGCGCCAGGCCGCCGCCAATCAGCAGCAGCGGCGCGAGCAGCCAAAGCAGCATGTTCTGGCGCTCGAAGCGCGGCTTGAGCAGCACGAACTCGCCGTAGCGCGCGACCAGGAAATCGAGCACTTGCGAATTGCTGTCGCCGGCCGCGATGCGCTCGCGCACCAGGAGCCGCAAATCGCGCGCCAGCGGCGCATCGGAATCGTCGATCGACTGGTTCTGGCAGACCATGCAGCGCAGCTCGCGCGACAAGTCGCGTGCACGCGACTCCTTCGCAGGGTCCGACATGATCTCGTCGGGCTGTACGGCATGCGCCGCAGGCAAGGCCAGCAGCATCAGCGCGACGAACGCGACCATCATTCGGCGCATCGGATCACTCCGCCGGCTGCAGGCGCTGCTTGGCCCGCGCCGGTTTCGGCGCACCGACCCGCAGGCGCCGGTCCGACAGCGACAGCACGCCGCCGAACGCCATCAGCACCGGCCCCCACCAGATCAGCAGCACCAACGGCTTGTGATAGATGCGCACGGCAATGGCGCCCTCGGCAGTGGCGTCGCCGAGCGAGATGTAGAGCTGGCTGGCGCCGCGCGTCAGCAGTGCGGCCTCGGTGGTCGAGGAGCCGCGGGTGGTGAAGCTGCGCTTGGACGGAGTCATCACGCTGAGCTTCTCGCCGTCGTGGCTGACGTTGAATTCGGCGATCATCTCGTGGAAGTTCGGCCCCTGACGCTGAAACAGGCCGTCCAGCTTGACGTCATAGCCGGCGACATGGGCGACGTCGTTCTGCTTCATCGTCGCGATATATTCGCTGTTCCAGGTGGTCTCGCAGACGATCCCGATCAGCGCGACGCCGAGGCCGGCATGCGCAAACGCGGAGCCCCAGGCCGAGCGCGGCAAGCCGCGAGCCCGGTGCAGCGCCGTTGCGAACGGTAGCCGCACGAGGCCGGTACGCTCGACGATATCAGTGACGGCACCGGCGATGACGAAGATGCCAAGCCCGATCGCGAGCGGCGCCAGTGTGCTGCCTCCGCTTGCCCAGCCCCAGACGATGGCGACGGCGACAAGCCCGGCGACGCCGGCCGCGAGCAGACGCTGGGTGACGCCGAGCAGATCGCCGCGCTTCCATGCCAGCAACGGCCCGAACGGCACGGCGAGCAGCAACAGCGTGAATAGCGGAGCGAAGGTGAGGTTATAGAACGGCGCGCCGACCGACATCTTGAAATCGGCGAGCATCTCCATCGCCAGCGGATAGAGCGTGCCGAACAGCACCACCGCGCAGGCGACCGTGAGCAGCAGATTGTTCAGCACCAGCGCACCCTCGCGCGAGATCGGCGCAAACAAGCCGCCCTGCTTCAACGAAGTCGCGCGCCCCGCGAACAGCGACAGGCTGCCGCCGATGAACAGGCAGAGAATCAGGAGAATGAACACGCCGCGGGTTGGATCGGTCGCGAAGGCATGCACCGAGGTGATGACCCCCGAGCGCACCAGGAAGGTGCCGAGCAGCGATAGCGAGAAGGTCAGGATCGACAACAGGATGGTCCAGACCTTCAGCGCGTTGCGTTTCTCCATCACCAGAGCCGAATGCAGCAGCGCGGTGCCGGCAAGCCACGGCATCAGCGAAGCATTCTCGACCGGGTCCCAGAACCACCAGCCGCCCCAACCCAGTTCGTAATAGGCCCAGTACGAGCCCATGGCGATACCGAGCGTCAGGAAGATCCAGGCGACCAGCGTCCACGGCCGCACCCAGCGCGCCCAGGCCGCGTCGATCCGACCCTCCAGCAGCGCCGCGATCGCGAAGGAGAACGAGATCGAGAAGCCGACATAGCCGAGATAGAGCATTGGCGGATGCACGGCGAGGCCGATGTCCTGAAGCACCGGATTGAGATCGCGACCCTCGATCGGCGGGTTGGCAATGCGCAGGAACGGATTCGAGGTCACCAGGATGAAGAGATAGAAGGCGCTGGCGATCCACGCCTGTACGGCCAGCACATGCGCGCGCAGCGACAGCGGCAGATTATTGCCGAAGGCCGCGACCAATCCGCCGAACAGCGCGAGGATCAACACCCACAACAGCATCGAGCCTTCATGGTTTCCCCACACGCCGGTGATCTTGTAGAGCAGCGGCTTCATCGAGTGGGAATTTTCGTAGACGTTGGCGACGGAGAAGTCCGAATTCACGTGCAGCGTCACAAGCGCGATGAACGACGCACCGACGAAAAGAAGCTGCGCCAGCGCGGTGGAACGCGCGACATTCATCAGCGCGTCATCGCACAGGCGCGCGCCGATCAGGGGCACGATGGACTGGATCAGAGCCAGTCCGAGCGCCAGCACCAGCGCGTAATGTCCTGATTCCGCGATCACCGCACTGCTCCCTGCGGGTTGCCTTGCGCGGTCGTAGCCCCCGGTTTTACGCCATCGGAAGCTTTGGCACCGTAATCGTCCTTCCAGTGCCCCTGCTTCTTCAGGGCATCGGCAACGTCCTTGGGCATGTAGGTTTCGTCGTGCTTGGCGAGCACGGTGTCCGCCTTGAACACGCCATCGGCGTCGAGCGCGCCTTCGGCGACGACGCCCTGCCCTTCGCGGAACAGATCGGGCAAAATGCCCTTGAAGGCGACCGGAAGCTTTGCGCCGCCGTCGGCGACCTCGAAGGTCACTGCGAGATTGTCGCCGCGCTGGAGCGAGCCGGGCTGCACCAGGCCGCCGAGGCGAAACCGCTTGCCGGGCGCGACGTGCTTCTCGGCGACCATGGTCGGCGTCGAGAAGAACACGATGGAGTCGCGCAGTGCGTTGAGCACCAGCGCGGCCGCGAGCGCGAGCACGGCAAGCGAGCCGCCGATGATGGTCATACGTCGCTGCTTGCGCGTCATGGCGTATCCATTCCCTGCCCGTCTCGTCCTGACATCGTCATCCGTCGAGCCCGAGCGTCTTGAGGCCTTCATCGAGCTGGCGCAAGCGCGCTGCATCGTTGGCAACCGCCTGGCGGGCATCGGTCGATGCCCCCACCGCCTTGTCGCGATCACCCATCACGAGATAGGCGCGCACCAGGCGCAGCCAACCCTCGACGTCGTCGCCGTTCTGCTTGAGGCGCGTGGCGAGCCGTTCGACCATGCCACGAACCATCGCGTTGCGGTCGCCCTCTTTCATGTCCTTGGAAGCTGCGAGGGTCTCATCCGACAGCGCCGGCATCGTAGCGCCACCGCCGCCGACCCGCGCGAGCGAGGTCTGCACGAGAGGGCGCCACGGCGCATCCGCCGGCGCTTTCGCCAGCAGCGCGCGCCAGATATTGGCGGCATCGTCCTTGCGGCCGTCCTGCTCGGCGGCGAGACCGAGAAAATAGTTCGCCTTGGGGTCGTCGGCGCTGAGCGCGCGCGCGCGCTCGAACTCGCTCTTGGCTTCGGCGGTCACGACACCACCGGCGGCGGCCGAGATCGCTTCGCCGAGATCGGACCGGCGCTCTGCGCTCTCGCCATTGTAGGTGAGCGAGTTGCGATAGGCGCGCACCGCGTCGTCGAAGCGGCCAAGCCGCTCCAGTACGGGCGCGATCACGTTCCAGCCGCGCCCGTCGGTCGGATTCTTTTCCAGATGTTGCTCGACCTGCACGACCAGATTCTCGAGCGACTGCGCCATGCCCGACCCGGATCCGCGCTCCCGCTGCGCCAGCGGAAAGTCCTGGAGTCTGGGCGAGCCGAGCGGCGCATAGACGCCGACCGCAACCAGCGGCAGGCCGGCAAGCGCCAGCACGGCCGCAGCGCGGCGCCATTTGACACTGGATTTCGGTGCCGTTGCGGGCTCGCTGCCGGCCGCGGCGAGCAGCCTGCGGCTGACCTCGACGCGCGCGGCCTCGGCTTCAGGCGCTGCGATCAGCCCTGCGGCAAGGTCACGCTCGATCTCGGCGAGCTGGTCCTTGTAGACCGCGACCTCGCTGCCCTGATTTTGCGCGCGTCCGCTACGGCCGAGCGGCAGAAGCACGGCGAAGATAGCCGCAACCGTCATCAGCGCGAACACGAACCATAGCGTCATCTGGCAAGCTTCCGGCAGCGCGCGAACCGCGCCCACTGGTGGCTTTACACCACGGCCTGACGATGCGGCAATTGACAATTGTCAATTCGGCGCGACCGCGCACAGTCCCGAAACGATGAAAATCCAACGGCTTAGCCGATCTCGAAGTCCGAGCTTTGAGCGGCGTCCTCGCCGTGCCCGTCGAAGGCCCTCAGGAAGTATGTTCCCGGCAGGATCGCGTCGGGCAATCTGATGCGCAACGCCCCGACGGGAACGGGCGATGCAACCCTGGTGACGGTCTCAGGAAGCTGCCGACCGCTTGCCTTCTCGACCAGCACCACCTTCGCGCCGACCATCAGCCTTTGATATTTGGCAACGACGACGCGATTCTCGATTTCGATGGAACTGATAACGGGTTTCATGCGCCCACAGATAGAAATATAGAAGTTTGCACGGTGAGCGTAGGGCCCGTCACCGACACCGTCAACCTAAAATTGTGATCACAAAAATATGCGCCTGGATCAGCTCGCGCGCGACGATTTGCGCTCGCCCGTGGCCGCGTTCTCCGCGGCGCGGCTCATCAGCGAGGCATAATCATCGCCGAACAGCACCTGGCAGAAGCGGATCGCGGCCTGCACCTGCTGCTGCCGATAGGTGCGAACCTTGTGATCGGCGCCGCGCAGCGACTGCACCAGTTGCTCTGTCGAACGCTCGACATATTGCTGGAGGTCGGAATAGGTGCGCAGTGTCACCTCGTTGATCGCAAGCTCACTCGCATAATTGCGGCAGGTCGCGACAAAATCGATCAGCGCCACGGTTTCCTCGACCTCGGTGCTGTCGATCCGCGCGCCCGGCGGAATGTCCTTCTCGGCGCGCTGGCGCAGGATGCGGCGGACACGGCCGGGAACACTGTCGATCTCGGATTGCAGCGCGTTGGAGATGTCGGCCCGGATCGAGGTCAACTGCTTGCCCCAGGCGGAATCGTTGCGCAGGTCGAGTTCGGTACGCAGGCCGCGGACGCCGTCGTGCAGCGTCTTGAGATTGCCGGCGACGTTGTCGAAATGGCCGCGCTTGATGTCCATGCGCAGGATGGCGGCGACACAGGACAGATCATGCAGCGCGATCGTGACGGCGACGCCATAGGGCGTTGCCGCGACCCGGATCTCATCGTCAGACGCGGCAATCTTGATGGCGAGGCGGATGATCTGCCACGGCGCGGTCATCCGCTGCACGACGATCGACAGCGCGAAGGGCAGCATCTGCGGCGTCTGGAGGACGGGAATGTTGAGCGCCGCAGTCACCGAGGCGATCTGGGCATCGCCGAAGGCGCGCAGGGAGCGCGGCAGCTTCTCGTTCAGGGTGGCAATAGCCTCGCGGACTGCGAGCACCGCCCCGGTCGAATAGAGGTCCTCGATCACGTTGGGCGGGCCAACGCGGGCAAGCGCACGCGACTTGTCGCCGCCGCCCGGCCCGGTCAGCTCGAAGATGGCGTCCGCGGCGACCGCCTGGAGCTTCGAGGCCAGCGCTTCGACCTGGCCTGCACTGTCGACCGGCGTACGTGCCAGCGCCGCCTCGAATTCGCTCAGCTTGTCCGGAGCACCGTCGCGGCCGAGCCATTGCCAGATCGGAGCCAGCGAGGAGCGGCGAATCTGCCCGACCCGGATCGGGGCGCCTGCTTCGACCAGGAATGGTTCCAGCACCTGGAACAGCAGCCGCGACAGATCGTCAGTGCGCGGCGGTGCGGCCTCGTCGGCTTCCGTCTTGCGGACGATCTTGCGCAGCTGGTCGAGCACGAGGGTCGCCACGGCAGTGTCCTGGCCGCGCTCGAGCGCACGCTCGAACTCCCGCATCAGCAGCGCCTGCGCCTGCGGCGGGAGCTGCGCGAGATATTCCCTCAGCCGCTCGATCGATGTCTGGCTCATGCGCCCGGATAATGAACGGTAAAATGGCGGACGTGGGATCCGTCCTGCTCGATCATAGGTGGGCCCACTTAAGAAGCCGTTTAGGAAGTCGCTCCGAATACCCCTGCTTTCGTTCGGATCGACGTGCCGTAAGCCAAATAGTCGCGTCGGAACAAGGGATTATACAGCGGGGAGGACCAGCTCCGCCCGCAGGCCTCCGGTCGGCGCGCGGCCGAGGGAGAGGCTGCCGCCGTAGAGCGCAGCGAGCTCGGTCACAATCGACAGCCCAAGCCCCGATCCGGGCTTGGACTCGTCGAGCCGCTGGCCGCGCCGTGAGACCTGGGTGCGCTCGGCCTCCGACAGGCCGCGGCCATCGTCGTCGACGATCACATGCAGCCGCGGACCGGCGCTCGCCTGATGGGGCGCTTCCACAAGAACTTCGATGAAGATCCGCGAGGCCGCCCATTTGCAGGCGTTGTCGACGAGATTGCCGACCATCTCCTCCAGATCCTGCCGCTCGCCGCGAAATTTCGCCGACGGATCGGCCTCGGCCTCGACCACGATGCCGCGGCCGCGGTGGATCTTCTCCATGGTCCGCCGCAGTGCCTCGATGGCCGGTGCGACCTCCGTCACCGTCGCGACAACCGAGACCCGCGCCGCGATGCGCGCGCGCTCGAGATGATGGGCGACCTGGTCGCGCATCACGTCGGCCTGCTCCATCACCTTTGCCGCGAACGGATCGGCGGCATGCGCGCCGGCCTCGTTCACGATGACCGAGAGCGGCGTCTTGATGGCGTGGGCGAGATTGCCGACATGGGTGCGTGCGCGCTCGACGATCTCGCGATTGGCGTCGATCAGCGCGTTGGTCTCGCGCGCCAGCGGTGCGATCTCGACCGGGAACTCGCCCTCGAGCCGCTCCGCCCGCCCGGACCGGATGTCGGCGATGGATTCGGAGATGCGCTTGAGCGGCGCGAGACCGAAGCGGACCTGGAACACGGTGGTCAGCAGCAACACGATGCCGAGCGCGGTGAAGGTGCCGCCGAGGTAATAATCGAAACTGCGCGTCTCGTCGAAAATCTCGGTGTCGTCGCCGGCGACACTGACGAGAAATTTGCCGTCCGCGCCGAGATCGACCGGCCGCTCCACCATGCGCAGGTTCTGTCCCTCGGGACCGTCGACATAGGCGATCCGGATGCCGGCGGCGGTAAGCTCGGTGCCCTGCTCTTCCAGCTTCGGCAGCTTCTTGTCCCAGAGCGAGCGCGACGAGCGCACCTCCGGCTTTTCGGTGTCGGTCCGCGTGATCTGCCAGTACCAGCCGGACAACGGCAGCTCGAACAGAGGCTCGCCGAGCGATTGGAACTGGCGATCCGGGGGCTCGTCGGGGGTGGCAACCTCGGCGATCAGTGTGCGGAGATAGAGATTGAGCCGGCGGTCGAAGGCGCGCTCCGTGGCGTTCTTGTAAACCGACGACAGCACCACGCCGGTGATGGCCAGGATCACCACGAGCCACGCGGTCGCCGACAGGAACAGGCGGTTCGCAAGCGAGCTGGCGGGCATCGGAATGATCCCGGAGGCGCGGGGTGGCATGGCATCGGAACTCATGACCCGAACAAGGCCTCTGCCGGGCCGCCCGTCAAGCCAAGATACGTCTAGACAAGATAGTTCGAGACGCCACGCTTCAAGCGCCGGGGGTCGGCGGAGTCAGGAGATAGCCGAGGCCACGGACGGTCTGGATGATGTCGACGTCGAGCTTCTTGCGGATGCGGCCGACGAAGACCTCGATGGTGTTGGAGTCGCGGTCGAAGTCCTGGTCGTAGAGATGCTCGACCAGCTCGGTGCGGGACACGACGCGCCCCGAATGATGCATCAGGTAGGCCAGAAGCCGATACTCGTGCGACGTCATCTTGATGGGATTGCCTGATACGCTGACCCGGCCGGTCCTGGTATCGAGCGTGACGGGGCCGCAGCTCAGCTCGCTCTGGGCATGGCCGGTGGAGCGGCGCAGCAGCGCGCGGATGCGCGCCAGCACCTCCTCCAGGTGGAACGGCTTTGCGACATAGTCGTCGGCGCCGGCATCGAAGCCCTGGACCTTGTCGCTCCAGCGGTCGCGCGCGGTGAGGATCAGGACCGGCATGGTGCGGCCGTTGCGCCGCCAGGCTTCCAGCACCGAGATGCCGTCCTTCTTCGGCAGGCCGATGTCGAGCACCACGGCGTCGTAGGGCTCGTTGTCACCGAGATAATGCCCCTCCTCTCCGTCAAAGGCGCGATCGACGACATAACCGGCGTCGGTTAGCGCCTTGGTAAGCTGGCGATTGAGATCGGGGTCGTCCTCAACGACGAGCAGGCGCACGCTTCTCTCCCGAATTAGGCCGCATGAACACCCGCACAGATGAGCAATTCCGGCGTGAACTGAATATGAACACGGGGAACCGGCCGTGTTACTTTTTGGTCATCTCCGACCTGATCGCGGTCAACGCACTGCGCCCGCCAGGCCACCGGACGAACCGGCGGCATGGCGGGCGCAATGTGCCGCGTTACGCGGCGAGTCGTAAGGTGCGAACCGTCCGATCGATCCGCCGATCAGGTCCGGAAGAACACGAACCAGATGACCGCGAGGATCAGGATCGCGAGCCCTGTGGATATGGCGAGCAGCGCCGCCACCGACGGCCCGGGCTCGCCCTGGCGCGCCTCTGTCGGAGTTTCCACGATCTGACGTTGGTCTCGCGTGGTTGCCATGGTGACCTCAATTTCTGGCTGTCGCGTCGGATGGCCGCGACTCCTCGCGGCGGAATGTCTCGTGGCAACGCATGATGGGATATGATGTTCCGGCCTTTGCGGCCCGATCAGGCTGCAACCGCGCGCTGGGCGGCCGGTTAACGCAGTTGCAAGATTCAGCGATCCGCCTTGCTATGATTCGTTGTTCCCCGATGGTATCCTCGTCTTCTGTCCCCGTTGCGTTTGGAGTAGCCCATGGCCCCCCGCGCCAATTGGAAGGGTTTTCTGCGTTTGTCGCTCGTGACCTGCCCGGTCGCGCTCTATCCGGCCACTTCGGATACCGAGAAGGTCTCGTTCAACCAGATCAACCGCAAGACCGGCCACCGGATCAAGTACCTCAAGGTCGACGCCGAGACCGGTGACGAGGTGACCTCGGAGGACATCGTCAAGGGCTACAAGGTCGACACCGACACCTATATCGAGGTCACCAAGGACGAGCTCGACGACATCGCGCTGGACTCGACCCACACGATCGAGATCGACGAGTTCGTACCGAAGACCGACATCGACAGCCGCTATCTGATCCGTCCCTATTATCTCGTGCCCGATGGCAAGGTCGGCCACGACGCCTTCGCGGTGATCCGCGAGACGATCCGGAGCATGGACAAGGTCGCGATCGGCCGTGTGGTGCTGACCAACCGCGAGCACATCATCGCGCTGGAGCCACTCGGGAGCGGCCTGATGGGGACGCTGCTGCGCTACCCCTATGAGGTCCGCGGCGAGAAGGACTATTTCGACGACATCCAGGACGTGAAGCTGACCAAGGACATGCTCGACCTCGCAAAGCACATCGTCGAGAAGAAGTCCGGCGCGTTCGAGCCCGAGCTGTTCGAGGACCATTACGAGACCGCGCTGATCGACCTCATCAACAAGAAGCGCAGCGGCGCGCCCATCGCAGCAAAGGCCGCGCCCAAGACCGGCGGCAACGTCATCAACCTCATGGACGCGCTGAAGAAGAGCATCGCGAACGAGAAGGACGCAGGCCCCGCGAAGGTGGCCAAGGACGTGACCAAGGACGCCGTCAAGGGCAAGAAGCCGAAGAAGCGCGTCGAAGGCCAGCGCGAGATGCTGCTGCCGATCGCCGGCAAGGGCGGCAAGGATGCTGCTGCGAAAGCCGCTCCCAAAAAGGCCGACAAGCCGGTGCGCGCGCCGGCGCGGGCGAAGAAGGCCGGCTAGCAGCATCGCACAGCGACGACGCCGTGATGCCTCCCCTCGCCGATCGGCCGACCTGACATGCCCTGGTCGGCCGCGTTCGACGACCCCATTCCGTTGCGCGGCAGGCGCAAGCTGCGGACGCTGCAAGAAGCTGCCGATCACATCATGCGACTGCCCGAGGACACGCAGCATGCGAGCCACTGGCAGACCGCGATCGAGGCCCTGATCAACGCGGCCGAGACCGGCGGCGGCTGGATGATGTTCGCCCGCATCGCGGTGTTGCGGGCGCTGAATGCGGACGGTCGGCGCGAGTGAGCACGGCACCGCACTGGGTCTGCCTTCCGATCCGCCGCCGACCTGCCCAAGAACAGGTTCAAGAACAGGCTCAACGATCCGTTAAGCTGCCCCATCGCTTTCAGTGTCCGCCTGCGGTCGCGGGGACGAGGCGTAATCCTACGGACGACAAAATTAACCGCCGGTTCCCGCTACGCACAGCATGGTCGCCCCTCGATTAAACCCGGGATTTGCAGCCTCGTGCAGCCGCAGGACGCCAGAAAGAACTACATCGGCATCGTCAACGACACGGCCGAGGAAGAAAGCCTCGCCGGCGGCGCCGCGCGGGCCCAGCCGCGCGTGGTGAGCTATCTGGTCGGACGCCTCGCGGCGGTACTGAAACGCCCCGGCAAGGCCGCGCCGGAACGCCCGATCGCGTCCTGAGACGCGATGAAGACATCGCCAAATGCATCCGAATTGGGTGACGAAACCTTAAGTCAATCAATGACACGATATGAAACGACAGGCGAGGACCATCCGACCTGCGTTTTGATGCGCCCACGAAAAATTAGTGAATCAATTTACCATTCCGAAAACGGCACCAGCCTACGTTGGACGGATGAACAGGAGTTGACGATGACTTTGCTCAAGTCATTTCTTGCCGATGAGAATGGTGCCACCGCCATCGAGTATTGTCTGATCGCCACCGGCATCGCGCTCGCGATCATCACGGCCGTGAACAACACGGGCAGCGCACTCCTGAGCGGCAAATTCAACTCGATCAGCGCGGCGGTGAAGTAGCCGCCATAGCCGGCGCGCCATAATCCGATCAGCGCAAGTCCGCGTGCAGCGCGCCCGATGAAGGGCTCCTCTTTCCAATCGACGTTCCGATACGGACACGCGTTTGGTGTTCTCGCGGCCCCAACTTGATTGTCGCGAAGTTCGCATTATGGCGTTGTGTCGTGCGGCTGCGCCATCGTAGAGCGTAAGCTCAAACTCCGGCGGCCCGATGACATGATTCCTTCCGACAAGCCGACCTTGACAATCCGGACTCGTCTTGGCTCGGACCGATCGGTGGCGATCACCGTTCTCGCGATGCTGGCGGCCGTCTCGTTTCTTCCGGTGCTGCTCACCCCTATCCCCGCGATGGTCGACTATCCCAATCACCTCGCCCGGATGTATATTCTGAGCCAGAACGGCACCCCCGACGCCAATCCGCATTACGAAGTGGCCTGGGCATTCTATCCCAACCTTGGCATGGATCTGCTGGTCCCGCAGATGGCGCGGCTGATCAGCGTCGAGAACGCCACACGGCTGTTTCTGCTCCTGAGCCAATTGCTGATCGTCGGGGGCGCGCTATTGCTCGAATGGGCGCGGAAGGGACGGGTCCATCTCGCCGGCTTTGCGGCGCTCGCTTTCCTCTACTGTCTGCCTTTCAGCTGGGGCTTCGTGAATTTCGAGTTCGGACTGGGCCTCGCTCTCTGCGGCATCGCCATCTACCTGATGCTCTCGGAACGCCCTTGGCCACTGCGTTTCATCGTCAACATGGTCTTCGTCGCTGCGCTGTTTGCGGCGCATTTCTTTTCCCTCGGCATCTACGGCGCGACGCTCGGCCTTTACGAGCTCTCGCGCATCCGCGATGGGCGAATATCGTACGGTGTCGCTGCCGCGCGGCTCGCCGCGTTGGCGATACCGGCGCTTGCCCTGTTTGGGATCATGCGCATGACCGCGGGCTCGATCGGAAGCGAAGGAACGAGCTGGTTCCTCGGGTTCAAGCCGATTTGGCCGTTGCGCATCATGAACGGTTACAATTTGACGGTCGCGGCTGCGACCGGACTGATGCTGATGAGCTCGCTGTTCTTCGCCGCAAGGCGTGGCGTCCTCAAGCTCGAGGCAGCCGGGATCTGGCTCGCGATCGGCTTCGCGCTGCTCTACGTTGTCATTCCCTCGAAGCTGTTCGGAACCTCGTTCGTCGACCTGCGCGTGATTCCCGCTGCGGCTCTGATCCTGCCGGCCTTCTGCTCGCTGACGCTGCCCAGCCGGGCATGGAGCATGGCAGCGCTCGCCGCGATCAGTGGCATCATACTGATCAATCTCGCCGTCGTGCTCGCGGTGTGGTTGCCTTACCGCACCGACTATGCGGCCATCATCGAGTCGTTCCACAAGATCGATCGCGGCTCTCGCATCCTCGTCGCCAGCACGGACGACAATGGAGACCCGCCCTTCGCCGACCTCACCTCCTATCCGATGTATTATGCGCCGACGCTCGCCGTGCACTATGCCAACGCGTTCGTGCCCAATTTATTCACGGAAGCGGGCAAGCAGCCCGTGCGGCCACGCGAGGAGGTGCGCCGTCTTGCCATTCCCTACGGCGGGCCAATGCCGCTAGACGTGCTTACCGCGATTGCGGAAAGCCGGCCGCCGGCGGGCGTTCCGCCGTTCGTCCGCACCTGGCACCAAGATTACGACTATCTCTATGTCCTCGGGCCGCGGGCCGCAAACCCGCTGCCGGATCTGCTGGAGGCGCTGGATACCTCAGAGCGATTTGTTCTCTACAAGATCCGCCGCAGATCCTAGGCGAAGCCGCGCTGCCTAGTGTGGTTAATCAGGCGTCACCATCCGCACCGCCTTCTGGAAGCCACCCCAGCGCCCCATATCCTTAACGGTTGTGGCAAGGCCACCTTAACCACCGCCGGCATAGACTTCCGCTCCTGCAACGAGTTGGAATCTCTCGCATGGCGGCCAATCCCCAGTCGATCCGCTACAGCCTCGTCATCCCCGTGTTCAACGAGGAAGCCGTGCTGCCGGTCCTGCTGCGCAGGCTCGACCTGGTGCTGTCCCGGCTCGACGGGCCGGCAGAGGCGATCTTCGTCGACGACGGCAGCAGTGATTCCAGCTCGATCGTGCTGCAGGCGCTCGCCACGCGCGACCCGCGCTTTCGCTATATCGGCCTGTCGCGAAATTTCGGGCATCAGATCGCCATCACCGCCGGCATGGACGCCGCGCAAGGTGAAGCGATCATCGTCTTGGATGCCGATTTGCAGGATCCGCCCGAAGTGATCGAGCAATTGATCGCAAAATGGCAGGAAGGCAACGACATCGTCCACGCCCGCCGCCTGTCGCGCGACGGCGAAAGCCGGTTCAAGCGCGCGACCGCGCATCTGTTCTACCGGCTTCTCGGCAGGATGTCTTCGGTCGGCATCCCCGCTGATGTCGGCGACTTCCGCCTGATCGATCGCAAGGTGCTCGACGCGCTTCGGCAGATGCCGGAGCAGGACCGCTTCGTACGCGGCATGATCGCCTGGCTCGGCTTCCGGCAGGCGGAGGTCACCTTCCACCGCCTCGAGCGTGCAGCCGGCGAGACCAAATATCCGCTCTTCAAGATGGTGCGGCTCGCGATGAACGCCGCGCTCGGCTTTTCCGATCTGCCCTTGCGGCTCGCAATCTGGTGCGGATTGACGGTCTCGGGTCTCGCGCTGCTATACGGCGGCTGGGTGATCCTGTTGTGGCTCAGCAACGACAGTCATCTCGTCACCGGCTGGTCCTCGACGATCGTGGTCGTGTCCCTGCTGTGTGGAATGAACATGCTGATGACGGGCATCGTGGGGCTTTACGTCGGCCGCATCCATGCCGAGGTGAAGCGCCGCCCGCTCTACGTGGTGCAGACGCGCGCCGGCTTCGATCGCAACGAAGCGACGGCCGCACCCGCGATCCGCGCCGTCAACGAGTGACCCAGCGCATGACCGAACTCTTCGACGGTTATCACGACAATTACCGTGACGTGGTCCAATCCTCGATCGACTTCTCCGGCTTGCCGCATGACTTCTTCATGCGCGCCAAGGCCGATCTGCTGGGCAATCTGATCGCGCAGCGGCTCGATACGGAGAGGCCCGACATGCTGGACGTCGGCTGCGGGGTAGGCAGCCTTCATCCCCTGCTTCACGGCATGGTCGGCCGCTTGAGCGGCATCGACGTTTCCTCGGCCAGCCTGGCGCAGGCACGCGCTGACAACGGCGGGGTCGACTACCGTGAGTTTGACGGCCGCACCTTTCCTTTCGACGATGCCAGCTTCGATCTGGTTACGGCCGTCTGCGTGATGCACCACGTCGTGCCGACCGAATGGGCGCAATTCATCGCGGAGATGCGGCGCGTGACTCGCCCCGGGGGGCTCGTCTGCGTCATCGAGCACAATCCGTACAACCCGCTGACACGCCTTGCCGTCGCGCGTTGTGAGTTCGACCGGGACGCCGTCTTGCTCGGTGCCGGCACCACCCGAAAGTTGATGGCTGCCGGCGGCCTGCGCGAGATCGGCGCGCGCCATTTTCTGCTGCTGCCCTGGGACACCAAGCCGGCGCGGCGCCTCGAAGATACCCTGAGCGGCGTGCCGCTCGGCGGCCAATACGCCGCCTTCGGGACCGCTTGATCTATCTTTGCGGCATATCTCGCCGCTTGTGCACGACCGCCACGTCGTCGCTGTAGACGCGCTGCCATTGGGGCAGCCGGTCCAGCATCGCTATCGCCGGCGTCCCCGGCGCAAGCAGCGTCGCGGCGATGTTGTATTCGTCGAGCAACTTGAGAAAGTCGCCGAGATCGACCAGCGCCAGGGCGCGATTGTAACGGTTGATGAACGCTCCCCCGTACAATTCGCCGCGACCGTCGATAAAGGTGGGAATGCCGGCAAAGATCAAATAGCCGCCGAACGAATAATCGTTGAGCACGTGCCCCGCCGTGGCGAGTTTGGCTTCAGCGATGGCAGCCTGAGGGGTAATGGCCGGAGCTGGCCGTATGTCACGGGCCAGCGTCGCCCCGCTCGCCACGATCAACACACCGAGCGCGACCAGGTTCAGGCCGCGTGACGAGCCGGCCTCGTCTTCCCCAATCGGTCCGCCGAACTTCCGCCCCAGCGGAGCCGCCAGATAGAGCGGCGCCAGCATGGCCAGCAGATCCGCATTGCGGATCTGGGCCAGCGCGAAATGCAGCAAGCCGATCACGACCAGGGCCCGCACGACCGGCAGCGTCACGCCGCGCGAGAGCGCGAAGATGCCGGCCAGCAGCAGCAACTCGAAGAAACTGATGTGGCTGAAATCCTGCGGCCGCCATTCCGCGATCCAACCGAGCGCGGGGCCGAGGCCGAGTGTGGTCAGCGGCATCAGCAGCGGTTCGGGCCCGTAGGGGGTCAGGCAGGACGCCGCGACCGCAAGCGCCGTGAACGGTAGCCAACGCAGGAATACGCGCGGCCATTCGCTGCACTTCTCGCGCAGCAGCGCCTCGAGCCCCGCAGGGCCGATCAGTCCAAGCGCCAGCACCACACTGCCGTGCAGATTGGCCCACACGACCAGCAGCGGAAGGACCCAGTACGGCGGAGGCCCTCCACGATCCATGCAGCGTACCAGGGCAGCCGCCCAGGTCACCATCAGCGGCAGCACCAGCACGTGTGGCCGCGCCAGCATATGCGGCGCCAACAGGATGACGGCCGCGATCACCATGAGCAGCGTCTGGGTCGGCGAAAGCTCGCGCAGCAGGAAGAACGTGAACAGGCCAAAGGCGAGCGCTATCGCCGCGGCGGCGACGACCAGGACGCCCTGCCAGCCGGCAAGCGCGTAGGCTCCGGCGTAGATGATCTCCGAGAGCCATTCGAACGTGATCCAGGGCGCGCCGTGCCTCGAAAAGGAAAATGGGTCGCTCGCCGGCAACGTGCCGTGCGCGATGATCCAGCGCCCGACCTCGATGTGGGAATAGCTGTCGGGATCATTGAGCAGCCGCGGTCCAAGGATCAGCAGCAGGCCATAAACGCCAAGGCTCACCAGCCAGGGAAGCGCCGCACGCGCCGAAAACGGATGAACCTCGCTGTGGACGGCCTGGTCACTCATGGCGAGCGCAAGTTAGGGCCCAAGCGTTAAATTCCTCTTTGACTTGACCGCGCCTGGCCTGGTGCGCGGCGGGCCGGTCACGCTTTGTGAACCATATTCCCGGCTGCGAAATCCGGGCTGCGGCGCTTTGACGACCATGTGGGTCCTGATACTCTTCGCACCGTCAGACGACGAACCGGAGCTGCTTGAAGGATGCGGATGAGAAGCGTGCTGCCCCTGGCTTTCAGCCTCATCTTTGTCGGCGTCTGGTCGCAGGACGGCGCGAGAGGACAGACTTCGGCCGCGCCGCCGGTTTCGCTTTCTCCCCCCAATGCATCGCCGCCGCATGCAGGCGCCAAAAACTCCAGACCTCCACCGGCAGCATCCATCAGAGAAGTTTCGCCGCCGGTGATCGGCGGGCTTCCACCGACGCCGAACCCAGCCGCCGACTACGATGGCTTCAGCGTAGGTACCGGCGACGGCAATGACACCTCGAGCCAGGTAGTCCCGCCTGTGAGGTCACGCACTGCGAAGGGCTCCAGGGCCGATCCGGGTGCTAAAGGCGCTGCTGAGCAATTAATCGATCAAGAAGACGCGGCGCTGAAACGCAAGCTGATGATCTGCCAAAGCTGCAAGTAGCGGTCGTAGTACGGATGGAGCGCAGCGAAATTGGTCATCGGTCTGCCCGGGTGGAACGGCCCCGGAATGCGCTGCGCTCCATCTGGGCTACGGCAGTCCGCTGCATAGCTGACCTACCGCGACTCTCATCGCCCGTGCTTTACCCTCCCTCAATTTCCTGATCCTCTCTCCCCTAATCAGCCGGACCAACCGGCCTGCCCAGGGAGAGAGACGCCATGAAGCTCGGCACCGCGATTGCGGAAATCATGAAGCGCGAGGGGATCGAGATCCTCTGCGGTTATCCGGTCAACCATCTGATCGAGCATGCGGCCAAGGCCGATATCAGGCCGGTGATGGTGCGGCAGGAGCGCGTCGGCATCCACATGGCGGATGCGATCTCGCGGGTGACATCGGGACGTTCGATCGGCGCTTTCTGCATGCAGCATGGACCCGGTGCTGAGAATGCGATGGGCGGCGTCGCGCAATGCTATGGCGAATCCGTTCCCGTGCTCGTGTTGCCGATGGGCTATCAGCGCCGGCTTGCGCATATCGAGCCGAACTTCAATTCCAGCGAGGCGATGAAGGCGTTTTCGAAATCGTCCGAGCCGATCATCTTGGCTGGGGAAGTCGCCAACATTTTTCGCCGCGCCTTCACCAAGCTGAAGAACGGCCGCGGCGGGCCTGTCATCGTCGAGATCCCCGCCGACATGTGGAACGAGGAGGTGCCGGAGCCGCTGAACTACACGCCGGTGCTGCGCACGCGCTACGGCGCGGACCCCGTACATGTGAAGGAAGCCGCCAACCTCCTCATGAATGCCAAGCACGCGGTGATCTATGCCGGCCAAGGCGTGCATTACGCGCAGGCCTGGCCGCAACTGAAACGGCTGGCCGAACGGCTCGCCATTCCCGTCACCACCAGTCTTGGGGGCAAATCGTCCTTTCCGGAAACGCATCCGCTCTCGCTCGGCTCAGGCGGCCTCGCGGTGCCGCGCGCGGTGCCGAAGTTCCTGGCCGAGGCCGACGTCATTTTCGGCATCGGCTGTTCCTTCACCGAAACAAGCTTCGGCATCGCGATGCCGAAAGACAAAACCATCATCCACTCCACACTCGATCCGAACCATCTCAACAAGGACGTGGAAGCCAGGATCGGCCTCGTCGGCGATGCCGGGCTCGTGTTCGACGCGCTGCTGGAGGAGATCGGCAAGACCGTCACCGCGGATCGCGACGCATCGGCGGTGGCAGCCGAGATCGCGGCCTCGCACGAGGCGTGGCTGGCGAAATGGATGCCGAAGCTCACCAGCAATGATGCGCCCTTGAGCCCCTATCGTGTGCTGTGGGACTTGCAGCACACCGTCGACATCGGCAACACCATCATCACCCACGACGCCGGCAGCCCGCGCGACCAGCTCTCGCCGTTCTGGAAATCGGTCGAGCCCCTCACCTACCTCGGCTGGGGCAAGACGACGCAGCTTGGCTACGGCCTAGGGCTGGCAATGGGCGCGAAACTCGCAAAGCCCGACAAGCTCTGCATCAATGTCTGGGGCGACGCCGCGATCGGCTTCACCGGCATGGATTTCGAGACCGCGGTGCGCGAGCGCATCCCGATCATGTCGATCCTGCTGAACAATTTCTCGATGGCGATCGAATTGAAGGTGATGCCGGTCTCGACCGAGAAATATCGCTCGACCGACATTTCCGGCGACTACGCTGCGATGGCGCGCGCCTTCGGCGGCTATGGTGAGCGGGTGACGAAACCCGAGGACATCATCCCAGCGATCAAGCGCGGCATCCAGAAGACGCAGGAAGGCGTCCCGGTGCTGCTGGAGTTCATCACCAGCAAGGAGACCGAGGTGTCGCGGCCGGGCACGTGAAGCGGGCCCGGTTCTGGCCGCAAAACTCGCTGTCGCGGACGCTGGCTCCGGCCGCAGGAGATGTGATAATCCGCCTTGGTGCCGCGCATGTCGCCGCATCAAGCTGGATTGCGAATGACCACCCCTGCGAACGACATCGAGGAACTCGAGCGCCTGTTGCAGTCGGCCACAGCCGAGAACGCGCAGCTTCGAAGCGAGCTCGCGATTGCGCGCGATCGTCAGAGCGCCAGCGCCGGGATTTTGCGTACCATCGCGGCCTCTCCCTCCGATGCCCGGCCGGTCTTCGAGGCGATTGCGTCCAGCTCCCGACGTTTGCTCGGCGGCTTCTCCGCCACTGTGCTTCAGTTCATCGAGGACGAGCTCCACCTCGTGGCGTTTACGCCAACCAGCCCAGAGGCGGACGAAGGGCTCAAGGCGTCGTTCCCGCGGAAGATAGCCGACTTTCCGACCTTCGCGCTGGTGCGTGGCGGCGAGACGATCCAGTTTCCGGATAGCGAAGCCGCTGATGTCCCGGAGCTGAACCGGAACCTTGCGCGGCTGCGTGGCTTCCGCAGCGTGCTGTTCATGCCGCTGATGAATCGGGGGACACCGGTCGGCATGATCAGCGTCACGCGCGCCGAGCCCGGCGCGTTCGCAGCCGACCTCGTGCAGTTGCTCCAGACCTTTGCCGACCAGGCGGTGATCGCGATCGAGAATGCGCGGCTGTTCAACGAGACGCGCGAGATGCTGGAACGCCAGACCGCCACCGCCGACATTCTGAAAGTGATGGCCGCTTCACCGTCGGACGTACAGCCGGTGTTCGACGCCATCGCCGCCAACGCCAACCGGTTGATCGGCGGCTTCTCCACGGCAGTGCTGCGCTACATCGGCGGCGCCGCGCACCTTGCGGCGTTCACGCCCACCGATCCGGCCGGCGATCGCGTGCTGCAGTCCTCGTTCCCGGTGCCATTCGCGCAGTTCCCGCCCTACCAGCTCGTGGCCGATGGTGCCGCGGCGCAATTGCCCGACACCGAGGTCGAGCCGGCAGCCCGCGACATCGCGCGCGCCCGCGGCTACCGCAGCATGTTGTTCGCGCCCTTGATGAGCGACGGCGAGGCCATCGGAATCATCATTGCCACGCGGCGCGCGACCGGCGCGTTCGGCGAGCATCATGTGGGGCTGCTGCAGACCTTCGCCGACCAGGCGGTGATCGCGATCAAGAATGTCAGCCTGTTCAACACCACGAGGGAAGCGCTGGAACGGCAGACCGCGACAGCCGACATCCTCAAGGTGATCGCGGCCTCGCCCGCGGATGTGACGCCGGTGTTCCAGGCGATCTCCGACAGCGCCAAGTCCCTGGTCGGCGGACATTCCTCCACCGTCACGCGCGTCATCGACGGCCAGCTGCACCTGGCCGCCTTCACCACCGACAACGAAGCCGGCAACGACGAGCTGCTCAGCTCGTTCCCGGCGCCGCTGTCGGCATCCGGCATTCACAGCCGGGTGGCGACGAGCGGAGAGTTCGCATTCCGCAGCGACATGCAGAACGAGCCCGACCTCACGGACGCCATGAGAGAGCTGGCGCGGACCAGAGGTTATCGCAGCATCCTCGTGATCCCGATGCTGCGCGACGGCGTCGCGATCGGCACCATCGGCGTGACGCGCCCCGAGGCCGGTCCCTTCCCGGACAAGGCGATCGCCCTGCTCAAGACCTTTGCCGACCAGGCCGTGATCGCCATCGAGAACACGCGACTGTTCAACGAGGTGCAGGACCGCACCCGGGACCTCGCCAAATCGCTCGACGATTTGCGCGCCGCCCAGGACCGGTTGGTCCAGACCGAGAAGCTGGCCTCGCTCGGCCAGCTCACCGCCGGCATCGCGCACGAGATCAAGAATCCGCTCAACTTCGTCAACAATTTTGCATCGCTCTCCGCCGAGCTGACGGACGAGCTGAACGAGGCGCTCGCGCCTGTCCCGCTCGCGGACGACGTCCGCAGCGAGGTCGACGAGCTGACCGGGCTCCTGAAGGACAATCTCGGGAAAATCGTGCAGCACGGCAGGCGCGCCGACTCCATCGTCAAGAACATGCTGCTGCATTCCCGCGAGGGCGGCGGCGAACATCGGCTGAGCGACATCAACGCGCTGGTCGAGGAGAGCCTCAACCTCGCCTATCACGGCGCCCGCGCCGAGAAGCCGCAGTTCGACGTGACGCTGAAGCGCGAGCTTGATCCGGCAGCCGGGCACGCGGAAGTGTTTCCGCAGGAGATCACGCGGGTACTGCTGAACCTGATCTCGAACGGCTTCCACGCGGTGGCCAAGCGCAAGTCCGATGACGGCGCTGCCGATTACGAGCCGGTGGTGATCGCCGTAACGCGCGACCGGGGTGACAGCATCGAGATCCGCATCCGCGACAACGGCACCGGCATTCCGCACGATGTGAAGGAAAAGATGTTCGATCCGTTCTTCACCACAAAGCCGGCCGGCGAAGGCACCGGCCTCGGATTGTCGATGAGCCACGACATCGTGGTGAAGCAGCACGGTGGCACGATCGACGTCGCGACGGAGCCCGGTGCGTTCACCGAGTTCACGATTCGATTGCCGCGAAACAGCAGCTTTCCAGACGGAGGTCGCGGCTAGCGGTTCTTACTCCGCCATCTCGGCGGGTTGCGTCGTGGAGGGACCGGCCAGCGGCCGCTCCTCCATCATGATCAGGCAGAGCGCGGCGCCGGCCATCAGCGCGGTGGCGGCACCGAAGACATATCGGAACGCATGCCGCATGTCGTCGGCGGGGATCGCATTGACGGCGCCGTGATGCTCGCCGGCGAGCGGAACGTCGGCGCCAAGTGCAATAAGCAGGATGGCCGCGAACGCCGCGACCGTGAACGACGACATCAGCGAGCGGAAGAAGTTCAACGCGCCGGTGATGGTGCCGACCTGCGGACGGGCGACCGAATTCTGCACCGAGACCACGCAGACCGGAAAGGTGGTGCCGAGGCCAAGCGCAAACGCGGCCATCAGCGTCAGCAGCGCCCAAAGCGGCAACGTCGTCAATGTGAGGCCGAGGCCGCACAGCGCAGCCCAGGACGTTCCGACGATGGCGACCCGCTTGTAGTGCTTGGCGCGCGCCATGGTGCGGCCGGCGACGGCCGCGCCGACGGTCGAGACCGCCGCGAGCGGAATCAGCGCGAGGCCCGCTTCGCTGGCGCTGAGATGATAGACCGCCTCGTAATAGAGCGGCAGCTGCACCGTGAGCCCCGTGATCGCACCGAGCGCGCAGCCGCCGGCCGTCAGCCCGAACGGCACAACCGATCCTCCGAGCAGCGGCAGCGGCAGGAACGGCTCGTCCGCCCGTCGCGCGTGCCACACGAAGGTGACCGCGAGCGCGACCGCGCCGCCCACCATCGCAACCACGGTCGGCGAGAGCCACGGGAAGCGCGTGCCGCCCCAGGTCAGCACCAGCATGAAGACGACGGCGGAGGCCATCAGCAGCACGCCGCCGAGCCAGTCGACCTTGCGCTTGCGGTGGAATACCGGGATCTTCTTCATCCTGGGCAACAGCAGCGCGATCGCAGCAGCTGCGAGCGGCACATTGATCCAGAAGATCATCGACCAGTGCAGATGCTCGGCGAACACGCCGCCGATGACCGGGCCGAGAATGCCGCCGACCATCCAGACACTGGAGAAATAGGCTTGATACTGGCCGCGCTCGCGTGGGCTCACGACGTCGGAAATCACGGTCTGCACGACAGGCATGATGCCGCCGCCGCCCAGCCCCTGGAGCCCGCGTGCAAGAATCAGCATCGGCATGTTCGGCGCGACCGCGCACAGCACCGAGCCGGCGACGAACAGGCTGAGCGAGATGATGATCATCACGCGGCGGCCGTAGATGTCGCTGAGCGTGCCGAACACGGGCGCGACCGCGGTCGACGCGAGCAGATAGGCGGTGATGACCCAGGAGAGATTGGAAACGTCGTGGAACTGGCGCCCGATGGTCGGCAGCGCGGTGGCGACGATGGTCTGATCGAGGGCAGCCAGGAACATCGTCAGCATCAGGCTGATGACGATGGTGCGGACCTCGTCCTGCGATAGCGGCGCCGGCGGCGCGAGCGAAGGAGCGTCATCGACGCTCAGGACCTCGGACGGAAGGCGAGACAATTCCTCGGCGATGTCGTCGGGCAATGTCTGGATGTCGGCAGAACTGCTCTGCCGCTCGAACTTGTTCATCTCGATCGGAAGCCATGAGGCGGCGCAACGCCGCGAAGGATTCGTTCTATGCAGTCCAATGTAGACAGCAAAGTTCTTCCCGGGCAGGCACCGCGGCGCATGGGAGCATCCCACCCCACGGCCATCCCGAACACGTGATCTATCTGATGCGGCGGATCAGTCCTTCGGACGTCGCTTCAGGCGGGCCCGTTTCGGCAGCTGCGCCGGCCACTGCACGATGTGGTTCTCGAGCTCATCGTCCGGGATCTCCACCTCGCTGCCTTCGACCCGTCCGCGTACGGAGACGCCGGCGTCATGCACGGTGTCGGGATCGCCTGACACCAGCGGATGCCACCAATAGAGGTCGCGCCCTTCCGCGACGAGCTTGTAGCCGCAGCTCGGCGGCAGCCAGTTCAGGGTGTGGACATTGGCCGGGGTCAGGCGGACGCAGTCCGGAACCTTCTCGGAACGATTCGCATAGTCCTTGCAGCCGCAGGTCACCCCATCGAGCAGCTTGCAGCCGACATGGGTGAAATAGATGTCGCCGGTGCCATCTTCCTCGAGCTTGTTCAGGCAGCAGCGGCCGCAGCCGTCGCACAGGCTCTCCCATTCGGGCCCCGACATCTCTTCCAACGTCTTGGTTTTCCAGAAGAATCCTTCCTGGCCTGAAGGTCGTTTGGGAGCTGCGGTCATGCGCCTCAACAAAAGTTCGAAAGAGCTACGGCTGGTGCCATCTAGGGCGTGCGGCCGGGGGGCTGCAAGCAACGCCCGCGTGAGGCCCGTAATGAACCGGGGTCAATTAGGCCTGTTGTTCAAAATCGCAAGCGTGACCATTGGTTTATAGGCCCTGCTCGGCTAGAAGGAACAGCAAGTCCCCACCGTCGCTGGCCGGGCGCCTTGGGTTTGCCGCAACACTCCCGCAAGACGTCTCGATGCCGCCCCGGCCGGGTGCTTGAACGCTTTCGAACCAAGCCGCAAGGGTTCTAGGTGCGCCAGATCATACCACCGCATTGGAAGGCCCGGATCCGGAATTTCTTCCTGGATCTCGATGCGCGCATCGATTCCTCGCTGTTCTCCTCGGCCAAGGGCATCCGCGAGCTCTACGAGCGCTACTCGACCTTCATGGACCGCTTCTATGTCGGACGTTGGAAGCGCTGGGTGTTCATCGAGCCGCTGTCGGAGGCTGCGACGCTGGGCCTCGGCGGCCTGGTCGTGATGCTCACGCTCGCCATCCCGGCCTTCCGCGAGACCGCGGACGAGGACTGGCTGAAGAAGTCCGACCTTGCGGTGACCTTCCTCGACCGCTACGGCAACCCGATCGGCAGCCGCGGCATCAAACACAACGACTCGATCCCGCTGGAAGATTTTCCGGACGTGCTGATCAAGGCGACGCTCGCGACCGAGGACCGCCGCTTCTACGAGCATTTCGGCATCGACATCGCCGGCACCGCGCGCGCGCTCGTCACCAACGCCCAGGCCGGCGGCGTCCGCCAGGGCGGCTCCTCGATCACCCAGCAGCTCGCCAAGAACCTGTTCCTGAGCAACGAGCGCACCATCGAGCGCAAGGTCAACGAAGCCTTCCTCGCGGTCTGGCTGGAATGGCGCCTGACCAAGAACGAGATCCTCAAGCTGTATCTCGACCGCGCCTATATGGGCGGCGGCACCTTCGGTGTCGACGGCGCCGCGCATTTCTACTTCAACAAATCGGCACGTGACGTGACGCTCGCCGAAGCCGCGATGCTCGCCGGCCTGTTCAAGGCGCCGACCAAATACGCGCCCCACATCAACCTGCCCGCCGCCCGCGCCCGCGCCAATGTCGTGCTCGACAATCTCGTCGACGCCGGCTTCATGACCGAGGGCCAGGTGTTCGGCGCCCGCCGCAATCCCGCCTTCGCGGTCGACCGCCGCTACGAGGCGTCGCCGAATTATTATCTCGACTACGCCTTCGACGAGATGCGCAAGCTGGTCGACACCTTCCCGAAATCCTACACCGAGCGCGTCTTCGTGGTCCGGCTCGCGATCGATACCAATGTGCAGAAGGCGGCGGAGGACGCGGTCGAGAACCAGTTGCGCCAGTTCGGCCGCGACTACCACGCGACCCAGGCCGCGACCGTCGTCTCCGATCTCGACGGCGGCATCCGCGCCATGGTCGGCGGCCGCGACTACGGCGCCAGCCAGTTCAACCGCGCCACCGACGCCTATCGCCAGCCGGGCTCGTCGTTCAAGCCTTACGTCTACACCACCGCGCTCCTCAACGGCTTCACGCCGAATTCGATCGTGGTGGACGGCCCGGTCTGCATCGGCAATTGGTGCCCGCAGAACTATGGCCATTCCTATTCCGGCGCAGTGACGCTGACACAGGCGATCACGCGTTCGATCAACGTCGTGCCGGTCAAGCTGTCGATCGCGATCGGCCAGAAGAACGAGCCCAAGGCGCAGAACCCGGCCAAGGTCGGCCGCGCCAAGATCGTCGAGGTCGCCCGCCGCTTCGGCCTCAAGGCGCCGCTGCCCGACACGCCGTCGCTCCCAATCGGCTCGGACGAAGTCACCGTGCTCGAGCACGCGGTGGCGTATGCGACCTTCCCCAACCGCGGCAAGGCGGTGACGCCGCATTCCGTGCTCGAAGTGCGCACCGGCGCAGGCGATCCGGTCTGGCGCTGGGACCGCGACGGGCCGAAGCCGCGACAGGCGATCCCCGCCTCCGTCGCCTCCGACATGGCCGGCATGATGAGCCACGTCGTCAGCGAAGGCACCGCGCGCCGCGCAGCCCTCGACGGCATTCCGACGGCGGGCAAGACCGGCACGACCAATGCCTATCGCGACGCCTGGTTCGTCGGCTACACCGGCAATTTCACCTGCGCGGTCTGGTACGGCAATGACGACTATTCACCGACCAACCGCATGACCGGCGGCTCGCTGCCGGCGCAGACCTGGCACGACATCATGCTCGCGGCGCATCAGGGCGTCGAGGTGCGGGAAATTCCAGGCATCGGCATGGGCCAGAAGCTGCCGCCCGAGCGGATCGCCAACGCGCAGGCCAATGCGGCGCCGAAGGTGCTGGAGACCAAGCCCGGTCCGCCGCCCGTATTGACCAAGCGCGGCGCCGACGTCTTGGTGCGCGTCGAGAAGCTGCTGGATGACGCGGCCAGGACCGCGACCAAAGCGGCCGTCACCGATCCCAAGCAAGCCAAGCCATCGTCCACGAGCGCGCTCGCCTTCCCGCAGAACTATGCGGAAGAGAATGCGAACGCATCCGCCCCGCGCAAGAACTGATCGAAACCAGTGCGGCTGATCCTGATCACATTGACGGCCCTTCTGCTCGCAACCGTCGTCGGCGTCGGCGCGACCTGGATGACGACGACTCGCGGCACCGAGATCGGCGCGCTGACCATCGGCCCCTGGACCGCGCGTCCGCGCACCGGCACCGCAGACGTCGATCCCTATTCGCGCGCCACCATCGTGCGCAACGGCGAGCTGCCGATCGGCACCGGCGACGGCGTCGCCTTCACCGCGACCGTCGACGACAAGAAGAAGGTGCTCGACGGCCGCTGCGATGTCGTGATCTCCGGGGTGACGCCGCCGGCACGGTTCTGGACGCTCACGCTCTATGACCGCAAGGGTCATCTCGTTCCCAATTCGCTGCAGCGCTACGGCTTCACCAGCCAGGAGATCGTGCGGCAGTCCGACGGTTCGTTCGAGATCCGCATCGCCTCGCGCTCGCGCGCCGGCAACTGGCTGCCGACCGGCGGCATCGAGCGCTACGCGCTGATGCTGCGGCTCTACGACACCCCGGTCGGCGTTGCCACCCGCACCCAGCGCGACGCGCCGATGCCCACGATCACGACGGCGGGCTGCTCATGATCCGGCTGTTGTTCACCATCGTTGCCGGCGTGGTGCTGGGCCTCGTGGTCCATCTCGTCAGCGTGCTGGCGCTGCCGCGGATCGCGACCCAGGACGCCTATTCGCGGCTGACGCCGATGACCAAGCTCAACGCCGTCACGCAGCTTCCACTCGCCGATCCGCAGACCTCGCCGATGCCGTTCATGGACCCGGCCTTTGCGCTCGCGATCTGCCGCTACGATCTATCGAACGGACCGATCAAGCTGACGGTGCCCGTCAGCCAGGCTTACACCTCGGTATCATTCTACACCCGCAACGAGATCGCCTATTACGCCATCAACGACCGCTCGGCCGGCAAGAAAGTGATCGAGCTCGATTTGATGACCGAGCCGCAGCACAACGAGCTGCCGGAGGACGAAGAGATCACCGCGGCCGACCGCCTGATCATCGATTCCCCCAGCACCACCGGCCTGATCGTGATGAAGGCGCTCGCCCCCGAGCCCGGACTGATGCCGCAGGCGCAAGGCTCGCTCGCGGCCGCGAGCTGCGGACCGCAGACCGAGCCGCCGGCCAAGGCCGAAGCGCCGCGCGGCCGGCGCTGACGCACAGCTTTCGGCAAGCCGCAAAACAAAAACCTGAAAAACAACCCCATGCACAGTAGCGGGGGCATTGAAATCATTAGCCATTTTATTCGCGCCAAATAGGCGTTTGCCGGACCGGTACATCCCTGCCCGTCGCGCTGTTCGGCTTTGACTCGTCGGGCAAAACACTGGCAGAATGGCATCATCGAAAGTCACCCGCGCGGAGCAATCCGCCGCGGGTTTTTTCATGCTGGAGCCCGGATCGTCATGATCAAAGCTTCACTGTTGTCTCCGCGGCAAGCAAGACCACCTCAACACCAAAGCCAAAATTGGATTTGAAGCGCTAGTCCAGCCAAGGGATCGCGGGCGACAGCTTCTCTGGTTTACGTGCGGAGCGTCGCAAGGACTGCGGAGGCTGACCAAAGGCACGGATGAACGCCCTTCGCATTCTTTCGGGATCGCGAAAACCTGTCGATTGCGCGACGCGCTCAATTGGCTCCCCGGAGGACTGTACGCGCTCGCGCGCGGCCTCGACGCGCAACCGCTCGACAGCCCGAGACGGGGTAGATCCGGTTTCGGCGACGAATGAACGGACGAAATGGCGTGCGCTCAGGCCGGCCCGCTCGGCAAGCGTCTCCACGGTGAGGCGCGCGTCGAGATTTTCGCGCATCCACGACAGAAGACTGCCGAAGCGGCCATTGGGCGTCTTGAGTTCGAGCAGGGTCGAGAACTGCGATTGCCCACCACTACGGCGATGGTAAAGGACAAGCTGCCGAGCGGTCCCCTGTGAAATTTCGTCGCCATGATCTTCAGCGACCATTGCCAGCGCGAGGTCTATCCCCGCCGTAACACCAGCGGACGTCCAAACGTCACCGTCCCTTGCGAAAATTCGATCTGCCTGAAGTTTCACTCTCGGATATCGTCCGATGAAGTCACGTGTGCGAGACCAATGCGTTGTCGCATACCGACCGTTCAACAGTCCCGCCTCGGCGAGAAGATAAGCTCCAGTGCACACGCTTGCGATACGCACGCCGCGTTTTGCCATCCTTTGAATGAAGGCAATCGTAGCCTTGCACTGCGCCGCCAATTCGACCCCTTCTCCTCCTGCCACGATGAGCGTTGACAGCGAGTTTGCCGATCGCAGGCTGCGGGCATACATCTCGGCTCCCGATGAACTCCGGACAGCGCCGGCCTTGATCGCAAATATCCCGGTGCGAGGCACGCTCTGCTTCTGCCGCCTTGCGATCTCGAAGACCGAGATCGGACCGGACGCGTCCATCAACTGAAAGTCTCTGAAAATCAGCAAGCCGATCATGGCATGTCCACATTTGAGGGAAATACGCCATTTCCGGCCCAAGGGCAGCATGGCAGGGTGTTGCGGTCAAGGGTGACGCGGGAGGCACGACATGTCGAAGCCGTTGCAGATCGGTCTGTTGGTGTTTCCTCGCGTGACGCAGCTGGATCTGACCGGTCCGGTTCAGGTCTTCTCCAGTCTGCCGGACGCAAAACTGCATCTCGTCTGGAAACGGATCGAGCCTGTCCCGAGCGATTCAGTCATCACGCTTACGCCGACCATCACTTTCGCTGATTGCCCGCAGCTCGACGTCATATGCGTCCCGGGTGGCTACGGCACGGACGAGCTTCTCCTGGACAAGGACGTTCTGGAGTTTTTGCAGAGGCAAGAACCGAAGGCAAAGTTCATAACGTCCGTCTGCACCGGTTCGCTGGTGCTGGGCGCTGCCGGACTGTTGAAGGGCTATCGCGCCGCGACGCATTGGACCGCCGTAGAGGCATTGCCGTATTTCGGCGCCTCGGTCTCGCGCGAGAGGGTTTGTATCGACCGCAACAGGGTTACAGGCGGCGGCGTGACAGCAGGCATCGACTTTGCGCTGACGCTGGTGTCGCTGTTGAAGGATCGTTCGGCCGCCGAGATGATCCAGCTTCGTCTGGAGTACAACCCGGCACCGCCTTTCGATGCCGGATCGCCGAACACCGCGCCCGCGGCAATCGTCGCGGCCATGAAAGAGCGGGTTGCCTCCGCGCATGCCAATCGCATGGAATTTGTGAAAAAGGCCGCTCTCACCTAGCGCAAGGTCACCCGCGACCCTGTGCTGCGCGATGCGACCTTCCGATGCCGGGAAGATAGCCAATCGTGACCTCGCGAACAAAGGTGGACAATGAGGCATTTCCCGATCGATGAATTTCACCCATTGCGGATCCAGCTTCATCGACTGGTTCTCGGTATTGGTTTGACGATCTCTATGACCGCATTTCCGGATTGCGGTTCCGCCAGCGAGCTCTCGGCTGGAATCGTCAAGATCGGCATCGTCAACGATCAAGCAGGACCGCTGTCGGATCTCGCGGGGCCGGGATCCGTGGTCGCGGCAAAGATGGCATTGGATGACTTTCGCAAGCTGTCTCCCGAACTGAAAGTCGAGATCGTCGTTGCTGATCATCAGAACAAGCCCGATATCGGTGCCCAGATCGTGCGCAAATGGTTCGACGTCGACGGTGTCGACATGGTTGCCGACGTCGGAAACTCGGCTGTAGCACTGGCCATCCAGTCGATCGCGCGCGACAAGAACAAGATCGTCATCTACTCCGCCGTCGGGACGACGGACATTGGTGGAAAGCAGTGCTCGCGCACGGGCCTGATGTGGCTCCACGACAACTATAATCTGGTGACCGGATCCATTCGGAGACTGGTGTCGCAAGGCTACGACACCTGGTTCTTTATTGCCGCAGACTATGCGTTCGGACGCAACATGGTGGAAGTGTCTCAACGTACGCTTGCCGCCGGCGGCGCAAAGTCGCTTGGTGCAGTCTTTCATCCGCTGGGAAATTCCGACTACGGCTCTTTTCTGCTGCAGGCCCAAGCCTCGAAAGCCAAAGTCGTTGCGTTCGCAAACGCCGGCGAGCAACTCGTCACGTCGATGAAGCAATGGAACGAGTTCGGATTGAACGCGACGCCGCAGAAGGCGGTGGCCGAGCTCATGTTCCTCACCGATGTGCACGCGATGGGACCCGAAACGGCCAAGGGGCTGACGACCGTGACCGCCTGGTATTGGGGGCTGAACGAGGAAACGAGGGCGTTCGGTCAACGCTTCTATAAGCTGCACAACGCCATGCCGACCGCGCCCCAGGCGGCCGTGTACTCTGCCGTGCTGCAATATCTCAAGGCGGTGGCTGCCGCGGGGACGGACGAGACGAATGCCGTTCTGGAGAAAATGCGCTCCATGCCTGTTGATGATTTCTATGCCCGAGGAGCCCGGTTGCGCGCCGACAACAAGCTCGTGCACGATTTCTATCTCGTCGAGGTCAAGAAGCCGTCAGACGTGAAGGTTGCCTGGGACTACTACAACGTCCTCGAGACAATACCCGCTGACGAGGCTTATCTGCCACTGAGCCAGAGCGAATGTCCATTGCTGAAAACCAGCGCGAATTAGCAATGTAAATGGGATCACAACCAGGACCGCTTGTGCGGCAAAGACGAGCATGATAGCAAAAGCCATCGGGTCAAACACAACCGCCCGACCAGCTTTCGAGCCAAGCGTTGTTTCGCTCCTTTATGGAGGTGAAACATGTCTTGCGACAGCACCACTGGCTCAATCAGTACATCCGACGCAGTCTTCGTCCCTGTTCCAAACCCTCGATGGTTCTGGAAGCTAACGCTCGCGCTGCTGGACGGCATCACACGGCGCCGCCAATACGACGAGCTTCTCGAACTGGATGACCGGCTTCTCGCTGACATCGGCTTATCGAGAACAATCGTTGGGGAAGCTCGACGGTCTTACTTCTCAGGTTGGCGCGACGATCGGTGATCGTCGTATCCCTTCAATGAGCGGTCACACCTGAGCGTGCAAAGGCGGCGCGTCTGCTCATCCCTGTGGATCAGACGGCCGCCAAGCTCGCGAAAAGGCCGAAGGACATTCCAGTCGCGTGCTGACTTCGCTCAGAAGTCCAGCTTGTCGCGTACGGAGTCGATTCCGGCTTTCGCACACGCTTCGTCCGCGTCACCGCCCGGCGCGCCGGACACGCCGACCGCTCCGACCAGGGAGCCGCCGGCTTCGACGATCAGTCCTCCGGCGATGACGACCGCTCCGGGAAGGTTGCGAATGCCCGCCTGCATCATGCCCGGCTGGCTGATCTCATTCAGCTCGGTCGTGCTGGTCTTGAAGGAGGCAGCTGTCCACGCCTTGCCGGTTGCCGTTGAGGGCGTATGGGGGCCTGCGAAGCGGTCGCGCAACATCACTTGCGTGACGCCGAAGCGATCGACGACGGCAACTGCAACCTGGTATCCACGGGTGCGGCAGCTGGCCAACGCGGCGCGCGCAAGATCGAGCGCCAGTTCGGGACCGAGTGACTTGTAGGCGACCAGAGCTTCCTCCGCTCGTACCGGGCAGATGGACGCAATCAGCAGGGCTGTCACAACCGACAGGCTTCGAACGTTCATGGCAATCTCCGGCATAGGTGGCCAAACGCCTATTTGATCTCACCATATGTCAGATCATCGAACAGGGTGATGCTATCTGCCTTGGTCCACAGGCCGATCATGCCGGCGTCCGGAATGGTGGCGTCTTCCACCTCGAACAATTGCTTGCCGTCATAGCTCACCTTAAACCGATTTCCTATGAAGTCGCAGCGCAGTACGTGCCATTGCCCGGACGACACCGGCGCGCTGACGCCATAGCCACCTTTGCGACCCACGATCTCCAGCGATGTTCGAACGCCCTTGATCGTCTTGTACAGCACGACATTGTCCTCCAGCGCGTTAGCTCGGACCACGTAATAATTATCGGCATCCTTCGCGCGCCAAATGACTCCCGCGGCGCGATCCCCGGAGCCGGCGACGGCCTTGAATTTCACCTCGACGAAGCCGTCACGGACGGAGGTATCTCGCTTGATGGCGAGGGGAAACGTCGCCCGCCCGGATTGCTTGAGAACGTTCGGCTGGCTTGGGGCCGTGGACTCGGCCTCGACGGTCCATTTCGGCTCTCCCCGGCCGGTCATCGTCAAAGTCCACCCGTCGGGCGACGTTCCGGCAGCAGCGCTGTCGAAATTCAGGGTCTCGGCCATGGCATTTCCTCCCACCAACAAAGCCAGCATCGATGCCAGCGCAAGCTTGCCCATGAGCTTGTCCATGCATCAGCTCTTCGTGCTCGCCGTCTTGTCGAGCGCGGCGCGGAGGCCCTCGGCGAGCTTGACGGCATCGTCGTTGGCCCAGAAGTGCATGAAGAAGAGCCGCGGCTGTTCGTCCAGCATGTGGCTGTGCAGCGCGGTCACTTCGATGCCGTGCGTCCGCAGCGCCAGGATGACGGGATTCACCTCGTCGCTGGTCAGCACGAAGTCGCCTGTGATGGCGGCCCTCCCCGCGCCGGTGGGCTGGAAGTTGATGCCGATCGCAACACCCATCGCGGCGACGGGGGTCAGCAACATGCCGTCTTCCGTGATGGGGTCGCGACGCTTCACGTTGAACTGGTAGACGCCGCCATTCGCCTGCCCCTTGACGCCGATGATCTGATCGAGCTTCGCGATATCAAGATCGATGGCGGGCGGCGGGTTCGCCGGCGCCGTGACCGTCAGCGGGGTCTTGCTTTCGGCCAGGGCGTCATGGATCGCCGAGGCCAGCTTGACGGGATCGCCGTGTCCGGCGACGTGCATGTAGAACGTGGCCGGGCTCGCACGTAGCAGATGATTGTGCACGGCGGTGATATCGAGACCGCTCGCGATCATCTTCGCCATCACGGGATTGATCTCGGTCTCGAGCAGCACGAGGTCGCCCATGACCATGGCACCGCCATGTGCCGGCTTGAACGCGATCCAGCCGCCCAGCGCCAGTGCCGGCTTGATCGCAACCCCGTCCAACGTCACGGAGAGATCGCTGCGGGGAAAGCCATAGCGGCGGACGTCGTCCGAGACGGCGGGCTTGCGGCCCAGGGTCTCGTCCACCTTCTGCCAGTCAGCATTTTGGGCATATGCCGGGATGAAGGAGCCAAAGCGAAATGCCAGAAAGCAGACGCCAATGCCGGCCATGGCCCAGATCATTTTTTTCATCGCGCCACTCCTCACCTTCAGTTTCGCTCTTTGACCTGACCGCTGCTGTCGACGACCAGCGTCACTGCCTTGCCGTTCTTCACCGCCTTGGCGGTGATGCCTTCGGCCGTCGACTTGATGTCGCTGACTTGCGCGTAGCCGGCCGCCTGGATCCTGGCGACGAGTTCCTCCTGCGTCAGAGCGTGCGCGCTCGACAGCCCGCCCGCGATCGCGAGCAACAGGACCGTGCGGAAGATTGTTCGTGTTCGCATGATCGTTTCTCCTGGTCTTGTCCTGCCCCAGGTGAACTCTCTTTCGCGATCTTCCCCCTACGCGATGCCCACAAGGCGCAAGAGGCTCCGGCCATCGATGCGCACAGCGATGCGACCGGCGCGGACTCCGTGCCGAGAAATCGAACCAGTGTGACGGATGAAATCGGGGATGTATGATGACATGCTGCGCCCTTGGTGATCAGGACGCGATGCTTGGGCATGTCGCCTCACGGGGAGATCGCACTTCCCCGAACGCGAAATAAAAACCCGAAGGCGGGAGCTGTCAACCGGCGTATGCTTCGGGCGGCCCACCGAAGTCGCCGGCGAACGTCACAAAGAGTTCACCGCTCCGCGGAAACCGCGCCAGCCACGTCTTGAAACTCGCGGACGGGCTCGCTACTGTCCTTTGCATGGGGACAAAGCAGACTCCCCGTGAGGCCTCGGTCCAAGCTCTGCGCAGCACGCCATTCGTGGAGCTTGCGCATGGACACCGAACGACACCCTTCTCACCAACACACCGTCGCCATCCTCTCGCGAGGGGACGATGTCGCGCGCCGGGACGCGACGGCGCAAAACAGCCGCTTCGTCCGCATCTTCGAAGCACTCGCCGCCGTCGGCATTGAAGCCCAGCCGGCGATCTACGACGAAAGCTTTGCCGAAGAGGTCCGCGAGCAGGTGCTCGCGGCCGGCGGCGTGCTCGTCTGGGTCGATCCGATCCACCAGGGCAAGACGCGCGTTGAGCTCGATCCCCTGCTTCGCGACGTCGCCGCACGGGGCGTGTGGGTCAGCGCTCATCCGGACGTCATTCTCAAGATGGGCACCAAGGAGGTACTCTATCGTACCCGCGCGATGGGGTGGGGATGCGACACGGCTTTATATCAAACCGCCGAGGCCATGCGCGCCGAGTTGCCGACACGGCTCGCCACCGGTCCGCGCGTGATCAAGCGCAACCGCGGCAACGGCGGCCAAGGCGTGTGGAAGGTCGAGAGGCTGCCGAATTCCCCAATGATAAAGGTGCTGGACGCGACCAAGGATGGCTCCGAGGAACTGACGCTGGAGAGTTTTCTCGGTCGCTGCGCCGAATACTTCGAGAATGGCAGCGTGGTCGATCAGCCATTCCAGCCTCGCTTGGGCGAAGGCGTGGTGCGCTGCTATATGGCCGGCGATCGCTGTGCCGGCTTCGGCTATCACAAAGTCAAAGCCCTGGTTGACTCGCCGGACGCCCGTTCCGAGGCCGGACCGCGGCTCTATACCTCGAACGCAGACTCGCGCTTCCAGCGGCTGCGTCGGTTGATGGAAGACGAGTGGACCGCAGGAATGATGAAGACATTGGACATCGACGAAGGCTCGCTCCCGGTCATCTGGGACGCGGACTTCCTGCACGGTCCGAAAGATACGGCCGGTGCCGACACCTACGTCCTGTGCGAGATCAACGCAAGCTCATGCTTCGCGATCCCCGAGGAGGCCCCGGCCGCGATCGCGCGGACGGTGAAGCAGCGGCTTACGCAGACGTAGAGGGCTGGCTCGGACAAATGAAAACGCCGGCGGACGCGCAGCGTCATCGCGCGCTGCCGCTTGGAGACGGTTGCGCCCGCGCCCACACCAGTGCCAGCGGCCCCAGCGCAATCCCGGCCGCCAGCACGATGAACGCCAGCAGCCAGCCGGTCGCGCTCTGCGGGCCGCCGGCTGCGTCGAGTGCGGCGCCGGTGCCCCAGGCGCCGACGGCCGACAGGCCGAAACCGACCGTCGAATGCAGGGCGAGGGTCGCGCCGCGATGTTCGGACACAGCGGCGGCCGACATGCCGGCGGTCAAGGCGCCGGAATCGGCCGGCACGGTCAGGCCGTAGACGAGCAGCAGCAGCGCGAGCACCCATGCCGGCGCCGTCGCGTTGAGTCCGATGACCAGCGCCACGCAGGCCGACGCGATCATCACGACCGTGATCGCGCGATGGCGCCCGAATTTCAGCGCAGCCTCGTTGCCGAGGATGCTGGCCGGCATCGAGATCACTGCAAAGCAGAAGCTCAGCACGACGGGGCTCAACCACGACGGCGCGCCTTGATGCGCGACGACGAAGGTCCAGAACCCGACCAGCCAGGTGCGGATGCCGTAGAGCTCGAAGCAATGGGCGCCGTAGCCGAAGATGTATCCGAGCGCCTCACGGTTGGCGAAGACGGGCGCGAAGTTCAAGAGACGTCCCGCCTTCGGCGCGGGCCGCTGCGCCTGTATCAGAAGGCACGCGACGACCATCGCGATCGGACCGAAGCCGGTGACAAGGAAAGCGGTCCGCCATCCCCAGCGGTCGGCGATCACTTGCGCGATCAGGAACGAAAGACCGACGCCGACCGAGAAGCTCGATGTGTAGAGCGTGACAGCGCGTGAGGTGTCGCCGGCGGGAAGCCGGTCCGTCAGCGCCTTCAGGCCCGGCATGTAGGCGCCGGCAAATCCAAGCCCTGCCAGGGACCAGATCGCGGTCGCGGACCAAAACCCTTCCGCGAAGAGTCCGAACGCGGCGGTCGCAAGCCCGCTGACGATCGAGCCCCAGAGCAAAACGAGCCGTGCGTCGATCCGGTCGGTCAACGTCGTCAGCACGGGCACCGCGACCATGTAGCCGAACGCGTAACCGCTCGCCATCAAGCCGCCTTCGGCCGCCGACAAGCCCCACGCCGGCATCAGATGCTGCGCCAGATTCGCGGACAACGTCACATGCGGCAGCAGATTGCCGACCTGGCCGATGCACATCGCCGCGATCAGAGACCGGCCGCTCAAGTTACGAATGCTGTCCTCCCGCCCCCGGACCGAAACGGCGCACCAGCCACAATGGGCAACTCTCCGGCTTCACCTGCAAGAACCAACTTCACGAACAACCGCACCCCGAAGCGCCAGCCTTCTTCGCCGCTTCGTCGGCGGCGCAACAGGCCGTTGGTTCCTGCTTCGCCGGCCCACCGCAACATCCTGATGCGGCTTCAGTGGACTCGACGCCGCCGCGCGTGCAGACGCCGGTCTCCGGCAGCACGAGCTCCACCCTTGCGGCGGCTTTCTTGTCGCCGGCGAGATCGGCCGCGATCGAGCGGACCTGCTCATACCCTGTCATCATGAGAAAGGTCGGCGCGCGGCCATACGACTTCATGCCCGCCATGTAGAAGCCCGGCTCATCGTGCGAGAGCTCGCGCGCGCCGTGCGGGCGCACCGTGCCGCAGCTGTGCTCGTTGGGATCTATCAGCGGCGCCAGGGCGACCGGTGCTTCGATGGCGGGATCGAGCCGCAGGCGCAATTCGGACAGGAACGAAAAGTCGGGACGAAAGCCCGTCGAGACGATCAGCTCGTCCACGATCACGCTTCGCGCGCCGCAACCCGAGCCGGCCACGATCTCGAGGCGGCCTTCGGAGTCCGACAGGTGCGTGACGGTGAATCCGGTCTCGACCTTGATCTTCCCCGCGGTCACGAGCGCAGCGAAGGTGGAGCCCAGCTCTCCGCGCGCGGCAAGCTTGTCATTCCGGCCGCCGCCAAAAGCCTTGGCGGGATCGGCGCCGCGCAACAGCCAGATCGCTTGCGTCCCCGGCACCTCGTCCGCGAGATGCACGAGATCGATCAGCGTGCCCACCGCGGAATGGCCAGCGCCGAGCACCGCAACGGTCTTCCCGGCATATCTGACGCGGCCGGCACCACGGACATCGGGCATGCCATAGGCGATGTGGCCGGCGCATTCGCGCTCGCCGATCGCGGGCAGACCATTGCCTCCGGCGGGATTGGGCGAGAACCATGTGCCTGATGTATCGATCACGGCATCCGCGCGCAGCACTTCGGGACCTTTGCCGTTCTGGTAGCGGATTTCGAACGGCGCCTGGTCACGCCCCTTCGTCTTCGCCTTGTCAAAGCCGACGCGGCTGATGGCCGAGACGCGACTGGATGTCCGGATCACCTCGCGCAGTGGCGTTCGCGTCGCAAGCGGCGTCACATATCGATCGAGCAGTTCGCCGCCGGTCGGATAAGAGCTCGGGTCCGGCGAATTCCATCCCGTCGGCGCGAGCAGGCGCGCCGCGGCCTTGTCGACATTGTATTCCCACGGCGAGAAGAGCTGGACCAGCTGCCACTGGCGAATCGCGTGCCCCGCCTCTGGTCCGGCCTCCAGCACGACGGGCGACATGCCGCGTTCGAGCACATGCGCGGCCGCGGCCAGGCCGACCGGCCCCGCCCCGATGATGGCTACCGTCTTCCCGTTCATCCTACTTCTCCCATCTTTCTAGAATCATGGAATAAATTGTCAAAAAAATCAGGCCGCCGTTTGTGTGTCCTTGCATCCGACCTCGTCCGCACAGCACTCCGCCGCCAGGAAATCGACCAGGCCCCGCATCGCGTCGAAATTCGCGTGGCAGATCAGCGTCGTCGATTCCCGAACCTGGCTGACGAGATCGACAGAGACCAGGGTCTTGATGTGATGCGACAGCGTCGACGCCGGTATCTTCAGCTTGTCCTGCAAGCGGCCGACGGGCATGCCCTTGTGCCCTGCCCGCACCAGGGCACGATAGATCTGGAGTCGCGTCCGGTTACCCAGGGCTTCGAGGCGTGCTGCTGCGTCATCGATCTTCATGGCCGCGACGATGCGCCCGCAGATGCCAAACTGTCAAACCATATTTCTGGAATATTCGAAATATAGCGCTCAACGGCGGCAATTCCGGATTGACGAGCCCTCAATATTTCCATACATCTGGATATATGGAAACCGAAGAAGCCGTCCTGGCCCTCGCCGCGCTGTCCCAACCGACTCGTCTGGAGGCCTTCCGGACGCTCGTCAGGCACGAGCCTGATGGGCTCGCTGCGGGCGATCTCGCCCGACTGCTGGAGGTCCCCCAGAACACGCTCTCGGCGCATTTGTCGATCCTGACACGCGCGCGCCTTGTCACCTCCGAGCGACACAGCCGCTCGATCGTCTATCGCGCCAACCTTGCGGAATTCCGCGACGTTGCGGTCTTCCTGCTTCGGGATTGCTGCGGCGGACGGCCGGAAGTTTGCGAGCCGGTCGTCGATAGCCTTCAAGCCTGCTGCTCGCCAAAACGAAAGGAGCGAAGCCGTGCCTGACCAGATGTTCAATGTGCTGTTCCTGTGCACAGGCAATTCGGCGCGCTCGATCCTTGCCGAGTCGATCCTCCGCAAGGACGGTGCCGGCCGCTTTCGGGCGTTCTCCGCAGGCAGCACGCCGAAAGCCGCGGTGCATCCGCTGGCGCTGCGCACGCTGGAGAGCATGGGCTATCCCAACGACGGGATGCGCTCAAAAAGCTGGCTGGAGTTCGCCGCCCCTGACGCGGCCGTGATGGATTTCGTCTTCACGGTTTGCGACAACGCCGCGGGCGAGGCCTGTCCCATCTGGCCGGGTCAGCCGATGACGGCACACTGGGGCATCGAGGACCCCGCCGCTGCCGAAGGCACGGAGTTGCAGAGGCAGGCGGCCTTCGTCACGGCCTTCCGCTACCTGAAGAACCGGATCGCCACCTTTGTGAACCTCCCGCTGAGGGGCATCGACAAGCTGTCGCTCGGCACCAAGCTGCGCGAGATCGGCCGCTCCGATGGCGCGTCCCTTTCCAATGACGATGTGGCGTAGCCCATGGGACTCTTCGAACGATACCTCACTCTCTGGGTTGCGCTTTGCATCGTGGCCGGCGTAGCGCTGGGACATGTCATGCCCGGCTTCTTTGCTGCGGTCGCGACCGCTGAGGTTGCCAAGGTCAACCTGCCGGTTGCGGCGCTCATCTGGCTCATGATCGTGCCGATGTTGCTGAAGATCGATTTCGGCTCGTTGGGCCAGGTCCGTGAGCATTGGCGCGGCGTGGGCGTTACCCTTTTCATCAACTGGGCCGTAAAGCCATTCTCGATGGCGCTGCTGAGCTCGTTTTTCATCGGCCAAGTGTTCGCACCCATGCTGCCGGCGGGCCAGATCCCGTCCTATATCGCGGGCCTGATCCTGCTGGCCGCCGCGCCCTGCACCGCGATGGTGTTCGTCTGGTCCAACCTGTGCGAGGGGGAGCCGCACTATACCCTGAGCCAGGTCGCGCTCAACGACGTGATCATGGTTTTCCTGTTCGCACCGCTCGTGGGACTGCTGCTCGGTGTGGCCTCCATCAGCGTCCCCTGGGGCACGTTGCTCCTGTCAGTCTTGCTGTACATCGTGGTCCCGGTGATCGTCGCGCAAGTGTGGCGAAGGGTGCTGCTGCAAAAGGGCGGCGATGCTTTGGCCCGCAGCCTGCGGACGCTGCAACCCCTTTCTCTCGTTGCGCTTCTGGCGACGTTGGTTCTCCTGTTCGGCTTTCAGGGAGAGCAGATCGTCAGGCAGCCGGGCGTGATCGCGATCCTCGCGGTGCCGATCCTCGTCCAGGTTTATTTCAATGCGGGCCTGGCGTATTGGCTCAGCCGGCGGTTTGGCGTGGCCTGGTGTGTCGCCGCTCCTGCAGCGCTGATCGGCGCGAGCAACTTCTTTGAGTTGGCCGTCGCTGCCGCGATCAGCTTGTTCGGTCTGGACTCAGGCGCAGCGCTTGCAACTGTGGTCGGCGTTCTTGTCGAGGTGCCGGTGATGCTATCCGTCGTCCGCATCGTGAAGGCGACCAGAGGCTGGTACGAAGCAGGCGCCGGCAAGGCGGCCACTGCGGTTGAGGCCCGATCATGAGCGTCACGATCTATCACAACCCCGCCTGCGGCACCTCGCGCAACACGCTGGCGATGATCCGGCAGAGCGGCGCCGAGCCCGTCGTCATCGAATATCTGAAGACGCCGCCATCCCGCGAAAAGCTGGTCGAGCTGGTCAAGGCCCTCGGCATCTCCGCTCGCGCGCTGCTGCGCGAGAAAGGCACGCCCTACAAGGAGCTCGGCCTCGACGACCCCAAATGGTCCGACGACGAGCTGATCGACCAGATGCTCGCACACCCCATCCTGATCAACCGTCCGATCGTGGTGACGCCCAAGGGCACACGCCTGTGTCGGCCTTCGGAAGCCGTCATCGATCTCCTGGACCATCCTGTTGCCCGGTTCGTGAAGGAGAATGGCGAGGTGGTCGAGGCGCGATGATTGCCGGCATGGCCTCGCTCGCGCTCGCCTCGACTTAAAATTTCAGGGTCGTGCGCAATCCGAAGACCGAGGCATTTCGCAATGCCCTTCCCGGCAGCGGACTTGCCGGAGCCGTCGCGCCGCCACCGGGATGGACGATGTATTGAAAGTTCGGCTGAACGGTCCAGCCATCCTTGATCTGGTACTGATAGACGGCCGTGAGCAGCCCCTCGAAGCTTCGCACCGGCCAGCGCGGGTCGACGAACCCGGCATAATCGGCGTCGAGCGTCTGGGCCCGTTTTGAGACATGCGCATATCCGGCGGCAATGCCGAACTTGTCGTCAGGGCGCGCATTGCTGAGCCCGATCAGCTCGACGCCACCATCTGCATAGACATCGACCAGATTGCGGTCAGCCGGCGCGCCGGACACGCGCGCGAAAATGCCGATGCCGCGATCGTCGCTGTTCGGCACCCGATAAATCTGCTGCTCGAAGACCGCCCAAGCTCCGATATCGCCCGACAAGAGCCGCGGTTCCCCGCTGCTCGTTGGCGCGGCCAGCGAGACGCCGTTGGATGCGAAGCGCTGATCCCCGAACGATCCGAAATGACGCCAGCCGCCGACCTTGATCTGGCCGGTCAAGTTCGGGTCACCCTTCCTGTTGTTCCAGGCATATTGAACCTGGCCGAGCAGAAGCGGCGGATCGTTGACCCGGAAATTGACGCCATACCGGTTACGCTCCTGCGGATCGCCGGGACCAGGCCCGGCCTGGTCGCCGTCGAAAATCGCGCCAAGGACGGACAACTGGTCTGTCACGTTCCACAGGAGGCGCGCGCCCACGGCCGCCAAGGGCGGCGACGGCCCGCCGCTTGGCAGGGCAAGCGACGTGATCGCCGGCCAACCCATCGAGGCGTTGGTGAAAACATCCGTGTACTTGGTATTGAAGAACTCGCTGTCGGCCGCCAGCTGCCCGAGCTTGAGCGATAGTTTCTTGTCGCCCCACTGCTTCTCGAAATAGGCCTCGTAGAGTCGCGTCGAGGGCAATGCTTCGATCCCGCTGACGACGAAGAAATTCTGCAGATTCGAGCGCGAGAGGCCGTCGCCGTGGATCTGAAACATGTTGGCGTGAAAGGTCAGCTTGTCGATGCCGACGAGCTTTTCGAAATCCAGATCGACGGCGAGATTGAGCCTGCCTTCATAGACCGCACTTTTCTTCAGTCCGCCGGTCGGATTTCCGAGCACCTCGCCGATATAGGTGGCCGCAAACTTCACCCCGTACTTTTGCCAGGGGTTCGGCAGCAGCCCGAGCGTTTTCTCCTCGACCGTGCTCTCGCCGGTGTCGGGATCGGCAGGCTTGTCGTCGTCGGTTTTCTTGTCTTCCTGGGCCGCGGACTGGGCAGCCGCGACCAGGCAAGCCGCAACGATCAACGCCCGCATCGAATGCCTGATTGCTTTGGCGGCCACGCTCTCCTCCCGAGCGATCAATGACGCACGCCGCAGCCCGACATTCAAGCCGGTCGTCGAACAATGTATGCCGGCGCGGCAATCCTGTTCTTGCGCTGTGAAATACCGCAGGCTGAGGGCGGCACTCTGTTCACTTCTATACTTTCGATCGTCAGATCTTCGGGATCTTCGCCCGCTCCACCACGCCCGTCCATTTGCTGATCTCGGTCTCAATCAGTTGCTTCATTTCCTCCGGCGAGCTGCCGCGAACCTCGCCGCCGACAGCGGTCTCCAGACGCTGCTTGAGGTCGGGATCCCTGAGTGCGTCGAGCGTCGCCGCGTTGAGGGCGGCCATGATGGCGGGCGGCGTTCCCTTCGGGGCCAGCAGGCCGGCCCAGGTGCGCACGTCATATCCCTTGATACCGGCTTCCTGGACCGTCGGGACGTCAGGCAACAATGCGGTGCGCGTCGGCGAGGTCACCGCCAGACCGCGGATCGCGCCGCCCTGGATTTGCGCGGCGAGCAGGACCGGCGTGCCGACGATCACCGGAACCTCTCCGCCGAGCAGCGCGGTGACCGATTGAGAATCGCCACGATAAGGCACGTGCACAATCTCGACGCCGGCGGCCGCGTTCAACAGCTCTCCTGCAAGATGGTGCGTGCTGCCGAAACCGACCGATCCAAAGCTGAGCGCGCCGGGCTTCTGCTTTGCCATGGCGACGAGCTCGCCCAGCGATTTTGCCGGATAGTCGCTACGCACGGCGATGACGAGCGCGTAATAGACCAGCGTCGAGATCATCTCGAAACTCTCGGCCGGCTGGTAGGCGAGGCTCTTGTAAGTCGCCGCGGAAATGGCGTGAGCGCCGGTGACGAGCCCGATCGTGTAGCCGTCCGGCGCTGCTTTCGCGATCGCATCCGCGGCGATGTTGCCGCCGGCACCGGGCTTGGCCTCGACGATGATCGGCTGCCCGAGCTTTTTCGAGAGTCCGTCGGCGATGATGCGCGACAGCGTGTCGGCCGCGCCGCCAGCGGCAAATCCATGCAGCAGTCGGATCGGGCGCGACGGATAATTGTCGGCAAACGCCGGGCCGGTCGCAAGACAACTTCCAAGAAAACTGCCAAGAAAGCCGCAAAGCAGAAAAATGGCCGCAGCAAGCCGCTTCATCCCTCGCATGGATGCTCTCCCTTCGATTGTTATGTCGTTGGCCGCAACAGCGCGGCATTCTTCAGGTCGATCGCGAATCCGCTAACGGGCGAACTCGGTGCATTCAGGCGATGGCGGCAGACCCCAGACATCGCGCGGCAGCCCGACCCAGACCTTTGGCCGCTGCGGACGATCGCGGTGCCAGGGGCGCGGGTCGAAATAGCCGAGCTCTTCATCGATCATGCGATCAAGATCGTAGAACAGCTCGACCAAGTGCCCATCGGGGTTGCGGTGATAGACGGCGGTGTTGTGTCCGGGGCCGTGACGGACCGGGCCCCAGAGGATATCGAACTTGTGGCGCGCCAAATGATCGCACGCCTGCTGCATGTGGGCGGCGCCGCGCAATTCGAATGCGAGATGATGCAGGCCGCGGGCGGGACCACGCGCGAAATTCAGCGTGTGATGCTCGTAGCCACTGCGCATGAAAACGAAGCGGTCCTCGACCCAATCGGAGACCCGCAAACCCATGACGCTTGCGCAAAACTTCGACGTCGCAAGCGGATCGGGCGTGCGAAGGGCGACATGGCCGAGCTTGGTGACGGCAAGCGCACCGATCCGCTCCTGCGCGGGCGTCGGCGTCCAGCCCTGGATCAACTCGAAGCGCGTGCCTTCGGGGTCGCTGAACGACAGCGATTTGGAAACGCCTGGCAAGGGATCGCTTTGCAGTTCGGGCCGCAGATCGGCCTGCTTCAGCGCGGCGCCGAGTGCCTCGATCTGGACATCAGGAGATATCTCGAAGGCGATGCTCGTCAGCGCCGCGTCTCCGGGTTCGATCACCAGCGAAAGCTGCTCGGAATCGCTCGCAAGGAAGATGCGGTTACCGTCGCGGCCGACGAGGCCGAGACCGATCACGGCCCGGTAATAATCGAGCAACCGCTCGGGATCGGGCGAGGCGAAGGTCGCGTGCCGCAGCCGGGTGAAGCGTGCAATGGGTGCTTGTGTCGTCATCGTGCAATCCACCCCCTCATGGCGTCATGATGATCTTGCCGAGCGCCGAGCCCTGCTCGAGCAGCGTGTGGGCCTGCCTGACCTCGTCGAGCTTCAGGACCGCTGAGATCGCCGGCTTGATCGCATTGCGGCTCAGCGCATCGATCACGTTGCGCATCAGTGCGCGACGCCCGTCGCGATCGTGGTCGTAGATGTGGAAGGAGAAGCAGCGGATCGCCGGGCAGATATCGAGATGGTCGCGCATCGCCGCCATCAGGTTTTCTTCCGGCAATCCGGCGAAGGCGTTGTAGGACAGCAGCGTCCCCCATTTGCCGAGCCCGCCGAGATAGCCGGTGAACTCGGGCCCACATACGTGATCGAGCACGAGGCCGACGCCCTCGCCGTGGGTCAGCTCGCGGGTTCGCGCAACCACGTCTTCGCGGCGGTAGTAGATGACATGATCGGCGCCGTTGCCCCGCGCGAATGCGGCCTTCTCCTCGGTGGAGACCGTGCCGATGACATTCAACTGCGCCAGCTTGGCGAGTTGCACCAGCGCGGTGCCGACACCACCGGCAGCTCCGATCACCAGCACGCTCGCCGGTGCGCGCGGATGGCGGCACTCGTTCAGCAGGGCGTAGGCGACCTGATAGTTCGACAGGCACACGGCCGCTTGTAGATCGACATTGTCGGGCAGCGCATGAACGGCGTCCGCCGGCGCGACCACATAGTCGGCGTAGCAGCCGCCGCGCTGCGACAGATCGCGCGCGCTCAGCAGCACCTTCTGGCCGATCGCGAACCCCTCGACGCCGGACCCGAGCGCGGCAATGCTGCCGGCGACGTCGTTGCCGGGATTGGCCGGCAGCGGCGGCATCCATTTGTAGACGCCACGCCGGATCAGCACATCGGGCTGCCCCACCCCGAACGCTTCGGCCCGGATTTGCACCTGGCCGGGTCCGGGCACAGGCACCGGAAGCTCGACCAATTCGAGTGCATCCGGCCCACCCGGCTGACGCACCAGCACCGCTCTCATGATGTCACCGCTCCCCGAGCCATATTTTCGAAAATCATACCGTTTACGAAAATTATTGCAAGATGCTCGTTGGCGCGGCATGTTGAGCCACCGATTCAATGACGGAAACCATGTCCGACAGCGCCATTCGCCCCCGCAAGGAATTCGGCAAGACCATCGCCGCCGACATCACCCATCGGCTGCGTGAGGAGATCATTGCCTGCGGCCTGGCGCCGGGCGAGCCGCTGCGGTTCGACGTCCTGCGCGAACGGTTCGGCGTCAGCTTCACGACGCTGCGCGAGGCACTGACGGCGCTCACCGCCGAAGGCCTGGTCGACGCCCAGGAGCAGCGTGGATATCGTGTCGCGCCCGTCAGCCGCCAGGATCTGGTGGAGGTCACCGATGCGAGGGTGCTGATCGAGGTGGAATTGATCCGCCGCGCGATCGAGCGGGGCAACGACGATTGGGAAATCGCCGTCATCTCGACCCTGCACAGACTGAAGCGAATCGAGCAGCGCGATCCCGAACATCCCCTACGCGATCCCGAATGGAAGATCGCCCACCGCCAATTCCACCAGGCGCTGGTATCCGCCTGCGGCTCCGCGACCCTTCTTGCCATTCGCGCCGAGCTGTTCGATCGCGCCGAGCGCTATCGGCATCTGTCGGCCAATTTCCGGCCGCGTCCGCGCGACAAGGCCGGCGAGCACCAGGCGATCATGCAGGCCGCCATCTCACGCAATTCGGATCTCGCGGTGCAGCTGATCGAGACGCATATCCGCTCGACCGCCGACAACGTGGCGACCTACGCCGCGCATCTGCTCGATACCGAATAGGCGGCAACGGCTTTTTATCGCCCTGGGCTTGCGCCCCGCCTGATTTTCGAAAATAATAGGTAAGATCGAAAATACCAACCTTTGGGGCGTAACCATGAAGCTGCTGTCGTTCTTGGAAGGAAATCGCGAAAGCTGGGGCGCGGTTGTCGAAAATGGCGTCGTGGATCTCGGTCGCGCCCTGCCCCAGTACCAGACGCTCGCGGACTTCCTCGGCAGCGATGACTATGCGCGGCGCGAGGCCATCGTCGCCGGGCAGAAGCCCACAATGGCGCTGAGCGACGTCAAATATCTGCCGGTGATCCCGCGTCCGGAGAAGATCGTCTGCGCCGTGCGCAATTATCTCGACCACCACAATGAAGCCGTGGCGTTCGGCATGAAGCGCGAGATCACGGAATTTCCGCCGATCTTCCTCCGGGTCTGGCGCTCCCAGGTCGCGCACGACGCGCCGGTGATCCGGCCGAAAGTCTCGGACAATTTCGACTGGGAGGGCGAGCTTGCCGTCGTCATCGGCAAAGGCGGCCGTCACATCAGCCAGGCCGACGCCTGGGATCACGTGGCGGGCTACTCGATCTACAACGACGTCAGCGTGCGTGACTGGCAGCGCCACGCCCAGCAGATCGCCTCCGGCAAGAACTTCGTCGGCACCGGCCCGTTCGGACCGTGGCTGGTGACGCCGGACGAGATCGGCGACCCCACCAAATTGAAGCTCGAGACGCGCGTCAACGGCGCGGTGGTGCAATCCTCCGACACCTCGATGCTGATCTTCTCGATCCCGCGGCTGATCGAGTACAGCTCGACCATCTTCGACCTCGTCCCCGGCGACGTCATCGCCACCGGCACGCCGGCCGGCGTCGGCTTCACCCGCAAGCCGCCGGTCTTCCTCAAGCCCGGCGACGTGGTCGAGGTCGAGATCGAGAACATCGGCGTGCTGCGCAATCCCGTCATCGACGAAGCATAGAGCCTGCGCATGTCGTCCCAAGAGGTGGTCCAAGAGGTGGTCCAAGACGTGTCCCATGACATCCGCAAGACCGCGCTCAGCGTCGAGACCATCTGGCACGAGCGCGGTCCCCGGCGGGAGAAGCCGCTGCTGGTCGGGACCGCCATTGCGGTGATCCGCAATCCCTTCGCGGGCCGCTATGAGCCTGATCTGATGCCGTTTCAGGCGTCCTTGCGCGAACTCGGGCGCGAGCTCGCAACGGGGCTGATCGCGCAGCTCGGCGGCGCCGCGCAGATCGAAGCCTATGGCAAGGGCATCATCGTCGGCGAGGATGGCGAGCTGGAGCACGGCGCGGTCTGGCACGAGGCCGGCGGCCAGGGCATGCGCGAGGTGCTCGGTCAGCCCAAGGCGATCGTTCCGGCGGCGAAGACCATCGGCGGTCCTGGCACGCGCCTGATGGTCCCGCTCGGCCACATTCACGCGGCCTATGTCCGCAGCCATTTCGGCACCGCGGAGATGACGCTGTGGGATTCACCACGGCGCGACGAGATCGCCTTCGGGCTCGTGATGGCGACCGGCGGCCGGCCTCACGCGCGCATCGGTGGCCTCGCGGCATCCGCGATCTCCGTGCACGACGGACAGCGTTGACCGGCCCGAGCAGCGCACTCAATGTGCGCCGCACCTGCAGCGCTCGTAATCAGCGGGATCGTGGCTGTTGACGATGCTCACGCGATCGCCGTGGTTCAGCTTCAGCGCGCGCAGGCGAGCCTGGTTGGCGATCCGCACGCTTCGGTCCATGTCGGCCTTGCGCTGGAAATATCCGAGCATCAGCGGCATACGCGGCGATGCGTCGAGTTGACCGTGATGGAAATAGCTGTCGCCGGCGTGCAGCAGCCATTTGCCGCCTGATCGCACGGCGATGCCGCAATGGCCGAGCGTGTGGCCGGCGAGCGGGATCATCAGGATGTCGGCCTCCCTGTCGCCGAGCGCGCGCACGCCCTTGAAGCCGAACCAGTCCTCGCCCGGCTCATCGTAGAATTTCCAGCTCGGTCCATGGCTCCACTGCCCCGTGACATAGCGCCCCTCGGGCGGCGCCGGCTTGCGCAGCACCGCCATGTCGTATTCGGCGCGGTGGACGTGGATCGCCGCGTGGGGAAAGTCGGGCACGCCGCCGGCGTGATCGCGGTCGAGATGCGTCAGCAGCACGTGGCGTACGTCCTTGGGTGAATAGCCGAGCGCCCTCACCTGCGCGACCGCCGTCTCGGCGGGATCGAGCTTTGGCGCGGTCTGCCGCAGCCATCGCCGTCCCAGCCGGTCGGGTGTCGCAATATCGCCGAGGCCGATGCCGGTATCGACGAGGGCGAGCCCGTGAGCGGTCTCCACCAGCAGGCAATGGCAAACCAGGCGGGCGCGCTGGAACAGGCTGCCGGCGCCGTTTACGAGGCGCCGCCCCATCGGGCACATCGTGCCGGTGTTGAGATGGTGAATTTTCATCGCGCGTCCCTGTCTGTTGTGAGCAGAGCGTTCTTGTCATCGTTCGACCTATAGGTAAAATATCGACTATTGATAGTATCTCTAGGAATATCCTATGGACATCCGCGAGCTTCGCTACTTCGCCGCCGTTTACCGCGAACGCAACCTGACCGTCGCGGCACGCGCCTGCTTCGTGTCGCAGCCGTCGATCTCCACGGCGATCACCCATCTGGAGGCCGAGCTCGGCACAACGCTGTTCATCCGGCACAAGAAGGGCGTCGCGCCGACTGCTTCGGCGGAGCAGTTTCATGCGCTGGCCCGCCGCATCATCGACGAGGCCGATGCCGCACGCAGCATGTTCAGGAAGCCGGCGACCAAGACCACTCTCACGCTCGGCCTGATGCGCACGCTCGACGTGCCCAGAACGATCGCACTGCTCAAGCCGCTGACGGCGCGCGCCGACATCGCACTCCGCCTCGTCGGCAGCGACGAGCGCGCCGACGCGCGGATCATCTCGAAGACCATGCTGCGCGCCGACGAGCACTTCGTCGCGCTGTGGAGCGAGCGTTATGTCGCGGCACTGCCGCCGTCGCATCCGCTGACGCTGAAGGAGAAGCTTCGTACCGCCGATCTTGTCGACGCTCCGCTGATCGATCGCTGCCATTGCGAGCAAAGCGCATTCTTTGGCCGCACCGGGCAGCGGCGCCGGCCCGCAGCGGTTGCGCAATCGGAAGATTGGGCGATGGCGCTGGTTGCCGCCGGCGTCGGCATCGCCATCGTCCCCGAAGGCGTGGCGCGCGGCCATCCCGACGTCGCCGTGCGCGAGATCGAGGTCAAGGTCCGGCGCGAGGTCGGGCTCGCCTACCGTGCCTCGGTGCCGTTGACGGATGCGCTGAAGGATTTTGTCGGGAAGCTGCAGAAGCAGCGCGCCAAGTCTACGCGCGGCCGAGCGGCCGTGGCGAACGCGAAGGGATCGCCTCGTCAGCGCTAGCGCATCCTTATTGCAGCGCAAAGTAGCGCTCGTAAATCCATCAATTCATGTGTTATGTATATTAGGCCGGTTGTTTGCCTAAAAACTAATCAAAGAAGAATGAAAGAGGCGTCATGATCGGTTTAGAGGGAGTTTCCGCCCAAGCGTTGTCCGACACCATCGGCGCCATCTACGACTGCGCCCTCAATCCGCAGCTTTGGGCAGCCACCTGTCGGAAGATCGCCGATCTGTGCGAGAGTACGGCGGGCGGCATCTGCGTTCACGACATGAAGCACGTCCAGAACGACCAGCTGTTCGTGTTTGGCTACGAGCAGACATTTCTGGAAAAGCTCGGCGAGAACTACGCGAAGACGCCGATGGCGGCCGCGGATATCGTCGCCGACATCGGTCATGTCAGCGCGCTCTCGATGAACGATCTCGATGAGCTGCTCGAAAGCCGGTTCTACCGGGACATTCTCCAGCCTCACGGATTGCAGGACATCATCTGGTTTCCAGCTCTGCGGACCGGCGGGCGCATGGCCTCCATGCATGCCTCCCGGACGGCGAAGGCGCATCGCTACCGGCAGCTGGACATCAACCTGTTCAAGATGCTGTCCCCTCATGTCTGCCGCGCCCTCACCATCTCTGACGCACTCGACCTCAGGACGCTGCGGTCGGAGATGCTGGAGCGGACATTCGACATGCTTGCCGTCGGTGTCTTCCTCACGGCGCGCGACGGCCGGGTCGTCTACATGAACGAGACTGCCGAGCGGCAGATCAAGACCGGCAACGCCGTTCGTGTCCTCGGCAACCGGATCTTTCCGACCGACGCCGCCGCCCGCAACGCGCTGTCCAAGGCCATCGACGAAGCGTCCCGCGACGATGCGGATTTGAGCGGACACTCGCTCGCGATCCCCGATATCGACGGCGCCGGCTACATCGCCACCCTGCTTCCTGTCGATCGCGGTCAGCGCAGCGGAATTCTCGCCCCCTTTGCCGCATCGGTAGCCGTCTTCATGAAGGACCCCGCCGAGGTGCCGATGATGCCGGGCGAGGCTTTTGCGAGGCTCTACAAGCTCACCGGCGGCGAGCTCCGCGTGCTGATGACGCTCGCCCAAGGTCTCGGCGCGAAAGAGGCCGCCGACATGCTCGGCATTGGCGAGCCAACGGTGCGCTCTCACCTGCAGCGCATCTTTGCCAAGACGAACACGACGAGGCAAACGGATCTGCTTCGCCTGCTGCAAAGCGCGACGCCGCCGCTTCTGCCCGCACAAGGCGCTGTCGGCTAATTCGTCACCTGCCATACGCCTAAATCGTCGTCATTTGCCGGCGCCGCCGGCTTGCGCCGCGCTACGCATGCCGTGTGAGATCTCCAGACGCAAAAAAACTCGCCGACAACGACTGCGTTTCATTGGTTCCGATGATGCGGCGATGCGGGATGACTGATTTTCTCATCGTCACGACATCAGGAGATGAACGATGCCGACGGCTACTGGCGCGCGCTGCCTCGATACGGACGACCATCGGCCCGAACCAAAGCGATGGCGTCTCGCGTCTTACGTCTTTCTGATCGCGCTGATGTTGCTGGCCATGTTCGCGCAGAAGCAAGCCACCGACGTCTCGATTCTTCCCACCGGCCCACTGCCGGCGATCAACATTCCTTGAGCGAAGCCGCGTTGGCGCACCCTTTGCTTCGATTTGGTTTTTATTTGCATTGGACATTTCATGATTCAAACCGCGAGCGATCAAGCGTTTTTGCTCATGCTGATTTCAGCCTGCCTGGGGGCGTGTTTCGTTTGGGCGTTCTGGGAAGTCGAGGAAGCCCGCCGGCGCCGGCAACGGTTCGACGAGTTCACGCGCGAAGCGCGGCGGTCGATCAGGCCCGGCCATTAGCCCACGCTCCGGAGATCATCATGAGAGCCCTCGCAACCGCCGCCATCGGGAGCGCTTTTGCTCGCGCATTCCCCGCGTCTTCGTTGCGGGCACATGTTCTCAAGCAGCTCACTACGTGCTGCGGAGCCGTCCTGTTCGTATGGCTGCTGTCGCTGACCCACGGGTTGGATCTCAGCGCCGGGTTCTTCTGACCGATCGGGTTCGACCATGAGCAACATGTCAGTTTGGTCCGGAGCGGCCTTTCAGGTCCCCAACCGCCACGTCGAACCGGAATCGCGAGGCGTCTTCGCCTTCATCATGTCGGCGCTGCACGCCTCGCGACGGCACCAGGCAGACCGCGTCCTGCGCCATTACGAGCACTTGCTCACCAAAGAACTCAAACATGATTCCGGAGAACCAGAATGGTCGTTGCGAACAGGACAGCTGAGGCAAGATTGACGGTTCGGTCTCCGCAGCGCAGTGAAATGCGTTGGCTCCTGGCGGTCGCAGCCGCGTTCCTTGTCGTTCACATCGTCGCCGTGATGATCTGGGGACGCGCGTCGGCGAGCGAGGCCACGGCTCCAGTGCAGGCGACCATATCGCCCTTGTGCGACTAGCTGGGTTAGCCCTTCGAGACGACCGCGCGGCCGTAGGGCGGCTGGGCCGCAACCGGCGGGTTGGCGGTCTGGGCGGCGAGCTCGCCGATCAGGCGGTCGGCATCGGCGGCCATGCCGTCGGGCGCCTGGATCACCAGCCGCTCCAGACCCCAGCGATAGGACGAGACGCGCTGCTCGAGGCACTGCTGCACCCACTGGATGATCAGCGAATTCTCCTGCATGCGCTCGACCGCGTCCTCCCTCTCCTTCGGCGAGAGGGAGGAGACGCGCGCCATGCTGGCATTGCGCTTCTTGTCGAGGTCGATGACGCGGATCGCGGAGGCGAAGAACGGCTCGAAGCGGGTGATGTCGTTGCGCACGTCCTCCATCAGCTGCGTATAGCGCGAAGAATGCGAACGGTGCGGCTCGTCGATCAGTGTGCGTCCATACATGGTGCGGTCGAACACGATCTTTTGCCGCCAGGGCGAGGGCAGCGCCTTGTAGTCGCCGAACACGCTCTTCCATGCGGGCCGCGACAGTGGCGGCTCGATCAGCGGATAGGCGAGGTCGCGAAGCTGGCGCTCTTCGTCGGTGAGCTGGAATTGGGATGGCTTCAGGCCGACGCTGGAGGTGACTTCCGCGCCAAGCCAGCGATGCATGTCGTCGCTGCGCATGTCGGCGCGGGTCCGGCCGAAATCGCCGCCGCTACAGGCGGCAAGCGTCGCGCCAAGCGATGCGAGCATGATGGCCGTTACGACGGGCCGGATCTGGCGGAGGTTCTCCGGCATTGCAAGGGCCGAAGGCTAGCGGCGACGACGACGGCGCCCCGGCGCTGTGCCCTGCTCCGGCCCGTGATCGCCGCTGGTTTCGTCGCTCTCGCGCTCGATGCGGATCACGGGAAGGATCAAAATCGTGCCCATGTCCGCGCGCGGAGCCACGTCCCCCGACGCGCTCACCCGGCGACCGGCCGGAAATTCGATGATGGTCCCCATATCAGCTCTCTTCAATTGCCGCGCGACCCGGCGCGCCTCTGCAACATGCGATCATTAAGATCAGTTCATGGTTAACGGGGTGTAAACGTGCCGGCCGGACCGTAACCGCACGGGCGGGACCCGGCGTCCCGTTGCGGCACGAGAACGCGTCAAAGCGCCCGTTCGGCTTCACGCCTCGTTTTCCTTAACGAGCCTTTAAAGGAGCCCGCGATAGGCTGCCGGCGAGTATCTCTTCCAGGTCGCGTATCTCTCCATGACCAAGTCGTTGTTTCCAGGATTCGACGGGCTGATGACCCTCTCCCGTCGCGAAGGCGTCGATGTTCGTCCGACGCTGCTGCGCGTGCTGACCGACCTCTATGTCCAGTCGAGCACCCACAGCGACGACGAGCAGCGCCAGTTCGTCGAGCTCGCCACACGACTGATCGACCAGGTCGACGACGCGACGCGCGCGGCCGTCAAGGCGCGGCTTGCGATCTATCCATCGACGCCCGCCCCGATCATGCAGAAGCTCGGACTGTCGGCCGCGCAGGAGGGACGCAGGGTTCCGCTCGCACGCGAAATCCCGGCGCCCGCCCTTGGCCCCCCTCCTGCCCCCTTGCCCGCTCGCACGCCAACCGACGCCGAGCTGCGCATGGCCTCGAACATGGCGATGCAGCCAAAGGACGCAGCCGATATCCACGACATGTTCTTCCGCGCCGGCGCCGCCGAGCGCGCGCTCATCCTGCACAATCTGGCGCAGACCCCGCTGAAGGCCGCGCCGCGGATTCCGACCGTGCGCGCCAAGCGCGCGATCCAGATCCTCGAGATGGCGGCGATCGCGGGCGATGTCGAGAATTTCACCTCCGAGCTCGGCGACAGCCTGATCCTGCCCTCGCGTGTCGCAGCCCAGATCGTCGACGATGCAAGCGGCGAAGCGCTCGCGGTCGCCGCGCGCGCGCTCGACATGCCGAGCCCGGTGTTCCAGCGCATCCTGCTGTTCTTCAAGCCGGAGATCGGCAACTCGGTGACCGACGTGTACCGGCTGTCGCGACTTTACGATCGTCTCAGCGACCGCTCGGCGCTGGTGATGCTGGCCGCCTGGCGCGGCTCGACGCTCGCCGTCACCCGTGCCAAGTACCAGCCGTCGCTGCACGACAGCGAGCGCCAGCGCGCGCGGGCGGGCGCAAGCCAGACGCGCCCGAGCGTGCAGCCCGGCTCCGCGCCCGCGGTCCGGACGGGGACTGACGGATCGGATCGTTAGGCCTTCGCCAGTTCGAGAAAATGCCGCCCGGCGCGGTCTTCGGTCTCGACGATCCAGATGTCGGAGTCGAAGCGGATCTCCTTGGTCAGACGCTCCTCCACCGCGGGCTCCGGCATCGGCTGCGGCGCAAGCGGCACGAAGAAGCGATCGACGGGCCGACCGTCGTCATAGGAGGTCTGCGGCGCGGGCACATAGAGCATCGCGTTGCCGTCAAGCAGCGAGACCTTCACGAACACCGCGCCCGCCTCCTCCGCGCCGCGACGACGCACCGCGCCGTACACGCCCTCGGTCTGGCACCGGCGCAGATAGGCTGAGACCCAGATGTTTGATTTCAAACGCATGGACGCACGATAAGCCAGTGCTGCAATGAGCACCAGCCTTCAGGCTTCTGTCTCGGCGAAGCGTAGACTATTCGACCGGGTGGCCGATCGCGGCGCCGAGCTCGCGGAGCAGGCGGTCGGAGACCTGGCCGGTGACCTGCATCTTGTGCTCGCGCTCGAATTTCTGGATCGCTGACTGGGTCTCGGCGCCCATCGCGCCCGTGATCTTCAAATTCCCGTAGCCGTATTCGGACAGCGCGCGCTGCACGCCGGCGATGCGCCGCGCGGCCGGGCCCTGCTGCACGGGGATCGGCGCCGGTGGACGCGCGACGGAAGGCGGCGCCGAAATCGTTTGCTTGACCAGATTGGTCATGGGATCGCCCGAGCGCGGCGTCGATGCGGTCGCGTCGACGGGCTTCTCCGGCGACTTCTCGGCGCGCTCGGCAGGTTTGGGCTCGGCACGAAACTCCGTCGCTCTCGGCTCGAGCGGCGAGGTATCGGCGCCCACAGGACGCGAACGGGGCAAGGGGTTCGACAGCGGCAGGGACGACGGCGCGGGAAGATTGATCACGGTGCCGAACATCGGCGCCGGATGCCGGCCGGTTTGAAGGAACAGTGCATTGGCAACGATCGCGCCGATGGCGGCAACGGCGACGAGACCGGCCAGCGTGTCCTTGGGACTATGCAGCAGCACGCGCAGCACGAGATTGCGCTCGGTCTCGACATCGATGACCGCGGCCTTGGCGCCACGGCGGCGCGGAGCGGTTTCGTCCTTGGCAGACTTCTTAGGCACTTTTCTTCACCAGAGCGGGTTGGTCCTGAACTTGGTCGTGAGGATGGTCCTGAAATTCCTGGCGCAACACCGGCATCAAGGTCGCGATCTTGCCCTCGCTCGTCTTGCTGTCGGACATCTTGCCATCAGATGTCTTGCCGTCAGAAGTCTTGCCATCAGAAGTCTTGGCCTGCGGCATGTAGACGAGCGGCAGCCTGACGGTGACGACAGTGCCTTCGCCGAGTCTGCTTTGTACCGTCAATTCGCCGAGATGCAACGCCACCAGGCTCTTCACGATCGAAAGTCCGAGGCCGGTGCCTTCGTGACGGCGCTGATAGGTCTTGCCGGCCTGGAAGAACGGCGCGCCGATCCGCTTGAGATCGTCAGGCGCGATGCCTATACCGGTGTCGCTGACGCGCAGCGCAAGCTGCGAGCCCGAGACCGCGGCTGTGACGGTGACCTGACCGCCGCGCTCGGTGAACTTGACGGCGTTGGCGACGAGGTTGAGCACGATTTGCTTGAAGGCGCGCGGATCGCCGGTCATGACAGGCAGGTCCTGCGGCGCATCGGTGACGAGATCGACGCCGTTCTCCCGCGCCTTCAGTGCCAGCAGATTGCAGCAATGCATCAACGATGCACGCGGCGCGAACGGTTCCGACGCAATCTCGAAATTGCCCGATTCCATCTTGGACATGTCCAGGATGCCGTTGACGACCGAGAGCAGATGCTGGCCGGAATCGTTGATGAGCTGGGCGTATTCCCTCCGCTGGGCCGCGCCCAGCATCAAGGTCTGCTCCTGCGTGATCATCTCGGAGAAGCCGATGATGGCATTGAGCGGCGTGCGCAGCTCATGGCTCATGGTGGCGAGGAAACGCGTCTTGGCGGCGTCGGCCGCCTCTGCAGCGCTGCGCGCCTGATCGAACGCCTGCTCGGAGAGCTTGCGATCGGTGACGTCGCGCATCACGGCGACGACATCGGCCTCGCGCGTGGCATCACGACCCATATCCTGATCGAGCGGGCGGCAGCGCATCTCGACCCAGATGAAATCAACCTGGCCGCGCTCCGAGCCGGCACGCTCCCGGCGCAACCGGAACTCGACGCTACGCACGTCACCGCGCGCGGCATCGGACAGCGCCGTGAGATACGCCGGGCGATCGGCGACATGGACGCGATCGAACAAGCCATGGCCGAGCAGTTGCGCGACGGGCACGCCGAGCATGGCTTCCACCGCCGGTGAAATGAACTGCACCGCGCCGTTGCGCTGATGCCGCGAGATGACGTCGCTCATGTTCCGCGCCAGGAGGCGGTAGCGCTCCTCCTCACGCGACAGCAGCGCAACGCTGGTGCGCGCAAGCGATTCCGCACCGAAGGCCAGGCCTGCGGCATAGAGCGTCGCCGAGGCGACGCCGAACGCCATCAGCACGCCGCGTTCCGCGGCGCTGGTGTCGTCAATGGTCAACCAGCCGAGCTGGCTGACGAGAATCAGGATGCCGGCGCAGGACAGCGCCAGCAACGATGCAAAGGCCGCAACGCGACGCGAGGCCGACAGCGCAGCTTCGAGGGGAACCACGACCAGCCAGATCGCGGCGAATGATTCGATGCCGCCGGTCGTCACCGCAACCGCCATGATCAGGCCTGTGAGCGCCAGCGACGACAGCACATGCGCGCCTTCGTAACGGCCGGTGCGCGACAGGAACCAGGACAACAGGATCGGCGCAATCAGCCAGGCGAAGGCTGCGACCTCGATCGCGCTCGGCGCGCCGCGCATGGCGAGATAGACCGGGAATGCGGCGAAGGCGGCCAGGCTGCCGAGCAGCCGCGGGGCCATGAAGGCACGATGGCGCGCTCGCGTCAGCGCGTCGTAACGCGCGGAGGGATGCAGCAGCGCATCGAGACAATCGCGGATGATACTCAAAACTGTCACGGGTCTCGCGCTTCGGCTCATTCGTCGGGAAGACGCGCCGGAACGCCTCCTTATCGTTGAGCCACCGTGTCAGAGCGACCTTAAACGAACACTAAGGCAGCTCGGCGCGCCGCCGGACACGGTGTCATCGCAGGGCTTTTTAGGCGATTTGACGACGTCATCGGCGAGGATGGTGAACACAGGGTTTCACCGTGATCCGCATGGTTTCGAAATGGTGGACGGGCGTGGCGGCAGAACCACGGAAGAGGACGTCAATCGAAAATTTACGAGACTGTCGATTGCGAAGATTTTTGCGTCAATTTTCCGCGAATTAAGCGGAAGGCAATCACTTGCGATTTATCGAGAGTTGCTAGGTCCGACATCCGCGGAGATCGCCGCGGCGGGCGCTAACATACAGGTCGCAAGATGCGCTTTCTGCTTCGCATCACATTCTGGCTCGGGCTGGTGCTGGTGCTCCTGCCGCGGGACAAGACGCCCGAATCGGACAAGCTGCCGCAGATCGGCGCTGCCGACGCGGTCCAGGCTGCGACTGCGGCCGTCTCGGACATGACCCAGTTCTGCAAGCGCCAGCCGGCGGCCTGCGAGGTCGGCGGACAGGCTGCGACCATCATCGGCCAGCGCGCGCAGGACGGCGCGAAGAAGATCTACCAGATCATCAACGACAAGAAAGAGCAGCTCGAGAAGCCCGACAAGAAGGCGCCCGATCACACCGGCTCGATCGCGCTGGCCAGCGAAGGCGACCTCGCTGCGAGCGAGGCGCCGCGCGACACCCTGTCCCAGGACGACCTCGCGCTGGAATGGCGCGGCCCGGCGCCCGCGACAGCGAATTAGCGCCCAAACCCTATCGATTTCACACGCTTGCGTCCCTATATTGGCCTGAACGGGAACTTTGGGCCAGCATGACGACGATCGACGAAATCAGGGATAATTTCGAGATTCTGGACGAGTGGGACGACCGCTATCGGTACGTCATCGAGCTCGGCCGCACCCTGGAACCGATGTCCGAGGCCGAGCATTCGGCCGAGAACAAGGTGAATGGCTGTGTCAGCCAGGTCTGGCTACAGAAGCTGATCGATCATCGCGATGGCGGCGCGCCGATCCTGACATATCGCGGCGACAGTGACGCCCACATCGTGCGCGGGCTGGTTGCGATCGTGCTGTCGCTTTACTCCGGCCGCACGCCGCAAGAGATTCTTGCGACCGACGCCATTGCCGTATTCGACGAGTTCGGCTTTCGCGATCATCTGACGCCGCAGCGTTCCAACGGCCTGCGCTCGATGGTCGAGCGCATCAAGACCGACGCGAAAGAGGCGCTCGCGGAAGCCTCGTAGAAAATCTACTTCCGCTTCCGCTGCTGCTGCCCCAGTCCCATCTGCTTCGCAAGCTGCGAGCGGGCCACCGCATAGTTCGGCGCGACCATGGGATAGTCGGCCGGCAGGCCCCATTTCTCGCGATATTGCTCCGGCGTCATGTTGTACTGGGTGCGAAGATGGCGCTTCAGCGACTTGAAGCGCTTGCCGTCTTCCAGACAGACCAGATAATCGGGCGCGATCGACTTCTTCAGCGAGACCGCCGGCTTCGCCGGCTCGAGCGGCGCCGTCTCGGTGCGGCCTGACGAAACGCGCACCAGCGCGCCATGCACCTGGCTGATCAGGTTCGGAATCTCAGCCGCAGGCGTCGGGTTGTTGCTGAGATAGGCCGACACGATGCTCGCCGTCAGCTCAATGAAATTCTTCGCCCCGGCATCCGACATCGGCCCGACCTTTCTCCACCCTGCGTCGCACGGGATTGACGACGCCAAAGTATTCCGTGTCAACAATACGTTCGGCTGAAACGGGACGACTGAGGAGTATGGGCTGATTTACTGACGAAGTGACAAGAACGCCAGCGCTTTACTTGCCTTCGCCAGACTTGCTTGCGCCAGATTTGCCTGCGCCAGCCCTCAAGCCCCGCGCTGGTCGAGGTGAGAGCGCAACTCGTCGATCGAGGCAAAGCGCATCATCCCCTCCGGCATCTGGGCTTCGATCGAGCCATCGGAATAAAGCGAATAGGCCATGCCGTCGACGATGCCGGATTTGAGCACCGTCACGGGCGCCTGCTCGGCCGCTGCCGCAGGCTCGGGTGCAGGCGGCGGAGCAGCCTCCGCGAAGGTCGACGGCGAGCGCGGTGGCGGACGCCGCGCGGCTGCCGGCGGCTCCGGAGGCCTCATGCGGTCCGGCTTCGGCCAGGCGTCGTCAAAGCTCGCAGGCGGACTCTCCGGGGCGGCAGGCTCCGCCGACGGCTCGACGTGCGGCAGCGGCGGCAAGCCCTCGCCGGTCTTCGCCTCCGCGCGCTCGCGCTCCTTGCGGGAGGTCGAGGCGAACAACAGGTTGCGCCGGCGCGGCGGTTCCGGAACCTCAGGCGGGCTCGGAGCTTCCGGTGTTGGCGGAGGCTCGACGCGCGGACGTTCGCGCGCGGCTGCTTCGTTCTGCCAGGGCGGCGGTCCTGCGGCCGGCAACGGCGGCGCCGGCTCCATCTTCCCGGCGCTCGCCGACTCAGGCGCGGGGGCTGGCGTTCCAGCCATCCCGAGACCCGGCAGCACGGGCCTGACCCGAACGTCGGACGGTGCGATTGACCCAGCCAGCCGGCGGGCCATGCCCTTCAATTCCGCGACCACGACGTAGAGGCCGGCCAGTAACATTCCGGAGCAGACGCCGATGGTCCCGGAGATTATGAGGGTGCTGCCGAGACTGAATTCCCTGACGGTGAAGCCGAACAGGATCGCAAGGAGGCCCGCCAAAACGGCGAAAATCCCCGCGATCAACAATGCCAACGCCATCGAACTCACCCCCGGCCGCGCAGCCACACGCGACCCTCGTTACGCAACGATACCGTCATCCGGTGTTCCACGCCAACGTCGAATTATAGCCTGCGTTCCTAAAGGAAAGGAAATCAGGGACTTATTCACATTCCCTTCAGCTACGGCTCGCTACTTTGAAGCTGCTCTCGCGTTGGTCGGATTTGCTGCGCTGCATCAGGAATTTAGCCATAATGCCCAATTACTTGGTAATGGAACTGCGCTATAGGAATTCCGGGGAGCAGGCCCGCGCGCACCAGCAGGGTCAAGAGGGGATTCCGGGTCACCAATAGCCATGACATCCATCACGACTTCGGCGATCGACACGCCTCTGCGGCGCTCGGTTGAACGGACTTGCGACGATCTCGCCATGCTGGTGCTGGCTGCGGTCGCCGTCATTGCTGGCTTGACCTTCCGCGATTACGGGCTCGGCTGGGACGACTACACCCACGCGGAATATGCCGACCTGCTGCTGCGCATGTTCGGTTCCGGTTTCAAGGACACCGCGGCACTCTCCTTCGCCAACCTCTACATGTATGGCGGCGGCTTCGACATGGTCGCGGCCCTCCTGCACAAGGTGATTCCGCTCGAGCTGTTCGAGACGCGCCGTCTGGTCGGCGCCGTCGTCGGCGTGATCGGACTTGCGGTGACGTGGCGGCTCGGCCGCCGTATCGGCGGTCCCCTTGCGGGCCTTGCCTCACTCCTGCTGCTCGCGCTCTGCCCGATCTTCTACGGCCACATGTTCATGAACCCGAAGGATGCGCCCTTCGCGGTGGCCATGATCATCCTCATGTTGGGCCTCGTCCGCCTCGCCGAAGAATATCCGCAGCCTTCGCCGCGCACGATCCTGATCGTCGGCCTTGGTGCAGGCCTTTCGCTCGGCACCCGCATCCTCGGCGGCCTTGCGCTGGTCTATGCCGTGATCGGCTTCATGCCGCTGTTCCTGGAGGAACTGCGCACCGAGGGCCTGCGCGAATCGGTCCGGCGCTTCGCTTATGTCGTCTACGTGCTGCTGCCCGGCCTCGTGCTCGGCTACCTCGTGATGGGGCTGATCTGGCCGTGGTCGATCATGGAGCCCGGCAATCCCTTCGAGGCACTGACCTACTTCTCGCACTTCTTCGAGAAACCCTGGAAGGAGATGTTCGACGGCGCGATCGTATCCGTGCCCGACATGCCCTGGTCCTATCTGCCGACGCTGTTCGCGCTTCAGCTGCCCGAGGTGATGCTGGTGCTGATGTTCGGCGCCGTGATCGGCACCTTCGCTATGCTGCCGCGTAGCGAGGTTCCCGCCCGCCGCAAGACCATCCTGCTGATGCTCACGCTCGCCGCGACCCTGCCACTCGCGATCGCGATGGTGAAGCGGCCGGCGCTCTACAACGGCATCCGCCATTTCGTCTTCGTGATCCCGCCGATGGCGGTGCTGGGCGGCGTCGCCTTTGGCTGGGCCATGGAGCGCCTGCGCGCCAATCACCGCACATGGCAGCCGGTCGTGCTCGCCACCTTCTGCTTTGGCTTGGCGCTCTCGCTCGCCGAGATGATCCGCCTGCATCCCTATCAATACACTCACTTCAACCACATCGCCGGCACCGTGCGCGGCGCCGACGACCGCTTCATGCTGGATTATTGGGGCCTCGCGCTGAAGCAGGCCTCGGACGAATTGCGCGAGCAGCTGGTCGAACGCCAGGAAGTGCCGCCGCGCAACCGCAAATGGAAGGTCGCCGTGTGCGGTCCGCAGCGCCCCGCCCAGGTCGCGCTCGGCCCCGACTTCACCATCGGCTGGGATTCCAATGCCGCCGATTTCGCCATGACGCTCGGCGAGTTCTACTGCAAGGGCCTCACCGCCCCCGTGCTGGTCGAGATCAAGCGCGACGACGTGGTGTTCGCCCGCGTCTACGACATCCGCGGCAGCAGCATTTCCAGCCTGCTCTCGATCCCGGCGCCGTAATAAATTCCTCCGGACCGTAGCCGGAAGACCGTAGCGACATCCGGAGCCTATCAGAGAGCCCCGCATGTCGCTTCGCTCATGCGGGCTACGCTGGACTGCCGCGCTTTGTGTGCCTTGCTGGCAGCTCGCGGCAGGACTACGCTCCCTCCCCGCAACAACGATGTTCGGAGAGATCAGCCATGTCGCCAGCGGAAGCGCGCCTGAAAGAAGTGCCGTCGAACATGACGGAGGCCGAGTGGCAGCAACGGGTCAATCTCGCCGCCTGCTATCGCCTCGTCTCGCTCTACGGCTGGGACGATTTGGTCGACACTCACATCTCCGCGCGCGTGCCCGGCCCCGATCATCATTTCCTCATCAACCCCTACGGGCTGATGTTCGACGAGATCACGGCGTCGAGCCTGGTCAAGGTCGATCCGCACGGCAACCAGCTCTCCGAGAGCGAGTACAGCATCAATCCCGCCGGCTTCACCATCCATTCGGCGATCCACGAGGTGCGCGAGGACGCTATCTGCGTGCTGCATCTCCACACCCTCGACGGCACCGCGGTCTCGAGCAGCGCCGAAGGCCTGCTGCCGCTGAACCAGACCGCCCAGCTCGTCACCCACGACCTCGCCTATCACGATTACGAAGGCATCGCGCTCGACCACGACGAGCGGCCGCGGCTACAGAAAGACCTCGGCGACCACAACCACATGCTGCTGCGCAACCACGGCACGATGACGGTCGGCCGCTCGGTCGCCTCGGCCTTCGAACGCATGTATCACCTCGAGCGCGCCTGCTCGATGCAGGTGCGTACGCGCGCGCTGGGCACGCCGGTCTACCCGGTCGACGATGTCGCGATCGACAAGAACACCGAGCTGCTCGCCAACCGCGACCGCGCCGAATTGCGCGCCACCAACCTCGTGTGGCCGCCGCTGCTGCGCAAGCTGGACCGAGAGCTCCCGGGCTACCGGTCTTGAGATTTTCGGGATTTGGTGTAGGGTAGGTCTCAACACCCTCTACACGTTTTAGAATCAAACGCCGCCCAATTCCGGGCGGCGTTTTTATTTGGCCCCGTCATTGCGAGGAGCGAAGCGACGAAGCAATCCAGGCTGTCTCCGCGGAGAGATTTCTGGATTGCTTCGCTACGCTCGCAATGACGAGGAAAGAGCGCGCCCTACTTCACCTCCGCCAGCGCCGCGAGGATGCGGGCCCAGGAGCGGATGCCTTTCTGGAAGCTGCGGAGGTCGTACTTCTCGTTCGGCGAGTGGATGTTGTCGTCGTCGAGGCCGAAACCGACGAGCAGCGAGTCGAGCCCCAGCGTGCGCTTGAAGTCCGCGACAATCGGGATCGAGGCGCCCGATCCCATCAGCACGGTCTCCTTGCCCCATTCCTCGGTCAGCGCGGTCTTGGCCGCGGCGAGCGGCTTCATGTTCCAGTCGAGCGCAATTGCAGGCCCGGCAGAGTGGTCGCCGAACTCGACCTTGCAGTCCCCCGGAATGCGCGCCGTCACGTACTCACGGAAAGCCTTGCGGATCTTCGCGGGATCCTGGCCTTCGACCAATCGGAACGAGACCTTGGCCGATGCGTGCGACGGGATCACCGTCTTGGAGCCCTCACCGATATAACCGCCCCAGATGCCGTTGACGTCACAGGTCGGACGCGTGGAAGCCTGCTCGACCAGGAGCCTGCCCTTCTCGCCGGCCGGTATCGATAGTCCAACCGGCTTGAGGAACGTGTCCGGCGTGAAATCGAGCTTCTTCCACTGCGCGAGAATGTCCGGCGGCGTATCCTTCACCCCGTCATAGAAGCCAGGAATGGTGATACGGTTGTCATCGTCGAACAGCCCGCCGAGAATTTTGGTCAGCACCCGGATCGGGTTCATCGCGCTGCCGCCGAACACGCCGGAATGCAGGTCGCGATTGGCGGCGGTGATCTTGAGCTCCTCATAGAGTAGACCGCGCAACGAGGTCGTGATCGCCGGCGTGTTGCGGTCCCACATGCCGGTGTCGCAGACCAGCACGTAGTCAGCCTTAAACTCGTCCTTGTTGGCTTCGATGAAGGGCACGAAGTTCTTCGAGCCGACTTCTTCCTCGCCTTCGATCAGGAACGTGACGTCGATCGGCAGCGATCCCGTCACCTTCTTCCAGGCGCGGCAGGCCTCGACGAAGGTCATGACCTGGCCCTTGTCGTCCTCGGCGCCGCGGGCCACGATGATCTTGCGGCCGTCGGCATGGTCGGTGACAACAGGTTCGAATGGCGGACGGTGCCAGAGCTCGAGCGGATCGACCGGCTGCACGTCATAGTGGCCGTAGAACAGCACGTGCGGCCGGCCGCCCGCGACGCTCTTGCCGACGACCGCGGGATGGCCGGCGGTCGGCCTCACTTCAGTCGCAACGCCGAGGCTCGCGATGTCCCTGGCAAGATGCTCCGCCGCCGCCTTGCAATCGGCCGCGAAGGCCGGATCGGCGGAGATCGACTTGATCCGCAACAGCGAGAACAGACGCTCCAGGCTGTTGTCGAACTCCTTGTCGATGTGGTCGAGCACGGATTGAAGCTGCGCATTGGCCATGGTCGTATTCCCTGCGTTCGAGTCCCGAGACGTCGGGCCTTAAGGTGTCTTCTCAAGAAGGATTGGCTTTTAGCGCTGCCGCGGCGTCGGGACCAGCCGCAACCGGCGGATGCCGGATGTGCCATGCGAGACTAGCTGCGAGAATCGCCGTCGCGACGAGGTTATTGCCCCAGGCCTGCAAGACATTGGGAAACCACGGCAGCGCCAGGAGCATGAGGATGCCGGCGGCGCCAAGGGCGAGCCAGGTTCCCAGGCGCACGTTCGCGCGCTCGTCGAAGGCGGCACGATGCATCAGCACCGTCATCGGGAAGAACAGCCACATGAAATAGTATTGCCGCGCCAGGGGCGATGCTACCGTCATCAGGCAGAACAGGATGCCGAGCTCCTCGGCGTCCGAGCGCGCCGTACGCCGCGCTTGCCGGGGCATGACCGCGACGAAGCCTAGCCCGAGCAACGCCGACAGCGCCAGCACGATCCAGTTCGCCATCCTGTAATCGACGTCGATGACATTCATCGTGCGCGGCGGCTTGTTGGGATCCTCCTGATTGTAGTTGATCGGCCGGACCAGCCGGTGCGTGACAGCAATGAGTGACTGGTTCACCCACGACCAGTTCTGCTCGTCGCGCTGGCCAAATCCTTTTTCCGAACTCGACCCGACCATGCCCTGATACCAGGTCCTGACCTCGGCGGCGTTGCGCTCGAAGCCGCGAATGGGGGCCGGCACGATATAGAGAAGCATGCCGGTGAAGGCGACCGTCGCGACGGCAGCTCCCCACTTTCGTCGCCAGACCAGATAGGGCAGCACCGCAATGGGAAACACCTTGATGGCGGTGGCGAGCGCAAACATGAAGCCTGCGAGCCAGGAGCGCTGATGCTGCAAGCTCCAGAAGCCGTAGAGCATCATCGCCAGCAGGACGAGGTTGGGCTGGCCAAGATCGAACATGTCGAACACGAAGGTCACGGTGACGACAGCGGGCAGCGCCTCCAGCCACGGGCCAGGCGTGCGGCCCGAACCGGTCATGGCATTGGAGAGCATCCCGGTGTACCACCACGCCACAATATTCAGGATCGACAGCACGGTGTAGAGCGCGATCTTGCCAAACCAGCTCGGGATCGCCAGCAGGATCGCCGGCAGCGGTGGGTAGATGAACTCGAAGTACTCATGGATGTCGCCGGGATAGAGCGGCCCACCTTTCAGGACCTGCTGCCCGGCCCAGTACCACAGGCCGTAGTCCTTCGTTTTGCCGTGCCCGAAGATCTCGGGACCAAGGACATCGGCGGCCAGGATGAAGCAACAGAGCAGGAAGAGCAGGTCGAGCGGCGCACGCAGCGACAGGTTTCGGAATGCGCCGGGTCGGACGAAAGATTCAGGTGAGGTCACGGTGGGGTCCAGTCAGGGGCCATAGCACCTAGCAGACCGACGGACGCTTGGAGAGTCCTGATCACCCGAATTTGTACCCGCCGCGCACAAGCGGCGGGTTTGCGGATGAATTGCCTCAAACGAGGCTTTCTGCCTACCTGCGCAGCAAGCCGCCGAGCGCGCCGCGGACCAGCGTGCGGCCAATCGAGCCACCAAGCTGGCCGGCGACCGACTTGCCGATATTGGCGGCCATCCCCCCGATCACCTGATTGGTGACCGATCGGGTCATGTCGCGCGCGATAACCTGGCCCGTCGAGAGGCGGCCGCGCTTGACGTTGGTGCCGAAGATGGTGCCGACGATCGAGCCGATCTGCCCGAGGATGCCGCCGCCCCCATTTCCGCCAGCCGCGCCGGGATCGGCAGTCGCAGCCGTGCCGGCAATGCGCTTCTGGATCATCTCGTAGGCGGACTCTGCATCGACGGCGGTGTCGTATTTGCCCTTCACCGGGCTTGCATCCATGATCGCCTTGCGCTCTTCCGGCGTGATCGGCCCGATCCGGGCCGATGGCGGCCGGATCATCACCCGCTCGACCATCGCCGGCGTGCCGTTGCCTTCGAGAAAGGACACCAGCGCCTCGCCCTTGCCGAGCTCCATGATCACCTTGGCTGTGTCGAGCTTCGGGTTGGGCCGGAAGGTCTGGGCCGCGGCGGCGACCGCCTTCTGGTCGCGCGGGGTGAAGGCGCGCAGCGCGTGCTGCACCCGGTTGCCCAATTGTCCGAGCACGCGGTCGGGCACGTCGACCGGGTTTTGCGTCACGAAATAAACGCCGACGCCTTTGGAGCGGATCAGGCGCACCACCTGCTCGATCTTGTCCATCAGCGACTTGGGCGCGTCGTTGAACAACAGATGCGCCTCGTCGAAGAAGAAGACCAGCTTCGGCTTGGGCAGGTCACCGGCCTCGGGCAGCTCCTCGAACAGCTCCGACAGCATCCACAGCAGGAATGTCGCGTAAAGCCGTGGGCTCTGCAGCAGCTTGTCGGCGACGAGGATGTTGACCATGCCGCGGCCGTCGCGGTCGGTCTTCATGAAGTCTTTCAGCGTCAGCGCCGGCTCGCCGAAGAATTTGGTTGCGCCCTGGTTCTCCAGCACCAGGAGCTGGCGCTGGATGGTGCCGACCGTGGCCTTGGTGACGTTGCCAAAACCCTGCGCCGCCTTCTTGATCTCGGCAAGCGGACTCTCCTCGGCATCCGCCCCCTTCTTGCCGGTATCGGGCACGATGGCATCGAGCAGCGCGCGCAGATCCTTCATGTCGATCAGCGTCAGCCCGTTGTCGTCGGCGACGCGAAAGGCGACGTTGAGCACGCCCTCCTGCACGTCGTTCAGGTCGAGCATGCGTGCGAGCAGCAGCGGGCCCATTTCCGTGACGGTCGCCCGCACCGGGTGGCCCTGCTCGCCGAACACGTCCCAGAACACCGTCGAGAACTGGTCGGGCTCGAACGTCAGTCCCATCTCGGTAGCGCGCTTGACGATGAAATCCGCGGGCACGCCGACCTCGGAGATGCCGGAGAGGTCGCCTTTGATGTCGGCCGCGAAGACCGGAACACCGGCGCGCGCAAATCCTTCCGCCATGACTTGCAGCGACACCGTCTTACCGGTTCCGGTTGCACCCGTGACGAGGCCGTGGCGATTGGCGAACGCCAGTGTCAGCCATGCCTGCTCGCTTCCTTTACCGACGAAGATCTTGTCGTCGGTATCACCGAGCTTGCTGTCCTGTGCGGTCATTATTCTCTGATCTCTCTGCCCTGTTTCGCATATCGAAACTTGAACCACTAGTTCCGTAGTTTAACGCATATCGCGCGCTGATTGAAACCATTCAGCGCGCTCCGGGCATGCGACATCGTCGGAAACATTCGGGGCGACATCAGCCGAAAGTAGGAACGACGCATTCGCACCGCGGCATTTTTTTGCCGATTTCATCTCCGCTCTTGCATCACTGCAACACTTCTCGCGCGTTCGAGACTGAATCGGAACGTTGGTGGCGTTCATCGCTTGTATTTCACATCACACCGGCTCAAGATCATTTTGAAAACGATACTCCGGCATGTGAACCGGCTGAGGGGCAGGCCATATGGACGAACTGATCGGGCGGCTGGCGACAAACGCCAGCATAGATGGTGCTGTCGCTGAAAAGACCGTCGGCATTATCCTGGGCTTCCTCCGCAACGAGGGTCCTACCGACAGCGTGCAGGTCCTGATCGACCAAATTCCAGGTGCAGAAGCGGCAATCGAGGCGTCCGGCAACGGCGGGGGATTGTCGCGGCTGATGGGCGGCGGCCTGATGGCAGTCGGCACGCGCCTGATGGGCCTGGGACTTGGCATGTCCGAGATTCAGAACATCGCCCGTGAACTTTTTCGCTTCGGTCGAGACAAAATCGGAGCGGATCAGATGGGCAAGATCATCGCGGGGACCCCGGGCCTCAGCCAGTTCGCCTGACGCCTGCGCATTTCACATCGAGTATCATGACATATCCGATCTCCGAGATTGAAGGCCTGTCGGCCTTTGCCGCCAACAAGTTGAAGGCGCAGGGTATCCGCACCACCGACGCGCTGCTCGAGGCGGCCTCGACCGTGAAGGGCCGCAAGGCGCTCTCCGCCAAGACCGGCATCAGCGAGCAGTTGCTGCTGGAATGGGCCAACGTCTCCGACTACATGCGCATCCCCGGCATGGGCCGGGCCAAGGTCGGCCTGGTCCGCGCCGCCGGCGTCACTACCGTGCGCGAGCTCGCCTACCGAAATCCGGCAAGGCTCGCCCAAAGCATGCGGGATGCCAACGAGAAGAAAAAGCTCCTCCGCATCCTGCCCTCGGAGAAATCGGTCGGCGACATCATCGCCAAGGCGAAGAAGCTGCCGCCGAAGATTTCGTACTAGGGCTGCCGCTCTCCGCATACGGGTTGCCGCGCTACTCTCTCGGCATCGTTTTGCCCGATGGGCAACAATGCATCCCCCAACTCCGCCGTCATACCCCGCGAAAGCGGGGTATCCAGTACTCCGCGGCTCCTCCGTATCGCGGCACCGTCTCTGGAATACTGGATTGCCCGCTCTCGCGGGCAATGACAGCGAGGGTGCGCGACGCCGTCCCTAAACGCTGACAACCCACCCCTTCCCGTCTTGACTCCCCCTCCCCGACCGCGCAAAGCCACGCGCATGAATGCCTCGCCCTCCCCATCCGTCCCGGCGGCCGGTTCAGTCGGGCTTGACGTGCTGCGGACGCTGCTGGAGCGGCCGATCCCGGCGGTGATGGGCGTGCTCAACGTCACCCCGGATTCCTTCTCCGACGGCGGCGAATTCATCGCGCCCGAGCAGGCACTCGCGCGGGCACGGGCGATGATCGAGGCCGGGGTCGACATCATCGATATCGGTGCCGAGTCCACCCGGCCCTACACGGGCGCCCGGCCGGTCACGGCGGAAGACGAACTGGCACGGCTGAGGCCGGTGCTATCGGATATCGTGGCGCTCGGCGTGCCCGTGTCGATCGACAGCATGAAGGCGGAGGTGGTGGCCTTCGCGCTCGACCACGGCGCGGCGATCGCCAACGACGTCTGGGGTCTGCAACGCGATTCCGCCATGGCGCCGCTGGTCGCCGCGAGGGGCGTCCCCGTCATCGTCATGCACAACCGCGACAGCGTCGATCCCGCCATCGACATCGTCGTGGATATGAAAGCGTTCTTCCTGCGCTCACTCGACATCGCCGCCAAAGCCGGCATCGCCCGCGACAAGATCGTGCTCGATCCCGGCATCGGCTTCGGCAAGACCGCCGAGCAGAGCATGATTGCGCTGGCGCGGCTGCGTGAATTCGACATGTTCGGCCTGCCGATCCTTGTCGGCGCCTCGCGAAAACGCTTCATCGCCTCGGTGTCACCGTCGGAGCCGACAGAGCGGCTCGCCGGATCGATCGCCGCGCATCTGATCGCCGCGCAGCGCGGCGCGAAAATCATCCGGGCCCATGACGTCGCCGAAACCTTGCAGGCCCTGCGAGTGGCGCACGCAATCGAGAGCAAGCCATGACCGATACGATCTTCGTAAGCGGCCTGTCGATCCATGCCCGCCACGGGGTGATGGAGCACGAGACCGAGGTCGGCCAGCGCTTCGTCATCGACCTCGAGCTCTATACCGATCTGTCGGAGCCTTCGCGCACCGACCGCCTCGCCGATACGGTGTCTTACGCCGACGTCGTCGCGACCACCACCGCGGCCTTCAAGAACACCAATTACAAGCTGCTGGAGCGCGCGGCCGGCGCGGTCGCCGATGCGATCCTGTCGCACTTCCCGCGCATCCGCGCCGTGAAGATCACCGTGCACAAGCCGCATGCGCCGATCGCCGCGATCTTCGACGACGTCGGCATCATGCTGACGCGCTCGCGGCACCCCTGACATGGCGAGCGTCCTGATTGCGCTCGGCGGCAATGTCGGCGATGTCCGTGCGACGTTCCAGAAGGCGATCGCCCATATCTGCGGCATGGCGCAGGCTGCGTTGATCGCCCGCTCCGCCGACTACACGACCCCGCCCTGGGGCGACGAGGACCAGGCTCCCTTCATCAACGCCTGCGTCGAGATCGAGACCGATCTCGATCCGCATGCGCTGCTGTTCGTGATGCAGAAGGTCGAGCAGAAATTCGGCCGCACCCGCGATAAAGAGCGGCGCTGGGGCCCGCGCACGCTCGATCTCGACATGATCGCCTATGACGATGTGTCGATGCAGAAGCCCGACCTGACCCTGCCGCATCCGCGCCTGTTCGAGCGCGCCTTTGTGCTGGTGCCGCTGGCCGAGATCGCGCCCGACCGCGTGATCGCAGGCATTCGCGTCCGTGACGGTCTCGCCAGCGTCTCGACACAAGGCATTGAGCGGCTTCCGGATACCGGTTAACCAAAAACAACCGTTTGCAGGGACGGCCGGCCGTGGCAATTTCGCCCGCGAACAACAAGATTTTCGGGAGCCCCTCGCCGCATGACCTCCGCGACTGACGACCTGCCGCTGGCGGCGGATTTTCCCAAGGCGACCGTCGAAGACTGGCGCAAGCTGGTCGATGGCGTGCTGAAGGGCGCGCCGTTCGAGAAGCTGGTCGGCAAGACCTATGACGGCATCAAGATCGATCCGCTCTATCCGCGCGCCAAGGGCGTTGCGCCCGTGGTCGGGCGGCCGGCGGCGGCGCCCTGGCAGATCATGCAGCGGATCGACCATCCCGATGCAAGTGCGGCGAATGCGCAGGCACTGACCGATCTCGAAAATGGCGCGACGGGTCTGGCGCTGGTGTTCGCCGGCGGCAATGCCGCTCACGGTTTCGGGCTGGAACCGACCGCGGACGCAATCGCAAAGATTTTGAAGGATATCCATCTCGATGCCGGCATCGGGCTGGAACTCGAGATCGGTCCGCAATCGCGGATGGCGGCGATCCACGTCGCGGAATATGTGAAGAGCAAGGGCATCGATCCCGCGGCTTGCGACATCCGCTTCGGGCTCGACCCGCTCGCGGCCGCCGCGGTGTGGGGCCACAGTCCCTATACCTGGGACGAGATCGTTCCGGCCGTCACCGGCGGCATCAAGGGCCTCGCCGCACTCGGCTTCAAGGGTCCTTTCGCATCGGCCGACGGACGCGTGATCCACGATGCCGGCGGCTCGGAGGTGCAGGAGCTCGCCTTCGTGCTCGCCTGCGGCGTCGCTTATTTCCGCGCGATCGAGGGCGCCGGCGTTCCGCTGGAGCAGGCGCAGGGCATGGTCTATGCGCGGCTTGCTGCGGATGCAGATCAATTTCTCACCATGGCAAAATTCCGCGCCTTGCGGCTGCTGTGGGCACGGATCGAGACGGCGTGCGGGCTCGCGCCAAAACCGCTGTTCATCGCCGCCGATACCGCCTGGCGCATGCTGACGCAGCGCGATCCCTATGTGAACATGCTGCGCGCGACCATGGCGACGTTTGCGGCCGGACTTGCGGGCGCCAACGCGATCACCGTGCTGCCGCACACGCTGGCGCTCGGCCTGCCCGATTCGTTCGCGCGGCGCGTCGCGCGCAACACGCAAGCCGTGCTGCTGGAGGAAAGCAACCTCGCCAAGGTCAGCGATCCCGCGGCAGGCGCAGGCGGCATCGAGACGCTGACAGGCCAGCTCTGCGACGCAGCCTGGGCGCTCTTCCAGGAGAGCGAGAAAACCGGCGGCGCCTTCGCTGCGCTTCAGCAGGGCGTATTCCAGAGCAAGGTCGCGGCCGCGCGAAAAGCCCGCGACGCCAACATCGCAAAACGCCGCGACGTGCTGACCGGCGCCAGCGAGTTTCCGAACCTGCACGAGAACGAGACTGCGGTGCTGAAGGCGCCGCCGATCGTGCTGGCGCCTTATGGCGAGCAAAAATACAAGTTCGACGCGCTGCCGCCGATACGGCTGGCGGAACCGTTCGAGGCGCTGCGCGACAAATCGGATGCGGCGTTGAAGACACGCGGTGCGCGTCCAAAAGTATTTTTGGCCAATCTCGGCACGCCCGCCGATTTCACGGCGCGCGCGAGCTTTGCCAAAAGCCTGTTCGAGACCGGCGGCATCCAGGCCGTCGACAGCGAGGGCTTCGCCGATCCGGCCCAGTTAGCTGCCGCCTTCAAGGCCACCGGCGCCGAGCTTGCCTGTCTTTGTTCCAGCGACAAGGTCTATGCGGAACACGCCGAAGCCGCGGCGCAGGCCCTGCAAACCGCCGGGGCGCGACTTATCTATCTGGCAGGCCGCCCGACCGATGCCGAGGCGGCGCTACGCGCAGCCGGCGTCACCGGTTTTGTCTTCGCCGGCGACGACGCGCTTGCGACATTGCAAGACGCCTATCGACGGATGGAGCAGGTATGACCGAAGCCAGCAAACCAGTTTTCACCGGCGGCTGCCAATGCGGTGCAGTGCGCTTTGGAGTCACGACGGCGCCGAACAGGGTTTCGATCTGCCACTGCCGGATGTGCCAGAAAGCCAGCGGCGCGCCGTTCGCGTCCTTTGCCGACATCAACAGGACGGACTTCGCCTGGACCAAGGGGAAGCCGTCGTTCTTCCGCTCCTCCTCCATCGCCGAACGTGGCTATTGCGCCGCCTGCGGCACTCCGCTGAGCTTTAGCCGCATCGACGGCGACCGGATCGAGATCATGACCGGCGCCTTCGACCGTCCTGACCACGTAGTGCCGACGCGGCAGTTCGGCACCGAGTCCCGCCTCGGCTGGGTGGTCGGCATCTCCAATTTGCCGAGCCAGACCACGCAGCAGAATTACGGACCGGAGAAGATGGCGACCATCGTCAGCCATCAGCATCCGGACCATGATTGAGCCCTCTGATATGGTTGAAACCATGAGCCGCGTTCCCAATTTCGCCGACGTGGCCTTCGAGCGAGCGGCCACCGGCGCCCCGACCGGCAACGCCGAGCCGTGGCTGACGCCCGAGGGCATTCTGGTGAAGCCCGCTTATGGCGAGGCAGACCTCGCCGGGCTCGACTTCCTCGAGACCTATCCGGGCATCGCGCCTTTTCTGCGCGGCCCCTACCCGACCATGTATGTCAACCAGCCCTGGACCGTCAGGCAATATGCCGGCTTCTCCACGGCGGAGGATTCCAACGCGTTCTACCGCCGCAATCTCGCGGCCGGACAGAAGGGCCTTTCGGTCGCCTTCGACCTCGCCACCCATCGCGGCTATGACAGCGATCATCCGCGCGTCGGCGGCGACGTCGGCATGGCCGGCGTTGCCATCGATTCCATCTACGACATGCGCACGCTGTTTGCGGGCATTCCGCTCGACCAGATGAGCGTGTCCATGACCATGAACGGCGCGGTGCTGCCGATCCTGGCGCTCTATGTTGCGGCTGCGGGAGAACAGGGCGTGGCGCCAGAAAAGCTCTCAGGGACCATTCAGAACGACATTCTGAAAGAGTTCATGGTGCGCAATACCTATATCTATCCGCCCGCGCCCTCGATGCGGATCATCTCGGACATTTTTGCGTATACCTCGCAAAAAATGCCGAAATACAATTCGATCTCGATCTCCGGCTATCACATGCAGGAGGCCGGGGCGACGCAGGACCTCGAGCTCGCCTATACGCTGGCCGACGGCGTCGAATATCTTCGCGCCGGCCTTGCAGCCGGCCTCGATGTGGACCGCTTCGCGCCGCGGCTGTCGTTCTTCTGGGCGACCGGGATGAACTTCTTCATGGAAGTCGCCAAGATGCGCGCCGCGCGGCTGCTCTGGGCGAAGCTGCTCAAGCCCTTCAATCCGAAGGATCCGCGCTCACTGTCACTGCGCACGCATTGCCAGACATCCGGCTGGTCGCTGACCGCGCAGGACGTCTTCAACAACGTGATGCGCACGACGGTGGAAGCGATGGCGGCGACCCAGGGTCACACCCAGTCGCTGCACACCAATGCGCTCGACGAGGCGCTGGCGCTGCCGACCGATTTCTCCGCGCGTATCGCCCGCAACACCCAGCTCTTCCTGCAGCAGGAGAGCGGCACCACCCGCATCATCGACCCCTGGGGCGGTTCGTATTATGTCGAGCGTCTCACGCGCGACCTCGCCGCCAAGGCCTGGAGCCACATCCAGGAGGTCGAGGAGCTCGGCGGCATGGCCAAGGCGATCGAGGCCGGCGTGCCGAAGCTGCGCATCGAGGAAGCCTCGGCCAAGACCCAGGCCCGCATCGATGCCGGCAAGCAGGCGGTGATCGGCGTCAACAAATACAAGCCGACCGACGAAGCTCCGATTGATATCCTCAAGGTCGACAATACCAATGTCCGCCGGCTCCAGATCGACAAGCTGGCGCGGCTGAAGTCCGAACGCGACCAGAAGGAGGTCGAGGCCACGCTCGCCGCGCTGACGCGCTCGGCCGGCGAAGGCAACGGCAATCTGTTGGCGCTCGCCATCGACGCTGCGCGCGCGAAGGCAACCGTCGGCGAGATCTCGGACGCGATGGAGAAGGTGTTCGGCCGGCACCGCGCCGAGATCAAATCCATCACCGGCGTCTACAAGCGGGAGGCGTCCAGCATGGGTAACCGGGTCGAGAAGGTCCAGGCGCTGATCGACGCCTTTGAGGAAGCGGAAGGCCGCCGCCCGCGCATCCTGGTCGCAAAAATCGGCCAGGATGGTCACGACCGCGGCCAGAAGGTGATCGCGTCGGCCTTCGCCGATATCGGCTTCGACGTCGATATCGGGCCGCTGTTCGCGACCGCCGACGAAGCCGCGCGCCAAGCTGTCGAGAACGACGTCCACATCCTCGGCGTCTCCTCGCTCGCCGCCGCCCATCTCACCGCCGTGCCTGAGCTCAAGGCCGCGCTGAAGAAGCAGGGCCGCGACGACATCATGATCATCGTCGGCGGCGTGGTGCCGCCACAGGATTACGACGCGCTCTACGCGGCCGGCGCCGAAGCGATCTTCCCACCGGGCACCGTGATCGCGGACGCGGCCGAAGAGCTGATCCGCAAGCTGAACGCCCGGCTCGGGCATAGCGAGGCGGCGGAGTAGGTCGTCATCGATCTTCGAAAGGACAGTGCGTGATATTTTCCGCGCCAGCGTTCATGCGCGCGCTTGCTGTGGTCGCGGCTTGCAGTGCGTTGTTGGCTACCGCCCATGCCGCGGACCCCAAGCCCGACGCGATCATCAAGACCAAGAGCATCGAGGCTCGCGTCTTCCTCGACGACAAGGTCAAGGTCGATGCAGCGCTGGCGGCGGATTGCCTGGCCGAAGGCAAGAAATGGCTCGACAAGAACGCGGCTGAAGCCGCCGCCTCGCGCAAAGAGGATCCGCAGTTCTTCAAGGAAGGCGGCTGGGACTTTGAGCGCAAATACGCGATCCGCTCCGTGGTCGCCGACCGCTATGTCAGCATTCTCCGCAACGATTACATGGACACCCACGGCGCCCATCCCAACTCCGACGTGAACACGGTCCTGTGGGACAAGGCCGAAGGCAAGCGCATCTCCATCCGCCCGTTCTTCAGCGAGACCGCCGACAACGGCCCGGCCATGAAGGCGATGGTGAAGGCGGTGATCGCCTCACTGAAAATCGAGAAGAAGAAGCGCGGCGCCGGCGAGACCGCGACCGACGAGTGGTTTAAGGAGCTCGCACCGAGCCTGCTCAAGATCGGCGCGGTGATGCTCGCGCCGTCAACCGACGCGGGCAAGAGTTCCGGCCTCACCTTCCACTACCCGCCCTACGCAGTCGGCCCCTACGCCGAGGGCGAATATCGCGCATTCGTGCCGTGGGAAACGCTGAAGCCCTATCTCACCGCGGAGGGCACGCGCATCTTCAGCGGCGCGCGGCCGAAGAGCGACGCGGACGAGCCGCAGTGATCGTGTTGAGCAGCGACAAGTTGCTCACAGAGCGCTGGTAGCGCTATCTTGCAGCCGCGCTGCAAAGCCGACTAGAATGTCGCCATTGACAAAAGAGCGCCCGAAATCATGGGCGCCGGTGGGAGGCATTGATGTCCAAGATTACGCGCCGCACCTTTGCGGCTTCATCTGCCGCAGTCGCGGCATCCGCCGCATTCGGCCTCACGCCCGCACGTGCGCAAGCCTATCCGGCGCGGCCCGTCACCGTGATCGTGCCCTGGGGCGCGGGCGGCGGCACCGACGCGACCGCGCGCATTGTTGCAGCGCTGCTGGAGAAGGATCTCGGTCAGCCCTTCAACGTGGTCAATCGCACCGGCGGCTCCGGCGTCGTCGGCCATAGCGCGATCGCGACCGCGCAGCCCGATGGCTATACCATCGGCATGCTCACGGTCGAAATCTCGATGATGCACTGGCAGGGGCTGACCGAGCTGGCGCCCAAGAGCTACACCCCGCTGGCGCTGATGAACGAAGACCCTCCGGGCATCCAGGTCTCCTCCTCCTCGCCTTACAAGACGGTGAAGGAGCTCGCCGAAGCCATCAAGGCGGCCCCTCCCGGCAAGTTCAAGGCCTCCGGCACCGGCCAGGGCGGCATCTGGCATCTCGCGCTGGTCGGCTGGATGCAGGCGATGGGCCTGCCGGCCAACCAGGTCGCCTGGGTGCCGTCGAACGGCGCCGCACCCGCGATGCAGGACCTCGCCGCCGGCGGCCTCGACCTCACCACCTGCTCGGTGCCGGAAGCCCGCGCCATCATCGAGGCTGGCAAGGCCAGGAGCCTTGCCATCATGGCGCCAGCGCGCAATCCGATCTTCAAGGACGTGCCGACGCTAAAGGAGGCGATGGGCATCGACTACGCGACCGGCGCCTGGCGCGGCATCGGCGCGCCGAAGAATCTGCCACCAGAGATCGCAACGAAGCTCACCGCGGCGCTGAAGAAGGTCTACGACTCCGCCGAGTTCAAGGACTTCATGAGCAATCGCGGCTTCGGCACGGTGTGGGGCGATGCCGGCGAGTTCGCAAGCTTCATGGACAAGGGCGACGCCCAGATGGGCGAAGCGATGAAGGCGGCGGGTCTGAGCAAGGCATGATCTCCTGCGGCTCTCACGCGAGACGATAGTTGGTTGAAGTGGCTGGTCCGCACGCTCAATTCGCCTCGCCCCGCTTGCGGGGAGAGGTCGGAATTCAAGCGCAGCTTGAATTCCGGGTGAGGGGGACTCTCCGCGAATCCAACTTTCGCCTCCCCTGCGGAGGGCCCCCCTCACCCCGACCCTCTCCCCGCACGCGGGGAGAGGGAGAACACCTCTTGTAGGACTTCTCCCATGCGCCTTCCCGACTCCGTCACGGGATCGTTTCTCGTCGTGCTCGGCACAGCAGCCGCCTATGGCGGCTGGCTGCTGCCGCCGGTGCCCGGGCAGCCGGTCGGCCCCAACGTATTTCCGCTCGTGATCGGCATCGGGCTTGCGCTGTGCGGGCTCGCGATCGTGTTCGGGATCGGCCACACCTTCGAGGAGGCGGAAGAGCTGATCCCGCTCGAGGATGGCCAGACAGCGGCTGCCCCGCCGCCGCAAGGAAAGCTCTATGCCCTGCGCGCGCTGCTGCCGCCGGCGCTACTGCTGTTCTACGTGGTCTCAGCCGACCGGCTCGGCTTCATCATCACCGCGGCGATCATGGTCTACGTCACCTCGACCGCGTTGGGGGCGAAGTGGAAGCTGGCACTGCCGCTCGCCGCACTCTCGCCCTTCGCCATCCACCTCATCTTCGGCAAGCTGCTGCGCGTGCCGCTGCCCGCCGGCCTGTTGCCGACGCCCTGGTGATCCCATGCTGAAAACATTGATTGAAGCGTTCGCACTGATCTCCACCTGGGAGGTCATCATCGCGATGTTCGCAGCCTCCGTGTACGGGCTCGTGATCGGCTCGCTGCCGGGCCTGTCGGCGACGATGGCAACCGCCCTGCTCGTCCCCGTCACCTTCTACCTCTCGCCGATCGCGGCGATTGCGACCATCGTGGCGGCATCCTCGATGGCGATCTTCTCCGGCGACATCCCCGGTGCGCTGCTGCGCATCCCCGGCACGCCGGCCTCCGCCGCCTATGCGGACGAGGCTTACGCCATGACCCGCAAGGGGCAGGCCGAGCTGGCGCTCGGGGCCGGCGTCTGGTTCTCGGCCGTCGGCGGCATCGCCGGCGTGCTGTCGCTGATGATCCTGGCGCCGCCGCTGGCCGAGATCGCGCTGTCGTTCTCCACCTTCGAGTATTTCTGGCTGGCCCTGCTCGGCTTGATGTGCGCGACGCTGGTGGCGCGCTCCTCGCCCGTGAAGGCGATTGCCGGCATGTTCCTCGGCCTGCTGGTCTCCTGCGTCGGCATCGAAAATCCCGGCGGCGTGCCGCGCTTCACTTTCGGCCTCACCGACCTGTTCGGCGGCATCGAGCCGATCCCCGCGCTGGTCGGCGTGTTCGCTGTCGCCCAGGTGATGCGCGCGATGCTGACGCCCGAGCCTCCGCCGCTGCCGCGGCGCAAATTCGGAAGCATCATGGCCGGTCAGTGGAAACTGACCAAGAAATACCATTGGCAGATGACGCGCGGAAACATCGTCGGCATCATCATCGGCGTGCTGCCCGGCGCCGGCGCCGACATGGCCGCCTGGGTCTCCTACGCGATGTCGAAGCGCTTCTCCAAGGAGCCGGAAAAATTCGGCACCGGCCATGTCGAGGGCCTGGTCGAGGCCGGCGCCAGCAACAATGCCAGCATCGCCTCGGGCTGGGTGCCATCATTGCTGTTCGGCATCCCCGGCGACACCATCGCCGCGATCGCGATCGGCGTGCTCTACATGAAGGGCCTCAACCCCGGACCGACGCTGTTCACCGAGAAGGCGTCGAGCATGTACGCGATCTATCTGATGTTCATCATCGCGAACATTTTGATGATCCCGCTCGGCATCGCCATGATCCGGGTTGCCGCCTACATCCTGCTGGCGCCGCGCTCCGCCATCATGCCGATCATCATGCTGTGCTGCGCGGTCGGCTCCTTCGCAATCGGCAACAACATGTTCGGCGTCGTCACCGTCGCCGCCTTCGGCATCATCGGCTATGTCATGGAGGCGAACGGCTATCCCGTGGCCGCGATGGTGCTTGGCATCGTCATGGGCACCATGGTCGAGCAGGCTTTTGTCACCTCGCTGATCAAGTCGGACGGCAGCATTTTGCCGTTTTTCGAGCGCCCGGTGGCCGCGATCCTCGCCGCCATGGCGATCGGGGCGCTGCTGTGGCCGGTGATGCTCTGGGCGTGGCGGAAGGTGAAGCCGGTGCGGACGGGGGTGGCGGCGACATCCCGGTGATATCGGGCGGGCGGCCCTCGCCTGCCCCGCATGGGCGTTGTAAAGCAGGGCATGGTTGAGAAAAAACCTTCACTGGACATCAAACCCCTCGCCCATGACCTCCGCGCCGGCAGCCGCGCGGCATTGGCGCGGGCGATCACGCTGGTCGAGAGCCGGCGCAGCGACCATCAGGCGCTGGCGCGCGAGCTGGTACAGATGCTCTTGTCCGATACCGGCAAGGCGGTCCGCGTCGGCATCACCGGCTCGCCCGGCGTCGGCAAATCCACCACCATCGACGCGCTCGGCACCCATCTCATCGAGCAAGGCCGCAAGGTCGCGGTGCTCGCGGTCGATCCGTCCTCGGCGCGCAGCGGTGGTTCGATCCTCGGCGACAAGACGCGGATGGCCCGGCTGTCGGCTTCCGACGACGCCTTCATCCGACCCTCGCCGTCCTCGGGCACGCTCGGCGGCGTCGCGGCCAAGACACGCGAGGCGATGCTGCTATGCGAGGCGGCCGGATTCGACGTCGTACTGGTCGAGACTGTCGGCATCGGCCAGTCCGAAACCGCGGTCTGCGACATGACCGATTTCTTCCTGGCCCTGATGCTGCCGGGCGGCGGCGACGAATTGCAGGGGATCAAGAAGGGCCTGGTCGAGCTCGCCGACATGATCGCGATCAACAAGGCCGACGGCGACAATCTCAAGCGCGCCAACATCACCGCCGCCGATTATCGCGGCGCGCTGCATATCCTGACGCCGCGCTCCGAGCACTGGCATCCGCCGGTCGAGACCTATTCGGCGCTGACCGGCGACGGCATCGCGAAGATCTGGCAAAAGGTCCTCGATCACCGCAAGGCGATGAACGCATCCGGCGACTTCGCCGCGCGGCGGCGCGAGCAGCAGGTGAAATGGATGTGGTCGATGCTGGAGCAGCGCATGCTGGCGCGCTTGCGCAGCGAGGCGTCGGTCCGGACCAAGGTCCGGAAGATCGAGACCGAGGTCGCCGATGGCCATCTCACGCCGGCGCTCGCCGCCGAAAAGATCCTGGAGTTGCTGCAATGAGCGACAAGCTCCGCATTCTCCTCACCGGCTTCGGCCCGTTTCCCGGCGCGCCCTACAATCCGACCCAGCCGCTGGTCGCCCGGCTGGCGCAATTGCGCCGTCCCGCGCTCGACGATGCCGCGATCTCCAGCCACATCTTCCCGGTCACCTATGCCGCGGTCGATCGGCAATTGCCGGAGGTGCTCGCGAAAGAGAAGCCGGATGCGCTGCTGATGTTCGGCCTCGCCGCACGCACGCCCTATCTGCGCATCGAGAGCCGCGCGCGCAACGCCGTCACCATGCTCTGGCCCGATGCCGCCAACACCCGCTCGAGTAAGCGCGGCATCGCCGGCAATGCGGACGCGATGACGTTCGGTCCGCACACCGCAAGGCTGCTGCGCGCCGCCCGCCTCACCGGCATCGACGCGCGCCCTTCGCGCGATGCCGGCGCCTATCTCTGCAATTATCTGAGCTGGCGCGCGATCGAAAACGCCAGTGCCGGCGGGCCGCGGCTTGCGGCGTTCATCCATATTCCCCTGCTTGCGCGCAGCGGCGCCGTGCGCCGCAAGGGCGCGCCGCGGATCACGCTAGAGGACCTGGTGGACGCTGGGGAAGCGATGCTGATGGAGATGGTGCAGTTGGCACGGAAGGCGCGGAACAAGACTGCGTAAACATTTAACCCTACCGCGAACAATCCTCACGCGACCAGCCGCCCTGCGCTACCTAACCGCTGCGGACCCCCGCGTCCGCCGGAGGACGCTTCATGGACCTCAATCGCCGCCATCTCATCGGAGCTTCGACCGCAGGCATTGCCGGCGCGCTCGCGATACCCGCCGACGCCGCGCGTGCGGCGCCGCTGACGTCGCTGCTCGGCCGCGATGCCACGCAATATGGCGTGCGACCCGGCAGCAGCGAGGATCAGACCCGCGCGCTCCAGCGTGCGATCGACGAGGCCGCGCGAGCGCAGATGCCGCTGGCGCTGCCACCCGGCATCTATCGCAGCGGGTTGCTACGCTTGCCAAATGGCGCGCAACTGATCGGCGTGCGCGGCGCGACCAAGCTCATCTTCACCGGCGGGGCCTCGGCGATCCAGAGCGACGGCTCCAATTCGATTGGCCTCACCGGTATCACCTTCGATGGCGGCGGCATTCCGCTGCCGACGCGGCGCGGGCTGATCCACGTGCTTGGCGGGCGCGACGTCCGCATCGCCGATTGCGAAATCACCGGCTCCGGCGGCAGCGGCATCTGGCTCGAACAGGTCTCCGGCGACATCTCCGGCAACATCTTTACCAACATCGCGGTGACGGCGGTGGTGTCGTTCGACGCCAGGGGTCTCAGCGTCTCCCGCAACACCATCACCGGCACCAACGACAACGGCATCGAGATCCTGCGCACGGCCATCGGCGACGACGGCACACTGGTCACCGATAACCGCATCGAGGACATCAAGGCCGGCCCCGGCGGCTCCGGCCAGTACGGCAACGCCATCAACGCGTTCCGCGCCGGCAACGTCATCGTGCGCGGCAATCGCATCAAGAACTGCGATTACTCCGCCGTGCGCGGCAACTCGGCCTCGAACATCCACATCAGCGGCAACAGCGTCAGCGACGTCCGCGAGGTCGCGCTCTATTCGGAATTTGCGTTCGAGGCCGCGGTGATCGCCAACAACATTGTGGACGGCGCCGCCGTCGGCGTCTCCGTCTGCAATTTCAACGAAGGCGGCCGCATCGCCGTGGTCCAGGGCAACATCATCCGCAATCTGATCCCGAAGCGGCCGATCGGCACCGCGCCGGATGACGATGCCGGCATCGGCATCTACATCGAGGCGGATTCATCGGTCACCGGCAACGTGATCGAGAACGCGCCGTCCTACGGCATCGTCGCCGGCTGGGGCAAGTATCTCCGCGACGTCGCCATCACGGGCAACGTGATCCGCAAGGCACTGGCAGGCGTCGGGGTGTCCGTCGTGCCCGGCGCCGGCACCGCGCTCGTCAACAACAACATGATCTCGGAAACCCCGCGCGGCGCCGTGGTGGGGCTCGATCACGCGCGCGCCGTAACGTCCGACCTGTCGGCGGACGGCGCCCAGCGGTTTGCGCAATTGGTCGTCGGCGGGAATGCGGTGCGGCGGTAGGCGTGCCGTTGAAAGTCGGGCCGTTCATCCTTCGAGGCTCGCTCCGCGGTGCTCTGCACCGCGAAACTCGCACCTCAGGATGACGGGATACATCTTTAGGTTGTTATTTCCAACTTGACAACCAGAGCACCGTCGTCATCCTGAGGTGCGAGCCGTGCGGTGTGGAGCACCGCGCGGGGAGCCTCGAAGGATGATGCTGTGGGCATCTATGTCTACATGCTGCGATGTGCGGATGGCTCGTTCTACAATCGCAGCGCCACCGGCGACGACGTGTCGAGGCGCGTCGACGGGCACAATGCCGGCGCCTATCAGGGGTACACCTACTCGAGGCGCCCCGTCGTCCTGGTGTGGTCCGAGTATTTTGATCGGATCACGGACGGCATTGCCGCTGAGCGGCAACTCAAGGGATGGAGCCGCGCCAAGAAAGAAGCGCTCATCAAGTCGGATTGGGCTTCGGTGAGTCAGCTTGCAAAACGTCGCGCGGGAGAGCCCAGGTCAAGAAATAAGTCTCGGTGAGGCTGGCACACGGGCCGCTCATCGTTCGAGGCTCGCTAATCGGCGCCGTTGCGCCGCTTAGCTCGCACCTCAGGATGACGGTTTAAGAAGGCGCGGCGTCCGTCCCAAGCATTCCCTTAGAACGCGTTCCGCAGCAGCGGGTACTTCGCTTCGAGGCCGTCGAGGCTGAAGGTGAACTCAACCAGGCGCTCGGGGGCTGCGACAATTTCGGCTGCCGGCGGAGAGAACTGCGGCAGAAGCGCCGCCATCGCAGCCAGCGCCTTGGGCGCTGCGGTCGCGGCCGGCACCTTGGGCCCCGTCATTGCCACGGGCGCGGTGGGCGGCGCCATGGCAGCCGGCACTTGGAGCGGCGCCATCGCGGCAGGCGCGGCGACCGGCGCGGGCGGGGCTTCGGAGATTTTGGCGATAACGCCGGGCTTGGGATCGAGCCTGACCGGCACGGCGGTCTCCGGAGCGATGTGCACGGCCTTTGGTTGCACGGTCTGCGCCTGTTGCTCGCGCGGAAACATGCGGGGCATTGTCGCCGGCGACCAGCCGAATGCGGGCGACACGCTGGCGGCTGCCGTGGCGACGTCAGCGCCGGTGGCAAGCGCGCGCCAGGTCTGAACGGCGAGCTTGGCTTCCTGGATGTTTTCGAGAAATGCGATCTCGGAGTGATAGCGGCGCCAGCGCCCGGTCTCGAACATCTCGGAGAGGTGCACCAGCCGCTGCTCGGCGAGAGCGCACCAGCGTGCCGCAATGTCGCGGCCGATGGCCACGTCGCGAATAGCCTCTTGGCGATGTGTCATAAATCAGCCCGTCAGGAGAAAATACGGACGCGACGCAACGCACACGAATCAATTTAGACGCGACGTGAATATTTTGTGGAAAAGTTTTGACTTGTCCAGCAACGACGATGTTTTCGTCGCCAAACTCCGTAGTCGTGCGGAGATTCAAGGGGTTTTGGAGTCAAGCTTCGCACAAGCATAGCGCGCCTGCGGCCTGTCGGCGGAGCGGTGGCGATGAGTGAGCCAAGATCTCTCAACCGAAAGCTGAGCTCGCGCAGGGCTTCGAGGAATTGGACGTCCCAAAAAGAAAAGACCCGTCCGGGGGGACAACCGGACGGGTCGAGCCATATGGGCGCTTGGGGTGGATGGGCGCTCGCGCCTGATATGACTTATGGGGAGGGATAACCGCTCCCACATAATTTGGTCGTGCCAGCGGGCCGAACGTTCAATGCGGCGTTTGATTTTTCGACCTTCGCGCCGCGCGCAAAGTTGTCGCAGCCGCTATCGCGTCGCCGGCCTATCCGCCTGAGAAACCGTGGCTTTATCCTCGGTGCTCGACAACGAGGGTTGCTCTAATGCGCGGATGCCAGGCTCGTCGCGACGCTTCTCGATATCTTCACGTTTTGTTGTACCGGACGCGGCCGCGACCGGCGTCGCGCCGGCGGCGGGAACGGCCGTGACCGCGGCAAACGCGTCGGCCTCGCCGTCGCCGAAGAGATCATCACGGCCGGGTGAACCGAGGTCGCGCGCCGTCTTCGCCAGCGTCGTGCGCAGCGCTTCCGGCTTCAAGGTGTAGTTGCGCTCGAGTAGCAGCGCCGCGACGCCGGAGACATAGGCGGCCGAGAACGAGGTGCCCGACGTCATCTGGTATTTGCCGTCAGGCGCCGGCAGGAAGATATCGACGCCGGGGGCCGCGACCGCGATGTAGTTGCCGCGGTTGGAGGCGGTGAACAGCCTGTCCTGCTGGTCGGTCGCGCTGACCGCGATCACGTTGGGATTGGCGGCCGGATAGAGCGGCGGGGACTTCGCGCCGGCATTGCCGGCGGCTGCGATCAGCACCAGGCCACGCGCGGCGGTCGCCGCGATGGCCCGCTCGATCACCGCGTCTTTGGGACCGGCAAAGCTCATGTTGACGATCTGCGCGCCGTGCTCGGCGGCATAGTTCAGCGAGCGCAGGATGATGTAGGACGAGCTCTCGGCCCCGCCGGTGGTGCCGCCAAAGGCGCGGATGGCGATGATGCGCGCCTCGGGCGCGCTGCCCATCAGCTTGGCATGCGCCACGATGGCGCCGGCAATGCCGGTGCCATGAATGTGCGGGCCCTCCGCGCTGCCGAGCGCGTCGAAATTGTCCGCAATGGAATTAGCAAGTTCCGGATGCTGGGCGTCGATGCCCGAGTCGATCACGGCGACCGTCACGTTGGCGCCGTGCGCCAGCGCATGGGCCTGCGGCAGGCGCAGCTTGGCCAGCGCATATTGCGCGGGATCACCCTCGGTCGGCACCGACGATTTCTGGTCCTGGAGCAGGTAGCGGAAGTTCGGCTGGACCGAGCGCACGCTGCCGTCGGCCGCGAATTCACGCCGCACCGTCGCGGAGGGCCGGCCGTCGGTGATGCGGAACAGTCCGAACGTTGCCCCGATCAGCGGAAAATTCTCGGAGGACACGCGGGTCAGGCCATGGCGGCGCGCAAGCTCGTCGGCCTGGGTCGACGACAGCCCGCCGTCGATCTCCGCGACGAATTCATTGGCGAAGGTGCGCAAGTCCCCGGCGACGGGGGGGTTGTTGCCGCGCCCCTTTCCGGCGGTCTTCTTGCCCGATTTGCCCGAGCCATCGCCACCTGCGTTCTGCTGCGCCAGGCATTCGCCGGCGGCCTCGCGATCGGACGCTGTACAGGCGGGATAGAGGTTCGGGGAGTAGCGCGCGTAAGGCGGCACCGGCGTCGGCCCCATCCGCGCCGAAATCCTCGCGGTCACGATCGGGCCGGGACCGCGGCCGACGGCCACAGCTCTGGCGGCAACACCCGGACTGACGCGTGCGGCGATGCCAGGAGAAATGGTCGGTATTCGGGAGGGGACGCTGATCGTCGGCGTACGCATCATCGCCTGCGCCTGCGCAACCTCGACGCCGAGACAGGCGGCGAGCAAAAGCGCGGCTGCGACCGACGAAGCGTAGGCCCCGGCTCTCACTCCACTTTCGGACTTGCGCGTCATCGGTATGGAGCGCCTTACGGCGCCGCGACGGCGAGGTTGACGAACTTCTCGCGCTGCATCTTGCCGAGCAGCGAGGTGAGTTCGTCACGGCTCATCGCCTTGTCGAACTGGAGGCGGAACATGCCGCCCTTGGCATCACCGATGATCGAAGCCTGGTAGCCGTCGAGCAATGCCGTGATGTCGGCGACGCGCGCCTCGGGCGTGAAGCGTACCAGCGCGCGCGCTGGCGGGACGGTCGTGCCGAGATCGCGGGTGAGCGGAGCGCTGGTCGAGAGCGAAGCAGTCTGGAAGGTCGCAGTCTGGCTCTTCGTCAACACGGCGCCGATGATTCCGGCCTGCAGTACGAGCGCCATGGCGCCAAGGCTCGCCGACCAGGCCAGAGTGCGTGGCGACAGGCTCGCAAAGAAGGTGGCGATGCGCGCCGACAGCGGCAGCGAACCGGCCGCCCGCGCCGGCTCAGCGTCGATCGCCGCGAACAGCTTCTGCATCGCGCGCGCCGACGGAGCACCCAGGCTCTCGTTCAGATGGATGGTCTCTTCATACTCGCCGCGGATCGCGGCATATTGCTTCGCGAGCTCGGGATCGCGCGCCAGCGCTTCGTCGACGCGGCGCGCATCGCGCGGGTTCAGCGTGCCGGCCGCGTGCCACGGCAGCAGCAGTTCAATTTCACCGGGCTCTTGCTCCAGCATCTTCTTGCTCAAAGCCATCATGGCCAGCCTCGCTCAATGCCGGCTGCCTTCAGCAGTTCGGCCAATTTCTTGCGCGCATAGAACAAGCGCGTCTTCACAGTGTTCTCCGGGATGCCAACGATTTCGGCCACCTCTTCCACGGACTTCTCGTGGTAGTAGACGAGATCGACGATTTCCCGATGATCCGGCGAGAGGCCCGTCAGACACTCCCGCAACGCTTCACTGGTATCCTTCTTCTGCACCGCCGTTTCCGGATTGTCGGACGTATCCTCGATCGCGTTCGCGGCGTCGTCGTCCAACTCAAAATCCTTCCTGCGCCGGAGCGCAGACAGGGCCTTGAATCGGGTAATGGCCAGCAGCCAGGTGGAAACGGCGGATCGGCCCTCGAACTTGCCGGCTTGACGCCAGACGTCGAGAAATACCTCGCTGATGAGGTCTTCCGCCGCCTGCTCGTCCCGCACGAGCCGGAGGCCGAACCGATACACCCTGACATGGTGCCGCCCGTACAGCACCTGCATGGCGAGCCGGTCGCCTTGAGCGATCCTGGCGATCAGGATCTCGTCCGAAGCCGCTTGTGTCACGCTCAAAGGCCGTCTCGCAAGGTTGGTCTGGTCGATGCGGCAGACGGTTCGACGGGAGGGGCAAAATTGTTCAACCTACCGCAGTCATACGGGGGGCTGTGTGATCTACCCCACATACGCGAAATTTCCTGTTGCCACCCGCGGCTGGGTGCCTCGCTCAAGAACGGTAACATAGTAATGAAGCACTTTCCTGTGCAATGCCGTCCCGGCGTGGACGGCTCGACGTGCATGGAACCTTAGCAGCCTAGCACGACATATGTCTTCCGAAGCCCTGCTTTGGCTCGACCGCATCGCACACGATGCCTAATCGCCAGCAAATTCCTCGAGCGGTCGACGTCCCCCCGCTCCCGCGCTGCACAGCGTAGATTCGGTTTCGAAGGATACCAAACCTAAAGGCTTGCCACGTAGATTTTTGGGCTGACATCCACCATTGGCGGGGCCATGAGCACGGCTGCGACGTCCTTTCCCGAGAGGAATGCCGCTGAGGCTGCGGATCTCGCCCTCGTGCCCGATGCAGCTGCGCCCCTGGTGCGGGCGCGCCGGGTGCGGCAGCGCCGCCAGATGTATCTCGGCCAGGTCGCCAGCTACTCGCTCGGCGCCTTCGTCCTGCTGCTCTACGCCTTTGACGGCGTCATCTCGATCGACATTGCCTCACTGTTCTGGTTCGGCGGCCTGCTCATCATCGGCACCTTCGCCGTGCTGTCGGAAGCCGGCGTCGGTGACAGATTCTCCGACCACTATCTCACCGTGTTCCAGATCTCCGCGCACATGGCGCTGCAATTCGTGTTCCTGCTGTCGGTACCGACCATCGGCGTCGCCTTCCTCAGCGTGCTGTTCCTGATCTTCGCCTTCGGCACACTGCGCATGACCTCGATCCAGGCGATGCTGACCTGGGCGATTGCGACCGCCGGCCTCGCCGCCGTCTTCCTCGCCTCCGACCTGCCGATCGGGATGCCCGTTGCGACGCGGCTCCAGCGGACCGCCTCGATGCTGTGCTTCGCGCTGGTGATCGGCCAGTGCGCCTTCCTCGGCCTGTTCGGCGCCACGCTGCGCAAGATCCTGTACCGGCGCAGCATCGAGCTGAAGGCCGCCTATCAGCGCATCGAGGAGCTGGCGGAGCTCGACGAGCTCACCGGCTCCTACAACCGCCGATGCATCATGCGGCTTCTCGACGCCGAGATCGAAAAATCGCGGCAGACATCGACCCCTTGCGCGATCGCACTGATCGATCTCGACTGGTTCAAGCGCATCAACGACGCCCACGGCCATCCCGTCGGCGACGAGGTGCTGCGCACCTTCGCGATCACCATTTTTGCCAATATCCGCCCGGCCGACTGCTTCGGCCGCTACGGCGGGGAGGAATTCTTGCTGCTGCTGCCAGGGATGAACGGCGAGGCGGCGTCGCGCATGCTCGATCGGCTGCGCGGCATCGTCGCCGATCTGGACTGGAGCGCATTCTCCCCGGGCATGCGCGTGACCATTTCCGCGGGCGTCGTGACGCTGCGCGACAACGATACTGCCGACACGTTTCTCGTGCGCGCCGACAGCGCGCTCTATTCCGCCAAGGCACAAGGGCGCAACCGCATTGCAACCAGCTGACCAATCCATTTTCTCCCGGCGCGACAGAAGCCGCTGCCGGGCCGAACGCTCCAGGACAGGGCAATGAGATCCAAAGCCGCAAAATCATCCGAGAGCCTGCTCGAGGAATTGCAAACTGCGCTCTCGCACGGCACCGTTGCGCACCGGGTCGAGACGCTGCGCCGCGTCACCGATCTCTTCATGGACAACGCGGTGGACTATTCCGACGACCACGTCCGCGTGTTCGACGACGTATTCCAATGCCTGATCGAGCAGATCGAGACGTCCGCCAGGGCGCTGCTCGCCGAACGCCTCGCACCGATCGCGGCTGCGCCGCCGAAGATCATCCGCACACTCGCGCTCGACGAGGTGATCGAGGTTTCCGGCCCGGTGCTGTCGAAATCCGAACGGCTGGACGAGGCGACCCTGATGCAGATCGCGCGCACCAGGGGCCAGGCCCATCTCAAGGCCATCTCGCTGCGGCGGGTGCTGTCGGAAGCGCTGACCGACGTGCTGGTGACCCGCGGCGACGAGGACGTGGTGCAATCGACCGTCAGCAATCCGGGCGCGCAACTGTCCGAGGGAAGTCTCGCCGACCTCGTGACGCGCGCCGAACGTGACGACGACCTCGCCAGCTGCATCGGCCTGCGGTCCGACCTGCCCCGCCATCATTATTTGAAGCTGGTCGCGAAGGCCTCCTTGACCGTACGCAGGAAGCTGGAGGCCGCGCATCCGGAGCTCGCGGACGACGTATCGAGCGTGGTCCAGGAAGCGGCCCAGCGGATCCGCGCCGCCACCATGACCAGGCAGACCGAGATGGCGCGGGCGCTGGTGAAGTCGCTGCACGAGGACGGCCGCCTCACCGAGCTCCAGGTCGCCACCTTCGCAGAGCAGGGCAAGTTCGACGAGACCAATGCGGGGCTTGCGGCGCTTGCGGGCGTCGCAGTCGAGACCGCCGAGACCATGATGATCGAAAGCCGGGTCGAGGGCGTGATGATCCTCGCCAAGGTCGCGGCCATGCAATGGTCGAGCGTCCGCGCCATCATCGCCCTGCGCGAGAAGCTCTCCGGTGGCTCGCAGACCGACATGCTGACGCTGCGCGACGCTTACGAAGCGCTGCGCAGCTCAACCGCGCAGCAGGTGCTGCGCTTCCACCGCATGCAGCAGGGCGCGGCGCCGGCGGCGTGAAGCCGGCGAGCTAGTAGCGTAGGACCTTCGCCCCCACCAGCGCGCCGATTGCCGTCACCAACGCGGTGGCGAGCGTGTACCAGGTCGCGACAAACAGCGGCGAATCGTCGGTGCAGTGCGAGGCGTACAGCGTCGCAGCAAGGCCCGCCGACACCAGGCCGGCGAGTGCACCGGCGAGCGCCGGGTGCGACGGCGCGCCGTGGCGCAGGCCGAACAGCGCCCCGGCAAGCAGGGGCAGCGACATCGCGGGGATTGCGAACAGGCATACCCTGGAATTCTTGCCCATCAATCGCATCGTCATCGGCATGGCCGGCGCCATCATCGCCTCGCTGCCGATCGCCACCGCGAGCAGCCCGACGGGCAGCAGCAACAGCCAACCCCAGCCGCGCAGCAAGGCTTCGGGACGCGACAGATGCAGGCTGACGATGATCGCGGGGATCGCGAGCGACAGCGTGACCGCGAACTTCATGTCGAAGAACGGGTTGTGCATCGCGCTCATCACGTCGTGACGCACACCGAGGAAGGTCGCGAAGATCAGGATCGACAGGGGCGCGGCGACCAGCAGCGCCATGGTCAGCACCGCGCCGACGCGCGGCGGGCGATGGGCGTTATCGGCCGCGAGCGTGCGAATGAGTTGATCGGTATCCATGACTACTGGTCCCGCAGTTTGGCAGTCAGCGCCGCAAGTCCGCGATGCAGCGCGACCCGCACCGCGCCCTCGCTCATCGCATATTTCGCCGCCGTATCCTTGATCGAGGTGCTGTCGACCGCGATCGACTGCAACACGTCGCGCTGGCGTTGCGGCAGCGTATTGAGCTGGCTGGCGACTTCGCCGGCCGAGACCGTCTCCTGCGGCACCTCGCCCGGCAGGGTCTCGGCGAAATCGTCGATGTTGACGAAGATCCGCCTCCCCCGTCGCCGCAGCATGTCGATCAGCTTGTTGCGGCCGATCGCAAACAGCCACGGGGCGAAGGGGGCTTCGCTGTCCCAAGTGTGCCGCTTCAGATGCACCGCCAACAAAATCTCCTGCACGATATCCTCGGCTTGGTCGGGAGGCTGCCCGGCCCGCGCCAGGCCGCGCCTCGCGGCAGCGCGCAGCACAGGCGTGACCGCCTTCAACAGACGATGATACGCCGCGTCATCGCCTGCCATGGCCGACCGCATCAGGCCGGTCCACTCGTCCTCACGTCCGCGCACGCGCGCCCTCACCATGCAATTCGGCCGTTCTTTCAGTTTGTTACGCCGGCGGCAGCACGATCACGAATTCGTGATCGCACCTGGCCACGCAACCGATACGGCCGTCAGGATCTGGGACGGCTCATAACACCGATCGGTCCCGTACGCACCAAGCGGCCGGGCGCGACGGCAACGGATTGCCGCGCTTTTGCCCCGTGTGGGCCGAAGATTCCCATTTTCTGCCCCGCTGTCGTCACGCCCCAGGGTCTCTGTTCGGTCCCGGGACGGGTTGAATTGGGGAGATCGTCAACATGATGAAAGCCAGCGGGCGCGCGGCCGTGATTCTCGTGGTCGGGTTTTTCTTGGCCGGGCTTTTCTTGCTGTTCGGGGGCGTTGCACAGGCGGCGCCGGCTTCAGCCGCGAGCAGCAAGTCGGACAGTGCAGGCAAACAGGCCGATATGGCCAAGCCGAGCAAGCCGCGGCGTCACGCGTCGCGCCACCGCGACAGCTCCAAGACGGCGCAGAAATCCGACGACAAGGCCGACAAGAAGGACGCTGCGGCAACGGCCGAGGAGGCCAAGGCCGACAATCGTGACATACCGGCCTCGAGCCAGATGCCGCCGGAAGTCGCCAACGCCAATGCGCAGCTCGCCGCCGCCGATACGCCGACCGCGGCTGCCGCCTCCGCAATGACGGGCCGGGCCAACGACAATGTCCAAGCCGCGGCCGATAATACCGCCGCCCCGAACGCCGAGAGCCAGGTCGTCCCACCCGATCAGCTCAACGACATCGACCGCGCCCTGCAACAGGACAACGCGCCGGCGCAGAAGGCGGTGATTGCCGCAATCGAGGCGCAGCCGCGTCCGGCGCCGGTGATGGCAAGCAGCCAGCAGAGTTCGGCCTGGGACCAGAGCTCACTGATCGGAAAAATCTTCATCGGCGTCGGCACGCTGCTGACGCTGGCCTCCGCCGCGCGCATGTTCATGGCGTGACTCTGGCTTGATTTTGGCCTGATCGCCGGTCCGCGGGACCTGGTCCGGAACGCGCAGTTCGCCGCGTGTTCCGGCCGCTCTTGCTCCGACGACTTTGGGGCCTCTTGAAGCCCACCGCGCCAGCGGGCACATTGCCCGCTCAATCAAAAGCGTGGGTGGAGCATGAGCACGTTCGAACACATCATCGTCGAAAGCAAAGGCGCGGTCGGCGTCATCAAGCTGAACCGGCCGAAGCTGCTCAACGCACTCTCCTTCGGCGTCTTCCGCGAGATCGCCGCGGCCGTCGACGATCTCGAAGCCGATGACGCCATCGGCTGCATCGTCGTGACCGGCAGCGAGAAGGCATTTGCCGCCGGCGCCGACATCAAGGAGATGCAGCCGAAAGGCTTCATCGACATGTTCTCGGAGGATTTTGCCGCGATCGGCGGCGATCGGATCGCGCGCTGCCGCAAACCGACGATCGCCGCGGTCGCGGGCTATGCGCTCGGCGGCGGCTGCGAACTCGCGATGATGTGCGACTTCATCATCGCAGCCGACACCGCCAAATTTGGCCAACCCGAAATCACCCTCGGCACCATCCCCGGCATCGGCGGCACCCAGCGCCTGACCCGTGCGATCGGCAAGTCCAAGGCGATGGACCTTTGCCTCACCGGCCGCATGATGGATGCAGCCGAAGCCGAGCGCAGTGGCCTGGTCAGCCGCATCGTGCCGGCCGACAAGCTGATGGACGAGGTGATGGCCGCGGCCGAGAAGATCGCCGCGATGTCGCGGCCCGCGGTCGCGATGGCCAAGGAAGCGGTCAACCGCGCCTTCGAGACCACGCTCGCCGAGGGCATGAGCGTCGAGCGCAACCTGTTCCACTCGACCTTCGCGCTGGAGGACCGCTCCGAGGGCATGGCGGCGTTCATCGAGAAGCGCAAGCCGGTGAACAAGAACCGGTAAGGAGGGGAGCGGTCAGGCTGGTGTAAGGCTCTGCCGTTTCCCGCAGAATCCCTGTGACGGACCTGCAACAAGCACGGAATACATGGGGGTTTCCCCCGCGGCAGTTTGCCTGCGGGACCTCGGCTGGTTAAACAGTTAAGAGAGCCGCCGTCGGCGGGGGCGGACAGCCGGGATTTGCGGATTACATGATTGGGCGTGCCGCCAGAGTTGGTCGCGTGATGACGCGGCATCGATCGGGCGTGGCTCCTGTGCTCGCGACATGGACCACGCTGGCACTCTGTTGCGCCCTGCCCTCCGCCGCACGGGCGGAAGCGCTGCAAGAGGCGCTCGCCAAGGCCTACCAGACCAATCCACAGCTCAATGCCGAGCGTGCGCGGCAGCGCGCCACCGACGAGAATGTGCCGCAGGCCCTCGCCGGCTACCGGCCACAGATCGTGGCAAGCCTCAGCGCCGGGCTGCAATCGGTGCGCAATCTGCTGCCCGACAACACCATCCAGACCGCCAATCTGAAGCCATGGATCATCGGCGTCACCGTCACGCAGACCCTGTTCAACGGTTTCCGCACCGCCAATAACGTGCGGGCCGCCGAACTCCAGGTGCAGTCTGGCCGCGAGGCGCTGCGCAACGTCGGCCAGGGCGTGCTGCTCGACGCGGTCACCGCCTACACCAACGTGCTCGCCAACCAGTCGCTGGTCGAGGCGCAGCGCTCCAACGTCGCCTTCCTGCGCGAAACGCTCTCGGTCACCCAGCGGCGCCTCAACGCCGGCGACGTCACGCCGACCGACAGCGCCCAGGCCGAGGCGCGGCTCAACCGCGGGCTCTCCGATCTCAACGCCGCGGAAGTCGCGCTGGCGGTGAGCCAGGCGATCTACGCGCAGGTGATCGGCAATGCGCCGTCGCAGCTTCGGGCTGCCGAAGTCGTCGACCGCTATCTGCCGAAGAGCCGCGAAGACGCGCTGACGATGGCGATCCGCCAGCACCCGGCGGTGATGGCGGCCGGCTTCGACGTCGATGTCGCCTCGACCAACATCCGCGTCGCCGAAGGCGCGCTGCTGCCGAGCGCCAGCGTCCAGGGCAGCGCCAGCAAGAGCCGCAACAACGACCCGACGCTCGGCACTTTCGCCGAAGACCAGGCCTCGATCGTCGCCAATGTCACCGTGCCGATCTACGACGGCGGCCAGGCCGCGGCACAGACCCGGCAGGCCAAGGAGATCACCGCGCAGAGCCGGCTCGTGCTCGATCAGGTGCGCAATCAGGCGCGCACGGCGGCGGTCAGCGCGTGGGTTTTCAATGAAGGCGCCAAGATCGCGGTCTCGGCCTCGGAGTCCGAAGTGAAGGCGGCGACCGTCGCTCTCCAGGGCGTGCAGCGCGAGGCCGCCGGCGGACAACGCACGACGGTGGATGTGCTGAACTCGCAGGCCGATTTGATCCAGGCCAAGGCCCGCCTGATCGGCGCCAATCGCGACCGCGTGATCGCCTCCTATACGCTGCTCAGCGCCGTCGGCCATCTCGACGTCAAGACCTTGAGCCTGAACACGCCGGACTATCTGCCCGAGGTGCACTACCAGCAGGTCCGCGACGCCTGGCACGGCCTGCGCACGCCGTCTGGGCAGTAGTCCGTTCCCACGCACCACGCCGCCGCCTTTGACATACTGTAGCCCATAGACTACAGTCGCTACTTAATGATCGAGGTGAGGCAAACCAAGCGCTTTTCGGAGTGGTTGAACCGTCTCAAGGACGCCAACGCGGTTGCCCGTATCGCCGTCCGCATTCACCGCATGGAGATGGGCAATCCTGGGGACAGCAAGAACGTCGGCCGGAATGTCCAGGAAATGCGCGTCGACTACGGCCCGGGCTACCGGATCTATTACGTGCAGCGCGGAGCACAGATCGTGATCCTGCTGTGTGGCGGGGACAAGCGCACGCAGCGACAAGACATCAAGCTAGCCCAACAACTGGCGGAGTCAATGTGATGCCAAAGCCAGCGAAAACGACGGTCAAAACGGCATCCAGGACGACGCGCTTCGACGCCGCCGACTATCTCAACACAGAAGAACGTCAAGCCGCCTATATTGCGGCCGCGTTAGAGACCGGCGATGCTGATTTCGTACGTGACGCGCTTGGCCTCGTCGCGCGTGCGCGCGGCATGAGCGCGATCGCGAAGAAAGCCGGCTTGAACCGAGAAAGTCTCTATAAGGCCCTTGGAGAAGCCGGCAATCCCGAGTTCGGCACTGTCATGCGCATCGTTGGAGCACTGGGCCTGACATTGTCCGCCCAACCCGCGACAAGAGGACGAATGTCGAAGCGCCGCCGGGCCGCGTAACGGAGCGCTCCACGGTCCGCCTTGAACGTTGTGAACGCCGTCACCGGCCGCTAAACCGGCTTAGGCGGTCTTAGGGTATGAATATGAAAAGCCGCCGCATCCATCTGATGGGAGCTTCAGGCTCCGGCGTGACGACGATCGGCCGCGCGCTCGCCGGCCGGCTTGCGCTGCCGCATCACGACAGCGATGATTATTTCTGGCTGCCGACCGCGCCGCCCTACCAGACGACACGCCCTGCCGCCGAACGTTTGCGGCTGATGCGCGAGATGTTTCTGCCGCGGCTCGATTGGGTGCTGAGCGGAACCGTCACCGGCTGGGGCGACGAGTTCGTCCCGTTCTTCGATCTCGTCGTCTTTGTGAGGACGACGCGCGAGCTTCGCTTGCAGCGCCTGCGTGGCCGCGAGGCGACGCATTTCGGAGCGGATGCCGTCGCACAGGGCGGCTGGCGTCATGAGGAGGCGGAGTCGTTCGTCGATTGGGCCTCGCACTACGAAGCCGGCGATCGCGACGGCCGCAGTCTCGCAAAAGATGAGGCGTGGCTCGCGAAGCTGCCCTGCCCGGTCGTGCGCGTCGACGGCTCACGTCCGCTTGCGGACCTCGTCGAGCAGCTATGCAGCGAAGCGCAGCGACTGCCGGGCTGATGTGATACTGTCGCGACGCCACTGCCAAATGATAAAAACAGGGAGAGAAACCATGCTCAGCCGACGCAGCGTCCTGCTTGCCTCCCTTGCCGCCGGAGTTGCCATGTCGAAAAAAGCACACGCACGTGCCGCGCAGCCTGCCACGCCGGTCAATTTCGAGGTCCCGGCGCATGCCTGCGACTGTCACACCCACATCCATGGCGATGTCGAAAAATTTCCGTTCTTCGCGGGCCGCGTCTACACGCCGGAGCCGGCGAGCCCCGAAGAAATGGCCGCGCTGCACAAGGCGCTGCATATCGAACGCGTGGTGATCGTGACGCCGAGCGTCTACGGCACCGATAACTCCTCGACGCTGTTCGGCATGAAGGCGCGCGGCGCGGCCGCGCGCGGGGTGGCCGTGATCGACGACAAAACAACGGAGGCCCATCTTGACGCGATGCAGGCAGACGGCTTTCGCGGTGTCCGCCTCAATCTCGCGACCGGCGGCGTCAACGATCCCAATGTCGGCCGGCCGCGCTTCACCGCCGCAGTCGAGCGCATGAAGGCGCGCGGCTGGCACGTGCAGCTCTACACCACGCTTCCCATGATCTCGGCGATCAAGGACCTCGTCGAGACGGCGCCCGTACCCGTTGTCTTCGACCATTTCGGCGGCCTTGAGGCCTCGCTTGGGCTGGAGCAGCCGGGATTTTCCGACCTGGTCGCGCTGGTGAAATCCGGCAAGGCCTATGTCAAGATTTCCGGCGCCTATCGCTCCTCGAAGCTCGCGCCCGACTATCAAGACATGGCGCCCTATGCGCGCGCACTGATCGCGGCGAATGCGGACCGCATCGTCTGGGGCACGGACTGGCCGCATCCGGATTCGAGCCGTGTCGAGGGACGCAAAGCCACCGACATCGCGCCGCTCTACCAGATCGACGACGGCCGCCTGCTCAACCAACTTCCGGTGTGGGCGCCGGATGCGGATGTCCGCAAGAAGATCCTGGTCGACAATCCGGCGCAACTCTACGGATTCTGAGTCGCGACGCGCGCAATTCGGTTCAACGAACGCGACACGGTTCCACAGTGAGGTGTGGAACTGTTGTCGCGAAGGCACAAACTCGTTGGACTCACACGAACGTGTTTGTGCTCTCGTTCGTTTCTCACCCTTCTGGTTGAGGCGGCGATTCTTTTTCGGGGCTACGCACACGCACAGATTTCATTTGTTCGTGCGGGTGCATGCCTTTATCGCATTATCTTGCCGCGCTTTTTTCCGGCATTGGAATTGGTTTCACCGTCGCCGCCCCCATCGGACCGATGGGCATGCTGTGCATTCAGCGCACATTGGCATCGGGCATGGCCACGGGCCTCGCAACCGGCTTCGGCGCGGCGACCGTGCATCTCACCTACAGCGCCCTCGCGGTCTTGGGACTGGGCTCGCTGGCACAGCCCTGGGTCGAAGCCAATGCCGCCGGCTTCGGTATCGTCTCGGCGCTCACGCTGCTGTGGTTCGCGATCCGGACCCATCGCGGCTCGGTCGCCCTCCAGGCGACCGACGACATCGACAACGTACATCTGGCGCGCGCCTATCTCAGCGCCATCGCGCTCGGGTTCACCAATCCGCTGACCGTCATCCTGTTTCTGGCTGCGCTGCACGCCTTCTCCATGCAAGCCGCGGCAGCCCCGCTGATCGCCGGCGTCTTCTTCGGTTCCGCGATCTGGTGGACCGTGCTCAGCACGATCGTGGCAACGGCGCGGTCACGGCTGACGCCGCGCATGCTGTCGATGAGCCGTCGGTTGGCCAGCCTGACGCTGCTGGGCCTCGGCACCATGATGCTGGTGCGGATCGCGCAGCGCATGCTGTGATTGGCGGCGTCAGCGGGCCCGACGGGAGAAAAAGGAGATCAGCACCGGCAGCGTCACCAGGATCACGATCGGCGCCAGCATCATGCCTGTCACCACGACAACCGCGAGCGGCTTCTGCACCTGCGAGCCGATGCCTTCCGACAGCGCGGCCGGCAACAGGCCGATGCCGGCGACGACGCAGGTCATTAGCACCGGCCGAAGCTGCAATTCGCCGGTGCGTATCACCGCGCTCATGCGGTCCATGCCCTCTTCGATGAGCTGGTTGAACTGCGACAGGATGATGATGCCGTCCATCACGGCGATGCCGAACAACGCGATGAAGCCAATCGCCGCCGAGACACTGAAGGCGGTGCCGGTGATCAAGAGACCGAGCACGCCGCCGAAGATCGCCATCGGGATCACGCTCATGGCGAGCAGCGTGTCGGTCATCGAGCCGAAATTGAACCAGAGCAGGACGCCGATCAGCGCCAGCGAGATCGGCACCACGATGGACAATCGCCGGATCGCGTCCTGGAGATTGCCGAATTCGCCGACCCAGTCCATGTGGGCGCCGGGCGGCAGCTGCACCTGATCGGCGATCTTCTGCTGCGCCTCGCGGATCGCACTGCCGAGGTCGCGCTCACGCACCGAGAACTTGATCGGCAGATAGCGTTCCTGCTGCTCGCGATAAATGTAGGCCGCACCCGAGACGAGGCTGATGGTGGCGACCTCGCTCAGGGGTATCTGCGTGACGGTTCCGTTCGGTCCGGGCGCGCCGATCCGCAAATTCTGGATCGCCTCGGCGCTCCTGCGGAATTCCGGCGCAAGACGAACGATGATCGGGAAGTGGCGGTCGCTTCCCGCCTCGTAGATGTCCCCGGCCGTGTCGCCGCCGATCGCGACTTTGATGGTGGCGTTGATGTCGCCCGGCGCGAGGCCGTAGCGCGCGGCCTTGGCACGGTTGATGTCGATCTGGATGGTCGGCTGCCCGAGTGAGGTGAACACGGCAAGGTCGGTGACGCCCTGCACGGTGGCCAGCACCGACTTGATCTTGTTGGCGGTGTCCGTCAGCGCCTGAAGATCGCTGCCGAACAGCTTGATCGAGTTCTCGCCCTTCACGCCGGAGACGGCTTCCGAGACGTTGTCCTGGAGATATTGCGAGAAGTTGAACTCGACGCCGGGGAAGCGATCGTCGAGCTGCTTGAGCAGCTGCGCCGTCAACTCTTCCTTGTCGCGGGTGCCGGGCCATTGGCTGGCGGGCTTGAGCGGCGCGAAGAACTCGGCGTTGAAGAAGCCGGCGGCGTCGGTACCGTCATCGGGGCGGCCGTGCTGCGACACCACGGATTCCACTTCAGGCCGCGCTCGGATCACCTTGCGCATCTCGTTGACGTAGGAGTTGCCTTCCTGGAGCGAGATGGTCGGCGGCAACGTGGCGCGGATCCAGAGATTGCCCTCCTCCAGCTTCGGCAGGAATTCGAGGCCAAGCAGCCGGCTGAGCGCAACCGTCATCAGCACGAGACCGAACGCGCCACCGAGCATGATGCCGCGGTTGGCGACCGCCCAATGCAGCACAGGCATGTAGATCCGATGCAGGATCAGCATCACCCTGGTCTCGGTTTCATGGACATGCGCCGGCAGGATAATCGCGGACAGCGCCGGAGTGACGGTGAAGGTCGCAAGCAGACCGCCGGCCAGCGCGTAGGCGTAGGTCCGGGCCATCGGCCCGAAGATGTTGCCCTCGACGCCGGAGAGCGTGAACAGCGGCAGGAAGGCCGCGATGATGATCGCCGCGGCGAAGAAGATCGAACGTGAGACATCGGCCGCCGCGCTGAGGATGGCGTGGCTTTTCATGCCGAACAGCGTCTCGGACGACATCTGCTCGGATTCCGACATCGGGGTCGTCTGCGTCAGGCGCCGGAAGATCGCCTCCACCATGATGACGGTGGCATCGACGATCAGGCCGAAATCGATCGCGCCGACCGACAGCAGGTTCGCCGATTCTCCGCGCAGCACCAGGATGATCACCGCGAAGAACAGCGCGAACGGAATGGTGGCGCCGACGATCAGCGCACTGCGGAGGTCGCCGAGAAAGATCCACTGCAGCAGCACGATCAGCAGAATGCCGATCACCATGTTGTGCAGCACGGTGTGGGTCGTGAGGTCGATCAGGTCGCCGCGGTCGTAGATGCGCTCGATGCGCACGCCGGGCGGCAGGATGCTGGACTCGTTGATGGTTTGAACGAGCTGGTGGACGCGCTTGATGGTTGGCGAGCTCTGCTCGCCGCGGCGCATCAGGACGATGCCTTGCACGATGTCGTCGGAATCGTCGAGGCCGGCGATGCCGAGACGGGGCTTCTGACCGACGGTGACGGTGGCAACGTCCTTGACCAGCACCGGATTGCCGTTGGTCTGCGAGACCATGGTGTTGGCGAGGTCGTCGATCGAGCGGATCAGGCCGACGCCGCGCACCACGGCCGATTGCTGACCGATATTGACGGTGTTGCCGCCAACATTGACGTTGGAATTGCCGACCGCCTGGAGCAATTGCGGCAGCGTCAGGCCGTTGGCGACCAGCTTGTTGAAGTCAACCTGGAGCTCGTAGGTCTTGCTCTTACCGCCCCACCCGGTGACGTCGATCACGCCGGGCACGGCACGGAAGCGCCGCTGGAGGATCCAGTCCTGGATGGTCTTGAGGTCGAGCACGCTGTAGTTCGGCGGGCCGACGAGACGGTAGCGGAAGATTTCGCCAATCGGGCTGAGCGGCGAGATCTGCGGCTGCACATTGCCGGGCAGCGGCGCGAGCTGCGCCAGGCGGTTCAAGACCTGCTGCAACGCCTCGTCATAGGTGTAGGCGAAGGAGAACTGCAGTTTGACGTCGGAGAGGCCGTAGAGCGAGATGGTGCGAATGGTCGTCAGGTTCTTCAGACCTGCGACCTGGGTCTCGATCGGAATCGTGATGTAGCGCTCGATCTCCTCCGCCGACAGGCCCGGACTCTGCGTCACGATGTCGACCATCGGCGGGGTCGGATCGGGATAAGCCTCGATGTTGAGCTGGTTGAACGCAATCAGGCCGCCGATCAGCACGGCGACGAACATCCCGACCATCAGGAAGCGCCGGTTGACGGCAAGGGCGACGAGGCGATCCATTCAGGTCTTCAGCTTGTCTTTTTCCCGGCCCGTCGATCAGCTGCCGGACGCCGCGCGGTCGATGAACAGGCTGCCTTTGGTGACCACCTGCTCGCCGGGCTTGAGATTGCTGGTGACCTCGACGAGGTTGCCATTGATGAGACCGATCTTGATCTCGCGCAGCTCCACCGACTTGTCCTCGCGTGCGACCCAGAGGCGGACCTTGTCGGCTTCGTAAATCAAGGCCTGCTTCGGTACCGCCGGTGCGGCGCGGTCGCCGGACGAATAGATCGTGACGTTGGCGAACATCTCCGGCTTCAGCAGGCCGTCCTTGTTATCGATGGTGGCGCGGACCAGCAGGCGGCGGGTGCTCGGATCGATCGCGGCGGCGACGTAGTTGACCTTGGCGGTCAAGGGGCGGCCCGGCAGCGCCATCACGTTGACGGTGATGTCCTGCCCGACACACACGGCAGCCGCATCGCTCTCACGCACGAAGGCGGTGAGCCAGACGGTGGAGAGGTCGCCGACCACGAAAACCGGATCGCTGGCGCCCGAATTAACGTACTGACCGGGGCCGATCTTACGCTGCACGACCGTGCCCGCGATCGGCGAATAGATCGTGACTTCCGGATTGATGACGCCCTTATCCTGGAACGCCTTGATGGTCTCGTCGGTGAAGCCGAGGATCCGCAGCTTGTTGCGCGCGGCTTCCAGCGCCGTCGCAGAGGAGCGCATGTCGTTCTGCGCCTGAACCTGGTTTGCTTCCGCCTGCTGATAGTCCTTCAGTGGGATGGCATGGCCCTCGTAGAGGTCCTTGGCGCGCTTGAACTGGATGTCGGCAAGATCGATCGCGGACTTCGCCTTGTTCTGCGAACTCATCGCCGCAATGAAATCGTTCTGGGCCTGCACGGTGTCGGCGGCCTCGATTGTGAACAGCGGTTGACCTTGCTTCAGCACCTCGCCGGGCTTGGCGAGCAGCTTGGTCACCCGGCCTGCATAGGGCGAAAACACCGGCGTCGAACGGTCCTCGTCGACCGCGACCTTGCCCTCGGTGACATACTCGGCGCGGAAGGTCTTGGCCTTGACCGGCTCGATCGTCAGCGTCGCCCATTCCGACGGCGTCGGCGTGAAGTTCTGCGCATTTCTGCGCGATTGGCTGGAGATCTCGGAGTGGCTCTTCTCCTTGGCTCCCGCATGGAGGAAGCCGTAGGCCCCGGCACCGGCAAGAGCTAGTAAAACTACGGATGTAATCACCCGCTGTTTTGTAAGCACCTGCAATCGCTTGGTATTTTCAACTACCATGGGGCCCGGTCATGTCTGCGATGATACTGGCGGATGCCGGCCTCATCGGTCGCGCTAATAGTGCCGAATTGTGATTTCAAACAACCTAAAAAACGCCGGACGCCTTTCGGTTTGCGTTAAAAATTTGCGACACGTCAGCCCCACGTCAGGTTCGCACTGGCCACTGTGCAGGATGACTGCCGAGCGGCATCGCCGGACGGCTCCATTGCGCCGGCGTCTTCGACAGAAGTGCTGAATGGCGCACCGCCTTCAACGTGCCGAAGCCAGATGGCATGCTCTCGATGAATGCAGCATGTACGGCCTCGCCCGTAATATCCGGGATATTCAGCCCACCTTCGAGCCTTCCGAGATTCCACAGCCAGCGCCCGGTCTGCGCCAGCGACACGCGCACGTGCCAGCTGCCGCCTTCGCGGGTCTGCCGAACCTTGGCCATCATCGCGCCGAATGCCATCAGATAGCCAGTGGCGTGGTCAAGCATCTGTGCCGGCAATTCCTTCGGTCCATCGATGCCGGCGGCCTGTCCCTCGGCATGGTTGAAGCCAGTCGTGGTCTGCACCAGAGAATCGAAGCCGCGCCGCTCCGCCCAGGGACCGGCATGGCCATAGGCCGACAGCGTCACGTAGATGATGCCGGGATTGATTTTCGCGGCGTCCTCCGGCGCAAAGCCGAGAGCGGCGAGCGCGCGCGGGCGATAGCCTTGCGAGAAGATGTCGGCGTCCTTCAACAGCGCGCGCATCTGCGCTCTGCCCGCCTCGCTCTTCAGCTCGATGAAGGTGGTGAGCTTGCCGCGGCCGGTGTCGATGGTCAGCCACGGAATGGCCGGCAGCGTAGGGCCTGACACGAGCAGCACATCCGCGCCGTGCGCGGCGAGCGTGCGGCCAGCGACAGGCCCCGCGATGACGCGGGAGAGATCGAGCACGCGCAGGGCAGTGAGCGGGCGATCGCCTTTTGGCCATGGCTTCGGCGGGGCCTCGCCGATCTTCTCTATCGAGACCAGCGGCAATTCAGCGAGCGCGCGGGCCTGCGGCAACGCCGACCATTCGTCGCAGGAGCGCATCAAGGCAACGACGCCGCCCGCGGCATAGGCCGCAGTCTCAAATTCCTCGCCCTTCCATTGCATCAATGCGGCCTGCACCTTCTCGCGCTCGGGTTCGCAGGCGAGAACCTTGCAGACGGCGTCGCGATGATGCGGGAAATTTGTGTGGCAGCGGACGAAGCGGTTGTCGCCGGTTCTGTAGACGCCGGCGATGGCGTCCCAGGCCGGCGGCGGCGGCTTGTCGTCGACGCGCAAATAGCGCTCGGAGCGGCATTCGGCGACGGCATGGCGCAGGTCGACACTAACGTCCTGCGCCTCGCCGCTGCGCAATCTCCAGATTTCGGCGGCGGCAAGGCCGGCGGCCGCGATCGTCGTCTGGCCGGCGACGGCGACGCGAAACGAGGACGGGATTTGCGGCTCCTCGCCCGTCAGCCGGACGCGCGCGAGCGCGGCGGCGTCTCCGCCCGCGGATGTCCAGATACCACTGAGAATCTCGGCGGGGCTTTGCATGACCCTTCTCTCCCCTTAGTTTGCGATTATCTCATTAGCACATAAGGACATGCAATGGCCGCCATCGATCCCCTCACCGCAGGCGCCGTGTTCATCGCAACGGCGGCCACCGACGCGGTCTATGTCATGTTCACCTCCGCGGTGATCGCGCGCAAGCGTGTGCCCGCGGCGAACTGGAGCGCGGTCTGGTACATGCTCTCCTCCTATGCGGTGATCAGCTACACCGAAAACGCCTTCTATGTGGCTTTCGCCGCGATCGGCTCCTGGGCCGGCGCCTACGCCTCGCTGACCTTCCTGCACCGCCCGCCCGGCGGCCCGCCGGTGGGGGCGGCGCCGGAGTAAGGGCACACTGTTCCCATACCCGTCATTGCGAGCGCAGCTAAGCAATCCAGAATCTTTCCGCGGTGGCAGTCTGGATTGCTTCGTCGCAAGAGCTCCTCGCAATGACGATGTGGAGGCTTTTGGGCGTCTCTCGAAACAGCTACACTCGCTGCGACCAACAAAAAAGGAAAACCAAACTATGGATCTCGGTCTCAAAGGCAAGAACGCCGTCGTGCTTGGCGGTACGCGCGGCATCGGGCGGGCGATTGCGGCGACGCTGGCCGGCGAAGGCAGCAATGTCGCGGTGTGTGCACGCAACGCCGATCAGGTTGCCGCCGCCGTTGCGGAGTTGAAGGCCAGCGGGATTCGAGCGACCGGCGGCCCGGTCGATGTCACCGACGGCGCGGCACTGAAATCCTGGATCGAGAATGCTGCAAAGGAGCTTGGCGGCATCGACATGCTGTTCTCCAACGCGGGCGCGATGGCGCAAGGCCATGATGCCGCATCGTGGGAACAGAATTTCCGCCTCGACGTGCTCGGCGCCGTGCACGCGTTCGACGCCGCGCGGCCGTTCCTCGAGGCCAGCGGCGACAAGGGTGGCGACGCCGCCTTCGTGATCATCTCGTCGATCTCCGCGGCGCAAGCCGACACGGCGAGCTCCTACGGCCCGATCAAGGCGGCGTTGATCCACATGGCCAAGGGGCTGGCGCGGCAATATGCGAAGAAGAAGATTCGCGTCAACGTGGTCTCGCCTGGCACGGTCTATTTCAAGGGCGGCGTCTGGAATACGATCGAGCAGAACATGCCCGAGCGCTACAATGATGCGATGAAGCGTAACCCCACCGGCCGCATGGCCACGCCACAGGAGATCGCGAGCGCAGCGGTGTTTCTGGCGAGCCCGGTGTCGGGGTTCACCACGGGCTCCAATCTCGTCGTGGATGGGGCGATCTCGAACCGGGTGAATTTTTGAGGCCACGCTGTCATCGCCCGGCTTGACCGGGCGATCCGGTATTCCGAGGCAACAGAAGTTGAATCGTGAAGCCGCAGCGTACTGGATACCCCGCCTCCGCGGGGTATGACACCGAGAGTATGACGCGCGCTCGTCGCAACAAACTCGTCATTGCGAGCGCAGCGAAGCAATCCAGAGTCTTGCCGCGGTGACAGTCTGGATTGCTTCGCTGTGCTCGCAATGACGGTGGGGCAGCAGAGAGCGCTACATTCCTCAATGGAAATCCCGTGACGGCGGCAGGATGCGGACGTTGCGGGGATGGCGAAGTTTTTGCGCGGGCGCATCGGTGTGGGCGCGGGGATCGTCGTTGAGCGGCTCGACCACGGTGGCACCTGCCGGCACCGGATGCTTGCGGCCGAGGGCGTCATTGGCGAGGCTGACCAGATCGTGCGAGCGGTCGATCATGCGCTGGGCAATGAGGTGCGTCACCTTTTCGGGGCTGCTCTGGATGTAGCCCTCGACCAGGATGAGGCGCGCGCCCATCACCTCCTTGCGGTACTGCTCCATGATCTTCGGCCACACCACGACATTGGCGATGCCGGTTTCGTCCTCCAGTGTCATGAACACGACGCCGCTGGCGCTGCCTGGCCGCTGCCGTACCAGCACGACGCCGGCACAGCGGACACGGCGCCGCTCGTTGTCATGATTGATGTCCTTGCAGGCCACGATGCGCTCGCGCGTAAACATCTCGCGCAAAAATTCCATCGGATGGCCTTTGAGCGAAAGGCGAATGGTCTGGTAGTCCGCGACCACCTGTTCGGCCCGCGGCATCACCGGCAACGGCCTGGCGTACTCGTCCGGCTGCTCGCGTGCGGTGGCCACCTCGAACAGCGGCAGCGGCACGTCGTCGGGCAGGCGCCGCACCTGCCACAGCGCCTCGCGGCGGTCGAGCCCGAACGAGCGGAAGGCGTCGGCATCGGCGAGCAGGATCAACGCGCGCTTGGGCAGTCCGGTGTCGCGGGCGAAGTCTTCCAGCGAGGTGAAGGGCCGGCGGTTGCGCGCGGCGACGATGCGGTCGGCCCAGTCTTTCGCCTTGTCATTCCGGGGCGACGCATGAGCGTCGAACCCGGAATCCATGCCTCCAGGCGCGTGCGGCCTGATGGATTCCGGGCTCGCGCCAAGCGGCGCGCCTCCATTGCGCAATTGCGCCATTGGGAATGACGATTGGAGATGTTTCAAGCGCTCCTCATCCTCATCGAGCCAATGAAAACCGTCGATCTGGCGGAAGCCCAGACGCACGGCGCAATATTTGCCACTTCCTTCTTCCAGCGTGTTCTGCGCAAAGCTGTGGGACACGTCGATATCGCGCACCTCGACGCCGTTCTTGCGGGCGTCGCTGACGATCTGCGCCGGGGCGTAAAAGCCCATCGGCTGCGAGTTCAGGAGGCCGCAGCAGAATGCATCAGGGTGATAATGCTTCAGCCATGAGGAGATATAGACAAGCTGCGCGAAGCTTGCGGCATGACTCTCCGGAAAGCCGTAACTGCCAAAACCCTTGATCTGTTCGAAACAGTTTCTGGCAAAATCCGGCGCATAGCCGCGCGCGATCATGTTGCCGATCATCTTGTCTTCGAACTTGCCGATGGTGCCGACGTTGCGGAACGTTGCCATCGCCCGGCGGAGGCCGTTGGCCTCCTCGGGCGTGAACTTCGCGGCCTCGATCGCGATCCGCATCGCCTGCTCCTGGAACAAGGGCACGCCGAGGGTCTTGTGCAGCACTCTGTAAAGCTCGTCCTTGTCGCCATGCTCCGGTGACGGCGATGGATAGTTCACTTTTTCCAAGCCGTTCCGCCGCCGCAAATAGGGATGCACCATGTCGCCCTGGATCGGCCCCGGCCGCACGATCGCGACCTCGATCACGAGATCGTAGAAGGTCCGTGGCCTCAGGCGCGGCAGCATGTTCATCTGCGCACGGCTCTCGACCTGGAATACACCGAGCGACTCCCCGTCACACAGCATGTCGTAGACTTTGGAATCATCCTGCGGGACGCTCGCCAGCATCCAGCGTTCGCCCTTGTGCTGTTCGATCAGATCAAAGCACTTGCGGATGCAGGTCAGCATGCCCAGCGCGAGCACGTCGACCTTCATCATGCTGAGCGCGTCGACATCGTCCTTGTCCCATTCGATGAAGGTGCGATCGTCCATCGCGGCATTGCCGATCGGCACATAGGTATCGAGCCGGTCCTGCGTGAGCACATAGCCGCCGACATGCTGGGACAGATGACGCGGAAATTCGATCAGCTCGGTCGCGAGCTCGACCGCGAGGTTGATCATGGAATTTTGCGGATCGAGGCCGGCCTGCCTGACCTGCATGTCGTTGAGACCCTTGCCCCAGCTGCCCCAGACGGTGTCGGCGAGTGCGGCGGTGACGTCCTCGGTCAGGCCCAGCGCCTTGCCGACGTCGCGGATGGCGCTGCGCGGGCGATAATGAATGACGGTGGCGATGATCGCGGCGCGGTGGCGGCCGTAACGGCGATAGACATATTGCATCACCTCCTCGCGCCGCGAATGCTCGAAATCGACGTCGATGTCGGGCGGCTCCAGCCGTTCCTTGGAGATGAAGCGCTCGAACAGCAGATCGACCTTGGTCGGGTCGACCGAGGTGATGCCGAGCACGTAGCAGACCGCCGAATTTGCCGCCGATCCACGCCCCTGGCACAGAATGTTCTGGCTGCGGGCGTAATGCACGATGTCGTGTACGGTAAGAAAGTAATGCGCGTATTTCAGCTCGGCGATCAGCGCGAGTTCTTTCTTCAGGGTGGCGCGCAGCTTGTCGTCGATCCTGCCATCGAAATATTTGTCGACGCCGGCCCAGGTCAGATCCTCCAGATGCCCTTGCGCGGTCTTGCCCCGCGGTACCGGTTCGTCCGGATACTGGTATTTGAGCTGGTCGAGCGAGAAGGTGATCTGGTCCGCAAAGCGCATGGTCTCCGCGATCGCCTCGGGGAAATCGCGGAACAGCCGCGCCATCTCCCTGGGCGTCTTCAGAAACCGCTCTGCATTGGCTTCCAGCTTCCGGCCGACCGCCTCGATCGTGGTCTTTTCCCGGATGCAGGTCAGCACGTCCTGGAGGGGACGGCGCGCGGGATGGTGATAGAGCACCTCGTTGGTCGCGAGCAGCGGCACTTTTGCTTTTGCGGCGAGATCATCGAGCTGCGCGAGGCGACGGCGGTCGTCGCCGCGATAGACCAGGCTCGCCGCCAGCCACACGCCCTCGGCGCGACTTGCCTTCAGCTTGGCGAGAAGGTCCTGCGCTTGCGCCGCATCGAAGCGATGCGGCAGCGTCAGGATCAGGAGCTGGCCTTCCGAAAACGCAAGGAGATCGGCGAAGGTGAGATGGCACTCGCCCTTCGCGATCCGTGTGATGTCGTCGCCGCGCTTGCCCCTGGTGAGAAGCTGGCACAGCCGGCCATAGGCGGCGCGGTCGCGCGGATAGACCAGAATATCGGGCGTCCCATCGATGAAGACGATGCGCGTGCCGATCAAAAGCTTCGGCTTGTGCAGCACCTCGTCATTGTCGAGCTCCTTGTAGGCGCGCACCACACCGGCGAGCGTGTTGTGGTCGGCGATGCCGATCGCAGGAATGCCGAGGATGCTGGCTTGGTGCACATAGGCGCGCGGATCCGAGCCGCCGCGCAGGAAGGAGAAATTCGTGGTGATGCCGATCTCGGCATAAGCGGGCGTGTTCATGCGAAGAGACCGTGCACATACCAACCGGGAGGAGCGGGCTTGCCGTCGCCGTCGAAGCACTCCCCCTCGTAAAGACCGTCGCGAAAGATCCAGAAGCGCAGGCCCTCGGCATCCTCGATACGGAAATAGTCCCGCGTCAGTTGCTTGCCGTCCTGCCGCCACCATTCCATGGCGATGCGCTCGGGGCCTTCCACCCGCACCACCGCATGCTGCGCGCGACGCCAGGTGAATTGATGCGGCGGGCCGTCCGGCACGGTCGCGAACGGCACATTGATCGGCTCAGGCTTGTCGAACAGCCGCAAGGGACGCAATGGCGGCTCAGTCTCGGTGCGCGCCGGCCATTCGGCCTGCATGGCCACGGCGAGATGATGCTGCGCCGGCGCGGCCAGCACCGCACATTCGGGGATATGGGTATCCTCAGGCAGATGCACGACGACGCGCTTTCCGCCGATGCGCGCGGCGATGCGGTCGATCAGCGCGGCAAGCTCGTCATTGTCGTGGACATGGGCGTCAAGATCGCGCTGCTCCTGCACCACGATCTCGGTGCGGCTTGCCGACAGCCGCACCATGTCGAAGCCGAAGCCGGGATCGAGGGGATCGGCGAGTGCATCGAGGCGCTCGCGGAATAGCCGGTCGACGACCGCGCTCCGCGTCACGGGACGTCCGGTCTCGACCATGATCGCACGCACCGCGCCGTCGGTCCGGAAGAAGGTAGCCTCGAGCCGGCGCGCGCCCTTGCCCTGCTTCTCCATCGACGCGATCAGCGTGTCCGCCAACCGCGACAGCGTCATCGCGATCATGGTGTCGGTCGCGATCGGCTCGGCAAAGCGTTTCTCTACGATGTAATCGGGCAGCGGCTTACGTGGATTGATCGGCGCATCGCCCTGCCCCAGCGCATGCGCGAGCAGCGTGGAGAACCGTGCGCCGAACCGCGCCGTGATTTCGCTCGGCGTTCGCGAGGCGACATCGCCGATGGTCTTCAAGCCGGCGCGGCGCAGACCGGTGCTGATGGTCTCACCCGCACCAAGCGCGGACACCGGAAACCGGCTGATTGCCGCCGCCTCCCCGCCATCGGCAACGATGGTCCCTGATGATTGCCGCGTCAGCGTGCGCGCGCAGACCGAGGTGCCGGCGATCGCCGCGCTGACGGCAAAGCCCTGGCGATCGAGGGCACGGACAAGGGTTTGCAACAGCGCAGCCTCGCCGCCGAACAGATGCGCGCAGCCGGTGATGTCGAGGAACAGCCCGTGCGGCGGATCGAGCGCCACCAGCGGCGTGAAGCGGTCGCACCAGTCGGCGATGTCGCCGATCGTCTTCGCATCGGCCACGGCATCGGCGTCGAACACCTTGAGATTCGGACACATCGCCCGGGCATTGGCCAGAGGCTGGCCGATATGCAGACCGAGGCGCTCGGCCGCCTCGTCCAGCGCATGGATCACCAGCGCGTTGCTGTCCTTGGCAACGACGATGCTGGGCTCATTGTCTTTATGCAGTCCGACGTTGCCAAAGAACCGCTGGATCCGGTCGATGGGCAGTCGCGGCAGCCACAGGCTGAGGATACGCCGACGATTCAGAGAACTGGCACTCATCACATTTCCATTCCATGATCCACCTGCCGCACGGGCCATGACGATTGCGCAGGAGCTCGGCATCGAAGCGCGGCGCCCCCCAGGCGCTCCACATCGCGCCCGGCGGCGAATGCGCCGCGCGAAGCATCCATCTGGTCTCGGCGGTTGAGGGCAAAGGTTGCGCCGCCATCCGCAGCAGCAAGCCGGTGACACCGGAAGACTGCGCAGCCAGCGTCAGCTTGCGGCTCGCCACGAGATCGAACTGCCTCGTCTCACCCCAGAGCTCCAGCACGACGGCGCCCAGCGCGTCGCAGGCGAGCGCATCGGCCGACGTGCGCAGCGCGCTCTCCACGTCGGCGGCGCGCACCATCACCATGCGGCGCGGATCGAGACCGATCTCGGCGAGCCCGCTCATCGACAGCGCGCCGGTTTCAATCTCTGAAAAATCCTGCCGCACCCACAGCAGCGGTTTGCGCGCCGTCATGCGCCCCGCAAGTCCCGTGACAAAGCCCGTCGCGGCCGCGCCCTGACGTCCCTCGCAAAACACCTCGTGGATTGCCGCGCGCGCGAGCCCGCCCTTCAGCGCGCTGTCGGCCTCGCGGTGGCCGAGCGCGACACGGTCGCGATGATGCACGACCTCCGCCGTCTCGATGCGCTCGATCTGGCCGCGCAAGGCTGCAAGCGCGCTTGTTCGTGCGCCGCTCATATACGCCGCTCCTCAAGGGTGATCGCCAGTGGCTCAAAAAGAGAACCAGCGGCTAGCTCATTTGTTCATGATATGTTCTAATATAAAGCTAACGATGCCCCGGGAGTCAATCGAATTGGCGGACCTTGGGATTCATAAGCTGAATCAAAGGGATTCCAATATGGACGTGCAACGCAAGCTGGAAATCCTGGCGGATGCCGCCAAGTATGACGCGTCCTGCGCCTCCAGCGGCACCGAGCGGCGGGATTCCAGCGACGGCAAGGGCATGGGCTCGACCGCGCCCGGCATGGGCATCTGCCATTCCTACGCGCCGGACGGCCGCTGCATCTCGCTGCTCAAGGTGCTGCTGACCAACGCCTGCAATTACGACTGCCTCTATTGCGTCAACCGCGCCTCCTCCAACGTGCCGCGTGCCCGCTTCACCGTCGACGAAGTGGTCAAGCTGACGCTCGACTTCTACCGGCGCAATTACATCGAAGGGCTGTTTCTCTCCTCCGGCATCATCCGCAACCCCGACTACACCATGGAGCAGGTGGTGAGCGTCGCGCGCAAACTGCGCGAGGAGCATCACTTCCGCGGCTACATCCATCTCAAGACGATCCCCGAGGCCGACGATGCATTGATCTCCGAGGCCGGCAAATATGCCGACCGCCTCTCCATCAACATCGAGATGCCGCAAGAGACGAGCCTGCAGCAATTCGCGCCCGAGAAAGACGTGCGCGCGATCCGCCGCACCATGGGCCGGCTGCGGCTGAAGCTGGACGAGGCCGAGGAAAGCCGCAGCGCGAAGACGAAAGCCAAGCCGCAGCGCTTCGCGCCGGCCGGCCAGAGCACGCAGATGATCGTCGGCGCCGACGCGGCCTCCGACCACACCATCCTCCACACCAGCGCCAATCTCTACGGTTCATACCGGCTGAGGCGCGTCTATTATTCCGCGTTCAGCCCGATCCCCGATGCCAGCCGCGCGCTGCCTCTGCGCGCGCCGCCCTTGCTGCGCGAGCACCGACTCTACCAGGCCGACTGGCTGATGCGGTTCTACGGCTTCGACGTCGGCGAGATCGTCGACGACAGCGCGATGCTGCCGCTCGACATCGATCCAAAACTCGCCTGGGCGCTGCGCCACCGCGACCGCTTCCCGCTCGACGTCAACCGTGCCAGCCGCGAGGAATTGTTGCGCGTGCCAGGCTTCGGCACCAAGGCGGTCGAGCGCATCATCGCGGCGCGCCGCTCGACCACCATCCGCGTCGCCGATCTCGCGCGGCTGCACGTGCCCCGCAACAAGGCGCTGCCGTTCATCGTCCTCAGCGATCACCGGCCCACGCCGCATCGCCTCGACGAGGCACGGCTGATCGAACGGTTCAAGCCGAAGGCAACACAACTGGGATTTGGCTTCTGATGCAGTACATCACCCTCGAGAACGAAACCGATTTCGACGGCTGGCGTAAAGCCGCGCGTAGCCTCGTGCTTCACCAGGTGAATCCGGCCGACATCACCTGGGCCGTACAGGGCGGCGAAGCGGAGCTGTTCGCGCCGCCCTCGCCGTCTCCGCTGCCGGCGGCTGGCGATGGCACCTTCAACGTGCCTGCAAAATTCGTCGAGCTCGCCAAGGCCGCGATCCTGCATCGCGATCCCGAGCGTTTCGCGATCCTCTATCGCCTGCTGTTTCGGCTGAAGGACAATCACGACCTCATCGAGGTCGCGACCGATCCCGATGTCGCGCAAGTCACGGCCATGGCAAGGACGGTCTACCGCGACGAGCACAAGATGCATGCCTTCGTGCGCTTCCGCGAGATCGGCAGGGAACGTGAAGCACACTACGTTGCGTGGTTCGAGCCGGAGCATCATATCGTCGAGCTCGCCGCGCCGTTCTTCGCCAAGCGCTTTGCCGACATGCCCTGGTCGATCCTGACGCCCGATTTGTGCGCGCACTGGGATGGCCACGCGCTTTCGTTCACATCAGGCGTCAGCAAGAGCGAGGCGCCGAGCGAAGACCGGCTGGAGGAAACCTGGCGGCGCTACTATGCCAGCATCTTCAATCCGGCCCGCCTGAAGGTGAAGGCGATGCAAACGGAGATGCCGAAGAAATATTGGAGGAACCTGCCCGAGGCTTCGATCATTAAGCCCTTGATCGAGGACGCCGAGCGCATGACCGGCGCCATGATCGCCAATGCCGCAACCGATCCGCACAAGCCTCAAAGGCGGCCGGAAGCTCCGATGAAACGCAAGACCGCTGCCGATGATCTCGAAGCGCTCCGCGAGGAGGCCGCCCACTGCCGCGCCTGCCATCTCTACAAGGACGCCACCCAGACCGTGTTCGGCGAAGGCCCCAAGTCCGCCAATATCATGCTGGTCGGCGAACAGCCCGGCGACAAGGAAGACCTCGCCGGCCATCCCTTCGTGGGTCCGGCCGGCCAGATGCTCGACCGCGCATTGGCGGAAGCGGGCGTCGATCGCAAGAAGGTCTATGTCACCAACGCGGTGAAACACTTCAAATTCGTGCCGCGCGGCAAGATCCGCCTGCATCAGAAGCCGAATACGCCGGAGATAAAGGCCTGCCGGCAGTGGTATGAGCGGGAAGTCTCCGTCATCCAGCCCGATCTCATCGTCGCGATGGGCGCGACCGCCGCGCAGAGCGTGTTCGGCAAGATCACCCCGATCGGCAAAACCCGCGGCCGGCTGATCGACCTTCCCGACGGTCACAAGGCGCTGGTGACGGTGCACCCGTCTTATCTGCTGCGGCTGCCCGATCCGGAAGCCAAGGTCTTGGAATATCAGCGCTTTGTCGAAGACTTGAAAATCGTCGCCAGTCTGCAGAAGAAAGCGGCGCGCGCCGCCTAAATACAGGCGGGAAAACGACTTTCAAGCCTCGGTTGTCATCCAGCCTTCAAATCCATCGGAGACAATAGCCCTTACAGAAAGTTAAGGGGCGTCCAGACATGACCGATGTTGCATTCGACCGCGCGGTAGCCGATCCCGCGCCGATCCAGCCGGCCTCGCGGCCAAATCTCGACAAGGGCTTCAATCCGCTGACGATGATCCTGTTCTTCGGCATCCTCGCCGCGGGCCTGCTCTATGTGGCCTACAGCATCTATGCCGACGTCGACGCGACCGGCGCCAGGGTCACGAGCTACCTGCCCTTCATCCTCCTGTTCGTCGCCCTGCTGATCGCGCTCGGCTTCGAATTCGTCAACGGCTTCCACGACACCGCCAACGCGGTTGCGACCGTGATCTACACCCACTCGCTGCCGGCCGAAGTCGCGGTGATGTGGTCGGGCTTCTTCAACTTTCTCGGCGTGCTCATGTCCTCCGGCGCCGTGGCTTTCGGCATCGTCTCGCTGCTGCCGGTGGAGCTGATCCTCCAGGTCGGCTCCAGCGCCGGTTTCGCGATGGTGTTCGCGCTACTGATCGCCGCGATCCTTTGGAACCTCGGCACCTGGTATTTCGGCCTGCCGGCCTCCTCCTCGCACACGCTGATCGGCTCGATCATCGGCGTCGGCGTCGCCAACGCGCTGATGCGCGGCCGCGACGGCACATCGGGCGTGGACTGGGGCAAGGCCACGGAGATCGGCTATGCGCTTCTGCTGTCGCCGCTGGTCGGCTTCATCTGCGCCGCCGGCCTGCTGCTGCTGCTCAAGCTGATCATCAAGAACCCGGCGCTCTATGCCGCCCCTGAGGGCAACAAAGCGCCGCCGATCTGGATCCGCGGCCTGCTGATCCTGACCTGCACCGGCGTCAGCTTCGCCCATGGTTCGAACGACGGCCAGAAGGGCATGGGCCTGATCATGCTGATCCTGATCGGCACCGTGCCGACCGCCTATGCGCTGAACCGCGCGCTGCCCGAGAGCCAGGTCGCCCAGTTCCAGAAGGTTTCGGAAGCCGCCTCCAAGGTGGTTGCCGCCAAGGGCGCCGGCCATGCGATCATCGGCGATCCCCGTCCTGCGGTGACGCAGTACATCACCTCGCACCACATCAGCGAAGGCACCTATCCCTCGCTGTCGGTGCTGGTGAAGGATGTCGGCGATCAGGTCGCGAAATACGGTTCGCTCAACAAGGTGCCGGCGGAAGTCGTCGGCAACACCCGCAACGACATGTACCTGACCTCGGAAGCGATCCGCTTCCTGATGAAGGACAAGGAAAACGACCTCAGCAAGGAAGAGGTCGCGACCTTGAACGCCTATAAGGGCGGACTCGACAGCGCGACCAAGTTCATCCCGACCTGGGTAAAGGTCGCGGTCGCCATCGCGCTCGGCCTCGGCACCATGATCGGCTGGAAGCGCATCGTCGTCACCGTCGGCGAGAAGATCGGCAAGACCCATCTGACCTACGCGCAGGGTGCTTCCGCCGAGCTCGTCGCCGCCGCCACGATCGGCGCCGCCGACGTGTTCGGCCTGCCGGTCTCGACCACCCACGTGCTGTCGTCCGGCGTCGCCGGCACCATGGCTGCGAACGGCTCGGGTCTCCAGGTCGCCACCATCAGGAACATGGTGATGGCCTGGGTGCTGACCTTGCCCGTCGCCATCCTGTTGTCGGGCACGCTGTACGTGATCTTCTCGCGGATCTTCTGAAGCCGATCGCCTCACTCCAAGACAAAGGGCCCGTGCGATGCACGGGCCCTTTCCATTTGTGCCTTCGGCTTGGCCTTACACTTGACCTTACGCTGCCGCGAGCGATTCCTCGACCAGCTTGACCCAGTACGACGTTCCGTAAACGATCGCCTCGTCGTCGAAATTGTAGGCGGGGTGATGCAGGCCGGCGCTGTCGCCGTTACCACAGAAGATGAAGGCGCCGGGGCGCGCTTCCAGCATATAGGCGAAATCCTCGCCGCCCATCAGCGGCGACATCTCGAGCACGTTGGCCTCGCCCGCGACTTGCCCCGCGATGCGCCGCGCGATCTCGGTTTCTGCGGCGTGATTGTTCACCACGGGATAATTCCGCTTGTAGTGCAGGTCGATCTTGGCGCCGGTGATCTGCGCCACGCCCGCCACAACCTCGTGCACGCGCTTCTCCACCAGCTTGCGCACCTCCGGCGACAGCGTGCGGATGGTGCCCCTCAGCGTCGCGGTTTGCGGAATGACGTTACGGGCATTGCCCGCGTGGAACTCGCAGATCGAGATCACGGCGGATTCCAGCGGATCGACGCTGCGCGCGACGATCGACTGCAGCGCCGTGATCACCTGTGCGCCGACCAGAACGGAATCGACACATTTGTGCGGCCGCGCGGCATGGCCGCCGAGGCCCTCGATCATGATGTCGACCTCGTCTGTCGCCGCCATGATCGGACCCGGGCGGATCGCGAACGAGCCCACTGGAATGCCCGGACCGTTGTGCATGCCGTAGACCTGCTCGATGCCGAAGCGCTCCATCATTCCGTCCTTGACCATGGCCAGGCCGCCGGCGCCACCTTCCTCGGCAGGCTGGAAGATCACCACCGCATCGCCGGCGAAGTTGCGGGTCTCGGCGAGATACCGCGCAGCACCGAGCAGCATCGCGGTGTGGCCGTCATGGCCGCAGGCGTGCATCTTGCCGGGAGTCTTCGAAGCGTAAGGCAGGTTGGTCTGTTCCTCGACCGGCAGCGCATCCATGTCGGCACGCAGGCCGATGGCCTTGAGGCCTTCGCCGGCCGCCTTGCTGCCCTTGATCACACCGACCACGCCGGTCTGGCCGATGCCCGTCACGACCTCATCGCAGCCGAATTCGCGCAGGCGGTCCGCGACGAATGCTGCGGTGCGGTGGACGTCGTAGAGCAGCTCCGGATGCTGGTGGATGTCCCGGCGCCAAGCCTGAATATCGGGTTGAAGGTCGGCGACGCGGTTCACGATGGGCATGGAGGGGTCTCAAGCTTTGTTGAAAATGTAGGCCTGTCTACCATGCAAGCACCAGTCCACCCAACTGCCGGGGGTCTGGGGTAGCTCTGTCCTCTCGTCATGGCCGGGCTTGTCCCGGCCATCCACGTCTGACACTTAGAACGGAAAGCGCGTGGATGCCCGGGACAAGCCCGGGCATGACGCCTGTTGGGTGGAAGCAGAGAATGCCAAGGCGGCTCGAAGGTGAGTTTGACTATATCGTCGTCGGGGCCGGCACGGCGGGCTGCATCGTCGCCAACCGTCTGTCGGCCGATTCCGGCAATCGCGTCCTCGTCCTCGAAGCCGGCGGCGACGACAACTGGATCTGGTTCCACATTCCCGTCGGCTATCTCTTCGCCATCGGCAATCCGCGCTCAGACTGGATGTTCAGGACCGAGGCCGAGCCCGGGCTGAACGGCCGCTCGCTCGCCTATCCCCGTGGCAAGGTGATCGGCGGCTCTTCGGCGATCAACGCCATGATCTCGATGCGTGGACAGGCAGCGGACTACGATCATTGGCGCCAGCTCGGCATGACCGGCTGGGGTTATGACGACGTGTTGCCGCTGTTCAAACGGCTCGAGGATCATTTCCTCGGCGCGAGCGAGCATCACGGCGCCGGGGGCGGCTGGCGCATCGAGGCGCCGCGGCTGTCCTGGGACGTTCTCGACGCCGTCGGCGATGCGGCCGAGGAGATGGGCATCAAGCGCATCCCGGATTTCAACACCGGCGACAACGAGGGCACCAGCTATTTCCACGTCAACCAAAAGCGCGGCCGGCGCTGGTCGTCGGCGCGCGGTTTCCTCAAGCCGGCGCTGAACCGCCCGAACCTGCGGCTCGAGAAGCACGTGCTGGTCGACCGTCTGATCATCGAGCAGGGCCGCGCCGTCGGCGTGCGCTTCATCCAGAATGGCGAGGTCATCGAGGCGCGTGCGAAACGCGAGGTGATCCTCTCGGCAGGCGCGATCGGCTCAGTGCAGGTGCTGCATCGTTCCGGCATCGGACCTGCCGACTGGCTGTCGCCGCTCGGCATCGACATCGTGATGGACAAGCCCGGCGTCGGCCGCAATCTGCAGGATCATCTCCAGCAGCGCGCGATCTACAAGGTCGAGGGCGTGCGCACCCTGAACGAGACCTATTACAACCTGCTCCGCCGCGGCCTGATGGGCCTCGACTACGCGTTCCGCCGCCGCGGCCCGCTGACCATGGCGCCGTCGCAGCTCGGCATCTTCACCCGCTCCGATGCGACGCGCGCACGCGCCAACATCCAGTTCCACGTGCAGCCGCTGTCGCTCGACAAGTTCGGCGATCCCCTGCACCGCTTCCCCGCGATCACGGTGAGCGCCTGCAATCTCCAGCCGACCTCCCGCGGCACCGTACGTCTACGTTCGGCGACGCCGGACGAGAAGCCGATCATCGCGCCGAATTATCTTTCAACGGATGACGACCGTCAGGTCGGCGCCGATGCCATCCGCACCACCCGTCGCCTGATGCAGCAAAAGGCGCTGGCAAAATATCACCCGAGCGAATATCTGCCCGGCCTTACCGTTGGCGACGACGATGCCTCGCTCGCGAAGGCCGCCGGCGACATCGGCACCACCATCTTCCATCCCGTCGGCACCGCGAAGATGGGCGCGGTGAGCGATCCGATGGCGGTGGTCGACGAACGCCTGCGCTTCTACGGTCTCGACGGACTTCGCATTGTCGATGCCTCGATCATGCCGACCATCACGTCGGGCAACACCAACACGCCGACGGCGATGATCGCCGAGAAGGGCGCAACGATGATTTTGGAAGATGGCAAGTAACGCCCCACGATGATTGATCCGCGCCGCTTTTCGATCGGCCCCGCTGATGCGCAGATCGCCATGTTGCAATGGGGCGAGAGCGGAAAGACGCCTGCGCTTCTGCTTCACGGCACCGGCTTCGTCGCCGATGTCTGGGACGAGGTCGCGCGCGAGCTTGCATCGACCTACACCGTCTATGCGCTCGATCGTCGCGGCCATGGCGCCAGCCACAAGCCCGCAGCCTATCATTTCCTTGATTTTTCCGAGGATGTTTGCCGGGTGATCGATGCACTCGATTTGCGCAACGTCTACGGGATCGGCCACAGCGCAGGTGCGACCGATCTTCTGCTCGCGGCGAAACTATTGCCCGGACGCTTCACGCGCCTGTTCGTGATGGAGCCGACCGTGATGGATCCGCGCGCGGCGCGCTCCGGAGGATTGAACGAAGAGTCCCTTGCGCGCGTGCGTGGCACGCTGCGCCGCCGGGTCGAGTTCGAGAGTGCCGACTCCGTGTTCGAGCGCTACCGCGTGGCGCCAACATTTGCCGATTGGACCGAGACGTCGCTCCGGGCCTATGTCCAGCACGGCTTCGTGTCGCTCGACGATGGCCGCGTGCGGCTCTGCTGCACGCCCGAGATCGAGTACGCGATTCTGCGTCCGATCTATGAGGCGATGGAGCAGGTTTACGTTGGCGATGCGCGCGGCAATCCATTTACCTCGCTCGCCGCGATCGACTGCCCGGTGCGTGTCACGACCGCCGCGAAGTCGGGACCGATCTACAAGGAGATGGCGTCGCGCGCCGTGTCGCTGATTCCGCTCGTCAGCACGCTGGTCTTCGAGCACGCCGGGCACTGCGTGGCGCAGGAAGTGCCGGCGCGCGTGGTCGAGGCCGTGCGGGAATTCACGCGTTCGGGTCCGTAGCCCGGATGGACCGAAGCGCAATCCGGGGCCTATCGCGCCGGGAATCCCGCATTCCGCTGCGCTCCATGCGGGCTACAACGCCCTCACGAAAACGTCATCGCAGCCGGGAATAAGTCCCTCCCTCCCCCAATCACCTCCCCGAAGCCCAATTCCGGGCCAGAGGAGACGCGCGATGAGCGGACATGATCACGGCGAGGACGGCTTAAGCCGCCGCAAGGTGTTGGAATGCATGACCTGGGCCGGCACCGGGGTGCTCTGGACCATCACCGGTGGCGTCCCGCGCTCGCTCGGCATCATCGATTCCGCGCAGGCTGCGACCGCGGCAGCGCCCGGAATGACCTTCCTCCAGATCAGCGACAGCCATGTCGGCTTCGACAAGCCGGCCAATCCCAACGCGCTCGGCACGCTGGAGGAAGCCGTCAACAAGATCAACGCGATGCCGGTCAAGCCGTCGTTCATGATCCACACTGGCGACATCACGCATCTCTCCAAGGCCGCCGAATTCGACAACGCCGATCGCATCATCTCGCAGAGCAAGCTCGACGTGCATTACGTGCCCGGCGAGCATGACTTCCTCGACGAGGACGTGAAGTTCTATCGCGAGCGCTACGGCCGCGGCACCAAGGGCGCGGGCTGGTACTCGTTCGACGCCGGCGGCGTGCACTTCATCGGCCTCGTCAATGTCGTCGACCTCAAGGCCGGAGGCCTCGGCAATCTCGGTGCCGAACAGCTCGCCTGGCTCGAGGATGATCTGCGCGGCAAGTCGAAATCGACGCCGATCGTGCTGTTCGCCCACATCCCGCTCTGGACCGTTTATCCAGAATGGGGCTGGGGCACTGAGGACGGCGCCCGCGCGCTGGACCAGGTGAAAGGCTTTGGTTCGGTTACCGTGCTGAACGGCCACATTCACCAGGTGATGCAGAAGGTCGAGGGCAACGTCACCTTCCACACCGCGCGCTCCACTGCCTTCCCGCAGCCGGCGCCGGGAGCTGCCCCCTCGCCTGGACCGATGAAGGTCGAGGACGCAAAGCTCCGCGCGATGCTCGGTGTTGCCAGCATCAACTTCAAGCAGAACGAGCAGCGGCTCGCGATCATCGACACGCCGCTCCAGGGTTGATGCAGGGCTAACGGAAGCTGACAATGAAGACTCTCAATCGCCGCGACTTCGGTGTCGCTGTGGCCGCGGCCGTCCTGCTGCCCATCACAACCGTCCGTGCCGACGACAACATGGAAATACATATCGACAATTTCGTCTTCCAGCCGGCCGAGCTCAAGATCAAGGTCGGCACCACCGTAACCTGGACCAACCGGGACGACATCCCCCACACCGTGGTGTCGGCCGGCAAGTTCAGGTCCAAGACCCTGGACACCGACGACAAGTTCTCGTTCACCTTCACCAATGCGGGCGACTACAAATATTTTTGTTCTCTGCACCCGCACATGACGGGGATGATCAAGGTTGAGTAACATCTCGAACCAAGGCATCAACGTCTTGCCCGGCCGGTGGTCCCACGCCGGCCGGGCTCATGTGCCTTCCGCCACGCACAGGGACGAAACGAACAGGGACGAGACGAAGCAACGCGCAGAACAAGAGGCAAAGCGAGGAGCGATGCCCGCCAACGACGATTTGCAGAAGGCGCAACGCTTCCGCGAGGCGGCGCTGCCCTATCTCGACGACGTCTACACGCTCGCGCGCTATCTCTTGCGCGATGCCTCCGATGCCGAGGACGCGGTGCAGGAGTGCTATCTGCGCGCTCTGAAGCATTTCGACAGCTATCGCGGGCCGGCGATAAAGCCCTGGCTGTTCGCGATCCTGCGTAACGTCTGCAATGCCGAATATGCACGCCGCGCCCACAGGCACAGCGCGATCGAGGATACGCCCGGCGCTGCCGAGCAGACGCCGATCTGGCAGGAGACGGAGGCCAGCCCCGAAACCGAAGTGCTGCGCAGCCGCGATGCGGGCGCGATCCGCAAGCTGATCGACGCGCTCGCCGAGCCGTTCAAGGAGACATTCGTGCTGCGCGAGATCAACAACCTGTCCTATCGTGAAATCGCCGAGGCCGTCGGCGCGCCCGTCGGCACCGTGATGTCCCGCCTCGCCCGCGCCCGCGCCATGCTGCGCGCGGCCTGGACGGCGGATGAGGAGCAAGCAAGATGACCTGCGACGAAGCAAGGATCCTGCTTCACGCGCTGCTCGACAACGAGCTCGATGCCGGCCATGCGCGCGAGGTCGAAGCCCATATCGCCAGCTGCCCGGCCTGCGCTGCGGAGCTTTCGGCCCAACGCGACATGCAGCGCGTGCTCGCGGACGCCGATTTGCGCTACACCGCACCGGCGAGCCTGCGTGCGCGTATCGAGGCCTCGCTGCCGCAGCCGCAGCGTCAGCAGCCGAGCCGCCGCTCCGTGCTGCGCGGCTTTGCGATGGGCTCGGCAGTCTCCGCGCTCGCCGCCTCCGGCGTCGTCGCATTGGTGCTGCGCCAGGACGACCAGCAGCGTATCCTGTCGGAGGTCGTCTCCGCGCATCTGCGCTCGCTCCAGGCCGGCCACCTCATCGACGTGGTCTCGACCGACCAGCACACGGTGAAGCCGTGGTTCAACGGCAAGCTCGACGTCGCCCCGCCCGTGATCGACCTCACCGCACAAGGTTTTACGCTGGTCGGCGGCAGGCTCGATTATATCGACGCACGTGCCATCGGTGCCGTCGTCTACAAGCGCCGGCAGCACGTGGTCAATCTGTTCGTGTCGCAGACATCGAACGCGGAATACCGCGCGCCCAGGACCGAAACCATGCAGGGCTTCAACTGCCGGCGCTGGGGCAATCGCGGCCTGAACTTCTGGGCCGTCAGCGATCTCGGCGCAGACGAGCTCGCCGAGTTCGTCGACAAGTTCGAGGCGGCGATTAAGACGAATGTGGAGGGGTAGTGGCGCAACATCGCACCACGATGTTGATAGACCGAAGTGCCTCCACTTAGTCGTCCTGGCGAAAGCCAGGACCCATTACCACTGGGCAAAGTATGCACGTGGTACTGGCCCCGAGGTCTATTGATAAATCACGCGGCGTGGGTCCTGGCTTTTGCCAGGACGACACCGAGGGCTTGGAAGCATTGGAGCGGCACGCCAGTCTCGCGCGGCAGACCGCGCATTCGGCCTGAGGTTACGCCGACCGCCGCACCGCGTTGTCCACCAGCGTCTTGCCGAGCGACCAGATCGCGCCGGGGACCTTGTGGCTGCCGGCGATGACGTCGTCGAAGGCGCGCTCGATCCAGCCGCAATCTTCCTCGGTGATGGTGAGCGGCGGCAGAAGCTTGATGGTGTGGCTACCATGGCCGGCGACTTGCGTGAGGATCTTGTGGTCCTTGAACAGCGGCACGGTGATGAGCTGGCAGAACAGGCCCTTGTTGGCCGCCTCCAGCACGTTCCAGGACGCCCGCAGTCGCAGCGATTTCGGCGGGCCGAACTCGACGCCGATCATCAGGCCCTTGCCGCGGACTTCCTTCAACAGCTCGTAGCCGGGCACCATGCGCGTGAGCGCGAGGCGCAGCTCGGCACCGCGCTTGGCGGCGGACTCGATGAGCTTCTCGGACTCCATGATGTCGAGCGTGGCGATGCCCGCGGCCATCGCCAGGTCGTTCTTGGAGAAGGTTGAGCCGTGCACGACCGCACGATCCATCTGGTTGAAGATCTTGTCGAAGATGCTCTTACGCGTCAGCACCGCGCCGACCGGCACGTGGCCGCCGGACAACGACTTCGACAGCAGCACCATGTCGGGCTCGACGTTCCAGTGCTCGACCGCGAGGAAGCGGCCGGTGCGGCCCATGCCGGTCTGGATCTCGTCGGCGACGAACAGCGTGCCGTATTTCTTGCAGAGCGCCGCCGCACCAGGCAGGAACTCGTCGGTGGGCATGTTGACGCCCTTGCCCTGGATCGGCTCGACGACGAAGGCGGCTACCTCGCGCGAGGCCAGCGCCTTTTCGAGCGCCGCGAGATCGTTGAACGGGATCGAGGTGCAGCCCGGCAGCAGCGGCTCAAAGCCGGTGCGGAAGTTCGAATCACCGGTCAGCGACAGCGCGCCATAGGTCAGGCCGTGATAGCCGTGGGCACAATAGACGATGCCCGGACGGCCGGTGGCGCCGCGGGCGAACTTGATCGCGGCTTCGACGCATTCGGCGCCGGAATTGGCGAAGAATGCCTTGTCGAGATAGGGAACGTATTTCAAAAGCCGCTCGGCGAGGACGCCGGCAAGCACCGAGACGTCGAACTGGACGAGGTTGGGCAGGTCGGCATCGAGCACGCTTTTAAGCGCCTCGCGCATGACGGGATGATTGCGTCCGATCGCAAACACGCCAAAACCGGACAAGAGGTCGAGATAGCGCGCCCCGTCGCGGTCGTAGAGGTACTGTCCCTGCCCCTTCTGGAAGCCGACATCGTAGCCGATGGTCTTCAGAACCCGAACGAATTGCTCGTTCAGATGCCGATTATGCAGGACGCTGCGCTGGGCCTGGCGGTCCGCGAACAGCTGAGACATGTCTGGATTTGGGCTGTGCATCCGCTACATACTTCGGTTGAGGGCCGTCTCGTCAACTGAAAACGGACCGTTGCCAAAAACGGTCTGTGCGGCCTTTTGCCCTTTTTCGGACCATCTTCGCAAGCAGAGCTTTAGACCATGTTGCACTGCCAAGGAACTATCATGCGTTTAGCCCTTTACACCGGACTAATACTGGCTGGCGGTTACACCTGCCTGACCCCGGCGCTCGCCGCCGATCCGACCGGCGACTGGCGGGTCGCCGACGGCGTTGCCAACATTCGTGTCGCCCAATGCAATGGCAGCATGTGGGGCGCGGTTTCCTGGGAAAAACAGCCCGGCGGCCGCGACGAGAACAATCCGGACGCATCGAAAAAGACCCGGCCCACGCTTGGCATGGCGACCCTGATCGACATGAAGAAAAAGCCTGGCGCCGATCAGTGGGAAGGTCAGGTCTACAACGCCAAGGACGGCCAGCTCTACAGCGCGACCATCACGCCGGTTGGCACCGACCAGCTCGAAATCAAGGGCTGCGTGATGGGCTTCCTGTGCGGCGGCGAGACCTGGACCCGGGTCAGCCCCCCGATTCCCTTGAGCCCCGCCAACGCCATGGCCAAGGGCGCGCCGAAGCTCACCGGCGCGGCGCCGAAAGCCCCGGGAACGACGGGCGCTACAGCGGCGCAGCCTGCACCCGCAGCCCCGAAGGCCGCCGGCACGGCCAAACCCGGTCAGAAGGGTGCCGCCGACCAGGTCGGCGACATCTGCCTACTCCCTGAGATTGCGGGGTTTGCCCATTAGGGCGGGCTGAAACAGCAGCACGGCAGCGAGCGTTGTCACCAGCGACAGCGCGAGCAGCTTGCCCATGCTGGACGTGCCGGGATGGCTCGACAGCCAAAGGCTGCCGAACGCGGTCGCCGTTGTCAGCGCGCTGAAAAAGATCGCACGCGTCAGGCTGGTCTGGAGCAGGTTTGTCCTGCCCGAGCGCCAAGCCACGACATAGTAGATCTTGAAGGCCACGCCGACGCCGAGCAGCAGCGGGAACGCGACGATATTGGCGAAGTTGAGCGGCAAGCCGATCAGCACGCAGATCTCGAGCGTCACCGCGCCGGCCACCAGCAGCGGCACCAACGTCATCAGCACGTCGACGAACCTGCGCAGCGTGACCCACAGCAACAAGCCGATCACCAGCAGCGCATAGATACCGGCATGGATGAACGCCTTCACCACGGTGTCGCCCGACTTCAGGATCGAGACCGGGCCGCCGATCGCGGTCGGCTCGGCAACGAGCACCGCCGCCGCAAATTTGCGCAGCGTGTCGTTGTCGTTGGGATCGCCCTTCGGCAGCGCCTCGACGCGGATGATGCCGTCCTTGCTCTTCCAGGCGCTGACGAGATCCGCCGGCAATGACTTCAGGGTGACCGGCTCGGCCTGCATCGCGTTCCGGAGCTGGTCGAACACGATCTTCATCGGCGAGACGAACACGTCCTGCGCCTTGTTCCGCGTGGCCTCGTCGCCATTGGCGAGTTTGTCCAGTGCGTCCGCGAGCCGACGCGAGGCGACCGCACCCGGGCCCTTGGCATCGCCTGCAGTCCGGCGCAGATTGTCGACCGAGGATTTCAGCGCATCGACGTTTTCCTTGTCCGACGGCGCGGCGTCGATCTGGTCGGGATTGAGCGCGGGGTTCAGGACCTTGGCGCCCTGCGCGAGCAGCTTCAGCTTCGGCGGCTGGTCTTCAGGAACGAAGCTGTTGAGCGACATCACGCGCAACACCTCCGGCACCTTCTCCAGCTTCGCCTCCACCTGCCTTGCCTGCTCTTCCGACGTGGTCATCACGTTGATGGCATTGGCACCCGTGTTGGGATCCTTGCGCAAATCGAGGAAGGTCGCGATCGACTCTGCCTTCGGGTTGCGCAGGTTCATCGGGTTGAAGTCGAACTTCATGAAATAGAGCAGCGGCAGGCCGGCGACTGCCAGAAACATCGTGCCACCGACGACCAGCACGCGGTGCTTCTCCAGGAAGTGATCGAGCGGCGCCAGGAAGGCGTAGCCGACCGGCTCCTTCTCGCCGGGCGGGTTCAACAGCTTCAGCATCGCCGGCAGCACGGTGATGCTGGTGAGGAACGCGACCAGCATGCCGACGCCGGCGATCTGGCCGAGTTCGGCGATACCCTTGTAGTCGGTGGGGATGAAGCAGAGGAAGCCGGCCGCGGTCGCCATGGCCGCCAGCGACAACGGAATTGCCGAGCGCTTGGCAGCCAGGATCAGCGCACCCGAGAGATCGTTGTGCTTGTAGCGCTCGGAGCGATAGCGGACGCTGTACTGAATGCCGAAATCGACGCCGAGGCCGACGAACAGCACGGCGAACGCGATCGACAGCAAATTGAGCGAGCCCACCATCATCAGGCCGGCGGCGGTGGTCAGCGCAAGACCGACGAAGAGATTGACGAACACCGCGAAGATGATCTTCGCCGAATGCAGCGCCAGCCACAGGATGAGCAGCACGACGAGGACCGTGCCGATGCCGTTGACGACGGCACCTTCCTGGACGGTTGCATATTCCTCGTTGGCGATCGGGACCGGTCCGGTGAGCCGGACCCGCGCCTGGTATTTGGTGGCAAAATCCAGATCGGCTGCGGCCTTGCGGATCGCGTCGGTGGCGCCCTTGCCGGGCTCCAGCGCGTTGTAGTCGAGGACTGGCTTGAACTCGATGAAGGCGCGCTTGTCCGAATCCGTCAGCGGCTCGTCACTGACGAGCTCGCGCCAGGAGAAGGTCGCATTGCCCTTGTTGAGCACGGTCTCGACCGTTTGCGCGATCTGGTTGAAGGGCCGTTCGGTGTTGTCGAGCTTGACCTGGCCGCGCTTGACGCCGGCAAGTCCCGTTTCCAGCGCGCCGGTCAGGCCGCGGATCGAGGGATCGCCCGCCATGATCTCGATCAGGGGCGCGGCGGATTCGAACTGGCTGGTGACCTTGCCGACTTCCTCTGTCGGCAGGAACAACAGGCCATTCCTTTCGAAGAACTCGCCGGTGCCGAGCTGCTGCGTCGACTGGAAGTCGGTCTTGTTGTCCTTCAGCTTGGCATAGAGCGCGTCCGACGCTGCGGTCGCCATCTCCGGCGTCTTGGCTTCGACCACCGCCGTAATCGTGGCATCGCGGTCGAAGGCGCGATCGAACTGCTGGTCGCGTTGGCGCCAGTCCAGATTTTGAGCAATCAGCGAATTGATGTCGGTGTTGATGGCAAAGTGCTGGGACGTGTAATAGCCCGCCCCCACCGCCAGCAGGAGCCCGAGAGCGACGACGAGGGGGGCAAACCGGGTGCAGGCCCTGACGATGGCAACGACTACGCTTTGCAGCACTACTTTTCTTTCTGCGGTTAACAGCTTGCCGGAAACGCCCGCTGTTTAACGGAGTTCCCGGCCGAAACCTATTGCTGTTTTGAGGGTTATCGCCGCCAGAAGGCTGGAGGTAAACGGCGACAGACCGTGGCAAAATCATGCGGGACGGTCGGTATAGCCGGGGAGATGAGGCGGGAAAGTGACGAAGGGGCAAACACCGATGTCACCGTTTTGCTGACCAATCATCCTCTACTATAATACCGCAAAATTGATCCAGCTGGGAACCAAAGTTCATTCCACCTTTCCTTGCTGCCGATTTTTTGACACAAAGTGCTGCGCCTCCATGCACCGGAGGCCGGATAGGGGTGGGCGGCTACCGCGTGCGCGAAACTGATGGTGCGGATATTGCAACTCAGCTTCGTGTCGGGGTGTCCCCTGAGACTTGAGAGCGGATTGGTGCAACTTGCGTGATGGGCGTCCAATGGAAGTTTATCTGGCGCAACCGCGCGGCTTTTGCGCGGGGGTGGTGCGTGCGATCGAGATCGTGGAGCGGGCGCTGGAGAAGTACGGCCCGCCCGTCTACGTGCGCCATGAGATCGTGCACAACAAGTACGTCGTCGAGAGCCTGAAGAACAAAGGCGCGATCTTCGTCGAGGAACTGTCGGAGGTGCCACCGAAGGCTGTGACGGTCTTCAGCGCTCACGGCGTCGCCCGCAGCGTCGAGGAAGAGGCGGCCGCGCGCGACCTTCCGGTGCTCAATGCCACCTGCCCGCTGGTCACGAAAGTTCACAATCAGGGGAAGCGCTACATCGCCAGGGGCCGCACCCTGATCCTGATCGGCCATGCCGGCCACCCGGAGGTCGAGGGTACGATGGGCCAGGTTCCCGCCCCCGTACTGTTGGTCCAAAGCGTTGAAGAGGTTAAGGCCCTTGAGCTGCCGGCGGATACGCCAGTGGCCTATATCACCCAGACCACCCTGTCTGTGGATGACACCAAGGACATCATTTCGGCCCTGCAGGCGCGCTTTACAGATATTCAAGGCCCGGATATCCGGGATATCTGCTATGCGACACAGAACCGCCAATCTGCGGTAAGGGACTTGAGCAAGCTGGTCGACGTGATCTTGGTGGTGGGCGCTGCCAATAGCTCGAATTCGAACCGGCTCCGCGAAATCGGCACTGAGGCCGGTGTCGCGAGTTATCTGATTGCCGACGGCAGCGCGCTCAATCCGGAGTGGTTGAAAGATGCCAGAATCGTCGGCGTCACGGCCGGCGCTTCGGCGCCCGAGGTACTCGTGGATGACGTGATCGAAGCGATGCGGCGGATCGGACCGGTCAAGGTCTCGGTGCTTCCGGGCCGCGAGGAAAACATCGAATTCCGGCTTCCGGCCCAACTGGCTGCGAGCTGACCCACCCGAATTTCAAGCCCAGAAAGAAACTTGTAATGGCTATCCCCTTCTTCAAGGAAATGCGTATCGGCGGCTATTTGATCAAGCAGAAGCTGCTTGGCCGCAAGCGCTATCCGCTCGTGCTGATGCTGGAGCCGCTGTTCCGCTGCAACCTCGCCTGCGTCGGCTGCGGCAAGATCGATTATCCGGATGCGATCCTCAACCGCCGCATGACCGCGCAGGAGTGCTGGGACGCGGCCGACGAGTGCGGCGCGCCGATGGTCGCCATTCCCGGCGGCGAGCCGCTGATCCACAAGGAGATCGGCGAGATCGTGCGCGGCCTCGTGGCGCGCAAGAAGTTCGTCTCGCTCTGCACCAACGCGCTGTTGCTCGAGAAGAAGCTCGATCTGTTCGAGCCGTCGCCCTATCTGTTCTTCTCCGTCCATCTCGACGGCCTGAAGGAGCACCACGACAAGGCCGTGTCGCAGAAGGGCGTGTTCGACCGCGCCGTCTCCGCGATCAAGGCAGCCAAGGCCCGCGGCTTCACCGTCAATGTCAACGCCACCATCTTCGACGGCCACCCGGCAGAGGAGATCGCCAAATTCCTCGACCTCACGGTAGAGCTCGGTGTCGGCGTCTCGATGTCGCCGGGCTATGCCTATGAGCGCGCGCCCGACCAGGAGCACTTCCTCAACCGCACCAAGACCAAGAAGCTGTTCCGCGACGTCTTTGCGATGGGCAAGGGCAAGAAGTGGAATTTCATGCATTCCGGCCTGTTCCTCGACTTCCTCGCCGGCAACCAGGAATATGAGTGCACGCCCTGGGGCATGCCCGCGCGCAACATCTTCGGCTGGCAGAAGCCCTGCTATCTGCTCGGTGAAGGCTATGCAAAAACCTTCAAGGAGCTGATGGACACCACCGATTGGGAAACCTACGGCACCGGCAAGTACGAGAAGTGCGCGGACTGTATGGCCCATTGCGGCTACGAGCCCACGGCGGCGACCGCAGCCATCAACAACCCGCTTAAGGCGATGTGGGTGTCGCTGCGCGGCATCAGGACCACGGGTCCGATGGCGCCCGAGATCGACATGACCAAGCAGCGTCCGGCCCAGTACATCTTCTCGGCGGAAGTGCAGAAGCGCCTGTCGGAGATCCGCAAGGACGAGGCCGCAGCCGCCCAGGAGAAGGCTGCGCGGAAGGCTTCGACCGCCGCGTAAGCGCACTGACCTGTAGCTCGGATGGAGCGCAAGCGAATTCCGGGACGGTCCCTCCGCGTTGAAGACCCTGGATCTCGCTCCGCTCCATCCGAGCTACGCACCTCCGAAACAAAAAAGGCCCGGTCGCCATTGGCGATCGGGCCTTTTGTTTTGTCAGATCGACGACCCCGCTCAGGCCGCCTCGGAGACCAGCGCTTCGCTCTCCACGATCTCGGTGCCGATCAGGAAGTCGCGGCAGCCGCGCAAGGAGCGCAGCGCGCGGTTGAAGTCGAGGCCGGTCGAGACCAGTCCATGCAGCGCGGTCGGATTGCGCGCGATGCCGCGCAGCACGGCCAGCACGTCGATCTGGCCGTTCGGCTTGATGGCGGCGCGGGCGAGCGCCGGCAGCGCGCGATGGGCGGGATCGCTGATGACGCGGACCGCGGCGAACGGCAAGCCGGCCTCGGCGGCGTAGGCGGCTGCGATATGGCTTTCCATGTCGACGGCGGCTGCTCCCGTCTCCGAATGCAGCGCCGCCTTGCAGGAGCGCCCCGTGACCACTTCTTCGGCACCGGCGAGGCTGCCGCGCACCACGCGGCGGCGCCCGGACGTCAGGCGATCGATCAGGTCGTCGCCGAGCGAGAGGCCAGCGGCCCAGCGGGTATCGCCCGCGAGCACCTCGGTCGCCAGCACCACGTCGCCGGAGCGCAGCGTCGGGTCGAGCCCGCCGGCCACGCCAAAGGAGATCACGCCGCGAATCGTCTCGGGATCCAGCACCGTCAGCAGCGCCCGCAACTGGGTGGGGCTGCTCGACGAACAAATGACGGCCATGCCCGGCCCGGCCGCGATGCGGGCCTCCTGGACCAGTCCAGTCACGATCAATATCGGCCTCGGATCAACGGTTTGACCCGCGGTAAGATAGTCCCCCGTCCCCAAAGTCACATTCCGACCCCTACCACCCTGCTATTGGTGTTCCGCAAGTTCCGATACCGCGCCAACGCCCACAGCGGGAAGAACTTCGGATAACCATGGTACCGTAGATAGAATACACGGGGAAAGCCTGTGGCGGTGTACCGCTGTTCGTCCCACAGTCCTTTTTCGTTCTGTGTTGCAATCAGGTACTCCACCCCGCGGGCGACGGCCGGGTGATCAACCTCGCCAGCAGCCATCAAGGCAAGCAAGGCCCATGCCGTTTGCGAGGCGGTCGAGGGGGCAGCCTCCCAGCCCCGGTAGTCCAGCCGGTAGCTGACGGCATCCTCGCCCCAGCCGCCGTCCTGGTTCTGGATCGAGGCCAGCCAGCCGGTCGCCTTGCGCATCATCGGATCGTCATGGCGGACGCCGGCCATGTTGAGGGCGCACAGCACCGACCAGGTTCCATAGATGAAGTTCATGCCCCAGCGGCCGTACCAGGACCCTTCGGGGTGCTGGGTCTTGCGGAGGTAGGCGATCCCGTCCGCGACGTGCTTGCTGGTCTTCGCGGTCTCGCCGAGCTGGGCCAGCATCGAGATGCAGCGCGCGGTGACGTCCTCGGTCGGTGGATCGAGCAGCGCGCCATGGTCCGAGAACGGGATATTGTTCAGATAATATTCGAGGTTGTTGACATCGAAGGCGGCCCAGCCGCCGTCGTCGCTCTGCATGCCCTCGATCCACTCCCGGGCACGGTCGATCGCGGCGTCATAGCCGGTCGCACCGTGCTCCCGGCGCATCCGGTCCATCGACATCACGACCACCGCGGTGTCGTCGAGATCGGGATAATGGGCATTGTTGTACTGGAAGGCCCAGCCGCCCGGGCGCACGTCGGGCCGCTTCACCGCCCAGTCGCCCTTCACCTCGAGCTCCTGCTTCGGGATCAGCCAGTCGAGACCCTGCTTGGCCGCAGGCACCGCTCTGTCACCGCCGGCTTCGAGCAGTGCGTGGGCGGTCAGAGTCGTGTCCCACACCGGCGAGACGCAGGGCTGGCAATAGGCTTCGTCGTCCTTGATCACGAGCAGCTTGTCGATACCCCGGCGCGTGATGGCGCGCGGCGGATAACTCTCATTCTTGCCGAGCGCGTCGTACATCATGACGATGTTGGCCATCGGCGGATAGATCGCGCCCATGCCGTCCTCGCCGTTCAGCCGCTCCTCGGTGAAGGCGAGCGCGGCGTCGATGGCGCGCTTGCGCAGGCTTTTGGGAAACATCGGCTCGACCACGCGCAAAATGCCGTCGAGCGCGCGGAACAGCACGAACCAGGCCATGCTCTGGTGCGGCGCCTTGGCGGTCATGCCGATCGAGCGCGGGTCCTGCAGGAACAGCTCGTCGATGCCGACGCCCTTGGGATTCTTCGCCCGCGGCTTCAGCGCGGCGATGACCATCAGCGGCACCATGGTGGTGCGCGCCCAGTAGGAGATCTTGTTGATGTGGAACGGCGACCAGAACGGCAGCAGCACGATCTCGATCGGCAGCACCGGTACCGCGCGCCAGGTCACGACGCCAAACATCGCAAGCATGAAGCGCGTGAAGACGTTGCTGTGAATGGCGCCGCCGCGGGAATGGATCGCCTCGCGCGCACGCACCATGTGCGGCGCGTCGACGGAATCCCCGATCATCTTCAGCGCGAAATACGCCTTGACGCTAGCGCTCATGTCGAACTCGCCGTCATGCACCAGCGGCCAGCCGCCATGGGCGCCCTGCACGCGTCGAAGATAATTGGCGATCTTGGCTTCGAGCACGGCATCGACCGGCTCGGCGAGATAGTGGCGCAGCAGGACGTATTCGGCCGGAATCGTGCAATCGGCCTCGAGCTCGAACACCCAATGGCCGTCGGATTGCTGGAAGCCGAGGACGCCTTCGGTGGCCGACGCAATGCTCGATTCCAAGCTCCTGAATTCTTGGGCTTCGCGGCTGGTCGCGTTCACGGAATCCATCTCGCTCGATTGCTCCGATAGTCGATTGAATTGGCCGAAATTGACCGGGACAAATGCCCGTCAGGGCCGCCTGTCAGTATCCCTTGGCGGCCAGAACCAGATCGGCGGCGCGATCACCGGATCGGACCGATCCCTCGATGGTTGCAGGCAATCCCGTAGCAGTCCAATCGCCTGCAAGAAACAGGTTTTTCAGCGCAGTGACCGGCCCTGGACGCAGGGCATTCTGCGCCGGCGTCGCCGCAAATGTGGCACGGCGCTCGCGCACAATCTGCCAGGGGGGCAGCTCGCCGGAAACACCGCCCGCCTTGCAGACGTCGTTCCAGATCGCTCGTGCGAGTTCCTCGCGCGGCATGTCGACCAGACGGTCGCCGTTGCTGATGGTGACGGACAGCCGGTTCGGGAACGCAAACAGCCATTCCACGACGCCGCCGATCACGCCGAGGATCGGCGCCGATCCCGCCGGCGGCTCGACGCGGAAATGCGCATTCACGATGGCGCGGAATTCGGTCGGCGTCTTCAGGCCCGGCAGCAGGTTGGAGGCAGCGCGTGGCGGCACCGCCATCACGACGACGTCGCCCGCACCGATCTGGATCACATCCTCGCCGCCGAAATTCAGCGCGCCGACCTTCCCGTCATGGGTCGCAAACGAGCGCAGCTCATGGCCGAGTTGAACGCTGTGCCCGCGCTCCTGCAAGAACGTCACGGCAGGCTCGATCAGCACCGCGCTGAGCCCGTCGCGCGCGATCAGGGGACGGCAGGCCTGCCCGCCGGCGAGCAGCGTCTCGCGGACGATCGCGCCGGCAAGCCCCGCCGAGCCTTCGGGAGGATCGACGTTGAGCGCCGCGAGCAGCAGCGGCTGCACCAGGCGCTGATAGAGAACGCCCTCGCAGGGAATGGACTTGCCGACCAGCGTCTGTTCCGAGGCCCAGATCAGCGGCGCCAGCTTCAGATAATCGGTCAACCCGGTGTCGGGGACGCGGCGGCTCTCGTCGAGCACCCAGGTCGGCAGGCGGCCGTCACCGAGATCGATCTGCCAGCGCTGCCCGGTCGTGAGGTCGACGAAGGGAAACTGCGCGCGCTCCGGACCGACGAGGCCCGCCTCGGTGCCGATCGAGCGCGCATAGGCGCGCGCATGGCTGTTGCCGGACAGCAGCAAATGGTTGCCGTTGTCGATGGTGAGATTGGTGGCGCCGTCGAAATAGGAACGGCAGCGGCCGCCGGCCTGCTGCGTCGCCTCGTGCACGGCGATCTTGAAGCCGGCATTGGCAAGCCGCACGGCGGCGGAGAGGCCGGAGATTCCAGCACCGATGATGTGAGCTGTTTTCTGCATCAGATGAGAGCGTAACGGAGCAGGATGGCGATGCGTGTGATCTTCGACACACGCACCGGCTCGCGCGGCGCGTTGAACCCGCGCGCGATCAGGAGGTCCAGAATGGCGTGATAGTATTTCGACATCATCCGCGGCGCGCGCACCGCGCGGCGCCGGTTGCGGTTCATGATCTCGTCCGACTTCTCGAAATACAGCTTTGCACGCTGCGCCAGCGGCAGGCAGACCTTCGACAGCGCGCGTTCGACGATCACGCGGTCCGGATCGTTGGAGGTGATGCCGGCATGCAGCAGCGCTTCGCGCGGCAGATAGAGCCGGCCGAGGCCTGCGTCCTCGTCGATGTCGCGCAGGATGTTGGTGAGCTGGAGCGCGCGGCCGAGATGATGAGCGAGCTCGATGCCGTCTGCTTCCGGCAGGCCGAAGACCCGAACCGACAGCCGCCCCACGGCACTCGCGACGCGATCGCAATAGAGATCCAGCGTCGCCATGTCGGGCGCGCGGATGTCCTGCGGCACGTCCATCTCCATGCCGTCGACAATCGCGAGGAAATCCTCGCGCTTGAGGCCGAAGGTCTTCACCGAGGCGAGGTAGTCCTTCAGCCGCGGCGGCGGATTGCCCTGGTAGAGCGCGTCGATGTCGTTGCGCCACGCCTGAAGCGCGGCGAGCCGCTCGTCGCGCGGACCATCGGAATCGGCGATGTCGTCGACCTGACGGCAGAAGCTGTAGATCTGGAACATCGCTTCGCGCTGGTCGTGCGGCAGGATGCGCATCGCGGCGTAGAACGAACTGCCGGATGCGGTCGAGCCATAATTGGCGCCGGGCGAGGCCGCCTCAAGCGTCATGTGCAGTCCCCGGTCTGGAAATGGCCTTGCGTCCGACCGCGCGGCGGCCCACTTCGCCGATCATGCCGGCGAGGCTGAAGGTGAGGAGCTCGAACTTGTTCAGGTGCACGCGCTCGCGCAGGGGATCGCGCACCTTCAACAGGCGCACGATGCGGTCGGCATAGGCCTGGATCACCGAGACCTCGACGCCGAGGCGGAAATCCCGGATCTCCGCAGCTAGCGACCTGCCCTCCTCGAGCAGCGCTTCGTTGCGCACGGCGAGAGCCTGAAGGCAGGCCAGCATCGCCGGCGGCGACTGCGCCAGTCCGAGCTGCTCGACCGAGGCGCCACTCGCGGCCAGCGCATCGCGCGGCAGATAGACGCGGTTGAGCTCGCGGAAATCCTTGCCGCAATCCTGAAGGTGGTTGTTGATCTGCAGCGCCGCGCAGAGCGCATCCGACGCGGCCCAGGTCGCGGTGCTCTCACCATGGACGTCGAGCATGAAGCGGCCTACCGGCATCGCCGAGTAGCGGCAATAATGGATGACCTCGTCCCAATTCTCGTAGCGCAACTTGGTCACGTCCATACGGAACGCGATGAGCACGTCGAGCGCGTGGCGCGGCGCCATGCCGCGTTCGGCCAGTGCGTGCCGCAAGCTGACGGCCTCGGCCTGGGTATCGCCCCTGCCGAGCAATTCCGCCTCGAGCAGGTCGAGATAAGCGAGCTTCTCGTCCGGCGGCAGCGTCGCGTGGTCGGCGATGTCGTCGGCGGTGCGGACGAAATTGTAATACGCCAGGATCAGCGCGCGATGACGCGGATGAATGATCCAGGACGCGACGGGAAAATTCTCGTCGCGCTCACCCTTGCCGGATCGCAATTCGCTCGCAGAGGTCATCGAGGGCTGGTCTACAATCGTTTGGACAGGAAGGGCTTTTTGGCTCGCGCTAGCCCGTGCGGGCAATGCCGCCGCGGCCCCCATATAGGGGAATACGGCCGCAAAACCAATCCTGTCTCTCGATGGCTGCCCTTTGCGGATCAGGTCCGAAAAGGCGGCCCCGGAGGCCGCCTTTTGTGGGCCAGTGGCCGAGCTTACTGGTTGTGGTTCTTCAGGACCTGGTCACAGGCCTGAGAGATCTTGGCCCGGTTCTCCTTGAGGCAGGCCAGGATGGTGAAATCGCCCTGGTCAATGACCGGACGGCAGAGCTTCTGCACATCGCGCGAGCAGGCCTTCTGCTCGGCGTCCGTGCCGCGCCCTTGCTGGGCGAACGCTGTGGTCGAGAGGGAGGCCGACAGCAAGGTGAGAGCGACGAGAAGCTTACGCATTGTATTCCTTCATTCTGACGGCAGAATCGCACCGATCCCGGACAGCACAGGGCGACGACCGGAAGGATTGTTCTGATGGCAAGTCGCCGCGGGAGTAGCGGCCTCGGAGAAGGCACAAGCACTGGCAAATGCGGCCAAATTGGCGCCGCGTCCACCAAATCAGGTCTTCCCTGCGCCTTCTCTGGCAAATGTAAGAGACTGATACTACGTCATAATCCAGGCACGCCGCGTTTTGCTGCGCACCTGTTGCAGAGCTGCATCTCTCCATCCCGCCTCGGGCGCCAGAAACATGCCGAAACGCAGAGAATCCGGAGGCCAATCATGGCAAGTGCGCTTCGCGATGCCGACATGTGGGCGGCCGGCCATTGAACCTGACACAGGCTCGGAACACTAAACCTTCGATGTGGCGAGACGTTCTTCGTGATACGCGGACGTCGTTCCAAAACGGGATATTTTGAGATGAAATTCTTTGGACGATCTGAACTGGCAATCAAGGCGGCCGGCATCGGCGCTGTGCTGCTCTTTTCGGTTTCGGCAAGTCAGGCTCAGTCGTCCGGACCGTTTGCAGGTTTTGAGGGCGCGTGGACCGGCACGGGTACGGTATCGCTGTCCGACGGCTCCACCGAGCGCATTCGCTGCAAGGCGGACTACAAGGTTGCCGGCACCGGTCTCAGCCTCAAGCAGGCGCTGCACTGCGCGTCCGACAGCTACAAGTTCGACCTCACCAGCGACGTGACCAGCCAGGGCGAGCGCATCTCCGGCAATTGGAGCGAGACCAACCGCAACATCTTCGGCAATCTGCAGGGCACCGCCGGCGGCGGCCAGATCGAGGTGTTCGTCGAGGCCAACGGCTTTGCCGCTAATTTGTCGCTGCGCACCAACGGCACCAAGCAGACGGTGCAGATCTCATCCAAGGGCGAGATTCGCGGCGTCAACATCACGATGACGAAGGGCTGACAGCTCTTACCGCTTCGAAAGCAGCAAGCCCCGGTTCTCGCGAACCGGGGCTTTGTTGTTTTTTCGGAGACGCGGCGCAGTCGCCCGGACCGCGCCGATTCCATGTCCGATGGATGCAGCCGCTCAGATCGCCGGCTTGTCCGTGCCCTGAAGCTTGGCGTGCAGATTGATCAGCCACATCGCCGTCGGCCGCAGGATGAAGAGGTCGGCGACGAGCGCCATCACCATCGAGAAGGCGCTGAGCCAGCCGAACAGCCGCAGCGACGGCAGGTCGGAGAACACCGTGACGACGAGACCGCAGGCCAGCACCAGCGTGGTCAGGATCAATGCCGGGCCGACCAGCACGGTCGCGCGCTCCACCGCGAGCGCCGAGCCGACGCCCGGCTTGCTCTCCAGCCTGAGGCGGTTGAGGAAGTGGATGGTGGCGCTTAAGCCCAGGCCAAACGAAACGGTCAGAGCCACGACGCTGGCGAATTGCAGCCCCTCGCCCATCGCCCACAGCACCGTTCCCGACATCACGACGGGGAAGATGCCCGGCAGGATGCAGGCGAACATCACCACCCAGGAACGGAAGGCAAGGCCGATGAAGATCGCGACCAGCGCGAATTCGACGGTAAGCCCGCGGTTGAGCTTCTCGATCATGCCGGCCGAGTTGCGCGCGGCAATCGCGGCAAGACCCGTGACCGCCACTTCATAGCCGGGATGCTTCTTGCGGACGGCGTCGAGCTCGGAATCAAGCTTGTCGACGATCGGCAGGAGCTGGCTGGAATCCTTGTCCGGCACGCGGCCTGCGACCACGACGGCGTCCTGCTCGGCATCGATGAATCGGCGCACCAGATGCTCCGGAATGACGCTGACATATTCCTTGAGCGTCGCGACGTCGGCGCTGCCGGCCTTGTCCGCGAGCCAGCGGCGCAGGGTCTCGACCGACCAGACATTGCCGACACCGGCCGCCTTCTCCACCGTCGCGTGCACGTCCGCGATGGTCTGCAGCGTCTCCGGCGAATAGAGCGATTCACCCTTGGGGAACTGGATCAGAACGTTGACCGGGTTGGCGCCGGTGAGCTTGGCGTCGAGCCGGTCGCTGGCGGCGACCGCCTGGCGCTTGTCCGGCACCTGGTCGGCGAGTCGGTAGCGCGGCTCCAGATTGGCGTAGATGACGCCGAGGCCCGCCACGAACACCACGGCGATCAGGCTGAACAGGCCGGGGCGGCCCACCATGCGCACCGCGATCCAGTAGCAGAAATTACGCAGCGCCTGCACGCCGGCATCCGCGCTCTGGAACTTGGTCGCAAAGACCTTTTCGTTGCGCACCAACAGCACGCCGAACACCGGCACCAGCGACAACACCGCGACTAGCGCGATGATGGTGGCGGCGAGACCCGCCTCGCCGAACTTGCGGATCAGATCGGAGTCGGAGAACTGGAGCGCGATGAAGGAAATGCCGGCGGTGCCGTGCGTCAGCACGCAGGCCGGTCCCACCACCAGCACCGCGTTCTTGAACGCGGTGAACTTGTCCTGGCCCGCGATCAGCCGGTCGCGCGCGGCGAAGGTGAGCTGCATCGAGTCCGAAAAGCTGATGACCATGATGAGCGGCGTCATCACGTTCAGGAACATGTTGAGATTGAAATTGGCCCAGCCGAGCGCGCCGAGCGCCAGCAGGATCGCGATCATCGGCGGGAACGCCGCCGCCACCATGAACGAGATCTTGCGGAAGAAGATGATGGCGATGACACAGCCGGCGAGAATGCCGAGGATGTTGTAGGTGAGCCCGTCGCGCTCGACCGCATTGCGGATCTCGAGCTGCATCACCGGCACGCCGGAAAGCTGCACATTGAGGCCGGTGTCGCCAAGGTCTTCCTTCATCAGCGCGCGGATCTCGGCGACGGTCTTGGTCAGCTTATTGGAGGCGACCACCTCCGGATCGAGCGACAGCACGATCAGCGCCAGCGTGCCGTCCTCGGACAACAGCTTGCCGCGGATGATCTCGTTGGCTTTGACGCCCTCGATGAACTTGTTGTAGGCCTCGCCCTCGGGCAGCTCGGGCGGGAACAGCGCGGCGGGAAGCTTGCCCGGCGCCGGCGCCTGACGCGCGGAGAACAGCGAGACCAGTCCGCGCGTACCTTCCACCAGCTGCATGTCGGTGACGAAGTCGCGCAGCTTCTCGAGGTTGTTCCGCGCCAGCAGGGTCTTGCCTTCGACCACGACGAGGACGTCGAATTCCTCGGCCGGGAACTTCTTGGTCACCGCTTCGTACTGGCGGAATTCCGGCGTGTTGGACCGGAACAGCTGCGACAGCGAATCGTCGATCTTGATCCGGTGAATACCGAACACGGCGCCGACGATCAGCACGACCAAAACGATGCAGGAGACGATGGGCGCCCGGACTGCGATCAGCCCGATACGCTCCAGCCCGAAGGCGATCGAGGACGCAGGTCCCTGCTCGACCTTGTCGACATGAACCTCACTCTCGCTGTGCTTTTCGAGCATGCCTTGTCCAGTTCCTAAATCGGCTCGGGTCTGTGAGCTTGTCGCGCCCCGCGAACGGCTTGAAAACGCCATACCAATGGGAGGCTTGCCCTTTGAAAATGCGCAGAAAATCGCCGCGAGGGGTTTAGCAGGTCAATCACCCTTCTCGCAAGCAGGCGGAGTGTGGCTGAATCGATCAAGATGTGGAGATTTTGCCGCAATGCCCCTTCATTCGGGCAAAGCCGTGCCAATTCGACGCGGCGCGCGGTCCGCGCTCTCGTCCTTCAGCGCCACACCGCTCACTTCCCGCGCGAGCCCCTCGCGGACCAGCCAGGCGATCTTGAAGGCAGCCTCGTCATAGCTCAACCCGGCCTTGTGGATGTTCGACACGCAATTGCGCTCGGCATCGGTCCGGCCCGGCTTCGGTGCGAAAGTCAGATAGGCGCCGAGACTGTCGGGCGCCGACAGGCCCGGCCGCTCGCCGATCAGCGTCACGACCATGCGCGCGCCGAGAATGGCGCCGATCTCGTCGCCGAGCGCGACGCGCGCGCCTGAGGCGACGACGACATGGCCGATCGCGACACCATCGTCGGCTGCGAGCAGCGGCAGCAGGCGCATCACCAGCGCGACCGCATGGGCGTGGACCGCCGCCGCCGACAGCCCATCGCCAATCACGACCGCGAGCTGGCACGGCTCCGGCGCGCTCCGCGCCAGAGCCTCGACTGATCCGACATCGAGCCGTCTGCCCAGGTCAGGCCGCCGCAGATAGTCCCTGCGGTCGACCGCCTGGCTGTTCGCCTCGGTGACGACGAGGCCAAGTGCGCGGAGATCCGCGACCAGCCGCGGCGCATCGAAGACGGCATGCACGGCATCGCGGGCGCGGGCGTGGTCCAGCGTGAAATCGAGCAGCGCCCGCGTCGGCAGGCTCGCGCCGCTGCGCCCGAGCGCGACTCGCGCGGGCGTGAGCGACCGCAGGTCGAGGGTCGGACGACGCGGGGTGACCGGATCAGACATGTCGCATCATTCGGCGGGAACGGAGGCCTCGCGTAGCCGGATCGAATAGTTCGAGGCGTTCTGCTGGCCGCTGGATGCTGCCCGCGCAAAGGTGATGAGATGGTGCGCGATCAGGGTGCAGCCGATCAGGCCTTCGAGATCGCCGCGCTTGATGCGGCCCAGCGCGAACTTCCAGAACACGCTCTTGTAGTCGCCGAGCACGCCGACCTTCCAGAAGATGTTCCGTAGCATGACGAGGCCGCGCCTGATGTTGGCCCAGGTCTTCATCTCGTCCGGCGTCGGCATCGTCAGGCGGTGCACGTAAACGTGGTCGCATTGATACTGGAAGCGCGCGAAAACCCTCTCGGGCTCGTAGGCGACGCCCATGGTGTGCTTCCAGGATGCGACGACGTCGTCGTAGGGCAACAGGAAGTTGACATTGGAATCGCGGCCGTCGTCCTCGACCAGGCGCCCTTCCCGCTCCAGCCGGTCCCACAGCGGCGTCTTCGGCAGCGCCTGGAGCAGGTTGATGGTCAACAGCGGAATGCGCGATTCCTCGACAAAGGCGAGCAGCGCCTCGGCGGTGTTCGGCTTGTCGGTGTCGAGCCCCATGATGATGCCGGACACCACCTCCATGCCGTAGGAGTTGATGGTGCGCACGCCCTCCAGGATCGGGACCATCATGTTGTGGTCCTTCTGCATCGCCTTCAGCGCGTCGGGATCGGGTGTCTCGATGCCGCAAAAGATCGTGATGAAGTAGGCCTCGCGCATCTTCTCGAGGATCTCAGGCCGCTTGGCGATGTTGAGCGTCGCCTCGCAGGCGAGCCGCACCACATAGCCGGTCCGCTTCTGCCATTCGATCAGATGCGGCAGGAGGTCCATCGCCGCCTTGCGGTTGCCGATGAAATTGTCGTCGACGAAATAGACCGTGTCGGTCATGCCGCATTCGCGCAGGCGGTCGAGCTCGGCGATGATCTGCTCGGGCGATTTGAGGCGCGGGTTGCGGCCGTAGAGGCCGGGGATGTCGCAGAACTCGCACTGATAGGGACAGCCGCTGGAATACTGGATGCTGCCGAGCATGTATCTCTTCACGTCGGCGAGTTCGTAGGCCGGGATCGGAAACTCCGTCATCGGCACACGGTCCTTGGTGGTCAGCACCACCTGGGTCTCGGGACGCGAGATATCGCGCGACAGGATCTCGATCAGCTGGTTGGTGGCATCGCCCAGCTCGCCGACATGGAGATAGTCGAAGGACGGGTAGTAGTCCGGGCAGGCGCTGACGGAGGGACCGCCGAGCGCGACCGGCAGATCGAACTCGTGGGCGCGGCGGCAGATGTCGTTCATCTGCTGGCGCTGGATGTGCATGCCGCTGACGAAGACCGCCTCCGCCCATTCGAACTCTTCCCTTGTCGTGCGGCGAAGGTTCTCGTCGACGAATTTGACCTGCCATTCCCTCGGAAGATAGGCGGCGAGCAGCAAAAGCCCCTGTGGCGGCATGAAGGCGCGGACGCCATCGGTCAGGGGGTAGGAATGCTCGAACGTCCCGAACGACGATGTGTATCGCGGAAACACGCACAGAATCCGCCGAGACGTACCGTTACTTTCAGCTCGCATCAAAGCTCCCCCGCCACGCTCGACTTAGCTGCGGAAATTGCCAGACAGATAGCGTAATGCTGTCGCCGGAATTTCTCAATATTGTGGCATGAGCTTAATTCCCGGAGGCATCAATGGTTTCCTCGAGCCGCCGGGTGCTTCCGCCGCGTCACGCGATTAGCCGTGAGGCAAAATCGGGCAGCAGGCCTGCATCGCCGGCAAGCCGGAAGTCAGCGCCCGCAATCCCGGACCGCACCAGCCAGTCGTCGAACTCCGGCGCACGGCGCAGTCCGAAGACGTCGCGGACATAGAGCGCGTCGTGAAAAGACGTGGACTGATAGTTCAGCATGACGTCATCGGCGCCGGGAACGCCCATGATGAAGGTGACGCCGGCAGCCGCCAGCAGCGTCAGCAGATTGTCCATGTCGTCCTGGTCCGCCTCGGCGTGGTTGGTATAGCAGATGTCGATGCCAAGCGGCAGGCCGAGCAGCTTGCCGCAAAAGTGATCCTCCAACCCGGCCCGGATGATTTCCTTGCCATCGTAGAGATATTCCGGGCCGATGAAGCCGACCACGCTGTTGACCAGGAGGGGCGCAAAGGCGCGGGCCACCGCATAGGCGCGCGCCTCGCAGGTCTGCTGGTCGACGCCGTGATGGGCATTGGCCGATAGCGCCGAGCCCTGCCCGGTCTCGAAATACATCACGTTCTGGCCGACCGTGCCGCGCCTCTGCGACAGCCCGGCCTCTTGCGCCTCTTTCAGAAGCGCGAGGTCGATGCCAAAACTACGGTTGGCGGCCTCGGTGCCGGCGACCGACTGGAAGACTAGATCGACCGGCGCGCCCTGCCCGATCAGCGACAGCGTCGTGGTGACATGAGTCAGCACGCAGCCCTGGGTCGGGATATTCAGCCGCGCAATGACCTCGTCGAGCAGCCGCAGCAGTTGGCCGATCACGGCCGGGTCGTCGCTCGCCGGGTTGATGCCGATGCAGGCATCGCCCGCGCCGAGCAGGATGCCGTCGAGGATGGAGGCGGTGATGCCCCTGGCATCGTCGAAGGGATGGTTGGGCTGGAGCCGGGTGCTCATCCGGCCCTTCAGGCCGATGGTGTTGCGGAAAGCGGTGGTGATCTCGCATTTCCGTGCCGCCAGGATCAAATCCTGGTTACGCATCAGCTTCGACACCGCGGCTGCCATCTCCGGGGTGATGCCGCCTGCCAGCTTGCGCAAGATTTCGGGCGTCGCGGCATCCGACAGCAGCCAGTCGCGAAAGGCACCGACCGTCAGCGAAGCCACCGGCGCGAAGGCTTTTGCGTCGTGGCTGTCGATGACGAGGCGGGTGACCTCGTCGGCCTCATAGGGGATGACGGCTTCCTGCAAGAATTGCCCGAGCGGGACATCGGCCAGCGCCATCCGCGCCGCGATCATCTGTTCGGCACTGGCGGCGGCGATCCCGGCCAGCCGGTCGCCGGAGCGCGGCGGGGTCGCTTTGGCGAGCAGGTCGCGCAAATCCGGGAACGTGTAGGTCGTGGCGTCGATGGTGTGGCGGTAGACCAAGCGTCTCTCCGGGGTTCGTCGGCCAGCGACCGACTCCAGGGCGATCCAAGACTATACCTTCAGATCAAGACGCTGAAATATCTACCTTTCTTTCGGCCGAGGGAAGGAGGCCAAACTCGGCGTTAACGCCGCGTCCATCTTCATTCTGCATAGTTTTGCAATAATTTGCACGACCGCGCTCTCCGGCCGCTCCCGGCCATTCGGGCCCCTGAAAACCATGACAACTGACCGACCTGGGAATGCCACCGGCCTCGCCGGCCGCTTTACGCTTGCCAACAAGCTCTACGCCATCTTCGCGCTGTTCGCGCTGCTCACCGCGGCGATCGCGATGCTGTCCGACTACAACAGCCGCCGCGGCGCCGACCTGACGAGCGCGATCGAGACCGCGAACGCCGCCGCGCTGAACGTCGAGCGGGTCAACTCGCTGGTCTATGCGGTCGTGATGGAATCGCGCGGCGTCTACATGTCGACCGAGCCGGCCGTGGTGAAGAAATACGGCGAGGGCCTGCTCAAGTTCAACGCCCAGATCCTCGACGTCGTGAAGCGCTGGGAGACCATCGTCAAGGCTGACGATGCCGAGCAGTTCGCCACCTTCAAGAAGCGCATCGAGCAGTTCGTCGAGTTTCGCAAGGAATTGGTGCGCCGCGGCGTCGAGATCAATGCGGCCGCGGGCCGCGAATGGGGCGACAACGACGCCAACCGCGCCGTGCGCTCGGCGCTGAACAAGGATCTCGAGGCGCTGTCCAAGGTCTATGCCGAGCGCGCGAGGCAAATCGCGCACGAGACCGAGACCAATCGCATCCTGTCCTTCGTCCTGACCTGCCTCGGCGGCGTGGCGCTCGCCCTCGTCGTGATCGGCATCGTCATCATCGCCCGCTCGATCGCACGCCCCCTCTCCGCCATCACCGCGACCATCAAGCAGGTCGCTGACGGCGCCGAGAACGTCGTGGTGCCGCACTCTGACCGAGCCGACGAGATCGGCGCACTGGCACGCGCGATCCAGATCTTCCAGGACGCGATGGGGCGTAACCGCAACCTCGCCTCGCAGGTCTCGCAGGACTCCGCCGCGCGCGAGGAGCGCGCCCGCCACATCGAACAATCTGTCGACGCGTTTCGCGAGGCGATCGGCGCGATCATGCGCGGCCTCAGCGACAACGCCTCCGTCATGCGCGAGACCGCGCAGACCATCACCCGCGTCACCGCGGACGCGAGCAGCCGCGCCGGCACGGCGGCGAACGCCACCGAGCAGGCCTCGCACAACGTCACGGCGGTGGCAGGCGCGGCCGAGGAGCTGTCTGCGTCGGTGGTGGAGATCGGCCGGCAGGTGCGGCAATCCGCCAGCGCAGTCGAGCAGACCGGCCAGCGCACCGAGAAATCGATTGCCGAGATCGAGAGCCTGGCGGCCGCCACGCAACGCATCGACGGCGTGCTCAGCCTGATCCAGGCGATCGCCGAGCAGACCAATCTGCTCGCGCTCAATGCCACCATCGAGGCCGCGCGCGCGGGCGATGCCGGCCGTGGCTTTGCCGTCGTCGCACACGAAGTCAAGGCTCTCGCGGGGCAGACCGCGAAGGCGACCGCCGACATCAGCGAAAACGTCTCGATGATCCAGTCCTCCACCCGCAACGCGGTCGACGCCGTCCGCGAGATCGGCGGCGCGGTCCGCGAGATCAACGACGTCACCTCGGCGATCGCCGGCGCCATCGGCCAGCAGGACGCCGCCACGCGCGAGATCTCGTCCAACGCGCAATCGGCCGCCCAAGGCAACGAGACCCTCGTCGCCAACATCAGCTCGCTCCGCGACGCCATCGGCGAGACCGATACTGCGGCCTCCTCGGTGCTAAGGGCTGCGAGCAGCGTGACCGAGACGGCGGAGACGCTGTCGCGCGAGGTGGAGAAGTTCTTCCAGAACCTGCGCTCGGGCGCGGCGGACAGCCGTATCGCCAAGGCCGGATGACGGCGCGTCCATCGCCAACAGAGCCGGTGGTGGGGTCGCTCCATCAAAAAACGCGAAAACAACCCCATGCACAGTAGCCGGGGACAGCGATTTCAACGGCTTGGCCATTGACGCGATATTCTGCGGATTTTACGAATCTATTTGCTCCGTCGGGCAAAACAGGGGCATGATGTCAATGTTGGAGCTTTCCGCGCTGGGCCGGCGGATCGTAGGAAGCCGAAGGCTGGCTGAGGCCGCCTCTCATCGCTTGATGACCCATAGACAATGATCCGGAAATTTTAGCGAAACTATCCAGCCACCTCTGCGTCGGTTAGGTGGAGGGATTACAGCATGTCAACAGAGGGCCAATCCGACGAACAAGAGGTAAGGATCTCGTGCTACAAGGCGTTGGAGCGAGAGGTGACTGATCCGCTTGCCGCCGTGCTACTCCACGACATCGTCCAGGATCTCGAAGCCGATCTTCACAGAGACCGCGCGAAGACTCTCTCCGCAATCCCATCTCCCAAGTCATGATCGCCAATCATGGCGAGTTGATCCGTGTTTCGGGCACGGGGATGTCTGCGCACTGAGGGGCGGCAGCTGACGATATATGTCCAGCCATGGAACCATTGGGTTCCCAGTCTATTGCCTCATTGACGCATCACATTTTGGAGAAACACCATGAAATTTTTAACAGCCGCTCTGACGGCCGCAGCAACCACCCTTCTCGTGACCGCTGCTTCCGCAGCCCCGCTGTCTCCCAACCTGTCCGCCACCCCGGACAGCAACGTTCAAAACGTCCGCATGGTCTGCAACGAAAACGGTCGTTGCTGGCGCGAGCGCAGCGAGCGCCATGTTATCATCCGCGATGGGCGCGATTCCTACGGATATGCGCCTCGCGAGCGCTACATCGAGCGGCGCGGCTATGAAGAGCGCAGCGGCATCGGCTTCCGCGCTCCCGGCGTGAGCGTCGGGATCGGCACTGACCGCTACTGAGATACGCATCCTGTGAATGCAAAAGCCGCGGAGCAATCCGCGGCTTTTTGCTGTCGCCACCATCTGGCTTGATCGGGACGTTGCGATCGCCCGGGCTGCCCTGGAAATAGTTGCTTTCCCCTCGCTATTCTGCGGGCGAAGCACCATATCCCGGATATCACCGCGCGCCCCTCGGCTGTTATCGGTGACTGAGAGCAGCGTGCTCCCGCCGACAAGAGGCGGTCAATATGTCAAGTATATCCAGGTTCAGTGTTCGCGAATGGCTGGTGCACCCGGCGCTGCTACCGGTCGTACTTGTACTGCTGGTCGTCGCTGCGTTGCTCGTTCAATGGTAGTTCGCCTCGACGAACCGGCGCCGTCAGCTCAGGTCGACATTTCGCTGGATCCTATCCAACGAACTCGATCGTCGCTAACGGGCGAGTTGGACATCAGGGCGACGGATGCCTTGGACAAAGCTCGCAACTTGCCAGCTGGAGAGCAGCGCGCGGAAGCGATGCAGGAGGCAACGATCCTCGAAAACGCGGCCCAAATGCTCAGGCTTTTCGGCGGAAAACATGCCGGAAAGATCACACGCTGAGTCGCTATAGCGAGCCCAAGTGGGGCGCCATACCGCGCTCCTGGAGCGGCGCTAGGAACGAAACCCGGCGTGGCTTGTTCATCCTCAACGCGGCTTGGCGCTCCTGATTCAATGCTTTCCGCCGGCGCAACATCGTCTCCGCTCCAGATGCCCACGGCAACGATTGCGTAGCCGTCGGGGATGCATCGACTTCGACAGGTTGCGTCATGTTAAGACTGGACGACCTTCCCAAAGATGTGCCGTCCGAACTCACTGGACGTCAACAAACTCGCCGCTTTTCCCGGCCTAGCGAGGAGCTGTGATCAGGCAGCCATTCAAAGCACGAACACCGGAAGAACTGATTTCCCTGTTGAGCGCCGTGGCGATGGCCATTCTCGCCGCGCTCATTATCATGGTGCTGTATTATGGTCGCGAGATCATTATTCCCATAGCGCTGGCCGTCTTGCTCAGCTTCGTGCTGGCGCCCCTGGTTCGACTGGTTCAGCGTCTGCGCATTCCACGCAGTTTGGCGGTGGTGAGCGTGGTCGTGATCGCCTTCGCATTCATATTTGCGATGGGCAGTCTCCTCGCTACCCAACTCGCGCAGCTGGCCGGCGATTTGCCGCGATATCAGTCCACAATAAGCGAGAAGATCCAATCCTTCCGTGAGACCACCGCCGGTCGAGGCACGCTCGAGCGGGCTTCCAGCATGTTGAAGGACCTCAGCAAGGAGCTCGACAAGCCGAAGGAGGCCGCGAATTCGTTGGGGACCACAGCAGCTCCGAAAGCGACCCCGCCGAAACCCGTTCCTGTGGAAGTGCTTCAGCCCGATCCCGGCGCGCTGGAGAGCTTGCAAACGCTGATTTCACCGTTGCTTCATCCGCTCGCAACGACCGGGATCATCGTCATATTCGTGATCTTCATTCTGCTTCAGCGCGAGGATCTTCGTAATCGTCTGATCAGGCTGGCCGGTTCGGATGACCTGCAGCGCACCACGGCTGCCCTTGATGACGCGGCGAGCCGCCTCAGCCGGCTTTTCCTTATCCAGCTTCTCGTGAACGGGGGCTTCGGCATCATCATCGGAATGGGTCTCTGGCTGATCGGCGTTCCAAGCGCGATCCTGTGGGGTATTCTGGCAGCAGTGCTGCGCTTCGTGCCTTACATCGGGGCGGTCATCGCCGCCGCCTTTCCTCTCGCTCTCGCGGTCGCGGTCGATCCAACCTGGACGATGCTGCTGTGGACGATCGCGCTGTTCGTGGTGGTGGAGCCCGTCGTCGGCCATGTGCTGGAGCCGATGGTCTATGGACACAGCACCGGACTGTCGCCAGTGGCCGTTGTGGCTTCTGCGACGTTCTGGACGGCGCTCTGGGGTCCGATCGGCCTCGTTCTGGCAACACCCCTGACGGTGTGTCTGGTTGTACTGGGCCGCCATGTCGAGCGCCTGGAATTCCTGGACGTCATGTTTGGAGACCGACCAGCGCTCTCTCCGCCCGAGATATTCTATCAACGGATGCTCGCCGGCGATCCGACCGAAGCATCTGCCAAAGCCGAGGAGTTCTTGAAGGAGCGATCTCTCAGCTCCTATTACGACGAAGTCGCCCTGCGAGGACTGCAGCTGGCTCAAGCGGATGCTGACCGCGGCGCTCTGGATCCCGACCGTCTGACCAAAATCAGGGATGCGGTCCAGGAATTTGCCAACAACATTTCGGAACAGGATGAGCGTCAGCCGCCGAAGGTCAACCCGACCACAGATGTCGAAGCTACATCTGCCATAGAGGGCGTGGCTGAGGACGCGCCTTATGAGAGTCTGCGGGTGCTCCGCAAGGAGGACTTGCCCGCTGAATGGCAAGGCGAACATCCCGTCCTCTGCGTGGCCGGGCGAAATCCGATCGACGAAGCCGCTGCGATCATGCTGGCTCAACTGACCGGCGCGCATGGCTTGTCGGCCAGAGTCGAGGCAGCGGAAGCGCTATCGACGGCGAATATCTTCCGGCTGGAGACCGCCGGGGTCGCCATTGTCTGCCTCGTCTATATGGATGCAAGCAGCCCCGCCCATATGCGTTACTCGGTGCGACGGCTTCGCCGTAAATTGCCGAAGGCTACAATCATTCTGGGTTGCTGGATGAAGGACATCGACCCGGCGGCGCTGGAAAGCCTGCGGGAAGGCGCCAAGGCGGATCTGGCTGCTGCAACTCTGGGCGGGGCGCTTAAACTCTGCATAGAGGCGACGGGTGTGGACTCCCTTGGCACAGGAGCCGAAGGCCAGATCTCGAAGATCACGGCCGCTTGATAGTCCGTATGCATAGACACGGCTGCTGCAGGCGCAGCACACCCTGTCGGCTTTCGGAAAGCAGCCCGCTGAGCGCTTGCTGCGCGACCTTCTGATGCGACGGTTCAGCCAACAGGTCCGGGCGTCCAATCGCCGCCGGCAAGCGGCCGAACTTTGACATCAGGAATGACCCCGCGCTCCAGGCTCGGATCGAAATGGCGCATCGTCCGCTCATTGAAGTCGATGATGCGGCCAGGCCTCAGCGGTCCCACGTCATTTATCCTGACGATGACCTTCTTGCCGACGGCCTCGACGAGGGCGTATTTCGGCTTCGCGCCAAATTGGACCCCACCGAATTTCTTGCGCAAACTCGTCTTGATGGCGGCCGACCACACCGAGGGGTCATAGCGCTCGCCGGAAGCCGTCTTCGGGCCGCCCTCCTCCTTGCCTGGCTTGAACGGATTGTACATGGATGCCCCGCCAACGATCGCTTCCCCGGAAGCGGCATTGTCGGCAGCGCTTGAGTCAGCCCCACCAGCTTCACATCGCGCAATAGGAACGGAAACGGCAAGCGTAATCACGGCGCCGCAAATTGCGGCGCTCGAGCGGAACACCATTATATCTCCTGTGATCTTCGATTGATCGGTTCCGATGCCGCAAATCGTTTTGCGAGTCGAGCCAACCCCTGGCCCCGGAACCGTTGTCGGAACCGCAATGGCTCCGGCACGGTGTTTAGTTGCCGCCGTCTAAGACAGACATTGCGTCAACAGCATGACGACGAGAGCCGCGGCGAAATAGCGCGACATGACTCTCACAGCGCCACCAATCAGGATAATCGGTGCGCTCGCCTGGCTGACCTTGTTTTCATTCTCATCGGAGTTGTTGTTCGCAGAAGCGATCATCGCAGCGACGCTGCGGCGGCCGCCGTAGCCCCCTTCTTCCTCAAGCAGAAAAGGAAAGGAGAGATCGTCCCTAAGCCATCACCCCGCCGCGCTTGATCAGCTCCTTCCCTACCGCTGCCAGATGCACCTGATCCGGCCCGTCGCCGATGCGGATGAAGCGGGCGTAGACGTAGGCACGCGCGAGGAAGGTGTCCTGCGAGACGCCGGCGGCGCCGTGGATCTGGATGGCGCGGTCGATAACGCGGGCGGCCATGCTGGGCACCACGATCTTGGCGGCCGCGATCAGGTCGCGCGCGGCCTTGTTGCCTTCGCGGTCCATCCTGTCGGCGGCTTGCAACGTGAGCAAGCGCGCCTGTGCGATCTCGCAGAATGAGTGCGCGATGTCCTCGCGCACCGAGCCCTGCTCTGCGAGCGGCTTGCCGAAGGCCGTGCGGGAGACCGCGCGCTGGCACATCAATTCCAGCGCGCGCTGGGCGCAGCCGATCAGCCGCATGCAATGATGGATGCGGCCGGGACCGAGTCGGCCTTGCGCAATTTCGAAACCGCGGCCCTCGCCGAGCAGGATGTTCTCGGCGGGCACGCGAACGTTCTCGTAGACGATCTCGGGATGGCCGACCGGGGCGTCGTCATATCCGTAAGTGAGCATGTCGCGGACGATGCGCACGCCGGGCGTCGCTCTCGGCACCAGGATCATGGATTGCTGGCGGTGGCGGTCGGGATCGTCGGGCGCGGTCTTGCCCATCACGATCAGGATTTCGCAATCCTCGTTCATCGCGCCGGAGGTGAACCATTTGCGGCCGTTGATGACGTAGTCGCCGCCGTCGCGCCTGATCTCGCATTGAATGTTGGTGGCATCGCTGGAGGCGACCTGCGGCTCCGTCATCGAGAAGCCGGAGCGGATGCGCCCCTCCAGGAGCGGCTTCAGCCAGCGCTCCTGCTGTGCGGGCGTGCCGTAATTCGCCAGCACCTCCATATTGCCGACATCGGGCGCGGAGCAATTGAAGACCTCGGGCGCCCAGAGGATGCGGCCCATGATCTCCTTCACCGGCGCATATTCGAGATTGCTGAGGCCCGGACCGTGCTCACCGGAGAGGAACAGGTTCCAGAGCCCCTGCTCGCGCGCCAGCCGCTTCAGGTCCTGAAGGACCTGCGGCGTCTTGTAGCGCGTCGCTTCCGGCTTCACCTGCTCGTAATAGAGCTCCTCGACCGGCTCGACATGCGTCCGCATGAATCGGCGGACGCGTTCCTGCAGCTCCAGCGAACGTTCGGAGTGGTGAAAGTCCATAGCGGTCTCCTGTTCGCCGAGGGTGATCGCACTTCGTCTTCCGTGGTAGGTGGAGCGCACGCCTCGCCCTTCGAGACGACCGCTGCGCGGTCTCCTCAGGGTGAGGCTAAGCGGCGTTCGCCCGGTTGAACCTGCCGCTACGCATTCCGCCCTCATCCTGAGGAGCCCGCGAAAGCGGGCGTCTCGAAGGATGCGCCATCGTCAACCGCGATAGCCGGCTTGCCATCACGTGCCGCGCAGCAGCTCGCTCGCGACGATCCAGTCGTTGCCGTTGAACTGGAGCATATAGCCGTCCTTGATCGGGCGAAAATCCTGCGGCGTGGTGTTGAGCGTGATGCCGGGCATCAGCAGCGACAGCGGCACGTTTTTCAAATTGGCCGCCTGCGCCATGATGTTCTCGCGCGTCAGATTGTCCTTGCACTGCTTCAGCAAGACCACCAATGCCTCGGCGACGGTGTAGCCGTAGAGACCCGCGACGTTGTTGACGTCGGCATTGGGCAGGCGCTTCTTCATGAAATCGATATAGGCCGTCATCGCCGGATCGTCCTTCGGCGCCTCGACGAACGGCTTGAGCGAACCGAGCGAGAGCACGCCCTTGCCGGCATCGAGGCCGGCCGGGACCATCACGGTGGCCTTGTTGGCGCAGCCCGAGGCGAGGAAGCGCGTCGCCTGCCAGCCGACCTCGTGGGCTTTCCGGATCGCCTGGGCGCAGGCGCGCGGCGTCACCGAATAGATCATGAACACGTCGGCCTTGGTGTTGGCGAGCGTCAGCACCTGGGAATCGACAGTGGGGTCGGCGACCTCGAAGCTCGACGCCATCGCGATCGCCTTGTCGGCGTCGGCACCAAGTGCCTCCTTGACGCCGCGCAGATATTCCTTGCCGGCATCGTCGTTCTGATAGAGCACCGCGAAGCGCGCATTCGGGTTCTTGGCGCGGGCATAGGCGACGTCGATGGCGGCCTCGCTGGTGTAGTTCGGCGCCCACGGCAGCGCCATCGACCACGGCATGTTGGCGGGGTCGTTCCACTTCGAGGCGGAGCTGATCAGAAACAGCTGCGGCACCTTGTTGCTGTTGAGGTATTTCGCGATCGCCGAGCTCGGCGCGGTGCCCATGGTCGCGAAGATGAACGCGACGCCGTCGCCCTCGACCAGCCGCCGCGCCGCTTCCATGGTCTTCGGCGGCGAGAAGGCGTCGTCGAGCGACAGGAGATTGAGCTTGCGGCCGTTGATCCCGCCCTTCTCGTTGACGTCGTCGAAATAGGCCGAGATCACCCTGCCGGTGATGCCGAGCGGCGATGCGGGGCCGCTATAGGGCATGGTGTTGCCGATCTTGATCTCGGTGTCGCTGACGCCGGGACCGTAGGATTTTTGCGCGGAGACAGGCGTGGACAGGCAGGCAGCCAGCGCTGCAGCCAGGACCAAAGCGGCTTTCATGGTTTCTCCCGGTGATGATCGCCACGACTCGCAAGGCGCGACGTGCTGCTTTTTGCCAGCACGTCAGATCAGCGGAGTTCCACAAGACGGTCTTGCGTCGAGTTGCTGATCGGTTAGTGGCGTTGCCGCAAGCTGAAGCCCAAGGAGACCCAACCCGCACCCGCCATGATCAGGTCAATGCCGAGGAACAGGCCGAGGATGTAGACGCTGTTCACCGGCCAACGCGCTACGATCAGCAGACCGAGCAACAACGTGATGGCGCCCGAGAGCGCCACCCAGACCCACGGACTTTCACGTTTCATGCTGAAAGCGAGAAACAGCCGGACGGCGCCGGAGGCGAGCAGCGAGGCACCCAGGAACAGAGTCAGCAAAACTGCAGCAAACAGCGGGTTCTCGAAGGTGAGAAAGCCCGCGATGACATAGAGGACGCCGAGCAAGGCCCAGATCACGAACTTGCCCCAGCTCTTCATCTGAAATGCACCGATGATTTCGGCCGCGCCTGCGATGATCATCATGGCGCCAACCACGAGCACGCTCGCCACCGTTGCCATGACCACGCTGCCGAGCGCGACGAATCCGGCAATGAGATAGACCACGCCGAGAGCGACGATCCATCCCCATTTGCCATGCAAGGCCGCGATGCCGGAGCCCAGGCTGGAAGGATGGGAGATATCCGAGGCATTTGTCATGATGGCCACTCCTGCACGGGAAGCCAGCGAGCACAGGCCAGAATTGGGCGCGCCGCACCGGGAGACAGCCAGCACAGCAGCCCTCGCGGGCAGCAACATTGACGCAAATCAAGTCGGATGCGGTTCCTCAACCGCGCGTCCGTTCCATCTCCAGCTCGGCCTTGAGATTGTCGAGATCGCGATAAATTGAAGCAATCGCAAGGACGCGGCCACCCTTGCGATACTTCAGCAGGCAGTCCTTGCCGGAAATGCTGCCGTCGATCGCGATGTCGTCGAAGCTCTCGGCGTGGCCGACGTAGTTGATCGGCACGTCATAGTGCTGCGACCAGAAGAACGGCACGGCCTCGAAGCGCTCGCGCTTGCCGAGCATGTTGCGCGCAGCGGTCTGGCCCTGCCGCTCCGCCACCACCCAGTGTTCGACGCGGATGGTTTGCCGCGAATGCGGATCGGGCCAGCGCGCGATGTCGCCGGCCGCGAAGATGCCGGATATGCTGGTCTCCAGATATTCGCTGACGCTGACGCCCCGGTCGGCCGCAAGTCCCGCTTGCTCGGCGAGCGCGAGGCGCGGCTTGACGCCGATGCCGACCACGACCAGGTCGGCCTCGATCACGACGCCGCTCTTCAACGTGGCGCGCGTGCCGTCCAGCTTCTCCACCGTGTCCTCGAGATGGAAGTTGACGCCATTCTCCTCATGCAGCGCGCGCACGAAGTCGCCCATCTCGGGACCGAGAACCTTCTGCATCGGCCGTTGGTCCGGCGCGACCACGTGCACCTCGATCTTGCGTGCCCGCAAGGAGGCCGCAACTTCGAGGCCGATGAAGCTCGCGCCGATCACCAGCGCGCGCTTGGCGCTGCCGGCCGCCTTGATGATGGCGCGGCTGTCGGCGACGGAGCGCAGGGTGTAGACATGAGGCTGGTCGGCACCCGGAATCTGCAATCTGACCGGCTCGGCGCCGGTCGCGAGCAGCAGCCGGTCGAACGGCAGCCTGTCGCCGTTGCCCAGCGTCACGCTGCGCGTCTTCGCCTCGATCGCGACGACATTCGTGTTGAGTCTGAGATCGATGCCGGCATCCCGATAGTAATCCTCGCCCCGCAGCGGCAGCCAATCCTCCGGCGCGTTGCCCGCGAGGTAATCCTTGGAGAGATTGGGCCGGTCCACCGGCATCGCGCTGTCATTGCTGAGCATGGTGATGGCGCCGGCAAAGCCCTCGCGACGGAGCGTCTCGGCCGCCGTGAAACCCGCCGCGCCGCCGCCGATGATGACGAATTTTTCCGGCGTTGGCGCTGTCCGGTGAGGCGCCGGAGGCTTCGGCATCTCGCGCTTGCGCTGGACGACGATCTTGTCCTGATCGCGCGAGACCTCCCACACCGCCAGCGCATTCAGCGCGGGCGGACGAGTCGCCTCGCCTGACCGCAAGGAGAAACAGGCGTGATGCCAGGGGCAGCGGATGGTGTCCCCAACCACCAGCCCTTCGGCGAGCGGGCCGTGATAGTGGCTGCAGGTCGGCTCGATCGCAAAGATCTCGCTGCCGGCCTGCACCAGCAGGACGTCTTCCTCGCCGACATGGCCGAGCAATTTGCCGTCCTTGAACGCGGCGAGCGTCACGCCCCGGCTCAGGTCGGGCCCGCTTGGCTTCTTGTCTTCGGTCATGGCGTTACCTCCTTGAGCCGTCGCGGTTCAATCGTCCGAATTAGCCAGCCCCAGCAGTTCCTGGCGTGTCAACGCATTGTCGCGGAATACGCCGAGCATGCGGCTGGTGACGAGATCGGTCCCGGGCTTGTGCGCGCCGCGGGTGGTCATGCAGTGATGCGTTGCCTTGATGATGACCCCGACGCCTTCGGGCCTCAGCACATCGTTGATCGTGTTGGCGATCTGCGCGGTCATCTTCTCCTGGATCTGAAGCCGCTTGGCGTAGATGTCGACGAGACGCGCGAGCTTGGAGATGCCGACGACGCGCCCTTGCGGGATATAAGCGACCCAGGCGCGGCCGACGATCGGTGCCATATGGTGCTCGCAATGGCTTTCGAAGCGAACGCCGCGCAGGACGATCATCTCGTCATAGCCTTCGATCTCCTCAAACGTCTTTTGCAGGATTTCGGTCGGATCCTGCGCATAGCCGGAGAAATACTCCTCGAAGGCGCGCGCGACGCGGTCCGGCGTGTCGCGTAGACCGTCGCGCGCGGGATCGTCGCCGGCCCAGCGGATCATGGTCCGGATCGCCTGCTCGACCTCCGCCCTCTCAGGCCGGTCGCTCGGCGCCTGCGCGACCGCGACACGTTCCAGCCTGCGCGTTTGTGTCTTCATCGAGAACCTCCCCTGCAACGAACCGCATGCAGAAAGCGGCCCCACAGCTTGGACGGCTGCGATTGGAAAAGGTTCCCGGAATCAGGAAAAATTGGAAGCTGCGAGGGCGGCAAGACCGTCGGACGAGAAACCCGGCTCTACGAGGCCGCTTTCCGCACATCGAGCACGGCCTGGGCCCATTCGGTCGGCCGCTCCTGCGGCAAATTGTGACCGGCCCCTGTAAAGACGCGCCGCTCGAAAAAGCCCTCGAATTTGCCTGCGTGGTGAGCGGTGCCGGAATTGACGCCGTCGCTGTCGCCGTCGATCGCGATGGTCGGGACACGAACCGGCGGCTGGGCGGCGAGCTTCGCCTCGATCGCGGCATAGGCGGGATCGCCCGCGACCAGCGCGTAACGATGTCGGTAGGAGTGGATCACGACATCGACGAAATCGGGATTGTCGAACGACATAGCGCTGGCCTCGAACGTCGCGTCGTCGAAGGCCCATGTCGGCGACCACATCGACCAGAGCTGGCGCGCAAAGCCGCGCCGGTTGCGCTCCAGCGCGCGGCGGCCACGCTCGTTGTGGAAGAGATATTGATACCAGAGCGCCGCCTCCTCCGGTGGCGAAGCCGGCTCCATCGAACGCGCGATGTTCTGGATGTTGTAGGAATTGCCCGAGACGAGGCCGATCACGCGCTCCGGATGCAGCACCGAGACCACGCAGGCCGCGCGCCCGCCCCAGTCGTAACCGCCGACCAACGCGCGCGAGATTCCAAGCGCATCCATGAAGGCCAGGAGATCGGCGCCCAGCGCCGCCTGCTCGCCGGAGCGCAACGTCGCAGCGGAGCGGAACCGCGTCGGCCCGTAGCCGCGCAGCCAGGGCACCAGCACCCGCGCGCCCGCTTGCGCAATGATCGGCGCGGTCTCGGCATAGGCGTTCACATCGTAGGGAAAGCCGTGACCCATGATGCAGGGCCAGCCGTCCGGCGCGCCGTATTCGCGATAGGCGATGTCGAGGATATCGGTGGTGATTGTTTTTTGTTGCATTACAAAGCGGAGTTATTTTTGCGGCCCCGATAGCGTGATGTCACGCTCGGCGCGGAACACATTGCTGTAGAGGTTAGCGATCCACTGGCGGCCAATCTCGGTCTTGTTGAGGTAACCGATCTCGGTCTGGATGTGCGGTGCGACGCTGTTCCAATAGAACTGCGGATAGCGGTTCACGATGTCGGCCGGCGAATCGTAGCCGAGCTGACGGTTCATGCCGACTTCTTCGAATTCGTAATAGAGCGCGTTGGCCTTGCGCAGATAGTTGGGATCTCCGAGTTGCCCGATGAAGTCGGCAGCGCGCAGGATCGAGGCGTCATCGTCGTAGTCCTGGCCTTCCCGGGCCGGAAACCGCGTGCCCTCGATGGCGCGGGCGATGCGCTCGCTGTCCACACCTCGAACTTGCGGCAGCCGCCGCCGCACAAAAAGCTTCGAGCGATCGACGTGATACATCATCAGGCTGGCATCCGAAGCGCCACGCGGCAGCGCCACCTTGGTGCCGGAATCATCGATGATGAAACCGTCTTCGTCATCCTCCGGAAACAGACCGCGGACATAGCCGATGTCGTGCGCGAGGCAGGCGATCAGGACGTTGATGTAGTCCTCAGCCGCAAGATGCGCGTGGAGATTACGTCCCATCAGGATCGCCTGAGCGGCCAGCGTCACCAACATCGTATGTTCGATGTTGTGATAGAGTGCGTCGCTATTCCCGATGCATTCCATCGCCGTGCGGGTCGAGCCTTCCAGCACCCTGGCGTAGGACTCGTCGTACCGACGACGCATGAACGAGCCCAGCAACTTCTCCAGGGTCTCCGCCGCCAGTTTCGGTAACGTGATCATGGATGCAGCCCCGCTTGTCGGTGGTGTCCCACATCAACTCCCGACGTCTCATTATTGTCCTCGACGCAAGCGTCAGCATAACCCATCTTGGGCCGACTGGCCAAACCCGGGAACGAAAATACGGAAATATGTTGCGGTTGTGCTCCGCGATATCGCGGTTGCGGTGCCGGTTCGATACACCCGGGCTAGGACGTCGCCGACACGGCAGGACCCGCAATCATTCGACCAGCAGCACGTCGACGGCCACGCCGAGCTTCTGCTTCGGCGAGCCGACGATGATGCCGTCGACCGGCGAAACGTCGGAAAAGTCGCGGCCGACCGCGAGCACGATATGGTCGCCAGCGACCATAAGATCGTTGGTCGGATCGAAATCGACCCAGCCAAGCTCCTCCCCACACCACAGCGACACCCAGGCATGGGTAGCGTCGGCGCCCTGCAGGCGCGGCTGGCCCGCCGGCGGAATGGTGCGCAAATATCCGCTGACATAGGCCGCGGGCAGGCCCAGCCCGCGCAGGCCCGCAATCATCACATGGGCAAAATCCTGACAGACGCCATGGCGCTTGACGAAGACCTCGTTGAGCGGCGTCGAGATCACTGTTGCCTTGGGGTCGTAGCGAAATTCGGTGCGGATGCGATGCATCAGATCGACCGCCCCGGCGAGGATGCCCGCGCCGGCCGCAAAGCTTTCCGCCGCATAGGCGCTGACCGGTCCCAGCACCGGCACCAGCGGGCTCGCAAAGACATAGCCGACCGGCGAGGACGGCCCGAGGCTCGTCGCCTCGAGGGCGATGTCGCGAATGCTCTCCCAGCCCGGACTGTCGGCATCGCGCGCCCGCGGCTGGCGCGAGACCTTCACGCGAGAGCGGGAGTCGATGCGCAGAGTACGGTGCGCGGCCTCGATCACCACGCTCTCGGTCAGGGTGCCGAAGAAATCGCGCCGGACGCTACGCTCCGCGGGGCGCGGACGGATCTCGACATGGTGCGAGATCAGCTCCTGGCCATGGCCGCTCCTCGGCTCCAGCCGCAGCGTGCAGCGGGCGAAGCTGACCGGGCTCTCGTATTCGTAGGTGGTGACGTGACGGATGTCGTAGATCACGCCAACCCCGTCAGCTTTTCCGGCCGGCTCGCATTGGGCCCGTGCGGGAAATAGTGCTGCCCGACCGCCTCGGCGAGGCTGAGCAGATCCTGCTCCAGTGCGAACAACGTCTTGACCTCGAGCTTCTCGGCCTCCGCGGTTGCGAGCATCGCCTGCATCGCGACCGCAAGCCGCTGCGGCTTCTCGATCAGGCCGTGCTCCTTCAGACTCGGCAGTGCGGCGATGTGCTCGTTCAGCGTCGTCACCTGGAACGCCACCGAACGCGGATTGTAGCTGTCGAGCACGGCGAGGTCGCGCACCGGCGCCAGGATCGGCGCCAGCAGATAACGCGAGCGGTAGGTGATCTGGCAATCCACCAGCGTCAGCAGGATATCGAGATCCTCGTCGCCGGCTTCGTCATAGGCGAACTGCCGGGCAAAACGCGTGGTGTTGATGGCGCGCTCGGTACGGCGGCCGATATCGAGGAAGCGCCAGCCGGCGGCGCGGTTCATGTTCTCATGCGCAAGGCCGGCAAAGCTCGCGAGCTCCTGCAAGGTCAGCTCGGCCGCGCTCAGCACGCTGTCGTCGTCCTCGACCTCGAAGGCCAGCCGCTCCGCCATCTCGGTGATGACTTGCCAGGCATCGGGCGACAGCCGCTCGCGCAAGGAGGTCGCCGTGCGCTGGGCCGCACGGACCAGCGACAGTGCCGAGCCGAAACGCTCCGGGCTCTGCAGCGCTTCGGCGACGATGCGGCCGGGCGCCGCGCGCGAGGTCTGCGAGATCGCGCCCCAGGTCACCAGCAGTCGCTGGATACGCTCGGCCGATTGCAGCGAGGCCGCGGTGCCCTTGTTGGGCCCGCTCGGCGAGCCCAGCGCCCGCACCAGCCGCAGCGTCGCCTCGGCGCGTTCGAGATAGCGGCCGAGCCAGAACAGATTGTCGGCGGCGCGGCTCGGCAGCACGCCGGCGATGCGGCGGATGCGCACCTTGTCGATCGCGGGCAGCAGCGTCGCGGTCGAGACCTGCTTCTCCGAGACCACCCAGACGTCGGCGGAACGCGCGCCGTCGCCCATCGACACCGCCCGCGCATCCGGCTGCTCGGCGATCCGGCAGAAGCCGCCGGGCATGATGGCCCAGCCGTCGGGCGTCGCGGCTGCGAACACGCGCAGCACGAAGGGACGGGGCGTGATCTGCCCCTGCTCCCACACCGGCATGGTCGAGAGCCGCACCACCTCCTGGCCGACATAGTCCATGCCCCGCGCGCTGATGGCGTCGCTCAGGCGCCGGCGGCCGGCGGCATCGAGCTCGCTCGCGAGCACCGGACCGTTGCTGTCGAAACCGGGAACGCCGCGCCGATAAGCGCCTTCGATCGCGACCTCGTCGAGCCGCGACAATACCTCGTCGCGCGCCGAGCGCTGGCCGCACCACCAGGTCGCGATGTGCGGCATCTTCAGCTCTTCGCCGAGCAGACGACGGCTGAGCGCCGGCAGGAAGCCGAGCATCGCGCGCGCCTCCAGGACGCCCGAGCCCGGCATGTTGGCGACGACGACGCCGTCCTTGCGCAGCACGTCGATCAGGCCGGGCACCCCGAGCCGCGAGGAGGCATCGAGCTCGAGCGGGTCGAGCGAATTGGAATCGACGCGGCGCAGCAGCACGTCGAGGCGCTTGAGGCCCGCAACCGTGCGGATGTGGATATGGTTGTCGCTGACGGCGAGATCGTCGCCCTCGACCAGCAGGAAGCCGAGATAGCGCGCCAGCGTCGCGTGCTCGAAATAGGTCTCGCTGAAGCTGCCCGGCGTGAGCACGCCGATCCGCGGCTCGTCGCGGTCGGCGCGCGCACGAAGACTGTCGCGAAACGCCTCGAAGAACGGCGCGACGCGCGGCACGTTCATCGACTTGTAGAGATCGGAGAAGGCGCGCGAGAGCACCAGACGGTTCTCCAGCGCATAGCCCGCGCCCGACGGCGCCTGCGTGCGGTCGCCGAGCACCCACCAGCGGCCGTCGGGCCCGCGGCCGACATCGGCGGCATAGAGCGAGAGATAGCGCCCGCCCGGCGGCGGCACGCCGCAGACGGGACGGAGATATTCGGGGCTGCCGGCGATCGCGGCCGCAGGCAACGCGCCTTCGGCGACGAGGCGGCCCTCGCCATAGATGTCGCGCAGCACGAGCTCGAGCAGCTCGGCGCGCTGGGTGATGCCGTCGGACAGCTGCTTCCAGTCGGCCTCGTCGATCAGCAGCGGCAGATGGCTGATCGACCAGGGCCGGTCGGCGCTCTCGCCGGGCGCGCGATAGGTGACGCCGGCCTCGCGGAGATGACGGTCGGCCATGCCAAACCGCCGCTCGATGTCGTCGGGCGCAAGCGCGCCGAAGGCATCGAAGAAGCGGCTCCAGACCGCGCGGGGCTTGCCGTCCGGGCCGAGAAACTCGTCGGGGATGCCGGGCAGGCGCCTGTAGTCGCGGACCCATTGCGCGAAGCGGCGATGGCCATCACGTTGACCTTGCGCCTTACCCGCCTTGTCGTCCTCTTCGGCTGCGCCCTCGGCCATGCGCCTCTCCCTGCCCCCGCATCATACTCATTGCAGGAGCGGGGTCCGCAAGTCGAGGGTCAGCGGAAACTCACTTGTGCGTTCCTCGGGCGGCGGCTGCATCGGGCCCGGCGTATGGCCGTGGTCCTGGAAGCGCGCCAGCCGCCGCGCCTCGGCCTCGTAGGTGTTGACCGGCTTGGTATCGTAGCTGCGGCCGCCGGGATGGGCGACGTGATAGACGCAGCCGCCGAGCGAGCGGCCGTTCCAGGTGTCGATGAGGTCGAAGGTCAGGGGCGCGTGAACGGGAATGGTCGGGTGCAGGCCGGAGGCCGGCTGCCAGGCCTTGAAGCGGACGCCGGCCACGGCTTCGCCGGAGCGGCCGGTGGCGGTCATCGGCAGGCGGCGGCCGTTGCAGGAGACGATATGGCGGCCTTCGACGAAGCCTTCCGCCTTGACCTGGAGCCGCTCGACCGATGAGTCGACATAGCGCACGGTGCCGCCGGCCGAGCCCTCCTCGCCGAGCACGTGCCAGGGCTCCAGCGCCTGCCGCAGCTCCAGCGTCACGCCGCCATGATGGATACGGCCGAAAGCGGGGAAGCGGAATTCGAGCTGGGCCAGATACCATTCAGGCTCGAACGGATAGCCGGACTGCTTCAACTCGGTGAGCACTTCGAGGAAATCCTCCCAGATGAAGTGCGGCAGCATGAAGCGGTCGTGCAGCGCGGTGCCCCAGCGCACGAACTTGCCCTGTTGCGGCTCGCGCCAGAATTTCGCGATCAGCGCGCGGATCAGCAGCTGCTGCGCCAGCGACATGCGCGGATCCGGCGGCATTTCAAGCGCGCGGAATTCGACCAGGCCGAGGCGACCGGTCGTGCCGTCCGGTGAATAGAGCTTGTCGATGCAGATCTCGGCGCGATGGGTGTTGCCGGTGATGTCGACAAGGAGATGCCGGAACAAGCGATCCACCAGCCACAGCGGCGCCTGAACGCCCGGCGGCGGCACGTGGGTGAGCGCGACCTCGAGCTCGTAAATGCTGTCGTGGCGGGCTTCGTCGATGCGCGGTGCCTGGCTGGTCGGGCCGATGAAGAGGCCGGAGAAGAAATAGGACAGCGCCGGATGACGCTGCCAGTGCAGCACCAGGCTCTTCAACAGATCGGGCCGGCGCAGGAACGGCGAGTCCTGCGGGCTCGAGCCGCCGACCACGACGTGATTGCCGCCACCGGTGCCGGTGTGGCGACCGTCGACCAGGAAGCGATTGGCGCCGAGGCGTGTCTTGCCCGCATCTTCATAGAGCCCGGCGGTGATCTCGACCGCCTCGCGCCAGTTCTTTGCCGGCTGGACGTTGACCTCGATCACGCCGGGATCCGGCGTCACCTTGATGACGTCGACACGCGGATCGAACGGCGGCGGATAACCCTCGACATGGATCTGGAGCTGCATCTCCTCGGCCGTCGCTTCGAGCGCCGCGATCATCTCGAGATAATCCTCGATCTGCTCGACCGGCGGCATGAAAGCACAAAGCACGCCGTCGCGGACCTCGACCGACATCGCGGTGCGGACCGGGACCGAGGTGTTGAGCTGTTCGGGCTCGAGCCGCTCCGGCGCGTCCGGACGCGCCGGAAGGCTGAACACCGGCAGCTTGCCGCGGGCCTCCATCGGATCCCGCTCGACGATGTAGGGATATTGATCGGGCGGGACATAGCCGAGCGAGTCCAGCGGCAGACGCAGGCCGAGCGGCGAGTCCCCCGGCATCAGGAACAGATGACTGCGCCGGAGCTGCCAGCGCTCGCTGCGCCAGCGTGGCGGCGCATTCCAGCGCTGCACGGGCAGCACGAAGCCGCGAGGGTTGTTGAGCCCGTGCTCGAACACCCGCGCCATCCGCGCGCGGGCCTCCGGATCGGACAATTTGGAATCGGACGGATCGACGTTGACGGGAAGCTCGGATTCCTTCTGCAGCCAGTACGCGGTGTCCTCATAGGCCGGCATGATGTAGCCGGGATCGAGACCAAGCCGCAGCGCCGCGCCTTCCACGAACGCCTGGACGTCCTTGGCCTGCGCCGGCCGCGGATTTTCGATGCTGGCGATGAGGTCGGCATTCTTCCAGATCGGCACGCCGTCCTTGCGCCAGTACAGGCCAAAGGCCCAGCGCGGCAGGCTTTCACCGGGATACCATTTGCCCTGACCGAAGTGCAGCAGGCCCCCGGGTCCGAAACGCGCGCGGAGGCGGCGGATCAGATCGTCGGCCAGCCCGCGCTTGGTCGGACCGACGGCGTCCGTGTTCCACTCGGCGCCTTCGAGATCATCGACGGAGACGAAGGTCGGCTCGCCGCCCATGGTCAGACGCACGTCCTGCGCCGCAAGATCGCCGTCGACCTGCTCGCCGAGATCGTTGAGCCGTATCCAGGATTCGTCCGAGAACGGTTTTGTGATGCGCGGCGCCTCGCGAATGCGCTTGACGCTCATGTCGAAGGCGAATTCGACCTCGGCGAAGCCGGCGCCGCCGGAGATCGGCGCGGCCGAGCGGTAGTGCGGCGTCGCCGCGACCGGGATGTGCCCCTCGCCCGCAAGCATGCCCGAGGTCGCGTCGAAGCCGATCCAGCCTGCGCCCGGCAGGTAGACCTCGGCCCAGGCGTGCAGATCGGTGAAATCATTCTCGACCTCCGGCGGCCCCTCGATCGGATCGATGTCGGGACGGACCTGGATCAGATAGCCGGAGACGAAACGGGCGGCGAGACCGAGGTGACGGAAGGTCTGGATCAGAAGCCAGGCGGAGTCACGGCATGAGCCGGCTGCCGAGGAGAGCGTCTCCTCCGGCGTCTGCACGCCCGCTTCCATGCGGATGACGTAGCCGATCTTTTTCTGCAGCTCCCTGTTGAGATCGACCAGGAAGTTGACGGTGTTCGGGGCTTCGTGCGGGATCGTGTCGAGATATTTCGCGAACAGCCGATCGGGCTTGACGGTCTCGAGGTAAGGCGCGAGCTCCGTCTTGAGATCTTGCGGATATTCGAACGGAAAGCTGTCGGCATAGGGCTCGACGAAGAAGTCGAACGGATTGACCGTGGTCATCTGCGCCGTGAAATCGACCTCGATCTTGAGCTCGGTCGTCTTCTCCGGGAAGACGTAACGCGCGATCCAGTTGCCCAGCGGATCCTGCTGCCAGTTCACGAAATGATTGGCCGGCGTGACCTTGAGCGAATAACTCAGGATCGGCGTGCGCGTATGCGGCGCCGGCCGCAGGCGGATGGTCTGCGGGCCGAGATCGATCGGGCGGTCGTATTTGTAGTGCGTGACGTGGTGTAATGCGACGTAGATCGACACGGGGTGCGGTACTCCAGCAGCTTTTTTGAGCAGAACACCGCTGGTGACCTCGATCAAGCACTAACAACGGGCAAAGGGTGCCTACGCAAGGTGCGGGCGCCCGCTTTCCTCCTTCTCCCCTTGTGGGAGAAGGAGGCGCGAAGCGCCGGATGAGGGGTATGTCTCCGCAAACTCGGTGCAGGGATCGCTTGCGGAGAGAGATCCCTCACCCGTCTCGCCGCAAACGCGGCGAGCCACCCTCTCCCACAAGGGGAGAGGGTTAGCAGAGTGCGTCTGCATCGAAGGCCTTTACGCCGCTGACGTCAGCCGTTGCAGGAACTGCGTCACCTCGCGCCGGAGCGTCTCGACCTCGCCATGGACGCGTTCGGAGGCGCTGTTGACGCGGCCCGCCACACGGCCGGTGTCGGCGGCGGCTTCGCTGATGCCGGTGACGTTCGAGGACATTTGCGAGGTGCCGGCCGAGGCTTCCTGGACGCTGCGGGCGATTTCACGGGTGGCGAGCCCCTGCTGCTCGATCGAGGTCGCGATCGAGGCGGTGATGCCGTTGATCTCGGTGATGGTCTGTGCGATCGCCTCGACGGCGGCGACCGAATTGGTGGTCGATTGCTGCATTTCGCCGACCTTGGCGCTGATCTCCTCGGTCGCCTTCGCGGTCTGGTTGGCGAGGCTCTTGACCTCGGATGCGACCACGGCGAAGCCGCGGCCGGCCTCGCCTGCCCGCGCGGCCTCGATGGTGGCGTTGAGCGCCAGGAGATTGGTCTGCTCGGCGATCTCGCTGATCAGCTTGACCACGTCGCCGATCCGCATCGCTGCATCCGCAAGCGTGCGAATCTCGCTGCCGGCACGATTGGCTTCGTTCACCGCCCGCCCCGTGCTCGTGGTCGAGCCGGCCACCTGGCGGCTGATCTCGGCGATCGATGACGCAAGCTGCTCCGCGGCGCTGGCGACGGTGGCGACGTTGCGCGAGGCCTGGTCGGACGCACTGAGCACGCCGGAGGTCTGCCGGCTGGTCTTCTCGGCCGCCGCCGCCATCTGGCCGGCGTCGGATTCGAGATCGGTCGCCGCGCCCATGAGAGTGCCGGCGACCTGGTCGAGATGCGTGCCGAACTGCTTTGCGAGGTCCGCGATCTCAACCACGCGACGGCCGAGGCTGTCGGTGCCGGAATTGATGACGGTGGCTGAACGGCGGAACGAGCCGGGTAATCCGCGCGCGAGGATCTTGCGGAAATATTTGCCGCGGCTCGCATAGTCCATCGACGCCGAAGCTTCCCGCAAATAGGCATCGGTGATGTCCAGCATGTCGTTGACCGCCTTCTGAATGGCGCCGATCCGCCCGGCCTGGCGGTTGCTGAGAATGCGCGCCTCGAGATCGCCACGTGCGGCCTTGCGGCATACGTCTGCCACCTCGTCGACGGCCACCGCCGTGCAGTGCTGGCACCAGACGGCGTACCCAAGCAGCACGACCGTAACGCCAGGCAACGCCGCGCCGGAAATTCCAGTCGCACCGGCCAGCGAGAGCGCGAACGCCACGACGGCGAGAACGGATGCGAGCGCGGTCGCTCCCTGCGCCTTAGAGAGAGAGCACAAATTCATCGTAACCGACACCCTGTTGCTTGAGCAGCCCGACCATCACCTCGAAGCTCGCATGCATGCCGTCCTTGGCATTGGCATGCCGCGCCTCTTCCGCGCACAGCGCCTTGTAGATCGGCTTGATGCGCTCGATCTGCGCAGCATCGGGTTTGCGACGGTTGGAGTGATAGCCGACGATATTGCCACGCTCGTCGAATGTCGGCGTGACGTGGGCGAACACCCAGTAATGGCTGCCGTCCTTCGCGAGGTTGACGACGTAGGCGAAGATCTCCTGCCTGGACTGAAGCGTGTCCCACAACAGCTTGAAGACGGAGCGTGGCATCTCGGGGTGGCGGATCAGGCTATGGGGGGCGCCCATCAGCTCCTTCCAGGAGTACTTCGCCATGCGGATGAAGACATCGTTGGCGTAGGTGATGCGGCCCTTGAGATCGGTCTTCGAGACGATCAGCTCCTCCTCTCCGAGGAGATTTTCCACGCCGGTCGGCTGTATCGCACGCGTCATCGTTGACGAACCCTCACGAAGCGCGAACGCCCCAAATGAGTGGAGCTCGCATCCCTCCAGGGATTACGGCAGAAGATGTTAATCAGGTGTGACCGCGGGAAATCCCGTGATCACTTGCCGGCTCCGTATCATTACTGAGGAGCGTCGCTTGTAGTGTTCAGCTACCGCCGAGGCGCAACGAGGGGATTACATCGTCGCGCCCAGCACCCATGGCGCGAACTCGGCGCCGCCGAAATCGAAACTCTCGCTCTTGGTCGGCTGGCCCGACGCAGTCTTGAGGATGAGATCGAAAATGCGCTGGCCGCACTGCTGGACGCTCTCCTCGCCTTCGAGGATGGTGCCGCAATTGACGTCCATATCCTCTTCCATGCGCTTGTACATGGGCGTGTTGGTGGCGAGCTTGATCGAGGGCGCCGGCTTGCAGCCGAACACGCTGCCACGGCCCGTGGTGAAGCAGACCAGATTGGCGCCGCCGGCGACCTGTCCGGTCGCGGCAACCGGATCGTAGCCAGGCGTGTCCATGAAGACGAAGCCCTTCTTGGTGATGGGTTCGGCGTAGCGCAGCACCTCGACGAGATTGGTGGTGCCGGCCTTCGCCATCGCGCCGAGCGACTTCTCCAGAATGGTGGTGAGGCCGCCGGCCTTGTTGCCCGGGCTCGGATTGGCGTTCATCTCGGCGCCTTCGCGCGTCGTATATTCGTCCCACCAGCGCATGAGATCGACCAGCTTCTCGCCGACCTCGCGGCTGACGGCGCGCCGCGTGAGCAGATGCTCGGCGCCATAGGTCTCCGGCGTCTCCGACAGGATCACGGTGCCGCCGTGACGCACGATGAGATCGCTGGCCGCGCCGAGCGCCGGATTGGCGGACACACCGGAATAGCCGTCCGAGCCGCCGCATTGCAGCGCCACGGTCAATTCGCTCACCGGGACGGACTCGCGCTTGACCTTGTTGGACTCCGCAAGTGCCTCGCGTACGAAGGCGATGCCGGCTTCCACCGTCTTGCGGGTGCCGCCGACCTCCTGGATGTCCATTGCGCGCAGGCGGCCGGCGAGCTTCTGCTCTTCCATCAGGCCACCGATCTGGTTCACTTCGCAGCCGAGGCCGAGCACGATGACGTGGGAGAAGTTCACGTGCCGTGCATAGCCGCCGAGCGTGCGGCGGAGCAGCGCTAAGGGCTCGTTCTGCGTCATGCCGCAGCCGGTCTTGTGGGTCAGCGCGACCACGCCGTCGACATTGGGGAAGTCGGCCAGCGGATTGTCGCCGGTGAACGGATTCTTCTTGAAGACGTCGGCGACGAGGCTTGCGACATGCGCGCTGCAATTCACCGAGGTCAGGATGCCGATATAGTTGCGCGTGGCGACGCGGCCGTCCGGGCGGCGGATGCCTTCGAAGCTCGCCGGCAGATCGAAGTTCGGCGTCGGCTTGACGTCGGCGCAATAGGCATAGTCCTTGGCGAAATCGCCCATGCCGCAGTTCTGCACGTGCACGTGCTGGCCCGGCGCGATCGGCACTGTCGCAAAGCCGATGATCTGGCCGTAGCGTATCACCGGCTCGCCGACTGCGATCGGCTTGATCGCGACCTTGTGGCCGGAGGGAATGCGCTCGACCGTGGTTACACCGTCGGCCACCAATGTTCCCGGCGGCAAGCTCGCGCGCGCGATCAGCACGCCATCATCGGGATGCAGGCGAATGACGGGGCTGATGGTCATGGGAGGTCTCCTGTATCGAAACTATCGTGCCCCGGACGCTGCGCAGCGCGAAGCGGTGCGCTGCAGATCCGGGGCCCAGTTGCTTACGTAATGTGCTTCACTGGCTTCTGGGTCCCGGCTCTGCGGAGCGGCATCCGGGACACAGAGAGAGCTCAGGCCTTGCCGCCGGAATCCTTCCGGGTCGCGTTGACCTGCATCTTGGCGTAGGTGGTCATCAGGCCGACCTCGTTCGAGAGCGTCACCAGCTTGAAGCCCATGTTGATGGCGCGCGCGGCACCTTCGGCGCCACTGCAATGGATGCCGGGGTTGAGGCCGCGCTTGCCGCACTCCTTGATGATCTTCTCGTAGATCGCGAGGATCTCCGGCTCGGTGCGATCGAGCTTCGGCTCGAGGCCGTAGGAGAAGCCGAGGTCGGACGGGCCGATATAGACGCCGTCGATGCCTTCGACGTCGAAGATCGCCTCCATGTTCTCGACCGCGGTTTTGGTCTCCATCATCGGCAGCAGCACGATGTCGTCGTTGGCCGTCTTCTGGTAGGAGCCGGCGGTGCCGTACATGCCGGCGCGGATCGGGCCGTTGGAGCGCACGCCCTTCGGCGGATATTTGGCATAGGAAACGAGGTTCCTGGCTTCCTGCGGCGTGTTGACCATCGGGCAGATCACGCCATAGGCGCCACCATCGAGCACCTTGCCGATGATGCCGGGCTCGTTCCAGGGCACGCGGACCATCGGCGTGATCGGATGCTTGTCCATCGCCTGGAAGCACTGCACCATCGACAGATAATCCTGCACGCCGTGCTGCATGTCGACGGTGACGCTGTCGAAGCCGCATTGCGCGATCATCTCGGCCGAGAAGCCGGAGGGAATCGCGAGCCACGCGTTGACCACGGCCTTGCCCGACTTCCAGATTTCCTTGACCTTGTTCGCCACGTTGCCTTCCTTCTTTGTTGTTTGGGCCGTCATTGTTTAAGTCGTCGTTATTTGGACCTTCGTCACCATGACGAGCGTCACGACAGCACAACCGCTGTTACCGCGAACTGGCGCGCCGCGCTACGCTCGCAATGACGCAAGACCTATGCGGTCGCCCTCTGGATGCTGACTTCGCCGACACCGACCTCGCGGGCCGTATTCACTATTGCCGCCCAGGTGTCATCCGGCAAGGGGATGCCGTTTCGGGTGCGCTCCGCCCGGGTTTTCCGCTCGGGGTCGCCGGGAATGAGCACCTGATCGACCCCGGCCACCGGCCTGGTGGCACGGATGAAGTCGGCATAGCGCGACACCTCTGCGTCAAAGACATGGGAGGTATCGACCACTTTCGGATCGATGTAGAACGCCAGCATGCCGTTGGCGAAGCGCCGACCGCCGGACGTGGCCCCGGTTCCGGTCAACGCACCGCCGAGCAGCTCGCACATGAAGGCAAGCCCCGAACCTTTGTGCTCGCCGAAGGCGCGGATCGCGCCCGTTCCCTTGGTGTGGTCGCGCGGCCCGTCCGGCGTGAAGGGCCCGTAGAGCACGGCCGGCTCCTCGCTCAGGCTGCCGTCGGCATCGACCAGCGCGCCCTTCGGCAGCTTCTTGCCGCCGCGGCTTGCGACCAGCACCTTGCCCTCCGCCACCACCGAAGTCGCGAAATCCAGCACGATCGGATCCCGGCCCTCGCGCGGAATGCCGACGCAATAGGGGGCGGTGGAGAGCCGTTTCTCGACACCGCCGAACGGCGCCACCAGCAGCGAGCCCGCAGCATTGACGAAATGCACCGAGATCAGTCCTTCGGCGGCGGCCATTTCGGCCCAGTCGCCGACGCGGCCGATATGGCCGGCATTGCGCAGTGCGACGGCGGCAAGTCCCGCCTTCCTGCATTTCTCGATACCGATCCGGACCGCCTGCGGCGTCACCGTCTGGCCGTAACCGAACTTGCCGTCGACCACCGCGAGCGAGGGCGTATCGAGCACCAATTCCGCGTTCTGGTTCGGCACGACCGCGCCGGACTTCTGCCAACGGATATAGACGGGGACGCGGATCACGCCGTGGCTGTCATGGCCGGTCAGATTCGCCGTGGTCAGGTAGGTGGCGATGCGCCGGGCTTCGTCAGGCAACGACTGCGCATGCTCGAAGACCTCGGTGACGAAGTCGATCAGCTTCTGAACCTGGATGATGACCATGAGGATCTGTTTGCCTCTACCTCGGCGCCGATTTTGCAGCGATCGGCTTGAGCAGCACTTGAGCGAAAAAATGCGGCGGTGTCCATGATTGTTGCCGCGCGCTCGCGCATATCTGCTTTCACTCCTCGGCACTTGCCTCCTCGGCCTTGCCCAGCTCTGCGAGACTCCGTTCGAGCTCGCCAAGCATCTCCTGCAGTTCTACGAGCTTGCGTGCGCCAAAGCGTCGCGTGATCTCCGCATAGATCGCTTCGGAGGACGGCGCGACGGAGGCCATCAGCTTCACGCCCTTTTCCGAGATCGAGACCATGCTGCGGCGCTGGTCCGCCTTCGCGGTCTTGCGCTCGATCAGGTTGCGCGCCTCCAGATCGCGCAGGATGCGCGACAGGCTCGGTCCGAGCAGGAACGCCGTCCGCGCCAGTTCCGTGACTTCGACCGTGTCGATCGCCGCGAGCGCGCGCAGGATGCGCCATTGCTGCTCGGTCAGGCCATGCTCACGCAACGAGGGACGGAATTGCCGCATCACGGCTTCGCGTGCCCGCAACAACGACATCGGCAGCGAACGCGAGAAGTCGCGCATCGGCACCTGCCGCACGGCGGCTGCGCCGTCGTCCGCTGGATCAGCCGGTCTCTTCGTCATGACGCCCTTTCAAGCCGCGAAACGTTTGCAGTGCAGCAAGCCAATTTGCGATTGACGCATTCACTTAACATGTTAAGTATCTTCGGGCACCACGATTTGTAAGATCACGAATGGCGCTTTCCAACGACGATATCCGAGCTTGCGCGAGCCGTCTGCACCAGGCGGAGAAGACCCGTACGCAGATCCGGCAGCTCTCGCAGGACTTTCCCGACATCAGCATCGCTGACGCCTACGCGATTCAGAAGGCCTGGGTCGACGTCAAGATCGCCGAGGGGCGCATCGTCAGGGGACACAAGATCGGCCTGACCTCGAAGGCGATGCAGAGCGCGCTTGGCATCAACGAGCCCGATTCCGGCGTGTTGCTCGACGACATGTTCTTCGCCGATGGTGGCCTCGTCCCGACGGAACGCTTCATCGCGACGCGCGTGGAAGCCGAGCTCGCCTTCGTCATGAGCAAGCGCCTCTCAGGGCCAGACTGCACGCTGTTCGACGTGCTCAACGCCACCGACTTCGTGGTGCCGGCGCTGGAAATCCTCGACACACGCATAGAGCGCGTCGATCCCCGGACCAAGGCGACGCGAAAGATCTTCGACACCATCGCCGACAACGCGGCGAACGCCGGCATCGTGCTCGGTGGACGACCGATCCGACCGCTGGACGCTGATCTGCGCTGGATCGGCGCGCTTTGTTTCAAGAACGGCCAGCTGGAAGAGACCGGCCTCGCCGCCGGCGTGCTCAATCATCCCGCCACCGCCGTTGCCTGGCTCGCCAACAAGATCGCACCGCTTGGCCTTGCGCTCGAGCCCGGACAGGTCGTGCTCGCCGGCTCCTTCATCCGTCCGATCGAGACCCGCAAGGGCGACACAATTCAAGCCGATTATGGCGCCTACGGCTCGGTGAGTTGCTACTTCGCTTAGACGAATAAAAAAGACAGGGAGTGAAACCGCGATGCCGCATTTCACGATCGAATATTCGGCCAATCTCGACGACCGCCTCGACATCGGCGCGGCGTGCGAGGTGGTGCGCAAGGCGGCGGTCGAGACCGGCATCTTCCCGCTCGGCGGCATCCGCGTCCGCGCCATCAGGTGCGAGCATTATGCGATCGCCGATGCGCGGCAGGACTACGGCTTTCTCGACATGGTGCTGCGCATCGGCGAAGGCCGCGATCTGCCAACCCGCAAGACGGCCGGCGAGCATGTCTTCCAGGCGCTCTCCCGGCATCTCGATCCCGTCTTCGCAAGCTCGAAATTCGCCCTGTCGTTCGACATGCAGATCAACGACAAGGACACGAGCTGGAAGCGCAACAACATCCACGATGCCCTGAAAGCGGAGGCCGCCCATGGATAAGTCCACGCCGAAAGCCGATGTGTTCCAGGCCAACCGCGACCGCGTCGCGCCGCTGCTGAAGACGCTGCGCGCCGACGGCATCGGCCACATGATCGACGGCAAGATCGTGCCGTCGATCTCAGGCGAAACGTTCGAGACCAAGTCGCCGGTCGACGGCGCGACGCTCGCAAGCGTTGCCCGCGGCAATGCCGAGGACGTCGATCGCGCCGCCACCGCTGCCGCCCTCGCCTTCAAATCCTGGCGCGACATGGGCCCAGTGATGCGGAAGAAGCTGCTGCATCGCGTCGCCGACGCCATCGAGAACAATGCCGAGGACATCGCGGTGCTCGAATGCATCGACACCGGCCAGGCCTATCGCTTCATGGCCAAGGCCGCGATCCGCGCCGCCGAGAATTTCCGCTTCTTCGCGGACAGATGCGGCGAGGCGCGCGACGGCCAGAACACGCCGAGCGACGAGCATTGGAACGTCTCGACGCGCGTGCCGATCGGCCCGGTCGGCGTCATCACGCCGTGGAATACGCCGTTCATGCTTTCGACCTGGAAGATCGCGCCTGCCCTCGCAGCAGGCTGCACGGTCGTGCACAAGCCGGCGGAGTGGTCGCCGGTCACGGCGGCTATTCTGGCAAAGCTCGTCAAGGAAGCCGGCGTTCCCGACGGCGTGCTCAACACCGTGCACGGATTCGGCGAGGAGGCCGGCAAGGCGCTGACCGAGCATCCCGCCATCAAGGCGATCGGCTTCGTCGGCGAAAGTTCGACGGGCTCGGCGATCATGGTTCAGGGCGCGCCCACGCTGAAGCGCGTGCATTTCGAGCTCGGTGGCAAGAACCCGGTGATCGTGTTCGACGACGCCGATCTAGACCGCGCGCTCGATGCGGTCGTGTTCATGATCTACTCGCTCAACGGCGAGCGCTGCACGTCGTCGAGTCGCCTGCTGATCCAGGCCGGCATCGCGGAAAAGTTCATCGAGAAGCTGACCGCGCGGGTGAAAGCCCTGAAGGTCGGCCATCCCCTCGATCCCGCAACCGAGATCGGACCGCTGATCCACGAACGTCACCTGGCGAAAGTCTGCTCCTATTTCGACATCGCACGCCAGGACGGCGCGAAGATCGCCGTTGGCGGCAAGGCCTATGACGGCCCGGGCGGTGGACATTATGTCGAGCCGACTTTGGTGACCGGCGCCCACGGCAAGATGCGCGTGGCACAGGAAGAGGTGTTCGGCCCCTTCCTCACCGTGCTGCCCTTCCGCGACGAGGCCGATGCCATCGAGATCGCCAACGACATCCGCTATGGCCTGACCGGCTATGTCTGGACCAACGACCTTGGCCGCGCGTTGCGTGTCGCGGATGCGCTGGAAGCCGGCATGATCTGGCTGAACTCGGAAAACGTCCGCCATCTGCCGACGCCGTTCGGTGGGATGAAGGCCTCAGGCATCGGCCGCGACGGCGGCGATTACTCGTTCGATTTCTACATGGAAACCAAGCATGTCTCGGTGGCGCGGGGCACGCACAAGATTCAAAAGCTGGGAATCTAGAACCGCCGTCGTTCCGGGACGGCGCGGAGCGTCGAACCCGGAACCTCGAGATTCCGGGTTCGGCTCTACGAGCCGCCCCGGAATGACGGGGGACCTCAAGAGGGGAAACGCAATGCCCGTACCGCAACATATCTTCGAGCCGCCGTTCAATATCATCCGCTCGAGTCACGTCGTGCTCGACGTGACCGACCTGAAGCTCAGCCGCGCGTTCTACGAGAGCACCGTCGGCCTGCATGTCGAGGACGCCGACGACGAAGTCGTGTATCTGCGCGCTTCTGAAGAGCATCAGCACCACTCGCTGGTGCTGCGGAAAGCCGCCGGTCCCGCCTGCAACCGCCTCGGCTTCAAGGTCGGCAACGAGAAGGATCTCGACAAGGCTGCCGCGTTCCTCTCCGAGAACGGAATGGGCTACGCGTTCGTCGACCAGCCGTACCAGGGCCGCACGCTGCAATTCACCGACCCCTTCGGCTTCCAGATCGAGCTGTATGCGTCGATGGAGCGGCGGCCACATCTGCTGCGCCGCTACGACCTCTACCGGGGCTGCCATCCGCAGCGGCTCGACCATTTCAACGTTTTCGCCGCCGAGGTGCAGGACACCGTCGAATTCTATGCCCGGCTCGGCTTCCGTCTCACCGAATACGCCGAGGAGGACGGACCGAACGGGCGCATCGCCGCTGCCTGGATGCATCGCAAGGGCAATGTCCACGACTTCGCCATCACCAATGGCAAGGGCCCGCGGCTGCACCATTTCGCCTATTGGACGCCGACGGCGATGAACATCATCCATCTCTGCGACGTCATGGCCTCGCAGGGCTTCGTGAAGAACATCGAGCGTGGCCCCGGCCGCCACGGCATCTCGAATGCGTTCTTCCTCTACGTCCGCGACCCCGATGGACACCGGCTCGAACTCTATACCAGCGACTATTTCACCGGCGATCACGACCACGAGCCGCTGCGCTGGTCGCTGCGCGATCCGCGCCGCCAGACATTGTGGGGCGCACCTGCCCCGCGCTCCTGGTTCGAGCAGGGCTCGCTGTTCTCAGGGCAGACCGTGCGCGAGCCGAAGTTCGTGGCCGACGTGCTGGTGGCGGATTGATGCTTGTAGTCGGAAACTCTCAAGCTGTCGTCCCGGCGAAGGCCGGGACCATAACCACAGGGAGACGTTTGACGAAAGTTGGTCGTTCGGGATTGCCACGGCGCACTATCGGTAGATCACGCGGTATGGGTCCCGGCCTTCGCCGGGACGACAAAGGAACAATGAGCAGCCAATGACACTCCCTCGCCTCGCCACCTACTCCGTCAAGGGTGCTATCAGCTACGGCGCCGTCGTCGATGGCGGCATCGTCGATCTCTCCGCGCGCCACGCCAAGGACTATCCGACGCTGCGCGAGGTGATCGCGGCAGGAAAGCTCGCGAGCCTCGCCGAAGAGGCCGCCGGCCGCGCGCCCGATCATGCGCTGAGTGACATCATCTGGCTGCCGCCGGTGCCCGCGCCGGAAAAGATCATCTGCATCGGCGTCAACTATCCCGACCGCAACGCCGAGTACAAGGACGGCCAGGACGCACCGAAATATCCGAGCATGTTCATGCGCTCGCCGCGCTCCTTCGTCGGCCACGACACACCGCTGGTGCGCCCGCGCGCCTCGGCGCAGCTCGACTATGAGGGCGAGATCGTGCTGGTGATCGGCAAGCAAGGCCGGCATATTCCGGAAAGTTCGGCGCTCGATCACATCGCCGCGCTGACGCTCTGCAACGAAGGCTCGGTGCGCGACTGGCTGCGCCATGCCAAGTTCAACGTCACGCAGGGCAAGAACTTCGATTCCAGCGGCAGCCTCGGCCCGTGGCTGGTGCCCTACACGCAGGAATCGCAGGTCGCCGACATCCGCCTCACCACCCACGTCAACGGCGAGTTGCGGCAGGACGACCGCACCAGCCGGCTGATGTTCCCGTTCCGCTATCTCATCAGCTATATCTCGACTTTCGCAACGCTCGTCCCCGGTGACATCATCGTGACGGGCACGCCGACCGGCGCTGGTGCACGGTTCGATCCGCCGCGCTATCTGAAGCCCGGCGATGTCATTGAGGTCGAGGCGGAAGGCATCGGAAAATTGCGCAACGGCGTCGTCGACGAAGCCTGAACAAGAATTGAAATGGAATAGTGCCATGACCACCCTCACCGGCGGCGAAGCGATCGTAAGCGGCCTTGTCGCCCACGGCGTCGACACCGTATTCGGCCTGCCCGGCGCGCAGGTCTACGGCCTGTTCGACGCCTTCCACCAGGCGCAGCTCAAGGTGATCGGCGCGCGGCACGAGCAAGCCTGCGGCTATATGGCGTTCGGCTATGCGCGCTCCAGCGGCAGGCCCGGCGTGTTCAGCGTGGTGCCCGGTCCCGGCGTGCTCAACGCCAGCGCCGCGCTGCTCACCGCCTTCGGCTGCAACGAGCCGGTGCTATGCGTCACCGGCCAGGTGCCGACGCAGTTTCTGGGCAAGGGCCGCGGCCATCTGCACGAGATGCCGGATCAGCTCGCGACCTTGCGGACCTATGTGAAATGGGCGGATCGCATCGAATATCCCGGCAACGCGCCGACGACCGTCGCGCGTGCCTTCCAGGAGATGACATCCGGACGGCGTGGCCCCGCCTCGGTCGAGATGCCCTGGGACGTCTTCACCCAGCGCGCGGACACGGCTGCAGCACAGGTGCTGGAGCCTTTGCCCGCGCCGCAGCCCGACCCCGATATGATCAAGCAGGCGGCCGCGCTGATCAGGAACAGCAAGGCGCCGATGATCTTCGTCGGCAGCGGCGCGATCGAAGCGCGCGAGGAGATTCTCGAACTCGCCGAGATGATCGACGCGCCGGTCGTCGCCTTCCGCAGCGGCCGCGGCATCGTCTCCAATGCGCATGAGCTCGGCCTGACGATGGCGGCAGCCTACAAGCTGTGGCCGACGACAGATTTGATGATCGCGATCGGCACGCGCGCCGAACTGCCGGCATCGGGCTTCCGCTGGCCGTATCAGCCGAAGGGGCTGAAATCCATTCGTGTCGATATCGATCCGGCCGAGATGCGCCGGCTCGCCTCCGATGTCGCTATCGTCGCCGACGCCAAAGCCGGCACGGCCGATCTCGTCGCAGCCGTGAAGAAGGCCGGCTACGCCAGGACCAGCGGCCGGCGCGGAGACATCCGCGAGGCCACGGGATCGGCGCAAGCCGAGATCCAGCGCATCCAGCCGCAGATGGCGTATCTCAACATTCTGCGCGAGGTGCTGCCGGCGAATGCGATCGTGACCGATGAATTGTCCCAGTTCGGTTTCGCATCCTGGTACGGCTTTCCGATCTACGAGCCGCGCACCTTCATCACATCAGGCTATCAGGGCACGCTCGGTTCGGGCTTCCCGACCGCGCTCGGCGCCAAGGTCGCCAATCCCGACAAGCCGGTGGTGGCGATCACCGGCGACGGCGGCTTCATGTTCGGCGTGCAGGAACTCTCCACCGCCGTGCAGTTCAACATCGGCGTGGTGACGCTGGTGTTCAACAACAACGCCTACGGCAATGTCCGCCGCGACCAGCGGGAGCGCTTCGACGGCCGCGTGGTGGCGTCCGATCTGGTCAACCCGGATTTCGTCAAGCTCGCCGAGTCCTTTGGCGTCGCATCCGCGCGCGTCACCGCGCCGGACCAGTTCAAGGCGGCGATGGAGAAGGCGCTGGCCCATGGCGGGCCGTATCTGATCTCCGTGGAAGTGACGCGGGACTCGGAAGTCAGCCCGTGGGCATTCATTCATCCGCCGAAGCCTTGAGGTCGTTCCGGGACGATGCGCAGCATCGAACCCGGAACCGCGAGATTCTCAGGTGCAACTGCGCACCATAGTTCGCGCTAACGCGCGTCCCGGAATGACGAACGCGAACGTCAGCGCGTCCTTCGGAATGTCAAATTGACCCGCTTGCGGCCAAGCAGCGCATGCTCGCCGTCGGCGAGCGGCGCGACGCCGTGATAGGCGAGCCTGCTTGGCCCGCCCCAGACCACGACGTCCCGATGCACCAAGCGGAAGCGGCGCGGCTTGTCGGTGCGCGCCACGCCGCCGAACAAGAACGTCGCGGGCAGGCCGAGCGAGACCGAGACGATCGGCGCCGAGTAATCCAGCTCGTCCTTGTCCTGGTGCAATGACAGCCGCGTGCCGGGCTCGTAGCGGTTGACGAGGCACGCATCGGGCGCAAAGCCGGTAAACCCGCCCTGCTCCGCCGCGCGGCGGGCGATATCGCGGAGCACCGGCGGCATCGCCGGCCATGGCGCGCCGGTACGCGGGTCGATGGGATCATAGCGATAGCCGGTATGATCGGTGATCCAGCCGCGCTCGCCGCAATTGGTCATGGCCACCGACATCAAATGACCGCCAGGCGTGGTCATGCGGCGGAACGGCGACTGCGCCACGATGGCGCGCACGGCTTCGATCAGCTCGCTCTCGATCGGCTTGACGAAACCGCGCAGCAGAACGGCGCCGTCGGCGATCTCCTCGCGTGACGGCTGGGCTTCGGCAACCGTATCAAACAGATCAGCCGTCAATCGCAGCGCTCATTTGGCATCATGAAAGATCACACCCAGCGTGTGGCGCTGGCCGGACCTGATCCTGCTGACGCCGTGGCGCATGTTAACGCGGTAGGTGCCGCGTGTCCCCTGCACAGGGCGGTGATGCACGGCAAAAGTGACGGCGTCGCCCTGCGCGAGCGGAACCACCTCGGCGCGGGACTGCATGCGCGGGCGCTGCTCGGTCAGCACGAACTCGCCGCCGGTGAAATCGCGGCCGGGCTCCGACAAGAGGATCGCGACCTGGAGCGGGAACACGTGCTCCCCATAAAGATCCTGATGCAGGCAGTTGAAATCGCCGGCCTCGTATTGCAGCAGCAGCGGCGTCGGTCGCGCCTGCCCGGCCTCGTGACAGCGCTTCAGGAATCCGGCGTGAGCAGCGGGATAGCGGATGTCGATCCCCATCGCCTCGTTCCAGTGATTGGCGACGGCCTGGAGATGCACGTAGAGCGCCGGCCGCAACTGCGCGATCAGGTCCGGCAGCGGGTAGGAGAAATATTTGTACTCGCCGCGACCAAAGCCGTGGCGGCCCATGACGATGCGGCTGCGGAAGTTGGCGTCGTCGGGATAGAGCATGGCGACGGCGTGGCATTGGTCCGGCGTGAGCAGGCCCCTCAGGACGGCGCAGCCCTGGGCGTCGAGCTCGGCGGTGATCTGGGGCCAGTCGAGGGCATCGACGTAGGTGGCGAGGTCGGCTGCGGAAGATTGGGCTGATTTTCGCGCGGTCATTGTCATAGCGATCACCCTTGCAGTCCGACGTTCACCGCGCCACCCGATTTCCGACGACTATCTCCCCGTCATTGCGAGCGTAGCGAAGCAATCCAGAGTCCCTCCGCGGAACCAGTCTGGATTGCTTCGTCGCAAGGGCTCCTCGCAATGACGGCGGAGAGAGCTTCGCTGCAATGACGGCGGGGAGAGACCTTAGCCCCTCACCGGCAACGTCACCACGTCATAACCGTGCTTGATCGTCCGCTTCAGCACGGGGTCTTCCAGCTCGAACTCGAAACGGTCGGCGGGGCGGATACCGCCCTTCGCCGCAAACGTGCCGCCGAACATGGCGCAGCCGTCGGGGAATTTCCCATCCTCGAAGCCACGCGCGATCAGGTCGGCGACCGGAAGCATCGCGTCGAGCCTGCCCTCCTGATAGAGCACGCGCTCGCCCTTGATGGTGGCCCACGAGCGCAGGATCATCCTGTCCCAATGGCCGATGACGTCCTCAAGCTCCCATAGCCTGGACGCGATCGGCTTGTCGCACATCTGCTTGGACACCGTGACGTTGTAGGCCTCCACCTTGCGGTCGGTGTGGTCAGAGCCGCAGCCGACGAAAATGCGGCCCTGCCAGCCGATCAGCACGAACTCGACCTCGCCGCTGGAATCTCCGCCAGTGCACTCGATGCTATCTTCCATCGTCAGGCGCCGCGCCGAGGCACGGTAGTAGATCGGCGTCGAGGCCGGCGGGGCGATACCCATCTCCTGCAGCTCGGCAATGTGCTTGTCGCGCGCGACCGGATCGCGGCCGGTCCAGCCGGCGATGACCATCTGGTCGATCGCCAGCGTCAGCGGCGTGGTGGTGTCCTGGGCGTCGACGGTGAAAGTCAGGTCAAACACGAATTACGGCCTCCATGCCGGCAGCAAGCTCGAAGATACGGCGGTCTGATCCGCCCGCGCCCGCCAGCATCAGGCCGACGGGAATCTCACCCTCGCGATGCGCCGGCAGCGAGATGGCGCAGCCGTCGATCATGTTGATCAGGGTGCAATTGCGCAGCGCGCGCAGGTTTTGCGTGGTGAACGCCTTGTCGTCGGCAAGATCCGAAATTTTCGGCGGCGTGTTGGCGGTGGTCGGCAGCACCAGCGCGTCATAGGGCGCGATGCGCGCATTGACGCGGGCGATCAGCGAGCGGCGCTCGTGGAGAAGATCGATGTAGTCCGCCGCGCTCTGCGCCTCGCCGCGCATGATGCGCACGAAGACTCGGGGATCGTAAACGTCGCCCTTGGACGCGAGGAGGTAGCGATGCCAGGCATAGCTTTCCGAAGCCGCAAAGCCGCCCTTGGCGTTCATCGGCCCGATGTCGTGGAATTCGGCCATCTCGATGCGCTCGATGACCGCACCGTGATCGGCGAGGCTCTTGAGCGCACGCTCGAATGTCGCCGACACAGCCGCGTCGAGGTCGTCGAGCGCGATCGTGGTCGGCACCGCAAGCCGCATGCCCTTGACCGGCCGCGGCTTCAGCGGAACGGTCGGCTCGTTCGCCAGCACGGCATCGAGAATGGCACAGCAGCTGACCGATCGTGCCAGCGGCCCGATGCTGTCGAGCGAGAATGACAGCGGCACAGCTCCGTCGAGCGGCACGCGCCGCTGCGTCGGCTTGTAGCCGACGATGCCGTTATAGGCCGCCGGAATCCGGCAGGAGCCGCCGGTGTCGGTGCCGAGCGCGCCATGCGCCATGCCGTCGAGCACGGAGACCGCGGCGCCCGAAGACGAACCGCCGGGCACGTGGCCCTCGGCCCGGTTCCAGACGCCCTTTGGCGTGCCGTAATGCGGATTGATGCCGATGCCGGAATAGGCGAACTCGGTCATGTTGGTGCGCCCGATCACGACGAAGCCGGCCTTGCGCAGCCGCGCCACCGTGGGGGCATCCTGTTCGGCCGGCGAGGAATCGTCGAGCGCGCGGGAGCCGGCGCGCGTCACCTGGCCCTTGATGTCGAAGAGATCCTTGATCGAGACCGGGATACCGGCGTAGCGCGACGGCGCCGCCTTCACCTTGCGCAAACCGTCCATCGCATCCGCCGCCGCGAGCGCGGCGTCCTTGTCGACATGGATGAAGGCACGCTGCCCCTCGCCGGCCGGATCGGCGATTTTGGCGATGCAAGCCTCGACCAGCTTGCGGGAGGTGGTGCGGCCGCTTTCGAGGTCTTCGGCGAGCTTCGTCAGTGTCGGAAAATCGGGCATGTCTGTCTCACGGAATATTTGCGCGCAATGTATAGCGCTGCCTCACTTCGACACAAGCATTGTGCGCATGATGGCATGCATGCGCATTGCTGGACCGTTGACGCGCCATGGTCGATTGTCGCATCAAGATCGCAACAGCCGGGCTCAGCTTGGCCTTGGGAGGACCTGCCGAGATGGCCGAACCGCAGCGCGCGCGACCTAAACCGACGCCCGAGACCCAGCATTTCTGGGACGGCACCAAGGCGGGCGAGTTGCGCCTGCAGCGCTGCGACGCCTGTGCGCATGTCTATTTCCCGCCGCGCCCGTTCTGCCCGTCCTGCGCCTCGCGCAAGGTCAGCATCTTCAAGGCGAGCGGCAAGGGCTTCCTCTACAGCTACGTGATCAACCATCGTCCCGCCGCGCCCGGCTTCACGCCGCCTTACGCGATCGCGGTGGTTGAACTTGCCGAGGGGCCGCGGATGATGAGCAACATCATCGACTGCCCGCAGACGCCGGAGGCGCTCGAACTCGACATGAAGCTCGAGGTCGCCTTCGAAGCGCTCGATGACAAGATCACCCTCCCCGTGTTCCGTCCGGCGAAGGGGTAGCCCATGCGCAGCAATCAGGTTGCCGTCGTCGGCGCGGCCGAGACCACCGAACTCGGTGTCATCCCCAACGTCTCGCAGCTCCAGCTTCACGCGGATGCGGCGCTCAATGCCATCGCCGATGCCGGGCTGAAGCTGTCCGACATCGACGGCTTCGCCACGGCGGTCGAAACGCCGCAACAAGTCTGCCACTATCTCGGCATCAAGCCGACCTGGGTGGACGGCACCTCGGTCGGCGGCTGCTCCTTCATGCTGCACGTCCGCCATGCCGCCGCGGCAATCGAGGCCGGCCTGTGCAAGACCGTGCTGATCACGCATGCCGAGAGCGGCAAGTCGATGATCGGCAAGGCGCCGCGCTCGACGGCTCCTGACAGCCTGAACGGCCAGTTCGAGGCGCCGTTCGGCGTCTACGGCCCGCCCAGCATGTTCCCGATCCCCGTGCTGCGCTTCATGAAGACCTACGGCATCACCCACGAGCAGATCGCCTCGGTCGCGGTGGTGCAGCGGGAATGGGCGGCGAAGAATCCGCGCGCGATGATGAAGGATCCGATCACGGTCGCAGACGTCCTCAACTCGCGCATGATCGCCTATCCGTTCCGCCTGCTGCAATGCTGCCTCGTCACCGACGGCGGCGGCGCGCTGATCCTGACCTCTGCCGACCGTGCCAAGGATTTTCCGCGCAAGCCGGTCTACATCATGGGCACCGGCGAGAGCGTGGAGACGCCGATGGTCAGCCAGATGGAGACTTTCAATTCCTCGCGCGCGTTCAAGACCGCGGGGCCGCTGGCGTTCAAGGAGGCCGGCATCGCGCACAAGGACGTCGACCATCTCATGATCTACGACGCTTTTGCGCATCTGCCGCTGTTCGGCCTCGGCGATCTCGGCTTCATGCCGCACGAGGAGACCGGAAAGTTCATCGCCGACGGCAACACGCGGCCGGGGGCTAAGCTTCCGCTCAACACCAATGGCGGCGGCTTGAGCTACATGCATTCGGGCATGTACGGCATGTACGCGCTCCAGGAGAGCGTGCGGCAGATGCGCGGCATCGCGCCGGCGCAGGTGGCGAATGCGAAGATTTCCGTGTGCCACGGCGTCGGCGGCATGTTCGCCGCGTCGGGCACGATCGTGTTTACGAACGAGAGGTAATGAGCTGCTCGCCTCTCCCTCGCCCCGTTCTTACGGGGAGAGGGTTGGGGTGAGGGGCTGCTTCCACACACTCGGACTCGCGGAGAGTCCCCCTCACCCGGATCGCATCTTCGATGCGATCCGACCTCTCCCCGCAAGCGGGGCGAGGTAAGAAAACAGGAGATCCACATGACGAAATCACTGCAAGACAAGGTCATCATCGTCACCGGCGCAGGCCGCGGCATCGGGCGGGAGATCGCGCTGCTCTGCGCTGGCGAGGGCGCCAAGGTCGTCGTCAACGATCCCGGCGTCGCCGCCGACGGCGCCGGCACGAGCGCCGCGCCCGCAGAGGAAGTGGTCGAGGAGATCAAGAAGCGCGGCGGCACCGCCGTCGCCAATTTCGAGTCGGTGGCCGAAGCGATCCCCGCCAGCAAGATCGTCAAGACCGCGACCGATCATTTCGGCCGGCTCGACGGCGTCGTCAACAATGCCGGCATTTTGCGCGACATGATCTTCCACAAGATGAGCGTGGAAGCGTTCGAGGCCGTCATCAAGGTGCATTTGATGGGCTCGTTCTACGTCAGCCACGCCGCGGCGCGGATCTTCCGCGAGCAAGAAAGCGGCTCGTTCGTGCACTTCACCTCGACCTCCGGCCTGATCGGCAACTTTGGCCAAGCCAATTACGCCGCCGCCAAGCTCGGCATCGTCGGCCTGTCGAAGTCGATTGCGCTCGACATGGGCCGCTTCAACGTTCGCTCCAACTGCGTCTCGCCGTTCGCCTGGACCCGCATGATCGGCACCATCCCGACCGAGACCGAAGCCGAGAAGGCGCGCGTCGAGAAGATCAAGCAGATGGGACCGGAGAAGATCGCGCCGATCTGCGCCTATCTGCTCTCCGACGCCGCCAAGGACGTCTCCGGGCAGATCTTCGGCGCACGCATGAACGAGCTGTTCCTGTTTAGCCAGAACCGTCCGCTGCGCTCGGTGCATCGGAGCGAAGGCTGGACGCCGCAATCGATCGCGGAACACGGCATGCCGGCGCTGAAGGGCTCGTTCTACAAGCTCGACCGTTCCGCCGACATCTTCCCCTGGGATCCCGTCTAAGGATTCCGTATAGCCGCATTATCGGCATCCCTGCCCTGCGATCTCCGGTTGTCTGGTCCGGAGATCGCTCCGCTTTATGCCTAATTGCAGGCGGATGGTGGCCTCCCAACACAACTTTGGGAGGAAACCATGACAAGAATGCTGACCAACTCAGACGACACGACTTCAAGCGAGCGTGGCGGCCTTGGCCGCCGCACGCTCCTCAAGGGCGCCGCGACTGTCGCCGCATCTGCCCTGCTCGCCTCACGCGCGGACGCCCGCGACTTCGGCACCAGCGCCGAGCCGCAACGCTATCCCGACCCTGACATCATCCCTATCGATCCCAAGCGCTTCAAGGCCAAGGTCGGCAACACCGCGATCAAGCGGCTCTATACCGGCTGCCTGTGGGCGGAAGGACCGGCGTGGAATGCGCAGGGGCAATATCTCGTCTGGAGCGACATCCCCGCCAACCGGCAGCTTCGCTACCTCGACGACGACGGCCACATCTCCGAGCAGTTCCACAAGCCGTCGAACGAAGCCAACGGCAACTCGTTCGACACCGAGGGACGCCAGCTCAGTGCCGAGCGCACCCGGCTCGTCCGCTACGAGCATGACGGCTCGCTGACGACGCTGGCCGAGCAGGCGGGTGGCAAGCCGCTCAACGGTCCGAACGACATGGTGGTGCATCCCAACGACAAGGCGATCTGGTTCACCGATCCCGGCTACGGCGCGATCAGCATCTACGAGGGCAAGCTTGCCAATACCGGCTCGCTGCAGCCACATCAGAAGGAAGCGGTCTATCGCCTTGATCCGCAGAGCGGCCAGGTCGCGAAGGTGGCCGACGAGCCATTCAAGCCGAACGGCATCGCTTTCAGTCACGACTACAAGAAGCTCTATGTGTGCGACACCGGCATCACGCATTATCCGCAGGCCGAGAATGTGGTGTGGTCCTACGACATCGACGGCGCGAAGCTGTCGAACCCGAAGAAGTTGATCGACATGAAGCTCGAGGGCAAGTCGGGATTCCCCGACGGGCTGCGCGTCGACACCGAGGGCAACATCTGGGTCGGTGCCGGCTGGGTCGGACCCGGCTATGACGGCGTGCAGGTGTTCGCGCCAAACGACGGCGCGCGCATCGGGCAGATCCTGTTGCCCGAGACCTGCGCCAACGTCTGCTTCGGCGGCAAGAAGCGCAACCGGCTGTTCATGACCGCGAGCCAGTCGCTCTATGCGGTGTATGTGGAGACGCAGGGCGCGCATTTTTGTTGAACGACCGCCGTCATTCCGGGGCGGCTCGCAGAGCCGAGCCCGGAATCTCGAGGTTCCGGGTTCGATGCTTCGCATCGCCCCGGAACGACGGGCCTGAATTACCCCGTATTCCTCAGCCCTGCCGAAATGCCGTTGATCGTCAGCTGAATCCCGCGCAGCACCTGTTCGTCCGGGTTCTGCGCGCGGTGCTCTTTCAGCAGCTCGACCTGCACGTGGTTGAGCGGGTCGAGATAGGGGAAGCGGTGGCGCACCGAGCGCTCCAGTAGCGGGTTGCCTTGCAGCAGACGGTCCTGGCCCATGATGTCCAGCAGCGTCTCGATGCAAGAATGCCATTCGCGGCGGATGCGGCCGAAGATTTTTTCACGCAAGGCTTCGTCCGGCACGAGCTCGGCATAGCGCGAGGCGATCGCGATCGAGCTCTTAGCCAGCACCATGTCCATGTTCGACAACAGCATGCGGAAGAACGGCCATTCCTTGTAGAGCTCCTTGAGGAACGGCATGCCCTTGTCGGGATGCTCCGCGATCCACTGCTCGACGGCGCTGCCAAAGCCGTACCAGCCGGGCAGCATCAGGCGGCATTGCGCCCAGGAGAACACCCAGGGGATCGCCCGCAAATCCTCGATCGCCCGGGTCTTCTTGCGCGAGGCCGGACGGCTGCCGATATTCAGCGTCGCGATTTCGTTGATGACGGTGGACGCCCAGAAATAATCGACGAAGCCGTCGGTCTCGTAGACGAGACCGCGATAGGCCTTGAAGGCGAGACTTGAAAGCTCGTCCATCGCGGTCAGGTATTCGCGCCGCGGCGCGCTCTGGCGCGGATGCAGGAGGCTCGCTTCCAGCGTCGCGGCGGCCAGGATCTCGAGATTGTTGCGGCCGACTTCGGCGTTGGAATATTTCGACGAGATGATCTCGCCCTGCTCGGTGATGCGGATCTGGCCGTTCACCGCGCCGCCCGGCTGGGCGATGATGGCGTCATAGCTCGGTCCGCCGCCGCGGCCGACCGAACCGCCGCGGCCGTGGAACAGACGCAGCCGCACGCCATGGCGCTCGAACACGTCGACGAGGCCGATCTCGGCCTTGTAGAGCTCCCAGCCCGAAGTGACGAAGCCGCCGTCCTTGTTCGAGTCCGAATAGCCCAGCATGACCTCCTGCACGCCGCGGCGGCTGTCGACCAGGCGGCGGTAATCATGCAGCGAGAGCATGCGGTCCATGATGGCGCTGGAGGCCTGCAAATCCTCGATGGTCTCGAACAGCGGCACGACGTTGATGGCGCTGCGGCCGGAGGGATGGACGAGACCGACCTCCTTCAGGAGCACCGCGACCTCGAGCATGTCAGACATGCCCTTGCACATCGAGATGATGCATTGGGGAATGGCGTCCGAGCCGAACTTCGCATGCGCCTCCGCGGCGGCATGGAAGACGTTGAGCTCGCCCATCGTCTCGTCGCTGTACTTGACGAACGGCGACACCAGCGAGCGCGTCGAGCGCAGCTCGTTGGTGAGCAGGGAGATGCGCGCGTCCTCGCCGAGCGCGAGATAGGACATCCCGGGGTTGGCGGCGTCCATCAGCTCGGCGATGGTGCGCTCGTGCACCGCCGAGTTCTGGCGGATGTCGAGCCGGGCCAGATGGAAGCCGAAGCAGTCCACCGCACGCCGCAGCAGCCGGAGCCGGCCGCGGGCGATGACGCCGGCATTGTTGGAGATCAGCGAGCGGTGCAGCACGTCGAGATCGGCCTTGAACTCCCCGACGGTGTCATACGGCGCGCCCTTGCCGACCGGCCGGCGCGTGATCTCGACCTGAAGCATTTCGGCCGTGGCGGTGAGGCGCGCATAGATGCCCGAGACCGCGAGGCGATAAGGCTCGCCGCTCCGGTGCGGCGAGGTATCGGGCGAGCGCTCCGCCAGCGTGCGCAGCTCCTCGGACACGTCGGCGAGATGCGCTGCGATCGACAGCTCGGAGCCGAGCACGTGCAGCTCATTGAGATAGAATTGCATCACCCGGCTCGACTGCAGCCGCAGCGTGCCGCGCATGACGTCGGCGGTGACGAAGGGATTGCCGTCGCGATCGCCGCCGATCCAGCTGCCCATGCGCAGGAACGAGGCGAGTTCGCCGGCCGCCTGCTCACCGCCCTCCTCCAGCCGGTCCTCCAGCGCGTTGACCAGCCGCGGCACCTCGCGGAGAAACGTGTAATCGTAGAACGACAGGCCGTTGGCGACCTCGTCGAGCACGGTGAGCTTGGTCCGGCGCAAGAGATTGGTCTGCCACAGCGTCAGCACCTCGCGGCGGAGCTGCTCGTCGCTGGCGGCGGCCTCCTCCGCCGTCAGCGCGACGCGCTCGCGACGATCGAGCAGGGCTGCGACCTCCATCTCGCGGTCCATCGTGCTCTTGCGGCGGACCTCGGTCGGATGCGCGGTCAGCACCGGGCTGACCAGCGCGCTCTTGAAAAAGTTGCGCAGGGCGTCGGCACCGATGCCCGCCGCCCTGGCATGAGCGAGCGTCTCGGCCAGCACGCCGGAGCCGCCGCCCTTGTTGGCGCGCATCTGGCGGATGTTGTTCTGGTCCTCGGCGATGTTGGCGAGGTGGGAGAAATAGCTGAAGGCGCGGACGATGCGCACCGTCTCCGAGGTCGACATGCTGTCGAGGATCTGCTCGAGCTCGCGGCGGGCGAGCCGGTCCTCATCGCGGTGGAACCGGATCGAGGTCTGCCGGATGCGCTCGACCAGGTCGAACAAATCGGCGCCCTCCTGGTCGCGCACGGTGTCGCCAAGGATGCGCCCGAGCAGGCGGATGTCGTCCCGCAGCCGCACATCCGCCTCCAGCGCCTGGACATCCTCGGGGCGGTTGGGGCGAGGCTCAGTAGCGTCGGATGGTAATGTCTGGAGGGACATGGCTCGCTCCCCTGGTTCGAGCTCGCTTGACTGCCCGGCTCAGCCGAGTGTGCGATATTTTTCTGCCGCAGTGCAAGGTGAACTTGGTGGCGGCGCACACTAGGGGCAATGGTTTCGTGCCCCGGACGCAGCGCAGGCGCGCCGCGTCTTCGCGGCGTGATGCGCTGCAGAGCCGGGGCCAGCTGAGAGCCCGGCGTTGATCCGCTTCAGGGTCCCGGCTCTGCGCAGCAGCGCTGGCGCGTTGCAGCGCGTCCGGGACACGAGTCCTCGCGATAAACATGCCTTCGCGATCTCGCGGCGCGAGCGCCCGAGCTTTGCTGTCCGTTTCGCCCTCATCGAGAAGAAAGGGCGCAGGGAAGGCCGGGCGCCGGCTGGCACCCAGGGTCCGCACGCGAAAAACGCACGCGGGGGTGACCACAGGTGATGCCGGAACAGCCGGCCTTCCCTGCGCAATGGTTTTACGGCTTATGGCGCGCTCTCCCCGGGGAGCGATGCACTATTGCCCCCGTCGCCTTGCGGATGATCGATGCACGCACCGGGTCGGGCCGCACATCCCCGCAAGCCTTGACGCACAGACCCCGGGCGTCAGGACCACACGCTTTTGCCGTCCGCGGACGTCCCTCCCCGGACATCCGGAAGCTCGCGCGTGCTCGCCCCCGAAGCCGAAAAGAAACGCTGTGACCGCGCCGGGTCGTTCGCGCGGATCGCGATGGCTCACGGGGGTCGCCCGCCCTGCCACCTCGTCCCACGCCGGCGCTGCCGCGTCCATCGCATCCCGGCTCACGTATCGTGACGATCGCGAAACGCCCTTTTTAGCGGGCCGGGATAGAGTGCGGTTTAACCGAAGAGCTGAATTCGGTCAATCAGAATATTAGAGCACAGATCGATTGACCTTCATGTGGCGTGTTTTGCCCGTCGGGCAACGCGAGGAATCGTGGGCGGAAGCGTTGACTGAGCGCCCGCCCAACTCCGATCTCGGGACAATAGTGGCGCTTACCAGTGGTGATGGTGCCGCCAGCCATAGTGATGGCCTCGGCCTCTGCCCCAGCCGTAATGATGACCACGGCCGCCGTGATGACCCCACCCGTGGCCACCGCCATGTCCGTGGCCGCCCTTGACCTCGATGGTGTCAGTCTGGGACGCGCCCAGTGCGTCCGGCTTGGCAACGGGCATCGCCGAAGAAGATGTGGGTGTTAAAGCAACGGCTACCGCCGCAAAGCCGACCAAGCAAAGCCACTTCATGCAATCGCCTCCCGATAAGAATGAGCCAAGGGCAAGCCAGCCGCGGCACATTCCGCGTTCGCTCCCGCTCGTCAACAATGAGGGCGGGAAAAAGTTGCAATGAATGTGATGCCTTGCGGAGGGGCATGATTCCTATGCCACGTTGAAGCAGCACGCGTAGGATGGGTTGAGCCCTTGCGAAACCCATCATGCTCCGTCATCGGCGGACGGTATGATGGGTTTCGCTGACGCTCTACCCATCCTCCGGGCTGAGCAAGCGCCTCGTCCTTCGAGACGATCGCTTCGCGGTATCCTCAGGATGAGGCTGAGCTACGTCGGGATTCGTTAAAGGTGCAACCACGTGTTCCGCCCTCATCCTGAGGGCCCGCCAACGGCGGGCGTCTCGAAGGATGTGCCGCGGGGACGTTTGCGAGTCTCCTAAGCCGGCACGATCACCTTGCCGATCGGCCAGAGCGCGATGCCCGCGAGCTTCAGATGAGCCCAGGCGAAGGGGATGCCGATGATGGTGATCGCGAGGGCCAGGGCGGTGAGGAGGTGGCCGAGCGCCAGCCACCAGCCGGCGAGCACGAACCAGATGATGTTGCCGATCACCCCGAGCGGGCCGGTGCCGATATCGCTCATGCCGGTGACATCATAGCGGTTGACCGCCCGCGAGCCGAACGGCATCAGCGTGTAGACGGCGATGTTGAACGCCGCCCGCGCCCAGGGCAGACCGATGATGGTGACGGCCATGATGACCGCGGCCACCAGCCAGCCGAACGCCATCCAGGCGCCGCCGATGAGTATCCAGAGCAGGTTGAGCAGGATGGAAACGGGAGCCATGGGATGATCCGTGAGACGTGATCCCGTGAGTATAGCACGATGAGCGAGGTTGCGGTCCATGAAGCCGCTCACGAATTCGCGGGCTCGTGTAGCCGGGATGAGCGAAGCGACATCCGGGTCTTATTATCCCGGTATCGCTTCGCTCACCCGGGCTACGCACGTCAGATCTTCCGCCCCGCCTGCTCCCAATAGGGATCGCGCAGGCGGCGCTTGAAGATCTTGCCGGAATCTTCGCGCGGCAGCCCGGCCCGGATCTCGATGTGCTTTGGGACCTTGTAGTCGGCGAGTGACGCCTTCAGTCGCTTACGAATATCGGTGGCATCCAGCGTAACGTCGGCCTGCGGCTCGACCACCGCCATCAGCGCTTCGCCGAATTCGGCATCGGGGATGCCGAACACCGCGCAATCATGCACGCCGGGCACCGCATGCAGCACGGATTCGATCTCGGCCGGATAGATGTTGACGCCGCCCGAGATCACCATGTCGCGCTTGCGATCGCAGATGAAGACGTAGCCCTCTTCGTCGATATAGCCGACATCGCCCGAGGTGATGAAGCCGTCGCGATCGATCTCGGCGCGTTTCTCCGGCTTGTTGTGGTAGGTGAAATCGGCCATTCCGGCCATGCGCGAGTAGATCTCGCCGATCTCGCCCACGCCGAGCACGCGTCCGTCCTCGCCGATGAAGCGCAGCTCGGCGCCGGGCGAAATCTTGCCGACGGTGCCGGGCTTCCTCAGCGCGTCCTCGGAGGTCGCGAAGGTGACGGCGCTGGATTCGGTCGAGCCGTAGAATTCATAGATCACCGCCCCCCACCATTCGATCATGGCTCGCTTGACGTCCGCCGGACAGGGTGCTGCGGCATGGATGATATGGCGCAGCGAGGAGACGTCGTATTGCTTGCGCACGTTCTCCGGCAGCTTCATCAAGCGGATGAACATGGTCGGCACCATGAAGATGGTGTCGATTTTGTAGCGCTCGATCAGCTCGAGAAATTCCTCGGCCTCGAACCGTGGCATCAGCACAAGTGCACCGCCGAGTTTTCCCGCGCGGATGCCGAACGAGTTCGGCGCGGAATGATAGAGTGGACCCGGCAGGATCGTGCGGGCACCGGGCTTCAGGCCGTAGATCATCGCGCGCATGCGTTCGCCGGCAGCCGCCTGTTCCGGCGTCGGCGCATTGCGCCGTACGCCCTTGGGATGGCCTGTCGTGCCCGAGGTGTAGATCATGTTCGTGGGCTGCGGCACGATCGGGCCGTCATAGCGCTGGAATGCCGCGAGCCATGACTCGAAATCGATCGCGAAGTCCGGCGTCTTCAGATGATCGGGATCGATTCTGTAGCTGGACAGGATCTCCGGCGGCGTCGGCACGCTGAGCACGGTGACGCCTTTCGGGATCGCATCGCGCAAGGCATGCAGCATGTCGGCATGGCCGATCAGCACGGAGGTGCCGGTGTCGTTCAGGATGTAGGTGATCTCTTCCGGCTTGAAGTGCCAGTTGATCGGTACGCCGTAGGCGCCCAGCCGCATCGTGGCATAGGCGGCTTCCAGAAAAGCGATATCGTTGCGCATCAGCATGCAGACGCAATCGCCCTGGCGGACGCCGAGCTTGCTGAGGCCGGCGGCGATGCGGTCGACACGATCAGCGATCTCGGCATGGGAGCGGCTGCGCTCGCCGGAGACGATGCCGAGGAAATTTGAGGTTTCGCTCATTTGTTTTTCTTTGTTGTTCGAAGATGTCCCTCATGGTGAGGAGGTGCAAAGCGCCGTGTCGAACCATGAAGGCCCGTGGCCGATCCCTCGAGACGCCGCTTCGCTGCTCCTCGGGATGAGGTCTGCGCTAATCCGCAAACTTGGGCGCGCGCTTCTCCAGGTTTGCACGCACCGCCTCGGTCTGGTTCGCACTGCCGATCAGCTTCTGCTGCTCGACGGACTCGGCGAGCAGTGCGGGGCCCGGATCGACCGAGAGATTGTTGAGCAGGCGTTTTGCGGCGCGGATCGCATCGGGACTCTTGCCGGCGATCTCGCGCGCGACGTCGAGCGCGGTAGCGCGCGGGTCGTCGCAGATGCGCGTGGCAAGACCGTAGGCCATCGCCTCCTGCGCCGAGAAGATGCGGCCGGTGTAGGTGAGATCCCGCAGAATGTCGTCACGCACGAGCGAGGCCAGGATCGGCGTGCCCGCCATGTCCGGCACCAGCCCCCATTTGATTTCCATCACCGACATTCGCGCATCGGGGGTGAGGAAGCGCATGTCGGCGCCGAGCGCGAGCTGGAAGCCGCCGCCGAAGGCGACGCCCTGGATCGCGGCGATCACCGGCACCGGAAGCTGGCGCCAGCCCCACACCGCCTGTTGCGCAAAATTCGCCTGGCCGTACGTACGCGCTGTGAGATCGCGATTTTCGCCACCCGGAATTCCGTTGCCGCCCTTCTCCTTCATGGCGGCAAAACGCCCCATGTCGAGACCGGCGCAGAAAGCGCGGCCTTCGCCCGACAGCACGACGACGCGCACGCTCTTGTCCTTTGCAAGCCGCTCGGTTGCAGCGACAAGGGCCTCGAACATGGCTTGATCCAGCGCATTCATCTTGTCCGCGCGCACCAGCCGAACATCGGCGACGCCTTCCGAGATCGAGATCGAGACGCGCTCTTCCATGGATCAATTCTCCCGTGGTTCCCGGCTGTTCTTGTTCGGTGCCGCTTTACAGGACGACGGCGGCCGGATTTAGTCAATCGATCAATTAACCGACAATCGCGACGGGGGAAACAGCCATGTTCAAGGAAAATCTTCTGGCGGGACGGCGCATCCTCGTGACCGGCGGCGGCACCGGGCTTGGCAAGTCGATGGCGGCGCGCTTCCTCCAGCTCGGCGCCGAGGTACACATCTGCGGCCGGCGCAAGATCGTCTGCGACGAGACCGCCACCGAGCTGATGGCCGAGTATGGCGGCCGCGTGAGCAGCCACGGCGTCGACATCCGCAACGCGCTCGCGGTCGAGGAGATGATCGAGACCATCTTTCGCGACGGCCCCCTCACCGACCTCATCAACAACGCCGCCGGCAATTTCATCTCGCGTACCGAAGAGCTGTCGCCGCGCGGCTTCGACGCCGTCGCCAACATCGTCATGCACGGCACGTTCTACGTGACGCATGCGGTCGGCAAGCGCTGGATCGCGTTGAAGCAGCCCGGCAACGTCGTCTCGATCACCACGACCTGGGTGCGCAACGGCTCGCCTTACGTGGTGCCGTCGGCGATGAGCAAGTCGGCGATTCACGCCATGACGATGTCGCTCGCGACCGAATGGGGCCGCTATGGCATCCGGCTGAACACGATCGCGCCGGGCGAGATCCCGACCGAGGGCATGAGCAAGCGCATCAAGCCCGGCGACGAAGCCGGTGCACGCACCAAGGCGATGAATCCGATGGGCCGCGTCGGCACCATGGAGGAGTTGCAGAACGTCGCCGTGTTCCTGATCTCCGGCGGCTGCGACTGGATCAGCGGCGAGACCATCGCCATGGACGGCGCCCAGGCGCTCGCGATGGGCGGCAATTTCTACCAGCTCCGCGACTGGAGCGACGAGGACTGGAAAACCGCGCGCGAAAGCATCATGGCGCAGAACGAAAAGGACCGGGCGAAGCGGGGGTGATCTCTTTGTAACGGGAGGCCTGAAGACGTCGTTCCACACTCCGTCGTCGTCCCGGCCCCCGTGCGCAATTGCGCACTAGGCCGGGACGACGTTGTTGAGATAGCGACGCCTCACTTCCCCCTCCCGCCATCTTGTCATCACCCACGGATGACGCCACACTCCGCGGCATAAAAACAAAACGTCACGGGAGAAACATGACCACACAGCCATTGGCCAATCTCGCTGACATGGTGCGCGAGCGCGCCAAGAGCCGCGGCAACGCCATCGCCTATGAGTTCGAAGGCCGCGTCACCAGCTTTGCCGAATTCGACATCAAGACCAATCGCGTCGCCAATGCGCTGATCGCGATGGGTGTGAACAAGGGCGAGCGCGTCGCCTATCTCGGCAAGAACAGCGATATCTATTTCGAGCTGCTGATGGGCGCCATGAAGGCCGGCGTGGTGATGGCACCGGTGAACTGGCGGCTCGCGGGCCCCGAGGTCGCCTTCATCGTGAGCGACTGCAAGGCGCCGGTGCTGTTCGTGGGACCTGAGTTCATCACCCAGGTCCGCCAGATCAGGGACCAGTTGCCGGGCGTGCGCAGCGTCATCACCACCGAGGGCGGCGCGCCGGAATGGCAGGATTTTACGGCCTGGCGCGATGCACAGAGTGACGACGATCCCAAGGTGCCGATCGCGACCCGGGACATCGCGATCCAGCTCTATACGTCGGGTACGACAGGCAAGCCGAAGGGTGCGATGCTGTCGCATGCGAACTTCCTCAACCTCGTGCAAACAGGCAATGCCGAGGACAAGCCCGAGTGGAACCGGTGGTCGACCGACGACGTGTCGCTGGTCGCGATGCCGATCTTCCACATCGGCGGCTCCGGCTGGGGCGTGATGGGGCTCTATCACGGCGCCCGCGGCGTGATCGCGCGCGAGTTCGATCCGACCAAGGTGTTGGATTTCTTCGAGCAGTCGGGCATCACAAAGCTGTTCATGGTGCCGGCCGCGATGCAGTTCGTGGTGCGGCAGCCGCGCGCCAGGACGGTCGATTTCTCGCGATTGAAGTACATGCTGTACGGAGCCTCCCCAATTCCGGCCGCGCTGTTGAAAGAGTGCATCGACATCTTCAAATGCGGCTTCGTGCAGATGTACGGCATGACCGAGACCACCGGCACCATCGTCGCGCTGCCGCCGGAGGACCACGTCGAGGGGCTGGAGCGGATGCGCTCGGCCGGCAAGGCGCTGCCGGGCGTCGAGATCGGAATCCTCGACATCGACGGCAAGCCGCTGCCGCCGCGCGAGGTCGGCGAGATCGCGACTCGCTCGGGCTCCAACATGGCCGGCTATTGGAACCTGCCGGAAGCGACCGCCGCGACGCTGCGCGGCGACGGCTGGCTGCGCACCGGTGACGCCGGCTACATGGACGAGGACGGCTACCTCTACATCCACGACCGCATCAAGGACATGATCATCTCCGGCGGCGAGAACATCTACCCGGCCGAAGTCGAGAGCGCGCTGTGCGATCATCCCGACGTCGCGGAAGCCGCCGTGATCGGCATCCCCGACGACAAATGGGGCGAGGCGGTGAAGGCCGTCGTGGTGATGAAGCCGGGCAAGCAGGCGACCGCCAACGACATCATCAACTTCACCCGCGAGCGCATCGCCGGGTTCAAGACGCCGAAGAGCGTGGAGTTCTTGCCGGCGCTGCCGAGGAATCCGTCAGGCAAGATCTTGCGGCGGCAATTGCGCGAGCCGTATTGGGCGGGGAAGGACCGGCGGGTGAATTAGGCCCGCTCTATCCACATCGTCGTCCCGGCGAAGGCCGGGACCCATAGCCACCGAACGCAGTTCGGCGAAGACTGGCAATTTACCAGTTCATCCCAAACCCCTCCCTGGGGTTATGGGTCCCGGCCTTCGCCGGGACGACTCCGGGGAGAGACCGCGCGCAATATCCCTAATGCTTCCCCGGCCCCATATAGCCGAACAAAAATCCCGCCACCTTGCGGATCTGGATCTCCTCGCTGCCCTCGGTGATGCGATAGCGGCGGTGGTGGCGGTAGATGTGCTCGAACGGCTTGTGGCGTGAATAGCCCATGCCGCCATGGACCTGCATGGCGCGGTCGGCGGATTCGCAACAGAGGCGGTTTGCCCAGTAGTTGCACATGGAGACGCGGTCGGAGAGCGTCCGCTCGATCTGCTCCTCGGTGAGCTTGTCCATTTCCCAGGCGGTCTTGCGGATCAACAGGCGCAGCATCTCGGCCTGCGTCGCCAGCTCGACCAGCGGGAACTGGATCGCCTGGTTCTCGGCCAACGCCTTGCCGAACGGTTTGCGCTCGCGCGCATATTTCACGCTCTCGTTGATGCAGTAGACTGCAGCGCCGAGCGAGCTCGCGGCCTGGCGGATGCGGTTCTGATGGACAAAACATTGCGCCAGCGACAGGCCGCGGCCGACCTCGCCGAACAGCGCGTCCTCCGGCACGAACACGTCGGTGAAGCTGACGCGGGGATGATCGGTCGGCATGTTGAAGGTCCACATGTACTCTTCGATCTTCACGCCGTCGCTCTTGGCCGGCACCAGGAAGCAGGTGATGCCGCGCGCGTCGCCGTCATTGCCGCTAGTGCGCGCGAACAGCGCGCAGTGGGTGGCGACGTGCATGCCGGTCGTCCACATCTTCTCGCCGTTGATGATCCAGCCCTTGACGTTGTCGCGGGTCGCGGGCACCGCGCGCGTTTCCATGTGGGTGGCATCGGAGCCATGATTTGGCTCGGTCAGGCCGAAGGTGATGCGGTACTTGCCCTTGATCGAACCGTCGATCATCGCCTTCTGGTCGTCGCGGCCGTAGCGGTCGAGCATGGTGGCGACGGGAAAATTGCCGACGATGGAATGCTCGTTCTGGAGATCGTTGTGCAGGCCGAGCCCCTTGGCGGCAAAGTGCTCGCGGATGACCGCCATCCAGAGGTTGGAGCCATCCTTGCCGCCATATTGTTTCGACACCGCAAAACGCAAATGACCGGCTGTGTCCGCGAGATCCTTCGCCTTGCGCAGCAGCGCTTCCCATTCGTGGCGCGGCAGGCCGCCATTCTCGAAATCAGTGCGCGCCCATTCGCGGCGATGGTCGAAGAAGCGGACGTTGTCGTCGGCTTCTTCCAGCGGCTTGATCTCGCGCTCGATGAAACGGTCGAGCTCCGCGAGATAGGCGACGAGATCGGCAGGCAGTGAGAAATCCACGAGTCTCTCCCGGATGATTTTTCGTTTTGCGTTAAGGCGCTACGCGCGCTTTTGCTTCTCACGATTAAGGTGAGAAGAGCTCGCGCAAGTCAAGCAATGCGAGGCGTGTCAGAGGCGCAAGGCGCGCCCGCGCAATTCGATGGTGTTGCGGCGCTGGCGCGCGCTAGTATAGCCACAATATTCCTTCACGAGAAAATGCTGGAGCGACCATGGAGCTGAAGTTCTCAAAGGTGGAACGCAAGGGGCCGATCACGATCGTCACGCTGTCGCGGCCCGAGGTCTACAACGCGCTGCACACCGATGCGCATTTCGAACTCCAGAAGGTGTTCGACGATTTCTCCGCTGATGCCGGGCAATGGGTCGCGATCGTCACTGGTAGCGGCGACAAGGCGTTTTGCGCCGGCAACGATCTGAAGTGGCAGGCGGCGGGCGGCAAGCGCGGCTGGGACAAGGGCGGCTTCGCCGGTCTCACCGCGCGCTTCGACTGCGACAAGCCGATCATCGCCGCCGTCAACGGCGTCGCCATGGGCGGCGGTTTCGAGATCGCGCTCGCCTGCGATTTGATCATCGCCTCGGAGAACGCGACCTTCGCCCTGCCCGAGCCGCGCGTTGGGCTGGCCGCACTCGCCGGAGGCGTGCACCGGCTGCCACGCCAGATCGGCTTGAAGCGCGCCATGGGCATGATCCTCACCGCGCGCCATGTCAGCGCCAAGGAAGGCTATGAGCTCGGCTTCGTCAACGAGGTGGTGCCGCAGGGCGAGGCGCTATCCGGCGCGTTGCGCTGGGCCGAGATGATCACCAAGAATTCGCCGATGTCGATCCGCGCCTCGAAGCAGGCGATCCAGAAGGGCCTCGGCGTCTCGCTGGAGCAGGCGATCGAGGAGCAGCGCGAATATCCGGCGGTGAAGGCGATGGTGGCCTCGCAGGATTACATCGAGGGACCGAAGGCGTTCGCGGAGAAGCGGCCGCCGAAATGGGTGGGGAAGTGAAGGGTCGCTCGGCTCATCACCGCCGTCATGCCCCGGCTTGACCGGGGCATCCAGTACGCCGCGGCTTCTCGGCTCGATCACTGCCGTCTCTGGAATACTGGATCGCCCGCCTTCGCGGGCGATGACCGCGGAGAATGTGGCGCCGCTTACCCGCCTCGCGACAGCTCGCGCTTGTACGAGGCGTAGCTCGGCTGATCGACTGCAAGCTTGTCCATCGTGGTCGCCCACAGATGCTCGGCGAGGCCCGGCGTTGCCAGGTCGATCTCGCCCTTGGCGATGCGCTCGGCGAGCGTGCGGTTGAGATCGGTGACCGACCCATCCATGCCCAGCAGCGCGCGCAACCGCTCCACCTCCGCAGCATCGCTCCCCTCTTCCCGCGTCAACTGCCGTGTCACGAGATCGAGGATGTTGATGGCGACGCGCAGCTTGAAGGCCTGGTGGCCGGAGATCAGCGGCGCGATGTCGTTGCGGAGAAAATCGGAGACTGATTTGGTCAGTTCGATCGGGGTCGGCTCGTCCTGCATGGTCAACTCCCCCGCGGCGCCAGCAGCCGCAACAGATCGATCTCCGTCTCGGAAGCGCGACGGCCGATCATGGCGCGTTCCATCGAATGGTCCGGGCTTTCGCGAAACCGCTGCATCATGCCGCCGCACATGATGCCCCAGCGCAGCGTGCCCATCACTTCCCAGAATTTGACCCGCGATGGATCGACCTTGCGCCCCGCGGCCTCATAGCCTGCGAACAGCTCCTCGCGCGAGCCAAAGCCGCCGACGGGCTTGTCGATCTCGCCAAAGCGCCACGAATTGACGCAGACCCAGCCGAGATCCTCCATGGGGTCGCCGAGATGGGCGAGCTCCCAGTCCAGCACCGCGCGGACGCCGTCGGCACCGATGATGAGATTGCCGTTGCGGAAATCGCCATGCACCAGCGTTGTCTCGCTGGCGGGGCCCGGGTCGTGGTCGCGCAACCAGCGCAGCGTCAGCTCGAACACCGGCTTTGGCCAGTCCAGGCTGCGATAGTCGCGCTCGAAATCGCCGATCTCCTTCGCTGCCGTCATGTGGCGCAGCTCGGGCAACTTGTCCTGCGGCAGCCTGTGCAGGCCCGCAAGCACCCCGCCGATCTGCCGCGCGAGATGCGGCCGCGCCGCGGCGAATTCATCGTCGCGCAGAATCTTGCGCGCGATGGTCTCGCCCTCGACCCGCTGCATGATGAAGCCGGTACCGAGATCGTCATCCGGCGTGAGCACATGCATCACGCGCGGCGACGGCACTCCGGCCTCGAATGCGAGCTGCATCAGCTGCGCTTCGGCGGCTAGACCCGCCGCGCGCGTCGGTGCCGCGCCATAGCCCTTCGGCGAGCGGCGCAGGATCGCACCGATCACGCCATCGGGATTGGCGATATCGAAGCGCCAGGTTTCCTGGCTGGCGCCGCCGGACAGCCTTGCCACGCCGGCGACCCCGGTCGCACCCGGGCACCAGCGCGCAACGCTGCGGGAGAGTTCGGCCTCGATCATTTGCCCTTGAACTGCGCCGGGCGCTTCTCCAGGAACGCACCGACGCCTTCACGGAAGTCCTGTGTGTCGCCGGCACGGAGCTGGCACTGGAATTCGAGATTGAGCTGATCCTCGAAGGAATTTTCCGGGCTGTCCCAATAGAGCTTGCGGATCAGCGACAGTGCGACCGTCGGGCCGCTGGCGAGGTCGCGCGCAAGCTTCATCGCCTCCTCCATCAGCACGCCATCATCATAGACGCGGTTGACGAGGCCCCATTCCAGCGCCTTCTCGGCCGGCAGCCGCTCGCCCATCAGCGACAATTCGATCGAACGCGCCTTGCCGATCAGCCGCGGCAAGAGCCAGGTCGAGCCGCAATCCGGCACGAGGCCGATACGGCGGAAGGCTTGAAGAAAGTAAGAGGACCGCGCGCATAAAATCATGTCGCCGAGCAGCGCGAAGCTCATGCCGGCGCCGGCCGCCGGGCCGTTGACCGCGGTCACGATCGGGCAATGCAGATTGCGAATGCGGCGCAGGAAGGGATGGAAGCCGGTCTCGAGCGTCAGGCCGGCCTTGGTCTTCTTCGACTGGTTGTTGCGGCCCTGGAGATTGGCGCCGGTGCAGAACGCCCGCCCCGCGCCCGTCAGCACGACGCAGCGCACCTCGTCCTTCTTCTCCTCGATCGCGTCGAGCGCTTCCGCGAGACCGCCCAGCATATCCACGGAGACCGCGTTCATCACCTCCTGATGGTCGAGCTTGAGGATCGCGACCGAACCATCGAGGTCGAGCGTGACGTGTTTGAACTGCATGGTTTCCTCGTGAGTTGCGGCCTGTGTCAGTTTCGCAGACCGGAATTGCTTTTGCCGGGGCGCATATTTGATTTTTGGCGCGGTCTTGTCCATGGTGATCGGAGCATAGCAAGCAATCTTGCGCGCAGCGGCTGATGCGCCGCATGCCAAGAAACCTTGCCAAGAAACCTCGCCAAAAACAGGAAACGCGCCATGAACCTTTTCGACCTCACAGGCCGGGTCGCCGTGATCACCGGCGGCAATGGCGGTATCGGACTCGGCATTGCACAGGCGCTTGCCGGCCAGGGCTGCAACGTCTCGATCTGGGGGCGCAATCCTGACAAGAACAGCAGCGCTGCCGCGAGCCTGGCGGGGCTATCAGGCAAGGTCGACGCGCGGGTCTGCGACGTCACCGACCCGGCCTCGGTCAATGCCGCGATGAAGGCCACGCTCGACATATTCGGCCGGGTCGACGGCTGCTTCGCCAATGCCGGCATCGGCGGCGGCGGCCGGCGATCGTTTATCGAACGCACCGAGGAGGAATGGCGCACGATGTTCGCGACCAATCTCGACGGCGTGTTCCACGCGTTCCAGGCGGCCGCAAGACACATGACCGCGCGCGCCGAGGCCGGCGATCCCTTCGGCCGACTGGTGGCGACTTCCAGCCTCGCCTCGATCTTCGGCACCGCGCGCAACGAGCACTATGCCGCGACCAAGGCCGCTATCAATGCGCTGGTGCGCGCGCTCGGCGTCGAGCTGGCGCGCCACGGCGTCACCGCGAATGCGATCCTGCCCGGCTGGATCAAGAGCGACATGACCTCGGGCCTGATGGCCAACGAGAAGTTCGTTGCCAACGTGATGCCGCGCATTCCGGTGCGACGCTTCGGCGAGGCCAGCGATTTCGGCGGCATCGCGGTGTATCTGATGAGCAAGGCGTCGTCGTACCACACCGCGGATACGTTCGTGATCGACGGCGGTTATACGGCGTTTTGAGTCTCGTAGCCCGGATGGAGCGCTGCGCAATCCGGGACGGCCAAAAGTAAACAAGACGCGGATTGCGCTGCGCTCCATCCGGGCTACAAACCATAACAAGGGGAACGGGCAAAATGTTTTCACACGTGATGATCGGCACCAACGACCTCGACAAAGCCAAGGCATTCTACGACAATTTGCTGACCACGCTCGAAGTGCGGCCGGCGCGCGTCGATGGCCATCGCATCTTCTACATCACCAAGACCGGCGTGTTCTCGGTGACGAAGCCGATCAACGGCGAGGCCGCGACGCCTGCGAATGGCGGCACCATCGGCTTTGCCGCCAACTCGCCGGAGCAGGTCAACGCCTGGCACGCGGCCGGAGTCGCCGCCGGCGGCATCCCTTGCGAAGATCCTCCCGGCATCCGCCAAGGCCCCGGCGTCAACCTCTATATTGCGTATTTGCGTGACCTCGACGGCAACAAGATCTGCGCGATGCATCGGATGGCGAACTAGGCCGGCATATTCAGTGTCGTCCCGGCGAACGCCGGGACCCATAACCACAGGGAGTGGTTGTAGCGCAAACTCGTAACTCCGAGTCTTCGTCAAACTGCTCCCTGTGGTTATGGGTCCCGGATCTGCGCTGCGCTTGTCCGGGACGACGCTGGAGAGAGTGTTCGCCCCGCATTCAAACAACATTTCAAACGCCCTCGCGATATTCCATCGCATGGCATGGCTCGCGTTGGAAAATGCGCGCTCGCACTTTGGCGACGCTGCGACTATTCTCCGGCGCAACGCGATCTCAGCGCCCCCGGGAGGAACAATGACAAAACACACCTATATTCCCCGCACCACCAACTACACCCTCAATCCCGGCGACGAGCTCAACGACCTCAGGATGTCGGACCAGGTCCGGCCGCTCTATGATCACGTCAGGAAGTTCATCCGCGATACCGTCGAGCCGATGTCGATCGAGTTCGCCAAGGCCGGCGAGGGCAAGGAAGACCGCTGGAGCTTCACGCCGAAGCAGCTCGAGGTGCTGGAGAAGGCCAAGAACAAGGCCAAGCAGGAAGGCCTCTGGAACTTCTTCCTGCCCGACGACGAGACCGGCCAGGGCCTGAAGAATCTCGACTACGCCTATATCGCATCCGAGCTCGGCAAGAGTCCGCTGGCCTCGGAGAGTATGAACTGCTCGGCGCCTGATACCGGCAACATGGAGGTGCTGGAGCGCGTCGGCACCAAGGAGCAGAAGGAGAAGTGGCTAAAGCCGCTGATGAACGGCGAGATCCGCTCGGCCTATGTCATGACCGAGCCGAACGTCGCCTCCTCCGACGCCAAGAACATCTCGACGAGCGCAAAGCTCGTCGGCGACGAATGGGTCATCAACGGCGAGAAGTATTACATCTCCGGTGTCGGCGATCCCCGCTGCAAGATCCTCATCGTGATGGTGAAGACCAATCCGGATGCGGCGCCGAGCAAGCAGCAGTCGCAGATCCTGGTGCCGCGCGACACCCCCGGCGTCGAGGTGCTCGGCCCCATGTACGTGTTCGGCCAAGACCACGCGCCGCGCGGGCACATGCATATGCGCTTCAACAACGTCCGCGTCCCCAAGGAGAACATTCTGCTCGGCGAAGGCCGCGGCTTCGAGATCTCGCAGCTTCGGCTAGGCCCGGGCCGCATCCATCACTGCATGCGCACCATCGGCAAGGCCGAGAAGGCGCTCGATTTGATGGTGCAGCGTGGCCTCACCCGCGAGGCCTTCGGCAAGAAGATCGCCCATCTCGGCGGCAACATGCAGATCATCGCGCAGGCGCGCTGCGAGATCGAGGCGATGCGGCTGATGGTCTTGAAGGCCGCCAAGGCCATGGACGTGCTGGGCAACAAGGAAGCTCGCGTCTGGGTCTCCATGGTCAAGGCCATGGTGCCGGAGCGCGCCTGCAAGATCATCGACCAGTCGATCCAGATGCACGGCGCCACCGGCATCTCGCACTGGACCCCGCTCGCCGAAATGTACCAGGACGTCCGCCATCTCCGTTTCGCGGACGGTCCGGACGAGGTGCACTGGATGGTGGTAGGACGCCACGAGCTGAGCATGGCGTGATCTTTCTTCCCCTTCTCCCCGCCTGCGGGGAGAAGGTTGGGATGAGGGGGAGTCTCCGCGGGGACGCTGTCAGTCGGACTCGCGGAGACTCCCCCTCACCCGGATTGCATCTTCGATGCAATCCGACCTCTCCCCGCAACCGGGGCGAGGTGAAGAAAAGCACACCCGCTTACGTCGCCACCTCGCCGATCTTGTCCTGCGTCTTGGTCTCGAAATCGCCGGCGTCGTGCCGCTCGTGGAGCTGGCTGGCGGGATCGCCGGAGACGCGGTTGACCATGCGGCCGCGCTTGACGGCCGGGCGCTTGGCGATCTGGTCGGTCCAGCGCTGCACGTGCTTGTAGTCCTGCACGGACAGGAATTCGCCCGCGCCGTAGACCAGCCCCTTGGCGAGCGCGCCGTACCAGGGCCACACCGCCATGTCGGCGATGGTGTAGTCGCTGCCGGCGAGATATTCGTTGTCGGCGAGCCGGCGGTCGAGCACGTCGAGCTGGCGCTTGGTCTCCATCGCAAAACGGTCGATGGCATATTCGATCTTGGTCGGCGCGTAGGCGTAGAAATGGCCGAAGCCACCGCCGAGATAGGGTGCGCTGCCCATCTGCCAGAACAGCCACGACATCGCCTCGGTGCGGGTCTTGATGTCCTTGGGCAGGAAGGCGCCGAACTTCTCGGCGAGGTAGAACAGGATCGAGCCGGATTCGAACACCCGGATCGGCTCCGGGCCGGAACGGTCCATCAGCGCCGGGATCTTGGAATTCGGATTGATGTCGACAAAGCCGCTGCCGAACTGGTCGCCATTGCCGATCTTGATCAGCCAGGCGTCGTACTCGGCGCCCTTGTGCCCGAGCGCCAGAAGCTCCTCCAGCATCACGGTGACCTTGACCCCGTTGGGCGTCGCCAGCGAATAGAGCTGGAAGGGATGCTTGCCGACCGGCAGCTCCTTGTCGTGGGTGGGACCGGCGATCGGCCGGTTGATGCTGGCGAACTGCCCGCCGTTCTCCTTGTTCCAGGTCCAGACTTTCGGCGGCACGTAGGCGGGGGCGTCGGTCATCATGGGGCTCCGGCGAAAAAGATGCGCCTGCATTAATTAGCCCACGGACGGCCGATGGCAAGCCCTGCCGGCCCTGCGTCCGGCGCGGGCCTCGATGCCGCGTCATGCGATCAGCCGTCACCATACCCTCGCGGGCTCTCCAATTGATGACGCCTGCACGCAAGAACAGCGGGGAAATCCGGCATGGGATCGCCGACGGTGATGAGTTAGCTTCGTCGCCGCTTCGCCAGCGAAAGCAACGAGATGCGCCGGCCGCCGGGAGAGAACGATGAAATCGCCGATCTGCGACATGCTGGGCATCGAGTTCCCGCTGCTCGCTTTCAGCCATTGTCGCGATGTCGTCGCCGCCGTCAGCCGTGCCGGCGGGTTTGGCGTGTTAGGCGCGACCGTACACACGCCTGATACGCTGGAGCGCGAGCTGAAATGGATTGATGAGCACGTCGACGGAAAGCCCTACGGCGTCGACGTGCTGATCCCCGAAAACATGTCGACCGCAGGCGAGAAGGACGTCACCTGGAAGAGCCTGGAGGCGCGCGTGCCGCAGGAGCACCGCGACTACACGCGCGATCTGCTGAAGAAATACGACATCGAGCTGACCGCGACCAACGTGGCCGACAACCAGCCGCAGCCGTTCGATGCGAAGACGGCGCTGCAACTCCTGGAGGTCTCGTTCAACCACCCGATCCGCCTGATCGCCAATGCCCTGGGCGTACCGCCGAAGGCGATGATCGAGATGGGCAGGAAACACGGCGTGCCGGTCGCGGCGCTGGTCGGGGCCAAGGAGCACGCGCTGCGCCAGGTCGCGGCCGGCGTCGATATCCTCGTGGTCCAGGGCACCGAAGCCGGCGGTCATTGCGGCGAGGTCTCGACCATGGTGCTGGTGCCGGAGGTGATCAAGGCGATCAAGAAGATCCGCGACGTGCCGGTGCTGGCGGCCGGCGGCATCATGACCGGACGGCAGATGGCGGCCTGCATGGCGATGGGCGCGGCCGGCGCCTGGACCGGCTCGGTGTGGCTTGCCACAGTCGAGGCCGAGACCACGGAGATCTTTCGCGAGAAGATGATCGCGGCATCGTCGCGCGATGCCGTGCGCTCGAAGGGCCGCACCGGAAAGCCGGCACGGCAGCTTCGTTCGGTCTGGACCGACGCCTGGGATCGCGCAGCCGAGAGCCCCGGCGCCTTGCCGATGCCGCTGCAAAGCATCGTCAGCCGCGACGCCTTCAACGCGATCGACCGCGCGGCGGCGGGTGGCAACGCCAAGGCGCGCGATCTCGTGAGTTACTTCGTCGGCCAGGGCGTCGGGCTGATCGACAGCGTGAAGTCGGCCGGCGCGGTGGTGCAGGAGTTCAAGGAAGAGTTTGCCGAAGCCGTCGAGCACATGAATGCACTGGTGGCGGAGTGATTGCCACACACCGTCATTGCGAGCGCAGCGAAGCAATCCAGACTACCACCGCGGAACGACCCTGGATTGCTTCGCTGCGCTCGCAATGACGAAACAACTGACATCGTGAATTGAAGCATGACCGATAAGAAATACATCCCCGAAGACCGCATTCCCGTCATCGTCGGCGTCGGCGAGATCGTCGACCGCCCGAGAGAGTTCACCGACGGCCTTGAGCCGCTCGACCTGCTCGAACAGGCCTTGCGGCGCGCGGAAGCAGATGCCGGCGCAAAGCTGCTCGGCGAGGTGCAATCGCTCGACGTCGTCAACTTCCTGAGCTGGCGTTATCGCGATCCGGAGAAGCTGCTGGCGCAACGGCTCGGCATCACGCCGTCGCATTGCTATTATGGCCCGGTCGGCGGCGAGAGCCCGATCCGCTACATCCACGAGGCAGCAAAGCGCATCGCGCGCGGCGAATGCGATGTTGCCGCAGTTTGCGGTGCGGAAGCACAGTCGACGGCGACCAAGGCGGAACGCGCCGGCGCGAAGCTGCCATGGACGCCGTTCGCCCATGACGTCGAGGAGCCGAAACGCGGCGCGGCGTTCCAGAAACCGTTGGCCGTGAAGCTCGGCGTGTTCCGGCCCGTGACCGTCTATCCGTTCTATGAAGCGGCATCATCCGCCCATTGGGGCCAGACGCCGCGCGAGGCAATGGCAGAGTCGGGTACATTATGGTCACGCTATTCCGAGGCCGCCGCGCAGAATCCCAACGCCTGGCTGAAGCGGCGCTATGCGCCTGACGAAATCACGACGCCGACCGCGGACAACCGTCTCATCGCGTGGCCCTACAACAAGCTCATGGTTGCCAATCCGAGCGTCAACATGGGCGGCGCGCTGCTGCTCACCAGCCTCGCCAAGGCGCGTGCGGCCGGCATCGCCGATCACAGACTGGTCTATCCGCTCGGCGGCGCATCGGCCGAGGAGCCGCGCGACTATCTCCTGCGCGACCAGTTTTACGAGAGCCATCCGCAGAACGCCGTTTTGAAAGCCGCGATGGATCTCGCTGGCGGCGACGGCAAGACGTTCGACGCGATCGAGCTCTATAGCTGCTTCCCGTGCGTGCCCAAGATGGCGCGGCGGACGCTGGGCCTGGGCGCGGACGTGCAGCCGACCGTGACCGGCGGCCTCACCTTCTTCGGCGCGCCGCTCAACACCTACATGACGCATGCGGCCTGCGCGATGGTGCGGCGTGTGCGCGACGGCGCAAAGCTAGGCCTGCTCTACGGCCAGGGCGGCTTCGTCACCAAGCATCATGCGCTGGTGGTGTCGAAGGTGCCGCCGCGTGAAGCATTGGCACAGGAGACGAGCGTGCAGGCGGCGGCGGACAGCAACAAGCGCGCGGTGCCGGAGTTCGTCACGGATGTCTCGGGCAAAGGCAAGGTCGAGAGCTTTACGGTGCTCTACGGCCGGGTCGGCGATGTCGAGCACGGCGTGGCCATGCTGCGGACGGACGACGACAGGCGCACGCTGGCGCGGATTCCCGCCAGCGATACGGCGACGCTGGCGCATCTGCTGAACACGGACCGCACGCCGGTGGGCTCGCTCGGCGAGATCACGATGGCCGCCGATGGCGTGCCGGAGTGGTGGGTGGCGTAGCTCTCGTGTCCCGGACGCGGTGCGGCATGCAATGCCACTCCGCAGAGCCGGGACCCAGAAAGCAACACCGCCGGCAGGGAGAGATGGGCCCCGGCTCAGCAGCGCACCACTACGTGCTGCGCCGCGTCCGGGGCACGAGAGCGCCCTACCCCTTCGGCGCCTGCTTTTCCGACGCCGTCGCGGGCTTGCCGTTGGCGCCGGCGCCGGTCACGCGGACCTGGTCGCCGTCGGAAAGGCCGTCCGGCGGTGCCGTGATGACGCGGTCGTCCGCCGCAAGTCCCGAGGCGAGCTCGATCTCGCGGCCGAGGTCGCGGCCGATGGTCACGGGCTTGAACAGGACCTTGTCGTCCGCACCGACGGTGGCGACGCGCAGGCCGCTGCCGTTGAAGATCAGCGCGCTGGCGGGAATGCTGAGCGGCGCGGTGTCGCGCTGCAGGCTGAGCTTCACGCTGGCGTAACCGCCGGGCATCAGTTCGCCTGAGGCATTGTCGAGACCAAGTTGCATGCGCGTCGTGCCGGAGGCGACGTCAACCGCCTGCGAGGACGCTTCCACCGTCGCCTGGAAGGTCCGGTTCGGATACTCCGGCAGCACGATGGCGGCCTTGGCGCCCATCTTGATCGCGGGCACGTAGTTCTGGGGCACGTTGATATAGACGCGCAGCTTGGTGATGTCGGAGACCACGAACATCGCCGGGCCCGAGCCGCCGCCTGAATTGATCAGGGCACCGACGTCGGTGTCGCGCGCCGTGACCACACCGTCAAACGGTGCGGTGATCTTCTTGTAACCGGCCAGCGCTTCGAGGCGCTCGACATTGGCCTGGCCCGAGCGAACCGCCGCGTTCTTGTTGGAGAGATCGGCGGTACGCTCGTCGATCTCCTGCGCGGAGACGAAGTTGGAGGCGACCAGCGTCTTGCGGCGGTTGAGGGTGGCTTCCGACAGCCTGGCGCTGGACTGCTGGCTGGCAAGGTCGGCGCGGGCCTGAAGCAATTGCTGGTCGAGGTCGGGCGCCTCGATCTCTGCGATCACCTGACCGGCCTTCACCCGCGCGCCGATATCGGCGCTCCAGCTTTTGAGATAGCCGGGAACGCGGGCAAAGATCGGCGCGCGATAATAGGCTTCGAGACGGCCCGGCAAGTCGATGGTCGAATTGAGAGCCTTGGCATTAGGCAGCGTCACCGCGACGCTGGGAATAGCCTGGTCGTCGGTCCACGCCTTCAGTTTGGAGCCCTGCTCCTCGCGGGCGCGGATGCCGGTGCCCACGACCAGGCCTGCCGCGATCAGCGCCACCACGCCGAAAATGCCCAGTTTCCGGTGCGACACCGGGGAGCGGGATTCAGTGGGCGACATGCGGAGTCTCCAAGGGGGCGGCGGCTTTGGCGCCTTGCTTCTTGTGTACCATGCTGAACACCACGGGAACAAACATCAGCGTGGCGAAGGTTGCAAAGATCAGGCCGCCGATCACGGCACGGCCGAGCGGCGCATTCTGCTCGCCGCCCTCGCCGAGCCCCAGCGCCATGGGCGCCATGCCGATGATCATGGCGAGCGCGGTCATCAGCACCGGGCGGAACCGGACGAAGCCGGCTTCGAGCGCCGCGGCGATGGGATCGCCAAGCTCCTCGTAGCGCTCGCGCGCGAAGGAGATCACGAGCACGCTGTTGGCGGTGGCAACGCCCATGCACATGATGGCGCCGGTCAGCGCCGGCACCGACAGCGTCGTCTCCGTGACGAACAGCATCCAGACGATGCCGGCGAGCGCGGCAGGCAGCGCCGTGATGATCACGAAGGGATCGGACCAGGACTGGAAGTTCACGACGATCAGGAAATAGATCAGGACCACCGCCCCGAGCAGGCCGAACAACAAGCCGGTGAAGGCGCTGTTCATGGTCTGCACCTGGCCGAGCAGCACCACGGAAGAGCCTTTCGGCACCTCCTTGGCGGTGTCGGCGATCACCTGGCGGATGTCGGTCGCAACCGCACCGAGATCGCGGCCCGAGGTCGTGGCGAAGATCTGCACCATCGACTGGATGTCGTATTGCGAGACCACCGCGCTCGAGGTCGAGCGCTTGATGTCGGCGATGCCGCCGAGGATCGGCGACTGCGAATTGCCGGCGGCCGTGATCGGCAACGTCTGCAGCGCGCTGAGCGAATCCATCTGGTATTGCGGCGTCTGCATCACGATCGAATAGGACACGCCGTTATCCGGATTGAGGTAGTAGGTCGGCGCCACCTGCGAGGAGCCGGCAAGGTTGACCACGAGACTGTTGGTGACATCGCGCTCGGTCAGGCCGACATATTGCGCGCGGGTGCGGTCGACATCGATGTTGAAGGTCGGATTGTTCGGCGATTGCTGGATGCGCGCATCGGCGACGCCGGGAATCCTGCGGACCCTGGCCAGCAGATTGTTGGCATAGGCGAAGTTGGCGCCGATATTGGCGCCGCGGATCTGCAGGTCGATCGGCGCCGGCGCGCCGAAGTTCAGGATCTGGCTGACGATGTCGGCCGGCAGGAAGGCGAAGCTGACGCCGGGGAATAGCCGTGGCAGCTGCTCACGCAGCACGCGCACATGCTCCTCGGTCGGCTTGTGGCCTTCCTTCAGCTTGATCTGGATGTCGCCATCCTGCGGGCCGATCACGCCGGTGTTGTTGTAGGTCATGTTGATGCCGGAGATCGGCATGCCGATGTTGTCGGTCAGCGTTTCGATCTCGCCCGGGATCAGCTTGCGGATCGCCTTCTGCACGTCGGCGAGCTGGTTGGCGGTCTCCTCCACACGGGTGCCGACCTGGGTGCGGACGTGCATCAGGATGTTGCCGGCATCGACCGCGGGGAAGAAGTTGCGCCCGAGGAACGGCACCAGCGCGAAGGACGCGCCGACCACGCAGAGAAAGCAGATCACGAACACCGGACGGTGCGCGAGCGCGAGCCCGAGGAAATTGTGGTAGCCGCCGCGAATACGCTCGAAGCGAGCCTCGAAGCCGCGCTGGAACCACACCAGGGGATTACGCGACTTCGGCGGGCCGTCCTCGTGGTGGACATGTGCCTGCAACAAATAGTTCGCCATGGTCGGCACCAGCGTGCGCGACAGCAGGAACGACCAGATCATCGCGAACATCACCGCTTCCGCCATCGGCACGAACAGGAAGCGCGCCACGCCGGTGAGAAAGAACATCGGCACGAACACGATGCAGATGCAGAGCAGCGAGACGAAGGCCGGCGTCACGATCTGGTTGGCACCGTCGAGGATCGACTGCTCGACCGGCTTGCCCTGCTCCAGATGGTAGTTGATGTTCTCGATCGTGACGGTGGCGTCGTCGACGAGAATGCCGACCGCGAGCGCCAGGCCGCCGAGCGTCATGATGTTCAGCGTCTCGCCGATCGCCGCCAGCATGATGATGGCGCCGAGCACGGAGAGCGGGATAGAGACCGCGATGATGACGGTCGAGCGCCAGCTGCCGAGGAACAGCAGGATCATGATGCTGGTGAGCAGCGCCGCGATCACGCCTTCGAACGCGACGCCTTCGATGGCGCCGCGGACGAACACCGACTGATCGCCGATGAAGCCGATCTTGAGCGCGTCCGGCAGCTGGTCCTTGACGTCGATCACCTTCTGCTTGATGCCCGCGATGATGTCGAGCGTCGAGGTCGCGCCCGCCTTCAGCACCATCATCAGCACCGAGCGGTTGCCGTCGACATGGACGATGTTGGTCTGCGGCGGGTTTCCGTCGCGCACGGTCGCGACGTCGCGCACATAGACCATCGCGCCGTTGACGGTCTTGATCGGCAGATTGCCGAGCTCGTCGATCTTCAGCGGCGAGTTGTTGAGCTGGATGTTGTATTCGAACTGCCCGATCTTCTGGGTGCCGACAGGCGTGATCAGGTTCTGGGCCGCGAGCGCGTTGGCGACGTCCTGGCCGGACAGGCCCCTAGCCTGGAGCGCGGTCGGGTCGAGATCGATCTGGACCTGGCGCTGCTTGCCGCCGAACGGGTACGGGATCGCGGCGCCGGGCACGGTGACCAGCGGCGTACGCAGCTGGTTGATGCCGATATCGGCGAGGTTCTGCTCGGTCAGTCCATCGCCCGATAGCGCCACCTGGACGATCGGCACGGTGGAGGCGGAGTAGTTCAGGATCAGGGGCGGCGTCGCGCCCGGCGGCATCTGCTTGATCAGCGTCTGCGAGATCGCGGTGACCTGCGCATTGGCGGTGCGGATGTCGACGTTCGGCTGGAAGAAGATCTTGATGATGCCAAAGCCGTTATAGGAATTGGCGGAGATGTGCTCGATGTCATTGACCGTCGTCGTCAGTGCGCGCTGGAACGGCGTGGTGATGCGGCCCGACATCTGGTCGGGCGGCAGGCCAGTGTACTGCCAGACCACCCCGATCACGGGGATGCGGATGTCCGGAAAGATGTCGGTCGGCGTCCGCAGCGCCGCCAACGGTCCGATGATCAGAAGCAGGAGCGCGAGCACGACAAACGTGTAGGGCCGGCTCAGGGCAATACGGACCAGAGCAATCATTCGCCGGGAAATTCCAGGTCAAGCGAGGATACGGGATCCGCCCCCACGGGGATCCCCTCCTCCCTTTACCCGAGCACCGCCGGAAACGCCAATCTCCGGCGCCTTTCCGGCATTCACTTCCGTGCTACCGCACTGCGGAACGCGCACTGCGGCCATGCGGCCGCCTCATGCGGCGCGGACCGAGTCCAGGAACTTGCCGACCTCGAGCTTGAGGCGGCTCGAATCGCGCGAGAGCATCTGCGCCGCCGACAGCACTTGCGAGGACGCCGAGCCGGTTTCGGAAGCACCGTGCTGTACCTCGCCGACATTGGCCGACACCTGCTGGGTGCCTTGGGCCGCCTGCTGCACGTTCCGAGCGATCTCCTGGGTCGCCGCGCCCTGCTGCTCCACCGCCGCCGCGATCGCCGAAGAGATCTCCGACAGGCGGGCGATCGTGCCGCTGATCTGGCCGATGGCACCAACCGAATCCTGCGTCGCCGTCTGGATGCCGCCGATCTGCTGGCCGATTTCGCCGGTGGCCTTGGCCGTCTGCTCGGCGAGCGCCTTCACCTCCGAGGCAACCACCGCAAAGCCGCGGCCGGCCTCGCCGGCACGAGCCGCCTCGATCGTCGCATTCAGCGCCAGCAGATTGGTCTGCCCGGCGATAGCGTTGATGAGCTCGACGACGTCGCCGATCCGGGACGCCGCCCGCGACAATTCACTGACCCGCTCGGTGGTGGATTGCGCCTGGCTGACTGCCTCCCCCGCGATCCGGGCGGATTCCTGCACCTGCCGGCTGATCTCACGCACCGAGGAGGACATCTCTTCGGCCGCCGACGCCACTGAATGGACGTTGGTGGTGGCTTCTTCCGAGGCGGACGCGACCACCGTCGCCAATTCCTGCGCCCGACCGGCGGTCGAGGTCAGCGTCGAGGCCGACGCCTCGAGCTCGGTCGCCGCCGAAGACACGGTCTCGACGATTTCGCCGACCGCGGCCTCGAAGCCGTCGGCAAGCTTTGTCATGTCGGCCTTGCGCTGTCCTTCGGCGCGGCGCTGCACCGCCTGCACCTCGTCGCGGCTGAAGCGGATGATCGTCTGCACCGTCTGCAGATTGCGCAGCGCCTCGCCGATCTCGTCGTCACGCTGGATCAGGATGCGGTTGTCCAGCTTGTCCTGGACGAGGTTGACCAAGGTGTCGTTGAGCTGCTGCATAGGCCCCTGGATCGCGCGCATGGTCGTGAGGCCGGCGAAGCCGAGGACGGCAGCGCCGGCGACGGCCAGCAGCGCCAGGCTCAGGCTGGTCGTACCGCCGGTCGAGAGCGCTCCGCCGATGCCAAGCGCGAGCACGAACAGCAACTGGAGCGCCATCGTGGTGACCAGGCGCGCTTTCAGCGTCCTGGTGAAGATCGCAAAATGGTCGAGCAGCGAGCGGCGGCGGATGATGCCGGCGTCGACGCGATAACCATGCGGCTTCTTCTCGCGGATCGCCGCGTAGACCTCTTCGGCCAGCTTGCGCTGGTCGGCCGGCAGCTTGGTGCGGATCGACGTGTAGCCGGTAACCTGGCCGTTCTCCCGGATCGGAGAGGCCGTCGCCAGCACCCAGTAGAAATCGCCGTTCTTGCGGCGGTTCTTCACCGCGCCGAGCCACGGCTTGCCCGCCTTGAGCGTGTCCCAGAGATTGTCGAACGCCTCCGGCGGCATGTCGGGATGGCGGACGATGTTGTGCGGCTGACCCATGAGCTCCGCGGACGTGAAGCCAGCAGCGGCGATGAAGTCCTCGTTGAAGTAGGCGAGCTTGCCCTTGAGATCCGTCTTCGAAACGATGAGGGTCTCATCGCTTACGGGATATTCGATTTCGGTGACGGGAAGATTCTTGCGCATTGCGGGCCCCCAAAGACCAGATGAAATGTCAGTTGATTCCAATCAGGGCTGCGACCGGCGGTCCTTGGGCTATTCTTCTAAGCCGAAATTAACTATCGATGAAACCGCGTCCCGTATGACTACGGGCGCCACCTCATGATGCTACCTGCAGGCGACATCAGGCTACCGGCGCGGCAAAAAAGAGCGGCGCTTGCGGCGCCGCTCTTTCGTCGATGGATGTTGATGCGGAGGTTTACGCCCTGCGCGTGGGCAGTCGTTACGCAGCGCGAACGTTGGTCAGGAACTTGCTGACCTCGGTCTTGAGCCGGCCCGAGTCGTTGGACAGCATCTGCGCCGCCGACAGTACCTGCGAGGAGGCCGTGCCGGTCTCGGTTGCGCCGCGCTGCACGTCGGTGATGTTGGAGGAAACCTGCTGAGTGCCCTGCGCCGCCTGCTGGACGTTGCGGGCGATCTCCTGGGTCGCAGCGCCCTGCTCTTCCACGGCCGCCGCGATCGCCGACGAGATCTCCGACAGACGCTCGATGGTCGACGAAATCTCCTTGATGGCGCCGACCGAGTCGTTGGTCGCCGCCTGGATGCCGGAGATCTGCTGGCCGATCTCGCCGGTCGCCTTCGCGGTCTGCTCGGCGAGCGCCTTCACCTCGGAGGCCACGACCGCGAAGCCGCGGCCGGCTTCACCGGCGCGTGCGGCTTCGATGGTCGCGTTCAGCGCCAACAAATTGGTCTGGCCGGCGATGGTGTTGATGAGCTCGACCACGTCGCCGATGCGCGAGGCCGCCTTCGAGAGCTCGCTGACGCGCTCGGTGGTGGCGCGCGCCTGGCCGACGGCGTCGCCCGCCATGCGGGCGGATTCCTGCACCTGGCGGCTGATCTCGCTCACCGAGGAAGCCATCTCCTCGGTCGCCGAGGCCACCGACTGCACGTTGGTCGAGGCTTCCTCCGACGCTCCGGCAACGGTGGTCGCCAGCCGCTGCGAGCGGTCGGCGGTCGAAGTCAGCGTCGAGGCCGAGGCCTCCAGCTGGGTCGAGGCCGACGACACGGTCTGGACGATCTCGCCGATCATGGTTTCGAATTCGCGGGTAATGTTGTCGACGCGGCGGCCGCGCTCGATCTTGGCTTCGGCATCGGCGGCGGCAGCCTCGTCGGCGGCCTTCTTCGCGATCAGCGCTTCCTTGAATATCTGGAGCACATCGGCCATGGCGCCGATCTCGGTCTTCTCACCGCGATGAGGGACTTCGGCGGAAAGCTCGCCCTTGCCCAACGCCTGCATCGGCTCGATGATCGAATTGATGCCGCTGGAGACGTCCTGGACAAGGTAGAAGCCGACGCCGATGCCGATAATCACGGCCGCGCCGAGGATGATCGAGACGAGCATGAAAGCGAAGGAATAGCTGTCGGCGGCATCCTGAGCAGCCTGGTCGCCGCCCTTGGTATTGAGCTCGATGTCCTTGGTCAGGATCGCGTCGGCCTCAAGGCCGATCTTGTTGACCGTCTTGGTGTTCAGCTCCTGGGCCTCATGCGGGACCTTGCCGGCCTCCTTCCGCGAGAGCGCCATGACGTCTTCGGTGCCCTTCTTATAGTCGTCCCAGAGCTTGGCCCAGTCGTTGTACAGCTTCCGCTCTTCAGGCGAGGTGATCATCGGCTCGTAGGACTTGCGCGCCTTGGAAAGGGCCTCGATCACGGTGCCGGCGGTCTTCTCGTTCGCGAGCTTGTCCTCGAGGGTTTCGGACAGCATGTGCTGACGAACCACGTTGCGATAGGTGATCACGCTGGCCCGGAGCTCGCCGAGCACCCGCACGCTGGGCATCCAGCTCGTGGTGATTTCGGTGGTGTTGGCATTCATCGACCGCATCTTCGTGACGGCGAGCAGACCCATGCCGGCCATCGCGACCAGCAGGAACGCCACGACACTGATGATCTTGGCGCGAATGGAAATGGTGGCGAGCATAATCGGGTCTCTTTGTGCTGGCGCGGCGGCGCGTCCGGAAATTTACGAATCAACCTAAGGGAGCAGCACCAACATCCAACACGAGAGCACCTGAGCAGATGTTAACGACGACTCCGTACGAGTACGAAGCCCGAAACAAATGAACAGGGCGCTAAAAATGCCCTGCGCTCAGCGCATGAGCCCAAGCGCGTCGGAGAAAAACTCCGCGCCGCCGAAGTTTCCGGACTTCAAGGCAAGCAACATGGCGCCTTTTTCAGCACCGACCGCGCGCAGCACCGGGACGCCGGCCGCGATCTCTGCTCCCACGAGAAATCCGGGAATCTTCAACCGGTCGACCACGGCGCCGGATGTCTCCCCGCCGGCGACGACCAGGCGCTTCACGCCGGCCAGCACCAGCCCCTCGGCGATGTCAGCCATCGCTTGTTCGATGGCGTGGCCGGCCGCGTCGCGACCATGGCGCGCCTGGAGCGCGGCAACCTGATCGGGCGTCGAGCTCGATGCGATCAGGACCGGACCGTCGGCCAATCGCGGCTTCGCCCATGCCAGCGCGCGCTGCGCCTCGTCCTCGCCCGTAGTAATACGGTCCGGATCGAGATGCAGCACCGGCATGACACGCTCGGCACTGTCAATCTGCTGAAGCGTCGCCTGCGAGCAGCTTCCGGCCAGGCACGCCGCCGGTCCGCCGACCGCAGCCCCCACCTCGCTGCTCGCCGCTGTCGATGTGACCTTGCCTGTCGACACCAGCGCCCGCGCTAGCCCAAGACCCATGCCCGAGGCGCCGACCGACAGCCGATGCTGGACAGCGACGAGGCCGATGGTCTCGAGGTCGCGATCGAACACGGCGTCGATGATCGTCGCGCCGACGCCCTTGCCCGCGAGTTCGGCCAGCCGCGCCCGCACGGCATCCGCGCCGCGCGTGACGGTGGCGAGGTCGACGAGGCCGATTTGCGTCTTGCTCTGGCGCGCCAGGACGCGCACCAGGTTGGAATCGTGCATCGGGTTGAGCGGATGGTTCTTCAGCGGGCTCTCGTTCAGCGGCACGGCGCCCACGAACAGATTGCCCTGGTAGACGGTGCGGCCGGTCTCCGGGAAGGCCGGCGTCACCAGCACGGCCGCCTCGCCGCAATCGGCGCGCAGCGCGTCCATCACCGGGCCGATATTGCCGGCATCAGTGGAATCGAAGGTCGAGCAGATCTTGAACAGCACGTGGCTCGCGCCGCGGCCGCGCAGCCATGTCTCGGCCGCGCGAGAGCGTGACACGGCAAGGCCGGCCTCGATCGAACGGCTCTTCAAGGACACCACGACGGCGTCGACCTCGGGCAGCGCGAGATCGTCCGCGGGCACACCGATGGTCTGCACCGTGCGCAGGCCCGCGCGCGTCAGCGTATTGGCGAGGTCGGAGGCGCCGGTGTAGTCGTCGGCAATGCAGCCAAGGGATATTTTCGCTGCAAGTGTCACGGTTTCACTCCCGCATAGGGCCTGAACCAGGCAAGGCCGTCGGTGGTCTTGCCGCGCGGATTGTATTCGCAGCCGACGAAGCCGGCATAGCCGAGCCGGTCGAGCTCGTCGAACAGGAACGGATAGTTCAGCTCCTCGCCATCAGGCTCGTTGCGAGAGGGGATGCTGGCGATCTGGATGTGGCCGATCAGCGGCATCATCTCGCGCAGCCGCATCGTGACGTCGCCATGGATGATCTGGCAGTGATAGATGTCGAACTGGAGTTTCAGGTTCGGAACCCTCAGCTCCTGGATCAGGTCGCGCGCGAAGCCGAAATCGTTGAGGAAATAGCCGGGCACGTTGCGCGCATTGATCGGTTCGAGCACGATGTCGATGCCGTGCGGCGCAAAGAACTCGGCGGCCCAAGCTACCGATTTGTAGAACGCCTCGATGGCGACGCGCTCGCCACGGTTGGCGATGCCCGCCATCAAATGCAGCCGCTTGACGCCGGTCGCCTTGGCGTAGGGCAGCGCGGTCTCCAGGCTCGCCTTGAGCTCGGCGAAGCGCGACGGGAGTGCCGCAAAACCCTTCTCGCCGGCATTCCAATCGCCCGGCGGCAGGTTGAACAGCGCCTGGGTCAAGCCGTTGCGCTTGAGCCGCTCGCCGACCGCCTCGGCCGGATGCTCATAGGGAAAGAGAAACTCGACGGCGGTGAAGCCGGCTGCCGCAGCGGCGTCGAAGCGGTCGAGAAACGGCACCTCGGTGAACATCATCGAGAGATTGGCGGCAAAACGGGGCATGGGAATCCTCTTGTCTATTTGTCGCCAGGCAGCTTGACGCCCGTGACCTGCGCATACATCCGCGCCACCGACGCATCGTCGTCGCGGCCCATGCCGGCGGCTGATGTCATCAAGAACATCTGAAGTGCTGCGGCGGAGACCGGAACCGGAAATCTGGCACTGCGCGCCATGTCCTGGATGATGCCAAGGTCCTTGACGAAGATCTCGACCGCACTGCGCGGCGTGTAATCGCCGTCGAGCACGTGCGGCATGCGGTTTTCGAACATCCAGGAATTTCCGGCGGACGCCGTGATCACCTCGTAGACCTTGCGGATGTCGAGACCCTGCTTGGCCGCGAATGCGATCGCCTCGCTGGCAGCGGCGATGTGCACGCCGGCGAGCAACTGGTTGATCATCTTGAAGGCGGCGCCCTGGCCTGCGGCATCGCCAAGCTCGTAGAGCTTTGCGGCCATGGCATCGAGCGCGGGTCGCGCCTTCTCAAACGCAACCGGACTGCCCGAGGCGAGAATCGTCAGTTCGCCCTGCGCCGCGCGCTGCGCCCCGCCGGAGATCGGCGCATCCAGATAGTGCCGGCCGGTCGCCTCCAACTGCTTGGCGAGACGCCGCGCCACATCGGGATCCATGGTCGCCGACGACAGGAAGACGCTGTCCTTGGCCATGGTTTCGGCGACGCCATCCTTGCCGAACAGGATGGTCTCGGTCTGCGCGGCATTGACGACGACGCTGACGACGATGTCGGCGCCCTTGGCAGCTTCAGCCGGCGTCTTGGCACCCAAGCCGCCCTCCGTCACGAAACGCGCGACCGCGTCAGCCGAGACGTCGCAGCCGGTGACGACATGATCGGCGCGCTTCAGCGAGGTCGCCATGCCGAACCCCATCGAGCCGAGCCCGATGACGGCGATGCGCTGATTCTGTGACGTGGAGGCGGACATGCAACTGATCCTTGCGACGTTTCCCGGACGGCCGCCCTTTGCGGCAGCTTGGCAACCGAATAACACGGCTTGGCCGCGCTGCCAAAGCGTGAGACAAACGGACATGACGGCCATGAGCAACGAGACGCGGCTGCGCGAAGACATTTGCCGCTTCGGACGGTCCCTGTTCGAGCGTGGGCTGACGCCCGGCTCCTCCGGCAATATCAGCGTCAGGTTGGACGGCGGCGGCTGGCTGGTGACGCCGACCAATGCCTCGCTCGGCTTCCTCGATCCCGCAAAACTGTCGCGGCTGGACGATCAGGGCCGACTGGTTTCGGGCGATGCGCCGACCAAGGAAGTTCCGCTGCACACCGCGCTCTACGCCACGCGCGGGAGCGCAAGGGCGATCGTGCATCTGCATTCCACCCATTCGGTCGCGCTGTCGATGCTCCCGGAGATCGACCCGCACGCCGCGCTGCCGCCGATGACGGCCTATTATCTGATGAAATGCGGCGCCACCGCACTCGTGCCCTATTACCGCCCCGGCGATCCCGCGGTCGCGGATGCGATCAAGGGGCTGGCGGGGAAGTACTCAACCGTGCTGCTCGCCAATCACGGCCCCGTCGTCGCCGGTGACACGCTGGAGGCAGCGGTGTTCGCGACCGAGGAACTGGAGGAAACGGCGAAGCTGTATCTGCTGCTGCGTGGGCTGAACCCGCGCTATCTGTCGCCGGAGCAGGTGACGGATCTGGTGAGGGTGTTTGGGGTATCGCTGCCGGAGCAAGGGCACGAGCATTGAGCCTCGTGCAGCTGTGGGCGAACTACACCGCCCTACTCACCGCTGTCATTCCCCGCGAAGGCGGGGAATCCAGTACGCCGCGGCTTCTCGGCTCAATCACAACGGCCTCTGGAATACTGGATCGCCCGCCTTCGCGGGCGATGACGTCGAGTGTGTTGCGCGAGCGTGCCCAACACTTCGCGGCTACAGCCCCAGATACGCCTTGCGCACATCCGGATTGCCCTTGATCTCGCTTGCTGCGCCCTGCATCAGCACGCGGCCGGTTTGCAGGATGTAGGCGCGGTCGGCGATTTCCAGGCACTCCGCCATGCGCTGCTCGACGATCAAGACGGTCATGCCGGCATCGCGGATGCGCTTCACGGCCTGGAAGATCTCGTCGACCAGCTTCGGCATGATGCCCTGCGAGGGCTCGTCCAGCATCAACAGCCGCGGGCGCGTCATCAGCGCGCGACCGATCGCGAGCATCTGCTGCTCGCCGCCGCTTAGCGTCTCGGCGCGCTGTTCGAGCCGTTCGGAGAGGCGCGGAAACAGCTGGAACACGAGATCGAGCGGACTCTCGCGGTCGGCCTCGCCGCGATAGAGATAGCTACCGAGGCGCAGATTGTCGCGCACGGAGAGGCGCGGAAACAATCGGCGGTTCTCCGGCACATAGGCGATGCCGGTGGCGGTGATATGGTGCTGCGCCATGCCGTCGAGGCGCTTGCCGTCGAACGTCACCGTGCCCGAGCGCGGGCGCTCGGCGCCGGCGATGGATTTCAGCAGCGTCGACTTGCCCGCGCCGTTGGCGCCGGCGACGCAGACGATCTCGCCCTTGGCGACCTCGATGCTGACCGCGGAGATCGCGACCAGGCCCTGATAGGCGGTCGTGACTTCACGCACCGACAGCATGACGATCTCCCAGATATGCGCTGATCACCTTGGGATCGCGGACGATTTCAGTGGGCTTGCCCTCGACCAGCACCTTGCCGAGGTCGAGCACGATGGCGCGGTCGACCAGCGGCATCACGATCTCCATGACGTGCTCGACCATCAGCACGGTGATGCCGGCGTCGCGCACCTTGCGCACCAGCGCCACGCCTGTCTGCGCCTCGGTCGGCGTCAGGCCGGTGAGGACTTCGTCCAGCAGCAGCAGCTTTGGTTCGGTCGCAAGCGCACGCGCGACTTCGAGGCGGCGCTTTTCGGCCGGCACGAGGTCGCTCGCGAGCACGTTGGCGCGCGCGGCAAGGCCGGTGAACTCCAGCACCTCATGCGCCTTGCGCCGTGCCTCGCGCATCACGGTGTTGCGCACGAGAGCACCGACGATGACGTTGTCGATAACAGTCATGGTCTCGAAGCTCTTGACGACCTGGAAGGTGCGACCGACGCCGCGCTGGCAGCGCTCGGCTGCCGGCATGCTGGTGACATCCTCGCCGTCGAACCAGATCGAACCTTGCGTCGGCGGCAGCACGCCGGCGATGAGATTGAAAAGCGTCGACTTGCCGGCACCATTCGGACCGATCAGGCCGACGATCTCGCCGCGGCCGACCGAGATCGAGACGTCGCTGTTGGCGACGAGGCCGCCGAACCGCTGCCAGACGCCACGGGTTTCAAGCAGCGGGGTCATCGCGTGGCTCCCTTCCGCTTCGCACGAGAGAACAGACTCACCAGACCCTGCGGCAGGGCGAGCGAAATCAGCACGATCAGCGTGCCGTAGACGATGAGGTCGACGCCGCGGCCGGAGCCGCCGATATAGGAGCGCGTCAGCTCCGTCATCGGGATCAGGATGGCCGCCCCTAACACGGGCCCCCAGAGAGTGCCGATGCCGCCAAGCACGGCCGGCAATGCCATCAGCAGCGAGAACTGGAAGCCCATGACGCTTTCAGGATCGATATAGGCGAGAAACTGCGCGTAGAAGGCGCCGCCGATGGCAACGAGGAAAGCGGAGACGGCGGCCGCGCCCATCTTGGAGTTGAACACGACGACACCGAGGCTCTCGGCCGCTTCCGGATTGTCCTTCACCGCGCGCCACCAGAAGCCCCATTTGGAGTCCTCGAGCCACCAGGTGACGAACCAGGCGAGGCTGCACAGCACCAGTGCGAAATAGAAGTACGGCAGCTTGCTGCGCATGAACTGGAATTTCAGCCAGCTGTCGCCGCGCACCGGAATGGTGATCCCCATCGCGGCCCCCGCCCATTCCCAGTTCTGGAACAAGAGCAAGCCGATCTCGGCGATGACGATGGTCGCGATCACGAAGTAATGGCCGCGCAAGCGGAAGAAGGGATAGCCGAGCCCCATCGCGATCGCGGCCGCGACTGCGCCGCCGGCGAGCATGCCGAACCATGGCAGTACGCCGAACTTGGTGAACAGAAGCTCGGTGGTGTAGGCGCCGATGCCGAAATAGAGCGCATGTCCCAGCGAGATCTGCCCGCAATAGCCGGAGAGAATGTTCCAGCTCTGCGACAGCGCCGCATACATCAAGGTCAGGATCAGGATGTTCTGGACGTAGACGTCCTTGATGAACAGCGGAGCGAGCGCCGCCAGGGCGGTCAGCACCGCGGCGATGATGAGGTCGCGGCGGCGCCGCGCGGCAAAATCCTTGTCCATCACATCGATCCGAACAGGCCGCGCGGCCGGATGAAGACCACCAGCAGGTAGACGGCGTAGATGCCGACCGATTTCAGCGACGGCGGCAGCACCAGCGCGGTGGTGGCCTCGACGAGGCCGACGATGATCCCGCCGGCGAAAGCGCCGAACACGCTGCCGAAGCCGCCGAGTGCGACCGTGACATAGGCGATCAGTGCAAAGGACGCGCCGACGTCGGGATAGATATAGAAGAAGCTTGCCATGATCGCTCCGGCGAGGCCGACCAGCGCGGCACCAAGCCCCCAGCCGAGCGCGAACACGCGATTCTTGTCGATGCCGACGAGGGCCACCGCACCGGGATCTTCACGGGTGGCCTCCAGCGCGCGACCGAAATCGGTGCGATGGATGAAGAAGTAGAGGCCGGCAAAGGCCAGGATCGCAACCAGCGCACCCATGAGCTGCGGCTCGGGCAGGAAGACGCCGGCGATCGAGATCGTCTTGCCGCCGAGCCAGGAATGCGGAACGCTGCGATAATCCGGCGTGAAGAAGAACTGCGCTAGGCCGCGCATCACGATGGCGAGGCCGAAGGTGGAGAAGATCTGCACCATGCCGGCATTGGCCTTGGCCCGCATGGCGAAGCGTACGATCAACAAATAGACGACCGCCCCGAATACGAACAGCGCGGCGGCCACCAGCGGCGCCGACAGCAAGGGGTCGATGGCGAAGAACGTGAACAGGAAGAAGCTCACATACATCGCGATCATCAGGAACTCGCCATGCGCGAAGTTCACGACGTCCATCAGGCCGAAGATCAGCGCGAGGCCGACGGCGATCAGTCCGTAGAGCAGGCCCATGAGGAGGCCGCTCGCGAGACTTTGGATAATGGTTTGGGCTGTCAAAAGTCTGTCCCCCGAACTACGTCCTCATCCTGAGGAGCGCGCACCGCGCGCGTCTCGAAGGATGGCCCAGCCCTCGTCCTTCGAGACGCGGGCTGCGCCCGCTCCTCAGGATGAAGGCGGGAGCTACAACTGTGCTCCCGCTCGCCGCTTACTTCATCGGCCAGACCGCTTCGGCGATCGCGGCCTGCGGCGGGAAGATGGTGACGAACTTGCCGCCGACATATTGCAGCAGCACCGGGTCGGCGTCGTTGTTCTGGCCCATCTCGTCGAACTTGACGCGCTTCCAGGGCATGATGGTCTGCTCGCCCGGGATGTCGGTGGCGGCCAGCGCGTCGCGGATCTTCTCGCCGTCGGTCGACTTGGCGCGGCTGATGGCGTCGGCGAGGATGATCAGGCCCATGAACTGACGCGAGGTGAGATCGTTGAAATCCTTGCCCGACCGCGTCTTGAACATGTCGTTGATCTTGCCGACCATCGGGCGCTTCTGCGCGAGATCGAGCGAAAAGGTACCGCGCGAGATCACGCCTTCGAGCTTGTCGCCGACGGCGTCGTAGAGCGCCTTCTCGGAGAAGCCGGCGTCCTGCGCCACGATCGCGTTCGGCTTGTAACCGAGCTCGCCCATGGTCTTCACCAGCAAGATGCCGTCAGTGGTGTAGCTCGAGGGCATCAGCACGTCGGCGTTCGCGCTCTTGAGCTGCTGCACCTCGGCCGAGAGCGAGGGCGAGTTGGCGCGATATTTGATGTCGGAGACGATCTTGTAGCCGCGCTCGCCGGCGATCTTGGCCTGGGCGTTACCAGAATCGGTGCCGAAGATGGTGTCCTCGTGGAACAGCGACAGCGTCTCGATCTTGGTGCCCTTCTTCTTCAAGGCATCGAAGAAGTCGAACATCGCGGCCGAGTACATCTCGTCATGCGGTGCGGCGCGGAAGTAATATTTCAGGCCACGGCGATGCAGGCTGGGCGAGGAATTGTCGGCGGAGACGAACGGGATCTGATAGCGCTCGCAGATCTGGCTGACGGTAACGGCGACCGCGCTCTGATAGGTGCCGATGATGGCGGAGACCTTCTCCTGCGTGATCAGGCGCTCGGCTTCGGCGCGGCCTTTCTGCGGATCGGCCTGGTGGTCGGCGAAGACGAGCCGCACTTTTGCCCCGCCGAGACCCGGCAGACCCTCGCCCTTCGCCAGCGGCAGGTCGAAATCGGTGTCCTTGTTGATGACCTCGAGCGCGGTCTCGTAGGCCTTCTGCGCGTCGACGCCCTGCTGCGCGCTGCCGCCGGAGAACGGATAGATCACGCCGATCACGACTTCAGAGGTCTGTGCGCGCGCTGCCAGCGGCACGAGCGCAGCCGTAGCGGTGGCTCCCAACAATACGTCGCGGCGAGTGATCTTCATGGCAAAGTCCCCTGTTACTGAATTTCGGCTGATCGAATGAAGCGATTGATGGATGCGGTAAAGCTCGAAGAAGCAGCAAATGCTGCCCACTAAATCACGGCCATGGTCCTGTTCTTGAGATCCGTCACCAGCATCAGGCCCGGCGAATGCGTGATCGCGAACGGCAGCCTGGCAGCGTTGATGACCGATTGCGGTGTCACGCCGCAGGCCCAGAATACCGGAATCTCGTCGTCGGCGACCGGCACCGGATCGCCGTAGTCGGGCTTGGCGATGTTCTTGATGCCGATCAGATGGGGATGGCCGAGATGCACGGGCGCGCCGTGCACGGCCGGATAGCGCGAGGTGATCTGCACCGCGCGGATCGCATCCGCCGGCTTGAACGGACGCATCGACACCACCATGGGACCGGCGAAGGGACCGGACTCGCCGCAGGCGATGTTGGTGCGGTACATCGGCACGCGGACGTTCCGCTCGATGTGGCGGATCGGCATTCCCTCGTCGAGCAGCGCCTCTTCGAACGAGAACGAGCAGCCGAGCACGAAGGTCACGAGATCGTCGCGCCAGTACTTGCTCACATCGGTCGGCTCGTCGACCACCTCGCCGTCGCGCCAGATGCGATAGCGCGGCACGTCGGTGCGGATGTCGAGGTCGGTGCCCAGCGCCGGGATGTACGGACTGCCGACGTCGGACATGCCGATGATCGGGCACGGCTTGGGATTGAGCTGGCAGAAGCGGTGAAAGGCGCCGGCATATTCCGCCGGCAGGATCGCCAGATTGCCCTGGACGAAGCCGGGGGCAACGCCGGCGGTGGAGGCGACCAGCCCCTCGCGATAGGCGAGCCGCGCCTTGCGGCTCGGGAGGGCGTCGGGCGTTTCAGTTTGCTGCACTGCCACCAAAACAGTCATGAGATCGACCTGCCTATAAACTCGACAAAGACAAGCCAACACCACGCGTGCTATAAAGTCTAATCTTCCTTTCTAATCAATATCAATAATTTTCATTTATCGGTCAGGAAAATCGTTCCAATGCTGGACTTCAGATCGATCGAGACATTTCTTTGGGTTGTGAAGCTCGGCAGCTTTCGCGGCGCCGCAGCACGCCTCAACACGACCCAGCCGGCGATCTCCCAGCGCATCGCCCAGCTCGAGCGCGAGATGGGGGTGAAGCTCTTGAATCGCGACCACCGCGTGGCCTCGCCGACACCGAGCGGCCGGCAGATGATGGTCTATGCGGAGAAGCTGATTGGCCTGCGCGCCGCGATGATCGCCGAGATCGGCGATCGCTCGGCGATGCGCGGGGTGATGCGGCTCGGCGTTGCCGAGACCATCGTGCACACCTGGCTGCCGCGGCTGGTGAAGAGCATGAACGAGGTCTACCCGAACCTGTCGCTGGAGATCGAGGTCGACATCACGCCGAACCTCACCGCGCGCCTGCTTGCGCAGGAGATCGAGCTCGCTTTTGTCGTCGGTCCGCTGTCGGCCTCCGGGGTGCACAATCGCGTCCTCGCCGACTATCCGATTGGCTTTCTCGCCAGCCCCTCGCTCGGCCTCGGCAACGGACCGGTCACGCGGGCCGAGCTCGCCCGGTTTCCGATCATCACATTTCCGCGCAAGACGCGGCCCTACGAGGTCGTGCGCGAAGTGTTCGACCGGCCGGAGCTGCCGCCGATTCGGCTGCACGCCTCCGCCTCGCTTGCGACCGTCATCCACATGGCGGTCGAGGGCCTCGGCATCGCCGTGATCCCCGACGCCATCGTCGAGAACGAGCTCGCAGACGGGCGGCTGCAACTGCTCGACACCGATCTCAAAATCGCGCCGCTGACATTCACGGCCAGCTGGCTCGCCTCGCCCGACGTCGTGGCGGTGGAGCGGGTCGCAGAGCTTGCATGTCAGATTGCGCAGAGCAGCCTCGCAGTTGACGCGCCCGCGCCGGCGCGTCATTGAAACAGGCGCCGGATTTTCTTTCGTCATTCCGGGGCGCTCGAAGAGCGAACCCGGAATCTCGAGATTCCGGGTTCTCGCTTCGCGAGCCCCGGAATGACAGCTAAGATGGACCGACCGCATGAGCCGAGCCGCCACCAATCTGCAAATCGATTCCGCCCGCCTCTGGGGCTCCATCCACGACACCGCGCAGTTCGGCGCGACGGCCAAGGGCGGCGTGCGGCGGCTGACGCTGAGCGCGGAGGACAAGCTGGTGCGCGACTGGTTCCGCAAGGCCTGCGAGGATGCCGGCTTAGAGGTGCACACTGATGCGCTCGGCTCGCAGTTCGGCCTGCGCAAGGGACGCGACATGTCGAAGCTGCCCGTCGGTATCGGCTCGCATCTCGACACGCAGCCCACCGGCGGCAAGTATGACGGCATTCTGGGAACGCTCGGTGCGCTGGAAGTGATCCGCACGCTGAACGACGCCGGGATCGAAACCGAGGCGCCGATCTGCGTCGTCAACTGGACCAACGAAGAGGGCTCACGCTTCGCTCCCGCGATGATGGCCTCCGCCGCCTATGTCGGCGACTTCACCACGGACGACATCCTGTCGCGCAAGGACGCCGATGGCACCACCGTCGGCCAGGCGCTCGACGGCATCGGCTATCGCGGCGACAAGCCGGTCGGCTTCCAGAAGCTCGGATGCTTCGTCGAGTTACACATCGAGCAGGGCCCGATCCTGGAAGCCGAAGGCAAGACCATCGGCGTGGTCGATTCCGGTCAGGGCGTGCTCTGGTACGACGGCAAGATTTCCGGCTTCGAGAGCCATGCCGGATCGACGCCGATGCCGCTGCGGCGCGATGCGCTGGCGACGCTGTCCGAGATCGTGCTGGCGATGGAGGCCATTGCGAGGAAGCACGGGCCGAAGGCAGTCGGCACCATCGGCGAGGCCGTGATCGCAAACCCGTCGCGCAACGTCATTCCCGGCGAGATCGCCTTCACGATGGATTGCCGCAGTGCGGATGGCGCGATCATGGATGCGCTCGATCGCGATCTTCGCAGCGCGATTGCCGAGATCGCCGCACGCCGCAAGGTCGAGGTGACGATCGACCTCGTCTGGCGCAAGCCGCCGACGCATTTCGATCCCAAGTTGATTGCGGCCGTCGAGAACGCGGCGAAGACGCTCGGCTACTCCTCTCGCCGCATCACCTCCGGCGCCGGCCACGACGCCTGCAACCTCAACACAATCATGCCGGCCGCAATGGTGTTCGTGCCCTGCAAGGACGGCATCAGCCATAACGAGCTGGAGGACGCCACGCAGCCCGATTGCGCCGCGGGCACCAACGTCCTCATGCACACAGTGCTGGCGATCGCCGGCGTCGCATCCTGACCGGAGAGAGCCATGCGCGGAGTTTTCGTCGACGCCAATGAAGCCTTGGCCGTAATCATGGAGCGGCTGGAGAAGCCCGGCGACCCCAAGGTACGGATTCACAGGGATCCCGACATCAAGCCCGAGCAATATCCTGAGATTCTCGACGGCGCCGAGATCGCGATCGTCGACCACACCGCGCTGCCGACCGAGGTCGCGAAGAAGTGCGCGGGACTGAAGCATGTCGTGTTCCTCGGCACCGGTGCACGCAGTTACATGAACCCGGAGGAGCTCGCTGAGCTCGGCATCTCCGTGCACCTGATCAAGGGCTATGGCGACACGGCGGTCGCGGAATGCGCGATCGCGCTGATGTGGGCTTCAGCCCGTGTCATCGCGATGATGGACCGCGAAATGCGCGGCGGGAGCTGGCTGCGCGAAGACGGCATGCAGCTCACCGGCAAGACGCTCGGCCTGATCGGATTCGGCGGTATTGCCGCGGAAGTCGCGCGCATTGCCTCGGGCAGCGGCATGAAGGTGATTGCCTGGAACCGCTCGCCGAAGAGCTATCCCGGCGTGGAATTCGCCGATCTCGACACGGTATTGGCGAGAGCAGACGTCGTATCGCTGCATCTGCTGCTCAACGACGAGACCCGCGGCATGATCACCCGCGAGATGATCGCGAAGATGAAGCCAGGCGTCATCCTCATCAATACCGCCCGCGCCGCCGTCGTCGACGAGGCCGCCATGATCGACGCGCTGAAGTCGGGCCACATCCGCCATGCCGGCCTCGACGTGTTCAATGTCGAGCCATTGCCCGGCGATCATCCGCTGACAAAACTGCCGAACGTGACGTTGTCGGCGCATTCTGCGTTCCGCACGCCCGAGGCGAGCGAGAACCTCATTCATGCGGCGTGGGAGCATTGCCGCCGCATCGTGAAGGGATAAGAGCAACAACAATGGCCGACTATCGCACCATCAAGGCACAGCCGCTCATCCAAGCCATCAGTGCCATCGTCAAGGCCGGCGGCTCCACGGATCGCGAGGCCGAGCTCGTATCGACCAACCTCGTCGAGGCCAACCTCAAGGGACACGACTCCCACGGCGTCGGCATGATCCCGCGCTATGTCCAGAGCGTCACCACGGGCGGCCTCGCCGTGAACCAGCACGTCAAGATCGTGCTCGACACCGGTCCGCTGCTCACCCTCGACGGCCTCACTGGGTACGGCCAGGTGATCGGCCATGAAGCGATGGAGCTGGCGGCCGAGCGCGCCAAGCGCAACGGCGTGTGCCTCGTCGGCCTTTCGAACTCGCACCATATCGGCCGCATCGGCCACTGGGCCGAGCAGTGCATCGGCCATGGGCTGGTCTCGATCCACTTCGTCAACGTGATCTCGCGCCCGATCGTAGCGCCCTGGGGCGGCAGCGATGGACGCCACGGCACCAACCCGTTCTGCGTCGGCATCCCGCGCGCGGGCAAGGACCCCATCGTGCTCGACTTCGCCACCAGCAGGATCGCACAGGGCAAGACCCGCGTCGCCCACAACAAGGGCGTCGAGCTCGAGCCCGGCACCATCATCGACAACGAGGGCAAGCCGACCACCAACCCGCGCTACACCGTGATCCCGCCGCACGGCGCCATCCTGCCGTTCGGCGAGCACAAGGGTTCGGGGCTCGCGCTGGTGTGCGAAATCCTCGGCGGCGCGCTCTCCGGCGGGCAGGTGGTGAAGGGCCCGTCCGACGGCAAGCACAACGTCCTCAACGGCATGCTCTCGATCATCATTGACCCCGAGAAGCTCGGCACCGGTGAAAATCTCGCGCGCGAAGTCGAGAGCTTCGTCGCCTGGCACACCGGCTCACCGCCCGCCGCCGGCGTCGACAAGGTGAAGATCGCCGGCGAGCCCGAGCGCGAGACGAAGAAGAAGCGCCTGGCTGAGGGTATTCCGGTCGATCCGACCACTTGGCAGGAGATTCTGGAGGCCGGGAAGAAGTTCGGGCTGGATCACGCGGCGATTGAGAAGATCGCGGGCTAAGCCATTATAAACCGGTGTCGTCCCGGACAAGCGCAGCGCAGATCCGGGACCCATAACCACAGGAAGTGGTTTGGCGAAGACTCGCGGTTACCCGCGAGTACCGCAACTCCTCCCTGGGGTAATGGGTCCCGGCCTTCGCCGGGACGACGCGTGGTTGGTGGCCTGCCCTAATCCACCATCTCAGCGACTGCCCTGCCGCAGGCGGTCGTATCCGCATTGCCGCCGAGGTCCTTGGTGCGGAGCGTGCGCTCTGCCAACGTGCGCTCGATCGCATCGACGATCGACTTGCCCGCTTCCTTCTCGCCGAGATGCTCGAGCATCATCGCGCCTGACCAGATCGCGCCGATCGGATTGGCGATGCCCTGCCCCGCGATATCCGGCGCCGATCCGTGCACCGGCTCGAACACCGACGGGAAATTGCCCTCGGGGTTGATGTTGCCTGACGGCGCGATGCCGATGGTGCCGGTGCAGGCCGGGCCGAGATCGGACAGGATGTCGCCGAACAAATTGGAGCCGACCACGACGTCGAACCAATCCGGGTGCAGCACGAAGTTCGCGGTCAGGATGTCGATGTGATACTTGTCCCACTTCACGCCTGGATACTTCTTCGCCATCGCCTCCACGCGCTCGTCCCAATAGGGCATGGTGATGGAGATGCCGTTCGACTTGGTCGCCGAGGTCAGGTGCTTCTTCGGCCGCGACTGCGCGAGCTCGAATGCGAACTTCAGGATGCGATCGACGCCGATGCGGGTCATCACCGTCTGCTGCGTCACGAACTCACGGTCAGTGTCCGGGAACATGCGGCCGCCGACGGAGGAATATTCGCCTTCGGTGTTCTCGCGCACCACCCAGAAATCGATGTCGCCGGGCTTGCGGTTGGCCAGCGGCGACGGCACACCCGGCATCAGCCGCACCGGGCGCAAATTCACATATTGGTCGAACTCGCGGCGGAATTTGATCAGCGAACCCCAGAGCGACACGTGGTCCGGAATCTTGGCCGGCCAGCCGACCGCGCCGAAATAGATGGCATCGTGCTTGCCGATCTTATCCTTCCAGTCGTCCGGCATCATCTGGCCGTGCTTCTCGTAATAGTCCCAGGACGAGAAGTCGAAATGATCGAAATGAAGGGACACGCCGTGCTTCTTCGCCGCGGTCTCCAGAACGCGCAGACCTTCGGGCATCACTTCCTTGCCGATGCCGTCGCCGGGAATGACCGCGATCCGGTATTGTTTCTTGCTCATCGAAAACGTCCTTGATTGGTCCGGCAGCCGCCGCCTTTTTGACCGCACTGCAATGGACCAAACGCGGCGGCAGTGCAACGCTGCACTGCAATGTTGACCATGGCGCGGCCGACGGCCTACTGATTTTATTCCCGTTCCTCTCCTGCGAGTAACTCCCATGGATCTGCATCTGCGTGGCAAGCGCGTCCTGATCACGGGCGCGTCCAAGGGCATAGGCGCAGCTGCCGCCGAGGCCTTTGCCGAGGAAGGCTGCCATCTCCTGCTCGCCGCCCGCAACGGCGATCAGCTCAAGGCTCTGGCCGAGCGCTTGCGCTCGACGCACCAGATCGATGCCGCCACGAGCATCGTGGATTTGCGCAAGAACGAGGATTTGGCGCGGCTGGCCAAGGAAGCCGCCGACATCGACGTGCTCGTCAACAATGCCGGCGACATTCCCGGTGGTTCCATCGACAAGATCGACGAGGCGACCTGGCGGCACGCCTGGGAATTGAAAGTGTTCGGCTACATCAACCTCACGCGCATGATCTATGCGCAGATGAAGGCGAAGGGCGGCGGCGTGATCGTCAACGACATCGGCGCCGCCGGCGAGAAATTCGACGCCAACTACATTTGCGGCAGCGCCGGCAATGCCGCGCTGATGGCCTTCACCCGCGCGCTCGGAGGCAAGAGCCTCGCCGACAACATCCGCGTGGTCGGCATCAATCCCGGCCCTGTTGGCACCGACCGTCACGTCACCCTGCTGAAGACGCGGGCAAAGCACCAGTTCGGCGACGAGAGCCGCTACAAGGAATTCCAGAAAAGCCTGCCGCTCGGCAGGCCTGCGCATGCGCGCGAGATCGGCGACCTCATGGCGTTCCTGGCGTCGGATCGCGCCGGTTATACGTCCGGCGTGATTTACACGGTGGACGGCGGCATCAGCGCGGGATGGGGTTAGTTAACCTCGTCATTGCGAGCGCAGCGACTTGTCCGCCGAAGCTTTAGCGAAGGCGGAAGCAATCCAGGAATGTATCTGCGGCAAAAGTCTGGATTGCTTCGTCGCTTCGCTCCTCGCAATGACGGAGCCTAGAATAAGCACAGGAGTAAAATAATTGTCTCAAGACCTGATCCGCGAAACCGCCTGCGCCGTCGTCGACAAGCTCCGCTCCGGCGATGTCTCGCCGCTCGAGCTTCTGGATGTGCTGGAGAAGCGCATCGCTGAGGTTGACGGTAAGGTCAACGCGCTGCCGACGCTGTGCTTCGATCGCGCGCGGGATAGCGCAAAGGCGCTGATGCAGAAGCCGGCTGGGGCGCGCGGATTGCTCGCAGGCTTGCCGCTGCCGATCAAGGATCTGACCGATGTTGCTGGCGTGCTGAACACCCAGGGCTCGCCGATCTTCAAGGACAATGTGCCCAAACAGTCCGACCTCATGGTGGAGAACCTCGAAGGGAACGGCGCGGTCGTCTACGCCAAATCCAACACGCCGGAGTTCGGCGCCGGTGCCAACACGTTCAACGAGGTCTTCGGCGCAACCCTCAATCCCTGGGATACATCCAAATCCGCCGCGGGCTCCTCGGGTGGAGCGGCGGTGGCGCTCGCGACCGGCATGGCCTGGCTCGCGCAGGGCTCCGACATGGGCGGCTCCTTGCGCAGTCCCGCGGCGTTCTGCGGCGTCGTCGGCATGCGGCCGAGCATCGGCCGCGTCGCGCACACGCCGAAAGCGGCCATCGACCGCAATCTCGGCGTCGTCGGCCCTATGGCCCGCAACGTCGAGGATCTCGCGCTGCTGCTGGATGCCATGAGCGGCGATTATGCAGCCGACCCGCTGTCGCTGCCGGCGCCCTTGACGTCGTTTCTCTCGGCGGCGCAGTCAGGCAGCAAACCGAAGCGCATCGCCTACTCGCCGGACCTCGGCATCACGCCGGTCGATCCCGAAGTCAAAGCGATCACGCGGAAGGCGGCGGAACGCTTTGCCGAAGCCGGCGTCATCGTCGAGGACGCGCATCCGGACTGGCGCGAGGCGCACGAGTGCTTCCACGTGCTGCGCGCGTTCGACTTCGCGATCAGCAAGGCGCAGCTGCTGCGCACCAAGCGCGACCTGCTCAAACCCGAAGTGATCTGGAACATCGAGGAAGGCCTCAAGCTCACGATCGAGCAGCTCGAACGCGCCGAGGCGCAGCGCGTCGGCATGACCGCGCGCGCGATCGAGTTCTTCAAGAGCTACGATCTGCTGCTGGTACCGACCACGATCGTGCCGCCCTTCCCGATCGAGCACCGCTATGTCGCCGAATGCGCGGGCAAGAGGTTCGACAATTACGTCGAATGGCTTGGCATCGTCTATGCCATCACGCTCGCCTGCTGTCCCGCATTGTCGCTGCCGTGCGGCTTCAGCGCATCGGGACTGCCGGTCGGCCTGCAGGTCGTCGGAGCTCCGCGAGCGGATGCGCAGGTGATCGCCGGCGCCAAGACGCTAGAGGATATTCTGGGCGTGCGCGGCACGACGCCGATTGATCCGCGGGTGAAGAACTAGGACGCGGAGGGCGCAGCGCACTCGGTAGACTCCCTCGCCCCGCTTTTGCGGGGAGAGGGTTGGGGTGAGGGGCTGCTTCCGCGAAGACGGTGGCAGTTCAACTCGCGGCGATTCCCCCTCACCCGATCGCTTCGCGATCGACCTCTCCCCGCAAGCGGGGCGAGGTGAAGAAGCATCACCTTTCGCTCGCCGCCTCCAGGCTCCGGCTATACCGCGACATCGCAAAGCAGAAGACAAAATAGATGCCGGCGATGAAGATGTAGACTTCGACGGAGAATTGCTGCCACGCCGGATCGATGATCGCGGTCTTGGCCGTCGTCAGCAGGTCGAAGATGCCGATGATCAGGACCAGGCTGGTGTCCTTGAAGAATGCGATGAAGGTGTTGACCAGCGGCGGGATGACGTGACGGATCGCCTGCGGCAGGACGATCAGCCTGTTCTTGCGCCAGTAGGACAGGCCGAGCGCGTCGGCGGCCTCGTATTGCCCGCGGGGCACGGCCTGGAGGCCGCCGCGAATGACTTCGGCAAGATAGGCACCCGCGAACAGAATGATCGCGACCTGCGCGCGCAGGAGCTTGTCGATGTTGAACCCGTTCGGCATGAACAGCGGAAACATCACGCTCGCCATGAACAGCAGACTGACCAGCGGCACGCCACGGATCAGCTCGACATAGAGCACGCTGAGCGAGCGGATCGCCGGCAGTCTTGAGCGCCGGCCGAGTGCGACCAGGATGCCGAGCGGGAAGCCGAAAGCCAGACCAAAGGTCGCCAGGATCAGCGTCACCGGCAAGCCGCCCCAACGGTCCTGCGAGACGAACGACAATCCGAGTAAGCCGCCCCACATCAGCAGGCTGATCAGCGCGAGCGCTCCGATCCAGAGATAGGCCAGTTCGCGCCGCCATAAGGCGCGGCGGCTGGAGAGATAGAACAGGGCGATGAACAGCAGCACCGCCAGCGCCGGCCGCCACTGCTCGTCGAACGGATAGGTGCCAAACAGGATGAAACGATATTTTTCGGGGATGATCGCCCAGCATGCACCGACACCGCGTACCGCGCGGCAGGCACTGGAATCGTTCGCCGGGGTGAGCCAGACCGCGTTGGCGATGCCCCATTGCGCGAAGCTGAAGATGGCTTTTGCGAGCACCGCCAGCAACACGACCGAGACGATGCCGTTCGGGATCGACGAGAACAAATTGGTGCGCAGCCAGCGCAGCACCGGGTTGCCAATCTGCGGACGGCGGGCGGCGCGCGGTGCTTCCGGAATGTCGGCGATCGCCGTCATGGTCAGCGCTCCACCAGCGCGATGCGCGAATTGTACCAGTTCATGAAGAAGCTGATGCCGAGGCTGATGGTGAGAAACACCGCCATGATCAAGGCAATGGCCTCGATCGCCTGCCCGGTCTGGTTCAGCGTCGTGTTGGCGATCGAGACCACGTCCTGATAGCCGATCGCCACCGCGAGCGAAGAGTTCTTGGTCAGGTTGAGGTACTGGCTCGTCATCGGCGGCACGATGACGCGCAGCGCCTGTGGCAGGATGATCTGCCGCAGCATGAAGCTGCGGCGGAGGCCAAGCGCATTGGCGGCATCCCACTGGCCGCGCGGCACCGACTGGATGCCGCTGCGCACGATCTCGGCGATGAAGGCCGAGGTGTAGGTGACGAGCGCGATCAGCAGCGCGAAATATTCCGGCGCGAGCGTCAGCCCGCCAACGAAGTTGAAGCCGCGCAACTCAGGCCATTCGATCGTCCAGGGCACGCCGAGCAGCACGGACACCGCCGCAGGCAGCACAACGAGCAACCCGAGCACAAAAGGCCAGGCCGGCCGCGGCTGGCCGTCGCGCATTTGCTGCGCGATGAGCCTCCGCCGGATGACGTAGAACACCACAAGCCCGAGCACTGCCGTGCCGAGCACCCAAAGCTGCGGCGTCCCGATTGGAATCGCCGGCAGGATCAACCCGCGATTGGACAGGAACACGCCCTCGATCGGCCGCCATGCCGCGCGCGCGGCCGGCAGCGCTTGCATTAGCACGTACCAGAACAGGAGCTGGAGCAGCAGCGGGATGTCGCGGAGCGTTTCGACATAGACCGCGGCGAGCCGCGACAGCAGCCAGTTGGCCGACAGCCGCGAGATGCCGATCACCGTGCCCAGGATGGTTGCAAGCACGATTCCGATCACGGCGACGCGCAGCGTGTTGGCGATACCGACGACGAAGGCCCAGAGATATGAGTCTCTTGGATTGTAGGCGAGCAGGCTGTCGGCGATGGGCATGCCGGCCTCACGGCCGAGGAAGGCAAATCCGGTCGTGATGCGGCGCGCGGAGAGATTGGTGACCGTGTTGGACCAGAGAAAGACGATGACCGCGACTGCGATCCCGACCACCAGGGCCTGCCAGAACAGGCCTTTCAGCTCGCGTTGTCCGAAAGCGCCGAAGAAGCGGCGGCGCGGCGGCGGTCTCGGAGCGTCTGACGTCACAGCACAAAAATCCTTCTCAAGACGGCGATTTCCGGCGGCGTACGTCAACTGTTGCACCAAACTCTACTTCGTGCAACAAATGTTTCATGGCCGAGCCCGCGAAATCCTCGCCGCTGAGCGAACTGCGCATTGCATTGCCATCGCTTCCGATGCGGTTGCAGCAGGTCGGGCGCTTCGTCGCGGCCAACGATTACGACGCCACCACGCGTTCGATGCGCGATCTCGCGGCGGTTGCCGGCGCCGATCCCGCCGCCTTCACGCGGCTTGCCAAGGCGATCGGCTATTCGGGCTGGGAGGAATTGCGTGCGGCGTTGACGGAGGCGCGGCGGCCTTCGCAGATTGCGCCCTTCTCCGGCCGCGCCAAGAGCCGCCGCCACGGCCCGAACGCCGACGTCGCGCTGGTCACCGAAAAGCTCGAGGCCGAGGCCGCCGGCCTTCCGCGCATCCCGGCCCAGCCGATTGCGGAGGCGGCGCGCGCGCTCCACGACGCCAAGCGAATCTGGATCACCGGCTACCGAAGCTGCCGCAGCGTCGCTGAGCTGCTGAACTACGAACTCCGGCTGTTTCGTCCCGAACAGGTGCAACTCGTCGGCGCGTCCGGCCCCGACGATCTCGACCTCGGCGCGTTCCGGCCCGGCGAAGCCGTCATCGTCATCGGCTTCATGCCCTACACCCATGCGAGCGTCCGGGTCGCGCAAGCCGCCTATCGTGCCGGCGCGGCCCTGATCGCGATCGCCGACAGCCCTTCGGCGCCGATGGCTGAAGGCGCGGACCACGTGCTGCTGTTCGAGGCGGCCTCCTCTCCCGGCTTTTTCCCCAGCCTCACCGGCGCAATTGCGATCGCGCAATCGCTCGCCGCCGTGACGTTTTCGCTCGGTGGCACGGCCGCGAAGAAGCGCCTCGAGAATACCGAGGCGCGGCTGGCCGCGGCTTCAACTTACGTTTCAGAGAAAGGTTGACCCATGGCCGCTCGCACCAGCCGCGTGCTGCATCGCTCGCTGCGCGAAACGCCGCCGAAGGCGATCGGCGGCGAAGGCGTCTATCTCTTTGCCGAGGACGGACGCCGCGTGATCGACGCCTCCGGCGGCGCGGCGGTCTCTTGCCTTGGCCACCAGCATCCGCGCGTCATCGCGGCGATGACGAAGCAGGCCTCGACGTTGGCGTACGCCCACACGGCCTTCTTCACGTCCGAGCCGGCGGAGGCGCTTGCCGAGACGCTGGTCGGCCACGAGCCCGGTGGCCTCGCCTACGCCTATTTCGTCAGCGGCGGATCGGAAGCGATCGAAGCCAGCATCAAGATCGCCCGGCAATATTTCATCGAACGCGGCGAGCCGCAGCGGCAGCATTTCATCGCCCGGCGCCAGAGCTATCACGGCAACACGCTGGGCGCGCTGGCCGCCGGCGGCAATGCCTGGCGCCGTGCGCCCTATGCGCCGCTGCTCTCCGACGCCTTCAGCCACGTGACCCCGGCCTTCGCCTACCACGAGAAGCACGATGGTGAATCGGACGCGCAGTTCGTGGCGCGGCTCGCCACTGAGCTCGAAGTCGAGTTTCAGCGGCTTGGCCCCGACACCGTCGCGGCGTTCCTCGCCGAACCCGTCGTCGGCGCGACCGCCGGCGCCGTCACCGCACCGGACGGTTATTTCAGGGCGGTGCGCGAGATCTGCGACCGACACGGCGCCCTGCTCATCCTCGACGAGGTCATGTGCGGCATGGGCCGGACCGGCACCACGCATGCATGGGAGCAGGAAGGCGTGGCGCCCGACATCCAGGCGATCGCAAAGGGCCTCGGCGGCGGCTACCAGCCGATCGGTGCAATGCTCACCAGTGGCAAGATCATCGACGCCATCCGCGCCGGATCGGGCGCCTTCCTGCACGGCCACACCTATCTGGCGCATCCGCTCGCCTGCGCTGCTGCGCTCGCGGTGCAGGACGTGATCCGCGAAGACGGCCTGCTCGAGCGGGTCAAGGAGCGCGGCAAGCAGCTCGAGCAGCGGCTCACCGAGCGCTTCGGCAATCACCGTCATGTCGGCGACATCAGGGGCCGCGGCCTGTTCTGGGCGATCGAGCTCGTCGCCGATCGCGCCAGCCGGACCTCGTTCGATCCCGCGCTGAAGCTGAACCAGAAGATCAAGGCGGAGGCCTTCGCCAACGGTCTCGGCTGCTATCCCGGCGGCGGCACCGTGGACGGCGTCCGTGGCGACCATGTGCTGCTGGCGCCGCCCTATATCGCTTCGCCGGACGAGATCGACTTGATCGTCGACAAGCTCGGCACGGCCGTCGACAACGTATTGCGTAGTGTCAATCACTGAGGGGAAAGTCACATGATGAGGAAAGTGGTTATCGCAGCGAGTGTCCTCGCGGCATCGACAGTCGTCGCGTCGGCGGCAACACTCGACACGGTGAAGAGCCGCGGCACGCTGATATGCGGCGTCAGCGCCGGTTTTGCCGGCTTCTCCGCGCCGGATTCGCAAGGCAACTACAAGGGTCTCGACGTCGACTATTGCCGCGCGCTCGCCGCCGGCGTGCTCGGCGATGCCAGCAAGGTGCGTTACGTCTCGCTGACCGCGCAGAACCGCTTCACCGCGCTCCAGTCCGGCGAGATCGACGTGCTCTACCGCAACTCGACGCAGACCTATCTGCGCGGCGTCACGCTGGGCCTGCGGCAGGGTCCAATCAACTTCTACGACGGGCAGGGCTTCGTGGTGAAGAAAGAGCTCGGCGTGAAGGAGATCAAGGACCTCAAGGGCGCCACCGTCTGCGTCGCGCAGGGCACCACGCATGAGGTCACGCTCGGCGACTACGGCCGCGCCAACGGCATCGACTGGAAGCCGCTGGTGTTCGACCGCGTCGACACCATGTACCAGACCTTCTTCGGCGGGCGTTGCGATGCCATGACCCAGGACGCTTCCGCGCTCGCAGGCGCCGTGACGACCGCGGCGCCGAACGCGGCCGAGTACGTCGTGCTGCCGCAGACCATCAGCAAGGAGCCGCTCGGCCCCTTCACCCGCAATGGCGACGAGGTCTGGAGCGACATCATCACCTGGCTGCATTACGGCTTGATCGAGGCCGAAGAGCTCGGCGTCACCCAAGGCAATGTCGACGAGATGGCGAAGTCGCAGACGCCCGCGATCCAGCGCCTGCTCGGTGCCTCCGGCGATCTCGGCTCGCGGCTCGGGCTCGACAACAAATGGCTGGTCACGGTCATCAAGGCCACCGGCAATTACGGCGAGATCTACGAGCGCAATGTCGGCAAGGCGAGCCCGCTCAAGCTCGACCGCGGCCTCAACGGTCTCTGGAGCAAGGGCGGCTTGATGTACGCGGTGCCGTTCAAGTAAACGTCTCTCGCGTCCCGGACGCGCTGCAGCGTGCAACGCTGCTGCGCAGAGCCGGGACCCAGCGGCCACAACGGGCCCCGGCTCTGCAGCGCAATACTACGCATTGCGCCGCGTCCGGGGCACGAGACCTACCAGGTAGTAACGTTCAATGACGACGTCTCCTCGCATCGCCCTGATCCACGCCCTCAAGCATTCCATCGCCCCGATCGAAGCTGCGTTCGCGAAGGCGTGGCCGGAAGCGCGGCTGATGAACCTGCTCGATGACAGCCTTTCGGCGGATCTGGCGCGTGACGGCAAGCTCAATGATGCCATGACCAAGCGCTTTCTTGCGCTCGGCCACTACGCCGCGGCGACAGGCGCGGATGCGATCCTGTTCACCTGCTCGGCCTTCGGTCCCTGCATCGAGGCGGTTGCGCGCGCGCATGCGCCGATGCCGGTGCTCAAGCCGAACGAAGCCATGATCGAACGGGCGGTGACGATGGGCCAGCGCATCGGCCTGCTCTCGACTTTCGCGCCGACCCTGGCCTCGATGCCGCCGGAATTTCCGGCCTCCGTCCAGATCGTACCGAAACTTGCCGAAGGCGCGCTGGCCGCGCTCGACCGCGGCGACCGCGCTACGCATGACCGGCTGATCGTGGAAGCCTCACGCGATTTGCGCGATTGCGACGTCGTCGCGCTCGCGCAGTTCAGCATCGCGGGGACGGCGTCTCTCGTGGCAGAAGCCACCGGCCGCCCTGTCGTGACCACGCCTGACAGCGCGGTCGAGAAGCTGATGAAGCTGCTGGCGGCGAGGGCCTAAGTGCCGGCCTTTTTCCGGCGCCGCGCGCCCTTGATCGCCGCCGCAAGCGCGGCCTTCGTTTCGTTGACAAAATCCTCGACCAGGTCTTCGCGCGTGGCATGGGCCGCCTCGCCGGTGAACAGTCCCTGCTCGGCCAGCATCACCACGCCGTGCACCGCCGCCCAGATCTTGAGCGCTTGCCGCTCGCGCAAGAAGCCGACCGCCGGCGCTTCCAGCGCTTCGATCACGAGCCCAAATGTCTCGCGTGTGGCCTCGTGCAGCTCGCTGCCCTTGGCCGCGCATGACACGGTTCGGGATGCGAACATCAGGCGATAGATGCCATTGCGGCGCAGGCCGAAGTCGAGCGTCGCCTGCGCCAGCCGCGACAGTTTCGATTGCTTCGAAGGCTTCGCCATCGCCTCGCGCAGGAGTGCACTAAGCTGCCGGAACGCCTCCGCCGTCACCGCCGTTAGCAGCGCATCACGGTCGGCAAAATGCCGGTACGGCGCCGGCTGCGAGACGCCCAGCTGCTTTGCCAGCGCCTTGATGCTGATCGCCTCCGTTCCGCCCTGCTCGGCTTCGCGCAGCGCGGCCTTGATCAAGGCGTCGCGGAGATCGCCATGGTGGTAGGTGTTCTCGGGCTTGCGAGCAAATTGTGAACGCATGTTGCGCAGAGCGTATAAGTTTGCGCTTGACAGGGGAAGCCCGCCGCGAATGTAATAGTCTATAACTTGAACAAAAACTGAGATGGGAGCGCGCGCCGCCTTCGGGTCGGAGCGCATACGACCGAGGAAGCCGCCATGACAAAGCGACTGAGGGTTCACGTCGATCCGGACAAATGCCAGGGGCACGCGCGCTGCAAGGCGCTGGCGCCGGAGCTGTTCGAGCTGGACGAATACGGCAACGCCCACGAAGCCGGTGACGGCACCGTGCCAAGCGGCCTCGAAGACAAGGCCTGGCTCGCCAAATCCAATTGTCCGGAAATCGCAATCGACGTGATCGAGGAGTAGCGCAGCCGCCGCGCCCCGCGTGCCTTCCGAGAACACGAGCCCTAAGGGATTTCGAGATGTCCGACATCAGCCAGCCCGCCGCCCATCCGCCCGTGACCGACTGGGTCCATGATTTCGACCACACCGATCCGCAATGGACGGAAGATCCCTTCCCGATCTGGGACGAGCTGCGCGCCGCAAGCCCGGTCGTGCACACCGAACGTTTTCTCGGCTGCTATATGCCGACGACCTATGATGCGGTGCGCGAGATCGCCAACGACAGCGAGCATTTCTCCTCGCGTCGCATCATCGTCCGCGATGTTCGGCCGGAGATCACCAGCAGAAACGCCGCCCCGCCGATCACGTCCGATCCGCCGGTGCACAAGCCAGCCAAGCAATTGCTGCTGCCGCCGTTCACGCCCGACGCGATGAAGAAGCTGGAGCCGCGGGTGCGCGCGATCTGCAACGAGTTGATCGACGGCTTCATCGCTGAAGACCGACTGGACGCGGCAGAGCGCTACACCAAGCACATTCCGGTTCGCGCGATCGCCCACATGCTCGGCATCCCCGAGACAGACAGCGATCTCTTCATCCGCTGGATCCACATGATCCTGGAACTTGGCATCAAGGACGAAAACACGCTGCTCCAGGCGGTGCAGGAGATGACCGTCTATTTCAGTGCCCATATCGAGGCGCGCAAGAACAAGCCGACCGACGACCTCATTTCCTACCTGATGAATGCCAGGGACAAGGACGGCAATCCGCTCGAGGATTCGCATGTGCTGGGCTCGCTGCGCCTGCTCCTGATCGCCGGCATCGACACCACCTGGAGCGCGATCGGCTCCTCGCTCTGGCACCTTGCCCGGACGCCCGCCGACCGCGAGCGCCTGGTCGCCGAGCCCGGGCTGATCCCGACCGCGGTAGAAGAACTGCTGCGCGCCTATTCGCCGGTGACGATGGCGCGCGAAGTGGTCAAGGAGACCACGATTTCCGGCTGCCCGGTCAAGGCCGGCAACATGGTGCTGCTGTCCTTCCCGGCGGCCAACCGTGACCCGAAAATGTTTCCGGATGCTGACAAGGTCGTGATTGACCGCCGCGAGAACCGCCACGCCGCCTTCGGCCTCGGCATCCACCGCTGCGTCGGCTCGAACCTTGCGCGCATGGAGATGCAGGTTGCGCTGGAGGAATGGCTGAGGCGAATTCCGGACTTCGCCCTCGATCCGGCGGGCGCAGTGACCTGGTCGCAGGGAACCGTCAGAGGCCCCCGCCAGTTGCCATTTTTGCTTGGAAAGGCGATGTAGACCTCTCCAAACAGCGATACGGAAGGCCGGACGTGACTGCGCAAATAACCCAACCCGCCTCCGACCACATCGACGTCGCCGACGCCAAGCGCCGGATCAAGGCGATCTTCATCGGCTCGATCGGCAATCTGGTCGAGTGGTATGACTTCTACGCCTACACCGCGTTCGCGCTCTATTTCGCTCCCGCCTTCTTTCCCGGCAGCGACCCTGTCGTCCAGCAATTGAATGTCGCCGTCGTATTCGCGGCGACCTTCCTGATGCGGCCCCTGGGCGGCTGGCTGTTCGGCTATATCGCCGATCATTACGGGCGGCGCATCTCGCTGACGCTGTCGGTCGTCTTCATGTGCTTCGGCTCGCTGATCATCGCGTTGACGCCGACCTACGCCACGATCGGCTTCGCCGCGCCGGTGATCCTGGCGCTCGCCCGCGTCATCGAAGGCTTGAGTCTCGGCGGCGAATACGGCGCCAGCGCCACCTACCTCAGCGAAGTCGCCGACCCCAAGCACCGCGGCTTCTATTCGAGTTTCCAATACGTCACCCTGATCGGCGGCCAGCTCACCGCGATCATCGTGCTGCTACTTCTGCAAAAAATCTTCCTCACGCCGGAGGAGCTGAGAGCCTGGGGCTGGCGCATCCCGTTTGCGATCGGTGCGGCGCTCGCGATCTTTGCCGCGGTGATGCGACGCAGCTTGCACGAGACCGAGGCCTTCGAAGAAGCCAAGAAGGTGGTGAAGCCGACGGGCTCGCTCACCAATTTGCTGCGCTATCCCCGCGAGTTGCTTCTGGTGGTCGGCCTGACCGCGGGCGGCACTGCGGCGTTCTACACCTTCACCACCTACATGCAGACCTTCGTCAAGCTCTCGGTGGGGTTGACGGAGGACCAGACCACTTTCGTGATCTTCGGTACGCTGATCTTCGCGACCATCCTGCAGCCGATCTATGGCGCCATCTCCGACAAGATCGGCCGCAAGCCGCTGCTGATCTTCTTCGGCGTCGCCGGCACGCTCGCAACCGTGCCGCTGCTGATGACGTTGAAGGAGACCAAGTCGCCCTTCATCGCGTTCATCCTGATCTGCGCTGCCTGGCTGTTCGTCGCCGGCTACACCTCGATCAACGCCGTGGTGAAGGCCGAGCTGTTCCCGACCAATGTCCGCGCCTTGGGCGTCGGCCTGCCCTACGCGATCACCGTCTCGCTGTTCGGCGGCACGGCGCCGGCGATCGCGCTCTATTTCAAGAGCATCGGGCATGAAGAGTGGTTCTACTACTATCTCGCTGGTATCATCTGCCTGTCGCTGATCATCTATTCCACCATGCGCGACACCAAGCACGCCTCCGCGATGCATCGCCACGAGTAGCCCATGGCCGACGAGACGCCAACCGACAGCAAGCTGACGCGCACCAAGGAAAAATGGGCGCGCGAGGGCCGCTTTTTGACCGGCAAGATCACGCGCCCGGAAGATCAGCGCCTGCCGCCCGGCCAGCATCTGACAAAAGACTGGCCGGTGCTCGATCTCGGGGTCGTGCCGCCGGTTTCGCGCGAGCGCTGGCGGCTCGACGTCTACGGCGCGATCGAGACCCCCGTGTTCTGGACCTTTGCCGAGTTCGCCGCCCAGAAGCAGGTGCGGTTCACCTCAGACATCCATTGCGTCACCACCTGGTCGCGCTACAACAACGAGTGGGAGGGGCTCGCTACGCGCGAACTGCTCGCAGCCTGCCAGCCGCGCGAGGATGCGCGCTTCGTCGTGCTGCATTCCCATGACGGCTACACCACCAACCTCGCGCTGGACGACTTTGCCGCCGAGGACGCATTGCTCGCCCATAGCTGGTCCGGTGAGCCATTGTCGGCCGAACATGGCGGCCCGGTGCGGCTGGTCGTGCCGCATCTGTATTTCTGGAAGAGCGCCAAATGGCTCCAGGCCATCGAGTTCCTGACCGAGGACGCACCGGGCTTTTGGGAAGTCCGCGGTTATCATAATCGCGGCGATCCCTGGGCAGAGCAGCGCTATTCGGACGATTAGGTTCTAGCAACAACGGGGGAAGCCGATGCCCACAGAGCGCTTTCAATTCACCGGCGAAGGCGGACATCAACTTTCGGCCGCGCTGGAGCTACCCGATGGCGAGCCCGGGGCCTTCGCGCTGTTCGCGCATTGCTTCACCTGCGGCAAGGACACGCTGGCCGCCAAACGCATCTCGGTCGCGCTGGCAGCCAAGGGCATCGCGGTGCTGCGCTTCGATTTCACCGGACTCGGCTCCAGCGAGGGGGATTTCGCCAATTCGACGTTTTCCTCCAATGTGGCCGATCTCGTGCGCGCCGCCGATCATCTGCGTAGCGTCCGCAAGGCGCCGTCGATTCTGATCGGTCACAGCCTTGGCGGCGCCGCGATCCTTGCGGCAGCAGGACAAATCCCGGAAGCCAAGGCGGTTGTGACCATTGCGGCCCCATCCGATCCCGCCCACGTCACCGGCCTGTTCAAAGAGCATCTCGACGACATTCGCACCCAAGGTGAGCTCGAAGTCTCGCTCGCGGGACGCCCGTTCCGGATCAAGCGCGAATTCCTCGACGACGTCGCCGAGCACGAGCTGATGAAGGACGTCACCGGCCTGCACAAGGCACTGTTGGTGATGCATTCTCCGGTCGACGATACCGTCGGCATCGACAATGCGACGAAGCTCTTCGTCTCCGCCAGGCATCCCAAGAGCTTCGTTTCGCTCGATCATGCCGATCATCTCCTGACCAAGCCGGCCGACGCGTTCTACGCAGCCGAAATGATCGCGGCCTGGACGAGCCGCTACATCGACATGGCCAAACCAGCGAAAGCAACGGATCTCCCTGAGGCGCCGCGCCAGGTCGTGGTGCGGGAGACCCGCAAGAGCAAGTTCAACCAGGCCATCTCCGTCGGTCCGCATCAGCTCATCGCGGACGAGCCGGTCGCTGCCGGCGGCGAGGATGCCGGCCCTGGTCCCTACGATCTCCTGCTCGCTGGCCTCGGGGCCTGCACCTCGATGACCATGCGCCTCTATGCCGACCGCAAGTCGCTGCCGCTCGATCGTGTCACCGTCACGCTGAAGCATTCCAAGATCTACGCAAAAGACTGCGCGGAGTGCGAGACGCGCGATGGCATGCTCGACCAGATCGAGCGTGACATCGCGATGGACGGCGCGCTCGATCCCGAGCAACGCAAGAAATTGATGGAGATCGCCGACAAGTGCCCGGTGCACCGGACGCTGACCTCGGAAATCCGCATCGTGACCAAGGCTGTGGAGTAGCGCGCTTGCGCCAGAGCATTTCTGATTGAATCAGAACCGAAGCTCTAGATTCTTGCTTTGACGGGTTGTCTTAACGCGAACCGGCATCCACTTCGCTCGAAAACGCTCTAGAAGCACGACTCCATCGTCCGAACCGCCGCAGTGATCTCGCTTTCACGCCAGGCCGCGAAGCCGAGCAGAAGGCCGTGATCGCAGGGACGGCCGAGCGCAAGGCTGGACAACGCCCGCGTTTCAACCCCTGCGGCGACCAGCCGCTTGACCGCCGCCTGATCGGCGCGACCGCGCTTGAGGCGGGCGACGAGCTGGATGCCGCCCGGGGGCGCTTCGACCGAGAGAACCTCGCCGAGATGACGCTCGAGCCCTTCGACGAGGTGATCGCGGCGGCCGTGATAGATCCGGCGCATGCGGCGCAGATGCGCCAGGAAATGCCCATCGGCAATGAACTCGGCCAGCGCTTCCTGGATGTGGCTCGCGGCGATCAGCCCAATGTGCCGCTGTGCGATCTCGAGGGTGTTGACCAGTGCCGGCGGAACAACGAGATAGCCGAGCCGGATGTCCGAGGTCGTGGCCTTGGAGAACGTGCCGACATAGAACACGCGGCCATGGGCATCGAGCCCCTGCAAGGCCGGCACCGGCCGGCTGTCATAGTGGAATTCGCCGTCGTAATCGTCCTCCACGATCCAGGTCTTGCCGGGCCTGCTCAGGCCAAGAAATTCCGTGCGGCGCGAGAGCGACATCAGGCGGCCGGTCGGGTGCTGGTGCGACGGCGTCATGAAGATCAATTTCGGGGCTGCCAGTCCCGGAATCCGCTGCATACCCTGCTCGTCCAACCTCATCCCGATCACGTTCGCACCGGACGTGCGGAAGGCGGCCGCAGCACCGGGATAGCCGGGATCCTCGACCCAGACGTCGTCGCCGGGCGTGATGACGGCGGCCGCAATCAAGGTCAGCGCGGCCTGCGCGCTCGGCAGAATCAGGATCTGATCCGCCGTCGCGCGCACGCCCCTGCTGGTCGCGAGATAATGCGCCAGCGCCTCACGCAGGCGCGTCCGGTTGACCGGTCCGAGCTCGCGCTTGGCCGCGCGCACAGCGCTGCGGCGCAGGCAGCGCGCCCAGACCTCGTTCGGAAACTCCCTGAAATCGCCGTGCCCGGGACGCAAGGGTCTTAGTCGCGCCTGATAAGACATCGGCCAGTCGGTCTGCGTGAGGCTCGAAGCCCAGGGCGAAAGGCGCGGCTTGCCAGGGCGCATGCGAGATACCACGGCTCCCGCGTCTTCGACCCGCCCGCCGCCGTCGACCGTGACCATCGGACGGCGGCCGTGCGAGGCCTCGAGATATCCCTCGGCGGCAAGCTGCTCGAACGCATAGGTGACGGTGTTGCGCGAGACGCCGAGATCGCTCGCAAGCCGGCGGCTCGACGGCAGCGTGCGGCCTTTGCCGAGACGGCCGGTCGCGATCAAGTTTCGGAGCTGGCTCGTCAGTTGAGCCACCAGCCCCTCGTCGTCGGCCCGGTTCAGGTCGATCAGGGCGGAGATCATGCTTTCCGAAACTGGCACCTTGATCCTTTATGATCTGGCACTTTTTCAGGTGCCAGACAAAATGCTATCCGCCGGACTGGACTGCTTCAAGGATTTTTCGATGAACTCCCTCTCACCCCGCGCGGCCGTCGGCCTATTCCTCATCGTCGTGCTGGCCTGGGGCGTGAACTGGTCGGTGACGAAGCAGCTCGTCCAGTTCCTTCCGCCCCTGTGGACTTCGGCGATCCGCAGCTGGATCGCTCTGGCAGCATTATTCGTGATTTTGGGGCTCAGCAACAATCTGGTGATCCCGAAGCGGCGCGACATTCCGGTGGTCCTGAGCGTCGCGCTGCTGCACATGACGATATTTTCTGTCCTGGTGGCGGCCGGTGTGCGCTTCCTGCCCGCGAGCAAGGCCATTGTGCTCGGCTACACCACGCCGCTCTGGGTCGCGATCGCAGCGCCCCTGCTGGGGCAGGATACGCTGACAGCGCCAAAACTTGCCGGCGCCCTGCTCGGGCTGATCGGCCTTGCCGTGATCCTGAACCCCACCTCGATCGACTGGACGAATGCCAACGTCGTGCTCGGCGCCGGCATGGTGATCCTGGCTGCGATCTCATGGGCTGCGAATATCATCTATATCCGCGCGCATCGCTGGATCGCATCCCCACTTCAGCTCCTGATCTGGCAGGTGCTCGTTGCCACGATCGTGCTGTCAGGGGCTGCGATGATTGTGGAGGGGCTGCCGCACGCGGAATGGTCATGGAAACTCGTCCTGCTGTTCCTGTACTCCGGTCTGATCGGGACGGCGCTGGCTTATTGGGCCATGTCGATGGTCAACAAGAGCATCTCGGCTCTGACGACGGCGCTCGGAACCACCGGAACGCCGCTCGTCGGGATTGCCTGCGCTGCGATCCTGCTGGGCGAGCCGATTGATACTAGCCTTGCCGTTGCGGCCGGACTGATCATCGCCGGCATTGGCTTTGCGACGCTGGGCGACCGGTTGCTGCGCAGTCAGGCCACCGCGAGCGGCTGAACGCGCAGCATCCCGCGCAAGCCCGCCGTCGCGCCGAGCAGGATGCCGGCGACGGCGACGAAGGAGCCCAGCGCGAGCGTCGACACGCCGGTGAGCCCCTGGCCGATCGAACAGCCGAAGGCCATCACGCCGCCGGTGCCCATCAGCGCGGCGCCACCCGCCGATCGCAGCATGTGGCTTGGCGAGGAATAGCCTTCGAGATGGAAACGGCCCGTAGCAAGCGCGGTGGCCAGACTGCCAGCGAAGACGCCGGTAACTGTCGCAATGCCGAAATTCAGCGTCAGGCCGGTCGAGAGCATGGCGTATTGCAGGCTGTCCGCTATCGGCGCGATGAAGGTGAGCGAGGTCACCGGGACGGGGTTGAAGTCATCCGCGCCGAGATAGCCGGTCACGAACCAGCCGCCGGCGACGAGGAGACCGACGATGACACCGGCCGCAATCTGGCCGGGCGAACGCCGGAACGCCGGGTGCGCGAAAGCAAACAGGATCAGCACAACGACGATGACAGCAGCAGCCATCGCGCGCGAAAGCGCTTCAGCCGTTCCGAACATGGCCAACAGCGACGGCAGCGAATTGACGTTCATCGTGGCTTGCGAGGCCTGGACCAGCGCGATGCGCGCCGGCGCGATCAGGCCCTTGAGCGTCATCTGCGCGGCGATGGCGAGCACGACCACCACGACGAAGGAGCGGAGATTGCCGCGACCGAGCAGCACCAGGGCGCGCGAGCCGCAACCGTTCGATAGCACCATGCCGTAGCCGAACAACAGGCCGCCGAGAAACAGCACCGGCACCGAAAAGGACTGTTGCAGGTAGATCGACTTGCCGAGATCGACCATGCCGTTGCCGGCAAGGAATTGGCTCGCCGCGGTCGCAACCGCGATCGCCAACGCATAGGTTCGTACCAACCGCCCATCCCCCTCCGACAACCAGCCGCGCATGCTGCTCATCAGGCAGAAGCCGCTGAGCAGGCCGACGGCACCGTAGACCAGGCCAATGACGAGGCCGGCGAGGATGACGAGCTGGGGGGACGACTCCATGATCAAGGCTTCAGGATCACGCGGTCCCGCGACGAGCCGGCAACGGCGACATAGGCCTCCTTCGCGCGCTCGAGCGGATAGACGGCGTTCGCCTTGATCAGGAACGGTTTCAGGTGCCCGCTCGCAAAGCCGGAGCCGAGCTCGCGCAGCACCGCGCCTGTTGCCGCCGACGACAGGCCGAGCGTGTCGATGCCGACATAGGTGTGTTGCCCGCGGTAGAATTCGAGGATGTTGAACTGCACGATACGGTCGATCGCGGCGATCAGGATCTGACGGCCGCGAAGCGCGAGCGACTTGTGCGCGGCCTGGAAATAGGGATCGCCGACCGTGTTGAAGACGATGTCGGCGCCCTTACCGTCGGTCAACTCGCGCACACGCGTGGCAACATCGGTCGCGGAAGCGTCGATCACCTCGATGGACGCGTTGGTATGGCCCTCGTAAGCTTCCGCCTTGCGCACCACGCCGATGACACGCGCGCCCTGCCAGGTCGCGATCTGCACCGCCGCTTGGCCGACCTTGCCGTTGACGCCGAACACCAGCACCGTTTCCCCGGGCCTTGGAATGCCGGCGCGGCGAAAGCCCTCCATGGCGGTAACGAAGGGCACGCCGATGCCGGCGGCCTCGTCCCAGGACACCGTCTTCGGCTTGTCTACCACCGCGTCGGATTCAACGACGAGATGGCTGGCGTGAGTGCCGTCGCGGCGGATGCCGAGATCGCCGGAGGAGCCGAACACCTCGCGGCCGATCGTACCGGCCGGCCCGTCAATCACCACACCCGCGTAATCGCGACCCGGCGTGCGCGGGAAGACGGCATAGGGCATCAGCCCGCTCGCGGCCTTGACATCGGACGGATTGACCGCGGCGGCCTTGACCTCGATCAGGAGATCATGCGGACCACGCGTGAGCGTATGACGCTCGACGGCAGGCGCAAGCGCGGCGGCGTTCTCGGCCTTGGCATTGAGGCGCACGCAGCGCGCGTCGACGGCTTTGGTATCGGCTGTTGACATGGAAAGACCCGCGATTTCTCGCGGGCCTTGTCGCCCTTGGAGGGACCCAAGTCAACCTGCCTCCCCTCATCCTGAGGAGCCGCGCCAGCGGCGTCTCGAAGGATGAAGGCCCGCGTTGCAGCATCCTGGCCTGCATGGTTCGAGACGGCGCTACGCGCCTCCTCACCATGAGGCGTAAGACCTAATCCTTCGGCCGTTTGTCGTAGAGGCGCTTGGCCTTGCCGAGCGAGCGTTCCAGCGTGGCCGGCGCAACCACGCTCACCCTGGAGCTGATGCCGATGGTGTTCTTGATATGGGTCGAGATCCGGCTCGCATGGTCGAGGAGACCCCGGCCGTCCCAACTCTCCGGCCGTGCTTCGGCAATGATGGTCAGCTCGTCCATGCGGCCTTCGCGGGTCAGTTCCAGAATGAAATGCCCGCCGCACCAGTCGGTGGCAAGCAGAACCTCCTCGATCTGGGTCGGGAACAGATTGACGCCGCGCAGGATGATCATGTCGTCGGAACGGCCCGTGACCTTCTCCATCCGCCGCATGCCCGGCCGCGCCGTGCCCGGCAACAGCCGCGTCAGGTCGCGCGTGCGATAGCGGATCACCGGAAATGCTTCCTTGGTGAGCGAGGTAAAGACCAGTTCGCCCTTCTCCCCGTCGGGCAGCACCGCACCGGTCTCGGGGTCGATGACTTCAGGATAGAAATGATCCTCCCAGATGTGCAGGCCGTCCTTGGTCTCGATACATTCCTGCGCGACGCCCGGCCCGATCACCTCGGAAAGACCGTAGATGTCGGTCGCGTCCATGTCGAAAGCGTCCTCGATCTCGCCGCGCATCGCATTGGTCCAGGGCTCGGCGCCGAAGATGCCGACCTTGAGCGAGCATTGGCGCGGATCGAGCTTCTGGCGCTTGAACTCGTCGAGGATCGCCAGCATGTAGCTCGGCGTTACCGTGATGATGTCGGGCCGGAAATCGTTGATGAGCTGCACCTGCCGCTCGGTCATGCCCCCGGAGATCGGCACCACGGTGCAGCCGAGTTTTTCGGCGCCATAGTGCACCCCTAACCCGCCGGTGAAGAGGCCGTAGCCATAGGCATTGTGGATGATCATGCCGGTGCGACCGCCGGCGGCGCGGATCGAGCGCGCCATCACGTCCGACCATGTGTCGATGTCGCGTTGCGTATAGCCCACCACGATCGGCTTGCCCGTCGTGCCGGAGGACGCATGCACGCGCACCAGTTTTTCACGGGGCACTGCAAACATGTTGAAGGGATAGTTGTCGCGCAGGTCGGTCTTCACCGTGAACGGAAATTTCGCAAGGTCCGAGAGCTCTCGAAAGTCCGACGGATGCACGCCGACCGCGTCGAAGGCCTTGCGATAATGCGCGACGTTGTCGTAGGCGTGCTTCAGCGACCAGGCCAGCCGCTCCGTCTGGAGCGCCTTGATCTCGTCGCGCGACGCGCGCTCATGCGCATCCATTTCGGCGCGATAGGTGTTGCCACCTTCCTTGAGCCTCGTCAGAGCCATCCTCGTTTCCCCGTATCATTGCTTTTCTTTATTGATCCTGCGCCGGCAGCCAATTGCCGGGAATGACCCGCGAATGCCCGCGAAATTCGGCGATGACTGTATCGCCGGCGGTGACGCGCACGTCATAGATGCCGGAGCGGCCGCCACGCGTAACCTCGCGCGCTTTTGCGACGAGGCGATCGCCGAGCTTGCCCGGCCTGATGAAGGTGATCTGGCCCTGCGCCGCCACGACGCGGTCGTTGTGCGAGTTGCACGCGAAAGCGAAGGCGGAATCGGCGAGCGTGAAGATGAAGCCGCCATGGGCGATGCGCTGGCCGTTGACCATGTCCGGCCGCACGATCATAGCGAGCGTCGCATAGCCCGGCCCGATCTCGACGATCTCCATGCCGAGGCCCTTGGAGGCGTCGTCCTCCGCCCACATCGCGTCGGCGCAGGCGCGGGCAACATCCTCAGGCGACAGGGCGGCTTTGACGTTCACGCGCTTCTCCCGTCGATTGTTTGGACACGATGTTCTGCTGCCTGGCTAAAACTGTCAAACGTGGTCGTAATCGACCACAACCCGCTCCGACGATGGCTTGGCCTGACAGGTCAGGACAAAGCCGGCCTTCAGCTCCCAGGGTTCCAGCGAGTAGTTGATGTCCATCGGCGCCTCGCCTTCGACCAGTTTTGCACGGCAGGTCGAGCACATGCCGCCCTTGCAGGCGAAGGGCAGATCGACGCCGGCGCGCAGCGCGGCATCGAGGATAGCCTCGTCCTCGGCCACCGGCACGTCGCGGCGCTTGCCGTCGATGATCAGCGACGCGATCGCCTTTGGCGGCGCATCCGGCGCGACGATCTTCTTCGGCCGCGGCTTGCCGCCGAACTCGGAAACGAAGCGCTCGACATGGATGCGCTCGTCCGCGATGCCGAACCCTCGGCAGGTCGCCTCGATGTCCTCGCTCATGCCGGACGGACCGCAGATGAAGACGTGATCGACGCTTTCCGCCGGTACCAGCGAGCGCAGCAGCACCCTCACCTTGTCGCCGTCGAGTCGGCCGTGCAGGATCGGAATGTCTTGTTCCTCGCCGGAGATGACGTGGAAGATCGAGAGGCGGTCGATGAAGCGATCCTTGAGCTCTTCGAGCGCCTCGAGAAACATGATGTTGTCGGTCGTGCGATTGCCGTAAAACAGGAAGAAGTGGCTGTCCGGTTCGCGCGCAAGCGTGCCCTTGACGATCGACAGGATCGGCGTGATGCCGGAGCCCGCGGCAAAGCCGACCTGGATGCTGCCGGCGCCGGCCGGTGGGATCACGCCGAAGCGTCCCGTGGGCGTCATCACATCCAGCGCGTCGCCACACTTCAAATCGTCCGCTGCCCAGCTCGAAAACGCGCCACCATCAACCTTCTTGACCGCGATGCGTATCTCGCCGTCGTCGGGGCCGGAGCAGATCGAATAGGAACGGCGCACTTCCTCGCCATCCAGCATGGTGCGGAGTGTGAGGTATTGGCCGGGTGTGAAGGCGTAGTCGGTCGCAAGCTCCGTCGGGATGGCAAATGTCAACGATACGGCGTCCGACGCCTCGCGACGGAGGTCGTTGACGGCCAGACGATGGAAGCGCGGTGCGGCTGCTGACATTACGTGCACCCTGGATTTGAGCCACTACCGTCATTGCGAGTAGCCCTTGCGACGAAGCAATCCAGACTGCTTATACAGAGGCAGTCTGGATTGCTTCGCTGCGCTCGCAATGACGGTGGGGTTGGCATCATGCGTCTCAATGACACTTGAAATAATCGAAAGGTTCGCGGCAGGCCCTGCAGCGCCAGAGCGCCTTGCAGGAGGTGGAGCCGAATTCGGACAGCAGCTCGGTATTCGCCGAGCCGCATTGCGGGCACGCAACGGCCTGCTCGCCGAACAGCGCGCGGCGTGAATTCGAGGCCTGCGGCGGCGCGATGCCGTAGGCGTGAAGCTTCCGGCGGCCCTCTTCGCTCATCCAATCCGTGGTCCAGGCCGGCGACAGCACGGTGCGGACCTTTGGACGGGAGAAACCTGCGCGCTCCAGCGCGACCTCGATTTCCAGCGCGATCATGTTCATGGCCGGGCAGCCCGAATAGGTCGGGGTAATCGCGACCTCGACCCGATCGCCGTCGACAACGACATCACGGAGCACGCCGAGATCGGCGATGGTCAAAACCGGAATTTCGGGATCGACCACGCTCGCCGCGGCATTCCAGGCCCGTTGGCGCAGGTCACTATGGGGCTCCAGGACCGTCACCATGTCTGCCCCGGGAATGTTCGCTGCATCGACTGCAGCTCGGACAGAAGATGGCCAAGATGCTCGCTGTGCCGCCCGGAGCGACCGCCTTGCTGCATCCAGTCGGTCTGCGGCAGCTCGAGCGTGGCTTCACTGACGACACCCGAGAGCGTCGTCAGCCAGCGACCGCGCAAGCTTGCGGGATCGATGGCGATATCGGCATGGATCAAGGCGCGCTCGCCTTCATCGACGGCAAACATCTCACCGGTGAAAGCCCAGAGATGATCGATCGCGGCCTGCGCGCGGGCGTGGCTTTCAGCCGTGCCGTCGCCCAGCCGGATGATCCACTCCGAGGCATGGCGAAGATGATAGGCGCTCTCCTTCTCGGACTTGGCGGCAATGGCCGCAAGCGCCGCGTCGCGCGAAGCCATCATCGCACGCCAGTAGAGATCAGCGAAGGCGGAATAGAAGAACTGCCGCACCAGCGTCTGGGCAAAATCGCCATTGGGCTGCTCGACCAGCAGCAAATTGCGGTACTGCCTGACATCGCGAAGGTAGGCGAGCTTGTCTTCGTCGTTGTCCTTGCCTTCGGCTTTGGCTGCGTAGGTGTAGAGCTCGCGGGCTTGGCCGATCAGGTCGAGCGCGATGTTGGAGAGCGCCATGTCCTCTTCCAGCATCGGCGCATGTCCGCACCATTCCGACAGCCTGTGCCCGAGGATCAGCGCGTCGTCGGCGCGGCGCAAAGCGTAGAGCACCAGCGGCGTCTCTGAGACCTGAATGTTCGCGACGGGCATCTGTCCTATCCACTTGTTCCGACCTCATCCTGAGGAAGCGCGAAAGCGCCGTCTCGACGGATGGGTCGCGGGTCACGGGCCTTCATGGTTCGAGACGCCGCTTCGCGGCTCCTCACCATGAGGAGAGAGAGCTACATGTGTCCCACTTCCTCAGGCACTTCATAGAACGTCGGGTGCCGGTAGATCTTCGATTCCGCCGGCTCGAACATCATGCCCTTGTCGGCGGGGTCGCTTGCGGTGATCGCCGTCGACGGCACGACCCAGATCGAAAGACCTTCGCCGCGACGGGTGTAGATATCGCGGGCGGCTTGCAAGGCCATCGTGGCGTCGCTCGCATGCAGCGAGCCGACATGCTTGTGCGCGAGCCCGTTGCGGCTGCGAATGAAGACTTCCCACAGCGGCGTGTTCGGCGTGGCCATCTCGATCTCCCTACTCTGCTGCTTGTGCAGTCCGACGCTGCGCGCGCTTTGCGGCATAGGCCGCGGCCGCATCGCGCACCCAGACGCCCTCGTCGTGCGCCTTGCGGCGCGCAGCCATCCGGTCACGGTTGCACGGGCCGTTGCCGGCGAGCACCTGCTTGAACTCGGTCCAATCGATCTCGCTGTAACGCCAGTGCCCGTCCGCATCCTGAACCATGCCGGGATCGGGAATGGTGAGGCCGAGATATTGCGCCTGCGGCACCGTGGCGTCGACGAACTTCTGGCGCAGCTCGTCATTGGAGAAGCGCTTGATCTTCCACTTCGACGAGGTGTCGCTGTGCTGGCTGGTGGCATCGGGCGGCCCGAACATCATCAGCACCGGCCACCACCACCTGTTCAAGGCATCCTGCGCCATCGCCTTCTGCTCGTCCGAGCCATGGCACAGCGTCAGCATGATCTCATAGCCCTGGCGCTGGTGGAACGACTCTTCCTTGCAGACGCGGATCATCGCGCGGGCATAGGGACCGTAGGAGCAGCGGCACAGCGGGATCTGGTTCATGATCGCGGCGCCGTCGACCAGCCAGCCGATGGTGCCGATGTCGGCCCAGGTCAGCGTCGGATAGTTGAAGATCGAGGAATATTTCGCCTTGCCCGCGAGCATGGCGTCGACCAGCTCTTCGCGCGAAGTGCCGAGCGTCTCGGCCGCGGCATAGAGATAAAGCCCGTGGCCGCACTCGTCCTGCACCTTGGCGAGCAGCGCGGCCTTGCGGCGCAAGGACGGCGCACGCGTGATCCAGTTGCCCTCGGGCAGCATGCCGACGATTTCGGAATGAGCGTGCTGGGAGATCTGGCGGGTCAGCGTCTTGCGATAGGCCGCCGGCATCCAGTCGTTCGGCTCGATGCGCTCCTCGGCATCGATGCGGGCCTGAAACTGCGCAGCCTTGGCCGCGTCCTCAAGACCGCGATCATCTGTCTCGGCCGTGTTCAGCGCCTGGGTGTACATGCGCGTCCTCCCGTTTTATTGGGAGGTAATATATAACAAGAATTATCTCATGCAAGATATTTCTGTAACATAACGATCAAGTCTCGAATCTCCTTTCCAGGAGTTTTCGCGCCGGCGGCAATGGCCCCTTTTCATTTGTTCCATGGCCATCAAGCCATTGTTCCGATGGAGCAAGCAGCGCGCGATAGATTTCGCCGCACAGCGCGCGGGCGGCCCTGCCCGGCCAGTCGGCCGGAAGCAGGCTTTCGGGCAGCAGCGGATCGCGCAGCACGACGCGGCGGTAATGGTGGATCAGGAGGATACGCGCCGTAAAGGCGTCGGCCTCGGACAAGTCCGTGCCGCGCGCGATCGCGGCGCGCAGCGGCTCGAACGTCTTCATGAACTTGAGATAGGCGTCCGCGGTGCGATCCAGCGGCCAACTCGCACTGAGCAGCCGGCGGCCGCTGTCATCCTCGGCGGAGACTTCCAGACGGATGGCGCCCGCGGCCTCGTCCGGCACTGGCACGCCTGACGGCGCGACCCACACGCCGGGCAGCGGACTGCCGAAGCCGGCATTGCGGAGCGCCTCGCGCGAGGCATCGCGATCCTCGCCATTGCCGATCAGCAGCAGCTCGAAGCGCCCGGTCCAGTCGGATGGCGGCGGATCGTAGATATGGCGCGTCGCGGCCTCGAAGATCTGGCGGCCCTTGTCGGCCAAGCGATAGAAACTGTTGCGGCCGACCTTTTCGCGCGTCAGCCAGCCATCGGCGGCAAGCCGCGACATCGCGGTACGCACCACGCCGCTGTCGATGTCCAGGCTCTCGAAGAATCCCAGCAGCGTTCCCAGCCATACCGAGCCGCCACGCGGCACGATGGCATCGCCGAACACGGTGATGACGATGGAGCCGGTGCGCGACGGCTCGCGCTTGAGCTGCTCGATGATGCGGGACAACGGATGCGCCATGCGCGAGGCATAGCGCGTTTGGTGCGGGCGCGACAATGGACGGGTGCGACAATGCAAGAGCCGGGCTCCATCCTTCGAGGCGGCGCTTCGCGCCTCCTCAGGATGAGGTCAACTACTTACGCGCGGCGCCACGTGGTCTCAATCCTCATGGTGAGGAGCGCGGCAAAGCCGCGCGTCTCGAACCATGCAGGCCCGGCTACCGATGCGGATCGGGATAGACCACGCTGCGCCAGCCGCTGCGGTCGAAGGCTCGCCAGCTGCCTTCCTTCTGCGCAAGGCGATCAGCCACCGCGAAGACAGCAGCGGGATGATGGCCCATGCCGCAATGGCTGCTCTCGATCTCGATGCTCTCGGTCTGCGTGCCCGACTTCTCCATGCAGCCCTGCCAGGCGCAGACACCGTCGGTGCGGCTGAAGATCGCTGTGGTCGGCACCGGCGGCGGGACGGCGAGATCGCCGCCGAACTGCGGATCGACCTCGTCGGACTTCCGCCCGCTCGCCCATTCATAGACGCGCCAGGCATTGGTCGAATGCGGATCGCCGGCAAAGGGGCTGCCGAGCGTGATCACCTGGCGTACGCGGTCGGGCATCATCTTGGCGAGCTGGCGCGCATAGAGACCGCCGAGGCTCCAGCCGACCAGGCTGATCTTGCGGCCATGCTTGTCGCTGAGTTCCCGAACCAGATCCACCATCGCGTGCTGCACGCCCTCGCGCAGGCCGTAATTGCGACCCTGGCGCCAGCCGCTCACCGCATAGCCCTTGCCCGACAGAAAGGTGCGCAACGCGCGCGTCGATGCATCGGAGGCCACGAGGCCCGGCAGAATCAGCACCGGATGCCCATCGCCGCGCGGCGCGAGGCTGAGCAGCGGCAGCGCGCCGAGGAATGCGCCGAACTCGTGGATCGCTCGCCCTTCCAGGAACATCAGGGTACGGGACGGCGGGCTCAGCGTCTGGGCAGTAGCGGTCATCAATGGTCCCCTGGGAGAATTGCTGAAAAGGCTACCGGTCGCGTGCCGGCAAAACGGGTATGGGATTCCAACACGCCGGCTTCTTGATCGTTCCGCAATGCAACATGAATCAGCTAGGCAGCGGGTTCCCGACATTCAAGCGGTAGAGCCACCCGGCCACAATAGGCCCGCGCGTTAATGCTGACGTCCGTGACGCAAAAGTCACAACAATCGAAGCAGGAACTCTACGGAGTAAAGCGCAAGACCTGCGAGCCCGCCGATCAGCGAGCCGTTGAAACGGATGTATTGCAGGTCGCGGCCGATGTTGATTTCGATCAGCGAAATCAGCTGCGCCATGTCCCACGATTTGACCTGGTCGGAGATGAAGGTCGAAACGCCGCTCTTCTGGTCCGCGACGAAACTGCGCAGCACCGCGACCAGACCCTTGTTGATCTCACCGCGCAGCTCGGCATCGCCGGCAAGCGCTTCGCCCGCCGCGACACACATGCCGGCGAGATGATGCTGCAGCACCTGCGTCTCGCCGCTTGCACTACGCTCGATGAAGGACCGCGTGTTGGCCCAGACGGTACGGGCGAGATCGGCGAGCTCGGGACGCGCGAGCAGATCGCGCTTCAAACCGTCGATGCGGTCGATATAGGCCTGGTCGGTGCCAAGACGATCGACGAAGCTCAGCACCATGCGGTCGAACTCGCCGCGGAACGGATGCTTGGGATCGCTGCGCACCTCATTGAAGAAAGCGGTGGCGGAGGCCACGATCTTGTTCACCAGAAATTTGTCGGCGCGGTAGAGCCTGAGCAGGGTCGGCAATTCCGCGCGAACCTTCTCGCGGATCATCGCCATCGTCTCGTTCTGGTTCAGCGTCTCGTGCATGATGCGCAGGAGATCGTCGAACAGGATCTGGTGCCGTCCCTCCGCCACGAAGCCGCGCAGCGTTCCGGCCGCGAGCGGCGCCAGGTCGATCGCCTGGAGCTGCGAGGACATGCGGCGGATGATGAAGGTCATCAGACCGGAGCTCTCGGTCGCGGAAACGGCCTCCGGCAGCAGGCGGAGCGCAAAGCGCGCGAGGTCATCGCTGCGCTTGCGATCGCGCAGCCAGTCGGCGACGAAGGAGCCGAAATCGATCTCCTTCAGCTTGGCCTCGACGGGACCAACTTCGAGGAAATGCACCTGGATGAATTCGCCGAGCTTGTCGGCGATACGGGCCTGGTTGCTCTGGATGATCGCGGTGTGCGGGATCGGCATGCCGAGTGGACGCTTGAACAGTGCCACCACCGCATACCAGTCGGCGAGCCCGCCGATGGTCGCGGCTTCCGCAAAGGCCGCGATGAATCCGAATACAGGATGCACGGGCAGAAGCCATTTCGCAACGACGAACAGGACAAGCGTCGAGCCCAGCACCAGCGTCGCCAGCGCTTTGACGCGTCGCAATTCTACCGCGCGTTCGGCATCGCCGGGAGTGTCGAAAGAGAAAGTGCCTGATGGAGTCATCACAGCATCACCCTATCCGTCATTGCGAGCGAAGCGAAGCAATCCAGAGTCTCTCCAAGGAGGCGGGGACTGGATTGCTTCGCTTCGCTCGCAATGACGGCTGCGGCGGAATAACAAAAGGCCCGCCGAAGCGGGCCTCAAATTCAGTTTTTCGTCTCAGGCAGATCAGGCGGTCTTGTTGTAGACCTTGGCAAAATTGTCCTGAGCGGACTTCGCACCGTTGGCGGCGAGCTTGCCGAAATAGTCGGTGGTCGCCTTGGCGCGCGAGACGAACGCTTCGCCACGGGCACGGAGCAGGCCGGACTGGATTTCGACAGCTTCGCTGAACGACTTGGCGGACGCGAGCTTGTCGATGCCCGCAAAGAATGCCTCGGCGTCTTCGTAGATCGCCTGCTGGATGTTGCGGCTGATCTTGCCGGCCTCGGTAACGGACTCGGTCACCGCGTTCTCGACGGCGGCGGTCACGCGCTCGGAGCCAGCGAACACCTCGGCAGCACGGTCCTTGGCGGTATTGGCGGACTTCTTGACGAACTCGCGGGCGGCCTCGGGAACTTCCAGGTTCTGGATGTTCTTGAACGCGTCCTTGAAGCCTTCGAAAGCGGTGTTGGTTTCGGTGGTCATTGGGGTCTCTCCATCCTCATTGGGTTGAGCTATGGGCTCACCCCGTCCGGTTTTGGCCCGGGGCACGGCTTATATGGCATAGTTAATGGTGCGATGCAACATGCATATTGCAGTGCGGTATCACGAAACCGTGAATAGCCTTATTGAGAGGCAATCTGGCGCCTCCCTGACCATCCGGGTTCCCGACCACCCGTCCGGCGGTTCTCAGTGCTGGACTGCACCCGGCAGCCCATAGGCCTCCATCTGGGCCTGGACCTGCGCGATGTTATGACCGAGGACCACGATGTCGTGGGTCTTGCCTTCGACGTCCCGGACATGATCGCGCAGCAGCGCCTCGGCCTTGAAGCCGAGGCTCTCGAACAGCGTGATCGCCGCCTGCTGATCGACCGTCATCTGGACCGAGAGCTTCTCGAGGCCGGCGCCGAGCGCGAGTGCGAAGGTCTCCTGTGACAGCGTCCGTCCCACCCCCTTTCCACGCACGTCGAGCGAAACCACCATCCGGATCTCGCCGACATGGGGCGACCAAGAGTGCGGATCGCGCACCAGCGTGCCGCAGCCGACGACCGTGCCACCCCTGACCGCGAGCAGGCTCGTGATCGCGCCGCGCTCGATCTCCTTGACCCATGCGGAGAGCACCTTCGGCTCACTGATGTTGCGCGGCAGGAACAACAGGTCGTGGGTCGGCAGGCCCTTGCCGAAGGCGAGCACCGCGGCTTCGTCCGCGGGCGACATCAGGCGGATCTCGATATCGCCAGCGTCCGTCTTGACGTGACGCGGATAGGAACGCTGCTCACTCATGTCGATCTCTTCCCCAGCCAGGAATCCAGTTTCGGCCACAGCCGCTTTACGGCATTGGCGCCGGCGACGAGCGAGACGTGCCCGCCTTTCAGCATCACCTCTTCCTTGTCCTCCGAGCCAATCTTGGCGATCAGGTGTTTTGCGGCCTCATAGGGCACGATGTGATCATGCTCGGCGACCGCGTGCAGGAACGGCACCTTGATGTCCTCGAGCTTCGCCGCGCGGCCGCCGACCGACATGGTGTCGTTGAACAGCTTGTTGTCCCACATCAGGTCCTTGGTGATGGTGCGGAAATATTCGCCCGCCAGCGGCAGCGTGTCGGTCGCCCAGCGGTCGAACATCCGGTACGATTTGACGAACTCGTCGTTCCAGATGTTCTCCCAGAGCTGGATCTGGCTCGCCGCGCGCGAGGCCGGGCGCAGCATCTCGAACGAGGACAGGATCATCTCCGGCGGCACATTGCCGACGCTGTCGACGAGGCGATCGACGTCGAAATAGCGGCGGTCGGAGAAGTTCGAGAACAGCTTCATCTCGCGAAAGTCGATCGGCGTGGTGAAGCAGATCAAATTCTTCATCGGCCCGTCCTTGTGGATCGAGCCGTAGAGCAGCGACAGGACGCCGCCGAAGCAATAGCCGATGACGGAGACGTCCTGTTCGCCGGAATCCTGCTGCACGCGGCGGATGCAGTCCGGGATGAAGTCGAGCACATAGTCCTCCATGCGGAGGCTCTTTTCCTCCGGCCGAGGCGCGCTCCAGTCGAGCATGTAGACGTCGTAGCCGCGCTTCAAGAGGAACTCGATGAAACTCTGGCCGGGCACGAGGTCGAGAATGTAACCGCGATTGGTGGTCGCCATCACGATCAAGATCGGAATTCGATAGATCTCGTCGGACATCGGCCGATAATGGTAGAGGCTCATCGTGCCGCGCGAATGCAGCACGTCCTTCGGAGTCGAGCCGAGCGTGGGACCGGACGTCGAGAAATATTCGACGCCCTTGATGCTGCGCTGGATGGCGCGTTGCACCTCGGACTGGATGCGCTCCGGGATCCCTGCGAAATCTAATCCGGTGGGTGCATTCATGTCTGCTCTCCGCCTTCAGATGGCGGGCGCTTGGTGCGCGGCGGGCGCAATGCGGCATCGGAGCCCTGAGACACGCCGGAACTTGCGGCCATCTGGCTCAGCATCGACTTGATCTCACCGATCTGTCCTTCGATGGACTGTAACCGTTCCGCAAGGCCGATGACCTGCTCCCGGCTCGGCAGATTCATGGATACCAGATATTTCTCCATGAGCTCGCCGAGCTGCTTCTGAGCACCTGCAGCAACGCCGCCGGCCCGGTTCACGGCTTGCGAAAATTCGGGCGACGACATGGCCTGATTGGCGAAGGAGTTGAACCCCTTTTCCATCTCGCCAACCATCTTCTGCCAGACGGCAATGGGGTCGTTGCTCTTGTCGGTCATCGGCGTCCTCCTGAAATCGAGAGCTTCGATGCCCTTCCTTTTTTCGCCATACCACACCGTTGCGTGGTGCCGGTCAACCGGCAAGCAGCGGGTCCGGTGTCGCGGACGCGGCTTCATTACGAGGCGAAACCGTGCGATACAGCATTGATCAAAAGCCGAGGGAACGCAGCCGTGAACGCCTATCAGCCGCCGCAAACCGTCCGCGCCAACGGCATCGACATCTGTTACGAGATTTTCGGCAACGACAATGCCGAGCCGCTGCTGCTGATCATGGGGTTAGGCGCCCAGATGATCCACTGGGACGATGCGTTCTGCGAGCAGCTCGCCGCGCACGGCTTTCGCGTCGTTCGGTTCGACAATCGCGACATCGGCAAGTCGAGCCATCTCACCGGCGGCAAGCGTCTGACACCGCTCGAGCTGTTGAAGCTCCGCTTCCTCAGGATTCCCGTGGCCGCAACCTACAAGCTGATCGACATGGCGAAAGACACTGTCGGGCTGATGGATGCGCTCGGCATCAAGTCGGCGCATCTGGTCGGGGCGTCCATGGGTGGCATGATCGCGCAGGAGGTGACGCTGTCGTTTCCCGAGCGCGTGCGCTCGCTGACCTCGATCATGTCGACGACCGGCAATCCGCGCGTGCCGCCGCCGACACGCGAGGCCGCCGCGATGCTGATGGCGCCGCCGCCGCGCAGCAAGGAGGAGTTCATCGTCCGCTACGGCCAGACCTGGAACGTGTTGCGGGCCGGGTCCTTTCCTGAGGAAGAGGCGCTCGATCCCGGTCGCGCCGAACGCGTGTTCGCGCGCGGGCTCAATCCGGCCGGCGTTGGCCGGCAGCTCCGTGCGGTGCTCGCCTCCGGCAGCCGCAAGGAGCGGCTGCATGGCGTCAAGACACCGACGCTGGTCATTCACGGCACCGTCGATCCGCTGGTCCGCCCCGAGGGCGGCAGGGATACGGCAGAGTCAATTCCGGGCGCCAAGCTGCTGATGATCGACGGCATGGGCCATGCGCTGCCGATGCGCTTCTGGCCGGAGATCATCGGCGCCATCGCCCAGCACGCACATGGCGCGGCGGCGCGGGCAGCGTAGGCCGACGCAGAAGGTCTCCTCACGGTGACCATGTGAGCTGCCGGTTACTCTCTTAACGCGAGCCGGTGCGAAAGTTATACAGGGCCTCCTTCAAGCGCCGAGAACCTCAATCGCCAACAAAGAGGCTACCGCCTCTCGGAGTCCACATGCATCACATCGTCCGGTCGGCCGCGATCGTCGCTGCTTCAGTCCTCACGCTGTCCCTCGCCAGCGGCGCCGCGATGGCGGGCAGCGCGCAAGAAGAAGCCAATCGCAAGACTGTCCTTGCGTTCTACGAGAAGGGGCTCAACCAAAAGGACGCCGATGCAGCCCTCGCCTATGTCGGCGACCGCTACGTCCAGCACAATCCAAACGCGGCCGATGGTCCGGACGGCTTCCGAAAGTTCATCGGCTTCCTGCGCGAGAAATTCCCGAACTCGCACAGCGAGATCAAGCGCAGCTTCGTGGATGGCGACTACGTCATCCTGCACGTTCACGCCGTTCGCGAGCCCGGCAGCAGGGGCAACGCGATCGTCGACATCTTCAAGCTGGAGAACGGCAAGGTCGTCGAACACTGGGACGTCGTGCAGGCCATCCCCGAAACTCCCGCGAACAACAACACGATGTTCTGAGGGATTGAACTGGTGGCTGCGCAGAGGGCCTAGCTCTTCCTGGCCATCCAGATCACGTGACGCGCGCCGCCGCCTCTTCCGGTGGCGCGGATATTGACTTCGTTGACGTCGAAGCCGGCGCTCCCGAGCCGCTTGGTGAAGGCCGGATTGGGTCCCGAGGACCAGACCGCGAGCACGCCGCCCGGCCGCAGCGCCGTCTTCGCCGCCTTCAACCCGCTCGCATTGTAGAGCGCATCGTTGCCTTTCCGGGTCAGCCCTTCCGGCCCGTTGTCGACGTCGAGGAGAATGGCGTCGAAGGCCGACCGCTTCGCCCGGATGATGTCGCCGACGTCGGTTTCCCGGATGCTCACCCTGACATCATCGAGGCTGTCGCCGAACACCTGCGCCATCGGGCCCCGCGCCCAGGCGACCACCGCCGGCACGAGCTCGGAGACCACGACCTTCGCCTGGCTTCCGAGCACGGTGAGCGCCGCGCGCAGCGTAAAGCCCATGCCGAGGCCGCCGATAAGGACGACGGGTTTTGCGACCGCCTCGATCTGCTTCGCCGCAAGCGTCGCGAGCGCGGCTTCCGAGCCCGACAGGCGGTTGTTCATCAGCTCGTTGGTGCCGAGCTTGATGGAAAACTCCTTGCCTCGCCGCATCAGGCGAAGCTCTTCATCGGAGCCGGGGATTTTGGCCGTATCGATCTTTTCCCAGGGAATCATGCGAGAGCTTTAGCACGATCGGGCGAACAATCACCCTCCCGCCCAAACGTCCAGCACATAGCGGTTCTTGGCGCCCATTTCTTCGATCCAGCGCGCAGCCGTCGCGGCATCGCTGCCGCTCTTCTCGCGATGGATCGCGACCAGCGCCGCCTTTACGTCGGGCTCCATCTTGCTGCCGTCGCCACAGACATAGACGATCGCGCCCTGCTCGATCAGCGGCCAGACCTTGTCCTTCTGCGCAGCGAGGACGTGCTGCACATAGGTCTTCGGGCCCTCCGCGCGCGAGAACGCCGTGAACAGCTCGGCGATGCCGCTCGCCGCCAGCGCATTCAGCTCGTCCGCATAGAGAAAATCCTGATCGGGATGACGGCAGCCGAAAAACAGCATGGCGGGACCGAGCGCGGCGCCCTTCGCCTTGCGCGCGGCGCGCTCCTGGAGGAAGCCGCGGAACGGCGCCAGTCCCGTGCCCGGGCCGATCATGATGATCGGCACGGATGGATCGTCCGGGAGCCGGAAGCCGGCCTTGGTCTCACGCACGGTTGCATGGATGACGTCGCCCGCGCGCCGATTGGCGAGATAGTTCGAGCAGATACCCTTGTAAATGCCGCGGCCGGAGGCGGCCGGTCCTTCAACCACGCCAACCGTGACGCTGCACCGAACCGGGTCGACCGACGGCGAAGACGAGATCGAATAATAACGCGGCGCCAGCAGCGAGAGCATCTCCAGATAGACATGGAACGGCAATTCGCAGGCCGGATATTCGAGCAGCAGATCGAACACCGATTTTCGCCTGCCCAGAATCTCGCTGCGATAGCGCTCGAGTGTTTCAGGCTCCTCGCCAACGAAGGCAAGCAGTTTTGGTTTCGTGACCGGACAACGCGTGTGCTCCGCCATGATCTGGATCTGCTTCCGCGTCGCCACTTGCTGGAGCTCGACGAACTCGCTGAGCAGGCGGCCGACCGACACGGCATCGCCGACCGGCAATTGCGCGCGGCGGCCTTCGGCGACCTGAAGCCTGATCTGGTTGGCCGGCAGGAAGCCGAACCGGCGGGCAACCGAATCCACCAGCGTCGGATCGTTGCGCGGAACCACGCTCAGATGATCGCCGACGCGGTAATTGATGTTGGACGGCAGCTGCACCTCGATGTGGCGCGTCGAGCGCTCCGACGGATTGGAACCGGCCTTGTTCTGGAGCTCGTCATTGACCAGCACCTTCATTGCCACCGCGCCACCCTGGGCGACGATGGTGTTGACGGCGGTCACCGCGACCGGCTCGATCGCGTAGAGCGGATCATCCTCCGCGGTACGGGTGAAATTCCAGTCGATGCCGAATTCCTTGGTCGCGACCTGGGCGGCCGCCGGGAACCATTTCTGAAATTGGCCGTCGAGATCGCTGCGCGCATCGCCCTCGCCGCGCGGATAGACCGCGCGCGCGCCGCGCGCCGACAATTGCTCATCGATGAAGCGCGGCACCGACTGGTAGGTCGCGGCCCAGTCGCTGTTGCCGCAGCCGAACACGGCGTAGCGCACATTGGCAAACACATCCTTCGGCAGTTCGTCGCCGAGCCATTTGACGAATTGCGTCGCATTGTCCGGCGGCGCACCGTTGTAGGAGGCGCAGATGATCAGTACGCCGCCCTCCCGCGGCAGCTTGCCGACGTAATCGTCAAGCGGCCCCAGATGCGCGGCAAAGCCGTTGATCTCGGCAAGGTCGGCCATCCGCGTCGCCAGCTCCTCGGCGGTGCCGAGATTGGAGCCGTAAAGCACCAGCATCGGCGTATTGTGGCCGGGACGCGCGGTGGGCTGACGCGGAGCCTTCGGCGCCGAGGACACCGCCACGGGGCCGCCATAGGCACCGCGCTCGCGATCGGCGCGCGGACGGACCTTGATCTTGAAGCCTTCCGGCTTCATCGTCAGCGTTTCCTTCAGATGCATCTGGTAGCGCTGGTGGTCGATCAGCTTGAAGCGCTGGAGGATCATGCCGAGCGCGAGCGCTGCCTCGTGCATGGCGAAGCCGCGGCCGATGCAGGCGCGCTGGCCGTTGCCGAACGGTTTCCAGGCATTGATCGGCCGCTTGGCTTCCGCCTCACGACTGAAGTTCTCGGGGTCAAAAGCATCCGGGTTCGGACCCCAGACCGAGGGATCGCGATGCAGCGCGGTCACCAGGATGGTGGTGAACGTACCCTTTCGAAGCTTGTACTTGCCGCCGCCGATCGTCTCGTCGTTCAGCGGCGAGATGCCATAGGCCGGCGCCGGCGGCCACAGCCGCAGCGCTTCCTTGAGGATCTGCGTGATGTAGGTGAGCTGCGTGACCTGTTGATAGGTCGGACGCACGTCGACATTGGGACCGAGGACGCGATCGACCTCGTCATAGGCCTTCTTGAGAATATCGGGGTGCTTGAGCAGCGCATAGAGCGTGCAGGACAGCAGGCCGCTGGTGGTCTCGTGGCCTGCGATCAGGAACGTGTTGATCTGATAGCGGATGTTGACGTCGTCGAGTTGCTCGCCGGTCGAGCGATCGACGCCCGTCATCATCGCCGCAAGCATATCCTTCTTGTCGTCGGTCGCCTCGCCTCCCTTGCGGCGCTCCGCAATGATCTCGTCGACCATCTTGTTCATGAAGTCGACGTCGTCAGCCATGGTCTTGCGCCGCTTCTGCATCCAGAGCTGCTCGAACGGCAGGCCGCGCGTCATCATGATCGTTTCGAGCGAACGTACCAGCGACTCGACGAAGGGATGGTAATCGCGCCGGTAGAACGAATTGAAGCGGTAGTCGAAGCCGCACAGCCCGATCGTATCCAGCGTCAGCGCCGTCATGTCGTGGACGACGTCGATCTCGTCGTCGGCGTTGAGCCGTTCCCATTTGCCGACGAGCTGCTCGGCGATGTCGACCATGCTCGGGTGATAGGATTGCATGGCGCGGTTGCCGAAGGGCTGGAGCAGGATGTTGTGCGCCTTGCTCCAGTTCGGCTCCCTGGTGTCGGCCGTGAACAGGCCGTCGCCCCCGACCGCGCGCACCCGCCGCAGCGCGCCGCGCACCGTCTTGTCGAAACGCTTCTCGTCGGAGAGCTCGTCGACAAGATCGTGGCCGGAGACGACCACGATCGGCGAACCCATCATGTCGAGCCAGAAGATCGGACCCAGCTCCTTGGCAAGCCGGGTCAGATGCTGCACCGGTGCTGCCGAATCCAGCGACAGCATGTTGCCGACCACCGGCTTGGTCGGCGGCTGCGGGATCGGGTCCAGACGGTTCTTCGATGACATTAAAAGTGCTTCCCCTGCCTCGTATTCAACGCCGTCGTTGCGAGCTAACCAAACCGCCTTCTACGCCATTCGATCAGCTTCGCGCTGACCTCCTCCGGCTTCTCCTGCTGCGTCCAATGGCCGCTATCGCGGACCAGGTACTTTTCCAGATCGGGAATGAATTTCTCCATGCCATCTGCGGACGACGGCGGCAGCACCGCATCATTCTCGGCCATGATCATCAACGACGGCACGCGCACCGTATGATCGAGCCCCTCCGAGCGCACCCAATTGCGCGACATGTTGCGGTACCAGTTGATGCCGCCGGTAAATCCGGTCCTGGTGAAGGCATCGACGAATACCTTCTTCTCCTCCGCCGATAGGATCGGTATCCGGGGATCGTGCTTCGCATCGTAGCCCGCGATCATCTGCGGGAATGCCAGGTTCAGTCGCGGCGAGGCACCGACACCCGCGACGACTTCCTCCGCCGGAGCATCTGCCGGGCGCGGCGCAGGCTTGCGCATGAAGGCATCGAAGGTCTGCTCGACGCGGCTGCCAAAGATCTTGTCGGGCTCACGCGCCGAGTCCTGGAACTGCACGATATACATCTTTTCGCCGAAGCGCGCGCGCAGGAGCTCGATCGGATCAGCCCAGGCGCGGTTGGTATGAGGCGTATTGATGCCGACCACGCCGGCGACCCGGTCGATGTGCCGGAGCGGCATCTGCCAGACGATGAAGCCACCCCAGTCATGGCCGACGAAGATCGCCTTGTCGATGTGAAGATGGTCGAGCAGTCCGATCAGATCGCCGGTCAGGTGCTCGATGTCGTAGTCCTCGACCGGCTCGGGCCGGTCGGTCGCGCCGTAGCCGCGCTGGTCCGGTGCGATCACGCGGATGCCGGCCTCGCTCAGCGCCTTGATCTGGTGGCGCCAGGAAAATGCGAGCTCGGGCCAGCCATGGCACAGCACGATCGGCGGCTTGTCCGTGACCGGGCCCGCCTCGTAGTAGCCCATGCGGATTCCGTTCGTCTGCACGAACTTGAGCGGTGGCATTTCAATCATCGGAACATTCCTACTCAGCGGCGCCCTTGATGTCCGCCGCGGGCGAAGCATAGGCCGCCTCCAGCGCGGCAAACTCCTCCGGCAGCATGTCGCACATCACCTGTACGTGCGGAATGATGTTGGCGCCGACAATGAAGCCGAAATCGAGCTGGTCGCGATAGCTCTGCACGGTGATGTTGAGCGCCTGTCCGTGCGTCGAGATCGACACCGGGAAGATGTGCAACAGCTCCGCGCCCGCGGCGTAAAGCGTCTGCCGCGGCCCCGGTACGTTGGACACCGTGATGTTCGCAGCCGGCGGCAACACGTCCGACAAATCGGAGCGGCTGTAGAGCAGCGCCATGATCTGCACGACGATCGGCGCGCCCAGCATCGAGATATTGGATATCTGCGGCATCAGTGCCCGCAGCGGATGCGACATCTCCTTGGACTTGGTCGATTGCGCGATAATGGCTTGCAGCCGCTCCTTGGGATCGTCGATGTTGGTCGCGATCGAGCAGATCATGCCGAACACCTGGTTGTTGGCCTCGGTGTTGCCCTCTTCGCGTAGCGAGATCGGTACCGCGGCCGTCAACGATTTTGCCGGCAGCGTGGCATATTGCTGGAGGTAGCGCCGGACCACACCGGAGGCGAGCGCCAGCACGACGTCGTTGAGCTTGCCGCCAGCCTGCTTGGCCAGCGCCTTGGATCGCGACAGCGAGATCGAGACGCCGGCGAAGCTGCGCTCGGACGAGATCGACTTGTTGAGCATGGTCGGCGGGGACACCATGCTGGCGAGGCTCTCGCGCGATTTTGGATCGGATATCTTGCCGAGCACGTCCGAGACGCTCTTGACCATGGTCGGGATGTTGCCGGCAAAGCGCACCGCACTCTCGATCTGGTACATCGCATTGTCGAACAGGATCGAACCAATGTCGCTCTTGCCGGTGCGCGGCAGTTGCAGGTTCTTCGCGGCCGCCGATGCATCGAGCGGCTGGGTGAAGAGCTGCTGGTAGGAATCGACCAGGTTCGCTGCGATGTCGCGCGGCTCCTGCCCGGGCTTCGCTCCCGCGGTCGGCGGATCGACCTTCCGCGGGATCGGCGAGATATCGTAGATCATGTTGGTCAGCGCCGCACCGGCGCCGCCGTCGATGGCGGCATGATGCATCTTCGAATAGAGTCCGACCTCGTTGTCCTTCATGCCCTCGAACACGTAAAACTCCCAGAGCGGGCGGGCGCGGTTCAAGAGCTTGGCGTGCATCCAGCCGACGATGCGTTCGAGCGTGGCGCGGTCGCGCGGCTGCGGCAGGCTGGCGCGGAAGATGTGACGGTCGATGTCGAACTGATCGTCCTCGACCCAGGAGGGATGATCGATGTCGAGCGGCGCCTTCTCCAGCCGTGCTTTGAGGATCGGCGCGATGTGCAGGCGCGAGACGATCATCGCCTTGAAATCTTCGAAGAAGTCGCCCTTGTAGTCGTCCGGCAGGCGAAAGATCGCCATGCTTCCGACATGCATCGGCATTTCCGGCGTTTCCAGATAGAGAAACGACGCGTCCAGCGACGACAGCTTCTTACCGTCAGCCATAGTTCCCTCCCGAGTATTTGACGGGCGCCTTTGGCGGCGCTTCTCGTCAGGCCGATACTGCCTGTTCCGGCGGGGCATATGCAACGGCAAACGGCCCTGCCCTGTCAAATGGCCAGAACTCCCCCTCCGGTTGCGCAAGGCGGTCCGCCACGGCCCACAGCGCTGCGGGATTCACCCCAAGTCCGATATGGCTCGCCAGGTGCACCTCGATGTTCTCGGCACGATCGGAGGGACGCAGCAGGCAGGTCCGCCAGTTCACGATGCCGTCGGCGCGCGAATAGATCGACGTCGCCGGCACCGGAAGATCGCCGGCGATCGCTGCGCGCAGCTCGGCGAAATCCTCCACTCGCTCGCCGGACATCATCTCGTAGAGCCGCGTCGCATTGGTCGCTCGTATGTCATTTGCAAAGGGGCTGCCGAGCGTGATGACGTTGCGGACCATGTCGGGCGCCTGGAGCGCGAGATCGCGCGCATAGATGCCGCCGAGACTCCATCCGACCAGGCTGACCTTGCGTCCGCTCGCGGCGTGGATTTCGGCGAGACGGGCGCGCAACGAATCCCGCATCCGTCCGAGCCCGCCGAAATTGCGGCCCATCCGCCAGGCATGTGCCTCATAGCCGAGCTCGCTGAGATAGCGCCGCATCGGCGCCATCGAGAGGTCGCTGGCGAGGAAGCCCGGCAGCGCCAGCACCGGATGGCCGTCGCCCTTGAGCGCCCGCATCAGGACCGGCGACAGCAGCAGGCTGGCGTTGAGTTCGAGCAACCCACGGGCTTCGGCGAGCAGCAAAGCAAGGCCCGGCGGACGAAGCCGGCCTGGGGTCTGCGGCCCGTCCGGACCGGGCGGCATTATTTCTTCTTATCGCCGCTACGCGTGCCGCCGAGGCCGGCCATGGTGACGAACATGTCCTGAAACCGCTCGGCAAGCTTCGGATCGAAGGTGAACCAGCTCTGGATCAGCGATTCCGGCGAGACCTTGTCGATATTGCTCAGAACCTGCTGCTGCAGCTTGTCCATCACCGCCGTCTGCATCGGTGCCAGATCGGGCAATCCGATGAACTGACGGGCTTCGAGGGGGGTGCAGTCGATTTCGATGTTAACTTTCATGTCCCCTCCAGATGAGATTCGAGCGCCCGGCCGCAGTATCGCCGCGACACGGTGTGCAAGGCAAGCGACCTGAGGCCGGAGGCGGCGCTCCGGCTTCCGCGATCGGCGGATATGGTCAATCAAAATCGCTCGCGTCCGCGCCCATCCACCCGTCAATGCCGGTCAGCATTGCTGCACAGCGGTGCAACTTGGCGCGTTCCTTGCTGGAATGGCGCTTGCACGGGTCGAGAACTCTGGGCAACATGGTTCGATCAGCCCCGCCGAACAATCAAAAATGACGGTGCGGGCGAGTGGAGAGGTCAAGAATGTCAGTCGGACGAAGTCTGTTTGCGGCGACGCTCGCCGGTATGCTCGCGTTGGCGGTCTCGCCGGCGTCGAGCCAGACGCTGCGCTACGCCAACCAGGGTGAGCTCAAGTCGCTCGACCCGTACACGCTGAACGAGTCGACCACCAGTGCGCATCTCGGTCATGTCTATGAGGGCCTGGTTGCCCGCGGCAAGGACCTGAAGATCGTCCCGGCACTCGCCGAAAGCTGGGAGACGCCGGAGCCGACACGCTGGCGCTTTCACCTGCGCAAGGACGTCAAATTCCACAACGGCGACCCCTTCACCGCGGACGACGTGGTGTTCTCGGCCGAACGCGTGCGGGCGAAAGGTTCGAATTTCCAGAGCCGCGTTCCCGCCGATGCCAAGGTGGTCAAGATCGACGATTACACCGTCGATTTCATCCTGACCTCGCCCAATCCCATTCTGACGGCGCTGTGGGCGACCTGGTACATCATGGACAAGAAATGGGCAGAGGCGAACGATGCGGTGGCACCGACGCCCGCCGCCGCGACGACCCCGAGCTACGCCTCGCTCCATGAGAACGGCACCGGCGCCTTCACGATCGACAGCCATCAGCCGGGCGTGAAGACCGTCTTCAAGGCCAATCCGAACTGGTGGCGCAAGCCGGAACATAATCTGAAGGAGATCATCTTCACGCCGATCGCCAACCCCGCCACGCGTGTTGCGGCGCTGTTGTCCGGCGAGGTCGACGTGATCGAGCCGGTTCCGGTCCAGGACATCGAGCGCGTGAAAGCGAGTCCGAACGCCACCGTGCTGACGGGACCTGAACTCCGCACCATCTTTGTCGGCATGGATCAGGTGCGTGACGAGCTCTTGTACTCCAACGTCAAGGGCAAGAACCCATTCAAGGACGTTCGCGTCCGCGAAGCCGTCTACCGGGCAATCGACATCGACCTGATCAAGAATCGCGTCATGCGCGGACTGTCTACGCCGTCCGCATTGATGGTCGCACCAGAGATCTTCGCCTCGAAGGATTTCACCCGGCCGAAGCTCGATCCCGACGCCGCCAAGAAGCTCCTGGCTGACGCCGGCTATCCCGAGGGTTTCGAAGTCACGATGGACTGCCCCAACGATCGCTACGTCAATGACGCCGCGATATGTCAGGCGGTCGTCGGCATGCTCGCCCGCATCGGCCTCAAAGTGGAGCTGCTGGCGCAACCCAAGGCCCTGTATTTCGCCAAGGTGCTGAAGCCCGGCGGCTACAAGACTTCGCTGTTCATGCTGGGCTGGACCCCGGATACCCTCGACTCCCATAACGTGCTGCACGACATCATGGGCTGCCGGGACGATCCCAGGGATCCGAACCGCGGCGAAGCCAATCTCGCCGGCTATTGCAACAAGCAGTTCGACGAGCTCGCCGATAAGGTTCTCGTGGAACCCGATACGGGCAAGCGCGATCTCCTGATCAAGCAGGCCTTCGAGATCTCGATGAAGGACTGGGCCTACGTCCCCCTGCACCAGCAGGCGCTCGCCTGGGGCGTCTCGAAGAAGGTGAAGTTGACCCAGCGTGCGGACAACATGGTCATGCTCTACTGGGCGACCAAGCAGGACGAGTAGGCGTCGACAAGTTGTGAAGTCCCGGAAGCCCTCGCTTCCGGGACTTGCTGTTTCGGGCTAACGCAATGATGCGTGCCACTGAAGATATGTGAAAGGAACAGATGCTCGCTTTCACACTGCGCCGGGCCATTCAGGCCATTGGTGTCATGATCGCCGTCGGGATCATCTCCTTCTCGATGTTTCGTTTCGCCGGCGATCCCGTGAACCAGATGGTTGGGATGGACACGTCCGGCGCCGAACGCGCCGCTATCCGCAAATCGCTCGGCCTCGATGATCCCGTGATCGTGCAGTTCGGCCGCTATATCGGCAATGCTGCGCAGTTCAAGTTCGGCGTCTCCTACCAGTTCCGCCTGCCTGTCTCCAATCTTCTGATGGAGCGAATGCCCGCGACCCTGGAGCTCGCGGTCTGCGCCACCATCTTCGCGATGCTCTGTGGCATCCTGATGGGCGTCTATTCGGCGCTTCGCCGCGACAGCTGGCTCACACACGCGTTCCAGGCAATCTCGCTGATCGGCATCTCGCTGCCGACCTTCCTGATCGGCATTCTCATGATCTACCTGTTCTCGGTGACGCTCGGTTGGCTGCCCTCGTTCGGGCGCGGCGACGTCGTACATATCGGCTGGTGGACGACGGGTCTGCTGACGCTATCAGGACTGAAGGCGCTGATCATGCCTTCGATCACGCTGGGTTTATTCCAGATGACGCTCATCATGCGGCTGGTCCGCACCGAGATGCTCGAAGTCATGCGCACCGACTACATCCGCTTCGCCCGTGCCCGCGGCCTCACCACCCGCGCCATCCATTACGGTCATGCGCTGCGCAACACGATGATCCCCGTCATCACGGTGGCCGGCCTGCAATTTGGCTCGGTAATTGCATTCGCGATCATCACCGAGACCGTGTTCCAGTGGCCCGGCATGGGGTTGCTGTTCGTGCAGGCCGTGCAGAATGTCGATATCCCGATCATGGCCGCCTATCTGATGATGGTGTCCCTGATCTTCGTCACCATCAATCTCGTGGTTGATATCCTCTACACCATCGTCGATCCGCGGCTGCGCTCGACGATCAGCCGGGCACATTGAATGAGCGAAGCCGTCGTCCCGCACAAGGTCGAAGAACGCGGCCCGCGCGCCGACGCGCCGGGTTGGTTCAAACGCGCGCTCGACAGCGACCTGTTCTATTCATTTCGCCGCTCCAAAATCACCATGGTCGCAGCGGCGGTGACGCTGCTGTTCTTCCTGCTCGCGATCCTCGCCTCGGTGCTATCGGTCCAGAATCCCTTCGACCCGGCGCAGCTCCAGCTGATGAACTCGCGCATCTCGCCATTATGGACCTCAGACGGCCAGAGCCCGTTCCTGCTCGGCACCGACGAACAAGGCCGGGACGTATTGTCCGCGATCCTTTACGGCATGCGCATCTCGCTTCTCGTCGGCGTGCTCGGCGTCGTCTTCTCCGGCGCGATCGGCATCCTGCTCGGGCTGACGGCCGGTTATTTCGGCGGTGCCGTCGACGGGCTGATCATGCGCATCGCCGACGTGCAGCTTTCATTCCCGGCGATCCTGATCGCGCTGCTGATCAACGGCATCGCCAAATCGGTTTTCGGCAACAAGCTCGACGAGATGAGCATGCTGGCTGTCTTGGTCTTCGCGATCGGGTTGAGCTTTTGGGTGCAATATGCCCGCACCGTGCGCGGCTCCGTCATGGTCGAGAAGAACAAGGACTATGTCGCCGCCGCCCAGCTCATTGGCCTGCCCGCCCCGGTGATCATGTTGCGCCACGTTCTGCCGAACACGATGGGGCCGATTCTCGTCATCGCCACCATCAATCTCGCGCTCGCTATCATCACCGAAGCGACGCTGTCGTTCCTCGGCTCGGGGATGCCCGAGACCATGCCATCGCTGGGCACGCTGATCCGCATCGGCAACAACTATCTCTTCGCGGGCGAATGGTGGATCGTCGCCTTCCCTGGAATCGCACTCGCGGCGCTGATCCTGTCGATCAATCTGCTCGGCGACTGGCTGCGCGACGCGCTTAACCCGAAACTCCGATGAGTATGCAGCGTTCATGACCGAGCCCGTTCTCTCCGTTCGTAATCTTCAGGTCGAGTTCGCCTCCCGCCGGGGCACGCTGCGCGCGATCGATAGTGTCTCCTTCGACATCGCCAAAGGCGAGGTGCTCGGTGTTGTCGGCGAGTCCGGCGCCGGCAAATCGGTCACCGGGCTCGCGGTCATTGGCCTGATCGATTCCCCGGGCCGCATCTCGGGCGGCGAGATCCGCCTGTCCGGCCTGCGCATCGACGATCTGCCGCCGGAAGAGATGCGCCGCGTGCGTGGAAAACGCATCGGCATGATTTTCCAAGACCCCCTCACCTCGCTCAATCCGCTGTACAAGATCGGCGACCAGCTCATCGAGACGATCAGAACGCATCTGAACCTGTCCGAGACCGCCGCCCGCCGCCGCGCCATCGACCTGCTCGCCGAAGTCGGAATCCCGGCTCCAGAAAAGCGCATCGACGGCTATCCGCACGAATTCTCCGGCGGCATGCGCCAGCGCGTGGTGATTGCGCTCGCGATCTGCGCCGAGCCGGAGCTGATCATCGCCGACGAGCCGACCACCGCGCTCGACGTTTCCGTGCAGGCGCAAATCATCTCGCTCATCAAGCGACTCGGACGCGACCACGGCACTGCGGTGATGCTGGTGACCCACGATATGGGCGTGATCGCCGAGACGTCCGACCGGGTTGCGGTGATGTATGCCGGCCGCGTCGCCGAGATCGGTCCGGTGCAGGATGTCGTGCAGAACGCGCTGCATCCCTACGCCAAGGGCTTGATGGGCGCGATCCCGACGCTCGCGGGCGACGACAAGCGCCTGGTGCAAATTCCCGGCTCGATGCCGCGATTGTCGGCGATTCCGCGCGGGTGCTCGTTCAATCCACGCTGCGCGTTGGCGTTCGATCGCTGCCGTGTCGAGCGACCGGAGCCGCTGCCACGGGGCGCGCAATCGGTCGCCTGCCATCTCTACGACAGCGTGCCGGCGGAGAGCGCGGCATGAGCACTCCCTTCGTCCAGGCCACGAATCTGCGCCGCGTCTTCGACGTCTCGAAACCCTGGCTCAACCGCATGCTCGAAGGCGGGCAGCTCGAATATCTCAAGGCCGTCGATGGCGTCACCTTCGACATCAGGAAAGGCGAGACCTTTGCACTGGTCGGCGAATCCGGCTCGGGCAAGACCACGGTGGCGCGGATGGTCGTCGGCTTGCTGCCGCCAAGCTCCGGCAACGTCTTGATCGACGGCATCTCGATGACCGATCCGCGGCAGGCCCAGGCGCGGCGGAAACTGCGCCGACGCATCCAGATGATCTTTCAGGATCCCTATGCGAGCCTGAACCCACGCTTCCCGGTCGACGCCATCATCTCCGAGCCGATCCGCGCGTTCGACCTGATCGAGGGTGAGCGCGACATCCAGGCGCGGATCGGCGAATTGCTCAGCCTTGTCGGCCTGCATCCCGACGACCGGCTGAAATTTCCGCACGAATTCTCGGGCGGCCAGCGTCAGCGCATCGCGATCGCTCGCGCGCTCGCCTCCGACGCGGAGTTCATTGTCTGCGACGAGCCAACCTCCGCGCTCGACGTCTCCGTGCAGGCGCAGATCCTGAACCTGATGCGCGACCTCCAGGACAAGTTCGGCCTGACCTACATGTTCATCAGCCACAACCTCGCCGTGGTCCGCCACATGGCGAGCCGCGTCGGCGTGATGTATCTCGGCCGCATCGTCGAGATCGCGGAAGGGCGCGAGCTGTTTGCCCGTCCGCGCATGCCCTACACCAAGATGCTGCTCGGCGCCGTGCCCGATCTTGCCATGAGCGGCCGCCAGCGCATTCCTGTGAAGGGCGAGATCCCGAACCCGATCAATCCGCCGTCCGGGTGCGCCTTCAATCCGCGCTGCCCGCTGGCGTTCGATCTCTGCCGCAAGGAAGCACCGAGCCTGATCGACGGCGTCGCCTGCCACGCCGTCAACACCGCGCCGGTACCGGCGTGACGCGCGCGTGCCATGCAGCCTGCGCATTTGGCGGCGGCCTGGCCCTGTGATCAATTGCGCGCGCCGCAAATGAGGTAGTCCATGGCCACCATCGTCAATCCCGATCCCTTCACGACACGCCCCGAGATCGAGGGCACCTTCGGGGTCGTCGCGACCACGCACTGGATCGCGACCGCTATCGGCATGGCCATCCTGGAAAAGGGCGGCAACGCCTTTGACGCCGGTGTTGCCACCGCTTTCACGCTCCAGGTGGTCGAGCCGCATCTGAACGGCCCCGGCGGCGACGTTCCGATCATCGTGCACGACGTGAAGCGCGGCCGCACCGAGGTGATCTGCGGCCAGGGTCCGGCACCAGCCCGCGCCACCATCGCGCATTACAAGAGCGAAGGCCTCGACATGGTGCCCGGCACCGGCCTGCTCGCGGCCTGCGTCCCCGGCACCTTCGAATCCTGGATGATGCTGCTGCGTGACTACGGCACGATGCGCGTGCGCGACGTGCTGGAGCCCGCGATCTCCTATGCGCGCGACGGCTATCCGCTGGTCGAGCGCGCCTGCGCCACGATCCAGACCGTCGAGCAACTATTCCGCAAGCACTGGCCGACCTCAGCCGCCGTCTATCTCCCGAACGGCGAAGTGCCAAAGCCCGGCACGCTCTTCACAAACAAGACACTTGCGGCGACCTACGCGCGCATCCTGAGCGAGGCCGAAAGCGGCGGCGGCGGCCGCGACGCCGAGATCGAGCGCGCACGCAAAGCGTGGTCGCAGGGTTTCGTCGCGGAAGCCATCGACAAATTCTGCCGGACGCAGGACGTGATGGACGTCAGCGGCTCGCCGCATCGCGGCGTGCTGTCGGCCGATGACATGGCGCGCTGGCAGCCGACGGTCGAGGCCCCGCTCACCTACGATTATGGCCGCTACACCGTCTGCAAGGCCGGGGTCTGGAGCCAGGGTCCGGTGACGCTGCAGCAACTCGCGCTGCTGAAGGGCTTTGCGCTCGATGGGCTCGATCCGACCGGACCGGAGTTCATCCATCTCCAGATCGAATGCGCAAAACTCGCCTTTGCCGATCGCGAAAAATTCTACGGCGACCCCAAGTTCAGCGAGATCCCGATCGCAACGCTGCTATCGGATGCCTATAACGACGAACGCCGTAAGTTGGTGACCGAGAAAGCTTCGCTCGATCTCCGGCCCGGCACGGTCGAGGGCTTTGGCGGCGTGGTCAAGCTGCGCCGCGCCGAGGGGCAACGCGAGGCCGTCGGCGCGCTCGGTGCCGGCGAGCCGACGGTGGGTCGCTTCGGCGAGGTGCGCGGCGACACCGTGCATTTCGACATCATCGACAAGGCCGGCAACATGGTGTCCTCGACGCCGTCCGGCGGCTGGCTGCAATCATCGCCGATCATTCCCGAGCTCGGCTTCTGCCTCGGCAGCCGCGCGCAGATGTTCGACCTGGAGGAGAACCAACCGAGCTCGCTCGCGCCCGGCAAGCGGCCGCGCACCACGCTGTCCCCTACCATGGCATTGCGCGACGGCGAGCCCTATCTCGCCTGGGGCTCGCCCGGCGGCGACCAGCAGGATCAGTGGATCACGCAGTTCTTCCTGCGGCACGTCCATTGCAACCTCAATCTCCAGGAGGCGATCGACGCCCCGGCCTGGCACTCCGAGCATTTCCCGATCTCGTTCTGGCCCCGCACCGCGCGCCCCGGCGTGCTCGTGGTCGAGAACCGCGTGCCGAAGGCGACGATCGAGAATCTTCGCGAACGCGGACATATCGTCGAGGTCGGACCGGACTGGTCCGAAGGCCGCCTCACCGCGGCCTCGCGCGTCGGTCCGCGCCGCCGCGCCGCCGCCAATCCGCGCGGCATGCAGGGCTACGCCGCAGGGCGCTAAAGGCAGCACATGACCTGGTCGATCATCGCGCGCGATTCTGCTACTGGCCAGTTTGGCATCGCCGTTGCCACGCGCTTCTTCGCCGTCGGCGCGCGTGTGCCCTACATCGCGGCGGGCCTTGGCGCCATCGCGACGCAGGCCTTCGTGAATCCCTACTATGGCATCGACGGCGTCAAGCTGCTGCGTCAAGGTCTCAACGCGCACGACGCGCTGGCCGCCCTGCTCGCGACCGACGATGGCCGCGAGAGCCGCCAGATCCATATCATGGACGCAAGCGGCGCGATTGCCGCGCATACCGGTCGCGACTGCGTCGATTGGTGCGGGCACATTGCAGGCAGCGGCTTCTCGATCGCCGGCAATATGCTTGCGGGCGCCGATGTGCTCGACGAGACCGCAAAAACCTATATCGCCAATGACAGCCTGCCCTTCCCGCGGCGCCTGCTCGCCGCGATGCGCGCGGGCGAAGCCGCCGGCGGCGACAAGCGCGGCAAGCAGTCCGCCGCGCTCCTGATCCACGGCGAGGAGGAATGGCCGGCATTGGACCTGCGCGCCGACGATCATCCCGATCCGCTCGGCGAGCTCGAGCGGCTCGAGCGCGTCAGCCAGGAGCTCTGGGTACACTTCCGCGCCTCCATGCCGACGCGGCAGAACCCGGCCGGCAACACCGATCGCAGCGTCATCGACGCCAGCATCGCCGCAGCGCGCGCAAGACAATCATGAGCGCAAGCCCTCTCATCGAAATCAAGGATCTGCGCATTCGTTTTCACGGCGACGACGGCCGCATCACCTACGCGGTCGACGGCGTCGATCTCAGCGTCGCCAATGGCGCGACGCTCGGCCTCGTCGGCGAATCCGGCTGCGGCAAGAGCGTGACGTCGCTGGCCATCATGGGCCTGCTGCCGAAACAGAGCGCGGAAATCTCCGGCGCGATCCGCTTCGACGGTTTCGACCTGCTTAAGACGTCGGACCAGACGCTGCGGGACCTCCGCGGCAACCGGCTCGCGATGATCTTTCAGGAGCCGATGACCTCGCTCAATCCGAGCTTCACCATCGGCGATCAGATCGTCGAGACGATTTTGCGCCACCGCGGCGGCTCGCGCAGGAGTGCGCGCGAGCGGGCGATCGATCTGCTGCGTCGCGTCCACATCCCCTCGCCCGAGCGGAGGATCGACGAATATCCGCACAAGCTCTCCGGCGGCATGCGCCAGCGCGTCATGATCGCGATGGCGCTCGCTTGCGACCCGCGGCTGCTGATCGCGGACGAGCCGACCACCGCGCTCGATGTCACCCTGCAGGCGCAGATCCTGGAGCTGATGCGCGAGTTGAAGGCGGCGAGCGGCGCTGCCATCATCCTGATCACCCACGATCTCGGCGTCGTCGCCGAGGTCTGTGACGAGGTCGCGGTGATGTATGCCGGCGAGATCGTCGAGCGCGCGCCGGTGGACGAATTGTTCTCGGCGCCGCAACATCCCTACACCGTCGGCCTGCTCGGCTCGATCCCGCGGCTCGACCATCGCGCCGAACAGCTGGCCACGATCGAGGGCATGGTTCCGAACATGGCGCAGCCGCCGGCTGGCTGCCGCTTCGCCGCACGCTGCCCTTTCGTGCTCGATGCCTGCACCAAGGCGCCGCCGCCGCTGGTCGAAGTCAGTCCCGGCCACCTCTCGCGCTGCATCCGCGCGCCGCTCGAACGTCTGGTATCGTGATGGCGCTGCTCGAGGTCGATGGCCTGGTCAAGCATTTCGTCGCCGAGCGCTCGCTGTTCGGCCGGGCGCTGGCGCATGTCAAAGCCGTTGATGGCGTTTCGTTCTCGCTCGATGCCGGCAAGACGCTGGCACTGGTGGGCGAATCCGGTTGCGGCAAGTCCACCGTCAGCCGCCTGGTGCTGCGGCTGATCGAGCCGGATGCAGGCAAGATCCGTTTCGAAGGCCGCGATCTCCTCTCGCTCGACGCCGGCGCGCTTCGCGCCTTTCGCCGCGAGGCGCAGATCATCTTCCAGGATCCCTACGCCTCGCTCAATCCGCGCATGACCGTCGGCCAGATCCTGACCGAGCCGCTGGCGCTGCACAATCTGGCGCCGCCCGCCCGGCGGCGCGAACGCGTCGAGGAGATCCTGCGGCTGGTCGGGCTGGAGCCGCGGCTGGCGCGGCGTTACCCGCACGAATTCTCCGGCGGCCAGCGCCAGCGTATCGCCATCGCCCGCGCCCTCGCGGTCGAGCCGAAACTGATCATCTGCGATGAGCCGGTCTCGGCGCTGGACGTCTCGATCCGCTCGCAGATCCTCAATCTGCTGCGCGAGCTCCAGGACCGGCTTGGGCTGGCCTACATTTTCGTCTCGCACGACCTCGCGGTGGTTAAGCACATCGCCGACCACGTGGCGGTGATGAATCTCGGCCAGATCGTCGAGACGGCGGCGGCGGACGCGCTGTTCGCCGCACCCAACCATCCCTATAGCCGGGCCCTGCTCTCCGCGATCCCGGTGCCTAAACCGCGGGCAAAGCGCAGCCGGATTGTGCTGCAGGGAGAGATCCCCAGCGCGCTCAATCCGCCGCCGGGATGCCGCTTCCACACCCGCTGCCCCTACGTGGTGGACCGTTGCCGCAGCGAAATGCCTCAGCTCGTGCAGGATGGCATCGGACATGCAACGGCATGCCACCGAACGTCGGAACTGCCGTCATCAGAGGCGATCGTCCCAACGGACGGCGGCTTCTCCCCGGTTCTCGAAAAATTGGTCGCCGCCTTTAGTGGCGGCCCGGAAGCAGTCCGCGGCAGCGGGGTTAGTTCATTGGGGACGAACCCGGCACAGCCGTAAAACAGAGGTTGAGAGCGATGAGTTCTATGCGTTTGGCACTCCTGGCGTCGGCATTGCTGACGTCGATCGTAGGCGCGGCCCAGGCCCAGACCACGCTTCGCATCGGCATCGGCGAAGACCCCGATATCCTCGACCCCAGCATCGGCCGCACCTATGTCGGCCGCATCGTGTTCTCCGCCTTCTGCGACAAGCTGTTCGACATCGACGAGAAGCTCAACATCGTGCCGCAGCTCGCGCTGTCCCACGAGACCTCGGCCGACGGCAAGGAGATGACGATCAAGCTGCGGCCGAACGTGAAATTCCACGACGGCGAGCCGCTCGACGCAGAAGCTGCAAAGTTCTCGATCGAGCGTCACATGACGCTGCCGACCTCGTTCCGCAAGTCCGAGCTCGCCAGCGTCGACCATGTCGAGGTCGTCGATCCCCTGACCATCAAGCTGGTGCTCAAGACGCCTTATTCCCCGCTGATCGCCCAGCTGACCGACCGCTCCGGCATGATGGTGTCGCCGAAGGCCGCCAAGGAAGCCGGCGACAAGTTCGGCCTGCATCCGGTCTGCGCCGGTCCCTACAAGTTCGTCGAGCGCGTGCAGCAGGACCGCATGGTCTTCGAAAAATTCGCCGACTACTGGAACAAGGACAACATCCACATCGACCGCGTCGTGTTCCTGCCGATTGTGGACGCCACGGTGCGCCTCGCCAACCTGAAGTCCGGCGGACTCGATCTGATCGAGCGCGTGCTCGCCACCGACATCAAGGACGTGCGTGCCGACCCCAAGCTGGTGCTGTCGACCGCGCCGGAGCTTGGTTATCAGGGCCTGACCATCAACATCGGCAATGACAAGGCCAAAGGGCCGCTGAGCCAGTCCGCGAAGGTACGTCAGGCGCTCGATCTCTCCATCGATCGCGAAGCGATCAACCAGGTCGTGTTCAACGGCGAGTTCACCCCCGGCAATCAATGGGTCAGCCCGACGCATCCCTACTATCAGAAGGCATTCCCCATTCACGGTCGCGACATCGCAAAGGCCAAGGCGCTGTTGAAGGAGGCTGGCGTCAGCCTGCCCGTGACCGTCGATTACATGGTGCCCAAGGGGACCGAGTACGAGGCCGTCGCCCAGGTCGTGCAGTCCATGGCCGCCGAAGCAGGTTTCGACATCAAGGTCCGTGTCGTCGAATTCGCGACCACCTTCAAGCAGGCCCAGGCCGGCGAGTTCCAGGTCTTCCAGATCAACTGGAGCGGCCGCATCGATCCCGACGGCAATTCCTACATCTTCATGCGCAGCAAGGCGCCGCAGAACGATGGCGGGTACTCGAACCCGGAAGCCGACAAGCTGATGGAAGAAGGGAGGGCGACATCCAACGTCGAGGAGCGCAAGGCGATCTACGCCAAGCTGAACAAGATCCTGCTCGACGACCTGCCGATCATCTATATCTATCACCGCACGCTCCTGATCGCGCATACGACCAAGCTCCAGGGCTATAAGCAGATGCCAGATGGCCTCGTGCGCGTGGTCGGGCTGAAGTTCAAGTGATGGCGGCTGCGCCCGGGACGCGCGTGCGACCATGCTGAACTTCCTCGCCCGCCGTATTGTGCAGATCGTGCCGACACTGTTCTTCGTGTCGTTGCTGATCTTCTCGCTGCAGCAATTGCTGCCGGGTGATCCCGCACTGGTGATGGCCGGCGAGGAGCGTGATCCCGCGGCAATCGAGCAGATCCGCCATCAATACCGGCTCGATCAACCGATCCCCGTGCAGTACGTCTATTGGCTCAAGGGCGTGCTGACCGGCAATTTCGGCGAATCGCTGCGCAACAAGATGCCGGTGCGCGAGCTGATCGCGCAGAAGCTGCCGGTGACGCTCCAGCTCGGCTCGATGGCAATGTTGATCGCGCTCCTGATCGGCATTCCCGCCGGCATCGTCTCCGCCGTGAAAAAGGGCACCGTCTGGGACTATGCCGCCAATTTGTTCGCGCTGTGGGGCATCTCGACGCCGAATTTCTGGCTCGGCATCATGCTCATCTTCCTGTTCTCGATCGAACTCGGCTGGCTGCCGGCGTCCGGCTACGTGCCGCTGACCGAGAACTGGCGCGCGAGCCTCGCCGCCACCATCATGCCGGCCTTCGTGCTCGGCAACGCGATTTCCGCGGTCCTGATGCGGCATACCCGGAGCGCCATGCTCCAGGTGCTGGAAAGCGACTACGTCCGCACTGCGCGCGCCAAGGGATTGTCCGAACGCTCGGTCATCCTCAAGCACGCCATGCGTAACGCACTCACGCCGATCATCACGCTCGGCGCGCTCGAGCTCGGCACCCTGTTGTCGGGAGCGGTCCTGACCGAGCAGATCTTCTCCATTCCCGGCTTCGGCAAACTGATCGTGGACGCCGTGTTCAACCGCGACTATGCGGTCGTACAGGGCGTCGTGCTGGTGACGGCGACGGTCTACATCACGCTGAACCTGGTCGCCGATGTCGCCTACATCCTCGTCAATCCGCGGCTGCGGGGCTAGACTCATGACCGATGCCGCCCTGCCCGCCGCCGCTCCCATCGCGCAATCTGACGAGCTGGACAGCCCGGCGCGTCGCGCCCGGCGGCGCCTGTTCAAACGCAAGGCCGCAGTGTTCGGACTTGTCATGATCACGTTGTTCGTCGGCCTCGCGCTGCTCGCGCCGCTCGTCGTGCCCTACGATCCCATCGCGACGAGCTGGAGCCTGGTCCGCAAGCCGCCCACTGCGGCGCACTGGTTCGGCACTGACGAGCTCGGTCGCGACATTCTGAGCCGCGTCGTCTACGGCGCCCGCGCGTCGCTGCTCGCGGGCCTCATCTCGGTCGCGATCGCGCTGGGCGTCGGCGTTCCGCTCGGCCTGCTTGCCGGCTATCGCGGCGGCTTCGTCGATGCGCTGATCAGCCGGATGACCGACGCGATGCTGGCCTGCCCATTCCTGATCCTGGCGATCGCGCTCGCCGCATTCCTCGGTCCGAGCCTCGGCAACGCCATGATCGCGATCGGCATCTCGGCAACCCCGATCTTCATCCGCCTGACCCGCGGCCAGGTGTTGAACGTCAAGGCCGAGGACTATGTAGAGGCGGCGCGCGCGCTCGGCAATCCGCCGTGGCGGATCGCGTTCTCGCACATCCTGCCGAACATCCTGCCGGCGCTGCTGGTGCAGGCGACGCTGTCGATTGCGGCCGCCATCATCGCCGAGGCCGCGCTGTCCTTCCTCGGCCTGGGCCAGCAGCCGCCGGCGCCATCCTGGGGCAGCATGCTCAACGCAGCGCAGCGCTTCCTGACTCAAGCGCCGTGGATGGCGATCTGGCCGGGGCTGGCGATCTTCCTCGTGGTGCTGTCGCTGAACCTGCTCGGCGACGGCCTGCGCGACGCGCTCGATCCCAGGCAGCGTTAGAGCGCAATGAGAATAGGTTGAATTAAGCGGCTCCAGGCTCGGTGCACCTCTCCCGCTTGCGGGAGAGGTCGGCGCAACGCGCCGGGTGAGGGCTCTCTCCTCTTGGGGGTTCTCGATTGCGGAAATACCCCTCTCCCCAACCCTCCCCCGCAAGCGGGGGAGGGAGCACACCTCCCCCGTTGCAGCAAACGAGCCTGATCTCACCGGTCCTTGGTCTAGCTAGATCACGGTCTCGCGCATCACGCGGCGGCAATCCATCTCGTATTCGAGATCGACCACCGGCGGACGGGCATAGTGCCAGGTCAGGCCGGACCGCAACGCCCCGCGGCGGACGAGCTCGTCGACCAGCGCGTGGTGGAAGTCGTGCACGGAATAGGCCTGCACGCCGGTCGTGTCCTTCCAGCCGAAGCCGAAGGCCGTCATCCTGTTCTCCATCTGGGAGGTCGTTGTGAAGCGCACCTTCTCGCGAAGGCCTTCCGGGCTGAGGTCGCGGTAGCGCACCGTGCGCTCGACATAGGTCCCACCGCCCTCGCGCGCCTCGGCACCGCCTGATATCACGAAGCTCGGCGCCTTCGAGCCTGTCGGCCGCGTGAAGGAGAACGCGTAGAACGACGGCTCGGCCGGCGGATCGATCTCGGGACAGACATTGCTGCGCGCCACCGGATTGGTGGTGCCGTCGAAGATACCCCATTCGGACAGCGTCTTGACATAGTGCAGGTTGAACGCGCGAAAGCCTTCCTCGCTGAAGGCCGCCGGTGAGCGCAGCTCGCAGGCGCAGAACGCCGTCAGCCGCCGCCCCGCCTCCTGGATATACTTCGCGGCAAGCGCAAACCCTTCCGCGAGCGGCACCAGCCGGTCGAAGCGGACGCGCTCGATCTCGTAGCCGTCGTCCGCGGCCGCACCGGCCGAATACTGGAATACGGACGGAATGAAACGGTAATTGCCGGCGGAGAATTCACCAATCATGTCGGACTCCTATTCCAGTTGCATGCGAATGCCCTTGGCGCCGTTAAGCAGGCGCTTCAGGTGAAAGCCGGCCAGGGAATCGTCGGCATGCATGCCGACCAGCGCGGCGAAGGTCGGCATGGCCGCGGCATCACCAGCCTCCATCTTGGCAAAAGCCCCGGAATACAGCGCCGTTTCCGGCGCAGCGAATTGGGCCGGCGTCAGCGGCTCGAACGCGCGCAACGGCTCGCTGCGTCCGCGCAGCATCAGCTCACCGACGGGGCGACCTCGGAAATTCTCGGCCGCCTCCGCAATGCTGCCACTGACGCAAATCCGCGTGCCCAGATGCTTGTTTGCGGCTTCCAGCCGCGCCGCAATGTTGATGGAGTCGCCATACGCGGTGTAGTCGAAAAACCGGTTGCCGCCGAAATTTCCGACCAATGCCGGCCCGGCGTGAATGCCGATACGGGTGGTGCCGAAATTCACGCCTATCGCCTTCCAACGAGCGGAAAAATCCTCCGCCCAGGCGTCGAGATCGTGCGCGCAGGCGACCGCACGCGTCGCATAGTCGGTCTGGTCGCCGGGCGCGTTGAAGAGCACCTGGATTGCATCGCCAATGATCTTGGCAACCGTCCCCTCATGCGCGAAGACGATTTCGGTCATGCCGCCGACATACTCGTTGAGAAGCGCGCCCAGCGTCTCCGGCGGCGCACTCTCGACCAGCGAGGTGAAGCCGGTGATATCCGTGAAGATGGTCGCGATATCGCGCCACTGCACTTCGATTCCCTCGCTCTCGCCGCTGGCTGCCAGACGCTTGGCGAGCTCGGGCGAGAAATGACGCGAGAGCGCCGCGTGAGCGCGCTCGGCTTCCGTCTGGCGGCGCCGCACCTCCCGCAGCATCTCGATATGGCGGATGGTCTTCTCGATCGTCATCTCCAGGTCGGCGAAATCGATCGGTTTGGTCAGAAAGTCGAACGCACCACGGTTCATCGCAGTGCGGATATTGCTCATGTCGCCATAGGCCGACACGATGATGGTGGACTTCTTGTCTTCGGCTTCCTGGAGCTTCTCCAGCAGCGACAACCCGTCCATCCGGGGCATGTTGATGTCGGAGACCACCATATCCACATGCGGGTTTTGCTCGAGCGACTGCAGCGCCTCGAGGCCGTCGCGCGCGAACATGATGGTCACCAACCCATCGCGAATCTGCCTGCGGAATTTTTGCAGGACCAGCGCCTCGAGATCCGGCTCGTCGTCGACGAAGAGGATGGTCGCGGTCATGCGGCTTGCCCGAGCCTCGTGTCGATTTCCTGCCGCAGCAACGCGAAATCGATCGGCTTGGTGAGAAGCCCGACTGCACCGCGCTCGATCGCCTTCCGGCGCGTCTCGGCGTCGCCATAGGCGGTGATCATGATGACGGGAACATCCGGATGCGCGGCGCGTACTTTCGGCAGCATGTCGAGCCCGCTCATGCCGGGCATGTTGATGTCGGACAGAATCAGGATCAACGAGGGATCGTGCACCTCGGCGGCGAGCTTCAGCGCATCGGGCGCGGACGACGCGAATTCCATCTGGAAGCGTCCGGCGCGCAAATCGCGCCGAAACTGCTGCCGGAACAGCGCCTCGACGTCGGGCTCGTCATCGACGACCAGGATGTAAACGTTCAAGTCTTGCCTCCGGAAGTGCCGCCCGCCGCCATCATGCGCGGCAGGGTGATGATGAACTCGGTGAATACGCCGGGTGCGGTGTTCACGTCGATGGTGCCGCCGTGCTGTTTCACCACGATGTCATGGCTCATGGAAAGGCCGAGCCCGGTGCCCTCGCCGGCCGGCTTGGTGGTGAAGAAGGGATTGAACATCTTTTCCTTCACCTCGGACGGGATGCCGGTGCCGTTGTCGCGAATGCGGATCTCGACCCTGTCGCCGAGAGTTTTGGTGGCCGCGCGCAGGGTTGGCTCGAAGGCATCTGCCGCGCTCTCCTTGCGCTTGGCCGTGGCGTAGAAGCCGTTCGAGATCAGATTGAGGAAGACTCGCGTAATCTCCTGCGGATAGATATCGACCATGCCTGCGGCGGGGTCGAAGCCGCGCTCGATCGTGACGTTGAAGCCGGGCTTCTCGGCGCGCGCGCCATGATAGGCGAGGTTGAGGCTTTCCTCGACGATGGCATTGATGTCCGCCGGACGGTGCTCGCCCGAGCCTTCGCGCGAATGCAAGAGCATGTTCCTAACGATGGAGTCGGCGCGCTTGCCGTGCTGCACCACCTTTTCGAGGTTGGTCCTGAGCATCCCGGTCAGCTCTTCGACCTCCTCCTTCGTCTTGCCGTCGAGCGGGGCCGCTTGCAGGGCCTCGTTGAGCTCGTCGATCAGCTCGGTCGACACCGCCGAGAAATTGTTGACGAAATTGAGCGGGTTCTTGATCTCGTGCGCGATTCCCGCCGTCAGTTGGCCGAGGGACGCGAGCTTCTCGGTCTGGACCAGGCGGTCCTGCGCGGTGCGAAGATCGTCGAGGGATTGCCGGAGCTCTGCGGTCCGCTGCTCCACCTTGTTCTCGAGGTCTGCATACGATTCCTGCAAACGCGCGCCCATGTCGTTGAACTGGTCGGCGAGCCCTTCGAGCTCGTCACCCGTCTTGATCGAGATACGCTGGGCGAAGTCGCCGCCCCCGATCCGCTCGGCGCCGCTGCGCAACGCCTGGATCGGACCGACCATGCGGCGCGCCAGAAAAACCCCCGCAAGCACCGCGAAAATCGACGCGGCAAGCAGCACGATCGCGAGCCGCTGCAGCGAGGCGTAGAGGGAGGCGTAGGCTTCCTCGACCGGCAATTCCACGAACATAGTCCAGCCGAGCGGTGGGATCGGGGCGGACGCCGTCAAGACCTTCTGCCCCTGGATATTGGTCGCCTCCTGTAGCGCGTCCGGCATGGTGCCGCCGCCGGTCTGCGCGGCCCTCACCTGCGCGAGCCTGGACATGTCGGTGTTGCGCAGGACCAGGCTGATGTCGGGGTGCGCGATCAGGCGTCCCTCCGGACCGACCACGTAGGCGTGTCCGTGCTCGCCGACCTTGATCTGGGACACGACGTCCCAGATCAGCTTGAGATTGACTTCCGCGATGCTGACGCCGGCATCCTTGCGCGACCCGGCCTGCGCCAGCGTCATGTACGGCTCGGACTCCCTGCGGAAATAGACCGGGCCGTAAAAAACCTTGTGCGCGACCGCCTCGGTGAACTTCGGATCGCCCGACAGATCGATGCCGCTGTCGATCGCGTCCATGGCGAGCCGCGAGACCCGCAGCCGCTCCTTACCGGTCGCATCGACCTGGGCGAGCTCGGTGACCGCGGGCACCTGGCGCAGCAGCCGCAGCGCATCGAACCGGCGCTGCTCGATCGAGCCCGTCGACCAGGGCAGCTGCGTGGTCCAGCCGAGCTGGCTCTCGATCTCCTTGACGAACTGACCGATCTTTGCCGCGGCCGCCTCGGCCTGTTCATGCTGGACCCGGATCAGCGCGGCCTTGTGCTCGCGATAGTAGAAGAAGACCTCGAACAGGCCGTTGGCCAGCAGCGCGATCGCGACGACGGCCACGAACAGCGCGACATATTTGGCGAACAGTCGGCTCCTGATCCCTTGCCCCGGCGTCGCACCGGGCTCGACGCCATCCCGCGCCGCGTTTGGCAGCGTCCGTGCTTGCGGGGTGTCGGGATGGAGGGAAAGGCTCATCCCGCCGAACCTAGCAAGAAGACCGAACTTTGTCTCTCGCGAGCGCGGGAAAGCCTGATGGCAATCGGGGGACCCCGGGGCAAATAGAAAAGGGCGGCAGCGGATTTGGCCGCCGCCGCCCTCGGTTCGCTTTATCCGTGGCCTCAGGTCGGCCGCAGCGCCTTGTTGTTGAGGTCGAGGTCGTTGACCTGCTTATTCCGCTCGGAATCGGCCGCCGCGCGATGGTCGGTCGCCAGCACCACATAGACCGCCGGCAGCACGAACAATGTGAACAGGGTGCCGATCGACATTCCGGCGACGACCACCAGACCGATCGAGAAGCGGCTGGCCGCGCCTGCGCCGGTCGCGGTCAGGAGCGGGATCAGGCCCGTCACCATCGCGGCCGTGGTCATCAGGATCGGCCGCAGACGAATGCGGGCCGACATTTCGATGGCGGAGCGGCGATCGAGCCGCTCGTTGATCTGGAGCTCGTTGGCGAACTCCACCATCAGGATGCCGTGCTTGGTGATCAGGCCCACCAAGGTCAGCAGGCCGACCTGGGTGTAGATGTTCATGGTCGCCACGCCGAAGAACAGCGGGATCAGCGCGCCAACGATCGCCATCGGCACCGAGATCATGATGACCAGCGGATCGCGCAAGCTCTCGAACTGCGCCGCCAGCACCAGGAAGATGATGATCAGCGCGAAGCCGAAGGTGATCGCGAGCTGGTTGCCTTCCTGCACATATTGCCTGCTGTCAGCGAGATAATCATGGCTGAAGCCTTGCGGCAGGTTCTTGGCCTCGCTCTCGAGGAAGTCGACCGCCGCACCGACGGTCACGCCGGGCATCGGCACCGCCGAGAAGGTCGCCGAATTGAGCTGATTGTAATGCGTCAGCGAATTCGGCTCGGTCTTGGTCTCGATCGACACCACCGTCGAGAGCGGAAGCTGCTGGCCGGTGTTGGTCGTCACGTAGTAGCCGGCAAGCGATTCCGGCGAGAGCCGCTGGCCGCGCGGCACCTGCGGGATGACCTGATAGGAACGGCCCTCGAGGTTGAAGCGGTTGATGTAGTTGCCGCCGAGCAGCACTGCGAGCGTGCTGCCGAGGTTCTGCATGTTGACGCCGAGATCCTGCGCCTTGGTGCGGTTGATCGTCACCTTCACGTTCGGCTGGTTGTAGGCAAGATCGCTGTCGGAGACGATGAACATTCCGCTCTTGCGGGCGGCAGCCTTCAGCTTCTCCATCTGTTCATAGACAGTCTGGAAGCTGGCGGTGGAGTTGATCACCATCTGCACCGGCAGGCCGCCCGGGCCGCCCGGCAGCGGCGGCAGGTTGAACGCGAACGCCTGCACGCCCTCGATCTTGGAAAGCTCGCCCTGCACCAGCGACTTCAGCTGGATCGACGAGCGCTTGCGCTCCTCCCACGGCTTCAACAGCATGCCGGCGATACCGCCCTGCGGGCCGTTGATGCCGTTCAGCACGAAGCGCAGATCGGTCTCGGGGAATTTCTGGAATTCCTTGTCGAGCTTCTCGCCGTAAAAGTCGACATAGTCGATGTTGGCGTATTTCGGCGCCTTGGTCACCGCGAACACGATGCCCTGGTCCTCCTCAGGCGCCAGCTCCTTCGAGGTGTGCATATAGAGGAAGCCGACGAGCCCGAGGATGGTCACCGCAAACAGGCCGGTGATGGCCTTGTAGTCGAGCGAGCGGTCGAGCCTGCGCCCGTACCACCGCGTCAGCGCGCCAAACACCTTGTTGACGAGCTTGGCGAAGCGCCCCTCTTCGGTGTTCTTCAGCAGCACCGAGCACATCATCGGCGACAGCGTCAGCGCGATCACGCCGGACACGATCACCGAGCCCGCAAGCGTGAAGGCGAATTCGCGGAATAGCGAGCCGGTCAGGCCGCCGAGGAAACCGATCGGGGCGTACACGGCCGCGAGCGTGATGGTCATCGAGACGACGGGACCCACGATTTCTCGCGCGCCTTCCAGCGACGCCTGGACCGGCGTTTTCCCTTCCTCCAGATGACGATGGATGTTTTCCACCACGACGATGGCGTCGTCGACCACGAGGCCGATCGCGAGCACCATCGCCAGCAGGGTCAACAGGTTGAAGCTGAAGCCCAGCGCAAGCATCAGCGTGCAGACGCCGATCATCGACAGCGGGATGGTGACGACGGGAATGATCACCGAACGGAACGAGGCCAGGAACAGGAAGATCACCACGATCACGATGATCACGGCTTCGCCCAGTGTCTTCTCGACCTCGTCGATCGAGGATTGGATGAACTTGGTCGAATCGTAGGCGACCTTCATCTTCATCGACGGCGGCAGATTGCGTTCCAGCTCGGGGAACAGCGCCCGCACGCCCTTGACCAGCGTCAGCGGGTTGCCCTGCGGCGTTGCCTGCACACCGATGAAGATCGCGTGCTCGCCGTTGAAGGCGACGCTCGCATCCGTGCTTTGGGCCGCAAGCTCGACGGTGGCGATGTCCTCCATCCGCACGAAGCCGCCGTCCTTGGCCTTGACGATCATCTTCTTGAACTGGTTGACGTCGGTCAGGCCCGTATTCGTCGATACGTTCGAGACGATGAGATAGCCCTTGGTCTGCCCCGCCGCGGACTGGAAGTTGTTGGCGGTAATCGCGGTCGCGACATCCGCAGGCGACACGTTGCGGCCCGCCATCTTCAGCGGATCAAGCCACAGCCGCATCGCAAAGGTCTGCCCACCGAGAATGTCGGCGGAGGCCACGCCATCGACGGTCGACAGCACCGGTTGCACAACGCGCGTCAGATAGTCCGAGATCGCCGAGCCCGACAGCTCTTCGGAGGAGAATCCGAGATACATCACGGCCGTGGTCTGTCCCGTGGTCTTGGTGACGATCGGATCGTTGGATTCCTTCGGGATCAAATATTTGACCGAGTTCGTCTTGGCCAGAACCTCGGTCAGCGCCTGGTTCGGATCGAAATTCAGCTTGATGTAGACCTGGATCGTCGAGGTGCCGAGCACCGAGGACGAGGTGATGTAATCGACACCTTCGGCGGAAGCGACCGCCTGCTCGATCGGCGTGGTGATGAAGCCCTGGATCAGGTCCGCGGACGCGCCCGGATAGACCGTCGTGATGTTGATGACCGTGTTCGACAGCTTCGGATATTGCCGGATCGGCAGCGTCGTCGCCGCGCGCAGGCCGATCAGCAGGATCAGCAGGCTGACGACGACCGACAGGACCGGGCGTTTGATGAAAATATCAGTAAAGCGCATCGCGGCGATCTCGATTTCTTTGACTTGCAAAGCGCATGATCCGGCCGTGCCGGATCATGCTGCAACGTGTACGATGTCAGTAGCGCGGCGGCTGCGCCGGGATTTGCGGGGCCGGGTCGGTCGAAATCGACACCGCCGCGCCCGATTGCAGCTTGAGCTGGCCGACGGCGACGACCTTGTCGCCCGGTTTCACGCCCTTGACGATTTCGACGCGGCCTTCGACCCGGCTGCCGGTCTGCACGAAAGTACGCACCGCGCTCAGGCTGGTCTTGCCGTCCGCTTCCTTCTTCTCGGTGATCACGAACACCGAGTCGCCGTACAGCGTGTAGTCGACCGCCGTCTCCGGCACGGTGACCACGGCCGGCTTGTCCGGCAGCACCACCGTGGTGGTCACGAACATGCCGGGCTTCAGGATCTTCTCCGGATTGGAGATGGTCGCCTGCACGCGGATGTTGCGGGTGTCGGTCGAGATCTGCGGCTCGATCGTGGTGATCTTGGCGTCGAAGGTGCGGCCCGGATAGGCGTCGACCTTCAGCCGGACCGGCTGACCGACCTTGAGGTTGCCCGAGTCCTTTTCCGTCACCGTGAAGTTGGCCCACAGCTCCGACAGATCCGTCAGCGAAACGATGGCCGTGCCGGCTGTCAGATACTGGCCGACCTCGACCTTGCGGACGCCGAGATCGCCGGAGAACGGCGCGCGGACCAGCTTCTGCGAGATCAACGCTTCGGTCTTGGCGATACCCGCCAGCGCCTGATCGTACGCGGCCTGCGCGGTGTCGACGGTTGCCTGCGGGCCGAACTGGCGCGACGCCAGTTGCTTGGCGCGGTCGAGCGACAGCTGTGCGACGGTGGACTGCGCCTTGTAATTGGCGAGGTCGCCCTGCTCCGGCGCGTCGAACATCTGCACCAGCGGCGTGCCGGCCTCGACATGCGAGCCCGGCTCGAACTTGATCTCGGTGACGCGGCCGTTGACGTCGGCGCTGACGTCGACCTGGTGCACGGCGGCGAGCCCGCCGACGGCGGTCAACAGGTTCGGCACCACCTCGGACTTCGCCTCGGCGGCGCTGACCGCGACCGGCGGCGGCTTGTTGTTGGCGAAGAACTGCTTGATCATCTGGCCGCGGAAATAATTGAACCAGACGAGGCCACCGACGAGCACGGCCAGAAGCGCGCCGACGATGATGAACCAGAGCACCGGCCGGACCGGACGCTTGGGAGCCTTGTTGTCGATCGGTTCGCCCGAAATCTTGTGTTCGGTGACGATGTTCATGTCATGCACTCTCTGCAATCGCCGTCTTGCCCGCACACGCGGCCTGATCGCGGCCCAAATGCGAAGCAATTGCGGCGTCGTTAAGTCCGATACCCCTCAGGAGAAACTCACAGAGCTGCCGCTCGAGGTCGTTCGCCTTGCCGTAAGCGAGACACGGCGTGGCCGGCAGCCTGGTCAGCGCAGCCGTCATTACGGTGTGATGCGCAAACCAGAACAGGTTGAGCGGTTCCCCGTTGTATGGCCGCGCGTCCCCCGCGGCAACCGCCCGATCGAGCGAGGCGACGAAGGCCGCCCCGATCAGCGTCTCGATCTTGGCATATAGCAAGCGAGCGAATTCGCCATCATCCAAATGACTCGTGGTCATCAGTCGCAGGCGCTGGGCCTCTTCCTGGTCGGGCCCGTCGGCGATGTGCATGAAATGCCCGACCATGCCGCGGATCACTTCAACCAACGTGGCGGTCGACGGCTGACGTTCGAGCAGCTCCATGAGCGCCGGGTCCGCCTCGCATTCGTCGCTGAGAATTTCGGCGTAAAGCGCGGCCTTGGACGGGAAATGCTTGAACAGCAGCGCTTCGGAAATGGCAGCGGCGGCCGCCACGCTCTTGGTCGTGGTGCCGGTATAGCCATGTCGGGCAAAGCAACGCTTTGCGGCGCCGAGGATCAATTGACGCCTCAGGTCGCTCGTCATACGCAATGAGCTCATGCTAGTGAGTAAGCACTCACCCACGCAAAAGTCAAGCACTATGCTGCATCGCAACCTGGGTGGGCTGTAATTTCAGTGGAAATTCGCCGCGCCCACACGGCCCCCCGCGTGGGACGGGGCGCAGGGAAGGCCGCCTAGATCGGCTGGAAGCCGAGGTCGCCGCGGATCCGGTTGAGAATGTAAGTCCCATCCCGGCTCGGCAAAATCCGCTCCAGATTGGCGCTGTCGATCTTCACACTGGCAAAGCGCGGCCCGGCCGTGAGGTCGTGGACGGCTTTGGCGAAGGCCTCGACCTCGGCCATGGTCGTCACAGACCGGCTATCCCCGATGCCGCAGGCCCTTGCGACGCCGACGAGGTCGGCGGCCACGGCCGTGTGGCTGGTCTGGCCCCCGGTCTCGCCATAGGCCTCATTGTCGAGCACCGCGATCGAGAGATTGGACGGCTTCTGGAGACCGATGGTGGCAAGGCTGCCCATGCCCATCAGCATCTCGCCGTCGCCAGTGATGACCAGCACCGGCAATTTTGGCTGCGCCAGGGCGAGCCCGAGACCGATCATGGCGGCGCCCCCCATGCCGCCCCAGAGATAGAAATTGCGCGCATGGTCGCCGGCCGCGCACATGTCGTTGGTGGAGGCCCCGAGGCCGCCGATCGCAACCACATCCTTGCGGTCCGCGAGAAGCGTGGACACCGCCTGACGGCGGTCGAGGAGATTGCCTTGCTCATTTGGTGAAAACCTTGGCGCCGATCAGGCGCTGCGACAGCAGGACGGCGGTGGGCGTGAGCGCGTTATAGGCCTGCGCGGCCGCCGCCTCGAGCACGGCCGGCACCTCGGCTGCGGTCGAAGCCCGCAGCACCTTGACGCCCGATAGCTCGAACACGCCCTGCGTGGTCGATCCCATCGGCACCTGCCACGGATTGAACTCGCCCCACTCGCCACGCATGGTCACCAGCGTGAGGAAGGGAAAGCGCAGGATCGGGATCAGCGACAGCATGTTGATGCAATTGCCGACCCCGCTCGACTGCATCAACAGCACGCCGCGTTGACCACCCGTCCAGGCGCCGGCGAGAAGCGCCACGCCCTCTTCCTCCGTCGTCAGCGGAATGCCGCGCATCGTCGACGAGGTCAGCACGCGCTGGATCAACGTCGAATGGCCGGCGTCCGGCACGTAAGGCACCTGCCGGACGTCGAAGCGTTGCAAGGTCGCGAAGATATCGTCTGGCCATGAAAGAGCCGTGTCGGCAGCGTCAGAGCGGGCGTGCATTTTCCTGTCCGGTCGGCTTGCAAATCACGGCTCGACTGTAGACGGTGAACCGAGCCGCTCAAAAGAGCGAATACAGCATATCGGACTCAACCGGCGAGTATGGCGGCATGAACGCAAGTGCGAATGAACTGGCGGCCAGTTTCGATCTGGAGAAGCTGACGCCGGAATTCTACGACGATCCCTACCCGACCTATCGTGCACTGCGGGAGAACGAGCCGGTCAAGCGCCTGCGCAACGGCACCGTGTTCCTGACCCGCTATGACGACCTCGTCACGACCTACAAGAACACAAAATCGTTCAGCTCGGACAAGAAGCGCGAGTTCGCGCCGAAATACGGCGACACCCCGCTCTACGAACACCACACCACGAGCCTCGTCTTCAACGATCCGCCGGCGCATACGCGCGTGCGGCGCCTGATCATGGGCGCGCTGTCGCCACGTGCGATCGCGGGGATGGAGCCTGATATCGTCAAGCTGGCCGACGGCCTGCTCGATGCCATCGCCACCAAGGGCAGCTGCGAGCTGATCGAGGACTTCGCCGCCTCGATTCCCATCGAGGTGATCGGCAATCTGCTCGACGTGCCCCATGACGAACGCGCGCCGCTGCGCGACTGGTCGCTCGCGATCCTGGGCGCCCTCGAACCGGTGGTGTCGCCTGAAGTCGCTGCCCGCGGCAACAAGGCGGTGACGGATTTTCTCGCCTATCTCGAAACGCTGGTCGTGCGCCGACGAGCGAAGCCCGGCAACCCCGAACGCGACGTGCTGACACGCCTGATACAGGGTGAGGACAACGGCGAGCGGCTGACCGAGAAGGAGCTGCTGCACAACTGCATCTTCCTGCTCAATGCCGGCCATGAGACCACCACCAACCTGATCGGCAACGGCCTCGTGGCGCTCGACCGGAATCCGGATCAGAAGCGGCGGCTGATCGACAACCCCGAGCTGATCAAGACGGCGGTCGAAGAGATGCTGCGCTACGAGAGCTCGAACCAGCTCGGCAACCGCATGACCACAGAGCGGGTCGAGCTCGGCGGCGTCATGCTCGATGCCGGCACGTCGATCACGCTGTGCATCGGCGCTGCCAACCGCGATCCGGCGCAGTTTCCCGACCCCGAGAGCTTCGACATCGCGCGCACGCCGAACCGGCATCTCGCCTTCGCCACCGGGGCGCATCAATGCGCCGGCATGGCGCTGGCGCGGCTGGAAGGCGCCATCGCGGTCTCACGCTTCTTGGCGCGCTTCCCGAACTATGCCGTGAGCGGCCAGCCGGTGAGGGGTGGACGGGTGCGGTTCCGCGGATTTTTGAACGTGCCTTGCGCGATCGGCTGAGGCCTCAAAACAAAAAAACGCGAAAAAAACCCCATGCACAGTAGAAGGTTACCGCCGCGCGATGCCCGGTGATCCCGCCCAACCATTTGACATTTCAGGCCATCGGCCCCGCCGCGCGCAACAAAATCCGGAAGGCCTAAACCATCGTTTTGTGCCTCGCGATGCAGGTTTGCAGCACCTCGTCGATCGGTTTACTCCACCAGTCGTTGGAGAAGATTTCGATCTCCGAATAGCCGGCAAAGCCCTGTGCTTCGACCGCGTCGCGCACCGATTTGATGTCGATCACGCCGTCGCCCATCATGCCGCGGTCGTTGAGAACGTCCTTGGTCGGCACCAGCCAGTCGCAGACATGGAAGGCGAGCAGGCGATCTCGGCCAGCGCGCGCGATCTGCCCCATCAGCTCCGGATCCCACCAGATGTGATAGACGTCGAGTGCGACGCCGAGCATGCCGCTGCGATCAGGATCAAGCCGGTCGCAGATGTCGAGCGCCTGCTTCGTCGTGTTGACGCAGGCGCGGTCCGCCGCATAGGCCGGATGCAGCGGCTCGATCGCCAGCGGCAGCTTTGCCTGTTTGGCATAGTCGAGCATATCGGCGAGCGCTTCCTCGACCTGCGTCCGCGCGCCGGAGATGTCCTTCGACGCCTCGCTGCCCGGCCGCGAATATTGCGGCAGGCCGCCGACGACGAGAACGATGCAGGGCGCGCCCAGCGCCTTGGCTTCGTCGACGCAGCGCCGGTTGTCGTCACGCACCTCGCCCCGGCGCGGTGCGTCGGAGGTGAACATGCCGCCACGGCAATATCCCGACAGGTCGAGACCGGCATCGCGCACCGCACGCGCGGCGCGATCGAGGCCCACGGCTGCGACCTGGTCGCGCCAGGGGTCGATGGCGCGGATGCCGTGCCTGGCACAGGCGTCGATGATTTCGACGAGGTCACCCTGCTTGCGGATTGTCGCCGTGTTGAGCGACAGCCAGCGATGGTCGGACGAAAAATCACGCATCAGGATTCGATCCCGCGCGTTGAGAGCACCGCCTTCATCCGCCGCGTTGCCAACTCCGGATCGGCAAGCAGCCCGGCCTTGTCGGCCAGCCGGAACAGCTCGGCCAGATGCAGCGTCGAGCGCGTGCTCTCCTGCCCGCCGACCATGGTGAAGTGGTCCTGGTGGCCATTGAGATAGGCCATGAACACCACGCCGGTCTTGTAGAACCGCGTCGGCGCCTTGAAGATGTGGCGTGACAGCGGCACGGTCGGCCCCAGCACGTCGTGGAAGCCGGCCTCATCGGAAGCAGCCAACCGCGACAAGGCGTAGGAAGCCGCCGGCGCGATCGCATCAAAAATGCCGAGCAGCGCGTGCGAAAAGCCCTGCTCGTCGCCGGCGATCAGCTCCGCATAATTAAAATCGTCGCCGGTATACATCTTGATGCGCTTGTCGAGACGACGGCGCATGTCGATCTCGCGCTGCTTGTCGAGCAGCGAAACCTTGACACCGTCGACCTTCGCGGCATTGCCGTTGATGATGGCGACCGCAATATCCATTGCCTTGTCGAGATCGCTGGTGCCCCAATATCCCGTCAGGGCCGGATCGAACATGTCGCCGAGCCAGTGGATGATCACGGGCTCGCCAACCTGCGACAGCACCCGGTCGTAGACCTTGGCGTAGTCGTCGGCGTTACGGCCCAGCTTCGCCAGTGCGCGCGACGCCATCAAGATGATGCGGCCACCGACCTTCTCGACCGCCGATATCTGTTCCTCATAGGCGCGAATGACGTCGTCGAGATTCCTGGCGTCCTCGACCGCGAGATGATCGGTGCCGGCGCCGGAGAACACCAGCGCGTTGCGTTGCTTCGCGGCAGACACCGAGCGCGTGATCAGCTCCAGCGAGGTCGGCCAATCCAGCCCCATGCCGCGCTGCGCAGTGTCCATGGCCTCCGCAACGCCGAGCCCGAGGTCCCAGACGTGCTCGCGGAAGGCAATGGTCTTGTCCCAGTCGACGGCGGCGGAGAGCCACGGGTCGTTGTCGGCGAAGGGATCGGTCACGGTATGGACGGCCGAGAACGCAATGCGGTTCAGCGGCCCCTCGAGCTTTGCGGGAAACGTTCGCGAGGCCGCGAGCCGGTAGGTCTCGATCGAGCGATCGGCCTTCGGCAGCTTGAGCGACAGGGACGACATCGGCTGGACGGGCTTGTTCATGATTTCAGACCTCTCCCCGTCATTGCGAGGAGCGAAGCGACGAAGCAATCCAGACTCTCGCCGCGGAGGCACTCTGGATTGCTTCGCTTCGCTTGCAATGACGGCTCAATAACATCGACACTTGTCCAATAGACCTCAGACCTTGATCGGGGCGACGTCGATCCAGCGCCGCTCCTTCCAGCTCTTCAGCGCACATTCGGCGAGCTGTACGCCCTTCACGCCTTCGAGCAGCGTGAACTTGTAGGGCGCATCCTCGTAGACGTGGCGGATGAACATCTCCCACTGCTCTTTAAAGCCGTTGTCGTAAGTGATGTTGTCAGGCAGCTTCTGCCAGTCGCCGTAGAAATCGTGCAGCCGCTTCTCATCGGGATTCCACACCGGCCGCGGCGTCGCCTGCCGCGCCTGGATCATGCAGTCGGAGAGGCCGGCGACGGCCGAGCCGAGCGTGCCGTCGACCTGGAAGGTGACGAGATCGTCGCGATAGACGCGCGTCACCCAGGACATGTTGATGTGGGCAATGGCGCCGCCCTTGAGCTGGAACGTCGCATAGGCGGAGTCGTCGGCGGTCGCCTTGTACTTCTTGCCCTGCTCGTCGAAACGCTCGGGAATGTCGGTGTTGCCGATGCAGCTCACGCTCTCGACCTCGCCGAAGAGATTGTCGAGCACGTAGCGCCAGTGGCAAACCATGTCGAGGATGATGCCGCCACCGTCCTCGTCGCGGTAATTCCATGACGGCCGCTGCGCCTCCTGCCAGCCGCCTTCGAACACCCAATAGCCGAACTCGCCGCGCACTGAGAGGATGCGGCCGAAGAAGCCGGAGTCGCGCAGGAAGGCAATCTTCTTCAGGCCGGGCAGGAACAGCTTGTCCTGCACCGTGCCGTGCTTGATGCCCTTGGAATTGGCGAGCTTGACGACCTCGAGCGCCGCCTCGAAATTCGTCGCGATCGGCTTCTCGCAATAGACATGCTTGCCGGCATTGATGGCCTGCGTGAGCAGACCGGGCCGTGCCTGCGTGGTCGCGGCATCGAAGAACATGGTGTCGTTCTTGTCGGCGAGGGCCGCATCGAGGTCGGTGGTCCAGCGCGCAACGTTGAATCGCTTCGCGAGCGCCTCGACTTTCTCGGCGCTGCGGCCGACCAGGATCGGATCGGGCATCACGCGGTCGCCGTTCTTCAAGCGGACGCCGCCCTGCTCGCGGATCGCGACGATCGAGCGGATCAGATGCTGGTTGAGCCCCATGCGGCCGGTGACGCCGTTCATGATGAGGCCGAGGCGTTGGGTGGTCATGCCGATTGCTCCTGAAGTGATTTTGGCTGTTCGAGCGGGCGAAGCGCCGACCAGTCCGGATGGACCGACGTCGCAAAGCCCATTGCATTGAGCGATCCCGTCAGGAGATCGCCGTCGTGGATGGAGAGCCGGATGCCCTGCCCAGCATCGGCATAGAGATCGGGATGTGCGGCGGCGAAGGCCTGGGCTTCAGCGGCAGGCGTGTCACCGAAGCCGTCGACGTAATGATGGCCGTTGCGCTCGGCATGCGCGATGCCAATGAACGCGCCGAGCGCGAGATCCTGCTGCACGGCGAGGCCCGCCTGGCAGGTGAGGTCCTCGCCGGTCACGAAAAATCTTTCGCCGGCCGTGCTCCATTTCGCCGAGCGCGTCGCGTTGACGATGGACTTGTAAAGCCCTTTGCAGGATTTCGAGGAGATGCCGCAATAGCCGAGCGCCCGTGCCGCGGGAAACGCGTCATAGGAATCGTCGGCTTCGTCGATGATGAAGCCGCGCACCGCGAGCGAGCCGAGCGGCGACTGCCTCGTGACATCGCGCGGCATCGGCTGCTCGACATAGAGCAGCCTTGATGAAATCGATCGCAGCGCGGGATCGTGGTCGAGCCGGTCGATCAATGCATGCAACGCCGCAAGATCGGCATATTGCTCGTTGGCATCGAGCGTCACCTTGTAGTCACGCGCCAGCGCATCGAGCTCCTTGCCGATGCGCGCCAGCCGCGCTGCATCGGCGACGGGGTCCCCCGACAGCTTCAGCTTGAAGTATCTTGCACCGGAGTTCTCGCGGGCATCGGCAACCCCGCCCTCACCTTCAATGGGATCGTCGAGACCGACGGTATGCCTGATGGCAACACGCGGCAGCGGCTTCCGGCGGGATAGAAACGTCGTGAGATCCGCTTCCTTCAGGTCGGGTGACAACCGCGCATCGATGCCGGCAATGTTGCCGGCCATGCCGTCAAAAAAATTGGTCTCGGCGGCACGGAGCAGCGCATCGAGGATCGCTTTGTCGATTTCCGCGGGGCCGTAAGCCGCCGCAAGCGCCGGAATGTTCTTTTTCGCGCAAGTTGCGATCTGGGCACCGATGCAGGAGGCATGCAGATCGAATGCCGTCAGAAATCCGGTTCGCGCAAGATAAAGCCCCCGCGCGATCTCCAGCGAACGGCGCAGATCATCGACGGTCTGCGCCGGCGACAGCTCCGGCCGCTTGTCGAACCATTTCGGCACCAGCAATTCGGCGCTGGCGCCGACCGCAGCGCCTCTGCCCTCGACCTCGATCTCGACCCGCACGAACAGCTGGGGCGTCGCGTTGATCGTGATCGCGCCAAAGCGGAACGGTCGCGCGAAATGCACGGGTCGTTCGAAGAAGGTGATGTCTCGCAGCTTCAGGCGCGGCGCCATGATCCTAGTCCAACGCCCCTTGCGAGAAGAAATGCTTGCGGATGCGCTGCACGAGCTCGGTGAAAACAGGATCGGCCATCACGTCGAGCGAGCGCGGGCGCGGCAGCGGCACGTCGTAGATCGCGGCGATCGCGCCTGGCCGCTCGGTCATGACCAGCACGCGATCGGCGAGGAACACGGCCTCGGGGATCGAGTGCGTGATCAGCAGCACCGTCTTCCTGGTCTCGCGCTGGATCCGCATCAGCTCGACATTCATGCGCTCGCGCGTCAGTGCATCGAGCGCGCCGAACGGCTCGTCCATCAGCATGATTCTGGGATCATGCACCAGCGCGCGGCAGATCGAGGCGCGCTGCTGCATGCCCCCGGAGAGCTGCCACGGCAGCTTCCTCTCGAAACCTTCGAGCCCGACCATCTTCAACAGCGCCTTGGCGCGATCGAGATATGTCTGCTGCGGCAGCCGCTTCATGTCGATCGGCAGCATGACGTTGGACAGGATGTTGCGCCACGGCAGCAGCAGCGCATTCTGGAACACGATGCCGACATTGCCGTGTGGCGCCGTCACCTTCTCACCCTCGACCAGGATTTCGCCCGTCGTCGGCGGCAGCAATCCCGAGATCAGCTTGAGCAGCGTGGACTTGCCGCAACCGGATGGGCCGACCACGACGAAGAACTCGCCGTCGTTGATATGGAAGTCGAGCGGCCGCAACGATGGCACATCGCCGTCGCGCGTCCGGTATGTCTTCGACACGCCGGACAGTTTGATGCCCGACGCATCGCCCGCGGCCCGGTCGCTCACCAGTCTCAGATGCGCGGCCGGCTGCGCTTCGATTGGTTTGGTCGCAGCGTTCATCCCAGCTCTCTCCGACCGTCGTCCCGGCAAAAGCCGGGACCCATACGCCGTCCCGGATCGTTTGGGCACACGGGTGAGGACCTTTCGCAACAAGTGTGGCCGGTGGTTATGGGTCCCGGCTTTCGCCGGGACGACAGCGGAACTTTATGGCTCACGAACCGCTCTTCGGCAGGTAGTCGTTGGTGTAGAACGCCTTCGGGTTGTCCTTCGCCTTGGCGTCGAGCCCGCCATATTCGACCATCAGGTTGACGGTATCAGTCATGTTCTGGTCGGTGACCTGGAACGGCCGCTTTCCCTTGGTCTCCGCGGTCCGATAGAGCGGAATTGTCAGCTCAAAGCCCTGCGTCAGCGTATCGATCTTGCCGCCCTTGGGGTTGGCATCGAGGATCGATTGCGCCGCCGCCTTCGGCTCCTTCTCGGCGGCCTCGACCGCCTTGGTCGTCGCCGACATGAAGCGGCGGACGAGATCGGCATTGGCTTTCACATAGTCGGCGTTGGCGATGATGCCCGAGGAGACCATGTTGATGCCGTAGTCGGCGAACTTGATCGGATAGACGTCCTTGCCGGTGGCGTCCTTGATCTTCATCGACTGGTCCATGACGTAACCGAGCAGGAGATCGGCCTGGCCGTTGATGACCGCGTTGAGCTTGGTCTGGCCGTCGCCGGCAACGGTCTGGAAGTCGCTCTCCTTCAGGCCGGTCTTCTTCAGGAACAAGGGCCAGATCTGGGTCATGGAATCGGCCGGCGTGATCGCGACCGTCTTGCCCTTGATATCCTCAGGCTTCTTGATGTTCTTGTCGACGAAACCCATGGCGGACATCGGGCTGGTCTGGAGCAGCACGCCGGTTGCGACCACTGGCGCACCCTTGATCGCGGCGCGCATCATGGTGGGCACGTCGACATAGCCGAAATCGGCGGTCTTGGCCGCCACCGCCTGCGTGGTCGCGGCCGAGCCGCGACCTTCCTGAATCTCGAGATCGATGCCCTCGGCCGCGTAGATGCCCTTGGCCTTGCCGTAATAGAACGGCGCGTGCTCGCCATAGACGTACCAGTTGAGCATCAGCACGACCTTGTCGGCCGCCTGCGCCGGCATGGCCGCAAACACCATCAGCGCCGCCGAGACAGCTCCTATCCACCGCTTCATCGTCACTCTCCCTTGCCGTTGTTGCGTCGGCCGTTGGCGGCCGTTCGTTGCTTTGGTTGGTGTTAAGAGGCGAAAATCACGTCTTCGCGCTGGCTGACATGCCAGGGAATGACCAGCTTCTCGATCCGGTCCACAATCCAGAACAGGATGACGCCGAGCAGCGCGAGGATCACCAGCGCTGCGAACATCGTCGGCAGGTCGAAGGTTCCGATCGAGCGCTGCATCACATAGCCGATGCCGGAATTGGAGCCGACGAACTCGCCGACGACGGCGCCGACGACGGCGAGCGTCACCGACACTTTGAGGCCCGAGAAGATCGCCGGCAGCGCATGCGGCAGGTTCACCGCGCAAAACACCTGGAAGCGGCTGCCCTGCATGGCTCGGGCGAGATCGACCATATCCGGATCGACCGATTTGAAGCCCTGCACGGCGGAGACCACCACCGGGAAAAACCCAAGCAGGAACGCCGAGATCACTTTCGGAATGATGCCGAAGCCGAACCACACCACGAACAGCGGCGCGATCGCGATCTTCGGCACGGATTGCGAGAACACCAGCAGCGGATAGACGTAGCTCTCCACCGTCTTGGATCCCGCGATCAGCATCGCGATGGGGATACCAAAAAGCGCCGAGAGCGCGAAGCCGCAGACGGTGGCATAGGTCGTCGGCCAGGACTGGCGCAGCAGTTCCGGCCAATCGGTGCGCAGCACCGCAATGACATCGCCCGGCGACGGGATCTGATAGGCGGGAATCTTGAACAGCCGGATCGCGAAATCCCAGGCCACGACGATGAACACCAGGAACAAAAACGGCCGGATCCAGGCCGCGTTCAGCATCTTGGACACCGCACTCTGCGGCTTCAGCTCAGCCACGTCTCACTCCCGGCAGTCTTGTTCGTTGGGAGAGAAATTAACCCGTTGGATAAATACTGTCCAGCGGTTTTGCTGCGACGTTTTGGGTGGGGTTCCGGAAGTTGGAAGTCGTGACGGGGAGCGTGTCGGATCATCGCGCCACCCCGCTCGGTGTCATTCCCCGCGAAGGCGGGGAATCCAGGACGCCGCGGCCCATCGGTTCGACCACAACCGTCTCGAAGTACTGGATCGCCCGGTCAAGCCGGGCGATGACAGCTGAGATTTGGGGGAGCGGGGAAGTATCCGTCGAGCGGCGCGCGAACTGCCGCTAAACCGTCTGCGCCACCGCGGCGCGCGACTTCGGCGCCTTCGTCATGGCTAACAGCGCGGCCGACTGCCCCGTCAGCGCGGCCAGCACGAGGCCGACCATGTGGTCCAGCCGCTCGTCCTTGGCGTCCTTGGCGAGCAAATCGCGACCGAAGATCACGCTGAGCGTCGCCGAGTTCGACAGATAGAAGAAGCACAGTCCCGCGATCGAGATGTAGAGCTGGACAGGATCGACCGCGACCTTGAAGTCGCCGCTGGACACACCGCGCCGCACCACGGTGCCGATCATCTCGACGAAGGGCGAGTGCATCGACTTGACCTTGGTCGAGCGCTTCAGGTGCTTTGCGCGCGCGAGGTTCTCGGTCTGGAGCAACGACAGGAATTCGGGATTGCGCAGGAAATAATTCCAGGTGAACTCGATCAGGCGGCGGATGGCCTCGGGCGGGTCGAGATGTTCGAGATCGAGCCCGCGCTCTTCGCTGCGGATCTTGTCATAGGCGCCTTCGAGCACGGCGAGATAGAGTTCGTCCTTGTTGCCGACGTGATAATAGAGCATCCGCTTGTTGGCACCGGCGTTGGCCGCAATGCGGTCGACGCGCGCGCCGGCGAGCCCATGGGCCGAGAATTCCTGCTTGGCGGCTTCGAGAATGCGCAGCCGCATCCCTTCAGGATCGCGCTGCCATTTCAGAGTTCGCTTTGCCTTTGCCAAACCGGTTGCTCGCTGGGTGCTCACAAAACGCATGTAACACGCCGGCGCCGTCATTGCGAGGAGCCCTTGCGACGAAGCAATCCAGAATGTCGCCGCGGAGGGATTCTGGATTGCTTCGCTACGCTCGCAATGACGGAAGAGAGACGCCCCCTAATCCACCGGCTTCGGCGAGCGCTCCAGCAGCACGGTCTGGATGCCGCAGGTGCCGGTCCGCACCGTCATCACCCGCGTGCCCGGCTTGCGGCCGTTGCGCACTTCGGTGACGTCGAGACCGGCGGCGATCAGGCGCGCGCGCGTGGCGTCGATGTCGGCCACCCGCCAGCTCAGGCCCCAGAGGCGGTCATGCAGGAGATCGCCGCCCGCAACGGGGCGGCGCACGACCTCGACGACGAGATCGCCGCAGCGGAAGAACATCAGCTGGCCCCAATCCTGGTGCGAGCGGTCGAGCGCCAGATCGAGCCCGAGCCGCGCGCCATAGAGCGCGGCGGCGCGATCGGACTCCTCGGTGGTGATCACGACGTGGTCGAGCGCGTCGATCGGCGCGATATCGGTCGCCGGCGAGAGCGGACGCTCATCAGCCAGTTCGAGGAAGAACATGCGCACGCCGCGCGTGAGCTCCGTGGCGGCGCGCGTCCGTTTCCAGTGCAGGACCGCACCGCTCTCCGCGTCGCTGCTTTCGACCTCGGCAACCGGATCCGGCTTGAGCGCCACCCGCTCCAGCCGCCGGTGCATTTTGCTCATGTCCGCGACACGAAAGCACAGGCTGGCGAGCACGCCTTCGTGGTCGTCGAGCAGCGCGCGCATGCGGTCGGCGGTCACGCTGAAGCCGATCGGCGCCATCAATTCGATCGTCATATTTTCGAGGGTGAACAGCACCCGGTCGGCGCCCTCGCCCGAGTTCTGCCAGGCCGGCGCGCGCCCGAGCAGCGTCTGATAGGCCGCCTTGGCCGCACCGATATCCCTGACCAGTGCGACGACGTGATCGAGGCCGGTGATCATGCTTCCCCCCTGTTGATCGGCCCGGAACCGTGGACCGAGAGACGGCGTTTGTCCGGACTTGGCATTGCCCGGTGATGGTCGTATTCCGGCCGCATGCCGACCTCAAGCACTCCGAGCGGCGGTTTTGCGAATAATTTCAGCGGTCCCTCGGCGGAACCGGTGTTACAGTAAGCACGCCGGCCGGGACCACAAGCGCATCACGGACAAGCAATGCAGGCTCTCTTCATCGGACAGACCTATATCGACGTCGTCTTCATCACCGACCACATGCCGACCGGCGACGAGAAGCACGTGGCCTCCGACTACGCGGTCTCCTTCGGCGGCAATGCGGTGACGGCAGCGTTCTGCTGCGCCAAGCTCGGCATCGTCCCCGATCTGATCGCCACCGCGGCCAATGACTGGCTCGGCCGCATGTTCATGGACATGTGCGCGAAGTACGCGATCTCACTCCACGGCCGGAAGGTCAATCAGTCCTCGCTGTCCTTCATCATGCCGAAGGACGGCAAGCGCGCCATCGTCCGCTGCCGCGACGACGACCACATCCATCCGTTCCCGATGCTCAATCTCGGCGGCTGCCGCGCGCTGCATGTCGACGGTCATCAGCCCGATGCCGCGCTCCACTACGCAAAAGTCTGCCGCGAGGCCGGCATCCTGACCTCGCTCGACGGTGGCGGCCTGCGCACCAACACCCATGAGCTATTGGAATTCATCGACGTCGCCATCGTCGCCGAGCGCCTGTGCGAACAGATGGATCTGACGCCGGAGAAGATGCTGGACTATCTCAAGAGCCGCGGCTGCAAGATCGGCGGCATCACCATGGGCGAGAAGGGCCTGCTCTGGTACAACGAAACGGGCGCAGTCGAGATCATGCCGGCGATGCCGATTCCGCGCGAGCGCGTGATCGACACCAACGGCGCCGGCGACGTCTTCCACGGCGCCTATGTCTATTCCTATCTCGCCCATCCCGGCAAAAGCTGGCGCGAGCATTTCGATTTTGCCCGCGCCGCCTCGACCTTCAAGATCCAGCGCCTTGGCAACGAAGCCGGCCTGCCGACGCTTGTCGACATCGCCAAGGTCAGGCACGAGTTCGAGGTCAGGGTCTAGCGTTCGCCGAGGTTTCTCATCTGAGGTTTCTCATGGGGCGCGTCTTCGTCGCCGGCAGCATCAACATGGATGTCGTGGCGACAGCCGATCGCCATCCGAAAGTCGGCGAGACCGTCGCCGGCAAGCAGGTGCTGTATTTCCCGGGCGGCAAGGGCGCCAACCAAGCGGTCGCGGCATCACGGCTTGGGGCGAGGACCACGCTGATTGGGCGGCTGGGCAACGATTCGTTCGGCGGTGAGCTGAGGACGTTCCTCAGCGCGCAAGGCATCGATATCGGCGCGATCCGCGAGACGGCCGAGGCGCACACCGGCACGGCCATCATCACGGTGGCGGAGGCCGACAACACCATCGTCGTCATTCCCGGCAGCAATGCGCTCGTCGGTCTCGATGACGTCGCGTCCGTCCCGCTGACGAAGGGTGATGTCGCGGTCAGCCAATTCGAGATCCCGCTGCCGACGATCGCCGCCTTCTTCCGGCGCGCCCGTGCGGCCGGCGCCACGACGCTGCTCAATCCGGCCCCGGCACAAACCATGTCGGGCGAATTGCTCGCGCTCGTCGACATCCTCGTGCTGAACGAGACCGAGCTCGGTCTCCTCGCCGGCGTCGAGTTGTCCGACAGTGACGAGGCTGCGCGGATCATCGACGTTGCGCGAAAACTTCAGGCGCGCGAGGACCAGACCATCTGCGCGACCCTCGGCAAGCGCGGCGTGCTGGCGCTCGCCGGACGCGAGGAGATTTCGGTGCCCGGCCGCGTGGTGAAGGCGGTCGACACCACAGGCGCAGGCGACTGTTTTGTGGGAGCGCTCGCGGCGCAACTTGCCGACGGCGCAGCACTGCGCGTAGCACTCGCGTTCGCCAATGCCGCCGCCTCGATCTCCGTGCAGCGCATGGGCGCGGGGCCGTCGATGCCGACGGCGGAGGAAGTCGCGGCAGTTCTCAATGCGAACTGATGCCTTTCTTACCTCGCCCCGCTTGCGGGGAGAGGTCGGATTGCATCGAAGATGCAATCCGGGTGAGGGGGTAGGGGTTTCAGGCTCATCTCATTTGCGGAGAGAGCCCCTCACCCCGACCCTCTCCCCGCAAGCGGGGCGAGGGAGAAGAGATCACGCCAGCGCGCCCTTCAGGTCAAAGCTTTCATCGGCGGCCTGCTCCGGCGTGATTGAGCGATCCAGGCCGAACAGGCGGCGGCCGAACATGTGGTCGCCGGCACGGTTGATCGATTCGATGCCGAGCAGACTGTCGCCCTTATAGCAGAACGCCGAGAACGCCTTCTTGGCGGGATCGCCGCGCAGTACGACGCGGTCGTAGCCGGTGGTAAGGCCCGCGATCTGGAGCTTGTCCTCGCCCTGGTCGCTCCAGAACCATGGATGGCTGTCATAGGCCTTGCGGTCGCCAGTCAGCCGCGCCGCGAGGCAGCGCGCGTGATCGGTGGCATTCTGCACCGATTCCAGCCGCTGCGATCCGCCGAAGCGCGGGCTTTTGAACAGCGCGCAGTCGCCGATCGCGGAGATATCGGGATCGGCCGTCGAGAGATATTCGTCGACGATGATACCGGCCGCGACCGGCAGCCCCGCCTCCGCCGCAAGCTCGATGTTCGGCAGCACGCCGACGCCGACCACGACGAGATCTGCCGGCAGATGCCTTCCGTCGCTCAAGGAGACGCCGGTGACCTTGCCATCCTTCGCTTCGATGGACGTTGCCTGCACGCCGAGGTGAATGCGGATGCCGGCCTCGCGATGCCGCGCCTGAAAATACTCCGAGACCTCCGCCGTCACCGCGCGTGCCATCACGCGCGGGGCGAGTTCGAGCACGTCGACCTCGAGGCCCTTGATGCGCGCGGTGGCTGCGAATTCGAGGCCGATGAAGCCGGCGCCGATCACCACCACCCGCGTCTTCGACGGTATGATCTTTCGCAGCGCCTCGCTCTCGTCGAGGATGCGCAGATATTTCACGTCGGGAAGGTTCGCATTGGGCAGATCGAGCAGCCGGTTGCGCGCGCCGGTCGCCAGCACGAGGTGGCCGTAGGGCAGCGTCCTGCCCGAGGCGAGCAGCAATTTGCGCCCCGCGCGGTCGATCGACACGGCGCGGCCCGCGACCAGCTCGATGGTCTGGTCCTGGTAGAATTTCTCCGGCCGGAACATCAGGCTCTCCGGCCCGGCCGCGCCCTTGATGTAGGCCTTGGACAACGGCGGCCGCTGATAGGGCAGATGCGCCTCGTCATTGATCAGGCAAATGGGCGCGGAAAATCCCGCCTGGCGCAGCGATGCCGCGACCTGGTAGCCGCCATGGCCGGCACCGATAATGACCACCGGACCATCCGTCATTGGACAGCCCATTTCCGCAAGACACGAGCGTCACCCATGTCGTCTCCCCTCTCTGATTTTGGCTTGGCTTACCCAGGAGGAGCCGGCGCTCGTGTCCGTCCCTGACGAAGGCACCCCATTTGAACCGAACATTCCGCTCGGCGCAAGGGCCGCAGGCGGGGATTGTCACCCCCTGGCTTCTGCGATTTAGTTGCAGCAACAAACCTCATGCCGGGGATATTCCAGATGCCAGCTCCCGTCTCCCAGCCCGATGATCCCGCCCTGCTGCGGATCGACGGCCCGATCGCGACCATCACGCTGAACCGGCCCGCTGCGTTCAATTCGATCAACCTTACAATTGCACAAAAGCTCGAACAGCTCGCAGCCTACATCGAGGGCGCCGACGACATCAGGGTCATGGTGATCGAGGGCGAAGGCCGCGCCTTCTCGGCCGGCGGCGATTTGCAAACGATTGGCGCAGCCTCCGAAGCGGGCACGGTGACGCCGGTCGTCGGCGAGCTGTTGAAGCACTATCACGCCTTCATCGAGATCATCCGGCGCATGCCGAAGATCTCGCTGTCCAGCGTGCACGGCTCGGCCGCCGGTGCCGGCATGGGCCTCGCCTTGGTCACCGATCTCTGCATCGCTGCGGAGGATGCCAAGTTCACACCGGCCTATGCCAAGATCGGCGTGTCGCCCGATGGCGGATCTACGGTCGGCATCGTCAACACGGTCGGCTCCCGCCGTGCACTGCAGATTTTCCTGGCCGAGGACAATTTTACCGCGCAGCAGGCCCATGAATGGGGCCTGGTTGCGAAGGTCGTTCCCGCCGCCGAGCTGAAGGCAGCAACGCGAACCCTCGCCGAGCGGCTGGCGCAGAACCCGCCCGCAGCGATTGCGGGCACGAAATCGCTGGTCTACCAGGCCGCCACGACCCCGGTGAAGCAGCAGCTCGACGCCGAGGAGCACAAGATCATCATGGCGATGAACACGGAGGAGTTTCGCGCCGCCGTGAAGAAATTCACGAGCAAGAGCAAGTGACACCCGCGCGCACCTTCTGCGGCCTTCGTCACGGTGCGACCGACTGGAATCGCAACGGGCTCTTTCAGGGCCGGACGGACAACCCGCTGAACGAGGATGGTCTGCGGCAAGCGCACGAGGCAGCTGGCATGTTGCGCGGCGCCGGCATCAGCCGCATCGTCGCAAGCCCGCTGGTGCGCGCGGCGCGAACGGCCGAGATCATCGCCGACGCGATCTCGGTGCCGCTCACGATCGACGACGGCATCATCGAGTTCGATTTCGGCAGCTTCGAGGGCTTGCCTGTCCGCGACCTCATGATCAAGCACGGCGTCACTTCCGCGACCGGCCTCGTCTCGATCCTGCCCACCGACGGCGAGAACTGGGACGCCATGACCGAACGGTCGCTGGCTTGCGTTTCCACATGGCTCGACCGTCATCCCGGCGACGATCTGCTGTTCGTCTGCCATGACGCGGTGATGCAAGGCATGGCGAACGCGCTCTCTGGCGGCTACTTCAAGAACAGCCACGGCACGCCGTTCCGCTACCTGCACGAAGCCGGACAATGGCGGATCGAGGAAGTCGCTACTGCGGGCAGATGTAGCCCGTCCCCGCCGGCGACTTGAAGCAGCCGACCGACTCGGGGAGCACCTGCCGCGGCAGCCACAGCACCACGCTCGGAAAGTAGATCGCGAACGCGATCGTCCCGAGGAAGACCAGATAGATCGGCAACGCGGCGCGCAACGCCTTCGCAAAGCTCACGCCGACGAATTTCGACGCCATCAGCAGCACCAGTCCATAAGGCGGCGTGATCAGGCCGAAGGCCAGCGTGGCAATCAGCACCACGCCCATATGCACGGCGTTGATATCGCCGGCTTCCGTCAGCGTGTTGACCAGCGGCATGAAAATGATGATCGTCGGCACCGGCTCGATGAAGTCGCCAACCACGGTGAACAATAGCACCATCAGCAGCATGATCAGATGCGGGTCGTTGCCGGCGAGCGAGGTGATGACTTCGGCGATGTAGCTCGCACCGCGCAAATAGGCGAGCATCCAGCCGAACGCATTGGCGGCGCCGATCGTGATCAGCGGCAGCGAGAAGATCAGGCCGGCAAGACAGAAATCGTACGGGATCTTCCTGATATGCCCGCGATTGAGCGCGGGAATCACGACGACGACGATCCAGACCACGGCGACGACGCCGGCTTCCGTCGGCGTGAACCAGCCGGTCAGAATGCCCCCTAACAGGATCACGGGGATCATCAGCGGTAGCGCCGCATCGCCGGCCGCGAACACCACCTGCCGCAGCGGCGCGCGCGGCTTGCGCAGGCCGGACGGCCCGAAGAAATAGCAGTAGATCATCAGCCCGAAGCCGATCATCAGGCCCGGCACGACGCCTGCCATGAACAGGCCGGCGATCGAGACGTTGCCGACCGCGCCATAGACCACCGCGGTGATGCTTGGCGGCACCAGCGCCGCAATGGTCGAGGCGGATGCGATGATGGCGGCGATGAAGGCGGGCTCATAACCCTCGCGCTTCATCGGGCCGCCCAGCGCGCGGCTCATCACGGCGACGTCGGCGGTGGTCGAACCCGACATTTCCGAGAAGAACATGCTGAAGACCACCACGACCTGCGACAGGCCGCCTCTGATGTGGCCAACGAGCGACACCGAGAGGTTGGCTATTCGCACCACCACATTGGCCGAGCTCATGAGCTCGCCGACCAGCAGGAAAAAAGGGATCGCCAGCAGCGCCTCGGAATCGACGCCGTCAAAAACTTTCTGGATGATCGCGGCGAGCGAGACGTCCGACAGCAGCGCGCCGATGAAGACGCCGGCCATCAGCGAGAACGGCACGGGCACGCCGAGATAGCCGAAGGACAGGAAGCAGACAGTCATCAACGCCAGGACAATAGGTGCGCTCACGGTTGCACCCTCATCTGTACGTCCGTGATGACAGGCGCCCCCTCATCCTCTTCGGGCGGCTCGGGATGGTCAAAGCCGTTGCGCAGGCCGTTGACGAGCTGCTCGATGGTGAACAGGCCGACCAGCACGCCCGACAACGGAATGATCGCGTAGAGCGAGGCGATCGGCGTGCCCGACGGCAGGCGAAAACTGCCGAAGCCGCGAAGATAGTTCTGATAGCCGTACAAGATCAGGCAGAAGGCGACGCCGAGCACCACGATCCGGATGATGACTTCGACGATCAGACGCGGCGTGCCGTGCATCGCCTCGGAGATCGCGGTGAGATAGAGGTGGTCGTTGCGCCGGGTCGCAGCCGCGGTCCCGACGAAGATCGCATAAATGAACAGCGTCGACGTCACTTCCTGGAGCCACAGCCAGGGATGGCCGATGGTGCGGGTGACGATGTCGGCGGTCACCGACAGCGAGAAGCCGAAGCAGAGCACGCCGCAGAGGATCATCAGCGCAAGCTCGAGCCAGTCGAGCCCGCGCCATTTGAGGTGACGCTGGCGTTGAACGAGCAGTTTGTCGGCGATGGCCATCACTATTCCTGTCGTCCCGGCGAAAGCCGGGACCCATACCCCCAGCTGCGTGTAATCAAAGCAAGCTCGCGGCTATCCTGCCCCAACCTCCGCCGCGGAGTATGGGTCCCGGCTTTCGCCGGGACGACTCGTGGAGGCACGGACATTTCCCCGGCGGCCTAATTAATCGAGCGGATCAAATCCTTGATCTTCTCTGCGTGCGGGCCGAGCTCCTTGGCGAGCTTGTCGAGATAGGGATCGGCGATCGCCGTGAAGGTCTTCTTGTCGACGTTGTCGACGATCTTCACGCCCATCTTCTTCAGCTTCTCTGCCGCGGTGCGTTCGAGGTCGAAGGCCTTCTGCGGCTCCTTGGAGCTGACCTCGTTCCCTGCCGCCTGCACCCAGCCTTTCTGCTCGGCCGACAGGCTCTGCCAGAGCTTGTCGGAGATGAACACCAGCGCGTTGTTGGCCTCGTGCTCGGTGATGTTCAGGACCGGAGCGACCTCATAATGCTTGTTGACGAGGTAGACGTTGATGCTGTTCTCGGCGACGTCGACGACACCGGTCTGCAGGCTCGTGTAAACACTGCCGAACGGCATGTGCACGGTCTGGGCGCCGTAGGCCGGGAACATGGTGTCCTCGGTCGCGGTTGCCTGCACCCGGATCTTCAGGCCCTTGATGTCGCCGACATTGTGGATCTCCTTCTTGGAGTACATGTGGCGCACGCCCTGCGAGCCGGTCGCGATCACATGCAGGCCCTGCGTGGTCTCATCGATCATGGTCTTGAGCGCCTCGAACACTTTTGAATCTGCCAGACCCTTGACCACGTGGCTCTCGTCGCGGAAGAGGAAGTGCAACGACATCACGCCCGCTTGTGGCGAGATCGTCGCGGTGTTTGCCGAGGAGATGATCGCAAATTCGACGTCGCCCGCCTTCACGAGCTGGAGCACCTGCGGCTCCTGTCCGAGCTGCGCGCCCGGATATTGATCGATGATCATGGTGCCTTTGCTCAATTCCTTGAGCTTTTCGGCAAAGAGGTCGCCCGCGATGGAATAGCCGGTGTTGCGCGGCTGGTCATAGGCGAAGCGATAATGCTTCACTTCCTGGGCCGATGCGCCCGAGACGAAAAGAACAGCGGCCGTTGCCGCCAGCCAACGCATGGATCGTGCAATCATCGTTTCCCCCTGTTTCAACGCCCGCCGCTTCAGCGGTCTGGGCTACGCTTCCGGGTGGTTGTCACCCCTTTTCAGTCTGCTTCCCAGTCCTCTGCATGAAATCGAAATCGCAGCCCTCGTCGGCCTGCATGATGGTCTCGTTGAACAGCCAGGCATAGCCGCGCCGCGCCTCGTCCGGCGCAGCCGCGGGTTTCAATGCCGTACTCCGCCGTTCCAGCTCGGTAGCATCCACCAGAAGCTCGATGCTGCGCTTGGCGACGTCGAGCCGGATCATGTCGCCGTTCATCACCAGCGCCAGCGGCCCGCCGACGGCGGATTCCGGCGTGATGTGCAGCACGATGGTGCCGAACGCGGTGCCGCTCATGCGCGCGTCCGAAATGCGCACCATGTCCTTGGTGCCGGCGCGCGCGAGCTTCTTCGGGATCGGCAGATAGCCCGCCTCTGGCATGCCGGGCGCCCCCTTGGGGCCGGCATTGCGCAGCACCAGCACATCATCGGCGGTGACGTCGAGATCGGGATCGTCAACCCGGAGCGTCATGTCCTCGACGGATTCGAACACCACCGCACGGCCCGTATGCTGCAACAGTTTTGGGCTCGCGGCGGATTGCTTGATCACCGCGCCGCGCGGAGCGAGGTTACCGTGCAGGACGGCGAGGCCGCCTTCCTTCTTGATCGGATTGTCGCGCGGGCGGATCGCGTCCTGGCCGGGCACGTCCTCCGCATTGGCCACGACATCGCGCAGGCTCTCGCCCGTGATGGTCTTGGCATCGAGGTCGACGAGATCGCCGAGCTGCGCCAGCAGTTTCGGCACGCCGCCGGCGTGATGGAAATGCTCCATATAATGCTCGCCCGACGGCTTGAGATCGATCAGCACCGGCACCTCGCGGCCGATCTGGTCGAAGACGCCGAGGTCGAGCCGGTGCGGCGAGCGATGCGCCATCGCGGTCAGATGGATCAGGCCGTTGGTCGAGCCGCCGATCGCCTGGAGCACGACCTGCGCGTTCTTGAAGGAGGCCGGCGTCAAGAGTTCGCTCGGCTTCGGCCCCTTGGTCTTGGCCATCTCGGCCGCAACCCGGCCGCTCGCTTCAGCCAGACGGAAGCGCTCGGCATGCGGCGCCGGGATTGTCGCGCTCATCGGCAGCGACAAGCCCATGGCTTCGATCATGCAGGCCATGGTCGAGGCGGTGCCCATGACCATGCAGGTGCCCACCGACGGCGCCAGGCGGCCGTTCACCGCTTCGATCTCGACATCGTCCATTTCGCCGGCGCGATACTTGCCCCAGAGGCGACGGCAATCGGTGCAGGCGCCCAGCACCTCGCCCTTGTGATGACCAACCACCATGGGGCCAACGGGAATGACCACCGTCGGCAGATCGGCGCTGATTGCGGCCATCACCTGCGCCGGCAGTGTCTTGTCGCAGCCGCCGATGACGATCACCGAATCCATCGGCTGGGCCCGGATCATCTCCTCGGTGTCCATCGCCATCAGATTGCGCAGATACATCGAGGTCGGATGCGCAAAGCTCTCCGCGATCGAGATGGTCGGGAACACGAACGGCATCGCGCCCGACAGCATCACGCCGCGCTTGGCGGCCTCGATGATCTGCGGGACGTTGCCGTGGCAGGGATTGTAGTCGCTATAGGTGTTGGTGATGCCGACGATCGGGCGCTCGAGCGCGTCGTCTGAATAGCCCATGGCCTTGATGAACGCCTTGCGCAGGAACAGCGAGAAGCCGGCATCGCCATAGCTCGTCAGCCCTTTGCGCAACCCACTCGTCATCATACCACTCCCATCACCGGGCCATTGTCGTACAGCGTGCCCCTTGATTGTCAATAAGGCAGACGCCCAACCTGCCATTTTCCGGGATCTGCGTACTGGTAAGCCACCCGATTATTGACAATCCGAGCCTTCCCTGCTCCACAGGATGGACCGGCCAAGCGCCGGGAGGCCGAGGGCATGTCCGACACTCACACCGCAGACGCCGTGACGGTCCGGCGCGACGATCCGGACGACATCGTCGCGCGGCTCGAAGAGGACATCATCTTCGGCCGACTGGCGCCAGGCGCGCGCCTCACCGAAGACGCGCTGATGTCGGCTTACGGCACCTCGCGCCACTTCGTGCGCCAGGCGCTGGTGGATGCGGAGCGCCGCGGCATCGTCCGCCGCGAGAAGAATGTCGGCGCCACCGTGCGGTTCTACTCGGCCGAGGAGGTCCGGCAGATCTACGAGGTCCGTGAGATGCTGACGCGGCAGGCGGCGCTGATGATCCCCCTGCCCGCACAGCAAGGCCTGATCGACGAGCTCTCCGCATTGCAACGGCAATATTGCGCCAGAGCGGATTTGCAGGACCTGCGGGGCATCCACGAGACCAACGACGCCTTCCACCTCGCGCTGTTCTCGGCCTGCGGCAATCCATATCTGGTGCGCTCGCTGCAGGACTATATGAACCTGACCCTGCCGATGCGCGCAAAGAATCTCGCCGACCGAGACGGCCTCGCGCAATCACGGCGCCAGCACGAGTTGATGATCGAGCTGTTGAAGGGCCGCGATAGCTGGGCGCTGGCGCAGCTGTGTGTGGATCACATGCAGTTCAGCAAGAAGGATTACCTGGCGCGGATTGCGGGTGAGCAAGCCGAACAGCAGGGCCCGCGTTCATAGATGGGAGACGTTCGCTTCTCGCGGTGCTGCAGTTTACGCGGTAAGGGCGCGCTGGATTGCTCGCAATTGCTGGCCGCACGAGCCCATTCGGGCAACAACGCCCGCAGTCCACAATTTCTGGGGAACCTATGGTCGGCTTGGTACTTGGTCCTGCACCAATCCCCCACCATAGGAGCTGTCATGATTTGCCGTTTAGTCGGAGCCGCCGCTGTTGCCGTCGCCGTCCTGCTTCCCGTAACGACCCAGGCCCAGGGCGTTCCCGGAGGCGTCGAACGCGGTGCGCGGGATGGTGAGCGAGCGGCAGGGCCTGTCGGTGCAGTTGTGGGTGGCGTCGTCGGCGGCGTCGTTGGCGGCGTGGCGGGAGTCCTTGGTGTCGATCAACGTCCTCGCTTTCACTCCTACGTCGTCGAACAGCGGCGGCCCTCATATCAGTACCGCGAGGATGTGAGAGTCGGGGCGGTTCTTCCGGAAGAGGGCGTTACCTATTACGAGGTGCCGCCTGAGTACGGCGCCCGTGAGTACCGTTATACAGTGGTGAACGGTCGCACGGTTCTGGTCGAACCGCGAACCCACCGGATCGTCGAGATTGTCGAATAACAACCAAGGGCCGTCTTTCGAGACGGCCCTTTCGTTTGCGCAGATCTAAATCCCTCAAGTCCCGGTTCAGTACCGCCTCAGCAGACCGCGATCCACGCCGGCATCGCCGTAGTCGGCGCAGGCTCTCTTCGGGTTTCTGATCAGATCGGTCCGGACGCGCCTGAACGTTTTGGCGGCCACGTCGGACACTTCGGGGCGAAATTTACCGGGATCGGAGGTCTCGCCATCGCGGACCTTGATGGCCGCCGCATAGGCGTCGATCATGGCCATCGCGGCATCCGTGCTGCCGAGAAGTCGGGCGCCTAGCTGGACACTGCCGGCACCATTGACCTCGTAGCCGACGCATCGTTGCTCCAGCACCACGGAGGCGGTGACGAGCTGGTCGAGGAACGTCGCCTCAGCGTCGGTGAGCGTTGCGCTCCGCGCCGGTCCCGACATGATCAGCGCGAGCAGTACGACGGCTGGCAATTCGATTTTCATTGTCCTGACTCGCGCTGCCGCCGTTGAACATTAATCAAGGCACCGATGTCGAGTAGCGGCCTTGCGGATCGAGAGCCAGACGACCAGAGCAACGTTGATCTGGATCAATGGGCGGAACGGCCAAGGCGAGGCTCAGGCCGTTGCGTCGCTCGCCTTCTGTGAATCGAGGTACCGCGGCGGGACGGATACTAAAACTGTTTGTCAAGCCATCGAAATTTCGCAGAGCAGGAAATAAATATCGCCCGGGCTCCGGCGCCACGTCGCGCGCCCTCCTCCACTTCCCTCCCGACTGAAATGGCATGACCGAACAAATCCTGACCGAGCCGATCGACCAACGGCCAGAGCTGTCCCGCGGCTTCTCGCGCTACCAGGCGATCCTCGTTGCGCTGCTGGCGCTGGTCCAGTTCACGATCATCATCGATTTCATGATCATGTCGCCGCTCGGCGCCATCATGATGCCGGCGCTTGATATTTCGGCCGCACAGTTCGGGGTGGCGGTCTCGGCCTATGCGTTCAGCGCGGGGATTTCCGGCATCCTGGCGGCCGGCTTTGCCGATCGGTTCGACCGCAAGCGGCTACTGTTGTTCTTCTATGCCGGCTTCACCCTTGGCACGGCGCTGTGCGCGATCGCGCCCAACTATCATCTGTTGCTGCTGGGGCGGATCGTGACCGGCCTGTTCGGCGGCGTGATCGGCTCGGTCGTGCTCGCCATCGTCACCGATTTGTTTACGCTGCAATTGCGCGGCCGCGTCATGGGTTTCGTGCAAACCGCCTTCGCTGCAAGCCAGGTGCTGGGCATCCCGGCCGGTCTTTTCCTCGCCAACCAGTGGAACTGGCACGTCGCGTTCGGCGCACTGGTCGGCCTGTCGGTGATCGGGATGGCCGCCGTGATGTTCCTGATGAAGCCGGTGAACGGCCATCTGGGGCTGAAGCAGGATCGAAATCCGTTCCTGCATCTGATCGCAACGGTCTCGCAGCCGCGTTATTGGATGGCGTTTTCGGTGACGACCCTGCTGGCGACCGGCGGCTACATGCTGATGCCGTTCGGCAGCGCCTACACCGTGCACAATCTCGGCATCGACATCGTGCATCTGCCGACGATCTATCTCGTCTCCGGCCTGTTCAGCATTGTCATCGGCCCGCTGGTGGGACGCGCCAGCGATGCCTTCGGCAAATACCCCACCTTCGTCTTCGGCAGCGCCATGTCCATCGTCATGGTGCTGATCTACACCCATCTCGGTCAAGTGAGCCTGACGGTCGCGATCCTGGTCAACGTCCTGATGTTCGTCGGCATCTTCTCTCGCATGATCCCGTCGCAGGCGCTGATTTCCGCAATCCCCGAGCCGGCGCAACGCGGTTCCTTCAGCGCGGTCGGCGCGTCGCTGCAACAGCTCTCCGGCGGACTCGGCTCCGTGCTCGCCGCCGCGCTCATCGCGCAGGACGCCGACGGTACGCTCCGGCATTTCGACCGGCTGGGATACGTCGTCGTGACGACGGCGGTGATTTCTCTGATCCTGATGTACTTCGTGCAAAGGCCCATCGCGGCTCAGGCCGGCAAGCGCGTGGTCTAGGGCGTCGATTCCGACGCCCTAGATTTGCGAATGCGCTCCTACCGCTTATTCCAATCGATGATGCGGTTCGCATCACCGTCGAACTCGTTGCTGCAGAACGCGCCGCCCTGATAGTGATCGCCGACCGGATCGGGCTTCAGCTTGGCCTGCTCGGCCATCGCATGCGCCACGTGGTCCTCGGAGCGCCCCGTGGGACGGTAGCCGAACTCGTAGGCGCGGTGGTTGTCCCACCACGCGCGCTCGTTCAGGGACACGCCGTAGAAGATCTCGAAATGAATGTCGGGATGCTCGAGCCCGATCTGGCAGAGCTGCACCAGATCTTCCGGCTTCAGCCAGATCGAGATCCGGCGAAGGTCCAACGGCACGTCGCCGAAATTGCCAATGCGAAGGCAAGTCACCTTCAGGCCATGCTTGTCGGCATAGAGCGCGCCGACCGCTTCGCCGAACACCTTGCTGACGCCATAGCGGCCGTCGGGGCGCGGGGTCACGTCGGTGCCGATCTTGTGGTGGCGCGGATAAAATCCGACGGCATGGTTCGAGGAGGCGAACACCACGCGCTTGACGCCCTTGCGGTACGCGGCCTCGAACAGATTGTAGCCGCCGATGATGTTGGCCTGGAGGATGTCGTTCCAGGGACCTTCGACCGAATAGCCGCCGAAATGGATGATGCCGTCGACGCCCTCGCAGATCGCTTCGCACTGCGCGAGGTCGGACAGATCCGCCGCCTTGAATTGCTCGTTCGGGCCGAGATCGGCCGGCGGGCGGATGTCGCTGAGCAGCAGGTCCGGATAGATCGGCGGCAACAGTTTTCGCAGACGCGTTCCAATCCCGCCCGAAGCTCCCGTCATCAAGATGCGCGCCATGTCTTTCCTCACCATTCGTGACCGATTTGCCGTCACGTGTCTCTAATGATAGCAGCATTGTCCAGAGGGAACGAAACGAGAGAACCGACATGAATGAGGCATTGTCCCACACCCAGGAGCGGTCAGGCTGGCGGCCGGCGAGCTACTATCCCGATCCAGCCATTCACGCACTCGATCCCCGCTTCGAAAAATACTGGCTGAAGCTCTCGGCGGTGGAGCGGCTGACGACCGGCCTGCGCTGGGCCGAGGGTCCGGTCTGGTTCGGCGATGGTCGTTACCTGTTGTGCAGCGACATCCCCAACCAGCGCATCGTCAAATGGGAAGAGGAGACCGGCGCTGTCAGCGTGTTCCGCAAGCCCTCCAATTTTGCCAATGGCAACACCAGGGACCGCCAGGGCCGGCTCGTCACCTGCGAGCATGGCGGGCGACGCGTCACCCGCACCGAATATGACGGCACCATCACCGTGCTGATGGACTCGTTTGGCGGCAAGAAGCTCAACTCACCGAACGACGTCGTCGTGAAGTCCGACGGCGCGGTCTGGTTCACCGATCCCACTTTCGGCCTGCTCGGCAATTACGAGGGCTACAAGGCCGAGCCCGAGATCGAGCCGAACGTCTACAGGTTCGATCCCGCGACCGGCAAGGCGACCATCGTTGCCGAAGGCATGCTCGGCCCGAACGGGCTGTGCTTCTCGCCGGACGAGAAAATCCTCTATGTCGTGGAATCACGCGGCGTGCCCAACCGCAAGATCCTCGCCTATGACGTCTCGGCGGATGGCACCACGATCTCGAACAAGCGCGTCTTCATCGACGCAGGTCCAGGCACGCCCGACGGCATGCGCTGCGACATCGACGGCAACCTCTGGTGCGGCTGGGGCATGGGCGACCCCGAGCTCGACGGCGTGGTGGTGTTCGCGCCCGACGGCGTCATGATCGGCCGTATCGCACTGCCCGAACGCTGCGCCAACCTCTGCTTCGGCGGCGTCAAGCGCAACCGCCTGTTCATGGCGGCGAGCCAGTCGATCTATGCGCTGTATGTGAACACGCAAGGCGCGGTGGGGGGATAGTTACTCCTCTCTCCATCGTCATTGCGAGCGAAGCGAAGCAATCCAGAGTCTCTCCGCGGAAGGAGTCTGGATTGCTTCGTCGCTGCGCTCCTCGCAATGACGATGGAGCAAAATAAAACGCCGGAGCGGTTTCCCGCTCCGGCGCTTTGTTCGTCAGCTGATAAAGCCTACGCCGCGTTGAAGCCGGCGACGGCCTTCACTTCGAGGAAGTCCTCGAGGCCGTACTTACCCCATTCGCGGCCGTTGCCGGACTGCTTGTAGCCGCCGAACGGCGCGGTGCGGTCGTTGGGCACGCCCTGGAGGTTGACGTTGCCGGCGCGGATCTGGCGGCCGACCCGCTTGGCGTCCTCGACGGACGCACCCGTGACGTAGCCCGCGAGGCCATACGGCGTGTCGTTGGCGATGTGCACGGCTTCGGCTTCGTCCTTCGCGCCGATGATGGTCAGCACCGGTCCGAAGATCTCTTCGCGCGCGATCGTCATGTCGGGGGTGACGTCGGCAAAGATGGTCGGACGGACATAGAAGCCCTTGTTGACGCCCTCGGGCAGGCCCGGGCCGCCCGACACGAGCGTTGCGCCCTCGTCGATGCCCTTCTTGATCAGGCCCTGGATCTTGTCCCACTGGCCGCGGTTGACGACCGGGCCGATGGTGGTGCCTTCGGCGCGCGGATCGCCCGCCTTGGTCTTGTCGGCGACAGTCTTCGCAATCGCGGCGACTTCCTTCATCTTCGACAGCGGCACGATCATGCGCGAGGGCGCGTTGCAGGACTGGCCGGAGTTGTTGAACATGTGCATCACGCCGCCGGTCACCGCCTTCGTGAGGTCGGCGCCTTCGAGGATGACGTTCGGCGACTTGCCGCCGAGCTCCTGGCTGACGCGCTTCACGGTCGGTGCCGCACGCTTGGCCACGTCGATGCCGGCGCGGGTCGAGCCGGTGAAGGAGATCATGTCGATGTCGGGGTGCTCGCTCATGGCGGCGCCGACCTCGGGGCCGAGACCGTTGACGAGGTTGAACACGCCCTTCGGCACGCCGGCTTCATGGAGGATTTCGGCGAAGATCAGCGCCGAGGTCGGGGTGAACTCCGACGGCTTCAGGATCATGGTGCAGCCGGCGGCGAGCGCGGGCGCGACCTTGCAGGCGATCTGGTTGAGCGGCCAGTTCCAGGGGGTGATCATGCCGACCACGCCGACCGGCTCGCGCAGCACCATGGCGGTGCCGACCGGCTCCTCGAAATGATAGTTCTTGAGCACGTCGAGCGTGGTCATGAGATGGCCGAGACCGGCACCAGCCTGCAGCTTTTCGGCCATCGGCAGCGGCGCGCCCATCTCGTCGGAGACGGCAGCGCCGATCTCCTTGAGGCGGCCCTTGTAGATCTCGATGACCTTGGTGAGCAGCGCCACACGCTCGTCACGGCTGGTCTGGGAGAATGTCACGAACGCGCGCTTGGCGGCGGCAACGGCTTTGTCAACGTCGGCCTTGGAGCCCAGCGCAACCTCGTACATCGCCTCTTCCGTCGCCGGATTGACCACGGCGGTGGACTTCTTGACGGCGGGATCGACCCAGGCGCCGTCGATGTAGAATTGCATGCGATTGACCATAGTGAACCTCTTCTTGGGGGCTTGGGGGGCGTTTCGGCAGGCATCCTTGCACGAAAGCGCCAGCAATTGAACCCGCCATATGCGGGGCCAGCGTTGCAGCGGACGGAGGGTATATGAGCCGATGGCGGAGTGGTGGCAAGGCCGTCATGGTCGTCCTGGCGAAGGCCAGGACCCATTACCACAAACGTCGGTTGGCTTGCTCAGACGTCTACGACCTGCGGCCACAACAATCGCTGCGGCGTATGGGCCCCGGCCCCCCGTGCGCAATTGCGCACTAGGCCGGGGCGACGAATTAAACCGCCATCTTCCGATGCAGCACCGGCGCGCCGGTGGTGAGGCTTTCAGCCGCATCGATGATGGCGTTGGCGTCGATGCCGTGGTGGCGGTAGAGGTCGGCGATGGTGCCGGTCTGGCCGAACTGCTCAACGCCGAGCGCCTCGACACGATGGCCGCGGACACTGCCGAGCCAGCCCAGCGCCGCCGGGTGGCCGTCGATCACGGTCACGATGCCGCAGTCGCGTGGCAATGGCGCGAGCAATTTTTCGATGTGGCTGAGATGCTGCACGCCTCTCCGATCACGGCGCAATTTCCGTGCGGCGGTCCAACCCGCATGCAGACGATCCGCGGACGTGATCGCGAGCAGGCCGATGTCGCGCCGGCTCTCGCCGATAAAACCGGTCGCTTCGATCGCTTCCAGCGCGACGGCGCCGGTATAGGCGATGACGAGTTCGGCATTGGGGCCCGGCTTGCGCAGCCAATAGGCGCCGTCGGTGATGCCCTCCGCAAGCTCGGGCGTCATGATCCGCTGCGCCTGCTCGATGCTGCGCGTCGAGAGTCGCAAATAGACCGAGCCGCCCTCGCCCGGATCGCGCTGCATGTGGTTGAAGCCCCACCCCATGATCACGGCGAGCTCGTCGACGAAGGCCGGCTCGAACGAGGCGAGGCCGTCCTGCGCCATGCCGATCAAAGGCGTTGCGATCGACTGGTGCGCGCCGCCTTCGGGTGCCAGCGTGATGCCCGACGGCGTCGCCGCCACCATGAAGCGGGCATCCTGGTAGCAGGCATAGTTCAGCGCATCGAGACCGCGCTCGATGAAGGGATCGTAGAGCGTGCCGACCGGCAATAGCCGCTCGCCGTTGATCTGGTGCGACAGGCCGAGCGCCGAGAGCATGATGAACAGGTTCATCTCGGCGATGCCGAGTTCGAGATGCTGGCCCTTTGGCGAGAAGTCCCAGTTGAAGGTGGATGGAATTTTCTCGCTACGGAATAAGTCCGCCTTCTCGCCACGCGCAAACAGACCGCGCCGGTTCACCCACGGACCGAGATTGGTCGAGACGGTGACATCAGGGGATGTCGTGACGATGCGTCTTGCGAGCTCGCTGTCGGCGCGCGCGATCTCGTTCAGCACCAGCCCGAAACCCTGCTGGGTCGACATCTGCGGCGACGGCTTGAAGGCGAGCTGCGACGGCACCTCGATAACCGGCGCGGTGAGCCGGCGGCCGTCCTGGTTGAACGGCACGCGCGCGAGGAAGGCGTCGAGTTCGGCGGCACTTTGCGCGAGGCCCTCGTATCTGTCCCATTCGTGTCCCGGCCGGATGTTCTGGCTGCCCCGGTATTTCTCCATCTGCGTGACCGTCATCAGGCCGGCGTGATTGTCCTTGTGGCCCTGGAACGGCAGGCCGACGCCCTTGATGGTGTAAGCGATGAAGCAGACCGGGCGATCGTGATCGATGGATTCAAAGGCGTCCAGCATGCTCGCCATATCATGGCCGCCGAGGTTCGACATCAGCGCCAGCAATTCGTCGTCGCTGCGCTTGTCGATCAGTTTCGTGATCGGGCCCTGATCGCCGATCTCGTCGTGAAGATATTTGCGGAACGCAGCGCCGCCCTGGAAACACAGTGCGGCGTAGAGCGCGTTCGGGCAATTGTCGATCCAGCGCTTCAACGCCTCGCCGCCGGGCTCGGCAAAAGCTTCGCGCATCAGCCGGCCGTATTTCACGATCACCACGTCCCAGCCGAAATTGCGGAACACGGTCTCGAACTTTTCCCAGAGACCTTCGCGGACGACGGCGTCCAGCGACTGCCTGTTGTAGTCGACCACCCACCAGGTGTTGCGCAGGCCGTGCTTCCAGCCTTCCGCCAGCGCCTCGAAGATGTTGCCCTCGTCCATCTCGGCGTCGCCGACCAGGGCGATCATCCGCCCCTCGCGGCGATCCTTCATCCAGCCATGCGCCTTGACGTAGTCCTGCACCAGCGAGGCGAACAGTGTCTGCGCAACGCCGAGGCCGACCGAGCCGGTCGAGAAATCGACGTCGTCGACGTCCTTGGTGCGCGAGGGATAGGACTGCGCGCCCTTGAAGCCACGAAAATTCTCCAGCTTCTCGCGACTCTGCCGGCCGAACAGATACTGGATGGCGTGGAACACCGGGCTCGCATGCGGCTTCACCGCGACGCGATCTTCGGGCTTCAGCACGTGGAAATACAGCGCCGACATGATGGTAGCGAGCGAGGCCGACGAGGCCTGATGTCCCCCGACCTTCAGGCCGTCCGCATTCGGGCGGATGTGGTTGGCGTGATGGATGGTCCATGACGACAGCCACAGCGCCTTGCGGGCGAGCGCGGTCAACGTGTCGAGGCGGGTGGTATCAACGGGCATGGCAATGCTCCCGGAAAACAGGTGAGCAATAATACCCCTGCGAGAAGCGCCAAACTTCTCAATCTTTCGCGCAATACCGGCGTATATTGGGATAGATTACCAAGTAATCGCTCAGAACGACAGGTTCATCCCAATGCCCGACCTCGACGCCATCGACCGAAAACTCCTCGCTCTGCTCCAGAACGACAGCCGGCTGACCATGCAGGAACTCGCCGACAAGGTCGGGCTGTCGGTGTCGCCCTGCCATCGCCGGGTCAAGCTGCTCGAGGAACGCGGCGTCATCTCGCGCTACATCGCGACTGTCGACCAGAAGGCGCTGGGGCTGCATGTCAGCGTCTTCATCTCGATCAAGCTGGCGCGGCAGAAGGAGGAGGATCTCAACCGCTTCGCGCGCGCGATCTCGAAATGGGACGAGGTGCTGGAGTGCTATCTGATGACAGGCAACCGCGACTATCTGCTGCGCGTGGTCGCGGCAGACCTCGCCTCCTATGAGACTTTCCTGAAAACCAAGCTGACCCGGCTCGACGGCATCGCCTCGATCGAGTCCAGCTTTGCGCTCAGCCAGGTGAAATATTCGATCGCGCTGCCGGTGTAAGGCATCACCGCCACGGCTGCACGATGATCTTGGTGTGGGCCTCAGGGTTGGCGAGGTCGGCGAAAGCCCTTGCGACGCCGTCGATGCCGACTTCCGCCGTCACCATGGCCGCCGCATCCACCTGCCCTTCCGCGATCAGGCGCAATGACGCTGCGAATTCGTCCGGCGTGTAGCCGAGCACATACTGGACGTTGAGTTCCTTCATGATGCCGAGCATGGGCTCGCTTGTGTCAGTCTCCATGCAGACACCGACCACGACGATCCTGGCATCGCGCGGCGCGCCTTCGAACACCTGCTGCAACAGACCGGGCACGCCGACGCATTCGAAGATGATCGCGGGCTTCAGCGCGGGCAGCATCGCCTGGAACGGCGGCCGCGCCGCCTTCTCCGCCGCCGACATCTGCGCGTGCTCGGCCCAGGTCGCATAGGGCTGCGACACCCTTGGATCCACGACGATATCGGCGCCGAGTTTTGCCGCAAGCGCGCGCCGCGCCGGCGAATAGTCCGCCGCGACGACCGGATGCAGGCCCTTGAGCTTCAGCGCCGCAATCACCGCGAGCCCGACCGGGCCGCAGCCGATCACGAGCGGCACTTCGCCGCCCCGGATGTTGGCCTTGGCGACGGCGTGAACGCCGACCGCGAGCGGTTCGGTGAGGGCGGCATGCTCCGGCGCGAGACCGTTGGGCACCTCGAGCAGCAGCGCTTCGCTCAGCAGCATCGCCTCGGCATAGCCGCCAATATTATCGTTGGAATAGCCGATGCCCTCGATGCCCTGCGGCGTCACCAGGGCCGGGAGCGAGCAGACACGCGTGCCCGGCTGGAGCTTGCGCACAGTCCCCGGGCCGAAGTCGACGATCTCACAGCAGAACTCATGGCCGAACACGACGTCGCGGGCGAGGTCCATCGGCTTGCGCCCGGTCTTTCGCGCCATCTCCACCATGCGGTGGGCGTGCTGGCGTGCGTGCAGATCGGAGCCGCAGATGCCGCAGGCGAGCGTCTTGACCAGGACCTGGCCGGGGCCCGGCTTTGGCTCGGCCATCCGGTCGACGACAATCTCACCGTTCCTGAAAATCGCAGCGCGCATCCGGCTCCTCCCGTCTTGTTGGAGCCATTGATAGCACGAAGCGGACGCGGGAACTTGCGTCAGGGGTTCGGGGAGCGCTCTTCCATGATCAGGAGCTGGGCGCGGCGGATGCGCTCGCGATGGGCGATGTAGAGGCCGCTGGCGACGATGAAGGCCGCGCCGGTTACGGTCCAGACATCAGGAACTTCGCCGAACAGGAAAAAGCCAAGAATGCTGACCCACAGCAACTGCGTATAGGAAAACGGCGCCAGCACGGAGGCATCGCCGTAGCGATAGGCCAGCACGATGATCCACTGGCCGACGGTGGAGGCGACGCCGATCACGATGCCAAGCCCGATCGCCGTCCAGGTCGGCGTGACCCAGACGAACGGGACCATCAGAGAGAGGATCGCAACGCCCGTCAGCGCCGAATAGGCCATCGTGGTGAGGACGGCTTCGCGCCCGCTCATCATGCGCGTCAGGATCAGCGCCGCTGCCCAGCAGAACGCAGAAACGATCGGGAAGAACGCGGCGGCGTGAAACGCGCTGGAGCCCGGACGCAGGATGATCATCACGCCGGTCAAGCCGATCGCGGTCGCGATCCAGCGGCGCATGCCGACCTTCTCGCTCAGGAAGACGATCGAGAGCGCGGTGACGAACAGCGGCGAGACGAAGCCCGTCGCGGACGCTTCCGCGATTGGCAGGAAGCTCAGGCCGGTGATGAAGAACAGCGAAGAGCCGAGCAACGCCGCGCCGCGCATCAGCTGCAGGCCGAGGCGTTCGGTGCGCATGGCATGAAGCGGCGAGCCCGGCAGCATCACCGGCGTGAACATCAGCGCGAACGTCACGAAGCGGATCCAGGTGATCTCGATCGACGGCAGGCTCGACGAAAGATATTTCGCGGTGACATCGGAGCAGCCGAGAAAGATCGTCGACAGCAGCACCAGCGCGATGCCCTTGAAGGGATGATCGACGCGCGCCGGCGCGCGGCGCGCCTGCGGCTTCTTTTCGGGCATGGACATGGGAATACTGTCGAGCCTTGCGGCTGCGGCGGGCGGCGGGGTCACGGCTGGAACCTAGAAATGCGAATCGGGAATGATCGTAAAAAACGATAATTGCGCCGCTTTCACAACTTCCGAAAACAGGATGCCGATATGCGCTCACGTCCGCGCGCGTCAAGACTCCATTAATAATAGGCGTTTGTGCACTACAGCATGGGCAGGCCGCGCGGCTTCGGACCGCGCGGAAACGCCGCATCGAGCGCCGCAATCTCGTCTTTCGTCAGCACGAGATCGCCGGCCGCGGCGTTTTCGCCGGCATGTTCCGCGGACGACGCCTTCGGGATCGCTAACACCGTAGTCGCACGGGTGAGGAAGCTTAGCGCAACCTGGCGCGGTGTCGCGCGACGCGCTTCCGCGATGCGCGCCAGTACGGCGCCGGCTTTGCTGGTGCTCGCAGGGAAATCGTCGTGGCCGAACGGCGAATAGGCGACCACGGCGACACCATGCTGTTCGCACCACGGGATCACCGCGTGCTCGATCGCACGTTCCTTCAGATGATAGAGCACCTGATTGCAGGCGATGCGGCCTTCGCCGGCAGCGTCGAGCATCTCGTCGAGATCATCGGCGTCGAAATTGGAGACGCCCCAGGATTTGATCTTGCCGGCCTTCACCAATTCCTCGAACGCAGCCACGGTGTCCTCCAGCGGATACGAACCGCGCCAATGCAGCAGATAGCAGTCGAGCCGATCGGTCTTCAGGCGTTTCAGCGAGCGCTCACAGGCGGTGATGGTTCCGCGGCGCGAGGCGTTGCTCGGCAGCACCTTTGACACGAGGAACACCTCGTCGCGTCGGCCCGCGATCGCATCGGCGATGACAAGCTCGGCATCGCCATACATCTCGGCGGTATCGATGTGGGCCATGCCGAGATCGAGCCCGCGCTGCAGCGCCGCGACCGCGCGCTTGCGATCGCCATGGTCGAGATACCAGGTGCCCTGCCCGATGACGGAGACGCTAGAGCCGGTTTTGCCGAAGGGTTTTGTGTTCATATTTGTCTCCGATCTCCCGTGTCGGTTCTCCCTCTCCCCGTTCTTACGGGGAGAGGGTTGGGGTGAGGGGCAGCGTCCGCAATCAAGATAGCAGTTGGACTCGCGGAGAGTCCCCCTCACCCGCATTTGCGCTTCGCGCAACTGCGGCCTCTCCCCGCACGCGGGGAGAGGCGAAGAGCCGCGCCCTTTATGAATTCAGTTCGCCGATGTCAGCGACCAATACGCTACCGGTTGCGGACTCCGTGATGTAAAGCCGATCTTTCTTCGCGCCACCAATCGCGACGTTGGTGCAATTCGGCCCTGCACACGATTTGACCCGCGCGATCAATTCGCCATTGGGCGCGAACACGAAGACATGGCCGAGCGAGGCGTGACCGACGAACAGGCGGCCCTTGGCATCCATGGTCATGCCATCGGGACCGCTGGTACCGAACAGCGAGCAGAAGCGGCCGACCTTCGAAACGCTGCCGTCCTTCATGAACGGCAGCCGCCACACCGCGTTGTCGCGCGTCATCGCGACGAACAGCACGGTCTCGGTTGAATCGAGCACCAGGCCGTTCGGGCTGATGCCGGTATCGAGCAGGCAATCCAGCCGCCCGCTTGGCGTCAGGCGATAGACACGTCCGCTGGGGTCATGCAGGCCGGTCTGACCCTGGTCGGTGAAAAAGATGTCGCCGTTGGAAGCCAGATGCAGGTCATTACAACCGCGAAAGGACTCCGAGTTGCGCGAGGTCAGCACCGGCGCAATGCGCACCGCTTTGACGTCGAACTCCATGATGCCGTGTCTGTAGTCGGCGACCAGGATGCGGCCGTCCGCCGCAATCTTCAGTCCGTTCGGCCAGCCCTCATATTCAATCGCCAGCGACCATTCGCCGTCAGGCGCAATGCGGAAGATCCGGCCGAAGGGAATGTCGACGATGTAGAGATTGCCATCCCCGTCGAACGACGGCCCTTCGATGAAGGAGTCTGTCGGCACGCCCGGCCGGTTGGCATCGGCCCAATCCGTCCGCTCGCCCTTGCGGCGGAATTTGTCGGGCATGGCGGAGAAGAGCCTGGTCTCGATCAGGCGCGGCGGCGTTTCCAGGTACATCATTGTTGTTTTTGTCGTTGTTGATGGGAGAGCGCCGCAACATAGGACACAATCGCGGGAACGTCGATTGGTGCGAAGGGCATGGCTGCGTGCGAGTACGAGCACCCATCCCACGCCACCCTCGTGTCCCGGACGCGCTGCAACGCGTCAGCGTTGCGGCGCAGAGCCGGGATCCAGAAGGCCAAACACTCCGCTGTTGGATGGGCCCCGGCTCTGCAGCGCATCACTTCGTGCTGCGCAGCGTCCGGGGCACGAGAGCCAGCCGGCCTACCCCGCCGCGCTAACGCGCTTGGCCTGCTTCGCCGGCGCGATTTCGGTCGTCGCGATCAGGCGCTTCAGCTCGGGGATGCAGGAGCCGCAATTGGTGCCGGCCTTGAGCTTGGCGCCGATCTCGGCCGCCGTGCGCGCGCCTGCGACGATGGTGTCGCAGATGGTGCCGCGGCCGACGCCGAAGCAGGCACAGACGACGGGACCGGTCGAAGCCGCGCCCTCGCTGGACTTTCCGGACAACAGCATGCGGCGCTGCTCGTCGGTGACATGGTCGGCCACGAACAGGCTCTTCACCACCTCCCAGTCGCCGGCATCATGCGCGGGGCCGACGAACAGGCAGGTCTCGATGCGATCGCCATCAAACGAAGCCGCGCGAAAAACGCCGCCGCCGAAGTCGCGATAGTCGGCGACGTCCTCGCCGGCAACGCCGCCGAGCCACGCCGGCCAGCGCGACAGATCCGCATTGTCGGCGAAGAGATAGCCGAAACCGCCGGTAAAAGTGACGCGGGTCCACATCAGGTTCGGCGGCAGTTCCAGCTGCTTGCGCGACAACGCAAAGCCGCGGAAGACATATTCATAGGGGGAGATCGCCGCCGGTGTCGCTTTGGACTCCGGCTGCCCCGAGAACGGATCGGTGAACGGTGCGACCAGCGCCCCGACGCGACCGTGCGAGGCGTTCATCGCACTCCAGTGGATCGGCGCGAACAGCGTGCCGCGCTGCTGGCGGTCGCTGACGACGACCTTGAGTGTGCACTGGCCGTAGTCGGTGGTGATGCGGGCATAGCCGTCATGGACGATGTTGTATTTGTTGGCGTCATCGGGATGAATCTCGACGAACGGCTCGGGCAGATGCGCGCCGAGCCGTTGGCTGAGACCCGTGCGCGTCATGGTGTGCCACTGGTCGCGGATGCGTCCGGTGTTGAGCCGCAGCGGCCGCGACGGTCCGGTCTCGCCACGCAGCGCCGGCACCTCCGGCGCGACGAAGCGGCCCTTGCCGTCATTGGTGAAGAACCCGCCCTTGGCGAAGAAGCGCTCGCCCGGTGCCTCGCCTTCACGTGCGGGCCACTGCACAGGTTGCAAGGCGTCGAAGGCTTCGTCGGAGAGCGAGGTCAGCGCGCCGATATCGAAGTCACGGCTGCCATCGTTCTCGAACGCCGAGAGCGCGGCGTGCTCGCGAAAAATGTCGGCGGCGGATTTGTAGCCAAAGCTGTCGCCGAAGCCGAGGCGTTTTGCGGTTTCGCTCACGATCCACCAGTCCGGCCGCGCCTCGCCAGGCGCCGGCAGGAACGAGCGCTGGCGCGAGATGCGGCGCTCGGAATTGGTCACGGTGCCCGACTTCTCGCCCCAGGCGAGCGCGGGCAGCAGCACGTGCGGGCCGGCATCGACGGTGTCGTTGGAGAGCACGTTCTCGGAGACCACGAACAGCTCGAGCTTCTTCAGCGCCTCGCGCACGAAGTCCGCGTCGGGCAGCGAGACCGCGGGGTTGGTGCCCATCACCCAGAGCGCCTTGACCTCGCCGCGATTGATGGCTTCGAACAGCTGCACCGCCTTCAACCCTTCATGGGTGGCGATGCGCGGCGCCTTCCAGAACCGCCGCACGCGATCGATGTCGGGCGGCGTGAAGTTCATATGCGCGGCGAGCTGGTTGGCGAGGCCGCCGACCTCGCGGCCGCCCATCGCGTTGGGCTGGCCGGTGAGCGAGAACGGTGAGGCACCCGGCTTGCCGATGCGCCCCGTGGCGAGATGGCAGTTCAGGATCGCGTTGACCTTGTCGGTGCCCTGCGCCGACTGGTTGACACCTTGCGAGTACAGCGTGACGACGCGGGGCGTGTCACGGAACATCTTGAAGAAGGTCGCAACGTCCTGCTCGGAGAGGCCGGTCGCCAGTGCGGTCGCGGTGACGCCGCCGGCGATGCTCCGTGCGCGCGCCAGCGCGTCGTCAAAGCCGGACGTGTTTTGCGCGATGTAGTCCTGATCCAGGGCCCCATTGTCGGCGAGGTGAACGAACAGGCCGGAGAACAGCGCCGTGTCGGTGCCGGGCTTGAGGCCCAGGAACAGATCGACATCGGTCGCGGTGTCGGTGCGGCGCGGATCGATCACGATCATGCGGGCGCCGCGCTCCTGCCGGTTCTTCAACATGCGCTGGAACAGCACGGGATGGCACCATGCGGCATTCGAACCAACGAACACCAGCAGATCGGCCTGGTCGAGATCCTCGTAGCATCCGGGCACGGTGTCGGCGCCGAAGGCGCGGCGGTGACCGGCGACCGAGGACGACATGCAGAGCCGCGAATTGGTGTCGACGTTCGCCGTGCCGACAAAGCCCTTCATCAGCTTGTTGGCGACGTAATAGTCCTCGGTCAGCAACTGACCGGAGAGATAGAATGCGACCGCGTCGGCGCCGTCGCGCGCGACGATGTGCTGCATGCGGTGGGCGACGTGATCGAGCGCATCGCTCCAGGCGACGCGTTCGAGCACGCCCTTGCAGCGGATCATCGGATAGAGCAGCCGGCTTTCCAGCCCGACAGTCTCGCCGAGCGCCGAGCCCTTGGAGCACAGCCGGCCGAAATTGGCGGGATGATCGGGATCGCCCGCGATCGCCGCGCCGCCGTTACCGTCTGGCGTCGCCAGCACGCCGCAGCCGACGCCGCAATACGGGCAGGTCGTTTTGGTGGCGCGGAGCGTGGCATCGATCGCCGTCATATCAAGCTGCCTCTATCAAGCCGCCTTGGGGGGCCCCGCGAGCGCGCGGCCGAACATCATGTCGGCGCGGATCGCCGCCACCTTTTCGCGGTTGCGGATCAGCTCGAGATACCAGAGCGCATCGACGGTATCGCCGATCAGCAGAGCGCCGGTGAGCCGGCCCTCGGCGATGACGAGCTTCTTGTAGGTGCCGCGCCTGCGGTCTGACAGCACGAGGCTCTCGCTGCCCTCCCCGCCCATGAAGTCGCCGGCGGAGAACACGCTGACGCCCGACACCTTCAGATTGGTCGAGACCACGCTGCCCTGATAGGCCGCGGGACGACCGGAGAGATGCCGCGCCAGCACGCGCGCCTGCTCGTAGGCGGGCTCGACGAGGCCGTAGCAGGTGCCGCGATGCTCGGCGCATTCGCCAAGCGCGTAGATATCGGGTGACCCCGTCTGCATCTCGTCGTTGACGACGATGCCGCGGTTGACTGCGATGCCGGCGTCCTTTGCCAGCGCAATGTTGGGCCTGATGCCGGCGGCGAAGATCACGGCATCGGCCTCGATGCGGCTGCCGTCGGCAAGCTCGACCCCTTCGACATGGCCCTCGCCGTGGATGCGGGCTGTGGATGCATTGAGCAGGATGCGAATGCCCTTGCGCTCGACCAGCGTCTTGAGCAGGTCGGCGGCGGGGCCATCGAGCTGGCGCTCCATCAGCCGGTCCATCAGGTGCAGCAGCGTCACGGGCGCTCCGGCCTTGGCGAGGCCGTAAGCCGCCTCGAGACCGAGCAGGCCGCCGCCGACCACGACGACGCGCTTCTTCGCCGCCGCAAGAGTAAGCAGCAGGTCGACGTCGCGGGTGTCGCGGAAGGTGTGCACGCCGGCGAGATCGGCGCCGGGCACGTTGAGCCGCAGCGGCGTCGAGCCGACGGCGAGCACGAGCTTGGAATATTCCATGCTCTCTTCGCCTTCGATCTTGAGCTCGCGTCGGCCGGTGTCGATCTCGCTGACGCGATAACCGTAGCGCACCGTGACGCCGCGATGGCGCCACCAGTCGGCGGGCCGGAGCTCGATCTCGTGCGAACCGGTTTCGCCGGCCAGCACCGAGGAGAGCAGAACGCGGTTGTAAGCGAGCCGCGGCTCTTCGCCGATCACGGCGACCGCGTAGCGGCCGAGCGAGGTCTTGGCGAGCTCGTCGACCAGACGCGCGGCCGCCATACCGTTCCCGACGATGACCAGCGGCTCACTCACAACGCATCTCCTATTCAGCGGCCTGCGACTGCGCGCCGTAGGCCTCGGAAATCATGTAGCCGGACAACACGCCGTAGGCGTCAGTCCAGGCCGTGGCGAGTTCGGGCGTCCAGGCCTCGCCGAGCCCCTTCTCCAGCGTCCACAGCAAGGTCGCGCCGACCACGGGGTAGTGCTCGGCCTTGGCGCCGTAGGCGACGTGACGCTTCGCAAGCGCCGAGGCCGCGGGAAGAATCGAGTCCAAGTTCGACAGGCCGCCGACGACGGCGGCGAGCATGCCCATCAGCTTCTTGCGCTGCTCAGTCATGTCCTCGGGAAACATCGCGCGCACGGATGGCGCGACCTCGAACAGGCGATCGTAGAACAGCACCGCGGCCTGCGCGGAAATCGGCGCCACCTTGGCAAAGCTCTGCTGGACGAGGGTGATCTGTTCTGGCGTCATGATGTTCTCCTGCCTGTTGGGTTTGCCTTGGTGCGCGCCATTGCGAACCAGGTTCATGGTCAAACTGTCGGGCAATGCTTCTCCCCGCGTAATGGGAGAAGCGAGATTCGTACCAAGTGTTATACCCTTGCTCCGGCGAGGCTTGACGCGCCCTCACCCTGCGGGCTGCGACGCAGGTAGAACCACCAGGTCAGCGCGAGGCAGGAGGCGTAGAAGCCGAGATAGATCGCGAGCGCGAGCTGCGGCCCGCCGGTCAGCGCGATCGACTTGCCGAACCCGGTCGGGATCAGATAGCCGCCCACGGCGCCGACCGCGCCGATGAAGCCGACCGCAGCACCGCTCTCGATGCTCGCCGTCTTCAAGGCGACCGCGCGCTCCGCATCGCCCTTGCCGCGCACCCTGAACAAATTCTGCTCGCGGAAGATCGAGGGGATCATGCGGTAGGTCGATCCGTTGCCGATGCCCGTCGTCACGAACAGGACCAGGAACATCGACAGGAAGCCGATGAAATCCTTGTGCCCGACGAAATAGAGCACGCCGATCGTGGCGCCTGCCATCACGATGAAATTCCAGAACGTGATGACCGAGCCGCCGATCCTGTCGGCAAGCCAGCCGCCGAGCGGCCGCGACAGCGAGCCGACCAACGGCCCCAGAAACGCGATCGCAATCGTGACTTGCGGGAACTGGGTCTTGATCAGCAGCGGAAATGCAGCCGAGTAGCCGATGAAAGAGCCGAACGTACCGATATAGAGATACGCCATGATCCAGGTGTGCTTGCGCTTGACCACGGCGAGCTGATTGTTGATCGACGACTTGGCCGTGGTCAGGTTGTTCATGAAGAACACGGCGCCGAAGACCGCGATCGCGATCGGCAGCACCCACATCAGGCCGGCGTTTTGCAGGAAAACACCGTCGACCGGCGATGCCTGGAACAGGTTGATGACCGCGAGCGTCATCAGGATCGGGGTCAACAGCTGTACGCTTGAGACGCCGATATTGCCGCCGGCGGCGTTGAGGCCGAGCGCCCATCCCTTCATCCGGTCGGGAAAGAAGAACGAGATGTTGGTCATGCTGGAGGCAAAATTGCCACCACCGAGACCGGCGGTCGAGGCAATCAGCAGCATCAGCCAGAACGGCGTGTCGGGCTGGCCGACGAAATAGGCGAGCGAGAGCGTCGGAATAAACAGGATCGCCGCACTGAAGATGGTCCAGTTGCGGCCGCCGAAGGTCGTCACCGCGAAGGTGTAGGGAAAGCGCATCAGCGCGCCGATCAGCCCGGGCACCGCGACGAGCTGGAACAGCTGGTCGGTGGTGTAGTGGAAGCCCGCCTGCGGCAGCTTGGTGGTGACGATGCTCCAGATCAGCCAGACCGAGAAGCCGATATGTTCGGCCACGATCGACCAGATCAGGTTGCGTCGCGCGATAGTCTTGCCAGTCGCATTCCAGAACGCCTCATCTTCGGGGCGCCAGTCTGAAATCCAAGTCGGACTCCTGGTCATTGCAAAATCCCTTCTAGGCTCACCGCTGCGTCGTTGCAGGCTCAGCCTCCGGCCACGGAGGCGCGCTCCGAGGCTTCACCCCGGTGGCGAGTTACGATGCTGATTGATGATGTTGAGGGACGTCGTCGTTGGCGTCGCGATTGCTGTTTCAATTTCCGTGCCAACTGCGCCCATTCCGGAAACGCAGGAAATTCAGGAGCTTGTTCGTCGTGCTCCAAATTCTTGCAGGACTATTTCGCACGCAAATTTTGCGATTCGCTCAATCCCTGTGCGGCGCACAAGGATTGAGCTTGATGATTCAAAATTAGGCGTGGCGTTAGCACCCGTTGGTAACGCGCTTACGCGGCTTCGACGAAGCGATGACGCTCATAGAGGAATTCGAGCACGCGCTGCCGGCACTTCAGATAAGTGGCGTTGGTCGCGAGCTCGAGTCGCTTGCGCGGGCGCGCCAGCGGCACCTCCAGCACCTCGCCGATGCGCGCGCTCGGCCCGTTCGTCATCATGACGATGCGATCGGACAGCAGCACCGCCTCGTCGACGTCGTGGGTGATCATCAAAATGGTGTTGCCGAGCTTCTGATGCAGCGCCATCACCGAATCCTGCAGATGCGCGCGGGTCAGGGCATCGAGCGCGCCGAAAGGCTCGTCGAGCAGCAACACTTTCGGCTCCATGGCAAGCGCGCGGGCAATGCCGACGCGCTGCTTCATGCCGCCAGAGATCTCCGAGGGCCGCTTGTCCTTGGCATGGGCCATCTGCACGAGGTTGAGATTGTGCATCACCCATGCGTCGCGTTCGGCGCGCTTCTTGGTCTTGGCGAAGACCTTGTCGACGCCAAGCCTGACGTTCTCGTACACGGTCAGCCATGGCAGCAGGCTGTGGTTCTGGAACACCACCGCGCGGTCGGGTCCCGGCGAGTTCACCTCGCGGTTCTCGAGCAGCACGCCGCCGGTGGTGGCATTGGTCAGGCCTGCGATGATGTTGAGCAGGGTCGACTTGCCGCAACCGGAATGGCCGATGATCGAGACGTATTCGCCCTTCTCGATGGTGAGATTGATATCCTTCAGCACCTCCGTGGAGGCCGCGCCGCGGGTAAAAATCTTGTCGATGTGGTCGAGCTTCAGATAAGCGGTCATGTGCTCCCCCTTCAGTTCAGCGCGGTGCCGCGGGTGACGATCTTGCCGGCGCCCGCGATCAGGCGGTCGAGCACGAAGCCGATGATGCCGACATAGAACAGCGCCAGGATGATCTCGCTGATATGCGAGGAGTTCCAGGCGTCCCAGATGAAGAAGCCGATGCCGACGCCACCGATCAGCATTTCCGCGGCGACGATGGCGAGCCAGGACAGGCCGATGCCGATGCGGAGCCCCGTGAAGATGTAGGGGGCGGCGGCCGGGATCATGATCTTGGCGAAGAACTCGAGCGGGTTGAGCTGCACCACCGCCGCGACGTTGCGATAATCCTGCGGGATATTGCGGATGCCGACCGCGGTGTTGATGATGATCGGCCAGATCGAAGTGATGAAGATGACGAAGATCGCGGACGGCTGGCCGTCGCGGAACGCGGCGAGCGACAGCGGCAGCCAGGCCAGCGGCGGGATCGTGCGCAAGACCTGGAACAACGGATCGAGCCCGCGCATCGCCCAGACCGACTGGCCGACCAGGACGCCAAGCGCGATGCCGGCGATGGCCGAGAGCGAATAGCCCAGCGCGACGCGCTGGAGACTGGCGGAGAGATGCCAGAACAGACCCTTGTCGATGCCGCCATGGTCGAAGAACGGATCGAAGATCAATTCCTTGGTGTCCTTGAACACCTTCGACGGCGGCGGCAACGCCGAGCCGGCGCGGCGGCAGACCAGCTCCCACACCAGAAGCAAGAGCGCGATCACGACCAGCGGCGGGATCACGCGCACGGCGGTCTCCCGCGCCATCCGCGCGTAAGTCTCCGAACGCGGCGGCCGCTTCGGCGTCATCGCGACGACCGGCGCGGCGGTGCCCGCGGGGGTCGCGGTCTCAATGTCCATCTTGGTGGCAGGCATGTTCATCGCAATCTCTCCGGCTCAAGGACGATGCGGCCGCCTCACGGCGACCGCAGGCTCCATCAGACTTCGACGCGCTTGATCGCGAGCGACTTCAGATAGGCGGCCGGATTTTCCGGGTCGAACACCTTGCCGTCGAAGAACGTCTCCTTGCCGCGCGAGGTGGAGGTCGGGATCTCCGCGCTTGCGACGCCGAGCGTCTTGGCCGCGTCGCGCCACATGTCCTCGCGGTTGACCTTGGCGATCAGCGCCTTGGTGTCGAAATTCGCCTCGTACTTGCCCCAGCGAATGTCCTCGGTGAGGAACCAGAGGTCGTGGCTCTGGAAGGGATAAGAGGCGAAGTCGCGCCAGTACTTCATGATGTGCGGCGAATTCTCGACCACCTTGCCGGGAAGGCCGTAGTCGAACTTGCCGGCGGTGCGGTCGAGCACGTCTTCCACGGGGCAGTTCATCCACTGCCGCTTGCCCATGATGGCGGCGAGTTCTGCCTTGTTCTCGGCCTTGTCGGACCATTGCTGCGCTTCCATCACCGCCATCAGCAGCGCCTTGGCGGCCTTGGGATATTTGTCGACGAAGGCGGCGCGCATGCCGAAGGATTTTTCCGGGTGCTTGTTCCAGAGTTCGCCGGTCGTGACCGCGGTGTAGCCGATGTTCTGGTGGATCAGCTGGAGGTTCCAGGGCTCGCCGACGCAGAAACAGTCCATCGTGCCGACCTTCATGTTGGCCACCATCTGCGCCGGCGGCACCACGATGGTCTCGATGTCCTTGTCCGGATCGATGCCGCCGGCGGCGAGCCAGTAGCGGATCCAGAGGTCATGCGTGCCGCCGGGGAAGGTCATCGCCGCCTTCACGGCCTTGCCCGAGGCCTTCTTTTTCTCCAGCGCCGCCTTGAAGGGCGAAGCATCGACGCCGAGCTTCAGGTCGGCATATTCACTGGCAACGGAGATGCACTGGCTGTCGAGATTGAGCCGCGCCAGGATGTACATCGGCGTCGGCTGGTTGTTCTGCGTCACCTTGCCTGCCGAGATCAGATACGGCATCGGGGTCAGGATGTGTGCCCCGTCGATGCCGTTGCCTTCGGAGCCGAGCACGAGATTGTCCCGCGTGGTGCCCCAGGAGGCCTGCTTCTGCACGTCGGTGTCAGGCATGCCGTATTTGGCGAACAGGCCCTTGTCCTTGGCCACGAACAAGGGGCCGGCATCGCTCAGTGCGATGAAGCCGAGCTTGGCGCCCTTGACCTCCGGGCCTGAGTCCTGCGCGAAGGCGCCGGCGGGGAAATTCAGTTTTACGGCGGCCAGGAGTGCGGCGGTCGAGCCGGCGGCCTTCAACAATTGACGGCGGCTGAGGCCAGTGTCCGACGGCCGGCGGGTGCGCTTGGTCATAGGCGGTATCGTCCTTTGCGTCGTTGCAGAATGATGGCGTCAGTGCACACGAGCAGCCCGTCCGTCCGGCGACGCCTGAAGCAGCGCATGCGAACGCGCGACGGGGAGACCCCCGTCTGGTGGCGTCGGCAATTCGGATGAGAAGTCTCGCGGGACGGCTTCAATGGCGTCGGCTGGAACTATTCAAGCTTCATGCCAAGCGCCACAGCGCAGAAAGTCTCAAAATATCAATATGCTACAGGCAGCGCGCCAGTCTGTCGCAGGCCCGTTCCGCTCGCGAAATTTGCGGCTTGCCCAATACTTGTGCGACGCACAAGACTTGTGCACCCGCTCAAGCAAAAGGCTGCACCAAGCGCAAAAGCCGGCTCAGTCGATGTCCCATCGTATTGTTATTGCTGGATTTTTATCGAACCGACCGACGGCACGCGACTTGCATTTCACTTCGCGTCAACGACGACTGCGGCTTGACCGCAATACTGCAGCCTGTGGCGGCTGCAGTCCGGAAGCTCACCTGCTTCGCGGCCCCATCCTCGTGACGCGATTCCCACGGCTTCCAAATTCTCCCGGCCCACGCGCGGCAGATACCCCGCACGGCCAATAACTTTCAGTGGCGCACTCCAGGGCGCCTCGATCTCTCTTACGAAGCAAAAGGAACATCGATGTCGTATCTCGCGCCTTCGGAATTCGTCACCAAGATGGTGGATGCGGGCGAGTCCAAAGTCTTCATGTCCACCCGGGATACCATCATCCGGGCCTACATGGCCGGCGCCATCCTGGCGCTCGCGGCATGGTTCGCCGTCACGATCAACGTGAATACGGGGCAGCCGCTGATCGGCGCGTTGCTGTTCCCGGTCGGATTCTCGATGCTCTATTTGTTGGGCTTCGACCTTTTGACCGGCGTGTTCGTGCTGGCGCCGCTGGCGCTGATCGACAAGCGCCCAGGCGTCACCATCGGAGGCGTATTGCGGAACTGGGGCCTCGTCTTCATCGGCAATTTCGCAGGAGCCCTCACGGTGGCCTTCATGATGGCCTTCGTCACGACCTTCGGCTTTACGCAGGATCCGGACAAGGTCGGCGCGGCGATCGGCAATATCGGCGAAGGCCGCACGCTCGGCTATGCAGCGCACGGCGCGGCCGGCATGGCGACGCTGTTTATCCGCGGAATGCTCTGCAACTGGATGGTCTCGACCGGCGTCGTCGGCGCCATGATCTCGACCTCCGTCCCCGGCAAGGTCATCGCGATGTGGATGCCCATCCTGGTGTTCTTCTACATGGTGTTCGAGCATTCCGTCGTGAACATGTTCCTGTTCCCGTCGGGGCTGATGCTGCACTCAAAATTCTCGATCATGGATTATCTGATCTGGAACGAGATCCCGACCGTGCTCGGCAACCTCGTGGGCGGCCTCGCCTTCACCGGCATGACTCTCTACGCCACGCACGTCTTGACCCAGCCGAAGCGCCAGGCCGGCAAGGCCACGTCGCCCCGCGTCGCAGCCTGATACGTCTCGACAGGAGAGCCTCGCCCGATCAGGGTGAGGCTCTCCTTTGCCGGTGATGACGATGACCCGCGGACTTCAGATTTCGGTCGGCCAGCACTCCGACAAGGGTCGCAAGCCCATCAACCAGGATTTTCACGGCGTCCTCGTTCCGGACGAGCCGATGCTCAGCCTGAAGGGCATTGCGGCCGTTCTCGCCGATGGCATCTCGAGCAGCACGGTGAGCCAGATCGCCAGCGAGTCGGCGGTCAAGAGCTTCCTGATGGACTATTACTGCACGTCGGAATCCTGGACGGTGAAGACCTCCGCACGCCGCGTGCTGGATGCGACCAATTCCTGGCTGCACGCGCAGACGCGCAAGAGCCAATATGCCTATGACCGCGACAAGGGTTATGTCTGCACGCTGAGCGCCATGGTCATCAAGGCGACCACCGCGCACATCTTCCACGTCGGGGACTGTCGCATCTACCGCGTGGCGGGCAAGGCGCTCGAGCAGCTGACCGACGATCACCGGATCATCGTGTCCTCGGAGCAGACCTATCTCGGCCGTGCGCTCGGCATCAATCCGCAGCTCGAGATCGACTACCAGAGTTTCGAGATCGAGACGGGCGACACTTTCCTGCTGGCGACCGACGGCGCCTATGAATTCGTCGACGCGCGCTTCATCACGAGCGCGCTCAGCGAGCATGCAGCCGAGCTCGACGGGGCGGCGAAGGCGATCGTCGAGGAAGCCTACCGGCGCGGCAGCGACGACAACATCACGGTCCAGATCCTCCGCATCGATGCGGTGCCGCAGCGCGAGCCGGCCGGCATCTTCAACCAGACTTCCCAACTGCCGCTTCCCCCGCTGCCGGAGCCGCGGGCAATCTTCGACGGCTACAGGATCGTCCGCGAAATCCACGGCAGCAACCGCAGTCACATCTACCTTGCCGTCGACGCAGTGACCGAGGAGCCGGTCGCGCTGAAGCTTCCGTCGATCGATTTGCGCGACAATGCCGCCTACCTGAAGCGCTTCCTGATGGAGGAGTGGATCGCGCGCCGGATCGACAGCCCGCACGTGCTGAAGCCGTTGTCGCAGTCGAAACGGCGCAGCTACCTCTACGTCGCGACCGAATTCGTCGAAGGTCAGACATTGCGGCAGTGGATGACGGACAATCCGCGCCCCGATCTCGAAACCGTCCGCGGACTGATCGAGCAAATTGCCGCGGGCCTGCGCGCCTTCCACCGCATGGAAATGCTGCATCAGGACCTCAGGCCCGACAACATCCTGATCGACAAGACCGGCACCGCGAAGATCATCGACTTCGGATCGGTCAAGGTGGCAGGCGTCGCGGAGGCCGCGCCGCAGGACGAGACCGACGAAATTCTGGGAACGGTCCAGTACACGGCGCCGGAATATTTTCTTGGACAAGGCGGCTCGCCGCGCTCCGACATGTTTTCACTCGCCGTGATCTGCTACCAGATGCTGACGGGAAAGCTTCCCTACGGCACTCAAATCGCCAGGATCCGGCGCAAGGCGGACGTGCGGAGGCTCAAATATCGCCCGGCCGACGACGACAGCAACGTGCCCGCCTGGGTCGACGGCGCGCTCAGACGTGCGCTCCATCCGGATCCCTACAAGCGGCACGAGGATCTGTCCGAATTCGTCTTCGAGCTTCGCACGCCCAATCCGGCCTATCTCGACACGCGGATCACGCCGCTTTTGGAGCGCAGCCCGCTGATGTTCTGGAAATTGACCACGGCGGCGCTCGCCTGCATCGTCGTGGTCCTGCTTGCGATGTTGCACGCACGCTGATCAGGGGTGTGGCCTCGCAAGGGTCACCACGTGATCAGCGGAGAACGATGCAGCCAGGCATCGGCGCGCACCTGATCCAGCACGAATTTCGCGACGTCTTCGCGCGCTATGCTGCCGCCATGGAAGCCCGAGAGATCCGTCAGGGCCCGGGCCGAGCCGCGGCCGGGCTTGCTATTCAGGATCGAGGGGCGAACCAGGACCCAGTCCAGCCCGCTGTCTCTGACGATCGCTTCCTGCCGGTTCTTGTCGTCGTACACCTTCTTCAGGAGAAGCGGAAAGATCACATTGTCGAACAGAAAGCCGCCATGCCCGGCACTGTCGCCGGCGCCCATTCCCGTGATGCAAACCAGCCGCGAGACCTGCTCGGCCTTCATCGCGTTCGCGAGCGCGCGCGTCGCGGTCGAGAGAAGCGTCACCTCGCGGAACGGACTTACCGGTGTACCCAGCGCACTGACGACGGCGTCACGGCCTTTGAGGGCTTCGCGCAAGACTCTTTCATCGCGGGCGTCTCCGACGATGAGATTCGCCCCCGTGATGTCACTTGCCTTCTCGGCGGAGCGCACCAGCACGGTGACGTCGTAGCCTCGCGCTACCGCCTGGCTGACGATCAGGCGACCGGTGGCACCGGTCGCTCCAAGCAGCAATATCTTCGTTGCGCCTTCCGGATCCGCCGGAACAGTAGCGGTTGAAGAGATCATGATAAGATTCCTTGTTGTCGTGATTGGGACGTGCCCCTGCCGTCAGGCAGAGGCCGATATCTCGGAGACGAAGTCGCGATAGGAGCGCAGGGGGCGGCCCAACAGCGCGGTCAGTCGCTCGACGTCGCCGGCCTCGGGGACCATTCCCTCGGTGAGGAAACGCTCGCTCATCAGCCGCATATCGAAAGCCATCCAGCTCGGCATGAACTGCCTGAGGTTCTTCTCGAAGCCGGCGGTATCGTCACCGGGATAGGCGATCGTGCGGCCCAGCACCTCCGACCAGACGGCGGCGGCTTGCGCGCCGGTCAGCGTATCAGGACCGACGAGATTGATGCGCGTGAGCGGAAGCGGTGTGGCGGCGCGCTCACGACGGATGAGCTCGAGAGCCGCGATCTCGCCGATGTCGCGTACATCGATCATGGCAAGCCCCTTGCTCCCGATCGGCATCGGGTAGATGCCATATCCGGTCACCACGTCCTTGATCGTGAGATCGTTGTTCATGAAATAGGCGGGGCGCAGGATGGTGGCGTTGAAGCCCATCTGCTCGATCATCCGCTCGACGCCGAACTTGCCGGCAAAGTGCGGCACGTTCACGTAGCGATCGCTGTGGATCACCGAGAGGTAGACGACCCGCTCGACGCCGGCCTCGCGGGCGAGGTTGAGCGCGATCAGTGCCTGCGTGAATTCATCCGGCACGACTGCGTTGAGCAGGAACAGGGTCGAGACGCCCGTGAACGCGCTGCGGACTGAGTCGACGTCGAGCAAATCACCCTGCAAGATGGTGACGCCAGCCGGCAAGTTTGCCTTTGCGGGATCGCGAGCGAGGGCGCGGACATCGGCGCCGCGCTTGACGAGCTGTTCGACGACGTTGCGGCCGATGGTGCCGGTTGCGCCAGTAACGAGGATGGTCATGGGGATCACTCCGGTTGGGGTTAGAAGACATCCCCAAATTAGTGATCCACATTCGGACCGATAGACGGTATAAATAGACAGACCGTCTCACTGGTGGAACGATGGACCTGCTCGCACTTGCCGATTTCAATCTCGTCGCCCGGCACGGCGGGTTCGGACGGGCCGCACGGGCCGCCGGACGCCCGAAAGCCACCCTGTCCCGGCGGGTCGCCGAGCTCGAAGCGGCGCTCGACCTGCGCCTGTTCGAACGGGGAGCGCGCACCCTGAAACTCACGCAGGAAGGGCGCGCCCTTTACGAGCGGACGGGGGCCTTGCTCACCGAGCTCGACGAGACGGCGACAGCGATCGCTTCGGGTGGGGACAGGCCGCGCGGGCACTTGCGGATCAGCGCGCCATTGCTGTTCTCGCAGACTGCAATGGGAAACCTCGCGGCCGGGTTTGCGCTCAGATACCCGGAGGTCCGTCTTGAGGTCACGACGGAAGACCGGTCCGTCGACATGGTGGAGGAAGGGTATGATTTGGTGATCCGGGTCAATCCCGATCCGGATGACAGCCTTGTCGGACGAATCTTTCTGCGCGATCGGCTGGTGGTGGTAGCGAGCCCGGACCTGAAACGACCGAGAGAGGGCATCGCTGTGCCGGCTGTCATGCGCGGCGCGGGCGACCAACTGACAAGCTGGGAATTCACCGTGCCAGGCGGAAGATCGCGCATCGCGATTGATCCGGTCCTTCGCCTGTCATCGCTCGTCATGGTTCGCGATGCAGTCCGGGCGGGCGTCGGCGCCGCCCGCCTTCCGGTGTCACTGGTCAGTCACGATTTGGCTGCCGGCACGCTGGTGCATTGGGGCGACATCGATGGACCAGAGATCGCGTTGTGGACGCTCTATCCGTCGCGCCGGCTCCTGAGCGCGCGCGTATCCGCCTTCCTCGACTTCATGAAAGAAGCCTTTCCGACGGGGACGCCTGACGAGCTGGCGGCCTTTATCGGGAGGTAAGAGGCGGCGCGCGCTGCTCGCGCCTGACGGTCAGGCGTGCTCGTCCGCCTTCGTCCCCAGCGGCTTCGGCGCCATGCCGCCGCCCGGCTTGAGGTGGAATTCGTAGCTCATCAGGTGCCACTGCCCGTTCGCCTTGGTGCCGTCGGGCATCTCAAGGTCGTTGCGCGGCTCGACCTTGGCGACGAGTTCGTCCTTCACACCGAACACCACGTCGGAATCCAGATATTTGTCGCCGTCCATGAAGACGTGGGTGATCAGCGGCTCGTAGCCCTTGGCATTGACCAGGAAGTGCACATGCGCCGGACGCATCGGGTGGCGGTTGGTCTGCACGATCATCTCGCCGACCGGGCCGTCGGTCGGGATCGGGTAGCTGCACGGCAAAATGGTGCGGAAGAAGAAGCGGCCGTCGCTGTCGGTGATGAAGCGCGCCCGCGCCGAGGCGCCGACCTCGTCATAGTTCGGCTTCTGCGAGTCGTAGAAGCCGTCATCGTCGGCATGCCAGACGTCGACGGGGACATTCGCGAGCGGCTTGCCCTTGAGATCGGTGACACGGCTCTGCACGAACATCCGTTCGCCGGTTTGATTGTTCGGAGAGATGTCGGTGCCGTGCGCCGTCACCTTGTGCTCGCCGACATAAAACGGCCCGAGCACGGTGGTCTGGGTGGCGCCCTCGCGCTCGCGATGGTTGACCGCGTCGACCAGCATGGAGACGCCGAGCACGTCGGACAGGAGGATGAATTCCTGGCGGGTGTCCGTGCACTTCTGGCCGGTGCGGGTCAGGAAATCGATGGCGTATTCCCATTCCTCGAAGGTGAGGCCGGTCTTGCTCACGTAATCGTGCAGCGACTTCACCAATTCCTGGAGCAGGAATTTCGCGCGCGGGTCGGGCGTCTGGTCAAAGCTCCGGACGACGGCTTCGGTGAGTTCGGTCTCGTTGAACTGGGTCATGGTGCGTTTGCCTGCGTTTTCTCATTGGCCCGTTGGGATCTTTTGGGCTGCTTGGAGGCGTTCCACCCTGGAGCCTACACCAAACAGCCGGCCGGCGTTAAGCGCGACCGGCTTGGAATGAGACCGCCATTTCGGCTATCAACGTCGGACAAACTGCCCGGAGGAACTGATGCTCGCCCCTACCCCCGCCTCGCCCGAATCCGTCGGTATGTCCAAGGTCGCGCTCGACCGCGTCGATGCGCATCTGAAGAGCCGGTACATCGATGCCGGTCGCTTCCCGGGCACGCATCTCCTGGTCTATCGCCGTGGCAAGATCGCCCACAGCTCGGTGCAGGGTTTTGCCGACCTCGAGCGCAAGCTGCCGGTCAAGGACGACACCATCTACCGCATCTATTCCATGACCAAGCCGCTCACCAGCGTCGCCTTCATGATGCTGGTCGAGCAAGGCCTCGTCGCGATCGACGAGCCCGTCGCCAAGTACATTCCGGAATGGAAGGATCTCGGCGTGTTCGTCGCCGGCACCGCGCCTTCCTTCCTGACCCGGCCGCCGTCGCGGCCGATGCTGATCGTCGACCTCTTGCGCCACACCTCCGGCCTGACTTACGGCTTCCAGCAGCGCTCGAACGTCGATGCCGCCTACCGCGCTGAAAAGATCGGCGAGGTCGAAAAATCAGGCACGCTCCAGACCATGATCGAGAGCCTCGCGAAAATCCCGCTGGAGTTCTCACCGGGCGAGGCCTGGAACTACTCGGTCGCGACCGACGTGCTCGGCTACCTCGTCGGCAAGATCTCCGGGATTCCCTTCGAGCAGTTCCTGAAACAACGCATCCTCGATCCGCTCGGCATGACCGACACCGACTTCCACGTGCAGGCTTCCAAGGCCCACCGGTTCGCCGCCTGTTACTCGGCCGACCCGGGTGGCGGCATGACCTTCCATGCCGGCCAGCGCCGTGAGGGCCTGACATTGCAGGACGATCCGGCGAAGAGCTCGTTCCTGTCACCGCCATCCTTGATCTCAGGCGGCGGCGGACTGTGCTCGACGACGGCCGACTATCTTACCTTCTGCCGTGCGCTGCTCAACGGCGGCGAACTCGGCGGCGTCAGGCTGATCGGACCGAAGACGCTGGCGCTGATGACGACCAACCACATTCCGGGCGGCCGCTTTCTCCCCGAGGTGTCGCGCTCGCTGTTCTCCGAAGCGACCTACAACGGCATCGGCTTCGGCCTCGGCTTCGCCGTGACCATGCGCCCGGCCGAGACGCTGGTTGCCGGCAGCCCCGGCGAATATAATTGGGGCGGTGCTGCCACGACGTCGTTCTGGATCGACCCGGCCGAGGAGATGATCACCATCTTCATGACGCAGGTGCTGCCATCCAGCGCCTACCCGCTCCGGCGCGAGCTGCGGAGCATGGTCTACGCCGCGATCACCGAGAGCAATCTCTAGGAAACACGACCGATCCCGCGGCATCAGAGCCGCGGGATCAAGCCCCGCTCATTTCAACATCTCCGGCACGATCAGGCGCGGCAGGAACAGGGAAACGCTGGGCCAAATGATGAGTGCCGCCAGCACGAGCAGCATGGGGATCAGCATGATCACCGTGTCCTTGAGCGCATAGCGCAGCCGCACCCCGGCGATCGAGCAGGCGATCATCAAGCACAGGCCATAAGGCGGCGTCACCAGCCCGAAGGCCAACGAAACGATCGAGATGATCGCAAACTGCACCGGATGAAGGTCGACCGATTTCGCCAGCGGTTCGAGAACGGTACCGACGATGATGATCGCCGGAATGGCGTCGAGGAAGCAGCCCACCACCAGAAAGCAGAACGCGATGAAGAAGCCGGCCCCGATCGCGCCCATGCCCCAGGTCGAGACGTTGGCCAGCAGTTCCTGCGGAATCCTGTAGTAAGCCAGCAGCCAGCCGAATGCGCTCGCGGTACCCACGCAGAAGAGCGCGACCCCGGCCAGACGCCCGGTGTCGAGCAGCGCCCTGTAGAGTTCGCGCGCGCCGGTTTCACGGTAAAAGAATGTCGACAGCGCCACGGAATAAAGCACCGCAACGCAGGCGGATTCGGTCGCGGTGAACCACCCCAGCAGGATGCCGCCGACAATGATGAACGGCGTCAGCAGCGCCGGTATCGAGCGCCAGATGGCGCAGCACATCTCCCTCCAGGTGTCCTTCGGATAGGTTGGATAGCCCCGGCGCACGGCATAGATATGCACCGTCGCCATCTGCGCGCCGGCGATCAGCAATCCCGGCACGATGCCCGCGAGGTACATCGCGGCGATCGAGGTCGAGATCAGTCCGCCCCACACGATCATCAGGATCGAGGGCGGGATGATGACGGCGAGCACCGCCGAGACCGCGGTGATGGCGATCGAGAAGGAGAGGTCGTAGCCTTCCTTGGTCTGGGCATCGATGAAGATCTTGGACTGGCTCGCCGCGTCCGCGGTGGAGGAGCCGGAGATGCCGGCAAAGAACACCGACAGTACGACGTTGATCTGCGCCAGCGATCCCGGCCAATGCCCGACCATCGAGCGGGACAGCGCCACCAGCCGGTCGGTGATGCCGCCGATGCTCATCAGATTGGCGGTGAGCAGGAAGAACGGCACCGCCAGCAGGATGAACGAATTGTAGGCGTTGAAGGTTTCCTGCGCGAGCGTCATCAGCGACAGATGCGGCTCGATCAGCAGGATCGGCACGCAGGCAAGGCCAAGCGCGAAGGCGACCGGCACGCGTATGATGAGCAGGCCAACGAAAGTACCGAACAGGACCATCGCGGCCTGCCCGGCAGAAAGAACATTGCCGCTCATTGATTTGCCCCAACCAGAATCCGCGTCTCGTCGACAATCTGTTCACCGGCGAACACGATCCAGGTTACGCCGGCAACCGGCCAGGCGACGTGGATCAGCCAAAGCGGCAGATCGGCCAGCTCCGAAGTTCTGTTCCAGGCGAAGCGGGTGAACTCGATCCCGGCGGATACGAAGACCACCGCCAGCGCCAGCACGCCGAGCCGCGCGAGAATCCGCACCATGGCTTCGCTTCGGCGTGACAGGTCAGGCCAGACGTCGACTTCAAAATGCTGCGACTCTCTGATGCCGACCATGGCGCCGATCATGATCGTCCAGATGAACATGAACCGCGCCATCTCCTCGGTCCAGATATAGGACGGAATCAAAGGCGTGTAGCGCGAGATGATCTGCAACGTGACCGGAATGACCAGAAGGCCGACAGAGGCTGCGAGCAGGATTTCCAGCAGTTTTGCATAGGCCGCCGTTGCTCGGCGCCATAGCGACGGGTTCGGTGGCATCGATATTTCCGTCATCACGTCTCCGGGGGATCACGATCACGCAATGGGCAAGCCGTCCGGCTTGCCCCGGCGTCCTGTCGCGTGGGCGGCGACAGTTCTCAGACGACGTTGATCTTCTCGAAAATGCCTTCCGCGCCGATTTCCTTGGCGTAGGTGGCCATCACGGGATCGGCGAGCTTCTTCATGGCGTCCCGTTCTTCGAAGGGAACGCGCTTGAGCTTGCCCGCCTTCTCCAGCGTGTCGAGCTTGACGACCTCTTCGCTCGACTCCAGCTGACGGCCGTAGTCGCCGGCCTCCTTGCCGGCCTTCATGATCGCGTCCTGCAAGTCCTTGGGCAAGGTCTTCAGCGTCTTCACCGAGAAGCAGATCGGCCGGATCGACACGGCGTGCTGGGTCAGGTTGAGATGCGGGGCCACTTCGTAGAACTTCATCGCCTCGACGCCGGCCGCCTCGTTCTCGCCGGCCGATATCACGCCGTTCTGGATCGCGTTGTAGATTTCGTTATAGGCGATCACCGTCGGGCTCATGCCCACGGCCGCAAAGGTCTTCGACCAGATCGGAGCGCCTTGTACGCGCACCTTGAGGCTCTTGAGGTCGGCGAGAGTCTTGAGCGGCTTGTTGGCGAAAATGTTGCGGATGCCCCCGCCGGAATAGCCGATCAGAACGACTTCGGCCTTGGCCGCGACTTCGTCGGCGATCGGCGCCAGGATATTGGCTTCGACGACCTTGTTCATGTGCTCGATGCCCTTGAACACGAAGGGCGCGTCGATGAACGGGGCCGCCTTGGCGAAGGTCGACATGTGAGCCGGCGAGACGATACCGTAATCGACGGCTTTGCCCTGCGACATGTACTCGAAATACTGCTTTTCGAGGCCGAGCGAAGAGTTCCTGTGCAGGGTGAAGTTGACGGGTTTGCCGTAGTACTTCTTGACCAGTTCTTCGAACCTGAGCAGAGCCCGGTTGAAGGCGTGGTCGTCGTTGAACTGGACCGCGCCGTTCAGCGTGATCGGCGACTGTGCCCTGACGATTGACGGCATGCCCATCGCAGCCGCCGCAGTGGTCGCGCCGAGCCCAGCGAGAAATGATCTTCGCTTCATCGTCTCCCCTCCTTTTGATGCTCCGGCCCTGTCGCCGGGCCGTGAGCGCAGCCGGTATGCGGCTTGCGAGAGGGAAGCGTATGGAAAACGTCGGCGGGACGGAAGTCATTTCGCGTGCGCGGAAGGTCCTCTTCGTCGCAGGGTCACCCCTTTCGCGAACTGCTGCACTGCAACTTGCCTCCCAGCCGATGCGTGGCAGGCGGACGGGCGGCCTCCTCCTCTCGTAGCAGACGGCTCGCGGGCCCGTGCGTTGCACGCACAGACCCGCTCGCCTTCCACTGCGGTTTAGTGCAGGTGGCCGATCAGATAGACGCCGCCGCCGATCACCAGCACGGCCGGCACGGCCCAGAGAATCAGAACGGGCATTTGTCATCCTCCTCAGTTGGACGTGCAGACCTTGACGGTCTTCATGCCGCTCTCGGCCTCGGTGCGCGACTTGTAGATCGTGCCCGATGGGCTGACGACGGTCATGGACGTGTCCGTCGGCTTCTTGTCGACGATCGTACACTTCTTGGTCTTGACGTCCTGCACGACATAGAACTCGTCGGCCGCGAACGCCGGCAGGGATATTGCGGCAAGCATCAGTGCTGCAGTCACTATCTTCATCTTCATTTGTAGTCCTCCTCCAGAGCCCGAGCCGGTCAGCCCGGTTATCTACAAACGGGAAAAACTGGCAATTCGTTCCCTCAGCCTGGAACGCTGTCGGCGATGAGGGGTTGTTGCGGCGCATATTCCAACGAGGAGAACGAGATGAAGAAGTTGTTCCTGCTTTCCGCCGCGGCGGTCCTGATTTCGACCGGTGCTTTCGCCCAGTCCACCGTCGTGACGACGACCGGGACCGGCCACGCAGCGGCCGTTCAGATCGAGCCGCAATACCGAACCAGGATCAAATCCTACGTCACCGAGCACCGCGTCCGTCCGGTGACGACGAAGGAAAAGATCGTCGTCGGCGCGGCCGTGCCAAGCGATGTCGAACTCGAGGCCGTTCCGGCCGACTGGGGCCCGTCCCTCACGAAGTATCGCTACGTCTATTCCGGCGAACGCGTGATGCTGGTCGACCCCGGCTCGCGCACGGTCGTCCAGGAAATCGATTGATCAAATTGATTGATCCAGGTGTTGGGCGGCTGCCTTGAAGGCGGCCGCCCTCTCCGGGAGTTGAAAATATGAAATCGCATCGAGAGGCCCGGATCGCCGGGCTCAGCCTGGCGGCCGTTTACGCCATGTGTCTCCTACTGACCGCAATCAGCATGAGCTGAGGCGCTGCCGCGGACTGCGCTGCAAAAAATCTTGTCCCTGGGCGGCTCGTCCGGACGCGAAAAATTATGGCGCAGCGCAAATCCCGCCCCTATGGTCTCCCAAAATCATAATCCGGCGCTCCCTTGCGCTGGAACCGGGACGCCCGCGTTTGTCAAAGCTCACTTTGCCGGTCCGGCTCGCTCTTCTGGTCACGGGAACGATGTTGCCGCTGATCGTGTTCGCGGTCGGTATTGCCGTCTACAATTACAAGCAGGACCGCAACGACGCGACCCGCCGCGTGCTCGAGAACGTGCGCAGCATGCGCCTCGTGCTGGATTCCGAGGTGCAGCGAATGACCGGCGGCCTGCAGGTGCTTGCGCTGACGAATTCGCTGCGGAACGACGACTTCCAGAACTTCCGCCGGATCGCGCTCGGCTTCGTCGACCAGTACGGCAAGGGCGGCCTCGTGCTGATCTCCGATCGCAACGGCCGGCTGTTGTTTTCCTCCGCGACCGAGGACACCGCAAGCCTGCCGCCACGGGGACATCTCGAGATCATCGAGAAGGTGTTTGCGACCAGGTCGCCGCAATATTCCGACCTGTTCACCGGCGCAATCAACGGGCGACAAGTGCTTACGGTCGAGGTTCCGGTACTCCGCGACGGCGAAGTGATCTACGACCTCTGCTTCAGCCCGCCGGTCAGCATCTTTCAAGACCTGGTCGAGAAGCAACGGCCCGACCGGGAGTGGACGGTTTCCCTGCTCGACACCAAGGCTTTCGTGTTCGCGCGCACGCCGAACCCTACGGAGACGTTCGGTAAGCGGGCTTCCGGCACCCTGTATGAGAGCATGTTGCGGACGCCGGAGGCCGCACTCTCGACGGTTTCGCTCGACGGCGTTGCGTTGTCCTCCGTCTATACGAAGTCGCGGCTGACCGGCTGGACCATCGTCGCCGGCGTCGCGGAGAGCTCGCTGATCGCTCCGCTCTGGCGCAACATCGCGATCACCAGCCTGATCGGCGGCATCCTGCTGCTGACCGGCCTGACCTTCGCGGTCAGGATGGCGACCACGATCGCGCGCGGCGAGATGCTGCACGATCTCCTGATCGACGAGCTCAACCATCGCGTCAAGAACACGCTCGCCCTGATGCAGGCGATCGCGGTACAGACCTTCCGCAGCGCCAGCCGGGACGAGCGGGTGAAGTTCGAGGGCCGGCTCGGCGCGCTGGCCGAAGCGCATAATTTGCTGAGCCAAGAGAAATGGGCAGGCTCCGAGCTGCGGGACGTGATCACCCGCGTGCTCCAGCCATTCCTGCTGAACAATCCCGAGCGCATCCGCATGGCCGGCCCCGCGGTGCCGCTGTCGCCGCGGCTCGCCGTGGTGCTGTCGATGATCGTGCACGAGATCGCCACCAACGCCGCGAAATACGGCGCGCTGTCCAACGAGGCCGGCCGGGTGACGCTGGAGTGGGAGGTCATGGTCGATGCGCCGAAGCCGCGGCTGCGCCTGATCTGGACCGAGACCGGCGGACCGCCGGTGACGGCGCCGGTGCAACGCGGCTTCGGCTCACGCCTGATCGAGCGCAGCGCGCGCGACCAGCTCGGCGGCGAGGCAACAGTCGACTTCCTGCCGCGCGGCGTGGTCTGCACGGTGATTTGCGCACTGGATGAGGCGCGGTGAACGGAGACCGGCGATGAAGATTGCAAGCGTTCGCACGCACATTCTCGAGGCAAAGCTGTCGCAGCCCTTTGCCTATTCGCGCGCCTGGTACGACACGCGCACCGCGATGCTGGTCGAGATCGTGACCGACAATGGTCTTGTCGGATGGGGTGAATGCTATGGGCCGGCGCGGATGACGGCAGCTGTGGTGCAAAGTATCGCGCCGTGGCTGATCGGCGAGGATCCGCTGCGCACCGACGTGCTGTGGCAGATGGTTTACGCGCTCCTGCGAGATCACGGCCAGAAGGGCGTCGTGATCCAGGGGATGAGCGGCATCGACATCGCGTTATGGGACATCAAGGGCAAGCATTTTGGCGTGCCCGCGCACCAGCTTCTCGGCGGCGCCGCGCGCAAGGAGGTTGCGGCCTATGCGACCGGTCTCTACCGGCGCAAGTCAGGCGATCCGCTGACCTATCTCCCGGAGGAAGCGGCGGGCTATGCCGCCGAAGGATTCCGCGCCGTGAAGCTGAAGGTCGGCTTCGGCATCGCGGAGGACGCCGCGGTCACCCGCGCGGTGCGCGAGGCGATCGGCCCCGATGTCGCGCTGATGGTCGATGCGAACCACGCCTATGACGCGGTCGCTGCGATCCGACTCGGCCGCCTGATCGAGCGCCATGACATCGGATGGTTCGAGGAGCCGGTGCCGCCGGAGGATGTCGCGGGCTACCGTGCGGTGAAATCCGCGCTCACTATTCCGGTCGCCGGCGGCGAGTGCGAATTCACGCGCTTCGGCTTCCGCGAACTGTTCGTCTCGCACGCGCTTGACATCGCCCAGCCCGACACCTGCGCGGCAGGTGGTCTCTCCGAATGCAAGAAGATCGCCGATATGAGCGAGGCGTTCGGCATCCGCTACAATCCGCACGTCTGGGGCACCGGCATCGCGATCGCGGCCTCGCTTCAGCTCCTCGCCGTGCTGCCGTCGCACACGCCGACTTCGCTGTCACCGCTCGACCCGATGCTTGAATTCGACCGCACCGAACATCCGATCCGGCAGGCGATTTTGAAGGAGCCGATCGAACATGCGAGAGGCGTCGTGCGGGTGCCCGAGGGGCCGGGCCTCGGAATTGAGATCGATCGCGCCGCGCTGGCGCGGTTTGCGGCGGAGGCCTAACCGAACGTCTGCAACGCCGGAAACGTCTCCAGCAGCCAGATGCTCACGTTCGAGACCGCGCCGGTGAGGAATCCAATGCCGGTGATCACCATCAGGACGCCCATGGCGCGCTCGACATTGACGAGATGGCCCTTCATGCGCGCGAACAGGGTGGAAAACTGCTCGATCATGAGAGCGGCAATCAGGAAGGGAATGCCGAGGCCGGCCGAATAGACCGCGAGCAGGCCGGCGCCCTTCGTCACTGTCGCTTCGGCCGCGGCGACCGAGAGGATCGCGGCGAGGATTGGACCGATGCAGGGTGTCCAGCCAAAGGCGAAGGCGAGCCCCATCACATAAGCGCCCCAGAGGCCGACGGGCTTGGGCGCGGTCAAGCGTCCCTCGCGCATCAACAGGCCGATGCGCGTCAGGCCGAGGAAGTGCAGGCCCATGACGATGATGACGATGCCGGCGAGGATCGACAGTTCGGCCGACCAGGCGCGGATAAGCCCGCCGACCAGCGAGGCGCTGGCGCCGAGCGCCACGAACACCGTGGAGAAACCGAGCACGAACAGGAGCGCCGACATCATGATCGCGCGTTTGGAGACTGATGCCGGCTCGTTGCTTTCGACATGCTCGATCGTCGCGCCCGTCAGATAGATCAGGTAGGGCGGAACCAGCGGCAGGACGCAAGGGGAGAGGAAGCTGACGAGGCCGGCAATCAGCGCCGCCGGGATCGAAACATTTTGCATGATGCAGTCGGAGCCATCTCAGGCACCGGCGCGGCGCGCGGGGAATACGCGCGGCCCGGAGCCGAACCGGCCCAGATGTAGCCGATGCCAGCGAATGCGCAACAGAGGCGCACAAAACCAGGGCTCCTCCCGATGCCGTCTCTGATCACAGATGCGGCATCGGGACACGCACAAATCTCGCCAAAAAGCGAGACTTGGCGGCGCGGCTACTTCACCACGCGGAGCAGCGGACGCCGGGGCTGGTCCTGCGTCTGCTTGGAGGGGGGCTGCGGTTCGCTGGTCGCGCTCCGCAACATTTCGTCGCACAGTGCCTTGAGATCGGCACTGTCAATTCCTTTGAGTTTCATCCGCACGTCCAGGATGACAATGGACAGCAGCTCGGCCGACTCGCGGCTGTTGCTCTCGTTGAGCACCCGGCGGCACTCTTCGAGCGTTTCCAGCACCGACTGCAACTGTTCGTCTGAATGCGACACCGGCGTTCTTCCCGCTAATTCGGCCTGTGAGACGTGGTTATGACGACCTCTTTGGCCCCATGGAGCATCGAGGATAACACGAGGCCGCTGCGCCCCCGAACATGATTTCAGTGTGTTGCTGCCTTGAAACCGCGGTTCCGGCGCGTGTCGTGTCGCGCCGCGGGCCGCCGTCGACCCACTCGGTCGTAAAACGTTCAATCCTGAAACGCCCGGCGTCCTGCAATTGATCCATCGCGAAAGGCAGCGCCGGCTCTCGCGCAAGGACGTCTATTGCGGACAGCACCGACGATCCCGCAGCCATGTTACGGCTCACAACGGAACTCACGCCACACCCCTTATAACGGGCGATGGTTTGCCCGATTCCCAGCCCCTGTTCCCAGCCTTGGCAGCACCAGAATACCACCCGCGGCATAGTAAGGATGACGTTCAAAACTCGTCGTTCCCCAACCCGCCGTGGTTGTGGTTTGCGCCAGATTCTGCCAGTTTAGCGACCCGAAGGGACTTGTATGCACTCCTTGGCGGAAAGGGGCGTTCCACTGGAGGAACGCCCAAAGACAAACATCAGCGGCCTCTCGGACTGGGATGCGGCGCGCATTTTCCTGGAAGTCGTCCGGTGCGGAAGTTTCCGCTCGGCAGCCGAGCGCCTGTCGCTGTCGATCAACGCCGTCCGCCGCCGGATCGATGATTTCGAACGCCAGACCGGTACCACCCTGTTCACCCGCGACGTCCACGGCACCCGTCTGACCGACGAAGGCGCGCTGGTGGTCTCCGCCGTCGAGCAAATGGAGGCGGCCGCGTTCGACGTGCTGCGCACCAGCGATTCGACGGCGAACGCCCTGTCCGGCGAGGTCCGCGTCGCCGTCACCGAGGGACTTGGCACATTCTGGCTCGCCCCGCGACTGGTCGAATTCCAGCAGGCCTATCCAAAGATCCTGGTCGACCTGCACTGCGCGATGCGCTCGGCCGACGTCTCCCGCCACGAGGCCGACGTCGCCATTCACCTGTCGCGGCCTGCGGCGCTCGACGTCAAGCTGGTGCGGCTCGGCCGCATGCATCTGATGTTCTGGGCCTCCGAGAAATACATTTCAAAACATGGCGCGCCGCGTTCGGCGATGGAGTTGATCAAGCACCGCCTGGTGCTGCAGTTCGCCGACCAGCTCGACGCCAAGCAAACTTTCGAGAGCTTCTTCCCCGGCGTTCCGGAGCGTGAGCTTCTGGTCATGAAGACCAACGTCTCGAGCGCCAATTACTGGGCGGTCGCGAATGGCGCCGGAATCGGCGTATTCCCGAGCTACGCCGTTGCGCTTGGCGGGAAGTTGATTCCACTGGAGGTCGAGCTGAACAGATCGCTGGATATCTGGTTGTCCTACCACCCTGGTAGCGGCCGGATTCCGCGCGTGCGGCACATGATTGACTGGCTGATCGAAGCCTTCAATCCGGCGCGTTTCCCGTGGTTTAAGGAAGAGTTCGTGCACCCGCATGAATTCAAGGACGAGTATATGGGCGAACCCCTGACCCAGCTCTTCGGGGGGTTTTCAACCGAAGACCGATGAGAAAAAAGATGAAGACAGCGGCGAAGAGAATGAAGCAGCGCAGTGCCGGCAAGCCGGATATTGAGCTGGGCAAGCGAATCCGTCTGCGGCGCGTCGAGATGAAGGTCTCGCAGGCCGAGCTCGGCGAGAAGCTCGGCGTCAGTTTCCAGCAGGTCCAGAAGTACGAGAAGGGCGTCAATCGCGTCGGCGCGGCCCGGCTTCAGCAGATCGCCACCGCCCTCGATGTGCCCGTGACCTTCTTCTATGACGGCGACAACAAGGCGCGCGAAGTCGAGAGCCTGCTCTTCCTCGATAGCGCCTTCAGCCTCCGCCTGCTGCGCGCCTACAGCAAGATCAAGGACCAGACGGTGCAGCGTCAGCTCGTCTCGCTGATGGAATCGATCGCAGCGAACGAAGCCTGAGCCGATCGGCGTTCGCGCCTTTCCGCCCGATGTTCAATCCGCCGCGTCACGGGGGCGCGGCTGGATTGGACGAGACCCGGACAAGATATATCCGGCCCGCGCGCTCGCGCGGACTTCTCGGGGCGGCATGACCGCCCCTTTTTGTTGAGCATTTTCCTGCCGCCGCCCGCGGTTTTCGCGAACCCATTCCGGCCCTGTCGCGACCCAATCCAGAGACCGCCGTCCGACGTGCGGGGCTCGTGATGCGCCGTGCTTAAGGGAGCCGCAACCGGGAGGCGCTAGCCTCCGGCCGATTTCTCGAATCAGCACAGCGAACCGGAAATTGCCGATGCGAGCGCCCGTCCGGGCCTCGCTCTCATGGAGAAGATGGGACACATGTCGAAACGCCATGCGATGATCCTTGCCGTCGGCATGCTTGCGAGCGCCTCTGCGCTTGCTCAGACCGAGACCGTTGGACAGGCCTGGCCCAGGCCGGCGACTGCAGGCACGGTGCCGACCACCGCCAATCCGGCCCACGCAGCCGCACCGAAAACCGCCGCGCCGGCGGCCGCTTCGACGGCAGAGAGCCGCTCGGCCGCGGCGCTCGCGCTGACGCATGAGCCGACCTATGACGAAGGATCCGCCCAGCGCATCAAGGATGCGGCGCTGAGCTATTCCGATCTCGCCGTGCGCGGCGGCTGGCCGGCGATCCCGGCAGACGCCAAATTCGCGCTCGGCGCCCAGGGCGCCAACGACGATCTCCTGCGCAAGCGGCTGATCGTCTCCGGCGATCTTGCCGCCGACAAGGCGAGCGGCGCCTTCGACCAGGATCTCGCCGACGCCGTGAAACGCTTCCAGGCCCGCCACGGCCTCGCACCGACCGCAACGATGACGCCGCGCACGATCGCGGCGATGAACGTGCCGGTGCAGATGCGCATCCGGCAGTTGGAGGCTTCGCTCCAGCGGCTCGAGAACATGGATTTCGGCTTCGGCCAGCGCTATGTCGTGGTCAACATCCCCGCCGCCTTCGCCGAAGCGGTCGAGAACGACGTCGTGGTGCGGCGCTATCGCGTGATCGTCGGCAAGACCGAAAAGCCCTCGCCGACGCTGACGACCCAGATCAGCAGCGTCGTCCTCAATCCGACCTGGACGGTGCCCTCCTCGATCGCCAAGACCGAGATCTCCGCGCATATGCGCAAGGACCCCACCTATCTGTCGCGCATGCACATGGAGGTGCTCGACGCCCACGACAATCCGATCGATCCGAATTCAGTCGACTGGTCCGGCACGCATACGCCGAATTTCACCGTGCGCCAGCACAACGGCACGTTCAACGCGCTTGGCGCGGTCAAGATCGACATGCCGAATTCCTATTCGGTCTACATGCACGACACCAACCAGCGCAATCTGTTCAGCGATGATTACCGCTTCGATTCCCATGGCTGCTCGCGCGTCGACAATGTGCGCGATCTCGCCGCCTGGCTGTTGAAGGACCAGCCGAAATGGAGCCGCGCCGCGATCGACGCGGAAATCGCCAGCGGCCAGCATCTCGACGTCGCCATGGCGAAGAAGGTGCCGGTGGCCTGGATCTATCTCACGGCGTGGATGACCAAGGACCAGACCGTCCAGTTCCGCAACGACGTCTATCACCAGGACGAGCAGCTGCTGGAGGCGACCGCCGAAGAGGCGGCATTTTTCAGCAATGCCGGCAGCCACCCGCTGACCGCACACATGACGAGATAGATTGGCCATGCAATCCCGGCACAGGCGGCTGCAAAGCCACGTCCGTTGCCGCGGTTGACCCAGGCCTCGCCGCGGCCGAACATTGCACCTCGCCAACGAAAGCGAGCGCGATGTCCGACATGTCCAGCACGACCGAAATTCCCTGCGCCGACGGCAAGATCCTCAAGCACACCGCCGGTGGCGTCGGCGTGATCACCTTCAACAATCCCGACAAGCGCAACGCGATGTCGCTGGAGATGTGGGAGGGATTTGGCGAGGCGCTGACAGCCTTGCGCGACGATGCTGCCGTGCGCGTCGTGATCCTGCGCGGCGCCGGTGGCAAAGCCTTCGTGTCGGGCGCCGACATCAGCCAGTTCGAGAAGACGCGCCATAACGCCGCCGCTTCAGAGGAATATGGCAAACGCAGCGCCGCCCAGCGCGCGCTGCTTGCCGATTATCCCAAGCCGACGATTGCCTGCATCCAGGGCTTTTGCCTCGGCGGCGGCATGCAGGTGGCGATGCTCGCCGACATCCGCATCGCCTCCCATGGCAGCCAGTTCGGCATTCCTGCGGCGAAACTCGGCATCGCCTACGGCTATGATGGCTTGAAGCACCTGGTGTCGCTGGTCGGACCGTCCTGGGCCCGGCTCCTGATGTACACAGGCATGCGCATCGATTCCACCGAAGCACTGCGAATCGGGCTGGTCGAGCGCGTGGTTCCGGATGATCAGCTCTGGGGCGAGACCATGGGCATCGCCGAGACGATCTCGCAAAATGCGCCGCTCGCGATCAAGGCCGCCAAGCTCACCATCGCGCAAGTGCTGAAGGACGAAAGCGCGCGCGACATGGACGCGATCAAGGCGGTCGGCACGGCCTGTATGGACAGTGCCGATTTTCGCGAGGGCAGGCAGGCCTTCATGGAGAAGCGCAAGCCGCAGTTTCAGGGACGATGATTCCACTATTGCCACAACGCGAAGCAACGACGGCAGGCAACGTGAACATGCATTCAGGAAGATTAAATTCCCCCGCTCCTGCAACACCATAGCAACCAGCTGATTTGCTGGAAGTTCTCTCGCCATCAAACGAGGGAGATTGCGATGAAACTCAAATTTGCTGTTCTTGGTCTGGCTGCCCTAGGCTGCGCCGCGCTAGCATCAGGACAGGCACTCGCGGCGATGCCGAACGGCATTCCGCAGGCCGACCGTATCGCGAGCGGCCCGGCAGCTGAGCTCGATCAGGTGCGCTGGGTGTGCAACCCATGGGGCCGCTGCTTCTGGCGTCCGAACTATTATGGCGCCTACGGGTATTACGGCGGCCCGCGACGCTTCTACGGTCCGCGCCCGTGGGGCTGGGGCGGTCACCGCCACTGGCGTCGCTGGTGAACTGCGAGGGGCCGCGAGGCCCCTCTTCCTTGACTACAGCGCCGCGAGCACCGCCTTCGTGATGTCGGCCGTGCCGTTGTTGCCGCCGAACTCCATCGGCTTGAGGCCGCCGGCGTAGACCTTGTCCACGGCGCGCTCGATGGTCTCGCCGGCCTCGGCCGCGCCCTCGACGCCGTGCTTGTCGGCGAGCCAGTCCAGCATCATCGCCGCCGACAGGATCATGCCGGTGGGATTGGCCTTGCCCTGCCCCATGATGTCGGGCGCGGTGCCGTGGCACGGCTGGAACACGGCATATTTGTCGCCGATGTCGGCGGACGGCGCCATGCCGAGGCCACCGATCAGGCTCGCGGTGATGTCGGAGACGATGTCGCCGAACATGTTCTCCATCACCATCACGTCGAAATCCCAGGGACGCTTCACCAGCATCGCCGAACAGGCATCGACATAGAGCCGGTCGGTCTTGACCTCCGGATGACGCTTGGCGATCTCGTCGAAGATGCCGCGGAAGAACGCAAAGGCCTTGAACACGTTCGCCTTGTCGACGCAGGCGAGCATCCCCGGCTTGCCGCGCGCCTTGCGGCGCTCGGCGAGGCGAAACGAGAACTCGAACAGGCGCTCGGACGTCTTGCGCGTGATCACCATGGTCTCGCGCGCCTCCTCATGGGCGACGACGCCCTTGCCCATCGATGCGAACAGGCCTTCGGTGGACTCCCTGATCACGACGAGATCGATGCCGCGCTGGTCGGCGCCGACGATCGGGCTCGGCACGCCCGGAATGAGCCGCGCAGGGCGCACACCGGCATAGAGATCGAAGATGAAGCGCAGCTCGATCTGCGGCGCGATCTCGGTGTTGTCAGGATAGCGCACCGACGGCAGGCCACAGGCGCCGAGCAAAATCGCGTCCGCCTCCTCGCACAGCTTGATGGTGGTATCAGGCATCGACTTGCCGGTGGCGAGATAATGGTTGGCGCCCGCCGGCGCCTCGGTGAAGCGGAAGCTCAAGCCGGATTTCGTCTCGATCTTGCGCAGGACCTCGATGGCCGGCGCCATGACTTCGGGCCCGATGCCGTCACCGGCGAGCACGGCAATGTGGAAGGCGTTATTTGCGGACATCGGGTTTCCTAAATGGCGAAAGGTGTGGCCTCATCATTGCGAGGAGCTCTTGCGACGAAGCAATCCAGACTGTTTCCACGGAGGGATTCTGGATTGCTTCGCTGCGCTCGCAATGACGGAGGATAGACCGAGGCTACGGTGTCAGCACCGTGCGGCCAACCACCGCGCCCTGCTGCAATTGCACCAGCGCGTCGTTGGCCTTGGCGAGCGGCTGCCGCGTCACGGGGATCGGCGCGATGTTCTTCGCCCGCACGAGGTCGAGCAGTTCCTGCGTCTCGCGCAAATTGCCGACATAGCTGCCCTGGATCGTCACCGCCTTGATCGGAATCAGCGGCAGTGCCCAGGTCGCCCCGCCGCCGAACAGGCCGACGATGACGAGCTTGCCGCCCTTGGTCAGGCAGTCGAAGCCGAGTTGCGTAGTGGCGGCGTTGCCGACGAGATCGAGCACCGCGCGGATGGGACCACCGGCTTTCTTGGCAAGCTGCTCCAGCGCGTCGGGCGCCTTGGGATCGACGGTCGCGAGCGCGCCGGCCTTCTCCGCGGCTTCGCGCTTCTTGGCGTCGATGTCGACCATGATCGCGCCCTTGCCGCCCATCGCCTTCAGCAGCGAAAGTGCCATCAGGCCGAGGCCTCCGGCACCGAACATCACGATCGGGGTGTCGAAGTGCTGCTCGAGCTTCTTCAGCGCGCTGTAAGTCGTGACGCCCGAGCAGGCGTAAGGTGCAGCCGACGCGGGATCGAGCCCTCTCAGATTGAGCAAATAGCGCGGATGCGGCACGAGCATGTGGTCGGAATAGCCACCGTCGCAATAGACGCCGAGCGAGCGCGGCGTCAGGCACATGTTCTCATCGCCGGCGAGACAGGTCGCGCATTTGCCGCAACCGATCCAGGGATAGACCAGGCCGACATCGCCAATCTTCACATCGCCCTGGTCCGACGACTTCACGTCCGGGCCGAAGGCGAGGATTTCACCGACGGTCTCGTGCCCCATGGTCAGCGGCAGGTTGATGCCGCGGTCCTTCAGCGACAACGGCTTGCGACCGTGGCCGAGATCGTAGCCACCTTCCCAGATGTGGAGGTCGCTGTGGCAGACGCCGGCGGCCTTCACCTTGATCAGCACCTGCGTGCCGGACGGCTGCGGCGTTGCCTCGTCGAACTCCTGCAGCGGCGCCTTGAAATCGGCGACCTTGAAACTTTTCATCGGTGTCCTCCCGGATACTTTTCTTGTCGCCGCCACCATGGCATGGGCGGCAGGACGAGACAAACTCGGACCTGTGTAGATGAGGCCGGCGGATGATGGCAAGCCGACCTCGCGCAAAGCCGCATTGCTTGCTGCACGAAGCTGTCCGTCAGACTTGCCGTCAGACTTGCGGTCAGACTTGCCGTCAGCTTTGCACGGCTGTCTTGCCTGACGGAATTGGCGCACCCTCGGTGAGGCCGATTTCCGCGCGCAGCCGGTCGGTGTGCTCGCCAAGCACGGCCATCGTCCTGGCCGGCGCTGTGTCGGCACCGGACATCCGGAACGGCAGATTGAGGACCTGGAACGAGCCGCCTTCGTCCTCCACAGACGAGAGCGCCTGCCGGTGCGCGATCTGCGGATCGGCCAGCGCCTCGGACACGCTGCGATAGGCCGAGGCCGGCACGCCGGCAGCGCCAAGCGCGGCGAGGCAGGCCTCGGTCGAGAACTGCCGCGACCAGGCTTCGACACCGTCCATCAAGTCGGCCCAATTGTCGCGACGCGCGGCATAGGTGGAGAAGCGCGGATCGGAGATCCATTCGGGGCGACCGATCACCCCCATCAGTCCCTTAAACGTCTTCTCGCTGGCAACCGTGATCATGACGTAGCCGCTCGCCGTCTCGGTCGGGCCAAACATCGGGCGCGGCGGCGGCTTCACGGTGAACTGCGAGTTTTGCAACTCGATCAACGTCAGCGTCAGCATCGATTCCAGCATGGAGACGTCGATGTGCTGGCCGAGCCCGGTGACCGTGCGCTGGTAGAGCGCCGACGCAATCGCGCCAAACCCGTAGGTGCCGGTGACGACGTCGGCATGGTAGATGCCGCAATAATCCGGGCGGCTGCGGCCGGGCTGGTAGGCGAGATGCGCCATGTCGTAGCCGGAGGCTGCATGGATCACCGGCGCGTAGGCCGGCAATTCGGCGGACGGGCCGCTCTGGCCGTAGCCGGAGATCGAGCAGTAGATCAGCTTCGGATTGACGGCGCGCATTCTGTCATAGTCGAGCCGCAGCCGGTGCATCACGCCGGGGCGGAAGTTCTCGACCAGGATGTCGGCAGTCACGGCCAGCCGGCGGACCGCCTCCTTGCCGTCCTCGGACTTGAGGTCGAGCACGACGCTCTTCTTGCCGACATTGAGCTGGCCGAACACGGTGCTGCAGCCCTTGCGCAGCGGCGGCCGGGTCCGCATCGTCTCGCCGCCGTCGGTCTCGATCTTGATGACCTCGGCGCCCATGTCGGCGAGCATCCGCGCACAATGGGGACCGGCGATGGTGGTCGAAAAATCCAGAACCCTGAGGCCGGCGAAGGCCTTTGTCGTCGTCCCCTCATGCTTATCTGATAGCTGCATGCCTGCTTGCGTCCTCGGGTCACTCAGGAACTATCGAAGTTCTCTGTTATTTGTGCGCCGACCCTAAAGGGCGGCAGCTGAGTAGGAAAGTCTTTACCGAACAGACACGTCTCGTGGGCGGGCTTGGGAATTCCAGGGCAACTGGACCCGTTCTTGCATAGCAGCAATCGGGCTCCGGCAGAGGGCAGCAGTTCTTGAGGGTCTTGTTCGTTACGACAGAAATGGACGACTTTGTCCGCGTCGGCGGACTCGGAGCCGTTTCCGCTGCACTCCCCCGAGCCCTTCGTCCTTTCGCCGACATCCGGGTCATGTTGCCCGGCTATCGCGACATCATCGAACAACTCACGCATATTCAGATCGTTGGCCGCTGTCCGGCGTTCGCGGAGATGCCGGCCTGCTCGCTCGGCCGGGCCGCGACCAAGGACGGCCTGCCGGTCTATGTGCTGTTGTGCTCGCAACTCTACGACCGGCCCGGCAATCCCTATGGGGACGAGTCCGGGCGCGACTGGCCCGACAACGACATCCGTTTCGCGCGCTTTGCATCGGCCGCCGCTGAGCTCGCGATGGGCAAGCTGGACAAGGATTGGGCAGCAGACCTGATCCATGCCAATGACTGGCAGGCTTCGCTCGTGCCGGCCTACCTCGCCTGGCGCGGCTCCAAGCTGCCGTCGATCCTGACCATTCACAACCTCGCCTATCAGGGCCTCTTCCCGAAGGAGTCGCTGCGGCGGATCGGCGCGCCGGAGAGCTCTTTCCACATCGACGGCGTCGAGTTCTACGACCAGCTCTCCTTCCTCAAGGCCGGGCTGGTCTACGCCTCGCATCTCACCACCGTCAGCGGCACCTACGCCCGGGAGATCACCACGGATGAATTCGGCTGCGGTCTCGAAGGCCTGCTGCGAGTCCGCTCCGACGCGGCCGAGCTCACCGGCATCCTCAACGGCATCGACGAGAGCTGGGACCCCCGTTCCTGCGCACAGCTCGCCCAGCAGTTCGGCGCCGGCGACTGGATCGGCAAAAAGGCCAATGCGGATTATGTGCGAAGGCAGTTCGGGCTCGCGGTGTCGCGCGGCCCGATATTCGGCATCGTCGCCCGGCTGGTGCACCAGAAGGGCATCGACCTCGTGCTGGCGGCGGCCGACGAGATCGTCGATGCCGGCGGTCAGATCGTGGTCACCGGCTCCGGCGAGCCGGCGCTCGAGCAGGCGCTGATCGACGCGCATCGCCGGCGCCCCGACGCCATCGGAGTCGCGATCGGCTTCAACGACGCCCAGGCGCGCCGCATCTTCGCCGGCAGCGATTTCACATTGATGCCCTCACGCTTCGAGCCCTGCGGGCTCAGCCAGATGTACGCCCAGCGCTTCGGCTCGCTACCGATCGGCCACCAGACCGGCGGCCTCGCCGAAACCATTACCGACGGCGAAACCGGCTTCCTGTTCTCAAAACCTTCGCACGAATCCTTCCTCGGCGGCGTCCGCCGGGCGTTCTCCGCCTTCGTGGCGCAGGACCAGCTCGACACCATGCGTCGCAGCGCGATGGGACGCTCGTTCTCCTGGAGCATCCCGGCCGGCAGCTACAACGCGCTGTACCGGAAGCTGGTGGCGGTGTGAGGCGCGCGGTGTTTCCTCGTCATTGCGAGCGCAGCGAAGCAATCCAGTCTGTTTCCGAGGCAGCAGCCTGGATTGCTTCGTCGCAAGGGCTCCTCGCAATGACGGTGGTTTGTGGCAGCGGCGGAGAACTTCACCCCTTCCCGCGCTGATCCATCTGCGGCCGCCCGATCCAGGCCCGGTTGAGACACCGCGTCATCCAGTCGGGCTGCGGCTCGCCGCGAAGCCGCGCTTGCGCTTCCTGGTAGGGACCGACATAGCGCAACCGATCTGGCAGTTTCGGGTAGACGCGCCGTATCCATCGGAGCGCGTTGTCGGCCGACCTGGCGTCGCGCTCATCAAGCTCGAACCCAAACCCCACACGCAGGCGTTCCGGCAGCAGGCTCGCCGTGAGCGCGCGATACCATCGCGGTGGCCGCAACCACGGACGGGCGCCGCCAAAAATCTGCTTCGCGATCTCGCGCGCGGCCAGGCTGACGGTCAACGTGTCCGATTGCGCCATCGCCGCGGTGTAGGCCGCAAAGCCCGACCAGTCCGCGGGCAGGTCGTGCGCCGTCAACCCGAACAAGGCACCGAACAACCGACTCTCGGCCCAGTAGCGCTCGCGCTCCTCTACCGAGAGCGGCGGCAAGACCAGATCATGCGCCATCAGCGCGGTCTCGACCAGCGTGGCATGAACCCAGCGCAGCGACGGGATGTCGTTGGCACAGTAGCGCGAGCCTGCCGCGAACGGACCGACGGTCTCGGGCATCTCGCCGACGATCATGCTGTGGCGCCGGTGCAATTGCCGCGACGACAACAGAGCACGGTCAAGCGAGCCGAACACCATGGCAAAGACGATGCCGAAGGTGCGGTGAAATCGTCCGATCGGATCGGCGAAGGTTTTCGAATGCTCGGCGATGGCAGCAGCGACCCAGGGATGCGCCAGCTGCAGCAACAGCGCACGACCGGCACCGAGAAAGATGACGGCCTCTCGGTCGATCTGCCAGGTCACCGTGTCAGGACCAAACACGCCGGCAACCGGTCCTGCCGCATCAGCGCGGACGTGATCGAGCGCCAGATCCAGATCGCTTCCCGATACCACTTGCCGGCCTTTCAGCTGCGGACGAAGACCGACGATCCGCAAGGCCTGTGGCAATTCGATGAACGGGGACGATCGCCTGCGGCTCTACTCCGCCGCCATCGGCATCTCGTCCATATGCTCGTGCAGCACTACGCCCGCAAGCGGATCGAATTCGCCGATCCACGGTTTTCGCGCCAATACCGACCTCGTGTGGGCATAGCCGGCATGCCAGCGCCGCGTGATCCCTGACGGACTGAAGTCGATATCCTTGGTATGGGTCTCGCGGTCGAGCTGCGGCGCCAGCAGCCGCACGACGTGCATACGGGTCGGACAGCCGTAGCTCATCAGCTCCCTCACCGCGGCATCGCCGCGTTCGCTCTCAGGCAGGCGTTCCGCAAGCTGGTTGATGACATGGCGCAGGCGATGGGCCTGCTGCTGGCGTTCGATCTGACTCGCGATCCGACTCGAATACATCACATCCTTGTGCCGGTTCAGCACCTCCGCCATCGTGGTCGGCTCGGCGCCGACGGGATTCCACAGATGCACGGAGAAGATCAGCGAATTCGTGCGCGGATTGTCGTCGAACACCGCTTCCGTCGGCGTATTCGAGAGGATGCCTCCGTCCCAATAGAGTTCGCCATCGATCCGCACTGCCGGGAATGCCGGCGGCAATGCGCCCGAAGCCATGACATGCTTCACCGTCAGCTCGCCGTCGCGGCTGTCGAAATAGCGCATCTGGCTGGTGCCGACATGAGCCGCGCCGACCGTCAGCCGCGGCGCGCAGCGGTTGGCCAGATCGAAATAGACCAGCTCGCGCAGCGTCTTCTCCAGCGGAGCGGTCGAATAGAAGCCGGCATGGTCGGCGCCCAGCGGATAGGCATCCCCAGCATGCGCCAGCGGATTGGGTCGGAAGAAGCCAGGAATGCCGTGGGTCACGGCCGACCAATAGGCCAGCTTCTCGTTGAAGCCGGGAAATGTGGTGCCCGAGTCCCAGACCGGCTTCTGCTCCATCCGCTTCCAGAACTCTCGCAGGCGCGCGAGCCGGTGCTCCGGCGCATTACCCGCAATAAGGCTGGCATTAATGGCACCGATCGAGGTGCCGATGATCCAGTCCGGCTCGATACCGGCCTCGTGCAGCGCCTGGTAGACGCCGGCCTGGTAGGAGCCTAACGCGCCGCCGCCTTGAAGCACGAGGACGACCTGACCCGGCAGGTCCATGCTCTTTCGGCGCCCGCTGTCCTGCATGCTGTTCATGTCTCGCTCCTGTCGAGCCGATGGTTATCATTCGTCAGGCGTAAGGCCATTGTTACGTCCTGCCGTTCTCCGCGATTGTCGGGCCCTTTGGAAATGCCGGCTGGCTTCCGAAACCATAGGCACGCGCTATTGCGGCCAGGATATCATTCCCGGCACCGATCGGTTAGATTTCCGGCCGATCCTGCCGGGAGCCGATCCATGGAAATGCACCAGGTCCGCTACTTCCTCGCGGTGGCGCAGCTCTTGAACTTCACGCGCGCCGCCGAGGAATGCAACGTGACGCAGCCTTCGCTGACGCGCGCGATCAAGCAGCTCGAGGCGGAGCTTGGCGGCGATCTGTTTCGCCGCGAACGGCCCGCGGCGCAATTGACCGAGCTTGGCCAGCGCATGCATCCGCTGCTCAAGCAGTGCTTTGACGCGGCCATCGGCGCACGCTCGCTTGCCTCCTCATTCCGGAGCGGCGAGATCGGCGCGCTCCGCGTCGCGCTGACGCATTCGATCGACCTGTCGCTGCTCATTCCTCATCTCAACCAGATCAAGCGGCAGTTCAACCGGCTCGAATTCCGCTTCCTGCGCGGCTCGAGCCGTGAAGTGGCCGACTTCCTGAAGAAGGGCGAGGCCGAGCTCGGAATTGCCGCCGACATCGACGAGGCCTGGGAGCGGCTCGATGTCTGGCCGCTGTTCACCGAGAGCTTCGAGCTCATGGTCAGCGACGGACACCGCCTGGCCGGCCGCAGCAGCATCGAACTGGACGATTTGCGCGCAGAGCAGCTGTTGAGCCGGACGTTTTGCGAGCATTCCCGCCGCATCTCCGCGAGCCTGCGCGAGCACGGCATCGCGGTCGAGCAGGGTCACGAAATCTCCAACGAGCGCGACCTGATCGAACTGGTCGAGGCCGACATCGGCGTCGCCATGGTGCCGCACACCTCGCCCGTGCCAGAGACGCTGACGCGCGCTGCGGTCGCCGGGCTGGATGCCCGTCGCACCGTCAGCCTTTACGGGGTGGCCGGCCGGCAGCGCACGGCGGTGGCCAATGCCGTGATGCGCATGCTGCGCGGTGCGGATTGGCGGGAGATTGCGGGTTAGCGGCGACGTTCGCTGCTAACCGTTCTAGGCCTCCCTGCTCGCGCCTTCCAACGCCTCGAGCAGATCATCGATCTCCATCCGCTTGCGGAAGTCCGGATCGACGAAGCGGGCTTTCACGAGACCGTCGCGACCGACGACGAACACGGCCGGGATCGGCAGCATCCAGCCATCATTGCCGTGGAATTTCGCCATGTCCTGATAGGACAACAGGCTCTGGATTTCGGCGCCGAGCCAGATCGCGAGATTGAGCGACAGCGCATAGCCGTTGTCGAGGTCGGTCAGGATCGGAAACGGCGCACCAGCTTCCGCTTTGAGCTGCTGGGTGTATTCCTGCGTCTCCGGCATGACCGCGACGATGCGCGCACCCATGGACTCGATGCGATCAAGCGCCTGGACCACCGCGCGGACATTGAGCCGGCAATAGGGGCACCAATGGCCGCGGAAAAACATCACGGCGACCGGGCCGCGCTCCAGCAGTGAGGACAGCTCGACGAGACGCCCGCTCTCGTCAGGCAACATGAACGGCGGCATTGCGTCGCCCGGGCGCGGCGCGGTCTCGCCGCCGCCGTTTCCGCCCAATCGCGCCACCAGGCGATCGACGGCCTCGCCATAGGCCGGGAAGACCTCGCGGCTGGCATCGGCATAGGCGCGGAGCTGTTCGTTCAGCGTGCCGTCCATGTCGCGGCAGCGCTGGAAAGCAAGCCTGAGCTGTTCGGTGTCGGCTGGCGAGAGAGACGTCATCTTCTGCTCCGGCATTCGTGGGGCGGATATTAGTTTCCCGGTTCGGCCGCCCGCAAGGGCGGCCGCGATGCCAGGACCGGTTTAGTTCACGTAGAAATTGCCGGTCGGATCCAGCCGCCCCGAAGTGGAATACAGCGATCCGTTGTCCATGAAGAAGACGGTGTTGTCGGGGACCTTCTTGGCGCCCTTCATCATGGCCTCGTGGTTCTTCTCCGCCGGGGCCATGGCCATCGCCGACATCTTGCCGGGTCCGCCATACATGTAGGCCATGCCAGCCTTGAAATCCCATGTGGCCTCCGAGAAGGCCGATGTGGCGATGACCGCGAACGCAGCCGTGGCAATCAAGGTCTTGGACAATTTCGTCATGAGATGCTTCTCCGGATTGACGTGAACGCCCGCCAATCGGGCGCCCTGCCATCGAACGCCAATCGCTCGGGAAGCGGAAATGCCGATCCCCAATCGGTTCGATAGCGAGCGCGTATCGGGCCCGATAGCGCCGGTCTATCGCAGCGAGAGCGAAAGAGCATTTCAAAACGAGCGCCCTCTCGACGACAGTCCCGACATAGCCGGCGACCATTTGCGGCTGCGGCCAACACAGGAGACGTCCCGATGTTCAAGCATCACACATTGTCGCGCGCGGTCTGGCCCGGCATTGCCATTCTCGGCGTATTGACACTCTCGGCGCAGCCAGTCTCCGCCGGCGAATGTCCGGCCGACAAGACCAAGCCGAACGCGCAGCAGATGGTCGATTACAAGCCGGTCGGCGTCACCGACGTCACGCTCGGCGCCATCGACCTCGGCAAGCAGCCGGCACACATCGAAGGTCGCGAGCTGCGCTTCCGCAAGCTGACCATCGAGCCCGGCGGCATCGTGCCCTGGCACAGCCATGACGACCGCCCTGCCCTGATCTTCGTGCAGCAAGGCGAGATCGTCGAACACGCTTCCAACTGCGTCGACCCGATCGTGCACAGGGCCGGCGACATCCGCCCCGAGGTCTACGGCACCTCGCACTGGTGGAAGAACCTCGGCAAGGAAACGGTCATTCTCTATGTCGGCGACGTCCGCAAGGACCCGCACGACCACAACATGTAACCAGCGCCCCGGCCCCAGCCTGATAGTTGCCGATGTGGCACCCGGATCCTCATGCCGGGCGCCACACCTTTCACGGGAGACGCAACGCCATGACTGAACTTTCCGCGTCCATCAGGCCGAGCGCGATGGCAACGGATCAACATTCCCCGCGGCTCATACTCCGCTCGCTCGTCATTGGATTGACCGCATTCCTGACGGTCGTCGATCTCTTCGCGACACAGGCAATCCTGCCCTCGCTGACGCGCCACTACGGCGTCACGCCGGCGGCGATGAGCTTGGCCGTCAACGCCAGCACGTTCGGCATGGCCGTCGCAGGCCTCGTCGTCGGGTTTCTCAGCCCGCACATCGACAGGCGGACCGGCATCCTGCTCAGCCTGACCCTGCTGGCGATTCCGACGAGCCTGTTGGCGACTGCGCCCAATCTTGCCGTTTTCACCGGCCTGCGGGTCGCGCAGGGCCTCTGCATGGCATCCGCCTTCGCGTTGACATTGGCTCATCTCGGCGAACAATGCAGCGCAATGGATTCCGGCGGCGCCTTTGCCGCTTACATCACGGGAAACGTCGCCAGCAATCTCGTCGGCCGGCTGGTCTCGGCCGCGATCGCGGATAGCCTCGGCCTGGCATGGAATTTCTATTTCTTCGCAGCCCTCAATCTGGCCGGCGCCGCACTGGTCTATTTCACCATTGCGCGTGTACAGCCGATGCGTACCTCCACGCCGACGGCATCGGCGTTTGCCGCGACGATCGCGCAGTGGCGGGACCCACGGCTGCGTGCCGCCTACGGCATCGGCTTCTGCATCCTGTTCGCATTCATCGGCACCTTTACATTCGTCAATTTCGTTCTGGTTCGGCCACCGCTGTCGCTGGGCATGATGGACCTCGGCTTCGTTTACTTCGTCTTCCTGCCGTCGGTGGTCACGACGTTGCTGGCCGGCAGAGTGGCATCGCGCCTCGGAACGCGTCCGACGATCTGGGGCTCGCTCGCGATCGCAGGGATCGGTCTGCCGCTGATGCTGGCCCCACACCTGGGCGCGGTCGTCGCCGGGATGGTTCTGGTCGGAATCGGTACCTTTTCCGCGCAAGCGGCTGCGACAGGATTCGTAGGACAGGCTGCGGCTGAAAACCGCGGCATCGCCAGCGGCACCTATCTCGCCTGCTATTTCTGTGGCGGGCTCATTGGCACGGCCGTCCTCGGCCGGTTGTTCGACGCGTATGGCTGGCATGCCTGCGTGGCCGGGGTGGGCCTGGCGCTCGCGGCCGCGGCCCTGCTGACGCTCCCCTTGAAGCGCTAGCGCTTGGCCGGCGCTTCCTGCGGCGGCTCGTCGTCGGCGATGGCGCGCCAGGCGGCGCCGTCGAGATCGTCGTACTGACCGCTCCGGAGCGACCAGAGGAAGGCGACGAGACCGGCGAGACCGAGCATCAGCGCCAGCGGCACTAGGATGACCAGGATTTCCATCACACTATCTCCCGCGAGGCGCTGCGCGCACGCAGCGAATTCAGCATCACCAGGATCGACGATCCACTCATGGCGGCAGCTGCGATCAGGGGTGTCACGACGCCACTGATCGCGACCGGCACTGCGAGGACGTTGTAGCCGATCGCAAGCCAGAGATTTTGCCGCATCACGTGCAGCGCCTTGCGCGAAGCGTCGATTGCGGCAACGACCGGGGCCAGCGGCCGGCCGAGGAAGACGAGATCGGCGGTCGCCTGGCTCAAATGCGCGGCCGAGATCGGCGACATCGAGACGTGCGCCGCCGCCAGCGACGGCGCATCGTTCATGCCGTCGCCGACCATCAGGACCTTCATGCCCCGCGCCTTCAAGACCTCGATCCGCGCGATCTTGTCGGCCGGCGTCACCCCGGCGCGCCATTCGGGGATGCCCAGCGCGTGGGCCGCCGCGATCACCGCCGGTTCACGGTCGCCGGAGAGAATCTCGATGCCGATATTGCGCGCCTTGAGCGCCGCGATCACGGCCTGCGCATCGGGACGGAGGCCCTGGCGCACAGAGAGGATGAATTTTTCGCTGCCCTTGCTGAAAGCCACGACCGAGGCTTCGGGATCGAGATTTGTCACGTCGGAGACCAGCGTCTCGGCGCCGCAGAAGGACGGACGGCCGAGGCGTATCTCGATGCCATCGACCACAGCGCGCACGCCCTGGCCGGCCTCCTCGACCGCGCCGACGATCGGCGATCCGGCGTCGGAGGCCTGCGCGACCGCGGCGGCGACCGGATGATGGCTCGACAGCGCGAGCCGGCCGGCAAGCTCGAAGATATCAGCGGCGATATCGGCCGCATTCATCACTTCGAGATCGGGCAGCGTCAGCGTGCCGGTCTTGTCGAAGACGACGTGATCGGCTTCCGCGAGACGCTCGATGGCATCGCCGGAATTAAGCAGGACACCCGCCTTGAACATCGCGCCCGAGGCCACTGTCTGCACCGTCGGGATGGCGAGCCCGAGCGCGCAGGGACAGGTGATGATCAGCACCGCGACGCCGGTCACGATCGCATCATGCCAGCCGGCCCCCGCGATGACCCAGCCGAGGATGGTGACGAGCGCGGTGGCATGCACCACCGGCGCGTAAAGTCGCGAGGCGCGGTCGGCGAGCCGCATGTAGCGCGAGCGCGCCTGCAGCGCATTGTCGAGCAGCCGCGTGATCTCGGCGAGCAATGTCCCCTCTGACGCCGCCGAGACCCGCACCCGCAAGGTGCCCGAGATGTTCATCGATCCCGCATAGACCGGCGTGCCTTGGCCTGCCGTGACGTAGAGCGTCTCGCCGGTGATCAGGCTCTGGTCGATCTCGGAACGGCCTTCGATCACGGTGCCGTCGACCGCGCAGCGCTCGCCGGGCCGCAGCAGCACGATGTCGCCGGGATGGATCGCGGCCACCGGCACTTGAGATATCTCGCCAGGCCCGACGAACTTGGCCGCGGTCTCTGCCTTGAGCGCGGCGAGATTGCCCGCGACCGCGCGGGTCCGCCGCCGCATGTTCTGGTCGAGGACGCGGCCGACCAGGAGGAAAGTGAGCAGCATGATCGCCGCGTCGAAATAGGCGTGCTCGGCGTGGTTGATGGTCTCGACCACGGACATGCCCAGCGCAAGACACACCCCGATCGAGATCGGGACGTCCATGTTGGTGGTCCTGGCCGACAGCGCGCGCCAGGCCGAGCGGAAGAACGGCTGGCCGGCATAGGCCGCTGCCGGCAGCGCGATCAGCGCAGACAGCCAGTGGAAGAAATCGCGCTGCTCCGGCAGCATGTCCGAGACGTTGCCGGACCACACCGGGATCGACAGCATCATCACGTTCATGGTGGCGAACGCGGCGACGCCGAGGCAGCGCAGCAGGAAGCGCGATTCGGCGACCTCGGTCGCCTCCGCGCTCTCGGTCTCGTAAGGATAGGCCTTGTAGCCGAGCTCCTCGAGGCGATCGATGAATCGGGCCGGATCGAGCGTGCCCGCCTTCCATTCCAGCGCAACGCGCCGGTCGGTGAGATTCACGCGCGCCAGCGTCACGTCGGGAATCGCGGACAGCCCGCGCTCGATCTTGGCCATGCAGCCGGCACAGTGAACGCCCTCGACCGCGAGATCGATGTGCTGGACGCCCTCGCCCGCAGTCCGGACGTAATGCGAAAAGTCCCGCGAGACGTGCATGGCAGAATCCTTCAGTTCAGGATCACGCGGTTGCGCGACATGAACACGCGCGTTCCCCGCGCCTCGCCCTCGATGACCAGGTCCCACTGGCCCGGCGCGACCGATGCGGCATTGCCGCGATAGAGGCCGATGCCGGCCTCCGAGAGTTCGACGGCGAGATCGGCGCGCTTGTCCGTCGGCCGCTCCAGGCGGCCGCCGAATTTCAGTCCGGCGATCGGCTGGCCGCTCGCATCGCGCGCCTCGACCTGAAGCACGGCGCCGCCATCGGCGCGGCGCTCGATGTGGGCGTTGACCTTCCATTTTCGCGCAGCCTGGTCCTGCGCCGCCGAAATTTCGCGATCATAGGCGAGCCCCGCGGCATAGGGACTGTCGACATCCGTGCCTGGCAGCGTCGCGATCGCGAGCTTCATCATGGTCACGTTGACGCCGATCACGACGCCGAAGAAGGCGACCAGCATCAGAAACACCTTGGTTCCGGTCAGCGGCTTGGTTGCCATGGCGAACTCCTGATTCTAGGGCGCGACGAAATTGTCGGTGGCGCTGGCGACTTCGCCGAGGCCGATATCGGTGACGTGAAAGCGAACCGGGATCGACTTCTCCGGATTGCCCTCCGCCGGCGCGGTCACGAGCAGCCGCAGCTCGCTGGTGGAGTCGCGCGGAACCACGATCATCGGCCGGTCCGGCGTCACGGAATCGATACCGATGACATGGATCGTCGCATTGACCGGACCGTTCGCGTCGATCGCGATGACGCGGTCGTAACCACTCTTGTTGAGCAGCCGCACGGTGTAGGCGTTGCGGATCGAGCCGTCGCTGAGCCTGACCGCGACCGGGTTGCGGTCGTGCAGCACGTTGACGTCGAGCAGGCTGCGGGTCGCCAGCGTATAGAACATGATGCCGCCGACCGCCGCGATGATCGCGCTGTAGGCGACGGTGCGGGCCCGGACGATGCGGTAGACCGGCGCCTTGCCTTCCTGGCGGCGCTGGATGTTGACGTCGTTGTCGTAGCCGATCAGCCGCTTCGGCCGGCCGATTTTCGTCATCACGTTGTCGCAAGCGTCGATGCAGAGCCCGCACTGGATGCATTCGAGCTGCGGTCCGTTGCGGATGTCGATGCCGGTCGGACACACGGCGACACATTGATAGCAGTCGACGCAGTCGCCGACTTGCTCGCCGAGCGCACGCAGCTCGGCCGCCTTCTTGACCGACGTACGCTTCTCGCCGCGATCGTAACGATAGGTCACGTTGAGCGCCCATTCGTCGGTGAGCGCGGCCTGGATCCGCGGCCACGGGCACATATAGGTGCAGACCTGCTCGCGCATGAAGCCGGCGAGCACGTAGGTCGTAGCCGTCAGGATTCCGATCCAGATATAGGCGATCATCGGCGCCTGAAAGGTGACGAGTTCCTTGACCAGCGTCGGTGCGTCGTTGAAATAGAGCACCCAGGCGCCGCCGGTCCACCACCCGATCAAGAGCCAGATCGAATGCTTGAGCACGATCTCGGAGATGCGCTCCAGCTTCATCGGGTCGGACGATTTGTCCTTCTTCATCCGCTCGCGCCGGTCGCCCTCGATCAGACGCTCGACCGCATAGAACAGGTCGGTCCACACCGTCTGCGGACAGAGATAGCCGCACCAGATGCGGCCGCCGACCGAGTTCATCAGGAATAGCGCCACCGCGGCGACGATCAGCAGGCCGGTGAAGTAGTAGACCTCCTGCGGCCACAGCTCGATGAAGAAGAAATAGAAGCGGCTGTTGGGAAGATCGATCAGCACCGCCTGGCTCGGAGCACCGAGGCCGCGGTTCCAGCGCACGAACGGCAGGAAGTAGTAGACCCCGAGGCAGAACGCCATCAGGCCCCATTTGATCCGGCGGAAGGTGCCGGAGATGCTCTGGGGATAGACTTTCTTCTGGGCCACATAGAGCGGCCCGTTGTCATCGTCTAATGGGAGGTCTTTTGGGTTCACGGGCCTGTTCATCGCCTGCAGCTTTCGAGAGGTGCGATAAAACCTAGACCCGACGCCGCCGCGTCAGTTGATCCAGCGCAAGCGGGGGCGTTTTTGTTCGCCCCCGCCTGTCCCGGATTGGCTATTTTCCGCCGCCCAGCGAGTGGACGTAAACTGCCATCGCCTTGATGGTGGCGGGATCGAGCCGCCCTTCCCAGGCCGGCATCACGCCCGCGCGGCCCTGGCTGATGGTCTCGATCAGCGTCGCCTCGTCCGAACCATAGAGCCAGATCTTGTCGGTCAGGTTGGGCGCGCCCATCTCCGGGTTGCCCTTGCCGCCGTCGCCATGGCAGGCGACGCAATTCTCCGCGAATATCTTCTCGCCCTTGGCCGCGTCATAGCCCTTGCGGGTCGGAAGGCCCGACAATGCCCGGACATAGTTGGCAGCCGTGACGATCTCGTCCGGCTTCAGCACGCCGTCCTTGCCGAATGCGAGCATCTGGCCTTCATGCGTCTTGGCATGGCCGGAACGTGCGCCGAACTGGATGGTCTGCATGATCTGGTCGAGCGATCCGCCCCACAGCCAGTCGTCGTCATTCAGGTTCGGATAGCCCTTGGCACCGGCGCCGCCTGAGCCGTGACATGGCGCGCAATTGTCGCCGAACACGGTCTTGCCCTTGGCGCGCGCGAGCGCGAGCAGGGCCGGATCCTTCTCGATGTCGGCGAGCGAGGCCGCGCCCAGCGCAACCATCTTGGCTCCGCGGATCTTCTCGAGGTTGGCGAGCTCGACCGCGACGTCGGCGCGCGTCGAGTAGCCGAACAGGCCCGTGGTGTTGCTGGAGATCAGCGGCCAGGCCGGATACACGATCCAGTAGCCGATCGCCCAGACGATGGTGAGGTAGAAGGTGATTACCCACCAGCGCGGCAGCGGCGTGTTGAGCTCCTTGATGCCGTCCCACTCGTGTCCGGTCGTGGACCTCCCGGAGACGGGATCGATGTCGCTATGATGATCGGTCATGATCTCTTACTCCTCCCGCAACGGCAGGTGTGCCGCTTCGTCGAAAGCTGCCTTGTTACGGGGCCATAATGCGTAGGCGATGATCGCGAGAAAGATCGCGACGAACACCGGCGTCCAGATCGTAGTCACGAGACCGGACGCGAGATTGTCGAGTGTCAGGATGGCTTTCATCGTTAGTGCCTTCTCAGCGAAGATTGGCTTTCTCGTTGTAGATCTTGAAGTCGACCAGCGTGCCGAGCATCTGGAGATAGGCGATCAGCGCGTCCATCTCGGTCGGCGTGCCGGCCTTGCCGTCGAAGTTGCGCACCACGGCCTTGGCGTAGCGCTTGGTGAAAGCGTCGGAGCCGGCGTTGTCAGGATCGGCCTGGGCCTTCATGTCGGCGCTCGCATTGGCGATCTGGTCGTCGGTGTAGGGCGTACCGACGATCCGCAGCGTGCGCATGTGGTCGGCGATCGTGTCCGGATCGACCTCGGTCTTGCTGAGGAACGGATAGCCCGGCATCACCGACTGCGGCACGATTGCGCGCGGGTTGGTCAGATGGGTGACATGCCAGTCGTCGGAATATTTGGCGCCGACGCGGGCGAGATCGGGACCGGTGCGCTTCGAGCCCCACTGGAACGGATGGTCGTACATGCTCTCGGCAGCCAGCGAGAAATGGCCGTAGCGCTCGACCTCGTCGCGCAAGGGGCGGATCATCTGCGAATGGCAGAGATAGCAGCCTTCGCGGATGTAGACGTTGCGCCCGGCGAGCTCCAGCGGGGTATACGGCCTGATCCCGTCGACCGCCTCGATCGTGCTCTTGAGATAGAACAGCGGGGTGATCTCGACGAGACCGCCGATCGCGATCACCAGCAGGATGCCGACGATCAGGATGATCGAGTTCTTTTCGAAGATTTGGTGGCGTGTCCAGAACGACATGGAAAACTCCTCATTCCGCCGGCTGAAGAGCGACGGGCATCTGGACTTCCTGTTCGCCGACGCGAACGGTCATCCAGAGATTATAGGCCATGATCAACGCGCCGATCAGGAACAGCCCGCCGCCGGCAGCGCGGATGATGTAGAAGGGGTGCATCGCCTCGACGGTCTCGATGAAGGAATATTCGAGGAAGCCGAGCGAGGTGTAGGCGCGCCACATCAGGCCCTGGAGGATGCCGGACACCCACATCGCCGAGATGTAGAGGACGATGCCAAGCGTCGCGATCCAGAAGTGCCAGTTGACGAGCTTGAGGCTGTAGAGGCCCTTCCGATTCCAGATCCAGGGCACCAGGCAGTAGAGCGCGCCGAAGGAGACGAAGCCGACCCAGCCGAGCGCGCCGGAGTGCACGTGGCCGATGGTCCAGTCGGTGTAGTGGCTGAGCGAGTTGACCACCTTGATCGACATCATCGGGCCTTCGAAGGTCGACATGCCGTAGAAGGCGACGGAGACGACGAGCATGCGCAGCACGGGATCGGTACGCAGCTTGTCCCAGGCGCCCGACAGCGTCATCAGGCCGTTGATCATGCCGCCCCAGGACGGCATCCACAGCATGATCGAGAAGGTCATGCCGAGCGTCTGGGTCCAGTCCGGCAGCGCCGTATAGTGCAGATGGTGCGGGCCGGCCCAGATATAGAGGAAGATCAGCGCCCAGAAGTGGATGATCGAGAGACGGTAGGAATAGATCGGCCGCTCGGCGCGCTTGGGGATGAAGTAGTACATGATGGCGAGGAAGCCGGCGGTCAGGAAGAAGCCGACCGCGTTGTGGCCGTACCACCACTGGAACATGGCGTCCTGGATGCCGCCCCAGGCGATGTAGGATTTCGAGCCGAACACCGAGACCGGCAGCGCCGGGTTGTTGCCGAGATGCAAGACCGCGATCGTCACGATGAAGGCGAGATAGAACCAGTTCGCGACGAAGATATGCGGCTCCTTGCGCTTGATGATCGTGGCAAGGAAGACCAGCAGATAGGTGACCCAGACGATGGTCAGCCACAGGTCGGAGTACCATTCCGGCTCGGCATATTCCTTCGACTGGGTGACGCCGAGCAGATAGCCCGTGCCGGCGATCAGGATGAAGAAGTTGTAGCCGACGACGACGAACCAGGGCGCGAGATCGCCGGCAAGGCGCACGCGGCAGGTCTTCTGCACGACGTAGAAGGAGGTCGCGATCAGGACGTTGCCGCCGAAGGCGAAGATCACTGCGGACGTGTGCAGCGGACGCAGGCGGCCGAAGCTGGTCCAGGGCAGATCGAAGTTCAGCGCTGGCCACGCCAGTTGCGAGGCGATGATGAGGCCGACGAGAAAGCCGGCAATGCCCCAGAACATCGCCATGACGGACGAGAACTTGATCGGCCCCATGTTGTAATTGGGGCGCCCATTGATCTCCGCAGGCGGCAACGCCGCCGGCCGGTCGAGGTAGCGGTTGATGATGCAGAAGACGGCGGCCAGGCTCGCCGCCGCGCTCAGCGCGGCGTGGAAGGCGAAGGGCGCATCGAGCGCCTTGGCCGAGGCAATCACGCAGAGGAAGGCGGTGACCGCGAACACGACAGCCAGGCCGCTTTCACCTGACGTCATGGACTTGGAGATGGAGGGCTGGCTCATGCGGATTCTCTCTGAAAGAACACAGGGCCAGAAACCACATTCACCCTCGCGAGGAATTGATTGAAATCAAGCTATGTGGATTTCTGTTAATGTGAGGGTTGCGCCACCGCCAGTTGATGTGCCCTCTCCCCTTGCGGGAGAGGGCGGCGAGAACAGTGCCGCAAACTCGCTCGGGTGAGGGGTTGGCGCCGCAACCACAACTCTCGCAGTTGGATATGCGGTGACATACCCCTCATCCGGCGCCATAGCCGAAGCTTCGCTTCGGCGTTCTTAAGAACGGCGGCCGAAGGCCGCCTATGCCACCTTCTCCCGCAAGGGGAGAAGGGGAAAAGTCAGTCTCTCGCCGTCGCCTTGAGCGCCGCGATGACGTCCTCGCGAGCGACGATTCCGACCAGCTTCTGCGCGCCGTTGAGCACGATGATGCTCCTGACGCGGTGTTCGACCATGATCTGGAGCACGCGCGTCAGCCGCGTGTCGGGGCTGACATAGATAAAGTCGGGCGTCATGACGTCGCCGATCTTGCGGCTCATCAGGTCGTGATAGCGCGGCAGCATCTGGCTCGGCGTGAAGGCGAAGCACTTCAGGATGTCGAACTTGGTGACGATGCCGACGACCTGCCCGTCGTCCTCGACGGGATAGGAATTGAAATCGTCGCGTTCGAACATCTCGCTGAGCGCGAGCAGGTCGAGGTCGCGCCTCACCGTCCTGACGTCGTGCGTCATGTAGCCGTCGACGGTCTGCTCAAGGAATCTGTACACGGCGCGTCCTCTTTGATTCGTCTTGCATCGCTCCCGCGTCAGTGCGACAGCAGCACGCAGCGGGCAGATTGAGTGACCAGATACTGGGTGACGCCGCCGAGGATCAGCTCGCGGAAGCGCGAATGACCGTAGGCACCGGCGACGATCAGGCTGGCGCCGACATCGCCGGCAATCTTCTCCAGTTGCCCGGCGACGGTTTCGTTGCGGGCCCCTTCGGAAACGCGCGCGATCGCGGTCACGCCATGGCGGGCAAGCCACGCCGTCACGTCGGTCACGCCGGCGATCGCGGCAGGGCGGTCGTCGTCGCCTTCGGGAATTGCGAGGACGGTGACATCCCTGGCCTTGCGCAATATCGGCAGCGCATCGGCCAGCGCCCGCCGGGCTTCCGGCGTATCCTTCCACGCCACGAGGACGCTGCGCAGATCGAGCCAGTTAACGCCGTCGGGCACGACCAGGATCGGCCGGGCGGCTTGCATCACCAGATCCTTTGGGCTCGCGAGCGCGAAGGCGTCGGAGAAGGCCGGGCTCTGCCCGCCGGCGACGACGATGTCGGCGCAACGCGCCTGGGTGAACGTAAAGCGCGCCGGGAAATCCATGGCGCTGCGCCATTCCACATGTCCGCCGCGATTCCTGATCGCGGCGCGGAATTGCGCCTCGAGTTCGCCCAGGCGTCGCTTGACTGAGGCTTCTCCCTCATCGATCAGTCCCTGCGCTGCGGCGCCATCGCTGAAATAGAGCGGCGGAGCGAACTGCGCCGCAGCAACGCCGATGATCGACGCCTCAAATCGTTCGGCAAGCTCGCCCGCGACCTGAAGCCGCGCGTCGTTGGGCTGATCGAGCGCCAGGCTGACCATTACGGTCGCGTATGTCATCGGAGTCTCCGGGGCAATGAGCTTTGATCCGATCGTAGGCCCGCCGCCGCCTGGCAGGATGAGATAGATCAAACCTTGGATCACCGCGCCGGCCGGAAATCTGCCAATGGTATAAGACATCGGAACTTGCCTCTGGCCTCTCCTTGGGTACATTGCCAGCGGTAACGCTGTGCGGTTCTCCGCATCGGAATGGGAGTGATCGTTTGGCGCCGACCCGTGTGATTCATCCGCAAGATGACGGCCGGGGCGAACATTTCCGTGTCCGCATCGAAGGATTTGGCGTCGGGACCTGGGATCTCGATCTCAAGACACTGGAATTGGAGTGGTCGGAGACGGCCAGAATCCTGTTCGGAGTCGAATCCGACCAATCGATGAGTTACGCTCTGTTCCTGTCTCGACTGGAGCCGAACGACCGCGAGCGGATCGAGATCGCGATCCGGCGCGTCTCCGAACGGGGCGGCAGCTTCGACGTGTCGTTCAGGGTCACGGGGGCGTCGGGCAGAGCGCAGTGGATCCGCGCCCGCGCGGGACTGATTCGGGACGACGCCGGCGCCGCCCGACATCTCAGCGGCATCTTTCTTGACGTCGATGAGGAGAAGCAGGTCGAGGAAACCTTGCGCACCCGCGAGAGTCACCTCCGCTCGATCCTCCAGACGATTCCCGACGCCATGATCGTCATCGACGGCCACGGCATCATCCAGTTCTTCAGCACGGCGGCCGAGCGCCTGTTCGGCTGGGTCGAGTCGGAGGCGATCGGCCAGAACGTCCGCATCCTGATGCCGGAGCCCGACAGCTCACGTCACGACGGCTACATCGCGCGTTACCGCGCCACCAGCGACCCGCACATCATCGGCATCGGCCGCATCGTGACCGGCAAGCGCCGCGACGGCACGACCTTCCCGATGCACCTGTCGATCGGCGAGATGCAGTCGGGCGGCGAGCCCTATTTTACCGGTTTCGTCCGCGATCTTACCGAGCATCAGAAAACCCAGGCGCGGCTCCAAGAACTGCAATCCGAACTCGTCCACGTCTCGCGGCTGAGCGCGATGGGCGAAATGGCGTCCGCGCTCGCCCACGAGCTCAACCAGCCGCTGGCAGCGATCAGCAACTACATGAAGGGGTCGCGACGGCTGCTCGCCGGTAGCCAGGATCCGAATACGCCGAAAATCGAGAGCGCGCTGGACCGCGCCGCCGAGCAGGCGTTGCGCGCCGGCCAGATCATCCGCCGCTTGCGCGACTTCGTCTCCCGCGGCGAATCTGAGAAAAGGGTCGAGAGCCTGTCCAAGCTGATCGAGGAGGCCGGCGCGCTCGGGCTCGCCGGCGCGCGCGAGCAGAACGTGCAGCTTCGGTTCAGCCTCAATCCAAATGCCGATCTCGTGCTCGCCGACCGGGTGCAAATCCAGCAGGTGCTGGTCAACCTCTTCCGCAACGCGCTGGAAGCGATGGCGCAGTCGCCACGGCGCGAGCTCGTCGTCACCAACTCTCGCGCCGCCGACGACATGATCGAGATCGAGGTCTCCGATTCCGGCTCCGGCTTCCAGGACGACGTCATGCCAAACCTGTTTCAGACTTTTTTCACCACCAAAGACACCGGCATGGGCGTGGGACTGTCCATCAGCCGCTCGATCATCGAGGCTCACGGCGGGCGGATGTGGGCCGAGAGCAACGCATCGGGTGGAGCGACATTCCGCTTCACGTTGCCGGCAGCCGATGAGAACTGATCCATGACGACCAAGGGAATCATCTACGTCATTGACGACGACGAGGCGATGCGAGATTCGCTGAACTTCCTGCTGGATTCAGCTGGCTTCGGCGTCACACTGTTCGACAACGCGCAGAGTTTTCTCGACGCCCTGCCCGGCCTCGCCTTCGGCTGCGTCGTTTCCGACGTGCGGATGCCCGGCATCGATGGGATCGAGTTACTGAAGCGCCTGAAGGCGCAGCGCAGCCGGTTTCCAATCCTGATCATGACCGGCCATGGCGACGTGCCCCTTGCGGTCGAGGCGATGAAGCTCGGCGCCATGGATTTCCTGGAAAAGCCGTTCGAAGATGACCGTCTCGTCGCCATGATCGAATCCGCGATCCGCGAGGGCGAGCCGGCGGCCAAGAACGAGGCCATAGCCCAGGACGTCGCCGCTCGCGTCGCTTCCTTGAGCCCCAGGGAACGCCAGGTCATGGAGGGGCTGATCGCGGGCCTCTCCAACAAGCTGATCGCCCGCGAGTACGACATCAGCCCGCGCACCATCGAGGTCTACCGGGCTAACGTGATGACCAAGATGCAGGCCAACAGTCTGTCGGAACTGGTGCGGCTGGCGATGCGCGCTGGAATGCTCAACGATTGAAGTCAGCAGGATTGAGGCAAGTCAAACCCCTCCGCCCGCCCTGTGCTAGCAGGTATGGATGATTGAGATCAGCTCCCATCCTGAGCGGCGCCCGATGTCGTCACCTGCAAAGCCAACCATCTATGTGGTCGACGACGATGCCGCTGTGCTCGGCTCGCTGAGGTTCTTGCTGGAAACTGACGGTTTTGCCGTGCGGACCTTCAGGAACGCCACGGCGCTGCTCAATGCGGCGAGCCCGTCCGGTGCAGACTGTTACGTGATCGACTACAAGATGCCCGACATCAACGGCATCGAGCTGGCCGGGCGACTGCGCCAGTCGGAGGGCGATACCCCGGTGATCCTGATCACCGGCTATCCCGACTCGAATATCTCGGCCCGGGCGGCGGCCGCAGGCGTGAATGAAGTGATTCTGAAGCCGCTTCTGGACGAAAACCTGGTCAAACGCATTCGCCACGCGATCCAGAACCGGGTCCATAGCTGACCTACGGGATTCTACGTAAGGCAACCCCCTTAAGATATCTCGCGAAATTTTCGAAGCCCCCGATACCGCCTACCAAAGCGTCATCACAACGGAGATGGCGCAGATGCTGACCCAGACCTTCAACACCCCGGCGATCAACACCCAGATCGGTGGCAAGATCGCACCCGCCCATCCCGTCTCAGACCAGTTCGGCGCGATTGCCGGCCATGTCGGCCTCGTTGCCACCGAGTTCTCCTACCGCAAGGAAGAGGAGATCTATGGTGAGGACGAGCCGGCCGAGTATGTCTATCAGGTCGTCACCGGCGCCGTGCGCAGCTACAAGCTTCTCTCCGACGGCCGCCGCCAGATCGGCTCCTTCCACCTTGCCGGCGACGTATTCGGCCTCGAATCCGGCACCACCCACCGCCTTGCTGCTGAAGCTATCATCGACACCACGGTGCGCCTCGTGAAGCGCGCGAGCCTCGAGAAGGCCGCAGCCACCGACGTCCAGGTCGCCCGCAAGCTCTGGGCCATGACCGCTGGTGAGCTTCGTCACGCCGAAGACCACATGCTGCTGCTGGGCCGCAAGACCGCCATGGAGCGCGTCGCAACTTTCCTGCTCGAGATGGACCGCCGCCTTGCGGTTGCCGGCATGATGGCGCTGCCGATGTGCCGCCGCGACATCGGCGACTATCTCGGTCTCACGCTCGAGACCGTCTCGCGCGCGCTGTCGCAGCTTCACGCCCAAGGCATTCTCGGCTTCTCCGGCGCCCGCCAGATCGTGCTGCGCAACCGGGCCCGCCTGCACAATCTCGACGCCTGATCTCCCCTCTCGCACCCCCTCATGGCCGGCTGAATTGGTTCAGCCGGCCATTTCTTTTGCTGCGATCATGCCCTTGCGCCGCGTCTCCGGCATCACGAGCAGAATAAGCAGAAGTCCCGTCGCCGCGACCCCGGACAGTCCTGTGAACGCCATGGCATTGCCGAATTTATCGCTGACATAGCCGCCAAGCGCGGTGCTCAGCGACGCACCGATGCCCATTGCCGTGCCGACGATGCCCTGCGCGAGGTTGAAGTGGCCGCTGCCGAAGGCGACGTCGGCCACGATCAGCGGGATCATCACCGCGAACACCGCCGCGGTGAGGCCGTCGAACACCTGCACCAGCACCAGCAGATACGGATCGCGCACGGTCGCGAACAGCAGACCGCGAATCGTCAGCGCCGCGAATCCAATCAGCAGCAGCGGCCTGCGGCCCCATGCTTGCGCTTTGCGCCCGACGCTCGGCGACAGCAGCGCCACGATCGCCTGCGGCACGACGATGCAAAAAGCGACGAGCACCGTCGCCCACTCGCTCGATCGCGCCGTCACCGCGCTTGCCATCAGCGGCATCATCGAGGCGTTCGCGAGTTGTAACAAGAGCACGCTGAGCGCAAAGACGATGAGCGGCCGCTGCCGGATCAGATGCCAGATATTGGTGTCGCCGCGATCCTCCGCCTCGCGGGGCATCTCGCCGTGACAGCGCGCGATGTCGACCTCGTGCTCGCGGATGCGGGAGAGTGCGATCAAAGTGGGGATTGCGAGCAGGAAGGTGACCAGGAATACCGAGCGGCTCGACAGCAGATAGCCGGCCGTTCCCATCACGGCGGCGGCAACGCCGTTGCCAAGCGAAGCAAAGCGCGCGTTGCGGCCGAGACGCTCGCCGATCGCGAGTGGGCCGACCAGACCGAGGCTGATCGCCGCGATCGCCGGTCCGAGCACGCAGCTTGCTGCCGCGTGCAAGGTGGCCGCAGCCACCACCACGGGGAAGATCGGCATCGCCGCATAGGCGAGCGCGCAGCAGCCGATGGTGGCGATGGCGAGGCCTGCAACCAGCCGCTCGGATTTCGCGGCATCGATGATGGCGCCGCCCGGCATCTGGCCGATCAGGGCAACGATGCCGCCGATCGACAGCACGAGGCCGATCTCGACCTGGGTCCATTTCTGGGTCGTCAGGTAGACCGCGATGAACGGCCCGAATCCGGTCTGCACGTCGGCGAGGAAGAAGATGAACCAGTCGAGGCCGCGCAGGCTCTGGCGCGACGGCGCCGGAATGCCGGCAGGCGACGGCGCCGAGACGTTGTCCTGCTCAACGCGGCCTTCGCGATCCCCATAATTCGGCTTCCTTGATAACAGCACCGGCGGCCATTCCTCCCCGCGCCTCACTGAACGGCTTGCAGAGGCTGCAGGCTGCCGGACGCGCCGAGCACCACCATCGGCGTGTCCTCCTTGTATTCCGGCGCGGCTGCGACCTGTGCCTTGGTCAATTCCAGCGTGATGCTGTCCTTCTTGTTGACGATCTTGCCGAACCGCATCGCGTTCCAGTCCACCACGATCTTGCGGCTGCCGACCCCGAGGAAGCCGCCGAAATCGATCACTGCGGCGCGGACGTGCCCACTCCGATCGACGATGACGTCGACGATGCGGCCCATGTCCTCGTTCGCCGCGCTGAGCACGTCACGGCCAAGCACACCGTGCGCATCGCTCGCGCCGATGATCGTCACCGACGGCGGTGGCGCGGCATTCTTTGGCGTGACGGGGACCGATGACGCCGGCGGCTGCATCGTCGGCGGTGCATTCGCTTCAGTCGAGGGTGCGGGCGACTCCTCCGCGGCGCGTGACACCGCGAGCGTCATTCCTCCGACCATCACGACGCCCAGGGCCAACCATCCGGCGGTACGCATGCACCCTCCTCCCGGCGCGCCGCTAGCGCGCCAGCACGATCGAGACCTGGATCTGGCCACGCGTGCGCAACACCTCCAGCGCCACGTCGTCGCCATGACGGCTGACGCGCAAATCGACGCTGGACTCGCCCAGACGCAAATCGCGCAAGATCACCTCGTGCAGGAACGCCGGCAGATGCGGATTGCGCAGCCGGATCTCGCCGCGCGCCACGTCGAACTCGATGCCCAGCGCCGCCTCCAATAGCGTGAACGCGGTTGCGCTGGCCCAGGCCTGCGGCGCGCAGGCGACCGGATAGAGCGTCGGGCCGCGCCGCTTTTCGCGTCGGAAACCGCAGAACAATTCGGGCAACCGGCGCAGGTCCATGTAGGTGGCGGCGTCGAACAGTCCCTTGAAGACATGCGCGACCGAATGCTTAAGCCCGTAGCGCGCGAGCCCGAGCGCGATCAGCGCATTGTCGTGCGGCCAGATCGACCCGTTATGATAGGACATCGGGTTGTAACGCACCTCGCCGACAGCGACGGTCCGGATGCCCCAGCCCGAGAAGAAATGCGGCTGCATCAAATCGGCGGCGACGAGGCGCGCGCGGTCCTCGCGGATCATGCCGCTGAACAGGATCTGGCCGGCGTTCGAGGTCCGCACCTTGCAGGGCCGCTTCCTGCCGTCGAGCGCAAGCGCATAGGTGCCGAGCTCCTCGCACCAGAACGCGGCCTCGAAACGCTCGGCCAGCGTCTTGGCCTCGGTCTCTAGCTTTTTGGCGAGATCAGGCTTGCCGAGCCGGAGCGCACACCGCGCGGCGAGCCGCTTGGCGGCAAAGACGTAACCCTGCACCTCGGCCAGCGCGAGATTGCCTTCCGCAAGCTGGCCATCGGCATGGAAGATCGCGTCGTAGGAATCCTTCCAGCCCTGGTTGGCGAGGCCCTTTTCCGTAGCCCGCTGATATTCGACGAAGCCGTCCTTGTCGGGGTCACCGGGCCCGTCGATCCAGGCCAGTCCCGCCTCGATCGCCGGCCACAGCTCGGTCAACGTGGTCTCGTCGCCGGTGCGCTCGAAATAGCTTCCCGCCAGCAGGACGAACAAGGCCGTGGAATCGACGCTGCCGTAATATTGCGCGAACGGCACCTCGCGCAGCGCCGCCATCTCGCCGCCGCGCATCTCATGCAGGATCTTGCCCGGCGCGGCATCGGCGAGCGGGTCGACCGCCTTGGCCTGGAAATGGGCGAGCCGCCGCAGCACGCCCTTGGCGATTCGCGGGTCGACCCACAGCATCTGCAGCGCGGTGATCAGCCCGTCGCGGCCGAACGTCGTCGAGTACCAGGGAATCCCCGCATAGGGATAGCGGCCCTGCGGCGTTTCCGTCATCAGCATGTTGAGGTCGGCCATGGCCTGGCACAGCACCTCGTTGAAGATGTTGTTGGAGGTCTCGATGCTGGCGGCCCCCATCGTCGATTGCCGCATCTCGCGGCGGTGGGCGAGCAGGCTCCTGAAAAAGCGCGCCGGCTTCTCCGCGATGGGCCGGTTGCAGGACACGGCCACGAACAGGGATTTCGACTCATGAGGGTCGAGTTCGAGCTGCCAGGTCGCGGCATTCACCGACAATTTCGTCGGACGCGGGTCGAAATGCAGGCCCGTGGTGCGCTCGGCGTCATCGAGACCGCGGTAGTCGAACAGCACGTCGGTCGGTCCTAACAGCCGGCTCGAGCCGATGCCGCGGCGCGGGCGCCGTTCGCCGCGGACCTCGAACAGATCGGCGAAATCGTTGTCGAACAGCAGCGTCAGCGCGAAGCCGGCCGGGCGGTCGCCGTGGTTCTGCACGCCGATGCGCTGATAGGCGGTGCCGCGCCACAGGAAGATCGTGCGCACGATGTGCAGCAGGTCCTTTTGCAGCACGAGGCTGCCCTGCCGGTAGATGTCCGGATTGGTGAGATCGACCGTCAGGGCTGAATTGTCGTCCCGCAGGTTCGAGCCCAGCAGCAACGGCTGGAGATCGTCGAGCACGAGCTCGAGCCGCGCAAGGTAGCGCGTGTCGTGATGAAACAGGCCATCGGGCCCGCCGGCCGAAGCGCCGATGTCGCCATGGCTGTCGAGCACGATAAAGGTGTCGTCGTGCTTGAGCGAACGCCGCGGCCGCGCCGACGGTCCCGTCATCGGAATATAGAAAGGCTGCTCCGCGACCTGGTCCAGGGTCCGCGTCACGGAGACGAATTGGGTAACGGCTTCAGCCGACATCAACAGCTCCCCTGCGCTTGTTTCGACACGCAACCGACTCGAACGCGACTGTTGGTTTACGCGGCGGCTTGGGCGAGCCGGCTCATTTCCTGCGTGACCAGCTCACGATAGGGCCCGTGGCCCTGCATCAGACGCTCGGGCGACCCGTCCTCGATGATCTTACCACCCCTCAACACGACCACGCGATCGAAATTGCGCAGGGTCGCGAGGCGATGCGCGATCGCGATGACCGTGCGGCCGCGCATCAGCCGCGACAAGGCCTCGCGGATCGCCTCCTCGGATTCGCTGTCGAGCGCGGCGGTCGCCTCGTCCAGCAGCAGGATCGGAGCGTCCTTCAGGAAGGCGCGCGCAATTGCGATGCGCTGGCGCTGACCGCCGGACATCTTGACGCCGCGGTCGCCGACCATGGTGTCGAGACCGCCAGGCAGGCTTTCGACGAAATCGCAGCGCGCCGCAATCGCCGCGCGCAGCACTTCGTCGTCGGTCGCGTTCGGGCGGCCATAGCGGATGTTCTCGCGAATCGAGCGGTGGAACAGGGAGATGTCCTGCGGCACGACGGAGATCGCCTCGCGCAGGCTCTGCTGCGTTACCTTGGATATGTCCTGGCCATCGATGGTGATGCTGCCTTCGTCGGTATCGTAGAAGCGCTGGAGCAGCGTGAACAGCGTCGACTTGCCGCCACCGGACTGGCCGACCAGGCCGACGCGCTGGCCGGGTTGCAGGCGCAGGCTGAAGCGCTCGAAGATCTTCTCGCTGCCGGGATAGCCGAAGGTGACATTGTTGTAAGCGATCGCGGCGCCGCTCTTCACCAGCGGCTCGGCCTCGGGGTGGTCGCGCAATTCATGCGGCACCAGCAGCGTGGCAATCGCCTCGGTCAGCCGGGCAACATGCTGGGTGACGTCGACCAGCGCCACCGCGAGATCGCGCGTCGCGTTCAGAATGGAGAGACCGAGGGTGCAGACCAGCACGACGTCGCCGGTGGTCGCCTGGCCATCCTGCCAAAGCATGATCGCCCAAGCCATCAGGGCGATCGTGAGCACGACAGTGACACCGGCATGGATAAGCCGCAACTTCTCCAGATAGCGCAGGCTGCGGCCCCGTGCAGTGAGCTCCCGGTTCACCGTCGCGTCGAACCGCTCATGCTCGTGCCCGATGCCGCAGAAGGCGCGCACCAGCGGCATGTTGCTGATGACGTCGATCATCTCGCCGTCAACGACGGCCGCCTTGTCGGCAAAGTCGTCATGCAGCGGCTTTCCCGCGGCAGCGAGGCGGAACATCGCAAGCACCATGCCGCCGGCAATCACGATCAGGCCCAGTGCCATATAGGGACTGACGGTTCCAATCAGCGCGATGGCCGCAACCGTTGCGATGCAGGGCGGCAGCACATTCCAGACGAACATGTTTTCGACCGTGAACACCGCATTCGACGTCGCCGTGATGCGGCTCGTCAGCATGCCGGGCATGCGGTCGGAGAAGTAGCTCGGCGCGTGGCCGGTCAGATGACGAAATATGTCACGGCGTAGATCACCCGTGACACGGACGAAAGTGAAACTGGCCGTCCAGCTCGCGATCCGCCAAAGGAAATTATCGGCGGCGATCAGCGTCATGAGGAAAATGAATGCCAGCCATACGCTTCCACCGTGCGAAGCGCCGCCCGACAAGCTGTCGACGAGGGATTTGACGCCGTACTGCGTGCCTACGGAGCAGGCAACTGCCGCCACCACAGCGGTCAGGATCACGAGATGCGACGCGAGGCGACGCCGAAGATAGCGCAAAACGAAGGCAAACGGCCGGTGCGCGTATCCAGAAAGATGATCCATGTGACTATCGACCCCGTCGTGATGTTTTCAATTTTTCTGTTAGTCGACTGAACATCGACCACTTCGCCTCGGTTCCCGGGCACACTGATCACGACATGCGGATGCGGGCGTTCTGCGATGATGTGATGGCAGCATCGCGACGAGCATCCGACGTGTCGAATAAGTAACGTTCGTAAGGAGGAACTTCGCAAGTGCGGGAACGTTCCCTTGATTGGCATGCCGGTGCTGAACAGGCGGGGGCTTTCTACAATCATGATCGCACAGAGGAGATGGTGAGATGCGCATCGCGCAGGTTGCTCCGTTGACGGAGGCAGTTCCACCCAAGCTTTATGGCGGCACCGAGCGGGTGGTGCATTGGTTGACGGAAGAGCTGGTGGCCCTTGGCCACGACGTGACGCTGTTCGCCAGCGGCGACTCCCAAACCTCGGCGAAGCTGGATGCGTTGTGGCCGCGGGCGCTCCGCCTCGACGGTTCCGTGCGCGATCCCAATGCGCTGCATATGGTGATGCTGGAGCGGGTGCGGCAGAAATGTGACGACGAGGAGTTCGATTTCCTCCACTTCCATCTCGATTATTATCCGTGGTCGCTGTTCTACCGGCAGCCGACGCCGTTCCTGACCACGCTGCACGGCCGGCTCGACCTGCCGGAGCATCAGCCGGTCTTCAACACCTTCTCGAAGGTCCCCGTCATCTCGATCTCGAACGCGCAGCGCCGGCCGGTGCCGCAGGCGAACTGGGTAAGGACGATCCACCACGGCCTGCCCGAGAACCTGCTGACGCCGAAGCAGGCGAAACAGGAATATCTCGCCGTGCTCGGCCGCATCGCGCCTGAAAAGGGCGTCGACCGCGCCATCAAGATCGCGACGCATTGCGGCATTCCGCTCAAGATCGCCGCCAAGGTCGATCGTGCCGACCAGGATTACTATGACGAGCTGATCCGGCCGATGATCGAGAACAATCCGCTGGTGGAATTCATCGGCGAGATCAGCGATCACGAGAAGTCGGACTTCTTGAGCGGCGCACTCGGTCTTTTGCTGCCCATCGACTGGCCGGAGCCGTTTGGCCTGGTGATGATCGAGGCCATGGCTTGCGGGACGCCGGTCGTCGCTTTCAATCGCGGCTCGGTGCCGGAGATCATCGACGAGGGCCTCACCGGCTTCGTCGTCGAGGACATCATCAGTGCAGCCGGCGTCGTCAAGCGCCTGCCGCAACTGGACCGCGCCGCCATCCGCAAGCAGTTCGAGACACGCTTCACGGCGCGGCGCATGGCGCTGGATTATCTCGCGGCCTATCGCAGCCTTGGCGAGGAACAGGCGCCGCGGATCAAGCTGGTGAGCAGCGCGGAGTAGCGACAATTCCTGCGATAGACGTCATGGCCGGGCTCGTCCCGGCCATCGACATTTGCAGGTAGTGCCCACTCTATCACCCGTCATTGCGAGCGCAGCGAAGCAATCCAGACCGCCTCCGTGGAAAGACTCTGGATTGCTTCGCTACGCTCGCAATGACGGGGAGAAGGCGGCGGCCTACCTCACCACCGCCCGCTTCGGTTCGACGATCTCGAACATGCGCGGGAATTCGTCCATCAACCCCATCAGCTCGGCGAGACGCATCGGGTTGCCGGCGAATTTGACCTTGCCGGCGGCCACGGCCTCCGGGAAGCTGGCCAGTTTTGCGATCACCTCATCGAGCGTCGACCGCGCCAGCGTGAAGCTGGCATCGGCGCTTTCCGCCTGCATGCCCTCTGTGTAGGTGAGCGCGCAGTTCTCCAGATTGAGCACGAAGGTCTCGCCGGTGTCGGAAAAGCTCCAGTTCAGCACGATGTGCTTTCCTTCCGCCTTCGGTCCGTTGAGGCGGATGCCGAGCACGTCCCAGAGCTGCGAGGTGCGTAGCGCCGCCAGCGTCTCGCGCGGCATCGGCGGGCGTGCCGGCACCTTCGGCATGCCCTGGCGCAATTCCTGCGCGCCGAACAGATAGGTATTGCGCCAGGTCGCGCTTTCAGCGGCGTAGCCGAGCTGCTCCAGCGTATCCGCCAGCAACGCACGCGCCGCCGCATTGTCCGGCTCGGCAAAGACGAGATGGCCGAGCGCCTGCGCCACGAAGCGGAATTCGCCCTTGTCGAAATCGACACGCGCCCGCGCGAGAATGGCGTCGGCGCCGCCCATGTACTCGACATATTTCTTTCCCGACTCCACCGGCGGCAGCGGATCGAGATTGACCGGATTGGCGTCGTACCACCCGAGATACTTTTGATAGATCGCCTTCACGTTATGGCGGATATGGCCATAATAACCACGGCCGTGCCAGGCGCCCTCCAGGCTCTTGGGCAGCTGGATCGTTTCGGCGATCTCGGCCGCGGTGAGGCCATGGTTCATCAGGCGAATGGTCTGGTCATGCGCGAACTTATAAAGGTCGCGCTGCTGCCGGATCATCGTGCCGATGCGTTCGCGTCCCCACACCGGCCAGTGATGCTGGCCGCACATCGCCTCCGCCTTGCCGTCCCAGAGCTGCAAGGCCTCATTGAGATATTTCGACCAGGCCAGCGCATCGCGCACGTCGGCGCCGCGGAACGGCAGCAGATTGTGAAAATTGTGGGTGCAGTTCTCGGCGAGGTTCAAAACCTTGTAACGCGGGATGAAGAAATGCATCTCCGCCGGCGCTTCGCTGTTCGGCGCCATCTGGAATTCGAATTCGACGCCATCGATCACGCGCCGGTCGCCGGTCGCCATGATCAGGTCGGTCGGCCGCAGCAGTGCCACTGAACCTGCCGCCATCGACTTGCCAAGACCACAATCGACCTGCCCGCGCGCGCCCTTGGCGAGGAGAGGCCCGAACTGGTACTGCGCCCGGCGCAGCATCGCAGGTCCCGCGATGATGTTCTCGGAGACGGCATGCTCCATGAACAAGTTGGGCGCGATGATCGGCACGCGGCCGATCGGGAGTGCATCCTCCTCCAGCACGCCGCGCGCGCCGCCCCAATGGTCGGTGTGGGTATGGGTGAAGATCACGGCCGCGACCGGTCGCTGGCCGCGATGCTTGTAGTAGAGATCGAGCGCGGCGCGCGCGCCCTCGATCGAGGTCAGGGTGTCGACGACGATGACGCCGCTATCGCCTTCGATCAGCGTCATGTTGGCGATGTCGAGCCCACGCACCTGGTAAACGCCGGGCACGACCTCGAACAGGCCGTGCTGCATGTTGAGCCGCGACTGCCGCCACAGGCTGGGATTGACCGTGGTCGGCGCCTGCTCGGCGGAGAGAAAGCCGTACGGCTCGAGGCTCCAGACCGTCCGCCCTTGCTGGTTGGTGATCTCAGCGTTCTCGATCGTGCCGAGGAAGCCGCGCGCGGCGTCGTCGAAATCCCGCGTGTCGGAAAACGGCAGCGCATTCAGCATCGCCGTCTGCTGCGCGATGACAGACGGCGTTGCGCCCTTCGGCGTGTCGGCGGCTTCGATGCTGCTCATAAGGCCCTCCCCGGCTCGTCTCTCTTGGGAGGCATCTAACCGCATCTCGATTGCGGCTCCAACAGGTCCTTACGCGGCCAAACCTCCGGCCACCGGCTTGCCGGAGGCGCGCATCTCCGCCATCCGCAGCTCCCGCGCCAGCACGTAGCCGCCGCCGTCCTGTTTCGCGCGGTACATCGCCCGGTCGGAGCGCGACAACAGCCCCTCCGCGGTACGCCCGTCCTGCGGCGCGACGGCAACGCCGACGCTGACGCCGAGCTCGATCACCTGCCCATCGACATCGTAGGGCGCGCTGATCGATTGCACGATCCGCCGTGCCATCGCTTCCGCATCGGCCGCCGCGCGCTGCACCAGGATGAACTCGTCGCCGCCCATCCGGACCACGAGATCATGAGCTGCGGCAAGCGCCTTGAGCCGCCCGGCCACCTGCTTGAGCAGCGCGTCGCCGACGGGATGGCCGAAGCGGTCATTGGCCTCCTTGAAGCGATCGAGATCGAGCGCGTGGACGGCGATCATGCTGGAATTTCCATCCGCCAGCATGCGCGGCAGATCCTCCGCCAGCACCGAGCGGTTGGAGACGCCGGTCATCGAGTCCGAGCGCGCGAGCTGCTCGAACTGCCGCTTGAGCGTGATCTGGCTGATCGAGGCATTGAAGCTCAGCCGCACCATCTCGAAGCTCGCGGCCACATACATCAGGATGAGGAGCCCGAGCCCGACATGGCGCAGATCGGGCTGCATGAACGTCACGATCGCGGCAGGCGCGGCGATGGCGACGAGATCGAGCAGCGCTGCAACCGGGCGCAGCGCCAGCCGCGCCACCACGCCGGCGCCAAAGCCGAAGCCGATGCCGATTGCCATCACGGAGCAGAGCGCATCGCCCAGCACGATGCTCCGCGCGGCAAACACGCCGAGCACCAGGGCGGTCATGACGGTGCCGGCAATGTACCGCCGTTCCCAGCGCGCGGCCTCGGCCCGGTCGAGCTGCGGCGGCTGCGCGAGGCGACGGCGGAACGCAGCGATTTCGAACAGACGGACGATGGCCACCACGACACCGGCGACCGTAAGGGCTGCCGTTACCGTGTCACCGGTCTCGTAGGTCGTGATCGCGCCGACCATCGCCTGGCAGACGGCGGCGAGAATGGTGGGCAACGTCGTGCCGTGCAGCCCCGTGATCACTTCCATGTAGACGGCGTCGGAAATCGACGCCCGTCCGGATTCCATTCTATTGAACAACATGCCAGCCTCATCCACTGGCATGGTCCTACCGCACATCCGTAAAAATGCGTGCACCGCACAGCGGTGGCATTTGAGCGAGCGGATTTACCGGGCGTTAGCCATGCATCGCCTGCGCCCGGTTACATGCCCAGCAATCTCGGCAGCCACAGCGACAGACCTGGCCAGTAGGTCACGACCACCAGGAATCCCAGCATCGTCAGCAGCCACGGCCACACCGCCACCGTGAGCTCGGTGATGCCCATCTTGGCGATGCCCGAGGCAACGTAGAGATTGAGGCCGACCGGCGGATGGCACAGCCCCACCTCCATGTTGACCGTCATCAGGATGCCGAAATGGATCGGATCGATGCCGAGCTTGATCGCAACCGGAAACAGGATCGGCGCCATGATCAGGATGATCGAGGACGGCTCCATCACGTTGCCCGCCAATAGCAGCAGGAGATTGACGACGAGGAGGAAGCCGATCCAGCCAAGGCCCTGGTCGATCATCCATTGCGCGAGCGCTTGCGGCACGTTCTCGTAAGTCATCAGGAACGAGAACAAGACGGCGTTGGTGATGATGTAGAGCAGCATCGCCGAAAGATTTGCCGATGACAGCAGCACGCGCGGCACGTCTCGCAGTTTCAGATCCTTGTAGATGAACACTGCGACGATGAAGGCGTACACCGCGCTGACGGCGGCGGCTTCGGTCGGTGTGAACAGGCCGCTGTAGATGCCGCCGATCACGATCACGATCAGCAGGATACCCCAGATCGACTTGCGGAACGCATCGAAGCGCTCATAGAGCGTCGCTTTCGGCATCCTCGGATAGTCGTTACGCCAGGCCCGATAGAACGTCGTTGCGCCGAGCAGCAGGGCGAGCACAAGCCCCGGCACGATGCCGGCGATGAACAGCTTGCCGACGGAGGTGTTGGTGGAGACGGCGAAAAGAACCATCGGAATCGAGGGTGGAATGAGAATTCCCAATGAGCCCGAGGTCGTGATCACGCCCGCCCCGAACCTCTTCGGAAATCCCTGCGCGACCATCGCGGGCAGGATCACCGATCCGATCGCCACCACGGTGGCCGGCGACGAGCCGGAGATCGCGGCGAACAGCGCGCAGGCCACCACGCCCGAGAGCGCAAGGCCGCCGTACCAATGGCCGACCAGCGACGTCGCGAACGTGATCATCCTGCGCGCCACACCGCCATGGGTCAGGAAGTTGCCGGCGAGGATGAAGAACGGGATCGCCATGATCTCGAAGCTCTCGATGCCGGTGAACAGCTTCAGCGCCACCGATTCCGTTCGCACGTCGGTCAGCGTGAACATGAAGCTGAGCACGGTCAGGCCCAGCGCAATCGAGATCGGCATGCCCGTGAGCATCAACGACAGCAGAAGGCCGAAAACCACGGCGACCCGCAGGCCCTGCGGCAGCGTGATCACGTGCGCCGAATGGGCGAAGCACACCGCGACGATCAAGACCGGCAACAACATCAGGACCCAGCCGAGCGGGCTGCGTTCGTCGCGGACGACCTGACTGCGCGTGACCGGGGCCGGATGAACCGGATCTACCTCGACGCCCTCGACGCCGGCCATGTCGTGATGCGGCAACTCGCCGGTGCGATAGAACGTCCACGCGACCTGCAGGAAGCGGAAGCACATCAGCCCGGAGCCGAGCGGGATGGTGAGATACACCAGCCACATCGGCGCTTCCAAATCGTTGGATTGCTGGCCGGTCTGCCACATCTGGCCGACGAACGCGGCTCCGAAATAGCATACGATGGCCGTGAAAAGGGCGCCGCACATCAGGCCGAACGTGATGACGCGGCGGCGCGATCCGCCGGGAAGGATGTTGACCAGGACGTCGACGCCGACATGGATGCCGGTGCGCACCCCGTAGGCCGCGCCGAATTTCGCCATCCAGATGAACATGTAGATGCAGAGTTCCTGCGCCCAGGACAGGTCGAGCGCGGCAAGCCAGACGAACGCGGCTCGCATGGGGACGGCCAGGAAGGCCAGGTTGCGGGCCTCCGCCCATTTGGCGATGTCGATCGACAGCCCGGCGCCATACCGGTGCAGCACGGCAACGAAGATGAGCGATGTCGCGGCCGCGATCATCGTCGCGATCAGCCATTCCTCGAGATGATTGAGCACACGATTCAATGCACGCAGCAACTTGGTCCCCTCAGTTTGGCTCATCATTCAAGAGCAACGGCCGGGAGTGCGATCACCCCCGACCGTTCATGGTTGTTCTCAAAGCGCGCCGGCGTCAGTTCATCTTGACGTCGAGTTCCTTGGCGACGAGATCAAGCACCTCCTGCCCGACCCGCCCCTTCGCCCATTTATAAGTCGGCTGCATCGCTTCCTGCCATGCCTTACGATCGGCGTCAGTGAGATAATGCAGCGTGGTCTTGCCCGTCTTCTTGATCTCGACCAGCGCGTCCTCGTTCTCCTGGTGCGCGATCTGGTTGGTGTAGTCGGTCGCCTCGTTCATCGCCTTCTCGAGCTGGGCGCGGATATCGGGCGGCAGGCCGGACCAGAATTTCGAATTGACGATGACGGCATATTGCAGGTGCGCGTGATAGGACACGGTGATGTCCTTCTGCACCTCGTAGAACTTCTGCGTCAGGTAGTTGGACGCGGTGTTCTCGCAGCCATCGACCACGCCCGTCTGCAAGGCCTGGTAGACTTCGGAAAACGCCATGATCTGAGGGATGGAGCCCATGATCCGGAGATATTGGTCGGCGACCTTCGATCCGGAGATGCGGAATTTGAGACCCTGGAAATCGGTCGGCTTCGCCAATGGACGATTGGCGGAGAGCATGTGGAAGCCGTTGTCCCAATAAGCGAGCCCGGTGATGCCCTTGGTCTCGAGCTTCTCGAACAGCCACTTGCCGATCGTGCCCTTCATCGCGTTCGAATAAGTCTGGTCGTCCTTGAACAGCCAGGGCAGGTCGAGCGCCTCGAACTCCTTGATGCCGAGCGGTGCGAACTTTGCGGTCGAGGGGGCGAGCATGTGCACCGAGCCGAGCTGCAGCGCCTCGATCTCCTCCTTGTCCTTGTACAGCGTGGAGTTCGGGTAGATTTCAACCTTGACCTTGCCGTCGGTGTACTTCTCCGCGAGTTCTTTAAACTTCAGGGCGCCCTTGCCCTTGGGAGTGTCGTTGGCGACGACGTGGCTGAATTTGATGACGATCGGGCTCTGGGCCTGGGCCAAGACGGGGGACAAGGCAGGCGCCACGAGAACGGCTGCGGCGGCGACCGCAAAAAGCAGCTTGCGCATGAACGAACCTCCCAACAACCTCTAAAACCGGGTCTTTTTTGTTTTCCGGTTTCTGTAGTGACAGCAATCCGCCACCCGAACAACTAGACCTAAGCCCAATTTGCCGTAGCCAAGCTGGCTTCAAGCTATCTTGACGGCTGCGGAATGCGCAACCCGGCACCTGCCGCCGTTCCCGGAAGCGAGCGTTTATGTCGCATTGCGGCAGTGCGATCAGCCGTTGCGCTGGGCGACGATGAACAAGCGCCGGAACGGAAACAGCGTTTGTCCCGCGGCGTTCTTCGGATAGGCTTCCGCGACCCGCATCCCATAGGCGGCTTCGAACGCGGCCTTCTCGTCGCCTTGCAGGATGTCGAGATAGCGCGTCAGCCAGGTCCCCTTGGTCCACTCCTTCACGGGGTTCTCGCCTTCCAGCACTTGCAGATATTCGGTCTCCCAGATGTCGATATTGGCCGACATCGGAGCAAGAAGACCGTGATAATAGGCTGGCCCTTCGACCGGCGGCGGCGTGACGAGATGCTCGACCTTGGACCGCCAGGGACCGTTCAGCGCGGTCTCGCCGATCAGCACATGCGAGGGAGCCAGAAAGTTGCGCGGCATCTGTACAGCGAGCATCCCGCCGGGCGTCACCTTCTCCATGACCGACGGAAACAGTGCCGCATGATTGGGCAGCCAGTGCAGTGCGGCATTGGAATAGACCACGTCATATTGCTTCGTCGGGCGCCAGTGGCCGAGGTCCTCGTGTGACCATTCCACGTCCGGCGCTGCCTTGCGGCCGGCGGCAACCATCTCGGCTGAGCCCTCGACACCGGTCACCGTCGCGTCCGGCCACCGCTCCTTGATCAGCTTGGTGACGTTGCCGGCGCCGGCGCCGAGATCGGCAACCGCACGCGGACCAGAATCCGGAATCCGCATCAACAGGTCGACGGCGGGGCGGAGCCGGTGGCCCGAGAACTTCAGATATTGCTGCGGATCCCAGACCATCCTTCGACGCCTTTTCTTTTTCGTGTTTCCTTCAACGCGGCTCTTGGTTACCACTGCTCGTCCCGCCCAGGCAATTCGCAAAGCCAGCGGGACGGGCAGGAAACGAACAACAACAAGCAAAAACGCAAACAAGAGAGCGTGCCACCATGGACCTCGGGCTCAAATCGAAAACCGCTATCGTCACCGGAGCGAGCGTCGGCATCGGCCGCGCCATCGCCAAGGGTTTGGCTGCCGAAGGCGTGCGCGTCGTCGGCGTGGCACGGCGAACCGATCTGCTCGCCGGGTTGGTGAAGGAAGTTGGCTCCGGCCTTATCACCCCGTTCGAGCAGGACGTGATGGTTAAGGACGCGGCGGAGAAGATTTCGGCCTTCGCGCTCAAAGAGCTCGGCCACGTCGACATTCTCATCAACAACGCCGGCGGCAGCCGCCCCCTCCCCGTCGATGCGCCTGACAGCCAATGGGACGAGGCGATCGCGCTGAATTTCACCAGCTATCGCCGCATCGCGCATGCGCTGCTGCCGCAGATGATCGAACGCAAATGGGGCCGCATCGTCAACATCACCGGCAAGTCCGAGCCGGAGGGCCTCAACGCCGCGTTCGCCGCCAAAGCCGCCGTGCACGCCTGGGCCAAGGGCCTGTCGCGCGAGATCGGCGAGCACGGCATCACCATCAATTGCATCCCACCCGGCCGCATCATGAGCGAACAGATCCGCCGCAACTACGCGCCGGATTATCGCGAGCGCTTTGCCGAGGAAGAGATTCCCGTCGGCTATTGGGGCGAGCCGGAAGATCTCGCCGCGCTCGCCGTGTTCCTGGCGTCACCCGTGGCGCGGTACATCACGGGCACGGTGATCCCGGTGGATGGTGGGTTGCGGCGGTATCAGTTCTAGAACCGATTGGACTTCGTAGGATGGGTAGAGCGCAGCGAAAACCCATCGACAGCATACGACGTGAAACCTGATGGGTTTCGCAAGTGCTCTACCCATCCTACGGCCTACGGCCTACCGCCTTACTCATGCAGCAGCGTTTGCCAGTCCGGAGGCACCGCGCCGTCCGGTCCGGGCACCGGCTGATCCAACGGATGCGCGTGAGGACCTTGAAGCTTCGGGCCGGCGAAAGCCTCTCCCGTGCGATAGTCGTAAAACCATCGTTCGCCCGGCTCGAAGCTCGTGATGATGGGATGACCTGTCGCCGCGCTGTGTTTCGTTGCGTGCTGATTTGGTGACGCATCACAGCAGCTGATGTGACCGCATTCGACACATCTGCGAAGGTGAAACCACCACCCGCCCGCAGCCGAGCATTCCACGCACCCCGTTCCGCTTGGCTTGGCCGCGAGATTGATTCCATCCCTGTCAGACTTCATAGGTCAGCTCACTGGAATTGCCCGCAGCCACCACCGATGCATTCGCGATCTCCGCCACGATCGCATTTTGCCAGTGTTTTGCCCGACGGGTCAACGTCATGGCGGCGGCGAATGTCGTCGTGACGCGGTTCGAAAATCCCTTATCGATCAAGGGGCCCTCTACTGTGCATGGGGTTGTTTTCGCGTTTTTTGTTTCGGCCCCTCCAAAAAAACACGCAAGACCCCGCATGACCACCTCACCCCGCCTGCAGGATCTCCGCGATCGCAGCCCCCGCGGCGATCGTGCCGAGCTTGCCGCCGACGTCGCGCGTCGCCCTGCCCTCGCCGATCGCCTTCGCCACGGCCGCCTCGATCGCACGTGCGGCCTCCTCGTAGCGCACCGCGCCGCTGTTCTCGCCGTGCCATCCGAGCAGCAGGGCCGTCGAGAGGATCAGCGAGGCCGGATTTGCTACGTCCTGGCCTGCGATGTCGGGCGCCGAGCCGTGCGCGGCTTGCGCCATGGCGTGGCTGTGACCGACATTGAGCGAACCACCGAGGCCGAGGCTGCCTGAGAGTTCGGCCGTGAGATCGGACAGGATATCGCCGAACATGTTGGTGGCGACGATGACATCGAAGCGGTCGGGGTTGCGCACCACATGCGCCATCATGGCGTCGACGAGGATGTCGTCGACCCCAAGGCCCGGATAGGCGTTCGCCGTCTCGCGGCAGATGTCCAGAAACATGCCGTCGCCGAGCTTGAGCACATTGGCCTTGTGCACGATGGTCAGATGCTTGCGCCGCTTCATCGCCAGCCGGCACGCCGCATGCGCGATGCGCTCGCAGCACAGGCGCGTGATCCGACGCAGCGAGATCACGACATCCGATGTGACCAGCATCTCGCCATTGCCCTGCTCCATGTTGCGGTCGGCGTAAAACCCCTCCGTGTTCTCGCGCACCACGACGAGGTCGAAATCGCCGACCCGGCCGGACCGCCCTGCATAGGTGCGTGCGGGCCTGACATTGGCGTAGAGGTCGAGGTTCTTGCGAAAATGCCGCGACGGGTTGATCTCGCCATGGGCCTCGTCCTTGAAGTCGAAGGTCGCGGTCGGGCCGAGGATCAGGCCGTCGGCGGCGCGGACGATGTCGAGCAGCTCGGGGCGCACGGTCGTGCCAAATTGCTTGAGGCTCGCATGGCCGACTGCGTGCTCCTCCAGGCGCAGATTGAGCTGGAAGCGTTCGGAGGCCGCGCGCAGCACGCCTGATGTCGCGGTCGTGATCTCGGGCCCGATGCCGTCACCGGACAAAACGACGATGTGCATGGCGCTCCCCTGACATTGCAGCAGTTCGCGCGATGATACGCCGGCGCCCGGATTCATCGCCCAGCCTTCGCGCATACACTGCATGCAAGCATGTGCCTGTGGAAGGCGGCCGCGCCGTAGTACATGCCAAAGTCCCTTGGAGCCGGCCGCCGGAGCAACGCGCTAACGCAATGACAATCACGTTACCTGCCGCCGCGCGCAAGCCCGACCACACCATTCCCGACGGTCTTCCGCCCGCACAACGGCGCTGGGCCATCGCCGCGATCTTCACCGCGCTGGCGATGGCCTCGCTCGACACCGCGATCGCCAACATCGCGCTGCCCGCCATCGCCGGCGACCTGCATGTCAGCCCGGAGCAATCGGTCTGGGTGGTCAACGTCTACCAGATCGCGCTGGTGGCGACGCTGCTGCCGTTGGGAGCGCTCGGCGAGATCGTCGGGCACCAGCGCATCTATCTCGGCGGCCTGATCCTGTTCACCATCGCCTCGCTGTTCTGCGCGGTGGCATGGTCGCTGGAGAGCCTGCTGGTTGCGCGCACGCTGCAAGGGCTGGGTGCGAGCGGCATCATGAGCGTCAACACGGCGCTGGTGCGCTTCGTCTATCCCGGCCGGATGCTCGGCCGCGGCTTCGGTCACAACGCGCTGGTGGTCGCGACCGCCTTCACCTTTGGTCCCTCGATCGCCTCCGCGATCCTCGCGGTCGGCCCCTGGCCATGGCTGTTTGCCGTCAACATCCCGTTCGGACTCGTCGCGATCGGCATCGGCTTTGCGATGCTGCCGAAGACGCCGCGCGCCGATCACGGCTTTGACTTTCTCGGCGCGGCCCTCGCGTCAGCCTGTCTCGGGTTGTTCATCACGGGCATCGGCAGTGCCGCGCATAATCTCTCACCGATGGTCGTGGGCATCGAGCTGGTCACGGCGTTAGTGCTCGGCTTCATCCTGACGCGCCGCCATGCCGACCATCCGGCGCCGATGCTGCCGATCGACCTGTTCAGCCGGCCGATGTTCGCGCTGTCGGCCGCGACCGCGGTGTGCTCGTTCGCGGTGCAGGGTCTCGCCTTCGTCTCGCTGCCGTTCTATTTCGAGGACGTGCTGGGGCGATCGCAGGTCGAGACCGGCTTCTTCATGACGCCGTGGCCCCTGGTCGTCGGCATCATGGCGCCGATCGCGGGCCGCCTCTCCGACCGCCATGCGGTCGGGCTACTCGGCGGCATCGGGCTCGTGCTGCTCGGCCTCGGCATGGCGCTGCTCGCGATGCTGCCGGCCAATCCTGCGATCCCCGACATCATCTGGCGGATGGTGATCTGCGGCATGGGATTCGGCTTCTTCCAGGCGCCGAACATGAAGGCGGTGATGTCGAGCGCGCCGCCACATCGCAGCGGCAGCGCCTCGGGCATCGTCGCCACCGCGCGCCTGACCGGACAAACGACGGGGGCCGCGCTCGCCGCAGCCTGCTTCTCGCTCGCCGGTCACGACGGCGCGACCGTAGCGCTGGCACTCGGCGCGGGCTTCGCCGCGCTCGGCAGCGTGATGAGCTTTTTGCGGCTGGCGGTGAAGTAGACCGTCAGGCCAGATGTCGGGCTGCCGTCACGTCGATTGTCGCGACCGGAATGACCGTCTCCTCATCCAGCGCGGCAAGGCGTTCATCGATGGCAGCGATGACCTTGCGCGAGAACGGCCCGAGATGCGCATAGGCCGCGATCATCTGCACCGCGATCCGCGCCGATGTTGTGTCGCGCTTGGCGCAGTTCATGAAGGTCTGCCACAGCGGCCCGCGCGCCTCGGGAAGGGCTGTCACCACCTTGTGCACCGTTTCCATCGCGCCGATCCCGGCGCGGATATCGCCCTCGGCGAGCTCTTGGCGCTGCTTGGATCGGTCGAGCAGCGTCATCAAGCGATCGACGCGCCTTGCATAGGCCGCCGGGCTGTAGATGTGCTCCAGCACGCGCTTGTAGTCCGTCAGGATGTCGCGCAACGGGCGCACCGGATCGAAGTTGATTCCGGCGGTGCACTGATCGGCGCCGATGGTCGGCGCCAAATCGTGGCCCGGATGCAATCGGCCTTCGCGCTCCAGGCGGCGCGTCAGCTGCGTGTTCGGCAAGGCATAGAGCAGGCCGACCATGCTGACCGGGATCGCCGCCTCTTCGATGAAGTCGATCATGGCATCCGCCATCGAGAGCTTCTCATTGTCGAAGCCGACGATGAAACCCGCGGTGACGAGCATGCCCGCGGCGTAGATCTTGTGGATGCTCTCGGCGATATTGCGCCGCGTGTTCTGCTTCTTCCGCATCGCGACCAGCGTCGCCGGATCCGGACTTTCGATACCGACGAAGATGGCGAAGAAATTCGCCTGGCCCATCAGGTCCAACAGCTCGGGATCGTCGGCCAGATTGACCGAGGCCTCGGTCGACAATTCGAAGGGATAGCCGTGAGCACGCTGCCATTCGGCGAGCTGGGGCAGGAACAGCCGCAGCGACTTCTTATTGCCGATGAAATTATCGTCGACGAAATCGAGATGGCCGCGGTAACCCATGGCGTAGAGCCTGTCGAGCTCGACCAGCATCTGCGCATTCGTCTTGGTTCGCGGCACCCGCCCATAGAGCTCGATGATGTCGCAGAACTCGCAGGTGAACGGGCAGCCGCGGGAATACTGCACGCCGAGATAAAGGTAGTCCTCGAACTTCAGCAGGTCGAAGCGCGGCACCGGCGTCTTGGTGACGTCGGCCTGGAATTTTGGCGCGATGAAGACGCCGGACCGTGCGCCACTGTCCCAGGCCGCGACGAACTCGTGCAGAACGCTTTCGGCCTCGCCGAGCACCTGGAAGTCGGCCCTCTCATAGATATGGGGGCTCGAGGTGGGATCGGGACCGCCGATGACCACCGGCTTGCCCGCGGCACGGCAAATTTCGATCAGGCGCAGCGTGTCGGCCTGCTGCGGCATCATTCCGCCGGTGAAGACCACGTCGGCCCAGGAAAGATCCTTGTCACTGAAGGCTTCCGTGTTGCAATCGATCAGCCGGACCGTCCAGTGCTCGGGCAACATCGCGGCAACCGTGATCAGCCCCAAAGGGGCCGCGGGGCGCTTCACGCCCAACACTTTGCAGGATTCGCCAAAGCTCCAGAAGGACTCTGCCGAGAACAGCGGATAGAGCATCAGGACTTTGCAAGGCTGCGGTACGTTCATGGAACCCCTTTTTGGCTGATTCCACTGTAGCAGAGCATTGTCGACTTGCACCCCGGCAAAAGGGACAAACTGTCGCTCTCGGTTCCATCGGCGTCGGCCCGGAAGCCGGTAGACGTCGCCCCAAGCCGTGCCGCGAGCGCCCGGGGAGGGAATCTCCGGCGGATACCCCTCGGACTATTGATTTGAACCTTTCCAATTTGCCGGACACATTGCGCCGCTGAGTCCAATCGGTGGATTGGGCCAATCAGGGGACTTGCGATGGCAGATCTAACAATCAACGGAAAAACCTTCACGCTCGACGTCGAGCCGGATACGCCCCTGCTGTGGGCGATCCGCGAGAATGCCGGCCTGACCGGCACCAAATATGGCTGCGGCATTGCACAATGCGGCGCCTGCACCGTTCACATCGACGGCGTCGCCACCCGCTCCTGCGGGGTTTCGGTCGGCGAGGCCGCAGGCAAGAAGATCACGACCATCGAAGGGCTCGCCTCCGGCAACGCACTGCACAAGGTGCAGGAAGCCTGGATCGCCCAGGACGTTCCGCAATGCGGCTATTGCCAGAGCGGCATGATCATGGCGGTGGCGGCGCTGCTGAGCGAGAAGCCGAAGCCGACCGACGCCGACATCGACGAGGCCATCACCAATATCTGCCGCTGCGGCACCTTCCAGCAGGTGCGCGAAGCGATCCACACGATCGCAAGCGCGTAAGGAGCCGCCACATGAACAAGCATGTCTCTCCCAGGATGAACCGCCGAGCCTTCGTCATCGGCACCGCCGCGGTCGGCGCAGGTCTCGCAATCGGCCTCGATATCCCCTTCGGCGGCCCCGCCGTGGTCCGCGCGGCCGACGGCTCCCCCGAGATCGGCGCCTGGGTCGTGGTCAGGCCCGACGACACCGTCGTCATCCGCATCGCCCGCTCCGAAATGGGCCAGGGCTCGCTCACCGGGCTTGCCCAGCTCGTCGCCGAGGAACTCGAATGCGACTGGTCGAAGGTCTCGACCGAATATCCGACACCGGGCCAGAGCGTCGCCCGCAAGCGCGTCTGGGGCGATTTCTCGACCGGCGGCAGCCGCGGCATCCGCTCTTCGCAAGACTATGTCCGCAAGGGCGGCGCCACCGCACGCGTGATGCTGATCCAGGCCGCCGCCGAGGCGTGGAAAGTTCCGGCGTCCGAATGCACGGTTGCCAACAGCGTCATCACCCACGCGCCGTCCGGCAAGACCACGACCTACGGCAAGGTCGCCGAGGCCGCGGCCAAGCTGACGCCGCCGGCCGACGTCAAGCTGAAGGACCCCAAGGACTGGAAGCTGATCGGCAAGGGCGTGAAGCGGCTGGACACCGCCGAGAAGACCACCGGCACCATGATCTACGGCATCGACGTCAAGCTGCCGGGCATGCTGAACGCCGCGATCAAGGACTGCCCGGTGTTCGGCGGCAAGCTGAAGAGCTTTGACGAAGCCAAGATCACCGGCATGATGGGCGTCAAGAAGGTCGTCAAGGTCGGCGATACCGCGGTCGCGGTCGTTGCCGACACCTGGTGGCACGCCAAGACAGCGCTGGAGGCGCTGCCGATCGTCTGGGACGAAGGCGACAACGCCAAGGTCTCGAGCGAGTCGATCGCGAAATGGCTGACCGAGGGCCTCGCCAACGAGCAGCCGGCCTATGTCGGCAACAAGAACGGCGACGCGAAGGCAGCGATTGCCGGTGCCGCCAAGAAGATCGAGGCCGTCTACAGCTATCCCTACCAGAACCACGCCACCATGGAACCGATGAACGCCACGGCGGTCTACACGGCGGACAAGTGCGAGGTCTGGTGCGGCACGCAGAATGGCGAGGCGGCCTTCGCGGCCACGCTGGAAGCGTCGGGCCTGCCGGCGGAGAAGTGCGACGTGCACAAGGTGATGCCCGGCGGTGGCTTCGGCCGGCGCGGCCAGACCGACTATGTCCGCCAGGCGGTCTTGATCGCCAAGGAGATGCCGGGCACGCCGATCAAGCTGTTGTGGTCGCGCGAAGAGGACATGGCGCACGGCCGTTATCACCCGATCACCCAGTGCAAGATGACCGGCGCGTTCGATGCCGACAACAACCTGGTCGCGTTGCACTACCGCCTCTCCGGGCAATCGATCCTGTTCTCGCTCCGCCCCGAAGCTTTGCAGAACGGCATGGATCCGGCCGCATTCCAGGGCGTCGCCCAGACCGGCGAAGCCGCGTTCGGCTACTCCGTGCCAAACCTCCTGGTCGAGCATGCGATGCGCAACCCGCACGTTCCGCCGGGCTTCTGGCGCGGCGTCAACGTCAATCACAACGCGATCTACATGGAATGCTTCATGGACGAGCTGGCCCAGGCCGCAGGCCAGGACCCGCTCGAATTCCGCCGCAAGCTGATGGGCAACCACCCCAAGCATCTGGCGGTGCTCAATGCCGTGGCGGAGAAGATCGGCTGGAGCACCCCGGCACCGCAGGGCATCTATCGCGGCATCGCGCAGGTGATGGGCTACGGCAGCTATGTCGCCGGCGCCGCCGAAATCTCGGTGACCGACGGTAACAAGATCAAGGTGCATCGCATCGTCGCCTCCACCGATCCCGGCTACGTCGTCAATCCGGCGCAGGTGGAGCGGCAGATCGCGGGGTCCTTCGTCTATGGCCTCTCCGCGCTGTTCTACGGCGGCTGCACCGTCAAGGACGGCAAAATCGAGCAGACCAACTTCGACACCTACAATTCGATGCGCATCAACGAAATGCCGAAGGTGGAGTCGGTGATGGTGCCGAGCGGCGGGTTCTGGGGCGGTGTCGGCGAGCCGACCATCGGCGTCGCGGCGCCGGCAGTGCTCAACGCGTACTTCGCGGCGACGGGCAAACGCATCCGCTCGGTGCCGCTGCGCGACCAGAACATCACCTTCGCCTGAGAAACGCCGCGGCGCCCGTAACGGCCGCCGCGGCCCACTTTCCGGACAAGACTCATGAATGCGCCGGTGACACGGCGGGATGCCGTCCTCGGCATCACCGCCGCGGCCACATCATTCGCCGTTCCTTCGATCCTGCACGCGCAATCGGCGGGCCGCGTCGTCGTGGTCGGCGGCGGCTTTGGCGGTGCGGCGTGCGCCCGCGCGCTGAAGCGCGCGCAGGCAAACTTGCAAGTCATCCTGATCGAACCCAATGCGGTCTTCACCTCCTGCCCGTTCAGCAACGAGGTGATCGCCGGCCTGCGCGAGATCGAAGCGCAGCAGTTCGGCTATGACAAGCTCGCCACCGAGGGCGTCACCGTGATCGGCCAAGCCGTGACCACAATCGAACCACAGCGGCGCAGCGTCATAACGGCCGATGGCGTTGCGCTGCCCTATGACCGTCTCGTGCTCTCTCCCGGCATCGACTTCCACTTCGAGGCCCTGCCCGGCTACGACGAAGCCGCATCAGAAAAAATGCCGCACGCCTGGAAGGCCGGCGCGCAGACGCTGCTATTGCGCCGCCAGCTGGAAGCCATGCCGGACGGCGGCACTGTCGCCATTGCGATCCCCGCCAATCCCTCACGCTGTCCGCCGGCGCCTTACGAGCGCGCCAGCCTGATCGCGCATTACCTGAAAACCAAGAAGCCGCGCTCGAAAGTGCTGATCCTCGATGCCAAGGACAATTTCTCCCAGCAGCGACTGTTCGAGAAGGCGTGGAAGGAGCTGTACGGCGACATGATCGAACGCATCGGGCTGTCGCAAGGCGGCCGCGTGACCTCGGTCGATCCCGCGACAAGGACCATCGTCACCGAATTCGGCAACTACACGCCTGATGTCGCCAACGTCATTCCGCCACAACGAGCGGGACGCATCGCCGAGATCGCGGGCGCTGCGGATGCGACCGGCTGGTGCCCGATCGATCCCGTCACCTTCGAGTCGAAGCTTGTCCAGAACATCCACGTCATCGGCGATGCCTGCCTCGGCGGGGGCATTCCCAAATCGGCCTCCGCGGCAAGTGCGCAGGGCAAGGCCTGCGCTGCCGCGATCGTGAACCTCCTTGCCGGCCGCGCGCCAGAAACGCCGCGATTGACAGGCGTCTGCTACAACATTGTCGCACCCGGCTACGGCTTTTCACTCGCGGGCAATTACCAGCCCAGGGGCGACATCTTCGCCGAGGTCGAGGGCGGAGCGACCAGCCCGGTCGATGCGCCGCGCGAATTACGCGCCCGCGAGGCGGCTGAAGCCGAGCACTGGTTTCAAACCATCACGGCGGACACCTTTGGCTAGGGCATCGGTCCATATCGCAGCTCTGATCGCCGCCAGTTGCGCCTTCGCCTGCCATGTGGGAGCCGAGGAACTCCTGCCCTACAACATCACCGGCGACGGCATTGCGGAATCGCTCACCGGCGCGCCGGGCGATGCCGCGCGCGGGCGCGCGCTGGTGCTGGCGCGCACAACGACTTGCATCCTCTGCCATTCCGGTCCCTTCCCGGAGACCCGGTTCCAGGGGGACCTCGCGCCCGACCTCTCGGGTGCGGGGAACCGCTGGACGGTGAGCCAGTTGCGGCTTCGACTGGTCGATGCAGCGCGCTTCAACCCCGAGACCATCATGCCGTCCTATTATCGCACCGACCGCCTCGCGCGGGTCGGGCGAAATTTCGCCGGCAAACCGATCTTGTCCGCCGCCGAGATCGAGGACATCGTGGCTTTTCTCGCAACGCTTCGGGACTAGGACTGTTTCATGCCGACCACGCGACGACAATTCCTGAACCTCGCCGGAAGCGTGACGTTCGCCGGGACGATCCCGATCGTCACGCTGCGGCCGCTCGAGGCGACACCGGCGATGCTCACCGCCGCGATCCGCAACGTCGTCGGCGAAGCACCTGTCCGCACCGGCAAGGTGAAGCTCGACATTCCGCCGCTGGTCGAGAACGGCAATACGGTGCCGCTGACCGTGAGCATCGCGAGCCCGATGACAGCGGACGACTACGTCAAGAGCATCCACGTCTTCAACGAGAAGAACCCGCAGCCGAACATCGGCAACTTCTACCTCAGCCCCTCCTCCGGCCGCGCCCAGGTCTCGACCCGGATCCGGCTCGCCGACACCCAGAAGGTGGTGGCGATCGCACGTCTTTCCGACGACACGTTCTGGCAGGTCACGACCGAAATCGTCGTAACGCTGGCCGCCTGCACCGAGGAGATGAATTGATGGCCGCGCTCATCAACGTTCCGGCGAAAGCCAGACGCGGCGAAATCATCGAGATCCGTACGTTGACCTCGCACATCATGGAGACCGGATTCCGCCACACGGCGGACGGCGCTCTGGTACCGCGCGACATCATAACGAGCTTTACGTGTCGCTATAACGGCACCGAGATTTTTCGCGCCGATCTCTTCCCCGCGATCGCGGCCAATCCTTATCTGTCGTTCTTCACGGTCGCGAAGGAGAGCGGCAAGTTCGAATTCGAGTGGATCGGCGACAACGGCTATTCGTCCAGCGCATCGGCGTCGATCACGGTCGAATGAGTTTTTGGCGCGCGATATCGGCCGCGGCACTCCTCGCCACGGCCCCTGCCCTGCTCGCCGGCGAGATTCCGCCGGACGCGCGCCGCTCCGGCTATTCGTTCATGGGCCCCGACACGCGCGCGATGCAGGATGACGACACCTCAAATCCCGGCATGCTGTTCGTGCTCGACGGTGAGGCGTTGTGGACGAAGAAGACCGGGAACGCCGACAAGGCCTGTGCGGATTGCCATGGCGATGCCCGCGGCAGCATGAAAGGCGTCGCGGCGCGCTATCCGGCCTTCGACAAGGCGCTGGCGCGCCCCGTCACGCTCGACCAGCGCATCAATCTCTGCCGCAGCAATCATCAGCAGGCAACGCCGCTACCCTACGAGAGCCGCGACCTGCTGGCTCTGTCCGCCTTCGTCGCGCACCAATCGCGCGGCACCGCGATCACGGCCGGCGACGATCCGCAACTGAAGCCATTCGTCGAGCAGGGCCGCGACCTCTTCATGCAGCGCGAGGGCCAGCTCAACCTTGCCTGCACCAATTGCCACGACGACAATTTCAACAAGCGACTCGCCGGTGCGCCGATCACCCAAGGACAACCAACCGGCTATCCGCTTTATCGCCTGGAATGGCAGACGCTGGGATCGCTGGAGCGGCGGCTACGCAGTTGCATGACGGGTGTCCGCGCCCAGGCCTATGATTTCGGCGCGCCCGAGCTGGTCGCGCTCGAACTCTATCTGATGTCGCGAGCGCATGGCTTGCCGATGGAAACGCCGGCCGTGCGGCCCTGAATTCCACCGATTAGGGCTAGGCAGACGCGGAACGGCCGCTAGTATCCGCCCAAATTGAGTCACAGGGAGGGACCTAAAGTGGTCAACCACAAAATCTCGCGTCGTACGCTCTTGACGGGCACTGCCGCAGCTGGCGCGCTCAGCCTGACGGGATTGCCGGCGCGCGCCGAGGTGAACTGGAAGAAATACGCGGGGACCAAGCTCGAGGTGATCCTCGCCAAGGGACCTCGCGGCGACAACCTGCAAAAATACGTCAAGGAGTTCACCGAGCTCACCGGCATCCAGGTCGAATCCGAGCAGATACCCGAGCAGCAGCAGCGCCAGAAGGTGGTGATCGAGCTGACCTCGGGGCGGCCGAGCTTCGACGTCGTCCATCTCAGCTACCACGTGCAGAAGCGGCAGTTCGAGAAGGCCGGCTGGCTCGCCGACTTGACGCCCTTCATGAAGGACCCCGCGCTGACCGCGCCTGATCTCGTCGAGAGCGATTTCTCGGCCGCGGGCCTGCAATACGCCAGGAACGACAAGGGCCAGATGCTGTCGCTGCCGTGGTCGGTCGATTATTTCATCCTCTATTACAATAAGGAGCTGTTCGAGAAGAAGGGCGTCGCCGTTCCCAAGACTCTCGACGAGATGGCTGCGGCGGCCGAGAAGCTCACCGATGCCAAGGAAGGCACCTTCGGCTTTGTCGGGCGCGGCTTGCGCAACGCCAACATGGCGATGTGGAGCAACTTCTTCCTCAACTATGGCGGGGAATTCCTCGACGCCAAGGGCAACATCCTGACCGACGGTCCGGAAGCCATTGCCGCAACCAAGCTGTATCAGACGCTCCTGACGAAATCGGCACCGCCCGGCGTCGCCGGCTTCAACTGGATGGAGTCGATGGCCTCGTTCACACAAGGCCGATCCGCGATGTGGATCGACGGCGTCGGCTGGGCGCCACCGCTGGAAGATCCGGCCGCCTCGCGCGTCGTCGGCAAGGTCGGCTACACCGTCGTGCCCGCGGGGCCGAAGGGGCAATATTCCTCGACCTATGGCGACGGCATCGGCGTCGCTGCCGCGAGCAAGAACAAGGAAGCCGCCTATCTGCTCTGCCAATGGGTGGTCTCGAAGACCCAGGGAGCCCGACTGCTGCAGGCCGGCGGCGGCGTGCCGTTCCGCAACTCGATCCTTGGCGATCCCGAGGTCCAGAAGGGCGTCAAGACCAAGGAGTGGCTGCAATCGGTGATCGATTCCGGCAAGATCAGCAAGCTGGGCCTGCCCGTCGTGATTCCGGTCGCCGAATTCCGCGACATCGTCGGCGCCGCGGTCACTGCGACCTTGTCTGGCGCCGATCCTGCCGCCGAGCTGAAGAAGGCCAACGATCAGTACCGGCCGATCCTGGAGCGTAGCGAGAAGGCGTGAGTGCGTTGACACAATCGACTCCGGGCGCGGCACAGTCTGATGCCGCGTCGGAGAAGGAGTTGCGACCGCCGTCGTACTGGCCGTTCGTGGTGCCGGCGCTGGTCGTCGTGATCGCGATCATCATCTTCCCGTGGGTCTTCACGATCTGGATGAGCCTGAACGAGTGGAAGGTCGGCTCGTCGACCACCTTCGTTGGATTGTCCAATTATCTGCGGCTGACGAGTGATCCCCGCTTCATTGAGGCCATCGGACATACGCTGGTCTACACCATACTGTCTGTGCTGCTGCCGCTGGTGCTCGGCACGTTTGCGGCCGTGGTGTTTCACCAGAAATTCCCTGGCCGCGGCTTTCTGCGCGGCGTCTTCATCATGCCGATGATGGCGACGCCGGTGGCGATCGCGCTGGTCTGGACCATGATGTTCCACCCGCAGCTCGGCGTGCTGAACTATCTGCTGTCACTGGTCGGAATCCCAGCGCAGCTCTGGGTGTTTCATCCCGCGACCGTCATTCCCTCGCTGGTGCTGGTCGAGACCTGGCAATGGACGCCGCTGGTCATGCTGATCGTGCTCGGCGGACTGGCCGCGATCCCGAGCGAGCCTTATGAAAGTGCACAGATCGATGGCGCCAGCATCTGGCAGGTGTTCCGCTTCATCACCCTGCCGCTGATCATGCCGTTCCTGTTCATCGCCGGCATGATCCGCATGATCGACGCCGTGAAGAGCTTCGACATCATTTTCGCAATCACCCAGGGCGGACCGGGATCGGCGTCGGAGACGATCAACATCTACCTCTACAGCGTCGCCTTCTCCTACTACGACCTCGGTTACGGCTCGGCGATCGCGGTCGTGTTCTTCCTGCTGATCGTTCTGCTTGCAGCGGTGATGCTCTATGCCCGTCAACGCATGCTGTGGACCGAGATCGCGAGCGGCACATGACCCCACGTCAGATCATCGGTAAGATCGGCCTGTGGTTCTCGGTGTTCGTCATCGTGTCGCCGGCAATCCTGTTCTTCCTCTGGATGCTGTCGCTGTCGCTCAAATTCGAGATCGACAACGCCGCCTATCCGCCGGTGTTCTTTCCCGAGCACATCGCCTGGAAGAACTATGCCGACGTGCTCGCCTCCAACCGCTTCCTGACCTATTTCATCAACAGCCTGATCGTGACCGGCAGCGCGACGCTGCTTGCGCTGCTCGTCGGCGTTCCCGCCGGCTACGGGATTGCGCGGATGGCCGCGCACAAATCCGCGATCGTGATCCTGATCGCCCGTATCACACCGGGCCTGTCCTATCTGATCCCGCTGTTTCTCATGTTCCAGTGGCTGGGACTGCTCGGCACGCTGGTGCCGCAGATCATCATCCACCTCGTGGTCACGGTGCCGATCGTGATCTGGATCATGATCGGCTATTTCGAGACGACACCGATGGAGCTGGAAGAAGCGGCCCTCATCGACGGCGCCACGCGCTGGCAGGTCTTCCGCCATGTCGCGCTGCCGATCGCCAAGCCCGGCATCGCCGTCGCCTTCATCCTGGCCGTGATCTTCTCCTGGAATAATTTTGTCTTCGGCATCGTGCTGGCCGGACGCGAGACCCGCACCCTGCCGGTCGCTGTCTACAACATGATCTCGTTCGACCAGCTGAGCTGGGGGCCGCTCGCGGCCGCCGCGCTGATTGTCACCCTCCCGGTGCTGCTGCTCACGGTGTTCGCCCAGCGACAGATCGTCGCCGGGCTCACCGCTGGTGCCGTCAAGGGCGGGTAGCTACTCCGCCGGTGCGGCGTGCATGTCCGCATGCGGCATGTAGGGCTCGCTCGCGCCGAGCCTGCTGGCCGCGAACAGACCGGCGGCCATCACGGCATAGGCGAACGCCACCGCGGGCGTGACGCCAAAGCCGCCGCCGATGCCGACGGCTTCGCCGTGCATGAAACCGAAGTAGGTCAGGACCGCACCAACCAGCGCAAACGCCGAGGCCTTCTCGAAGTCGCGCTCGATGATGAAGACGCCGATCGCACCCAGGATCAGGCCGCCGAGGATGGAGCCGCCGCCCATCACTTCAAGTCCGTGATAGAACACGCCCTGCTGCGGCAGGGCTGCGATCGCCGCAGCCTTGACCGCGTCGGCCTTGTCGGCGGCCATTCCTCCGACGGTCGCAGCCGCGTTCATGGTCGAGCCCAGCATGGTGTCAATCTGGAGCTTGGCCCACGCTGCGAGATGCGGCGTCAGCGCCAGTACGACCGCGGGTGCATGCTTGACCGGCGTGGTCTGGAACGCCTGTGCGCCGATCAGCATGCCGATATAGAGCAGGATCGGCGAGATCGCGACCACCGGCACCAGCGCCAGCAGCACCGGGATGATGCCGAACCACGCCAGCACGACCACCATGATGCCGGTCGCGGCCGAATAGCCGATCCGGCCGCCCATCGCCTTCCAGCCGGGATGACCGATATAGACGGCGTTGATGAAGGGGTTGCCCATCAGGCAGCCGATCAGGCTGACGACGCCGTCGGCCGTAAGCACGCGCGTGGTCGGATATTCGTCGCCAGCGGCTTCCGCGCTCTCGACATTGTCCATGGCCTCGACGAGGTCGTAGATGCCGAAGGGAATGGCGGTGACCAGGATGATTCCGAGGAATTCGAATCCGGAGAAGACGTAGCCAACGGCGGGGATCGGCACCGAGAAACCGAAACTGGCGAAGGCATCGCCGACGCCCTTGACGCTGAGCCCGCCGAGACCGAGGCCGAACAGCTTCGAGCCCCAGGCAATGACCATGCCCACCGCGATCGCAACGAGACCGGCAGGTATGCCGCGCCAATATTTCACACCGCCGAACCAGCTCACCAGGATGATGGCAAAGCAGACCAGGCCGATCTGCGGCGTCATGTACATTTCGAGCGCCGGCCGCATCGAGATGAAGGTGACGGATACGCCGGCGAGCGTGCCGAGCAGCGCCGCGCGCGGCGTGATCTTTCGGATGAACGGCGCGATGAAGCCGCCGATCATCAGGATGAAGCTCTGGAAGAACACCCAGACGAGACCAGCCGACCAGCCTTTGAGCGGATCACCGGTCTTGATCGTGATCGGCAGCATGATCACGAAGGTGACGATGAACATGTGCGGCACGCTGACGCCCGAAGGCAGTGCACAGACGTCGTTGCGGCCGGTCTTCTGCGCCAGACGATAAGCGAGGAACGCGTAGTAGAAGGTGGAGAGACACATCATCAACCCGAGCGCGGGCAGGATGCGGCCGAACACGAGACTGTCAGGCATCTTCAGCACGAAGCGCAACAGGCCCGTGAGCACCAGCATGTTGACGAGGATGTTGGTGCCGAAGCCGAAAAACGCGTTCCAGTCGCCCGGTGTCCATAGTGCCGGCTTGAACTCGGAGGTGCCGGCCGTCCCTGTCGTGCTTGTGCTCATGGTGATGCCCCTAAGCTGGTGTGGAAATCTTCATCGCCTCCAGTACCGCGGCTGAGCTTGCGACCCAGCCGAAGATGCCGCCCTGGGCCTTGATCATCTTCAAGCCCATCTCATGAAATTCGGGGAAGTAGGACGCGCAGCCGTCCGAGATGACGACGCAGCGATAGCCGCGGTCGTTGGCCTCGCGTACGGTGGTGTTGACGCACACTTCGGTGGTGACGCCGCACACCAGCAGATTCTCGATGCCGTATTTCTCCAGCACGTCGGTGAGCTCGGTGGCGTAGAACGCGCCCTTGCCGGGCTTGTCGATCACGATCTCGCTGTCGAGCGGATAGAGCTCCGGGATGATGTCGTGGCCGGCCTCGCCGCGAATGAGAATGCGGCCCATCGGGCCCGGATCGCCGATGCGCAAGGATGGCGCGCCGCGCTCGATTTTCGCCGGCGGCGCGTCGGAGAGATCGGGCAGATGGCCTTCGCGCGTGTGGATCACCAGCATGCCGGTATCGCGCGCGGCCGTCAGCACCGCACCGATCGGCTTCACCGCGCGCGCGAGCTGGCCGACGTCGTTGCCGAGCGTCTCGCCGAAGCCGCCGGGCTCCATGAAGTCGCGCTGCATGTCGATGATGAGGAGCGCGGTGGCGGGCCAGTCGAGCTTGACCGGCTCCGGTTCGGCGCTGATGACACCCAGTGTCGGCTTGGTTGAGTTCAACATGACTCAAGGCCCCCGCGAGAACTCTCTCTGCAGGAGTTCTGCAAGCGCCGTGCCATTGTGTACAATTGGAGTTGAACCGGCGGCGCAGGAAAATTTACTGCGCTGTCAGAATGTTATTCGAAAAGCCGGGGTCTGCTTATTCGCTGTGCGGCGGCTTTGCGGCGTGCATTTGCCCAAAGGATGAGCGCTCTCCGTCGTCATTCCGGGGCGACGCTTAAGCGTCGAACCCGGAATCCATCGGGCGGCTAAACACGCGGTGAAATGGATTCCTGGCTCGCGCTACGCGCGCCCCGGAACGACGAAGGTGGCGTTAGCGACCCTCTCCATACAGCCCGCCGATACTCCTTCAGCGTCGCCATCCAGAGCGACCTTCAGGTCTTGAGGCTGACGGGATCGGCCAGCGGCTTGAGTTCGCGAAGACGTCTGTCGAGGGCTGTCGGCGGACCAACGATATCGGCCGTGCCGCGCAATACCTCTGCTTGCAGCATCTGACGCGGCTGACGCCACGGCCCGATCAGCGCCTCAGCCGTCTCCGTGATCTCGGTATCGAACGCTTGTGCCGTCATGGTGTCCTCCGCAAGCAAGCCATGACCAGCAGGAGCGCCACGGATGCGGCCAGCGATATTGACTTCGACTGTACTTGCCTTTGACTGTCACAATTCGCGTCGCGCAGCCGCTCCTCCCTCCCGCAGCGCAAACCCCGAAGTCGAATAAGAGCCGAGCAAGAGACGAGGACTCCTGAAATGACGCTGATGCAGGTCGAGCTGGACGACAAATACCGGCTCGAATCGAAGCGGATCTTTCTGTCCGGCACGCAGGCGCTGGTCCGGTTGCCCATGTTGCAGCGCGAACGCGACCGGCTTCAGGGCCTCAACACCGGCGGCTTCATATCGGGCTATCGCGGTTCCCCGCTCGGCATGTACGACCACGCATTGTGGCGCGCGAAGTCACATCTCCAGCAGCACGACATCGCCTTTGTCCCCGGCCTGAACGAGGACCTTGCGGCGACCGCGGTCTGGGGCAGCCAGCAGGTCGGCCTGTTTCCCGGTTCCAAGGTCGATGGCGTATTCGGCATCTGGTACGGCAAGGGGCCCGGCGTCGATCGCTCGGTCGATGCGCTCAAGCATGCGAATGCCGCCGGCACCTCCCTCAATGGCGGCGTGCTCGCGCTTGCCGGCGACGACCACGGCTGCCAGTCCTCGACACTGGCGCACCAGAGCGAGCAGGTCTTCGCAGCGGCGCTGATCCCCGTCATCAACCCGGCGACACTGCAGGATTATCTCGACCTCGGCCTCTACGGTTTTGCACTGTCGCGCTTCTCCGGCTGCTGGGTCGGCTTCAAGGCGATCAGCGAAACGGTGGAGAGTTCAGCCTCGATCTATAGCGACCCCGAACGCATCCAGATCAAGCTCCCCGACGATTTCGAGATGCCGCCCGGCGGCCTCAACATCCGCTGGCCCGACCCGCCGCTGGACGCCGAGAAGCGCCTGTTCGGCCCGAAGATGGCGGCGGTGCAGGCCTTTGCGCGCGCCAACCAGCTCGACCGCATCATGCTCGACTCCAAGCCGGCACGGCTCGGCATCGTCGCGACCGGCAAGGCCTATCTCGATCTGCGGCAGGCACTGGCCGATCTGGGCATTACCGACAAGGACGCGGAGGACCTTGGCCTGCGCATCTACAAGGTCGCGATGACCTGGCCGCTGGAGGAAAGCGGGGCCAAGCGCTTCGCCGAAGGACTTCAGGACGTGCTGGTCGTCGAGGAGAAACGCGGCTTCATCGAAGACCAGCTGATGCGCATCCTCTATAATATCGATGCGTCGAGGCGCCCGACCGTGACGGGAAAACGCGACGAGCGCGGCGCACCGCTATTGCCGAGCGAGGGCGAGTTGACGCCGACCATCGTTGCATCCGCGCTGGTGGCGCGGCTGCGCAAGCTCGGCCATCACAGCCCGGTGCTGGAGCAGCGCCTCGCCCGGCTCGAGGCGTTCGACACTCCTGTTCCCGCTACCGCGCAAATCAAGCTCGCGCGCACGCCGTTCTTCTGCTCGGGCTGCCCGCACAACACCTCGACGCGCGTGCCCGAGGGAAGCCGTGCCATGGCCGGTATCGGCTGTCACGGCATGGCTTTGAGCATGCCGACCCGCCGCACCGATTTGATCTCGCATATGGGCGCCGAGGGCGTGAACTGGATCGGACAAGCGCCCTTCACCACCGAGCAGCATATTTTCCAGAATCTCGGCGACGGCACCTACACCCATTCCGGACTGCTTGCCCTTCGCGCGGCATCGGCGGCCGGCATCAGCATCACCTACAAGATCCTCTACAACGACGCCGTCGCGATGACCGGCGGCCAGCCGGCCGAGGGCGGCTTCAACGTCGCCCAGATCGCGCATCAGGTCTGGGCCGAGGGCGTCAAGCGCCTCGCGATCGTCTCGGACGATCCCACCAAATACCCTGAAGCCAATTACTTCCCGCAAGGCGCGACCGTCCATCATCGCCGCGAGCTCGACGCCGTGCAGCGCGAGCTGCGCGACATCAAGGGCCTTACGGTCATCGTCTACGACCAGACCTGCGCCGCCGAAAAGCGCCGCCGCCGCAAGCGCGGGCTCTATCCGGACCCCGCCAAGCGCGCCTTCATCAACGAGCTGGTCTGCGAAGGCTGCGGCGATTGCTCGCAGGCCTCGAACTGCGTCTCGGTGCAGCCGCTGGAGACCGAGTTCGGCCGCAAGCGCCAGATCGACCAGTCGAACTGCAACAAGGACTTTTCCTGCGTCGAGGGCTTTTGCCCGAGTTTCGTCACCGTGCACGGCGGCACGCTCAAGCGGATCAAGACCTCGGCGGTGGACTCGGGCCAGTTGTTTGCCGACCTGCCGCTGCCGCCCGCGCGTGAGCTGGACGCTCCCTACAATATCCTCGTCACCGGCATCGGCGGCACCGGTGTCATCACCATCGGCGCGCTGCTCGGCATGGCCGCCCATGTCGATGGCCGCGGCTGCTCGGCGCTGGATTTCACCGGCCTGTCGCAGAAGAACGGCGCGGTGATGAGCCATGTCCGCATCGCCGCGAAGCCGGAGGATATTTCCGCAGTCCGTATCACCACGGGCGGCGCCGACGTCATCCTCGGCTGCGACATGATCGTCTCGGCCGGTCCCTCCGCGCTCAGCCGTGCCGAACGCGGCGTGACCAAGGCCTATGTCAATGCCGACCTGCAGCCGACCGCAAGCTTCGTGCAAAACCCGGATCTCGATTTCGAGATGGGCGCGATGCAGACGGTGCTGCGCGATGCCGTCGGCGACAAGAACCTCGACGTCATCGATGCCACCGGCATTGCCTCGGCGCTGATGGGCGACTCCATCGCGACAAACCCCTTCATGCTCGGCTTCGCCTTCCAGAAGGGTGCGATCCCGCTGTCGCTGGAAGCGTTGCTCCGTGCCATCGAGATCAATGGCGCCGCGATCGAAATGAACAAGCTCGCCTTCACCTGGGGACGCCTCGCCGCCCACGACATGTCGCGGGTGCGCAGCGTGCTGCAATTCAGGAGCCGGGCCTCCGCGCCGACGAAGTCGCTCGACGACATCATCGCGACGCGCGCCAAGTTTTTGACCGGCTATCAGGACAAGGCCTACGCCGACCGCTACCTGGCGGCGATCGCCAAGGTGCGCAAGGCGGAAGCAGCCGCCTCGCCCGCGTCCGCGGAGCTGACTGAGGCTGTCGCGAAAAACCTGTTCAAGCTGATGTCCTACAAGGACGAGTACGAGGTCGCGCGCCTCTATACCGACGGCAGCTTCTCAAAGAAGGTCTCGGAGAAATTCGACGGCGACTTCAAGCTGAAATTCTATCTGGCCCCGCCGATCTTCGCGCAGCGCGACAAGACGACGGGACACCTCCAGAAGAAGGAATTCGGCGGCTGGATGATCCACGCCTTTCGCGTGCTCGCCAGGCTGAAATTCCTGCGCGGCGGCGCGTTCGATCCGTTCGGCCGTACCGAGGAGCGCCGGACCGAGCGGAAGCTGGTCGAGGATTATCTCGGCATGATCGATCAGCGGATCTCCGGGCTCAAGGCGGAGCAGATCCCGCTGCTGACGAGGCTCGCGCGGCTGCCGGAGACGATCCGCGGCTTCGGCCATGTCAAGGAAGCCAACATCAAGCTGGCGGCCGCGGAGAAGGCGCGGCTGGAAGCGGAACTGGAGAACAGCCGCTTTGCGGTGGCTGCGGAGTAGCGGAAGACTGGCGCCACATTCTCGGCGTCATCGCCCGATCCAGTACTCCGAGGCGGTTGTGATTAGTCCAATGGGCCGCGGCGTACTGGATGCCCCGCCTTCGCGGGGCATGACAGCGCTGGGGATGGTTAGACTGAGGCTGCGGTCGCACCCGTAGCGACAATCACCCCCTCCGCCAGATGCCGCCCCGCGATGTACCCGAACGTCAGCGCCGGCCCGAGCGTGATCCCTGGCCCGGGATAATTGCCGTTCATGATCGAGCCCATATCGTTGCCGCAGGCGTAGAGCCCTGCGACCGGCGTGCCGTCCTCGCGCAACACGCGCGTCTGGGCGTCCACCTTCATGCCGATCGCCGTGCCGAGATCGGCTGGATAGATGCGCAGCGCAAAAAACGGGCCACGGAGGATGGGCGCGACGCAGGGGGTGGGCTTGTGGCTGATATCACCGAGATGGCGCTGGTAGATGGTGCTGCCACGACCGAATTCCGGGTCGCGCCCCTCCTTCGCACCGGAATTGTAGCTCGCGACAGTTGCTGAAAGCGTCGACGGCTTGATACCGATCTTCACCGCGAGTTGCGCGACATCAGGCGCCTCGATCAACTCGCCACTCGCCAGATAGCGCCGGACACTGCGCGCAAACGGCCGGATGCGGCCGAGACCATAACTCCACAGGAACGGACGGTCGCAGATCAGATAGAACGGCCGATCCGGTTCGCCGTCGCTGTCGCGCAGCATGGCGAGCACGAACTCGTGGTACGACAACGCCTCGTTGACGAAGCGCCGGCCGGCCGCATTGACCGCAATCACGCCGGGCTTGGCGCGGTCGGTCACAGTGTGCGGGAAAACGCCACGGCTTCCATCGGGGCGCCGGAACAGCGAGGCCGGCACCCAATAGGCCGGGCTCGTCGCATCCGTATTGAGCGCTGCGCCGGTTGCGGTCGCGAGGCGGAGCCCGTCGCCCGTAGCGGACATGTGGGCCGCCGAGATAAATCCGGCCGCGGGTGGGAAGAAGCGCTTGCGCAAGGTTGCGTCGTGCGAGAAGCCGCCGGTCGCGAGCACCACGCCGCGGCGCGCGGCAATCAGGCGATCGCGCGCCCCATGACGGATAATGACGCCGCCGACGCGATCGCCCTGCATCGACAAATCCTCGACGTCCGCGCTGAACAGGATCTCGACCTGCCGGACCAGCAGCGAGGCATACAGCTGTGCGGCGAGCGCGTTGCCGAGATGCAGCGTCGTGCCGCGCGGGCTCCGCAGCCGCTGCCACACATACTCCGAAACCAGCCGCGTCGCGCGAACAGTCGCGCGCAGCGATTTTCGGACCCGGCGCAGATGCGGGATGTCGCGGCGGCTGACCATCATCCCGCCGAACAAAGTGAACTCCGGCAGCGGCGCGCGCAGCCGCGCGAAATGCGCGCCCAGCCGCGTGCCGTCGAAGACGACCGGCTCGAGCACGCGCCCGCCCGGCGTCGCGCCCAATCGCTCCGGATAATAATCCGGATAGGCCTTCACCGGCTGGAGGCGCACTTGCGTGTTGGCTTCGAGATAGGCGACCGCCTCCGGTCCGCGCGCGAGGAAAGCGGCGCGGAGGCCCGCATTGGCGGGCTCGGGCACCGTGCTCGACAAATATTGCACGGCGTCCGTGACGCTATCGCAGAGCCCCACTTCTTTCATTTTGGCATTGGCGGGAATCCAGATCATGCCGTCGGACCATGCGGTGGTGCCGCCGACGAAAGCGGTCTTCTCGATCACCAGCACGCGCAGGCCTTCGGCGGCGGCGACGGCCGCGGCCGTCATGCCACCGGCGCCGGCGCCGACGACGATGACATCGTAGGTCTCATGCGCCGGCATCATGCGGCGGGGGTCCCGAAGCGAGGCATGACACCGTCATACCCCGCCTGGGCGCCCACACGCTAGCGCGCCGGCTTGCGCTCGACCGGGTCGATATCGATCGCCCGCAGGCGGCCCAGCCGCAGCACGTCCATGGCCAGCCGCCGGCCGATCCGGTCGCGGTCGAGCACGCGGATCAGATCGTCGACGCCGTTGATCTCGACGCCGTCGAGGCCGATCACGACATCGCCGGACAACAGCCCCGCCTTGGCCGCCGGCCCGTCCTGCTCGATCTGCGCCAGCAGCGCGCCCATCTTATTCTCGACGCCGGCCAGCACCGCGTGTCGCCGCGGGATCGGCGCGGTCTGGCCGGCCACGCCGATATAGGCGCGGCGGACATAGCCGTGGCGGATGATCTCGGACAGCACGAATTGCGCGGTGTTGCTGGCGACTGCGAAGCAGATGCCCTGTGCGCCGCTGATGATGGCCGTGTTGATGCCGATCACCTCGGCATTCGACGACACCAGCGGCCCACCGGAATTGCCGGGATTGAGCGCAGCATCGGTCTGGATCACGTCCTCGATGGTGCGGCCACTGACCGAGCGGATCGAGCGCCCGAGCGCCGAGACCACTCCGGCGGTGACGGTCGATTCAAAGCCGAGCGGGTTGCCGATCGCGATCACGAGCTGGCCGCGCCGCAAGGTCTTGGAGTTGCCGAGAGCCGCGTAGGGCAAATCCCGCGCCCCGTTGGCGCGAAGCAGCGCAAGGTCCGTGTCGGGATCGACGCCGAGGACCCGGGCGTCGCCGACATGGCCCTCGACGTCGCGTAGCCGGATCTCCTTCGACGAGCCGACCACGTGGCTATTGGTAAGCACGAGCCCGTCCGGCGAGATCACGATGCCCGAGCCGAGCCCGCCGCGCTCGCGGCCGTTCGGCACCTTTGGCCCGGTCTCGACGCGCACGACGGCCGGACCGACGCGGTCGGTTACGTCGATCACGGCATTGGAATAGGCGTCCAGCAGGGCCCGGTCATCGACCGGGACAGCCGCCATCGCCCGCGATGACGATCCGTCATCGACGATGTCTGAAGTAAAATCCAACATGGCAAGAGTCCTTGAGGCTCACACAGATGGTGGCCTGCTCCGTTAGGCGCAAGGGATCCGTCCGGGGCGCAAGGCTGGACTGCCCAGGTGGCTAGGGCGCCCGTCGCAGCGCGCCCGCCCTTGCCTTGACCGGGTCGAGCAGCGACCAGTCGCCATCCGGCAGCACGTAACCCATGGGAAACGGCGCACGCGGCTCCAGCCCAAGCGAGCGCAAAACGCGATCGTCGCGGTAGTAACATTGCAGCACCACGCGGACGAGCGTGGCCGCAGCCGGACCGCCGGAACTGCGAAACTCCTGCGCCACCGCATCGCGCCTGGCAGCATCCAGCTCGGCGAACGGTTGGCCCGCGAGGCGCGCCAGATGGTCGAGCGCAGCCGCCACCAATTTGGCGTCACGCCCCAGCGTCGCCAGTATGTCGTCCTGGATCGCGGAATCGTCGGCGCCGGGCACCTTGTACTCGTCGCTGGCGGGAACGATCATCGCGGCGATGGTGCGAAGGTCGTCGCGCTGGGCGCGCGTCAGTTGATTGTCTGCGGACATGACGGCCTCAATCGAAGAGGTTGGCGAGGCGCTGCTTCATCTGGTCGGCGATGTAGAGCGCAAGGGCCTGGATGGTGGACGTTGGATTCACGCCGCCCGAGGTGACGAAGATGCTGCCATCGACGATGAAGAGATTCTTGACGTCGTGCGAGCGGCCCCATTCGTTGACGACGGAGCGCGAGGGATCGGTGCCCATCCGCGCGGTGCCGAGCAGGTGCCAGCCGCCCCACGGGATCGGCGAGTTGACGCAGATGTCGGTCGCACCCGCCGTTTCGAGAATCTCGCGGCCGCGCGCCAGCGCATGCTCCATCATCTTCCGGCTGTTCTCGCTGATCGTGTAGTCGATCCTCGGCGCGGGAATGCCGTGGCTGTCCTTCAAGACCGGATCGAGCGTAACCTGGTTATGCTCCTCCGGCAGGTCCTCGCAAATCGCGGAAAACCCGAGTCGGTGTCCATTGAGCTTGCGGAAGACGCGGTGATGATCGGCGCCCCACGGCAGAATGCCCTTCTGCTCGCTGACGACAGCCTCGAACACCGGCCCGGCGCCGCGCACGAACTGGACGCCGTAGCCGCGCACGAAGCCCCGCGACGGGTCGGTGTCGTACCACTCCTTGCTCCACAGGCAGGTCGGCGGCGCGCGGTTGCTATCGGTCGGCTCCTTCACATAGCCGTAGATCTGCGCATAAGGATGGAACATCAGGTTCTTGCCGACGAGGCCGGACGAATTTGCAAGGCCGTTCGGAAAGCGGTTCGATGCCGAGTTCAGCAGCAGCCGCGGCGTGCCGACGCCGTTGCAGGCGATGATGACCACATGCGCCGGCTGGAACTGCTCGACGCCGTCCTTGTCGTAATAGACCACGCCGCTGGCCATGCCGTTCTCGTCGGTGGTGATCTCGCGCACCCGGCAGTGCGTGCGCAGCTCGACGCCGGCGCGGACCGCATGCGGCCAATAGGTGATGTCAGTCGAGGACTTGGCGCCTTGCGCGCAGGCCGGCGTGCAATGGCCGAGATTGATGCAGCGCGCGCGGCCCTCGTAGTCCATGGTCGCGACCGTCGTATCCGACGGCCACCAGTGCCAGCCCAGCTTGTTCATGGCCTTGCCGATGATCGCACCGGACAAACCGAGCGGCTGTTGCGGCATCGGCGGATGCGTCAGCGGGGAAAGCGGGTCGCCCGACAGGCCGGAGGTGCCCATCATCCGGTCGTTCTCTTCGAAGAACGGGGTCAGCGCGTCGTAGTCGATCGGCCAGTCGTCGGCGACGCCGTCGAGCGTCTTCACCTTGAAATCGGACGGATGCAACCGCGGCCAGTGCGCGGTGTACATCACCGTCGAGCCACCTACCGCATTGTAGTTGACGACCTTGATCGGCGAATTGTCGTCGTTGATCGGATAGTCCTCGGGCCGGCCGCGGACATTGGGGCTGGACGACCACTCGCCGTAGAACTTGGCCTCCCAGTCCCGGCCCGTGCTGGGATATTCCGCCGGGTTCATCCAGCCGCCCTGCTCCAGGCAGAGAATATGCATCTTGGTTTCGGCCAGCGACCACGCCACCGCCGCGCCTGAAGCGCCGGCGCCGATGATCAGGACGTCCACGGGGTCTTTCATCGCGAAATTTTCCTCCCTTCGCCGCTTCCCGGGCGATTCGGCCTCCGCTCCGCAAGGCCGGGGAACGATAGGATCAGAGCTGCGGCCGAGTAAAGCCACGAGGCCGGAATGTCGCACTTCGCGGGGCGCAGACCATTGGTATCGCCACATCCGGATGCTAGGAACAAGGCGCACGAGCCATCGATAGCGAGACCTTATGTCCTTCCGAATATCCTTTGCCAGCGCCCGCGCTTTCGCGCTCGTTTCCTTTCTCGCCCTGTCCGGATTTCTGGGCACCGCCGACCCGGCCTACGCGCTGACCGCCGCCGCGACGGTCCGCGACGGCAACGCCATCCAGCTCGGCGACATCACCTACCGCCTCGACGGCGTCGACGCGCCCGAGCTGGACCAGGTCTGCATCGACGATCACGCCGATCCCTGGACCTGCGGTATCGAGGCCCGCGACCAGCTCGCCAAGCTGATCGGCAAGCGATCCGTGCGTTGCGACGATGTCGGGCCGGAAAAGAGTTTTGGCAAGCGGCACCGCGCGATCTGCACGGTCGAGGGCGACAAGACCAGCTTGAACGAGCAGCTAGTCAAGCTCGGCTATGCCATTGTCCGCGAGCCGGTCAAGGCGAACGTCAAGTCGGCCGCAGCCGACGCGAAATCAACCTCCGCCGGAATCTGGAAGGGCTGCTTTGTTGCACCGCAAGAATTCCGCACCGGCAAGAAGGACGGCGCGCTCCTCGGCGCCGCCTGCCGCGCCGACCGCGACAAGGAGATTCGCGCGGTGTTGTTTCCCGATGATCTGACGATGCCGCCGAGCTGTGGCATCAAGGGCAAGCTTGCGGTGCGCGCGCGCGTGACCGGCAATATCGGCATCTACCATTTACGGGGCTGCCCGAGCTACCCCGCGACCACCAAGCCGGACCGCTGGTTCTGCTCGGAGGACGACGCCCAGGCCGCAGGCTTCCGCAAGGCCTACAATTGCCGACGGCCGAAATAACGAAGCCCATCACGCACCCGTGAGCGGCAGCCGGAGACAGTATTCGTCCGGAATTGAACTCTATCGAGAGTTGCTGCATTTGTAAGCGTACGCAAGCGCTTTGCGCGAGCGTTTCCTTGGCGGCAATCCGGCTCCGGCCAGATTGCTTTGCTCGGGCGTTTCCTCCCTAGACTTGGGCCGCTTGTCACTACAAGCGGCTCTTCTTTTTTGCACGATGCGCTAACGGCGCATTGTCATGATCTGATCCATGGCCGGCATGTTCGCGTTCAGATGCGCCATGATCCAGACGGTGCCACCGACCACCAGGAACACCACCAGGAGCCCGAAGGCGAGCGCCAGCACGTTGTTGGTGTTGTCGGGGCCGGTCGTGATGTGCAGAAAGAACACGAGATGCACGCCCATCTGCGCGATCGCCAGCACGATCAGCGCGACGGGAATGGAAGGCTGCCAGACCAGATCCGTGCCGGCGATGAAGAACGAGGTCGCCGTCAGCAGCAGGGCAAGAACAAGACCCACCACGTAGCCGAGGATGCGCGTGCCGACACTGTGTTGCTCCTCATCGCCCGGCGCAAGGTCATGACCGGCCGGCATGTGGGTCTGATCGCTCATACGCCACTCCCAAGCAAATAGACGACGGAGAAGACTCCGACCCAGACGATGTCGAGCGCATGCCAGAACAACGCAAAGCACATCATCCGGCGCAGCACGTCGGCACGAAAACCCTTTGCGAAAACCTGGGCCATCATGGTGAGCAGCCACAATGTGCCGGCCGAGACGTGGAGGCCGTGGCAGCCGACCAGCGAGAAGAACGAGGTCAGGAAAGCGCTTCGCGATGGGCCATAGCCGCGGGCAACGAGATCGGCGAATTCGCGAAACTCAATGACGAGAAAGATGAGGCCGAGCAAACACGTCACGGCCATCCCGAGATAGAACCAGAACCGGTTGCGCACATCGGCCGCGATACTTGCCATGCCGCAAGTGAAGCTCGACAGCAGCAGGCACACCGTCTCGATCGCGACGTTCCGCTGCTCGAATATCTCGGAACCCTTCGGGCCGCCGGCGGTCTGGTCGGCCAGCACCGCATAGGCCGCGAAGAAGCAGGAGAACATCACGATGTCGGAGAGCAGGAAGACCCAGAAGCCATAGGCGGTCACGATGCGCTTCGGCGCTGGGCCCGGATGCTCGATGACGAGGCCGATGTGATGCGGATCGGCGTGCGCACGGCCGGCGGTCGCGGTCATTGACATCAGACTGTCCCCGCCATGCTGACGAGGCTGCGCCGCTCCTCGAGATTGACACGATCGATCGCCGCGACCTCTTCGGCCGGAATGACGTATTCGTCATGGTCGCGCCAGGCGAACACGACGAAGGTCGCGAAGGCTCCGATGCCGCCCAGAATCACCATCCACCAGATATGCCAGATCAGCGCGAAGCCCATGATGGTGGCGAAGAACGCGCAGACGAAGCCGGTCGGCGAATTCCTGGGCATCTCGATGTCCTGATATTCCGGTCCGCCGTGCTCGAGCGATTGCTGCTGGGCACGAGCCTTCATGTCCCAATAGGCATCTTCGCCGCGCACATCGGGATTGAAGGCGAAATTGAAAACCGGTGGCGGCGACGACGTCGCCCATTCCAGCGAGCGGCCGTCCCAGGGATCGCCAGTGCGGTCGCGCAGGGCTTCGCGGTTGCGGATGCTGACCACGAGCTGCACGATCTGGCAGATCACGCCAATCGTCAGCACGGCCATGCCGGCGGCTGCAACCAGCATCCATGGCCGCCACGCCGCGACGTCATAGTGCTGCATGCGCCGCGTCATGCCGAGCATGCCGGCGACGTAGAGCGGGATGAAGGTGACGTAGAAGCCGAGGAAAGTGAACCAGAACGCGAGCTTGCCCCAGCGCTCGTCGAGGCGAAAGCCGAACGCCTTCGGGAACCAGTACTCGAAGCCGGCGAAGGCGCCGAACAGCACGCCGCCGATGATGACGTTGTGGAAGTGCGCGACCAGAAACATGCTGTTGTGCAGGATGAAATCGGCCGGCGGCACCGCGACCAGCACGCCCGTCAATCCACCGATGATGAAGGTGACCATGAAGCCTATCGACCACAGCATCGGCGTCTCAAACCGGATGCGTCCGCCATACATCGTGAAAAGCCAATTGTAGATCTTCACCCCGGTCGGTATCGCGATGATCATGCTGGCGATGCCGAAGATGGCGTTGACGTCGGGGCCCGCGCCCATCGTGAAGAAGTGATGCAGCCAGACCATGAAGGAGATGACGCAGATCGCCATGGTCGCCAGCACCATTGAGCGATAGCCAAACAGCGCCTTGCCGGAGAAGGTCGAGACCACCTCGGAGAAGATGCCGAAGGCCGGCAGCACCAGGATGTAGACCTCGGGATGCCCCCACGCCCAGATCAGGTTCATGAACATCATGACATTGCCGCCGGCCTCATTGGTGAAGAAGTGGAAGCCGAGATAGCGGTCGAGCAGCAGCATCGCGAGGGTGGCGGTGAGAATCGGGAAGGCCGCGACGATGAGGAGGTTCGAGGCCAGCGTGGTCCAGCAGAACATCGGCATGCGCAGATAGTTCATGCCTTTGGTGCGCAGCTTCAGCACCGTCGTCACGAGATTGATGCCAGCCACCAGCGTGCCGACGCCGGAGATCTGCAGCGACCACGCGTAATAGTCGACGCCGACGCCCGGCGAGTAGGACAGTTCCGACAGCGGTGGAAATGCAAGCCAGCCGGTACGGGCGAACTCGCCGATCACGAGCGAGAGATTGACCAGCAGCGCACCGGTCGCGGTCAGCCAGAAGCCGACTGAATTGAGTGTCGGGAAAGCGACATCCCGCACGCCAAGCTGGAGCGGCACGATGAGATTCATCAGTCCGATAACGAACGGCATCGCCACGAAGAAGATCATGATGGTGCCGTGCGCGGAGAATATCTGATTGTAGTGCTCCGGCGGCAGGTAGCCCTGCGACTGGTAGGCGACCGCCTGCTGGATCCGCATCATGATGGCGTCGCTGCCGCCGCGCAGCAGCATCACCGAGGCCAGCAGGATGTACATCACGCCGATCCGCTTGTGATCGACGCTGGTGATCCACTCGTGCCAGAGATAGGGCAGATGCCCCTTGACCACGACCCAGGCCAGCACGGCGAGAATTCCGACCAGCACCACCGCCCCCGCGATCAGGGGGATCGGCTGATCGAACGGAATGGCCGACCAATCGAGCTTACCGAGCATCATGGCCTCCACTGTGCGACCGGCCAGCTTCGGATGCGAGCTCCGGCCCCGGTCCCGGCGGAATGTGCTGGGTCGCGATCAGGTCGAACAGTCGGGGATCGTCGAGCCGGTAGGTCGGCCTGCCTTTTTCGATGCCCTGCTGCATCAGCTTCTTGTAGCTGTCCTCATTGAGGACAGCATCGCTCTTCGCTGTGGTCGCGACCCAGTCCGGAAAGGCGAGCGGCGAGATCACGTTGACGTCGAACATCATGTCCGGAAAGCCGTCGCCGGAGAAATGCGCCGACAGGCCTTGCAGCTTGCCTTCGTTGTCGGCGCGCAGGTTCAGCTTCGTCACCATGCCGTTCATGGTGTAGATCATGCTGCCGAGCTGCGGGATGAAGAACGTGTTCATCACGCTCGACGACGTCAGCTGGAAATTCAGTTCGGCGCCTGCCGGCACCGTCAGCGTGTTGACGGTGGCGATGCGCTGGTCCGGATAGATGAAGAGCCATTTCCAGTCGAGCGAAACGGCTTGGATGCGGACCGGGCTGCCGGTGCCGGGCACCGGCGCTGCGGGATCGAGCTGGTGCGAGCCGATCCAGGCGACGCCGCCGAGCAGGATCACGGTGAGCGCGGGGATCGCCCACACCACCATCTCGACGCGCCCGGAATAGACGAAGTCGGGCTGAAACTTTGCTTTCGGATTCGAGGCGCGAAACCAGAAGGCAAAGGCCAAAATCGCGAAAATCGTCGGCACCACGATCGCGAGCATGATGAAGACGGAATCGACCAGGATGGTGCTGTTGGCGGCAGCAACAGGCCCTTGTGGATCGAGCAGATTCATCGGCAAGCCAATGGCGGTTGGGAAGCCCCGGGACAGAGCCTAGCGCGGGAAAGGCTCCGCAACAAACGCGATCGTGCAGGGTCGGTTCCTAACGGCGCGGGTCGATCGTTCGCTCTTCTCGCGCGGCGGCATGCAATTGCATGCGATGTCAATGACATGAAAGCGGGAGCCCGGCCCTTCTCGCCGGTCAGCGCGATTGCTAGAGTGCACGAAAATAATCGGGGTGAAACGACATGCAGGGGCCCGAGGACGATCCCGGTCTCGCCGGCAAGGTGGCGCTGGTCAGCGGCGGCGGCGCTGCGGGCGACGGTATCGGCAATGGCCGTGCTGCCGCAATCTTGCTGGCGCGCGCCGGCGCCAGGGTGCTGGTGGCCGATCGCGATCTCAAGCTCGCCGAACGTCACGCTGCAAGCGCCCGAACGCGAGTCACAAGAACACTAGCAAGGAAGGAAACACAGGGATGGCCCGCCTGCCCTATCTCGAGGCCGACCAGGTCGCGCCCGAATATCGCGACATGCTCAAGCGCAACACCAATCTGCACAAGCTGCTGGTCAATTCGCCGGAGATGGCGCGCGCCTTCAACGGCATCGGCGGCTACATCCGCTTCAAGAGCAAGCTCGACCCGCGCCTGCGGGAGCTCGCGATCCTCCAGGTCGGCTGGATGGAGAAATCGGAATACGAATTCACTCACCATGTGAAGATCGGCAAGGAGTTCGGCGTCACCGATGATGATATCGCCGGCCTGATGGCCGAGACCGACGGCAAGCCCTCGACGCTGGAGCCACAGGCGAAGGCGATCCTGAAAGGTGCCCGCGAGATGGTACGCGAGCTCGCGATGTCGGATGCAACCTTTGCAGAGATCAAGCAGCATCTGTCGGACGAGCACATGGTCGACCTCGTGCTGACCATCGCCTTCTATTGCGGCGTGGTGCGCGTGCTCGCCACCATGAAGATCGACAACGAGCCCTACTACAAAGAGGTACTCCAGCAGTACCCGATCCCGGGAGTGAACTGACATGCGCTTGAAGGACAAGATTGCGATCGTGGTCGGGGCCGGGCAAAGCCCCGGCGAAGGCATGGGCAACGGCCGCGCCACCGCGCTGACCTTCGCGCGCGAGGGCGCCAAGGTGCTTTGCGTCGATCATCATCTGGAATCGGCGCAGGAAACCGCCGCCATGATCGCGGCGAAGCATGGCACTGCCGCGGCGTTCAGGGCCGACGTGACCAAGATCGCCGACATCAAGGCCATGGTCGCGGAGGCGCAGACGCGCTGGGGCCGGATCGACGTGCTGCACAACAATGTCGGCGTCAGCCTGTCCGGCGGCGACGCCGAGCTGCTGCAAATCACCGAAGAGGCGTTCGACCGCGTCGTCGCCATCAATCTGAAGAGCTGCATCCTGGCGGCGAAGGAAGTCATCCCGATCATGCGTGCGCAGAACAGCGGCGTGATCATCAACATCTCCTCGATGGCGGCGATCACCACCTACCCCTACGTCGCCTACAAGGCGACGAAGTCGGCGATGATCGCATTCACCGAGCAGCTCGCCTACCAGAACGCCGAATACGGCATCCGCGCAAACGTCATCCTGCCGGGCCTGATGAACACACCGATGGCCGTCGATACCCGCGCCCGCGAATGGCACAAGACCCGCGCCGAAGTCGAAGCCGAACGCGACAGCAAGGTGCCGCTGCGCAAGAAGATGGGTACGGGGTGGGACGTCGCGAATGCCGCACTGTTCCTGGCGTCGGACGAGGCGAATTTCATCACGGGTGTGACGCTGCCGGTGGATGGCGGAGCGAGTGTTAGACGGGGGTGAGCGACGCGAGCCTAGTTGCTTCTTTCCTTCTCCTCTTGCGGGAGAAGGTGGCGCGAAGCGCCGGATGAGGGGTTGCATCCACGAACTAAACTGGCGAAGCGACTCGCCGATAGAACCCCCTCACCCGTCTCGCCGCTGCGCGCCGAGCCACCCTCTCACGCAAGGGGCGAGGGTACACTTCATCGCGGCACGCTTGTCACCCGCCAGATCGTGCCGTTGCCATCCTCCGACACCAGCAGCGAGCCATCCTTCGCCACGGCAACTCCGACCGGCCGCCCCCACACCTCGGTATCGCTCACCACGAACCCGGTGACGAAATCCTCGTACTCGCCCGTGGGCTTGCCGTCCTTCATCCGGATGCGGATCACCTTGTAGCCGGTGCGCTTCGACCTGTTCCAGGAGCCGTGCTCGGCCGCGAAAGCATCGCCCTGGTATTCGGATGGAAACTGCGTGCCCTGATAAAAGGTCATGCCGAGCGAGGCGGAGTGCGGCTGCACCAGCACATCGGGGACCGTCACCTTGTCCTTGAGGTCCGGCCGCGCGCCGACGTGGCGCGGGTCTTCGTTGCCGCCGATATAGAACCACGGCCAGCCGTAGAACGCGCCTTCCCTCACGCTGGTGACGTAATCAGGCACGAGATCGTCGCCGAGCCCGTCGCGTTCGTTGGTCGAGCACCAGGGCAGCCCGGTCTGCGGTTGGACCGCGAGTCCGACGCAGTTGCGGATTCCGGTGGCGTAGATCTTCCGCTCCTTGCCATCAGGATTGAAGGCGAGCACGGTGGCGCGTTCGGTCTCGCTGGCCCAGGCCGCACCGAGCGGTTGCGCTTTCGACCAGGCCTCCAACCCGCCCGGCGGCGTGCCCATGCCCTCGGCGACGTTGCTGAGCGAGCCGACCGACACCAGCATGCGCTTGTTATCAGGCGTGAAGACGATGTCGCGGGTGGAATGGCCGCCGTCATGCGGCAGGCTCGCCACGACCGTCTCCGCCTTGCCGCGCGCCTTGAGATCGCCGGCCTGATAGGGAAAGCGGACGACGCTGTCGGTGTTGGCGACGTAGACCCATTGCGGATTGTCGCCGTTCGGGAAGAAGGCGATACCGAACGGCTGCCTCAGTCCGGCAGCGAACACCTCGTTGGTCGCGGCCTTGCCGCCTTCGCCGGCGCGCAACACGCGGATGTTGCCCGCGCGCGTCTCCGCGACGAAGACATCGCCGTTCGGCGCCACGCGGACGATGCGCGGGGCGCGCAGCCCCTCGGCGAACAGCTCGATCTTGAAGCCGGCTGGGACCTGAAGCACGGCCTCCGGCGGGCGCGGCACCACCCGCGACGAACTCGCAACCGACCGTGTCGCGCCGGGCCGGACCAGATCCTGCGGCCGGATCAACCTGACCGTGCCGGGCTTGTCGGCCTGCCAATCGCCGTAGGCATCCCTGCCCTGCAGCACCGCCTCCGCCTGTGCGCAGGTCGCGACCGCGACCAGCCACCCCGCGGACATCGCAACCAACGAAATCCTGTTCCTCACGTCGTTTCCTCCCGGCCTTCACGTCTGGCGCATCAACGCCGATCGACGCGCAAACGTTCTGCGACAGGTCAAATGCCTGCCGAATCCCACGTCAGCTCATGCCCGCACGATGTGCACCAGCCGCAGCCCATCGTACTGGAAAATGCGGCTGATCGGTGCGACACATTGTGAGGGCGGGGCGGCCGGTTGCGGTCATCAAGCTGCGGCATTGGTGTCGCATCTGTTGGGATGATCATGTGGGGATCCATCATATCGGAATGGGCGAGCCTGCTGCTCCGCTGGCTGCATGTGGTGGCGGCGATCGCCTGGATCGGCAGTTCCTTCTATTTCATCGCCCTCGACCTCAGCCTCAGGCCCAAAACCGACTCTCCTGAGAGCGATCTGCCGGACGGCGTGCAGGGCGAGGCCTGGCAGGTCCATGGCGGCGGCTTCTACCGGATCATGAAATATCTGGTCGCGCCCGCCCAGATGCCGGACGAGCTGACCTGGTTCAAATGGGAGGCCTACACCACCTGGCTGTCCGGCTTCGCGCTGATGGTGGTGGTGTATTATCTCGAGGCCGATTTGTTCCTGGTCGACAGGTCGATCCTCGACCTCACGCCATTCCAGGCCGGCCTGTTCAGCTTCTGCAGCCTCGCGCTGGCATGGCTGCTTTATGAAGCGGCTTGCCGTACGGGGCTCGCGCAGCGCGAGCTGCCCTTCGCCATCGGCGGATATCTGTTCCTGGTCGCGTTGACCTATGCTTTCACCCACGTGCTGAGCGGGCGCGGCGCCTTCAACCAGATCGGGGCGATCATCGGCACCATCATGGTTGCCAACGTCTTCGCGCTGATCATCCCGAACCAGAAGAAGATCACAGCCAGCCTGATCGCGGGACAGGCGCCCGATCCAAAGCTCGGCAAGTCCAGCAAGGAGCGCTCGGTCCACAACAACTATCTGACGCTCCCCGTGGTCGTGCTGATGATCAGCAACCACTATCCCCTGCTCTACGGCACCCGCTTCAACTGGATCATCGTCGCGATCATCCTGGCGCTGGGTCCCGTGATCCGCCATTTCTTCAACGAGGGACATGCGGGGCGCAAATCGCCGTGGTGGGTGTGGGGCGTCGCGGCGGCTGGCGTGATCGCGATTCTCTTCCTCTCCGCCGCCGGCCCGCGCGAGGTCAAGACCGGCGCACTGTCGGCGCAGCCGACGCTTGCCAATGTCGAGGAGATCGTGATGTCCCGCTGCAGCATGTGCCACGCCGCCGAGCCGGTCTGGGCCGGCATCGTGACCGCGCCGAAGGGCATATTGCTCGACGCGCCCGAGCACATCCATCGCAACATCCGCCTGATCGGCCGCGTCGCCGCCTGGTCCAATGCGATGCCGCCGGGCAACATCACCGAAATGACCAGCGAGGAGCGCGCCATCCTCGCCGCCTATATCGAGCAGGCGCGCTGACGCCATCACGCGTCGATATCGGCTTTCGCGGAACGAAATTTCCGCATGTCCCGCCGATTTGAAAATGACTTGAACGCTTATCCGGCGTAGAGAGAAGCAGTGGCCCGGCGCGGCCTCAAGTCAGTTTGCATTCGGGGATGAGAACAGTGGCACTCAAGAACGTCATCGGTATCGACCACGCCGTGGTCATGGTGCAGGACCTCGACAAAGCCGCCGAAAACTACCGGCAGCTCGGCTTCACCATTTCGCCGCGCGGCACCCACAGCGCGCATATGGGCACCGGCAACTACACCATCATGTTCGACCCGGACTATATGGAGCTGCTCGGCGTGCTCGCCGCGACCGAGCACAACGCGCCCGCGCGCGCCTTCCTCGACAAGCGCGGCGAGGGCATCGAGCGCATCGCCTTCACCGCCGTCGATTCCACCGCCGGCGCGGAGGAAATCCGCGCGCGCGGCCTGGAGCCGATCGGCCCGACCGATTTCGAACGGCCCGTGACGCTGCCTAACGGCACGATCTCGGCGGCGAAATTCCGCACCTTCATGTGGCCGACCGCGGAAGCGCCCGGCGGCGTGCGAATCTTTGCCTGCCAGCACAAGACGCGCGAGACGGTGTGGATTCCCGAGCTGATGAAGCATGCCAATGCAGCCAGGCGCATCAAGCAGGCATTGATCGCGACGCCCGAGCCCGCGCCGGAAGGCGCGCATCTGGGACGGCTGATCGACCGCGAGCCGAAGCCCGAGGCCGACGGCGCGGTGACCGTGCCCTCCGGCGGCGATCGTGCCGATTTCGTTTACTTGACACTGGAGCAGCTCGGCAAACGCTATCCCGGCGTGCCGCTCGCAGGTCTTTCCGAACGCGGCGGCGCGGCCCTGGTGCTGGTGAGCGGCGATCTCGCGGCCACCGAGAAGGCGCTTGGTTCGGCCGCGGTGCGCAGCGGGCCTGCGATCTGCGTGCCGCCGGCCAAGGCCAACGGCACCCTGCTCGCCTTTGTTGCCGGCTGATTTGAACCAGACCGTGCTGTCGCCCGGCGATGCCGCCGAGATCGCGATGCGCAAGGACTTTCCCAAAGTCTAATTCGAGGCGCGCCTGCCGCCGGACTTCCGCCGCTGCTCGGACGAGGAGTCCGTCGGCGCATCCAGGAAGACCACCGGCATGCCGCGCTTGACGTGCTCGCCCAGCGCGCGCACGTCCCAATTGGTCAGCCTGACGCAGCCATGCGACGCGGACTTGCTGACCTTGTCGGGCTCCGCCGTTCCGTGGATTCCGTAACCCTGTGCGGACAAGCCGATCCAGTATGCACCCACCGGATTGTTCGGGCCCGGCTGAACGTCGAACGGCTGTTTCGATTTGACGCTGCTGAACTTGTAGTCGGGGTTGTAGTGATAGACCGGATTCTCGTGGGTGCTGGTGACCTTGAGCGTACCGCTCGGCGTCGGACGATCCGGACTTCCGATTGACGCGGGATAGAATGCGATCAGGGTGCCGGCTCCGTCGAACGCCTTCAGGGTCTCGTTCTTCTTGTCGATCTCGAGGCGCGCAACGGGCGGCAGCTCCCTTCGTGCAGAGACGTTCGCAACCGTAATCGTCTCTCCGGCCTTGTCGAAGGACTTGCCGGGATTGAGCGTCCGAACCAGCTCCCCGCTCATGTGGAATTTTTCGGCGAGCCCTTCGAGCGGGCTGGTGTAGCTCAGCGCCTTCAGCGACTTCATGTCCTCGAGCTTGCCGGGCAGCTCCTTCAGAAACGGGCCCTTCACATCGGCATCCGTGATCTTGTATTCGACGAGGACAGGGCCTTCGCTCGCGGCATTCAACTTATCCCAAAGCTCCGCCGCGATCGTCTTGTCGGATGCGATACCGTTCTGCTCGGCAAATGCCTTCGACGCCTTCTGCGCGTTCTCGCCGAACTTGCCGTCGATTTCGCCAGGCGAGAACCGGGCACGGTCCAGCATGATTTGCAGCTTCACAACGGACGCGCTGATCTTGTCGGTCGCCGGCTGCTTTGCGGGGCGCGCAGCGTCGTTTACCGCTGCTGCATCGAGATTGTTCCCGAGCGCCGGAGAGATCACCGCCAGCGAAATCATCGCGCCAAGCATCCACCGCATCATCTCGCTCGTCCCAATTCACCAATCCCCCGCAAAACCGCGGAGAGTTTTGCGACGGGAACACCGTAGTAACACCGGCGGAACCGACGAGACCGCAGCTTTGCCGCAATCGCACGGTTAAGAACTCGTTATCGCCGGCACAGCCGCTGGCAGTTCATCCCACAGTTCGAGGTTGTCCACGCAATGCGATTTGTCGTCGCGGCTTGCGCCGCGTTCATGATTCTGATGTGCGACCTCGATCCGTCGGCGTCCCGCCAAACATCGGCATTCGATCACGCCGTTCTTCAAAACACCCAGGCCTCGCCACTTGTTCCGGTGGTCGAGCTGTTCCTCGCAAGCGTGCAGGCCCTCGAGCTCGCCAATGCGCGTGCGGCCTATGAGGAGACACCCGAGCCGCCGCATGCGGTCGAACCTGTCGCGCAGGCGCCGGTTTCGCCGACGGAGCGATTCTGCCACACGCTTCGTGAAGCCGCCGAGGCCAGCGGCATTCCGGTGCCGTTCTTTGCGCGTTTGATCTGGCAGGAGAGCCGCTTCAAGTCCAACGAGGTCAGCCAGGCCGGCGCGCAGGGCGTCGCACAGTTCATGCCGGAAACGGCGGCGGAGGTCGGGCTGGATGATCCGTTCGATGCGATGAAAGCGCTGCCGGCGTCGGCCAGATTCCTGCGTAAACTGCGCGACGATTTCGGCAATCTCGGGCTTGCCGCAGCCGCCTACAACGCAGGTCCCGGCCGGATCCAGAAATGGCTCGCCAAAGAGAGCGAGCTGCCGCGCGAGACACGCGACTATGTCCGCATCATCACCGGCACCAGGGCCGAGGACTGGACCGAACGTGCGGAAGCGCTCGCGATCCGGATCGACCTGCCGCGCGAAGCCCCATGCGAGGGCATCGGCAGCCTGTCCAAGACGAAGGACGTGGCCTGGGTTCCGGTGAACCTGACGCGCTCGGTCACGACCATCATTCGCAAGGCGGAGCAACTGGCGGCGCGATCGACGGCCAGCCGCGCACGCAAGCGGCTCGCGTCCCTGATCCGCAAGAGCAGCCACGGCAAGGCACGCAGCATGATCGCCGCGCGCGCGGCGGGAAAGAGCGCGAAGGCCCGCGCCATCCGCCTCGCATCCAGCGACCGCTGACCGGTCACACCGGCTTGTCTTCGTCGGTCACCGGCGACGTCAGGGCGCAGCGCTGTCGCGAGCAGATCCTGCGCCCTACTCCGCCTTGATATCCGCGGCGGCAACGACTTCGGCGAGTTCCCTGGTCTCCTTCGCGATCTTGGCGGCGTAGTCGGCCGGGCTGAGCACGGACACCACGCCTTGCGAGCCAAGCCGCTCCTGCGCTGTCGGATCGTTGGCGGCGGCGACGATCTCCCGGTGCAGCATCTCGAGCGTCGGCGCGGGCGTTGCCTTCGGCATGAAGAAGCCGACCCAGAACGAGATGTCGAAGCCGGGATAGCCGGCTTCCGCGACGGTCGGCACATCAGGCAGTGCCGGCAGCCGCTCGGCAGAGGACACCGCGAGCGCGCGCAGCTTGCCGGCCTTCACCAGCGGCACGGCGGACAAGGGATCGAACACCGCCAGGACCTCCTGCGCGAGGATGCCGACCTCGGACGCAGCACCACCGCGATAGGGCACGTGGATCATCTTGACGCCGGCCTTCTGGCTGAGCAGCTCCATGGCGAGATGGGCGAGGTTGCCGTTGCCGCCCGAGCCGTAGGCAAGCGCGCCGGGCGCAGCCTTTGCCGCAGCGACGAGATCGGCGACGGAGTTGATGTTGGCCGTCTTGGGATTCTCCGGGTTGACCACGAGCACGAGCGGCGCCGACACGACGGTGGTCAGCGGCGCGAAGTCTTTTTCCGGGTCGTAGCGGATGTCCTTGAACAGCGTCCTGTTGAGCGTGATCGTGGAGGAGTTGCAGGCCAGCATGGTGTAGCCGTCGCCTTCCGCACGCGCGACGCCTTCGGCTGCGATCATGCCGTTGGCGCCGGCGCGGTTCTCGACCACGAAGGCCTGCCCGAGCTTGTTGCTCAGCCGATCGGCGACGATGCGCGCGACGACGTCGACCGGGCCGCCCGCGCTGAAGCCGACCATGATCTTGACCGGCCGCACCGGATATTTTTGCGCGAGGGCCCCGGTCGTCGCGCACAATCCGGCGAAGATCGCCAGCAGGCGAAGCGTTCGTTGCATTCGTTCTCTCCCCAGACGGATCGCGGCGCCTTTGCATGATGCGGCGCATTCGCGGATCATGATGAGCGGCGGCGCCGGATTTCGCAATCGCGTTTGCACGCTGGCATTCCGTCGCGCGGCACGTCGGAGCCGCTTCGAAACAAAAAACGCGAAAACAACCCCATGCACAGTAGCCGGCACCTGCAAGAACAATGACTTGCACGGACAAGGATTTGCACGAACGAGGATTGCGCGCTTCGCAATGTTCGTTTGACTCGTCGGGCAAAACACCGGCAGAATGTCATCATCGCAAAAATCGCCAGCGTCCATGCCGCCCGACCACGGGGCGCCTCGCGGCGATTGCGCGTAAGCCCTTCATCGACATCTCGAAAATCCCGCAGGCGCGCAAGCCGAGCGATCGATTTCGCGAGCAATGCACCCGCGCGGGCAAAGGACACAGCACATGACGACATCTGCGAAACGCCACAGCACGCCGCCGGTTGCGGCAAACGATCGCGAGCGCCCCGCCGCGAGCCCGCGGATCAAGCTCTACAAGCGGGGGATTGCGATCCTCCATGCCGACCCGCAAGCCGGCGAGCGGCTGCTGGCCGAGGCGCTCGGCGCCGCCGACCGCGACGCGCTGCATGGTCTCCTCAAGCAATTGGTGAAGGCCAGCATGACCGGACGGAAGCCCGATGAAGCCAATCTCGCCTTCATGATCTCGCTGGTGAAGAGCATCGCGCCGAAGGATTCGATCGAGGCCATGCTCGCGGTGCAGATGGTGTCCGTTCACGCCGCGGCGATGCGCTCTGCCTGCCGCCTCGCCCTCACCGACGACGTTCCGCAGCAAGAGAGCATCACGCGCGCATTGACCCGGCTGGCTCGCACCTTCGCAAGCCAGATCGAGGCACTCAGCCGCCACCGCAACAACGGGGAGCGCGCAATCACAGTCCAAAATTTGTCGGTGCAGGACGGCGGCAGGGCGATCGTGGGCAACGTCACGCAGCACGCGAGCATGATCGTCGCGGAACCGAGCGCTGCGACAGCTGCAGGACTGGTCCCGCCCCACGAAGCCGGCGAATGCGAACAAGCCGTCTCCAGACAAGGCGCCGGCGCATGAGCGGCGATCGCATTCGCAAAACGAGCGCGATGATGACGAGCCCGCGCTGTGGCGCCGAAACGCGAAGCGGCACCACTTGCCGCGCGCCGGCCGTGCACGGCAAGGCCCGCTGCCGCATGCACGGCGGCGCACGGAGATCAGGCGCGCCGAAGGGAAATCAGAATGCGCGGACGCATGGCGCCTTCACGCAGGACGGGATCGCGGAAAGACGGGCCATTCGAGCACTGCTCGGCGAGACATGGGAACTGCTGCGAGAACTCGATTTCGGTGAGTGAGGGGGCGCAGGCGGAACCTCCTCCGTAACGAGGCGCTAGAACGCATTATAAACCACATAAAATGCTCTTAAGAGCATCTTCGGTGTAAAAAACGGCATTCGGAACTTAGACTCTCACAGAGCTGCACGGAGTAAACTCTCAAATTCTTCCGCAGACGCTTTTCGCGGAGCCGTGGCATTCGAGTGGTCGGCCAAAGCTCGGACAACTGTTTGAGGAATATGCCGAGCCTCAAAACCCATCTGGCCGAGCGTTACTGGTAGCTTTAACGATTGGACGAGATCGGACACCGCAGTGGCGAGGTTGGTTTCGCGCGAAATGCAAAATATATCGCTCAGCTTCTCGTATTTGTTCCCCACGCTTTGCGCGTTGAAGCGCAGAATGTGCGGCAGGAACACGCCGTTCAGCATACCATGATGTAGTGTCGGCGAGCGTAACGCGCCGGCGGCATGAGAAAGCGAATGCACCGCGCCGAGCCCTTTCTGAAACGTGAGCCCACCTTCGAGCGCCGCCATCATCATCTCCCAACGCGCCTCGCGGTCCACGCCATTTGTGACAGCGCGTTTGATAAAGTGCCATGCACGCTGTGCACCGTCGAGCGCGATCGCTTCCGCCGGCGGGTTGACCAATGGCGACAGAAACGTTTCGATACAGTGCGTTAGCGCGTCGATGCCAGTTGCCGCCGTCAACAAAGGCGGCAGTCCGAACGTGAGTTCAGGATCGCAGATCGCCCTTTTTGGTATCAAGTATGGGCTGATCAACGCCAGCTTCGAGCCATTGGTCAGATTGATCAAAGCACCGCGGCCGACCTCGCTGCCAGTCCCCGCAGTAGTCGGGATAGCGATCACAGGTGCGACCTTCGCAGTGATCTTGCCGACACCGCCACGGATTGCCGCGTAGTGCTCCAATGGCCCTTCGTGGGTTGCGGCCAAAGCTACGCCTTTGGCAAGGTCGATAGGCGAACCGCCGCCGAGTGCAATGACGCCGTCGCAGCCGCCGTCGCGGTAGGCGACAACGCCTTCAAGTACTGCTTCCTCCGTCGGATTCGGCGGAGTGCCGGCGAATACCGAAACGGTTATCGGATCGAGGTGAGTCAGCACCTGCGCTGCTATGCCGGCGGCCTGTATGCCGGCGTCGGTGACAACCAACGGCCGACGAATTCCGAGAGCTTCCAACTCAGTCGGCAAGCTCTTAATAGCGCCGAAATCGAATATCGTCGTCGTCAGATAGCCAATGGTCGACACGGTTGCCTCCTCCAATCGAAGACGCATTTGCTGCGCTGCCGAAATTTCTTATTCATCCGATATTTAACATCGGATGATTGCGACGGCAACAAAATCGGTGTATCGCTCTAACGTGCCAGCAGGACTTAGAGCCGCGGTCGGGGGAGTGAACAGTCGTTGAGCGCCAAGCGCATCAAATCCGCTGAGAAGCGATTGAAGCCAGGCCGCATCCACGCGGTTCTAACCACACTCGGCCGCGAAATCGCCCAAGAGATCATCCCGGCTGGCGCGGTATTGCCGCCGGAGAACGAACTCGAAGCCCGTTTCGGTGTTGGCCGCGGAGTAGTCCGTGAAGCAATCAAAATGCTTTCAGGGAAAGGGCTCGTCAGCGTACGGCCGCGCCACGGCACTCACGTGTTGCCGCGTCGCGATTGGAGCCTGCTCGATCGCGACGTCCTGAACTGGCTGGTCGGTCAGGATAAACTCGACCGCGAATTGCTGTTGGCTATTCAGGAGGTGCGCTCAATCATTGAGCCCGCTGCTGCCGCGCTGGCTGCGACGCGCGCCACCAAGCAGGACCGGCAACGCATAAATGCGGCGCTGGCGGCGATGGAAGCGTCGAATGATCAGGCTTCCGCAACGACTGCAGACAAGGCGTTTCACCTCGCCATTCTTGACGCCACGCACAATCCGGTGCTGCAGGGCTTTCGCGGAGCGATCGACACGATTCTGAGCGCGGTATTTGTAGTCGCCGTCGATAGCATCGCTGGCTGGTTCGAAGAAAATATCGCCAACCACGCTGCCGCTGCCCGCGCCATCGAAGAAGGTGATGCAAAAAGGGCTCGTGAAGCCATGGAGCAAGTCCTTGGTTACACCCACTCCAAACTGTCTAGAAAAAGTGCCGGTTCCGTTCGGCGAGCCGCGCGGCCGAGCGGCACCCGCAGCGTAAGGAAAGCGTGATGCCGCACAGGCTCTCGTCCGCACTTTGGTTCTGCGCTCCCTTTATAGTGCTTATCGTTCTATGGGCTGTTTTCATCCCGTATTTCGACGTCAATCCTCGGCTGTTTCCTCATCTCTCCTCTGTGGTCCAAGCTGGGATTGAGGGAATTCAAGATGGCACCCTGGTTCAGCACATCAGTGCGAGCCTGCTGCGCGTCGCCGTCGGCACAGTGCTCGCGCTATTGGTCGCCATTCCCTTAGGCGTCGCGATGGGCGTCAGTCCTTTTGTCTCCAATTTCCTGACACCCTTGTTCAGGTTTTTCTCGGTGCTGGCTGGCATCGCTTGGATCCCAATTGCGACGCTTTGGTTTGGTTACGGCTTCGGCGCCATCACCTTTGTCATCTTCAATGCCGTGTTTTTCATCGTGACGTACAATACTCTGCTCGGCGTATCGACCATTCCCATTCACGTCCGCAATGCGGCCGCATCGCTCGGTGCGGGGCGATGGGCGATGTTGACCGAAGTGCTCCTGCCGGGCGCGCTTCCTAACATCGTCACTGGCATACGTACCGGGTTGGGCTTTGCCTGGCGTGGGCTGATCGCAGCCGAGATGATCGCTACCAACGTTGGCCTTGGTTACATGCTGTTTGTAGCACGCGACTTCTATCGGACTGAAGTGATCGTGCTTGGCATGATTGTAATTGGCGTGCTTTGGCTATTACTCGACCGGCTGGTTTTGGCCCCAATCGAGCGCGCCACTATTGAACGCTGGGGCATGGTGCGGCGCGCATGAAGCAGTTCCTTCTCAAGTTTTGGGGCCACTGCGTGCGCCTGACGGCGCGCTGGCCGTCGATCGGCTCCATCGCGCCTTTCATTCCGGTGATCGCGGCCTGGTGGATTGTCACAGAGTTGCAAATATTTCCCCGCGTGTTCCTGCCGGGACCAATGGAGGTAGTGCGCTCGTTCGGATCGCTCGTTTATACGGGGATCCTGCCGGCGTACCTGCAGGACAGCATAGTGCGCTTGGCCGTTGGTACGTTCTGGGGCATCGCCCTCGGCATTCCCCTCGGTATCCTGCTGGGCCTTAGCCAGCGAGCGCGCACGGCGCTGTGGCCGCTGCTACTGTTTTTTCAGGCCATTGGCGATATTGCATGGCTGCCGATCCTGGTGATCTGGTTCGGCTATGGCCTCACGACCATAACCGTAGTCATCGTCTACACGGTAATCTTCCCAGTGGTTTTGAACACGGTGCTGGGTGTGCGCTCGACCCCCATCACGTTGCATCGCGCTGCCCAAAGTCTTGGCGCCTCGCGCATTCGCATATTGTGGGAGGTGGTGTTGCCGGGAGCGCTGCCCAACATCGTAACCGGCCTGCGCAACGGACTCAGCTATGGCTGGCGCGCTCTGATTGCAACCGAAATCATCGTCGGCACCAGCGGTATCGGATTTCTCATGTTCGACGCGCGCCGATCCGGGTCGGTCGTCGAGATCCTGCTCGGCATGATCATCCTGGGAATTCTCTGGTACATCGTCGATAGCTGGATACTGGCACCGATCGAGCGGGCTACAGGACAGCGGTGGGGGTTGGTGACGCGATGAAGGATCTGACTATTCGCAATCTGTCGAAGACGTATTTCGACCCCTATGCCGGCACCAACGTCACCGCAGTGCATGATGTGTCATTGAAGGTGGAACAAGGAGAGTTCGTCTGCATCGTCGGGCCTTCGGGCTGCGGTAAGACGACGATCCTCAACATGATCGCGGGCTTCATTCCGCACACAGGCGGCGAGATCCTGGTTGGCGGCCGTCCGGTTAAGGGGCCGGGCGCCGACCGCGGCGTGGTTTTCCAATCTTTTGCCCTGTTCCCGTGGCGAACCGTGCTCGAGAATGTCGCCTTCGGTCCGAAGATGCGCGGCGTCCGCAAGGTCGAGCGCGAGAAGATCGCGCATGAATATCTGGCGCTCGTAAAGCTGACCGAGGCGGCCGGACGTTATCCCGCCGAATTGTCGGGCGGAATGCAGCAGCGTGTCGGCGTGGTGCGTGCGCTGGCGAACGAGCCCGACGTGCTGCTGATGGATGAGCCGTTCGCGAGCGTCGACGCCCAGACCCGAATGACGCTCCAGGAAGAACTGACGCGGATCTGGCAGGAGAAGCGGCCGACGGTCATCTTCATCACGCATGACGTCGCTGAAGCCGTTTTTCTCGGCAACCGGGTGATCGCGCTGTCGAAGGGCCGTGTGCTGGAGGAAATTTCCGTGGACTTGCCACGGCCGCGATCATGGGACGCGCTCAACGATGATGCGCGGTTCAAGGAATTGTCGGGACGCGTTCTTCAACTCGTACGATCGGCCTGAGCCATGTTGAAAGATGCCCTTCGATCGCGAAAGGCTCACATCCTCATAGCGGTGGCGGCTGGCTATCTGGCGTGGCAGCTTTGGCTGACTATCGCCGCACAGCAAAAGATCGCGAACTTCGCCGGCGGCTCGGAAAAGGTGAATATCCTCGTCGTGCTGCCGTTCGAACCTGAACGTTTCCACGTTCAGCTGATGCAGACGTACGGCCGGGTATCCGGAACACAAGAAAAATCCGTTGAAGTTCGAGGAGTGAAAAGAGCGGACTTGACGACCGTCGCCCGGCCTTACTGGGTTACGCGCATCGAGCCGCTTCAACCAGGGGGATGACCAAATGCGACGACTTGCGATGCTGCTCTGCGCCTTGTTGCTGCTGCCGTCACTGGCAATGGCGCAGGCCAAGGATCCCATAAAACTCAAGGTTGGCATGGTGGCCGCGGTGGACATGCTGGCGCTGCCGATTGCACTGGAGCGCGGCTTCTTCGAAAAGTACGGGCTCGACGTGACAATCGCCCGCCCATACGCAACCGGCGTCGATGCGCTCAATGCCTTGCAGGCCGGTGAAACTGACATGGTGCAAGCCGGCGTGCCAGCCATCGGTGCCATTCTACGCAACATGGACCTGGTTTTCTTTGGCAACTTCAGTGGCAACGCCACAAAGCTTGGATCCGATGCCACCCTCGCCCTCATTGCCAACGGCGACTCCGGGATCGGTAAAGGCGATCTGAAAAGCCTCAAGGGCAAAAAAATCGCAACTTCGTTCGGCACGATCAACCATCTCTACATTCTCGGCTTGCTCGAGAAGGCTGGCCTCGCGCCGACCGACGTGACGCTGATCAATACGCCGCCGCCGGAGATGAGCGTGGCGCTGCTTGCCAAGGGCGTGGACGCATTTGTGTGCTGGGACCCGGCACCGGTGATTGCCATGAAGGATGTGCCGGGCGCCGTCGAGGTCATTCGCGGCGGCGATGTCATCTCCTATCTCGGCTTCAATATCGCGCTACGGCCCTGGGTGGAGAAGAACGGGGCGACGGTCGAGAAATTTCTGGCAGCCGTGTCGGAGGCCGACCAGTGGATGCGCAAGAATTCCAAGCAGGCCGCCGCGATCGGTACGCGCTGGATTCCGGGGTTGAAGCTGGACGTGGCGGAGACCGCGATGCAGTACAACATCCAGCAAGTAGACCGCCGCATTTCTGCCCACAACTATCGCGCGCTGTGGAAGGCGCAGGATACGCTGCAACGGCTTGGCGTGATCAAGTCGGTGTTCGATGTGAACAAATACATCGAGCCAAAATTCATCCTTAACGTGATGAATACTTATCCGGACCTATTTTCCGATCTGCAGCCCATTCCGGCAGACGTGGCAATTAAACCGGGCTTCGTGTTCACTCCCTGAAGCTGAGTGTTGCCGCGCGCCCTGAAGCTGGTGCGCGGCAACCTATGACCTCAAGATCATGAGCCTAACGAGCGAGCGCGGCCGACCCAGCCGCGGTCAACCGCTGCACGCCCCGTTAACACCGCACCACGCAAGCCCTGCCAGCGCCGCGCACCGCGGCGCCGGCCGTCTCGCGTCCGCTACTGCGACCGGTCCGAGGTCCAGCCCTTGTACTCGCCGACATTGTCGCGCGTCACCAGTTTCGACGGCAGCAGCTCGACGGTGGACGCCGGCTTCTGGCCGTTGAGAATGTTGACGCCGACCTGCACCGCGCGGCGGGCCATGAAGAACGGGTCCTGCGAGGCGGAGGCCTGGATCTGCGTTGCCTGCGGGTCCTTCAGAGCTGCTTCGATGTCGGGTGCGCCGTCGACCGCGGTGATGACGATGCCGGTACGCTGCTGCTGACGCGCCGCGAGGTCGGTGCCGATCGCCTGCGGATCGTTGATGGCGAAGATGGCGTCGATCTTGGCAAAGCGGGTCAGATAGCCCTGCGCCACCGTGAGGCCGCCTTCGCGCGAGCCCTTGCCGTCCTGGTCGTTGGACAGCACCTTGATGCCGGGATTCTTGCCGAGCACGTTCTTGCAACCGACGACGCGGTCGATCACCGCGGAGACCTGCGGGCCGTTCTCGATGATGACGTCGCCTTTGCCCCCCAGCTTGTCGACGATGTACTGACAGGAGATCTCGCCAGCCTGGACGTTGTTGGTGGTCACCGTGGCGTCGGCGCCGTCGGCTGCGGTGTCGACGGCAACGACGACGATGCCGGCGGCCTGCGCCTTCTTGATCGCCGGTCCGACCGCCTTGGGATCGCCGGGATTGAGCAGGATCAGGTCGACGCCGGCGGCGATGAAATTGTCGATCTGGGTGACCTGCTTGCCGAGATCATATTCGAAGCCGACGGTGGTGATCTTCACGTTGGGGTTGGTCTTTTTGGCTTCGAACTCGGCGCCCTTCGACAACGCGACGAAGAACGGATTGCCGAGCGAGCCCAGCGAAACGCCGATCGACTTGAGCTCCTTCGCGAAAGACGGCGCGGAGCTCAGGACGAGCGCCATCGCGGCGCCTGCAAGCGAGATCGACTTCAACATTGGCTTCCTCCCTGGTCTGTTTGAATCCCCGCCACCGCGACCAGTTGCCGTGACGGAATGAACATGACGGCGCAGCGCCCGCTGCATTTTTCCCGCTTGTTGTCTGAGCATGATCTTTTCGAAAAACCGCTTCGCACTTTCTCGGATCATGCGCTCAGGTCCGCGCCGAGCCCTGCAACCGATAGCGGTCCAGCGCGACCGCGCCGATGATCACCAGGCCCTTGATCACATATTGCCAGACGTCGGACACGCCGATCAGGATCAGGCCGTTCGACAACACGGCAATGATCAGCGCGCCGACCAGCGTTCCCCAGATCGAGCCGATCCCGCCGACGAAGGAGGTGCCGCCCAGGATCACCGCGGTGATGGCGTCGAGCTCGTAGGACTGGCCGAGCTGCAGGCCATTGGCGGCGTAGAGGCGCGCCGCCTGCATCGCGCCGCCGAGACCCGCGAGGAGGCCGGACACGCCATAGACGAAGATCAGCACGGCCCAGACCTTGATGCCGGCGAGCCGCGCCGCGCTCTCGTTGCCGCCGACCGCGTAGATGTGCACCCCGAGCACGGTGCGCTTGAGCACCAGCCACGACACCAGGATGACCAGCAACGCGATCACCCAGAGCCAGGGAATCGACAATACGCCGGGAATGAGGGTCAAGGCACCGTTGCCGATGAAGGCATAGGGTATCGACGGATTGAACACGGTGGTGTCGGCGCCGAGCAGGCGCGCCGCGCCCCGGACGGCGGTCAGCGATCCCAGCGTGACGATGAAGGGCGGCAGGCGCAAGAGCGCGATCAAGCCGCCATTGAGAACGCCGAAGACGGCGCCGGTGAGCACCGCGGCCGGCAACCACAGTGCCCCGAGATCCGGGAATTTGGAGATGATCAGCCCGGCCATCGCCGCCGCCGCCAGGATGGAGCCGACCGAAAGGTCGATGCCGCCGGTGAGGATGACGAAGGTCATGCCTGCGGCCAGCACGGTATTGACCGCGGACTGCTGCACCACGATGCCGATGTTCTGGCCGGTGAAGAAGCGGCCGTCCGACAGCACGTGAAAGCCGATGCACAGCAACAGCAGCACCGGCAGCATGCCGACCGCGCGAATGATCATCCGCGTGCGCTGCCGCTTCGTCTCCTGCGCGGCGGCAAGACCGGACCCGGCAGGGGCGGCTTTGGCGGGGGCGATGTTGGAGGAAGCGCCGTTCTCAGGCATCGAGCTGCTCCGTTCCGGTGGCGAGTGCCATGATCTCTTCCTGACTGAGCGGCGATGTCGCGTCGCGCCGGATCTGCCCGGCGATCTGTCCTGCGCGCATCACGATGACGCGGTCGCAGATGCCGATGATCTCGGGCAGGTCGGACGAGATAACGAGAACCGCGGTGCCCGACTTCGCGAGATTGTCGATGATCGAATAGATCTCGGACTTGGCGCCGACGTCCACGCCGCGCGTCGGCTCGTCGAGGATCAGGATTTTCGGGCCGATCGCGAGCAGCCGCGACAGCAGCACTTTCTGCTGGTTGCCGCCGGAGAGCCCGCCGGCGGGAACGCCGACATTGGCGGCGCGGATGCCGAGCCCCGCGAACGCGCGCTTGGCGCGGTCGCGAGCCTTGTCGCGGTCGAGGATGCCGCCGAATCTCGCATCCCGGCCGAGCACCGCGAGATTGATGTTGTCGAGGCAGGACATGTCGAGGAACAGGCCGAGCGCCTTCCTGTCTTCGGTGAGGTAGGCAATGCCCGCGTCCAGCGCCTCACCGGGCGTGCGGATGGAGACCGCACGCCCCTCGATCTCGACATGGCCCGAGATCATCGGCGCGGCGCCGATGATGAGGTGCGCAAGCTCGGTGCGGCCGGCGCCGACCAGGCCGGCAAGGCCGACGACCTCGCCCGCATGCACCGTCAGCGAGCATCCCTTGACACGCCTGCCGTCGGCGATGTCGACGGCCGCAAGCACGGGCGCGCCCTGCCGCGCGTTGGGATCGTTTTTGGGATCATGGTCCTTCTTGTAGAAGGATGAGACGTCGCGTCCCACCATCATCCGGACGATGGTGTCGGCGCGGATGTCGCCCTTGTCCAGCGAACCGACCAGCGTGCCGTCACGCAGCACGGTGACGCGGTCGCCGAGCGCATAGACTTCGTCCATGCGATGCGAGATGTAGATGATGGCGAGACCTTCGGCGCGCAGCTGGCGGATCAGCGCGAACAGCCTTTCGCTCTCGCCGGCCGAGAGCGCGGTGGTCGGCTCGTCCATGATCAAAATCCTGGAGCGGGCATGCAGCGCGCGCGCGATCTCGACCAGTTGGCGCTGGCCCATCGAGAGATTGGCGACCTGGGTCTGCGGCGTGAAATCCGCGCCGAGCCGCGCAAGGATCGGACCGACGGCGGCCTGCATCGCCTCGCGCGCCAACAAGCCGCCGCGGGAGACCTCGCGACCGAGATAGATGTTCTCCGCAACGCTCAGATTGGGGGCGAGCGAGAGTTCCTGATAGATGATCGCGATGCCGGCCGCGCGGCCGCCGAGCGGGCCGCTGATCTGCACGGGCTCGCCGTCGATGCGGATTTCGCTGCCCGGGTCGGGCCGGTAGGCGCCCGACAAGATCTTCATCAGGGTGGATTTGCCGGCGCCGTTCTCGCCCATCAAGGCGTGGATTTCGCCGGCGTAGACGGTGAGGTCGACGTCGCGCAGCGCCTTGATGCTGAAAAATGATTTGGAGACCCGGCGCATCTCGAGGATGGGCTCGCTCATCACACCTCCCCGACGCGCCGACGGCGGCATCGCAATCTCACCCGCGTCTCGTTGGTCCCTGGCGCGGGTGAAAGCATTAAACAAAAGGTTGTGGCGCGAGGCAATACCTCCCGCATGCCGACGAACGATCCGGCGCTGCTTTTATCTTTTGCGGACGGAACCGATCCCGGACGTGATGCCATTTCTTCGCCACATCATCGCGTATTGCGATCAGCGCCGCGGCCGGTACAGGCGGCGCCATTCCGGAAGCCGCTCGGCATAGGCCTGCGCAAGCGCGGGCTCAGGCTCGAACGTCTCGACGCGTTGTGGCGCGGTGCAGACGGCGTCGATCGCCTCACCGGTGACGGCCAGGCGGCCGAGCCGCGCCGCACCAAACGCCGCGCCGGTCTCGCCGTCGGCAAAGCGATGCACCGGCACGTTCAGGACATTGGCCAGCACCGAGAGCCAGAACCGCGACCGCGAACCGCCGCCGATAACATCCACCTCCGCGATCGCGAGGCCAGTCTCGGCAAGCACGTCCCGGCAATCCGCGAGCGCGAAGGCGACGCCTTCCAGTACGGCTTGCACGATCGCGCCGCGATCAGTGGCATGACTGAGCCCATCGAGCATGCCGCGCACATCGGGATCATCGTGCGGGGTGCGTTCGCCGGAGAGATACGGCAGGAAGCTGACCGGCGACGGCGCCCTCGGGCGCAACCCGAGCGGCGCCAGCAGGTCGGCCTCGGTGGTTCCGAACAGCCGCGCGATCCACGCCAGGCACGATGCTGCCGAGAGGATCGCGCCGGCCTGAATCCACCTGCCGGGGACGGCGTGACAGAAGGTGTGCACGACACGCTCCGGGTTGGCCGCGATCGTGTCGGTCGGCACCAGCAATGCCCCGGAGGTTCCGAGCGAAATGAAGGCTGCGCCGGGATTGATGGCGCCGATGCCGACGGCTCCCGCCGGATTGTCGCCGGCCCCGCCGGCGATCATCGGCCGCCCGGTCATGCCCCAGCGTTGCGCCAACTCGCTGCGCAGCCGTGCCGACGGCGCGCAGCCCTCGACCAGACGCGGCATCTGCCGGCGCGACAGAGCGGTCGCGGCGAGCCCCTCATCCGACCAATCGCGGCTGACAACATCGAGCCACAGCGAACCCGAGGCGTCCGAGACATCCTCGATCGCCTCGCCGCTCAGCACCAGGCGCAGATAGGCCTTGGGCTGCAGCACGAGTTTTGTCGCCGCGAAGATTTCCGGTTCGTGCCTGGCGACCCACAGCAGTTTTGGCGCGGTGAATCCCGGCATCGCCTTGTTGCCTGTCGTCGTCCGCAAGGCCGGCCAGCGCCGCTCCAGCTCGGCGCACTCCGCAAAGGACCGACCGTCATTCCAGAGAATGCAGGGCCGCAACGGCACGAGACCGGCGTCGAGCAGCGTCGCGCCGTGCATCTGGCCGGACAGGCCGATGCCCTCGACCTCGGCCAGTTCGCGCGCATGATCTGCCTTCAGGGCATCCAGCGCCGCGAACGTGGCCTCGATCCACTGTGCCGGGTCCTGCTCGCAATGGCCGGGATGCGGCGAAGAGACCGTCAGCGACCGGCTGCGGCTCGCCACCACGCGCTGCGCGTCGTCGACCAGAACGATTTTGACGGCAGAGGTGCCGAGGTCGATGCCGAGATACATGATGTCACTTGCCTTGTGCATCCATGACATTGCGGGCATGGCGTTCCCGATGTTGGCATGCACCCGCCAATCATGTAACCCCACCCGAAACCTTGCCGGGACGCAACGCCCATGACCACCGCCACCACCAACGACGCGGGAGCCACCCGCGCGCTGATCTTTGCGCTGCTCGCGCTCGCCTGTGGGCACATGCTCTCGACCTTGCTGCGCACTATTCCGGCGGTCAGCCTCGACCTGATGGCGGCGGATTTCGGCATCGAGCCGCAGGCGCTGGCGAGCCTCACCTCGGTCTACCCGTTCGCGTTTGCGGCTGCGCAGATCCCGGTTGGTGCGGCGATGGACCGCTTTGGCGTGCGGCCGGTGTCGCTGAGCCTGCTCGCGGGAACCGTGGTCGGCGCCATCGCGTCCGGGTTCGCAACGGGACCCGAAAGCTTCGCCGTCGGGCAGGTGCTGCTGGGCGTCGCCACCTCCGGCATGCTGATGTGCCCGATGACGTTGGCCGCCAAGCAATTGTCGGCCGCGCGCTTTGGGCTGTGGTCGGGCGCGATCCTCTCGATCGGCAATATCGGCATGCTGCTGTCGTCGAGCCCGCTCGCCTTCGTGGTCGACACTTACGGCTGGCGCGCCGGGTTCTGGATCTCGGCACTCGGCGGCGTCGCCGTGGCGCTCGCGGTGTTCCTGCTGGTGCCGAGCCAGCCGGCCGAGCACAAGGACGAATCCTCGCCGCTGTCGCAGATGATCGAGGTGCTCAGGCTGGGACTCTCGCGGCCCTTGCGCGGCCTGATCGCGCTGGCGCTGGTGTCGCTTGCGACCTCGCTGGTGCTGCGCGGCCTGTGGGGCGGGCCGTGGCTGATGCAGGTCAAGGGATTGTCGCGGGTCGAGGCCGGCAACCAGCTCGGCGCGTTCACGCTGGCGATGATCGCAGGCCCGCTTCTCGTCGGCATGATCGACCGCAGGATTGGACGCCGCCGCGCGCTGGTGGCGGGAACGCACCTGGTCGGCGCATTGCTGCTGGCGCTGATGGCGTTAGGAGCGCCGCACTACGCGGTCTCCGTGTTGTTCGGCGTGCCCGTGATGCCGCCGCAATACGACCTGGTGCTGTTCGTGCTCATCGGCTTGGCGACCTCGGCGCAGCCGCTGCTGTTCGGCATGTCGCGGCAGCTGGTCGACGCCCAAGTTGCGGGCAAGGCGCTCGCGGCGATCAACCTCGCCTTCTTCCTCGGCGCGGCGCTGATGCAGTCGGTCACCGGCGCGGTAGCGGCGTTCGCGGGGCTGCCGGCGGTGCTGCTTTTCATGGCTGCCATGCTTGGCATCGGCGCGCTGATCTTTTTGGTCTACACCTCGCCAAGTCCGGCGATAGAGTAGAGCCCTGCATCAAGGGGATATCTCATGCCTGTCGACACCAAAGCCGCCACCGAACGCCTCATGCGCTTCCTCGCCGTCGAGGGCGTGACCGGACAGGAGGCGGCGATCGGGCGTGAGCTCACGGCCGCGCTGAAGGAGAGCGGCGTGCCGGCGAAGGCGATCCGGCTCGACGACGCCAATTCGCGCATTCCGGTGCCGACCGAGACCGGCAATCTCATCGTCGACCTGCCCGGCCGCGGCGCGCTGCACAACCAGCCCCGCATCATGTTCATGACCCACATGGACACCGTGCCGCTGTGCGCCGGCGCCAAGCCGAAGAAGTCGGGTCGCAAGATCGTCAACGAGGCCAAGACCGCGCTCGGCGGCGACAATCGCTGCGGCTGCGGCGTGCTGGTGACGCTGGCGGCCGAGCTCGAAAAGCAGCAGCTCGATCACCCGCCGATCACGCTGCTGTTCTGCGTGCGCGAGGAGAGCGGGCTGTACGGCGCGCGCCACGTCAAGCTGGACGAGCTCGGCTCGCCGGTGATGGCGTTCAACTATGACGGCGGCGCGGCCTCCAACGTCGTCATCGGCGCGGTCGGCGCCGACCGCTGGACCGTCGAGATTTTCGGCCGCGCCTCGCATGCCGGCGTCGCGCCCGAGCGCGGCATCTCCTCGACCATGATCATGTCGCTGGCGCTTGCCGACGTGAAGGCCGGCGGCTGGTTCGGCAAGGTGGTGAAGGGCAAGGGCGCAAGCGCGCGGCAGGGCACCAGCAATGTCGGCCCCGTCACCGGCGGCGAGGGCCGGCCTGCCGGCGACGCCACCAACGTCGTCACCGACTACGTGCATGTGCGCGGCGAAAGCCGCAGCCACGACGGAAAGTTCTTCAAGGAGATCACCAAGGCCTACAAGGCCGCGTTCGAGAAGGCGGCCAAGAAAGTCACCAACGCGCAAGGCAAATCCGGCAAGGTCAAGTTCAAGGCCGAGACCGATTATTTCCCGTTCCGCATGAAGGACAACCTTCCCGTCGTCAAACGCGCGGTGGAGGCCGTGTCCGCCGTCGGCGGCACCCCGAACGTGCGCACCGCCAATGGCGGCCTCGATGCCAACTGGATGGTCCGCCACGGCGTTCCGACCGTGACCTTCGGCGCCGGCCAGAACGAGGCGCACACGATCGACGAATGGATCAATCTGGACGAATATGACCGCGCCTGCGCGCTGGCGGTGCAGCTCGCGACGATGCGGTGAGGCGTGCCGGCAAAATCGAGGCGGCCCCGGCCCGCTGCGCTTGATCTAAATCAAGTGACACAGAGGCCAAAGGTCCAGCAGTGGGCGAAGGTCGCGAAAGATCGGGGCACGGACCCATTGCCATTCCTCGCAGCATGAGCTCCCAGGCCACCTCCCGCACTTGCCGGCGCGTGACGGGCGTCTTGATCCTGTCTCTTGCTTGCGCATCCTGTGCAGGACGCCCCTTGCAGGGCGTACTCGTTCCGGTCGAGGCCGCGGAGAGCACGTCGCGTGTCCCGATCCTTGTTGCGACGACGCGCGAGCGCGCCGCCGTCGACAGCGGCGACATGTTCAGCCGGGAACGTGCCGCCGCGATGTCCTACGGGATGGTCTCTATCTCAATTCCGCCTGACGAGGCCCGCGTCGTCGGTGCGATCCAGTGGCCGGTGGTGCCGCCCGGCGATCCGCGCCGCGAGTTCGTCACGGTGTCGGCCGACTACCTCGACAGGTCCGCCTTCAATACAGCCATCAACAGTGTCGCCAAGACAACCCGCCGCAGCAAGGCGATGATCTTCGTTCACGGCTTCAACAACCGCTTCGACGATGCGGTCTATCGCTTCGCGCAAATCGTCCAGGACTCGAGAGCCCCGGTAATTCCGATCCTGTTCTCCTGGCCCTCGCAAGGCCTGGTCGGATTGCGCGCCTATGAGCGCGACGGCGAGATCGCCCGTGACTCCGTCGGATCGCTCGACGGGCTGATCGAGCAAGTCGCGCTCAACCCCGCAATCCGCGAGGTCACCGTGCTCTGCCATTCCATGGGCTGCCTGATCACGTTGAACGCCCTCCAGGCCAGGGCAGGCCGGACCGGGAAGATCGGCGGCAAGATCAGGAACGTGGCTATGGTGGCCCCCGATGTCGACTTCGCGGCGTTTCGCGAACAGATGCAGGGGATGGGATCGTCGCGGCCGCGCTTCGCGCTGTTCCTGTCGCAGGATGACGGTGCGCTGAAGCTGTCGAAGTCGATCGCGGGCGGCCTCACCCGGCTCGGCGATATCAACGCGGAGGAAGAGCCTTACAAGAATGAGCTGGCGCGGGCTAATATTCTGGTGTTCGACATCACCCGCCTGCAGGGACAAGCGCACTCGCGCGCCTTTGAAGACGTGACCACCGTCATGGGCATGATCGAGCGCAGGCTCGCTCAAGGTCAGCAACTTGCCGAGGACGCTTCGCGGCGACCATCACAGTAGCCCGGCGCAGGCTTGCATCTGCAAGCGGTCAGTCGACACGCTGTTCATTTCGGAACGCATTCCACATTGAAGGCGATGATGATCTGCGCCGGGTCGGCCTTGCCCAGAGTCTTCAAATCCTCCAGACCGCTTCTCAACCTCGCGCCGGCATCCTTCAAGCTGTCCTCCAGTTTCGACTTCGCCGTCTTGCATCGCTTTTCGTTGGAGAACTCCTGGAACACGACGTTCGGAAGCAGTCTCCATTCGGCCCTGTCATTGGTGGCGGCCGGACTGACGGAGTAGGAGAATACATACATCAGGATCCACATCGGGCGCTCCTTCTGATCGAAAGCCGTACGGCATGTCTCCACCCCGGCGATAGTCTCAGTTGATCTACATCAACCTGCTGGCCTCGGCCGATGCCGGGGGCCCCGCAAGGTGCGCCAGGATTTTCACCACGACTGCATTGCCTGGCGGTGCCTGCCGGCCTAGCCTGCAAAGAAAACGCAGGGAGGCTGCATGCCGCGCATTTCGACCATTGAGACCGGGTTTTATCGGATCCCCCTGCCCGTCATGCTCTCCGACTCGACCCACGGCGACATCGCGGCTTTCGAGCTGATCACCTGTCGCATCCGCGATGCCGATGGCGCCGAGGGCGTCGGCTACACCTACACGGTCGGGCGCAATGGCGGCGCCGTCGCCGACATCCTCAAGCGCGAGATCCCGCCGCTGGTCGAGGGCCGCGAGGCCGATGATACCGAGGCGATCTGGCATCAGGTCTGGTGGGGCCTGCATTATGGCGGCCGCGGCGGGCCGGCGGTGCTGGCGCTCTCGGCGCTCGACATCGCGCTGTGGGATTTGAAGGCGCGGCGCGCGAAATTGCCGCTGTATCAGTTGCTCGGCGGTTTCGACGCGCGCGTGCCCTGCTATGCCGGCGGCATCGACCTCGATCTCTCCGTCGAGGCGCTGCTGAAGCAGACCGACGGCAATCTCGCCAAGGGCTTTCGCGCCATCAAGATGAAGGCCGGCCGGCCGGACCTGAAATCGGATGTCGCCCGGGTCGCGGCGATGCGACAGCATCTCGGGGACGGCTTTCCGCTGATGGTAGATGCCAATATGAAGTGGACGGTCGAGGAAGCGATTCGCGCCGCCCGCGCGTTCCAACCCTACGACCTCACCTGGCTCGAAGAGCCGATCATCCCCGACGATGTCGCGGGTCATGCGCGCATCATGCAGGCCGGCGGCGTGCCGATCGCGGCGGGCGAGAATTTGCGCTCGCTGTGGGAGTTCAAGAACTACATCGTCGCAGGCGCAGTGTCCTATCCCGAGCCTGACGTCACCAATTGCGGCGGCGTCTCCGCCTTCATGAAGATCGCGCGGCTGGCGGAAGCGTTCAACCTGCCCGTCACCAGCCACGGCGCGCACGACATCACCGTGCACCTGCTCGCGGCCTGCCCGAACCGCTCCTATCTGGAGGCGCACGGCTTTGGGCTCGACAAGTATATCGAGCATGCGCTGGTGCTGGAGGACGGGCTTGCGCTCGCGCCAGACCGTATGGGGCACGGCATCAGCTTCGACTGGAAGGGGCTGGCGAAGCTGGCGGTGTAGCGCGGATTCGCGGCCGCGGATGCGCCCCCTCTCCCGCTTGCAGGAGAGGGTTGGGGAGAGCGTGTCTCCACAGTGAGATCCTCAATGACGATCGAGCCCTCTCCCGGCCTCTCCCGCAAGCGGGAGAGGTGAAGTGGAACGCGCAGCGCGGTCGGTTTGCGCCAGCAATCACCAACGCGTTGCTGCACGCGAGGCATTCGCTGGCGCTTGATGCAAGCTGCGGTTATTCGGCTATGGTGTCGAAGCCGACACAATCCGAAAGACCCCCCCTTGACCCCCGAGCTGCACCAGAAACTGACCGCGTGGCGCCGGCATTTGCATGCGCATCCCGAACTGTCCCTCCAGGAGAAAGCCACCGCCGCCTTCGTCCAGGACAAGCTCACCGAGCTCGGCGTTCCCTTCGTGTCAGGCGTTGGCGGCCATGGCATCGTCGCGACCCTGACGCGCGGCCACGCCCAGGGCCGCGTCGGCCTGCGCGCCGACATGGATGCGCTGCCGATCACCGAAGATACGGGGCTACCTTACGCTTCGCAAAATCCCGGTGTGATGCATGCCTGCGGCCATGACGGGCATACCGCCTCGCTGCTCGGCGCCGCCGCGCTGCTCGCCGCGGACACCAGCTGGAGCGGGACGGTCGACTTCATCTTCCAGCCGGCCGAGGAAGGTTACGGCGGCTCGCGCGCGATGGTCGCGGCCGGGCTGTTCGAGCGCTTTCCGATGGATCGGGTGTTCGGCTTTCACAACTGGCCGGGACTTAGCACCGGCATCATCGCGGTCCATGACGGCGTCGTCATGGCCTCCGGCGGGCGCGTCAGCATCACCATCGATGGCCATGCCGGGCACGCCGGCATGCCGCATCTGACACGCGATCCGGTGATGGCGGCCGGGCATCTGATCGTGGCGCTGCAATCGATCGTGTCGCGCAGCGTCGATCCGCTCGACACTGCCGTGCTCTCGCTCTGCACGCTCGAAGGCGGCACGGCACGCAACCAGATCGCCGGACGCGTCTCGATCGGCGGCACGCTGCGTTACCATCGCGATGCGGTGAAGGATACCGTCGTGGCGCGGATCGAACAGGTCTGCGCCGGCATTGCCACGAGCTTCGGCGTCAAGGTCACCCCCGAGATCGTCATCGGCGTCGGCGTCGTGATCAACACGCCGGCCGAGGCGGATCTCGCGCGCCTCGCCGCGGACAAGGTGCGGGCCGAGCTGCGGCGCGACCTCGCGCCCAGCATGGCCGGCGAGGATTTTGCCCACTATCTCTCGCGGTGTCCCGGCGCCTTCGTCTGGATCGGCAACGGCGAGTTGCGTGACGGCGCCGAGCTGCACGGCCCGCGCTATGATTTCAACGACGCGATCCTGCCGGTGGCATCGAGCTGGATGGCGGAAGTCGCCAAGGCGGCGCTGGCCTCGAACTAGGCCCGCTCAGGAGATCTCGCGCGGCAGCTTCCAGCCGGGCTTCGGCTCGAACGTCTCCTCGACCTGCGCGACGTGATAGCCGGCAGGCAGAAGCCTGCCGCCCTCCTCGTCCGCGACCGGCACGTCGGTCACCAGCCCTTCGATCAAGGCGGCTTCCCACACCTCCTTCTCGGTAGGAAAGGGATCGCCGATCTGCTTGTTGCCTTCAAACAGCGCGTACATCGGTTCCGGTCCTGCGTTGATCAAGCTCACGAGCAACGTATCGGCCGCACGGACGTTCCCATCCGGCAAATCGCAACGGACGGACACGTCAAACATGGCGCGCGTTCTGATCGGAACTTCCGGCTGGCATTACGCCTCCTGGCGAGGCCCGTTCTTTCCAGAGGGCGTGACGCTGAAGCAGCAGCTGCGCTATTACGCCGGACAGTTCGACACCACCGAGCTGAACGGCGTGTTCTACCGCACCCCGACGCCGGAGGCCGTCAAGGCATGGCGGGAGCAGACCGGCCGCGATTTCGTCTTTGCCTGGAAGGCCTCGAAATTCATCACGCATTGGAAGCGCCTGTCGGATCGCTCGGTGAACAGCCTCGAGCTGCTCGAGGATCGCATCTCACGGCTCGGCGGCAAGGCCGGCCCGATCCTGTTCCAGCTTCCGCCGCAATTCGAAGCCGACGCGGACCGCCTCGCCGGCTTCTTCAAGCTATTGTCGCGGAAGCGGCGTTACAGTTTCGAATTCCGTCATCCGAGCTGGTATCAGCCGCGCATCTTGCGGATGCTGGCCGACGAGAACATCTCGCTGTGCCTGTCCGATCATCACGACGCGCCCGCGCCATGGAAGCGCACGGCGGATTTCGTCTATGTGCGCGGACACGGGCCAAGCGGGCGTTATCACGGGCACTATACGAAACCCGCGCTCGCGCAATGGGCGCGGCGCATCAAGTCCTGGAAGCGGCAGGGCTGCGACGTCTTTGTCTATTTCGACAACGACCAGAAGAGCGCGGCGCCGGCCGATGCCCGGGCCTTGAAGCAATTGCTGTAGCGCCCACAAGCGCAGGACATTGCCTATGGCGTGCACGATGCGGCAAGCTCGCCTGCGGCCATCCTTCGAGACGCCCGCCTGCGGCGGGCCCTCAGGATGAGGTCGTGTTTCGCGGCAAAGATACCGTGCCCTTCCTCGCTAAACGATGCCGCCTTGCCGGAGCGCCGCGATCGCGGCCTGGTCGTAGCCGAGCTGGCCCAGGATAAGGTCGGTATGCTCGCCGAGCGTGGGGGCACGCGTCGCGATTTCGCCGGGCGTTTCGGACAGGCGGACGGCGGCGCGCGCCACCGGTGCGGGCTTCGGCAGACCGGGATAGTCGACGTCCTGCATGAAGCCGGCGGCGCGGATGTGCGGATGATCCAGCGCCTGCTGCGGGCTCAGCACGGGGCCGGTCGGAATCATGGCCTTGCCCAGGGTGTCGACGGCTTCCTGCGTGGTGCGCTCGGCGCACCAGCGCGCCATCCGCTCGCTGATGACGGGGCCGTTGTTGCCGCGGCTGATATCGTCGGCAAAGCGCGGATCGTTCAGCCAGACCTCCTCCTCGCCCATCAGTTTCGCCCAGCGCTTGAACAGCGGATGCCCCGTGACCTGGCACAGCACCCAGCCGTCCCTGGTGCGATAAATGTCGGCGGGCGCCGCGGTCTGGCCGAGATTGCCTGTCGGCACGCGATTGACGTTGATGACGGCCTGCTCGATCAGCGTGGCATTGGTGAAGGACAAGGCGGTTGCGAGCAATGCGCCCTCGACGACCTGTCCACGTCCGGATTTGCCGCGCTCGATCAGTGCGGCGAGCGTGCCGAACGCGCAATGCAGCGCCGTCCCGAAATCGACCCAGTTGACCGCGGCTCGGTAGGGCGGATCGCCGGTGCCCGTCATGTACACCGAACCCGACATCACCTGCCCGACGCCATCGAAGCCGACGCGGTCGGACCAGGGCCCCGGCCCGCCGAACGCAGTTGCCGTCGTCAGGATGATGTCCGGCTTGATCGCTTTCAGTGAGTCGTAGTCGAGCTTCATCGCGCGCAGGGTCTGCGGCGGCAGATTCGCGACGACCACGTCCGCGGTCGCAATCAGGCGGCGCATCACCTCCTGCCCTTCCGGCTTCATCGGATCGAGCGTGAGGCACTTCTTGTTGCGGTTGACCTGAAGAAACAGCGCGCCTTCGCCATTTTCGCCGACCGGCGCCACGAAGCGATCCTCGCTGCCGTCGCGCTTCTCCACGCGAATGACCTCAGCGCCGAATTCGGCCAGCAAGGTCGCGCAATAGGGCCCCGCGATATAGCGCCCGAAATCGAGAACGCGGACGCCGTCCAGAACCCCTCCCATCGATCTCTTTCCTTTGTGCTTTTTGTCAGCTTACAGGGATTGGCATTTGCGGCAAGGTGGCAACGGAGGCCATGCCCTGCCCTCGAGATGTGATCGGCGAATCATTTCGACTGGCGGAAATTGTGCTCTAATATGGACCTGTCCCTTCCCCATCAGAGCCCCGTCCATGCCGCAACAATTCGATCGGTCCAAAGAAGATCTCGGCAACGCGATCCATTTCGAGCACGTCAACATCCAGGTCCCGGACCAGCGGCTTGCCACGCTGTTCTATGTCGCAGGCCTCGGGCTCACCCGCGATCCGTATCTGATGGTGTCCGACACCAACATGTGGATCAACGCCGGACGGAGTCAGTTTCATCTGCCGAGCGGCCGGCCGCAGGTGCTGCGCGGTCATGTCGGGCTGATCATCGCGGGCCGCGAGGCGCTGCTGGCGCGATTGGCGTCGGTCGCGAAGAAGCTCGAGGGCACGGCGTTCGCCTTCTCCGAGCATAACGATCATGTCGAGGCGATTTGTCCGTGGGGCAACCGCCTGCGCTGCTACGAGCCCGACGCCGCGCGCTTCGGCCGCATCGCGCTCGGCATTCCCTATGTCGAGTTCGACGTGCCGGTGGGATCCGCCGCGCGCATCTGCGCCTTCTATCCCGAGATCATGGGCATGCCATCAGAGCTGTGGAACGGCGACGGCGCGGTTGCCGCCGTGAAGACGGGCCGCGACCAGCATTTGTTGTTTCGCGAGACCGATCGGCCGCAAGGCGACTATGACGGCCACCATGTCCAGATGTACATCACCGATTTCTCCGGCCCATATCGCAAGCTGCTGGCGCGCGATTTGATCTCGCGCGAGGACAATCAGTACCAGTACCGCTTCTGCGACATCGTCGATCTCGACAGCGGCAAACCGCTGTTCACGGTCGAGCACGAGGTGCGTAGCGCCACCCACCCGATGTTCATGCGGCCGATGGTCAATCGCAATCCGGCGCTGAACAATCGCAATTACGCATCCGGCCACGATCAATCGCTTTGGGCGATGGGGCCGGACCAGTATGAGGGATAGGTGATAACGAAGTCCCGGGCGGCTCCGCTGAGTGGAGCCGCCACATGTTGCGTGCGCTCCGGTGGGACGGGCATGCCCCACCTTTCGCATCAGATGGGTTAGCGTCCCATCAGAAGTGGACCTCGGTGCGCATGCCAAGAACCACGGCGTTGTCGGTCTTCACGCCCACGGCGTTATAGCCGCGCCCGCCGGGGTTGATGACATACTGGGCGTCGAACTTGAGGTTCAGCCAGCCGGTCGCCTGCCATCCATACCAGACTTCGAGCGGCACTTCGTTGCCGCCGGCGTTGGGACTGAGGGCAGCCGTGTTCACGTGAGTCGTGCCGACCGCGAAGCCGACTTCGTCCATGGGACGCCAGCTGAACGTTCCGGTATGCCTGAAGCCCAGGGCGATCTGGTAATCCTGGTACGACGTCCGGTGATCGGCGACAGTCGTATTGAGGAAGGTATACCAACCCTGCGCGCCCGGACCCTCAACGGTCAGCCGCTGCAGGATCGACTCGTAGACACCGTAGCGGCCGCGTTGATCGCTGATATTTTGATCGGGCACACCGCCGACGCCCGGGACGGTGCTGATCACACCCGGAAGACCACCATCAATGGACGAGGCGCTGTCGTACCAGCCGCCAACTCTCCAGGTCCCGGTCAAGGGCCCCTTCGGCGTCCAGACCAACTCCACCGGCACCATCACGCCACTGGCGCGATTTGAGGCGGGAATGCCGGGCAAGAAGTAGACGCCAGGGTCTGACGTCGTCAGGTAACCCGGATTGGCGTCGTAGACACCGACCGACACCGTGAATTCCGGCGCGATCTTGTAATGCACGACACCGGCCCACTGGCTCACCGGCCAGTTGTAGATGTAGCCGCCCTGGATGTTGCCGGGCTGGCCGCCGCAGAAGGTCAGGTTGATGAACTCGCACAGGCCGAAGAAGAAGTCGGAGCCGACCGGAAGACGGCCGCCTTTCAGTTCAAGGCGGTCATCGAAAAGCTTCTGCGAGTAGTAGAGCTGCGTCAGACGCAGGATATTGCCGCGGCCGAACACTTCGTTGGTCAGCTGCAGGGCGGGAATGTCCGCTTCGGTATTCAGATTCTTGCCGAAGCGATCGACCAGCGTGAGACCGACCGTGCCGCCGGGGATGCCGGCGAGTTTTCCCATGTCCAGCTTCGCACCAAACCACAACTGACCGGCGTTGGCTGCGGTGTTCCTGCTTCCACCCGACACGTTGCCGACGGATTCGTTGCCGAGCGTCAGGCCGATATCGATGCCCTGCTCCTTGAGCCTGGTCCTGCCGAGATCGCCGAACAGATACGGTCTCGTCCAGAAGTCGTCAGCCGTAGCATACGGAACAGGCGCAGCTTTGGTCGAAAAATCGGCCGCGTAGACTCCACCGCCAAACAGCGATGCAAAAGCAATCCCCACACCGCACACCCCTGCGGTGTTTATAAACCTGCGCAACATTTTACTCGTCCTCCCGCCGTCTCAGGCTTTGCTTGTTTCGCCTCACGTCCCTGCCCAAAGCCCTCGAGCCTGGAACGCGCTCCTTCCCCAGCGGCCACCGACGCCCTTTGCGGCAACTGGAGTGTGGATCTGTCATGCCTGATCGCCCGTTCTCGCCGGCAACGCATCCGCGCCGCGCGGTGAGGCGCCCTGCTGGCCTTGCACAAGTGTCGATTTCGGTGCGGTGCGCGCGACGCCGGCCAGTGCCAGCTTGCGCCGCCGTCGCGCCTGCAATTGCTGATCCGCCAACACGCCGATCAGAATGACCGTGCCCATCACCGCGAAGTTCAGCGAGTTGGGAATGCCCAGGATGTTCACGAGGTTCTGCAGCACCTGCAGCAGCGCCGTGCCCAGCACGATACCGAGAATAGACCCTTCGCCGCCGCGCAGGCTGCACCCGCCCAGAACGGCGGCCGCGATCGCGTAGAGCTCGTAGAAATTTCCGAACGAGCTCGGAGACACCGAGTTCGTGTAGAACACGAACAAGACCGTCGAAACGCCGGCGAGCCCGCCGCTGATGATATAGGCGGTTGCGATCACGATGTTCGTGTTGATGCCCGAGAAGCGCGCGGCTTCCTCGTTCTTGCCGACGGCATAAAGCCAGCGCCCGTAGACCGAGCGGTGCAGCAGCACGCCAAGGATCAGCGCAAGGACGATCAGGAGGATGAAGGTGTTCGGGATTCCCGCCAAATTGCCCGAGGCGATGCTGCTCAGTGTCGCCGCCTCGTCGCCGTAACCGAAGCCGCGGGTCGAATCGCTCGTGTAATAGCGGGCGGCGCCGCGATAGATCAGCAACCCACATAGCGTCACGATGAAGGGCTGCATTTTCAGCCGGGTGATCAGGAACCCCTGGATGCCGCCGAGCACCAGCCCGCCCAGCAGCACGGCCAGCAGCGCCAGGGGCCACGGCACCTCGTAGGTCGTCAGAAGATCGACGAACACGACGCCGAGCAGCGCAAACATCGAGCCGAGCGACAGGTCGATGCCGCCGGTGATGATCACAAGCCCTTCGCCGAGCGCGAACACGCCGAAGAGACCGATCAGATTGGCCATGTTCAGCAAGTTCACCAGCGACAGAAAGGCGGGATTGATCGCGCCCGTGATGGCGGCGATCACGACCAGCAGCAATCCCAGACCAAGCTCTTTCCTGATCATGGTGCGGCGGCTTCCACGGTTTCCAGCGCCTGACCCATGGCTAGCCGCAACACGTTGTATTCGCTGAACTGCTCCCGCTCGAGCACGCCGCTGACGCTGCCCTCATGCATCACCGCCACCCGGTCGGAGACGCCGATGACCTCCTCCATGTCCGAGGAGATCATCACGATCGCCACGCCCTGGTCGGCAAGCTCGCGCATCAACGCGTAGATCTCGCCCTTGGCGCCCACGTCGATGCCGCGGGTCGGCTCGTCGAAGAACATCACGCGCGGCTGCATGGATAGCCATTTGCCCAGCACGACTTTCTGCTGGTTGCCGCCGGAGAGCGTCACGGCCTCCATATCGATGCTTGGCGCCTTGATGGAGAGGCGCCTCACCTGCTCCTTCGCGATCTTGCGCTCGGCCTCGCTGCCGACCAGCCACATTCGCGCATGATCCAACAGGCTCGCCAGCGTCACGTTCTCGCAGATCGGCAGTTCCAGCACGAGCCCGGATTTCTTGCGGTCCTCCGGCACCAGATAGATGCCTTGGCTGATCGCTTCGCGCGGCGATGCGACAGCGACCGGTGCGCTGTCGATCCTGATCTCGCCTCCCAGCAGCGGGTCGATGCCAAACGCTGCGCGGGCAAGGGAGGTGCGGCCAGCGCCCACGAGTCCCGCCAGGCCGAGGATCTCGCCATGCCGCACGGAGAGATCAACCTGCCGGTCGGGAAAGGCTGATGTCACGAGGCCGACGATGTCGCAGCCACCCGGCTGCGGCGCCTGTTTCGGCGGGGTGTGCAGCGCCTTCAGATCCCGGCCGATCATCAGCCGGATCATTGCGGCATGGCTCAGCTGATTCCGCGCCAGCTCTCCCACGGTGCGCCCGTCGCGCAGCACCACGACGCGGTCAGCGCAGGTCATGATCTCGCCGAGCCGGTGAGAGATATAGATCACCGAAATGCCGTGCGCCTTCAGATCGGCGATCACCTCCAGCAACCGTTCGGTCTCCGAGATCGTCAGGCTCGAGGTCGGCTCGTCCATGATGATCACGCGGGCGTCGATCGAGAGCGCCTTGGCGATCTCCACCATCTGGCGTTCCGCGATCGACAGATTGTCGACCAGCGTGTCCGGGGTGAAATCGGCGCCCAGCCGTTCCAGCAGCGGCGTCACGCGGGCGCGCATCTGCGCGTTGTCCACCAGCTTCAGCGGGCCGCCCAAAAGCTTCTCGCGTCCGATGAAGACGTTTGCAGCGACGTCGAGATTCTCGAACAGGTTCAATTCCTGATGCACGAAGGCGATGCCGGCCTTCGTCGCCTCGCTCACGGTCATCCGGGCATGGTCGTTGCCGCCGATGCGGATCACGCCCTCGCTCGGCGCGATCACGCCGCCCAGCACGCGCATCAGCGTCGACTTGCCGGCGCCGTTCTCGCCGATCAGGCCCACGACCTCGCCGCGATCCACCCGCAGGCTGACGTCATCGAGCGCCATGACCCCGGGATAGGATTTGCTGATCCCGGCGAGCTCGAACAGGATTTCCGCCATTCATTTCCTCCCGCACGACGCCCGGCGGCCGTGCCGCCGGGCGCCTGAAACTCACTTCTTGAGGAGGTTCTTCATGTCCGCGGTGAACGCCGCGACGTTGGACTTGCTGATCACCTTGGTCGGCACGATCAGCTTGCCGCCCGCCGGGATCCATGACTTGTCGCCGTTCAGCGTCTTGATGATGTTGGTGGCGGAGAGGTAGCCGAACTCGTAGGGCTGCTGCACCACGGTCGATTCGATCGTGCCGTCGGAAACGCCCCGCAGCGTGCGCTGGTCCTCGTCGAAACCGACGATCTTCACCTTGCCGGCCTTGCCCGCCGCCTTGACCGCGTCATAGATCAGCGGTGTCTCGTAACTCCAGAGGCCGGACAACAGCGCGATGTCGGGATATTTGACGAGCACGTTCTCCATGTTCGCCTTGGCCTTGGCGAAGTCCACCTGGTCGGTGAACACGTCCACCAGCTCGACCTTGGTGCCGGCGATCGCGTCCTTGATGCCCTGCACCCGCTCGCGGGCATTGTCCGCATCCATCGTGCCGACAAACAGCGCGATCTTGCCGCCGTTCGGCAACGCCTTCTTGATCTCTTCGCCCGCTTGCCGTCCGGCCGCGACGTTGTCGGTGCCGATATAGGCGAGGCGATTGCTCTGCGGCGCATCGCTATCCGTCGTGATCAACACGGTCTTGGCAGCAACCTTGTTGAGCTGTTCGGTTGCGTGCGGCGCATCGTCCACCGAGATCGAGATGCCGGCGACGCCGCGCACCAGCAGGTCGTCCAGCTCGCGCCGCTGGCCCGCCGCGGTCGCCTCGTTGGTGACGATCAACTGGATATCGTATTCCGGATGCTCCTTCTGAGCCTTCTCGAGCCCTCGGCCCGCGATGGTCCAGAAATCGGCCGCGGCATTGGTCACCAGCGCGATGGTCTTTTTCTGCTGGGCCTGCACCGCCCCCGTGGCAACCGCCAGCGCAGCTGCGGTCGCAAACAGCGGCACCATTAGTTTCTTCATCGGTCCGTTCATGTACACCTCCCTTGGTCACCCCCGGTTGAGGGGTTCACAGCGCTTATGCGCCATCTTTTATTTACGTCGCGAACAAATGCCGCAGGGCAAACCAGCCGGTTCAGGATGTACTCGCCCCTTCTTCAAGTCTAAATAGTACAGGAGGTACGATAATAGTAAATATGGCTGCTGAAAACGACTCCGATTGTGCTTTTCCCGTCACATTCGCGTCTCACCTCATCTATTAAATTTATGTTATGAATTAAAGAGGCAGCATGGTTGACCAAATTGAGCCGTCCAGACGCGGATCGAACACGGCCCGGGAATCCAACCGCGGCCGTCTCGTCGAAGTCTTGCGACGCCAGGGGCCGCTGCCGCGCGTCGCGCTCGCCCGGAGTACAGGGCTGAGCTTCCCGGCCGTTTCCGGCCTGACGTCGCGGCTGATCGCAGAGGAGCTGCTCTGCGAGACCGAGACGGCGGCACCTCCCTGGTCCGAGGACGGCGAGGACGAGGATGCGGACGGGCCGAATGGCCGTCGCCGTGGCCGCCCGGCCGTACTGCTGACCCTGAACCCGGAGTTCGGGCGCATCGCCGCGGTCTCCGTGCGCATGAACCTGATCGAGACGCTGATCGCGGATTTCCGGGGCTCCGGCGTAGCGCAGTCGCGACTTGTACTGTCGACGCGTGCTCTCGATGCAGGCGCGCTGCGCGATCTCGTGATCGCGCAGATCAATGCGCTGCTGGATGCGACTGCGACGCCGCGCGATCGGCTGTTGGGAATCGGGATTGCGCTCCAAGGCATCGTAAACGTCGACACCGGCACGACGCTGTGGAGTCCCGCGCTGTCGATCACCGAAGTCGATCTCGCGACGCCGATACGTCAGGCTTTCGGGGTCGAGGTCGTGATGGCGAACGACGCTGTCGCGGTCGCGCTCGCCATCACGGCGGCCGAACCGGCATTGGCGCAAGGCCTCTCGGCCACGATCATGGTCGGTCACGGCATCGGGATGGGCGTCGTTGCCGATGGTGAAGCACGCTGGGGCGCCGGCAGCGAGATCGGCCATGTCAAGCTGGCGCCGGACGGCCCGCAATGCCGCTGCGGCCAGCGCGGCTGCATCGAGGCTTATCTTGCCGATTATGCGCTCTACCGCGACGCCCGCACCTTTCTCGACCTGCCGCCGGCGGACTCGCAGCAGCCATCCGAAGGACAGATGGCCCTGCTGCGCGAGCGCGCACTGGGCGGCGATCCACGTCTCGAGCATCTATTCCAGCAGGCAGGTCGCGCGCTTGCGGAGGCGGTCGCCGCAACGATATCCGTGCTGCGACCACACCATGTCATCCTGGCGGGTCCAGGCCTGATGGCATTCGACATGATGCGCCACGCCTATGAGGAGCGGCTTGAGCAGGCGGTGTTGCCATGGCTGCTCAGGTCCACGGCGATCCATCTGCGTCCAAGCGAGTCGGCGGTCATTGTCGAGGGCATGGTGCGACGGACGCTGCGGGTCGTCGACCAAAACCACATGGAAGCGACCGAGTAGCCGCCGCGAGCCGCGGCGCGCTGGCTGGGGCGGAAGGGATCGAACCTCCGAATGGCGGGATCGCCAGCGCCATTTGGCTCGGCATCGCCATCTACAACGCCTGGCCACTGAAATGCATCTCCTACCTGGAGGACTGCTGCATCAAGGCGGAGGCGCCGAAGCAATGGCTTGGCTCAGTCGCGAAGGCTCAATCCCGAACATTTCTCGAAAGCTGGCACTGAAGTGAGCCGAGGATGAAAAACCCGTTGCGAGCGCGGCATCTGTAAGCCTCGCGCCAGCGCGCATCATTCGAATGGCCGCTCCCATAGACACCCACATGCGATACCGGCGAAATGGGATCCCGACGTCGCGCTTGAAGATGTGCATGAGACGGGACTCGGACAATTCTAGTTCCTTGGCGATGGACGCCAAGGACGTCCGGGCGGCCGGCTCGGCATGAAGTTGTTCAATCAACCGCGCGATCCGACAATCAATGCCGCCAGGCGCGGGGGCGTTGAGGTGCTCAACGAGCTCGACGCGCGCCTTCCTCCAGTCGATCACCCCATCCGATAGCCGAGTGGATAATTCGATCAGCTCATTTTCGACGCTCAGGTCGAATGAGGCTCTTGGTGTCCGCTCGGCTGCAAGCGCCTGCAGGTGCTCCAGGTCGCGGCTGCGCGCATCCACATAAAGGAAAGCAATGCGGCCCCGCCCAATATGGAAATGATGCAACATATTCGGCGGGATCAACGCAGTCCGGCAACTGCGATAAGCGGAGTTTTGCATCTTCGGATTGCTGGCAACGCCGAATGGTCGATCGACGCCAATTGCCAGCACGGCTACGGCGTTCCGATGAGGGCTCAGTCGAAAACTCGGGCCGACGTAGAAGGCACGTGCTCCCCAGGAAAAAAGCAGCCCGGACGCAGCAGGTTTTTGAAAGCGACTGTTTCCCATGTCGGGCATAATACCTCCATGAACGATTTGACGCTCTATCACAATCTCGCTTCCGCATCGTCGCAGAAGGTCCGCCTGACTTTGGCGGAAAAGAAGCTGGACGTTCGAAGCGTAGAAATATCGCTGGGAGGCGAGCAGCACACGCCAGGTTACCGTGCCGTCAACCCAGCCGGCGTCGTGCCGACGCTGGTGCACAAGGGCCACCGCATGTTCGAAACGGGCGCCATTCTCGAATATCTAGATGAGGTGTTTCCGTCTCCGCCGTTGAGCCCTTCCGACCCGGTCTTGCGGCAGCGGATGCGTGCTCACATCTGCCGGCTCAATGAAGTCAACCATCCGGCCAATGGTATGATGCACTATGCGATACTCGCGCGGCCGGCTCTTCTCCAGTTGCCTTCCGACCGGCTAGAGGCGCTGTTGGCCGCGATGCCTAACGAGCGAGACCGGAAATTGCGCCGGGCAGCCGTGAGCCAGGGCCTAAAGGCAATGGAGTTCGCTGATGCCGTGCGCACTCAAGAGCAGATGCTCGACACATTCGAGCAAATGCTGGGCCGCACCTCCTACCTGATCAACGATGACGTGACCCTGCTCGATCTCACGGCGCTGCCTTACATCGCCCGGCTCGACCAGATGGGGCTGATTGAGTTGATCACGAACTGTGATCGGCCTCATCTTGCGGCCTGGTACGCGCGCATGAAGCTTCGCCCCTCGTGGGAGGCCAGCTTCGCCTTTCTCGCGGCCGGCCCCTTCAAGGATTGGCCGACAATGGGTCGCGCGACGATGCCAAGCATCCTGCCGCTGCTGCGCAGACCGCCGACATGACAAATGGCACCCTTCGGACCTCGCTGAGGTCCGAAGGCGGTGAACCGCACCGGGCGCTCGTTTGCGAGAGCGTCCAGACCGCCAAAGAGCAATCGAGCCCGCCGTCCCCCTCCGTTCGAAGTTTTCCCGAAATCAACTATGGAGTACGCCATGACCGACACCATCATGCCATCAAAGCAGGAACAACCGCCGGCCATTGCCGCTCCGAAAGACGCACGGCCTGTCATTGTGACTCTCGACATGACCGCTCGCAACGCGGAGGCCTTAAAGCAGCACCTGCTGACGGTCATACCAGTGACACGGAAGGCCGCGGGGCAACGATTCAGCTGGTCGACTCAGGATCCGGAAAACGCCGCCCGTTTCACCCTGATCCAGGAATGGCAAAGCCTCGCGCAGCAGCAGGGTTACATCGCGTGGCGGACACAAAGGGGCGATCTTACCACTCTTCTGGATATGCTTGAGGCTCCTCCACGCATTGAAATACGAGAAGTCTTCGATCGTTGAGGGGGAACGTGCATCCACTCCAGCAGAGCAAAGGAGGCTCGACAATTCCATCAGCAAACGCCGGTATCGTCGATGGCGAGGACGTTCGCCGGCTGTTGCAGACCAACTGCAAGCTGCAGTCGGCGGGACCTGATCGAACACCGAAGAAAGGACAGGATAGATGAGCGTTATCAAGTGGCTGGGGCGGGAGGGATCGAACCTCCGAATGGCGGAATCAAAATCCGCTGCCTTACCACTTGGCTACGCCCCATCAGGCCCTCGGGAACGGCGGCGAGACGAGCGTCCGCGGATTCCCTCGAGTGGTGCCGGTCTATAGCGAGAGGCGGGGCATTTCAACCGCCCGGAGGGGCAAAATACCACGGGCGCCGGTGGCGCCGCGCCATGCCTTATATGAGCGCTACGCCTCCCCGTTCCCGACAGCCGCTCCGCCACCCGTCCTGACAGTTGAGACCTCCCCCGTTTCATGGGAATACGGCGGCAAGAACTATCCCGCCAAGACCTGTCCCCGGGAGTGAGCCATGACCTACCGCGCGCCGATCTCTGACATGCTGCTGTCGCTCAACCACGGCGCCGGCCTGAAGGCTGCCATGGAGGCCGGCCATTACGGCGATTTCGACGGCGATATCGTGAGCGCCGTGCTGGAGGAAGCCGGCAAGTTCGCAACCGACGTGCTGGCGCCGCTCAACAAGGTCGGCGACGAGCACGGCATCAAGCTCAGCGACGGCAAGGTCACGACCGCGCCGGGCTGGCCGGACGCCTACAAGCGCTGGACCGAGGGCGGCTGGAACGCGGTCTCCGGGCCCGAGGATTTTGGCGGCCAGGGCCTGCCGCTCGCGATCAACGCGGCCTGCACCGAGATCTGGAGCGCCGCCAACGTCGCCTTCGGCCTCTGCCCGCTGCTGACGGCGTCGGCGATGGAGGCGCTGGACGCGCATGGCAGCGACGAGCTGAAGAAAATCTATCTCGAGAAGCTCGTCTCCGGCGAATGGACCGGCACGATGCAGCTGACCGAGCCGCAGGCCGGCTCCGATGTCGGCGCGCTGCGCACCCGCGCCGAGAAGCAGGCCGACGGCACCTATCGCATCAAGGGGACGAAGATCTTCATCACCTATGGCGAGCACGACATGACCGACAACATCGTGCATTTCGTGCTGGCGCGCCTGCCGGATGCGCCCGCCGGCACCAAGGGGATCTCGCTGTTCCTCGTGCCGAAATTCATGGTCAACGAAGACGGCTCGCTGGGGCAGCGCAACGACATCTTCGCAAGCGGTGTCGAGCACAAGCTCGGCATGCATGCCTCCCCGACCTGCACCATGACCATGGGCGACCATGGCGGCGCGGTCGGCTTCCTGGTCGGCGAAGAGAACCAGGGCATGCGCTGCATGTTCACGATGATGAACCAGGCCCGCCTCGGCGTCGGCCTCGAAGGCGTCGGTGTTGCCGACCGCGCCTATCAGCAGGCCTTGTCGTACGCACAAGAGCGCAAGCAGGGCCGCGCCCTCGGCAAGAAGGGTGACGGCTCCGACGCGATCTTCGTGCATCCCGACGTCAAGCGCATGCTGATGCGGATGCGGGCGCAGACCGCGGCGGCGCGCACCATCTGTTATGCGACCGCGGTCGCGATCGACGTCTCGACCCGCGCCAGCGATCCGAAGGTCCGCGCGGACGCTGCCGCGCGCGCGGCACTGCTGACGCCGATGGCCAAGGGCTATTCCACCGATATCGGCAACGAGGTCGCCTATCTCGGCGTGCAGGTGCATGGCGGCATGGGCTTCATCGAGGAGACCGGCGCGGCGCAGCACTATCGCGATGCCCGCATCACCGCGATCTACGAGGGCACCAACGGCATCCAGGCCATCGACCTCGTCACGCGAAAACTCGCGGCCAACGGCGGCGCGTCGGTGTGGGCGCTGCTCGACGAGCTCTCCGCAATCGTGAAGCAGGTCGAAGCCTCCAACGATCCCGCCTTCGGCACCACGGGCGTGAAATTGCGCGAGGCACTGGAGGCGCTGACGCGCACCAGCAAATGGCTGCTGGAGCGGGTTGCGTCCGCGCCGAACGAGGCGCTGGCCGGCGCGACGCCGTATCTGCAACAGTTCGGCGCCACGCTCGGCGGCTGCTTGCTGGCATCCGAAGCGCTCGCCGCTAAATCCGAGGGCTTCACGGACGCCGCGCGCTACGTCTCGCTGGCGCGCTTCTTCGCCGAGAACATCGCCGTGCAGGCCGGCGCGCTCGAGCGCACCGTGACGGAGAGTGCGGAGTCGGTCGCGGCGGCGGATGCGGTGCTGTTGGGGTGAGTGAGGCCCACCCTCCTCCTCACTGTCATTCCCCGCGAAGGCGGGGAATCCAGTACGCCGCGGCTTCTCGATAGACTACAGACGTCTCGGATTACTGGATCGCCCGATCAAGTCGGGCGATGACACCGAGTGTGCGGGACAAACTACGAAGCTGCGAGCTTCGTACGTCTCCCCGGCCGCCACAGCACAACGCCCGCCGCCACCAGATCGAGCACCACGCACATCGCAAACGCCGTCGAGTAATCGCCGGTTACGCTGCGCACGAGGCCGACGATGCCGGGGCCGAAGGCGCTGACGATGCCGCTGATCGAGGTGCCCAGTCCCATCGCGGCGGCGAAGGCGCTCGCGCCGATCTCGCGCTGGATGATCAAAGGCGGGAACGTGATCATGTTGCCGATCGAGAAACCGTAGACGGCGCAGCACGCGAGCAGCACGGTCGGGTTCGTGCTTTGCAGCAGCACGAACAGAGCCGCCGCCTGACTCGTCATCGATGCCGCGCAGGCGACCCGCGGATCGAGCCGATCGACGAACAAGCCGAGCGACAGGCGCCCGACCACCGCCATCGCCGCCATGATGGTGACGGCAAGGCCCGCACTGGCGCGGCCGATCAGCGGCTCGAGGAACGTCACCTGGTGGATGATGAATCCCATCTGCGCCAGCAGCGCGACCGCGATCGGCAGCACCATGGTCCAGAACGCCGCGTTGGCGAGTAGCGTCTTGCGCGAGTGAGCCGCAGGCAAGGCAGTGCCGCCAGCGGACAAGTCTCCGCCCGACGTCGGCGACATTTCGGTCCGCCAGCCGGTGAAGATCACGACCACCGGCAACACCAGCACCACCATCGCCAGCGTGGCCGCCAGCATCGCGGAACGGAAGCCTATGCTGCCGCTCAGCGACAGCAGCAGCGGCACGAGGACGATGCCGCCGCAAGTCGCGCCGTTGTAGGCGAGGCTGAGCGCGAGCCCGCGGCGCCGTTCGAACCAGGAGTTCAGCACCGTCGCGATCACCACCGTGCCCATGCCGGTCCAGCCGACCGACATCAGCGCATAGGCCAGATAGAGCTGCCAGGGCGTCTGCAGCAGCGCCAGCAGCACCGTCGAAGCGCCGAGCGCCGCCAGGCCGCACAGGATCAGCGACCGCAGCCCGATGCGGGCGAGCAGATCGTCGGTGAAGATGACGAGGACGGCAGTCAGGAGAAAGGAAAAGGTGCTGGCCGCGGAGACCAGCGTGCCCGGCCAGCCATGGGCGCGCTGCAGTTCGGCGAGATAGACGCCCTGGCCGTACAGGCCGAAGCCGAACATGAAGAAGGCCATCAGGAAGCATGCCAGCACGACGCGCCAGCCGCGGTAGTGCAGCGAGGATTCGTCAACACGCGTGGCGGCAATCATCAATCAGGCAATCGGCCAAATGGAACGGCGCGAGGCGATCGTGCACCACAACCAGGGGTTTTTCAATCGAAAATGGTGGCTGATCATTGCAACGCGGACACGGCGGCGTGCTTGATGCGCCCGTCTCAGGCGAATTCAGTCTCCAAAAGGTCGAGCGAGCGCATTGGCACGCCTGCAAGATGATGTAGGCTGACGTTTCGCGAGTCTAGCCAATGTCAGTATCGCGGCGACCGCAGGGGCCCCTCATGCCGAATGGCAATATCGTCGTCACTGAAGAGCGCGGAACGCGCGTGATCACCCTGCGTCGCCCGAGCAAGAAGAACGCGATCACGCAGGACATGTATCGGGAGATGAGCCGCGCGATCGACACCGCGCAGAACAATCCCGACATCCGCTGCATGATCATCACCGGGGGCTCCGGCGTGTTCACCGCCGGCGACGATATCGACGATTTCATGCACGCCGACACGTCGCGCCCCGAGACGCTGTCGGACGGCGCCAAGTTTCTCTATTCGCTCGCCCTCAACGCCAAGCCGGTGATCGCGGCCGTGGACGGCGCGTCGATCGGCATGGGCACCGTGATGCTGTTCCATTGCGACTATGTGCTGGCCTCGAACGCGGCGACCTTCTCCGCGCCCTACATCCATCTCGGCCTCGTGCCGGTCGGCGCATCCAGCCTCTTGATGCCGAACACGATGGGCTACCAGCGCGCCTTCGCCATGCTGGTGATGGGACGGACTTTTACGGCCGCGGAAGCGCATGCCGCCGGCTTCGTCAACACCGTGGTCTCGCCGGGGCATACCGAGGTCGAGGCGCGCAAGGTGGCGCGCGATATCTGCCGGCTCCCCGCCGAAGCGGTCGCAACCTCGCGCAAACTGCTGCGCGTCGCATCCGAGGAGCTCACCCGCCGCATCGATCAGGAGGCCCATTTGTTCGGCGAGCGGCTCAAGTCGGAAGAAGCCACCGCCGCGTTCGACGCGTTTGCGAACAGGAAGAAGAAAAAGTAGGGAAGAAAGCTTCGTGAAATCTTCGTGCCGAACGACTAGTCTGGTTCCATGCGACATGTCCTCCGCCTGACCGTCTTTTCGCTCGCGCTCGCCGCCCTGCCCGCGTCCGCCCAAACCGCCGCACCCGTCGAGCTGCGCATCCTCGCGATCAACGATTTCCACGGCAATCTTCGCCCGCCGCCGGGCGGCATCCGGATCAGCGATCCCGAGGACAAGTCCAGGAAGGTGATGGTGGCGGCCGGCGGTGCCGAATACATGGCGACACTGGTGAAGCAGCTGCGCGAAGGACACAAGAACACGATCTTCGTCGCCGCCGGCGACCTGATCGGCGCGAGCCCGTTCCTGTCGGCGATGTTCCACGACGAGCCTTCGATCGAATCGCTCTCGATGATGGGGCTCGCGATCAGTTCGGTCGGCAATCACGAATTCGACGAGGGCAAGACCGAGCTCCTGCGGATGCAGAACGGAGGCTGTCATCCGGTCGACGGCTGTCAGGGGCCGCATCCCTTCCTAGGCGCCAAATTCCGCTATCTCGCGGCGTCCACCATCGAGACGACGACGGGCAAGAGCGTGTTGCCGCCTTACGAGATCAGGGAATTCGAGGGCATCCCCATCGCCTTCATCGGGCTGACCTTGAAGGACACCGCGGGCATCGTCTCGCCATCAGGCATCACCGGCCTCGAATTCCGCGACGAAGCCGAGACGGTGAACGCGCTGGTGCCGCAGCTGAAGGCACGCGGGGTCGAGGCGATCGTGGTGCTGATCCACCAGGGCGGCGAGCCGGCCGGCGACTACAACGAATGCCCTGCCATCACGGGGCCGATCGTCGACATCGTGAAAAAATTCGATCGCGCCGTCGACGTGGTCGTCAGCGGCCACACTCATCGTGCTTATGTTTGCCACGTCGACGGGCGGCTCGTCACCAGCGGCGACAAATACGGTACGCTGGTCACCGCGATCGACCTCAAGCTCGATCCGGCAACGCGCGACGTCGTCGGCGCCAGGGCCGAGAACGTCCTCGTCGCCAATGCCTCGCTGCCAAAGGATCCCGAGCAGACCGCACTGATCGATGCCTATGACAAGCTCTCGGCGCCGATCGCCAATCGCCCGGCCGGATCGGTGACGCAGACGTTGTCACGCGTGCCGAACGAGGCCGGCGAAAGCGCGCTCGGCGACGTCATCGCGGACGCGCAGCTCGCCGCGACCAGGGACGCCAAGGACGGCGGCGCCGTCATCGCGCTCACCAATCCCGGCGGCATCCGCACCGACATCGTTCCAAAGGAGAACGGCGCGATCACCTTCGGCGACGTTTTCGCCAGCCAGCCGTTCCGCAACCGGCTCGTCACCATGACGCTCACGGGCGGCCAGCTCAAGGACATGCTGGAGCAGCAATGGCTCGATCCGAAGCGGCCGCGGATTCTCCAGGTCTCGAACGGGTTCAGTTACGCCTGGGATGCGGCGAAGCCATTCGGCGAGCGCGTGATCGACGAGAAGATGATGCTCAACGGCAGACCGATCGAAGCCGGAAGCGGCTACCGCGTCACCCTCAACGATTACCTCGCAGTCGGTGGCGACGGCTTTACGGTCGTCAAACAGGGCACGGGGCTGCAATATGGCGGCTACGACGCCGACGCGCTGTTCGCGTTCTTCAGGGCGCACGGACCGATCGGGCCGCTGCCGCTGAGCCGCATTCTCCGCGTGAATTGATCCGGATCAAACGGACCGGTTCGGGACCACCCTTTGCCATTCCCGGGGGAACGCATAGATTGGGTTTTGCATTTGCGTTTTGGCGCCGGATGCGCCAAGCGACGTCGAGAGCCCGCATCCCATGAGGCCGACTGATGAGTACGCTTCTCCTCTCCCACAAGGCCTGCCTCGACCACGTCACGCCGCCCGGACACCCCGAAAGGCCGGACCGCCTGCGCGCGGTGGAGGAGGCGCTGTCGCATGAGCGCTTCCAGTTCCTGGTGCGCGACCAGGCGCCGGAGGGCGATCTCGACCTCGTCACGCTCTGCCACAACGAGCACTACGTCACCGAGCTGCGCCACATCGCGCCGACCAGCGGACTGGTCTATATCGATGGCGACACCTCGATGTCGCCGGGCACGTGGGAAGCGGTGATGCGCGGCGTCGGCGGCGCGGTCGCAGCGACCGAAGCCGTGATGGCGGGCGAGCATCGCAACGCCTTCGTCGCGGTGCGCCCGCCCGGCCACCACGCCGAGATCGGCAAGCCGATGGGCTTCTGCTTCTTCGACAACGTCGCCATCGCCGCGCGCCACGCGCAGCGCAAATACGGCATCACGCGCGCGGCCATCGTCGATTTCGACGTGCATCACGGCAACGGCACGCAGGACATCTTCTGGTCGGACCCGACCGTGATGTACTGCTCGACGCACCAGATGCCGCTGTTTCCGGGCACCGGTGCCAAGGGCGAGCGCGGCGACCACGACACCATCGTCAACGCGCCGCTCGCCTCCGAGGACGGCGGGCCGGAATTCCGCGTCGCGTTCGAGAATTTGATCCTGCCGCAGCTCGAAAAATTCAGCCCGGAGCTGCTCGTCATCTCTGCCGGCTTCGACGCGCATTATCGCGATCCGCTGGCGTCGCTGAATTTGCGCGCGGAGGATTATGCCTGGGTGACGCGCAAGCTGATGGACCTCGCCGACAAGACCGCCGGGGGGCGCGTTGTTTCTGTGCTCGAAGGCGGCTACGACCTGCAAGGACTGAAAGAATCTGTTACGGCGCATGTCGGCGCCCTGATGGGCGCCTGACGCACCCGCCACATTGCGCCCGCAAAACTTTGCTTTCTCCGACGTGAAGCGAATCGGGCAATCGGAAACTTATATGGCCGAAAATACCCAAATCGACGTCTCCAGGCTGACCTTTGAACGCGCCATCGAGGAGCTCGAAACGATCGTGAAGCGGCTCGAGGACGGCAAGGTGCCGCTCGAGGAATCCGTGACGATCTACGAGCGCGGCGAGGCCCTGAAGCGCCGCTGCGAGGAGTTGCTGCGCCAGGCCGAGGCGCGCGTCGACAAGATCACCACCGATGCCAACGGCCAAGCCACCGGCACCGCGCCGCTCGACGTCCAGTAAGGGCCGCCTTCAAAGCCGCCCATCTCACGCATCGGCCGCCCGCAATTTTTCATGATCGCACGCCGCCTCGGGGCCAATGCTGCTGCTTTTGATCCAGGGAACCGGCGCTCTGGAGATCACGGAACTTCCTCAGGAGGGCCGCTCGCCCTCTTGAATCCCGTGTAAAATAGCTTCTTCAGCCGCCAAAAACCTGCCGAGGAACCGGGCAAGCTTGGAACCCGTCCGCGGGCGCCAGGATTAACCACTCTGGCCCGCGGGTTGCAGGTGCTTGCCGGTAATCGGCCCAGCGGGTTGGCTTTGGCCCAAGCTTTGGTGTAAAGCTGCGCGGAGTGTGGCTTTTTGTAAGCCTTGCGTGGGCACTGATTACCGACGACAAGCGCTTCAAACTGCTGATGAATTGGCTGGGATGGACGAAGCCAATAGAAGTGACAGGGATCACAGAGACTGAACCGGAGAGCATTTAGGCTCACCTAAGCTTGAAGACGGGGCTTTGCCCCATGCAGGTGGCTCCGACGGTTTAAGGACTCGCGCTGCGCCGATATTGAGCAAACCCATCGCGCACCGGAACGATCTTCCGGCGCTGACAAATTGGAAATCGCCGTGAACGCATATAGTAAAACGCCGCTTCTCGACACCATCCGGACGCCGGACGACCTGCGCAAGCTCAAGGTCGAGCAGGTTCGCCAGGTCGCCGACGAGCTGCGTCAGGAGACCATCGATGCCGTCTCGGTGACCGGCGGTCACTTCGGCGCAGGCCTCGGTGTGGTCGAGCTCACCACTGCGATCCATTACGTCTTCGACACCCCGCGCGACCGGCTGATCTGGGACGTCGGCCACCAGGCCTATCCGCACAAGATCCTCACCGGCCGCCGCGATCGCATCCGCACGCTGCGCACCGGCGGCGGCCTGTCCGGCTTCACCAAGCGCAGCGAGAGCGATTACGATCCGTTCGGCGCCGCGCATTCCTCGACCTCGATCTCCGCCGGCCTCGGCATGGCGGTCGCGCGCGACCTCGCCGGCGGCAAGAACAACGTTATCGCCGTGATCGGTGACGGCGCGATGTCGGCGGGCATGGCCTATGAGGCCATGAACAATGCGGGTGCGATGAACTCGCGCCTGATCGTCATCCTCAACGACAACGACATGTCGATCGCGCCGCCGGTCGGTGCGATGAGCGCCTATCTGTCGCGGCTCTACTCGGGCAAGACCTATCGCACGCTGCGCGATGCGGCCAAGCAGATCAACAAGCGCCTGCCCAAGATCATCGCCAGCCGCGCCAACCGCGTCGAGGAATATTCCCGCGGCTTCATGATGGACGGCGGCACGCTGTTCGAGGAGCTCGGCTTCTACTACGTCGGCCCGATCGACGGCCATAACCTCGACCATCTCCTGCCCGTGCTGAAGAACGTGCGCGACATGGAGACCGGCCCGATCCTGGTTCACGTCGTGACGCAGAAGGGCAAGGGCTACGGCCCGGCGGAAGCCTCCGCCGACAAGTACCACGCGGTCGTCAAGTTCGACGTCGCGACCGGCACCCAGGCCAAGTCCAAGCCGAACGCGCCGGCCTATCAGAACGTGTTCGGCCAGAGCCTCGTAAAGGAAGCGGAGAAGGACGACAAGATCGTCGCCATCACCGCGGCGATGCCGTCCGGCACCGGCGTCGACATCTTCAACAAGGCGTTCCCGGACCGCACCTTCGACGTCGGCATTGCCGAGCAGCACGCAGTGACGTTCGCCGCCGGTCTCGCCACCGAAGGCTACAAGCCGTTCTGCGCGATCTACTCGACCTTCCTGCAGCGCGGCTACGACCAGATCGTGCATGACGTCGCGATCCAGAGCCTGCCCGTGCGCTTCGCCATCGACCGCGCCGGCCTCGTCGGCGCCGACGGCGCCACCCATGCCGGCTCGTTCGACAACGCCTATCTCGGCTGTCTGCCGAACATGGTGATCATGGCCGCGGCCGATGAGGCCGAACTGGTGCACATGGTTGCGACCCAGGTCGCGATCAACGATCGTCCGAGCTCGCTGCGCTATCCGCGCGGCGAAGGCCGCGGCATCGAGATGCCCGAAGTCGGCATTCCGCTCGAGATCGGCAAGGGCCGCATCGTCCGCCAGGGCAGCAAGATCGCCCTGCTCTCCTTCGGCACGCGCCTCGCCGAATGCGAGAAGGCCGCCGACGAGCTCGCAGCCCACGGCCTTTCGACCACGATCGCGGATGCGCGCTTCATGAAGCCGCTGGACACCGAGCTGGTGCTCAAGCTCGCGCGCGACCACGAGATCCTCATCACCATCGAGGAAGGCTCGGTCGGCGGTTTCGGCTCGCATGTCGCGCAGTACCTGAGCGACCAGGGCGCGCTCGACAGCGGTCTGGTGCGGTTCCGCACCATGGTGCTGCCCGACGTGTTCCAGGACCACGACACCCCGGCGGCGATGTACGGTCGTGCCGGTCTCGACGCCAAGGGCATCGTCGCTAAGGTGTTCGAGGCGCTCGGCAAGGACGTCAAGGCCGAGACGGTCAAGCTCGCCTGACAGCGAGCTTCGACCTTCCGCGAAGCAGCTCTGATGAAAATCTATCTGGCAGGCCCCGACGTGTTCCTGCCAGATGCGGTCGAGATCGGCCGGCGGAAGGCCGCGATCTGCGCCGCGCACGGCCTCACCGGCCTCTATCCCCTCGACAACGACATCGACCTCGCCGCTCCCGACACCTCCCGGCAGATCTTCTGCGGCAACGAGGCGATGATGGACGCGGCCGATGCGATCATCGCCAACCTCACGCCGTTCCGCGGCGCCGGCGCCGATCCCGGCACCGTCTACGAGCTCGGCTACATGGCCGGCCGCCGCAAGTTTTGCCTCGCTTATTCCAATGACGGCGCCGCCTATGCCGACCGCCTCAGTCGCTTCATGGACGTGACGTCCGAGAACGGGCGGCTGGTCGACGCGCAGGGGCTGACGGTCGAGGATTTTGGCCTCGTCGACAATCTCATGATGATCCACGCGCTGGAGCTGCATGGCTGCCCGATGGTGACGCCGGCGCAGATGCCGATCGACGTCTGGCACGATCTGGCCGCGTTCGAGGCTTGCGTCCGGATGGCGGCCGCGCGATTGATCGCTACATAAGCGCCTCAGGCGTCTTTCGGAGAGATTATGTCCCCTGCCCGCAAGCGCGCGGATGTTCTGCTGGTCGAGCGCGGCCTGTTCGAGAGCCGGGCGCGGGCGCGCGCGGCGATCGAGGCCGGGCTCGTCACGGCCGACGACAAGCAGGTCGCAAAGCCGTCGGAGACCATCGCCGAGGACGCCGTGATCCAGGCCGAGCCCGCGCACCCCTACGTCTCCCGCGGCGGCGTCAAGCTCGCCGGCGCGCTGGAGCGCTACCCGATCGAGATCGAGGACCATGTCTGCCTCGACGTCGGCGCTTCCACCGGCGGATTCACCGAGGTGCTGCTGGCGAACGGCGCGAGCCTCGTCTTTGCCGTCGATGTCGGCACCAGCCAGCTGCATCCCTCGCTGCGCGGTCAATCCAAGATCGTGTCGATGGAAGAGACCGACATCCGCGCCTATGACGGCAAGCGCCTGCCGGCGCGGCCCGATGTCGTCGTGATCGACGTCAGCTTCATCTCGCTCAAGACGGTGCTGCCCGTGGCGCTGTCGCTGGCGGCCGCGCCGATGAGCCTGCTGGCGCTGATCAAGCCGCAATTCGAGGCGGACCGGAAGCACAACAAGAAGGGCATCATCCGCGACGCCGCCGTGCACCGCGAGATCTGCGACGACATCGCCGCCTTTGCGGCCTCGCTCGGATGCACCGATATCGAGGTGTTCCCGTCGGCGATCACCGGCGGGGACGGCAATATCGAATTCTTCCTGGGCGCGCGCCGTGGTTGAGCGCGTCAAGATCGATCACGTCGGCCATCGCGGCGACGGCGTCTCGCTCGACGTCGGCGATGCCATCTATGTGCCCTACACGCTCGGCGGCGAGACCGTCGAGGTCGATCGCGTCGTCGGCAATCATCCTGACCGCCGCAAGTTGCTGGCGGTGGATGTCGCCAGCCCCGAGCGCGTTGCGCCGTTCTGTCCGCATTTCGGCGTCTGTGGCGGCTGCGCGATCCAGCACTGGGCGGCTGAACCGTATCACGCCTGGAAGCGCGGCATCGTGGTCGAGACCCTGGCCCAGGCCGGCATCGCCTGCGAGGTGGCGTCGTTGGTTGACGCCCACGGTGCGGGGCGCAGGCGCATCACGCTGCACGGCCGGTTCGGCACCCATGACATCCTCAAGGTCGGCTTCTCGGCTGCCAGCTCGCACGACGTCATCCCGATCGATCGCTGCCCGATCCTCGATCCCGGGCTCGCGGGCGCGCTCGATGCCGGTTGGGCGCTTGCCGAGCTGCTGACGTCCAAAATGCCTGTGACGAAACCGCTGGACATCCAGGTCACCGCGACCGCCAACGGTCTCGACATCGACGTGCGCGGCTCCGGCCCGCTGCCAACGCCGCTCGTGACGGCGCTCTCGCGCGTCGCCGAGCAGCACCGCCTGGCGCGGCTGACACGGCACGGCGAACTGGTGCTGCAACGCCTGCCGCCGACCCTGCAGATGGGCCGCGCCGAGGTGACGCTGCCGCCGGGCTCGTTCTTGCAGGCGACCGTCGCGGGCGAGGAGACGCTTGCGTCGCTGGTCGCCGAGCGCATCGGCAAGGCCAGGAACGTTCTCGATCTCTTCTGCGGCGTCGGGCCGTTTGCGTTGCGGCTTGCCGAGAAGGCGCGCGTCACCGCCCATGACAACGACGCCGGCGCCATTGCAGCGCTCGAAAAAGCCGCGCGCACGCCGGGGCTCAAGCCGATCAAGGCCGAACCGCGCGATCTGTTCCGCCGTCCCTTGGTGGCGCCGGAGCTGCGCGATTTCGACGCAATCGTGTTCGACCCGCCGCGCCAGGGCGCGCAGGCACAGGCCTTGAAGCTCGCCGCGAGCAAGGTGCCTGTGGTGGTCGCGGTCTCCTGCAACGTCGCGACATTTGCCCGCGACGCGCGGCTGCTGATCGATGGCGGCTACAAGATGGATGCCGTGGTGCCGGTCGACCAGTTCCGGCATACGCCGCATGTCGAGCTGGTGGCGCGGTTTGTGAGGTAACCGCGTCTCTCCCGACCTTGACGCCGGTCAACCGACCGGCTCTGCCGATGCGCTAAGCACGCACGGAATGGCCGCGGAGCGGATGATGGCGATCGACCGACGACAATTCATGACCAATACGTTCGGCCTTTCCGCGGCGGCGCTCACGGCCAGTCCCGCGCAGGCCTCGACCGGGAGCTATGAGGACGCGGTGCAGGCGGCACGGGCGCCGCTGCGATCGACCCCGAGAGATCGCGAGCTCGTGCGTTTTGCGACACTCGCGGCCAACAGCCACAACACGCAGCCCTGGATTTTTTCCGCCCATGACAATGCAATCGTGATCAGGCCCGACGTCGCACGCCGCTGTCCCGCGGTCGACCCGGACGATCACCACCTCTTCGTCAGCCTCGGCTGCGCCGCCGAAAATCTCGCGCTTGCGGCGGCAACGCTGGGCTGGCGCGCAAGCCAGACGGTCGACGGCGACCGGATCGTGATCGCACTCGACCAAGCTCCGCCGGCCGCGTCGGCGCTGGCGGCCGCAATTCCCGTCAGGCAATGCACCCGCGCGGCATTCGACGGCAAACCGATCGCGCCCGAGATGTTGCGCCAGCTCGAGGACGCCTGTCGCGAGCCGAACGTCTCGGCAATCCTGCTGACCGATCGCGCAGCCATCGCTGGGGTCACCGACTATGTGCTCGAAGGCAATTCCGCACAAATGCGCGACAAGGCTTTCATGAGCGAACTCGTGAGCTGGATGCGCTTCAACGAGGCGGATGCGGTCGCGTCCATGGACGGGCTGTTCTCGCGCGCGTCGGGCAGCCCATCACTGCCCGCATGGGTCGCGCGGCCGCTGCTGAGGCTCGTCTTCACCGAGCAAGGCGAGAACAGAAAGTACCGCGACGAGCTCGACAGCTCTGCGGGGATCCTCGTGCTTGCCGCCGACCGGAGCGACACGTCGCAGTGGATCGCGGTCGGGCGCGCTTGCCAGCGGTTCGGTTTGCAGGCGACCGCACTGGGGCTGAAATATTCCTTCGTCAACCAGCCGGTCGAGGTGCCGACACTGAGGTCGCAATTCGCAGCCTCACTCGGACTCGGCGAGCGGCGTCCCGACATTGTGATCCGGTTCGGAGCCGGGCCGGATTTGCCGAAATCGTTGAGGCGCGGCCCGGAGCTGGTGATGCGCGGATGATGCAGTCTAGCGCCGAAGGCCGCCCAGGGCCGGCGACTCGCCGGGCAGCATCGACGAGTTGATGTCGCTGTCCATGCGCCCGGATTGCTGCTGGGTGAAGCCGGCGCCGAACGACAGGCTGAGGTTGGAGGTCGGCTTGAACTCGACGCCCGCAAATGCGCCGTAGCCGGGCGAGGCGCTGGAGGTGAGCGGCGCAATCGAGCTGCCAATGCCGCCGCCGTATTTCAGTGTGTCGAAACCGGCAAAGAACGTGACGGGCATGCCGCCCGCGGTCTTGGTGTTGTAACCAAATTGCGTGCCATCATAAGAGAGCGCGCTGAAACTGCCGACTGGCCCGCTCTGGCTGAAACCGTTCAAACCGAGACTGCCGCGCTCGCTTCCGACAAAGAAACCGGGACGAAAACTGTAGCTTCCGTCGGCATCGCCGGCCTTGAAGCCTGGAAAGTTGCCTGAGGCATCCGCACTCTGGCCCACACTGCCACCCCAACCGAAAGGACCGCCCGGGATCCAATACCTCACGGGCGCCACTTGCGCATGAGCCGATGCTCCGCCGAGGCAAAGCACGGTAAAGAGAATTGCGAGGGCGTGTGAATCTGTGAGGCTGGACATTCGGTTGACCGTCAAGGAAGTGCGGAAATTATACGCGACGGATGCCCCGAATGCCAGTGGAGCCGGCCCGGAGCGTCGTTTCGATCAACTCCCGCATGCGTTGCCGAGGTCTTGCACGGTTCCCCACGGTGACAAGAAGGCCCAGAGCGTTCCGCCGCTGCCACCGCTCGCCGCCAAGTAGCCGATGCGTTCGATTGCAGTACCGTGGCGGCGCTGACATCATGCCGCGGCAAACGACGACGAGGCGCTATGCCGTCCTGTCCACCGAGGACGATGTATCCGCGGGCGGATATTTCGTCACGGGCACCACGAAGGACTTGTTGCGGACCTGATAGATGATCTTGCCATTCTGCCCGTCGTCGGTCGCAATCTGCGCCTGCCCGAACATGATGACGTTCTTGTACACGGTGCCGGTGCCCTGACGGGTAACGCCGTCGGTGGTAACGCTGACCTGCGCTTCGTTGCCGTTGACAGCGAGCACCTTGAAGCTCGCGCTCTTGCCATTGTCGCTGGAATAGCCGCCCCAGCTTCCCATCAGGCGGCTGTCGGAGGCCGGCGGCGCCTGCTTCTCGAGAGTCGCGGTCTGCTTGCCCGCGCCTGCAGATGACAACAGCACCAGACTCTTGCCGTCCTTGGTGCCGACCGTGACCGTGCCGAAGGTGAGAAGCGAACCGGCAACCTCGCCAAAACCGCGCTCCGTGCGCCCGTTATGGGTGTACTCGACCTGCGCCCGGGCACCGCGGATGTTCACGACCTTGAAGCTGACGGGCTGGTTGTTGCCAGCCCAATTGCCTTTCCACTCACCGAGCAGGGAGCTCTGGTGATACACCCGCTCGAGAGCGGGAGAAATCTGGCTGGTGCTCGATGTGACGATGGCCATTGGATTGCTCGGCGGATTTGTCTGACAGGCCCGCTTGGTTCGCGCCCCGACAGGAACGTCAGAACATTATCCGCAAACAATTGGAAACAGCCGATTAGGGCCACGCAACAATTAACGCATGGTTAAGATTCCATCGCAGGCAAACAGGGCAAAAGGTCTCGTCCGGCTGCAGCGCTCAGCGACCCCAGCGGTCCGACCAGATCTTCTCGCCGATCATGCAGTTCACACGCGGCTCCTTGTCCTTATCCGCAACCCGCATCACGGGGCGCTCCGGCATACGGCCTGCAACCTCCATCAAGAGCTTGGTGCGGATGGCTTCCTTGAACTTGTCGCGGTCCTTGATCGTGATGACGAAGGAACCGGGGCCGCCGATGACGCAATCCTCATAGTAGAGATCGAGATTGTCGATATCCATGGTCGAATAGGAGGGCTCCTTGACCATGATCGGCAGGCCGTTGATGACGATCCCCTTCTCGATCGCCGCGTCGCGCGCCACCGCGACCGGAGCGCCATTGTTGTTGGGACCGTCGCCGGAAATGTCGATCACACGGCGCAGCCCCCGATAGGGATCCTCATCGAACAGCGGCATCGCGAAGGTGATCGCGCCGGAGATCGAGGTGCGCGATGCACGCCGAATCGGCGTCTTCAAGATTTCGGCGGCGACGGCATCAGCGGTCTCCGGTCCGTCGACCAGCCGCCAGGGAATGATGATCTTCTGGTCGGTCGAGGCGGCCCACTCGAAATAGGTCACCGCGATCCGGCCGTTCGGGCCCAGTTTCAGCGCCTGCAGAAATTCCTTCGACTGGATCGCCTGCGCATAACCTTCACGCTGGATCGCGAGCTCGTCCATGTCCATGGAGTAGGAGACGTCGACAGCGAGGATCAGCTCGACATCGACCGTCTGCGCGTCCCTGTCGGCGGCTTGCCGCTGCGGCTGATTTTTCAGCAAGTCGAGTCTGGGCGACTCAAACCTGGGGCCTGGTGCCGCGATGCCCGCGACGTCCCCTCCGGCAAACATGCCGGCCACCAGCACAGCCCCGATCGAGAACAGCAAGCGCATCGCAGCCTCCCGTCGTATGACGCGATGGTGACATGCAATCGCCTTGCCGCAAAGTCCGAAGATCGCTTGCGCTTCACATTCCGGTTAGGGATTTGCCGGTTAGGGATTTGCCAGTTAGGGAATTGCGCAGCATTGCGCAAAGCTGCCGCCATGTTGCCGCGCTCGCGCCGCTGGGCTGCGCGATTGTTGGCACTGTCATGCGCAGTGCGCTGCCGGAATGACGGGCCACTGGACAGCGCACCCTCGCCCACTTGTCCGGGGCGATTTCCATGCTAGGCTGGCGTCACAGATGGGGATGGAGTCCCCCGACAACCGCCCGGCGGCTTGTGACCGTAGTGGGCTGATGACTCCTGCTTGAGGAGGGGCAATTTCTAAGCCTTTGCCTTCGGCGGGAGCATGGACAAACCCGCCGCTGGCGGGTTTTTTGTTGCCTAGACGCGAAGGCCAGAGAGAGGTCAAGGAGAAGTACTCGACGTGACGACGACGACGACACCGAATGTTGCACGTGCGGGGCTGCCCAGGGGGATCTGGGTGCTCGGTTTCGTCTCGATGCTGATGGACGTCTCTTCCGAGATGGTCCACGCGTTGCTGCCGGTCTATCTCGTCACCGTGCTCGGCGCCTCCACGCTCACCGTCGGCTTCATCGAGGGCATTGCCGAGGCGACCGCCTCGATCACGAAAATCTTCTCCGGCGCGTTGTCCGACTGGCTCGGCCGGCGCAAATTGCTCGCCGCGCTCGGCTACGGGCTCGCCGCGCTGACAAAACCGCTGTTCCCGCTTGCCCCCAGCGTCGGATGGCTGGTTGCCGCGCGCTTCATCGACCGCGTCGGCAAGGGGATTCGCGGCGCGCCGCGCGATGCACTGATCGCCGATATCGCACCCATCGGCCTGCGCGGCGCGAGCTTCGGCCTGCGGCAGTCGCTCGACACCATCGGTGCGTTCGTCGGGCCACTCATGGCGATCGGCCTGATGTGGTGGACGGCGGACAATTTTACGGCGGTGTTCTGGGTTGCGGTGCTGCCGGCGTTCCTGTCGTTCGGACTGATCGCGTTCGCAGTGAGCGAGCCGGAGCCTGACCCAGACCGGGAGCCGTCGAAGAATCCGCTAAACATGGCCGCGATGCGCCAGCTTGGATCCGTGTACTGGCGCGTGGTCGCGGTTGGCGTCGTGTTTACGCTGGCGCGCTTCAGCGAAGCCTTTCTGATCCTACGCGCGCAGAACATCGGGCTCAATGCCATGTGGGTGCCAGCCGTGCTGGTGCTGATGAACATCGTCTATGCGTTGTCGGCCTATCCGGCCGGCGTGCTCTCGGACCGGATCAACCGCACCGGCCTGCTCGCGCTCGGCCTCGTCTTCCTTGCCGGCGCCGATCTCGCGCTCGCGCTGCTGCCAAACCTTGGGGGCCTCGCCCTCGGCGTCGTGCTGTGGGGACTGCATATGGGATTGACGCAAGGCCTGCTCTCGGCCCTCGTCGCCGACGCAGCGCCACCGAGCCTGCGCGGCACCGCGTTCGGCTATTTCAACCTGTTCACCGGCCTTGCCATGCTGGCCGCAAGCGTAATCGCCGGCGCGCTGTGGGATAGCAACGGTCCGGCCGGCACATTCCTGGCCGGGCTCGGATTCGCCCTGGTCGCGCTCGTGGGGCTATTCGCCGTCGGCAACGGGCTGGCAACGGAGGAGAGATGATGACGGGGGGCTGTTCGCCGTGCTGAGCGGAGTGCTTGCGATCATGATTGGCAGCGTGCTCGGCGGCTGTGCGCGCTATTCCATCTCCGGCGCGATCGCGCGGCGGCTGGGCGAGACGTTTCCGTGGGGCACCGTGACCATCAACGTCACCGGCGCCTTCCTGATCGGCATTTTTGGCGCATTGGCGACCCATCCTGGCTCGGCCTTCGCCGCGCCCAATCCATGGCTGTTCGCGGTAACCGGCTTTCTTGGTTGCTACACAACGGTGTCCTCGTTCAGCCTGCAAACGCTGATGCTGGCGCGCAACGGCGAGCCGATCCGCGCGCTCGGGAATGTCGCGGTCTCGGTCGGGCTGTGCCTCGCGGCCGTCAGTTGCGGCTTCCTCCTGGCGGACACTCTGGGAGGCTAGAGACAGATGAAGTCCCCCTCCTCTGCGGATCGCTGGCGCACCGCGACGCTCTATGCCTGGGTTGCCGCCGGCAGCATCGTCGGCGGGCTGACGCGCTATCTGGTCGGGCTTGCGCTCGACACGGGTCCCGGCTTCCCCGTCGCGACGCTGTTCATCAACGCCACCGGCTCGCTGATCATCGGCTTCTACGCGACGCTGACCGGGCCCGACGGCCGCGTGCTGGCGCGGCCCGAGCACCGGCAGTTCGTCATGACCGGGTTCTGCGGCGGCTACACGACGTTTTCGACCTTCAGCCTGGAGGCCTTCCGCCTGTTCCACAGCGGCATGAAATATACGGCGCTCGCCTATATCGCCGCGTCCGTCATTTGCTGGCTGGCATCGGTATGGGCAGGCCATATCATAGCCAGCAGCACCAACCGCTTGAGAAGGAGCTGACCATGCAAATCCCCAATCAGGCAGTTTCGCTCCGGATCTTCATTGGCGAGAGCGACCATTTCGACGGCAAGCCGCTCTATGAGGCGATCGTGATGACGGCACGCGAACGGCATCTGGCCGGCGCCACCGTGCTGCGTGGCCCCATGGGCTTCGGCAAGTCGAGCCGGCTCCACACCTCCAAAATCCTGCGGCTCTCGGAAGACCTGCCGCTGCTGATCGAGATCGTCGACAGCGAGGACAACATCAACGCATTCCTGCCCATCCTGGATGGCATGATGTCGAGCGGCCTGATCACCTTGGAGAGGGTGCAGGTCTTGCAATATGGTGAGAAGGCCGCGCGCTGAGCGCGCCGGCAGGAACCCGAGCCCGCCATATCCGGGAGGCGGAATGAACGACACTGTTGCCAAACCGAAAACCAGGACGAAGACCAAGGTCGAGCGGCCGAAGCTGCATAAGGTCATCCTGATCAACGACGACTTCACGCCCCGCGAATTCGTCACGATGATCCTCAAGGCCGAATTCCGCATGACCGAGGATCAGGCCTACAAGGTGATGATCACCGCCCACAAGCTCGGCGCCTGCGTGGTCGCCGTGTTCACCAAAGACGTCGCAGAGACCAAGGCCACCCGCGCCACCGACGCCGGCCGCACCAAGGGCTATCCGCTGCTGTTCACGACGGAGCCGGAGGAATAATGGCACCGGTCCGGCTGGCGGCGCGCGACGCCTCAAGAAGCCCGCGATCGGGAATTCGTCGAATTCCGCTTTGAACTTGATCGTTTGGGATGTGATCGGCCCGGATTAGCGCTTTTGGCGCCCTCTTTCGATTTCAGCGTCGAATCTGCTCTGCCGAATAAAGTATCTATTGGCCGTCAACAGGCGCATGCTGAGCCATCACCGGCCCATCACGGCATCCATCGGTGACTGAGAGAGTCTTTGCGCTCCCGCCCAACGCGGAGCGTCCAGTGCAAGACACCACCAAGAGAACCATCCCGCTGAGCAATCGCCTTGCCCAATTGGCAGCCGAGGCCCGCCGTCGCGCCGAGATTGCTCCGCCCGGCGCTCCGAGGGAAGCGCTGCTCAAAGCGGCGCGATTGAGCGAAACGGCCTCGCACATTCATGATTGGCTCAGTTCGCCAGGCCTGAAGGCGCCGCGCTAGTCGCGAATGCAGCATTGGCCTGCCGACGGAGCGGAGGCCGAAGGCAGCAGTGCCAGTTGAGCGCTGGTGCGGTATTGCAGGCAAACCGAACTCAAATATAAGTTGTACGTGGTGAACGATATCTTGTTTTGATTGTTGAGATAGCGTTCCCCGAACGCAGCGGGAGCAGCCAACAGCAAAGCAGCCCCCCATGATGAGATCCCTGACAGCCAAATCCCTGACGGGCAAATCTCTGACGACCCTGGCGATCTTCGCGCTCCTGGGAGGTGCTGCAATTGCGTTGCCCGGTTTTGCTCCGCAAGTGAAAGCGCGCGAAACCGTTGCTTTGGCGAAGGCCGACCGGCTGGCGAGCCACCCGGTAGCCAGGAATTGCCTGGGCCAGGTCTGGCCCGACTTCGAAGCATCGTGTCTGCGCCGAGGTGAATCCGATGTCAGGGTTCATGAAGCTCGTTTGGTCACCGCGCGCCGCTAGACCAACAACCGCAAAGCGCCGGCCGAGCTTGTCGGATGATCCAGGAAAGTGTCGTGCACAGATGTCAACGCCCCCAACCTCCTTGCCGAACGTTCTCGTCGTCGAAGACGAGATGATATTGCGCATGCGCGCGGTCGATATCGTGGAGGATGCAGGATACTGCCCCGTGCAGGCCGTCAACGCCGACGAAGCAATCTCGATCCTCGAATCGCGGTCAGACATCTCGCTTCTTTTCAGCGACATCCAGATGCCCGGGACCATGGACGGCTTGAAGCTGGCCCACGCCGTGCACAATCGCTGGCCTGCCATCAAGATCGTGCTGGTTTCCGGCCACGTAAAGCCGTCTGAAGCCGAAAGGCCGGCGGACAGCCGCTTCTTTCGCAAGCCGCTCGCCGTCGACGAAATGATCTCGCAGTTGCAGACGATGATCGGAGCGGGCGCGCTAAAAATCCTTCCGAACACAACGACGGATCCTGGAGAAAATCCTGAGGTTGCTCGATCGCCACAGGAATCGGTTCTGGTAGCGGAGAACGACAATCTGCGCCTGTTGCTGGAACAGGCCGACACCGACGCCAAGGCCCTGCTCGCTCAAGCCGGCATCGAAGCTCACGAGCGCGAGGCTGCCGACAAGTTGCAAAAGCTCATCCTCGGAGAGCTGCATCACCGCATCAAGAACACGCTTGCGACTGTGAGCGCAATCGCAGCCCAGAGCTTCCGGGCCGCGATCAATCTCGAGCAAGGCCAAAAAGCCATGGATGGCCGCTTGCTGGCGTTGGGGCGCGCCCACGACCTGTTGATACAGGTCAGCTGGTCGAATGCGAGCCTCACTCACACCCTGAGCGGCGCCACCGATCCTTACGACGTCAAGGGGGGCAGACGATTCCATTTCAATGGGCCGGACCTCAGGATCACATCCGGTGCCGTGATAGCGCTCGCGATGACGTTCAACGAGCTCTGCACCAACACGACGAAATTCGGCGCACTGTCCAATTCCTCCGGGCATGTCGAGATCGCATGGACGGTGGACGAAATCGAGCAAAGGCTGCGCCTGAAGTGGAGCGAAAGCGGCGGCCCTGTGGTGGCGCCGCCGACACGACGGAGCTACGGCACCCGGATGATCGAGTCGCTCGGCCAGCAACTGAACGGACAAGTGCGGCTGGCCTATGAACCGTCCGGATTTGTCTATCAGCTGGATGTCCCGCTGAAGTCGGTGATGGCGTCGAACACCTGAATTCTGCTTACCGGGTTGGTGGCGGCGGACTTCCGAGGACGACCTCAGGCCATCACCACCGGCGTCTCCTCCGCGAGCCCGTACACGCGCTGCGCCTTGGAAAATCCCGCGATCGGGAATTCACCGAGCTCGTGCCAGTCGTTGCGGCAGACATTGGCGAAGCCTTCCGAGGCCACGACGGTCCGCCCCAGGCGACCCGTGATCTTCTCGAGCCTGGCGGCAAGGTTCACGGCGGGGCCGATGCAGGTGAAGTCGAGGCGATTGCCGCCGCCGATATTGCCGTAGAGGATGTTGCCGACGTGGAGCGCCACGCCGAAGCGGAAGCGCTCGATGACGTCGCCGACAGGATACGCGAGCGCCTCGACGCTGGCGCGGGATTCGCGCGCTGCCTCCAGCACGCGCGTGCAGACATGCGCGGCATCGCCGACATATTCGTCGATCGGGAACACCGCGAGCAGGCCGTCGCCCATGAATTTCAGCACCTCGCCACCATGGCCGCGGATCGCGGTGACCTGGCAGTCGAAATAATGGTTGAGGATCTCGACCACGGTCTCGGCCGGCAGCCGGTCCGACAGCGCGGTGAAGCCGCGCAGGTCTGAGAGCCAGATCGCGGCCTGCATGGTGTCGTTATGGCCGCGGCGGATCTGGCCGCCAAGGATGCGCGCGCCGGCACGATTGCCGACATAGGTGTCGAGCAGCATCTCGGCGGTGCGGCGCAGGCTGATGATCTCGGCAACACGCGCGAGCGGCGTCACGATGGAGCGGATCGCAGCGATCTGGTTGTCGCTGAAGCCACCGGGATGCCGTGTCACCCAGCTCGTCGCATGGACCGAGCCGTCGAGAAACGGCATCGGCACCGCGATATAGTCGGTCGCTCCTTCGGCCCGCATGTCGTTGATGAACGGAAATCGCTCGCTGTCGGGATCGTCGACGCGGCCCCTGACCTCGACCCCCTGCTCGAACACGATCCGAAGCGGGCTCTGGGCGAATTCGGGCGTGTCCAGGATCTCGAAATCGACGGTGCCGATTTCGACCTTCTCGCCCTGCCGCCAGATGAAGTTGCGGCCGAAGATCTCAGGATGCAGCGTGCGGATGAAGATGCCGAACCGCCACAACGGCAAGCCGGCTTCGACCAGATGTTCGCAGACGTCTGCGATCATCTCCGCCGGGGTCCCTGACGACCTCGCGCCGTCGATCAGCCAGTTGGCGATGCGCTGGAGCTCGGAGCTTTCCATGCCCGCATTTGCCGACGAAGTTGTGGGATCGTCAAGCTGCGCGGTGGGCTAGTAGCGCGGCACAAGCGCTAGCGCCCGACCTGACCGCGGTCGCGCAGGAAATGATCCGCAAGCACACAGGCCATCATGGCTTCGCCGACGGGGACGGCACGGATGCCGACGCAGGGATCGTGGCGCCCCTTGGTCATGATCTCGGTGTCGGCGCCGTTGCGATCGACGGTGAGACGCGGCTGCAGGATCGACGAGGTCGGCTTCACTGCGAAACGCACCACCACCGGCTGTCCGGTGGAGATGCCGCCCAGCACGCCGCCGGCGTGGTTGGACAGAAAACGCGTGCCGTCATTGCCGGTGCGCATCTCGTCGGCGTTCTCTTCGCCGGTGAGTTCGGCCGCGCCGAAGCCGGCGCCGATCTCGACGCCTTTCACCGCATTGATGCTCATCATTGCGGCGGCGAGCTCGGCGTCGAGCTTGGCGTAGATCGGCGCGCCGAGGCCCGCCGGCACACCTTCGGCGACGACCTCGATCACAGCGCCGATCGAGGAGCCGCTCTTGCGGATGCCGTCGAGATAGGTCTCGAAGAACGCGGCCTTGTCCTTGTCGGGACAGAAGAACGGGTTTTTCGCAATCTCGTCCCAGTCCCACTTCGCGCGGTCGATCTTGTGCGGCCCCATCTGCACCAGCGCGCCGCGCACCTTCACGTCGGGCAGCACCTTTCGCGCGATCGCGCCGGCGGCAACGCGCGTCGCGGTCTCGCGCGCCGAGGAGCGGCCGCCACCGCGATAGTCGCGCAGGCCGTACTTCGCTTCATAGGTGAAGTCGGCATGACCGGGGCGAAACTTGTCCTTGATCTCGGAATAGTCCTTCGAGCGCTGGTCAGTGTTCTCGATCAGGAGCCCGATCGGCGTGCCCGTCGTCACCTGCACGCCGGTCTCCGGATGCGCCATCACGCCGGAGAGGATCTTGACCTGGTCCGCCTCCTGACGCTGGGTCGTGAAGCGCGACTGGCCGGGCCGGCGGCGATCAAGATCACCCTGGATGTCGGCCTCGACGAGCGGAATCATCGGCGGGCAGCCGTCGACCACGCAGCCGATCGCCACCCCATGGCTCTCGCCGAAGGTCGTGACGCGGAACATGTGGCCGAAGGTGTTGAAGGACATGCCGGACTGCCGCTTGGCGTTGACGTTTTGCACAGACGTTGGCCAACGTCGTAGCGCCGAGGAGCGTTGGGTTCAACCCTAGTTCCGTCATTCCGGGGCGATGCAAAGCATCGAACTGGGGTGCGCAATTGCGCACCTGAGAATCTCGAGATTCCGGGTTCGCCCTTTGGGCGCCCCGGAAAGACAGTTGCTTAGCTAAACTTCTCCAGCCGCCCGTCGCGGAACAGGTAGACGGCGCCCTGCTCGATATAGAGTTCGGCGGCGCTCGCCGGCGTCTCCAGGCCGAGTGAAACCATCAAGGCCCGGCAGGTCCCGCCATGGGCGACCGCGACGATGTCGGTCCGGAGCTGGTCGTACCAGGCGCGCACGCGGACCTGCACATCGGCGTAGGTCTCCCCGCCCGCTGGGCCCACAGTCCATTTGTCGGCGAGGCGTCGGGCGTAGATGTCGGGGTCGGAGGCCTCGCTCTCGGCCAGCGTCAGTCCCTCCCAGGTGCCGTAGCCGATCTCACGCAGGCGATCGTCGAGGGCATAGTCCGCCGTCGGCAGTTCGAGCTTGCTCCGCGCCAGTTCCATGGTCTCTCGCGCGCGGCCAAGCGGACTCGACACGTAGGGCAATGCAGCCTTGTCGCGGCCCTCGCGCTTGAACAGATCGGCGAGAATGCCACCGGCCTGCGCGGCCTGACCGCGACCGCGCGCGTTCAGCGGAATGTCCTTGGTGCCCTGAAGCCTCCCGAGCGCATTCCACTCGGTCTCGCCGTGGCGAAGATAATAGATCGTGGGCACGGGCATTGCCGGGTGAAAGGTTAGTCCTTCCCGCCGAACGAGATGTCCGGCGCGTCCGGGCGCTTCATGCCGAGCACGTGATACCCGGAATCGACGTGGTGCACCTCGCCGGTGACGCCGCGCGAGAGGTCGGAGAGCAAATACAGCGCGCTGCCGCCGACGTCTTCCGTGGACACGTTGCGCCGCAGCGGTGCGTTGGCCTCGTTCCACTTCAGGATATATCTGAAATCGCCGATGCCGGACGCCGCGAGGGTCTTGATCGGCCCCGCCGAGATCGCGTTGACGCGGATGTTCTTCTCGCCGAGATCGGCGGCGAGATAACGCACGCTCGCTTCGAGCGCCGCTTTCGCCACGCCCATGACGTTGTAATGCGGCATCCACTTCTCGGCGCCGTAATAGCTGAGCGTGATGAGCGAGCCGCCGTCGGTCATCAGCTTCTCGGCGCGCTGCGCCACGGCCGTGAACGAATAGCAGGAGATCAGCAGGGACTTCGAAAAATTCTCCTGCGTGGTGTCGACGTAGCGGCCGTCGAGCTGCTCGCCATAGGCGATCGCATGCACCAGGAAGTCGATCTTGCCCCACTTCTCCTTCAGCACCGCGAAGGCAGCATCGATGGTCGCGGCATCGGTGACGTCGCAATGGCCGAGCACGAGCCCGCCGATCTCGGCGGCGAGTGGCTCGACGCGCTTCTTCAGCGCATCGCCCTGATAGGTGAAGGCGAGTTCGGCGCCGGCCGCGTGGCATGCCTTGGCAATGCCCCAGGCGATCGAGCGGTTGTTGGCAACGCCGAGGACCACACCCCGCTTGCCCTGCATCAGACCTGAATTCTGCGCCATTTGCTAACGTCCCGTCGAGCTTCCGGTAAGGTTTGGAGGTACACCAGCCCTCCGTTGCGGTACAGTCCTAATACGCGGCGTTAACGCTGTTTCAAGCGCCGGAATAGCCGTTCCGGTCGGGTGTTATGATCGTTGTGGCGCTCGCGCCGAACCTCAGGACGTCAAGACCGCAATGAGTGCGTTTCGCCAGAGCGTTGAAGCCATGATCCCCGCGTTGCGCCGCTACGCTCGCGCCCTCACGCGCGAGGCGGATGCGGCCGACGATCTGGTGCAGGATACGCTGGTGCGGGCGCTGCGTTCGGAGCGTCTGTTTCTCGGAGGCGACGTCAGGAGCTGGCTCTATACGATCCTGACCAACCTCAACAAGAACCGGCGGCGCTCGCTGGCACGGCGGCCGCAATTCATGCAGCTGACGGAGAACAACCCGGATGCCAGCGGGACCGAAGCCGAAGGGCGCGACATCGAGAGGGCGCTGGCGACGCTCGTCGAGGAGCAACGCTCGGTGCTGCTTCTGGTGATGCTGGAGGGCATGAGCTACCGCGAGGTCGCCGACATCCAGGGCGTGCCGATCGGCACCGTGATGTCGCGCCTGGCACGCGCCCGCGCCCACGTCAAAGCCTCGCTGGAGGGTGCGCGCCCGGCGCTCAGGCGGGTGAAATGATGGCAGGATTGATGCATCGCGCCTGTCGTTTCTCCTGCATGGCATGGGAAGCGGCGCAGTTGAACCACGAAGAACATTTTGGGCCGCAGAGCCAGAGACGATCGATATGAACGACCGCAAGATCCCAGTGACCGAGGACGAACTGCACGCCTATGTCGACGGCGAGCTGCCGGCCGAGCGCCGCGCCGACGTCGAGGCCTGGCTTGCCGCGCAGCCTGAGGATGGCGAGCGCGTGCAGTCCTGGCGCGCCATGGCCGAGATGCTGCACGCCCGCTACGATTCCGTCGCCCAGGAGCCGGTGCCGGCGCGGCTGGAGCTCGAACGGCTGGAGCGCCGCCCGCGGCACTGGTTCTATGGCGCCGCCGCGGCCGTGCTGGTGGCCTTCGTCGCCGGCGGCACCGCTGGCTGGCTGGCGCATGGCGCCGCCAACGCGCCCTCGACCTTCCAGAGTTTTACGACTGACGCGCTCGACGCCCATCGCCTCTATGTCGTCGAGGTTCGCCATCCCGTCGAGGTCGGCGGCAACGAGCGCGACCACCTCCAGGCCTGGCTGACCAGACGCTGCGGCTGGACCGTGTTTGCACCGAACCTGGAGGCGAGTGGATTGAAGCTCGTCGGTGGCCGGCTCTTGCCGGGGCCGAACGGCCCGGCGTCGTTCCTGATGTATGAGGGCGCCTCGGGCGAGCGATACACGATCTACACCGCCAAGACCGAGAACGGCGCGACGCAGATGCGCTACGCCAGAACGGACAAGGACGAAGCGCTGTTCTGGGCCGAGCGCGGCGTCGGCTACGTCGTCAGCGGTGGCAGCGACCGGGATCGGCTGACCAAAGTGGCGCAGGCGGTCTACGACCAGGCAGAGAAAAACGGCACCTAGACGAGCACGCAGACGCGGTGCCTCGATTCCGACATTGAAAATTTGGAATGAAGACATCGGCGCGTCTCATTATCGCACCGGATGATCACGCGAAAATGAGCGGCGTTCGATCCGCCGATCGACGCGGGCGGCCTCGATTGGGGTTTTTGGTACCGCGCTGGTCCCCCTCTCGAGGCCGCACCTTTTTATCGGCTGCCCCGCCGGACAACCGACACGTCGAGCACGTGAGCCAAGACGGGCTACCACGCCTCGGAAATATGACGAGCATCATCTCGATGGACGACGCTCTCAGTCTTTAGGAGAACCCCTTCAGCTGCCAATCTCGCCCAAAAAGCGCGACACATCGCGCTTTAGCTCTTGTTTGCACATGATCGTTTCGGAAAACGCTACACGCTTTTTCGGATCACGCTTTAGCCAAACCCGCTACGTGGATTGTAGGGGTGCTGGTCCCGCCACTTCTCCATCAATGCTTCAAGCTCGGCGTCGTTCCCGTCCGGTAGCATAATCCTGACGGTAACGAAGAGATCCCCGGTTCCGCCAGCTTTTGGCAATCCTTTGCCCTTAAGGCGGAAGGTCCGGCCGCTCGAGGTGTTCTGCGGGACCGAAAGCTCCACGGCATTGCCGAGGGTGGGCACGCGGACCTTGCCGCCAAGCACCGCCTCGTAGAGCGTGACCGGCATGTCGATCCGGAGATCGGCGCCCTCGATCTTGAAGAACGGATGCGGCGCGATGCCGATCGTGATCAGGAGATCGCCCGGCGGATGGCCCTGAGCGCTCTCGCCCTGTCCCCGCAACCGGATCTGCTGACCCTCGGTCACGCCGGCCGGAATCTTGACGTTGAGTTCCTTGCCATTCGGTAGCCGGACGCGCTTCTCGCCGCCCTTGACCGCCTCTTCCAGCGAGACGGTCATGGCGACAGTGACGTCGAGATCGAGCCCGATCCCGCCGGTGTCGAACTCGAACTGGGCACCGCCGCCGGCCCCGGGGCGCGGACGCTGCCCACCGCCGAACATGCTGTTGAGAATGTCCTCGAACGCGCCGCCGCCGGGACCAGGGCCCGCACCGCCACCGCGGAACGTATGGCTCTCGAACCCGCCAGGACCCGCGCGACCGCGCGGCCCGCCGCCCGGAAAGCCCTGGAAGCGCGGCTTGCCGTCGGCGTCGATCTCGCCGCGGTCGAATTGCTTGCGCTTGTCCTCGTCGCCGAGGATCTCGTTGGCCGTATTGAGCTCTGCGAAGCGCTCGGCCGCCTTCGGGTCGTTCTTGTTGCTGTCGGGATGGTGCTTCTTGGCAAGCTTGCGATAGGCGCTCTTGATCGCGGCAGCGTTGGCGCTCCGCGGCACCCCCAAGACCTCATAGGGGTCGCGCATCCGTCACGTCTCCTTCAAGAAATCGAATTGTTCAAAGGGCTCCCCGCCCCACCTGAGCCTCATGTGGGGGGCGAGTGGTATTTTTGCAACTAGCCTAGTGAAGCGATTCCTAGCTCCGCCATGGCTTTAGCGTATGAATCTCCCAACTGCCACGGCTGCTTTGGCAGCCGGCGCCCTGGAGCCAGCTTTCAGTGCTGCCGTTGACGTAGCTCGCCAGGAAGTCGCGGCACTTGCGGCCGTCCTCGGCGGCATAGGATTGCGCGATCGGCGTGACCGAACCGCGCGCCCCGGTTTCCGGGTTCTCCCAATGCTGACTGGAATCCTTGTCGTTCTTGCTGAGGACGTCGGACGCGGCGTTGCGGGCGAAGGCGAGATCGGTGTCGGTCGGGGCCTTGGCCGGCATTGCGATCGAGCCGGTGAGATCGCTGTCGTCGGCTTTGGCGTAGGCACTCTTGTCGTTGCGGGAAAAGCTGCAACCGCCGGTGCCGAGCCCGATCAGAATGATCGTCATGACGAAGCCGGACGGCCGGATCGCCGATAGGCCAACGCGTCCCCATACCCTATATAGGGCGGTAGCAGACAACAGCGCGTTTTGGACCGCAGGACGCAACTCGGACCCCAGACATGACCGACACGACCTCGATGAAACACCAGACACCCTTAACATCCGGTGATTTCACCGCCGCCGACGAGCCTTTTGCGCTGTTCGAGGCTTGGCTGAGCGAAGCCATCAAGAGCGAGCCGAACGATCCGAACGCCATGGCGCTCGCCACCGTCGATGCCGACGGCCTGCCGGACGTGCGCATGGTGCTGATGAAGGGCTTCGATAAAGATGGTTTCGTCTTCTACAGCCACATCGCCAGCCAGAAGGGCCGCGAACTCGCCGCAAATCCTAAGGCGGCGTTACTTTTTCACTGGAAGTCGCTGCGCCGTCAGGTGCGCATCCGCGGCAACGTGACGCCGGTGAGCGAGGCCGAGGCCGACGCCTATTTCGCCACCCGCCCGAAGCAGGCGCAGATCGGCGCCTGGGCGAGCAAGCAGTCGCAAGAGCTCGAGAGCCGCTTCGCCTTCGAGCAGGCGATCGCCAAGGTCGCCGCCAAGCACATCATCGGCGAGGTGCCGCGTCCGCCGGGCTGGAGCGGCTGGCGTATCACGCCGTCGCGTATCGAGTTCTGGCACGACCGCCCATTCCGCCTGCACGACCGCATCGAATTTCGCCGTGACGCGGCCGGCCAGAAATGGTCCAAGACGCGCATGTATCCCTAGTATTTTGTTCGACCATGATCCTTTGGGAAAGCCGCTGCACGCTTTGCGCTAAGGCGGCCCTCCGGGTCCGGATCATGCTCCAACCTGAAAGACCTTCATGCCGCAGCATTCCAACGCGCCTCGCCGTACGCTGCTCCTGACCGGGGCGAGCCGCGGCATCGGCCATGCCACCGTCATCCGATTTTCCTCGGCCGGTTGGCGCGTGATCACCTGCTCGCGACATCCGTTCCCGGAGGATTGTCCCTGGGACGCAGGCCCTGAGGACCATATCCAAGTCGACCTCGCCACCCCCGCCGATACCACCCGCGCGATCTCCGACATCCGCGACCGTCTCGAAGGCGGCATGCTGCATGCGCTGGTCAACAACGCCGCGATCTCACCGAAGGGCGCCGGCGGCTCCAGGCTCGGCTCGATCGACACCGACCTCGACACCTGGACGCACGTGTTCAACGTCAACTTCTTCGCGCCGATCATGATGGCGCGCGGGCTGATCGAGGAACTGAAGACGGCCAAGGGCTCTGTCGTGAACGTCACCTCGATCGCGGGCTCGCGCGTGCATCCCTTCGCGGGCGCCGCCTACGCCACCTCGAAGGCCGCGCTGGCATCCCTGACGCGCGAGATGGCCTCCGATTTCGGCCGCGTCGGCGTGCGCGTCAACGCGATAGCGCCGGGCGAGATCGACACCTCGATCCTGTCGCCGGGCACCGAGAAGATCGTCGACCAGCAGATCCCGATGCACCGGCTCGGCACGCCCGACGAGGTCGCCAAGATCATCTACGTGCTGTGTACGGACACCAGTTCTTACGTCAACGGCGCCGAGATCCACATCAACGGCGGCCAGCACGTCTAGGCAAGCTATCATTGCGAGCTCCTCGCAATGGCTGATTGGAAAAAACGCCGGGGAAGCAAGGCGATCCAGATGACGCCGCCGCAAGACCTGGATCGCCCTTAGCTTCCGGTGCTCAATCGAGTCGAATCCGACGTGACCTCTCGCGTGGCTGCGGAGCGGCCGTGCTGATTGCAGTCGAGCAATCGTCGTCGTTCTCGCCGTCGAGCAGCGGAGCACCACAGTGCCGGCACATGCGTGCCGACATCGACGACGCCTTGCCGCTCGTCACGACGTGGCGATAGCTCGCCAGATCGATGACGTTGGGGGGCGTCGTTATGTGTTTTTCAACCATGGCTGTTCCTCGCGGCTTACCTGCTCCTTATCGCAGACAAGTTTCGCGCAAACGTTCAGCCCACCGCTCAAATTTTACCGGAGGAATTGGGGCGGCGAGCAGACATCGCCGTGCGGCCGCAATCCCGCTCTATTCTGCGACACCAGACACCGTGTCTCTGCGTCCGGCGTAAGGTCTCGGTAGCTATTACAGCCACTTCTTCCACTTGAAGATCCAGTACGGAACGATCGCCGCAATCAGCATCAAGACCAGCGCGAACGGATAACCGTGCACCCATTCGAGTTCCGGCATCGACTTGAAGTTCATGCCGTAGATCGAGGCGATCAGCGTCGGCGGCATCAGGACAACGGCCATGACCGAAAACAGCTTGATGATGTTGTTCTGCTCGAGATTGACGACGCCGAGCATGGCGTCGAGCACGAAGGTGATCTTGCTGGAGAGGTAGGAGGCGTGGTCGGTCAGCGAGACGACGTCGCGCTGCATGGTCTTGAGCTGCTCGCGCATGTCCTTCGACCATTTCACGCCCTCCACCACCGCCGAGAGGAAGGCGACGACGCGGCCGATCGAGACCAGGCTCTCGCGAACCTTGGAGGTCAGGTCGCCCTTGCGGCCGATTGAGATCAGGATTTGCGAATATTGCTTGGCGTGACCGTGGCGCTCGCTCTCCGGCTCGAAGATGTCATGGGAGACCTGGTCGATCTCGGCGCCGCAGCGCTCCAGGATGTCGGCGCAGCGGTCGATCACGGCATCGAGCAGCTCCATCAGCACCATCTCGCCCGTGATGGCCGGCGCGCAGGAACGGGCCAGCTTGGCTTCCACCAGGGCGAAGGGCTTGGGCTGGTCGTAGCGCACCGTCACCAGACGATGGTCGCCGAGAATGAAGGTGACGGCCGTGGTCCTGGGCATGTCGGTATCGGATTGGCACATCAGCGTCGCGGTCATGTAGCGCGCGCCGTTCTCCATATAGAGGCGGCTGGAGATCTCGATCTCCTGCATGTCCTCCCGGGTCGGGATGGCGATCCCCGAGAGCTTCTCGACTGCTTTGTCCTCGGCCGCGGTCGGGTTGACCAGGTCGATCCAGACCGCATGCTCCGGGACTGCCGCGAGATCATCGACGATGGCCTTCTTGAGCGAGGACTCGGAGGGAACGAACACAGAAAACATGCACTACTCCAGCAAGGGCCTGCGACAGACTGACAGCCCTTAGCGCGATTCTGACAAGTTGATGATGACAAGCACATTAACGGAACGTTTGCATTTGTGGCGGCCCCATGGCCCAACTGTGGCATGGAATCGACACATGGCCCGTTTTGCCTAGAAACCGACTCTGGCCCGCAAAACTTGCGGCAGAAAAGCCACAGGTAAGGTCTTGCAGCGCGGGAGAAGCTTCGTAAGGCTGGAATTGTGGCAGATTTCAACGATAATAGAGCCAACGGAATCGTGGAAATCGGGCTTGCTCAAGCCCCACGAAAGTTTGTTGTTGTCGATTGGAACCAAATCATGTCGTCGCTGAAAGTTACGCTGGGTATTTTGGCCGCTGGCCTGATGCTGTCGGGCTGCATGCAGGCCACGCATTTTGAAGCGACCGACACCAAGGCCTTCAAGCCGAAGGACAAGGAACTCCTTGCCAAGGTTCGGTACGAGAACACCCCGGTCGCAGAGCCGTTCCGCCGCGCCATTGTCGAGTACCACCGCAAGGAATCGCCGGGCTCGATCGTGGTCGATTCCGACAACCATTACCTCTACTACGTCCTGGATGGCGGCAAGGCGATCCGCTACGGCATCACCGTCGGTGAAGAAGCCATGGCTTGGTCCGGCATTGCCAAGGTCGGCAGCATGACCGAATGGCCGGCCTGGCACCCGACCCCCGGCGAGATTTCGCGCCTGGGCGTGCCCACCTTCGTCGCCCCCGGTCCGGACAATCCGATGGGCTCGCGCGCGATGTATCTCTATTCCGGTGGCAAGGACACGTTGTTCCGCATTCACGGCACCAATCAGCCGGAATATATCGGCGCCTCGATCTCGTCGGGCTGCATCCGCCTGACCAACGAGGATGCGATCGACCTCTATGGTCGGGTCAAGGTCGGCACCATCGTCGTGGTGCTCGAGCCCAAGCATGGCGACTCGCCCTACAATTCGCGCCTTGCACTCGGCGGCAGCCAAACCGGCCAGGCGGGCAGCTACTGATCAGGTTCCTGATCTCAGACATTCAAAAGCGCCGGTTTCACCGGCGCTTTTTTGTTGCCGGCTTCTGCGGGCGGGTTTTGTTACCGTCGGCCGCCGGCTTGTCCGCAGGCGCAGGAGCTTTCTCCTCATCAACTCCCTGCTTGGCTTCGGGCTTCGCTTCGGGTTTGGCGGCGACTTCACGCGGGGGCGCCTCCTCGGGCCGCTCCGCCGGCAGGAGGGGGGCAAGCTGCGGCAGGGGATCCCAGACGTTCCACTGGCAGATCCGGTAGTCGTTGCGCCGCTGCGCCAGGTCGAGATGGATATGGTCCTCGTGGTACCAGTCCGAGCCGGGGCCGAGCACGGTCGAAAAGCGCGAGCAGACCGAATGCAGCACGCGCTCGCGCACCTCGCGCGACATCGTGCGGTCGGTCAGGCCGATCGACTGCCCGTTCGCGAGCTTGATGGCGCGCACATCGATCGCGTTGGCCTTGCCGTGCTCGGAGAGCATGGCGCCGACAACGCGGTTGCGGCCGCGGCACTCGAAGCTGTCGAAATTGTCGAGATCGCTAATGGTCGAGCCGAGGCTCGCGGCCAGCGGCACCACGTCCTTGCGCACCCAATCGGCGATTGCGGACGCCATTGTGCAGCGGAGGATCGCCGCGGGCTTGACCGCCACCTTGCGTTTGTCCGGCAGCACGATGGCTTCGAGCCGCACCAGATCCTCGCCGCCGCAGGCGCCGGGGCCGCGGATATCCGGGATCGAGGGCGCGACAGCGATCTCCTCGGTCAGCGCAAGGCGGCATGCCGAGGCCTGCTTCTCGGGCGGGGGCGCCGCCTCGGCGGGCTTGGTGGCGCCAGGTTTGTCCGCGGAAGGCTTGCCGTCGGTCTCCGGTGGAGCCTCGTCCGATGCCTTGGTAGATGCCTTGGCCGATGCCTTGGGGGCCTCCTCGGGGCGAGGCCTTGGAAGCGGGATCTTGCCGGAGATATTGGCAGAATGAACCGTCGCGCGCGGCCGTGGTGCAGCAATACCAAAGATATCCAGCGGGGACCCATATTTGCGCGCCTCTGCCCGATCCGCGAGCCCGAGCGCGACGGTAACCATTGCCGCGCCGACGGACATATAGCCGCGACAAGACCATTTGCGGCGAAAGGCGGGCAGGCTAAAACTCATGACAATTCTTTGGCCCAACGCTGAGAGCGACAATCCGCCCAGCGGCTTCTCGGAGGAACGACGGAATGCTTGGTTTGATGCAAGACTGGCCCCTGCTCTGCCACAGGATCATCGAACACGCTGCCAAGATTCATGGCAAGCAGGAGGTCGTCACGCGCTCGGTCGAGGGACCGATCCATCGCACCACCTATGCCGACATCCACAAGCGCGCGCTCAAGGTCTCGCAGATGCTGGAGCGCGACGGCATCAAGTTCGGCGACCGTGTCGCGACGATCGCATGGAACACCTGGCGCCATCTTGAGGTCTGGTACGGCATCATGGGGATCGGCGCCATCTGCCATACCGTCAATCCCCGCCTTTTCCCCGAGCAGATCGCCTGGATCATCAACCATGCGCAGGACCGCATCGTGATGACCGACATCACGTTCATTCCGGTCCTGGAGAAGATCGCCGACAAGCTGACAAGCGTGGAACGCTACGTCGTGCTGACCGACAAGGCGCACATGCCGCAGACGACGCTGAAGAACGTGGTCGCCTACGAGGACTGGATTGCGGAGGCCGACGGCAAGTTTAAATGGAAGGACTTTGACGAGAACACGGCGGCCGCGATGTGCTACACGTCAGGCACTACCGGCGACCCCAAGGGCGTGCTGTATTCGCATCGTTCCAACGTGCTGCATGCGCTGATGGCGAACAATGTCGACGCGCTCGGTACCAGCGCCTCCGAGACCATGCTTCCCGTGGTGCCGCTCTTCCACGCCAACAGCTGGGGCATCGCCTTCTCAGCGCCCTCGCAGGGCACCAAGCTCGTCATGCCCGGCGCCAAGCTCGACGGCGCCTCGGTCTATGAGCTGCTCTCGACCGAGAGGGTGACGCATACCGCCGGCGTGCCCACGGTGTGGCTGATGCTGCTCCAGCACATGACCGCCAACAATCTCAAGCTGCCGGACCTCAAGATGGTGATCTGCGGCGGCTCGGCGATGCCGCGTTCGATGATCAAGGCCTTCCTCGACATGGGCTCGAACGTCCGCCACGCCTGGGGCATGACCGAGATGAGCCCGATCGGCAGCGTCGCGGCGCTGAAGCCGCCGTTCCAGAATGCGACCGGCGAGGCGCGGCTCGACGTGCTCCAGATGCAGGGCTACGCGCCGTTCGCGGTCGAAATGAAGATCACCGACGATGCCGGCAAGGACCTGCCGTGGGATGGCACGACCTTCGGCCGTCTCAAGGTCGCCGGCCCGGCCGTCGCCAAGGCCTATTACCGGGTCGACACTGACATCCTCGACGAGGACGGCTTCTTCGACACCGGCGACGTCGCGACCATCGACGAAGCCGGCTACATGCGAATCACCGACCGCTCCAAGGACGTGATCAAGTCCGGCGGCGAGTGGATCTCCTCGATCGAGCTGGAAAACCTCGCAGTCGGCCATCCCGCGGTGGCGGAAGCCGCCGTGATCGGCGTGTTCCATCCCAAATGGGACGAGCGTCCGCTGCTGATCGTGCAGCTGAAGCAGGGCCAGCAAGCCAGCCGCGAGGACATCCTGAAGTTCATGGACGGCAAGATCGCCAAATGGTGGATGCCCGACGACGTTGCCTTCGTCGAGGGCATCCCGCATACGGCGACGGGCAAGATCCTGAAGACCGCGCTGCGCGACCAGTTCAAGGAATACCGCTTCCCGAACGCGGCGGCGTAAGTCACGACCACCGTCATGCCCGGGCTTGTCCCGCCTGCGGGGCCGAAGCCCCTTCGGCGCGGCGAAGGCCCGGGCATTCACGTCTCGGCGGCAAGAAAGGCGTGGATGGCCGGGTCAAGCCCGACCATGACGATGCAACGGTATGCGGAACCCTTGAATTTGCCTCGGGGCCGTGGTCTCAACGGCCCATAGTCGTGCCAGATCGGCCGGCACCGCCCCCAAGACCCCGGCAGAGCTCACTCGATGGCCCGCAGGTTTTCCGCTCCCTATCAGTCGGAGCCCGTGTCCAGCCTCGCGAGCTGGGCGCGCAATCTGGCCGTGTTCGCCGTGGTGGCGGTGGTGGTCTCGATCATCATCCTCCGGTTCGGCTTCCTGGAGATGAAGCCGGCGCTCGCGACCTTCTTCGGCGGGCTCGGGATCGCCGCGCTCTCGATCCTGTTCGGGCTCGCCGGCTTTGCCGCGATCTGGCAGAACGGCTCGCGCGGCATGGCGCGCATCCTGCTTGCCTTCCTGATCGACGGCGCGATCCTCGCCTATCCCGCTTATCTGGGCCTGCAATACCGCAAGCTGCCGGCGATCCACGACATTACCACCGACCCGATCGACCCGCCGCGCTTCGACGCACTGGCCCGCCTGCGCACCGGCGATGGTGCCAATACCGCTGTGTATGCCGGCCTCTATTCGGCCGAGCAACAGCGTCAATTCTATCCTGATATCGAGCCGATCGAGCTGGAGATTTCGGTCGACCGCGCCTATGCGATCGCACTTCAGCTGGTCAACAAGCGCAAATGGCTTGTCATCGACGAGCGCGCGCCGCAGCCGCCGCGCCGCATCGGCCGCATCGAGGCGGTGGCGCGCTCACCGATCATGGGGTTCCGCGAGGACATTGCGATCCGGGTCGTCCCCGACGGCGAGGATTCCCGCGTCGATATCCGCTCCGCGTCGCGCTATTTCGAGAGCGACCTCGGCAGCAACGCCGCGCGCGTGAAGAAATTCATCGACGATCTCAACACCGCCGCCGATGCCGACGCACTCAAGCCGGTGAAGAAGACGCCGGTGGCGCCGCCGAAGGCTCCGGCGAAGACGGTGAAGAAGTGACGGGACGCTAAGCGTTCGTCATCCGATACGTCCCGCCAATCACGGGATCGCCGTCCGTCGCCACCACGCCGCGAGCGACCAGGTCTTCCAAATGCGCCAGCACGGAATAGCCCGCCGCGGTGGTGAGCCTCGGATCGATGCCGATATAGATCGCCCGGACCATGGTCGGAATGTCGGTCTCGCCCTTGGCGAGGCGGTGCAGGATGGAGGCCTCGCGCGCCTTGCGGTGACGGATCAGGAAGCGCACGAAGCGCGGACCGTCCGGAATTTCGGGACCGTGGCCGGAGAAATACACATCCTCCTCGCGCGCGGCGAGACGATCCAGCGATTCCATGTAGTCGATCATCGAGCCGTCGGGCGGCGCCACGATCGTGGTCGACCAGCCCATCACGTGATCGCCGACGAAGTTGAATTTTCGCTCGGGCCAGGCGAACGCGAGGTGATTGGCGGTATGGCCGGGCGTCGCCACAGCCTCGAGCCGCCAGCCGTCTCCTTCGACGACGTCGCCATGGGCGATCCTGATATCGGGCGCGAAGTCGCGGTCGGCACCGGATTCCGGGTTGTGCCTCTCGCTCTCGAAACGCGGGCGCGAGGCGCGGTGCGGGCCTTCGGCGTAAACAGGTGCGCCGGTCGCCTGCTTGATCCGCGCAGTGTTCGGCGAATGGTCGCGGTGGGTGTGGGTGACGAAGATATGGCTCACCGTCTCGCCGCTGACGGCATCAAGCAGCGCCGCCGCATGCGCTTGGTCGTCCGGACCGGGATCGATGATCGCGACGTTGCCCCGGCCCACGATGTAGCTGACCGTGCCGGTGAACGTGAACGGGCTCGGATTGTTACAGAGCACGCGCCGCACGCCGGGGCGGACTTCCTCGACGATGCCGGGCTTCAGCGGAAAGTCGCGGTTGAACGGGACGTCGTCGTTGTCGGACATGGGGCTTCCTGTAGCCAAACTCTCTGCCGTCATACCCCGCGAAAGCGGGGTATCCAGTACGCTGTAGCGCCGGTGGCGAAGGCGAGGTCTCTGGATCGTCCGCCCAGTGCGCAATTGCGCACAAGGCGGACGATGACAGCGGAGCAAGGCAACTGTCATTGAGCACACGGCGCTCAGAAAAACGCCTGAATGCCCGTGATCGCGCGGCCCAGGATCAGGGCGTGGACGTCGTGGGTGCCTTCGTAGGTGTTGACGGTCTCGAGGTTATGGACGTGGCGCATCACGTGATACTCGATCGAGATGCCGTTGCCGCCGTGCATGTCGCGCGCGACGCGGGCGATGTCGAGCGCCTTGCCGCAATTGTTGCGCTTCATGATCGAGATCATCTCGGGCGCGAACTTGCCCTCGTCCATCAGGCGACCGACGCGGAGCGAGCCCTGAAGGCCCAGCGCGATCTCGGTCTGCATGTCCGCGAGCTTCTTCTGCACGAGCTGGGTCGCAGCGAGCGGCTTGCCGAACTGCTTGCGGTCGAGCGTGTACTGGCGGGCGCGGTGCATGCAGTCCTCGGCCGCGCCGAGCACGCCCCAGGAAATGCCGTAGCGGGCGCGGTTGAGGCAGCCGAACGGGCCCTTCAGGCCGGAGACGTTGGGCAGCAGCGCGTCTTCCGGAACCACGACGCCGTCCATCACGACCTCGCCGGTGATGGAGGCGCGAAGTGACAGCTTGCCGCCGATCTTCGGTGCCGACAGCCCCTTCATGCCCTTCTCCAGCACGAAGCCGCGGATCTGGTTGTCGTGCGCGGCCGACTTGGCCCAGACCACGAACACGTCGGCGATCGGCGCGTTCGAGATCCACATCTTGCTGCCGGTCAGGCGATAGCCGTCCGAAACCTTCTCGGCGCGGGTCTTCATGCCGGCCGGATCGGAGCCGGCGTCAGGCTCGGTCAGCCCGAAACAGCCGACCCACTCGCCGCTGGCGAGCTTCGGCAGGTACTTCTTGCGCTGGTTCTCGTCGCCATAGGCGTAGATCGGATACATCACCAGAGAGGACTGCACCGAGTTCATCGAGCGGTAGCCGGAATCGACCCGTTCGATTTCGCGCGCGACGAGACCATAGGCGACATAGCCTGCATTGGCGCAGCCATATTCCTCCGGCAACGTGATGCCGATCAGGCCGAGCTCGCCCATCTCGTTGAAGATCTCGCGATCCGTCTTCTCTTCGAGATAGGCCTTGGCGACGCGCGGCATCAGCTTGTCCTGCGCGTAGGCGCGCGCGGTGTCGCGCACCATGCGCTCGTCTTCGGTGAGCTGCTCGTCGAGCAGGAACGGATCGTCCCACTGGAAAGAAGCCGAACTCGGCTTGTCCTTGGCCTGAGGGCGCGCGGTCATGAAACGTCCTTTCGTCTGGTTCCGTCAAAATTCGCCCGACAAAGTAAAGCGCCGCGGCAACAAGTGCAATTGCGTTGCAGATGTATCTGTCTGCGTGAATCCCGGGGACCCGCGAGACGCACCTCGGGGGATGCGCTTCGCGCACCCCGGGATGACAGCGCTAGCTTTCGAGCAACTCGTTGGCGACGATCTCGATGCCGAAGCCCGAAAGGCCCTTGTAGTCGTGCACCGAGGAGGTGAGGTGCCGGATCGAGGTGACGCCGAGATCGCGCAGGATCTGTGCACCGACGCCGACTTCGCGCCACTGCCGGTTGCGGTCAGCCTCGGTCGCGCTCTCATCGGGCAGCGGCGCCACGGGGACACCAGCCGCGCCGTCGCGCAGATAAACCAGGACGCCACGGCCGGATTTCTTGAAGTGCTCGAGCACCGCCGCCATGCGCTTGTGGCCGGTGAAGATGTCCTTGACGATGTTCGGCTTGTGGAAGCGTGTCAGGACGTTCTTGCCGTCGCCGACGCCGTTGTAGACGAAGGCAACGTGGGCGATGGAATCGAACGGCGAGCGGTAGGCATAGCCCTGAAGCGGCCCGATCGGGCTCTCGGTGACGAAGGTCGAGACCCGCTCGATCAGCTTCTCGCGCACCTGGCGGTAGGCGATCATGTCGGCGATGGTGACGTGCTTGAGCTTGTGCTGGGCGGCGAAGCGGGCGACCTGCTCGCCCTTCATCACGCTGCCGTCGTCGTTCATCAACTCGCTGATGACGCCGACCGGCGGCAGGCCGGAGAGCTTGCATAGATCGACCGCGGCCTCGGTATGGCCGGAGCGCAGCAGCACGCCGCCGTCCTTGGCGATCAGCGGAAAGATGTGGCCGGGACGGGCGAAGTCGTTGGCGCCGGCGTTGGGATTGGACAGCGCGCGGCAGCACGAGGCGCGCTCCTCGGCCGAGATGCCGGTGCCGCCGTCGGGCTTGTAGTCGATCGAGACCGTGAATGCCGTGGTGTGCGCGGAATCGTTGTGGGCCACCATCGGATCGAGCCGCAGGCGGCGCGCATCCTCGGTGGTGATCGGCGCGCAAACGATGCCGGAGGTGTGGCGGATGATGAAGGCCATCTTCTCGGCGGTGCAGAACGAGGCGGCGACGATCAGATCGCCCTCGCCCTCGCGGTCTTCGTCGTCGGTGACGACCACGAGCTCACCCCGGGCAAAGGCCTGCAAGACTTCCTGGACGTTATCCGGCATTTCCCAATCTCTATCGGTTATGGCCCGGAGGCTTAGCCGGACTTGGGCCGGGGCGCTAGTGTCCCCGGCGCAACCACATATGCCGGACCGCAGCCCTGCCCGGGGCGGCTCGCACCGGGCCCAAGCCCGGCGAGAAGCCGGCCGGGCGCCGTCAGGGCAGCACTTCGCGCCGCTCGCCGAGCCGCTGATCGAGCTCGGCACGCTTGTCGGCCAACAGGCCGGCCTGGGCGGCCTCGATCACCGTGAACAACTCATGGGCGTCGCTGAGCCGGGTGACGGTGACATAGCTGGCGCCAGCTGCGTAGAGTTCGCCCACATCCGCCAACAGATCGGCCGTGGCAATGATCATGGCGGTCGGGTTGAGGGTGCGGACGTGGCGGACCAGCTTCTCGTTGCTCGCACCCTTCAGAAGTGCATCCGGTACGCTGAGGATGATCATCTCGGACTTGCCGATTCCGGCATGGAGCAGCGTGTCGGCGCTGCTGATATCGCCATAGATCACGTGCAGGCCGCGCGAAAGCAGCGTCTGGTACACATTGGGATTGAAGTCGATCACGGTGATCTGCTCGAGCAGCACCGGTGCCTGCCGTTCGATCTCGGCCAGCAGCGCGCTCGCCGCACGGAAAAAGCCGAGGATAACGATGCGGCGCGCCTCGCCATGGCCTTCGTGCCCTTCCTCGCCCTGGCCATTGCCGTGGTCGAGATCGCGCAGGCCGAGCCGCTTCAGGGGGCCGATCGCCCAGCGGGTGATCTCGTCGCTGCGGGTCATCACGAAGGTCGAGAGCACCGCCAGCACCACGAAGGCGAAGGAGGCCGCATTCGCTGTCTGGGCTGCGATGTGGTGGTCGGCAACGCCGGTCTGGATCACCACCAGCGAGAACTCGGAGATCTGGGCGAGATTCAAGGCCGGCAACAGGCTGGCGCGCAGGCCCTGCTTCATCAGATAGAGCGGAACGAAGGTGGTGACGAGGCGGCTCACCACAGTGAACGCCGCGATCATCAAGGCAAGCCCGATCACGGAGAGGCCGGGCACCGGAATGGTCATGCCCAGCGCGACGAAGAACAGCGTGATGAAGAAATCCCGCAGCGTGGTGACCTTGGCCGTGACGTCGAGCGCATAGGGAAAGGTCGAGAGCGAGACGCCGGCGATAAGGGCGCCCATCTCGCGCGACAGCGACAGCCGCTCGGCGGTCTCCGCGACCAGGAAGCACCAGGCGAGCGCGCCGAGCAGGATCAGCTCGGGGCGGCGGGCGATCTGGTGAAACAGGCGCGGCAGCACGTAGCGGCTCACCAGCAGCGCGGCGGCGACCAGCACTGCGACGCGGCCGATCGAGAGCAGGATGACGCTGATTTCCAGATTGGCAAGGCTCGGCTGCACCGCCAGGAACAGGATGGCAAAAATGTCCTGGAGCACCAGCACGCCGAGGGTGATGCGGCCCGGCAGCGTGTCGAGCTCGCGCTTCTCGTAGAGCACCTTGACTATGATGACGGTGCTCGACAGCGCGCAGGCGACGCAGAGGTAAACCGCATCGAACTTCCCGCCGCCGAGCGACAGGCCGATGCCGACGAAGAACAGCAGCCCGAGCAGGCAGCCGCCGAGGAGCTGGCCGCCCGCCGCGAAAAGGATGACCTTTCCCGCCCGCACGATCTTCTTCAGGTCGATCTCCAGGCCGATCATGAACAGCATGAAGATCAGGCCGAGCTCGGAGATGACGCTGATGGATTCCTGCGACTTGACCCAGCCGGCGCCAAATGGACCAATGCAGAAGCCGGCGATAAGGTAGGCCAGGATCAGCGGTTGCCTGGTGAAGTGGGCAAGCAGGCCCAGCATCCAGGCAAACAGGATACAGAGAGTGATGTCGCGAATGAGCTCGTGCATGCCAAATTGGTCCGTTTTGCCGCACCCTAGTGATCGAGTGCGGCGCGGCAAGCGAGCAATTCGTCACATGCGGACGGGACTCGCCATTGCAATGCTGCTATGCCCCCTCGCCTGCTCCGTGCCCGCGGCCGCTCAATCCAAGGTCAATATCGAGCAAACCTTTGCCGATTCCCTCACCGCACTGCCGAAAGAAGAACTCGCCGTCTCCGGCGGGTTCTACGTGCCTGCCTATTCCAGCGTGGCGATGAGCCAGGGCAAGCTGCGTGTCGACTTCTCGGTGACCTTGAGCGTGCACAACGCCTCCGAGACGCAAGCACTGGTGGTCAAACGCATCGCCTATTTCGACACTGCAGGCAAGCAGGTCGAGAGCTATCTGAAGGCGCCCGTCGCGTTGAAGCCCCTCGCCACCGTCTCGATCTTCATTCCGACCGACGACGTACGCGGCGGGACCGGCGCCAATTTCCTCGTCGATTGGGCCGCAACAAGCGAGATCGCCGAGCCTGCCGTCGAGGCCCTGATGGTTGGCGGCGTCGCCAATGCGCATTACGCTTTCATCAGCCAGGGCCGTCCGACCCGGACGATCGGCAAGAAGTAAGCAAGTCGTACGATTGACCGGCGCAAAGCCGGCAGACTGATAAGAAAGAATAGAACGAGGAACGCGCCCATGACGTCCAGCTTCGATTTTGCGCCCCTGTTTCCCGCAGGGCTGCCGGCCCCCTCTGCGCGCTGGACGGGCCTTGCCAAATATAGCTTTGTCGGCGGCAACAACGACTCCGAGCAGCTGCCGCTCGATCATCTGATCGAGGCGGCCAACCTGGCTCTGCAGCGCGAAGGCCGCTCGCTCGCCACTTACGGGTTGGCACATGGTCCCCAGGGCTATCTGCCCTTGCGCGAATTCCTGGTGACAAAACTCAAGCGCGATGCCGGCATCAAGTGCACGGTTGATGATCTCCTGATAGTATCCGGCTCGCTGCAGGCGCTCGACCTCGTCAACGCCACGCTGCTGACGCGCGGCGATACCGTGATCTTCGAGCAGGATAGCTATCAGGGCTCGCTGACCCGCCTGGCACGGCTCGGAGTCAACGTGGTCGGCGTCCCCCTCGACGAGGACGGCATGCGCACGGATGTGCTGGCCACGACGCTGGCCGACCTCAAGAGCCGCGGCATCCGGCCGAAATACATCTACACCATTCCGACGGTGCAGAACCCGACCGGCAGCATCATGCCGGAGGGCCGCCGCATCGAGCTGTTGCGGCTGTCCGCAGAATACGGCGTGCCAATCTTCGAGGACGATTGCTATGCCGATCTGGTCTGGTCAGGACAGCGGCCGCCGGCGATCCATGCGATGAGCCCGAACGGCGGCGTGATCCATATCGGCTCGTTCTCGAAGTCGATCGCGCCCGCGCTGCGCGTCGGCTTCATCGTCGCGCCGTGGGATGTGATGTCGCGGATGCTGGCGCTGAAGACGGACGCCGGCTCCGGCGCATTGGAGCAGATGGTGCTTGCCGCCTATTGCAAGCCGCATTTTTCGACCCACGTGCCGGCCCTGACGAAGGCGCTGCGCACCAAGCTCGACACGCTGATGGAGGCCCTCAACGAGCAGTTCGGGACGGCCGCCGAGTTCGAGGAGCCCAAGGGCGGCATCTTCCTGTGGGTGAAGCTGCCCGATCAGGTCGATACGCAGAAGCTGTATCAGGCCGCGCTTGCCGCCGGCGTATCAATCAATCCGGGGCTGGAATGGTCGACCGACAAGTACCATTCCAGATCGCGACTGCGGCTTTGCTTTGCGAGCCCTTCGCATCAGCAGATCCGCGAGGGCATCGCCGTGCTGGCCGAAGTGTGCCGCAAGGAGTTCGGCGTGCCGGCCCGCAGCGCCAATGTGGAGAAGGCATGGGTGTGAGGGGATGCCTTACGCCGCGACGTGAAACTCCACGTTGACCTGGCCGCTGCCGGACGACGGAAAATACTCGCAGATCTGCTCGGCCGCGCCGCTGTACTCGTACCAGCCAAGCGCGGCGAACAGCATGATGGTGTCGGCCATACCGCCCTCGCCGTTGCACTTGGTTGCGTAATCCGGAAGCATGTCGAGGAATTCGCGGTAGCGACGGCTCTGCCAGAGTTCGAGCACGCGCAAATCGACCTGCCGGTTGAACTCGCTGGCGACCGACGTCCATGCCTCCGGGCCCAATTTCTTGTTGGGCCAGAGCCGGTGCGAGAGCGAGCCGCTGGCGAGGATTGCGACCCGTTCGCCGGATTTTTCGATGGCACGACGCGTCGCCTCGCCGAGGCTCCGGCTTTCCTCGAACGACGTGAACAGCGGCGAGGCGATCGAAACCACCCTCGCGAAGCCATCCGAATTCATGTAGTGCATCGGCACGATCGTGCCGTATTCGAGCCCGAGGCTCGGGACCTGATGCGCATCGACATCGAGACCTGCAGCGCCGGCTTCTCCGGCGATCGCTTCGGCGAGCCTCGTGTCGCCCGGCAGATCGTAGCTCAAATCCTGGATCATGTGCGGCGCCTCGTGGCTGGTGAACGAGGCGCGATGCCGCGCGTTGGCGTTGATATGGTAGCCGAAATTGGAGAGCCAGTGGGTGTCGAACACCACGAAGGTGGTGACGCCGCGCGCTTTCGCCCGCCGACCGAGCTCGCGCAAGGAATCCACGGCCGCCTCGCGCGCCGAGCGCAAGTGACTGCCCGGCTTCTCCGACAGCATCAGCGATGGGACATGCGTGACCTTGGCTGCCAGTACGAGTTGCCCCATCGTGCTCACCTCATGCGTCAAGCCGCCTGGGGCTGGCTGCCGTGGATCGCGGAGGCCAGCCGCAGCAGCAGCACGATCGAGACGTTGCCCTTGCCGGCCTCGATCTGGGCGATGTAGCGCTCGGAAATCCCGGAGCGGCGGGCAAGCTCCCGCCGCGACAGGTCGCAGCGCATGCGCGAGGACCTCAAGCGGTCGCCCAGCTCGGCTAGAAACGCGGTCTCGGAATAAGGCGGCACGGCACAGCTCCCCGGCAGCACCTCGCCTGCGAAATCCCTGACTTGATTCAGCATCGGTCTATCCAATTTCGCCTTCGGGAACGCCATCCTACCCCGGAAGCGGCCGGCCTCATTGACGCGGATCAAATTCGCGCGCGAATGGAAGCCGCCGTGGACGATGCCGCGCGGGATGCTACACTTCGGAATTATTCGTAGGTGGGGCTTTTCAGGACATGAGTCGTTGTTTGAGCCGTTGGATCGCGGCAGCAGTGCTTTGGGTTGCGTTCACGCCTGCGGCCGGTGCCGAGTCGCTTGCGGCGACCGTCGAGCAATGGGGCCTGCTCGGCTCATGGGCGGTGGACTGCGCGGCCCGGCCCGACCGCGACAAGGGCGCGCTCCTGACTTACGAGATCCGGAAGGACGGAAGGGTGATGTACCAGCGCAATTTCGGCGAGGCCAAGGACGAGAGCGAAGTGGTATCGGCGACGGTCAACACCGACGGCCTGCTCAATGTGATGGTGTACTTCCCCTCGCTGAAGCAGACCCGCGAGTTCGGTCTGCTACTCTCGAAGCAAGGTAGCTTGCGCGCGATCTACAATCGCAGCGAGCGCGGCGAGTACACGATCAGGGATGGCAAATACGTCGCAACCGGCGCGCCAACACCTTCACAGCAGCGCTGCTATTAACTCACCTGAACAGCCGTTCAGAAATCTCCTGCGATTCCTCCGGAACGTTCACGCGAATGCGCCGTTTAGATTTGCATTCTATTGGAGGAGGACATCATGAAGAAGCTTGGTTATGTGCTTGCTGCTGTCGGCGCGCTCGCGGTTGCATTGCCGACGCTCGCCAGCGCGGAGACGGTGGTGATCAAGCGCGGTCATCATCACGGCGCGTATGGCGCCCGCGCCGAATACGGCATGCATCGCGATCACGGCTGGCATCGCGGCTGGCAGCATCGCGACCGCGTCGTCGTGGTCAAGCGTGGTCACCGCCATCATTGGGACTAATGCGCAACGCAATATGGAAATGGCCCCTCACGGGGCCATTTTCTTTGCGTGTTCGAAACGTTCGGCTTGGTCAGTCCCACGCCGGTGCGAAGCCGGGATTGACGCAGCGCCTGTCCTTCGGCAGCGCGGCGATCTTGTTGCGGTCGGCATCGTCGAGCGTGATCTTCAGCGCGTCGAGATTGGCCTGCTGGCTCTCAGCGCGCGAGGCTTTCGGGATCGCGGCGACACCGTCCTGGTCGAGCAGCCATTTCAGTGCGACCTGCGCGGCGGTCGCATTGTGCTTGGCGCCGATCTCGGCCAGCACCTCATCTGATGCCACGCGTCCCTGCGCCAGCGGGCAATAAGCGACCAGCGGGATCGATTTGGCGTTGAGATAGGCCAGCACCTTCGATTGATCGAGCATGGCGTGATACTCGATCTGATTGCAGGCGATCGGCGCCTTGATGTCCTCGACCGCGATCTTGAGCAGCGCCGTGGTGAAGTTGGCGACACCGATCGCCCGCGTGCGCCCCTCCTCCTTCAGCTTCATCAGGGTCTCGAACACCGCACCCCAGTTCGCCGCCTTGGACGGCCAGTGCACGAGATAGAGGTCGACATGGTCAAGCCGCAGCTTCGTCAGGCTGGCGTCGAAGGCGCGGCGGATGGCGTCGGGGCTGAGGTTCTCGTGCCAGACCTTTGTCGTGACGTGCAGTTCGCCGCGCGGCAGCCGAGCCGCGGCGAGCGCCGCGCCGATCGGTTCTTCGTTGCCGTACATCTCGGCGGTATCGATATGGCGATAGCCGATCGACAGCGCGCTCTCGACCGCCGCGCGACAGGCATCGCCCTGCATGCGGAAGGTCCCGAGGCCGAGCTTGGGCATGCTGATGCCCTGTGTCTTGAGAGTATCCATGAAAAAGCTCCTGACATCGTTCAGTCCGCCGGAGGCCCGCAGCGAAGCTGCGTGAGCAAACTCTTCGGGAATGGAAAAAGAGGTGGCGGAAACGGACAGCATAGCGCGACAGGCGCAAGGCGGCCAATCAAGATCGGGTTAGCGACCTACGAATGCTGCGCCACCACGGCTGGACGCGCCTGCGGCTGCGGCACGATATCGACCGACCAGAGGTCCCGATTGTCGACGTCCTTCAGCGTCACGGTCATCACGCCGGTCCGGCCATCGATGTCGACCTTGCCGAAGAACTGCAGTCCGAAACAGGGCGCGAGGTTTTCGCCCTGCGCTTCGCTGCATCCGTTCTGGTACATCGCGACCGGACCAAAGGTGTCGTCGAGCTCGCCCGGCCCCCACGTGCCGGCGTGCAAGGGCCCCGAGACGAATTCCCAGAACGGTTCGAAATCGCTAAATTGCGCCCGGTTCGGATCGTAATAATGCGCGGCGGTGTAGTGCATGTCGGCGGTGAGCCAGACGATGTTGCGGAGTCCGGCGCGCTTGATGGACGCGAGAAGATCGGCGATCTCGTGCTCACGCCGGTCGGGCGGCCCATCACCCAGTGCAACCGCATCGAGACTGACCAGACCGATCGGCAAATCGGCCGCGATCACCTTCCAGGTCGCGCGCGAGGCGGCGAGCTCACGCTTCAGCCAGGCGAGCTGTTCGGCACCCAGGATCCAGCCGCGGTGATCGCCGCCCTTGTTCCAGCTATCGTCGCGATAGCTGCGCATGTCGATCATGAAGACATCGAGCAACGGACCATAGGCGATCTTGCGATAGACCCGCCCCTTTCGCGCACCGATGTCGCGGATCGGCATGAAGTCGAAGAAGGCGCGTCGGGCGCGCGCGACCAGGCGCGGGGTGCCGTCATCCTCATGACCAGACCCGTCATAGCTGCCGGTCGGCGACCAGTCGTTGGTGACCTCGTGGTCGTCCCACTGCGCGAACATCGGCACCTCGGCGTGGAAGGCGCGGAAATGCTCGTCGAGATGGTTGTATTTGTAATTGCCGCGGAACTGCGCCAGCGTGTGCGCGACTTCGGATTTCTCCTCGGTCACGACATTGCGCCAAGTCTCGCCGTTCGCCAGCTTCTGCTCGGAGGGAATCGTGCAGTCGGCGTAAATGTGATCGCCGGAGTGGATGAAGAAGTCCGGGCGATTGTCCAGCATGGTGCGATAGCTGTGATAGCCGCCGCGCGACGTGTCGATGCCCCAGCCCTGCCCCGCGGTATCGCCGGACCACAGGAACGAGATCGACCGGCCGGCAACCGGCGCAGTGCGGAAATGGCCGATGCGGCTTTCGCCGGCGATGCCGGTCGCGATGTCGTCGAAGCGCACACGATAGAAGACGTCCTGCCCGGGCGGCAGGTCGTCCAGCAGGAGCTTTGAGGTGAAGTCGGCATCGGGCGACGCATCGTTCGAAACCGACGCGATGACGGTCTTGAAGCTTTCCACGGTCGAATAGTCCACCTGCATCCGCGCTGGCCGGTCGGCGCGCGCCCAGATTACGGCGGAGCCATCCGAGACGTCGCCGGACGTGCCGCCTGCGATCTGCGGACGATCAGCCGCGCGGCTGAGATGTGGCTTTGCGAGCGCGGCGACGGCGAGGCTGGAGGTGGAACGGACCAGGAATTGCCGCCGGGTCCAGGCGCGCGAGGCGCGGGGCGCTACCATTCAGGAAACCTTCGTCGAATCGCGACGGAAGGTGCCTGCGTCGTTTGACCCCCGGCTTACGGTTTCTTGACCGCGGGCCTACGGTTTTACGACGTGCGGATGACGGCTCCGAACTGACCTAATGCTTCCAGTTGCAGATGCCGCCACTACGGCACGGCCAGGTCTGGATGCGGGTGTCCATCGCCTGCGCGTCGAGCGGATTGCCGTGGCGATGGGCGAGCTTGGTACGCGCCGCGCCGCGTGGCTGCGCGGGCTTGGCGTGCGCGACCTTCGGCTCCGACACGCGCACGCGTTCGGCAGCGACCTTCTTCGGCACATCGACCGGCTCGGCGCGCGCCTGCGCCTCGTTGCCGCCGCGCGCCTCCAGCGCGACCGGCGCGAATTGGGTTTCGGGCCCGAGCCGCTTCGGCGACAATACCGCCTTGGAAAGATCGAGGCCGAGATATTCACTGGGCTTGTAGTCGTCAGCGCACGCGACGCCGCCCCATGCGAGCATGAGGGCAACGGCAATGGCAAAAGGAGCGCTCTTCAGAATCACGGACGCCTCCTGAAATTGATTGTTAAGAGGTAATTTATCTCTATTTAGGAAGCGCCGCGCGCAATTCCAGCGGCCAGCTGCCGCCGTGGTTAAGAAGTTTGGCGGTGTCAGGCGACCTTTTTCGCCGTTCCCTTCCCCTCGAGGAACCCCATCAGACGGGTACGGATGATGGTTTCTGCCTCAGCCATGATCCTATCGACGAGTTCCTTGCAGGTGGGGATGTCGTGGATGAGGCCTGCGACCATGCCGCAGCTCCAGGCACCCGCGTCCATCTGCCCGTCCAGCATGATCCTGGGGTAGACGCCCGCGACCTGGTCGTGGATGTCGTCGATCTTCAGCTTGTCGCCCTTCTCGCGTTCGATCTCGAGCAGGCGGTCGACATTGGCGTTCTTCAGCACGCGCTCGGTGTTACGCAGGCTCCGCATGATCAGGCGGGTGTCGAGCTCTGTCGCCGCGACCAGCGCGTTCTTGACGTTCTGATGCACCGGGGCTTCCTTGGTGGCGATGAAGCGCGTGCCCATGTTCATGCCGGCCGCCCCCAGCGACAGCGCCGCGACGAGGCTGCGGCCGTCGGCCATCCCGCCGGACGCGACGAACGGGATCTTCAATTCCTCCGCCGCGCGCGGCAGCAGGATCATGTTGGGAATGTCGTCCTCGCCGGGATGGCCGCCGCACTCGAAACCGTCGACGCTGACGGCGTCGCATCCGATGCGCTCGGCTTTCAGGGAGTGGCGCACCGAGGTGCATTTGTGGATGACCTTGATGCCGGCGGCCTTCAGCGCGGGCATGTAGGCTTCCGGGCTGCGGCCCGCAGTCTCCACGGACTTGATGCCGCCTTCGACGATGGCCGCGATGTATTCCGGATAAGGCGGCGCGGCGAAGGTCGGCAGGAAGGTGAGGTTCACGCCGAACGGCTTGTCGGTCATGTCGCGGCAGCGCGCGATCTCTTTTGCCAGCAGCTCCGGCGTCTTCTGCGTGAGACCGGTGATGATGCCGAGCCCGCCGGCATTGGAGACGGCAGCCGCCAGCTCGGCAAAGCCGACGAAATGCATGCCGCCCTGGATGATGGGGTGCTCGATGCCGAACAGTTCGGTGATCGCGGTCTTCACTTAAGTTACCTCCCGGACTTCTGCTTGACGTTCGGACCAGTCTAGCCGGACTTTTGCGCCGCGGTCACCCTTTCTCTCCGAACAGCCGTTGGCTCAATGCCCCCGCGCAGGCGCGCCCAACTCAATCGGGCGCAGCACCGCGGCGGTCGGGATCATCAGCACCGCGATAATGGCGAGTGTCCAGAACACGTCGATATAGGCGAGCAAATCGACCTGCTGTTGCAAGGTACGGCCGACCCAGGCGACCGCCTGCGAGGCCGCATCGCTCGCATTCGAGCCCTGAGCCTGGAAGAAGCGGGTCATCGTCTCGATGGTCTGCTGGTAGCCGAGGTCCGACGGCGCGGCGTGCTCGATCAGGCGGCTCTGGTGGAATTGCTGGCGCTGCGCCAGAGTGGTCTGCGCGAGTGCGACGCCCATGGAGCCGCCGATATTGCGGGCGACGTTGATCAGCGCCGAGGCCTGGTTGGTCTTGTCGGGCGGCACGCCGTCATAGGACGCGGTCGTCACCGGCAGGAACAGGAAAGGCAGACCGAGCGCGAGGAAGATGCGCGACATCGCGGCATAGCCGTAGGTAATGTCGCCGGTGAGGCCCGTGAGATGCCACATCGAGAACGCGACAATGGTGGCGCCAAGCATGATGAGGTATTTCGGCTGCACGCTGCTGACGAGACGGCCGACTACCGGCATCAGCACCAAGGTCGCGATTCCGCCCGGTGACAGCGCGAGCCCCGCCAGCATGGCGGTGTAGTTCAATTCGCTCTGGAGGAGTTGCGGCAAAAGCTGCGTGGTCGAGATCAGTACCGCGCCGGTCGCAAGCATGACCAGGAAGCAGGCGGCGAACTGGCGGCGGCCGAGCAGGCGGAGATCGACGATGGGATCCTCGCGCGTCAGCTCCCATGGGATCAGCGCAAGCAGTGACACGGCCGAAAGTACTGCGAAGAACACGATCATGTTCGAGCCGAACCAGTCGTTGCGCTGGCCTTCGTCGAGCACGTATTCGAGCGAGCCGAGCCCGATCGCGACCAGCAGGAAGCCGACATAGTCGACCCGCAGGCCCTTGCTCAGCAGCTTCTCCCTCTCCTCCTCCGCACCCGACGGCTCCTTGACCAGCGTGCCGACCAGGAACAGCGACAGCATTCCCATGGGAACGTTGATCAGGAACACCCAGTGCCAGGTGTAGGTGTCGGTGATCCAGCCGCCGAGCGTCGGTCCGACCACGGGTGCGACCACGACGGCGACGCCGTAGATTGCGAAGGCCTGGCCGCGCTTGTGCGGCGGGAAGGAGTCGGCAAGGATCGCCTGCTCGCTGGTCGCCATGCCGCCGCCGCCAAGGCCTTGAAGGATGCGGAACAGCACCAGCGACTGCAAATTCCAGGCGAAGCCGCACAAGAGCGAGGAGACCGTGAAGATCGCAACGCAGATCAGGTAGAAGCGCTTGCGGCCGATCACCGTCGACAGCCAGCCCGAGATCGACAGCACGATGGCGTTGGCGACGAGATAGCTGGTGATGACGTAGGTGCTCTCGTCGATGCCGACGGCAAGTCCACCGGCGATGTGGCGCAAGGCGACGTTGGCGATGGTGGTGTCGAGCACCTCCATGAAGGTCGCGATCGAGACGACGAACGCGATGAGATAGGGATTATGACCGCCCGCCGCCGAGCGCTCCGGCGACCAGCCGCCCGCGGACGCGCCGCCTTGCGCCGTGTCGGTCATCGCACCCTGGTCCAGGGCACGACAGACATGCCGGGACCGACGGGCAAATCGGCCGGCCAGCTGTCGACCACGATCTTCACCGGGACGCGCTGCACCACCTTGACGTAATTGCCTGTGGCGTTCTCCGCCGGCAGCAGGCTGAACGCGGTGCCGGACCCCGGCTGCACGGACTCGACATGGCCGGTAAGCTTGCGCCCGGGATAGGCGTCGATCCGGATCTCGACTGGCTGGCCCGGCCGCATGTCGTTGAGCTGCGTCTCCTTGTAGTTGGCGACGATCCAGACCTCGTCAGGCACGAACATCATCAGGCTCTGGCCCGCGTTGACGAACGTGCCCGTGGCGCCGCTGAGCTTGACGACGCGGCCGGACTGCGCCGCAACGACGCCGGTATATTGCAGGTTCAGCTTGGCCTGATCGAGCTGCGCCTGCGACTGCGCGAGTTGCGCCCGGGCGCCCTCGAGCTGCGCTTGCAGCGTCTTGATGCCGACTTGCGCGGCCGTCACCGCGGTCTTCGCGCGTTCCGTATTGGCCTGCTGCGCCTGAAGATCGGAGCGGGTCTGCTGCTGGCGCTGCACGGTGCCGGCGCCCTTCTCGACGAGATCCTGGGCGCGCGCGAATTCTTCCTGCGAGAACTGGAGCTGGGCCTGGGCCTGTTCGAGCTGCGCCTCCGCCTGCTTGATCTGCTCCTGCTGCGCGACGATCTGCGCCTCGACATTGGCGATGTTCGCTCTGGCGACCGCAACCTGCGCATTGGCCTGATCGATGGCGATGCGATAGTCGCGCTCGTCGATCTTGGCGAGAAGGTCCCCGGCGTTGACATGCTGGTTGTCCGTGACCGGGACGTCGGTCACGTAGCCTCCGACCTTGGAGGCCACGGAAAAGCTGCGCGCGGCGACGAAAGCATCGTCCGTGGATTCATAGTGGCGCACCTGGAGCCAATAGAGCAGTCCGCCGATCAGGGCCGCGAGCAAGACGATGGCGCCAATGGTTGCCAACAAACAATGCTCGCGAATTCGGTCTCGCAGCGACGGCGCCTTTGCCGGCTCCTGGTCCTTGGCGTCGCGAGCCTGATCGGGAGAGGTCTTTGGAGCTTCCTTCGCCCTCTGCGGCTGCTCCGCGGACGGCCCACGCTCCCGTGTCTGAGCATCCACGGTGAACACCTTTCAGGATTCAACTGGCGGCAGAGCGGCCAACGCCGGCTCACGCGCCGCGAGCCCAACGACAGCCCCGGATCATGGTTCCGCTTCGCGCGAGCTCCCTCACCATTCGTGAACGCATTGCTCAAAAAGCGAGCGCGGCACATGCGGTGCCGCGCTCGCCTCGATATCTTATGGGACGCGCACCTTGGTGTCAGTGCGTCTTCGTCCCGTGCCATTTCTCGAGATCGGGCTTCACCTCGTCCGATGATCCCTGCTCTTTTTCCGGATTGCCCTTCCAGGGCGTGTCCGTCTGTTTGTGCGATCCCCAATCGTTCTGCTGCCGGGGATCGTCGTTGGGCCGTTCCTTGCTCATCGAGCTTCCTTTCAGTGGAATCACTTAAGCGAAGGGGACGCCGTAATAGGAGTTGATGCCGCGAACCGCGGCGTCGTCACCCCAGTTCCAATCACTCCGTTCGCCGAATTTCGGCGCGCCTTCCAGCTCCTTGGTGGTGATGCCGGTGACGTAACCGCCGAGCTCGGTGTCGTATTTCAGCGATTGCCACGGCAACGGATAGTGGTCGTTGCCGAGGCCCAGAAATCCGCCGAAGCCGAGCACCGCGTAGGACACCTTGCCGCTGACCTTGTCGATCATCACGCGTTCGATCGAGCCGATCTTGTTGCGATCGGCGCCATAGACCGATGTTCCCTCGACCTTGTCGCTGCCGATCAGCCGACCCATCTCGTTTTGGTCCAGTTCACCCTGATTCAACATCTCAATTCTCCACTCAGCCAGTGTGGAGAGAACCCGATGAGGTGTGCGATCGTTCCGGCATGTTCCGGCGAGACTTGAGGAACATCGTCGGAATCGAGCGGTTCTCTCGACTTCAAATCCGGAAACCCAAATCCCGGAAACCGAGAGCCGCCCCGATGTCCCAGACCGTCTCCGACTTCATCGTTCAACGTCTGCATCAATGGGGAGTGCGTCACCTGTTTGGCTATCCCGGCGACGGCATCAACGGCGTGTTCGGGGCCCTTCAGCGCGCTGAGGGCAAGATCGGCTTTGTCCAGGCGCGGCATGAGGAGATGGCCGCCTTCATGGCGACCGCCTATGCGAAGTTCTCTGGCCAACTCGGGGTCTGTATCGCGACTTCGGGCCCCGGCGCCTCGCATCTGATCACCGGGCTCTATGATGCCCTGCTGGATCACCAGCCCGTGCTCGCGATCGTCGGCCAGCAGGCGCGCAATGCACTGGGCGGACACTATCAGCAGGAACTCGACCTCGTCTCGATGTTCAAGGATGTGGCTGGCGCCTATGTCATGCAGGCCTCCTCGCCGGCGCAGATCCGGCATCTGATCGATCGAGCGACCCGGATCGCGCTGGCCCGGCGGACACCAACGGTGATCATCCTGCCCAACGATATCCAGGAGGAGCCCTACGAGGATCCGCCGCGCGCTCACGGCACCCTGCACTCCGGCATCGGCTATAGCGCTCCGAGCATCAAGCCTCGTGATGCAGACCTCGACCGCGCAGCCGAGGTGCTCAACGCCGGCAAGAAGGTCGCGATGCTCGTCGGCGCCGGCGCGCTCCAGGCCACCGAGGAGGTGATCGCGGTTGCCGACCGCTTGTCCGCCGGCTGCGCCAAGGCGCTGCTCGGCAAGGCGGCGCTCCCTGACGATCTGCCCTGGGTCACCGGCTCGATCGGCCTGCTCGGCACCGAACCCAGCTACAACATGATGATGGAGTGCGACACGCTGCTGATGGTCGGCTCGGGGTTTCCCTATGCCGAGTTCCTGCCGAAAGAAGGCGCGGCGCGCGGCGTGCAGATCGACATCGACGCCGGCATGATGTCGATCCGCTTTCCCATGGAGGTCGGCCTCATCGGCAATGCCGCCGAGACGCTGCGCGCCCTGCTACCGCTACTGAAACCGAAGAGCGACGGCGCCTGGCGTCAGGGTATCCAGGACGACGTCGTGAAATGGTGGAAGACGCTGGATGATCGGGCACATCAGCCGGCGGCACCGGTCAATCCGCAGCTCGTCGCCTGGGAACTGTCTCCGCGCCTGCCCGACCGCGCCATCATCACCAGCGATTCCGGCTCCTGCGCCAACTGGTTCGCGCGCGACCTGAAGATGCGTCGCGGCATGACGGCCTCGCTTTCAGGCGGCCTCGCCTCGATGGGTGCCGCGGTGCCCTATGCGCTCGCCGCGAAATACGCCCATTCCGACCGCCCGGTGATCGCCCTCGTCGGCGACGGCGCGATGCAGATGAACAACATGGCCGAGCTGATCACCGCCGCGAAGTATTGGCGCGACTGGAAGGATCCGCGCTTCATCGTTTGCGTCTTCAACAACGAAGACCTCAACCAGGTGACCTGGGAGCAGCGCATCATCAACGGCGATCCGAAATTCGAGGCGTCGCAGCGCATCCCGAACGTGTCCTATTCGCGCTTTGCCGAGCTGATCGGCCTCGCCGGCATCTACGTCGACAGCCCGCGGATGCTCGGCTCGGCCTGGGAGCAGGCGCTGGCGAGCGAGATGCCGGTGGTGCTGGAGGTGAAGACCGACCCTGAAGTGCCGCCGCTGCCGCCGCACATCACCTTGCAGCAGGCCAAGAACTTCTCGCTTGCGCTGATGAAGGGCGATCCCAACGAGAGCGGAGTGATCAAGGGAGCGGCGCGGCAGGTGCTCGAAAAGATCCTGCCTGGAAAGGAATGAGGTGACGCATGAGCGATTTCCGCGATATCCAGCACGGCGTCAACGATCCCGTCGATGGCCTCGACGTGAAGCGACAGATCAACGACAGCCGGACGCCGCACGAGCGGGCACAACGCCATGCAGACGTGCGTGCCGAGGCCACCGCCACGCCGACCGAGCCGTTTCTGCCCGAACGGCTTCGGCGCAAGCCGACCGATCCCATCAATCCGCGCACCGGTCGGCATCCAACGGAATAGCCGTTTAGGAACCTCGGCCCCTGCGGCGTGTTGGTCGGCGCAACGTCGCGCGGCGAGAGGCTGCGCGTTCAATCGGAGAGACCGGACCATGAAACGTACCATCATCGCAGCTGCCTGCGTGCTGCTAGCAGGCCCCGCACTCGCCCAGTCGCTCGGCGAGAAGACCGGCGTCAACTCGGCGCTTGGCGTCGCGCCTGCCACCGCCGACTTCGTCAAGGAAGTCGCCATCAGCGACATGTTCGAGATCGAATCGAGCAAGCTCGCCCAGCAGAAAGGCAACGCGCAGGAGAAGAGCTTTGCGCAGCAGATGGTGACCGACCACACCAAGACCAGCGGCGAACTCAAGGGCCTCGTCAGCGGCGGCAAGGTGCAGGCGACCCTGCCGACAGCGCTCGACAGCTCGCACCAGAGCAAGCTCGACAAGCTCAAGAGTGCGAATGGCAAGGACTTCAGTTCGGACTACAATTCGTACCAGGTCAGCGCCCATGAGGACGCGGTCTCGCTGTTCGAGCGTTACGCCAAGGGCGGCGACAATTCCGAGCTGAAGGACTGGGCCGGCAAGACACTGCCGGCGCTCAAGCACCACCTCGACATGGCCAAGGAGCTCGGCAAGGCGCCGAGCGTCGGCCAGACCAAGTAAACATCCTTGCGAGGACGCCGGCCCCACCGGCGTCCTCCCGTTTTGCAACGATGCCTCTCTCCGCGCATTGAGATCGCGAGATCGCGGAGACCGTCATGACACATCAAGACAAGGCTTCAGTATCCCGCCGGCACGTCGTCCAAGCGGCGAGCGCAACGCTTGCTGCTGCTTCGCTGGCCTCTTCGACAGCGAAAGGAGACACGTCCATGTCCGAGCAGAAAATGGCCGCGCAGAACCTGGTCGATCCCGTCACCCGCTTTCCAAAGCCGCCGTTCAAAAAACAGTCGCAGCCCTGGCCGGGCCTCGCCGGCAAGATGGAGCCGCCACCGGATCACGGCGAGACCAGCTACAAGGGCTCCGGCCGGCTCGCCGGCCGCAAGGCGCTGATCACCGGCGGCGATTCCGGCATGGGCCGCGCCGCCGCGATAGCCTACGCACGCGAAGGCGCCGACGTTGCCATCAACTATCTACCGGCGGAAGAGCCCGATGCGCAGGACGTCATCGCGCTGATCAAGAAGGAAGGGCGTACCGGGCTTGCGATTCCAGGGGACCTCAAGGATGAGGCTTTCTGCAAGAAGCTGGTCGAGCAGGCCGCGCAGGGGCTGGGCGGCCTGGATATCATCGTCTGCAACGCCGCACGCCAGCAGAGCCGCGAGTCGATCCTCGACGTATCGTCCGAAGATTTCGACGCAACGATGAAGACCAACATCTATGCGCCGTTTTGGATCATCAAGGCGGCGCTGCCGCATTTGAAGCCCGGCTCGTGCATCATCGGCACGACGTCGGAGCAGGCGTACGACCCGTCTCCGGAACTCTACGACTACGCGCAGACCAAGGCAGCGACGATGAACTACGTCAAATCGCTGGCGAAGCAGTTGGGCCCGAAGGGCATCCGCGTCAATGGCGTCGCACCGGGACCGATCTGGACACCCCTCCAGGTCTCCGGCGGCGCCACGATGGAGAAGCTCGAAAAATTCGGCGGCATGACGCCACTCGGCCGTCCGGGCCAGCCCGTCGAACTGGCCTCAATTTACGTGCAGCTCGCCGCAGCCGACGCGAGCTATGCGACGGGCCAGGTGTATGGGTCCGCTGGTGGATCGGGACAGCCGTAGTCCGGCGCCGCAGGCTGATGCCACGCGATTGAGCCCAGGAACCTTCTTTAATTCCGGGCTTTACAAAACTGTCATGAAGGACATCACGCTTGCACATCGATGGCGTTAGTAGAGGTCAAACCTAGCCGGATCGACACCGCGATCGCGGATAAGATCGCCGAGCACACCAATTCAGGCATCGAGCACGCCGCCCAGACATTGACCTGGGCCGCCGACGAGCACGTGCTGCTCGCGCTGGCCGCGGCGGGGTGGCTCTATGCTCATATTCGGCAGCCGCAGCAACGGCCCCTGGCAAATCACGTTCTGGCCGTGTCGCTGGCGACTGCCGTCCTGCCGCATATCCTGAAATCCGTGTTCGATCAGGTCAGGCCAGATCGGCTGACCATAAGCGGACACCGACATGGCGTACCCATCTCAGGACAAGCACGCGACGCCTTCCCGTCCGGTCACGCGGTCCATATGGGCGCACTTGCCTCGGCGGCGGGCTTGCTGCCGAAGACGCCGCGCCGATTGCTGCGCACTGTCGCGATCGCGCTTTCGCTGACACGGATCGCGGTGCTCGCGCACTGGGCAAGCGACGTGGTCGCAGGCTTTGCGCTGGGCGCGGCCACAGAGAGACTCTTGCGGCCATGGACACTGACGCAATCGTCCCACAAGCAGATCAATTGGCGGAAACGGCCGTGACCGAATACGTCCTGCGCTTCATCGCCGGTGGCATCATCGTCTCCGCTTTTGCGATTCTAGGCGATATGCTCAAACCCAAAAGCTTTGCGGGGTTGCTCGGCGCAGCACCGTCGGTCGCACTGGCAACGCTCGGCATCGCCGTCGTCCAGCACGGCCCGCAATATGCTGCGGCTGAAAGCTGGACGATGATCTATGGCGCGGTCGCGCTCGGCTGCTTCAGCGTCGTCGTCTGCCATCTGCTGATCAGATACCGTGTGTCCGCGCTGCCCGCGACCGTCCTCGCTGTTATCGTGTGGCTGGCGGTCGCCTTCGGCCTGCTCGCCGGCTTCGGAGGTGCTGCCTGATGCCGGTCAAGCTGTCATTCGCAGCGCTCAAACAGACACGCTGGTACGAATACGGCATTCGTTTCCTGCTCGGTGGCCTGGCGACCGTGCTCACAGGAGTGTTGGGAGCGCGCTTCGGCGTATCCGTCGGCGGACTTTTCCTTGCGCTTCCCGCCATCTTCTGCGCGAGCGCCACGCTGGTCGAAAGCCATGAACGCCGCACCAAGGAGAAGGCCGGCCTCAGCGGCACGCGTCGCGGGCAAGAGGCCGCCGCGCTCGACGCGGCTGGCGCCGCCTGGGGAAGCATCGGCCTCCTGGCATTCGCCGCCGTCTTTCATCTCACCGTGGCCGCGAGCGTTCCAGGCGCTTTCACTGCCGCGTTGATCGCCTGGGCCGTCGTTTCGGTATTGGCCTGGTGGTTCAGGCGCAAGCTGCGCATCGTCTCCCGCAGACCGCACCGATCAGCCCATTCGCTATCGGCAAAGAGCTCTCACCTGACGAAGCGTTAGCCCGCTTTGGCATGCGTTGCCGGCTGCAGTCTCGGCGGTTGGAGGCCCGGGCTGTTGGCCCAGCGTTCGACTTGCTCGATGACCTTCTGGTGGCTAGAGCGCACCGGCTTGGGTGCGTCGCTCTCTTCCAAATGTTTGCGGGGCAATGTGACTTCGTTGGTCATGATGTCTCTCCGATTTGCCGGGAGCATACACCTATCCGAGGACCGTTGCACCATTTAACTTATTGATTTTATTATACTTTCTTGCTAATTTGGCGCCATAGCCGCATCTTGTGGAACCGCGGCCGAATGAGTTCGTTGAGTAAACTACTCAACTTGCTCATTTTGGGTGATTGATCATGAACGACCTTCGCGCCGAGCGGCTCCAGGTCATGCTGTCACCGGAAGAACTGGCCGCAGTCGACGACTTCCGGTTCAAACATCGCATGCCGACGCGAGCCGCGGCCGTGCGCGAGCTCCTGAAGCTCGGACTGGCCACCGCCGCGGTCGACGCGGGGGCGAATGTCAAATCGAGCAGGTTCGGGGTTTTCGGGCGTGGCCCGGACGGCCACACGCAACCACACCCACAGCCCGACGCCGAGGATTAGTCCAGCCTGACGCTCAAGCAAACGGCCCCGGCACGGGGGTGCCGGGGCCGTCCTTGGAGATTACTTCCGGATCACCGGGGGCATGACAACCGGAAGCAATCCCTCGACTCTTTGCGCGGAGATTCGTTCCTGGTGGAATTAGCCGCTCGGCGCGTCGCCGGAATCATCCGGCGTCATGCCGGAGCCGGGCGTCTTGCTGTTGTCGTTCAGTTTGGGATCGCGCGTGGCCTCACGAGAGGGCGAGCCCTTTGGCTCCGACTTGTGCACGGTCTGCGCGCGCTGCTTGTCCCGCGGCTGCTGTTCACCGCGCTGATCTCTGATGATGCCTTGGTCGGAATGGGCCATGATAGCTCTCGCCTCTTTGCTGTGTCGAAGCGCTTACGCGCCGGAGCGTCGAAGGTTCCGGGCGCGCGAGACGAGACGGCGACTAACTGTGCGCCGAGTGTACCGGGGCCGATGCATTTTCATGATGCACCTGCCGCACCGTCGTCACCGTCGCGAACGCGACCGACACGCCAAAGGCGAGAATGAGCGAAAGAAGAGCCAGACGTGGAGCCATTGCAAAAACCTCCTGGAATAGGAAATCAACGCGATCGACTGTTACGAATGATCCTGCTTGCCGTCCGTGAGCAGTCTCACACGCAGATCCACGAACGAGAGTGTTACGCAACCTGCTTTTGCAGGACGCGGGCTGGAACAGGCGGGACCTCGCCGTCGAGCCAATCCTGCTCGTCGGCGAGTGCCGTCCACGCGTTCGCCATGCGCAGAAAACGATTATGTGCCGGCTGTGCTTCGGCCTTCTCAGCGAGCTGGAGGCAGTTGTCGGCGTTATCCCTGAAGATCTCGGACTGTTTCATCAACATGAATTGGGGACGGAACCGTCGCGTCGCAACCGCCCTTACCGGATCGTAACATTTGCGGAACTTTCGACCGCCGTCCGCCATTGGATATGCATGCGGATTTTTATCGCGATCGTCCTGGCGTTCATCAGCAATGCAGCGCTTGCGGACAGCACCGCGGAGCAAAGGCCGGCCGGTCGCACGCCGACCGCGACCGAGACCATCGGCGACCTCTACACTTTCAGCCGCTTCCAGCAGGGCCTGCTGGAGAGCACCGACCTGAAGGGCAACGCCGAGGTCAAGCACCTCGCCGCGCTGCGCGCCGAAGAAGCGGCCCTCCGCGACAAGGCCCTGAAGCAGATTCACGAGGCGATCGGCACCGAACCGCGCGTCACCAAGACGACCCCGGCGAGCGCGAGCCTGATCGAACCCGAAACCTCGGACGGGCCGACTTTCGTCAGAAGCTTCTATGCCGCGCAGATTCCCGAGTATGAATCGGTGATCGACCTGCTCGAACGCTATCTCAAGGCGCCCGATAATGCCGCGCTTGCAGCGTTCGCGCGCGAGCAGCTCCCGATGTTGCGCTCACAGGTCAAGGACGCCAAGCGCACCATGGCGGACAAGTAGCGGCGAACAAGTAGCCCCGTATTACTTGTCGTTAGGATGACTTTGCTGGCTCTGCGGCCGTACGGTGCGGTCGCTCTCCGGCATTCTGTCCCGGCCGGCGTCCCCATTGTCATCCTTACCACCCGAACTCGATGTGCCGCTGCCGCTGGGGTTCGACCGGGTCGACGTCCCCGTGGTCGGTGTGTCCGCGCGTGGGGTGGCGGAGCTTGCGGCGGGGTCGCCGGTCACGGCACCACGGCCGCTGGGCGCGCCGCCTTGTGCGAACGCCGATCCGGCCAACAACATCACGGTGCCAATGACGGCAAATCCTGCTTTCATATCCGCTCTCCCTCTGTTTTGGGGGCTAACAAGCAGGCCCGGCGGTCCGTTCCGGAAGGCCATGACCGAGGCCCCGAAAACGTCCCCCGTATCTCTTCCGCCGGGAAAAACTGGGAACCCGGCGGAACCATTCCTGAGGGGCGCGATTATGTTAATCGGGCTGAGCAAAGCAGGTTCCATCCTAGCGCCGTTACGTTGGCGCTTGATTTCGAATTTGGCTGACGCTCTATTTTGACAATCGCGTCTTGCTTGGGATTCGGCCGACGCTTGCGGGGGAATAATTATGAGCGACCTCGATCCCGGAGCTGCATCACGTTCCGGTCGTCGCGTTCCAAAGCCAAAAGCCAACGGCATGTCGGAGCCGGATTCCCGGGCGGAATTGCTCCTCGTCCTGCAGGCCATGCGCAACGGCGATTTCTCCGTGCGCATGAGCGGCGACTATCTCGGCATCGACGGCAAGCTCGCGGACACTTTCAACGACATCATCGCCGCCAATCAGCGCATGGCGCAGCAGCTCGAGCTGGTCGGCCAGGTGGTGGGCCGCGAGGGCAAGACGCGGCAGCGCGTGAAGTTCGGGCTGGCCTCCGGCTCCTGGGCCGACATGGAAGGCTCGGTCAATACGCTGATCGACGATTTGTTGTGGCCGACGCGCGAGGTGACGCGCGCGGTCGCAGCCGTGGCGCAGGGCGACCTGCTCCAGACCGTGAAGCTCGACGTCGATGGCCGTCCCCTGCGCGGCGAGTTCCTGCAGTCGGCGACCATCGTCAACACCATGATCAAGCAGCTCGGCGTGTTCACCTCCGAGGTGACGCGCGTGGCGCGCGAGGTCGGCACCGAAGGCAAGCTCGGCGGCCAGGCCCAGGTGCCGGAAGTGACCGGCGTCTGGAAGGATCTGACCGAGAGCGTCAACTCGATGGCGAACAACCTGACCAACCAGGTTCGCAACATCGCCGAGGTGACGATCGCAGTTGCGAACGGCGACCTCTCGAAGAAGATCACGGTCGACGTCCGCGGCGAGATCCTTCAGCTCAAGGAAGCCATCAACACGATGGTGGACCAGCTCCGCTCCTTTGCCTCGGAAGTGACGCGCGTGGCGCGCGAAGTCGGCACCGACGGCAAGCTTGGCGGCCAGGCCATCGTGCCCGGCGTTGCCGGCACATGGAAGGATCTCACGGATAGCGTCAACGCCATGTGCGGCAATCTCACCGCGCAAGTTCGCAACATTGCCAACGTCACCACCGCCGTGGCGCGCGGCGACCTTTCGCGCAAGATCACGGTGGACGTGCGCGGCGAAATCCTGGAGCTGAAGGACACCATCAACACCATGGTGGACCAGCTCAACTCGTTCGCCTCGGAAGTGACGCGCGTGGCGCGCGAGGTCGGCACCGAAGGCAAGCTCGGCGGCCAGGCCCAGGTACCGGGCGTCGCCGGTACCTGGAAGGACCTCACCGACAACGTCAACTTCATGGCGTCGAACCTCACCGCGCAGGTCCGCAACATCGCCGATGTTGCCACCGCGATCGCCGGCGGCGACCTCTCCAAGAAGATCACGGTGAACGTCTCGGGCGAAATTCTTCAGTTGAAAGAAACGCTCAACACCTGCGTGGACCAGCTCAATGCCTTTGCTGGCGAAGTCACGCGCGTCGCCCGCGAGGTCGGTACCGAAGGCCGGCTCGGCGGCCAGGCCAATGTGCTCGGCGTCGCCGGCACCTGGAAGGACCTGACCGAGAGCGTCAACTCGATGGCCTCGAACCTCACCGCGCAGGTCCGCAACATCGCGGAGGTGACGACCGCGGTCGCCGGCGGCGACTTGTCGAAAAAGATCACCGTGGACGTGCGCGGCGAAATTCTCGAGCTTAAGGACACCATCAACACCATGGTGGACCAGCTCAATGCGTTCGCCGGCGAAGTCACGCGCGTCGCCCGCGAGGTCGGCACCGAAGGCAAGCTCGGCGGCCAGGCCCAGGTGCGCGGCGTCGCCGGCACCTGGAAGGACCTCACCGACAGCGTCAACTCGATGGCCTCGAACCTGACGGGCCAGGTCCGTAACATCGCCGAGGTCGCGACCGCCGTCGCCAAGGGCGACCTGTCCAAGAAGATCACCGTGAACGTGTCGGGCGAAATCCTTCAGCTCAAGGAAACGCTCAACACCATGGTCGACCAGCTCAACGCCTTCGCCGGCGAAGTCACCCGCGTCGCGCGCGAGGTCGGCACCGAAGGCAAGCTCGGTGGCCAGGCCCAGGTGACCGGTGTCGCCGGCACCTGGAAAGACCTCACCGACAACGTGAACTCGATGGCGGGCAACCTCACCGCCCAGGTCCGCAACATTGCCGAGGTCGCGACCGCGATCGCCGGCGGCGACCTCTCGCGCAAGATCACGGTGGACGTCCGCGGCGAGATCCTTCAGCTCAAGGACACCCTCAACACGATGGTCGACCAGCTCAACCGCTTCGCGGGCGAGGTGACGCGCGTGGCCCGCGAGGTCGGCACCGAAGGCCGCCTCGGCGGCCAGGCCAACGTGCCCGGCGTCGCCGGTACCTGGAAGGACTTGACGGACTCCGTGAACTCGATGGCCGGCAACCTCACCGCCCAGGTCCGCAACATCGCCGAAGTGACCACCGCCGTGGCGCGCGGCGACCTGTCCCGCAAGATCACCGTGGACGTGAAGGGCGAAATCCTCGAGCTCAAGAATACCATCAACACCATGGTGGACCAGCTCAACGGCTTTGCCGGCGAAGTCACGCGCGTCGCGCGCGAGGTCGGCACCGAAGGCAAGCTCGGCGGTCAGGCCGAAGTGCCCGGCGTTGCCGGCACCTGGAAGGATCTCACCGACAACGTCAACTTCATGGCGTCGAACCTCACCGCGCAGGTCCGCAACATCGCCGAGGTCGCGACCGCGATCGCCGGCGGCGACCTGTCGAAGAAGATCACGGTGGACGTGCGCGGCGAAATTCTGCTGCTCAAGGACACCTTGAACACCATGGTCGAGCAGCTCCGCTCCTTCGCCGCGGAAGTGACGCGCGTCGCACGCGAGGTCGGCACCGAGGGCCGACTCGGCGGCCAGGCCGTCGTGCCCGGCGTCGGCGGCACCTGGAAGGACCTCACCGACAACGTCAACCTGCTGGCCGCGAACCTCACCACGCAGGTCCGCAACATCGCCGAAGTCACCACCGCCGTCGCGCGCGGCGACCTGTCGCGCAAGATCACCGTCGACGTGAAGGGCGAAATCCTCGAGCTCAAGAACACCATCAACACCATGGTGGACCAGCTCAACGCGTTCGCCGGCGAAGTGACGCGCGTTGCCCGCGAGGTCGGCACCGAAGGCGAACTCGGCGGCCAGGCCCAGGTGCCCGGCGTCGCCGGCACCTGGAAGGATCTCACCGACACCGTCAACTTCATGGCGGCGAACCTGACCGAGCAGGTCCGCGGCATCGTCAAGGTGGTGACCGCGGTCGCCAACGGCGACCTCAAGCAGAACCTCACCGTCAAATCGAAGGGCGAGGTCGCGGCGCTCGCCGACACCATCAACAACATGACCGAGACGCTCGCGACCTTCGCCGACCAAGTGACGTCGGTGGCGCGCGAGGTCGGCGTCGAGGGCCGGCTCGGCGGTCAGGCCGACGTGCCCGGCGCCGCGGGCACCTGGAAGGACCTCACCGGCAACGTCAATTTGCTGGCAGCCAACCTCACCTCGCAGGTGCGCGCGATCGCGGAAGTGGCGACCGCCGTGACCAAGGGCGACCTGACGCGGTCGATCCAGGTCGACGCCCGCGGCGAGGTCGCGGAGCTGAAAGACAACATCAACACGATGATCACGAACCTCCGTCTCACGACGGACGTGAACACCGAGCAGGACTGGCTGAAGACCAATCTGGCAAAATTCACCAACATGCTTCAAGGCCAGCGCGACCTCACAACCGTCGGTCGCCTGCTGCTGACCGAATTGTCACCGCTGGTGAACGCGCATACCGGCGTGATCTATCAGGTCGAGAACGAAGACAATCCGCGGCTCCTGCTGCTTGCCTCCTATGCCGGCGACGGCGTCTATCCGTATCCGCGCGTGCTGCCATTTGGCGACGGCCTGATCGGCCAATGCGCGCTCGACCGGCGCCCGCGCGTGATTGCGGACATTCCGCCCGACGTGGTGCCGATCAACTCGGCGCTGCTTCGCGTGGCGCCGAAGAACCTCGTGGTGCTGCCGGTGCTGTTCGAAGGCCAGGTCAAGGCGGTCATCGAGCTCGCCTCGCTCACCTCGTTCACGACCTCGCAGATGACCTTCCTGGAGCAGCTCACGGACTCGATCGGCATCGTGCTCAACTCGATCGAGGCGACGATGCAGACCGAAGGCCTGCTCAAGCAGTCGCAACAGCTCGCCGGCGAACTCCAGACCCAGCAGCGCGAATTGCAGCAGACCAACGACCAGCTCGAACAGAAGGCGCAGCAGCTCGCCGAGCGCAACGTCGAAGTCGAGCGCAAGAACCAGGAGATCGAGCAGGCCCGCCGCGCGCTGGAGGAAAAGGCGACCGAGCTGGCGCTGACCTCGAAGTACAAGTCCGAATTCCTGGCCAATATGAGCCACGAGTTGCGCACGCCGCTGAACTCGATCCTGATCCTCGGCCAGCAGCTCACCGACAATCCGGACGGCAATCTTACCGGCAAGCAGGTCGAATTCGCCCGCACCATCCACGGCGCCGGCACCGACCTGCTCAATCTCATCAGCGACATTCTCGATCTCTCCAAGATCGAGTCCGGTACGGTCACGGTTGACGCCGAAGAAATCCTGACCTCGAACCTGCTCGATACGGTCGGACGACCGTTCCGTCACGAGGCGGAGAACCGCAACCTTTCGTTCAAGATCGACGTCGATCCGAACCTCGCGCGCAGCCTCGTCACCGACTCCAAGCGCCTCCAGCAGGTTTTGAAGAACCTGCTCTCCAACGCCTTCAAGTTCACCGCCGAAGGCGAGGTGCGCCTGAAGGTCGCCGCCGCGGTCGGCGGCTGGGGCACGGATCATCCCGTTCTGAATTCGGCGCCGGCCGTGATCGCATTCGAAGTGTCCGACACCGGCATCGGCATTCCCCTGGAGAAGCAGAAGCTGATCTTCGAGGCGTTCCAGCAAGCGGATGCCGGCACCAGCCGCAAATATGGCGGCACCGGCCTCGGCCTTGCGATCAGCCGCGAGCTCGCAAGCCTGCTCGGTGGCGAGATCCACCTGCGCAGCTTGCCGGGCAAGGGATCGTGCTTCACGCTTTACCTGCCGCTGAAATATTCCGGCCCGACGCTCGCGCCCCGCGCGGCGCCCCAACAGAGCCAACCGCCGGCGCTGCAGCCCGCGACAGCCGAACCGCAGCGCATCATCGAGCAGCTTCCCGACGACCGACTCAACCTCGAACCCGGCGACAGCATCCTCCTGATCGTCGAGGACGACCCGCACTACGCGCGCGTGCTGGTCGACCTCGCGCGCGACAAGGGATTCAAGGTGCTGGTCGCCGCCCGCGGCGCGGAGGCGCTGGAACTTGCAAAGCAGTACCAGCCGAGGGCCGTCTCGCTCGATGTATTCCTGCCTGATATGCTCGGCTGGACCGTGCTGAGCCAGCTCAAGCACAATCCGCTGACCCGCCACATCCCCGTGCAGATCATCACGCTCGACGAGGACCGCCAGCATGCGCTGGCGCGCGGCGCCTTCTCCTTCGTCAACAAGCCGACGACGACCGAGGGCGTCTCTGCCGCGCTGACGCAGATCAAGGAATATGCGCGGCCGCGGCGCAAGCGGCTGCTGATCGTCGAGGACAACGAGGCCGAGCAGCTGTCGATCCGTGAGCTCCTGCACCACGACGACATCGAGATCGTGACGACCGGCACCGGTACCGACGCGCTCTCGATGCTGCGTGAGAACCCCTGTGATTGCGTCGTGCTCGACCTGCGCCTGCCCGACATGACCGGCTTCGAGGTGCTGGACCAGATCCGCAACGACGAGGCACTGTCGAATGTCCCGGTCGTCGTCTTCACCGGCCGCGAGCTGTCGGCGGAGGAAGATGCGGAACTCCACACCATGGCGCGGAGCATCGTCGTCAAGGGCGTGGAATCGCCGGAGCGCCTGCTTGACGAGACCGCGCTGTTCCTGCACCGCGTGATTACGGAATTGCCGGTCGAGAAGCAGCGCATGCTCGAGAAGCTGAACAGTTCCGACGAGGACCTGATCGGCAAGACCGCCCTGCTCGTCGACGACGACGCCCGCAACATCTTCGCGCTGTCGAGCGTGCTGGAGCGGCGCGGCATGAAGGTGCTGACGGCCACGACCGGCAACGAGGCGGTGACCTTGGTCGAATCCAACCCGGAGATCGCCATCGTGCTGATGGACATCATGATGCCGCAGATGGATGGCTATCAGACCATCGGGGTCATTCGTGAAAATCCGACCTTCGCCCGTCTTCCGATCATCGCGTTGACGGCCAAGGCCATGAAGGGCGACCGCGAGAAATGCCTCGAGGCCGGCGCGTCCGACTACCTCGCCAAACCCGTCAACACCGATCAATTGCTGCTTGCAATCCGCATGTGGCTGCACCGCTGAGTTGGATGCCCGTATGGACCACGAAAAGGTCAACATCCTCCTCGTCGACGACCAGCCGGCCAAGCTGCTCGCCTATGAGGTGATTCTGAAGGATCTCGGCCAGAACCTCGTGATCGCCTCGTCCGGTCGCGAGGCTCTGGAGGTGCTGCTCAAGACCGAGATCGCGGTGATCCTGGTCGACGTCTGCATGCCCGAGCTCGACGGCTTCGAGCTCGCCGCGATGATCCGCGAGCACCCGCGCTTCCAGAAGACCGCGATGATCTTCATCTCGGCCATTCAAGTCAGCGACATCGACCGCCTGCGCGGCTATGAGATGGGCGCGGTCGACTACGTCCCGGTCCCGGTCGTGCCGGAGGTGCTGCGCGCCAAGGTCAAGGTGTTTGCAGAGCTCTATCGCAAGACGCGCGAACTCGAACGACTGAACCAGGATCTCGAGGACCGCGTGCGTGCACGCACCGCCGAATTGGAGAATTCCACCGCAAAGCTGCGCGAGAGCGAAGAGCGGCGCAGCATGGCGATCGCCGCCGGCAAGATGGGCTCCTGGGACTGGGACTGGATCACCGGCGACTGGATGTGGGACGAGGGGCAATACCGCATCTTTGGTGTTGGCCCGGAGAATTTCGAGGTGAATCCGGCCAACGTTCAGGCTCTGTTGCATCCGGATGACGTCGATCAGTTGCGCAGGGCGATCGCCGAATTCAACAAGGGCACACGCTCCTATGAAACGGAGTTCCGCATCGTGCGGCCCGACGGCGACGTGCGCTGGTGTGTCGGCACGGCCGCCGCCACGGTTGACGATAGCGGTCGGGTTATGCGCGTCAGCGGCGTGACGGTGGACATCACCGAACGCAAGCGCGCCGAGGAACGGCAGACTCTCCTCGCGCGGGAAGTCGATCATCGCGCCAAGAATGCGCTGGCGCTGGCGCAATCGATCGTGCGCCTCACCCGCGCCGACGAGGTCAAAGCCTATGTCAGCGCCGTCGAGGGACGCATCAATGCACTGGCGCGTGTACATACGATCCTGTCGCTGTCGAGCTGGCAGGGTGCCGAACTCTCGAAGCTGATCGACGAGGAACTTGCGCCCTATTCCCTCGGCGGCCAGATCAAATTGGCAGGGTCCGAAGTTCAGTTGCTGCCGGCGACCGCCCAGACGCTGGCGCTGGCGCTGCACGAGCTTTTCACCAACTCGGCGAAGTATGGCGCGCTCTCGACGCAGGCGGGACGGCTCGCGATCGGCTGGCAGGTCGAGGACGATCTGCTCACGCTGACCTGGGAGGAATCCGGCGGCCCGCTCGTCATGACGCCGAAATCCCGCGGCTTTGGTACGCGGAGCCTGCTTGCGAGCGTCGAGTCCCAGCTCGGCGGGCACGCGCGATTCGATTGGCGCGCCGAGGGCCTGTTGTGCCGGCTTGAGGTGCCGCTGGTCCGCAAGACTGCCGCGACAACCGCGCCCGGCAACTTTGAAGCCGCCAGCTCCGTCGGATTGCAGCGCGCGTCCGGTTAACCGGAGGCCGCACTCTTCATGCGTTCCGCCGCCCGCGGTTCGCGCGCGACGCGTCCTTCGAGCCAGGCTTCCGTTTGGGCGAGATCGCGCAGCGCCTTGGCATAGCGGCGCGCCGCGCTTCGCTCCGGGCCGCGGGGCAGCTTGCGCGCTTTGCGGAGGATGTCCGCGGCGGCGTTGCGATAAGCCAGCGAGCGGTAAAGAAAGACCACCTTACCCATGTCGAATGTTCCCGTGTTGCGTATTCATTCTCGCAGGCCCGGCATGAACGTCGGATGAAGCGGTAGATGACAATTGCTTCATGCGCGTTGGAACCGGCGCGTGTCGCACGCGTTGCATGCGAGATCGGGATAGAGTTCCATGCGCGCGAAAAAGTCGTCGGACCTGATCTCTGCGAGCGGGCTCATCAAGCTGATGACGCACGCGATGATGGGCGCAGCCCTAGGGCTCGCTTTCAGCCTCGTGCTCGTGCTGTCGAATCCCGGCGTCGCCAGTTTGCTGAGTCACGGCGGAAGCCAGGCCGTTGTCGTTTTCGCCCTCACATTGGTGACGACGTTCGCGATCGGCGCGACACTGACCGGCCTCGTATTCATCCTCGCAGAAGACAAGCAATCTTGAAGTATTGGTGATTGACCGGAACTCCTTTGTTCGGAACTCCTGTGACGAAGAGCGGTTGGCTGCCTGCGTCAATTCAACTCAGGGAGTTCCCGCACATGAAGACCACTAAGCTCGCTCTTGCCGTGATGTTGGCGACCGGCCTCGCAGCCGCGCCGTTCGCCGTGCAAGCGAAGTCGCACAAGGCGAAACACGAATCCTCGACGTCATCGTCGCAGACCACCACGGGCGCCAACACCAAGTCCTCCAAGGGTGCTGACCCCTCCGGTCAGGGCGGCTCTGGCCCCGGCTCCGACCAGGGCGGCACCATGACGAACAACAAGAGCGGCACGATCAACACCAAGTAGGTTCGCCGAAATCAAGGAGGGCCCCGCCATCGCGGGGCCTTTTGCTTTGGGTGTTCGAGCGAACTCTTTCTCAGACCGCTTCGTCAAGATCCGGCATCGACGAACTCCGCACGTCGCGCTGCGCGCACGCTTCAGCTACGTTGGCCGCCCAGGATGTCAGGTTGAACGCCTGCAGGATCTGATTTCACCAGATGATCGAGTCGTGCACGCTTGCGCGCGATCAAGAGCTGGGCCGCGGCGTCGTCGAGCCCCTCGCGTTGCAGCTGCCGGATGGCAGAGCCCAGTTCGAGAATCTCGGCCCGTAGCTTTAGAATCCGGTACGCATCGGGGTCTTCCTCCACCGTGCGCTCCCATGCTCTCAGCGGCGCGCGATCACGCGCAGAGGGCTACCCGCTGTCTTCGCGGAACGAAGGCGCATCCTGTCGCGGACATCCGGCAGGACATCGCCGCCACCTGCAGCCTTCCATTCGCCGATCAGCAGATTGATTTTCCGGCGCAGATCCATCTGCGCCAAGGCCTTCTCTGTGCAGTCGCGATCGCGGTCCACGAGTTCGCGCACGGACACCTCGATATCGGCCATTTCCAGCCTCAAGGCGCTGATTTTGCGTCGAATTTCATTAATTCTGTTGTCCATGGCTTGTTAGAACAAAATAAGAACATATAGTCAAGTCACGATTTCAGAAAGGAGAAGCCACATGCAGGTTCAAGGTAGATACGACGCCAAGACTTTCCTTACCGAGCAGATGACGCGAGCGCAGGGCCTGCGGCTGAAGCGGCTGAGCGAAGAGGCGTATCAACCCGCGCAATATGCGCGGGATCTGTCCTCCAGCGAGGCAGCACGGCGCATTCAGGTGCTGGAAGCGGAGATCGAGCTGGCGGATTCGTTCTAGGCCAGGTCGCGTATCCGGGACGTTGCCTGCGCTTTCGGAACCATGCCTGTCTCGGATGGTTTTCCCCGGCCAAGGGAGAACATGCATGGCACGCAAGGCAAAGAAGCGCCGCTACTCGCGCAGTTCCGGCAGCGATGTCGAAGGCGAGATGAAGCGCTACAAGAAGGGGACCGCGAAAAGCGGACCGGGCGGTCGAGGCGGACGCGTGAAGAGCCGCAAGCAGGCAATCGCGATCGGCCTGTCGAAAGCGCGCAAGAAGGGCAAGAAAGTCCCGAAGAAAGCCGCGAAGCGAAAGACGTCCAAGAAAACATCAAAGAAAACGTCAAAGAAAACATCTCGGAAAACATCCAAGAAGACTTCGAAGAAAGCGTCGAAGCGCAAATCCTCCAAACGTTCTCGCTGACCTCTGTCAGATCATGCTGCCCGGCATGAAGCAGCGGATCGAAACACCGAACGCGGTCTTCACCGGCCACACCATGGTGCGGCCGGCCCGGTTCGGCTCGGTGATCACAGCTTCGTCCGGCACCTCGACCCATTCGCCGTCGAGCCGCACGCGATAATGTCCATTGTGCGAGTCCCAGTCGGGATCGGCGACGGCAAACCCATCCGCATCCGAGCAGCACGGACCGAGATGGCTGCGCAGGCCGTCGAACCACGGCTTGAGAGGTGAGTCCGCGTAGCGGCCATCGTCGCGCCCGAGAGCGTTTCCACCCCACAGCACGAATGGCGCTACCAACGGCGCCACAAGCAGCGCGCTTCTCAGCGAGAGCTTCAATCGATCCATGTCGGCACCGATCAAATGCGAACTATCGGCCAGCCGCCAAGGGGGCCGAGTGGCGGCAAGGTCGAAGTTCCACGCTTGCAATCATCCCGTCGGCTTCGTTGCCGCCGGGCACATACGAGAGTCCGAACTGTGATGAGCGAACACGGCTTTTTCGGACGAAACCGGGTCATCCTCCCTGCCGTTAACGAGAATGTTATCGGCGCTCCGCGGAAATCCTGAGGGCGAGCAGGAAAGGCGGCCCGCAGGCCGCCTTTTGGAGTTGCACAGGTCGAGCTTCCCCTTATGCGAGCGGCACCGCGACGAACCGGGTCGCCTGCGCGCTTCTGACCTGCAGGAGCACGCTGCGCTTGCCGGACGATTTCGCCTGCGCCAGTTCCGAACGGACATCGCCGATATTGGCAACGGCCTTGCCGCCCACATTGAGGATGACGTCGCCAGTCTGGATGCCGCGTTGCGCGGCCGGACCTTGCGGATCGACTTCAGTGACGACGACGCCCTTCTGGCCGGCGCCCTGCACGTCGCCGGCCGGAGCCAGGCTGAGCCCGAGACGCGGAGGCATGCCGGCATCTGGCTGCGACTTGCCCTCGTCGGCTCTAGCCTGCCGCTCGTTCGGCAACTCGCCGAGCGCCAATGTCACCGTCTTGCTGTCGCCCTTGTGGACGACGTCGAGCTTCACTGACGTGCCCGGCGCCAGGGTGGCGATGGTGCGGGCGAGATCGCGGGAATCCTTGATCGCGGTGCCGTTGACGGCGGTGATGACGTCGCCCGCCTCGATGCCCGCCTTCGCCGCCGGGCTGCCGTCCTGCGGATTGTCGACAATGGCGCCGCGCGCGTCCTTGAGGCCGAGGCTGTCGGCGATATCCGATGTCACCGGCTGCACCTGCACGCCGAGCCAGCCGCGCGTAACCGCGCCCCTGTCCTTCAACTGTGCGACGACGAGCTTTGCAGTCGAGGCCGGAATGTCGAAGCCGATGCCGACCGAGCCGCCGGAGGGCGAGAAGATCGCGGTGTTCACGCCGATCACGTTGCCGTTCATGTCGAAGGCCGGGCCGCCGGAATTGCCCTTGTTGATCGGCGCGTCGATCTGGATGAAGTCGTCATAGGGACCGTTGCCGATGTCGCGGCCGCTGGCCGAGACGATGCCGGCGGTCACGGTGCCGCCGAGGCCGAAGGGATTGCCGACCGCGACCACCCAGTCGCCGATGCGCGGCTTCTGGTCGGAGAATTTGACGAACGGAAAATCCTTCTTGCCTTCGACCTTGATCAGCGCGAGATCCGTCTTCGGATCGGTGCCGACCACTTTCGCGCTGTAGATCGTGCCGTCGTCCATCGTCACTTGCACCGACTCGGCGTGATCGACGACGTGATTGTTGGTCACGGCATAGCCGTCGGCGGAGATGAAGAAGCCGGAGCCCTCACCCGTGATCATCTGGCGGTGCTGGCGCGGCATGCCGTCCATGCCACCCGGGCCACGGAAGCCGAATTGCCGCGAGAACTGGTCGAACGGCGATGCTTCGTCCGAATCCATCCGGTTCTGTTGCAGCATCGCGCTCTTGTCGTTGTCCTGGTCGATCCTGACCCGCACCGAGATGACGGCGGGTTTGACCTTGCTGACGAGGTCGCCGAAGCCCGGCGGTGTCGCGGCGGTCTCCGCGGCCTGGGCGGGTGCGATGAAGGAGGACGCGCTGAACGGCGAAGAGCCGGGTGCAGTCGCCAGCACGGCCAGGCCAAGCGCGGCCACGGTACCGAGCAGCGCAAGCCGGCGTGGCCTCAGGATCTTGCGGGTCGCGGTGGTGTCGGAATTGACGCGATCGGTCATGTCGATATGTCCATGTTGGGTAAGTCGCCTTGCACCCAACATGGTGGTCGCCACCTTACAGCGTCCCGTCCATGCGATTAAATCTTGGCAAAGTAGCCGGGGGCGGCGACAAAACGCCAGGCTGCACATTTGATGCAGCTCAACGCGGGTCCTGCGCATCGTGAAAGACTGCGGCCACCGGATGATGTCCATCGGAGGCGCGTCATGTACAAAGACATTCTCGTCCACATCCCCACCGAGCGCCCGATGCGCCCGGTGATCGACGGCTCGATCTCGCTCGCAGCGGGCCTCAACGCCCATCTCGATGCAGTCGCGGTTGGTTATGTGGCAACCAGCGCGGCCTACGTGATGGAGGGCGGCGCCGCGGTGGCGGCGGTTTTCGAGATGGAGCGCGAAAGCGCAGTGGAGCGGGCCGAGGCGGCGCTCGCGGTGTTCAAGTGCGAAGCGGTGAACGCCGGCATTTCCTACACATGCCACCCGCTCGGGGCGATGCCGGGGGATGCGGTCGGCTTGCTCGGCGAGATGGCGCGGCTGCACGATCTCAGCATTGTGCTCCAGCCGGATCCGGCGCAAGGCTCACTCGACAACGATGTGCCTCGCGAGATCCTGTTCCAGGCGGGCGGCCCGGTGCTTTTCCTGCCCTATACCTTCCATGGAGCGTTCAAGGCGAAACGGATCGGCATCTGCTGGGATGGCAGCCGCCTCGCCGCGCGCGCCATGCGCGACGCCGCACCATTCCTGGCCCGCGCCGAGGAAATCGTGATCATTGCGATCAACGAAACAGAGACGGCTCCCGACGAAGTCTCGACGCGCAATCTGGCAAGGCATCTTGGCCGGCGCGGACTGTCGACCCGCACCGTCAACCTGTCGGCGGCGCGCTCTGACATTCAGCCGACCATGCTGTCGCTAGCAGCCGATGAGAGCCTCGATCTTCTGGTCATGGGCGGCTACGGCCATTCGCGATTGCAGGAGCGGTTCCTCGGCGGCGTCACCCGCGCCATGCTGGAAGCCATGACGGTGCCGACGCTGATGTCGCATTGATCGAGGGCTGATCCAGGTCGGGTCGGTCACAAGCCTTGTCGTTCGGGCTGAGAACCGCATCCTTGAGCGATGCCGGCATCGGCAAGTTCAGGTCATGTTCGAACAAGTTGGACCGTCACGCCGCGGCGGGCCTCTCCCACGCCGTGGCCTCGACGCCCTCCTCGTCGTGTTGTGCATTGCACGCGTCGAAATGCGCCTTGAGTTCGACTTCGGCGAGATATTCGAAATGTTCGGCCTGGCCGAGCAGTTCCCAACTCTGGAGCGGCCGGTAGGCGGCCTGCTGACGACAGAGGGACGCTAGCGCGCGGTAGCGACGTACGTTGTCCATGAGACCCTCCCTCGCATTCACAGAGCTTATTGCTCTTATTTGCGTCAGGGCGATGGCGGTTGTGCAAAAGATTTGCTGCGCCCGCCGCGCGCTTGACCCGCTTGTTTTTAGGCAAACGCGTATTCAGGCGAAAGTTCCAATCAGCGCGGACTCAGTATGTCCGGAGGAAAGTGGCACGCCCTGGCACAGCCATGCCGGTGCCCGCTCGCTTCGCCTGTACCCCTTAGTCTACCTGATGAGCGCGGGCTCACCGGCTCGCATCGTCCGCTCCGAACTATGTTGCAGGTTCGGAACCCTGCCGGCTTCCGCGGCAGTGCGGATGGCCGCGATGTTGCCGGCATAGTCCGCGCTGCTCTTGCCGCGAAACACCGCCGAACCTGCCACAAGCGTATCGGCGCCCGCTGCGGCCACGGCAGCGGCATTGTCGCGCGTGATGCCGCCGTCAACCTCGAGCCGGATCGGCCGGTCGCCGATCATGCTTCGAACGCGCCCAATCTTCTCGAGCTGAGACTCGAGGAAGGACTGGCCGCCAAAGCCCGGATTGACCGTCATCACCAGGACGAGGTCGAGGCGATCGAGCACGTATTCGATCGCGCTTGCGGGAGTAGCGGGACACAGGCTGACGCCGGCTTTCTTGCCGAGCGCGCGGATGGCCTGGAGCGCGCGATCGAGGTGCGGACCGGCTTCGGCATGCACCGTGATGACATCCGCGCCGGCCTTCGCGAACGCGTCGAGATAAGGATCGGCCGGCGCGATCATGAGATGCACGTCGAACATTTTCTTCGTCAGCGGCCGGATCGCCTTGATGACGTCCGCACCATAACTGATGTTCGGGACGAAATGCCCGTCCATGACGTCGCAATGAATCCAGTCGGCGCCCGCAGCGTCGATCGCCGCGATCTCCTCGCCGAGGCGCGCGAAATCCGCAGCCAGGATCGACGGCGCGATGAGGATTTCTCTCGTCATGGCTTTGCACTCGTCTGCGCGTCCGCACCGCCGCTGAAGACGCGACTCGCCAGGACGTCCATGGGATCGATCGTTTCGAGGTCGGCGATATCGAGCATGCGATCGAGATCGGATACCAGGCGATCGGCCTGCCGCAGGCGGATGCGGTCGACGGCGTTGCGGATCGAGCGCGCATTGGAGAAGAACGGCTGGGTCCGGCGCAGCGCGATGTATCTCTCGAACGCCTCACGCGCCGCCGCCGAGAGGCGATAACCCCGTTCCTTCAGCATCAGTTCGGCGATGACGAGCAGCTCGGCTTCCGCATAGTCCGGAAAGTCGATGTGGTGCGCGATGCGCGAACGGAAGCCGGGATTGGAGGCGAAGAAGCTGTTCATTCGCTCGCCATAGCCGGCAAGGATCACGACGAGGTCCTCGCGCTGGTTCTCCATCACCTGGAGTAGAATCTCGATCGCCTCCTGGCCGTAGTCGCGCTCGTTGTCGGGACGGTGCAGATAATAGGCTTCGTCGATGAACAACACGCCGCCCATCGCCTTCTTCAGGATCTCCTTGGTCTTCGGCGCGGTGTGGCCGATATACTGGCCGACGAGATCGTCGCGCGTCACCGAGATCACCTGCCCGCGCCGCACGAAGCCAAGGCCGTGCAGGATCTTTGCCATGCGCAACGCGACGGTCGTCTTGCCGGTGCCGGGATTGCCGGTGAACGACATGTGCAGCGTCGGCGGCGACGAAGCCAGTCCCGCCCGCTGCCGGATACGTTCGATCAGCAAGAGCGACGCGATTTGGCGCACGCGGTTCTTCACCGGCTTCAATCCGATCAGCTCCTGCTCGAGCTGCTGCAGCGTGCCGATGATTCCAGCCGCTTCGGCCTCCTTGCGGAGATCGAAACTGGTCTCACCGGGGTCAGTGGTCATTGCGTGGGGAACATCCAGCATCGGCACCTCGAAGAAAAGGGCTTCGCCGCGGGGGGAGCGGCGAAGCAGTGGTCCGCCAAGGAAACGGAGCAGGGAGTGCTCCGCGCGGAGGAGGATGACTTAGGTTGACGCGAGCGCGGGTTGCCGGCGCACGGTTGCGTAGCGGATCGCGCGCCCGCCGACCTCCTGCCGCACCAGCTCGAACTCGGCCTCCTGCGGCGGGCGGTTGACGATGAACGAGATCCGAACCGATTCCCAGCCATGGCTGGAGTCGAAGCCGCTAAGGCGGATGTAACGGTCGCCATACACTCTGCGGCATTCGGCGAGCTCCATCATCACGCCGGCGGCGTCCTGGAGATCGAACATCGGCAGGCCCCACATCTCCCAATAGGTGTTGCGGGGATGCGGATCGTCGGTGAACTCGATGTTCACCGCCCAACCGTTGGTCAGGCAATACTGCACCTGCTTGGTGATCTGATCGTCGGTCAGATCTGGCAGGAACGAGAAGCAGCCTTGGGTCAGCTTCATGTCAAATCTCCTCAAACGGTTTCGAGCGCGGTCGGCACGAAGTCCGGCGTGTCGGTGGATTCATAGTTGAAGGTCACGTCCTTCCAGACCTCGAGCGCGGCCTTCAGCGGCGTGCAGGTCTCGGCCGCCCTGGCCAGGATTTCCGGCCCTTCATGGACGTAGTCGCGGCCCTCGTTGCGGGCGAGGATCATCGCTTCCAGCGCCACGCGGTTGGCGATCGCGCCGGCCGCAATGCCCATGGGATGGCCGATCGTGCCGCCGCCGAATTGCAGCACGACGTCTTCGCCAAGCAGGTTGAGCAGCTGATGCATCTGGCCGGCATGGATGCCGCCCGAGGCGACCGGCATCATCTTGTTCAGGCTCGCCCAGGACTGGTCGAAGAACAGGCCATGCTCGAGCATGGTCGGGTTGAAGTCCTCGCGGCAGACATCGTAATAGCCGCGCGTGGTGTTCGGATCGCCTTCGAGCTTGCCGACCACCGTGCCGGCATGGATGTGGTCGACGCCGGCAAGGCGCATCCACTTGGCGATGACGCGGAACGACACGCCGTGGCTCTTCTGCCGCGTGTAGGTCGAGTGACCGGCCCGATGCAGATGCAGGATCATGTCGTTGCGCCGCGCCCACTTCGCCATGGACTGGATCGCGGTGTAGCCGATCACGAGGTCGATCATGACGATGACCGAACCGAGCTCCTTGGCGAATTCCGCGCGCTCGTACATGTCCTCCATCGTCCCTGCGGTGACGTTCAGGTAGGTGCCCTTCACCTCGCCTGAGGCCGCCTGCGCACGGTTCACCGCCTCCATGCAGTAGAGGAAGCGGTCGCGCCAATGCATGAAGGGTTGCGAGTTGATGTTCTCGTCGTCCTTGGTGAAGTCGAGCCCGCCCTTCAGCGCCTCGTAAACGACGCGGCCGTAGTTGCGGCCGGAAAGCCCCAGCTTCGGCTTGACCGTTGCGCCGAGCAACGGCCGGCCGAACTTGTCGAGCCGCTCGCGTTCGACCACGATGCCGGTCGCCGGCCCCTGGAAGGTCTTCACATAGGCGACCGGAAAGCGCATGTCCTCGAGCCGCAACGCCTTGAGCGGCTTGAAACCGAACACATTGCCGATGATCGAAGCCGAGAGGTTGGCGATCGAGCCCGGCTCGAACAGGTCGAGATCGTAGGCGATATAGGCGAAATAGGAGCCTGGCGTGTTGGGCACCGGATCGACGCGATAACACTTCGCGCGATATTTCTCCGCGGCAGTCAGACGGTCGGTCCACACCACCGTCCAGGTCGCGGTCGAGGATTCGCCAGCAACCGCGGCAGATGCTTCGATCGGATCGACGCCCTCTTGCGGCGTCACACGGAAAAGCGCGATAACGTCGGTGTCCTTCGGGACATAGTCGGGCTCCCAATAGCCCATGCGTGCGTATTCCATGGTGCCCGAGCGATAGCGCTCTTTGCCGCGGACCGTGCCGGTGTGTAGATTCATGTCAGCCTCCTTAAGGCGTTTGCTCGCTTCGCTGCTCTCTGTATTTTGCTCAGGCCGCAACAGACGCGCGGGCATCGATCCGCGGGTCTAGGTCGCCACCACGGTACCGGCGCGCCATCTCGCTCATCGGCACGACCTTGATCTTGCTTGCGTGGCCCGCGGTGCCGAACTGCTCGAACCGTTCGCGGCAGAGGTCGCGCATCGCGTCCATCGCCGGTTTGAGGAACTTGCGCGGATCGAACTCGCTCCGGTTTTGCGCAGCCACTTTGCGGAACACGGCGGTCATCGCCAACCGGCAGTCGGTGTCGATATTGACCTTGCGCACGCCGCTCTTGATGCCGCGGACGATCTCCTCCACCGGCACGCCCCAGGTCTGCGGCATCTCGCCACCGAACTGGTTGAACATGTCCTGGAGCGGCTGCGGCACCGAGGACGAGCCGTGCATCACGAGATGCGTGTTCGGCAGCCGGCGGTGGATCTCCTCGACCACCCGCATCGCCAGGATATCGCCATCCGGCTTGCGGCTAAACTTGTAGGCGCCGTGCGAGGTGCCCATCGCAATCGCGAGCGCGTCGACCTTGGTGGCGCGGACGAAATCGACGGCCTGGTCGGGATCGGTCAGCAGCTGGTCGTGGCTGACCTTGCCCTCTACGCCGTGGCCGTCCTCCTGCTCGCCGCCGCCATGCTCGAGCGAACCGAGCACGCCGAGCTCGCCTTCGACGGAGACGCCGACCCAGTGGGCGAGATCGACGACGCGGCGGGTGATGGCAACGTTGTAATCGTAATCGGCCGCGGTCTTGGCGTCGGCCTTGAGTGAGCCGTCCATCATCACCGAGGTGAACCCATGGGCGATCGCGGAAGCGCAGGTCGCCTCGTCGTTGCCGTGGTCCTGGTGCATGCAGAGCGGGATATCCGGATAGGTCCGCTCCAGTGCGTCGATCATGTGGGAGAGCATGATATCGCCGGCATAGCTGCGCGCGCCGCGCGAGGCCTGCATGATCACGGGCGCATCGACCTCGGCCGCCGCCTGCATGATCGCGATGCCCTGCTCCATGTTGTTGATGTTGAACGCCGGCACCGCGTAGCCGTGGTTGGCGGCATGGTCGAGCAGCTGGCGAAGGGTGATACGGGCCACGGCAATTCCTCCTGTTATCTCTTGCTTGCGCGGGCGATGGCGCGACGCGCGGCTTCCGCGATTCCTTGCGGCGTAATGCCGAATTCGCGGTACAGCACGGGTGCGGGCGCCGAGGCGCCGAAGCCGCGCATGCCCACGAACTCGCCATCGGAGCCGATCCAGCGATGCCAATCGCCGGCGACTGCCGCCTCGATGCCTACCCGTGGCGCAGTGCCGAGCACGGCAGCGCGGTAGTCCTCGGGCTGCTCCTCGAACAAGGCGAAGCAGGGTGCGGAGACCACGGCCGCGCGAACGTGCTCGGTGGCGAGCAGGCGAGCCGCTTCCAGCGCAATTGACACTTCCGAACCCGTTGCGATGAGCGTCACGTCTCGGCCGCCGTCAGGCGAGACGATGAGATAGGCGCCACGGGCGACGCGATTTCTACCGCGGACATCGCTGCGGAAGGTCGGCAGGGCCTGACGGGACAGGCACAGCACGGAGGGACGATCTTCAGCTTGGAGCGCGCAGTCCCATGCTTCCAGCGTCTCGACCGCATCGGCCGGCCGGAACACAAGCAGGTTCGGAATGACGCGAAGCGCTGCGAGATGCTCGACCGGTTGGTGCGTGGGGCCGTCCTCACCGAGGCCAATGGAGTCATGGGTCATCACGTGAATGACGCGGATCCGCATCAAGGCCGCAAGACGGATCGCCGGACGGCTGTAATCGGAGAAGGCGAGGAAGGTGCCGCCATAGGGAATGAAGCCGCCGTGCAGCGCGAGGCCGTTCATCGCGGCCGCCATGCCGTGCTCGCGGATGCCGTAATGGATGTAATCGCCGGCGAACGCGTCGCGCTTGACCGGGGTCTGCGCCTTGGCATGCGTCAGGTTTGAATGCGTCAGGTCCGCCGAGCCACCGACAAATCCGGGAATCGTCCCAGCGATGGCCTCGAGCACCTGTTGCGACGCCTGCCGCGTCGCGAGCTTTGGACGCTCGGTGGCAAAGCGTTCGCGCAATTTCGCCGAGGCCTGGGCATAGGCGTTCGGCAGGGCAACCGCCTTGCCCTCGATAAACAGGTCGCGCTGCTCGGCCGTCGCGCATTCGTAGCGATCGAGCCAGGCGAGACGCTCGACCTGCCCGCGCTGCCCGATCATCCGCCATGCTTTCAGCATCGTGACAGGCACCACGAAGGGCTGATAGTCCCAGCCGAGCGTTCGCCGCGCCGCCGCGGTCTGCTCGGTGCCGAGCGGCGCGCCATGCGCCTTCTCGGTGCCCTGACGATCCGGCGCGCCATAGCCGATGACGGTGCGGCAGGCAATCAGCGACGGTCTTGTGCTCTCACGCTCCTCGGCAATCGCCTGCGCGACTGCTTCGGGATCGTGCCCGTCGACACGGCGCACCGACCAGCCGGATGCAGCGAAGCGCGCGAGCTGGTCGTCGGAGGTCGCGAGCGAGGTCGGGCCGTCAATGGAGATGCCGTTGTCGTCGAACAGCACGATCAGGCGGGACAATTGCAGATGGCCGGCGAGCGAGATCGCTTCCTGGCTGATGCCTTCCATCAGACAGCCGTCGCCAGCGATCACGTACGTAAAGTGATCGACGAGGCCCTCGCCATGCCGCGCATTGGCCATGCGCTCGGCGAGCGCCATGCCGACCGCGGTCGCAATCCCCTGCCCCAGCGGACCGGTCGTCGTCTCGACGCCCGGCGTATGGCCATATTCCGGATGGCCCGGCGTCTTCGAGCCCCATTGCCTGAAGGCCTTGATGTCATCGAGGCTGACGTCGCCGCCGGTGAGATAGAGCAATGCATAGAGCAGCATCGAGCCATGGCCCGCCGACAGCACGAAGCGGTCGCGGTCCGGCCAATTGGGGTGAGCCGAGTCGAATTTCAGGAATCGCGAGAACAGCACGGTGGCGACATCGGCCATGCCCATGGGCAGGCCGGGATGACCGGATTGCGAGGCTTCGATGGCGTCGACCGCGAGGAAGCGGACGGCGTTGGCGAGATCGCTGTGCGAGACCGCCGTGAGGTCGGCGTCGGCGTGAACTGAGATGTTCATCGGATCCTCTCCTTGTTCACTTTAGGTTTCGCTTGCGCTCGATCAGCTGCATGATCAGCGGCGTCAGGATGAGCTGCATGGCAAGATCGAGCTTCGCGCCGGGGCACACGATCGAATTGGCACGCGACATCCAGCTTTGCGGCAGCATCGAGAGCAGATAGGGGAAGTCGATGCCGCGCGGGTTCTTGAAGCGGATCACGACCATCGACTCGTCCGGCGTCGGGATCCAGCGCGCGATGAACGGATTGGAGGTGTCCACCGTCGGCACGCGCTGGAAGTTGATGTCGGTCTCGGAAAACTGCGGGCAGATGTAGTGGATGTAGTCGGGCATCCGCCGCAGAACAGTGTCGGTGACGGCCTCGGTCGAATAGCCTCGCGCACTGCGGTCGCGATGCAGCTTCTGGATCCATTCGAGATTGATGACGGGCACGACGCCGATCTTGAGGTCGGCATAACGCGCGACATTGACCTTGTCGGTGACGACGGCGCCGTGCAGGCCCTCGTAGAACAGCAGGTCGGAGTTCTCCGGCAGCCGTTTCCATTCGGTGAAAGTGCCGGGTGCGGCGCTATGCGTCGCGGATTCTTCGGCATCGTGGACATAGTGCCGCGTCGTCGCCGTGCCGGTCTCGCCATAGTCGCGGAACGCCCGCTCCAGCTCCTCGAACAGGTTGGTCTCGGGGCTGAAATGGCTGAAATGCCTGTTGCCGCGCTCGGCCTCCTTGGCCATCTGCGTGCGCATTTCCGCGCGATCGTAGCGATGAAAGGCATCGCCTTCGATGTAGGCGGCGTTGACCTTCTCGCGGAAGAATATCTGCTCAAAGGTCTTCTTGACCGAGGTGGTGCCGGCGCCGGAGGAGCCAGTGATGGAGATGATCGGATACTTCCTGGACATGGAATGCCTCGCTCACAGCCGGAAGAAGCCGCGCCGCGCGAACAGCGGTGCGGAAACGCTGGCGACCAGCAAGGGATCGCAATGCAGTTCCTCGACGCGCTGCACCTCGTTGCTCGAGCCCATGATCAGCGGCACGCGCTGATGCAGGCTCTGCGCCGCGAGTTCGAGGATGCGTTCGCGCCCGGTCGAAGCCGAGCCGCCGGCCTGCTCGATGATGTAAGCCATCGGATGCGCTTCGTAGACGAGGCGCAGACGGCCGTCGCCATAGCCGGGCCGTGCATCGGAGGGATAGAGGAACACGCCGCCGCGGGTGAGGATGCGATAGGCCTCGGCAACCAGCGATCCGACCCAGCGCATGTTGAAATTGTGGTTGGCCGGACCTTCCACACCGGCGAGGCATTCGTCGACGAAGGCGCGCACCGGCTGTTCCCAATGCCGGCGGTTCGAGGCGTTGATCGCGAACTCCTCGCAGGTCTCCGAGATCTGCACGGCGCTGCGCGCGAGACGGAAGCAACCGGACTTGCGGTCGAGCGTGAAGATGTCGACGCCGTCGCCGAGCGTCAGCACCAGCGAGGTCTGCGGGCCGTAGGTGACGAACCCCGCCGCGAGCTGCGCCGAGCCGCGCTGATGGAAGGCGAGCGCAAGATCATCCGGCGCGGGCAGGATCGAGAAGATCGTGCCCACGGTCATGTTGATGTCGATGTTGGAGGAGCCGTCGAGCGGGTCGATCGCGATGCAGATCTTCGCCGCGCGATCACCGATCTGAGGTTCGCGCATCTCCTCTGACGCCAGTGCCGCGATCGGCAGCTTGCCGAGACAACGGCGCAGGATCGCGTCGGCCTGCACGTCGAGATCGCACTGGACGTCACCGTCGCTATTGCGGCCGGTGGTCAGGCCGGAGGCGTCCGCAAGGTCTCCGGTGGCGATGAGATCGGCGATCTCGATCGCGGCCGCCGCGATGGCATCGACCGCGGCCGCCACGGCCAGCGCATGCGGCGCCGTGTCAGAATACCGTTGAAGGTGGTCGTCCAGCCTGAGTTGCCCGGTCATCTGCGTCCATCCCCTTTGTTGGTGCCGCATCCAGTTCCCTCGCGCTGGAGGTCGGTGCGGTCAGTGCCAACAACGATGAGATTGACAGGGGAGGCTTAATAAGGAAAATTTCTATTCATAATGAGCGCCAAAGAAATATCTTATAATGCCCACTCGGCGGCGCAGCTCCGGCATCTCACGATCCGGCAGCTTCGCTCGCTTGCGGCGCTCTCGGCCAGAGGCAGCGTCACGGCAGCCTCGAGCCAGCTCGGCCTGACGCAGCCGGCCGTGACGCAGCAGCTGCGCCAGCTTCAGGATCTCGCCGGCCTGCCTCTGCTGCAGCGGACCGGCGACGGCATGCTGCTGACGGAGGCGGGCAAGGAGGTGCTGGCGCTCGCCGAGCGCGTCGAGGCCGCAATCGCGGACTGCCAGGGCTCGCTCGACCTGCTTGCGGGGCGGACCGGCGGCACGGTGCATCTCGGCGCGGTCTCGACCGCAAAATATTTCGTGCCGCACGCAATCGCGGCATTCTCGAAGCGGCATCCGAAGATCGAGATCAAGCTCACCGTCGGCAATCGCGAGGAGATCCGCGGAGCCATGCACGGCTACGACCTCGACTTCGCGGTGATGGGTCGGCCACCGGCCGATGTCAGCGTCGACGTCCGCCAGCTCGGGCGCAATCCGCATATCATCGTCGCGCGCAAGGGGCACTGGCTCGAGAACGATTCCGGCCTCAACCTGACCGACCTCGTGCATGAGACCTTCCTCACCCGCGAGCCCGGCTCGGGCACGCGGACGCTGATGGAAGGCATGTTCCAGAGGTCGGATCTCGAGCCGATCATCGGCATGGAGATGAGCAGCAACGAGACCATCAAGCAGGCGGTGATCGCCGGGCTCGGCATCGCCTTCATCTCGGCCCACACCGTGGCGCACGAGCTCACCGAGGGCCGGCTCGTCGTGCTCGACGTCGCGGGCCTGCCGATCGTGCGGCAATGGTATGTGATCCGCCGCAGCGACAAGGTGCTGTTGCCGCCGGCGCAGGCGATGTTCGATTTTCTGGGCTCGGAAGGGTCGAACTATCTTCCCGAATTGCCCGAATTCGGCGCGCGATAGCCTACCGAAGTTCAGCCCATCAGCTTCATCGCGACCGTGGCCGCAAGAATGACGATGATCTGGAGCAGGCGCTCGGTCGTGAAGATGCGGTTGAAGGTGGTCATCGCTTGCCCCGGCCGAATTGGGATGTCTCGGTCGGGACGTTGCTAGCACAGGCGGGCGTCGAGATAACTCCGTAGTCGACCCGTGTTTTCCGTGCACGCCCCGACGACGCGGGCCTGCCCAAGGCCGCGCCGATGGTTAACGATCAGGCCGCACGGGTAGCAGCGTAATCCATCCGCGCGGCGAAATAGGCTTCCAGCTCCAGCAGCGCCCGTGCTTCCCAATCCCTCGCCTGCTCGAGCAGCGACCAGCTCTGGCCTGGGCGGAATGCAGCGGTCTGGCGATAGAGCGACGCGATACCGCGGTAGCGGCGCACGTTCTCCAAGATGGCGTGACCGGTGATTTGGCCGTTCATGTCCGAAAACTCCCTCGTCATTCCCGGGGGAGAAATTGCGGCCAAATCTTTTTCGAAAAGTTAGCGCCGCGCGGCAAGCGCGCGAATGGTTTCCGGACTGTTGCCCGCGCGCAACGAGCGCGGCCGCGCAAGGCCGGTCTATTGCGAATTCGTTGCCGCGCTCTCGCTGCGCGGCTTCAACCCGCCGCGGCTGATGATCGCCATCGTCTCGCGGCAGAGATCGGCAAGGCCGATCACCAGCACGGCGAGCAGGCAGAACAGCTTGATGGAATCGGCATGCGCGCTGGTCAGCGAATTGAATTCGAAGAAGGGCGGCATGAACGCCCACCACACCAGCGGAATGGTGAGCAATGCGGCAAACGCCGCAGCTGGCACGCCCGCGACGATACCGAGCACGAACAGGCTTGGCAGGAATACCGCGAAATAGAGTTTTGCGCCGAGCGCGACACAGGCGCCCTGGAGCGCAGCCGACATTGCGACAACGAGGAATCCAAGCAGAAACGCCTGCCATGACCACGGTCGTACCCGCAGTACGCCAACCAGCCCCGCACGCCTCATCAGCCTCCCCCTGCCGCCCGTTAACCAGGCTCGCTTGCGACCAAAGTACTACACCGGCAGGGAAACTGCGAGGCGGAAATTGCCGGCGGGACGGCCTTGGTAAACGGGCCGAATCGCACGACTTGGGCGGCCCCGGCCCCTATTCGGTGGCCGCATAGATCAGGCCTGCGACGGGCAGCGCGAGGCCAATGGCCGATGCGAGCGTCCAGCCGCCTTGCGCAAACGCCCAGGCGCCGACCGCCGAGCCCGCCGCGCCCGCGGTGAAGAACGTCGCCATGTAGAGGCCGTTGAGCCGGCTGCGATGCTCATGCCCCAGCGCGAAGATCGCGCGGAAGCCGAGCACGACGTTGCCCTGCACGCCGATGTCGATCGCGATCGCGGCCACGACCAGGCAGGCGAGGTTCAGCACCGATCCGGGCGCGCCGATATGCGTGATCAGGAAGCCCACGGCCGCCAGCAGCAGCGCGACCAGCGTTGCCATGCGGCTGTGGCCGCGATCGGCAAGCCGCCCCGCGATCGGGGCCGCGAACACGCCGGCGACACCGGCAAGCGCGAACAGCGCGATGCCGCGCTGAGTGAAGCCGAATTCGCTGGCGAGCAGCAATGGCGTCACGGTCCAGAACAGGCTGAAGGCGCCGAACAGGCTGGCCTGGTAGAGCGCGCGGCGGCGCAGCAGCGGCGTGGTCCGCACCAGATGCGGCATCGACAGCAGCAACGCGCCGTAATGCATGCGCGCGACCGGCTTGCGCTTCGGCAGCGTCATCCAGAGCACGGCTGCGAGCACGATCATCAGCCCGGCCGAGCAGAAGAACACCGCGTGCCACGACAGCACCGCCGTGACGAAGCTCGACACCGGCCGCGCCAGCATGATGCCGAGCATCAGGCCGGTCGAGACGTTGCCGACGACGCGGCCGCGAATGGCTGCTGGCGCAAGATGCGCCGCATAGGGGATGATGATCTGCACCGCGACCGAGCCGAGCCCGATAAACAGCGCGGCGATCAGGAACGGCAGCGCGTGGGACGCGAAGCCCGCGGCGAGCAGCGCTGCGGCGCCGAGCGTGATGACCGAGCAGATCAGGGTACGGTTCTCGACGAGGTCGCCGAGCGGCACGATGAAGAGAAGCCCCACGCCGTAGCCGATCTGCGTCATGGTGACGATCAACCCCGCCGCCGCGTGCGACAGGCCGAGCGCGGCGCTGATCGGCGCGATCAGCGGCTGGGCGTAATAGATGTTGGCGGCGACCATGCCGCAGGCCGCGGCAAGCACGAAGGTCAGTCGCTGCGACACCGCAGCCGGATCCGGCGCGGTCTCGATCGTGGCATTCATCGTCATTCACACGGTCTCCAGATATAGGAAACGCTTGTTTCCTAATATGACAAATAATTCAGGCGAGCAGCTTCATGGCGACGGCGACCAGGCGCTTGCCGTCGAGCGACAGGCGCGCCTTGCCGACGACGCGCAGACCCTGCGTGATGCAGATCATCAGGCGCGCGGTGTCGTCGGCGGCGACATGGCGGGGAATCGAGCCGTCGGCCTGCCCCTCGCGAATGAGACTGGCGATGAAGTTTTCGTTGGTTTCGAGTCGCGCGCTGACGAGGGCGGCGACCACCGGATCGACCGCGGACAGTTCGACCGCGCTGCCGACCACGAGGCAGCCGCGCCGCCCCTCGCTGCCCTGGGAATGCTCCACATACGAAAGCAGCAGGTTGCGCAGCCGCTCGCGACCATTGGCGCCTTGCGCCGCGGCGCTGCGGGTCTCCTCCTGGCGCAACGCGACGTAGCGCTCGAAGGCGGCGAGAAACACCGCATGCTTGTCGCGAAACGCCTTGTAGACGCTGCCGGTCGCTAGCCGCATCGCCGCGGTGAGATCGCCGATCGAGGTGGCATGATAACCGCGCTCGGAGAACACGCGGACGGCCCTGTCGAGCGCGGTGTCCATGTCGAACTCCCGGGGACGTCCGGGCGGACGGGCAATTGGCTGGGATTTGCGGGCGGCTTTTTGCATTGCGGGATAATAGGGAATGATTGTTTCCGAATAAAGACATTCGAAAAACAACTGGTTGTGATGAGGGTGTGTCCAAACTGGAAGCCACCAACTCCGGCGTCGTCCTGGCCTAGTGCGCAATTGCGCACGGGGGGCCAGGACCCATTACCCCGGGGAGGGGTTTGGCGAAGACTCGCTCGGTGGGATTGATGCCGCCTCAAATCGACAGACCTCGCGGTATGGGTCCTGGCCCCCCGTGCGCAATTGCGCACTAGGCCAGGACGACGTTTGAGGTTGTTGCGCCAACTCGCAGACACGGTTTCGCAGCCTCGCGGCGCGTTTCGCCCGAGCTTGCTCGATCTATTCACCCCCTTGTCCAAGAGGGCGCAGGGAAGGCCGGGTGCCGGCCGGCACCCGCGGTCCGCTGCGCGAAAAGCACACGCAGGAAAACCGCACAGCAGCATACAGGTGGTGCCAATCACTCGGCCTTCCCTGCGCGATGGTTGGACGGCTTATGCCGTGCTCTCCCGGGAGCCGAGTTCCTTCTGGCCTCCCTCGCCTTCGCGAAATTCACCGACACCGCGCCGGTTGACGCGCATGCCGCATCCGCAAGAGCTTGACCGTAGCAACGACGGCCAGGACCACACGTCTATATTTTGGTACTCGGTGAAACACGCCGAAACTAACAAAAGACTTTAAAACAAGCGCTTTTCTACTACCCTGATGCAGGCTGTTTCAGCGGGCTTCACCAAATTAAGGGCCCGGCCCTAAGCCTTTCAGCGTCCGCACGACAAACTGAAAGCCCCAAAGCCGAGCCCTTTGGTCCCAAGCCTTAGGAGCCGAAACCACATGAATAGTACCATTGTCCCCTGCCCCCTTGGCAAGCGCGGCCGCAACAGCAGCGTCATCCTGACCGACCGACTGTGCGAGAAGCGCGTCGCCAAGCGGACCAAGCTCTACGACCGCAAGTGCCCCGGTCTCTACGTCAGCATCACCACGGCGGGCGCGGCGACCTTCTCGTACAAGTTCACCGACCGGCAGACCGGGAAGCAGCGTACCGGCTGGCTCGGCGTCTACAATCCCGAGGCTTTTACCGTCGAGGACGCCCGCAGCAGGGTCTACGGCCTCAAGGGACTGGGTACCGAGGCTCTCGCCGAAACCTTCCGCGACCAGAAGACCGCAAAAGCGAGGCGCGGCAAGACCGTCGCCGAGATCATCGAGGAGCGGATCGAGTGGATGAAGACGCCAGTCAAGAAGCCGGATGGCGAGATGCGGCCCCGGCTGGAGGCTTGGGAAAATACGGCGAGCCACCTGCGCCGCTTCCTCGGTGCGAGGCTTGGCAAAACACTCGCGAGAGACGTCACTAAGCATGACATCGCAACACTCTCGAATGACATCGTCGCGGGGAAGTTCGGCAAGCCCTCCGTCAGCAACGCCCGTCATATGCGCAAGGCAGCTTCGGGGCTGTTCAACTGGGCGGCGGAGGCGGGCCGCGACTATGTGACCGCCAGTCCTTGCATTAACCTGCCGAAGCTAGATCCGGAACACCCGCGCACCCGAGTCCTGTCGGAGCATGAGATCAGGATCTTCTGGCGTGGTCTCGACCGCAGTGATCTGCCCTATGACCGCCGCACCCGCCTCGCCCTCAAGTTCGAGCTGGTGACTATGCTGCGCTCACGCGAACTGCTCGGTGCGCATCGGAATGAGCTGTTCGACCTCGACGGCAAACATGCGCGCTTGGACGTACCTCTCAAGCGGGTCAAGAAGCGGCGGGTGATTCAGCAGCCCTTGTCGGAGTTGGCCGTCGAGATCATCAACGAGGCGCTGACCTCGAATGATCAGCAGTTCGTATTCGAAAGCTCGATGTACAAGGGCCAGCCGATCCACCGCAAAGCGATGGCAAACGCCTTGCGCGGCACCAAACACGAGAAGAACAAGGACAAGACCAAGACGCCCGGCCTGTGTGAGCTGTTGGGCCTCAAACCGTTCACGCCGCACGATCTGCGGCGGACAGCGGCGACGTTGGCCGGGGATCTCGGCTTTGACGATGCTGCCATTGCCAAATGCCTTGACCACGCCGTGACGAAGAAGGGCGACACCATCGTGCCGACGGTTACGGGCAAGGTCTACAACCACTCCCGACGGATGAAAGAAAAGCGTGCAGTACTGGACGGAATCGCCACCGAGCTGCGGCGGATCGTGGGCGCGCCTGTCGCTAAGGCTCTAGGAAAAGAGGGGCAACGGCTCGCCGCCTGATTGCTTAGGCAGACAGATTCCGAGCCCGGCCCCCATCCCTGTCCTTTTCCAGCCGATTCCTCGGGCGGTCAACGGAGGCGAGCGACCGGAGCCGCTCGCCCGAGTTGTCGCGCTGACTATGCCGTGCGCCCGGTGCGCTGTGCGGCTTCGTCCTTGCTGCCGACGTGCGTGACGCCTTTGAGCACTTGGTTCACGGCGCGCGGATTTATCACATATGCCGCTGCGATCTCGTGCTGGTACTGCCCGCTCCAGCGGCGCAGCCAGACGTCAACAGCTTCCTCGAATGTGAACTTAGTTTTACGGGGTTGGTTGTCTTGAACGACCGGACTAGCCACGCTAGGGTCTCCTTCGTGGTGACGGACATGCGAAAGCATCTCCTGTGAGAAACGCCACGGAAAGCCGAGCCCGCCTGCGAAGTGTGCTCGGCTTTTCCATGCGTGATTTAGCAAACTGCCAAAGCACTCGCCCATTAGGTCAAAGCCGTCAGGGTCGCGCAAGGTGGCGCGTAAAGTCATCCGTTTCAAGGGATTGCGGGATAGTTCCCCACGATTTACAGGCAAAACGCGATTCGCCGTCCCCATGCCAACATGCCCTACCCGCAAAAGATCACCTTCGGTGAGATGCGCGCCATGGGCGTGCGCGGCGTCCTGGTCTATTGCCGTCACCGCTGCGGCCACCACACCGAAATCAGCGCGGACGGCTGGGCTGACCACGTCAGGCTCTCCGACATCGAGCCGCGCTTTCTATGCCAGCGCTGTTGCAAGCGGGGCGCCGAGATCAGGCCGAACCACAACCCAGCCAAGATGGGGACCGGCTCCCGGTGAACAGCCGGCTGGTGGGTTCAAGCCCGGGCTCACCTTCCTTCCTCTTTAACGATGCCTGTAAGGCTCTCCAGCTGACTTGCCAGTGCCGTCCAGCTTCGTGAGATGCTCGTTAGAACGGTCGTCCGGCGGGGTGAATTCCCGGGTTCAGTGGCGCGTAATTTGTAGTCTGCGGCATAGACACGGCATTGTTCAGCGGTCGGCACTTTTTCCCCCTGCGCCTCTCAGCTCACCCGGTGATGGCTGAGAGCATGACGATCATCATCACCATGCTGGCGATCCGCCACAAAGAGGAGAAGCGCGATGCAGCTGTGTGGTTTTTTGCCGCTATGCAATTTGCGCCGGATCTGCCGCTAGTGGTTGCCGAAACGCGCGGCTGACCTTTTTGGTAAGCCAATTGACGATGCATCGGGTAAGCCGAGAGATCAGTTCAAGGCGCGCTGGGTGAGCTTCCGGATCAAGCCGCGCAGGCTGTTGATGTATTCCTGGACCAGTTGGCGGGCCTCAATCATCCGCGGCAAAACATGCTCGCGCTGGAGGTCGGTGTCGTCCTTGGGCAGCTCGGAGGGTGGATTTTGTGTCTGTCGCATCGATTCGACGTGAATGAAAGTTACAGCTCGCTCGACTATGCAGGCGATTTCAGACCTGTCCTTCCGGGTTATGTGGGCCCGAGGCTCGCCCGGCACTTAGCGTGGATTATCCGCAGCAAGGTGCCGGGCCTGCGCCCGCATGCAACCGCTTATCGCCGCACCCCAACGCGATTGACGCCACCATTCATGTTGCCACCAGCGTTGTGACGGACCGCGGCGCGCGCCACCGGACGAGCCCCGAGCACTACGCCGGGCCGGGCAACGCACCCGCCGGGATACCCAACATAGGTGCAGTACACGACCGCGTTAGCCGGCATTGGAGTAAGCGCGAGACCGGCAAGCCCAAACAGGACGCTGGCGACAATCCCAGTGGCTGCCGCTGAGTTGATCGAAAGACGCTTCCATGGACGCATAGCGAAACCTCCTTTGGCGCTGCTGATGACGAGGGTCGCTTCAGCGGCGTTTGACATTGCTGATCGGCGCGGCATCGATGCCGTTGACCTATATCAATGGAACGTCAGTCCGAGTTCGCGAGCGCCCAGCGCGATACCAGCTGTCGGAGCGCTTCGAGACCAGCCCCTCCAGTCCCATCAGACAGGCGTGCCGAAACAGATCCGGGCCGAGACCAATCTGACGCGGTTGCTCGCGCGCCGGGTCGACGGCATCCACGTTGCGCCCGGTCATGTGTCGTGAAGACGGCCCACCGCAACAAACAATTGTCCGCCTTTAACAAGCACATCTCTTTGCAAACGCCTATTTTGGCGAAGTGCAGCGCTGCGGTATCGGTGCGGCCCTCACTTATGCATCCAGCCCGCAACGCCACCTTTTAGGATCTTCAGTTTTGAAAGATTGCAACACGTCCGCGTCGACGCTGATTGAATTGAGAATTTCCCAAGCCTACGTCAGACTCTGCTCCCTTCCCGAGGGCGGTCCTCAAGCATCGGTTTCCGTCGCTTCGATCGGCAGCTATGAGATCCGGATGTTGGCGAATCCGGCGGCCGATGTTGATAGCACGCCGCTATTTTGGCTGGAGTTGATCGATCACGGCACCAAAACATCTGTCGACAGCTTCTGTTGCTATCAGATCCAAGACGCTGTGCCGGTAGTCCACGATTTCTTCAAGCAGGTGGATGATTCGAACAAACCCGGTGACACCTGCTGATGAAGGACTATCGAACCCATTTGGAAACCCTGCGCCAGCAGGCGGCCGAGGCAGCCTTAATCAGCGCTCTGACAACCGTCCGGCACAAGCGGGAGCTGTTCGCGAAGCATGCACAACACTTAGATGCGCTGGCGGATGAGGTTGAGCACGCAAATGAACAGGCGCCGCCGGCATAGGTAGTCAGCCGAAAGCTTAGGATCCGCGCGAGTTGGCACGCATTGAGAAATCCATGCGGGCCGATCCTCAGAAAATCACCTTCGGCGAGATGCGCGAGATGGGCGTGCGCGACCTGCTGATCTACTGCCGCCACCGCTGTGGCCACCACGCCGATGTGCCAATCCATTGCGGTGGCTCACCGCTGTGGGTCGACTTTTTCGGCGAGCGCCCAACCAGTTATGCAGCGGCAGCAATTACCGAAGCCATCCTTGTCGAGGATGACGAAAATCGTAACGTCTTCGACATCTTCGCGCGCACGAAGTATCTGGCCGATGGCGATAGCACTCTCAACGTCCTCGCTGAAAAGGCATTTATGGCACCAGTGCGCTGGGTGTTCCCTCCATTCATTGAATGGCGAATCTCTAAGAGGCCCACTGCCACGCAGATCGATCCATTCGATCTTGCAATGCAAGTCACGCTGTGGAGGCACCCAAGTTGACCAAATCCGGATGTCCAAGGCGTTCTCAGCATGTTTGTTGTATTCGGGTCGTTATCGGGGATGCCCTTTGAATAAACGAGACCTTTGATCACACGGGCTTCCCGCGCCTGCATGACGGGCACGGGATGTTTTTCCGACCGCCGCCAGAAGAAGAATCGCATTGCTGACCCTCAAAACAAGAATCACGCTCGAAAGCCTGGCGCGTTCGGTTGCGACCTCGCTACTTTGATGTCCACCACCATTTTTTTCCTGCTTCGGTTGATGTTGCGTCGGGATCATCGCTCGCACATACGCGCCCCCCGGCCGCGGCGCTTGAAAGCAGCGCTTGGTGTCAGACGGCCCCATCGTCGCGCTTCGTCGCAGCCGGTTGGGGTACGGGTGTCGGACGCGAAGGCTCGCTATAGGACTGGGTGCCGCTACCGCTGTAGGGCTGGGTCGTCCCTTTCGGGCTCATGCTGACGATGCAGTGGGAGAACACCGTTGTCACATCACGCGACCCTGACAGGTACATCGACCAAGGCCGCTCGTTACCTTCCTTGAACCGCACCCAGAACGTCGTGGCCCCCGCGAACGTTTCCACGAAATTCACCGATAGATCAGGCCGCACTTCAAATTCGACCATGCCGCCAGTCGGCCTGCCAGCTGCTGGATTGTAACCGTATGCGTTCCCGTCGAGCAGGGGCACCTGGTCGAATCCGACCGTCATCGGAATCGGTGTGCGATCCGTCGGAAAGCGCCAGCTGGCCTTGAAGATTTGCACGGTGAGGCCGGGCCTTCCGATGAAATGCTTCACCATGACCGAACTGCGCTCGATTTGATTCACGATGGTGGACATGCCGCAAGCACCGGCTTCCCGTGAATAAAATGCCTGCCAGTAGCCCGAGCTGTACAGCTCTTCCGCCGATGCTAAGCGGGTCGCGGCCATCAATAATACAGCGGCTCCAAGGAAGGACCGTCTCATAGGCTGCCTGCCTGCCCCAATGGGATGCTGGGCTTGTTGCCATAGGGCTGCGTCGGTTGCGCGGGCGTCGGTTGCGGCAATGACGGTTGGGCGAGCGTGGGCTGCGGTAACGGGGTGGCGCAGCGCGCCGATGCCTGCATCAGTAGCATGTTGCCTTTCTTACGGTCGTACAGCCACTCCATGTAAGTGAGGCTGCCTTCGTCGCGGCGGACTTCGCCGATCATGTAAAGGTGCGAGGCGCGGACGAGTGAACCCTGCCATTGAATCTTGCGTCCATCGCTCGCATCTTGAATGGCGTACTGCTCACTGCGCGAAACCACCAGACCATCGCGGCGCTTGTGGAAGATGCGCCAAGCGTGGTCGTCAGGGGCATATCGGATCTCAACACCGACGACCGGGTTGCTGTCACGCGGATCGTCACCGAGCGCGACCTGTGGCGCTCCGCAGTTCAACTCAATCGCGAATGCCGCAACGGTGCTGACCAGAAGAGCTGGGACGGCAAGTAAAAATCGCTTCATCTTAACGGGTCCTTGAACTCAGAACATCGCGATGATGCGGTTGACGCATCACCACGGGAAACGCTTCGATTGTATGAAAGAAGAGACCGGTTGAACTGTCACAAATTCGCAGCCCGATCTTGTGATGGCGCGCCAGAAATTTGCTTGTTTGCGCCAATGATCGACGAGCCCGGCCCCCGTCGGGCCTAGCTATTTTCGCGATCTCAGGCACCTGTGGCTATGCCGTCTCCATTACCCGGCTAAACGCCGGGCGCGTCCGGTTCTTGACCTTGATCCAGTTCGGGGACGGGCCCCCGCGGTACCAGCTGCCGCAAGCTTAGACACCAGACCCACTAGGCCAAGCTTGCAGGCGCAATCCTTCTCACCTCGTGTCGGGTAAGGAATTGCTCGGCATATTGGTACGGGAGTCGGTGAAGATCTTCGCAGTGGGGCACAGAGCAGCTTCCAGAACTGGCGAGCACGTAGAAAGCCCCAGCGTCGCTGATTTGATGGACAAGTGATGTTTCAATCGGGGCCGGCCCGATCAGGCTTTCCGCTCCGTTGCAAAAGAGCGGTTCCGTCTCACTGGCCATTGATCCACATCAAGAGAGCCTTCTGCTTTTCTTGCGTTCCATTCTACGTAGTTGCGACTGTGTTGGAGAGAACCATGGCCCTAGCAACTATTGCCTATCTGGCGAAGCGATACACGGCGCTCGAAACGGAAACCGCGGATGCACTGCGAGATCGTCCGGCGGACGACATCGCGATCGCTCATCGGGAGTATCGCAAGCTGACAATTGCAGACGAGATCCAGAATTTTCATCGATTGATCGAGCGTCACGTTAGGCGACTCATTCACCAGCCAAAGGCAATCGATTGCTGCGCCAACTCCTGAGAATCGTCACGCATCCGGCGACCATCATTGCGGGGGTCGTCTCTGGTCTGCTGTTCGGATTCTATCTGCCCGAGCCCGCCCACGCGCTGGTGCCGTTCGCGAAACTTTACGTTGCCCTGCTGTCGATGAGCATGTTGCCCATCCTGGTGACGGCGCTCACCTGGGGCATCGGACAGATGTTGCGCAACGCGACGACCCGCGCGCTCTTCCCGCGCATGACTTTGTCCTATCTGCTGCTGCTGCTGATTCCGAGCGCATCGGCGGTGCTCGTGTGCATCGGTCTGAGCCCGGGCGAGAGTTTGGGCGAGGGCGCTGCCGCGGCGCTCGGCCAGCAGCTTGCCAGTGAGCCGGCGGTGGTGTCCGGCGGTCCGATCATGGCATTCCTGCAGGGCATGGTGCCGTCGAATATCTTCGCGGCGCTGTCGGGGGCGCAGTTCATCAGCATCGTTTTTTTCTGCGTTCTGCTCGGACTGGCCCTCGGCGTTATCGAGTCCCCCGGTGCTGACGAGACACTGCGGATCCTGAACGCCCTCAACGAGGCATTTGCGACCATCTTCCACTGGGTGCTGATCCCGCTGCCGCTCGGCCTCTTCGCCCTCGGCGCGGCTCATGTGGCGGAGGCCGATCGGGAGTTGCTGGGTGCGCTAGTACGCTACGTCGGCTATTTCTACCTGGCAGGACTGTTGGCGGTAGCCGGGCTAACGGCGGTTCTGTCGATCGTATGCCGCAAGGCGCCCTGGCGGGTCCTGTCCGATCTCAGCCAGCCCCTCGTGATCGCCTTTGCCACCGACAACCCCCTGGCTGCACTGTATTCGGCGATCGAAGTGCTACAGGAGCGGTTCCGCGTAGACCGCAGCGTCGTCGACACAGTGACGCCGTTTGGCGTCCTCGCCAACCAGCACGGCCAGGTTCTGCTGTTGACCTTTACTGTGCTTTTTCTCGCGCAGGTCTACGGCATTTCGCTTGGCACGGCCGCGACAGTCATCGTTGCGGTTTCGTGCCTGATTTCGGGCGCGGCGGCAGTCGGAGGGGGACCGGCGCTGGCGACCATCCTTGCGCCGATCCTATTGAATGCGAAGATCCCCGATGCGCTGGCGGTCGTGGTGCTGGCGACCACGCAGCCCGCGGTCGCGCCGATGGTCTCGCTGCTTACCGTGCTGGGTACGGCGGCGCTGACTGTCATTACGGGGGAGCCGAGGAAAAGCGCATGAATGCGAGATCGTGGCGCATACGGGTGATGGGCGCGTTGTTGGCGTTGGCGGTCCTGCCGCCGGTCCTATCCGCGACGACGGTGCTTTCGAGCTTTCCCGATATTCGCCAAGTGCAGGAGCGTGGCGCGCTACGCGTCGGGCTGGTCGCCAAGGAAATTCCGCCACTACTGGTTACCGGAAGCGACGGCGAGCCTTCCGGCATCGAAATTGCCATGGCGAATGGCCTTGCAAGGCGCCTGGATGTCAGGCTTGAGTTCGTGCGCACTGCCGCGACCCACGATGAACTGGTGGCCCAGGTAGCCGCGGGCGAAGTGGACGTTGCGGTGTCATCGGTGACGCGGACCGTTGAACGGGCCAAAATGGTGCGCTTTTCGCGCCCGTACCTGACCCAGTCGGTGGCCGTTGCGTTGAACCGGGTGCGGGCGTTGCGTGACAATATTGCCTGTCCGAATACGCCAGCCGATGCGGCGGCCCTGGCGGCGCGGCCGGACGGACTCGGCATCACGCGCGGGGGTGCCTACGAACAGGCGCTGCGCAACCAGGATAGCAAAATCAATCCGGTGGTCTTCGACACCGGAAAAGATCTCTATCACGCGCTGGAAACCGACGGGCTGCTCGCCGGTCTGGGCGGCGAGATCGAGTTGCGCCAGTTGTTCGCCGAGCACCCGGCGGCTCGTATCAAGCTCAAGCTTTGCCTGGTGGGCGAGCAGAGGGACCAGATCGCCGTTGCTGTGCGGCCCGACGCTCCCAATCTCACCGCGTGGATCGATGTCGTTCTGGACAATGTCGGCTTGCAGCTGAAGCCCAGCGGCATCTTCACCCTCGGTACCGACTGGAGCTTCTGAGCGATACGGCGTACCCAGACTCGGCGCACTCATCAGGACCGGTTATCCGACGACACCCGTGGCCAGCACCGGCGCTAGGGGCCGTTCTACTCGGTCGCTCGTCAAAGGTGGCCCCAACGGCCGGTCGACGTTCAAAGCGCGGTGGGCCGCTTTTGAGCCAATGTCCGCTTTGCTTAAACAGCGGTCGGGCCAAGTTCGGCTCGACGTCGGCACTAGCGACAGCCGACGGGCTAAATGTCGCCGCCACCGCCTGTAAGGCGTGGAACCGCCGAAGTGTGGGATTGTTTGTCAAGCTAGGTGGAGGGCGTGCAAAGAGGATGCGCCTTTGGAATGACTCACTTGGTATTAGTCGTAGACGATGATGCCAGCGTACTCGAAGTCATCGCGGACATGCTGGAAGACCTTGGTTGTGAGTCGTCACGGGCGCAAGCGGCGCAGAAGCCCTCGACCAGCTGAGTTCGAACAACCGCATCACGATCTTAATCACCCACATCAACATGCCAGTAATTGACGGCCATGAGTTGGCCGGGCGGGCGATGCGACTCAACCCTGCGCTGCGGGTCCTTTAACTGTCTGGTCGCGAGCGACGGCGCGACCGGTTTCCTATCCAGGAAACCGTTCTCCGAAGAGGACCTGCGCGAGAACATTAAACGAACGACGGGCGTTTGTTGAACGACGTCTATAGCATCACCACCGCCCAAACCGCGATCATCGCCCTGGTCGCGTCCCTATGTGGGCAAAGACTTCTAGCGCCAACACGGCGGCTTAACGTTGCGTCCGAGCCTTCTTGGCGGCGTCGAGCCCCAGCTCCACCAGCCTTCTAATCGCCTCCGAGAGGTTCGGCAGATCAGCCTCCCGGCGCCGCCAGCCATCGACCTTTTCAATCAGGCTGGAGGGAATCACCATGTGCAGGCGCTGCACGTTATCGTCGAGCCTTTTTGGCATTTGGAACTCCGATTTTTGTTGTGCATCGAGGGCATCATGTGTATGATGTGATTATCAGATCGGAACACAGAAAACAACAGGAGCAGACCAATGAAATTAACTTTGTTCGTCGGCGGCCTGCTGGCCAACCAAGTGCTCGCGATCATCACGATCCGGTACAGGGCTGATCTGATCATGCCGATGCTCTCCTAGCGCTCGACACCCGGCGGCCCTGCGGGCCTACCGGGGTTGCGGTGTCAGTGAACCCTGACACTGGAGAAGGATCGTGAAACGTCTAATGACTGCCGCAACCGTCCTGCCGGGCCTGTTGGTCGCGCTGCTCATTGTCACCGTCATGCCGGGATCTTCGGCCTTGGACATGAACATCGATGTCGGCATCAAGGTTTTCGCTTTTTACCTCGCCTTCGTCGCTTGGGCAGTGCTTAGCGTCCTGCTGGTGAACGTCATGTTCGCCCCGTGGACGCTCGACGGCGGTTCGGCGGTGCGCAAATGAGGCTGATCAACAAGCTGCTTGATTTTCTGGTGCTCGCCTTCTGCGAAGCCAGCGCCCATCCGGACGACCCGGAAGACTGAACAACATCACTCAACCCCGGCGGTCGCGAGACCTACCGGGGTTCAGACGACAGCGAATGGTCCCAGGGCCGGAGACGAACAATTTTTCGCAAGATCGTACTGACCGCCGCCGTGCTGGCGGCCTGTCTCACTGCGGCTAACGCTGCCCCGCTCACCAAGGCTGACAAGGGTTACGTCAACATTGCCATGGGCAGTGTCGTCTTCTTCGGCAAGTGCGATGGTTACAGCGCTGTCGACGAGAGCATGGTCAAGCTTGGCGATAAGCTCGACATCTCGGATGACATCCCGTCCGCGACTGGAGCCGCCATTAAGGTGCTCTTGGATCTCGACTATGAGCACGACGACCTGATCCCGGAAGTCACCCAGTTTGCGACGGGCGCGCTGAACACTTTCCTCAAGGAGAGCAAGGCGAAAAACTTCTGCTCCTCAATGGGCAAGACCTTCGTCGACAACGACATGGTGACCAAGGACTAAACCGCGATCAACTCACTCACCCCCGGCAGCCGCAAGGCCTACCGGGGTTGAGGTGTCAGGGAATGGCCCCGATAAAGGAGAAAGCAAGTGAGGATTGGTAACAAGGAAATCAGAAGTATGCAGGGCGTCTGGCTGGTGGACGTCATTTGGGACGACGGTCGCAAGGCTACGCTGCCGACGGCCCACCGCCGCTTCTTCGACAGCGCCACCAAGCGCTACCAGCACAACAACGCCGGTATGTTGAAGTACCCCGGCAAGTTGAAAGCTTGGAAAGAGGCAATCGTCAAACACGGCGCGGTCGTAATGACCGACGACGACTGGACCGGGCGTACACCGAAACAGAACGGATATTCCGACGTGTTCGCCATTACCGATCTGCGACTGGACGACGATGGTTCTGATCACAGCTTCACGGTTACCCGGTGGCTGTAGAAGCAGACGATGACCTTACCCCCGGCGGCCTTATGGCTGACCGGGGTTGAGGTATCAGGAAAACCTGACAACGGAGAAGCAGATGAAACGTTTGTTACTGCCGCCACCGTTCTGTCGGCCCTGTTTGCCACACTGCTCGTCATTACCGTCATGCCGGGATCATCCATCTTAGACTTGGATATCGACGTGGGCATAATAGTTCTCGCCTTTTACGTCACGTCCATCGTTTGAGCAGCCCTAACCGTCCTGCTGGTGAACGTCTTCTTCACTTTGTGGAGCGCTCGCGGCCCCCCCGAGCTTGAGGGATCAGTGAACTCTGAGAAGGGAGAAAGAATTGACAAACGCAAACGAACGCTATGAGGAGTGCGTTGAAGATCGGGTAGAAGTAATCGAAGCACGAATTCGCCGGCTGAATGAATTGCTCAAGCAACTACAGTTTAAAGCACCAGCGAAGGAGGCCAGACACTAATCTTCCTTCCCCGTCGGCTTAGGCCTACCGGGGTTGCAGTGTCACGGGATCGTCCCAGCCATCGTGATCAATGATCACCAGCCTCACCGGTACCTACCTGATCACCCGCGATACGTTGGCGGACATCAAGCCATCTTTCGAACTCGACACCAATATTGTCTCGCCACCTCCAGACGAGCCGACATTTGCCAACTGTATGAGATCTGTCGAACGTGTCGGAAGACAATTATGGGTAACTCTCGGCCTTCAAAAAACAGCAAACCATCTACGGAATGTTGATTCATGTGCAGCCCTCAGTCCGTTGCCGCGCTGGCTTTGACTTTTAGGAACAGAATGCTGACTCAACATCGAGCGTATCTCTCAGCAATCGGCGTGAATATCGGGAACCCGAGTTACAGTTAAACGGCCAATTTCAATTAGATGGTTGGTAAGTGCGGACCGCACATTGCCAGCGCCTGCCGTCACGTCATCGCTGCGACGCGAAGGCGCATGGTCGACGAGCATCACGCAAGGGATGAGGCGGGGCTAGTTCATGCCTGTCAGGCGGAAAGCGACCAATCTTAGGACCACGCACAGCATTTGACGGCACAAATTGAGCCCCCGTGGAGAAAGAATTGGATGCCACAATCAAGGACCCGCATCTCCACATTGGACGCCTCCGGCTGTGACGGGGTGGGCCGCTCCCGCGGTCGTCGGCGGCGTGTAGTCTGGAAATTTACTGAGTAGAGTAGCTTTAACAAACTCGAAACGGGTAATCTCGGTGGTCAATTCCTTGAGACGTCGCTGCCCTTCGGATATCTCGGCTGTGAGGATGTTTTGGTGATGGTTGTTGAGCGGCTCGCGCTCCAGATACTCGTCATCTCCGCTGCCGATAGTCACCGCTGCCCGCGCGAGGACATCATCGACTCGTTGGCTCAAGCCAAGCTTCTCAACCTCCGCCGCATGCAATGCGTAGTCAATTGCCGCTATGATAAAGCCCCCACGGGCGGTACCGGCGTCCCTCCCCTGGGAACGGGCCCAGGAAACAGCGCTTTTCAAGGCCAAGCTAAGATAAATTCCCAAATCGCTCATCAGATCTGGCTTCTTCTTTATTGAAGGAGTCGGAAGAGCCTCTGTACAATCATTTCTCGCCGAGTGAGGCACGGTAGCTCGATGCACTCTAATGCATTTTGGTCAGACTAGAGTGGGCTCTTGCCTGGAACTATTGTCCCAGAGGACATTGTGCCAAAGGTGATGAGACGGTCGATTGGTGCCAGACGGTCGACGAGATTGAGCCGACCCCGCTTAGGTCCTACTCGCAAGTTTCACCCCTTGAACTTCCCGTAAAATCGGCATGTACAGTCCCGCCAATTGACGCTGGCGGACCGCCATTTTGTGCTTCCAGTGTTCCGAGTTGACGCCTTTTATTGCGCCACTTAGATCGATAGGGGCGTCTAGATCGCTTTGATCCTCACACAAATCACGCAAATGATCATAAAAACGGGCAGAGCGTCCCGAAGAACTATATGGCCAGCTAGTCACTTTCCAGTCGCGAACTCGCGGTTTGGGTCCGTATCTCGTCCGAATGGGGTAATAGGACCTTTGATTTGGCGCTATATCGCGGCGCGATGTAGCCGCCTTCAGATCGTCCTCTCAGTTTTCGCCGCGGCTTCCACCTCAATCATTTCGTCGCCTTCAGCCGGCGGATCGCCGCGCACAGTCAGTCGCTCTCCTGTTGGCGCGTAGAATCGGGCTGGCTTAGCAACGGTGGCATCTGAGAGCGTGGCGCAGGTGGTCTTTGACTACGATGCGCCACGAATTGTTTGCTGCGGGTGAATACAAGACCAAGCAACCCGATCACTATTGAAACAGCCCCCGCAATCATTAGCCAATGCGGCAACATGAGCGACCAAAGCAAATCCATTTGTTTCCGCCCTAGCGTCAGCCGGGACTCACCCACCTCCACGCTTCCGGCCCGTCGGGCAAGGCCGCCGGATCGGTCGACTTCACGTTTGCCCCCTCATAAGAAACACCTTGGTTCTTCCGCAATTCGATTGATCTGAATCAAACTTACGCCGAACTAGGTCCGCTTTGAATTGTTTCCGTTGGCTCAAAAACCGGAGTGCGGACGTGGCTATAGGCGTTGTGAAGTGGTTCAATGCGACCAAGGGATTCGGGTTCATCCAGCCCGATGACGGCGGCCAAGATGTTTTCGTGCATATTAGCGCAGTGGAGCGCGCTGGCCTGTCGGGCTTAGCCGAGGGACAGAAGCTCTCCTACGAGCTAAAAGTGGATTCAAAGCGAGGGAAGAGCAGCGCGGAAAATCTGCGTGTTTGACTCCCGGCAATCACCACAATCTCAGATTGTCACGGTGAATGGTCAGCACACCTCGTCCAGGTATTCGACGTCCCGATTGCGAGCGGCGGGTATCAAGGCGGTGTGCTGGTTGCTCACGAAGCGGACCCGCGGGATGGCAAGATCGTCATTCGTAATCTCAAGGGGCCGTCCAAGAGGGCATTGGCAAAAAAGTGGGCGCGAATTGCGTTAGGTGTGCCCTTCGGCGCTTCCAACCTTGAGGTCATAAGAGTCCCCGAGCTGACAATCGCCACCATCCCGCAGCAGTAGGTTGCTGGCGACGGCGAGCTCGTCACGCAGACGCCAATCCAGATCTCCGTAAGGGCGTGATGCACTGCATTTGATGACGCCTGAGGGATTTGTAGAATGACGATCGAGATGCATCGATGAGCGTTGGACTGATCGCCCTTCTGGACGATCTTGCGACGATCGCAAAGGCAGCGGCAGCTTCCCTCGACGATGTAGCGAGCCAAGCCGCGAAGGCAGGTGTAAAGGCGGCTGGGGTCGTGATCGACGATGCTGCGGTTACCCCCAGTTACGTGATCGGATTTGCAGCCAAGCGCGAGCTGACGATCGTGGGCAGGATCGCGGCCGGATCGCTTCGCAACAAGCTCCTGATCTTGATGCCCGCTGCCCTAGCCCTTGGCTATTTCCTTCCCCGGACGATTACACCGCTTCTGATGATTGGCGGCGTCTACCTGTGCTACGAAGGCGCGGAAAAAGTGTTCGAATCCGTCATGCCACATGGTGCACTTCAGCATGAAGCGCAACTCGGCACGATCTCTTTGAGTGCGACCACGTTGGAGGATGAGAGGGTCGCAAGCGCCATCAAGACCGACTTCATTCTTTCGGCCGAGATCATGGCAATCACGCTGGCGGCTCTACCCGCTGGAGGCTTCCTGACGCGGGGACTTGTGATGGCACTTGTCGCGATCGGGATCACAGTCGTTGTGTATGGCGCCGTAGCGCTGATCGTGAAGGCCGACGATTTCGGTACAACCCTTGCCAACAACGACAGCGCGTCGGTCCTTGCCGGCATAGGCCGCGTGTTCGGACGCGGCCTCGTTCGCGGGATGCCTGCCTTCCTGGCAATCCTTAGCGCGGTCGGCACGGCTGCCATGATCTGGGTTGGCGGCGGCATCGTCCTGCATGGCCTGGAAGCATACGGCCCGGCTTCAATCGGCTCGACCGTCCACGCCGCAGCTGAAACCGTGGCTCACTTATTGCCGTCAGCTGCCAAAGTGGTCGAATGGGCTGTTGAGGCGGCCATCGCGGGTGTCATGGGATTGTTGATTGGCGCGGCCACGATCCCGATCGTCGGATATGCTCTTGCACCTGCATGGAAAAAGGTGAGGCGCTTGCTGCCGGGCGGCCAGAAATAAAGTAACGGGTAGAGCAATTTGCCCGACCTCAAGTCGCCATGTGTTCTTGCGATCAATCGTGTGACCTCCAATCCTCCACCGCAATCCAAAGGGACCGCACTGGTATTTGGCCAGAAGCAAGTTGCGGAAGTTGAGGCGTCCAAAAATCGATCTTGGCAGGGTTTCGTGGTGGCCGGTCGCGGTGTAGCAGCGGTCTGCGTTGACCTAAATCAATGTCCCGCTCCGGGACCGGGTACACAGGTCAAAGCACGTTTTCGAACGGCGACCCATTAATGTGTTTAAAGTCGAATTGAGATAACGGCATAGCCGGCTGCAGTTATCGCGCGACGTTAGCCTGCGAAACTGTAGGACTTGCGCATGCCCAAGCTCGAAGACTTCTTTCGACTAGATGCAAGCCGGGCCGAGCTCGCGAAGCTCAACAATTTTAGCGCAATCCGCTTTTCCGGCACTGAACGGATGGCGAATGGGAGGGCGCTTCGTCGTAAGATTCCGCGCTCCTCCCATGCGGAATTCCGACCGGCGCGCGGACGACCCGACCCGGTTTCGGTCCTTGAGGCGCAGAATGCCACCCGCATCAAGGAGCTCGTGCCGGTGCGGATGGCACGTATGCTGACTTCGCCGTTCGCGTTTTTGCGGGGAAGCGCTGGGATCATGGCGGGAGATCTCGCGAACTCTCCGCGCACTGATCTCGAGGTGATGGCCTGCGGCGATATGCACTTGATGAATTTCGGCCTGTTCGCGTCGGCGGAGCGCAACCTCATTTTCGCAATCAACGATTTTGACGAGGTTCTTCCCGGGCCGTGGGAGTGGGATCTCAAGCGGCTGGCCGCGAGCGCCGCGGTTGCCGCGCTATTTCTCGGCGGCGACGGGATGGATGCCGAACAGGCGGCGCGAGCAGTGGTCGAGTCCTATGTCAGGAGGATTCGCGGCTACGCCGAGATGGGATTTTTGGAGGTGTGGTACGACCTGATCGACGAGCGGACGATCCTCGCCGCAGCCCCGCAGCGCCTTCGAAAGCTCGCCCAGGCCACATTCGCCAAGGCCCGCGCCCGAGGCCATATTAGAGCCCTAGATCGGCTAACAGAAGAGGTCAACGGTGAGCATCGGATCGTAGAAGACATACCCCTGATAGTTCGCGCGAAACATCTCCCGGACGGCACACCGATGAAAGAAGCGCTGGAGACCATGCTGCGATCGTATCTCGCATCCCTGCCAGAAGACCGCAGGCGCCTGCTCTCGCGCTACCGGATCATCGATGTCGCTCGTAAGGTTGTCGGTGTCGGCAGCGTCGGCACCAGTTGCTGGGTTGTGTTGCTTGAAGAGCAAGGAGCCCGTAGTCCGCTGTTTCTTCAGATAAAAGAAGCGCGTGAATCCGTGCTGGCGCCCTATCTCCACAAAAAGGGTTCGATCACACAACAGGGGCGGCGCGTGGTAATTGGTCAGCGAATGATCCAGGGCTCCCCGGACATCTTCCTTGGCTGGGGACCTGTCAATTCAGCAAACGGCAGTGGACGGCACTACTACGTCCGGCAACTCGCCGACATGAAGGGTGGCCTGAATTTGAAGGAAGGCGATCGCGAGGCCCTTAACGGCCTCTCGAGGTACTGTGGTTTGTGCGGATGGGCACTCGCGCTTGCGCACGCAAAGTCGGGCGACGCAGCCATGATATCGGGTTATTGCGGCACCGGAGATGCGCTCCCGGATGCCATCGGAAAGTTCTCGTTGGCCTATCTCGAGCAGACTGAGCGTGACCATGGCGCACTTGAGGCGGCGGCCCGGCGTGGCAGGATCCCGGTGGCTCGATAGAGCTGAACGGAGCGGTCGGCGCGTTGCAGGTGCGCGCCGCTTCAGGACAGGCGCCCACCTGTGCGATCATCCTGTCTTCGTTTGCAATCACAGTGACCAATGATGTGGAACTCACAGATTCCTTGGCCAAGTCGCGCGTGTGTTCTTAAGGGGTTGCCATTGCCGGTCCTGATTTGGATTGCTCAGGTTATCAGCGGTGGCGCCATTGGCGCCCGGCCCGACCATCCTCGCCCGGTTTCCACCGCGTTCGAGGACTTCACGTCGACTGGGTTAGGCCACTTCTTCGGTCCGGCCTCCGATAAGCATTCCGGCTTGTCCGGCTTCAGCCTGTTGAGCCATGGGCGCGACGCCTTCATCGTCCGTCTGGCATTGGCCGACCTGGCCGAGCGAAGCCTCGACATGCAGTACTACATGTGGGACGGCGATACGACTGGCCGGATTGTCGTCGACCACGTGATGAAGGCTGCCGATCGCGGCGTCCGTGTGCGACTACTCGTTGACGATCCCTTCTACAAGGACAGCGATTCCATCAAAGCTTGCCTCGATGCTCACCCGAATGTTGAGATCCGCCTGTTCAACCCGCTCGCTAACCGGCGCTGGTCAATCCTCGACTTCATTTTCGACTTCGGCCGGGTCAATCGCCGCATGCACAACAAGTTGATGGTTGCTGACAATACGGCTGCAATTGTTGGTGGGCGCAATATCGGTGACATCTATTATGGCGTGAACACCATCGCCAATTATCGCGATCTGGATGTGTTGGCGGTTGGGCCTGTCGTCCGCGATTTGTCGCGCGTCTTCGATCGGTACTGGAACAGCTGCTCGACCGTGCCGATCGCTGCCATCGTTGATCGCGCCCATGGCGCGGACGATCTCGATGCCGTCATGGTTCGCTTGCGTCAGGCGATCGCCGCGTCCCACTACCCTTATCCCATTCAGCAAGACCTAGACGAGTTGGCGGCCCAGAGCGCCGAGCTTCGTGACAATCTCGTCTGGGCACACGGACGAATCATTGCGGACGACCCGGAAACCATCGCCCGTGGCGAGGAGAGCGATGACGTGGTTGAATTCATTCGTGGGCGTATCGCCCAGTTAAAAGAGGAATTGCTCGTCGAGTCGCCCTATTTCGTCCTGCCCGCCAGGGCGCAGGCAACCGTCAAGGCTCTGCACGAGCGCAATGTCCGAGTGCGCGTACTGACCAACTCACTCGCTTCGAACGACATGCTGCCGGCACATTCAGGCTATGCCAAGACACGAAGGCGGCTTCTTGAGAACGGTATGGAGTTGTACGAGCTGCGCCCAGATACCGACGCCTTCCGGCCGGGCTGGTCGTTTCTTTCGGGGCGGTCACCGGCCGCGTTGCACACCAAAGCGATGGCCTTCGATGGCGAAGCCGTGTTCATCGGTAGCTTCAACCTCGACCCACGCTCAGCCGTGATCAACACTGAAGCCGGACTCTATATCGAGAGCCCAGAGCTTGCCAAACAATTGAGGGCCTACATGGAGACTGGCGTTTTGCCCGTCAACAGCTACCGCACATTCCTCGACACGAACGACAAGATCGTCTGGGAGACGGTCAAAGACGACAAAATACTGCGCTACCATGACGAGCCCGAAACCGGCTTTCGACGCCGGTTCGTCGCCAACCTATGGAAGATGTTACCGATCGACTCGCAACTCTGACTGCGAGCGTCATGCATCTTTCATATGATCTCGTAGCCTCGACACGCCCCGCTTGCAACTTTCAGAAACCACATCGACAGAATTGTTCCGATCTCTGTGGTGTAGAATGTCGGATAATTCCTCGGGCATCGAGGCCACCGTAAATGCGATGCACATCTGAGAACACAGGCACGGCAAGCTTCAACGGGCGGGGAGTCTTGGCTTGTCCTCTTGATCCAGATCAACCTAGGTCGGCACTAGGTGCTCAAGCTTAAGTCGGTCAGGAAATCCATTCGGACGCGGCAGGGTGATCAGAAACTTTCCTCGGCGCGTTAGCGTCTAGCTGTGTGCGGAGTGCATTCGTTCAATGGCCGTCAAAACAAACAAGGCCTCTCCGGACCATTCGGGGCACAGCCTCTCTGCGCTGAGTTTGGCCGCCCTCGGCGTGGTGTATGGCGATATTGGCACAAGCCCGCTCTATACGCTCAAGATCGTGCTTGGTGCCGCGGGCCAGCATCCCGCGCCGGAGGCGGTTCTCGGCTCACTGTCGCTGATTGTGTGGACGCTCATCATCATCACGACGGTAAAGTACATCATCCTGGCGCTCCGGGTCGACAATCAGGGTGAAGGTGGCGTTCTCGCATTGATGGCGCTGCTGAGCCGGAAGCCGGAACGGCATCTCGTCTTGCTCGTCGGCATGTTCGGCGCTGCGCTGGTATACGGCGACTGCGTCCTCACGCCGGCGATCTCGGTGCTGTCGGCACTCGAGGGGCTGGAGGTCATCGCACCTGAACTCGACCGTTTCGTACTGCCGGGGACCGTGGCCATTCTCGCCGCCTTGTTCGCCGTCCAGCAACGCGGGACCGCTGTGCTCGGTCGATTCCTGGGGCCGGTCATGGCAGCCTGGTTCGCAGTGCTTGCGCTGCTCGGCCTGTGGGGAATCGCTCAGTATCCGGCTGTGTTATGGGCGCTTAATCCGTCACTGGGCCTGCACTTCCTATTCTCCGGTGGCGGCAACGTCATGCTGGTGCTCGGCGGCGTGTTCCTTTGCGTCACCGGGGCGGAAGCGCTCTACGCTGACCTCGGCCATTTCGGCCGGACGCCGATCCGGTTGGGCTGGTGCGTGGTTTTCCCGGCGCTGGTCCTGAACTATGCCGGGCAGGCGGCTATCGTGCTGGCCGGCGGGCCGATCGAGGGAAGTCTCTTCTTTCGCCTCTGCCCCGCGCCGGTGTTGCTGCTGCCGCTGGTCATCTTCGCCACGGTTGCAACGGCCGTCGCGAGCCAGGCGGTCATTACGGGTGCCTTCTCGATGACGCGCCAGGCGATCCAACTGGGCTGCCTGCCACGGCTGCGAATTGTCCAGACGTCGGCTGGGGGCTTTGGTCAGATCTACCTGCCGGCGGTGAACTGGCTGCTGATGGTTGCAACGCTCGTCCTTGCCATCGGCTTTCGAACCTCGGAGAACCTGGCCGCCGCCTATGGAATAGCGGTGTCGGCGGACATGGTGCTGACAACCTTGCTGCTTTCGATTGCGCTACGCGAGATCTGGGGCTTGCCGCTGCCGGCGGCGATCGCCATTGGCCTCGGGTTTGCCACGGTGGAGGGAGCCTTCCTGGCCGCCAACATGTTGAAGTTTGCCGACGGCGGATGGGTGCCTGTGCTGTTTGCCATCGTGCTCTTCACGCTGATGCGGATCTGGCAAACGGGCAGCGCGGCGGTGCACAGATTGGCGGATGTACCGCAGATCCCGATCGGCGATATCGTAGCGCAGATCGAGAGCGGTCAGATTCGGCGCGTGCCCGGCACTGCCGTGTTTGTCGCGCGCATCACACGCGAGATTCCGCCGCTCCTTGTCTGGCACCTCAGACACAATCACGCATTGCACGATTCCGTCGGGATCCTCAATGTCGTCACCGAGATGATCCCCTACGTGGCTGAGAAGGACCGGTTGGATGTGCGGCAGATCGGCCCGCAGGTGTGGCGAAACCAGGCTCATTACGGTTTTATGGAGCAGCCCGATCTCCCGGCCTTGCTGGAGCGCGCGCGCGCTGAAGGCTACCCGGTAGATCGCTCCAACACGACCTATTTCATCGGGCGCGAGACAGTTGTAAGGCGCAAGGATGGCAAGGGGCTGCCGTGGCTGGTAGAGATCGTGTTCTCGTTCATGTTACGCAATTCGAGCGAGGCGATCGACTACTTCCAGCTGCCGAGGGATGAGGTTGTCGAGATCGGGCGACAATTTGCGATTTGACCCGGGCGGTGCCCGATACTTTGTCCGCGCCTGAGATCCATCAGAAAGCCGTGGTCTCATCCCGGCTGACCTCCAGCGCGATGACCTGAAGTTGCCTTGATCGGCAGGCATCAGCGTGCGGCGCCGATTCTCAGTATCCGGCACTCATGCTGGCTGAATACCACCGACGGCAAGCGTGCGCTACCGTACTGACGCCGCGTAAGCGGCAAGTGATTGAATTTGTGATTCAGAGCAGATATTTGCGTTGCCCGAACGCGTTGTCATCCGATACTCAGGCACCGGAACATTGGCCCGCCTACAGCCGCCGAACAATTTCACCACGCATATCGCACGCCAGCCGCTCCGCGAATGCCATTACGCCTGCCGCCGTCGGTGTCGCCGACAGAGAACTGGTAGTCGGCATTGGCGTAGAAGCTGACAG
>NZ_PYFX01000030.1 GCF_003020115.1 Bradyrhizobium sp. MOS002
CGTTTCGCAGCGATTTGGGAACGGCGCCCTGGCCTGGAATGGGTTGGTCGGCACGGGTTGACGGCGAGTGAATACCAAAAGGCTTTTGATGCCGCGTCCCTAAATCGTCATCAGATCAGGCGCCAGTTTCCGCCGGTGCGCTCATCTTCAGGAGCGGATTGCGTCGATCGCGTGAGCTATCAGGACCGCAACGCTGGCCGCGATTATGATGACTAACAGCCAACTGATCACGCTCATCTCCACCAATATTATGGATTGAACGCGCTCGATCCCGCACAGTCAAAAAGAACCGGTCGGAAAGCTTAATTCAGCGAGGAGCTGAGGACTCAAGGCAACTCTTGCATCCGCCGTCGGTCCTATCGGCGAACTGCCAGTAACCCGGTCTCAACCGAGCCCACCATGACTGAGTCTCTGTGCCGCGCCCCTCTCGCTTCGCAGCGTTAGAAAACCAGAATTGTTCCGCCCTCGGAACAGAATGCCCGCTAGATTGATTTCGGTTCCACCGAAATCGTATTTGCAAAACAGACAAAGGTGCGGCAAAGTTTTTGCTACCGGGGCTGGCTGCATATTTCACTTGGTGTTTTTAGCCCGGCTTCATTTGACGACGCGTGGGCCGCAGCGATTTAACCTCCCGCTGCGGCCTTCGCCGCACGGCAGGCCAGCGTGAACCGGCGAGCGCCCCTCCAGGTACGCCCTGTTGTTGGCGCCTCAGAGTCGGAGGACCGTGAGAACGGCTCAAGCGTCTCCAGCCGCAGCTTTCTCGTCTGCTCCGCTGATTGAGCTTCGCAGGAGCGGCTCGCCCTGGGCATTAGCCATTGGGACAGTGGCCCCGAATCGATGCCGGTTGCACGAAAGGGGCGGAATCCGCATTATGGTTTTGCTGGGCGAAGCGGATCTACCTTGGCTCTGAAAAACCCCGACGCTATTGCGGCAGTCGTGACTGCGCTGCGGCTTACTTACGGCGACGAAACGGCACAAGCCATGCTGGTCGGCGGCATGAGCCTGGCCGCGCTGATAGAGGCGATGTTCTCCGCCTCGGTTGAGCGACGCGATGCCGTTCGATACGTTGCGTCTGCCTTGGACGACTTCGCCATCTCGCCGGAACCCGGCCCCGTCTGGCACCTTCGCTACGTTTACGAAAGTCATGGCTCGTTTCGCGTCGTCGATATGGAGATTGCGACGCCAACAGGCACACTGTCCAGTAAAGACGTCTGGCTACGTCTGCCCGTCTAGCTACCTTGCCACTTCTGCGATGTGGCCGGTGCTGTCGACGATTAGCGAGCGCGCGGTGCCTTCCTTGACGGCCTTGTAGGTCTTTATCTTTCCGGCTGGTAGTTCTTGGATGTGCGAATAGCCGGCGGCGCGAAGCTTGGCGATGATCTCCTCCGACGTCAGGCTGAGCGCGGACGAGGATCCCCAGACCAGTACGAGGGCAGCCATGACGAAAGATCGCAGCAATTGCCCTCCTTGCGCGCACGCCGCCATCGGATGGCGCCTTTAGCTTAGCCGCCGACCGGCCCCGACAACGTCTCCAGTCCCGCCTCGATTGCCGCGATGTCCTGCTCGATCTGCGCAATCGATAACCTGCAGTCAAAGCCAACCCAGGCTTTCAGGTCTCCGGCAAGTCGCCGGCGATGGGTCCTCAGCTCTTCAAGCGACTGGCGGTCTCTCACTCTTGCGTAGCCATCCACGATCAACTCAATCGCACTCGACATGACGCTACTCCACAAAAACAATTCGGATCTAATCGAATGAAGCTTAGTGCAAGCCGCGCGGTGGCCGCAACATCTGCGCTAGGTTCTAGAAGCTGGCCTCTCCGCCGGCTTGCGCTTCACAAATGGAGCGGCTGGGAGCGACAAGAGCCAGAGGCGCCTCAAACGGCCAACCAAGCCATCGTTTAAATAGGTCACGATTATTGACGGGTTGGCATTGCCTTCATCGTCCAACGGCAAACTCTTCGAAAACGGAAGGGCATAGGACTTTGGTTTTTTCTAGCTTTTCCCGAACGGAAGCGTCAAACTTGCGCCTATTGAGAATGTAATTTTTTCAGGGACATTGCGATGGGAAAGCCTGCCGTTTCCCGTGATGCCTTCCGGGGACTATTCGCTTTGTATGCGGCGAAGGCTCATCACGACCATAAGGCCGAGGCCGAACATTCTCTTTTGCGGATGTTCGGATCTGCCGACGATATACCCGATACGCTGCTGCAGCAGTGGTCGGACAGAGCTGAGTTGCTCGGCTCCGAAACCGTTGGCCGCGTAATGGATCCACACGTCCGTCAAATCACGACCGGCAATGCACAATACGACCATGCCAGCGACTTTCTCCACACGCTGCTGAGAGACCTCGGGCAGAAGACGCAGTGATGGAACCGCCACGCCATTGGCGCGGCACTTGTCAGACGCATAGACTTGGCAGCTTGTTTCCGGCGTTTCGAACGACTTGGACTTCATAGAAGACCTTCTGGCCTCCAGCCAAAGCCCGATGAACCGGCGCACTGCGCTGCGCTAGGCTCACCGTCATCCAGTCGGATGAAGCCGACCCACGCCCATTAAACCACTGCAGTGTATCCGCTGCCAGCTAGGTATGATCGCAAGGCCGTGTGAACTAGTTCACAGATTGGGAAAGAAAAGCTCACTACCATGGAGAGAGCGGCGGAGATGCTCCGGCCTGTTGCTCGTTCGCCTGCCCATCCAGCTTGGATCATGGATCGTTTTTTGTCTCAGTAGCGGAAAAGGCGACGACGATGATTGACGACGATTTGGTCCGGGCACATCGCAACAATATTCAACGCTATCACCTCTTATTGCAAACCACTCTGACGGACTTCGAACGGCAGTATGTCGAAAGACGTCTGAGCGAGGAGCAATCGAAGCTGGATAGGCTAACAACTCGTGCTCAAGCAAAGCGAGACGGCCAATCGGCTACAGATCACGCAGGGTAGGACACCGATAGGGCACACGGGTTTGCTATTAAGAGCTGCGGCAGAAAAGCTTGCGCGAGCGGCTGCGCGGCTTCAGCATTTGGAACCGAGACAACTAGCCAAGCACGGCAGCACCAACTTAACACTTGCGCTCGCCTTTCGGTTGCGGTTGGATCGTCTTTTTAGGATTTGATCCAATGGCAATTCAATTGCTTGTGGCGAAGGTTCTCAGGGACGAGCTATCTCTAAGAGGCATTCGATCGTTAAGCGCGGAAGATTCCGGGGCGATTGCTGCTCGCATCTTCGAGCGGATCACTGAGATCGACCTAGAACTTGCCGCCCGGGGCTTCAACATCCCTGCGAGCGGCGATGACAGACCGACGTGACGAGCCGAGCGTCATGTCCGTTTACGATCCGCTATTGAGGGAGCTGGGGCGCACAATGGCGCAAACTATTCGGCTCACGTTCTCGGAAATCGAGGCAATTCTCGGGAGGCCGTTACCGCCTTCAGCCTACAAGTTCAGTGCCTGGTGGGGAAATGAGAGTTCGCGCAAAGCTGGGCACACGCAGGCCATGGCGTGGCTGCAGGCAGGCTTTACCGCTAGAGTTTCTCTGAAACAGCGGGCGGTGGAATTCCATCGGGCCTGAAGGCGTTCACGGGCGCCACCTCAATGTTGCGAGCTTTCCCGCGCGTCCGGGCACTGTTACTCCACGGAGATCCCATTCGAAGGCGGCGGACTGATCTAGCCCGTCCCCGCGGCCCTTCTCATCCAGGGTTGCGCTCAAGAAAACGAGGTCCAGAACTGCAATTCTTTGAGACAGAATAGCTCCCGTTCGAACGCCCCAGTCCTTAGGTTATCGCTCAGGCGGAATAGCGAACGTTTAGCGTAGTGCGGATTTCAAGGCCCAGATCGGTCAAGGCAGCACTCCGAAATCAATAAGACAATACATCCCATCGGTGGTACCGGACAGATCGCGCAACACTCGACAACCACCAAGGTTGTGGTTGCAATCGAAGAGACCGCTGTGGCGTCGCCGCATGAACAGCACCGTGTCTCGAATTTTAGCCGGGGGAAAGGCGTACGCCCGAGCTCCTCGCCTCTGCGGGGCGACGCCTGGGGAGGCGCCAGCCTAGCGGTCCCGGGAAGCTGTTGGCGATGCTCAACGCGTGATTCTCGTCGGTTTCGAGAGCTATTTTCTGGGCAAGCATGACGTCGCCCTGAGCCAAGCCACCTAACGGGACGAAGCAGCGCCCTGTTCCGAGCCGTCCGTATTCGTCTATCTCGTTGACGTTGGCGGACGTCCCGCGCCGGATTCGGTACCGCTTCCCAGTATCGCATCCCGCGACGTCGAAATATCCCTTCCTATCGAAGTCCGCCCTCTGCTGAGGCGAAAGCCAAGAACGAAGGAAGCGTAGCGCACGAGCGTGAATCGTTTTCTCGTCCTTGGATGCTTCATAAAGCTTCCCAATGGAGAGGCTATGAATGGGCCACCGGCTGACTCGAGCCAAGTTCCTCTTCACCCTGGCCATCACCCACCGACTAGGCGCGGAAAAAACAATGTCTCTTCGGCGTTCGGATCAAACGTGGTGATCCTGGTTACCTCCTCCCGGCTGCTCCGTACCGCTGCGGTGAATCCTTTCCCGGTGAATTCCAGAAAACGTCTCTCCGCCTCCGCCAGAGCATCACCGCCGGAGTTGTCGAAGAAGTAGCGGCTGTCGCCGCTGTGATCCATCACGATCTGCGTTGCCATGCTGAGGCTCCCGATTGCACTTCGGAAGGAATCTAAAAGCGGAGATCTCGTTCTTATTTTCGTAAGCGCCGGATATTTTTTAGTTGTGCGCCTCACTAGGCCCGACTGTGTATTCTGCCTGCCACGACTGACAAGCGCTTGCTTCGTCAATGTCGTCACGCAGGACTGAGAACGATTGAGGAGCTGACAGTGCCCAATCCTGCGCAGACGAGATCCCACCCCAGCCCGGTGCAGCCGTTCCTGGCCGGTGCGATTTCGGAGACGCGGGCGGCAACAAAGATGGTCGAGGGATTGACCAGATGTGCCCAGTGCCATGTGACGCGCCTGCGATGGAGAGGTCTATCGGCAGTCCGGGATGGCCCCACTCGACCAGCAGCCCGGAGGGGGCGCTCTCAGTTCAGCTTGAAAAACGTCTGCCCTAGCCGCTCCTTAAGTGTTTCCAGTAACGACAGTCTTGTATCGGGCGCGGCAACTTGCGCTCCCGTTGCGGGTACGGGGATAATATTCACCGGTTTCGCTGCCCGACGGTTAGCGACCTTTTTAGCGGATTCTCCTTCTGCACCATGCTTCGGCTTCAAGACCTCGCCGCCTGATTTCGGAGTGACCGGTTTTGGGGCAACGTCAAGTTCTGAGAATGCGCTCTGCAGAGGCCGAGCAGATTGCACTGACGTCATCGATGTAGACGGACTGATGTTCGACGGAGCCAGAATGGTCGGCAAGCTGGTATCGATTATGACCCGTTCAGGTGCCCGCTCGGCTGAGGTGATCCTGATGGACGGTCGCTCTACGTCACTGTTACCGGGGCTCATCGCCTGCTGCGGCCAACACCAGCCGATTGCGATCAGCACCAGGACGAGAGCGCTGCCGACGAATCCGAAATATTTCATCAAAGGCACAGGCCGCCTCCGTTTGGCGACGACCTTCGACCTCGATTGTTAGCAAAAAGCTAAAGGTAGATTAAAACAGAAGACATGGTTATCACGCATGCTGCGACGCGGCGGCTATTGCGCGGGCGTCCGTGACTTCGATGCTGCATCGTAGATCTCGATCTTCAGCATCGGATACTTGGCCAACAGTTCAAGGGCCGCTTTAGTCGCGCCGTCCTGATCAAGGAATTCGGTCTTGAAACGACCATCGACGAGCATCGCATAACCGGTGGCCGGCGCGAGGTCAGCACGCCGAACTTGGCTTGGTTGCGGACGTTCAAGGTGAAGGGTTGTTTTGTTCATTCCTTACTTATCCGGTTGGAGAACGCCCTTGCTGCTGAGGCTCTCGCAATTCGCCGAATTGAATGCTTGGGGTTTCCCAACCGGCGTAAGCACAGAACAAAAGAACAAAGAATCGAAATGCAATCGACATGCCGCCCGCCTTTTCTTGTTGGTGAGGACGGTACAAGCAACGTCTTACGGCCAGCTTAGGAGAAAGGGTTTGCGCAAGGTATACGCCTGAGCAAAGGGCGAGGCTGGTTTGCCGAAGCCGCAGTTACATTTCTGTCGGTGACCGCCCCGTTTCAGCATTCATGAATGAATTCGCTATCGTGACCAGGTGTACTGCGGCGGTGCCCAGCTGCTCCATTTCCTTGTCAGCAGTGCAGGCTGAAGCCGCTCGTCGATAGGCGATTGCAACTGTTGCGTATGCATCCGTGATGAGTACAGCTGAATGGTCGTGCGCATCCTTGGCTTTCCGATTACGTACTTGGACGACTTTTGTCGCCGCCTGAGCGGCTAATTCAGCAAGCTTCTCGTTACTTAAACTCGGATCATCAATACCAGGCTGACATGCGGAAGCCGCGCCGGCGATTGCCTGATAGTATTGGCGCTTTTGCCACTCATTGGCCGTCAGGTAACTCTGCAGCAGGCGGCGAGCCCTCACTTCAAGCTGCTTTCGATCGCTTCGGATCTTTTGATGATCTGAGCTAAGCCAGCGGAGCATCGTTTGCCTATCCACTTCGGCGCCTAACGCAAAGATCAAGGGGCTATAAGTTCCATCAGCACACTTGAGCTTGTTCGCCCAGCGCCCTCGGGAAATGTTGACGTCGATTACAGCCTGCAGGTCTAGCGAATAAGAACGAATTCTACGATGAATCAAGTGAGAGGAAAGAGGGAGTTGAGCGCAGGTCGAAAGTAATTTGCCTCCATGTTGCTTTGTCCGCCCTGCGAAGGATGCGTGCCGTCAGGGTATAAAGCTTGGTTTGCGGCAGCGGAGTCCGGGCCCAAGGTCGGATCGGCAGCCCAATCGACGACAAAGTCGCACTTTCCTTCACTCGGAAAACGTCGCAGAGCCCCGTCGGCGGTGGCCCGATTAACATTGAAGAGACCTTCGTTACGAGGATTGTGAGTGCTGATCCCGAGCTGCACGATTTTGCGTGAGGATTTAATTGCATCGTGGAAAGTGGCCAAATACCCGGCAAATGCAGCAACCCACGCTGAAGCGTCAGTCGAACGAAGATCGTTTTGTCCGGCCTGAACGAACAGGATGTTCGGGACATCTTTGAATGCGGCGATCACTGACGATTGTCGGCCGAGCATATCTGCAAGAAGAGCACCATCCGTCGCAAAGCATTGCTGACTAGTCTCATGGACAGCGTTTGGTAGATAGAGGGTGTGGTACGATATCGTCCTAGCCCCGCCATTATCGACACTGGAGCTTGAACCTTCGACGATGAGGTGACGCATCAGAGGCATTCACGTCGTCTCCCAGTTGCAGATCATCAGCGCAGCTGTACCAAGAGCATTTCGCCCCTACCTAGCTGCTCGGCGGAAGTGCATGGCGCCCTGCGCTGGTTGCAGAATCCGGTCATGCTCCCCCAAGTAATCTGATTCAGCGCCTTGTTGTTCTGGTGCGACTTCCATTTGGAACGGTATCGAGCTGGGGCGTTTGTTCCTTGCAGCATAGGAGTTCAGAATGAGATCTTCCAGATTTCTCTTGATAGCGGCGCTCGTTTTGACCAGCACCTCGGCTTTGGCGCAAGCTGGCGGAGGTGGTTCAGGTGGAGCTTCGGGAGGAGGATCAGGCTCAGGCAGCACGGCGGCCGGCTCGATGTCGAGCAGTGGCACCGTGAAAGGTACGGGTGGTTCGCCCGGACCTAACACGAGCAACGCTCTCGACCATCAAACCACGGGAAATCGGCTGGGCGATCCGGCAAGGAATGAGAACAATGGCTCTTCAACCCCCGCCAGCGGCTACGTCAACGATCCTACGATGAACAAGGCTGTGCAGGATTTGGGTAATACGAATACTGGTATTGTAGCGCCTACGCGCTAGGCCTCCCCTCCCACAGTGGACGTTCATCAATCCCGGCTACTTCTCACGAGGATAGACCAATCTCCTGGTGGGTGGACCGTGCCGTCTGCAAACCTCGGGAAAGAAAAAGACCGCCAGAGCAGGGGCCTAACCGCTGATGTACCGCGGCCACGACGCGCAGAACATGTCGGGGCCGAGCAGTTTTGCGAGACGGGTTCTTGGACTGATAAGCTTTTCGTAGGGAACCTTATCAGTCTGCGATCTGGATGTCTGCTTTGATAGCAGTTCGCACTGCACCCCCGGCGGAAGGTCAGTTAAAGGTCAGAAGCGGACGTCATTTCGCGCAAACGGCTTGACTAGGGGGATAGCGACGCCACGTAGGCAGCGAGTGCGATCATGTCGTTCTGCGACAGCTTTTCGGCAGCCTGTTTCATCAGGGAGCTTGCGCTTGCCACGCGCCCGCCGCTTTGGAACTCATGAAGCTGGCGCACGATGTAGGTCGGCGAGCGCCCGGCAATAGGCGGAATCTCACCGACGCCTTTCAACTCCGGACCGTGACAGCTACCGCAGGCAACGGTTATTCCCGATCCGCCCGTCTTCGCGAGTGTTTCCCCCCTCGCCAGGCTTCCAACCGGCACATAGGCTGTGAAGGTCGCCCGGGAGTCTCGGAGCTCGAACTGATCGACGTCGTCCGGCATCTCGACGATGCGCGGCCCCAGGGTTTCGGAGCCGCCCTCCGGGCTTTTGACGTAGAACAAGCGGGACGGCCCTGTCTTTGGAATGCTCTCGCTTTCGACGACCTTGACGATCTGCGTGGGCTTCTGCGCAGAGAAATAATCTGCCGCAGCGCGCGCCTCGGCGTCAGTCATGGCTTTGACTGACGCCATCATCAATTGTGTGGAGGGCCTCTCCGGCCCCGACATCTTTCGCGCGCCGCTTTTGAAATCGGCTAGCTGCTGAACGAGATAGCTCGTCGGCAAGCCCGCAAGACTCGCATTTTCAGGACCGCCGGTGCCCTGGACGCGATGGCACGATCCGCAAGCGCGGACATCCGGCTTTCGTCCGTTGGCAACGATCTCCGGCATGGCTGCATGGTCATCCGGATGCCAATCAGGCGCAAAGAAAAGGTCCCGCGCCTGCTTCCAGCTGAACGCGGCGCTACTGCCGGCGAGTTGATTGGGCTTGTCGTCAGCGGGGGGCACCTTGACGGTCGGGTCCCACAAGAACGCCCAGGCCGGAAGCCCATCAGGTGGAGATCCAATACTGGCATTCTGTGCCAGCGCATCAGGTCCCGCGAGCATCACGGCTGCCAACAAACATAACCCAAGCGATCTCATCAAAAGCCCCTCTGCAATCCGACTAAATCACCAACAAAAGCAAAATGAGAGACGCGATAAAGACTTGGCACAACCGAGCAGCAAGTCACGGTGAGCAAACCAGCAGCTACGAAGCATACGGGCGCCGGGTCGCTTCCGAGTCGCCTCTTTGATCATCCATTTCAGTGTCTTCGGGCATCAACACTTTCTCCGCGAGCATCTTGCGCCTTCACGACGCCAAGGGCGGTGAGCAGAGCGGCGAGTTCAGCCTGGCCTCTCGTGCCTGTCTTGGCGAATACCCTCCTCAGATGAGTTTTGACGGTGTTGGCCGATAGGCCAAGGGCAGATGCTGATGCTGACGTCGAAGGCAGGCCGCCAGAAGACATCGATGCAGCGACGCGCGCCTCGGCTCTGGTGAGACCGTAGGCATCGATGAGATGTTGCGTGCCGATCGTTCTCCTCTGAAGAGGATCAATGATGAAGAGGGCGCATGCCGCACCACGAATGTGCGCTTCTCGGAGCACGCCTGACTCACGACTTCTGAGGCCAGCCACCACTATACTGACCAGGCGCGACCTGTCATGAGACGGAACGCTCATAGTGCCGCCTGCCTTGCCGGCCAAGGCCAACCTGACCAGACTGGCCAGGCGCCTGGAATGCGGAGCGGACCAGGTAGAAATTGGCTTGAACTTTAATGTCCCTTGAGCCTCCAAAGAACAGGCCATCTCGTTAGCGTATACGACGTCACCGCCATACCCCACGAGGACAACACCGTCCGCCATTTGCTCGACAAGCTCGAACGCTGCGTCCCGTAGTGCGCGATAGGCAGTCAGGCGAAAGCCGAGAGTGACCGATCGGCGCAGATGGGGCGCAAGGGCCTCAAAGATCTTCCGCTCGATCGCTTCAAACTCGCCCTGGCGCTCGCTTCGACAAATGTTGAACGCAACTCGGAAATCGTCTCTCGCCGCGAGCGCAATCATGGCATTGTGCCCAATGCCCTGCGGACGGAGTACATCATCGTAGAACCCCGAATTGCGTAGCTTGCCCAGCTCAAACACCTCGTCGGACAACACAAGCTGTCCAAGCGGCTTGCCTTCCATCGCCACAGACCAGGGATTCTGCATGTGGCGCTCCTGATAGGCGCGGTTGCATTCCTGGTTTAATCGGCCGTTGAAATCAAAATAGACCTGTTCGGCTGTGACTGATTGACCGAACAGTATTCCGCCTTCACTTCGGGTGAGGTCGGCGATCCCTGACAGTGCGACCGGCCACAATTGATGATCTCCGGCCGCATCGTAGATCAGGTCCAGGATCTCCTCCATGGCTGCCATTGGGTCAGCCTACTTCTGTTGCAGCTGCGGGGGAGGGTCGACACGCGCAACCACGACCCCTCGATCTGAAACGGCGGCCGACAGCGCGATAATTGCCAGTAGCGATCCATAGAAGCCGAACACTGCCAGCCGCCACTTGCGTACGACTCGACGCTCCGCGGCACTCAATCCATAGATTGGCTTCTGCATGTTGATGCTCCATCAGCGCTAGAACGACTTAATGAAACTGAACCCCGCAAGGATAAGAAACAGACCGACAAGACGATTGAACGTCGAGGTATCGACACGATTGAAGATCATCAATCCGAAGTAAGCGCCCAGCACGGTCGGTGCTGCATATTGGAGAGTGTCGAGTGGCATGACGTGCCCCGGCGTCAAGACAAACAACGCCGCGAGCGCCAAGATCTGGTTGACGAGAATGAACGGCTGGATGATGGACCGCCCCCGGTGCTTGTCGAACCCCTGAATGTGGCACCACATTGTGACGAAGGCCGCCGGAAATGCGGCGATCCCGCCGGTGATCCCTCCAAGAGCGCCCACAGCGAGGCGCCCCCAAAGCGGGTTGTTGCCTGCCGGCAATGAGGGCTTTAGTGCAGAAAAGGCCCCGTAGACGATCAACAGTACTCCGAGCAGGGGAAGAAACGCCGATGCTGGCGTCCTCAGGAGTAGAAACAGGCCAATCGGCAACGTAGTCACGCTTCCGATCAGGTATGGAAAACACTCCTGAAGGTGGATGCTCTCGCGCAAGCGCCACACGCAATAGAGCTGTTGTGAGATCGAGGCGACCAGCAAGATCTGAATCACCGACAAAGGTTCTTTCATCGCATGAAATAGAAATCCGCCTGCAATAGGCGAGAAGGCAAATCCTGCAATGCTCGAGAGCAAGGCCGACAGAAGCACGATCGACGGGGCAATCAGCGATGCACCGCCACCATGGGAATCGGCAATGTTCGTGGCGAAGAGAAACAGGCAGACCGCAGGAATAATGGCGGCCGATCCCCTGCCGGCGAAACCGATCGCTGTCCTCTCATCAACGGGCTGCATGAAATGTCTCCCTGCAATGCAGCCGCGCGGCGCATGTCAGTCGACGCCAATTTAGATTTCCTGCCGCGATATACGTGTGAAGTAATTCACGACGATCGATACAATTCGCTCAGCTCCGATCTCTTCAACATAGCTGAAGCGCAACAACAGGACGTCACCCGTGCGGGTGACAAAGTGCGGAACCCGCGACCCACTCAAGCTCTTGGGAAAATGATTTTGCTCACTTCGGAGGCGAATTGCCGACGAATTAGGCGAAGAGTCTGCTTAGTAGTAAATCGGGTCTGATGCTACCCGACGAATACGCGGCGCTTTTGAACCGGTTTGTCTTTAACAATGACCCAGAGAGGCATCACAAGCTATTTGGGTGCGCAATTTGCAATGCTCTCTTTCGTCTCTCAAGGCCTGCCATGAATCGCCCTTCTCTGTTACGGCTCCTGATGATGGTGATTGGGTTGGCATTGGAATCGCGACCATTGCCGGAAGACCCCACCCGACGGCCATCACAAGGGCGTTCGTCCCGTGAGTTTTGTTGCGAACTACTAGATTTGCGTTGGGTGCGAACGACCTCCCCACTCGATCGCGACGTATCATTCCGACTTTCCTTCCGGCCCGACACTCTCAGCGACCCAAATTGCGGTGCAGCCTGAGCCGAAAGGACAGGCTCCACCGCAGCGCCTGCCGGAAGTATAGCTCGGCTCTGCTCGCAACCTATTGCCGCAAGCGAAGTCTGCCTGATCGCCTGCTAAGCGCTTTCCGCGATCATTGCACCTCGAGGCCATCCAACCACGGAGGGCCCCGCACAATCCGGAAAGTCCGCACGAAGTTCTCATCACCTGCTACATGCAGCTCTGGTCGTGGTCTAAGGCAGGTCTTCCTAACTGGAGCCGACAGGACGAGAGTGCGCAAAAAAGTCCCAACAGGATTGTGATCAGCTCTTGTGAAGGAGACCACAACGTGCGCGGTCGGACCCTCATATCAAAGAGCTTCGACTGCAGAGACAATTTCAGCTCTCACACCGCGCTCCACTTCGGAAGGAATGCTACTCGATTTTGGCAACCTTCATTTATTGACGAACACTTGAACCATTGGGCACAAGCGATGAAGATTTCAAATGCCGTTCAGTATCTTACGCCGGCTGCAGGCTCCCTTTCGTTTCGGTCGTTGTCCGCCGACGAGATTGAGGGACTGCTTCGTCTCTTTTATCTTGGCTTTCCCTTTGATGAGAGGCGTGCGCGCTTCGGAGGCGCGGTGTCGGACGGATCGATAGCCCGCTACTGCCGTGAGCTACCCCGTAGGGAAGTTGTCGTGATCGGCTGCCTGGCGCCGGATGGCCTGGTCGCTGTCGCTGAGCTCCACCCATACGGCGATTGCATGGAGCTAGCACTCGCTGGTCGGGACACAATCGACACGATCACGATCTATGGCCACGTCCTCCAGCTCGCGGCCTTTGAAGCGGGAAGGCGCGGTTGCCGCAACCTTGTCATGAACTTGGAGCTCGCTCGAGCGGAGGCATTAGATCTGGTCCGTGGCATGGGGCACATGTGCGTCCAGGATGAGACTGCGACTGTCCAGCTCGGCGACTACGCACGTCTCCACGCACTCTCGCTCGCGCAGCACTAACCATGCAAGCAGAAGAGCAGGTCGTGTGCTTCCTCGGAGCCATTTTCTGCCTGGGCGTGTGTCTTGTCTGGGTGCTATACGAGATAGAGGAGCGGCGGGGAAGGCGCCGCCAACAGGCTGAGTGGATCCGCAGCGCCACAAGGTTTGTAGTGCCGCGCTAAGCCGGTGGACCTTGAGCCCCGCATAGATATGCGCTAGAGGGACGATGCTCCACACCAGCATCAATGTTCCCTGCCAAATTATGACAGGTGCACGCATGCGCTGCCCGGCTTGGGCCTACGCTCCGCGCCGCACGCGTGACATACTTCCTGCGGGCGCAGCGCCGTTGACGTCCATCTCGTCCAAGAGCGCCTTGGCCTCCCTGAGATCCGGGGTGTCGAGACCCTCCGTGAACTGACAATAGGTTTGCCGGAGAAGCTCGCGTCCTTGGCGGCGGCGTTCCCGTGTCTGCCACAGACGGGCATAATTAGTGGCGGCGCGGAGCTTGAATGCGAGCGCGCCTTGTCTATCGGCTGTTTCTATCGCCTGCAACAGCCGCCGCGCGGCCTCCGGTACCGCTTCGCCGCCGCGAGTTGCGAGACACGCACCCAGCAGACGATGCGCCTCCGCCTCAAAGAGGCGGTTGCGACTTGTCGTGATGACCTCGATGGCCTCCTGAACAACTTGCTCGGCACGATCCACCTCGCCAGCCTTGAGAAGGGCCTCCGCGAACACCAGAAGTTCATAATCGTAGTAAAAGCGTCGGACCGACTGCCGCGTGGCTTCGACGGCATCCTCCATGCGCTCTAGGCCTTCCGTTATCTGGCCAGATTGAAACGTCGTCCAGCCAAGCAGTAGGGGGCACACAACGAAGATGTTGCTTCCTTGCTCGCGGCCAATGCGTATCGTCAGTTCGGCGTATTCGCGGCAGGGCTCTGCGGCGCGAAGCATTTGGCGAAGTGCTGCAGACCACCAAGCCGCATGAGCTAGGCTAGGAGGATGGCCTAGCCGATTGCCGAGTTCGAGCGCGGCAGCGGACATTTGTAGCGCCTGGTTCGCAAAGCCGGTGACCCAGAGGGTGATAGCGCTGTGCGCGTAGGCGCAAACGCCGGTATCGTGACCGCCATAGTCGTAAGCATGCGCGTGATGACGCTCGGGATCGTAGAGCGCAATGCCCCGCTCGGTGTCGGCGAGCGTGATTGCATTGAGGCCCAACACATGGGAGTTTGCCCAACGCGAGTGATATGCCTCCAGCATCAGATCCCGATCAACGAGCCGCTCGGCCACCTCGACGAGCTCGTTAGCCATTCCAAGCGCTTGCTCAGTGTGCCCTGTAATCAGACTTGTGTACCAATTTCCCCACATCGCCCGGAAAAGCTTTTTGTCGTCGCCCAGTCCCCGACCAAGCGTGACCGCTCGGGCGTAATGATCGACGATTTCGTGCCCCGCAGAACGAAAACCCCGTGCACTGACCAGTGCAGTGCCGAGCCCGAGCCGGATGTCGAGCTCTTGCTGCCAGCGCTCCGCCGAGTCAGGCATCTCCTCCAGAAGCCGCAAAGCGTTGGAAAAATGCTTCAGTGCCTCGCTGCCGGCTGAACGGCGCAAAGCCAGCTCACCGGCGCGCTGCCAATAAACCGCCGCCTCCTGACCCAAACCAGCTTCGGTTCGGTGGCGCGCGACCACCTCGGGCTGCTTCTCGACGATCTCGGGAAACATCTCCTCGATCGCCTGCGCAATTTGTGCGTGTAGGCTCCGGCGCCGGTCCCGAAGCAGAGTGCTGTAAGCTGCGTCCTGCAACAGGCCGTGCTTGAACATAAAGCTCGACTGCGGCAGCTCGCCTCGCTGAAAGATGAGGCCAGCCTCGACCAACCGGCCGAGCGTCTCCTTGATCTCCACCTCGGAGCGCTCAGCTACCTTGGCAGCGAGCTCGTAGGAAAACTCCCGGCCGATCGTCGCGCCGATCTGCGCGATCTCCTTGGCCGCAGGTCCGATCCGATCAAGCCTGGCCATTAGTGAAGCGTGTAGCGTAGATGGCACGGAAAGTGACGGTCGCGTCGTTGACGATCCCCGTCGAGGTGGACTCGCATCCACAACCGTCTTGGTCACTTCCTCCAGGAACAGCGGCACGCCGTCACCGCGTTCGACGATTTCGCCGATCAGGTCGTTCGGCAACGATTTCGTCTTCAAGGCGAGCAGTCGAACCAGAGCCTCGCTGTCAAATCGGTTCAGACGGTTGAGCGTCAGCACGGTAACGTGCGGCTGGTCTGCCCATAGTGGCGCGAAGTCTGGGCGAAAGGTTGCAATCAGCAAGACCGGCATGCGCTCGATTCGACGGATGAAGATGTCGAGCAGATCGCGTGTGGTCGGATCAATCCAATGCAGGTCTTCAAAGATCATCAACACTGGCTTTTTCCGTGCTAACGCGGTGAGCTGCCGGTTCAGCACTTCGAAAGTTTCTTCCCTTCTGCGTCGCGCATTCGGCTCGACTGCCTCATAGCGTGCGGTAGGCAGCAAGAGGAGATCAGCGACAAGCGCGACGTCCTGCTCGGGCGCGGAGGTTTCAGCCATTAATGCTTCTAGTTTGTCCAATCTGATCGCGGGCGTGTCTTCCCGTCCAAATCCAGCCGCACGCTCGAGCATATTGATGATGGGGAATAGAGCGCTGTCTTGATGATGAGGTGAGCAGAAATAATGCAGCTCGGTGTATTGTTCCGCACCAATCAGATCCCTAATTGCGACCGTCAGGCGTGACTTGCCGATGCCAGCCTCTCCTGAGAAGAGGATCACGCGTCCTTCGCCAGCTCTGGTCTGCGCCCAACGTCGCAGCAATAGCTCTGTTTCCTCTTGGCGGCCGACGAGTGGAGTTTCGGCGGAGCGTAGCGCCTCGAAACGGCTTTTGAAGCGGTTTTCGCCTAGCACACGCCAAGCGCGCTGAGGCTCGGTGAACCCTTTTAGGTTCTTGAACCCTAAGTCCTCGAGCGCGAACACCGATCCAATCTGCTTCCTGGTGCTGTCCGCTATCACGCCCGTGTTGGGTTCGGCCAATGCAAGCAAGCGGGCCGCCAGATTGGGCACCTCGCCCAAAACCTCTGTCTCATTTCCTGATCCGATCAGGTCACCCACAACCACCAAGCCGCTGGCAATGCCAACCCTGATCTGAAGCGGCTCGGGGCGGCCGAGATGCCCAATGCCGTCGATCAAGGCCAAGCTTGCCCGCACGGCCTGCTCAGGATCGTCTTCATGAGCGTTCGGGTAACCAAAATAGATCAGAACACCATCGCCAACTCTGCGGGACACGAAGCCGCCGAACCCGGGTACAATTTCTGCAACGCGCTTGTGGTAAGTGCTGATGACTTCGCCAAAATCTTCAACATCGAGATTCACGGACAGAGCCGTTGAGCCGACAAGGTCGCAGAACATCACTGTGATGTGGCTGCGCTCCGCAGGGGCCGCGCGGGGCTGGATCGGCGCAAGTTCTGGACTTCGAAATACGTCGCCAACGAGTGTTGCACCGCACTTTCCACAAAAGTTCGAGCCCAGCGCTTCACTGTTGCCGCAAGAGCCGCAACTGAGCATCAACGCCGATCCACACTGGCTGCAGAACTTGGCAAGTTCTGAGACGTCTGCGCGACAGCTAGGGCACTCCATACCGCACCTTACCGGTTGGATCGATCATGGTAGCACGGTCCTCATTCGACGCCCATCCGGCTGCCGGATGGGCGCGCCGACGATCCGACGTCCAAGTTGGCAGATGAATTCGAGGCATTATTGTCATCATAAAATCATGACATAGACAATCAGGGCCGGATCGACCCGGCTGCCGACGCCACGGTTGCGAGGACGAGCGCCGGGTGTCCGTGGAAATTGCACTTGTATTTCCAGCAGTGGTGCCTGTTGAATGGGTGTCCCGAGCAACGCGATTTGGCCACCGTGGTCATGACCGTCGCTCGAACAAATTCGAAGGCGGACCGGCCATTTCGGCGGGTCAACTTGGGGATTGGAGGCGTAAGCGATGAAGTCGAGCGCGTTGTTTCCGTTTATTCTCCTGATCGCGGCTGGTTGTACGGTGCAGGCCGCAGAGGTGTCCTACCAGAATGACCCAACCCAACCGCCGGTCAGTCATTTCCGGGGCACATGCGAGATCGATTCCGATGGGACCAAGTTCGCAGCGAGAGCCTGCTACACGACGTATTATCCCGGCGATCAAGGCTTTGGGAACGAGTACAGCCCCCCGGTCTGCATGAAAAAGCCGCTCAGGAAACGCGAAAAGGAAGTCCTGGCGAAGATATACAGCCGGGCCCCGGACTACCTGCAGGCAAAGCTGTGTCGGCTGACGCAGTTGTTTGTAACTCAATCCAAATGGTGGGGCCCCGTTGGGTGGGGCTTTTGGGAGGGGCCGGATCGGCCCCCGGGGACTGGCGTCTACCTCGCGATCGCCTCTCGCGAGTTGAGAAGCAAAAAATCGATTGCGGAGCTTGAGAACGAAACCGTCAACCAGCTTCTTGGAATTCGGGATGCTGGCGGGGGCCGCAGAGCGCCTGTGACGCGGTTGCAAGGTGAGGACGCCGATCCGGTTCTAACCATCCTGTCGGAGGTTGCGCACGAAATGGGGCACGTTTTGCTAGCCGATGCCAATGCGGATGGTGAAGACGCTGCTCATCCGCGACGAAGGGTCAGCGGTCCTCCCCGGAGCGCGTGCTTCGAGGATGCGTTCCTGGGGACTTCGTGGAATGCGGAGATATTCCACAAGAATATGCGACGATGGGCCGACTTTGGCTTCCAGAACAACAACGTACAAAAAAATCCGGACAGTGCATTCAACGTCGAGGGCGTCAGAGCCGCCGTTCGGACACGCAACTTCGGCGTTGCAAGCGATGCGATCAGAAATGTCTATCGGAACAATGAGTTCGTAAGCTTACAGGCGAAAGTTGCCCCTGAGGAAGACCTCGCGGAGATGTACAGGTACAAGGTGTTGGTGGATGCAAGTCCAAGGGGGCCGGTCCTTCGTTTGGACGGTAAATCCATCGATGTGCAAAGCTGGCTCAAATCCGACATTCTCGCCAAGAAGGTGCAGTGCTTGCGCGATCTCGGATTCCTGACGGCCCAGCCTTGACCGGATACGGGGGACCCAACCAACTCAGGAGGTGGAGTCCTGAGTGCGACCGCTTGTACGCTCGATCAGACGGCGGGCTTCCTCCCAAGCGAACGTCTTGGCAAGCTGGTAGGACACCTTAAGCGGAACCACGCCGCCGTCGAGATGACCGGTCATAGCGCGAAGCATCGCTTGCGCGTCCATGCGCTTCTGATCGACTTGACCGCATGGAAGCCAAGCCGCGAAGCGATCGAGCGCACAGGGCGCGAGGCCGCGTCCAGCCGCGGTCTTCAGGATGACGTCGTACGTCCTGTCCTTGTAGAACAGTGCCTTGGCGATCCCAATCAGCGCGGATGCGACGTCCAGTTGCACGATCCCCGACTTCAGCGCACTGTTCACTGTGGCGCGAACGTTCACCATGGCCTCAGTGAGCATAAGGTATTCGACCTCCGCGGGCCCGTGAAGAACCGCGATTTCTTCGTCATCGGTTAATTCCCCGGTGCGAAATCGTCGATACACGTCTCCGATTCCAATCATCCCGAACTCGGCCAGTTCGGCGGCCCGCAGCGCACCGATGCTACCGGCGCCGTAAACGTGGATTCCCTGCGACATCGCCCAGAGAATCTCCTTGTGCCAGACGGTCGGCACCGTTTCGAAATAGCCATCTACCACGCCGATCAGCTCTGGTCGCCGCAGAGCGCTCAGATACAGATCGCCGCGCAGCACTGGTGGCCGCCATTCGATTCCAGGGATGGTGGGGCGCTCACCTGGCGGCAGTGACGGACCCGCGAAGATGATGGCACTCATGCACTGCCACCGCGGGCGCGACGCGCCCGAACACCTGGAACATAGCGGGGGTGGGTGCAATCCCACTCGAGGCCAGGGATTACCAACCTGACGACGGGGATTCCAAGATCCGGACGCGTGAGATCGACGACGATCGCCCGTTCAATGCCAATTGCACGTAATCGCGTCAGTTCCCATCGCAGATCGGCCGCCACATCGTCGGAGTAGAAGTCGGGAGTGTCAGCAAAAGATCGGGCCTCCGCCGCCTGCGAGGCAGCATCGAGCAGGGCTGCGCCAAGCTTGTCCTTGGCCGATTCGGTGTAGTCTAGGAGATCGTCCCTGATTCCGGCGATATACGTCAGCCGGGTTTGCGCGGCCTCGGTCATGGCCCGAGCCAACGCGATGGCGCGATTGGGATGGCAGCCCGCTCCGCGAAATCGTCTCAATCCACCCGAGGGATCGCCGATCGTTGCCGGAATGTCGCAAATGAATGTGGCAATGCCAATGTCGGATGTGACATCCCAAAGCCGCGGCGCCATTCGCGCTTGTTCGTACAGGTCGAGCAGGCTGCGGCAGTCCTCGTCAGTGATTGAGGCGATGTCGACGCGGCAGTTGGAGCGGACGCGCATGTCCTGCGCATGCCACAGGGCAACGGCGTCTCGTTCGACCAACTCGCAAATGGCCGCGCTGATCGCTTCGGAAAGATGGTTGCCGGACGCCAATCCATTGGTGCCGGACAGAAAGTGCTCGCCGCTGTGGGAGCTCGGGAGTGTGTAGTCGGTATGCACGACCTCCCAGGGCACCCAACAGGGCTCACGGCAAAGCAAATCATATCCCTCGATCCAGGCGATCTCGGTTCGATCAGAAAGCGCAATGCCGGTTCCAGCAAGCGATAGGGGAGACGTTACGCGATTCTCAGTTGAGAGCCGCTGAAAAGTCGAGAGCCGCGTGCGTTCCGTAAGTTCTTCGCCATGAAACAGCTCGATGGCTTCCATCATGGCAGAGGCGAATGCCTGAGCGAGTACAAGACCCTTGCCCTGCGATACCGACACTGAGCGCGAGTTCGGACGAACGGCGACCGTGACCGGAATTCCGATTCGATCCAATCCCGTCACATTGCCCAGACGAGTCACTCCGATCTGCCGCGCCATCGCCTTGGCACGCGCCAAGGTTGCTTCTGGCGCGACTGTCCGATGGGTGCCACGTATGAAAGACTTGAGAACCGGGCCATGGAGTCTGTTGGCAAGGCTGGCAACGTCCGGCCGGTGCACGGGCAATGACGATCCCTAGTGAAGAGAAGCGTGAAGCGGCAACAACTGCATCATTTGCCGGTTCCCTTGTTCGCTGCTCGCGAGTCCCTGGGCTTCTCGCCTTTGGCGCCCCCACCCCCGCTCGCGACGATCATCGCGTCGACCGGGATGGACACGGAGCGCCGGTCAGCGCCCTCATCCCGCAAAAGCATCTTTAAATACGCCGCCTCGGGCGTATCGCTCAACTCCAATTGCTCGAACGGCCGGCCATCCTGTGAGATGTATAATTTTTCCCCGTGGATCATGACCCGGACTTCGCCGGGCTGTGAGGCCGATTGGCTCGAAGGCCTGGGAGCAGAGCCGGGGGGGCCAAGCTGCGGCCTGTCTGCCCGGGCGTCGCCAGCAAGCGCTCCAAAGCCCAGCAGGAGCGCTCCCCAACCGGGTAAGTGAGACCAGAACTTTCTTAGCGTTGCGCGCGACATGTGACCTCCTCACACAGGCAGGACATGAATGTTCAATAAAACACAGCACGGCATCACGGTGTCAAGCGTCTGTGCGGACCATCGATATGCAGAGGGTCACTAAATCGGCGCTCGCCGAAAGGATAATACACCACTTCGAACTTCGGCCGCCTGGATCGCTCAGCGCCGCAATCTGCACCCAGCCAAAGGATCCTGGGTTGCTTCTGATGCCGCGTTGGTCTTTCCTTCAGGACTGCTTTTCGGAATTGGGAGGCAAGAAAATGAGATTAGGTCTTTGGCTTCGCAACGCCATATTCGTGGCTTGCTTTGCACTCGCGACGGTGACCCCATCGTTTGCACAAAAGTCGGCTGACACGCTGCGCATCACTTGGCGCGACGCGATTCCTGACGTCGATCCCTACTACAATTCCCAGCGCACCGGCATGGTCGTCGCATTCCAGGCATTCGACTGCCTCGTGTATCGCGATCCGATAAGCATGGAGATTAAGCCGGCGCTAGCGATTTCTTGGCAGCAGGTGGATCTGACCACCATCGACTTCTCTTTGCGCCAAGGCGTCACGTTCCAGAACGGAGATCCATTTTCCGCCGATGATGTGGTGTACACCATTAACACAATCATTCGCGACAAGCGGGTGGCGATTCCCGCCTACTACTCATCGTTCGCTGCGGCCGAGAAGCTCGATGACTTTCGAGTACGCATCAAGCTGACCGGCGTGTCCCCCGCCTTGATGGAATACCTCGCGATGGTGACGCCGATCTGGCCAAAGGCCTATCGCGAGAAGCTCGGTTCCGATGGCTTCTCTCGCGCCCCCATCGGCACTGGCCCTTATAAGATCACCAAAGTGGACGGCACCACCCAGATCGAGATGGAGCGATATGAGGGTCACTACGCTGGCAGCCCTAAAGGACGACCCGCGATCCGCTACATCAAAATTCACCAGGTGCCTGACGCCACGACCGAGATGACGGAGCTGCTAGGTGGCAAGGCCGATTGGATCTGGGGCTATAATGCCGATCAATTCACCAACCTCGCGAAAGTGCCCAATCTTGAAGCGATGCGGTTCGGCACCATGCGGGTCCATTTCATGACTATCGACGCGGCTGGCCGAACGGGTGCAGACAATCCGCTGACCAAGGTGAAAGTGCGACAGGCGATACTCACCGCAATCGACCGCCAGACCATGGCCAAACAACTGATTCAGGGCGACTCGCAGGTGATCGATACACCATGTTATCCTAGCCAGTTCGGTTGCGACGTATCGGCAGCCGTCAAATATCCTTATGATCCGGAAAAGGCGAAGCAGCTTCTTGCTGAAGCCGGCTACCCCAATGGCTTCGAAACCGAGATCATTTCCTACAATACGCCGCAGATAAACGCCGCTCTGCAGAACTACCTCAAAGCTGTCGGCATCAACCTGCGCATCCAGCAACTACAGATCGGCGCCGTGATTAGAAAGGCGGAGGCCGGCGAGGCGCCGCTGTATTGTGGCAGTTGGGGCAGCAACTCCATCAATGACGTCTCCGCATTCATACCTTACTTCCTTGGCGGAGGCTTGGACGACTACGCGCGCGACCCCGATGTGCAGGAGCTCGTCAAAGCGGCAGGAAACACTCTGGATCCCGACGTGCGCCGTCAAGCCTATAGTCAGGCTATCCGGCTCGCTACGGAACGGGCTGAGTTCGTACCGCTGTTCAGCGCCGTCCGCTACGTCGCTTTTTCAAAGCAGTTGACCTTCCAGGGTTTCCCGGACGATCTACCACGCTTCTATCTCTCGAGCTGGAAGTAAGCCTCCAGAGCGTCTCTCGATTGCGATCGACTAGGTGCTAGCCGCCAAAAGACATTCGACGAGACGACCATCCTTGCGGATGTTGTCCGGGACAAGGGTGCGGCATTCCGAAAGCGCCTTCGGGCAGCGGGGGTGGAAGCGGCAGCCCAAAGGGATGTCGGTGGGATCAGGGTAGGCGTCGCCAAGACCCACGTCGGGGATGCCTAGCGCCGGCTCCGGAGTCAGTACAGAAGCAAGCAGGGCTTGCGTATATGGGTGCATAGGTCGCCGGAACAAATCCTGCGTCGGCGCGTGCTCGACAAACCGCCCGAGGTACATCACTGCCACTTCCGTCGCAATATGTTCGACCACCGCCAAATTATGACTGATAAACAGATAGGTCAGCCCGAGCTCGCGCCGCAAGTCCGAGAGCAGGTTTAGGATTTGCGCCTGCACTGACACGTCCAGCGCGCTGGTCGGCTCATCGCAAACCACGATGCGCGGATGCAGCACCAGCGCACGGGCGATAGCAACGCGCTGCCGCTGGCCACCGGAGAGTTGGCCAGGGAATCTGTCGGCCATCTCGGTGGAGATTCCAACCCGCGCCAACATCTCCATAATCCTATCGGTTTGCTGCCGCTTCGTGAGGTCGCCTTGCGATGCCAGTGGCAGGCCGACGATATCGCGCACGCGCTGGCGCGGGTTGAGCGATGCAAATGGGTCCTGAAAAACCGGCTGGATCAAGCGGGCGCGTTCGCGTCGGTCCATGTGCGCAAGGCTGCGGCCATCCACCAGAGCCTCGCCCGAGCTAGGCGGCAACAGCCCCAAAATCAGTCGGGCGAGCGTTGACTTGCCGCAGCCGGATTCACCTACGATGCCGAGGACATTCCCTGCGGCCAGAGAGAAAGTCACTCCATCCACGGCGTGCACCGCGCTACGCACGCGCCCAGCAGCGCTACGTTGCTGGAACTCGCGGTACACATTCCGCACCTCGATGGCGTGCGTCATGGTGAAGCGTCCAGCTTCCAGTCAGGCGGCAGCCGGCAGCGATAGAAGTGGTCCTCGCCTGCATCATGCAAGTGCACGGGCTCAGCGCATTCGCGCGCGGCCATCGGGCAGCGCTCCCGGAAGCCGCAACCAAGGAAACCGCGCCCGATGTGAGGGACGCCCCCCGGAATGCTGCCCAAGGGCTCCCCTGGCTTGGTCATGCCGGGCACCGGAATGCAATTCAGCAGACCCCGCGTGTAGGGATGCGTTGGCGCTTTGATGATCTGTTCCACTGGCCCGCTCTCGACCACTTCGCCTGCATACATTACGGAGACATGCTCCGCCATTCGTGCCACGATGCCGAAATCATGTGTGATCAGCAGCAGGGCTAAGCCCATTTCCTGCTGCAGCTTCCTGAGGAGGCGCAGGACTTGTGATTGGACTGTCACATCCAGAGCCGTAGTAGGCTCGTCGGCGATCAGAACTTCCGGATCGCACATCAGCGCCGTAGCGATCATCATGCGTTGGCGCAGACCACCGGAGAGCTGGTGCGGATATTGGGCGAGGCGCATGCCCGGCGCGGTGATCCCGACGCGGGCCAGCAACTCGGCTGCTCTGTCCAGAGCCTGCCGCCGGGAGGCCCGTCGATGGCGTTCCAACACCTCTGCCATTTGCGAACCGATCGTGTAGGCCGGGTTCAGGCTTGTCATCGGCTCTTGGAAGATCATCGCGATCTTGTCCCCGCGCAGCCAAGCCATCTGTCGCTCCGACATAGCCAGCAGATCATGCTCGTGAAAGCGGATGTGGTCGGCGCTGCGGACGGCGCTCCGCGGCAACAGGTTCATCACCGACAGCGCCGAAATGGACTTGCCGCAGCCAGATTCGCCAACCAGGCAATGTGTTTCGCCCCCGCGGAGCGTGAGTGAGACGCCACGAACTGCTTCCATTCGGGGGAACGACACCCGCAGATTGGCGATGCTGAGTACGGGCGCCATCACCAGCCCCTATGCCGTAAGTCGGTGCGCAGCATGTCGCGCAGCCCGTCACCCAGTAGATTGATCCCGAGCACCAGTATGAAAAGCGCAACGCCCGGTGTTACAATCACCCACGGACTGAAGAACATGTACTCCTTCGCCTCAGCAATCATTAGTCCCCAACTCGGCAGGGGTTGCGGAACACCGAGTCCGAGGAACGACAACGCTGCTTCGAGCAGGATCGCGAGGGCCATCTCCAGCGTTGCCACCACCACCAGATGGCTGGCGATATTGGGTAGCACCTCCCGGACGAGAACATGCGCGCGCGAGGCGCCGGCCGCCTGAGCGGCGGCGATGTAGTCGAGATTTCGCACCTGCATCGTCGTGGTGCGCGCCACGACCGCGAACCGTTCCCACAGCAGCAACCCGAGTGTGAGGATCACCACAGTCAGGGAGCTGCCGACCAACGCCACCACGGTGAGCGCCACCAGGATCAGGGGGATCGAAAGGCGGCAGGTGATCAGGAACATCACGAGGGCATCGACCCGACCGCCATAGAACCCACCGACGATACCAATCGTGACGCCAATGAGGCCCGACGTGATCACGGTCAGCACGCCGATCAGAAGGGAGATGCGCGTGCCGTAGATTAGGCGCGACAGGTAATCGCGTCCAATCTGGTCGGTGCCCAGTAGATGCGCAGCATGGCTGCTCTCCATCCACACCGGAGGAACGAGACGCAAGTTCAAATCTTGTGCGAACGGATCGTATGGGGTCAAATAGGGCGCGAATATCGCCACCACGAATGCAGTGACCACGATCGAGGCACCGAGCAGCGTCGCGAGCCGGCCGAATGCAGGCAGTCGGCGGCGCCTCCACAGGGGCTGCGTGTCGTCAGCCGTTTTCATATTCGTAGCCTTGGGTCGAGCAGCGCGTTCATCATGTCCGCCAGCAGTGCCAGCGCGATGTAGATGACGGCCAGGAACAGCACCACGGCCTGAACCACGGGAAAGTCGTTCTTGGTGATTGATTCCCAAGCAAGATAGCCGACGCCTGGGACCGCAAATACGGATTCCGTCACAACGGAGCCTCCAAGCATGAAGCCGAGTTGCACGGCCGTGATCGAAACAACGGGCATGGCGGCGTTGCGCAAAGCATGCTTGAGAACGATCGTCGTCGTGCTCAGACCCTTGGCACGCGCGGTGCGAATGTAATCCGCGCAGAGTGCCTCGATCATACCCGATCGAGTTAAACGCATCAGCGCTGGGATGGCCGAGAAGGCCAGCACGAATCCCGGCATGATGTAGCCCTTCCAAGTGTCGATACCCGATATTGGCAGCCACTGCAGATTCAAACCGAACAGGACGATGAGGAGCAGTCCGAGCCAGAAGCCCGGCACTGCCTGCCCTAGGAGCGCAATTAGCATGATACCCCGGTCGATCGCCGACCCCTCGCGCATCGCAGCGATAATGCCGAGTGGCAGGGCTATGAGCATAGCGATGATCAGGCCGGTCAAGCCAAGAGCCAGGGTCACAGGAAGCCGCTCGCGTATCAGCCCTGAGACTGGGACGTGGAATAGGTAAGAGCGGCCGAGATCGCCTTCGGCGACATGGCCGGCCCAATCGAAAAACTGCACCACGAGCGGCCGGTCGAGTCCGTAATTTTTCGTGATGATAGCAATATCCGCAGCGGTGGCGTTTGGACCTGCGATCGAGGCCGCGAGATCGCCGGAGAGATGCGTCAGCATGAAGCTGATGACCAGTACGGTCAGGCAAACCAGCGCGGACAACCACAATCTGCGGAAGATGAACGACAGCATGGTCGACAAGTAGAACACCAGATGCACAAGGGCAAGTTTGAGGTGTAGGCCGACCTCCAGTCCTTTTGAGGCTACCGGCAGCCGCGGCAGAGCAGAGACTGCGTTGAGGTACGAACTGGCTGGAGCTCTGCCGCAGCACCCGTTCGCTCGGAGATTCGACTTTCATCGTGCGATCGAAGTCGACGTTCATACGTCCCGGGAGACATTCTTCCGCAAGCACTAACGGCAGGACTTTGCTGAGAGCCGTTCGTCGTACGTCCCCGCAGCGTGGCGCTTGGCTTCGGCGGGGTCGAGGTGCCAAGTATCTGGTTGCTGTACCCAATATCCACTCAGCTTCGCCCGGTGAGGACATTTCAGTCGCGCGGCTGCACCAGCACTTACGATGCCGCTTTGATGGCGGCCCGCGCACTCGCCGATACGCGAAATAGTCCGTCATTATCCGCCCGGCAGCCCCGCGGAATCGTTGGCTGACGGGCACGTGATCTACAGCATCCAGTGCTTGAACGGCCCCTGACATAGCAGGGTCGGCGTGCGACTCGACGTACTCCCCCAGGATCAGCCGTGGTCGCGCGTCGGTTTGCGCCTGGTCTGCTCAAGATGCGGCGCGGCAGGATCTGTGCATATCGTCCCGAAGGGGCATGACAGTAGCGGGCAAGTCAGGCCAAGCATAGGCGCTTGAGGTTTTGATTCCAGCGGTGAAGCACGTCACTGAACGCCCTTTTGCCAATCCAGAGGCTGCAGCCCGCCAGCTCGTTCAGCGGGCTTCGGGCATTGGGGCAGTACAGGACGGCAGAATCCATATCGAGAAGATCAACTACCCCTTCCTCTACACGCTCAAGGGAAGCGGCGCGGAGTTCGGCGCTGGCATCAAGTCTGCAGTCGAGCGCGGCTGGTTCGATCTGCACGAAAGCGGCACCTATGTGCGGCTGCTGACGCCGGGCAAGGAGTTGCTGGCGAAGGCATGACGTGGTCCGCTTTCGACGAGTCGATCGTGCTGCCAAACCGCGGCAAGTTAGTGATGCTGCTTGACGCCGACGAGTACATCAGTGCTTTGCCGAAGAGGAGCATCAGGCGCCGGAGTGGCAAGCCGCGATGGACCGTTGATTTTGGTCGCGGAATGGAAGCCGACCATGTTTGCCCGCATCAGTATCATGCGGGCGTTGAACGGGCACTAGAACCACACTGAGGCCGACGCAAGCTGAACAGGATCAATGATCACGGCTGCCCCTGAGGGTCACCAACCTATCGCATGCTGCACATCGCGAAGCACCGTAGCTGTGCTTCGTGTATAGCGGCCATCGTTCCAGCGATGATCCGCTGCATATGCCGCAATCGCAGCAAAGATGATTGCAAATCCGATCTTGCCCATTATCCAACTGCGCTCGCCCGCGCTCAAAATGAACTTCGGGATCAAATTGCTACGCAAGACTGTCGTCTAACGAAAATTTCGATGTGCGCGGAAGTGTATTTCACACGGAAAAGCCGCAGCGTGGTTCCAGCCCCACTGCGGCATTCCCGGTCAACTTGAAATTGGTTGGTATTTAAATCGCGCCGGTGTTCTCACAGTAGAACACCCCGTTCCGAAAATGGACTCCGGACAACTACCGGATTCCGCTTTTGTACGCATTGTCGATATAGGGCTAACGTGGCATCGCATGGCTTCCAGCCCCCAATGCTCCCGGCAGCCGATCCAATTGCGGATTAGAGCGCCGGGAGTGCTAGGCCGGCCAGCGTGACCGGAGCCCTTAACCCCGCAGTTGAAGGCCGAAGTTTTCCGCCACACGCTTCACTGATGAAATGTATCTATCCAACGCACTCGCAATCTGTACCGCGCCGGCGCCTTCGCGCGACAGGGCGAGCAAGAGTTGCACCTCTGCATCGGTCCATTCTTTGGGTTTGTCGTTTCTCTTCATCCACGCGATGCTTGATGGATTATCAGACTGTTTCAGATAGGAAGAAAGCCCGCCAGGTGCGTTAGCTAGCGGGCTTCCGGCTGCAGCGAGTTCACCATTGCGACCGGCGAATATGAACGCAACTAGGTATACAGTTTGTTAGCGGCGGCTGCGTAGCTTGTTGTTTGGGACGGGGCCGTGGGACATACGCGGTCTTGTGCTCGGGTGAGAGCCCGCCAGCTAGCCAGCCTCGGCGGCGCTCTCCCTCAGCATGGATGGTTCAGATTAATCACTAATGCGGTTTGTGATTTAGATCATATTTCCCTTGCCCGACGGCCCGATATGATCGGTTTACCGGGGCTGGCTTCATATTTCACTTAGATCTTTTCCACCCGGATTTTTGACCGCGCGGGGCCGCAGCAGGATCTCCCTGCTGTGGCCTTCGCTCGCCGGGGCGCCGATGGAATCCCCAAAGATCGACCGCGACACGCTTCGCCTGATCAAAGCGTTCAAAGAGATCAAGAGTCGCGGCACGCGCCGCGCAATTCTCCTGCTTCTTGAGCAGCTAGCCCACAAGGACGGCGGAGCCTCAAACGCCGACCGGAAGGGCCATTAGGCCGTTGAAAGGCAGCCTGTAACTCGAAGCCGTCCATCTTCAAATGTGACTCCGTAAAACTACAGTCTACAAACTGTCATTGCTGCGACGCACCAATTCTGCTTGCTTTTTAGGCACCCCCACCTTCATAAGACACCGTGATCAATTGGATCGGAGATCTCCTCCGGGACTGATCGACCAAGGACCATTTAACATGACCGATTTTTCCAACATTCAGCAGCATCTTACCGCTATTACAACCGCCCAGACCGATTTCGCGAAATCGTCGTTCGAGGCCAGCAAGGCCTATTTCGAGAAGCTTGCAGCCGTGAAGTCCCCCGACAAGTTCAACGAATTGACGACCGAATACGCCAAGTCTGCACAAGAGACGTTCTTCGCTGAAGCGACCAAGTTCGGCGAGCTTTACAGGACTTTTGCGCAGGAAGCCTTCAAGCCGATCACCTCAAGCTTTCTGCCCAAGTGACGGCATAGCTCGGGCACTCCGACGCATTGAAGAAGCAGCGATAAGCTGCATCAGGCCCCGGCGGCCACGACAGTGCTTGGATTACTAACGCAAGTAAGGATTTCCGCCGTAGCATTTCGATTGTGACACGCTTTGTCCGCGAATCTGCGCGCTGCAAGATGCGCGAAGGCCGTCAGCTCGAAACCATATGGCAGGTCCCACGAAGCGATCCTGAAACAGAACGGCACTAGCCTTCATCGGGTGGATAGGGGACCTCACGTCATGTGGACGATCATCAACGCACTCTATGAAGAGTACTGCCAGGCTCGCCTCGACGAGATGCTGCGGATCGATGCTGTGAAATAGGCGCTGACTTCCGCGCCGTGATGGGCTGAGCGCGAGTTTGGCTCAGCCGCGATAGAACAAATTGGAGGGCAACATGGCGGCATTGGCTACCCGTATTTTTCCCAAGGCGTCGGTCGAGACGATTGCTGACTTGGAGACGTTCTTGTCGATATCGCTATTCTGTTTTGGCGGCTTGCTCGTGTCTGTGAGCATTATTGTTGCCGACAAGTACATGCCGGGCGAGTGGTTCTGACCGCACGTTCTGATGAAGGCGAACTCGATGGTGCGTACGATAGTACTTGCCGCATTCTTATTGACGTCGGCCTGCTATGGTGCTGCCGCTCAGCAGGCTACCGACGATCAATATGCCGATCTGCAGAAAGATTTTGCCGCGGCATACAATCGCAAAGACGTCGATGGGATGGCTGCAACGTTCACCGACGACGCCATTAGAGTGACGCCAAGCGGTATGTTCGTAGGCCGAGAAGCGATTCGCCGTAACCTGCAGGATGTCGTCAACTTGGACCTGCACGACTACTCGGTCGAGCGCAACGTGGCGCGGTCTTTCGGCAACTTCGTGTTCAATGCTGGCGAGTGGCAGGCCAAGCTCGGCGACCAACCTCTACACGGCTACTATACCGCAATCGTGGTCCGAGACGGTAGCGTGGCGAAGATCATGGAAGAGACCGTGACCATTGCTGCTCCTGGGCAGTGATGAAGCCTTATCATGAGGCGGAGATCGGCGTGCTGCGCTGGTTGGCATTGTTCTTCTAGCTGTGCAAACTTGCGGCTCAGTTCACGCCGAACGCCGGATCGCGCTCCTGATAGGCAACTCCGCCATAAGAGCGTTCCTCCGCTCGCGAACCCGGTGAACGACGGCACTTTTGTCGGATGCCGCAGTCATCCCACCGCGGCGGCGGGGGTCTCACAATTGCGCCTGGTGGGGTTGGCATGAGCACGCAGATGATGCTCGGGCGCCAATGGTCCTGGTCCCTAGCAGCGATTTGTCGTCATCGTCACGATGAACACTGGTCCCGTCTCACTGACGACGCGAAGTGTTCAACTTTCACCGGTCGCAGCCCATGCTCAACGTCACGGGCAAGCCGAAGGGCCGCTCTCAGGCAGCCTCGTCGTCTTGAGGACTTCGCCCGTATGGTTAGTATGGGGGCGACTTCCTTCAAAGTGAAACTAGTACCTGCGCATTCCATGCAATGCCGAAAGGTATCGGAATGTTCTAGGACCGGCTGCTAGCAGCCCTATCGTCTCTTCGCCGCTGACATGCCCTCACGCCGCCCTATGGTCGCGGCGCCCAATACGTACGCTCGACAGTCATCGGCGGCGAGACCGCGTCCGAGGACCGGCAGGTAATATAGGATGGCATTTCGATCGGCAACGCGATACAGACGAGTGCTTCGATATTGTCTGCGCTCATCGATGTGATATTTTTTGGAGTTCGATCCTTTTGGGGATCGTATGCTGCGTCGCGTTCGGCAGTTTTGTGGGTCCGCTATGGGCGAAATTCGCAACTTCCGGTCCGGGAACAACGGTGACCCCCCTTCACACAGCGTGGGGCCTCGCCGTCTGGCTGCGATCATTGTCGGTGACATCGCTTCCTACAGCCGCCTCATGCAGGCTGACGAAGAGGGCACGCACGTCCGCGTCAAGCGGATCGAGCGGGATCTCATCCAGCCCAGCATCGTCGAGCACCATGGGAGTCTGGTGAAGACGACGGGCGATGGCTTCATCGCAATTTTCGACAGTCCGGTCGAGGCCGTCCGCTGCAGCATCGTCATCCAGCAGAATCTCATCGGCCGCAACGCCTCGCTTCCGAAGGACACCCGGATCGAGTATCGGATTGGCGTCAATCTGGGTGACGTCATCGTGGAGCCGGACGATGTCTACGGCGACGGCGTCAACATCGCAACGCGCATCGAGGGCATTGCCGAGCCAGGCCAGGTCTTTATCTCCGGCGCGATCTACGAGCAGATCAAGCACAAGGTCGTGTGCGGTTACGAGTCGCTCGGGGACCGCAAAGTCAAGAACATCACCGATCCCGTGCGCGTCTATAAAGTGCTGCCGGATGCAGACGCGGTCGGCAGGACGCGGGGGCGGCGCGAGAATGCTCTGATCTTTCTCTTGGGTATCACGCTGTCGGTGATGGCCGCCGGCGTGCTGTGGTATCTTCTGGCTCAGGCGCCGGGCAGGGTAGGCGAGCAGGCCACCGGGCCCACCGCTTCTCCTGCCGCTTCTCCTGCCGCATTACCGAGCCCGCAGCCTCCGCCGCGCGAAGCGGCGTCGCAGACGCCCCAGCCTTCTCCCTCCGCGGCTTCGTCATCTCCGTCGCCCGCTCCCGCGCCAAGTCAATCCGCGGTTCAATCTGCAACTGCCGTCCGCGAGCCTGAGATGGTCGCCATTCGCGGCGGTAGCTTTGCGATGGGAAGCAATGACGACCCGACCGAGCGTCCTGTCCATCAGGTGACGGTCAAGCCGTTCTCGATCGGCAAATATCCGGTGACCGTGCAGGAATGGAACGAGTGCGCCGCTGCAAAGGCGTGCGGCTTCACGGCCGTCGGCAAGGATGATGCACCGGTCAGCAATGTGAGCTGGACCGACGCGCAGCAATATGCGGCTTACCTCGCTCAGGCGACGAAGAAGGCTTATCGGCTTCCGAGCGAAGCCGAATGGGAATATGCCGCGCGGGGCGGAACGCAAACCAAATATTGGTGGGGCGACAAGCTGCAGCCGGGCATGGCCGGCTGCAAGGATTGCGGTGATCTCGCGGCCGAGCAGCCGGCGAAAGTCGGCAGCTTCAGGTCGAATCCATTCGGGCTGCACGACATGGGCGGCGGTGTCGATCAGTGGGTCGAGGACTGCTGGCACAAGACCTATCAGGGCGCGCCCGCCGACGGCTCGGCATGGAGCAGCGGGGACTGCGGCGCTCATGTCCTGCGCTCGGGCTCCTGGAAGAACGATTCACGATATGTGCGGCCATCCAACCGCGATGGCTACGACACCAACGTTCGTTATCCCACGCACGGCTTCCGCGTGGCGCTCAGCCCTTAAGTGGAGGAGTTGGTGATGCAGATCCTTCGTTGCGTCGCGCTGGCGGCGGCGCTCGCTTTGCTCCCGGGGGCAGCCTTCTCGCAAGGCAAGGCAGCCCCCAAGGACGCAAAGCTGTATTTCATCACCCCGCATGACGGACAGAAGGTCCGCGGCGGATTCTGGATCCGGTTCGGCTTGCGCAACATGGGAGTGACCCATGCCGGCGACGAGTATCAGAACGCCGGTCACCATCATCTGCTGATCGACGTCAACGACCCCATCGATCCCAAGGAGCCGATCCTGCAGGACAAGTCGCATCTGCATTTCGGGGCGGGACAAACCGAAACGCTGCTCGAACTTCCGCCCGGGACGCACACGCTTCAGCTCGTGCTAGGCGATGCCAAGCATTATCCGTTCGAGCCGCCCATTGTTTCGGAGAAGATCACGATACGGGTCAGGCAGCCCGTGACGGCGAAGTAAATCGCAAGCAGGGTCTAAGGTGTCATTCCACCATTGCCGTCACTGGCCGCCGCTGCTGCGATGCGTATATTTTTAAGGAGATCAGCTTCGAGCGACAGGACTGGCAATGAACCTGCACCCTTGGTGCTTTTCGGCCTGGCAGTCACCCCGATCATTGCGATTTGACGTGGTTCGCTTTGAGAGCTTTGAACCTTTTTCGCGATGCGAGCGTCTTATAATTGAAGCTTCCCTAAGCTTCACCCCCACCAGAAAGCCCCGCTTCCCCCGGCGGGGTTTTCGCTTTTGCGCGCTGCATCAACGCACCAAGCTTGGTTCGTTCTACGGCTTACTAGCCGCACCAACACCACTCCTGTTCTTGAAACGTCTTACCCAAATAACGGTCTGTCGCATACGTCATTGTCATCGGCGGTGTACTCATCGTGAAAAGAGCGCTCTTGGGCAAGCGTCGCAGAAGCTGATCGACCTGGAGCTTCCACGCTTTCCAGCGGACTTATCGATTTAGATCCGAGACGCTCGCTGAAACCAGGTTTGGGCCGCCACTAATGACAATCGGCCAAGCGCCAATCTCTAGGTGCAAACCAACTCGTATATTCATTTGCCGATGTGAGCGAGTTCACACGCGCTCCGCGCGTCCGGGCGTATTCAACTTTAGGGGACAAGGGATAGATGAAACGACCACGTCGACAGCACCGTCGGAGGTATCATGCTTCACTATTCATCCGAGACAGCAGAGCTTCTCAGAGAACACTATCACCCGCACTCGACCACAAAACCGGAGCACGTCAGGGTCACTCCGTCACCGGTTTTGGACAAACATGCCTATGCTAGGGCGTTGGCCGAAGGCTTGCGAGCCTCTACGAAGTTTGGACGCGTGGATGTGCTTGGACCGCGAGCGCTCCGGGAGCCCGTCAGCGGCGTCTATTCGTTGGCGCAATGGCAATCGGGATTCAAGCTCCAGAATGACCGCGGTACATGCTGGGCTTTTGCGGGTGCCGCGGCTTTGGAGGCGGCATATCGACGCAAGTATGGTCTGCTCATCGATGTATCCGAAGAATACATCTTTCATATGGGCAAAGCGTTTGCTTTGAATCGAGACAGCGCGGGGGCGGCAGCGCGTCCGGTAGAGAACAATTCCTCGCTGACCGGTTTCCAAGGCAGTGGAGATATTGCGGAGAAAATTTCGGAGAATGCCTCGCCTCCAGAGGATGCGGCTCCATACTTACAAAATCAGCAGACGTTGTTGGACATCTTACCCGTGTTGGGATTTGCAGGCGTGGAAGCAGTGGCGAGCCAAGAGGACTACGACGCCGTTGAATTTTGTGAACAACACATTCCGCTCCTGGCGCGGGTGAACGCTCGCTACAGAGCGGCGGGTTGGGGGTCTCTTGGCAACAACCCGAGCATCATCGCGCTGGAGAATACCATCCTCGCGGACCGCGAAGTAATCTGCGATGTCTTCCACAAGACCCCGAACATCGGAGGTCACGTGCTTTTGCTGATCGGCTTCGATCGCAATCGACAGGTGTTCTTCGCTAAGAACCACTGGGGCGAAGGCAAATTCATCGAGATCGCCTACAACAACGATCCGAACTGGCAGATTAATTCGGGCTGGTACATCACGGACGTCGTCGATCCAACGTTTGTGCAGAGCGAGGCTTGTTGGCTTGGCAACTGGCATGCAAACGTGGGGAACTCCTCGTTTCGGCTTATCCTGCGGAGGTCTGAGGATTTTGCCAATCCGGGGACGCCGACGAAGCTTGGGACGGCGTACTTGAGCGATGGGCCTCACGACGTGAACGGACTATTTCTAAACGGGGGCGCTCATCTGCGTATGTTTATTGCGCCGACAACCGCCCCAGTTTCCATTGGAACACTGAGCGGCTGGCAGATCGACGCCGACCTAAACTTTTCCGACATCTACAACGCGGCTGGGCAGGCCGGACAAGAGTCTGCCGCACTCTCCCGCTTCAACACACGCTTCGCAGCTCTGTTCGACAA
>NZ_PYFX01000031.1 GCF_003020115.1 Bradyrhizobium sp. MOS002
AGGGAAGTGACACCTTTGCCATCAAGGCAACGGGTAAGGGGCCGAAGGCTTCTGGCACATCGGTGATCACGGTGCACGCGACGATTAAGTAGCGGGTCGAGCAGTTGAGCGACGCCTACGAGGCCGCACCAGTCTCGCGGCTGTTGATGGCGTCCGACCTGGGGCCGTCCGCGTGCGAAGACGTTGAAGATCGGCCGAACACCCGCACTCGCAGACCGCTCTCGCGAGCAATCCGCTGAGCTTCCTTCGGCACCCCGAGGCGCTTGCTGCGCCTCCAGAGACTTCACGCGTCTAGCAACAAGAACAGTCCGAACAATTTTCTGGTCGAGGGGAGGGGGGAGGGAAAATTCGGCAAAGCTCCTGACAAAGCCGACCGCCAGATCAGTTCCTGATCTGCAATGCCAAGACATCACGGGGCCTGCTTCGTCCGGCATATGCGGCCGAAGTAATTGCGACAAGGGATCATCGAGTTTGGAGCTGACGATGACCGCAGGCCGCTGGACAATGGGATGACCCCCCAGCGGGTCGATGTCTGTTTGTGAAGGCGGAGCGGAAGTCCGCGCTTTACGCCAAACCGACGCGATTGACCCGGAGCCGACCTCCCGCAAGATCCTCGGCAAGGATCGCCCGCCAGCCGAAGTCGACTTGTACCCTGAGGCGGAAGCGCGAGCCGTGCAGAGATATAATCACGCGCTTGAACTAACGACACGAGGAGAAAAACTGGCCGTTTGGCGCAGTGGGTCTAATCACGCACCAAGGTCCGCTTCTTTCCTGGCGCGTCTCGACTGGCCGCGAGGCAAGGGCACTGCTTCATCTGTGCAAGCCGCGAAGCAATTCAGGTTAGCAACGAAGCCGACTTGTTAGCCCGCGCAGTCAATTTGAAACAGACGAGATGTATTTTCTGCGAAGTAGGACGGAGGGTAAGCGGCGTTCGAGCAAAACGCCGCAAGCTGTTCTGTAGTTTGATCAAAAAAGGTCGCCTGACGCACCGCCGGCAACCGAGTAGCTAGTGGTTTCCTCGACCACCGTGATGCGGCCCGGAGCTCTGCATGAATAAATTTGCTTACCGATTGCCTCTATTACTTGCGCCGTTGATCATCGAACTCCAGGTAGCGAGCGTCGGTGCAGAAACGTTGGATCAATCCGTACCGGCGCTCTCGACCTTAGAGCGCTCATCGCCGCTGGATTTGCGGCTTTCCGGGCCGCTATCGCGATCTGAAGAAAGCGCATTGGTGCCGTCTGATCGCTTTAAAGAGTGTGATCTCTGTCCGGTGATGATTGTCGTTCCTGCCGGCCGGTTCACGATGGGCGCAAGCGCGGATGAACCAGGCAGTACGGCGGACGAACGGCCGCAACACCAGGTGATATTTCCGAGTTTTTCGGTCGGACGTTTTCCCGTTTCTCTCGATGAGTGGAACGTCTGCGTCATGAGGAAGGGCTGCAGCTATCGGGCGTCGGATCCGATCAGCAGCAGCGAATGGAAACCCGTCACCAATATTCAATGGGCCGAAGCCAAGGAGTACGTCGACTGGCTGTCGCGTTCGACCGGAAAGCCATATCGGTTGTTGAGCGAGTCCGAGCGGGAGTACGTCGCGCGCGCCGGAACGACGACCGCCTTCTGGTGGGGCGATTCCTTCGCTCCTGATCGGATCGAAGAACGCCAAGGCGCCGGGACGAACTCTCTGCCGTCAAGGCCGTCGCTTCCTAATCCCTGGGGATTCTACGAAATCCATGGTAACGTCTACGACTGGGTGGAGGATTGCTGGCACGACAATTACCAAGGCGCACCGGCGGACGGATCGGCGTGGATAGAAGGCGATTGCAGCCGACATGTTCTGCGCGGTGGCTCGCCCAGTCGAGCGGTGCAAACACGCCGCGCTGCGGCGCGCATTTGGTTCGGCCCATCGAATCGGATGCAATACATGAGTGTTCGTGTCGCAAGAACGCTACAGTGATCGGCAAGATCGGCCATCGACCACAAGCGCGGCTGCGTCAGTGCGGCGAGATGCGAACGACAGTGCTTTGACCGAAAACATGATCGGGCGAAAAAGCGAGGTAGTGGTCGCCTCAGTGGCACGGAGGCAACCTCGACATCTGCGTCTGCTATTTCTCCGTCGCGGTCGAACGCCCATAAGCACGAACAACGTCGATAAACGCGTCCCAATGCTTTACGAAGGAGATCGTGGCTTCGATGTCATCCCACGTAAGGATTGCCTCGGCGTCTAGCTCTGTCGCTCCGCGCTCCTGCAAAGCCTCTTTTGCGGCCAGGCCGGCCAAGCGAGAGGCGACGAAATCGCGATCGAGATCGAGCAGAGATAGGTTTTCCGCGACTAATGAAACCTGAGCGCCGCTCCGATCACGGATGTCGAGCAATCCGACCGCCTCTCGTCTGACGGCCGCTGTCTCATCACACCAAATCTGTTCGGCTCGCTGCGCCAACCGGATGAGCCGAATGTAAAGGCGCGTAGGGATCCCGGACAACTCCGCCTGGATCGGTGTGATGGCGTGGATCCGGTGAGGCTGGAAATCGAGCACCTCACCCGATTGTAGGTGGGAGCGATCCTTGCTTTCGTGAGTCGGCATCGTAGTCTCCGCGACGACCGCTAATTTAACGGCAGTAAAAACGAGTCCGAAAATGCAACGATCGGCGCGCGCCAGCTTTTCTGTACTTCGATTCCTCGGCCCAGAAAACAGTTGACCGAATACCGCTCAGTTGGTGGCGAACCAGTAAAACAATCCCGCTCCGCCGACGCGCTGCAAGTTCGCCGGGGAACAAACGGGCGTCTTGTGCGAATAGTTCCAGAAATTGCGGACCCTGAGTGTTGCCGATCAGGTCATGGTGTCCGACGATCGCGCTACCCTATTGTGGCTGTGCAGGTCGACCAAGTTTGCCGCGATCTGGGTACCCTTGGCGTTGGACCAGGGACCGTTACCGATCCGGTCCTTGGCATTGATAGGGCTCGACCCCTGCGTCGAAAGATAGGCCTGCCATGTTTTGCCGCCCGCGCCTACGGCCTGGGCGAGAGTCTGGCAAATGTCGATCCGCCCCGTCGAGCCCACCGAGGTCGCCGCCCCTTCCGAGCCGACACTGGTTATGAAGAAACCCATGCTGCTTTGCTGTGCTTCCGCCGGTCCCCGCACACTCAACGACAAAAATACCGTGGAAGAGGTAGAGCCCAATTCGCTTTCTTGGTCATGCAGTTGGTCCTTGCCAGTGAGGACTCTGGTCCCCACAATCACGCGCCGCTGCAACACCGCTCCAACCGAGCATCCCGGCATTCGCTAAAACTTACTATACGATCAGATTATCCATAATCACACTTCGTCTTTCATCCTGAGCTCGAGGAGAGGTCTCTCGTCGTGGCCGTAGCACATGCCGCTGCCGCGGATGGATTCAGACTGGCTAAAAGCGACTGCGCCCCTGGACAGGGTTTCGTGCGCGGCAACGTATTCTGAGCATTCCTGCCTCTCGCCAACGGCTTAGGCCATTCAAAAAGCTCGGCGAGGTCGCCTTCTGGCCCGTCGCTGCGGTCCGAGGAGCGGCTCGTCATGTCGGCTCTCAAGGACGGACCGGAAGTTGGCAGCCGAGCGCCCGGCCGACGCTTTTGGACCCAAAGGAGACGTTGCGAACTTGGCAGAGCGCTATTAACCTGCCGGGTGCCTTGGCGAGCTGTGATTAGAGGCAGCGCAACCTAGGGCCCGATATGATTTGTCAGAATAGCTGACGCCTTTTAGTTGAGATTTCGTTTGATTGGAGCCGATCGAAGCGATCGGCTCATTACGAGCGCCATGTTCCGTGCGCGTAATGAGAATAGATCTAGTTGACCAAAAAACAATTAGGGGAAACCAGTATGTTCAGACTCTTTATGACGTCTGTCGCCGCTGTTGCCATTACCGTCAGTTTCGCCCGTGCCGATTCCGATCTGGTCAAGCGCGGCGATTATTTGGTCAACGGCATTCTAGCCTGTGGCAATTGCCACACGCCGAAGGGCCCGAACGGTGACGTCGTAGAGAAGGCGTACTCCGGTGGCGGGTCCTGGGACGAACCGCCGTTCAAGGTATCTGCCGCTAACATCACGCAAGACAAGGAGACCGGAATCGGAAACTGGAGCGACGCCGACATCAAGAAACTGATGCGCACCGGGGAAACGCCCAGGGGTGTGCACACTGCTATGATCATGCCGACCGGCTTTTACCACATCATGACTGAACACGACCTGGACGCTGTCGTCGCATACTTACGTACAATCGCACCGATCCATAACAAAGTGCCTGATCCGATTTACAAGATGCCACAAGTCGAAAACGTCCTGCCCGGCGGCGAAAAGCCATTCACAGAATCGATGATGAGCGATAGTGCGAAAAAGGGTTTCTATCTCGCCACCATTGCACATTGTATGGCGTGCCATACGCCGGCGGGACCAAGAGGTCGCGAGTTCGCCACTAAGCTGGGGGCGGGTGGCTTCGAATTCCGCGGGCCTTGGGGTGTCTCCGTTTCCCGCAACATCAGCCAGAGCAAAACCAACGGGATCGGTGGGTGGACTGACGCCGAGATTAAGCGCGCTATCGCTCAAGGGATCAGCCGCGACGGTAGTCGTCTCAAGCCACCGATGGGTTTCCACTACTACGCCACGATAACTCCGGATGATCTTGATGCCGTGGTCGCCTATCTGCGCACAGTGACGGCGCAGGACTGACGCTCGAACGGCACCCAAAGCTCAAGTTTAGCCGGTCTCGCCGTACTCGGCACTTTTGACCGCTTATGGGCCATCTGCGACCTCGGAGGCGATCCGCTTTTCGGTAAATGTTGGTGGTCAAACGGACATCGATGGCTACTTCTTCAACAGTATCGACCCAAAGCAGACTATCGTTATCGCGGCTGTCGGCATGGCTTGGGATATGCGCCGGGTGGTCGCGCTAACTCATGACCATCAGAATTTCTTCCGCACGAGCAATAATTGATGTAGGCTAAACATCCAGCCGCCAGCGGGTGGTGCCGAACGCCTGTCCATTCTGAGCGGTATATTGCCTACGGCAGGGCCTCTGGTCCTTCACTCAACGCGGCTTTAGCCGCCCGTTTTTGTTGAGCCCGAAGCACAAACCTTACGTCTTAGTTTGCGAACATTCCCCGAGAGGAGGAAGTCACCATGCATTTTTGTATGACAGGGCAATACACACCAAAATCTCTCAACAGCATTATGGAAAATCCCAAGACCAATCGGTACGAAGCGGCCAAGAACCTTATCGAAGCCGCCGGCGGAAAATTGATATCGATGTATAGCACCGCTGCCGAAGGCCCGGGCGTCTTGCTAATCTTCGATGTGCCTGACCCCAGTGCAGCACCGGCGATTTCTGGCACCGTCGTGGCATCCGGCGCCATTCATAACGTAAGCCTCATCAGGCTTTGGACACAGGACGAAATTGCCAAGGTTCGTCAAACTGCAAGCCAGCTCCGGGGAAAGTACTCGCCGCCGGGCAATTGAAGACAAACGGCCCGCGGCCTGAAGTCGACCAGTTGAATTCAACGTCGGCGGCAGTTTGGCGGTCTGCCGCCAACTGGTGCCCCAAATATTTTTTGAGGCCATCATGCCCGAGACATTTGAGATCATCATGCCTGAGACATTCGAAATCCTGCTGTGGTTTGCCGCGCTCGCGACGTGGCTGATGTTTCTCTTCGTGATCCTCAGGACGGCGCTAGAACCGCTATTCAAGCGCATGCGCCGACTGCGCGATGAATCTTTCAAGGTGAAGGTGAAGTGATGTCGGGCCTACGGTTTCCGACAGAAACTAAACCGGCCTGCTCCGGTGACGAAGATTAGCATCGCGCCTCCCATGATCGAGATATTCTTCAAGAAATGATTGTACTGACCAATTTGCTGCGCACCGGCCGGATACTCCCAGTAGCGGTGGGCGATAGCAGTTGCGACCAGCACGAAGACAAAGGTCAGCACTGCGCAGTAGCGCGTACCGACGCCCAATATCAAACCAATGGATATCAATATTTCCAATGCGATATTCGTCAGAGTGAACAGCTCAGGTGCTGGAAGGTTCAGCGACTTAGAATAGCCGACAGAGCCACTGAAGTTGGTTATTGCTCCGTACGCGCTACCAACGAATACCCACGCAACTAGAATGCGACCAACCAAGATCAGCGCATCAGCTCTCTTTTTGGCGAATTCATCAACAGCCGGCGACGGAGAATTGAATTTCATTGGTAAAAGCCTCCACCCTTGTTGTCTAACGCGGCTGAAAAACTCTTACTAGCAATCTATCACGATTAGGGGGGGCGTATAAGCGCTTCACCTTCGGCGCGCTGCAAACGATACCTACTTCATCGTCCGCCCTTTTCGTGAGTGGCTTTCCTTGGCCCAGATGTCTGCTCCTGGCCCCATAGCCGACCTGCTTTGCCCTCCGCCCGAGGACCGCTTGTGACCCTATGTATGGTCCGGCCGCGCGTTGCAAGAGTTTCGTCAACCTGGCAGATGCGGTCTTGCCTCAATGTATCCGGCCTCTGATTGGAGCGTGTTGTGCTCCGGGCCATCATGGATATCAGCGCGCATTCGAGCTAATTAGCGGACAGGCCTCGAACGGGCCATTCGGGTCACCAGTGTTCGCATGCGCCGGGAAGACCGATCCTCCATCGTTGTCTCATTCCTCTCGCAGACCTCGGCGGGTAGGGGCGCACGTATTTCGCCGGCATCAAGAGGGCGTCGTGGCCAAGCGTTTGCAGCTTGCGACTGAGGTGATGCGCGCCGACGCAGGCCTCCATGCCGATCAAGCACGGCGGCAGGTTGGCGAGCCGCGTTTCCACCTGGCCGCGCGACAACTTCTGCCGCAGCACGATGGCGCCGCGCTGATTCTGGCCAATGATGTGGAACGAGTGCTTGCCGATATCGATGCCGATGACAGCGGGCGAAGCGTCGAGTTTCTGAGACATGGCATGCTCCTTGTCTTGGGCGCCCTTTGCCAGCTTCTCGTAGCGGCAGGGCCGGAGCACGGCCGGACCATTCCATTAGCGGACGAACTTGGGAAGGTGCACGACCCTCGAACCGCCGAGCCGAGCCGAATACTGAGCGCAGCGCAACAGCGTTCGCGGTGACCTCTCAGCCGATATTTTTGACCGCTTCAGCCAGTATCTCGTAAAGCTGCTGCTTGCTGAATTGCTTGGGCTGCTGCCTCTCCGCTGCGTTCCGCGACACCTTCTTTGCGACTGGAAGGGCGCAAGCTGCCGACGACGTCGCCCTCAGCTTCGGTGTCTGCCTTATCTTGGGCCTTGCCGTGGGCGGCTTGTGACCGCGCTTCAGGCCCTGACGGGTTAGTATGCCGCAGACCGCGTTACGACTACATCCGAGCCGGCGCGCTATCTGCGCCGCGCTACGTCCTGCGGACCAGAGCCTGGTGAGGAGCTCTATGTCTTTCGCATCCCAGCCCATGGGGGATATTATAGCACCGACGGCCGAACACGCGTCAATCTAGTCTTCGTCCGGCTCGCGCACGACCGCCGGTTCGTCATCGCCGTCTTCGTCATCTTCATCCTCCTCGTCCTCTTCATCTTCACCGGGATCTCTTGGCGGCGTCGCGCTGCCCATAAGCACGAGCGGTGTCCAGCAGATCGCTGTGATGGAAGCTTCGAAGGTGTGTTGCTTCATGTGTTGCTGCTCCTCGAAAAGCATCCTCGGTGAAATCCTGACCGGCGGCACGCGCAGATCCGGGGCGCGACTGTCGCAAACGCGACGGTGACATCAGGTCGATGACATGAGCAAGGGCAGCACCGCCAGGCAACTGGCGACGCTACTTGACGCCCGAAAACCCATCAGACGCTATGTCAACTAAAAGCTCGCCGCTGGTGATTTCGGGAACCCCAAGATCGAGGTCATGCAGACTTGCCTGAACAAACGCCAGTATCTTGGCGTTTGCTACGTTGGCGCTTTCGCGGTCATCGAATATCATCACGGCGATGCCGACACCGTCGCCCGCATCCAGCACATGGTAAGATCTAAATCCCTGCGATTGCCTCAGGATCTCACCGACGCCGCTCTTGGCGCGACGCGCGGCGTCCGCCACCGAACGAACCTTCGTGTATTTGCGAATGACCATGTACATGGGTCCACCACGCGCCATACGCTCCCCCGCATCAGAGCATATCGGTCCCAGTCGGACCAGTGCCAACCTCCGGGATAGGCCACAGCGCCCGGTTGAGCGGACCGCGCAACGCGCCTTTTCCAATGAGCCATCCTCGCCCGCAAGGGCGAGGTGCTTGAGGCTCAGGTGCCTTCGAACTTGAACGAGACGTTGAGCTTGGTGCGATAGGCCTCGACTTTTCCCTTGTCGTCCAGTTGCATATCGAGCTTGACCACCTCTGCAACGCGAAGATCCCTGAGGGATTTAGCGGCTTGCTCGACCGCATTGGCAGCCGCCTTCTCCCATGAGTCGCGGTGCTGGTGCCGACCAGCTCAATGACCTTGTAGACTCTATCGGGCATGTCGTCCTCCTATTCGGGGCAGGGGTCGGAAATCTAGCATCTGGATCGCGACGCTGAAACGTGTCGGCGATATCGCGGAAAAGGGTCCGATTGGCTGTCGCTTTTCCTGAAGACTCGGTCGGCCCGTCGGGAGATGCGGTCGCATTTTTAGCCCGAACGGACGCGCACGTGGAATCTCCTTCCTGCCAGTAGGCTTCTGAATATAAGTTTGCCGGCCGATGTCGTCATTCCGCCAAAGGTTTTGACCCATGCAGCGATGGCACCTCCACAGCCGTGAGCAAAGGCGTCAACGATGCGTCGCGAGAATGCCTCGAACTCGCTCGACACCAAGTCGAGAGCACCATGAAAGGAATCGGCGACCTTTGGCGCTGCCGCACTCCTCAGAATTTCGCAGCGGTCCAGACTGATCTGCTGCGGGAAACCTTGGAGCGTGCTCTAGAGAGCAGCCGCCGGATTGCCGACGTGTCGGTGAAAGCGGTGGATGATGCCGCAACACACATGACAGAAACGATGAAGCGAGCAGCCTGATTGACAGAAGGGATAAGGCAAGCAGCCTGAGCGGGCGTCAGCGGCCGAAGAACTTCGGCCGCTGATCTGTTTTACGGTCAAGTTCACTGGGAGGCATTTCGATGGCACTGGTTGTGTTTAGATGTCCCGCTGCGAAAGTAGAAGTTCAGTGGGTAGAATGCGAAGGACTGCCACAGGCAGGCGCGCCCGCAATCTGCAGAGTTCTCCGGTGTCCGGCCTGTGCTCGATTGCACTTCGTAGACGTGCGAAGTGGCAACTTGCTCGATTGAAAGCCGATCGCGGGCCAACCCTCCATTTGATGAACCGAAACGCGGGCCGGCCATTCAGTGGCGAGATCGCCTCGTGAGATCGTCTGGACCTTAAAGATTGCCACTCGTCGATCAAGCAGCCAAAGCAAGCTCGGCGTTCTGTCCGATTGGTCACCCAGTTGCCTTGGCGCGAAATATCGCTGCCTGTCGTTACCGCGACCGGATCGGTAGGAATTTGCCGGGTCGTACTTTCTAGCTGCGGGTGCTCCAGCGCTTCAAGCACTGCGTATAGAAACGCGCTCGCGTGATATTTGCATTCGCGATGGCACGGGCGCGTGGGCAGAGAGCGTTGCCGACGGTTCCGAGATATGCAGTTACCTCGGCTCAGAGTTGCCAGCTAACTCGCGTGCGGCCAACCTAAGCTCGAGCTCTCTGAGCTGTTCGACCAACTGCTCTACGATCTCTTCGCAGTCAGATGGCGTCAGCGAACGCACGCCGCGGAGTGCCAGTTGGTTTTGGAGGATCGTCGCCATCATGGCTTTAACGCTCATGGGGCCACCGTCAAAAATTGATCATCAAGAAGATCAATCTGAAGTAGACGCCTAATATCGATGATGCGCAACGTCCGTGGGACTATGGACAGTACGTGACCGCAACGCACAAATAGCTGATGGTGTCCTTCTTCTTCCGCGCGCTTGGTCTGGCGCTACTTCTTCACCAGTATCCCATCGTTCGCGCCATTCGCCTCACTGACCCTGCGTAACGGCCCAGCTCGGCTGCAATCTTCGATACGCCAGCTCCTGGCCGGGCCAGCCTGACCAATCGTCGGACTTCCTGCTCAGTCCATTCCTTTGGCTTCAATGCTCTTGTTCGGCGTCGTTACTGCATTCCAAGCTGATCAGTTTTGCTGCGACACGTCCGTTTGCATCTGCTGGCGCTCGCCGATGATATAATAGTGCCGCCTGACTTCCGGGCGCGTGAAGAGGCCAGTTAGGGAATTGGTTACTAGTCACTGTCACGATCCAAATATAGGTCGGCATATCCAGCACGCTTTATTACTTCGACACGCCCCGTTGGCGGTCTCTTTCAAGGGGAGAGCCAAATGTTTAAGGGCTTCACGGTGGTCGTTGTGGCGCTGATCAGCACAGCGCAGGTGGATCAATACCTAACCCACGGTCGGTACACCGACGCGGCGATGGCTATGCTGCGGCAAATTGGTCATGCGTTTGGATTTTAGATAGTTCTTTGCGACGGAGACGCGTCATGGACGGCATCTCATGGTCCGATCTCGATAGGGATGAACAACGCGCAATTGCGATATTGGGAGCCAGTCTTTCCATTGAACTTTGCAGTCCCCTTGCTCTCCTGACGCTAGGTCGGCTCGGTCTGACCATAGGGTCTCATTTGACGGCGGCTGGAGACAGTTTGCGAAGAGATGCCGTTTTGAACGGTTTAGCAGGGTAAGCACAGGACTGCGCTCGAGCATGCCAAACGCGATCAAACTCATTGTAGACGGTTATGTTACCCTGCAAGACCGGAGGGCTCTCGACGATTTGCGCATGCAGCGCCGGAAACTGGCCGTAGACCTAAAGGCGCGCACAGGTTTCGATTATCAAGCAACGATCCAGCAGATCGAAGACGATATCGTCGTGATCGAGACTGGGCTCGCGCGGTTGGATGCGGCGACGAGCTAACCTCCCGAAGCCGTTCGTGTTCAAATCTGCGGTCGAAGAAGCGCAATAGCGTGGGCGATGGCAGCTTGGTTGCTGGTGAAAGTTGCACATGGAAAACACCGGCTCGCGACCTACTCGACGTCAATCATTCCCTCCTTAGTAATGCGCAGTTTTCCGGACGTAGTAATACCCTTGTGCCTGAACGGCCGCTTTGATTTCGTCGCTGACCTTGAGAACTCTTGCTCTGCTCTTGCGCCACTTGTGTGCAGAGTAAAGCAGGGATACGGCAGAGCCTGTACTCATGACGAGCAAGTCGCGCTTGCTGCTGCGATAGACATTATACATTTCGCCCCGGCGATCATGTTGAACTACGCATGAGATATATTTTTGGTCGGCTCGATGAAGAAGCTTAATATCTCGAAAGGCGGTGCGGGTTGTAAATATGCAACGCTCGCGAGTTTTTGCTCGGTACCTTCCAAACGAGGGCAAACTGAGGTACCCGCCCCGGCGGGCTGTGAATTGCGCGGAAATCACCAGCGGTGGCACGATGAACTTAGGCTTCTGGTTGTATGTTGTTCGTATGCCACGCCAACGCACCAACTCTGCTCTTGATCAGTACGAACTGGCGGGCGATGAGATCGTGACCGCTTGCGACGGTGATCTGCGCAGTGCGCTTCGAGCGCTCATGCTCCTCAACGAGCAGTTAGAGCAAGAGCTGACGCTTATGAGCGGGGTCCGTCCTCCTGACCGGCGGCTTCATTATAGTAAGATGTGCTTGCGTATTGACATGCCCATCACGCATCCGGCGTCATCCTGCTCTCTCACCTTGAGTCCCGCCGATCGCCGGTTGATTCAGAAGCACGCCCGGCATCGGCGCGTGGTTGCCGGCATAGCGGTTGACTGACCCCATGAGGCGGGAAGACGCCGGAGATCACCGAGCAGGCGTGGCTGCCAGACGACGACAAAGACACCGTCCGCCATGACAACTGAAGACGAGCGCGCCGCATTTTTCGCGCTGATGGAGCGCGCCAACCGCGTCGGTGCGTTGTTGCCGGAGCGGATCGAGCACATCGATATTGACGATCCTGTTGTGCTCGCTGAATTGCGCGTGGTGATGGCCGAGTTCAACGCGACGTGTGAGGCTCTACTGGGCTTCAAAAAGCCCAGTAGCACCGGCTGCCGATCTTTTTTTTGGGGTGCGCGTCTACCTTTCTTTTTTGGATTTCGAAGGTTGAGCATGATCACCAGCGATATCGATCCGGCCGGTTCGCCCAATTCATCTCAGCAAATGCCTTCGCCAGCTTCTCCGGGCCGCATTTGGCTTTGAACGCTTCCCATTCTGCGCTGAAGCGCTGCTTCGCTAGTTCCAATGTCGTCGCCTCGCCGAACGGCGCGCTGGGAATGGCCGGTGTGACGTTCCAAAGCCAAACGGCGGGCGCGCGCTCATGGGCAAGCCGGATTCCCCCGATCAGCTGGCCGTCTCCAAACACCATGAAATCGTCAGGGCGGATTGCGCGGAGGCGGAGCATGTCAATCCTGATACAGGTCTATGTTTGGAAACATCGTCTCCGCCGAAGCTCGCAGCATATCGAGTAGCATTCGCGCCTCTTGAAGCTGATGCTCTAGTTTGTGTTTATTGTCGCCCGGAGGGCAGTTCTCGATCAGCGCACGGGTGTGCTGCAGGCAGAGATCGAGCAGAAGGATCGCGCGGCGAGCATGGTGAGCAGTCTCGACCGCGTGTTTGGAAGGGGATTTCGGAAATGGGACAACGTTATGCACTTAGAAAACACCCACTCAATTGAAAAGAGGGGTAATGTACTGAGACCCGTTTAACGCGAGTTCAATTTTCCAATCGCTTTCGTGCGGTGTTCTGAGACCGACCTTAGAAGGTCATTAATAATAAATTAGGCGCCCCAATCTAGGCTGCACGGGTTCGGCTTCGCACACCCCGGACGACCTTTCTGGCAAGCTTTGACCCCAGCGCTCTGGAGGCGTTGGGGTCTTTGCGTTTTGTGGCCTTTGGGTTTAGCGCCCGACACGGCCGCGCTTGCCGCATCAGCGGGCGACGGTGTGTGCACAATCTCGGGGCCGATCTGACGGTAAACAATACATCTACCTCGTCAGCAAATTCTGATCGGAGTTTCCGCGACAGATTTCATCGATCTCTCAGAAATGGTGCGTAGAATTAAGCGCCATGGAAAAGCGAACCGCACGCCGTCAGCGCGTATTCAAAGGCGCAATGATCGAGTTTCCCGGAGGCGCCTTCAGTTGCGTCGTCCGAAATCTGTCCGACATGGGCGCCCAAGTGGACGTGCATAGCGCATCTGGCATTCCGCACGAGTTCACACTGGTCATTCCCAGTGCACAGTTGCAGCAACCCTGCCGCGCGGTGTGGCGCTCCGACCGACGAATTGGAGTGGCGTTTTCCTGATCTTCAGTGTCGTTGTTAGCGCCGCGCGGTCTGTGCCGGGCGTAGTGGCCTGAGTAGCTGTGCGGTGAGCGCGCGGCGGCTCGCGGGAACTGCCGTTTGTTTTTTGATCCACATCAATAGTCCCGGCCATTGCGGCGCGACGTTGACCCGGCCGACGAACCGGCACCCAAGCCCAAGCCGCCGCCCAAACCGAAGCGCAAGGCGTCGCGGATGGACGAGGCACGGGCAATTATCGCGGCCTATGCCGACGTTGCGCGCTCGCTTGCCTTGGGCCCTTATCGAGCGCCCTCCAGATCGGCCAGTGAGGGCGCCAGCGACGGCATCTCAAGGCCCGAGGATACGAGCGAGGAGCTTGCGACCGAGCAGTCCCGGCCCTGTTCCTTTGCGTGGTACAAGGCGATGTCAGCGTCACGGGTGAGCGCCAACTCATCGGTGGTGGCGTCGCTCTTTTCGGCGACGCCCACGCTTATCGTTACGTACTTTCGTGGCGAGCGCGGATGGTGGATATGCAAACGAGCGACCAGCATCCGAATCGCGTCGGCCACCTTCACCGCCCTTTCTTCGTTCACGCCGGGCAGGATCACCGCGAACTCCTCGCCGCCATACCGAGCCGACAATCCTCCCGTCTTTGCGGTTGCGCTTCCGATCACCTCGGCAATGCGCTGGAGGCAACCGTCCCCGGCCTGGTGGCCCAGGGCGTCATTGAAGCCCTTGAAGTCGTCGATGTCGATCAGCAGCACCGACAGGATGGCATGTTGGGCGTAGGCCTCCCTCAGGAAGGCATCGAAGCTGCGCCGGTTCGCGAGCCTCGTCAGACCATCAGTCGTCGCGAGCTGCGCCAGCTTCAGGTTGGCCGACGACAGCTCGTCCTCCAGGCGCTTCTGCTTCGTGATGTCGCGAAGAGTCCCGACGATCTCCAGTTCGCCGCCGAATGACTGCTCGGCCAGCTTGAAATGAGCCTCCAGCCAGGCCATGGCTCCATCTCCCCGCCGAGTGCGGAACCGGACAGAGCTTGAGGCGATCGCGTGCTTCAGCTCTAGGCTCGCGGCAACGACCTTATGGCGGTCGTCCTCATGGACCACGTCTAGACATGACCGGCCGAGGAAATCATTCTCGGTCATGCCGAGCACAGTCAGCACGGAAGGTGACACGTAGCGGAGGTATCCCTTTCGGTCCATCACGATGACGATGTCGGCAATGTTGTCCGCTAACAAGCGCAGACGCGCCTCGCGCTCGCGCAGCGACCGTTCCAAGCCGGTCCTGAAGCTGAATTGGCTCCTCAACAGCGCCGCCATCGCGACGATGACCGCGACCAGCAGGGCCGCCACAACCGCATCCGAGATGAGATCGGTCCGCCAGTTGGCCAGCACTTCGTTCTCTGATCGGGCCACCGTGACGACCGCCGCGTATTCGGGGTCCAGCTCGTATGCGATGAACTTGGTGAGACCGTCGAACGGGGAGGTGATCTTGTAGGACCCCCTTGCGCTTTCGATCAAGCGCTTCTGGAACAGCGAGGTGTCGGCGATCTTTCGACCGCTTTCCACCACCGGCCAACGAGCGAACATCGTCCCATCGGTGGAGAGGAGGCTTATGCCGCCTTGAGCGCCGACACCAAATGACGAATAGAAGTTGCTGAAGTAGTCGCAGCCGATCGCAGCGACCACAACACCTGCGAAGTCCCCGGTCGGGGTGCTGATCCGCTTCGAAAGGATGATGGAGGGTTGCCCGGTGATCCTGGAAATGATTGGGCCGCTCACGAGCATCTTGGTGCCAGGATTGTCTCGATGATGTGCGAAGTAAGCGCGATCGGAGTTGTTGTGGTCAGGTAAATGCTCCAAGGACGAGTAGCGCCAGTTGCCGTCCGCATTCAAAACGCCGATCTCGCGGATCTGAGGCAGAGAGCGAGTCGTGGCGACCAAATGGGCGTTGAACCGCACAGGCAACGGGCTCTGGTACTTCAGCAAGTCCGCCAATCCGGTCATGGCTACATCAGGCGCCTTGAGAGTATTGGTTGCGTGCCGGGCCAGCGAACGAGCCAGATTGCCTAGATCCTCCTGCGCCCGGATCAGACTCGCGTGACGGGCCACGGACGCCTTCCACGCAACGACGCCTAAGACGCTCGTCATCATGACGGCCAGGAAGGTGCCGACCACCAAGAGGGGCTTGCGGTGAATCGCCTGATGTAGTGATGCCACGACCGTGTCACCTGTTCGGGTGCATTGGATATGACGATCATCATTTTCAGCTTCAAAGCTGCTAACAAGCGTTGGCTACCTTGAGGCAAATGCAGTCTTTGGCTAACAGGCCTTTGAGAACCTGAGCGGAATCCGGCAATGACCATGGTACTTAGGTAGTGCATCATGGGCACGGCGGGCACTCCGCCGGTTTTGGATCCACCACCAGCGAACCGACCGTGAAGTTGAAAGCCTCTCATGCGTGAGTATCTATCGCTCGACCCTGCTTCAGCGGATGCTGAGCAAAGTCGACGACCTTTGCGTGAAGCGTGATCGGCAGGTGGGGCGGCAAAGGAAGGTCCGGCCTATGCCTCCGGTAAGCCGATGGAGGGGCACTCCGGCAAACCGATCATGCGATGGACAAACCTTCGGCGGTCTCCCGCGCCGTAGACTGTCGAGGAAAGCGATAACCATTGCTTCCGGGGGGCGACGCTCCCGGCTTCTTGATCTGATTGCATAGGCGATCTCGCGGCCGCCGGAGCTTTTGAAGATGAACACTTTATCGTCATCGCATTCCCTTCCTGTTCGGCTGCCGTTCTCGTTTACGTTGAAAATACAGCCTGGAATCGCGATTGCGGTTGTATGAGAGAACGCCCGGAACGCCGCTTCGGCTCCGCGGTTGGAGAGTCGCGAATAAGTAGGTAGACTGCCCCGCCGTCGGCCCCCAACACCGGCGGCGGGCTTTTTGTGAGTTGCGTGAGTGGCAAAGCGTACCAAGGCACCGGCCAAGAAGCCGCGAGCTTCGATGCCGGGCTTTATCAGCCCCCAGCTTGCGACCCTGAAGCTCAAAGCTCCTTCGGGGGCTCAGTGGATTCATGAAGTCAAATACGACGGCTACCGCATCCAGCTCCACATCGACGGCGACAGCCGGAAGGCCTTCACCAGGAACGGCCATAACTGGGTCGACAAGTTCTCGGTCATTGCAGGCGCTTTCGACATCGAAGGTCAAGCCATTGTCGATGGTGAGGTGGTCGTCATCCACGAAGAGCGCACCAACTTCTCCGAACTTCAGGCGGACCTCGGCAGAGGCGACCAGGACCGCCTCGTTTTCTTTGCCTTCGATCTCCTGTGGCTGGACGGCGTAGACCTTCGCAAACATGCGCAGCTTGCCCGTAAGGAGTTGCTGAAGCAGCTGATAGATGAGAGCCGGCTCGAAGCCCCCATCTTCTACAGCGAGCACCATGAGGGCGACGGACAGGCGTTGTTTGAGGCGGCCAGCAAGTTGAACTACGAGGGCATCGTCTCTAAGCGGGTTGATGCTCCTTACCGGTCGGACCGGGTCGAGGCTTGGCAGAAGATCAAGACAGTGCAGCGCGAGAAATTCCCCGTCGTTGGTTTCGTCAAGGACCCTTCCGGCGTCGCCGCCCTCTACCTCGGCAAGTAGGAAGGGAAAGAGCTGCGCTACATGGGCAAAGTCGGGACCGGCTGGAGCCGAACGAAGTCGGCGGAGATCCGCAAGGCTCTCGATACCGTCGTCAGCCCGAAGCAGAAGCTCACCAAGCCCGTCAAGAAACCGAAGGCGACCTGGGTCGAGCCAAAGTTCTACGCCGACATCGAATACCGGGACATCACCTCCGAAGGCCTGCTACGGGCCAGCTCATTCAAGGGGCTTAGCAAAGGAACGCGTCGTTCCTGACGGCGTTTTCTCCACCAGTGAGTGGAGTACCGGCATGCCGGATCGCGTAACCCGAGCGGTAAAAGAAGCCCAGGCCATCCTGGCTCGCTATGTCGAGCCTGGGCCGAGGGACGCCGAAAACACGATCAATGACCTGCTGGCCGTTCTCGATGATGAGCGGCTCGTACAGGCGATGGAGGAGGAAGATGAGCGCCAGTCTCACCAAACGGGACCAGCGCGACCGTAGCAAGATCAACATGCATGAAGACTTCGAGGTCAAGTATTGGACCAAGGCGCTTGGTGTCTCGAAGGACGAGCTGCAGAAGGCCGTCGACAAAGTAGGCAATTCGGCCGCCGCCGTTCGCAAACAACTGGCGGTGTAACCGAGGCGCGCGGTATGCTTGCGATCTTTGGAGCAAGGCCCGCGCGCTTTTTTTCATGCCATGATCAATCCCAATTGTCCCATCTGCTTCGGCATCGGCTTTGTTTGCGAGAACCACCCAGACCGGGCCTGGAGCGAAGAGCTTGGCTGTCAATGTGGTGCCGGTGATCCGTGCGCCTGCAACAGGTCGCCGGACATCGACGCGGGAATCGAAGAGCCGGACGCCAGCCATATCATTGCGGACACAAACGGAAAAAAGGAACGCCACTAAGCGCGGTGAGGTTGTGAAGCGACCTTGTACGGTGCTTCATCATTACTGACTGCCTGCGAGCGTGCGCCTCGGCTCCTCGTCTTCGTCAGTATCACAGGCATCGCTTGGATGGATCGGCTCGACCACGGAGTTATCGTGAGCACACTGGAGACGTGATGCGGCCCCACCGTCTTAGCGGTCCAACGTTTGTCTGCGTCTTCGTTCAGCAGACGGTTGAGTTCACCACAATAGAACTGACTCCAGTTTGCTTTCAACCTGGCGAGGCATTCGAGGTCACGGTCCGTGAAGAATGACATAGCGATGGAAAGCCTAGCTGAGATTGCGGTGAGCGAGGTGCCCGACACAAGGAGGGGACGGGCCGCTTGTCCGTTGGCGGATAGGACAGCCGCTTCGCCGTACAGTCGCTTGACGCAGATCAAGGTCGTTAGCGCCGGACCTGCGAGCAGTCTTTGCACCGCATGTACGGCTCCAGTTCATGGATCGGCGTTGTCTTCGGTCGTCGCACGATGTCCAGGGCAACAGTCTGGTTGGTGCGCGTCGCCCAGCGTAGGCGATGGCTGCGCCGGACCTTGGAGCCAGGCTTGCCCATGTTCCGTGCCTCACATACCAAGCGATCCGCTTTCTTCCGGACTTCTGTTGGGCGTTCTGCGGCAGTCCAAATCCATGCGCCGCAGATAGCTTCCCGTGACTGCCCATCGCTTATTAAAGCTGGTCGCAGAGTTTGGCGCAAATGGCCCTATGGCTGGTAGTCCAGCGTCGCTGGAGCCACGGCAGATTGTGGCTGTGGATAGTCACCTATGGGGCAGCGGTGCCATTTCCAAGTCGCCGCTTGTATGGATATGCAACTACAACCTTTTATCGTCGGGAGCTACCATGGACGTTGCTTTGCTTATGACCGCCCTGCACGCGGGAGCTACGATAGTCGGCACTGAAGTGGTTAAGGAAATCACCAAGGACGCGTACAAGTCCTTGAAAAGTGGAGTAGCGCGATTGTTTGGCGCGCGAGCTTCTACCGCCTTAGATCGCCTGGAAAGCTCGCCGGCTGACGAAGCTGCGGCGAACGCGGTGAAAGGCATTGTTGGGTCCGCAACCGACGAAGAGCTTCAGGGGCTGAAAGATCAAATCAATGCACTGTTAGCTGCCCTAAAGTCCGACGAGCAAGCCCAGCAGTTGATCCTCTCAATTGCAAAGATAAAGGTCGACGTCGAGGCTGGAGGAAACGTAATTCTTGAGGATATCCACGGTGCGCGCGACATCGACGTCAAGGCGAAGGCGGGCGACGACTTCGTAATGAAGAACATCGCTATGCATTCCGGTGATTCCCGGGGAAACTGAGAGGCGCATCGGTCGATTCGCCGCCCGATGCGCCCGCTAAAATCGAAGACCTCCTTCCGGATCGCGGAGGGGAGAGTTTCAATGTCGCAGCAGACATTATCGCAGGCGGGAGCGTGCTCATCGCTCAACACGTCAGCATTAGCGTAGCTGGCGACCGCGCCTTCAGACATGAACCGCTGCTCGCCCGGATTCATGACGAAGCTGCAATTGAATCTCCGAACGATAAGGACCAGGTAGCCGAAAGGTTTCCCGGTCAAGACTCCCTGGAAAAAACGCTCAATGATCAAGTCGATCAAATGCGCGATCAAATCGTCGCAGGAGATGCTCCAACCGCTCTCAGGTTGCTGCAAACTCTCCTGCGGGGCCTACCTGGCTCGACGACTGCGAAGGTTATCTTTCGGATTAAATCCAACATTGGCTATGGCCATCTTCAACTGGGAGATGATGCCGAGGCCGCGCGGTGGTTTGAAGACGCGTACGCCGCTGCTCCAAACGAACCCAAGGCAATCGCAAATAAGGCCATAGCGCTTATAATCTCTGATCAACCGAAGGCGGCATACGAATTTGCCAAAAACGCCCTCGCAATCGACCCGGAAAATGAATTCGTCGCCGCACGACTGCTTGGCGCGGCCGCACAAATTCCTGATGAGGAGGATCCGTTCGACCTTGTCCCTATCGCCCTTCGTGAACGTGAAGAAGTCGTTGTTGCCCGGACGGCTTTCCTGAGGCAGCGTGAAAGCCGGCCCGACTGGTGGCGGCATGCGCGCAGCGCAGTTAAGCAGTTTCCGAATAACGATCGGCTAAAGCTGCTGCACGCCGAATCCGCCTTGGATGAGGCGACCTCAACCGGAGCATTTCAAGCACCGACAGCGGAGGTTGATAGCGAGTTACTGGGCAGACTTACCGATGCTGGCGCATTCTTCGAGGAAAGATGGTCAGAGATCGGGAAGAGTGCCACGCCGGATAGGCCGGAAGCGATTCAAATCCTCAACTTGGCAATGATAACCTATTTATTGCTCGGACAACGAGATAAGTCATTTCGCTTCGCTGAACTCTTGGCTGACCGTACGTTGGACACGGAAATTCTGCTCAATGTGGCGCAAGTCGCACGAGCCGCGCAAAGGGATGATGTGGCCCTTCGGGCGCTAGATCGGATGGGTGACTCTTCACGCGGCGATTTTATTCGCGGTATGATCCATTTAGATCGGAACGATTGGGCAGAGGCATCCAAGCTCTTTACAAGCTCCGAAATACCGCCCTCCGAAGCCACGGTAGCCCGCACAGTTATCGCTCTAGCTCCTCTGCAAGCAGGAACCAAACCGGTTGATGATAAAGCGTTTGACTCCGCGCGCACTAATGCTGGCAGCGATCCTCGCGCGCTTGTTATCCTCGCACGCGTAGCGGCCGCGCGTGGCGCTCCGGATGTCGCGGACGACGCGTTCATGTCGGCCAAGGCAGCGCTTTCTCCGTCAAGCACTTTATCTGAGCGCAGCATGGTTGCGGCACTAGCGGCCGATAGGGCGGATGAACACTCGGTTATTGACGTACTAGATGGTCACTTGCCAGAAAATCTTCCGAGTCGGGACTTGCTTCTGCTGGCGGAATCACACGCTAAAGAGCACCCAAAACGTGAACGCAACGTCGGATTCTTCACGAGACTGCACCGCGACATTCGGCAGCGTCCTGAGATCGCCCGCTGCCATGCGAGCGTGTTACTAGATGTGGGAGAAACGCGCGACGCGGAACAAATCTTAAGGCCACTGGTAAAGCAGCGTACAAACGACGTGTACGCGATCCTTCGACATATCGAGGCTCTGCGCCGTCTTAACCGGGAGAGCGAATCGACAGCCACTGTGCTTGCAGTGGACGAAAATGCCCTCGTCGGCCCGGCAGAGTACTTAATGGGGTTTGCACATGCTTTACGGCAAGCAGGAAATGCCGAGCGAGCGTTGGCGTTTGCATTTGGGGTCGTAAGGCGCAACGCGGACAATCCGCAAGTATCTCTTGGATATGTCTCGCTTCTACTCGGTGACAACGAGCGTATCGGCCCAGAGCCAACCGTCGCAGAGCCTGGATCGTGGGTACGTTTGACAAAAAATGGCGAGGCTGACGCATTCGTTATCGAACAAGGCAACGCATTCCTAGGCATCGAGTTTGTACCACCGCAGCTTGAACGCGCTAAGCGAGTTTTGGGCATGAGCGTCGGCCAGACATTGCAGGTCGACAAAGGAATGTTTCCGTCCGAAACATGGACGTTGGCTGAGGTCAAAAATAAGCATATCCATTTGCTTCACGTCATCATGAACGAGTTCGAGAAACGCTATCCTGGCGCAAATGGCCTTTGGCGCGTTGACGTAAAAGAGAAGGATATTCAGCCCCTCCTGGATTTTGTCCGAAGGAAGGCGGAAGCCGACCGAGACGTTGCAACCAACTATATCGAGAAAGCACTTCCTCTTTCATTCGTCGCGCGAATGCTTGGAAGCGAGCCAGCGGGTTTCGCTCAGTTTATTCGCAGCCTCGATGCCGATATTGTTGCTTGTGTTGGTGCCGAGGCGGAACGCCAAGACGCGTTCAAGTTGGCCGCCGAGGCGCGAGGAAACGGCGTCGTTCTGGACGAATACACGGCTTGGGTCGCGGCCGAAATTGACGCCCTTGAAATTCTCAAATTGTGGTTCGGGCAGTTGGTGGTGCCCACATCGACGATTGCATCCATTGACAAGCTGATTAGCAGAGAGAACGAAGGCCTCGGGCGGAACTCGATGAACGTCGCTTGGCGGGACGGGCATTTTCATCGCACCGAATCGACCGACGAAATTATTCACCGGCAAGTTTCGGCCCTACAGAAACTCAAGAACGACATCCTTGCGCATTGTCACGTTGAACGGCCGCTCATTCCAGACGATCTTCCCGAGTTCGCGCTTCGTATTGTGGAGGATTTCGGAAGTCGACTCCTTGATCCAATATTGTTGGCGAAGACCCAAAAGACCGCGTTGCTAAGCGACGATTTTCGGTATCGGCAAGTCGCTGAACTAGTGAACGGCACAAAGGGGCTTTGGTTACAGGCAGTGCTCGCGTGCGCTCTTTCGGCGGGATTGATCGATTTATCGACGGCGACAGCGAAATATGTCCAATTGGCTGCAAGACGCCACTCGCATATGAACGTGAATGCCGAGATTTTGCGCGCGGCACTTGATTCCGACACGGACGGCTCTCTGGCTGAGTTCAGCGTCCTGACAAATTTCATCGGATCAAAAACAGCAGATATGCCGTCCCATCTAAGCGTCACGGTAAAATTCTTGAATAAGCTTTGGGATGAACGTAAAGGCGACCTGAAATGCCAGAAAGCCACCAGCATCATTGTAGAAAAGCTAATTCGATTCAGGAAAACAGATTGGGGCATTTGGCTTTCGGGTTTGCTTTTCGGAAGCACGCCGCTCACGAACTATTTGGTATCTTGGTCGACTGGCCATTTCCTGCCTAATGCGCCGATCGAAGATGGCTACGAACTCTGGGAAATCCATTTTGCTAGGTTTCGACGGATTCGGCGGTTTCGTTACGGCGCAACCAGCTTCCGTTCTTGACGCGCATCACGACACGGATCGCGACACAAATGTGAACCCATCAGCCGCTCGCCTTTGGTTTGTCTCGGCTTTTCAGGGCGGTTGACTCCCTGCGCAAGGGAAAGAGGCCCGCGAGAGTGACCGGGCTCGGAGTCGGTCCACCTAAGCAATTAGGCGGCGAGCCGTTGCCCCTCTTTTCCCAGGGCCTTAGCCACAGGCGCGCCGACGATCCGGCGCAGCTCCGTGGCGATTCCGTCCAGCACCGCCCGCTTTTCTTTCATCCGTTGGGAGTGGTTGTAGACCTTGCCCGTGACGGTCGGCACGACGGTGTCGCCCTTCTTTGTCACGGCGTGGTCAAGGCATTTGGCGATGGCGGCATCGTCAAAGCCAAGATCGCCGGCCAATGTTGCCGCTGTCCGGCGCAGGTCGTGCGGCGTGAACCGCTTGAGTCCGAGCAACTCGCAGAGACCGGTGGTCTTGGTCTTGTTCTTGTTCGTTTCGTGTTTCGTGCCGCGCAGCGCATCGGCCATCGCTTTGCGGTGGATCGGCTGGCCCTTGTACATCGGGCTCTCGAATACGAACTGCTGATCATCCGAGGTCAGCGCCTCCTTGATGATCTTGAGAGCCAGATCCGACAGCGGCTGCTGGATCACCCGCCGCTTCTTCACCCGCTTGAGGGCCACGTCGAAACGCGGATGCTGACCGTCGAGGTCAAACAGCTCATCCCGCCGCGCGCCAAGCAATTCACGTGAGCGCAGCATGGTGACCAACTCGAACTTGAGGGCGAGACGGGTCCGGCGGTCCCAGGGCAGGTCGTCCCGATCGAGCCCGTGCCAGAAGACCCTGATCTCGTCTTCGGAGAGGACTCGGGTGCGCGGATGCTCGGGGTCGAGCTTGGGCAGGTTGACGCAGGGGCTCGCCGTCACATAATCGCGCCCCGCTTCAGCCGCCCAGTTGAACAGCCCCGAGGCTGCTTTGCGCATATGGCGGGCGTTGCTGACGGAGGGCTTGCCGAACTTGCCCGCGACAATGTCGTTCGACAGCGCCGCGATGTCGTGCTTCGTGACTTCGCTCGCGAGTGTTTTGCCAAGCCGCGCACCGAGAAACCGGCGCAGGTGGCTCGCCGTATTTTCCCAAGCCTCCAGTCGGGGCCGCATCTCGCCATCCGGCTTCTTGACCAATGTCTTCATCCAGTCGATCCGCTCCTCAATGATCTCGGCGACCGTCTTGCCACGCTTTGCCGCTTTGGCCTTCTGGTCCCGGAAACTCTCGGCGAGGGCGTTGGCCCCCAGTCCCTTGAGACCGTAGACCCTGCTGCGGGCGTCCTCGACGGTAAAGGTCTCGGGATTGTAGACGCCGAGCCAGCCGGTGCGCTGCTTCCCGGTCTGCCGGTCCGTGAACTTGTACGAGAAGGTCGCCATGCCCGCCGCGGTGATGCTGACGTAAAGACCGGGGCATTTGCGGTCGTAGAGCTTGGCTCGCTTGGCGACTCGCTTCTCGCACAGGCGGTCGGTCAGGATGACGCTGCTGTTGCGGCCGCGCTTGCCGACAAGGGAAGGGGCGATGCTACTGTTCATGTGGTTTCGGCTCCTGAGGCTTAGGACCAAAGGGCTCGGCTTTGAGGCTTTCAGTTTGTCGTGCGGACGCTGAAAGACTTAGGGCCGGGCCCTTAATTTGGTGAAGCCCGCTGAAACAGCCTGCATCAGGGTAGTCGAAAAGCACTTAATTCAAAGTCTTTTGTTAGTTTCGGCGTGTTTCACCGAATGCCAAAATATAGACGTGTGGTCCTGGCCGTCGTTGCTACGGTCAAGCCCTGGCGGATGCGGCATCTGCGTCAACCGGCGCGGCGTCGGTGAATTTCGCGAGGGCGAGGGAGCCAGAACGAACTCGGCTCCCGGGAGAGCACGGCATAAGCCGTCCAACCATCGCGCAGGGAAAATAAATACTTGTATGCAGTTCTATGGAGCAGTGTGGAATTCGCAAGCTATTGATCGACCGCACGTTATCCCCATAACGTGTCATAAGCCTCCATGAGGCTTCACAGACACGATCGCGACACTTCGCGAGAACGGGGACACGAATTACATGGCACGCAAGGTCAGCTTCAGTGCGCTGGAAAGCCGCAGCGCGCGGCTGCGATTAAAGATTCGCCGCAGGCCTTACAGTGGCCCGTCGCTCGCGCGCGGAATCGCGCTGATGTACAGGCGCAACAAGACCAACGGCACATGGGTGCTTAAGGTCAGCGACGGCCATGGCGCTTACTGGACCAAGGGCTTCGCGCTGGCCGACGACTTCGAGGATGCCGACGCCAGGAACGTGTTGACGTTTCACGAGGCGCAGGATGCGGCGAAGAAGCTGGCGCGCAGCGATGACGGCAGCGCCAACAATGCACCGATCACTGTTGATGGAGCGTTGAAGGACTACCGGCGCGATCTGGAAGCCCGCGGAGCCAATCCTTACAACGCAGAGCATCCGCGCCTGCATCTCACGCCGGCGCTGTTGTCGAAGCCGGTGGCGCTGCTCGCGGCGACCGAGCTGAAGAAGTGGCGCGACGGCCTGCTAGGCACGATGGCGCCTGCCACGATCAATCGGCTGTGCCGTTGCGTTTGCGCTGCGCTGGAACTGACGGCGCAGCATGACCAGCGCGTCAAGAACCGTGAGGCATGGGAAATTGGTCTTGCCAATCTGCCTAACGCGCAGGAGGCGAGAAATGTCATCCTGCCGGACGACAAGGTGCACGAATTCGTCGCCGCCGCTTACGGACTCGATCATCAATTCGGGCTGCTGACCGACACGCTGGCGAACACTGGCGCGCGCCCCAGTCAGGCGGTCCGGCTTCGCGTCGAGGATCTGCACGATCATCCGGTGCGGCCGAAATTGATGATGCCGAAGTCTGCCAAGGGCGGCGGCAGAAATCGCAGTGCGAAAAAGGCCGAGCGCTACAGCGTGCCGATTACGGTCCAGTTGGCTGTACGGCTCAAGCTGGCGGCTAGAGGTCGTGCCGCCGATGCTCAGCTGCTGTTGCAAAGCAACGACAGTCCCTGGAACAACAATCCGCGGGAGAACTATCATCGCCAGGTCGATAAGGTCGTTACCGCCATCGGGGTCGATCCTGCCGAGGTGACGATGTACTGCCTGCGGCACTCCAGCATCGTCCGCATGCTGCTGCGAAATGTGCCGATCAGGCTGGTGGCGTCGCTGCACAACACCAGTGTCGCGATGATCGAAAAGCATTATTCGAGGTACATTACTGAACATTCCATCGACGATATCACGCGCGTCGGACTGCTGTCCGAGCCCGCGCCTGCCGGAGACAACGTCGTGTCGATCGGGGGGCGATAAGGGGCCGGAATCCGGCAGCTGCATTCCGGCGCTCCAATTGTCGACAATTAGATTTCCATACGAGCCGGCGACTCGCATGCGACGCGCGCGGTGCTCGATGTCGACGAGCCGGCAATCTTCGGTTGATTACTCGGCGGGAAGTAAAATCAAATCGCACAGAGATTCTCTCGACAGATCAACGCGATCCGCGTGATGCTCGGTGGTGTTGCCGGTTCGTGGGACGAATTCTGCCCAATGGCAAGAGCCCGCCGGGGGAAATTCAGCCGACCTTGTTTTCGGTGAACACAATTAAGGCCTAAAAATACTCCCGACAAATCACGCGGTTAGCTCGGGGGTAGTCGTAGTAATTGCGAAAAATCCTTTGGCTTTTCAACCACTTATGAAGTCGGGTAGACGCGATTCGCGTTGACGGATTATGGCCCATCATATTGAACGTGAGTCTCCCAAGTGGAGGTGATCAATGGGCCGCAAGAAAGTAACCGGGAAAAGCGAGCCAGTAGTCGACGAGCTGATCCCGCCGCCGCAGCGCCTGGCGCTCTCCATTTTGGAGTTCTGCGACGCCCACGGGATTTCCGAGGCGTTCTATTATAAGTTGAAGAAGCAGCGCAAGGGTCCGCGCGAGATGAAGCTTGGCGCGCGCACGCTGATCACGCTGGAATCAGCGGCGGAATGGCGTCGCGCGCGCGAAAATACCACGCGGGGGTCCCATGATCGCTGAGAACCTCGGCGGACCTCAGGCGGGTGCGGGGTGGATGGCGCCCCCCTTCGGCGATCCTGCGGGCTGCACGGAAGTCATCAAGTACGACCATCACTCGGCGAGCTCTACCAGCCTTTTTTGCGCCAGCACCGCGATGTGGGTGCTGGAGAAGGTGCTTGGCCTCTCGCAGCCGGTTGGCGCGCCAGCGCACCGCGGTGTTGCCGTCGAGGATGGCGTTACGCACGGCCTCCTGAACCCCGACGCATCGTTGGCCGAGTGCGTCAAGGTCGCCATCGTCAAATACGACACGCTCATGGCGCTGTCGCCCGATGGCCGTCGCGAAAAGTACCGCGGAACAATTTGCGACATGGTGCGCCAGGCTCTGGTGGAGTTGCGCCCCTACGGCGAGCCCTCAGCCGTGCAGGGTCGTATTGAATGGAAGCCGGACGGTCTGCGCCTGCCCGTCATTGGCTATTTCGATTTCGAGTGGGCGCAGCACGGCATCATTGTCGACCTCAAGACCACCGAGAAGATGCCGTCGCAGATCAAGGCTTCGCACGCGAGGCAGGCTGCATTCTACGCGTCATCCGACCACATGGCGGCGCGCCTGACCTACGTCACGCCGAGAACGTGCGTGACGTATGAACTTCAAAACATCCGCGAGCATCGCGAGGCGCTGCGCCAGATCGCGATGAGGATCGAGAACTTCCTCGCGCTCTCGGACGACCCGGAATTTTTCAAGAGCATCACGGCCCCGGATTTGGAGAGTTTCCATTGGGGTGGCCCCGCGAGGCAACTCGCCTACGAGCACTGGCAAATCTGAATTCCCGCAGAGAGCGGGAATGGGCGTCTGCTTCGGGCCCTAATCGAAGCAACAAAGAGAGCACTAAATGTTGAATATTCTTGGTTTCTCCACTTCACCGACTGAGGGCGGCGGCTTCACGCCGATCGTCAAGTATGATGCACGCGCCGGCCGATTGTTCCGGATCGATCGCATCGAGAACAACGGCAACTTTGCGAACGAGGCTGTCGACATCACGCAGTCGTTCAAGGCGATTGCCGATTTCGAAAACATGAAAACCGGATGGGCGCTGTTCGCTCCCGGTATTGCGCCGGACTTTAACTTGGTGCCGATTGGCAAGCAGTTTCCTGCTCGTCCGAGCGACAAGCACAAGCACGGCGCGAAGTTGATGATCAAGCTCGCGAAGGATTGCAGCGGCGACAAGCCCATCCGCGAGTTCGCCGGCACGTCCAAGGCGTTGCTCGCGGGTTTCGAGGCTGTGTATGCCCAGTATCTGGCGGAGAAGGACACGCACCCGGGCAAGTTGCCGGTTATCGTCCTGGAAAAGACGACGCCGGTTCGGTCCGGGACCGGCGACCGTACTTCGATCAACTATCAGCCGACGTTCAAGATCGTCGGGTGGGCGCCGCGTGGCGATCTGGGCGGCGTGGCAGCGCCTGACGGCAGCCCGCCCGCCACCGGCTCGACGCAGGTCGAAGCGCCGAAGGCTGCCGAAACCGTCAGCGCCGACGAGTTCTAGTGCTGTGGGGCCAGGAAGGTTGCAGCCAACCTGGCCCCTGCACCGCTCACGCTTCCCGCGATCTGAACTCCCGAGCAACGCACAAAGGTGCGCTTTCGTCTTAGCGAAAAATAGCAGCCTTGTGCAGTTGCTCGGGATCGGATTCGCAGTCCGGATTGGCCGCGAGGATGGTCTCCACTCCAATTGCTGATTTCGATCCTGACTTTGCCAGTCCGGCAGAGTGGGCTGCCGTGTATCGCGCCTGCGGCCTGCAGGTAATCCCGTGTTACGCGCCGTCCGAGGTATCCAAGGGAGCCTCGTGGAAGCGTCCCAAGCTGTCGGAATGGGCGGAGTTTCAGGGCAGCCTCGTTCCCGATGCGGTGTTTGCGCGCTGGTATGGAGACGCTGGCGAGCATTCGGCCCGCGACAACATGGGCATCCTGACCGGCCAGGCCAGCGGCAATGTCTTTGTGATCGATTTGGACGACCAAAAGGGGCCTGCTGCCGGTGAATGGTGGCGCGGCATCCTCGCCGTGCACAACAATGGAATTGAACCCGAAACGTGGCGGCAGCAGACCGGCGGCGGTGGTCGGCAAATCCTGTTCCGGGCCAGGCCGGATTGGCATGTCCCGACCAACAGGACGCCTGTAGGCGTGGATATCCGGGGTCAGGGCGGCTTTGCCGTGCTGCCCGCTTCCATGCACGAGAGCGGGCGACGATACGGCTGGGCCGCCGGCTGTGCGCCCTACGAGATCGAGATCGCCGACGCGCCGGAATGGCTGCTGGCTGCCGTGGCGGCACTGGTGGCGCAGCATGGCGGCGATCAGGACGGCGGGCGGCGTGAACGCACAGCCTCATCCGGCGGCGACTATGATGCCTTTGGGCATCAGCGCGACGGGCGCGAATGGAGGATGACCCGGCTGATCTGCGGCGCCGTGGTCGACTGGTATCGGGAATGCCCAATCAAGCCTGGCGAGGCCGAGCAGAAGGCGAAGGCAATCGAGAAGTACCTGATCTACGAAAGCCTTGTGGTCAGCCGTCTGACCGATCCGAGCAAGACCAAGGCCGCGTTGCTGGAGCAGGAAGGCCGCGGCTGGACGCTGTTCTGGCAGAAGTGGCAGGCCATAATGCGGGGGTGGGATGGCAAGGTGGCGGAGAAGGCCCGCAGACCAATGTCGAGGAGGGCTGACGAAGCCTCACCTAAATCCACGGTCGATCCCAAGACCGGCGATCCGCTGCCGCTGCTGCTGAGCGCCGAGCAGTTCGTGGCAGGCTTCTCACCGCCTGCCTACCTGATCGATGGCGTCGTACAGCGTGGCTACTTGTACAGCCTCACGGCGCGTACCGGCCACGGCAAGACGGCTGTGGCGATGTACGTCGCGCAGTCGATCGCGCGCGGCCAGCCCATGCACGGCAGGGAGGTCAAGGCGGGGACGGTGCTGCTGCTGGCTGGTGAAAACCCCGACGACATCAGAGCGCGGTTCCTGGTTCTTGCCGATGCCTATGGCTTCAAGGCCGAAGACCTCAAGATGCGGTTCGTGGCCGGCGTGATCGACATCGCCGCCAAGATGGCCGAGATCAGGGCTGAGGCGGAAACGATCAGGGACCTGGTCCTGGTCATCGTGGACACGGCGGCGGCCTACTTTCCGGGCGACGAAACCAACAACAATTCCCAGCAGGGGGCGTATGCCCGGCTGCTGCGGCAACTGACGTTCCTGCCGGGCAAGCCTGCCGTGCTGGTCAACTGTCACCCGGTCAAGAACGCCTCGCGCGACAACTTGCTGCCGATGGGCGGCAGCGCCTTCCTGAATGAAGTAGATGGCAACTTGACACTTTGGGCGACCGCCGACCGGCAGACGACCCTGCATTGGCTGGGCAAGTTCCGCGGGCCTGAATTCGAGCCCATGACGTTTGAGCTGGAGGTCGCCGAAAGCGTCAGGGTGATCGACGCCGAGGGGCGGCTGATGCCGTCTGTCGTCGCCAAGCCGGTTTCCGAACTCAAGCTGCAAATGGAAGAGGGCAAGCAGGAGAGCGAAGAGAATATGCTGATGCGCACGATCGCCGAAAACCGGAACATCTCGATCGCAAACCTCGCCATCAAGTGCGGGTTTGTGAGTTCGACCGGCCAGCCGCAAAAGTCGAAAGTGCACGCCATGTGCGGCCGGCTGGTCGAGGAGAAGCTGCTGGAGCGCCGCCGCAACAAGTACCGGATCACGCCAAAGGGCAAGCGGGAAATCGGCTGGAAGGACGACGATGATGATTGAGTTTTTCAGTTGTTAGAACGCCAAAAAGCGTGAACGATTTTTGTGAACGGCAAGTGGTCGAAAAACAGCCCGTTCGTTCACGGTGAACGATGGCGTGAACGATCGCTCAAAATTGGAGTTAAGTCATTGAATGAAAAGCGTGAACGGGTGAACGGCTTACCGTGACGAACGCCTCGTTTTCAGGCGAGCGTTCGTTCACGGCGTTAGCGTAGCGTTAGCGTCCGAACTTTTTCGCGTTTTTGGAGGTCGTATTCAGGGGCGAGGTCAGCATGGGCAAGGTCAAGGTAGACGACCACGGTCGACGACGTCATGGTCGCGAACCCATGCAGTTTAAATTGCCGGGCACCCTTATCGACGAAGCAGACAGGACAGCGGCGCAGATGGAAACCAAGCGCCTGGCGGCTTCGATGACTTGCTAGTCTAGAGAGGGCGCATTGTAGCCCTCCCTGAGCGCCGACGTTCGTCAAAACTGAAGGCCATTACCAAAATCGGGCAGGCGGGAATGTGGAATCTGAACTTCGCCGCGGAGCGCGGGAACGCGGGGCAATAACCGGTACTGGAGTCCCAGGCCCATCCAATCCCGACATATACCCGGTATCTCCCCCACCCCCGCTGAACAATTCCGATCGGTTCGCGGGAGGTGGCCTCAATCTGCGAGGCGAGCGCGCACGTTGATGACCGCGCGGGCCGTCCACTTGCCGCCGAGTGCCGTCTGCACGCCACGCCGCTCCATCTCAGCCGCTGCGGCGTTGGCCGACAAGCTGGCAAGCTCGGTAAGTACTGGCCGTAAGCGCTCGGCGAAGGCTACGGCGTTCGCTACGTTGACTGCGGAGCCTTTTGCGCGCGTTTCGAGATTGGACGGGATCTTATGCCCCTTCGGCTGCCCAAGGCGCTTACCGCGCGCCTTGGCAGCTTGGAGGGCCGCCTTGGTACGCTCCGAGATCATGCGGCGTTCGGCCTGGGCAACCAGAGCCATAATGCCGACCACCATCTCGTTGGCTTCCGGCATGTCGGCAGCAACAAACTTGACCCCGGCCTTCTGCAATCCAAGCAGAAAGTGAGCATCGCGGCTCAAGCGATCCAGCTTGGCGATGACCAGCGTTGCGCCGTAGACCTTGCAGGCTTCCAGCGCCTTGTGGAGCGCGGGCCTGTTGTGATCGTGTCTGCCGCTCTCAACCTCGACCAGTTCCTCGACCAGCTTCCAGCGCCCGCCGTTGAGAAACGCCTCGACTGCCGCGCGCTGCGCCTCAAGCCCAAGACCGCTTTCGCCCTGACGTTTGGTGCTGACGCGAAGGTAGGAAACGAATTTGCCGTGATGCTGGACCATCTACCCTCGCTTGTAAGGACAGATAACCAACGTCTAAAGCTATTGCAAGTTGAATTCGCAATCCGGAGATTAGCGTATGCCTCTCGGCGGCCTTGCCGCGCGCCAGAGACCGTCGGGGCCGGAGATTCACGGAGTGCGTTTGGGGCTGAGTTCACGGGCGGTCGCAGGGAGCACGGCAAATGGCCTTCAAGAAGCGAAGGCATGTCACGGTCATCGGTCTGGATGTAATGGGGCCTGAAGCACCGGCCGACTATTCCGCCCGGCACAGGGCAGGATGCCCGGTCAGCTAACCACCTCGATTGCAACGAGATGCAGCTTGATCGAAGCCGCCTATTTTTTCAGTGCTTCATGCTCAATCACCAGCGGCTCGGCTTCGCTGCCCGTGTCAACGATCCGTCGGATGATGATCCGAAGCGGCCCGCCATCCTCGTCAGCGTGCGGCTGGATCGCCTTGCCCCAACCCCTGTCGAGCAGGATACCTGCCGCAACCACGCGCGCAGCCGCTGGCACGGCCTCCTGGCTGACGATCCCAGCCAACACCTTGACGCATAGCGCGGTGTGCCCCCGTGCGAGCGACCG
>NZ_PYFX01000032.1 GCF_003020115.1 Bradyrhizobium sp. MOS002
CGAGCTCGCCTGGCTACTCGCTGCCCATCTGAGGCTCTTAACTCGCCGCTTGGCCAGACCTTGAAGACGTCTACGCTTTTTGAGTCAGGCTCTCAGGAGGAACGTTTGAGCACCACGCGCTCGATCTTGCCGACGACCACGAGATAGGCGAAGGCGGCCACCAGCGCATTGGCGCCGACGAAGATCAGTGCCCCGTTGAACGAGCCGGTGGCGGCCAGGATGTAGCCGATCACGATCGGGGTGCTGATCGAGGAGAGGTTGCCGAAGGTGTTGAACAGGCCGCCCGAGACGCCCCCGGCTTCCTTCGGTGAGGTGTCCGAGACGACAGCCCAGCCGAGCGCGCCGATGCCCTTGCCGAAGAAGGCGAGCGCCATGAAGCCGACCACCAGCGCCTGGCCGTCGACATAGTTGCAGGCGATGATCGACATCGACAGCAGCATGCCGCCGACGATCGGGATCTTGCGCGCCATGGTCAACGAGCCGGTCTTGCGCAGGATCGCATCGGAGATGACGCCGCCGAGCACACCGCCGATGAAGCCGCACAGCGCCGGCAGCGTCGCGACGAAGCCGGCTTGCAGGATCGACAGGCCGCGCTCCTTGACGAGGTAGACCGGGAACCAGGTCAGGAAGAAATAGGTCAGCGTGTTGATGCAGTACTGGCCGAGATAGACGCCGAGCATCATGCGGTTGGAGAGCAACTGGCGGATATGGTCCCAGCCGGAGCCGGCCTCAGGCGCGCGCTCATGCTTCAGATCGTCCTTGGGAGCGTCGAGGTCGACCAGCGCACCACCCGCCTTGATGTAGTCGAATTCGGCCTCGTTGACGCCGGGGTGCTCTTTCGGCCCGTAGACGGTCTTGATCCAGACCAGGCCCATGACGATTCCGAGCGCGCCCATCACAAAGAACACATAGCGCCAGCCGTAGTCGTGCGCGATCCAGCCCATCAGCGGCGCGAAGATCACGGTTGCGAAATACTGCCCTGAATTGAAGAACGCGGACGCGGTCCCTCGCTCGTTGCTCGGAAACCAGGCCGCGACGATGCGAGCATTGGCGGGGAATGAGGGCGCTTCGGCGATGCCGACCAGGAAGCGCAGACCGAACAGCACGGTGATCGCGGTGCCGGCGCTGAAGAATCCGACCCAGCCCTGCATCGTCGTGAACAGCGACCAGACGATGATGCTGAAGGCATAGACGAGGCGGGAGCCGTAGCGGTCGAGCAGCCAGCCGCCCGCACCTGCGCGATCACATAGGACCATCCGAACGCCGAGAAGATGTAACCCATCGCGACGGGATCGAGATGCAGCTCCTTGGAGAGCGCGGGGCCTGCGATCGACAGGGTGGCGCGGTCGGCATAATTGACGGTAGTGACCAGGAACAACATAGTCACGATGAACAGCCTGACGCGAGACCTCCTCACATCCGCTGCGGACATCACTGCGCTCATGACGCGCCTCCTTAGAACTCGAAACGTTTCCCCACTGCGACTCCTAGAGGTGCGCGCGGCAAAGTGTCCAAGTTCAAGGCAGTATCGATCGATGCCGCTTTTGGATTGATGGAACGGCAGGTGGGGGGAACGATTGCGAGAGAGTGCCGAGACGTGAACCCCAACCTCGTCATTGCGAGCGCAGCGAAGCAATCCAGAATCTTTCCGCGGAGGGACTCTGGATTGCTTCGCTGCGCTCGCAATGACGGCGTGGAGAGAGCCCGCTCGTTCTACTGCCGCGCGCCCGGCAACAGCGGCGCGAGCAGCCCGCGTGTCACGCCCGGCGGTGCCGCATCGAGCCCCAGCACGGCGCTTGCGGCCGGCAGCGCTGCGTCCGCCATCGCGGCGTGGCCTTCGGCGCTCGGATGCACGGCGCCGCCATAGACGGCGGAGAGCACGCCCCAGGTCGCGTCGTGGATGTCGGTCGGCTGGCTCGCGGCCGGCAAACCTTGCGGATAGGTCATTGCAGCGAAATAGCTGTCATTGGCGTCGCGGATCCAGCGCGCGCGCGGCAAATAGGCGCGGAATTCGGAGGCGCCGCGGCCGCACAGCATCGGCTGGCTCGCCGCGCTCACGATGTCAGGATTGAAGCTCTGGCCGTTCTCGGCAAAGCAGGTGCGGTCGAATTCGGGATCGTTGCCCGAATGCGCGCAGAAGCCGTGATCGGCGAACGCCGCCTGATGTGAATCCACGAAGGTCATGCGGTCTGCCTCAGGATCGCGGCAGAGTGCGCCGCGGGTGCAGGTGGCAAGCCCCTTGAGTTGCGGCAGGAATTCGGTGTCGACGAAGGTCGAGACGCGGGCGAGGCGCTGCGGATCGGCGTTGAAGGACGGATGGATGTCGAAGCCGGCGCGGCCGCCGCGGCAGGGCACGCCGCCATCGGCGAGCGCGGGGTTGGCGTAGGAGACGTAGACCACATGCGAGAGGTCGCCGCCGACCAGCGGCTTCAGCGCCTCGCGCAGCCTGACGAAATTCTGCGGCAGTTCGCGCGCCAGCGCATCGCGTGAATCATCGACGCTCGCCATCACGCCGGAGCGCCGGAATATCGCGCGCTCGGTTGCGGTCTCGACGATCACGTCGGCGACGAGGCCGGAGAAATAGACGTCGTTGGCGCCGACCGAGAGCAGCACGAGGTCGAGCGTGCGCTCTGGCTGCCGTTTCCTGGCAGCGGTGAGCGCCTCGCGCAGCTCGGCGACCTGTGCGTTCACGCTGATGTTGCAGACGCCGGTCTTGCCGGGCGGGCATTCGCGGGCGCGCTGCGAGCCGAGCAGCCCGTCGTTGATGCTGGCGCCGGTGCAGGCGAGCGGCAGAAAGGTCACCGCGACGTGGGTGTAGCGTACCGCGAGCGCCAGCGCGGTGCGGGCCTGGTGGCTGTAGAGCGATCGGTGACAGGGCGAGTTGAACCAGAGCGCGCTGTAGCGCTGCCAGTTGGCAAGCGTATCCGGCGCTTCGCAGGCGCGGCCGCCTTTGAAGCCGCCTCGGCTCGGCCGATAATACTGCGCGCCGGCGGTGCCGAGATAGGAGCGGAAGCAAAAACCTTCGTCCGACAGCGCCAGCGGCCGGTCCGGATTGCCTTCGCCCGAGGCGATGCTGTCTCCGAGGCCAGCGACGAAGATGTCCCGGACCTGGATCTCGGTCTGGACCCGCTGGGTCGGATCGGAGCCGGAGGAGACGTCGACGCTCGCGACCGTCTGCTTGCCGTAGCGGACCCGCAGATTGATCGGCTCGGCGCAGTCGAAGGTCGATTGTTGCGGCCCGTCGCCGTCGTCGAACGACCAGGCGCAGGTGGCGCCGACCGGCACCGCGCCGGCGAGGCGCACGGTGACGGGATGGTCGATAGGAGTAAGGTAGTTTTCCTTGGTGTTGTCGCGGGTGCAGGGCTGGTTGACCCGGCCCTGGAGGTCGATGCAGAGCCGGTTGACCATGTTGCGGGCCCAGCCGCGGCCTTCGCTCTGGAGCTCCAGCGATTGCTCGGCGGCGAGGATGCTGCGGTTACGCGCGTTCTCGACATGGAGCAGGAAGTCGCGCTCCTCGCGGAACAGCCGAAAGCGGTTGCGTACCTCCCAGCTGATCTGCATGGGGCCTGCGTCCTGCGCGGCCGCCTGTTTCAGCGGCAAGGCGGTGACGAGCCCGGCGAGCAGCAGGGCACCGGCGAGGAAACGGCGAAGGGATACAGGGATCATGGCCCGCGTCTTCAACGGCAAAGTTGAGGCGGAAATAAGAGAGCTGCTCTCCGCCTGCAACATTGGTCTGACGGTTTTGCCGGCCGCCGTCCAGCGGACTATCGTTGGAGCATGATCTTTTCGGAAAACCGCTTCGCGCTTTTCCGGATCATGCTCAGCGTTTGCTGGCCTGCCGCAGCGACCGCTCGCGCTCCATCGCCGCCACCTGCTTGGGCAGGTTGGCCTGCGCGCAGGCCTCCGCCAGCCGTCGGCGCTCCTGCCAGGGCTCCACCACATTCATCCAGAGCTCGCGTGTGCCCATGATGGAAATGGCCAGACCGAACGGGATCACGAAATAGAGGATGCGGAAGACGAGGAGCGTGGCCAGAAGCTGCTCGCGACCGAACTCGGGCAGCGCCACCAGCATGGCGGCATCGAACACGCCGAGCGAGCCGGGGGCATGGCTGGCGAACCCGAGCAATGTCGCCAAGATGAACACGACGGAGAGCGACAGGAAGTCGATCTGCGGCGTGGCCGGCACCAGAAGGTACATCGCCAGCGCGCAGAATCCGAGATCGACGACGCCGATCAGGATCTGCACCAGCGTCAGCGGCGCTGAGGGCAGCACCACCTTCCAGCCCTTCTGACCGAGCTCACGGCGCTTCTCGCCCATGCAGAGCCAGACCAGATAGGCGCCGATCGAGGCGAGGCCGCCGAGCGCAATCAGCCGGTTGATCGACGACGGCAGCTGATCCATGTAGGAGGCGGCATCCGGATGGATGGCCATGCCGATCGAGAGCACGAAGATGTTACCGAGCCAGAAGGTCAGGCCCGACAGGAAGCAGATTTTCGCGACGTCGATCGCATTCAGCCCGTAATCCGAATAGATCCGGAAGCGGATCGCGCCGCCGGTGAAGACGGTGGCGCCGATATTGTGGCCGATCGAATAGGACGTGAAGCTGGAGAGCGCTGCGATGCGATAGGGCACGTGCTTCTTGCCGATCGTTCGCAGTGCAAAAAAATCATAGAAGGTCAGTGTACAGAACGCGAAGCATACGCAGATCGCCGCCAACCCGATATTACCGCGGGGAATCTCGGTGAGCGCGGTCAGGATGACCCCGGTGTCGATGCCCTTGAGCGTTCGCACCAGCGTGGTGATCGCAAACGCGATGATGAAGACGCTCGCCGCAACGCCGAGTCGCCGCCAGCCGATCCATCTCTTGAAGCCGCGCTTCAGCGCGGTCAGCAGTCCGTGCATTCATCCTCCCGGCGGGGGGCAAGACCGACCAGGCCAGACATTGGCCGGTCGGATGCGATCAGTGCCCGATGTGGGCTTGGATCGCTAGGCATGATGTAGCTCATTTAAGGCAAAAACACTGACTTGTGCAGCCCTTGACAACGATAGGTTCTGCCTTGGACCAGCTTGGACCAACCACTTTGTCATACGCGGTTCACATCGGACGCGCGTTAAGCATATGAGTCGTGGGGCCGGTCGCGTCCGTCCGTGACATGATTTCAGATCCTGCACGGCCGGCATTGTTCCAGCGCAAGGGATGCGGGCTTTTTTGGAACGACGATGCCGTGCGCTGGTTAGTGCCCCATCAGCAATCGAACATGGCGGAATAACCGGCTTCTCCTGCAAGCCGGTGCCTCCGTGTTCCCAAAAACCGAGAGGATCGGACCGATGGGATTGTTCACCAAAGACATCAAAACCATGAACGACCTGTTCGTGCATCAGCTCCAGGACATCTATTACGCCGAGCAGCAGCTCACCAAGGCTCTGCCGAAAATGGCGGATAAGGCGACTGATCCGCAGCTGAAGCAGGGCTTTTTGACGCACCTCGAAGAAACCAGGCAGCACGTCAAGCGCCTCGAGGAAGTGTTCAAGATGCACGGTGCGCAGGTGAAGGCGGTCGATTGCCCCGCGATCGACGGCATCATCGAGGAAGCTGACGAGACGGCCGGCGAAGTCGCCGACAAGGCGGTGCTGGACGCCGCGCTGATCAACGCGGCACAGGCGGCGGAGCATTACGAGATCGCCCGCTACGGCAGCCTGATCGCTTGGGCCAAGCAACTCGGCCGCAACGACTGCGCCAGCGTGCTCGCCAAGACGCTGGAGGAAGAGAAGGCGACCGACAGGAAGCTCACCACGCTCGCCGAGAGCAAGGTGAACCTGCGCGCGGCCAGCTAGGGCGAGGCGTAGCGAGCATCAGGATGGGGCGTCGCGCGGCCGTCCGCGCGACGCTCGCATATTACGCATCCTTCATTCGAGCGTCGTCGTAGCATGACGGCGAGCCGGAAGTGTATCATTCGCATGGGGCTGCAACCGAGATGGCAGCATGCGAGTGAGCACCGTCAAATACGAAGCCTTCGAAGCCGGGGCGCCGCATGCCGGCTCGCGCCTTGCGACATCCCTCACCCTTGCCGCGATGAGCCTTGGTTATGGCGTGGTGCAGCTTGACGTCACCATCGTCAATACCGCGCTCGATGCGATGGGCAGGACGCTCGGAGGCGGCGTCGCCGGGTTGCAATGGGTGGTCAGCGCCTACACCATTGCGTTTGCCGCGTTCATCCTGACCGCCGGCGCGCTCGGTGACCGGATCGGCGCCAAGCGTGTCTTCATGGCGGGGTTCGCCATTTTCACCACGGCTTCGCTCGCCTGCGCATTGGCGCCCAATGCGGCTGCCCTGATCGCCGGGCGGCTGGTCCAGGGGCTGGCGGCGGCGATCCTGGTGCCGAACTCTCTTGCGCTGCTCAATCATGCCTATCCGGACGACCGCGAGCGCGGTCGCGCGGTTGCGATCTGGGCCGCCGGTGCGAGCCTCGCGCTCACTGCCGGCCCTTTCGTTGGCGGCGCGCTGATCACGTTGGTCGGCTGGCGCGCGATCTTCCTGGTCAATCTGCCGGTCGGGCTCGGCGGCCTGTGGCTGAGCTGGCATTACGCCAGCGAAACCACGCGGGCGCGCTCGCGCGAGATCGATCTGCCCGGCCAGCTTGCCGCGATCGGCGCGTTGGGAGCGCTCGCCGGCGCGATCATCGAAGGCGGCGCGCTTGGCTGGGACCATCCGGCCGTGATCGCAGCCTTCGTCGCAGCCGCAGTTCTTGCCGCGCTCTTCGTCTGGCGCGAGAGCCGTGCGGCGCAGCCGATGTTGCCGCTGTCGCTGTTCGGCCACCGGCTGTTCGCGCTGACCTCGCTCGTCGGCCTGCTCGTCAACATCGCGATCTACGGCCTGATCTTCGTGCTCAGCCTGTATTTCCAGAGGATCAACGGGCTGTCGGCGTGGTGGACCGGTCTCGCCTTCGTGCCGATGATGGGCGTGGTGCTGCCGGTCAATCTGCTGGCGCCGCGCCTCGCCGAGCGTATCGGCCCGTGCCGGACCATCGTCGTCGGCGCCTGCGTCTCGGCGCTTGGTTGCCTCGGCCTGCTCTGGATCGAAGCCGGCACGAGCTATTGGGCGATCTTTGCGCAGATGATCGCGATCAGCAGCGGACTTGGGCTGCTGGTGCCGCCGCTGACCTCGACCTTGCTGGGCAGCGTCGAGAAGGCGCGCTCCGGCATCGCGGCGGGCGTCCTGAACGCGACGCGGCAAACCGGGAGCGTCCTCGGCGTCGCGCTGTTCGGCTCGCTGGTGGCCTCGGAGGGGTCGTTCATGACCGGCCTGCACCTGTCGCTGGTCGTGTCCGCGGCGGTGCTGCTGCTCGCCGCCGCCGTGATCGGCCTCGGCGCGCCGGCGCGCGGATGAACAATCCGAGCGAATGAACACAGCTTCCGTTCACCATCCCCGAAACAGGCGCGTAGCCGGTTACCGACTGTCCATTTCTGTCGGTTCAAGTGCGGGTCGATAGGGGCCCGCAATGTATCAAGTTCTCTACTGTCTCACCGAGGAGCACGATTGGCGGCTGGTCGCGCTTGGCGGCGCGGTGTGCCTGCTCGCAAGCGCGGCGGCGATCAGCCTGTTTCACAGGGCCCGCGCGACGCACGGCTCCGGACGCCTGGTCTGGATCGCCCTGGATGCCGCCGTCAGCGGATGCGGCATCTGGGCGACGCATTTCATCGCGATGCTCGCCTACGGGCCGGGCGGCGCCGGCGCCTACAGCATCCCGGTGACGATCCTTTCGCTGATCTTCGCGATCTCCTTAACCTTCGTGGGGCTGAGTCTCGCGGCATCCTCCGCGCGCGCGCCGTGGATCGTGCTCGGGGGCGCCATCATCGGCACCGCGGTCGCGACGATGCATTATACCGGCATGGCGGCGCTGGAGATGCCGGCACGCGTCGACTGGATCGGGAGCACGGTTGTCGCCTCGGTGCTGTTCGGAATCGTCTTCGCGGCGCTCGCGCTGTTCGTCGCTGCGCGGCGCGACGACCTGTTCCATGCGCTGACCGCGAGCACCCTGCTGACGTTCGCCATCGTCGCACATCATTTCACCGCAATGGGCGCTATCGTTCTGACGCCGGATCCGACGCTCGCGACCAGCGGGTTATCGATCCCGGCGGCCTCGTTGTCCTTCTTTACCGCAGGTGCCGCGGTCGCAATCATCGCGATTGCGCTGGTGGCCGCGCTGCTCGACCGCCGCGCCAAGGGCGAATTGGACCGCCAGCGGATTGTGCTGGACACGGCCCTCGAGAACATGTCGCAGGGACTGTGCATGTTCGATGCGGACGGCAAGATCATCCTGTTCAACGAGCGTTATGCCGCGATGCTCGGCCGCACCGACATCCTGCTCACCGGCCGGCTGCTGGTCGATGTGCTGCGGGAGGAGCAGGCCAAGGGCCAGTGGCAGGGCGATGCCGGCGAATTCTTCGCCCGCCTCGTCGCCGACGCGCGCGAGAGCCGGACCACGACCGACGTCGTGACCAGGTTCGGCCGCTCCATCCGGGTCGTGAACCAGCCGATGCAGGGTGGCGGATGGGTCGCGACCTTCGAGGACATCACGGAATGGCTGGAGGCCCAGGCCAAGATCTCGCACATGGCCCGCCATGACGCGCTGACCAGCCTGCCGAACCGCGTTCTGTTCCACGAGCAGCTCGTGCAGGGACTGCTCCGGACAAGATCGGGCGACCAGCTCGCGGTGCTTTGTCTCGATCTTGACCACTTCAAGGACATCAACGACTCGCTCGGCCATCCCATCGGCGATGCGCTGCTCAAGGAGGTTGGGCGCAGGCTGAAGGCCACCGTCGGCGAGAGCGACACCGTGGCGCGGCTCGGTGGCGACGAGTTCGCCGTGGTCCAGATCGGACGTTCCGAGGAAACGGCGGCAAGGTCCCTTGCCGGCCGCCTGGTCGAGGTGATCTCGGCGCCCTACGAGATCGACGACCATCAGATCATCATCGGGGTCTCGATCGGCATCTCGTTGTCGCCGCAGGACGGCAGCAATCCGGACGAGCTGTTGAAGAACGCCGACCTCGCACTGTATCGCGCCAAGGCGGACGGCCGCGGCACCTATCGGTTCTTCGAGACCGGCATGGATGCGCGCGCGCAGGCGCGGCGCCTGCTGGAGATGGACCTGCGTGCCGCCCTGCAACGCGACGAGTTCGAGGCGTACTATCAGCCGATCCGCGACGTCGTCAGCGGTCGCGTCGTCGCGTTCGAGGCGCTGCTGCGCTGGAACCATCCGCAGCGCGGCCTGATCGCGCCGATGAACTTCATTCCGCTGGCCGAAGAGACCGGACTGATCATCCAGCTTGGCGAGTTCGTGCTGCGCTCCGCCTGCACCGACGCGGCCACCTGGCCCGACGATGTCGACGTCGCCGTCAACCTGTCGCCGGTGCAGTTCAAGAATCCGAACCTGATTGCATCCGTGACCGAGGCGCTGGCGGCTTCCGGACTCGACGCGCGCCGCCTCGAGCTCGAGATCACCGAATCCGTGCTGCTCCAGAACAGCGAGGCGACGCTGGCCACGCTGCATGACCTCCGCGCCATGGGCGTACGCATCTCGCTCGACGATTTCGGCACCGGCTATTCATCGCTGAGTTATCTGCGCAGCTTCCCCTTCGACAAGATCAAGATCGACCGCTCCTTCGTGTCGGAGCTCGCGACGCGCGAGGATTCCATGGCGATCATCCGCGCCGTGACCGGGCTGGGCCGGAGCCTCGGCATCGTCACCACGGCTGAGGGGGTCGAGAACAACGCGCAACTCGAGCTGCTCCGGCGCGAAGGCTGCACCCAGGCGCAGGGCTACCTGTTCAGCAAGCCGCGGCCTGCTTCCGATGTCGCGATCATGCTGGACCGGCCGCAGTTGCGCGCGACCGCCTGAGGTTAGCCGCGGCGCAGTGCGAAATGCGCGCCGCAGAACGCCATCACGGCACCGAGGCCCAGCGCGGCAATTCCGGCCAGCACGCCCGAGACCGTCGGGACCGGGCTCGGCGCCGAGGCCACCTGGCCCGCGCCCGCCAGCAGCAGCACGCCGACCGCGATCAAGAACTGCCGCATCCGTTGGGGGATCTGGCCCGAGACGGCGCTCTGCATCAATGTCGCCGTGAAATAGCCGCCGGAGAAGCCGACGGAGGCGATCAGCCACCAGGCGATCGCCGCGCCCGCCGGTATGAACTCGTGCGAGTCCGAGTGCCAGAGGCCGCCGAGGTCGAGCCCGTAGCGCGCGCCTAGCATGTGCACGGCGAGCGCGAGCAGCACGCCGGAGATCACGGCGGCGCCGAGAATCAGGCGACGCGGAAAAAAAATCGTCTCAGCCATGTCCCGCTTGTAGGATGGGGCAGGGCGCTCACGCAAGCGGATCGCAGACTGGATCGCCCGATTGGATCGATTGTGAAGATGCAGGATTCGGGAGCTGAGGCGGCTGCGGGTACGAGCTATGCCTACAAGGCGTCGCTGATCGGCTCGGCGCATCGCTTCGAGCTGACGGAGGAGGGGCTGTCCTGGCACATCCCCGGGCGCACCTCGCTGTGGCGTTATGACGAGATCAGTGCAATCCGACTGTCGTTCCGCCCCGTCTCGATGCAGCAACACCGCTTTCGCGCCGATGTCAGCCACACCGGCGGCGGCCGCATCGCGATCCTGTCGACGAGCTGGCAGACCGCGGCCCTGATGGCGCCCCAGGACAATGGCTTTCGCAATTTCATCGTCGCGCTGCACGCGCGCATGGCGCAGGCCGGCAGCCGCGCCGAGTTGACCGCGGGCCTTGGCCGCAGGACCTATGCGGTGGTGCTGGCTTTCCTCGCGGTGCTTGCAGTGGCGATGACGGGGCTCCTGATCCGTGCGCTTGCGATCGGCGAATTCGCTGGGTCGCTGTTCATCATCGGCTTTGCCGCGCTGTTCGCCTGGCAGGTCGGCGGCTTCGTCCGGCGTAACCAGCCGCGGAGCTACAGCTTCGATCGGCTGCCGAGAGCGTTGCTGCCTTAGGTGCAATGGGCCGCAATCAAACGTGACTTCGCGCCGTTGCGCCGGTGTCGCATCGTGCCGCCATGTCAACCCTGGATCGCAGCACGCGTCGGCCTTCGGCGGATGAGATCTCCGAGATCAACCGTGCGCATCTGATCGATACGCCACTGCAGCCGGCGGACCTCCTGTTCATGTTCGGCACCCGGGAGGACGTCATGCTGCGGGCCGATACGGCAGGGCGACTGTGGCGCCAGGCCTATTTCCGCTGGTCGATTGTCAGCGGCGGCGCGACGGCAGGCTCGGAGCAATCCGAGTGCACGATCATCAAGGCAGCGATGGTCGCGACGGGCATTCCGGCTGACCGAATTCTCGAGGAACATCATGCCCAAAACACCGGCGAGAACGTGATCCTCTCGCTGCCGATCATCGACGCGACGCTCGGGCTGCACAATGTCCGCAGCGTGATCTGCCTCGGCAACACCTGGACCGCGCGGCGTTATCCGATGACGCTGCACCGGCACTGGCCGGAGGTCGAGAAAATACTGCTCACGGTCGACAGCTTTGCGACGCCGCGTGCGCTCTCGCACACCGATCCCGAATTTCGCCGCCGCATGCTGCACGAATGGGACAAGATCGAGCCTTACAAGGCGAGGGGCTTCATCGCGGAATGGCCGGAGGCCTGAGCGGGGGGAACGGCGTCAGACTATTGTTTGACGCGTTTTCTTCACGCGAGCCGGTCTCCACTTCGCTCGAAAACGCTTGAGCTACTCCGTCGAGTCGAAATCCTCTTCCTTGGTGCCGAGCAGCGACGCGATCGTGCGCAAGCCGGAATCGAGTTGCTCGAACGAGGGCGGGGCGAGCGCGAGCCGCACCGCGTTCGGTGCGTGGCCATGGGCGATGGCGAAGGTCGAGGACGGTGTCAGCGCGATGCCGCGCCGGGCTGCTGCTGCGACGAAGGTCTGCGAGCGCCAGTGTGCCGGCAGTGTCAGCCAGAGATGATAGGAGCGCGGATCGGCTGCGAGCTGGTAGCCGGCGAGCAGCCTCGCCGCGGTCTGCTGGCGGCGCGCGGCGTCGATGCGTTTCAGCCGCGTCAGTTCGGCGACGGTGCCGTCTGCCATCAGCCGCTGTCCGGACGCCAGCGCATGGCCGGAGGCGATCCAGCCGCCGGTGCGGACCGCGCTCATCACGCCCTCGCGCAATCGCGCCGGCGCGACCAGGATGCCGAGCGCGAGGCCCGGCGCGACCTTCTTGGACAGGCTGTCGATCACGATGCAGCGGTCGGGGCCGAGCGCGGCCAGCGGCGTGTCGTCGGCCAGGAAGCCGTAGACGGCGTCCTCGATGATGGTGAGGTCGAGCTTCTCTGCGACGCGCATGATGTCGGCGCGCCGCGTCGCGTTCATGGTGACGCCAAGCGGGTTCTGAATGATCGGCTGGAGATACAGCGCCGACAGATGTGCCTCGCGATGCGCCTTCTGGATGGCGTCGGGGCGTGCGCCAAATTCGTCGATCGGAATCGGGACCAGCGTCACGCCGAGCCGCGCGGCGATGCTCTTGACGTAAGGATAGGTCAGCGCCTCGACACCGCAGCGGCCGCCGGTGGGAACGAGGGCGGCGAGGGCTGCCGCGAGCGACTGCTTGCCGTTGGCGGTGAAGACGATCTGCTCGGCCTGCGGCGCGAAATCCTTGCGCGCGAGATAGGCGGCTGCTGCATTGCGCGCGCTCTTGGTGCCGGTGCTGGTGGAGACGCGCAGCGCGGATTCGAGCGCATCGACGCGTTCGAGGCCCGCAAGGCTCTTGGCGATCATCGCCCATTGCTGCGGCAGCAGCGGGTAATTGACCTCGAAATCGATCCGCGCGTCGCGCGGCTCGCTCAGCGCCTCGACCTCGCGCCTGATGGCGCCGGAGATGAAGGTGCCGCGGCCGACCTCGCCGACCACGAGGCCGCGGCGGAGCAACTCCGTATAAACCCGGCTCGCGGTCGAGACCGCAATGCCACGATCGTAAGCAAAATTTCGCTGTGGTGGCAGACGGTCGCCGGGCCTTAACGTGCCGTTAGAAATATCCGAGGCTATTGCGTCGGCAAGCTTCACGTACTCGAACTTGGACATTATTGCACCGAGAGCAATGTTTCACTTGCTCCGAGTAGTGTACTGGAGCATTTAAGTTCCATCAAGCTTCACGATTGAGCCGAGGAGAGCGAGAGCAATCCGACGGAAAATGAGGTGCATGCGCTCCAACGGCATCCGCTTCGCCGCGTGGACAACAGGCCGGAGAAGGACAATGACCACGATCTCGCAGACCGCCGGGCGGAGTTTACGCTCATCCTCGTCGGACGGATTTTTCCGCAAGCTGGCCAGCGGCGCCTACGCGCTGTTCGACCTCCTGGAGCGCCGCTCCGCCGTCAAGACGCTGAACGACCTCGATGACCGCGCCTTGCGCGACATCGGCATCACGCGCAGCCAGATCGAGGACGCGGTCTACGGTCAGGCCAAAGCAGAGCTGGCGCGGTATCTGTAAGCGCTTTCGCCCGTGTCCCAGACGCGCTGCAACGCCTCTTCGCGTTGCTGCGCAGAGCCGTGACCCAGGAAGCCACAGCCATCGCTGCAACATGGGCCCCGGCTCTGCAGCGCACCGCCGAAGTAGCGCTGCGCTGCGTCAGGGGCATGAGACTGAGTTTTCGGGCACACCTGCTTCAACATCGTCATTGCGAGCGCAGCGAAGCGATCCAGAATCCCACCGCGGAAAGACTCTGGATTGCTTCGCTGCGCTCGCAATGACGGCGTTTCCGGGTAGCACTGTCGCTCCTTCGGCTCGCGCTTTCTTCGTAGACACACCTTCGCATCCTCGCGGCTTGTTTCGCCCGAGCTTTGCTTCATCGCCTTGCCCTCTTGAGAAAGAGGGCGCAGGGAAGACCGGGCGCCGGCTGGCACCCGCGGTCCACTGTGCGAAGTTGCAGTCAGAAAATCTGCACAGCGGCATACAGGTGAAGCCAAAACGTCCGGCCTTCCCTGCGCAGCGGTTTTACGGCTTATGCCGTGCTCTCCCCGGGGAGCGATGCACTATTGCCCCCGTCGCCTCATGGATGACTGATGCGCGCGCCCGGTCGGGCCGCCACATCACCACAAGACTTGACGCACAGACCCCGGGCGTCAGGACGACACGGTTTTGCCGTACGCGAGAGCCGCACCGGTCGTGTGCGCGACACCTTCGCTCACGGTTGCCCGCCCTGCGAAGCCGTTCGCGCCGGTGTGGCCCAGCGTCCGCCGCCGTCCGGCCCGCGTTCGTGACGATCGCGATACGCCCCTCTTCCTTGGGCCGGGTTGCCGCGATACATGCGCCGTTTCCGAACTTCGGTAAAGTGGAATATTTTCAGCGGCGGGCGTTGACCGACCGTTTGGGTGTTTTGCCCGACGGGCAACGCAAGGGCTTGTAGCCCGCCTGCCTCTGCATTCGTCATTGCGAGGAGCTCTTGCGACGAAGCAATCCAGAATCCCTCGGCGGAAAGACTCTGGATTGCTTCGCTGCGCTCGCAATGACGGTGCAACCCTCAGTGCCTCACCACCAGCACCGAGCATTTTGCGTAGCGCACGACATGCCCGGCATTGGAGCCAAGGAAATAGGTGCGCATCGCCGGCCGGTGCGAGGTCATCACGATCAGCTCGGCCTTCATGTGCACGGCTTCCTCCAGAATCTCGTGGTAGATGCCGCCCTGGCGCACCACGCTGGAGATGCGGGAAGGCTCGATGCCGGACTCGCGCGCGACGATGGCGAGGGCTTCTTCCGAGGTCTGGCGCTGCTGTTCGTCGAAATCGGCCGGCACGTATTCGGCCAGCATCACCGGCGTCATCGGCAGCACGTTGAGCAGGCGCACCACGCCGCTCCAGGTCTGCGACAGCGTTGCCGCGGTCGCGATCGCCGGCTTGGCGAGGTCGGTGTCGGCGAGGTCGATGGGCACGAGAATGGACTTGAACATCTGCGCCTCCAAATCTTCCAGTCAGGACGTTTTGCCGGCACGCCGCGCCATCAACCCGATCGAAGCAGCCTTAACTTCGAAGTAGCCTTAGCTTCGAAGTAGCCTTGGACTGACGAACAGCACCAGCTTGCCGCGGCGGTAAGCCACGTCACCCCAATCCTTGACGTCAAAGTCGAAGATCGCAAGCCCCGACGTGGGCAGGTTGTCGGCGAGCGCCTTGGCGGCGGCGGGATCGCCGCCGCCCGTCAGCATCAGGGCGATCTCGTGCATGCCCGGATTGTGGCCGACCAGCAGCAATTGCTTCGGATCAGCCGGAATGGTTGCAGTGCGAATGGATTCCAGGATCTGGGCGGGATCGGCGGCGTAGAGTTCCGGCAGGACCTCCACCTGCGGCGCCGCGACGCGGTCCTTCATGGTCTCCCAGGCAATGTCCCAGGTCTGCCGGGCCCGGACGGCATGCGAGACCAGTACGGCCTCGGGAAAGGGGGGATGGGAGGCCATCCAGTCGCCGATCTCGGCGGCATCCTTGTGGCCACGGTCGTCGAGCCGGCGGTCCTGGTCACGGCCGCTCGGCGCGTCGGTCTCAGTCTTGGCGTGACGCAGCAGCATCAAACGGCGCATGGCATTCTCGAATCGTTACGCGTCCAGAATAATCTACAGGCGCCGGTTGAGGGCAAGGTGACAAGGGCCTGCACAGTCCTCTAAGAAGAAACGACATGAGCGAGACTTTCACAAGCGTGTCCCAGGAAGAAGCCGGCTTTCGTGAACGCGCGCGACTGTCGTTTGATCTGGATGCCGACATCTGCGTCATCGGGGCCGGGCTTGCCGGGCTCTCCATCGCTCTGGAGGCGGCCCGGCTCGGGGCCAGCGTCGCGGTGCTCGAGGGCCGCCATATCGGCTGGAATGCCTCGGGCAACCAGCTCGGCACCGTGATGCCCGGCTTCGCGCTGCCGCTCGCCGAGCTGATCGAGCGCATCGGCTTCGAGGACGCGCGGGAATTGTGGACGCTGTCGAAAGAGGGCGCCGAGTTCGTCCGGGCCAACGCCACCGAAGAGAACATGCCGGGGATCGGTCCGAGCGACGGCGTGCTGGAAGTCTCCAACGTCGATGCCGGCGACCGGCTGATCAGCCGGTTGCAGATGCTCACAGAGGATTTCGACACCGAGGTCGAGGGCTGGCAGGCCGATCGCGTCCGCGAGGTGCTCAAGACCGATCACTACTTCCACGGCGTGTATTATCCGCGGGCTTTCCAGGTCGACGGCCGCAAATATGTGCACGGCCTCGCGGCGCTGGCACGGCGGGCGGGAGCGCGCATCTTCGAGGATACGCCGGTCGTCAGCATCGATCATTCCGGCATCCGCAAGCGCATCGTCACGCCCTCGGCGCGGCTGCGCGCCACCCACATTGTGCTGGCCGGCAACATCCATCTCGGTGCGCCGTTGCGGCGCCTGTCGGAAACGCTGCTGCCGGTCTGGCGCTATGCCGGCATCACGGCGCCGCTCGGCGAGCGCGTGCACGAGATCATCGCCTTCAAGGGATCGGTGATGGATTCCGACGGCGTCGATCATTTCCGGATCGTCGATGGCGACCGCCTGATGTGGGAGAGCCCGGAGACCACCTGGGCGGCGCGCCCGCAACGCTTTGCGGGCGCCGTCAGGCGGCGCGTCCGATCGATCTTCCCCCAACTCGGCAATGTCGAGATCAGCGAGATGTTCGGCGGCGTCACCGGCCAGACCGTGCATGGCATGCCGCAGATCGGCCAGTTGCGCAAAGGCCTGTGGGTGGCCAGCGGGTTCGGCCGCCAGGGCATGAACACCTCGGCCATGGCCGGGCAGATGATCGCGCGCAGCATCCTGTGGGGCGACGAGCGCTGGAAGCTGTTCTCACCGTTCGAGCTGGTCTGGGCGGGGGGAACGACGGGGCGGGTTGCCGGCCAATTGGTCGGAATCTGGGGCAGGGCGAGTTCCGCCGCCGCAGGCTCGCTTGCCCGCTATCGTGAACGTGCCAGGGTCAAGGACCGGGAGCGCGAGACGCGCCTCGCCGAAGCCAACCGGGCCGCCGGCACCGGGCCGCGCCGGCCGCCGTCAGGCGTCAGGCCGCGGCTTGCCCAGCCGTCGAAAGCCGCGACCGAAACCGTGGAACGAGCCTCGGAACCAGCCTCGCGCGACGACAGCGTCCCGCACGAGACCCGAGAAAAATCCCGCCCGGAAGTGTAACGTCGGCCGTGAGAGCCCGTATCTCAGGGCATGGACGCTCCCTCATGGAGAATGAGATGTTTGACCGCCGCATCCTGTTGACGACTGTCGCCGGCCTGTTCGGCCTTGCGGCCTTCCGCTGGCTCAGAGCATCGCCCGCGGAGGCTGGAGAGAAGGCCGCGCAAAAATTCGAGATCGAGAAGACGGACGCCGAATGGCGTGCCCAGCTCACGCCGCAGCAATATGAGATCCTGCGCAAGGAGGGCACCGAGCGGCCGGGCTCCAGCCCGCTGCTCAAGGAGCACCGCAAGGGCGTCTTCGCCTGCGCCGGCTGCGACCTGCCGCTGTTCGCCTCCGACACCAAATTCGAGAGCGGCACGGGCTGGCCGAGCTTCTACCAGCCGATCGAGGGCAATGTCGGCAAGACCGAGGATCGCACCTTTGGCATGCTCCGCACCGAGGTGCATTGCCGGCGCTGCGGCGGCCATCTCGGGCACGTCTTCGACGACGGTCCGAAGCCGACCGGATTGCGCTACTGCATCGACGGTTTCGGGCTGGTCTTCCACCCCGCGGCTGCATCCGCAACGTGAGGCATCGCTGGAGTCATTCCGGAGCGATGCATGAGCATCGAATCCGGAATCTCGAGATTCTCAGGTGCGCAATTGCGCACCAGAGTTCGGTCCTGCGGACCGCCCCGGAATGACAGTCAAGTCCCGGCAATTGTTGCCGGTCCCGGCAATTGTGCCCCGGTCATCAGACTGGGGCTTTTTCGTTAAGTCATTGATTTTCTGAGAAAACCCGCATTGGCATAGCCCTTGCGACAGTCTCCTCCGACTGCGGCCATGGTCGACCGGCCGCCGAGATCGGATCTGGAGACAAAGTTATGGGTATCTTCGATGCAATGAACACCTCGGTGGGTGGCCTGCAGGCGCAGTCCTACGCGCTGCAGAACATTTCCGGCAACATCGCGAACTCATCCACCACTGCGTACAAGGGCATCGGCACCAGCTTCGTCGACCTCATTCCCGACTCCTCGGTCCCGAGCAAGCAGGTCGCGGGCGGCGTGACCGCCAACGCCAAGGCCACCATCACCACGCAGGGCACAATCTCGGGTTCCAGCGTCGCCACCAATATGGCGATCACCGGTGACGGCTTCTTCTCGATCCAGAAGGCGACGGGCGTCGTCGACAACGCGCCGGTGTTCAGCGGCGTCACCTATTACACGCGGCGTGGCGACTTCCAGCTCAATGCCAACGGCAATCTGGTCAACGGCGCCGGCTACTATTTGATGGGTGTCACGGTCGACCCGAAGACCGGCAACCCGCAAGGCAACGTCGCGACAGTCCTGAAATTCCAGAACAACTTCATTCCGGCGCAGGCGACCACATCGATCCAGTACGCGGCCAACCTGCCGACCCAGCCGAACACCGTGGCGAGCACGACGGCGGCGACCAAGACGCTGCTGGCGGCCGGCGGACTGAACCCGTCGGACTTCGCGGCCAACCCGCTGCCGGTCGGCACGCCGCCTCCGCCGTATGCAAACGCCACAACGTCCGGCGCTGCCGCAACCGGCAATATCCGCTCGCCATACTCGTCGACCACGGCGACCGGCACAACGGCGCTCCAGAACAACTCTGCGGCGGTCGCATCGACCACAACTTCGCTCGACAACGCCCTGGGTACGCATCTCGCCTCCACCACCCTCACCGCGCTCAGCGGCCAGGTGCTGACCGTCAACGGCAACACGATCACGTTCAACGGCGGCACCACTGTCGTGACGGCCGGCAGCAACACCACGATCGGTCTCGGCGCGGGCACGACGGCCACGGTGGCCAGCATCATCTCCGCCATCCAGTTGGCCGGCGGCGCCGGCGTTACCGCATCGCTCAACCCCAGCGGCAACATCGTGATCTCCAGCGGCACCAGCACCGACGTACCGGTTGGTAGCGGCCAGGCGGCCACGGCGCTCGGCATCAGCAGCGTAACGCGCGGCGGCAACGTGCTGTCCTCCCCAGCGATCTCGGGCGCCACGGTGCTGAGCGGCGCGGCGGCGGCCGGCGGCGCCGAGGTGATCACATCGGGCTTCTCCGCCGGCGACGTCATCACGGTCAATGGTCAGCCGCTGACCTTCATGGCCGCCGGCGCGTCAGGCCCGAACCAAATCAACGTCACCGACAACATCACGATGCTGCTCGGCAAGATCGACGCGCTCTCCGGTGCAACGGGGTCGTCGGTCAGCAGTGGCGGCGTGATCACGCTGAACACCGGCACAGCTTCCAACCTGTCGGTGGCGAGCTCCAACAGCGCGGCCTTCGCCGCGCTCGGCTTCACCTCGACCATCGCCAAGAATCGTGACGGTGGTGGCGTTGCCGGTACCGGCGGCGTGATAGGCAATGACATCGCCACCTTCACCAAGGAATCGATCAGCGGTGGCGCGGTGACCGCCTACAACGCGGCCGGCACGCCGGTGAACCTGCAACTGCGCTGGGCCAAGACCGACAGCGCCTCGCTGGGCGCGGGCCATGCCGATAGCTGGAACATGTTCTACCAGACCGACCCGAGTGCGACCGGCACGACCGTCGGCTGGGTCAATACCGGCCAGGCCTTCACCTTTGCCGCCGACGGCTCGCTGACCTCGCCGAGCGGCTCGGGCATCACCATCAACAATGTCAGCGTCAGCGGGCAGTCGCTGGGCTCGGTCTCTTTCAACATCTCCTCGGGCGGACTGACGCAATATGCCAGCACCAGCGGCGCGGTCACCATCAACACCATCACCCAGAACGGCTATGCCGCCGGTCAGCTTCGCTCGGTCGCCGTCAACAACAACGGCCTCGTGGTCGGGACTTTCTCCAACGGCCAGAACCTCGACCTCGCACAGGTCTCGTTGTCGCACTTCAACGGCACCAACTACCTGAAGGCGCAGGACGGCGGCGCTTACTCAGCGACCGAACAGTCGGGCGCCGCGATCGATGGCGCTTCCGGTTCGATCAGCGGCTCGTCGCTGGAAGGCTCGAACACCGACATCGCCGACGAATTCACCAAGCTGATCGTGACCCAGCAGGCCTATTCGGCCAACACCAAGGTGATCACGACGGCGAATACGATGGTGCAGGACCTCTTGAACGTGTTGCGCTGATTGGGGCGTGACGTAACCAAAGGCGGCAAGTCAACATGGGTTTGAGTTCAGCCCTGGCCAGTGCGATGAGCGGTCTGCGTGCCAATCAGGCTGCGCTCTCGATCGTTTCCTCGAACGTCGCCAACTCGCAGACGCCGGGCTACGTCGTCCAGACGCCGAACCAGATCGAGGTCACCACCGGCGACTTCGGCTCGACGGTGACGACGACCGGCGTCAGCCGCGAGCTCGACACCTATGTGCAGAAGCAGCTGCGCACTGAGACCGGCGGCGGCGGCTACGCCGACCAGATGGCCAACATTCTGAAGCAGCTTCAGAATGTCTATGGCACGCCCGGCAACAGCGGCACGCTCGAAACCGCGCTGAACAATTTCACCACGGCGCTGCAGGCGCTGTCGACCAACGCGGGCTCGTCGTCGGCGCAAACGGTTGCGCTCGGCGCCGCGCAGACGCTGGCGCAGCAGCTCAACCTCACCACCAAGGGCATCCAGTCGCTGCGCTCCAACGTCGAGCAGGATCTCAGCACCTCGGCGCAGCAGGCCAACGCGGCGATGCAGCAGGTCGCGGACATCAACTCCAGACTCCAGGGCCTGTCGGAACACGACCCCTCGGCTGCGACGCTGATGGACCAGCGCGACCAGGCCATCAATAACCTGTCAAAATATGTCGATGTCCACGTCACCACCGACGGGTCCAATCAGGCGAACATCTACACCACCACCGGCATCCAGCTGGTCGGCGCCGGGCTGGCCTCGCAATTCACCTTTGCGTCCGCCGGTGCGCTGTCGGCGACCTCGCTCTACAACATCGATCCGGCCAAATCCGGCGTCGGCGCGTTCAACATCAAGCTCCCGAACGGATCGTCGGTCGACGTCGTCGCCAACAACGTGGTGTCTTCGGGCCAGATCGCGGCCGATCTGAAGCTGCGCGACCAGACGCTGGTGCAGGCGCAGAACCAGATCGACCAGTTCGCCGCGACGATGTCGAGCGCGTTGTCGGACAAGACCACGGCCGGCAGCACGGTCACCGGTCCGCCGGCCGGCTTCGATCTCGATCTTGCCGGAGCGGCGCCGGGCAACAGCGTCAACTTCACCTACACCGACACGACCACCAACACGAAGCGACAGGTTACGCTGGTCAACGTGACCGATCCGGCGGCGCTGCCGCTGCAGAACCCCACCAACGCCAATCCGATGCAGATCGGGGTGAACTTCTCCGGCGGCATGAGCGCGATCGCCTCGGCGCTCAACACCGCGCTTTCCGGCTCGCATCTGTCGTTCGCCGCCGCCCCGTCGCCGGCGACGGCCACCACGTTGCGGGTGACCGACGACAACAGCGGCCTCGCCAAGGTCAATTCGGCCTCGATCACCAAGACGATCTCGTCGCTGACCTCGGGTAATCCCCAACTGCCGCTGTTCACCGATGGTGGGCAGGCGCTCTATACCGGCGCGATCACGGCATCGGGCTCGCAGATGACCGGCCTTGCCGGACGTATCGCCGTGAACACGCAGCTCGCCACCGACCCGACCAGGCTGTCGGTCTACAACACCTCGCCGGTGACGCCCACCGGCGACACCACGCGCTCGGATTATCTCTATTCGCAGCTCACCTCGGCGGTGTTCTCCTATTCGCCGCAATCCGGTCTGGGCTCGGCAAGCCAGCCCTTCACCGGCAGCGTCTCGAACTACTTGCAGCAGTTCCTGAGTGTTCAGGGCAATGCCGCGACCCAGGCGACCCAGCTCCAGCAGGGCCAGAGCGTCGTGGTCTCAACGCTGCAAGCGAAGTTCAACTCGACCGCCAGCGTCAACCTGGACTCGGAAATGTCGAACCTGATCCAGCTCCAGAATGCCTATGCCGCCAACGCTCATGTCATGTCGGTGGTGCAGAGCATGATGAATACGTTGCTCCAGGCTCAAGTGTAACAAGTAACAGGGCTCTGAAACATGTCGATCAGCAGCATCAACTATTCCTCGTCGGTTCTCGGCTCGCAGATCCGCAACATCAACCAGCAGCTCACCGATTTGTCGACGCAGCTCTCCACCGGCAAGCTGTCGCAAAACTATTCCGGGATGGGCACCAACGAGGGCTTTGCGATCGCCGGGCGCGCGCAGCTCTCCAACATTGCCGCCTACACCGACACGATGACCAACGTCAACGTCAGCATCAACCTCGCCAATACTGCGTTGCAGTCGTTGACCACGATCCGCAACACGGTGCAGACGGGTTCGGCCAACACCGCGCAGGATCTCAACGTCAACGGCCAGACGGTTGCGCAGAACACCGCAGCCGCGCAATTCGGCTCGATGGTCGGCGTTCTCAACACGCAGTCTGGCAACCGCTATCTGTTCTCCGGAACCGCCTTCAACACGCAGTCGGTTGCGAATGCCGGCGACATCATCAACGGCACCACGACGCAGGCGGGCTTCAAGACCGTCATGGCGGAGCGCCAGGCCGCCGACCTCGGCGCCAACGGCATGGGCCGGCTGGTGCTGGCGACGCCACAACCGACGCCGAGCTCGGTGAAGGTCTCTGAGGACGCCGCCGTATCGCCATTCGGCCTGAAGATCGCCGCGGTCTCCTCGACGCTGAACGGCGCGACGGTCACCGGCCCGAGCGGCTCGCCGGTATCGTTCTCGGTCGACCTCAACGGCGTCAATCCGAACAATGGCGACAAGCTCAGCGTGCAGTTCACGCTGCCCGATGGCTCGACCGAGCAGATCGACCTGACGGCATCGACGGCGACGCCGACACCGCTCGGCAGCTTTGCGATCGATGCAAGCGTTCCGGTCAATCCGAACAACACGGCGACCAACCTCAACACCGCGCTGAACACCGCGATCAAGAAGCTTGCCGGCACCTCGCTGGTAGCGGCCTCCGCCGTCACCGCCGGCGACAATTTCTTCAATACGGCGGGATCCGCCACTGCGAATGTGGCGGCCACCGGCAATCTGCGCTCCTATACCTCGACGACCGGGACGGGCTCGGTCGCGTTGCAGGACAGCGCATTGGCGATTGCGTCTACGACCACGTCGCTCGATTCTTCGGCGACACCCCATCTCAACGGGACCATTCTCAACGCGCTCGCCAACGCTCCGACCGGTACCACCCTGACCATCACCGGCGCGAGCGGCGCCCACACGATCACCTTCGACCCTACCGTCACCACCGTCACGACGGCCGGCGGCAATACCACGATCGGATTGGCTTCGGGCAGCGCCGCGAAGGTGTCTGATATCTTGAATGCAATCGCGACGGCCGCCGGCATCCCCGCCGCCAACGTGACTCTGAGCGCCGGCGGCAATATCCAGATCGCGACCGGCACCGGCACGCACGTGGCGGTCACCGGCGGCGCGGCGGCCACGGCGCTCGGTCTCAGCAGCGTGACGCGCGGCAGCGCGGCGTCGACGCCTCAGATCACCGGTTCAACTGTGCTGAGCGGCACTGCGACCACGGGCGGCCCGGAAGTCCTCTCAGCGGCGTTCCAGGCGGGGTCGGCGGGTCCGCCTGCTGTTAACCCCGATACGATCACGGTGAACGGTCAGACACTGACTTTCGTCGCCTCGGGCGCCATCGGCCCAAACCAGATCAACATTACCGACAACGTCACAACTCTCCTTGGCAAGATCGATCAGATCACGGGCACAACGAAGCCGTCGACCATCCATGGCGGTGTGATCACGATCAACACGGACGATCCCGGGAGCCTCAACATCACGAGCTCGAACAGCACGGCGTTCGCGGCGCTCGGCTTCACGACCTCCCCGGTCACGGCGGCAAAGGCTCCGCTGCGCGTCGGCTCTTCGCCCCTCGGCTCGGCGACGACGCTGGTGAACGGCTCGGCCACCACCGTGCAATGGTACCTGGGCAATGACGGCCCCGGCTCGCCGCGCTCCACCGCGATGGCCCGGGTCGACGATTCCGTCACGGTGCAGTATGGCGCACAGGCGAACGAGGACGCGATCCGCAAGGAGCTGCAGGCGGTCGCCGTGTTCGGGACGTTCTCGACCTCGCCGACCGGGCAGTATTCGGGCGGGCAGGTCGCCGCGCTGAGCCTGCGGGTGACGCAGGCCCTGACCAAGCAGCCCGGCCAGCAGCGCATCGAGGACATCCAGACCGACATCGCGATGGCCCAGAACACCATGAAGGACGCAGGCACGCGCCAGACCCAGGCCAAGGCGCAGCTCCAGACCATCATCGACCAGGCGGAATCGGCGCCGCCGGACCAGGTCGCGAGCGAGATCCTGTCGCTCCAGAACGCGCTCCAGGCGTCCTACCAGGTCACCTCGAACCTCGCGCAGCTCTCGCTCGTCAAGTTCCTGTAATCCGGCGTTAAGGCGCCGTTAACCATGCCTCTTTACCTCTTGGTGAGGATTGCAGCGGGGCGGAGCTGACGATGTCGGAGAAGATGAAACTGGTGGTGGCCACGCCATGTTTCGGCGGGCAGGTGACGAGCATCTATGCGAGCTCGATCTTCGCGCTCCAGCGCGCCGTGCACGGCATGGCCAATCTCGAGCTCAAGGTGCTGCTGCGCGACGGCGATGCGCTGATCACGCGCGCGCGGGCCAATCTGGCCGCGATGTTCCTGGACGACCCCGAAGCGACGCATTTCCTGTTCATCGATGCCGACATCGGCTTCAAGCCGGAGCAGGTATTCCGGCTGATCGAGTGCGGCGCGGACGTCGTCGCCGGCTGCTATCCGATCAAGCGGATCAACTGGGACAAGGCCGCGCGGGCGATCCAGTCCGGCCGCGCCGACGTGCCGGCCGCATCGCTCGACTACGTGCTCGAGATCGAGGACCCCGACCGCATCGTGGTGGTGAACGGCTTCACCCGCGTGCGCTACGCCGGCACCGGCTTCCTGATGATCCGGCGCTCCGTGCTGGAGGCGATGTGCCGCCATCCGGACTACGCGGCCTTGCAATTCTTCCGCGAGCATTCGCAAGACACGCTGGCGGCGAGCCAGAACCGGTTTGCCTTGTTCGAATGCATGATCGATCCGGCGACCGGCACCTATCTGTCCGAGGACTTCGCCTTCTGCAAGCGCTGGACCGACATCGGCGGCGAGATCTGGGCCGACATCGAAAGCTCGCTCGATCACGTCGGACCGTCGGTTTTCCATGGTGACATCACCTCGCAATTTGCACCGGCGCCCGCGGCCGCGGCCGATGCGGCGTGAGCCTTTCGGGATGAGCGCCGGCGCATCCCCTCTGTCAGCCACCGAGCACACGTTCGACGGCGGCTCGCGCTATCGCCTGCGCGATCTCTTCACACCGCTGGATACGCTGCTCGCCTCCGGCGGAGATCCGCGGCTGGCGCTCGATCCGGACGACCGTGTCAACGCCTATGGCTGCGCCGCTTCGCCGGAGCCGGAGCTCTGGAATTTCGCTTCCGCGACCGCGTCGACGATCTCGCAGATGGCCTACGACCGCGCCGCGCTGGCTCGCGAAGAGCTGATGCACAAATGCCTGTTCGACGAGGTCGAAATCGCCTTCGATGCCCGCTGCGAGGACATGCGCGAGGAGCTGCGCGGCCACCTTGCGCTCTCGTCGCGCATCGACGTCGTGTTCTCGCCGTCCGGCACGGACTCCCAGCTTCACGCCCTGTTCGTGGCGCGCGCGGTGCTCGGCGCGGCGCCAGTGACGATCGTGGTCGGCGCCGACCAGACCGGAAGCGGGACGCCGCATACCGCACGCGGCCACCATTTCAGCACGATGACGGCAGGCGGCATTGCCGTGCGCAAGGACGGCGCGGTGACGGGGCTCGCCGGCGATAGCATTGCGGTGCCGCTGATCGACATGGCGGCCGGCTTGGCGGCCGACATTGCCATGCGCACCGATGCCGATGCCGCGGTGCTGCGCGCGGTCGAGACCAGCCTCGCGCAAGGCCGCCGCGTTTTGTTGCAGATCATGGATTCGTCAAAACTCGGTTGGCGGGCGCCAAGCGAGGCCTGTCTCGACGAGATCGCGCGGCGCTGGCCGCGCAAGGTTCAAATCGTCGTCGATGCCTGTCAGGTGCGGCTCGGCCGCCGGCGGCTGCGCGCCTATCTCGACCGCGGTTACATGGTGCTGATCACCGGCTCGAAATTCTTCGGCGGACCGGCCTTCAGCGGTGCGCTGCTGCTGCCGAAAGGCCTGTCGCGGTCGATCGACCGGATTGGCCGGATCGCGCCTGGCATGTTCGACTATGCGGGCCGCTGCGACTGGCCGATGGCGTGGACGACGCTACGCTCGCGCTTCGAGCGCCGGCCGAATTTCGGTCAATGGCTGCGCTGGGAGGCCGCGCTGGCCGAGATCGGCAGCTACGCCGTGCCCGGGGCTTTCCGCGCCAGAATGCTGGCCGAGCTTGCAGCCGGCATCGACAGTATGATCGCGTTGTCGCCGTCGCTTCGTGCCGTTCCCACCGCGACCGAGAAGTCCGGCGCGGACGACGAGGAATTCGCGCAAGCCACGATCTTTCCGTTCACGCTGCTGCGCGGCGGCAAGCCGGTCTCGATCGCAGAGACCAGCGCCGTGCATCGGGCGTTGGCGCGCGACATGGCCGTGGAGATCAACGGCAGCGCGGCGGACCGGCAAGTGGCCGCCCAGCGCTGCCTCGTCGGCCAACCGGTCCGACTGGAGCGGCAGGACGGTGCGCCGCAGACCGTGTTGCGCCTCTGCGTCGGCGCGCGATTAGTCACCGAGGCGTGGTCGCCGGATGCAATGCAGACGCAACGCAATGTGCAGCAGGTTCTCGATCGCATCGCCCATGTGCTGGTGAAGATCGAGCTGCTGCTTGATCGTGGCGCGGTCGCGGCCGCGCCGGTAAAGCCCGCGTTCGAGGTGTGAGATGCAACATCCAGTTTCCGCGCCGAGCGGCGTGACCGCGCCGAACCACGCCGACCGCATCGGCTTTGCGCAACTGACGCGCCGCGCCTTCGAGGGCGGCGACCTGCATCCGTTGCGCGACCGGCTGCTGTCGCGGATCGAGGAGGGGACGGCCGAGGCAGGCGAAGGCCTCGATCTCTCGCTGATTGCCCAGCTTCTCGGCGAGAAGGAGGCCGGGCTGGTGATCCAGACCGAGGTGCTCTCCTTCCACCAATTGTTTCGTACGCCTTGCGCTGCTCCAAAACCCCGCCTGCGCGTGCTCGCGCTCGCCGCCGATATCGACATGGGCGGCAACACGCCGATCGACTTCCTGCTTGAAGACTCCGACATCGAGCTGTTGACGCTCTACGTGGTCAAGGGCATCGGCCTGCCGGAGACTTTGCCCGAGCACGACGTCGCTATCGTGATCGCATCCGATTCCGAGGAGTGCCGCGAGGCGCTAGCGCTGATCGAGAAGGCCGCGCCGCGTTGGCCGAGGCCGCTGCTCAATCGTCCGGATCTCATCGGCAATCTCGATCGCGACAAGCTCTATCGTCTGCTGGCGGGCGTGCCCGGTCTCGACATTCCCGTGACCGCCCCCACGACGCGCTCGCAATTGTCGGAGCTTTCGCAAGGCAAGATCGTTTGCGAGGAGATCACAGGCGAACTGCGCTTTCCGATGATCGCACGGCCGCGCGGCACGCATGCCGGCGTCGGGCTTGCCAAGCTCGACGACGCGACGGCGCTCGCGGCCTATCTTGCCGAGCGGCAAGAGCAGGATTTTTTCGTCGCGCGCTTCGTCGACTATGCGAGTCCGGACGGGCTCTATCGCAAATATCGTCTCGCCATGGTCGACGGCAAACCCTATGCCTGCCACATGGCAATCGCCGATCGCTGGGACATCTGGTATCTCAACGCCTTCATGGCGTTCAGCGAGGAGAAGCGGGCCGAGGAAGCCGTCTTCATGCTCGACTTCGATCATGCGTTCGCGGAGCGCCACAAGATCGCGCTCGACGCGATGAGCAGGCGCGTCGGCCTCGACTACTTCATCGTCGATTGCGCCGAGAACCAGAACCGCGAGCTGCTGGTCTTTGAAGCCGACAACACCGCCGTCGTGCACAACATGGATCCGCCGGCCGTGTTTCCGTACAAGCCGCCGCAGATGCGCAAGATCTTTGCGGCATTCACGGCGATGCTGTCGCGGCATGCGCGAGCGGGCGAGGAGAGTGCAGCATGAACGAGATCATCCGCAACACGCAAAGCTCCGTCACGCACACTTCGCTCGATCCGCAGGACTGGAGCGAGTTTCGCGCGCTCGCCCATCGCATGCTTGACGAAACGATCGACGGCATCGCCAACGTTCGCGCGCGCCCGGTGTGGCAGCCAATCCCCGACGGCGTCCGCGCGGCATTCAAGGCCGACGTGCCGCGCGAGGCGAGCGATCTCGCCGACGTCTATCGCGACTTCTCCGAACATGTCGCGCCCTATGCGACCGGGAACGTTCATCCCGGTTTCATGGGCTGGGTGCATGGCGGCGGCACAGCGGTCGGCATGGTCGCGGAAATGCTCGCGGCGGGCCTCAACGCCAATCTCGGTGGCCGCGACCACATGCCGATCGAGGTCGAGCGCCAGATCGTCCACTGGATGCGCAGCCTGTTCGCCTTTCCGGAAAGCGCGAGCGGCATCTTCGTCACGGGCACGTCGATGGCCAATCTGATGGCGGTGCTGGTGGCACGTACGAGCGCGCTCGGCACGCTGGCGCGGCAGTACGGCATCGGCAATGACGGTGCGCTTCTCACCGCTTATACATCGCAGGCCGCGCATGGCTGCGTTTCAAGGGCGATGGACATCGCCGGGCTTGGCACCGATGCGCTGCGCAAGATCGGTGTCGATGCCGATCATCGCATCGACGTTGCCGCGCTGCGTGCGCAGATTGCGATCGATCGCGAGGTTGGCTTCAAGCCGTTCCTCGTCGTCGCATCCGCCGGTACGGTCGACATCGGCGCGGTCGACGATCTCAAGGCGATCGCGGAGCTGTGCCGCGAGGAGGGGATCTGGTTTCACGTCGACGGCGCCTTCGGTGCGCTTGCGATCCTGTCGCCGGAGCTTGCGCCGCTGCTCGGTGGCATCGAGCTTGCGGATTCCATTGCGCTCGACTTCCACAAATGGGGACAGGTGCCTTATGACGCCGGCTTCCTGCTGGTGCGCGACGGCGAGCAGCATCGGCAAGCCTTTGCGCAGCCCGCGGCTTATCTGCGCCGCGAGGCGAGGGGGCTTGCGGCCGGAGCGATCTGGCCCTGCGATCTCGGCCCCGATCTGTCGCGCAGCTTTCGCGCGCTGAAGACGTGGTTCACACTGAAGACGTTCGGCACCGATCGGCTCGGTGCTGTGATCGCGCGAAGCTGTGCGCTGGCGAAATATCTGGAGACGCGCGTTCTCGCCGAGCCACGGCTGGAATTGCTGGCATCGGTCAATCTCAACATCGTCTGCTTCCGTTACCGCGCTGCAGACGAGGTCAATCGCGAGATCGTCGTCGACATCCAGGAGTCCGGTATCGCGGCGCCCTCAAGCACGACGCTGGACGGCAGGTTTGCGATCCGCGCCGCGATCGTCAATCACCGTACCGAGGAGTCCGACATCGACGCGCTGGTCGCAGCCGTACTGGAATTCGGCGGACGACGGAGCGGAGGAGTGATCGAAGTCGAGGCGCCGCCGCTCGCGGCACAGTAGCTCGATGCATGTCTGAAACGACAACGGCCCCGGAGAGGATCCGGGGCCGTTGTCGTTTATGAGGCTTGGTCGTTCGTCCGGCCCGGTCGTTCGCGCCGCGTGGGCCTGCGAGTGCCCGGGATCAGGCGGCGGTGCTGACGTCGTTCTGGCCCGCTTCCGTCTTGGGATGCGTCGCCTCGAACTGGCCCCGCAACTTCTCTTCATAGGCGATCAGCTTGCGGGCATCCTTCAGCGCGCGATAGAGGTCGCCGTTGAGGATGTTGTTGTTGATGCCTTCGATGATCGGCCAGGAGCTCGGCACCGCGGTGACGATGTCGCGCACCAGGTTGAAATAGGTGCCGTGCTGGGTCTGCGGATCCGGCGAGATGTACATGAGCTGGACCGCCAGATAGACGAGCTTGGCGGGCGAGTCGGCGGTCTCCGGCGTGAGGATGTCGCGCTCGCGCAGGATCGGCACGTTGTCGCCGTCGATCAGAAGGCGTGCGCGCTGGTCGGTGTTGGTTATCACGCAGTTACCGACGATGATGCGTTCGTGCGGTCTGAGCTCGACCTTGAGGGCCATGCCTGTTCTCCATCAACGCTTTCGTAACCGAGCGTGTGTTGCGGCGGATCAGGGCGCAATACTCCATCAAGACTAGTTAACGAGTTGTAAATCCCGGCCGATGCCGTGGAAAAGCTCAATCATATCAAGGCTGAAATCGCCCGGCTGCGTGGCGTTGCCAGTGTGCAAATGGGCCGAATCGCGCGCCGACTCAGTAAAAGCGCCGATTTCATTTCATGTTTCGTTAGAGGACTCCGCCCCACGGTCCGCCGGTCGCTGGGTCACTCGATCCATGCAGACGCGTAACAGTAAGCGTCGTTTACCAGAAAGGTAACACCCAATGTCCGGTATTGTTCTCTCCTCCTCGGTTCGTCAGAACCTGCTCTCCCTCCAGTCCACCGCTGATCTTCTCGCCACCACGCAGAACCGTCTGTCGACCGGCAAGAGCGTCAACTCGGCCCTGGACAATCCCACCAACTTCTTCACCGCACAGTCGCTCGACAACCGCGCCAGCGACATCAACAACCTGCTCGATGGTATCGCCAACGGCGTGCAGGTGCTGCAGGCCGCCAACACTGGCATCACCTCGCTGCAGAAGCTGATCGACTCTGCGAAGTCGATCGCCAACCAGGCGCTGCAGACCACCGTCGGCTACTCCACCAAGTCCAACGTTTCCGCTACCATCGCGGGTGCGACGGCGGCTGACCTGCGCGGCACCACGAGCTTCGCCAGCGCGACCGCAAGCAGCAACGTCGTGTTTAGCGGCGCGGCGGGCGGCACCACGGCGGCAACCGGCACCACGACGCTCGGCGCAACCATCGGCTCCTTTGCGAGCACGGGCGCGACAGCTGGTGACGGCACCA
>NZ_PYFX01000033.1 GCF_003020115.1 Bradyrhizobium sp. MOS002
TCACTCGACGATCGGTTACCTCAGCCCTGTTGAGTTCGAGCGCAAGGTGGGATTAGCTTAACCCGCTGTCCATCAAACCGGCAGCAGCTCAATGGCCCAATCTGAACGAGAGAACATTTATACCTCCCTTCGAAGAAAGGGCCGGCCGCCCTTTCGGTCAGCGGCCCTCCGGGATTCTGGAAAATTATGAAACGAAAAAACTTAGCCCGGGTATGCCAGTTTTTCCCGGTCGGGCGATCCGCGCCATCACAATTGTGAATCGGGGCGCCTGACGATTTCAGGATCTCAGACAGCCAAAGCGAGGCTAGGAACCGCTGCGCCGGCTGCCCGGTTGTTGATGTGCTGGCTCGCCGCCCGAGCTGGCGGAGCGGCCCCGGCTTATAACCTCCAGCCCCCTGCAGCGGGGGCCGTCTCTCACCTAAGGCGGGCTAGGCGGGTGAAGTGGGCAATGAAATACAGAAATCGCGTGCTGGTTCGCCGCGTCTCGATGGGCACCAGAGATCAGGAACCGGAGATCCTGTTGCCCGGCGAAAACTCGCAGGGCAAGGAAGTCTCGTCTCAACCGAACGGTTGAGGCCGGCTCAAGCACGCTTCCTCGGTCTCGCTCGACGCGCCGGCTTCTTCTGCCAGCTGACGTGCACATAGTTCCAGCCAAATCATTGTTCTTGCGCAAGAAATGACTCGACCCGCGGGCGCTTCGTTACTATTTTTTCCCGACCGGGGCTGGCTGATTTTCCCACCTATGTTTTTCACCCGGCCACTTTTGGAGAATGCGAGAGCCGCAGCGATGAACCCGCCGCGGCTCTTGTGTTGGGGGCCTCTCTCATAAGCGACGGCACCGACGTCAAGGAGCGCAAGGCGACGTAGGAACGGCTGCGCCGTGGCGGTTGGGCTGATCGCCCTGGGTGCCCTTACGGCCTGTGGCCGATCAGACTCCGCCCTGCACCAATCCGCCAAGAGTCGCCACCCGGAAATTTCCCAATACCGCTTTCGTCGAGTCGGCTGGACGATCGGGAAGTGAAATCACCGAAGCCAAAGCAGTGGACCGAGAGCGAGCGAAAGAGGCTTGCCGCGATGGCACGTCGACGCGCCGCGTCGGAGATTGCGGCAAGCCTCGGGCGGCATGTCGGATCGGTGAAGCGGATGGCCCGAGAGATGGGCTTGCTCCTAAAGAAATAAGAAGCGGCTATACCACACCCCACGACGCGCAGTAGCTCGCGCTTTACCAGGTCAAACGGATCGGCAATTTGGTAGTCCGGAAGTGACTAGCCGTGCTCGGTGACTGATCCTATATCTTGCGACGACTTCCACCGCGGGTTCGATCGTTAATGCGTTACAGTCCTTTGTTGTGCTTGCTCCTGACTGCCTGCTCTTCAATTTGGGCCGACACGTCGGGGCCCGTGCCAGAGTTACAGCCGGTGCAAGCCCCCAACCAAGAAACGATAGAAAAGGGCGTTCAGATTGCCGCCAGAGCAGCAAAGCTAGCTATGCCGGTTGAGGTCTCAGCCCTACGGAAGGCTGACCACGGGCCAGGATATTACTTTGTCTGCCTGAGAGAGGCGAGCCCGTTACCCGACAAGCCACGCCCAACGTATTCCGTGTTCTTCGATGACAGTTACAAGGACTTGAGATTGTCCGTCATTCTAGAAAACTGTGAGCAGCAGCAATATTCGAGCGCGAACTTAGGCGCGAGTTTGAAATTGCCCTATCAAGGAAGATAGAGCGCAACGAATAGCGAACCCACGGATGTGAGGTGGTCCAAGCTAAGCCGGAGCGTGTCCGAAGGCGGCTTCGGCCCCCTCTCCCGCCCGATGCAAGCCGAGACCCCACGAAACCAAATTGCGCCGCCGCGCAATCATCCAGAAACCTTGGCGATCTATCGTCTCCCCATCGAACGGGGATTGAGCCATGATCACCTATTTCCTGAACCTGATCTACGAACAGTCGCTGTCCAACTACCTCAGCGCCATCCCCACCGAGCAGAGCGCAGCGCAATGATGGAGGCGATCGCGGCGGCGATCGTTTTCCTGGCCATCGGTGCTGGATTGGGGCACCTCTTCGATGCGTTTCATTTGCATCGGTGAGCCAAGAAAAACCCCGCCTTGCGGTAGGGCTGGAGTTGACTGAGATAGTCCGCCAAACAGACTCGGCGAACGGCGCGATTATACCGCGGTAACGTTGCTTTGCATCATGGTCAGCATCTCGGCTGGCCGAGCCTACCGCTACAGCCTCAAGTTTCCCGCCGACTGCTTGCCCCGATCGGTGATGATCTCGTAACTCACCTTGGCGCCCTCGGCCAAGCTGCTAAAGCCCGCCTTCTCGACTGCCGAAACATGGACAAAGACATCCTTGCCGCCGTCATCCGGTTGGATGAAGCCATAGCCCTTGCTCGCGTTGAACCACTTAACAGTACCTGTCGCCACGAAAGTCTCCCCTGAAACGAACGGCACTAGCTTGCCAGAACTGGGGGAAAATGAAAGCGGCTGGCCGGTAAGTGGCGGCGCTAGCCTTGAACTCTCACAAGCCGCGCCAACCTGCGTCGGTCATCGGTCCATACCTCAATGAATTCATGCGCTGCGAGGTGCCGCCGTGCCTCCTCTTTGGCCGCCTCCGGATCCTTGGCCGCCAGCGTGTAGTGGGCGTGAACAACGCCATCGATATCGACTGCCAAAGCATAGAAAGTGGTCGGCATGACCATCAAAAGTATGGGCTCGGACGGTAGTTCCTACCTACCATTTGGCGCGCGTTGACAGGGCCAAAAGAGTTACAGCTCCCAGCGACATTGCCCAAATCAAAAGATCTTCTTGCATCACCATGGGCTCCTTTCGGAGCAAGCGTGCAGATTCCATGCCAGCAAAAAGCCCTCAGCATCCGGGGGACCCTGAGGGCGGTTTCAAATGAACTCGTAAACCAATGAGGCATCGTACCGGCGCCAACCGCATCGGCATGTGATCTGGTTCACATTCGCAAAAACAATCAGGCGACGCCTGACTGTAGCGCGTCGCCTCTTTCATTCGCGTTTCGAACAACTGCCGTCGGAAAGCGCGATGCTACTCATCGTCGCCGGTGGCGCTTTTCCGCCCATGGGCAGTTGTGAACATTGGCGCAAGACGCGGCGACAGAACGCGACATTCGGGATCTGGGAATGCAATAACTGATGCCTCGCCGACTCGGCGCTGCAGGCGCCGGGTTGCGGAGGCATTGCTGAATTAGCCGATGTTCGAGCCGTGACATCAACCCTCCGCTAGTTCACGGTAGGGCAGAAGCGCCCCATGGTGGCGGCTCCCGTGTCCGCCGGCGCGTCCAGCAACTGGGCGGCGATCTCGGCCAGTACTTCGGCCGGCAGCACGAGGCGGGCCGTCACAACTCGCAAGGCACGTCCGAGTCGCAGCTCTCGGGCACTGCGAAGACCAGCCTCCGAACAGAGCCGATGCTCAACACGCACGAGCGAGGCGACGAACACGTCCTGGAGGGCAACTGGTTCAATAGATTTCCCGCCTGAGCGGGGTGCTCGAGCTGCAGCGGAGGTTTGAGGCACAATCGAACCTCGTATTCAGCTTGGAAGTCTTCGAATTTCCGCTGTGTTTTCAGCACACGTTCCGACATTCTGCAGCTTTTCAGGCGATTGAGACCACTACAGTATTTTGCTTTGCCGGAATGAAATTGCGAGCCCTCGTGAGTAATCTTCGAACTCATGGAAATCCAGCCACTTCTGGTCTTCGGTCGGTGCGTTGCGTGCCGAGTGCCGATCCTTCTTGAAGATCAGCGCCTCGTCAGCTCGGCACGCCACCCTTCCGCAGACCCTCAGCGAACAGAGCAAAATCATCCGGTTTGCGAAAATTGATTCTCTCGGCAAGATTGGAAACGCGCAATTCTGGATCGAGCATCTGCAGTCGGGCCAAGTATTTTTTGGCATCCTCCCTCCGCCCGAGAAGACTGGCGCTGACGACCGCGACACGCGTTCCCTGCGAAAAGAATGGATTAAGACGCAGCGCGCTTTCTGCTGCGGCGAACGCTTCATCGTGTCGCCGGGCCACGAAATAGGCCAACGACTCTGCACCGTTCATCACGAACATGTGCGGATCGACCGGGCTAAGGCGCTTGGCGCGTTCGACATGGACAAGCGCCAGTTCGGGTTCACCGAGCCAGGCTCGCACATAGGCGCTCTGGGCCCACACTAACGCCATATTTGCGTTGAGTCCGAGCGCCCTGTCCATGAGGCTTGCGGCGGTGTCGAGGTTGCCGAGAATGCTGGCAGTTGCAAAGCCGCAGGAACCGAGTGCCCAGGCATCATCACGACCGACCTCGGCTCCTCGTAATGTCAGTACTTCGACCTCGGCCATTTCCTTGACGCGATCCGAGGTCCAGCCTGCGGATTTGCGCGCCACGTAACATGTCGCAGCCAGCCCGTAGGCCATGCTGTAATCGGGATCCAGCTTCATGGCTTCATGGGCCAGACGCAACGCCTCGTCGACACCTGCCTTGGTCCACAAATAAAGAGAGGCAATCCCGCGCATATGTATCATGTGCACATCGGTATTTTCCGTGGGTCTGTGCTTTGCGCGTTCGATCTCGGCGTGTCGCATGGTCGGTATCAGTGCGCCCACGACGCTAGCTGTCACTTTGTCCTGCAGCTCGAAAATATCATCGAGCGTGCCATCGAAATTGTTCGCCCAGAGATGGTTTCCGGTCGATGCGTCGATCAGTTGCCCTGTGACGCGGATTTTCGATCCCGACCGGCGCACGCTGCCTTCAAGCACATAGCGCACGCCAAGTTCGCGTCCGATCTGCTTCACATCGACCGCTCGCCCCTTGTAGGTAAAGCTGGAATTCCGCGAGATAACGAACAGGAATCGGAATCGCGACAGCGCCATCGTGATGTCTTCCGCCATTCCGTCGGCAAAGTAATCCTGTTCGGCATCTCCGCTCATGTTCGCGAACGACAGTACGGCAACCGATGGTTTGCCGGGGAGAGCGAGCATCGGGGCCGATGCTTGCGGCGCTTCCGGCCTGCCGATCTGGATCCGGTAGACACGAACCGGTCGCGCGATGTTCTTGAGTTGCTGCTCGCCGCCATCCTTGAAAACGACGTCGAGTCGGCCTTCCGCGTCTTCCTGGACCCGGGCGGATACGCAGATGCCTCCGGGGTCGGCAATGCCCTCCAGCCGAGCGGCGATGTTGACGCCGTCACCGAAAATATCCCCTTCATCCGAAATGATGTCGCCGACATGAATGCCGATACGCAGTTCGACCCGCTTCGGGGCAGCGATGTTGAGATTGACGCTGGCCATCGCAAGCTGGATATCGACGGCGCAACGGGTCGCTTCGACCGCGCTGGCAAATTCCGCCAGCATGCCATCGCCGGTGGTCTTGACGACCCGGCCCCGGTGTTCGGTAACCTTAGGATTGATCAAACGAGCGCGATGATCCTTAAGCTGCGCGAGCGTTCCTTCCTCATCCAGGCCCATCAGCCGGCTATAGCCGGCCACGTCAGCCGCCAGGATCGCAGACAACCTTCTGTCTAACCTCTTGATTGTCAATTCAGCCTCTCCGAATCTCCCGCGTAACTATTGTCCGAGTTGGGTGCATCCCGCCGGCACATTCCGACATGCGACGAACTTAAACCCCGGCACCTGGGCCGGGGCTTGTCATAACCGAATGAGGCGATAGGGCAGCTGTTCGCGCCTATCTTGCGCAGCGATCGCGGAATATTGACGGAAAACATTGCGCAGATTGATGCGGGCTAATAGGTTCTTAAGGGTTAAGCTGAGGGGCAATCGTGGAACGGGACGAACTTGAGCGCCTTGTCGGTGGCCGGTTGCGGCTGAGCTTCGACGAGATTTTGAATCATCCCCGCCTGCCGGAAGCACGTCGCGCCTATCTTGAAAGCTTCGTCCACCTGTACGAAGGCGATCCGTTTTTGGTTCGTCTGCTGCTTGAGGCCGGCCGATTCCTCGTTTTTCTCTGCGTTGCCGTACTCGAGGCCGCGCAGGATCCGTCGAGACGCGAGACCTGGTTCACTGTGGCTGCGCTCAAGCGGCAGCTAGCCATGTACGGCTATGCCAGCGGCCGGCAAGTGGATCATCTCGTCGCGCGCTTGCGCGAGGTTGGATTTCTCGAACAGAGTCGCGCCCCCGGTGACGGGCGCGTCCGGCTGCTTGCGGCCACGCACAAGTTGCGCACGCATCACACCGAGTGGCTCGCGACGCACTACATCCCGCTCGCTGTGCTTTTCCCCGACCATGATTACGGCCCGGTGCTGTCGCGCGATCGCGCGTTTCACGTCCTGCACTGCCGCACGTGCTTCCCGTTCAATCCCGCATCCGCGCGCCTGATGATGACGCTGCCGGACACCCTGCTGTTTTTCTCGCACGCAGCGGGACCCCTCATCCAGAATGCGGTTCTGTTGGCGGCAATGGATGCCGCCGATCCGAACGCTGCAATCCCCTACATCGACGCCGCCGATCGTTTCGGCGTCTCCCGAACCCATGTCCGCAACTTGATGAGCAATGCGGAGGCGGCGGGACTGGTCAGGATCACCGGGCGCGGTGGCCATAGCATCGTGATCCTGCCGCGCTTCTGGGCCAGCTACGACCGCGGCCTGGCGGTAGGGATGTATCTTCACGACGCCGTCAACCTCGTCGCGATGCGCCAGTGGGCCAGTGACACGACTGTCCCGTTCGATCGCGCAACGACTGCGAGTTATTGTCGCGGGTCAGGGCGCTCGATTTGACTTACGCAGACAATGCTCGTCACCAGTAAAACTACGGAAGATGGTCGCGTGGATTTGCGCTGAACGTGTTGATCCCATAGGTTCCCGTTGAGGGGAACCGGTCCAGGACTGGGTCGGAATGGCTGGGGGCAGCCCGATGCGTAAAGGCCTGAGTTCAGGCGGTTTTCAGGCTGTCTTGGGCATGCGTGGTGCGGGTTTTTCTCCGCGCGCGGTGCGGCGCACGGCGCTTGCAGCCCTCATTTTGGTCGGACAGGCCGGTCCAATCCGGGCGCAAAGCGTGCCCACCGATCGCACAGCATATTCGTCCGGCCGCGCCGACCCGTCCGTGCGGTTGCCGCCAGTGACGGTTGACGCCAAGCGCAAGCGCATCGCCAAACCCAGGACTGCGCGTGTCGTTGCACCGGCCGCGCCCATGAGAGAACGCACCAGCGTGCCGGCATTGCCAGATGGCGTCGTGCTGAACGGCGGTCCGCCGGTGACGCAAACCACCGCCGGGCCGGTAAGCGGCTATCGCGCGCTCACTTCAGTCTCGGCGACCAAGACCGATACACCGATCGAGCGCATTCCGCAGGCGATTGCGGTCGTGCCGCGCGCCGTGCTCGACGACCAGCAACCGCTCGGGCAAATGGATGCGCTCCGCAACATCTCGGCCGTGACGCCGATGTCGGCCAACACGTTCATCGGCTATGCCTACAAAGTGCGCGGCTTTCCGGCCGACCGCTATGTCGATGGCCTGCCGAACTATTATGACGGCGGCGACAACACCTCACTCCGCAACACCGAACGCATCGAGGTGCTGAAAGGCCCGGCCGGCATCCTCTACCAGGGCGGCATCGGCCCAGTCGGCGGCATCATCAACACGGTCTCGAAGCTGCCGACCGAGAACCGGTTCGCCGAGATTGGCTTCACGGTGGGCGGTTACCGGCTGGGGAACACCTGGTTCGACGTGAACCAGCCGCTTGCGAGCGGCAGCACCGCGCTATTCCGCATGACCGGCGAATTCGAGAAGTCCGGCGACTTCGTCGATGTAATCGAGCACCGCCGCTACGCGCTCAATCCAACGCTCCTCCTCAACAACAATGACGGCACGCGCCTCACGATCCAGGGCAGCTTCTCGTCACGGTCGCTTCAAAATTACACAGGCCTGCCCGGCGCGGGCACGATCGACAGGTCGCTGTTCACGATTCCGCCGACGCTGTTTCCCGACCGGCCCGATCTGGGCCGCAGCTGGACCACCTACAACGGCGTGACAGCGCGGCTCGATCACGAGTTCAATGCGGTCTGGTCAGGAAATGCCACGACCCGGATCAGCGAGATGCGGCTCGAGCAGTTCGGACATTTCCTCGGCACCGACACCCCGCTGTTCGGCTCGACGTTCCCGTTTCTCAGTTTCCATCTGCCGGTGGATACGCGCGAGATCGCTTCGAATGCCAACCTGGTTGCCAAATTCGCGGTTGGGCCGACCAGGAACACGCTTCTGTTCGGGGCGGACAGCGATCGTGTGGCCGACAAGATCCGCGACGATATCGGTTTCGCCGGTCTCGTCGACTTCGCCAATCCGGTGTTTCCCGCATACACGACGCCGACCGCGAGCGCGCTCAACTCCAACAATCTCTACGTCAACAGTGGGGCGACAGCGCAGTGGCAGTCGGACATCCATGAGCGGCTGCACCTGCTCGCGGGCGTGCGTCTCGCCAACGTCTATATCCACGGCGCCGACACGGTGGCCGGCAGCGATTTCGTCACCAATGCCTGGAAAGCGCTGCCACGGTTCGGTGCGGTCGTCGATCTCGTGAAAGGCGTATCGGCGTTCGCGGACTACTCGCAAGGCTACCGCGGCGTCCCCTTCTTCAACGCCGTCGGCGCGCCCAAGCCCGAGGAAGCCGAGCAGACCGAGGCCGGGCTGAAGTTCGCGCTGCCATCCGGCTTTGCCGGCACCGTCGCGTGGTTCACCAACACGCGGCGCAATGTCATGAACCTGCTGCCGGGAAGCCCCTTCCTCGCCACGCAGGTCGGCGAGCAGCGCGCAGAGGGGTTCGATGCGGACCTGACCTGGCAGCCGTTCGCGGGTCTTTCGATCCTTGCCAGTTACGCGCATGTCAAGGCGATCGTCACCCAGGATCAGCTATTCGCTGCCGGGACCATGCTTGAGCGCGTGCCGCGCGACTCCGGCCGGCTGTGGGTGAACTACAAATTCCAGGATGGACGGCTGCAGAATGTTGCGATCGGGGCTGGCCTTTACGCGGCCTCCGCGCAGGCGGTCGCGCTCGACAACATCTATTTCACACCGGCATATGTCACCTTCGACGGCAAGATCGCCTACGAGACCGATCGCTGGAGCCTGGGCGTGACGGGAAAAAATCTCGCCGATCGCCGCACCTTCGTGCCGTACGCAAGCGGTTCCGGATACATCATGCCGGCCGACGGACGCACCGTGCTGGCTTTCGGCAAGCTGAAATATTGAGCGCATCGTCTGATTCCACCCGGTCGCCCCTGGTGTTTCGGGCGGGACGAGATATGCGCAAGGTTTTCCGAACGCTCGCCGCTCTCCGAGGTATTCTGCTCTCTGGTTGGAAGGCTGTTTGCTCGCGAACAAGCTCCCTTTCCCAGGTATTCTGATTGCTCAAGAGAGATTTTTATGGCCGAAGCCAAAACCAACACTCCCACACCCGACCGATTCCCGCTCCCTGCGCTTGGTTACTCGCTGCTCATTGCCGTACTGGTAGCGTGTGGGCTGCACGCGCTTTTCATCTCGGGTCCAGCCATGCGGGCAGCCGCTCACGAACAGGTTCAACGCGCTATTGCAGATGAGGATCGCCATTCCTGTGAGATGTTCGGAATGCGCTCGGATAGTGCGGCCTTCGCCGCGTGCAGCAGAGAGCTGGCGACCATCCGCCAAAAGCAAATAGACCGTGATAACGCGGCCGCTCTTGGGATTCTTTAGCAACGTTCTGTTCGAGGCCGAGCGTCATCGTTCATTTCGCATGTCGCAACTCAGCAATTGTCAGGCGCACGATCCCCTCGTCTGTGCCTATTCCCCCGCGTCTTTTTTCGACCGTCTTAAGAAGGAATTAGGTTATGCCTCGACGTACAGTGCTTGGTTTAGGTGTCGCAACGATTTGGATCGTGTCCGCTGCGGCACAGCAGTCCGCACCCTCTTACCAGGCCGACCCAGCAGTCTACAAAGTCATCTTCGAAGATCAAAACTTCCGCGTGATCGCTAGCACCTGGAAGAAAGGTACAACCGATCAGCCACACTCCCACCCAGCTGCCTTCGTCGTCTACGCGCTTAGCGACTGCGTCCTGCGGCTCCACAATCCTGACGGTACAACTCGCGACTCCAAGAGCACGGCTGGAACGGCCTTTGCGGGCCCCATTACATCCTCGCACACGGCCGAAAATGTCAGCGAGTCGGATTGTCAGGCCATTTTTGTCGAACGAAAGTAATTCACCTCAGCTCCGCGGAGCATACCAACCGCCTAGCGAGTAAAAACGATGGAAGCTTGAAATTCGCAGCCAAGCTATTGATACTATTTCGGAGCTCGAGAAGCGCTGCGTCTGCTCCGCCTGCCGGCCGCGCAGCGCCGACATCCGGCCCGACTGGTGCACCAAAGGTCGTCCTCGTGCCACGGCGCGTCGCTGAGCCAAGGCGGGCGGGGGGGCCCTCGACTGTCCGAGCTCCGATCGCAAATCGTGTGTGCCAAAAACCGAGATCGGGTATATGGTGCCGAAATCACCGCTCGGTCCCAGGCCTATATCGGTGACTGAGAGTGCTTCACGCTCCCGCCCTCTACCGAGAGGATGCTATGTGTGAGCGCTGCCTTCCCTACGACGATCAAATCACCCGATACCGCCGCTTGGCATCCCGCATCAACGACCGGCTTGCGCAAGATGGCATAGCCGAGCTGATTGAAACCGCGCTTGCCACGAAGGCAGCTTTCCATCCCGAGTTGGAGCGGAAGTGACGCCGCATTTCACGTGCCGGTGCCCCACGCGTGGGGACCATCGGCCAGTCCTATAAGCGGAATGAGTTCTTAATCTCGCGCAGGAGCCTCAGCGCCGCGTCAGTATAGTGCCCATACGACCAAGCCCGCATTGGTCGCCACGATTGTCTCTCGATCCGTCAGCGCGCGGGGGTCCTGTCTATCAACATCGCTAGGACGGCTCGGCATCTTCGCTGATGGGCTGTGCAGTGCGCCGCGGTCGCGCATGGGGCGTCCGATCCGAATTAGGAGGCCAGCATGGCGACGGTGAAATGCATCTGCGGCGCGAGGGTCGATGCCGTCCGGACCCCGACGGGCTACAGCACTTCGTATGGCGATGAGTTCTTGCCCTGCTGCCGGAAAATTCAGGGTCTACTCGCAAAGGGCGGCACTATCTCCGGCGACAACGTCACGAACTGCGAGCGGATGGACCACGCCGTCGCGGCCACCATGGGCGCGCGGCGGTAATTTGATACGCGCCTGCGTGCCCCCGGTTCCGATAGAGTAAGCACGGCTGGGCAGCACCGGTCGTTCTGGAGAGGCAGAGATGATCCCGCAAGCAATCCGCGATGGTTTGCTCGAAATTGCTCAAGAAACCGGTCGGTCATATGCGGCCGTCGAAAAGGTCTTTGAGCTTTGTGTGGATGCGTCCGACAGCGGAGTGACCTTCCACTTCTTAGATGGCGAGTTGACTGCCATTGCTGACGAGGGTGACGCTGTGCCTCAAGAGCTCCTTGATGCGGCCAATGCCATCTACGATGACATGGTAGCCGTTTCGGACACGATATTACTGCTAACTCTGAGGCTGGCCGGGCGGTCACTGCAATAAAACTGTAAAGGGGTTCGCATTTCTGGGCCGAGCACCTATGTTCGGCGCATGCGTTTGCGCTCACGCCCTCTCTGGTGACGGCCAGGCGCTCCAACAGGCCGCAGATGGAGTATGCGCCGCTCTGCTCATAGGAACCGCGAGCAACTGAAGGTGTTTCCTCCGAAATACGGAGGACGCGCTCATGCTGAACCGAACTTCTTTTCTGCTATTCGCTTCGATTGCCCTGATGCCAGCGGCTTGGGCCCAAGGAGCTGGAGGAGGCGGTGGTGCAGGATCCGGAGCGGCAGGAGCAGGCAGCTCCGCAGCATCATCCTCCGGCACGTCGGGAGCAATGACCGGAGCCACGGGTTCGGGCGGCACTCAGCAATCGACCGGCACCACGACCGGCGGAGTGTCGCAACCGCAGGCGCCGGGCACCTCGAACAACTCAGAGGCGCAAACAACGGGGCGCAATGCATCGACAATCACTGGGTTGCCACCCAACAATCCCACTGAGCGTCAAGCTGAACGCAATCAGGGAGCCGGCACGAGCGAGAACGGCTTGCCGATCGGTTCGCCAGGGTCAGGTGTGGGTTCGCCCGAACAACCTGTTGGGTCTACGCGGCGCTGAGGCGCGAGCCCGTCCGTTAAGGTTTCCCGTAAATCTTAATGCCAGCCGTCGATTGCTCTCAACGCGATCCTGGCCATGGTCCGCGCCGTTCGGAATGCGCTCTCGAACGCGTCCACCTTACAGACTTTGCCGCCCGGTCTTTTCGCCACATTGTGACCGGGCGGCGTCGTTCTGCAGGAGCGATCGCATGCTTATCCTCACCGTCGTCGTTGTCCTGATAGCTGCGCTGTTTTGCTTCGCCGGCATTTTTGCTGCCTTTGGCGGCCGCGACTGGAACAAGCATTATTGCCTGCAGCCCGGTGGGGATTGTGACCGGGCCGCTTTTCTTGCTCTGACCATGGGCTAATAGACCCCATACAGGTGACCCCATGATCTGGCTGGCGAGAATACTCTGCGCGCGGGCTGCGATGCGGGTGCCGGCCGGAATTTGAATCGGGAAATGGGCACTTGGACTGCCAGTGATGCTTGCTGCAGCCCCATTGGTTGAGAGCTTAGGACGGCCGATCGGATAATTCGGCAGAATGACCTGCTCAGATCCCGCGCCTCGCCGTTCCTGAGCCCGATGCCCAACCGATGCTATCGACGCCCGCGCAGCCCTCTCCGTTGGTGAAGGCGCCATCGAAGAGGGTCACGTTCGCATACACGGCCCCCAGACAGTTTCCGAAGGCGCTCAGCCGCGTCCCCGCGCTGATCTGGATCGGGAAAAAGTAGATCGCACCATCGTAGCCGGCCCATAGGGAAGGTATGATTAGGTCGGGGATCACCACCTGTCCGATCCTGATCCGCCGATCGCCAAGCAAACGCTGTTCTGCACCGCCGTGTTCGCGCCGCATTGCGCCTGAGCCCGTTGGACCCTTTAGCAATTCGGATGCGCATTGGGATCGCACATGGGCATTTCTTCCTCGGACGCCATGACGAAGCAACGGCCGCGCTGAACGACAATCCAGACTATCAGGCGGGAATCCGGATTGGAGCAGCAAGCGATGCGATGGTCAGGCTCTCAGGGCAGGCTCAAAAGCTCGCAATTCGCCTTCAAAGGCTGAACCTACGTGTTTCGAACCTGAAAAATGTTCTTGGTCTTTATCGGCGCGCGCCGAAGACCGTTGCCGCTTGTGACGGTGATCTGCGCGGTGCGCTTCGAGCACTGATGCTCCTCAAATAGCAGTTAGAGCACGAGGTAGCGCTTATCAGGGGGATGCGTGCTCCTCCTTCCCGGAGCCTGCCATTAGGCTGACATAGCGTGACGGCTGGTTGGAATGCTGGCCGCTGGTGCGGTTCGGCATTGCCGCTGAGGAAGCCAAGAACCCGAGGTAATACTTGGGACAACCAGGCCGGAGAGAAGAACCGCCCGGGCGTCGGAAACACGAGTTTTGCCGCGCTCGGGGTTCTTCGGTCGAGGTCGCGCACTTATGTCGGGGCGATGCTGCTTGGGTTTCCATTTACATCAAAGGTTACCATTCCAGAACATTACCCGTATCAGGCCTGCACAGCATCGATCACGTCATCGTTCTTTATAGGCGTCCACTTCATTCCGCCTGCCACTGCCATTAGTTCCGAATGAGTAGCTGGCGAGAGTCGCCGTTGTTGCATCCTTCAGGCCCGATGGGTGAATGAGCTAGATCGCAATCCGCGGCCTCACCCGGGAGATCGTATTCGGACTGACCCCGTAAGATCGGGCCAGAAATCGCACTGACTCGCCATTGGCTTTGCGCTCTCGAACCTCCGCGATCTGGTGCGGGCTCAATAGGGGCTTACGGCCCATGCGGACCCCTGCTCGCTTCGCCCTCTCTCGCCCCTCCATGGTCCGGGCGCTAATCAACCCCCGCTCGAACTCCGCCAGCCCTCCCAAGACGGTCAGCATCAGCCTGCCAGCCGGGGTGCTTGTATCTGCCCATGGCTCGGCCAAAGACCTGAAGGAGCAGCCCCTGTCGGCAACAGCCTTCAAAATGGTGAGGAGATCGACTGTGGAGCGTGCCAAACGGTCGAGTCGGGTTACGACCAGAGTGCTACCGGGCTTTAGAGCCCTTAGCAGGGCCTGTAGGCTCTTCCTGTCGAACCGGGCTCCGGAAGCCACATCCCGGTAGATGTGCCCGCAGCCAGCCGCCGTAAGGTGTTCAAGTTGGGCTTCTAGTGTCTGCCCTTGGGTCGAGACCCTCGCATATCCTATTTCCATTTAAGGTAGAATGACACGGATATATGACACAGTCAACCTGTTGTTTTACATCATCTTTCTTTTTGTACCAGAAATGTTGAATTTTGAGACATTCGCGGAGCCTCATCTTTACGGACATTCGTGCTGACCTGGCCCTGCCGATTTCCTCCAGTTGAAGTTAGAGTCCGGCCTTCTGAAGGACGGACAGATGAAGCGAGCCAGGTTTACGGAAGAGCAGATTATTGGCGTGCTGCGTGAGCATGAGGCAGGCGCGAAGGCTGCCGATTTGGCGCGGAAGCATGGCGTCTCTGAAGCGACGCTGTACAATTGGAAGGCGAAGTTCGGCGGCCTGGACGTCTCCGATGCCAAGCGGTTGCGGCAACTCGAGGACGAGAACGCCAAGCTGAAGAAGCTGCTGGCCGAGCAGATGCTGGATGCTGCAGCGCTACGCGAGCTTTTGTCAAAAAATGTATGACCCGCCCCGCCCGTGCAAGGTCGTTTACTGAGGACGATGCAGTCTGCACAAATGTATCCGGCCTCTTGCAAGTGGGCCGCTGTTGCGGCCAGGCCATGATGAGATCAGCGCGTGCCGTTCCCAGATAAATGGTTCGGGCTCGAAGCCCGCTTTTTTGCACAGGGTTTACGGCGCGCCGATCGACTGTTTCGTCATCACCTTCACGAACCTCGCAGTCTGGAACAAACGGGATCAGCTAAAGGCCGGATCCCGCCGTTCATAGCTTGCGCCGGGCTTGGTCATCACCACCCATGCGATCCGCGCAATCTTGGCCGCCAAGGCGACGGTGACCTTGTTAGTGTGCATGCGTGCCTGAAGTCCATCAAGCCACGCGCCAAGGCGGTATCGCGAACGATCAAGATGAGTCACGCAGGAACGGGCGCCATGGATGATCATCCGGCGCGGATATCGATTGCCGCGCTTGCTTATCCCCAGCAGCTTCGTTTTGCCTCCCGTAGAATATTCTCTCGGGACAAGACCTAGCCAAGCTGCCATATCGCGGGCCTTTTTGAACTGGCGGGCAGATCCAGCTGCTGCCAAAAGCGCCGTCGCGGCCAGCGGACCAATGCCCGGGATGGTCATCAATCGACGTGCGGTATCGCTTTGAGAGGCAATTGCCTCAATCTCGCGGTTGACCTCGGCAATCCGCAGCTCCAGCTGCCGCAGCTCGTCAAATGTAGATGCAAGAATGCGACGCATCGCCGAGGTTAGATCATTCGACTGATCGGCCAAAACCCTCGGCAGATCAGCCTTGAACTTGCCGGCGCCCTGGTGAATAGCGATCCCATATTCCAGGCAAAAAGCGCGCATCTGATTGATGAGGCACGTCCGTTGCGACATCATCCGATCGCGAACACGATGCAGCGCTTGCAGGTCAATGTGCTCAGGCGACCTTAGCTCGACGAAGCGCATCGTTGGTCTCGTCACGGCTTCGGCGATCGCCGCGGCATCGATGATGTCATTTTTATTGGACTTCACATATGGCTTCACGAATTGAGCTGGGATAATGCGAACGGTGTGCCCCATGGCGGCAATCTTGCGGGCCAACCATTGCGAGCCGGAGCAGGCCTCCATCCCCACCAAAGCCGGTCCTGCACGTTCGAAGAACTGCAAGAGCGTATCGCGCCGAAAGGTCGCCTTCTGGATCGGCATTCCGGAGCGGCGTCGAGCCCAACGACGTGGAAAAGGTTCTTGCCAATGTCGATCCCAAACACCGTTGCCGGCCTGGGCTTGTTCCGTGTCCTCATTGCTTCCTCCTTTCAAAAGCCAACTCAGTCTGACTGAGAGGACGGGGCGGGTCATCCCATTAATGGTAGGGCCCGTCGCCAAGCGCGAAGCCGTCGCGCACCTGCAGGCCGTCATGGGTCTGTCGGAGCGGCGGGCCTGCGGCATCGTCGGCGCTGACCGCAAGATGGATCGCTACCGATCGTGCCGACCGCCGGACACCGAACTACGCGGCCACTTGCGCGAGCTTGCTAATGCCCGTCGGCGGTTCGGCTACCGCCGGCTGTTCGTGCTGCTTCGCCAGCAGGGCGAGCCGTCCGGGCGGAATCGGATCTACCGTCTGTATCGAGAGGAAGGCCTCAGCGTGCGCAAGCGCCGGGCCCGCCGGCGCGCCATGGGCACCCGAGCGCCGATACTGGTCGAGGCTCGGCCGAACGCCCGGTGGTCGCTGGATTTTGTCCACGACCAGTTCGCCAGCGGCCGTCGCTTCCGGGTCCTGAATATCGTCGATGACGTGACCCGGGAATGTCTGGCGGCCATCCCCGACACCTCGATCCCGGGGCGGCGGGTGGCACGCGAACTGACGGCGCTGATCAATCAGCGCGGCAAGCCGGGCATGATCGTCTCCGACAACGGCACCGAATTCACCTGCAATGCCATGCTGGCCTGGTCCGAGGAGAACAAGATCGACTGGCACTTCATTGCGCCGGGCAAGCCGATGCAGAACGGCTTCTGTGAAAGCTTCAACGGCCGGATGCGGGACGAGCTTCTCAACGAAACCTTGTTCTTCGGCCTCGATCACGCCCGCGCCAAGATTGCGGATTGGGTCGGCGACTACAACGGCCAACGCCCGCATTCCTCGCTCGGCTATCTGACTCCTGCGGCCTATGCCGCCTACCTCACCGCAACGTGCGATCGGCTGCGCAACCCCGACCAGCTCCGCCGATCGCACGTTGCTAACACCGCGCCAAACGGCGTAACATCCGCCGAGACTCTAACCGCTACTGGGTGAAACTTCAGGGGCAGGTCACCAGCCATGTCGCCCACCTTCACCACGCGATTGAGGCGCTCCAGGCCGAGATAGATCTGCAGACAGCCCGGTTCCACGGATGGACCCAAACGCACAGTTGGGAACCGAGCGGGACGTGGAGCCCTCTGCGAGGTGCCGCATGAAGCGGTCGGCCACGATGATTCACAAACTGGTACCGATGCGCGGCGACCGACCGACGAGTGGGCGCCCTCGCCGGTACGCAAACACGAAAGCAAGAATTTAAATCCATGACGAAGGACGTTCCAATACTGAACCCTAACCCGATTTTGCGTAAACTCGAATCGATCGCGGAGCCCAGTTGGAGTCGCGAATTGGTCAAACAGATCGCAAAGGACGTCGGAGAAGCCGTCATTACGCACATCGAATTGATGTACCCCAGCGCAATTGCCAGCACGCCGTCGACATTCAAGCTGTCCGTTAGAAACTGCGTGATCAACGAAATCATGGCGGCGGCCGACGTGAACAACGCTGGCCGTATCGAGGCGCGACTGAAGGAGAGGCAGGTGTCCCGCGGCAAACTAAAGGCCGCGTACCACAGGCTGCGCGACGAAAACGAGGAGCGGCCTGACTAGGACTCCGGTCTTCTGTCGAGCGGGTCGGCGAGCGCGGGCGCGCCAGTCGTTAAGATATCGAGCAGCGAGGCAGCGAGCATAAGATTACTGGTAGACAACAAAAAGCCCCCGCTTTCGCGAGGGCTCTTGAGTTTAAGACTACTCGCCGTTCAATACTTCGCGGGCTTTGTCTTTCACTCCGCCGACGGCGTTCTGGGCCTTGCCTTTCACCTGGTCCGCTTGACCTTCGGTTTCTGTATTAGCATCGCCAGTGATCCTTCCAACGCCTTCCTTGATCTTGCCCTTGATGTTTGTTGCGGCACCTTCCACGCGATCTTTATCCATGTTCCAATCTCCTCGTGCTGTGCGAGAATAACCTGCGTTAAGCGGAGAGGTTCGCGTGGAACTGCGTTCCTCTCTCACGTTTCCGGGAATGGCAAAGAAGCAGGTCGGAATAGAAGTCATCGAAGAGGGGATCGAGCGCTTTCTCGTGAAGACGTTCGACGATGGTTCCGAGGTGCGTCAGCCGATCGTCAAGGAGCCACGCAAGAAGCAACCGCGACGCATTGACTGGAGTCGCAAGCTGAAGTCGGGCCTGAAGAGAGGAGTCTAGGAAGACATAGCGCCGCGCTCGTTATTCAAGGGAGCGCACTCATTCAGAAAAAGCCCTTGGTCTGGCATTGTACACGATACGGCTGTGGCCGTATTGATTTCCAGGCTCTCCAGTTTGCACTTTCCTCACCTCATCGAAGCGATCACCGCGGCGGGCTCGACTGCGGGAGTGGATTTGGTTTGGCGCTAGTTGGGCCGCGGCATGGCGCGGCAACGGCGCTCAAATTCGTCAAGGGACTGTCGCATCGCAGCAATCAGCGATGAGCTGGCAAGTCTTTTTAGCAAAGCGCTGGCGATTCTATTGGACCGCTTCGGGCGCGACATGTCGGCCTACGACTCGACGAGCCGATCCCGACATCGCGCCATCGGACTGCTATCGCAGCTTCGCCAGCATGATGCTGGCCAAGGGCCGCCGGGAGAACATCGAAGCGCAGCACGGCTCCTTGCCCTGACGTCCTGCGTACCGCAGCTGCTTGACCCTCCTCGGCGCCGGAAACCCTTCCAGCGGAGGTCCGTTCAGCCGTTGCACCGGGGAGGTAACCAGATGTCACACGATCTCATCACCTATCTGGGCGGACTTGCTGCCTTCCTAGCTTCGCTCTCCTACATGTTGATGTCGCTCGTCAATGCAAATCGATCTCGACGGCGATCCGGACAAGGTCCGAGTGGCTTTTAGCGCCGAGCTTGGTCTTGAGCGCAGAGGTAGTGTTGGCCACGTTCTTGTAGGAGATGCCCAGTTCTGACGCCACTTCCAAGAGGCGGTCGCCCCGGCCCAGAAGCCGCAAGATCTCGAGTTCACGCGCGCTCATCTGCGTCAATGACTCGCCTTGATCGCCGCGCCGCCGAAGGTAGTCGCTTCAGCCAAGCGAGGCGAGACGAAGCGGTCGCCCGCTGCGATTTTGCGGATCGCCTTGGCAAGCACCCGGAGATCGTCGGTCTTCGAAACATAGCCCTGGATGCCCATTTCGACTGCACGCACCACGAATGCGGGATCCTCGTTCACGCTAAGCATGAGGATGGACAAAGGGCGCTCGGTGCTCAAGTTCATGGAAGCCAAGCGCCCCGAGCCAGAGACGGCACGCGAAGCGCCAGCGGCTGAGTCGACGGCCGCAGCGCCGACGCCAGCACCCCTCGCAACCAGAAGGTCAGGCCGAAGCCAACGCCTGCAGCGCCGCCGTGCGGCACGTGCGCGGGTGCGTGCCAAAGCATCCTGACTCACCTCCTTTCGTCTACTTCCGGGAAAAACTGGAAACTTTCCAGATTGCCTTGAGTTGGCAGTGACTGGGTTCGGTCTCCGGAGAGAGTAAGTATGGTCGACGAAGTCGTCTTGAAGAACGCCACGGAGACCGCCTGGACGGTGTATCGGGCGCGGCACCCCGAGGTCGATGCGCACGACAGCCGGCGCTGCCTGCTGGAGCGTCACCTCCACAGCAGGTCGGAAGCGCGCGCAAGCGATACCGAAGAGCTCGCAGGCTTCGGAATAGCCTACCTGCAGCGGCTTTCTCGAGACGGATGTTGACGGCCGTGAAGGCGCTCGCAGCGCGCGTGGCCCGGGGAAGCACGAGGCCAAATTGGACGCTGCTCGCGATTTCGTCCCTCATTTCCGCGACGATCGTGACGGTCCTGCGGTTCGTGTTGGGGGCCTAGCCGATGCGGATCGCCCAGCTTGCTCCGTTGGCTGAGAGCGTGCCTCCAAAGCTCTACGGCGGCACCGAGCGCGTGATCGCCTGGCTGGTGGACGAACTGGTCGAATCCGGGCACGACGTCACCCTGTTCGCAAGCGGGGACTCGAAGACGAAGGGAAAGCTCCACGCGGTGTGGCCGCGCGCGTTGCGCCTGGGGCGGAAGGGTGCGGATCCGAACGCCGCCTGCGCGCTTCTGATCGAGGCCATCGCCGAGCGCGCGCACGACTTCGACGTGATCCACTCCCACGTCGACTGGTTGCCTCTTCCGGTGCTGAGCCGGACCGGCGTGCCTTTCCTGACGACGATGCACGGTCGGCTCGATCTGCCCGGCCTGCCCCAGGTAATCGGTGCCTTTGCGGACGCTCCATTCGTCTCGATTTCCGCCGACCAGCGTCGGCCGCTTCCGGAAGCGAACTGGATCGCGACGATCCAGCACGGACTGCCCAAGGACATGTTTAGGCCCCTCCTACGAACCAGGTTCGTACCTGGCCTTTCTAGGGCGGCTGACGGCGGACAAGGGTCCGGAGGACGCGATACGAATCGCGCGCGCGGCCCGGATGCCGCTGCGGATCGCGGCCAAGATCCCTCGGGCGGAGACGGCCTACTTCAAGAACGAGCTCGAGCCGAACATCGATGGCCAGGCGATTCAGCTCGTCGGCGAGGTCGACGACGCGAAGAAGCAGCCGTTTCTCGCGAACGCAGCGGGCCTGCTGTTTCCGATCGATTGGCCCGAGCCGTTCGGTCTGGTGATGATCGAGGCGATGGCCTGTGGGACACCCGTGATCGCTTATCGATCAGGCTCGGTACCGGAAGTCGTGGAGGATGGCGTCACGGGCTTCATCGTCGACGGCGAGGAGCAGGCGATCAGAGCAGTGAAAGAACTGGTCCGGCTGGACAGACGAGTGGTCCGCGCCCGGTTCGAGGAGCGCTTCGCCGCAAGCCGGATGGCGAAGGAGTACGAGACCCGATATCGCAACCTGATCGCTCGTGGAGGATGCTTCGCGTGAGAGATCCACAGCTGGCTGGTGGGATTGGCATCGAATCCTCGGCCATCCGTTTCGAATCAGGAGTAAGTGGAATTCTAGAGTTGAGGTCGGCATCCGAACGGGCGCGGCTTGGACGTACTCTGCGATCGCTTTCAATACCTGCCTTCGGGAGCGCCCGCGAAGGCAGGTCACGGTATGCCGCAAATGTATGTCCATCGTTCCAAAACGCGGAACTTTCTGCCCCAGCACAACATTGGTCGGTAGAGGCTAAATTATGAGACACGAACCATCCCCGATTTCAAAATTCTTCGGTGATCTGGCCAACAAGACTTCGCTTGCGGCGGGGCGTGCCTCAACCTTTCTGTTGGCCGCGGGTGTGGTGGTAGTATGGGGTATAAGCGGCCCGCTCTTCCACTTCTCGGACACTTGGCAGTTGGTCATTAATACTGGGACCACAATCGTAACTTTCCTTATGGTATTTCTGATTCAGAATTCGCAAAACCGGGACAGCGCCGCCATTCAGGTAAAGCTGGACGAACTCATTCGCGTGAGTGCGGCGCGCAATAGTCTCGTGGGAATTGAGCACCTCACAGACGATGAGATTGAGGAGCTTCGCTCAAAATGTGAAGCGCGTGCCAAGGCCGAAAAAGCCGGAGATGAGACACTCGACCGGACCCGACAGTCAGCGCGGCGAGCCGCCGAGCAGATCGCCAGCTGACGATGTCAACGCCGGCATCATCGAAAAGACCGGTAGAAAATATCGACGCCATCCTGCGGCTTGAAAAGCAGGATGAGGAAAAGATCGCTCTTCATCATCGTGTTTTTCATGCCATCGGATCGTTCGCGGGCACTCCGCAGTTCGTTGTGCTGCAGTGCGCGGCGGTGGTGTGCTGGATTGCCTTCTGCGGGATATTATCCGATAGCGCGTTTGATCCGTTCCCGTTCCCGCTGCTTGGGACATTCCTCGCGCTAGAGGCGGTACTTCTCACCTCCTGCGTCCTCATTCGTCAAAAAGCGACTGACCGCATCTTGGAGAAGCGGGATCGTCTAGAACTTCAGATTAATTTCCTCTCCGAACGGGAGGCGACGCGGTCTTTGAGAATATTGCAGAAGCTTGCCAAACGGCTGAATGTCGATGACGAGGATTGCCAACAAGACGAATTGGCGCAGGAGACGTCTGTTGATCAAATTGCCCGAGGCTTGCGCGAGCGCGAGGAGGCTGAAAAGGCTCAATGAGATATCTGCCCGGGAGACGACATGGCGGGCGCTCTGATGCCACCTGCGCCATCGTGTTCATCTGCTCGAGCTCTTCATGGAGCAGAGTCCGTGCGATGCGCACGGTGCTAGAATTTGAGCGTGGTCCTGAGCCCGAATACCGACGCATTTTTAAGGGCCCTGCCGGCGAATGGCGTCGCTGGGCCCGTGGCGCCGCCGCCAGGGTAGATGATGTATTGGAAGTTCGGCTGCAACGACCAGCCGTCCTTTATCTGGTATTGGTAGACCGTCGTCAGCAATCCCTCGAAGTTTCGCGAGGGCCAATTGGGATTCACCAGCGTGCGGTAGTCGGCGTCGAGCGCCTGCGCCGGTTTGGAGACATGGGCATAGCCTGCGGCGATCCCGAACTTGTCGTCGGGCCGGTCGTCACTAAGCCCGATGAACTCGACGCCGGCATCAGCGTAGAGATCGATCAGGTTGCGATCAGCGGGCGCGCCGGCGGCCCTTGCGAACACACCGATTCCACGATCGTCGCTGTGAGGCACGCGGTAGATCTGTTGCTCGAAGACCGCCCAGCCACCGATGTTCCCTCCCAGCAATAGCGGCTCTCCGCTGCTACCGGGAGCGGCGAAGGAGACGCCGTTCGACGCGAGCTGTTGATCCGCGAAAGAGCCGAAGTGCCGCCAGCCACCGAACTTGATCTGGCCGGTCAGGTTGGGATCGCCCTTCATGTTGTTCCAGGCGTACTGGATCTGACCCAGTAGCAAGGGCGGATCGTTGACGCGGAAATTCACGCCATAGCGATTGCGCTCCTGCGGGTCGCCCGATCCGGGTCCGGCTTGGTCGCCGTCGAAGATTCCGCCCAAAAGGGAAAGCTGGTCGGTCACGTTGACCAGTAGCCTTGCGCCCATAGCCGCCAAAGGTGGCGAAGGTCCGCCGCTGGGAAGATTGAGCGACGTGATCGCGGGCCAACCCATCGAGGCGTTGGTGAACACGTCTGTATATTTGGTGTTGAAGAATTCGCTGTCGGCGGCAAGTTGACCCACCTTGAGCGATATCCTCTTCTCGCCCCACTGCTTCTCGAAATACGCTTCGTAGAGACGCGTTGAGGGCAGAGCCTCGATACCGCTGACCACAAAGAAGTTCTGAAGATTGCTCCGGGACAGGCCATCCCCATGGATCTGAAACATGTTCGCGTGAAAAGTGAGCTTGTCGATGCCGACGAGTTTCTGCAGATCGACATCCACCGCGAGGTTGAGGCGGCCTTCGTAGATTGCGCCCTGTTTCAAGCCGCCGGAGGCATTACCAAACGCCTCGCCGATGTAAGTGGCCGCGAACTTCACGCCGTACTTCTGCAGCGGATTGGGAAGAAGGCCGAGCGTCTTTTCCTCCACGGTGCTCTCACCCGTGTCCGGATCGGCCGGCTTGTCGTCGTCCGTCTTCTTATCCTCCTGGGCCGCGGCGCCGGCTGCCAGGAGCATGACTACCGACATCGAAAGAACGACCTGCCTATAGGCTCGGTGGGGTCTCGACACGCGACTTCCTGATCTCGAAGATAGCCGGTACCGAATTGCCCGATGTTGCAAGGCAAGTCCACCGTGCGACAGCTACCAAAGGTATGGGTCAGACCAGCTGGCCCATCGCAATCGTTAACATTTTTGAATCGCGGCACGCGAAGTGTTGGCTATGATAGGGTTTTCCCTTCTGGGGGCATTCATGTTCGATCCGTCAACTACTGCGCTATTGCGCGCGGTCTTAAACGAGGTTTGCGAGAGCGTTTCGCACCGCGAGATCGGAGCGCGTACCCATGTCGCCTCAAAGATACTGGAGGCTGCTACCAAAGGTGAGGTATCGCTAGACGAGCTCAGGCAGGTAGGCCGTGATGCCCTTTCGCGTGCACCCACGATGTGGCGCTGATCGGTCGAGGCGGGCGTGAATTTCCAAGTCACGGTGCTGAAGATCCTGGTGAGCTATCCGGACGGCTTCGCAGTCATGGAGGACCTCAAGCGCGACATGGCCATTCTGGCGACCAGCGGCCGCGATTGGGCGGACCGGACCAAGCGCCTCGCTGGGCAGGTCCCCGACCTCGACATCTTTTCTCAAGGCTTAGTCGAACGCATCAGCGGGGGCTGGAAGATCACGGCAAAAGGTCGAACAGTGCTTGAATTCATGGAAGCGCGCCCGGAGTCATCCGCGCCGGCCCAACAGGCCGCAGCCGATGAGGCTCCCAAACTGGTATCCGAGACAGCGACGGTTCCTCCGCTACGGCAACCTGCCGACCGTGCCAAGCGGCGGCGCGAGCGCCGCAAACGGCGTCGTGAGGCGCGCGAACGCGCGAGAGCAAACGCCTCTTGAGGTGGATCGAAGCCAAAGAAGAAGCCTCCGGCTGGGCGCGGCGGTCGAAATAGTCCCGGACTGTCGATTGCCTCCTACCCCCAAGCGTACCGCCGTTACGTTGTTTGCGGCCAGCCTATTCCGACCTAAGAACGGTATTGCTTCGGGTATCGGGATGGCGACTTGTGCACGAGTCCTTCTACCGAGCCGGCAGGCGCGAATGGCGAGGGCGGAACCAAACCTGCGCGGTAAGCGACCGTCTCGCCGGCCGGCACCACGCCCAGCACCCCGGCTTTGAATGGAAGGCCCCTTTTTGCCGACGAGAGCACCAGCCGAGGCGTGCCTAAAGGCATCGAGGAGGACGCAGGCGTCCGGAGACCGGGTAGGCCCGGCTAGGCGGGCACCGTCAGAGAATCGAGACGTTTCCGGAGAAATGCCAGCACCACGATCTCGTCGGAAGTGAGCTTGGCGTACTGACGCTTGAACTTCTGCGCGATCTTGGCCTCAATCATCTTCACGAGGTCACCTGACATGTAGGCGTTCAGGACTTCCGGGTGCACGTAGCACTTGCGGCAGATGGCCGGTGTGTTGCCGAGCTGCTTCGAGACGCTTTCGATCGCGGCGACGACGTTGCGCTTCGCCTCGGCCTGGCTGTCGTACTTCTTGAATTCGGCAAGCGCCAACGCCGCCAGAACGGTTCCCGCCCAAGTCCGAAAATCCTTGGCGCTGAAGTCCTCCCCCGTGATGTCCTTGATGTAGGCGTTGACGTCGCCGGAATCGACAGTGCGGGGCTGTCCGTCGTCGTCGAGGTACTTGAAGAGCTCATGTCCCGGGATCTCGGCGCAGCGCTTCACGATCGCGGCTATCCGCTTGTCCTCGACGCGAAGCTTCCATTGTTTGCCCGACTTGCCCGTGAAGTCGAAACGAAGGACGCCGCGCCCGACCGCGACGTGCTTGCGGCGCATGGTGGTGAGCCCGTAGGACTTGTTTTTCTCGGCATACTCGG
>NZ_PYFX01000034.1 GCF_003020115.1 Bradyrhizobium sp. MOS002
GAACTCTCGACTGAACTTCCGTCTCTGCATGACCCACCTCTGGCTCGATAAAACACCCAATCTCGGTGTCCATCAAACCGGCAGCAGCTCACTGCGCTCTGAATTCCACTAGGGTTTTCGGCAATTGTGCCTCCTCAAAACCCTGCCCATGTCTAGGCTGCTGGATCGGGAAAAAGTGGTCAAGCCAAAAGGGCGCTTGAAAAGATCGGTGCGTTGATGCAGCGCCGACAGCGAAACCCCGCTGGGGGAAGCGGGGCTTTCTGGTAGGGGTGAAGCTTAGGGACGCTTCGACTGTACGACGCGCGATCGCGGAAAAGGTTCAGCTAAAAGGCGAACCACGCCAATACTGCCATGATCGGGATGATGGCCACGCCGAAAAGCACCAAGGGTGCAGGTTCATTGCCGGTCCTGTCGCTCAATGCTGATCTCCTTAAAAAGTCTCGGGTTAGCAGCGGTGCAAAGGGCTTTTGGGCGGCAGCGGGCCGACCCTCAGCTGCAATTCCGACTTTGTCGGACTCGTTCCTATCAAGTGCTGGGTCACGGCGAGCCTTAGCGCCGGCAAGGCTCTCGGTCGCAAACCGGGAGCCTTTACTTTTCGGGATGTTCAAACGTCACGTTTTCGGACTTGGCTGCGGCGTGGGTGCGGCTTGCGGAGAGGGTGCCGGATTGCTCGGCTGCTGAGACGCTGCGGCCTCGCCGCCCGCATGAGGAACGCACGTACCGATGTTGCTGAGCAGGCGTTTGGCTTGGAGGTCGCGCACCTTTGTGTATTCGCGTCGTCGCTCGATGTTGGCTGCGGCCCATCGGTCCCAGGCCTCGAAAGCGTCCGTATAGTGCTTTCGCATCTGCTCCTCGGCGGCAAGGCAATCGGCGAACTTGTCGAAAACCAGGTCGGTGTTGACCGGGGTCATGCCTCCTACCAGGACAACGAGCATCCATTTCATCGTGCCGATCGCCTTTCGCGCCGGGCGAATTCTCCGCTAACGCGAAGAATTCCGTTCGTTGGTTAGATGGCCCGGCGGCTGCGACCGGCCACAAAACCGTAGATGAGAAGCACGATGATGGCGCCTACCACTGCCCCCACTAGTCCTGCGCCTTCTCCGGGCCGATACCAGCCCGGAGATTGGCCAAGATAGGTCGCAACGAACGCACCCACTATCCCCAGGATCGTAGTCAGGATGAAACCCGAGGGCTCGTTGTCGCCGGGCATGATGAACTTCGCGATGACGCCTGCGATGAAACCGATGATGATCGTCCAGATAATGCTCATATCTTTTCTCGAGTCTTGAGGAGTGTTATCCCGCGGATTGCGCCGGAAGACGTCCGTCCGGCGTGTATTTGTCCACCGCTGCAGGAAGCTCGCGCGACAATCGGTCGAGGATCTCCTGCTGAGACAGGCCGGTCTGCTGCTCCAGTTTTTGAAGAACATCCGGACCGATAGCCTGCTGGAGTTCGGGCGGGGTGACTTCGCGGTTTGGCCCCTGATTGATCCAGGATTGAGCCGTATCGCCTTGCCCGTTCTGCCTGAAGTGCTCGAGCAACTCGCCGATCCCGCCGTTCAGCAGCGAACCGACGCCGCCGCCTCCCACAAGGCTGCCAAGATTGCCGAGCATGCCGCTCAGGGAATCCTTGGCACCCGACGGCTGACCGGAGGTAGCACTGCGAAACATGTCGGCGAGCTTGTCCCGATTTTGATAACCGGCGATTGCGAGCATACCCAAGAGTGCGGTCATCGATAGCATTCCGCGGCTCATTTCCGGCTCCTGAGTTCGATGATGGGCGATCGTGCGCAAGAAATGGCGGCCCCGCTTGTGCTGGCCGCCGCATCACTCATCGCCCACAACATGCGCGGGGCTGGGAAGTTCCACGTTTCCCCAGAGCCACGTTTCCCAGAACGATGGGTGTCAGCGTGTCCTGGTGAAGAGCCGCTGCCGTCCCAGCACCACGGCCTCGTCGGAAATCAGCGCGTGAAACTCGCCTTGGACGATCAGGGACAATCCCATCGAAAGACCGGCGGAGAGGCCGGACAGCACGATGGCCCACCATCGCCGCTCCAGCTCCTGCTCGCCCTCGGCGGCCGGTTTTGGGATTCGATTTGCTTGGTCTGGCGCCGCGAGACGCCCGTCGAGCTTCGAGGTTGGATAAGGAGACGCCGTCGCCAGGCTGGTCCACTCTGCAGTCTCCTCAAGGGCAGGTTCATCTCACGGAGGTCCGGAGCGGGCAGTCGTTTCTCGTGAGTGCTTGGATGCCGCAGCGCTGTTGAGGCACAGCGGCGCCGAGGTCAACGATCAGGAACCTTCGCCGGAAGCAGGTGTTTTCCACCGGGGTGGGGCGGCGACCTGACAAGAGGCCAATCGTGCAACAAGACGTGCGTGTGCGCGCGACCGCACAAATCGCGGGCCACCCGATTCATCCGATGCTGGTGCCGATCCCGATCGCGTGCTTCATCGGGGCGCTGCTGACCGACATTGCCTATGTCGTCAGTGCCGAGATCATGTGGGCGGATTTTTCCGCCTGGCTTCTGGTCGTCGGCGTCATCTTCGGCGTGCTGGCCGCCATCGCCGGCCTGACCGATTTTCTCGGCAACCGCCTGGTGCGGGCGCAACCCCCGGCGTGGCCGCATCTGATCGGCAATGCGCTGGCGCTGGTCCTCGCCGTCGTCAACGTCCTGATTCACACCCGTGATGCCTGGACCTCGGTGTGGCCGACCGGGCTCGTTCTTTCAGCCATCACCGTATTGATCCTGCCGGTCACCGGCTGGCTCGGCTGGGCCATGGTGTATCGCCACGGCGTGGGAGTTGCGCGATGAACTCCGCGATCGCTCGGGCACTGTTGTGTGCTTCGCTGCTGTGTCTGGCCGGCTGCAACGACGGCAGCGGCGATCCGAAGGCGCAAACCGGCGCCAACCCGACGCTTCCCGACATCCAGCAATACCTGCTGCCGCCGATGCACATCGCGCGCATCGTCGGCTGGAAGAAGGACGAGGCGCCGGCCGTTGCGCAGGGATTGCAGGCCAAGGCCTTCGCGACCGGCTTGCAGCATCCGCGCTCGATCTATGTGCTTCCCAATGGCGACGTGCTGGTGGTGGAATCCAAGGCGCCGAAGGGCGCTCCGATCAAGCGGCCCAAGGAAATCGTGATGGGATATGTCGAGTCCTGGGCGACATCCGGCGGCGACACCGGCGAGAGCAACCGCATCACGCTGCTGCGCGACAGCAACGGCGACGGCGTGCCGGACACGCAAACCGTCTTCCTCGATCATCTCAATTCGCCGTTCGGTGTCGCGCTGGTTGGCAACGATCTCTATGTAGCCAACACCGATGCGATCGTCAGATATCCGTACACGGAGGGTGATACCAAGATCACCGCCCCGGGCACGGTGCTGACGCCGCTGCCGGGCGGACCGATCGACCATCACTGGACCAAGAGCCTGGTCGCGAGCCCCGACGGCTCGAAGCTGTATGCCGGCGTCGGCTCCAACAGCAACATCACCGAGAACGGCATGGAGGCCGAGCACAATCGCGCCGCCATCCTCGAGATCGACCGTGCCAGTGGCCGCTGGCGCATCTTCGCGAGCGGCTTGCGCAATCCCAACGGCCTCAGCTTCGAACCGCAGACCGGGGCGCTGTGGACGGTGGTGAACGAGCGCGACGAACTCGGCCCCGATCTCGTGCCGGACTACATGACATCGGTGAAGGACGGCGGCTTCTATGGCTGGCCCTACAGCTATTACGGCCAGCACGTCGATCCCCGCGTCAAGCCGCAGCGCCCCGACCTCGTCGCCAAGGCGATCGTACCCGATTACGCGCTGAGCTCGCATGTCGCGCCCCTCGGCATGGCCTTCAACACGAGCGCGAGTCTGCCGGCCGCCTATCGCGGCGGCGCGTTCGTCGGCGAGCACGGCAGTTGGAACAGGCAGGTCTTGAACGGCTACAAGGTGGTGTTCGTGCCGTTCACGGATGGCAAGCCGAGTGGTCCGCCTCAGGACGTCGTCACCGGCTTCCTCAACAGCGACAACCAGGCGCGCGGGCGGCCCGTCGGCGTCGCCATCGACAAGACCGGCGCGCTCTTGGTCGCCGATGACAGCGGCAACACGGTGTGGCGCGTGACGGCGGCGCACCCGCAGCTCACGCAGCGATAGATCTCGAGGAGTTACACCATGGGCCTTGCTCAATACACGATCGTGCCGGTGCAGGACGAATGGGGCGTGCTGCACGACGGCGACGTCAAGAACAGATACTCCACCAAGGAAGCGGCGTTCGAATCGGCGGTTGCCGCAGCATCGCTGGCGCTTCGCGAGGGACACGAAGTCCATGTCAGCGTGCCCGGCCGCGAAGCCGGCGAGAGCGCGCTGGGAATTTGACGCGACACTTCGAGCAAAACACTTCAGGAGGCTGCGATGACCAAGTCCCGTGAGCCGAACGGTGTTGAGCCCTCCCGCTCCGAAGACGACATTCAGCGCGATCAGCTCGGGCCGCGCGGCGTGCCGAATGCGCCGGATCCAGCCAAGATGACACCTCAACGCGACAAGAAAACGCCGAAGCACGTCGATCCCGGCCATACAGCCTGACGGCTGCACCGCGGCTTTTCTGTTCGGCCGGTACGTCGCTGCCCCGGCCGTCGCCAACTGCGCCGCCGCAACGATATCCGTCTTGGCAAAGTGGTCGCCGACGTCCTGCTGGTGCTCGCGGTCTCCAACTTGTTTGATGGGATGCAATAGGTCTTCCCGCCATCGTCGGACGCGATCTCGCGGCCGATCTCGGCATGAGCTCGCCGGCGGTGTTCGCCGGGACCTCCGTTCTCTATGTCTTGATGAGCCGTGCGCGCCCAGGCTCGCCAAGTCGTTTGCGCGGCACGCGGGCTCTCGCCGCAAAATAACATCATGTTAGGTTTATCGCATAACTGGGTAATTGTGTTAGCCCGGCGAAAGCCTATCGTCGCCACCAAGCAGACACCCATCGGCAATGACAAGCGCTCGCGAAACTCCGCAGAGCGCTCGGAGAGTGCTGCCCAATTTTGAGCGAAGCCCGTCAACGGGACGTCAGCAAAACCCAAGGGAGGAATCTTGAGATGACCGCGATCCGACACATGAGTCAGTCCAGGAAGGCCGCTGCGAGCGGCTGGATCGGGTCGGCTCTCGAATATTATGACTTCTTCATCTACGCGACCGCGGCGTCGCTGATCTTCCCGCAGATCTTCTTCCCGTCGGAGAATCCCGCCATCGCGATCGTTGCGTCGCTGGCGACTTATGGCGTCGGCTATGTGGCTCGTCCCATCGGCGCCTTCGTCCTCGGACATTGGGGCGACACCCATGGACGAAAGACGGTTCTCATCGTCTGCATGTTCCTGATGGGCTTCTCGACAATGGCGGTGGGTATCTTGCCGACCTACCAGCAGGTCGGCATCCTCGCGCCAATTCTCCTCGTCATTCTGCGCCTCGTGCAGGGATTTGCCGTGGCCGGTGAAATCTCGGGCGCGAGCTCGATGATTCTGGAGCACGCGCCGTTCGGCCGGCGCGGCTTCTATGCGAGCTTTACGCTTCAGGGCGTGCAGGCCGGACAAATTCTTGCGGCCGCGGTGTTCCTGCCGTTGGCGGCCTACATGCCGACCGAGGCCTTCAACAGCTGGGGCTGGCGGATTCCCTTCCTGCTCAGCTTCTTCGTCATCGTCGCGGGCTACATCATCCGTCGCGAAGTCGACGAGACCCCTGCCTTTGCCCGCGAGGGCGAGCGGGGAGAAACGCCGCGGGCGCCCATCGTCCAGGCCATCAAGCTGAGCTGGCGCGACATGCTCAGGGTCATCTGCATGGCGCTGATGAACGTCATCCCTGTGGTTGCGACCATCTTCGGTGCGGCCTATGCGGTGCAGCCGGCCTATGGCATCGGCTTCGCCAAGGATGTCTATCTGTGGATCCCGGTGCTCGGAAACATGCTGGCCGTGTTCGTCATTCCGTTCGTCGGCAATCTCTCAGACAAGGTCGGCCGCAAGCCTCCGATCGTCGTCGGCGCGCTGCTCTCGGGCGTGCTGGCTTTCGGTTATCTCTATGCCATCAGCATCAGGAACGTGCCGCTGGCGATCCTGATGTCGCTCTTGATGTGGGGCGTGGTCTATCAGGGCTACAACGCGATCTTCCCGAGTTTCTACCCCGAACTGTTTCCGACCCGAACCCGCGTGTCTGCGATGGCGATCTCGCAGAACATCGGCACGACCATCACCGCATTGCTTCCGGCTTTGTTTGCGATCGTGGCGCCTCCCGGCTCGGCCAACATTCCCCTGACGGTGGGGGCGATCGCCTTCGGCATCACCGTCATCGCGGCGCTGGCGTCGGTCACGGCGCGAGAGACCTATCGGGTCAGCATCGACGACCTCGGCAATCCCAAGGCCGTTCCGATGCCGCAGGCCGATTATGAGCGGCAGCGTGCGGAGGCCGCGGGCGGCGCGGCCGCAATTCCGACCTGACTGGACGCAAGGAAGCCATGCCGCTGCGATCGAGGACGGTTGCAGCGGCAGGGTGTGAGGCATTACCTGACTGCCTGCTCGAATTCCGCGCGCGAGCGCGATCATCATGAGGTTGCAGAATGAACCCCGTCGTCGTCGCTGTCGCTATCACCGGCTCCGTTCCCCGCAAGAAGGACAATCCCGCGGTCCCAATTCTGCCGTTCGAACAGATCGAATCGACGCACCAGGCCTTCGAAGCCGGTGCCACTCTCGCCCATATCCATGTTCGCAACGATGACGAGACGCCGTCCTCCGATCCCGAGCGTTTCGCCGTGGTGCAGGAGGGGATCAAAAAGCACTGTCCTGACATGATCGTTCAATTCTCGACCGGCGGGCGGGGCCGCGATCCTCGGCGCGCGGATCGTCGCTCTACCTGAAGCCGGACATGGCCTCGCTGTCCACGGGATCGGTGAACTTTCCGACCATCATCTACGAGAATAGCGCCGCGCTGGTCGAGACGCTCGCCACCGGCATGAAGACGAATGGCATCCGGCCGGAAATCGAGATCTTCGATCTGTCGCATCTGCATGGCGCCCGCCGCCTGATCGAGGCGGGGCTGATCGACCAGCGTCCGCACGTGCGGTTCGTCATGGGCGTCAAGAACGCCATGCCCGCGGACGAGCATGTCCTCGACATCCTGTTGGGAGAGCTCAGGCGGCTGATCCCGAAGGCGACGTGGACTGCAGCCGGGATCGGACGCCACCAGGCCGAGGTCATGGGCTGGGCGCTCGCGCTGGGCGCCGACGCGGTCCGCACCGGGCTCGAGGACAATATCAGGATCGACAAGGCGCACCTCGCCGCCAGCAACGCCGAGCTCGTGGTCATCGCCGGTGAGGCTGTCGCGCGCCACGGCCGGCGCGTCGCGACTGCGGCCGAGGCGCGATCTCTGCTCGGGCTCGCGGGGCAGGGAGCTCCTGCCGCCTCCTGACATGCTCCAGGGCGCCTGCTGCCATTCGACGGCCGGCGTTTCCGTGCGCTGAGTCTGCGGGTAAGACAGGTGTCACAGGCGTGATCGGCGCCTGCCGGGCAGGCGACGATTGGAATGCGGTTCTTGAAATCTGACGGCAGGCTCATTGGGGTCCTGCTGGTGCTGGCGATTACCCAACTCATCGGATGGGGGACGATCGGCCTTCCGGCCGTCATTGGCCGCGACCTTGCGGCCGATCTCGGCTTGAGCCTGCCGGCGGTGTTCGCGGGCAGCTCGGTGCTCTACGTCACCATGGGACTGTGCGCGCCCTGGCTCGCCAGGGCGTTTGCGCGGCATGGCGCCCGCAAGGTGATGATGGTGGGCACGGTCGTTGCCGTGCCCGGCTACATCGTTCTATTCTTCGCGCGCGAGCCGATCCTCTATTTCGCGGCCTGGGTCATCCTCGGCATGGGCGGCAGCGCCACGCTGTCGACCGGCGCCTATATCATGCTGAATGAGGTCGCCGGGCGGCAGGCCAAGAACGCCATCGGCGCGCTGATGCTGGTGACGGGCCTGTCGAGCAGCATCTTCTGGCCGACGACGTCGTTCCTCAGCGGCCATCTCAGCTGGCGCGGCACGTGCCTCGTCTATGCTGCCATGCTGATCTTGGTCTCGCTCCCGCTCTATGCGTTCGGTGCGCCGCGCCGGAAGATTGTCAAGGGCGCCGGTGCAGAGGCTGCAAAACCTTCCGCCGCGCCCGCGATTCCGAAGAGCACCTTCAGCCTCGTCGTCATCGCGATCACGACGAATGCCTTCGTCAATTTCGGCATCGGCGCCATCATGATCGAGTTGCTCCGGGCAGAGGGGCTTCCCCCGGCGCAGGCGCTTGCGTTCGGCTCGATGCTGGGCGTGATCCAGGTCAGCGCCCGCGGGCTCGATTTTCTCGGCGGAGCGCGGTGGGATGGAATCACGACCGGGCTCGTCGCCGGCACGGCGCTGCCGGTCGCCATGCTGTTGCTGATGACGAGCGAGGGCGCGACCTGGGCGGTTGCAGCCTTCATCCTGCTCTATGGCGCCGGCAGCGGCGCGATGGCGGTGGCGCGGGCGACGATCCCGCTCGTGTTCTACGATCAGGCCGAGTTCGCCAAGGCGATGTCGATGATTGCGCTGCCGCTCAATCTCGCCTCCGCGGTCTCGCCCCCGCTCCTTGTCGGCCTGCTCACCCAGTTCGGCAGCCGCGGCGCGCTCGGTCTCACCTTCATCTGCTCCTGCGCCACGGTGCTGATCCTGGTCCTGCTCGGCCGCCGGCGGCCGCAGGTCGCTGCAGCGGCCGTGACCTGAGAATATTCGCGCTGCGGAAATTACCGCGCGGGCCTGCGCCGGGCGAGCGGGGGGATGGCCGTATGTCTCCAGTGCAGTGCTCAGAGCGCTAAAATGGTGTATCCGCAGGGAGCGCGTCCCGCGATGTCGGCGCCGCGCCAAGATCCAGTTCCCGGAGGAATTCGACATGTCGGCCCTGCCGCTCTCAGGCATCAAGATCCTTGACCTCACCCGTGTGCTTGCCGGGCCCTTGTCGGCCCAGATGCTGGGCGATTTGGGCGCGGAGGTGATCAAGATCGAGCGGCCGGGCACCGGTGACGACGCGCGCGCCTTTGGCCCGCCGTATCTGACTGACCCCGAGGGCAAGGCCAACAACAACAACTCGTTTTACCTCTGCGCCAACCGCAACAAGAAGTCGGTCACGGTCAACATCGCCAAGCCCGAAGGGCAGGCGATCATCCGCGAGCTCGCCAAGGACGTCGACGTCTTCATGGAGAACTACAAGGTCGGCGATCTCAAGCGCTACGGCCTCGACTACGACACCATCAAGGCGATCAATCCCGGCATCATCTATTGCTCGGTGACCGGCTTCGGCCAGACCGGGCCTTACGCGCCGCGCGCCGGCTATGACGCCATCCTGCAGGCGATGGGCGGCCTCATGAGCGTCACCGGCCATATCGACGGCGAGCCCGGCGAGGGCCCGATGAAGGTCGGCCCGTCGATCGTCGACTACATGACCGGCATGAACACCTCGATCGGAATCCTCTCGGCGCTCTACCATCGCGACGCCAATGATGGCGTCGGACAGCATATCGACGTCTGCCTGTTCGACACCGTCATCGCGTCGTTGTCGCACTGGCTGCAGATCTACCTCGTCAACGGCAAGACGCCGCCGCGCCGCGGCACCTGGGGCAATGGCGGCATGCCGGCCGGCGTGTTCCGCTGCACCGACGGCGAATTGATGCTGGTGGTCGGCAATGATGGCCAGTTCCAGCGCACCTGCGCCGTGCTCGGCGCGCCCGAGCTCGCGAGCGACAAGCGCTTCGTCAAGAACAACGACCGCGTCGTGCACGGCAAGGAGATCATGGCGATCTTCGCCGGCCTGTTCCTGAAGCAGCCGGTGGCCTATTGGCTAAACAAGCTGGAGGAGGCCGGCGTGCCCTCCGGCCCGATCAACAATTTCGAGCAGGTGTTTTCGGATCCCCACGTCCAGTCGCGCGGCATGCGGGTGAAGGTCGACCATCCCTTCCAGCCCGACCTCTCGCTGATCCGCAACGCGCTGACGCTCTCGGAAACCCCGATCAAGGATTACCGTGCCCCGCCGCTGCTCGGTGAGCACACCCAGGAGGTGCTCGGCGGCAAGCTCGGCTATGATGCCGGCAAGATCGAGACGCTGAAGCAGCAGGGTATTATCTAGCCGGCTCGCAGACGAGCAAGGGACAGCACGCATGACCCCCACCAAAACCATCATCACCTGCGCCATCACAGGCAACCTGACAAAACCCGAGCAGTCGCCGTATCTGCGGATCACGCCCGAGCAGATCGCGACATCGGCGCTGGAAGCGGCCGAAGCCGGCGCCGCCATCGCCCATATCCATGTCCGCGATCCCGCCACGGGGCGGCCCTCGATGTCGATCGATCTCTACCGCGAGGTGGTGGATCGCATCCGCGCTCGCAACAAAAGTCTCGTCATCAACCTAACCACCGGCCCCGGCGGCCGGTTTGTTCCTTCCATCGAGGATCCCCGCGTCGCCGGTCCTGGCACGACGCTGCTCCAGCCCGAAAAGCGCGTCGAACATGTCGAGCTGCTCAAGCCCGACATCTGCACGCTCGATCTCAACACCATGAATTCCGGCGGCGAGGTCGTGATCAACACGCCCCGCAATGTCCGCATCATGGCTGAGCGGATGAAAGCGGCCGGCGTGCTGCCGGAGATCGAGCTATTCGATTCCGGCGACTGCCATCTCGCCCGCGATCTCCTTGCCGATGGCACGCTGAAGGGACCGGGCCTGTTCTCACTCGTGCTCGGCGTCAAATACGGCTTCTCCGCCACGCCCGAGACGATGTTCTATGCCCGCGGCCTGTTGCCGCCGGGCGCGATCTGGTCCGGTTTCGGGATCGGTCGCGCTGAATTCCCGATGGTGGCGCAAGCGTGGCTGCTCGGCGGCCACGTCCGCGTCGGCATGGAGGACAATCTCTATATGTCCAAGGGCGTGCTGGCGAAGACCAATGCCGAGCTGGTCGCGCATGCCGCAGGCATCCTCAAGAACCTGGGCGCGAGCGTGGCGACCGCCGCCGAGGCACGTGCGATGCTCGGGCTTGCCTGAGGCTTGCGGGCCATCCCCAGATAATCCCGGTCCGTACTCACACAGGCTTCCGCTCCGCGCGCGACTCAGATTCGATCCTTCCACTCAGTCCGGGAGGGAACGCATGTCCTACACGATCGGGTTTCAAGCCAAGAACCAGAAGGCAATTCTGGCGACCGAGGCGGCAACGGCCAACCAGGCCGTCGCGATCGTTGCCGCGTTGCGGCAAAGTGCCGACGAAATAAAGTTCATCCGCTCGCCGCAGGAAGGCGACATGGGGATCGAGATGCTGCTGCTGCTCGCCAAGGAAGAGGCCGAGGAGATGCCGCAGCACGCCTAGGCGGCTCGGCGGGCAAACTTCGATCAGAAGCGAAGCATGACGGCTGCTAGATGATGTAGCAAGCCATCATCTCGCTTGAACCGAAGGTGGCCGCCCATGAATCTCGAAGTGAAACGCGAAATGAAGCGCGAAGCGCTCCGCGTCGAACCGATCTCGACATTCCTCGATCGCCGGAAAGCCCCGGTCTCGCCGGTCACGCGCGCCGGCAACATGATCTTCGTCTCCGGCCTGCCGCCGTTCGACCCCGACACGGGCGAGATCGCGGAGGTGCCGATCGAACGGCAGAGCGAGCTCGTCATGGCGCAGATGAAGCTGTGCCTTCAGGCGGCCGGCGCCTCGCTCGACAACGTCATGAAGTGCAACGTCTACTGCACCTCGACAAAACACTTCGCCGCATTCAACGTCGTCTATGCGCGCTATTTCCCGCACGATCCGCCGGCGCGGATCCTCGTCTGCACGCCGGAATGGTTCGGCCCCTTCGACGTCGAGATCGACTGCATCGCGATGATGTGAGGTTAGCGCGCCGCCACCTTTGACGGCGCCTTCGTCTCCGCCTTGCCCGCCGTCAGCGCCATCGTCGCCACGCTGACGACGCGGGCGACCACGTCCTCGACGTCGTCGAGATCGCATTTGCCTTCCGACAGTTTCGTCAGCCGCTCGCTCTCGCGGATGGTGTGGTGTGCCATGGCGAGCGCGAAATTCAGGCCCCAATAGATATCGACGTCGCTGCGGTCGGGCAGGGCGCGGCGCATCGCGCCGGCGAATTTCCGCAAATGGTCGATCTCGCGGTTCTTGATGCGGCGGATCGGCGGCACGGATTCGATCGAGGCGCGGATCATGAAGCGCGCCGCTGTCGAGCGCTGGTTCTCGGGGCCGAGGCAGCCGCGCAGCGTCGGGCCGACCAGGGCATGCAGGATCATTTCGATCGGCGCGCGGCCGCCGCCTTGCTCCTCCGCAGCCTTCAACTCGCGCAAACGCTCGCGGTTGGTCGCGATCGAGCGTGTCACGAACAGCTCCGCGATCAACTCGTCCTTCGAGCCGAAATGATAGTTCACCGCCGCGAGGTTGACATTGGCCTCCGCGACGATGTCGCGCAGCGTCACGTCGCCGAACCCGCGATCGGCATAGAGCCGTTCGGCGGCGGCGAGAATGGCAGTCCGGGTATGATCGCTGGCCATGGGAGCCCCTCGGGGAGGGAGTTGCAATTCAAACAGTTGTATGAAACTATCGTTTGAAGGCCGGGAAAGTCAATCCGCAATCGGGAGTCGTTCGCAAACGCGCGAATGGGTTCCGGGACCTCCGCAAGTCGCGCATTCGCACTTGCGGGTCGCACAATGCGGGTGGACAGTCCGGCGCAAAACAAGTTCGCCAAACAAATTCGCCAAAACGAGTTGGCAAGACGAGGAGCGTCCCATGGATTTCGATCTGTCGCCGAAGCAGAAGGAATGGCTCGACCGCGTGCGGTCCTTCATGGCCAAGCACGTGCGTCCGGCAGTGCCGGTCTATGATGAGCAGGATCGCGCCGGCGAACGCTGGAAGGTGATCCCGGTTCTCGAAGACCTCAAGAAGAAGGCGAAGGCCGAAGGCCTCTGGAATATGTTCATGCCGCCGAACGAGCATGAGGACGATGAATTCCGCGGCGCGGGACTGACCAATCTCGAATACGCGCTACTGTCGGAGCAGATGGGCCACATCTCCTGGGCTTCGGAAGTCTTCAATTGTTCCGCGCCCGACACCGGCAACATGGAAGTGTTCATGCGCTACGGCTCCAAGGAGCAGAAGCGCAAATGGCTGCGTCCGCTGATGGACGGCGAGATCCGCTCCGCCTTCCTGATGACGGAGCCGGCGGTAGCCTCGTCTGACGCCACCAACATCGAGACCAGCATCGTGCGCGACGGCGACCACTACGTCATCAACGGCCGCAAATGGTGGTCGTCCGGCGTCGGCGATCCCCGCTGCAAGATCGCGATCCTGATGGGCAAGACCGATTTCAAGGCGGCCAAGCACCAGCAGCAGTCGCAGATCCTGGTTCCGCTCGACACCCCCGGCATCAAGGTCGAGAAGATGCTGCCCGTGTTCGGCTTCGACGACGCGCCGCATGGCCACGCCCAGGTGCTGCTCGAGAACGTGCGGGTGCCGAAGGAGAATATCCTGCTCGGCGAAGGCCGCGGCTTCGAGATCGCGCAGGGCCGTCTCGGTCCCGGCCGTATCCATCACTGCATGCGCACCATCGGCAAGGCCGAGGAGGCGCTGGAGAAAATGGTGAAGCGGCTGACCTCGCGCACCGCCTTCGGCAAGCGGATCGTCGAGCATTCGGTGTGGGAGCAGCGCATTGGCGAGGCCCGCACCAATATCGAGATGACGCGGCTGTTGTGCCTCAAGGCGGCCGACATGATGGACAAGGTCGGCAACAAGACCGCGCAGGCCGAGATCGCCATGATCAAGGTCGCAGCCCCCAACATGGCGCTGAAGATCATCGACGAGGCGATCCAGGCGTTTGGCGGCGCAGGCGTGTCGGACGAAGCCGGCCTTGCCAAGGACTACGCCCACATCCGCACGCTCCGTCTCGCCGACGGCCCGGACGAGGTGCACAATCGCGCCATTGCCAGGCTCGAGGTTCGGAAGTATGCAAACTCTGCCAGTCATTGAAATAGGGGAGCTGATGGCGCTCCCTTCACCGTCATTCCGGGGCAATGCGTAGCATCGAACCCGGAATCTCGAGATTCCGGGTCTGGTCCTTCGGACCATCCCGGAATGACGGACAAAGAAAAATGAGGGAGCGTCACATTGGCTGACGGCGTCAGGAAAGACGAAGAATTCTCGGGCACCAAGCCGGTCGAGGAGCGTCACCGCATCGACGAGATGCGGCTCGAAGCCTGGCTGCGCGACAACGTCGAAGGCTATGAGGGGCCGCTGGTCGTGCTCCAGTTCAAGGGCGGCCAGTCCAACCCGACCTATCGGCTCGACACGCCGAGCCGCTCCTATGTGATGCGTCGCAAACCGTTCGGCAAATTGCTGCCGTCGGCGCACGCGGTTGACCGTGAATATCGGGTGATCGCGGCGCTGGGAAAGCAGGGCTTTCCGGTCGCGAAGGCCTATGCGCTGTGCCAGGACGACAGCATCATCGGTTCGGCCTTCTACATCATGTCGATGGAAGACGGCCGGGTGTTCTGGGATCCGACGCTGCCGAGCCAGACGCCGGAAGATCGTCGAAAGATCTTCACCAGCAAGATCGAGACGCTGGCCAAGCTCCATATGTTCGATCCCGTCGCAATCGGTCTTGGCGACTTCGGCAAGCCCGGCAATTATTTCGCGCGCCAGATCGACCGCTGGACCAAGCAGTACCGCGCGTCCGAGACCCAGACCATTCCGGAGTTCGAGAAGGTCGCCGAATGGCTGCCGAAGACCGTGCCGGAGCAGGCGCGCGTCTCCATCGTCCACGGCGACTATCGCCTCGACAACATGATTTTCCACGCGACGGAACCGCGTGTGCAGGCCGTGCTCGATTGGGAATTGTCGACGCTCGGCGATCCCATGGCCGACTTCACCTATCTGCTGATGCAGTGGGTGATGCCCGGCCTGGACGGCGCTGACCTCAAGGCGCTCAACATCCCGAGCGTGGAAGAAGCCGCGCAGATCTATTGCAACGTCACCAAGATGACGGTGCCCGATCTCAACTGGTATTTTGCTTACAACCTGTTCCGCCTCGCCGGCATCACGCAAGGAATCGCCGGCCGTGTCCGCGACGGCACCGCGGCGAATGCCAAGGCGCTGGAGTCCGCCAAGCGCACCGTGCCGCTGTCGAAGGCATCGTGGGAATACGCGCAGAAGGCGGGCGCGGTTTAAGGAATCCGAAGGCGCGGCTGACGGCCGCGCCTCTGCTTGCATTCCTCTCGTGCCTGGACACGGGACAGAATGACGAGAGAGATGCCCGCATGATCGACCACACCACGCTCATCACCTACATCCTCATCGTCCTCGGCTTCGTCTTCATTCCCGGACCGGCGACGCTCCTCACCATGGCGCGCGCCGCGAGCTCGGGAACCAGGGTCGGCATCGCGACGGGCGCGGGAATTGCGGCTGGTGACGTGGTCCACACCACCATGGCGATCGTCGGCCTCTCTGCGATCATCGCAACGTCGGCGCTCCTGTTCAGCGTCGTCAAATATGCGGGCGCAGCCTTCCTGATCTATCTCGGCATTCGCGCCATGCTCGACAAGACGCCGCTCGAGGTGAATGGCGGCGCGCCCGCGATCAGCGCGGCGCGGGCATTCCGGCAGGCCGTGCTGACCGAAGTGCTCAATCCGAAGACCGCGCTGTTCTTCCTTGCGTTCCTGCCGCAGTTCGTCCGTCCGGAACACGGCTCGACGACGCTGCAGCTCGCGCTGTTCGGCGCTGTCTTCGTATTGCTCGGCCTCGTCAGCACGGTGGTGTTCGCCGTCGGCGCCGGCCGTCTCGGCAATTTGCTACGCCGCCACCCAGCCGTCGTGAAATGGCAGGGCAAGGTGGTCGGGACCATCTACTGCGCCGTCGGCGTGCGGCTGGCATTGCAGGAGCGATGAGCGATGTCCGCCGCTCTCGTCTCCCGGAGGCGGCGCAGCGCGTAGCGCTGCTCCGCAGTTCGTAGCCCGGATGAGCGCAGCGATATCCGGGACGGCGGTCCCGCATGTCGCTACGCTCATGCGGGCTACGGGTGTCTCCAGACGCTCGTCATTGCGAGCGAGGCGAAGCAATCCAGAATCTTCGCACGGTGGCAGTCTGGATTGCTTCGTCGCAAGAGCTCCTCGCAATGACGAGGATGCACCTTACCCCGCCACACAATGCGCGATTAGCTTCTCCACGAAGCCCGCGCATTTCTCCAGCTCCGCCATTTCCATAAATTCGTCCGGCGTGTGCGCCTGCGCGATCGAGCCGGGACCGATCACGACGGACGGGATATCAGCCATGCTGGCAAACAGGCTCGCCTCGGTGCCGAACGCGACCTTGGCGTGATCGTTGCGCCCCGCGAGGCTCTTGGCCAGCGTGACGATGGTCGCATCGGCCGCGGTGTCGAGGGCGGGGTAGTCGAGGATTTCCTCGAAATCGATTCCGCACTCCGGATGCCTGGCCTTCATCGCCGGCTCGATCTCCGCCTTGGCCCAGGCGACGATCGCATCCGTGACCTCCCGCGACTCGGTGATGCCGATGCCGCGGCATTCGAAATCCACCGTGCAAGTGTCGGGCACGATGTTCAGCGCGGCGCCGCCATGCACGATGCTGGTGAGTAGCGTCGAATGCGGAACGTCGTAGAGGCTGTCGGTCGCTCGCACGGCTGCGAGCGCCACCGCACGACGGCGAATCTCGACGATCAGCTCCGCGGCGTATTCGATGGCGTTGACGCCGTCGGGTGCAATCGAGGAGTGGCGGGCGAGCCCCTTGAACGTCGCGCGCACGCCATGCTTGCCCTTGTGGCCGATGATGACCTTCATCTCGGTCGGCTCGCCGATGAAGGCGCCGAGCGGCTTGATCCGTTTCTTTGCGACCCCGCGCAGCATCGGCCGCACGCCGACGCAGCCGATCTCCTCGTCATAGGAGATAGCCAGATGAATCGGCGTTGCGAGCTTCGCCTCCAGCATCTCCGGCACCATGGCGAGACACATCGCGACGAATCCCTTCATGTCGGTGGTGCCGCGGCCATAGAGCTTGCCGTCGCGTTCGACGAGTTTGAACGGATCGTGGCTCCAGTCCTGGCCGACGACAGGCACGACGTCGGTATGGCCGGACAGCACCAGGCCGGGGCGGTCCTCGGGTCCAATGGTGACCCATAGCGAGGCCTTCTGCCCGGTCTCGTCGGTGATGCGCTCGCCCTTGACGCCGAGCGTGGCGAGATAGCTCTCGATGTGCGCGATCAGGGGCAAGTTGGAGCGATCGCTGATCGTGTCGAAGCCGACGAGGTCGGCGAGCAGCTTACGAATACGGTCGGGTCTTGAGCTCTGCATTTTCACGTTCTTGTCAGGGGGATGGAAGCTGAAGTGCCTGCACGAACCATACCAACGTCCCCTCTGGTAGAGCAAATCAACATGTCAGTCCCGTAGCCCGGGTGAGCGAAGCGATACCCGGGACGGCTCGTGGTAGGAATCCCGGATGTCGCTTCGCTCATCCGGGCTACGAGACCTTGTGTTGCCTGTCGGGCAAAACACCCAAATTGTCGGTCAACGCACACCACGAAAAATATTCCACTTTACCGAAATTCGGAAACGACGTATGTCTCGACGCAACCCGGCCCAAGGAAGAGGGGCGTATCGCGATCGTCACGAACGCGGGCCGGGCGGCGGTGGACGTTAGTCACATCGGCGCGAAGGCTTCGCAGGGCGGGCAACCGTGAGCGAAAGTGTCGCGCACACGACCGGTGTGATCGGCGTACGGCAAAATCGTGTGGTCCTGACGCCCGGGGTCTGTGCGTCAAGCGTTGCGGTGATGTGGTTGCCTAACCGGGCACACGCATCAGCCATCCGCAAGGCGACGGGGGCAATAGTGCATCGCTCCCCGGGGAGAGCACGACATAAGCCGTAAAGCCACAGCGCAGGGAAGGCCGGATGTTTTGGCTTCACCTGTATGCCGCTGTGCAATTTTGTTCACGACAACTGCGCACAGTGGACCGCGGGTGCCAGCCGGCACCCGGTCTTCCCTGCGCCCTCTTTCATTGAGGGTGAGGCGACCAAGCAAAGCTCGGGCGGAATGAGCCGCGAGAGGGCGAAGGTGTGTCCGCAAATGGGATTGCGGATTGAAGCGCGACGCAGCACACACAGACTCCGTCATTGCGAGCGTAGCGAAGCAATCGAGACTGTCGCCGCGGAAAGACTCTGGATTGCTTCGCTGCGCTCGCAATGACGGTGCTGAATCAGCCTGGCTCAATATCTCTCCGCCGTCGTCCCGGCGAAGGCCGGGACCCATAACCACAGGGAGCAGTTTTGCGAAGACCAGTTGTTCGGGATCGGCACCGTGCGCAAGCCGATAGACCTCGCGGTATGGGTCCCGGCCTTCGCCGGGACGACACTGAGTGCTAAACCGGCTTCCCCGTATACGGCATCGAGGCCGTCAGGCCGCCGTCAACCGGGAACGCCTGGCCGTTGACATACGACGCCTCGTCGCTGGCCAAAAACAATCCCATCGCGGCGAGCTCGTGCGGCTGGCCCGGGCGCTTGAGCGGATTGAGCTGGCCGATCTTGTCGGCGGTGCCGCGCTCCTTGGCGCGGTCGAAGATCGGCTTGGTCATGCCGGTCTCGATCAGGCCCGGGCAGACCGCGTTGATGCGCACGCCGGTGCCGGTGAGCGAATAGGCCGTGGTCTGCACCAGGGAGATGACGCCGGCCTTGCTCGCGGCATAGGGATGACCGCTGGCGCCGGCCTTGAGGCCCGCGACGGACGCGGTCAGCACGATCGCTCCGGACTGCTGCTTCACCATGTGCGGCATCGCATGCTTGATCGCGAGAAACGGCCCGATCAGATTGATGCGCAAAACCTCTTGCCATTGCTCGACGGTCTGCTCGCCGAGCGGAACGAGTCCGCCGGAGACGCCGGCATTGGCCCAGATCACGTCGAGCCGGCCGTGCGTCTTCACCGCCTTGTCGATCACGGCCATGACGTCCTTTTCGGAGCCTGCATCCGCCATCATGGCTTCCGCGATACCGCCGGCCTTCTTCACCTCGTCGACCGTCTCCTTCACCGCCTCGGTGCGATCGACCGCGATCAGCCTGGCGCCTTCTTTGGTGAACAGCAGCGCAGCCGCGCGGCCGATGCCGCTGCCGGCACCGGTGATGATGACGGATTTGCCTTGCAGACGGCCCATGCGGTTTCTCCCTTTGGTTCGCACGCGACGCTTGCCGCGCGACGGAATTTCAAACAAGATTTCAAACGGTAAAGTGTCTTGAGACACGTTCGCTACTGACGTACAGCGACATCAAACGGGATGGAAGGGTTTCGATGGCTGGTGCAGACAAGCCCAAAGTGGTCACGACACGGTGGTGGTGGGTCCGTCACGCGCCCGTGCGCAATGACGGCGGCAACATCTACGGTCAGTCCGATCTCGCCTGCGACACCAGCGACACCTACGTCTTCAATGCTGTTGCCAAGGTGCTGCCACGCAAGGCGGTCTGGTATTCGAGCAATCTGATGCGCACGCATCAGACCGCCGCCGCGATCTGGGCGGCGGGCTTCCCGAGGCCTGCATCGATGAAATGGGAGGCGGACCTCGCCGAACAAAACCTCGGCCGCTGGCAGGGCATGAACCGCGCCGAGTTCATCGCCAGCCGACCCGTCGGCTCGAGCTGGTTTGCCGACATCAACGAGCCTGCGCCGGGCGGCGAAAGCTTCATGGACCTCTATAACCGCACCCGCCGCACCATCGAGCGGATCAACAATGAGGCCGCCGGGCAGGACGTGATCGCGGTCGCACATGGCGGCACCATCAAGGCGGCGCTGGGGCTGGCGCTCGACGGTCAGCCGGAGCGGGGGCTCGCGTTCGATATCGACAATTGCTCGGTGACGCGGCTCGACTATTTCACAAGTCCCGAGCGCAATGTCTGGCGGCTGCCGATGGTGAACCAGCAGCCGTGGATCGCGGACGACGCGCATGCGGCGATGCATCAACCCGCGGGACCGGAAGTCAAGAAGCTCGCCTGAGTGAGCTGTCATTCCGGGACGGTCCGCAGGACCGGACCCGGAATCTCGAGATTCCGGGTTCGGCTTCGCCGCTCCGGAATGACAATGAAACACAAAGATCAATCTGGGAGAGAAACATGACCTTGTTCGACATGAAGGGGAAAGTCGCCGTCATCACGGGCTCGACGCGCGGCATCGGGCTTGCGATCGCCGAGCGCATGGCCGAGCACGGCGCCAAGGTGGTGATCTCCTCACGCAAGGCCGACGTTTGCGACCTGGTCGCGAAGGGCATCAACGACAAGTTCGGCAAGGGCACCGCGGTCGCGATCGCCGCCAACATCTCGTCGAAGGAAAATCTGCAAAACCTCATCGACGAGAGCAACCGAGCCTTCGGCAAGATCGACGTGCTGGTCTGCAACGCCGCGTCGAACCCGTATTACGGTCCGCTCGCCGGCATCTCCGACGATCAGTTCCGCAAAATTCTCGACAACAACATCGTCGCCAACAATTGGCTGATCTCGATGGTGGTGCCGCAGATGATCGAGCGCAAGGACGGCTCGATCATCATCGTCTCCTCGATCGGCGGCCTGAAAGGCTCGACCATCCTCGGCGCCTACGCGATCTCGAAAGCCGCCGACATGCAGCTCGCGCGCAACCTGGCCTGCGAATACGGCCCGCACAACATCCGCGTGAACTGCATCGCGCCCGGCCTGATCAAGACCGATTTCGCGAAAGCGCTGTGGGACAATCCGGAGAACCTGAAAGCCTCGACCGCGCGTTCGCCGCTGCTGCGCATCGGCATCCCCGATGAAATCGCGGGCGCCGCGGTGTTCCTGGGCTCGAAGGCCGGCGACTTCATGACCGGCCAGACCATGGTGATCGACGGCGGCGCGACGATCAGCTGAGGCCCCAATAGGTGTCATCGCCCGCGAAGGCGGGCGATCCAGTACTCCGCGGCCTTCGTTGGAGAGCTCGCTCTCACCACATCCGCCGCGGCGTACTGGATGCCCCGGTCAAGCCGGGGCATGACAGCGAAAAAGTGGATGCAGCGCTGCGCATAGCGGCGCCGTCTCAATCCACCGCCGCGTACACCAGATCCCGCACCAGCGTTCGCGTAAAATCGCGCTGCCCCGGGCCCTGGGTCATGAACACGACGAACAGATCCTCCTTCGGATCGATCCAGAAGAACGTCCCGGCGATGCCGCTCCAGAAAAACTGGCCGACGCTGCCGGGGAAGGGGGCGATGCCGGCCTCGCGGCGCACCGCGAAGCCGAGGCCGAAACCATGGCCGGGCGACAGCAGCGTGCCGTTGGTCACGACGTGAGGTCCGAGATGATCGGACGCCATCAGCTCCAGCGTCTTGCGGCCGATGATCCTGTTGCCGTCGAGCGTGCCGCCATTACGCAGCATCAGCGCGAAGCGGGCATAGTCCATGGTGGTGGAGACGAGGCCGCCGCCGCCTGACTCCATGATTGGCTGCTCGAGCATGTCGAACAGCGCGACCTTGTCGCCGGTCCAGGGATCGGCCGCGAACGGCTCGGCGAGCCTGTTGGCATTGGCCTCAGAGGTCGAGAAGGCGGTCTCGGTCATCTGAAGCGGCGCGAGGATGCGCTCAGCGAGGTACGTGCCGAGCGACTTGCCGCTGACGATTTCGATGATGCGCCCGAGGATGTCGGTGGAGCGGCTGTAGTTGAACTCGTCGCCGGGATGGCAGACCAGCGGGAAGCTCGCCACCAGGGCGGCGTGCTCGGCATTGGTGATCTTGCGGCTGCGCACCCGCGAGTCCTGGTAGATCTTGTGTACGGGGCCGTCGCCCTGGTGCTCGTAGGTCAGGCCAGAGGTGTGGCGGAGCAGGTCCTGCACCGTCATCGGGCGTTTCGGCGGAACCAGTTCCAGTTTGCCGCCGCTGACCACGCCGACCTTTTGGTCGGCGAACTCCGGGATGAATTTCGCGACGGGATCGGCAAGGAGCAGGCGACCATCCTCGACCAGCGCCATGATGCCGACCGACACGATCGGCTTGGTCATCGAGAAGATGCGGAAGATCGAATCATGCGCCATCGGCGCCGAGTCCGTCGGGCTCTGTTTCCCGAGCGCCTCGAACCAGCCGACCTGACCGTGCCGTGCCACCAGCACGGTGACGCCCGGAACGGTTCCCTTGTCGATCTCGCGCTTGAAGGCATCCGACATCGCCACGAGGCGAGGACGCGACAGCCCCAGCGTCTCGGGGCGGGATTCCGGCAGAGGCGGGGTTTTCGGTGCGGTCGAGGGGCGGTGGGCGGCTGGTGCGGACGCTTGGGCAGTCGCAGAGGCGTGGGCAGTCGCGGACGCTTGGGCAGTCATGGGCACTCCCGGTGCTTGTTATTATTCGGAGCGGACTGTGGCCCAGAAGGCGCGGCACAAACAAGCGAAGCCAGCGCGCTTCACCCTTGCAATCCGGCCGCCCCCTGTGCTTCAAAGCGGCCTGATCCGCGCGGCAACGCAGGGTCCGTAGGAGTGTAGCTCAATTGGTAGAGCACCGGTCTCCAAAACCGGGGGTCGCAGGTTCGAGCCCTGCCACTCCTGCCAGAATTTCAATAACTTAGCGTCCTCTCATCTGCTTTCAATTGGCTATTGCCACCGGATTGCCACCGGTGGGGCCTGAAATTCGTTCTCAGTCTGTGCGCGTCATCGCGGCTTCAATGGCCAAGGCTGCCTTCTCGTCGGTCTGCGGCATCAGGTGCCCATAAATGGCCAGCGTGATCGTTGGGGAGGCGTGGCCCAGCCGACGGCTTATTGTCAGCAGGTCAACGTTGGCCGCGATCAGATGGCTGGCATGGGTATGCCGCAGGCTGTGGAACGTGGCCTCTACCTTCGCGGACGCAGCGATTTTGCGCCAGGATTGGGAAATGCCGTCGGGCCGGCGCGGGCCGCCGTCCAGATCTGAGAACACCAGGGACTCGGGCGGCGACTTGCCGGCACCGAGTGCCAGCCTGAGCTCCTGGAGGGCCTTCCAGTGGGCTCTGAGATCCGAGACCGCAGAGGCGGGCAGGGTGATCGTTCGCCGCCCGTGGCGCGTCTTTGGCTCTTTGAACCGCAATCCCTTGGCAGTTTGTTCAAGAGAGCGGGCCACTGTGATTCGCGATTGATCGAGGTCGACGTCTTGCCATCGCAGGGCGAGGATCTCACCCCGCCGCATGCCGGTCGCGAGGGCCAGCGAGGCGATCCGGTGGATGGTCCGGCCCTGAGCCTTCGAAAGAACAGCCCTGATCTCGGTGGCCGTCAGGATCTCGACTTCCTCCTGCTCAACCCTGGGCGGCGACACCTTGGCGGAAGGGTTGGTCGAGAGCAGATCCCAATTGACGGCATGCGATAGTGCTTGGTGCAGGACGCGGTGGACGTGCCCAATGGTTCGCGCAGCCAGAGCAGCGCTAAGCTTCCCGTACAGTTCCGTCAGGTGCACGGCCCGTAGCTTCTGGATGCGTGTCGCACCGATGTGAGGCCGTACATGTAGCCGCAGGAGATCACCGTACCGCTCGGCCGTCTTCGGGGAGACGTTGGCTTGCACCCAGTCTCGCTCCCAGCGCTCTAGAAATTCAGAAAGCGTCATCCGCGTAGGGTCAACTTGCTCGCCGGCCGCGGCCGCGGCGACCAGCTTAGCGAGCTCGATCGCCGCCTCGCGCTTGGTGCCTTTGAAGGTTGCGTAGCGCGTCTTTCGCTTGCCGCTCGCATCGGTGCCCACATCGTATTTCAACTCCCACGAACGCTCGCCGCGCCTTCGAATATGGCCTGTCATCCTGAAACGACCTCCGCTTGCAGAGCTGCTGAAATGTGTCGAATTGCTGAGCTGTCGAGTTTGGCCGTCACCTCGATGGACGAATGTGCACGCACGGAGTGGCGCATAAACTTGGTCAGATCGACGTTGCCTGAGATTTTGTGCTTCCAATAAATTGTAGCTTCGCTAGCGCGTCGATCTATTCTGACCGTGTGTACTCGTCGAGCGAGTTCTGGTGTCAATCGGCGTTCGACTGGGACCCCCTGGCGGCATCCAAAAGGGACCCCTTTGATCGGCGTGCTCTGCTGGTAGCGCTCGGGTCGTCGG
>NZ_PYFX01000035.1 GCF_003020115.1 Bradyrhizobium sp. MOS002
CCGGGACATCACGTCTGAAGGCCTGCTTCGCGCAAGCTCTTTCAAAGGGCTCAGCAAGGGAACGCGGCGTTCCTGACGGCGTTTTCTCCACGAGTGAGTGGAGTACCGGCATGCCGGATCGCGCGACCCAAGCGGTAAAAGAAGCCCAAGCCATACTGGCTCGCTATGTCGAGCCCGGGCCGAGGGACGCCGAAAACACGATCAATGACCTGCTGGCCGTTCTCGATGATGAGCGGCTTGTCCAGGCGATGGAGGAGCAAGATGAGCGACAATCACCAAGCGGGACCAGCGCGACCGTAGCAAGATCAACATGCATGAAGACTTCGAGGTCAAGTACTGGACCAAGGAGCTTGGTGTCTCCAGGGACGAGCTGCAGAAGGCCGTCGACAAAGTAGGCAATTCGGCCGCCGCCGTTCGCAAACAATTGGCGTTGTAACCGAGGCGCGCGGTATGCTTGCGATCTTTGGAGCAAGGCCCGCGCGCTTTTTCATCCCATGACCAATCCCAACTCTCCCTATGCTTCGGCATCGGCTTTGTCTGCGGAACCACCCGGACCGCGCCTGGACGCGGGAATTGAAGAGCCGGATGCTAGCCACATCATCGAAGACGCAGGCGGGAAGAAACGCCACCACTGACGAGCCGCGTGTCATGACCATTCAGCATGCTATCGAGACAAGCCAGAACGATCGATCGCCACGAGCATACTAGTCAGTTGCACTCGTCGAATCGGCGGCGGCAATCTGCAGTCCTGCCTCGTTGAGAGCCTCCGCAATCTGCTTCGCGAGCAGCTTGGCTTCTTCAATTCCAATTTTCGCGTCCGGGTGATTTGCAAAAAACCCGCAAATCGTCGTGGAGATGATTGTATTCACCTGGTGCGGATCAATCATTACGCCACTCGAACATGCGAACTGCTTTATCGGATCGGCGGCAGCATCGGGAGCAAAGCGGTCATCGCGACCCAAAAACGACAAAAGGGGTGCTAACGGTGCGTCGGCCCTAGCCAAAGGTTCGATCTCACAATGCCTACAAGACAACCGCCTCAGCCGGGGGGGCAAGCTGAGGCCATTGTGTACTTGACGTTATGGGGAAACGTCATTGGGATAATTCGGCAACGCGCGAATCGTTCCCGGCGATGGTGTATTGGAGGTCGTCGGGAGGAGCTGGCCTTTCGATGGCCCCGCCGGCTCACACTGGCAGCCTGGCACTCCTGGCATGCTGCGGCTTTTCCCTGTTTGTGGCGGTCAGGGAGCATTGCAGCGTCGATCGCGGTGCTTCAAAGCTCGGCGCCCGAGGTACGGCCTCCACGACTGCACAGATCATTCAAGTCGTCCTGTGACAATGCGGAGCTTAACGACCACGAGAGCCAGCGACACTGTCGTAACAAGAACGAAGAATATGCGGTGTCGTGTGCATTGCGCTTCCTCCTGCAACAGGGCGCCTCACTGGCCGCTTCGTGTGTCGGTATACCCTATTGCATGCCCCGCGTGGTTACTGCATCCTTAAGTGACCGTCAGAATTGTCGCGTAACTTTCCGCGACAAGTTTCAACAACTTCTCATCTATGCCTCGTAGTCTCGCGTCATGGAAAACCGCAAAGTACGCCGCGGCGCGTCTTCAAAGCCGCATTGATCCAATTGCCCGGTGGCGCCGTCAGTTGCGTTGTGCGTGACCTCTCCGAGACCGGGGCGCTCCTGGAGGTACCGAGTCAGCTTGGTATTCCGCACGAGTTCAGTCTAAGAATTCCGACGGCGGAATTGGACCGGCCGTGTCGAGCCGTGTGGCGCTCGGCCAAGGGGATCGGGATCGCTTTTGTGTCCGGCAAGTCACTTCTGCCGTAAACGCAAATCTGACCCTCTCGCACGGACCAGGGGGCAGTTGTGGCTGTGTTTCTGGTGAGGATGATTGCGGACATGCTGGCGGAGCTCGGCACAGCGTAAAAGCGGGCTGTTGCTTGCTTCTGCATCGGGCTTTGATCCAGAGGTGATAATTCCAATTGTCACGTAGGCGGCCCGAAGGAAAAACTAAAAGCGCTCACGGCTCGGGTGTGCCCAGCTCTCTCGGATGGGACAGGCTGTCGATAACCGACTTTTCCTCGCTCAGGGGCTCCCCAAGTTTCATCGGACAAGCTCCTTCGTCACTAAGACGCGCCCGAAGACGCTGCGTCTAATCAGGAAGATCAGGTACAAAGTGAAGGCATCGGGCGCGAAACTGCTCCGCCTTCACGCTCAACTACCAAGAAGTCGACTATGAGCGCGCGTTGCGATCACCTTGCTGAATAACATGGGCTCGCTCCCTTGGAGCTTAGCGCAGCGCTTAAGCGCGGCGACTTAGGCTGCTGCGCACTCTGATTGCCCTGCCGCTTTCTTTCGACAGTCGGCCGCGTAAGCCCGAAGTCGCTCGATGGTCAGCGTGTCGTTTACGGCCCTCGCCAACCTCTCGCCCTTAATTGCTTGCTGCAGTAGGTGTTCGGCGTTCGTCATGGGTCTCACCCTCCGGCGAGATAATTTGAAGCAAATTGCTCCGTTCCGAGCATGCTCCATTGTCCCTCTGGCTGGGATTGGACGACCCACCAATTGTCATCGCCGCGCGGCCGCCTCAGGCGGCTTGATCGCACGTTATAGGGGCCTGGACAATCAGGCTTAAACTCGTATCCGCCCTACCCGTACGTCGTGTGGAACAATTCGCGCAGTATTCGGTTGTTTACACTCCACCCCTGCACTCTAGCGCGAAACAATGGCCGTTCGGCACTTCTGCCGCGCGGGCTTTCAGTTTGGAGCCCAAAATGAACGTTCAGCGTTTACGTACTGCGCTCGCCATGATCGTGGTTTTCGCCTGCGTCGAGCCCGCATTGGCGCAGACTCCAAATCCCGAGTTGGAAGCATGTCGAACAACCGGACTAATGGCTCTTCGGGAACGCAACCCGGCGATTCAAGACGTAACACTCGATGTTGACGGCATGACGGTTGCGAAGGCAAACACGAAGGTCGAGGACACTCCGATCAGGACAATCGTCATTGGCGACGCCTATCTAGAAAAAGGGAAGAACGATACGCGCAGAACGTTTCTTTGCCTGATCGGCGAGAAGGGGAAAGTGCTATTGACGTTCTTCACTGACAAATAGGTGGCTGGCCAGCCCCACCTTCAACCATCCTCCTCGGGCTGCCGTTGGAGCGGAGAGACGGCCCCGGCTTCAGTGGGGCTTAATGGTTAGGCGCGGAGACTTCGGGAGGAATTACGGGACGCTGCTCGGAGCCTTCCTGTACCTGCGCTCGATCAGCGCCGCACGGGGACGTTCTTGGTTTCGTGCCGGCTTGGTTTCACTCGTTTTCTCCGCGGCGATGGGTTGGGCTTGGGAAGCACGGCTTTTCTTTGCTGGTCGATGGATAATTCGTGACCGGCATGAATCTCGGAGCACCAAGCTCGGCCGGGCCTTGGTAGGTGGCGGGTAGCCAAAATTGTGTTCCCTGAAAGGGTAGCACAGCTCACACAACGACGCTTTGAGAGTATTTGAATTTGTCGCCGGCTCGCCGCCCGAGCTGGCGAAGCGGCAACTGGCGCCGTCTCTCCGCTCCAACGAAGCTAAGCAACATTTCGATAAACCGAAATATGGCGCGGTCGGGCAAAACAGTGTTGATAGTCAAGAAGGGAGCCAGCATCGTGGCCGATGAACACGAAACGTCTTCAGAGCTATCGAAGATAGCGACGCTTAACCGAAACCGAATGGAGAATGCAGATGTCATTCACCCTTTTCGCCGAAGGCACGATGATCCGTTATCATGTCGGCTAAGGTCCCTAGAGCAGACGCCAGGTAACGCCCCCTTCGACCGCTGCTTGTGACCCGCAGCGGACAAACTAGACCAAGGATGATAGACCGCAGGCGTCTTGAGGAATCGGAACAATTTGGAGGTCAGTTTCTTAGCTTGTGCGGCAGGGGCAAAGGAAATGAACGATTCGCGCAAGCGGCCCGTAATTCTCATCGTCGAAGACGAATTGCTGATCCGCCTAGACGCAATTGAAATGATTGAAGCCGCAGGGTTTGACACGCTTGAAGCAGCCAACGCTGATGAAGCAATTGCTATTCTTGAAGCGCGGCTGGACATTCACGTCCTCTTTACCGACATCCATATGCCTGGTTCGATGGACGGGGTGAAACTCGCCCACTTCGTTCGGGACCGATGGCTGCCCGTTAAGATCATCGCCACGTCGGCCCATGCTCGGATCGAGGGATATCATCTCCCGAACGGAGGTCGTTTTTTGCCAAAGCCATATTCGGCTCGCGAAGTGGCGGCCCATTTGAGCGACCTGACGAACCTCCCGGGCGCTGCAACTTGATGCGCGCGCAGCGGCGCAACGCTGTTAAAACGGTCACTAAGAAAACAGGCGCGGAGGCCAACCATGCCCAAAGCCGACCCGCGAGCATCCGGTCGAGGACCGCTTTTGACCCCAAGCGGACTCCAGCGCATCGCGTTACCCCTGAAGAAGTGGGCGCACCAGTGGAAAGCCTCGTGTAGAGGCTAGACTCAGAATTTGAAACGCTCTAAGGCCGATCGGGAAAAAGTGGCAACGCCCCGGTCCATTGTCAGAATTCAGAGCTTATATAATAGATGCGGAAGGTCACATTGCTGGCCGCATCGACCTTTTCTGTGAAGACGAGGAAACCGCTCGCCAGCGCGCCCAGGGACTTGTTGATTGGCGCGCGGTAGAGCTTTGGCAGGGCCCCAACAGAATTGACAGGTTCGAGCCGCCACCTCGCGCGCTGCCCTGAGGGAGTGGGACGGCAGCCGGACTTTCCCGCTTGACCTTTTTCGCGCCGTGAGATTTTGAGGGGCCGAGAGAAGCCGGGGGCGGCGATGAAACTGTTGACCGAATACCTGGAGCGTGCCGTCAGTCTGGAGAAATTGGCGGCGGGCGAGCAGGACTCGACCTTCAAAACCCAATTATTGGATCAGGCAGCGGCTTATAGAAGGCTGGCGGCAAAGCGTGCCTTGGAATATGGCCTGCCGCCACCGAGCCTGCCAGAAGAGCCACCACATCCCTGAGTCAGCCTGTTATGGAAAGCCCAGACACCGATGGGAACGAGACCTCGCGGCCGGTATTGGCTCCCATGGATGACAGAAAGTGGATCGCCATCATGGTCGCCTCGATGCTGGTCCTGGTCGGAGTCGCAGCAGTCCTGGTGCAGCGGCCGGGCCTTGTGACCGACACCCATGCGGTGATGAGTCGGTAGCGCGAGCTCGCTACCCACGTCGGACGTGGTACGATGGCCCCAGTATTACCGAGGGCATGATCATGACCGACGCCTCTGCCGAGACGGCCAGGCTGATGAATGTGATGGAGGCGATCGTCGCCGAGTTGGAGCGGCAGGGGGGGCCGACGCGCTACGGGTTCGACCCGACGCCGATGGCCCGGGCGGTGATCCGGGGGCCGACGGTGTCGTCCTCGCCTTCCCGGGGGCCGCGCAATCAGGGATAGGCCGGTGAACCAATGTGACCCACCGGAACAGACGTTCCAAAAGTGGGTCGCCGCGAAGTGTTTTAGCAGCTGATCAACGGTAAGTTTTGTTGTTGGCGCTCTTGGCAGGAATCGAACCTGCAACCCTCAGAGTAGAAGCCCTGAGTTTGACGTTGATTACACCTGATCCGCCGAAGCCTTGCCCCGCACCTGGCGCTCAGTTCGGATGAGCGCCATTCTTCCGCGTCTGGCGGCAACCAGACCGGGCCAACTTTGTCGTGAGATTGCCCCTGTAATGTTTAATGGCGTGCACAGGGCTGCGTCGGGGGGAGGGGTTATGCGGCGACGCAGTTTTATAGCATTTCTCGGCGGGGCAACTGCGGCGCCGCGCCCTATCTCCGCGTGAAGCTTGCCAGCGAATGTTCGAGGAAGAAACGCAGCATCTCCCTGGTCGCGTCCGGCCCGCGCGGATCCGTGTAGGACCCGGCAGGACTGCCTCCTGACCAGGCGTGGGCGGCCCCGTGGACGCTCCAGTGCTCGGACGTGCCCAAGCCACCTTCGTCGGTGAAGATCGTGCGGGTATACGCGTGTCCCTCAGGTACTCGCCCGCGAAGAATCTTCGTCCTCACGCTCGCATCTTCGCCCGGCCAACGGAGAATCCGGTCAGCATTGCTGGGATGCACCGTGGTGTCGCGATCGCCATGGAAGACGATGGTCGGCACCGACGCGCCAGCCGTCCCGATCGGTCCAGCGCTGCCCTGCCGCATAGCGGCCAGTGCGGACGGAAGGTCGCTGGCAGCCCCGCAGGCCAGGCCGGAGTGGATGCCGACGGCGGCGTATAGGTCGGGGTACGTCGCGCCCATGATGGCCGCGGCGGCCCCGCCGGCCGACAGGCCTGCGACGTAGACGCGCTTGCGATCGATAGGATGCTCCCGCATGATCTGGCGGGTGATGCCAGCGATCAGCGAAGGCTCACCGCCATCCCGGCGCTGGTCACCCGTGCGAAACCAGTTCCAGCATTTCGCATGGTTGGCTCCCCGTGGCTGCTCCGGATAGACAACGAAGCAATTCCGCTCGTCCGCCAGAAAATTCATCCGGGTACCAGCGGCGAAATCGTCCGGTGACTGGGTGCAGCCGTGAAGCATGACGATGAGGGGACGCGGTCCTGCATGAGTGCGGCTGGGGATGAACAGCTTGTAGGTCCGACTTCCCGCCGCGTTGGTGAAGGTGGCAGAGACGAACCTTGTGCCGTCCGGTGCAATATCCGCTTTGGACATCGGAGTACGCCCGACCGGGCCTGGCATGCCGAATCCGGAGAGATCTTTCATGGCGCCGAAGGGCGCGAGGCCTTTGAGTTGTTTGGCAGGCGTGGCTTGCGTGGACGGCCCGCTCTCCTTCTCCTCGACGACATTGGCCTTCAGCTCGATTGTCGGCGGCTCTAGCCTTGCAGGCTCGACAGGCACAGCATTTCCCCTTGTCGCTGGGGGGCCGCCATCGCCGCGCAGCATTCGCTGCAGCAGTGCAGTGGCTTCGACCAGTTGGCCGGCACGTGTGAGGCGGGTCGCTTCGCGGACCATGTCTGGATTCAGCATCGGTTCACCTCGTTCGGTCGGCGAGAGCGGCCTTGACTGCGGGGCTGGCATGAAGGGCTCCGAGCACCGAGACCGAGGCAATTGTGGCGCGTGCCAGCTCAGGCGTGACGTCCTGGTCGATGGTCGCCAAGCCGAGGACGTTGATGTGCAGCATCTCGCCGTCGCGCCGCGCCCTCTCGAGATCGACGCGGGCATAGTTACGCAGCCCCAGGTCCAGACTTTTACGGACCGTCGATTGCTTGACCACCTCCGCGTGCCGCTCGAGCTGGTTGCGGATCGCCGTCCGGATGAAATCGGTGCGGTTCGAATAAAACCCTTCCTGCACCATGAGATCGACCTGGCCGAGGTCCACATAGCCCAGGTTGATCGTGATCTTCTCCGTATCCGGGGTCCGGGGTCGCAGCTCGCGTACATTGTCGGTCATCGGGTACATCCATTCTCACCATCCAAATGGATGGCGGTTGGATGGTAAATGGACATTCACGGAAGAATTTCAAGGCGGCAGGCAAACATCTCCCGCCGCCGCGCTTTCGGGACGAGATCCGCTGCCGTTTCGCGACCTTCCAAGGGTAGGTTCGTCCGGCCGTGAGGTTTAACCGACTGAAATCAACTGAGGGCTCGTTGGGCGGCGTGCTATCATCGCGGCTACAGGAGGAAGACACATGTCCACTTCCAAGAAGCGATTAGCACCCGATGATTTTCCGGTGACTGCCGAAGGACAAAAGATCAAGAAGCAAGATGGCGAGCCCATCGCCACTACGGAGGATCATGAAACCGCTGCCGATCTGGCCGAGCGCATCAACGACGACGAAGCGCGCCGTGAGGAGGACAAATGGTCGGCCTGAGCGGCTTCTCTCAGTCCTCCAGCAGCGTGTCGATCAGCTTCAGCAATTGCTGGCGCTCTGGACCCCCGGCGCCACTACGCAGGAATTGGCCGATATCCGTATAGGTGACTTGGCCACCTGAGCCGATGTTGGGCTGGTGCTTCACGACGGGCGTATTCGTCCGCGGATCTCGCGTCAGCGCCCAGACGTCACCATTGCTGCTTTCGTAGAGAACTCGCTCGGTCATACCGACCAATCGAGTGGGCGATCATCCGTTCCAGATTGTCCGAAGGCAGGTGCAAGCATCTGTGTCGATTTCTCGCTCGACGCGGAGCGGTCGCGGCGCCATGTGGCCAGCAACACGAACTCGTAATTCGGCCTGACCTACAGCAGCTTCAAGCACGAATCGACACTGCGGCCGGCCGCGGCATCAGAGCAGTTCCGCAAGCATGTGCGCCGCGCGTGCTGCGCCGCCGCTTTCGACCGGTTTAGAGAACGTCGGCTCGGTCAGGGCTCGGATAGTCGCTTCAGCAATCATCTCGCGCGTTGAGTCCGCATAGTTCATTCGCCGGCCAGCGCCATAGCGATCAAGTCGATATGCCACATGGTAGGTCTGCTCGAAATGATTCTGCAGCGGGAAATAGATGAAGGGGGTGCCGGCCGCTGTCAGCTCCATGCACGTGGTAAGTCCGCCCTGAACGATGGCCAGGTCGCAGGCTGCGAGATGTCGGTCCAGGTCGGCTACGAATGATCGAACTTCAACGCCGACTGGAGCGTTCAATGTCGCCGGATCAATCCGGGGACCGGCGATCACGATCATGCGCAATCCCGGTATCCTGGACCGCACCAGCGGATAACTCTCCAAAACGCGCCGGATGAGCGGCGCACCGACGCCTGAACCGCCCACCGTGACGATGCAGACGCGCTCGCCGTCCCGGTAGCCGAGCCGTCGTCGAAGCTCGGCGCGCGGCCCGAATGTCTGGGGGTGTTCACCGAGAATGTAACCCGGGAACTCGAAGTGCTTGGGCACCCAGGCCGGCATTTCGGGCAGGTCCCTCCCAAATGACCGAGGAATGACGTCGTCCGGGTTTCCGACAAAGATCGCGCGATCACGCACGCCGGGATGCCGTTCGACATGCTCGATCATTTCGGCATTGTAATCGGTTGTCAGGAATGCCTCGTTTTCGCCACCCGAGGGCATCGGAACGACCCGACGAAGTCAGTGAACCACACCAGCGGTGCTCGTTTCAGTTCGGGATGCTCGTGCCAGTAGTGATCGATGTCCCACGCCTCGTCGGCAATCACGAGGTCATAGCGCAACTCCTCGACGGCATCCTGAAATGTCATGAAGTTAGCAATCAGCACTTCGTCCATTCGGCGAATCGCCTGAAAGGCATGCAGCTCATGTTCGCCACATTCCATTTCGATATGACGGGTTTCACTGGCCAGGCGGCCGCTGAGCGGATGAACGGTCTCGCCACTCGCTTCGAGCAACCGGGTGACCGGATCCTGTGCCAGCCAGTCGACCTGCAGATCAGGAAGCACGTTACGCAACTCCCGCGTGATGGCGATGTCCCGCCGGGCGTGGCCGAGCCCGATAGGGGAGGACAAGTAGAGGACGCGCTTCGGCCCTGACCGCGCAGGAGTCCGCTTAGGCCGAGCAACCAGGCCGAGCCGGCGCTGGAGAAATTCTGTAATCAGGGTGTTGCACTTCGCCGGAAAGCGACCTAGCGGATTGTGGCCTCCTCCCTCGATCGTCGTTAACTCCGCACCTGTCAGGCCGGCTACGATTTGTGCCCGGGCATAGGGCTGGATTTGATCGTCGTTGCCATGGATCATCAGGACCGGGCAGGTGATCTTGCGATACATGGCCTCGCTCACATCGAAAGCCGGCGGCATCGTCCGCGCGTTCACCGTCCTGGCAAGGATGGACCCCGTAGTCTCGCTGGCCCAGCCAACGGCATCCTCAATTTGCTTGGTCGAATGTGGCTCGGAGAAGATGGAGCCGACGAAGTAAGCCGCGAAATCCTGATAGTTCGAGAGCCAGTAGGCGCCGTTGTATTTGTCCCAATCCTTGAATTCCGCGCGCTCGGCCTGAAAGTGCTCCGGCGTCATGTAAGGATAGGCGGGCCCTACGCTGGCCGATGTGCCGACCAGGATCGCGGCCTTGACTCGTTCTGCATGGTGAGCCGCGATCACAGATGCGATCATCCCACCGAGCGAGAGGCCGACGAGAATGGCAGTACCAATTCGTGCCGCATCCATGACGGCAAGTGCATCTGCGACGTAGTTGTCCAGCGTATATGCCGCCACGTCGTCTGGCCGATCGGATCGGCCATTGCCACGGCTGTCATAAGTGACGCAGCGGAAACGCTCGCTGAACCACGGCAATTGCGCTTTGTAAACCCGCGAATGAACGATGCTCCACGGGGGCACGAAGACGATAGTCTCCGCGCCGCTGCCGTAGATTTCGTAGTGAAGCTTCACACCGTTACGTTCAACTATTCCTTCGAAAGCCGGAAGTTTGGCGCGCATGTCAGCACCTCATTTTCGGTGAGCAGTCTCCAGGATGCGAATAAGATCACCAAAGCGCCGAAGAGCCGGCCGGACAGGAACGCCTTTCTTTTCCAGTCCGAGCAGGTAGTGGCTCTCCGCGCCGATAAAGGCGTGGGCGACTAACGCGGCGACCTCGTCGGCCGTGAAGGGGCCGAGACCGCCGAATTCGCGCTCGGCCCGGCGCGCGAGGTCTGTGATCAGCTTCATCCAGCCCATGATGCCGGCCTGGACCACTTTCGCCACGGCGCCGTCACCCCAGCTGGCAGCCATCAGCTCCTGCAGCACGCGAACGTATCCCGAGGCTATGTCCTCGTCGAGATAGTCGCAGGCTCGGTCCCACTGCTCGGACAGCTTTAGGGCGGTATCTCGAAACAGTGCGTTCTGGCGGTCGAGCAGCTGCGAGTTGAGGTACTCGAACAGCGCCAGCATCATCCCTTGTTTGGATCCGAAATGATAATGGATCTGGCTGAGTGGGACACCAGCCGCCGCAGCAACATCGCGGGTGGACAGCTTGGCGTATCCCTTTTGCCTGAGCACCTTCTTTGCGGCCTCCAGCACTACCGTTCTGGTGTCTGCCTTCCGGCCGTTTCGCGGCATTCTGTCCCCACCTTCCTTGACTAGGTCGATCGGCCGAATGTCGGGCGCCCCGTGGTCACAGTCAACAAGAGACAGCCTACTTGACTCCGCGCATCATCGCAGCACATAATTCGGCCGACCGACCGAATTTATATCTGACCTTTGTTCAGCTCAAAAGCCAGAGAAGGACTAAGTCATGCGCGCAGTGGACAATGACAGACTTGGCGCCCTCGTCGGAAAGATGCCGGGGGACTTGGGCGGGGCCTTTAGTGTGCCGACGGCTGGGATCGGCTTCCGTCTCGGCCTGTTCGACGCATTGCACCGGGACGGCCCCGCGACTGCTTCTGAACTCGCACAGCGAACCGGCCTGACCGAAAGGTGCGTCTGTGAATGGGCCTTTGCACAGGCCGCTAACGGCTACATCACCCTCGACAAGACAGACCAGCGGTTCAGTCTGACACCTGAACAGGCAATGATCTTTGCCGTAAAGGACAGTCCCGTCTACTTGGAAGGCGCTTTCGACCTTGCGGCGGCGATGGTGGAAGGGCGAACGATGGTCGAATCCGCATTCAGGAACGGAAACGGCGTTGCTTGGGGTGAAAGCTCGGGCTGCCTGTTCTGTGCTGTTGGCTCCTTCTTTCGTCCGGGCTATGTCAACAACATCGTGCAGTCTTGGCTACCGGCGCTGGACGGCATGCCCAAGAAGCTCTCCGAGGGTATTAAGGTAGCCGACATCGGATGCGGGGTCGGCTTTTCAACCTTGCTGATGGCGAAGGCGTTCCCGCAGAGCATATTCGTCGGCTACGACTTCCATGCGCCGTCCATCGAGCAGGCCAACGCACACGCTATGGCCCATGGTCTCGCCGACCGCGTCCGCTTCGTGACCGCGCGCGCCAAGGATATCGCTGAGCGAGACTTCGATCTCGTCACCATGTTCGACTGCCTGCACGACATGGGTGATCCCCGGGGCTGCGCCAGGCATGTGCGGAGCCTGCTTAAGCCCGGTGGTTCCTGGATGATCGTCGAGCCGATTGCCGCGGATGATCCGGCCGACAACGTCGGCAATCCGGTCAGCCGTCTCTACTATAATGCATCGACGATGATCTGCGTGCCGACCTCGATGGCCCAAGAAGTCCGCGAAGCACTCGGCGCTCAGGCCGGAGAGGCAAAGCTCACCGAGGTGCTGAAGGAAGGTGGCTTCCGTCAGGTCCGTCGTGCCACCCAGGGTCCGTTCAATATGGTGCTGGAAGCGAGGCCATGAAAACGTGGTCGGCACCTTGCAGGCGCGCCGCCCCGAATTCCTTGGTCGGTCCTTTCTGTTGCTAAGTTGGTCGGCTTCCGACCCATCTGTGACCTCTGAGGCGATCCGCTCTTCGGCCGATGCTGACGGCAAACCGGACATCAGAGGTCTAGCCGCTTAATGCGTACGCACCTTAGTTAGAGCCCGGGGCGGCTCTGGCCACGCTGCTCCGCTTCAGAGCACATAGTTCCGCACCCTCGGGGCCTCGCAAGTACACTCCTGCCGATCCGCTTCAGCCTGTCGACCGATGTCTCGCCCTGCTGGCGGCTTCGAGGATCATGGACGCGAGTGGTGCGGGCAGAGCTCTCGTAGCGTGACACGCTCTCGCACACCTCGTCGGGGACCGCGCGTAAAAACGCGGTGGTTTCAGCATGGAATATTGGAAGGTCTCCCCAGCGAAAGCAGCATTCTGTCCGAAACCGCCCGGCCGGACGCAAGTTACGGTCAACGAAAAATTCTGCAGGGGCGAGAATGAGCGTGGCCCCGCCTTTTGGGGGCTGGGGGGCTTGAGGGCGGAGCCACGCAGGCCGTGCATTCGCGCGGGCCCGCCACATCAACCGTATCCGGCCGAGCCCGTTCCACTGCTTGAGGCAAAGTCGGCGCGCAGCGAAGGACCTACGGCTCGAAGGGCCGCAGCGGGCCGTCGGCCAAGTTTCGACCGATCGGGTTGCGCAGCGGTCGCCGTCGCAGTCTGCCCACGCGCATTGCAGAATCGTTTCTGCGCACCCGGCGGCCTGGCGGGAGGGCCTCTGCCGGTGATTTTAGCCTCACCAGCGAGGATTTGAGGTCGTAGACGGGTGCGGCATCGCACTTCGCCTGAACGAGGGCCTAGCAGCCTGAGAGGGGGTAGGGGAAGGCGCTGCGCCTTGCACCGGCAACGAGCTGCCGCTTAGGCGACGCTTCTTCGACAGCCCCCCGGAGGCGAGTGAGTTCTGACCACGCCAGCGCGGCGGTGATCCATCTCTGCCGCTCTGCGCCGTTGTCTTCGGCGGCAAGCTTCATCGCCGCGACGGCCTCGCGCGTGGGGTCGTACTCGAGATCCATGGATACAAATATAGTTGAAGATCGTAAACGATCACGCACCGGTAGGACCGTAGCAATCCGGGGTCGGCGCCATATGGGGATCCTGTCTAGCCGTCCGGAGATGCCGGCCCCGATCCGCCCCCATTCATAGGTGCGGACCTCCGGAGCGCTCGCGATCGAGGCCCTGCGCGAGCGTCCCGCGACGGGATCCAACTGCACCCGACACTCCCGAAAAGCCCGTGAATTGCCTGTCTTTCAGATATCTCGTGACCGGCTCGCCCCTATTGTAGGGGCTCAGGGCCTACCTGGTCGGCTCACCATGAGAAGAGATGTTTCAAAACGCAGCGGATCTGGCCGCGATGGCCGAGGCGTTAGGCCGATCGGGTGACTACCGGGTCCTCCGGCGCCTGGTGCCGCGTCCGAGGTCGATGGCGGTCTCCGGACAGGAAACGAGGATCGGCATCCTGCTCGATACCGAAACCACCGGCCTCGACCACCGCAAGGACGAAGTCATCGAACTCGGCATGGTCAAGTTCGGTTACACGCCGGACGGGCGCATCATTGATGTCAGGGACACGTTCTCCGCCTTCAATGAGCCGTCCGAGCCGATCCCAGCCGAGATCACGGCGCTTACCGGCATCACCGACGAAATGGTGGCCGGCCACAGGATCGACGAGGTCGCCGTGAACGCCTTCGTCGACGATTCCGTGGCCCTGGTCATCGCGCATAACAGTGGATTCGATAGGAAGTTTTCCGAACGTTACTGGCCCGTCTTCGAGCGGAAGGCGTGGGCATGCTCAGCGACCGAGGTCCAGTGGCGGCAGCAGGGCTTCGATGGAGCGAAGCTCGGCTACCTTCTGAATGGCGCCGGCTATTTCCACCAGGCGCACCGCGCGGTTGACGACTGTCACGCGCTGCTCGAGATCTTAGACTTCGACCTACCAACGACCGGCGCGCCGGCCCTCGCCGTCCTGCTCGAGACCGCACGAAAGAAGACCATCCGCATCTGGGCCGAACAGTCGCCGTTCGAACTGAAACATTCGCTGAAGCGCCGCGGCTATCGCTGGAGCGACGGCACAGATGGGCGCCCTAAGTCATGGTACGTCGACGTCTGCGAGTCCGCGCTCGACGCGGAGCTCGCATTTCTCCGGTCAGAGATTTATCTCCGCGACGTGGAGCCGCGGCTGCAGACGCTGCGCTTTCACGCGCTTCTCCAGCCGGATCTGTGACCGGCAGCTCGGGAAGAAGCCGCCGCCTGCGCATCAGCGCCCGAGACGCTTCTCGACCCGCTTGCGGGAATTGCCGACTTTCTTGACCGCCTTCTTGACCGCGGGCGCGGACCGTCCGGTCTTCTTCGCCTCATAGCCGACTTCGTGCTTCTGCCCGCCTGCGACGCGCGCCCGGTCCTGCTTACGTCCTCGCGCAGTCTTCTTCTTCGCGGCTGCCATCAAGTCCTCCTTCTGCGAATCTAATGGCAGTGCAACGTTGTAAGGATTCGCAGGTTCCGCAACGGTCCCTCTATCCGAGCGCGACGGCGGGCGGCAACCGGGATGGACCGGCCTGCATCGGCGTAACTCGACGGGTGTATCTAGCACCTCCTGTCGCGGCTGCTTCGATGCTTTCCAAGAGTGGTCGCGCCAAGTCGAACCAAACGAATGATGTCGTCAAGAGGCAGCACTGTTCGGCATCATGAGGCGAGGACACACAGCTCGCGCAGTACGCGACGGCGCCAGCTGGCATCTTGTAGTTGCCCTGAGGACCCCTCCACCCAAGCCGACCGGACCGGGAAAACTTGGAACTTCTCGGACCAGTACCTGTTGTGCCGTGCCACTATTGGAGGACGACATGAACAATAAATTTCTTCTTCTGCTGACGGCGGCCTCGCTACTCGCCGGCCCGTCGTTTGCGCAAAAGCCGCCGGCTGCCGATCGGCCCAACAATAATGCGGTCAACAGTTCTGGCCAGAACAATTCCAGCAAGCCGGTTGCAGGCGCCAACAGCTTCACCGAGGGCCAGGCCAAATCCAAGATCGAGGCCGCGGGCTACACGAACGTCACAGCGCTGAAGAAGGACGACAACGGCGTTTGGCGCGGAAAGGCCACTAAAGGCGGCGCCTCATCCAAGGTGAGCCTGGATTTCCAGGGCAACGTCAACGCGGCCAAATAATTTCGCGCAGCAGCGAAGATTTAGAGGGATCAAGATGACCATTACGATTTCACGTCTCTACGACAACTATTCCGATGCGCAGCGCGCGGTGACGAGCCTGGAGTCCGCGGGCGTGCCGCATTCGGATTTGAGCATCGTCGCGAACAATTCGGACAACTGGTACAGCACCGACAAGAAGGTCGATCGCGATCGCGATGGGGTTGACGATCGGGCGGAAGGCGCGGCTACGGGAGCGGGCCTCGGCGCAGGTCTTGGTGGCGCGGCCGGCTTGCTCGCGGGCCTTGGTTTGTTGGCTATCCCCGGCCTCGGTCCGGTAGTGGCGGCCGGATGGCTCGCGTCCACCGCGCTCGGAGCCGTTGCCGGCGGCGCGACGGGCGGGGTCGTCGGGGCGTTGACGCAGGCTGGCGTATCCGACGAGGAAGCACCACTCTACGCCGAAGGTGTGAGGCGCGGCGGCACGCTGGTTTCGGCTCGTGTGCCGGATGCGGACCGCGCGCGATACGAAGCGATCCTGAACCAGTCCGCCGTCAATCTGCGCGACCGAAGCGCAGCCTGGCAGAAGGCCGGGTGGAAGAGCTACGATCCCTCCGCCAAACCTTACGGGGCGGAGGAGGTCCGCAGAGAACGCCAACTCTACGGCACCGGGATGCGATGAATAACCGGCGGCCCGCACACCAGGCGGGCCGCCATTTCTTGCGCACGATTACCCATTATCGAACTCAGGAGCCGAAAATGAGCCGCGGAATGCCATCGATGACCGCCCTCTTGGGTATGCTCGCAATCGCCGGTTATCAAAATCGGGACAAGCTCGCCGACATGTTTCGCAATGCTACCTCCGATCAGCCGACGGGTGCCAAGGATTCCCTGAGCGGCATGCTCGGCAATCTTGGTGGCCTTGTGGGAGGCGGTGGCGTGGGTTCGCTGCTGAATGGCGGGATCGGCGAGTTGCTCGAGCACTTCAAGCAGAACGGACAGGGCGACGCGGCTCAATCCTGGATCAATCAGGGACCAAACCGCGAAGTCACCCCGCCCGAACTCCAGCAGGCTATCGGTCCGGACGTTCTTCAAAAACTGGAGCAGCAGACCGGCCTGTCTCAGCAGGAGATCTTGAACCGATTGTCGCGCGAGCTTCCGGCAGCGGTGGACAAATACACGCCGGACGGACGTCTTCCGGCGCAATCGGCGGGATAACACTCCTCAAGACTCGAGAAAAGATATGAGCATCATCTGGACGATCATCATCGGTTTCATCGCAGGCGTCATCGCGAAGTTCATCATGCCTGGCGACAACGAGCCCTCGGGTTTCATCCTCACCACGATCCTGGGAATAGTGGGTGCGTTCGTTGCAACCTATCTTGGCCAATCTCTCGGCTGGTACCGGCCAGGAGAAGGCGCAGGACTAGTGGGGGCAGTGGTAGGCGCCATCATCGTGCTTCTCGTCTACGGTTTTGTAGCCGGTCGCAGCCGCCGGGCCATCTAGCCACTGTGAACGGAATTCCGCGGGTTATGGAAGCTGACCCTTTTGTGTAGACGCCTTAATGCACCCGAACCGGCCTAGGGCCTCGTCGCTCGCCGCGCCTGACGCCGAAGGTTCTGCGGCCCATCACCTCTGTCGTCCAAACTTAGCAATTTTTGCATATCTTTTTCACGGTCTGATCGACTTTGCTGTTCTCCTGATCGATCTTGGCGTCACTATCGTGTTGATCAGTGGTCGTCGGCCGACCAATGCCGCCCGCGGCGGCCCCTTGGGTATTGGCAGCAGGCGTTCCGGATGAAGCTGCGGTTCCGGCAGCATTCGTGCCGGGGCTTGCGGCACTCGTGCTGTTTCCATTGACCGCTCCCTGACGCCCGGATTGAGGGTTGGGAGTGCCATTGGCGATACCGGTTATCGCATTGGTGGTGCCGGTGGTTGGATTGGTATTTGCATTCGGGGCAGTAGCCGACGGGCTTGCCGTCCCGCCCGAGTTCGCAGCGCCTGCGGCTCCTGTAGCGGAGGGAGATGCTGCAGTCGAACCCCCTGCACCTGCAGACGACGACGCACCGCCAGCGCTTCCACCGGCAGATCCGCCGGCACCACCGCCGCCGCCTCCACCCCCACCTTGGGCAAATGCTGCACAAGGGATGACGAGAGCTAAGACAACTGCAATGCCAAAGCGTTTCATTGCGCGACTCCTTTAGCGAAGAAGCCACGCTGCTGCGTTTCGTTCCTAGGCGTTGGGTCGAGCCGACGCTTTGGGGGCGCCCTTCCAGCAGGGCCAGGCCAGCAACCGAACCATAGGGGAGACCGAGCGTTACCGACATTATGTCTGACGCGTTCGATTACTTCCGCGCCTACGCCGTCCGGGCTCTTTGCAAAGCCCGATCGATGCTGCGCGGCAGAATGAAGCATCTGCAGCTGGTTGCGGGGCGGATTTACAATCTCCTCAAGAAGGAGGCTGCTTATAGCCCGAACACGCAGCACCTTGAGGACTTCCGGGCAGCGCAAAAACTTGAGGCATCTCTCGATCCCCGGCGCGACGACGGCCCACCCGATAAACGAGCCTTTGCTCCGGTGAGGCGAGGCGCGGAACGGGAGGCTCGTTGAGTGGCCTCCGTGGACGTTCGCACGATCGTCAGTCTCCTGCGAGAATACGCACAGCGGACGGCGTTGCGTGGTGGGAACCCCTACAGGGCCAAAGCCTACACGCGGGCCGCAGACAGCCTGGCGGCCCTTGCCGTCCCCCTGGACGTGCTCATCGCCGAGGACCGACTGACCGAAATCCCCGGCGTCGGCGAGGCGATCGCTGATATCATCACCAAGCTGCACAAGACGGGCACTCATCCGAGCCTTGAAAAGCTCCGGAAGGAGATTCCCAAGGGCGTGCTCGAGATGCTGTCGGTGCCAGGTCTGCGGCCGGAAAAGATGCTGCGTCTCTACAAGGATCTCGGCATCACTTCACTCGCCGAGTTGGAGGCCGCCGCCAAGGACGACCGCATCAAGAACGCCACCGGTCTCGGCGCGGCGCTGCAGACCAAGATTCTGCAGAATCTCGCCATCGCGAAAAGCGGAGAAGGTCGCCTCCATCTGCACCGTGCCGCCGCCCTGCTCGCGCACGCCAAGGATTCTCTGCGGAAGGCCCGGCCGGAGCTCAAGCGGGTGACGATCGCAGGCGACTTCCGCCGCGGCTGCGAACTCGTCGGCGAGCTCACGATTGTCGCGGAGGCTGCCAAGATCGAGAAGGCGGCGAATGCTTCGGCGGCGGACGGACTGCAAATCCGCTTGTCCGACCGCAACCACTTCGGCGCCGCCCTTCTTTTCGGCACCGGCTCAGCCGCTCACATCGAGAGGCTCCAGGCTTTGGCCGCGGAGAAAGGAATGCGGCTGGAGAGCGACGGGCTGCACAAGGGTCGCACCCTGATCGCCCGCGACGAGGCCCAGATCTATAGTGCCCTCGGCCTGCCGTTCATCGATCCTGAACTCCGTGAGGGCCGCGGCGAGGTCGAGCTGGCGCTGAGGGGCAAGTTGCCGAAGCTCGTCACTGACAAGGACCTGCGCGGAATCCTTCATTGCCACACCGATGCCTCCGACGGCACAGAGACCTTGGAGACGATGGCCAAGGCCACGCGCCAGCGCGGCTTCGAGTATTTCGGGGTCGCCGACCACTCCAAGTCCGCGCACTACGCGGGCGGTCTCTCGGAGGAAGAGATTGCGCAGCAGCACCGGGACGCCGACCGGTTGAACAAGCGCTTCGGCAAGGATTTCCGGATCCTGAAAGGCATCGAGTCCGACATTCTGGCCGACGGCTCGCTGGACTATGCGGACGACGTGCTGCAGCGCTTCGACTTCGTGGTCGCGAGCATCCACGGCCGTTTCAAACTCGACCGCAAGGCGCAGACGCAGCGCCTGCTTCGGGCCATCTCCGATCCTCACACCACCATCATCGGCCACATGACCGGGCGCCAGCTGCAGCGGCGGCCAGGCTACGAGATCGATGTCGACAAGGTGCTGCGCGCCTGTGCCAAGCATGACGTCGTGGTGGAGATCAACGCCCATCCATGGCGCCTCGACCTGGATTGGCGCTGGCACCAGGCCGCCCTTGAGTTCGGCTGCTTGATGAGCATCAATCCGGACGCGCACTCGATCCCCGAGCTCGACCACATGCACTGGGGCGTCGAGATGGCTCGGAAGGGCGGTGTCCCCGCCGACCGGGTCCTGAACGCGATGGCTCTTCCGGAGATCACGCGCTACCTCCGCCAGAAGCGGCGCTCGTTCGCCCGGGCAGCCTGATGCAGCACGGGCACGTCTTCTCGCTGGAGGGCACCGTGGTCGCAGTTGCCGCCAATCGCGGTCACCACTTCAGCAAACCGCCGCAGGACTGGATCATGCTGGTGGAAGGCCATGGTGTCGAAGGCGACGCCCACGCCGGCGCGTTCGTCAAGCACCGGTATCTCGCCCGCCGGCAGCCGCGCCTACCCAATCTCCGGCAGGTGCACCTCATCCCGGCCGAGCTCTTTGCATCCCTTTCGGATGCCGGCTTCCAGGTTGCAGCGGGGGACCTGGGCGAGAATATCACGACTGCCGGTCTGGACCTTGAGCGGATGTCTCTGCGGACGCTCATCGAGCTTGGACCAACGGCGATCGTGGAGCTGACCGGCCTCCGGACGCCTTGCGTTCTGATCGACCGCTTCCAGCAAGGCCTTAAACAACAGGTGCTCTCGTCGGCGGAAACGGGCCCTCCGTTCAAAGCTGGGGTGCTGGGCGTGGTACGGGCCGGCGGGATGGTCGCGGCTGGTGATACCGCGCGGGCTCGCCCTCCGTCCTCCTCGTTTCGGCCTCTGCCGGCCGTGTAGAAAGAGCCTACCATGGCCCGCAAATCAACCCTGCCTCTTCGCCTGCAGCCTATGCTGGCCACGCTGATCGATTCACCGTTCGACGATCCCAATTGGGTCTTCGAGGACAAGTTCGATGGTTTCCGCATGGTCGCGGAAATCCGGCGTGGTCGGGTCGCGCTCTACAGCCGCAACGGGAAGATCATCAGCCACTCCTATGTCGAGGTCGCGAAAGCACTTGAGGGAGTGAAGGCGGACGCTGTGATCGATGGCGAGCTCGTTGCGATCGGGAAGGACGGCGTATCCCATTTCCAGTTGCTTCAAAACGCCCTGCGTCACGGGACCAAGCTTTTGTACTGCGCGTTCGACCTCATGTTCGCAGCCGGCGAGGACCTGCGTGCGCTGCCGTTTCTCGAGCGCAAGAAGCGGCTCAAGGCCCTCCTGCCGCGCCATAAGCTGATCGCGTTCAGCAATCACCGCAAAGGCAGCGGAACAAAGTTCTTCGCAGAAGCCGAGCTGAGGCATCTCGAAGGCATCATGGCCAAGCGCGCCGACAGCCCGTACGCGTCCGGACGCCGGACCGCCGATTGGCTGAAGGTGAAGACCGCGCAGCGGCAGGAGGTAGTGATCGCCGGCTTCACCGCGCCGAGGCGAACCCGGCCCTTCTTCGGCGCCCTCGTGCTGGCGGTACGCGACGCCGATGCATGGCGGTACATTGGCCACGTCGGCACCGGCTTCAGCCACCAAGTTCTCGAAGCGCTTCACCGCAAGCTCGTGAGGCTGAAGACAGCCAAGTCGCCCTTCTCTGGCAAGGTGAAAAATGAGCGGGTTACGACCTGGGTGCGTCCTTCCTTGGTCGCGGAAGTGAAATTCGCGGAGTGGACCAGCAAGGGCGAGCTGCGCCAGCCGGTCTATCTCGGCCTGAGGTCCGACAAAAACGCCAGGGACGTCGTTCGCGAAACGAAGTGGTCGCGAAAATAATGCCGCCGAGACGAAGCGCTCGATCTGGAGTTCAGCTCGCGGCGCGCTCGGACGCCGAAGGCCACGGTGGCAGGGGCGGCAGCCCGAGCGCCTTGCGTACAGGTCCAAACGACCTCCGGTGAGCTGCGCATGCACCAAGCCTTGCGAGCGCCTCATAATGAGCCGGCACCGGGTAGCCCTTGTGGTCCGCGAATCCGTAGCCGGGGTGACGCTCGTCGAGGGTCCGCATTAAGGTATCGCGCTCGACTTTCGCGAGGATGGAGGCGGCCGCAATGCTGGCGGACTTGGCGTCGCCTTTAATGATGGCCTGCTGAGGGATGTCGATTTCCTTCAACCGCTTCGCATCGATCAGCAAGTGCTCCGGCGTTAACCCTAGCCCCCGGACGGCCCGCTGCATCGCCTGGATGCCTGCCCAGTAGATGTTGATCGCGTCGATCTCCCCGACGTCGACGAATGCTACAAACCAACTCTCTGCCTTTTCCTTGATTTCCTTCGCGAGTTCTTCGCGAGCGGCGGCGTCGAGCTTTTTCGAGTCGTCGATTCCGATTATCCTCGTGCCGGGCTTCAGGATAACGGCGCCGGCGGAGACTGGCCCGGCGAGAGGGCTAATTCCCGCCTCGTCCACGCCTGCGACGGCATGATGGCCGCTTTCCCAGAGAGAGCTCTCGAAGCGGAGCATCTTTCGCAGGCGCTGCCCCTCGGACCTATTCTCGGAGCGCCGTTTATCGATTGACGCAAGGATGGCACGGGCTCCCGGGCGGGCGTCGGCCCGCAAGATCTGCTCGACGCTGGCCTCAAGTGGTCTTTTCTCGACGACATGGCGCTGACGCAATAGGTTTAGTGAATACTGGGACATAGCGGCCATCGTGAATTGACTGTGGGGAGGTGTCGGTGAAGTTTGTGGCGATTGTCTGAAGTTAGACCCCATCCCGCCCTTCGACGGCGCAGCGCCTTGTCAAAAGGAACCGGCCAAGCTCTCCATCGGAGGTACCGATATCTGCGCGGCTTCCAAATTTCACATCGCGTCCACCAACGTCCGAGGGGAACCAACCGGTGTCTTCCTCCCTTTAGCAAGGGCGGAGCCTCGATCCAGGGTGCTTCCGAGGGGACCGGCCCATGCTCCGACAAACCAGCAACGAAGAAGAGGTTCTGGACCGCACCGCCTGCGTCGCGGCCACCATCGCGGAAGAAGGCCTCCGCTATGTCAGCGACTCCGCGCCTGGGTACACCCGCAAGCGGACTGGAACCACTTTCGGCTACTACGACAAGGACGGCAAGCGCATCACCGATGCGGCCGTCATCCGACGCATCAAATCAATCGGCATCCCGCCGGCCTACGAGTCCGTGTGGATCTGCCCGTCGTCGAACGGCCACATCCAGGCAA
>NZ_PYFX01000036.1 GCF_003020115.1 Bradyrhizobium sp. MOS002
TCGCTCCAAGAGCAAGGCTGACACGATGATAAGCAGAACCGAATTAGAGAGTCCTACCGTGCGCCGCCGCACCGGGCCACAAGGATCAGCGGGCAAGCCCGGCCATCGCATCCAGCAGGCCCGCGATCCTTCCGAGAGCCACCGGGCGCAACCGGGCCGGGTCTAAACCTCGCGCGGGCGCAGCCCCAACTCTCGCCTTAAAACGGCAGCATGTGAAACTAGGGCCTAATAGGGCCCGGCGCTTACCAGCGGGACGCGGCGCCGCGCGCCGATCCTGATAAGCCGTTCATTGGTCGAGGCTTTTTAGTTTTCCCCGACCGCTTGAAATGACTGGACGCCAGGACCACACGGTTTTGCCGTACGCACGGCCCGCCATTTCGCCGCAGTATTCCCAGCCCTGTCGACGGAGCCGGAAACTTACAGACGAGACGAAGCCTAGCAGCGCCGCTCGTCGGAACGAAGCCTTGGGCTCACGGAGAGCAATCCGCCCTGCCCTTGGCCTCTCGTACCCGAACGCTGCCGCGTCCACCGCAAGCCCGGCTCGCGAACGTGACGACCACAAGATCGCCCCTCAAGGATGAGCCGGGATGGGCAACACATACGCCGTTTCCGAATTTCGGTAAAGCGGAATATTTTGGGCGCACCGCCTTGACATGGGCGTGTCGAGAAATGGTCAGGTGTTTTGCCCGACGGACAACCGCGACAGCCTCAGCGCCTCACCCACTTGCCCTTAAACGGGCGGGCTACGCTCGCCCTCTTGCGCGCTGGGCCTGAGCCCAGGCCGCGGTGACGTCGCGCGGCGGGACATCGACGCGCCGGATCGGCGTCAACTCGCCGGAGGCGGAGATGATCGCAGTCTCCTCGCGGCGGCAGCGCGGGCACACGAAGCGGACCTCGTTTGGCGAAGCCGACCAGCTCGAACGTTTCACATTGGCCGCCATCGGCCAGGCCGCGCAATGCGAGCATGACACCAGGAACCGACCGGGATCGAGCATACCCATTCCAAAGGACTCCGCGTCCTGCCTTCCTTTCAATGATTAATCCATGTGAATCGTTCCGGTGCCAAGACACCGCCAAGACACCGCCAAGACACCGCCAAGGACAGCGTCAAGGAACCGTCAAGACACCGTTGGCCTCAAACCAGGAGGCGGAGCGGCTCAGTGGGCGCCCTTGAGCGTGCACGACGTGCTGCAGGTGACCGTGTTGCCGTGGTCGCACGCCTTGCAGGCGGCAACGCACTGGGTCATGTCGCGGGGATTGAAAGAGGTGTAGTTCCGCATCGCGCAGACCGGGGTCGAGCCGGTGATGTCCTGCTCCTGGTTGCAGGCTGCCGTCATGAGTCCAAACATGATGACCGCAAGGAGGCGCATGGGATCGCCCGTGAGGCACGACAAAACAATCTCGCGAGGCGCGCTGCACCGCAACGAGCCCCGGCATTTCCGCAGCGGAAAATCGCCGCAGGCGTCCCCGCATCTGGATTGAGGATGCGCGCCAAGTGTTAAGAACGGATTGTCGGCGTCAGGCCGCAGCCTGGCTCGCGATGGCCTGCCGCATGTCCACCGCCAATTGGCGGTACTGCTCCGAAAGTTTCAGATAAAACTCGCGCTTGGTGCTGTCGGTGGCGAGCCTGGCGATCAGCTCGCATTCGGCGGTGAGCGCTCGAAGCGTTCGAGCCTGTTCTCAAGTTCTGTCATCGGCGTGTCCCCATCAAACGCCTCAAGGACACCAAACCTAAGCCCGGGAAATAGGTCACGGCGAACATCGTTATCGAGTAGAATAAATTTTTCCCGCGCGGCCGGCTATTTCTGCTCGAGCCGCCACGCGCCGTCCCAGCCCTCGCCCGGCGGATTGGCCTCGAACTGCGCAATGCGGGCGAGCAGCGCGCGCGAGGGGCCGTCGCCGGGGACGGCTTCCAGTGCCGCGTTGAAAGCGGCACGGGCCTCGTCGAAGCGACGGGCGCGATAGGCGGCGAGGCCCTCGGCGTAGTGCGAACGCAGGCTCTCATGCGCGGCCGTGAGCACGCCTGCCCGGCCCATCACCTCGAAGATCGCTTGCGGCGCGCTCTGGCCGGCGACCGCAAGACGATCGACCTCGCGCAATTCGAGGTGCGAACCGATCGCGTCCGCCGTCGCCTGCGAGATCAGGATACGGGTGCCATAGGTCTTGTTGACGGCCTCCAGCCGCGAGGCGAGGTTCACGGCATCGCCCATCACGGTGAAGCTCATCATCAGCTCGGAGCCGATGCTGCCGGTCAGGACCTCGCCGGTCGCGATGCCGATCCGCAAATCGCACGGCACCGGCATAGCGCGGATGCCGAGGAGATCCGGGAGCTGCTTCTGGAGCGCGGGCACCTGGTCGGCCATGTCGAGCGCGGCGAAGCAGGCAAGCTGAGACTGCTCCTCCTCCTCGATGAAGGGCGGCCCCCAATAGGACATGATGGCATCGCCGATATATTTGTCGATGATGCCGCGGTTGCTCCTGATCGGACCGGACATGACGGTGAAATAGTGGTTCATCACCCTGACCAGGCCGCGCGGGGTCATGCCCTCGCTCATCGCGGTGAAGCCGCTCATGTCGCAGAACATGATGGTCATCACCCGGCGCTGGCCGTCGATGGCGACCTCCGGCCGGTCGATCAGGCCCTGTACAACCTTCGGATCGATGTAGCGGCCAAAGGTCTCGCGGATGCGCTCGTTGTGGCGCAACTGCTCGACCATGCGGTTGAAGGCGGCGGCGAGCTCGCCGATCTCATCCTGGGTAGAGACATTGATGGCCTTGTCGAACCGGCCCGCCTCGACCTCGCGGGTGCCGGCCAGCAACAGCCGGACCGGTCGCGTGATCCCGGTGGAGACCATGATCGCAAAGCCAAGTCCGACGATCGCCGCGAGGATGGTTACGATGCCCGAGACGATGATCGCCTGGCGCTGATGGCGGATGACCTGCGCGGTGCTCACGAACACCTGCGAGAGCATCTCGGCGCGGATCGCGTCGATCCGCTGGGTGAAGAGATCCCTCAGCGCGTCTACATGGACAAGCACGTCGCGCGTGGCCGCAAAGTCCTTGGCATCGAGCAGCCTGAGCAGCTTGGCGTCCTCGTCATCGAGTTCGCGGCGAAGCTCCTTGACCGCATTCTCGATGCGCGTCTCGATCCGGGCGAGTGCCGCATTGTCCGACGGCGTGCTCTCATCGTCGATGATCGCGTTGATCAGCTTTCGCGCGGCTTCAGCCTCTTGCTCGACCTGGGCGTCGGTTTCCCGAAAGATCTTCAGGCGCGCGGCAAAACCCTCCTCGTCCGGCGGCGTCTGCATTTTTGCGATCACCATGCGCCGCATCGCCAGCGCCCGCTCCAGCGACCGCACATTGGACCGCGCCAGGTGGCCGTAGGCCGGAATATACCGCGCGGTCAGCTCATCCAGGAGATGGCCGACGCGGCTCGACATCACCATCGACAGGACCGCGGTGACGACCATCAGGATGATGAGGCCGAGCGCAATCCCGACGATCTTGCGCCGGATCGACTGGTTGAAAATCGGCATGGGCGCGGGACAATGGGCTGAAAGGGATAAGGCCTTGGAACCCAATACAACGGATTTGCCGCGGGGAATACGCGCAATTTGGCCGCTTGGGCGTCCTGAACCGCCGCAGCCGTCGCGCGAGCCTTATTCGTTAATGAAGGTTAAGAGCCGCGCTCCACCCCGCCGGTGCGGAGGTTCCCTCGCTCCATCCGTATTTCGCCGCATTGTTGGAACAGCTTGAGGATGCGAAACGACGTCGTGTCACCATTTTTGACGCAGCTTTGATTCTCGAGCCGCATCTCGTCGCGGACTTTGGTTTGTGCTGGTTTCGCAGGGGGACCACGGAATGAACCAGTGCCTACGCTCGCTCGCGTGTGTCGTTGCCGTGGCCGCTTTGGCCTTTGTCCCTACTGAGCTGGCAGCGAAGAGCAATCACAAATCGTCCGCGCCGAAGAAGACGCATGAGGCGAAAGCCGGCAAGCAGCGCCATGCCTCGGCCGGCAAGGCGCGACACGGCAAGCATGCCGAGGCCAGGCGCAAGTCGAAGAAACAGGACGACGCGCCCTCGGACAAGCCGGCGGCCCCGCCGTTGACCGGCGATCTCGCCGCGCTGAAGGATGCCATCGATCTCGCGCGGAAGGGAAAGACCGAGGATGCGAGCGCGGCGCGCGACCGCATTGCCGACCCTGCCGGACAGAAACTCGCCGACTGGTTCATGCTGCGCCATTCCGAAAGCACGGCGAATTTCAAGCGCTACGCCGCCTTCCTCGCCGCCAATCCGGACTGGCCGAGCAGCGCGCTGCTCCGCCGCCGTGCCGAAGCGCGGCTGTGGCAGGAGAAGGCCGACGCGGCGACCGTGCACAAATTCACGATGGACCGGCCGACCAGCGCCAAGGGCAAGTTCGCGCTCGCCCGCGTGCTGACGACCGAGGGCGACAGCGACAGGGCCGCGCGTCTGGTGCGCGAGGCCTGGCGCACGGACGAATTGTCCGAGCGCAGCGAGGAAGATGCCTACGAGGCGTTCCGCGATCTCCTGACCAGTGAGGATCATCGCGCCCGCATGGACAAGCGCCTCGGCGCCAAGGACTATGCGGCGGCGCGGCGCGCAGCCAAGCGGCTCGGCGAGGATGCGCTCGCGATCGTCAAGGCCTGCGCTGCGGTCACCGGCAAGTCCAGCAAAGCCAAGGATGACCTCGAGGAGGTCTCGGCCGAGGCGCGCCGCGACCTCGGCTATGTGCTGTGCCGCGCGCAATGGCATCTCCAGAATGACCGCATCGACGACGCGGCCGAGGTGATCCTGGCCGCCGCGCCCGATACGATGGCGGCGCAAGACACCGACGCCTGGTGGCGCGAGCGCCGCCTGCTCGCGCGAAAGCTGCTCGACCAGGGCAAGTTCAAGACTGCCTACGAGGTGGTGCGCTCGGCGGCCGTGCCCGCGATGGAGGTCTATCGCGTCGACCATCACTTCATGTGCGGCTGGATCGCGCTGCGCTATCTCGACGATCCCAGGGCGGCGATGACGCACTTCGCCGCGATCGACGAGGGCTCGGCCAATCCGCTCGCGCTGTCGCGCGCGCATTATTGGCGTGGCCGTGCAGCCGAGGCGATGAACGCAACCACCGATGCGCGCCTGAGCTATCAGGCGGCGGCGCGCTATCCGACCGCCTATTACGGCCAGCTCGCCCGCGCCAGGCTCGGCCTCGACCGCATCGATCTCCGCGCGCCCTCGCTTGTGCTGGCCGCGGCCGATACGCCGGCCGCGGACGACCGCGTGCGCGCCGCCGACATGCTCTATGGCGTCGGTGAGCGCGACATGGTGTTTTACTACGCCGAGGATTTCGCCAAGGAGAGTACCGATGTCGCGGCACTCGAAGCGCTCGGCGAGCTCGCCGGCCGGCGCAACGATGCGCGCGTGATGCTCGAGGTCGGCAAGTCGGCGCTAGCGCGCGGGCTCGCGCTCGATCACTACGCCTTCCCGACCATCGGCATCCCAGATCATAAGCAGGTCGCGCCTGCGATCGAGCCCAGCGTGATCTATTCTGTGGCGCGCACCGAAAGCTCGTTCGACCAGCGCGACAAATCGGCCGCCAACGCAGTCGGGCTGATGCAGGTGACGCCGGAAGCGGGCCGCGACACCGCAAAGCGCTTCGGCCTGACCTATGACTGGGACAAGATGGTCTCCGATCCCGTCTACAACACGCAGATGGGCGCGGCCGAGCTCAGCGCACTTCTGTCGGAATATCGCGGCAACCAAATCATGACCTTCGCCGGCTACAATGCCGGCCGGGGCCGCGTGCGCGAATGGGTGCAGGCGCGCGGCGACCCCAGGGATCCCAAGGTCGATCCGGTCGACTGGGTCGAGCGTATCCCGCTGTCGGAGACGCGCAACTACGTCCAGCGCGTGATCGAAAACGTGCTGGTCTACCGCGCCCGGTTCGAGGGCAGCGGCATGATCGCCGGCAAGAGCGATCAGCGCGTGGTGGCGAAGGATGCGGCGGCTGTGGCGACGCCGGTAGGGTTTACGGGGACGGAGTAGGCTCTGGCTTCGTAGGGTGGATTAGCGAAGCGTAATCCACCAGTTCTATCGCTGCACGAGAAGAGATGGATTACGCCGAGCGACTGCGCTTCGCGCAGCGCGAATCCACCCTACCAGAACGCCTCAATCCACCTTGATGTTGGCCGCCTTGATAATCGGCCACCACTTCGCGATCTCGGCCTTCTGGCGGGCTCCGAGCGCCTCGGGCGTGAGCTGATCCTGCGGTGTCATTTCCAGGCCCTGGCTTTCGAGCTGCTTCTTCACGCCGGGATCGTTCAGCGCTTCCACGGCCGCGGCATTGAGTTTGGCGACGATCGCCTTCGGCGTGCCCTTCGGCACCCACATGCCGGACCACAGTGTCATGTTGAAACCCTTCAGGCCCGCCTCCTCCGCCGTCGGGATGTCGGGCGCCGAGGGCAGACGCTTGTCGTCGGTGATGGCGTAGGCGCGAATGGTGCCGGCACGGACCTGGTTGATGGAGTTCGAGGTCTGGTCGACGATGACGTCGATCTGGCCGGCGATGAGATCGTTCAGGGCGGGCGCGGTGCCGCGATACGGCACGTATTGCAGCTTGATGCCGCTGACGCTCTCGAAATAGACCCCGGCGATGTGGCTGCCCGAGCCTGCGCCGGCGGTGCCGGCGGTCGGCGGCGACGGCCGCGACTTCAGCCAATCCAGCAGCTCCTTCAGCGAGGTCGCGGGCACCGCGTTCTTGCTGACCACGATCATCGGATTGCTCGGCAGCAGCACCACCGGCTCCAGGTCCGCGACCAGGTCGTAATTGAGCTTGTAGACGGCGCCGTTGGCAACGTGGGTGCCGAGATGGCCAAACGAAATCGTGTAGCCGTCAGGGGCCGAATGCACGGCGCGGCCGACGCCGATCGAGCCGCCGGCGCCAGTGACGTTCTCGATCACCAGCGGCTGGCCGAGCGCCGTGCGCATCCGCTCGGCAAGCACACGCGCCATCGCATCCGACGGCCCGCCAGCGGCGAAGGGCACGATGATGGTGATGGGACGCGAGGGATAGTCGTCGGCGCGCGCGGCGCCTGCAACAGCGAGAACAGCAATCAGCGCAGCCCAGGCGGCCTTCATTGTCTTCTCCCAGCAATGTCATTGTTGTTTTTGTCTCTTCCCGCGTACGGGAAGAGGGATCGTTCGTGAAGGGACGAAATGCCGCGCTAGAACTGCGAATAATCGATCGGCTTGTGGCGATCGAGCGTCCGGGTGACCGGCGGCAGCGGGTATTTCAGGCCGGTGGCGCAATTGAACAGCATCACGCGATCGGTCTTGCTCACGCGGCCGTCGGCGAGGCTGTCCTTGTAGGCGGCGTAGGTCGCGGCGCCTTCGGGGCAGAGCAGCAGCCCCTCCTCGCGCGCGACCTCGTTCAGTGCCGACGAAATCTTGTCGTCGTCGACCGCGATGGCAAAGCCCTTGCTCTGGCGCACCGCGCGCAGAATGAGAAAATCGCCGATCGCCTGCGGCACGCGGATGCCCGAAGCGATGGTGTGGGCGTCCTCCCAGCGCGTCGCATGCTCGGTGCCTGCCTCATAGGCACGCACCATCGGCGCACAGCCGGAGGCCTGCACCGCAACCATGCGCGGGCGCTTGCTGCCGATGAAGCCGATCTTCTCGAGCTCGTCGAAAGCCTTCCACATGCCGATAAGGCCAGTGCCGCCGCCGGTCGGATAGAAGATCACGTCGGGCACGTCCCAGCCGAGCTGCTCGGCGAGCTCGAGCCCCATCGTCTTCTTGCCCTCGATCCGGTACGGCTCCTTCAAGGTCGAGGTGTCGAACCAGCCGACTTTCGCCTTGCCCTCGCCGACGATCTTGCCGCAATCGTCGATATAGCCGTTGACGCGGTAGACGGTCGCGCCCTGCAGCTCGATCTCGCTGACATTCACCTCCGGCGTATCGGCCGGGCAGAAGATCGTGGTCTTGATGCCGCAGGAGGTCGCATAGGCCGCGAGCGCCGCGCCGGCATTGCCGTTGGTCGGCATCGCCATGTGCTTGATGCCGAGCGCCTTGCCCATCGACACCGCCATCACGAGGCCGCGCGCCTTGAAAGAGCCGGTCGGCAGCCGCCCCTCGTCCTTCACGATGATCTCGCCGCCGCCGAGATTTGCGCCGAGCTTCGGCAGCCGGATCAACGGCGTGGTCACCTCGCCGAGCGAGACGATGTCCTTGCATTTGCGTACCGGCAAAAGCTCGCGGTAGCGCCACATGTCGGCGGGGCGCTGGCTCAGCGCATCCTTGGTCAGCGCCTTCTTCACACCCGCGAGGTCGTAGCGCACCAGCAGTGGCTTGCCGGCCTTGGAGAGGTTGTGGACCTGGTCGGCCGGATAATGATCGCCCTCCATCGCGCATTCGAGATGGGTGACGAAGCTCGGGCGCTCGATGGTGAGGTTGTCGTTGTCGTGCATGGGTTGGTTTCCTTCTTATTTTGCAAACGGCTCTCTTTGATCGTCATTGCGAGCGTAGCGAAGCAATCCAGACTGCCTCTACGGAAAGACTCTGGATTGCTTCGCTGCGCTCGCAATGACGGCGGTGGGCGGCGATTGGCGCCCGTCAAATATTCAGCACCCTTCCATAAGCATCCAGCACAGCTTCCTTCATCATCTCCGACAGCGTCGGATGCGGGAACACCGTGTGCATCAGCTCCTCTTCCGTCGTCTCCAGGTTCATGGCGACGACGTAGCCCTGGATCAGCTCGGTGACCTCTGCGCCGATCATGTGGGCGCCGAGCAGCTGGCCCGTCTTCTTGTCGAAGATGACCTTGACCAGGCCCTGGTCCTCGCCGAGCGCGATGGCCTTGCCGTTGCCGACGAAGGGGAAGCGGCCGACGCGGATCTCGCGGCCGTTCTCCTTGGCCCTGGCTTCGGTCAGGCCGACGGAGGCCACCTGAGGCTGACAATAGGTGCAGCCCGGGATCAGATTCTTGTCCATGGCATGCGGGTGCAGGCCCTTGATCGCCTCGACGCAGATCACGCCTTCATGTTCGGCCTTGTGCGCGAGCATGGGCGGGCCGGCGACATCGCCGATGGCGTAGATGCCGGGGATGTTGGTCTTGCCGTAGCCGTCGATCACGATGCAGCCGCGATCGGTTTTGACGCCGAGCTTTTCGAGGCCGAGATTCTCGATGTTGCCGACGACGCCGACCGCCGAGATCACGCGCTCGAACTCGGTGGTCACAGGCTTGCCCTTGCCGTCGTCGATGGTGGCGGCGACGCTGTCGGCCTTCTTCTCGAGTTTTGTCACTTTGGTCGAGGACAGGATCTTGATGCCCTGCTTCTCGAACCGCTTGCGGGCCAGGCCCGCGATCTCGGCGTCCTCGACGGGGAGGATCTGCGGCAGCACCTCGACCACGGTGACGTCGGAGCCCATGGTGTGGAAGAACGAGGCGAACTCGATGCCGATCGCGCCGGAGCCGACCACCAGCAGCGACTTCGGCATCCGCTCCGGCACCATCGCCTCGAAATAGGTCCAGATCAGCTTCTTGTCGGGTTCGAGGCCCGGCAGCACGCGCGGCCGCGCGCCGGTCGCGACGATGATGTGCTTGGCCTGGTAGCTCCCCTCGCCCAGCGCGCCCTTCGGCGCCTCGACGTCGGACTTCTTCACGGTGACCTTGCCGGGCGCGTCGATCGAGGCCGCGCCCCAGATCACGCTGACCTTGTTCTTCTTCATCAGGAAGCCAACGCCGTCGTTCAGCCGCTTCGAGACGCCGCGCGAGCGCTGCACCACCGCCTTGGGATCGAACGAGACCTTCTCGGCCGAGAGGCCGTAATCCTTGGCGTGCTGCATGTAGTGGTAGATCTCGGCCGAGCGCAGCAGCGCCTTGGTCGGGATGCAACCCCAGTTCAGGCAGATGCCGCCGAGATAGGATTTTTCGACGATCGCGACCTTGAAGCCGAGCTGGGCGGCCCGAATCGCGGTGACATAGCCGCCGGGGCCGGAACCGATGATGATGACGTCGAAGGATGTATCGGCCATGGCGGCTCCCGTTCAACTCAAGCGGTCGTTGCGCCGCGGGCGCGGCGATTGAGGAAGTAAGTTCTGATCAGCCATTCGACGAGAATGACCGCCGCCATGATGGCGAAGATGGTAAGCGCAATCGGCGCCCAGATGTTGCGCGACAGCGCCTCGCCGGCGAAGAAGGCCGACTCAACGACGTCGCGGCCGAGCGGGCTGAGCGTAAGGATCAGCGAAACCAGCGTCGAGATCCAGGGCCAGCGCGTCGTCATGCGCCATCTCACACCATCATCATGACGGGGTTTTCGATCAGCTGCTTGAAGGCACCGATCAGCTCGGCGCCGAGCGCGCCGTCGATGGCGCGGTGATCGCAGGACAGGGTCACGCTCATCATGTTCGCGATCTCGATCTTGCCGCCGCGGACCACGGGCCGCTCCTCGCTAGTGCCGACCGCGAGGATGGTCGCATGCGGGGGATTGATCACGGCGGTGAAGTGGCTGATGCCGAACATGCCGAGGTTCGAGACGGCGGTGGTGCCGCCCTGGTACTCTTCGGGCTTCAGCTTGCGCGAGCGGGCGCGCGCCGCAAAATCCTTCATCTCGTTGGAGATGGTCGACAGGGTCTTGGTCTCGGCCTTGCGGATGATCGGCGTGATCAGGCCGCCGGGCATCGCTACCGCAACGCCGACATCGGAATGGTGGTGCTTGACCATGCCGGATTCGGTCCAGCTCACATTGCAGTTCGGGATCTTCTGCAGCGCGACCGCCATCGCCTTGATGACGAAGTCGTTGACCGAGATCTTGTAGAGCGGCTTCTTCTCCTTGTCCTTGGGAGCAGCCGCGTTGATCTCCTCGCGCGCGGCGAGCAGCTTGCCGATGTCGCAGTCGATGGTGAGGTAGAAGTGCGGGACGTTCTGGATCGACGCGGTCAGGCGCTGCGCGATCGTGCGGCGCATGCCATCATGCGGGACGACCTCGTAAGAGCCCGGCTCGAACAGCGACAGGATCTGCTTGTCCGACATGGTCGGCGCGCTCGAGGGCGCGCCTGACGGCGCCGCGGGAGCCTTGAGACCCTTGCCGGACTTGGCCTGCTCGACGTCGCGCGCCACCACGCGGCCGTGTGGTCCGGTGCCGGTCACCATCGCAACATCGACGCCGGCTTCCTTGGCGAGCCGGCGCGCCAGTGGCGAGGAGAACACGCGGCCGCCATGGCCGTTGCTCTGCGCAGCCGGTGCTGCGGCAGGTTTCGGCGCGGCAGCTGTGGGCGGCGGCGCAGCCTTGGGCGCAACTGGCGCGGGCGCCGGAGCAGCCGCGGGAGCTTCAGCAGCTTTCGGAGGCGCGGCCGAAGCGCTGGGCTTGGCGGCACCTGCCGCCTTGACGTCCTCGCCCTCGCCGGCCAGCACCGCGATCACGTCGTTGACCGGGACGTCCTGCGTGCCCTCGGGCACGAGGATCCTGGCGATCGTGCCCTCGTCGATGGCTTCGACCTCCATGGTCGCCTTGTCGGTCTCGATCTCGGCGATGACGTCGCCGGATTTGACCTTGTCGCCTTCCTTCTTCAGCCACTTGGCGAGGTTGCCCTTCTCCATCGTCGGCGAAAGAGCGGGCATCAGGATGTTGATGGGCATGCTGACCTCACGAAGAACTTCTCAAAACGTCGGCCCCGGGAGCGAGGACGAACAGACCAGGTTTAGTTGCCGATGTCGCCCTGCCACAGGCGCTCATTGGCAGGATTGGAACGCCAGTTCTTCATCATGGTGATGGAGCGGTCGTCCGCAAGATCGATCCAGGGGATGCCGAACTTGTCGAGGATGTCCTTGGAGCCCGGGAAGGTGACGGATTCCCCGATGACCACCAATTGGACCTTGAACAGAGCGAGCGCGCCGGCGCACATCGAGCACGGCGACAGCGTGGTGTACATGACGGTGTCGTGGAACGAGATCACGCCGGCCTCGCGCAGGCAGCTCATCTCGCCGTGCAGGATCACGTTCTTTTCCTGCACGCGGTTGTTGTGACCGCGGGCGATGACCTTGTTGTCGCGGGTCAGCACGGCGCCGATCGGCAGGCCGCCCTGCGCGATCGAGGCTTCCGCCTCGCGGATCGCTTCCAGCATGAAATCGAAATGATAGGATTCGATCGCCATGGTCAGTGTCCCTTCCCGCGCGGCGTCGTGGTGCCGGTGTCGGTGGGACGCTCGATCTCGGCCTGGAACATCTCGATGATCCGGTTCAGCGCGTCCTCCTCGGTGTATTCGCTCTCGCGCGCATAGGCACGCGCGGCGTGACGGGCGAGATCGACCAGCAGCAGGCCCCACATGTCGGGCTCGTCGAAGGCCCGCTGGAACGCCATCGACAGCCCGCCGTCCAGCACGAACACGCGCAGGATCTCGACCGCATCATCGCGGACGAGGACGTCGGGTGGTAATGGCTGCTCCTTCGGGCCCGCCATGGTCTACCTGTAGCAGACGGCTTTGGCGGCCTCGACCACTTCGGCCACCGAAGGCAGCGCGAGCTTTTCCAGGTTCGCGGCATAGGGCATCGGCACGTCCTTGCCGGAGACCCGGGCGACCGGCGCATCCAGATAGTCGAAGGCGTTCTCCATGATCCGCGCGGCGATCTCGGCGCCGACACCGCTCTGGGCCCAGCCCTCTTCCACCGTGACGGCACGTCCCGTCTTCTTGACCGAGTTGATGATGGTCTCGGTGTCCATCGGACGCAGCGTGCGCAGGTCGATCACCTCGGCCTCGATACCATCCTTGGCGAGCTCGTCGGCGGCCTTCAGCGCGTAGCTCATGCCGTTCGACCAGGAGATGATGGTGACATGGCCGCCGGAGCGCACGATGCGCGCCTTGCCGATCGGAATCACGAAATCGTCGAGCTTCGGCACTTCGCCGGTGTGACCGTAGAGCATCTCGTTCTCGAGGAAGATCACCGGGTTGGGATCGCGGATCGCAGCCTTGAGCAGGCCCTTGTAATCAGCGGCCGAGTACGGCGCGACGACCTTGAGGCCCGGGACGTTCGAATACCAGGATGAATAGTCCTGGCTGTGCTGGGCGGCCACGCGGGAAGCGGCGCCGTTGGGCCCGCGGAACACGATCGAGCAGCCCATCTGGCCGCCGGACATGTAGAGCGTCTTGGCCGCGGAGTTGATGATCTGGTCGACCGCCTGCATGGCGAAGTTGAAGGTCATGAACTCGACGATCGGCTTCAACCCGCTCATCGCGGCGCCGACCCCGATGCCGGCAAAGCCGTGCTCGGTGATCGGCGTGTCGATGACGCGCTTGGCGCCGAATTCCTGAAGCAGCCCTTGCGTCACCTTGTAGGCGCCTTGGTATTCCGCGACCTCTTCGCCCATCACGAAGACGTCGGCGTCGCGGCGCATCTCTTCGGCCATGGCATCGCGCAGGGCTTCGCGGATGGTCTGCGTCACCATCTCGGTGCCGGCGGGCACTTCCGGGTCGGGCTCTGCGACGGCTTGCGGCGCCGGCGCGGCTTTGGGAGCTGGAGCCTCGGCCTTCGCAGCGGCAGGGGCTGCGGACTCGGCGGACTTCTGCTGCTGCGCAGGCGCCGGCGCCTTGGCGAGATCGGCGGCACTCTCGCCATCGGCCAGAATCGTCGCGATAGGCGTGTTCACGGCGACGTCGGCGGTGCCCTCGGGGATCAGGATCTTGCCGAGCGTACCTTCATCCGTCGCCTCGACCTCCATGGTCGCCTTGTCGGTCTCGATCTCGGCGATGACGTCGCCGGACTTGATCGTCTCACCCTCTTTTTTCAGCCATTTGGAGAGGTTGCCCTTCTCCATCGTGGGCGACAACGCGGGCATCAGCACTTGAATTGGCATATCGACTCCAAAAGAAAGCTTGCGCGCGTTCAGCGGTAAATATCGGTCCAGAGCTCGGCGGCATCCGGCTCGGGATCATGCTGGGCGAAATCGGCGGACGCGTTGACGATGTCGCGCACCTCGGCGTCGATCGCCTTCAGATCCTGCTCGCTGACCTTGGCGGCCAACAGGCGGTTGCGCACCTGCTCGATCGGATCCTGGTCGTGGCGGACTTTTTCGACCTCCTCGCGCGTTCTGTACTTTGCGGGATCCGACATCGAGTGGCCGCGATAACGGTAGGTCTGCATCTCCAGGATGAAGGGGCCCTTGCCGGCGCGGCACCACGCCGCCGCCTCGTCGCCGGCAGCCTTCACGGCACGGACGTCCATGCCGTCGACCTGCTGGCCGGGAATGTTGAAGGAGGCGCCGCGCTTGGAGAAATCCTGCTGCGCCGAAGCGCGCGAGACCGAAGTGCCCATGGCGTAGCGGTTGTTCTCGATGACGTAGATCACCGGCAGCTTCCAGAGCTCCGCCATGTTGAAGCTCTCATAGACCTGGCCCTGGTTGGCCGCGCCGTCGCCGAAATAGGTGACGCTGACATTGTCGTTGTCGCGATAGTGATTGGCGAAAGCAAGCCCGGTGCCGAGCGAGACCTGGGCGCCGACGATGCCGTGGCCGCCGTAAAAGTGCTTCTCCTTGCTGAACATGTGCATGGAGCCGCCCTTGCCCTTGGAATAACCGCCGCGACGGCCCGTGAGCTCGGCCATGACGCCGTTGGCCTCCATGCCGGTGGCGAGCATATGGCCGTGATCGCGATAGCCGGTGATGACCTGATCGCCCGGCTTCAGAGCCATCTGCATCCCGACCACTACGGCCTCCTGGCCGATATAAAGGTGGCAGAAGCCGCCGATCGCGCCCATGCCGTAGAGCTGGCCGGCCTTTTCCTCGAACCGCCGGATCAGGAGCATGTCGCGGAGCGCCTTGAGCTCCTGCTCCCTGGTGAATTCCGGGGGCGAACCGCCGTCGGTCTTGTCTTGTGCAGTGCTTGCGGCGGCTTTCTTGGGTGCGGCCATGGGAATTCCGGGTCAGAGAAAACTTCAGCCCTGTCTAACCCAACTCAAACGCCCTTGGAAAGCACCGCGGCGGCATGGCACGACTTTCATTATGCCGCACTGCAACGCGATCGTAATATTGGAAAATCTTTGGCGCGGATCAGGCAACAAATTTAATCACTGACGCCGCCCGACACAGATTCGTGGCCGCATCAAGAACTGCGAGCCACCATTATCCTGCCCGCCCGAAACCAAGCGCATGAGTCTGGCGCCGAAGCTTCCACAGCGTCATGACCGGCCTTGTCCCGGCCATCCACGCCTGGCCCACACATCTGGCCCAACGGCACGAAGGACGTGGATGGCCGGGACAAGCCCGGGCACGACGACCTCCTGAGTGCCACATCCCCGATCAGAAGAAGCCGAGCTTCTTGGGGCTGTAGCTGACCAACAGATTCTTGGTCTGCTGGTAGTGATCGAGCATCATCTTGTGGGTCTCACGCCCGACACCCGACTGCTTGTAGCCGCCGAAGGCCGCATGCGCGGGATAGGCATGGTAGCAGTTGGTCCAGACCCGGCCGGCCTGGATTGCTCGGCCGAAACGATAGCAGCGGTTGGCGTCGCGGCTCCAGACGCCGGCCCCCAGGCCGTAGAGCGATCTCCTCCTGGAACACGCGCATCTTGTTGTGGCCCTCGAACACGGTCGGCTGGACATAGAAGCCGCCGGCGAGATCGCCGCCGAGCTCGGCGCGTCCGCCGCCGGCCAGCACCTTTGCTCCCTCCTGCTTGCCGATGTCGATATAGGAGAGGATTTTCGCGAGCTGCTCGCCCGATGCCTGCGCGCCGATCATGGTGTCGGCCGCGCGCGGGTCGCCCTGCTTGATCGCGGCGACGCGCTTCAGCGCCCGCTCCATGAAGCGGTCATAGATGTCGGCATGGACCAGCGCCCGGCTCGGACAGGTGCAGACCTCGCCCTGGTTCAGCGCGAACATGACGAAACCTTCGATCGCCTTGTCGAAGAAATCGTCGTCTTCGGCGATGACGTCGCTGAAGAAGATGTTGGGCGACTTGCCGCCGAGCTCGAGCGTGACGGGAATGAGGTTCTGGCTGGCATATTGCATGATCAGCCGGCCCGTCGTGGTCTCGCCGGTGAAGGCGATCTTGGCGATGCGCGGGCTGGACGCGAGCGGCTTGCCGGCTTCCAGACCAAAGCCGTTGACGATGTTGAGGACGCCAGGCGGCAGAATGTCGCCGATGATCTCGGCCCAGACCATGATCGAGGCCGGGGTCTGCTCGGCCGGCTTGAGCACGACGCAATTGCCGGCGGCGAGCGCGGGCGCGAGCTTCCAGCAGGCCATCAGCAACGGGAAGTTCCAGGGAATGATCTGGCCGACCACACCGAGCGGTTCGTGGAAATGGTAGGCGACGGTGTCGTGATCGATCTCGCCGATCGAGCCTTCCTGGGCGCGGATGGCGCCGGCGAAATAGCGGAAATGATCGATGGCGAGCGGGAGGTCGGCGGCGCGGGTCTCGCGGATCGGCTTGCCGTTGTCCCAGGTCTCGGCGATGGCGAGACGCTCGAGATTGTCTTCCATGCGGTCGGCGATGCGGTTCAGCATCGCGGCGCGCTCGGCGACGCTGGTGCGGCCCCAGGCGGCCTTGGCGGCATGCGCTGCGTCGAGCGCTGCCTCGACGTCCTGCGCGTCGGAGCGCGCGATCTTGCAGACGATCTGGCCCGTCACCGGCGAGGCGTTGTCGAAATACTTGCCGGAGATCGGCGCGACGAATTTGCCGCCGATGAAATTGTCATAACGTTCGGCGAAGGGACTTTTGGTGACGCTGAGGAATTCCACCTTGTTCATTGATCACTCCCGATGTTTGCTGTTTGCGCAATTCGTCGCGTGGTCGCGACTTGCGCCGACGATGTCGCGGGAAGCGTCTTCTGTCAGCCCTGATAGGAGCGATCACGGAGCCGACCTGTCGCAGTTCTGCGACAGGTGACGAGGCTGCACGTCGTGCCGCCGCACATACTGATCCCGCCGCACATGTTCACCTCATCCTGAGAGCCTGACCGGAAAAGGGTGAGCGGCTTTGGCTGGCCTGTGATTCCTTCGGATTTGCAAAGATTCGAGGGAGGACACCATGCCATGGAC
>NZ_PYFX01000037.1 GCF_003020115.1 Bradyrhizobium sp. MOS002
GTCCATGGCATGGTGTCCTCCCTCGAATCTTTGCAAATCCGAAGGAATCACAGGCCAGCCAAAGCCGCTCACCCTTTTCCGGTCAGGCTCTCAGGATGAGGGCGGAATACGCGGCAGCGATTTCGACAGCCCCGGTGCTGCTTAGCCTCATCCTGAGGAGGCGCGTAAGCGCCGTCTCGAAGGACGAGGCGCGCGCACGGACTGTCGCCTAGGTCACCGCCCCAGACCCATGACCATCGTCGAATCAATGCTATAGAGCGCTCATGGACCCCTTCGTGATCAAGCTGATCGGCTTTGCCGCCGCGACCTGCACCACCGTGGCCTACGCGCCGCAAGCCATCAAAGTGTGGAAGACCCGCTCCACCGGCGATATTTCGCTCGGCATGTTTCTGGTCATGGTGCTGGGCCTGGCGCTCTGGCTCGTCTACGGCCTGCTGTCGGGCGATGCGCCGCTCGTCGCCGCAAACGCCATCACCATCGTGCTCGCCGGCGGCATCCTGTTCATGAAGCTGAAATACGGGTGAGTACGGAGTTGCGTAGGGCGGATTAGCCGAAGGCGTAATCCGCCGCCTTCATTGCGGCCCGATGGTGGATTGCGCTTCGCTAATCCACCCTACGATTCATCCGAACACATACGACGCCATCGCGACGTTCGCGACCTCGTCGACGAAGACGCGCTTGCCCGCGTCGCTGCCGGCGGCGCCGGCGGCCACCATCAGCGGCAGCAGATGATCTTCGCGCGGATGGGCGAGGCGCGCACTCGGTGCGTTCTCCCAGTCAACCAGCATCGCGTGGCGGCGCGCCGCATCCTTGTGGCTGATCGCCTCGTTCAGATAGGCCTCGAAATCATACGAGACCGGCTTCGACTCCACCCGGCCGAACCCGCGCATGTTGTGATAGGTGAGCCCGCTGCCGACGATCAGAATGCCTTCGTCCCGCAGCGAGGCAATCGCCTGCCCGACCTTGATGTGCTCGGCCGCGTCGTAACTCGATCTCAGCGACAGCAGCACGATCGGCATGTCTGCGTTCGGATACATCAGGCCGAGCGGCACGAAGGTGCCGTGATCGAAGCCCTGGTTGGGATCCTCCCGGCAATCGACGCCCGCGCGAATGAGCAGCGCCTTCACCTCCGCTGCGAGCTCGGGCCGCCCCGGCGCCGGATATTTGAGGTGATAGGTGTGCTCGGGGAAGCCATGATAGTCGTACACCATCGGCGGATGCGCCGAGGTGGACACGGTGAAGGCGTCAGCCTCCCAATGTCCTGATATGACGAGCACGGCCTTGGGCTTCTCCGGCAAGAGCTGCGGAAGCCGGCCGAACGCCTCGGCGGTCTTCGCATATTGCACCCGCCTGTCCTCCATGAACGGCCAGGGACCGCCGCCATGCGACAGGAAGAGAGTTGGGAGTCGCGTCATGGATGCAGGCTCGTCTCGTTGACAGCATGCGCGTGCGAGGTGCCCGCGCGATCGGCCAAAGCATAGGCAAACCGCTATGGTTAGCAAGTCGTTAACGATTTGCCGCCCACAATCCAGCGGTGGCCGAAGGAGTCGGCCTGAAGGCAAGTGAGACGTGAGATGAAGAAGTTTGCGCTGGGGGACGTCGTCAACAGTGACAAGGGCCGCCGCGGCGTCGTACGCGCCGCCTACCGCTCCAAGGAAGGCCAGCAGTTCTATGCCGTCGAGAAGGATGGCGCGATGGACCATCTGGAAGAACACCGGCTGAGCCCGGCGCCGCGCGTCGAGCTCGCGGCTTAAGTCCAACTCATTCAGCCCTAACGCCCGAGCCGGTCCAGGCGCTCCGACCAGGGGTCGTCTCCGCTCGCGATGCGATCGTTCGTGATCAGCAGCAGGCGATCGTTGCCTGCGGCGGCATCCCAATGCGGCAGGTCCGCGCCGTTGGGATCGCCGCTCCTGGCGAAATTGATCCAGTAGGCGCGCATGCGATTTGCGACCTCGCGATCGCCTCGTGACAAGATGCCCGCACCGGGCATGCCTTCCACGCCGAAGATGAACTGCAATTCCCGCCCGTGACCGCCCTCGGGATTTGCACGCCGTGCCTCCGGCACATAGGCGAAGCGATAGCGAAAGGTCGGCGCACCGTTGCCGGCATGCAGGCGCGCCAGCAGTCGCACCGGCTCGGAGAAGAACTTGTCGGTGTAGAACCTTGCCGCGCGACCGGAAGATCTGGCGAGATCAGGATAGAGCCCGCGCAGCTCATCGCTCGTGGCCCCTGACGATGCCAGCTCCTCCCGGATATCCAGCTCGCCGTCGAAACCCGTCTCGTCGTCGTTCGAGCCTATGATCAGGGGAATTCGGCTTTCATGCCCGGCCGCGAAGCCTGCGGCGACCTCCTCGCCCACCAGACTTCCATCTATCGTCGGTGCGAAGCTGCGCGGCGATTTTTCCAGGAGATGTTTTTCGACGGCAAGAACGCGTTGTGGCTCGGCGGCGCGTAAGTCAGCCTGTCGCCCCAGCGCTGCCACGAATTGCCGGCCCACACTCTCGGCCTCTTGCGCCGAGCGCACGCGCGTCCGGCCGGGGACCGATTGCAGAATGGCTTTTTGAAAGAGAGCGCGCGATGGCGCAGACAGCATCAGCAGCGCGATCGAGGTCGCGCCGGCGCCACTGCCGAACAAGGTGACATTGTTCGGATCACCGCCGAAGGCGGCGATGTTGTCGTGCACCCAATGCAGCGCCGCGATCTGGTCCATCAGGCCGTAATTGCCGGAGCCGCCTTCCGACAGCGCGGGATCGCTGAGCCAGCCGAGAGCGCCGAGGCGAAAATTCACGGTCACCGCGATGAGGCCGGCCTGCGCGAGCCTGGCACCGTCGAACAACGGATCGTTCGCGGTGCCGCTGACGAAAGCGCCGTCGTGGATGAACAGCATCACGGGCAGCGGGCCGTCGACCCCGAACGGACGGAACACGTTCAGCGTCAGGCAATCCTCGCTCGATCCCGGCAGCGAGGGCTGAAGACACGGCGCGCCATAGGCATAGGCGGTGCGCATCTCCGCACTCTCGGGCGCAGCCTGCGGCGGACGCCAGCGCAGCGGCCCGACCGGCGCGGCCGCATAGGCCAGCCCCCTGAACGAGGCCACCTCGCCTTCGACGGCGCCAAGCATCTGGCCTTCCCGCGTCAGCGCGAATGGAAACTGGCCAACCGGCTGGGCCACGGCCGAGCCGGCACAACAGAGGACGAGAGACGTCGCAAAAAGCGCGAACACGGACCGCATCTTCGGAGCATCTCGATGCGCGGAAAGGTTTAAGCAGGTTATGTCCGTGGCCCGCTGCGAGGCAAGCGCCGCGGCCGCGCCTAGCTCCCCTTGGCGACAAGCTCCGCCAATGCGTGCCGTGCGATGATGCCGAGCTCACCGAGCGTGGAGTGACCGGACCGCGCGGCCTGGATCAGCCGCTCGGCGATGAACCTGCGGCTGTCGTGATCGCCGCCGTGCGGCAGTTGGCGGCACGTCTCCTCCAGGACGACGTCCATGTTCGCTTTGGTCCGTTCACTTAACTCTGTCATGACGCCCTGGATACGCGTGGCTTGTAGCCGCAAGCATACACAGACGGACCGTACAAGATTAGCCCGGGAAATCACGGCCATTGTGCATCGCGATGCGTGTGCTGCCGCAACATTCACGCGGCCATGATGACGCCGCAAATGGTGACCGAAGATTGCACGTGCCGTGATGACAAGCCGAACCTGCAGCGATAGCCTGCCGGCAAAACAAAATACACGGGAGGAATGCCATGCCTGATGCAATGGTTGCTGCACGTGCCTCTGACGCGGGGCGCGGAACCAGCCAGCAGATCGATGTTGCCGTGGTCGGTGCCGGATTTGCCGGCCTCTATCTCCTCCATCGGCTGCGCAAGGCCGGCCTCACGGCGGTCGCCCTCGAAGAAGCCGGCGATGTCGGTGGCACCTGGTACTGGAACCGATATCCCGGCGCGCGCTGCGACATCCAGACCATCGATTACAGCTACACCTTCGATCCGGACCTCGAGACCGCCTGGACCTGGTCGGAGAAATACGCGGCCCAGCCAGAGATCCTGCGCTATCTCGGCTTCGTCGCCGACCGCTACGATCTCAGGCGTGACATCCGCTTCAAGACCAAGGTCACGGAAGCAAAATGGGACGAGGCGACCGAACGCTGGCAGCTCACCACCGACAACGGCGCGCCGGTCTCCTGCCGCCATTACATCATGGCCACCGGCTGCCTCTCGGCGCCGAAGCCGCCGGAGATAGACGGCGTTAAGGATTTCAAGGGCGAGGTCTATTTCACCGGCCGCTGGCCGCATGACGGCGTCAACCTCGCGGGAAAACGCGTCGCCGTGATCGGCACGGGCTCGTCTGCCATTCAGTCGATCCCGCTGATCGCCGAGCAGGCCGCTGACCTCACCGTGTTCCAGCGCACGCCGAATTTCGCGCTTCCCGCCCACAACGGCCCCGCGCCGGCCGATCGCAGGGACCTGTTCCAGAGCGACCGCGCCGCCTATCGCGAGCAGGCGCGCCAGTCGATGGCCGGTGTGCCCTATCCGCAGCAGACCGTCGTGAGCTGGCAGCTCAGCGATGCCGAGCGTCGTGAGCGGTTCGAACGTGCCTGGGCCGCCGGCGACCTCGTCCACATCCTAACGCAGCTCTGGGCCGACCAGGCCGTTGACGTCGACGGCAACAAGATCGTCCAGGACCTGATCCGCGAGAAGATCCGCGCCGCCGTCAACGACCCCGAGACCGCTGCGGCGCTGATGCCGGACGATCATCCGTTCGGTGCAAAGCGTCCCTGCCTCGATACCAATTACTACGCGACCTACAACCGGCCGAACGTCACGCTGGTCAATCTGCGCCGGGAGCCGATCAAGACGATCACCGCAAGCGGCATCACCACAGGCAAGCGTAGCGTCGACGTCGACGTCATCGTGTTCGCGACCGGCTTCGACGCCATGACCGGCGCGATCCGCGCCGTGCATCCGATCACCGGACGTGGCGGCAAGTCGCTGACCGACGTCTGGGCGCAGGGGCCGCAGAGCTATCTCGGGCTCACCGTCGAAGGCTTCCCGAACTTCTTCATGATCACGGGACCCGGCAGCCCGTCAGTGCTGTCGAACATGGCGGTGTCGATCGAGCAGCATGTCGACTGGGTCGTAGACCGGCTCAAAGCATTGCGCGACGCCGGGTTCACCACGATCGAGCCGACCGAGACGGCGCAGGCCGGCTGGAACAGGCACATGGCCGACTGCTCGATGGTGACGCTGCACCGGCTCGCCAACACCTGGTACACGGGCGCCAACGTGCCCGGCAAGGTGCAGGGCCTGATGCCCTATACCGGCGGCGTCGGTCCCTATCGCAGCATCTGCGACGAGGTTGTCAGCCGCGGCATGCTCGGCTTCAAGCTGACCGGCCCCAATGTCGCCGCGCAATGCAATGACGGCGAGGTGGTGCGCCTGCAGCCGGATGTGCGGCTGGTGCTGAACCTGCTGGCGTCGCTCAACCTGCCGCCGATCGAGTCGATGGGTGCGCAAGGCGCCTGCGCCTTCGTCAATGAGTTTAACAAGGGCCGTCCCGCCGGACGGCCGATCGGCGAGATCGTCGACGGCACGCTGCCCGGCGCCGACGGTCCCCTGCCTTATCGGGTCTACAAGCCGGCAACATCAGGACCGCATCCGGTGGTGGTCTATTTCCACGGCGGCGGCTGGGTGCTCGGCGACGAGCAGTCGGACGAGCCGTTCTGCCGCGACATGGTGCGGCGGACCGGCATGATGCTCGTCAGCGTCGGCTATCGTCACGCGCCTGAGCATCGTTTCCCGACCGCGGCCGAAGACGGCTATGCGGCGACGCGCTGGATCGCCGAGCACGCCGCCGAGCTCGGCGGCAAGCCGGGCCCCGTGCTGGTCGCGGGCTGGAGTGCCGGCGGCAACATCGCCGCCGTCACCTGTCAGCTTGCACGCGATCGCGGCGGCCCTGATATCGCGGGCCAGCTCCTGATCTGCCCGGTCACCGACTGCACCTTCGACCGCCCCTCCTACAACGACAATGCGACCGGCTATTTCCTGACCCGCTCGCTGATGTACTGGTTCTGGGACCTCTATTGCTCGCCGGCCGACCGCACCGATCCGCGCGCCTCGCCGCTCCGCGGCAAGGTCGCAGGCTTGCCGCCGGCCTTCGTCGTCACCTGCGAATTCGATCCGCTGCGCGACGAAGGCATCGCCTATGCCGAGGCGATGGCCGCCGCCGGCGTCCCGGTCGAGCAACTCAAGGCGCGCGGCCATTTCCATTCGTCCTTCACGATGGTGGACGTGATCATCACCGGCGCGCCGGGCCGGGTGCAGATGGCCGAGGCCTTGCGACGCTTCGCCGGGTTGCCACCCGAGGTCAGCCGCGGCGACGAGACCGGCCTCGGCCGCACTAGTTCGGGGCACAAAATCGAGGCGGCCGCGAGCTGACGGCGAACAATTGCCGGGAACCATTTCCCGGTCATCGCGTTTGATGCTGTGGCATTGAGATGCAGTAATGGGTGTAGGCCCCGGTACGCAGGATCGTGTGCCGGGGTTCTTTTTTGCGTGAGGCGGGACGATGGGGGACGTGGTTGAGGATTCAAAGGTCGATTTTGGTGTCCTGGCGGTGCTGCATAAATGGCCCTCGCTTGCGAACCAGAGGCGATCGGACCGAGCGTCCTACCAGGTGATCGAAGGCACGCTCGACGAATGCATCTCGGCGTTCATGGCGAAGCCGGCGGCGACCAGGCATCTCTATGAGATCCGCACGATCGCGCAGCCGCCGCTGGTCACGGACATCCTCTCGCCCGAGCACATCACGGAGCTCGCGCGACTGAGAGAATTTCTCTGATCTTTGCAGAAGCACTTGCTGCGCGCAGGAACTTTCTTCCGGTTTTTCCCGTTGATGGTGATCGGAAGCGAAGGCGTGAGTGCCTCACATGCTAGAAGCCGGCGTGCCAGCCCCGGTCGTGCCCTATGGCGCAGACCAGACCCTGTTCGTGGTGATCGACCGCCTCGACAAGGCGACCGAAATCCGTATCGAGCGCAGCGATCTCGATGCCACGATCGGCGAGCTCGTCGCCGGCTGCTTCAACGACCCCGTCAAGGTGATCTCGTTCAACACGCTCGAGCACTGGACGAAGGACATTTCGACCGACGTTGCCGGCGAGATCCGGGCGCGCTGCGACATCGATGGCATCAGGTTGCCCGACTATCTCAGCGACTTCGTCGAGAGCCACAGCTAAGCGCGCCTGGGATGATGAGAATCAGGCCCGCCGGTACCTGCCGGCGATGACCTCGATCTCGCGGCGGCGTTCGCCCGCGAAGGCCAGGAGCTTTTCGATCGTCAATGTATCCGTGATCCGTTTGGCCAGCCGCTCGGCGCGTGCGGCCTGATCTTCGAGATACTGGATCGTGTTCAAACGCCACCTCCCAAGAGCTTCAATCTGGAGCCCGAATGATTGGGTATCCATGGTGGCTGGAGGCGGCTAACAGCCGGTTAAGCACAGCGCTTCGGATCGATGCAGCTGCAAATTATCGCACCACGTCGAGCCGGACATTGGTGACGCCCTTGTCGACCATGCCGAGCGCCTCGGCCGCGGAGGGAGAGATGTCGACCACGCGGCCGCGAACATACGGCCCGCGATCGTTGATCCTGACGGTCACGAAGCGGCCGGATGAGACATCGGTGACGCGCAGCTTTGTGCCGAACGGCAGGCTGGGATGGGCCGCGGTCAATTCGTTCTTGTCGAACCTCTCGCCGCTTGCCGTCTCCGTATCCGAATAGAAGCTGGCGACGCCGTGCGAGACGCTTTGCTTGGCGTCGCCGTCGTTGATGCGCGCCCGGCTGATCGGACGCGGATGCAGCGCCGCCACCCTGTGCGGTCGTTCGACAGCGGCTTGGCGGTGGGTGCCGAGATCGGCTTTCTGACGGCCGACCGGCGATTGCGCACACGCCGCAAGCGACGCCGCGCCGATGATGGCGAGCAGGACCCGGCACAGGGTTGCCGGCGAAATCCGGGCATTTTCGGCACGTGCAAAGCAAGACATGATGCGCCCTCCGAACGACCCCGAGTTTCGGTCGGCAATGAGGGCAGAACCTTGTCGGAACGAAAGCGCGCCTGAGGCCGCAGCCGTTTCGGGTTTAGCTGTGGCGATTCCACCACACTGGCTTGTCCTGAATCGAGACAGACTCGCGGGACTACCCCGATACGACGCGCCAGACGACCGGGCGCGTCTCCGGAGGAACCTCGCCAGGCTCGGCGTCGCCCTTCAAGAGCCGCGCGAGTTCGCGCCGATAGAGCCGCCGCCAGCCGGTTTTCAGGCTGGCGAGAAAGTCGAGCTCCCGTTGTGTCAGCGTGCACATCATGAACCCGATCCGGTTGCGAGAGCTGCGTCGTCAGCCGACGAGGCCTCCCATCGGTTTGACGTCGGCGCTGCCCGGGAAGACGACTTCTGCGAGCACCTTCTCCTCGACACGCAGATGATCCCTCAGCAGGCCCTTCAGCACGGCGCGCAAATCCGTGGTCGGCCTGAGATCGCGATCTTCGAACAGTTGCGCCGGCTTCATGCCCGGCCAGTCCGCGATCACGCGGCCACCGTTGAGCCCGCCGCCGATCAGGAAAGCGACCGTGCCCGTGCCGTGGTCGGTGCCCTGCGTACCGTTGATGCGCGCGGTTCGCCCGAACTCGGTGACAACCGCGACGACGGTTTCGCGCCACGCTTCACCCATGTTGCTCTCGATCGCGGCAAAGGCGCCGTCGAGCGCGCCGAGCAGATTGTAGAGCTGGCCCGACGCCGCGCCCTCGGCGATGTGCGTATCCCAGCCGACGAAGCCCATGGCGCCGACGCGCGGACCGTCGGGCTTTGCGAGATAGCGCGCGGCGGTGCCTGCGGCTTCGGCAAAATAGGCGCGCACGCGCGCGATGCCGGGCGGCGCCAAGGTCGGATCGTCGGACATCGGATCGCCCACGCCGGGCGCGCCGCCGAGCGAAGCGAGCCTCATGCGGGCCTGGAGCACGCTCGCGAGCTTCGGGTCGGTGTGCTGGTAGAGATCCAGCAGGCGGTTCTGCGTGTCCTCGCTCGCCGGCAACAATTTCTGCGGCACCCATGTCATGACGGGCGCCGAACCGCGCACCACCAGCGGCGTCACAGAGCCAATGCCGAGCGCGCGGCTGCCGCGCGGATCCACACGCCCGCCGGATTCCAGCGCGAGCAGCGCGCGGTTGAGCCATCCCGAGCTGGTCATGCCCGGCTTGACGAGCCCGCTTTCCAGCACGTCCTGGCCGTCGAAATGCGAACGCTCGCGATAGGGCGTCGCGGTGGCATGGACGATCGCAGCCTTGCCGCTCTTGTAGAGCCGATGCAGATTCGGCATCGCCGGGTTGAGCGCGAAGAAGGCATCGAGCGGCAACGCCGGCGTCTTGCCGTCCAGCACCAGCGCGCGATCGCCGCGCAAGGAGATCCAGTCGGGATCGCCGACCGGCGCAACCGCGCCAAGGCCGTCGAGCGCGCCGCGCAGCACAATGACCAGCAGGCGCGGATCGCGCCCCTCGGCGCGCGCGATCCGCGGCATCTGGCTCCACGCGAACAGCGCGCCGGACCCGACCAGAAGCTCGCGCCGCGTGGGCAAATGATTGACGACGCCCATGCTCACCTCCTCTGAAAATCCGCCGACATGAACAGAAGCGCCAGCGCCTGCTGCCGGCTCTCGGCACGGCCGACCGCCTGCTTCACCTCGGGCGCGATCTCCGATGCGAAGACGTCCTCGATGATCACTTGCGGATCGGCCGTGGTCGCGACGCGTTCGGCGAAATTGTTGGCGATGTCGAGCCGCCGGCCAACGCCGTCGATCCAGCTCGCCTCGTCATCCGGATAACCCTTGGGCGCCGATGGACGCCACAGCCCTTCACCGAGCAGCTCCTGGCCGCCGGTGAAGCGGACGGGATCGACGGTCGTGATGCCGGTCGCGCGCACCATGCCGACGCCCCACTCGCTCGGACGCTTGAGTTTTGACGGCGGCCCGCGCCACGCCTCGTCCGAGGACACCATCGCAACCGCGACCTGCTTGAGATCGCCCTCGGTGTCGCGAAAGATTTTTGCCATCTTCTCGACGAGCGCCGGCGGCGGCTCGTCGGCGACGAAATGGCGCGCGAGCTTGGTCGCGACATGGGTCGCGGTCGCCGGATGCGCGGCGAGGTCGCGCAACACGGCGCGGCCCTGCTCGGCATCCTCCTGCTCGTAGCGCTTGCCGAGCACGGTCTGTCCACCGGGCTCGTGCAGCCGCGGGTTGAAGGTAAATTCGCCGCCATGCTCGGGATTGTCCCCGGGTGGAACAAGCGTCCAGCCGGTCAGCACATTGGCGAAGCTGATGACGTCGTCCTGGGTGTAGCCGGTGCGCACGCCGAGCGTATGCAGCTCCATGATCTCGCGCGCAAAGTTCTCGTTGAGGCCGCTGCTGCGGTTGATGCCGGCCGTCGAGTTCGCGCCCATCGAACCAAGATTGTCGAGATAGAACAGCATCGCCGGATGACCCTCGACGGCCAGCAGGAGATCGACGAAGCGGCCGAGCGCATTTGCGCGAACGGCTTCGCGCTCATAGGCGCCGGACATGCTCTGGATCCGGTTGGCCGAGACGCAGAAATGGTTGGACCAGAACCACACCAGCCGCTCGGCAAAGCCGATATCGGCGGCAAGCGCAGCTTCCGTGCGCACCTTGGCTTCCTGCAAATAGATCGGACGTCCGGGATCAGGAATGGCGTCGGCCGCCTGCTTGGCAGCCATCTCGGCGGCGTCCTTCTCTCCCTGACCCTGCGCTTGTCCCTGCGTCTGCGCTTGAGCTTCGGACATGACAGGCACTGCGGCGATCTGCTGCTTCTTGGCCTGCTGCTGGGCCTGCTTGGCGCGCGCGGCGCGCCGCGCATTGGCATCGGCCACGGTGCGATAGGCCTTTGCGCTGGAGGGAAGGCTGGCGGCAGCGTTCAGGACGAGCGGCCGGTCGAGCTCGGCTATCAGCGCGCCACGCGGGTCGGTCCCGACAGCCGCAATCGATCCCGGACGCGGCCCCATCCCGAAGCGATGAAGCGCCAGCACAGAATCGGCCTTTGCAGAACTGCTCATGGCGGTCGCCCAATTCTTTCAAGCCTGCCGACGGCGTCGACGTTAAGCTACGAACCGTAATGCTACAAATCGTAGCACTCACGGCGAGGACCGGCAAGCGGAGATTGAGCGAGCGCCATCAACAACTCGGGAGCCACCGGACCCGCAGACCGGCGGCGGCGATCGTCCTAGAAATTGGGCCCGAGCGCGATCTTCGTGATCGTGCCGTTTCTGACGCCGATGCGCCATTCCGCCGAACCATTGGCGAACTGGGCGACATAGATGTCGCTGTCGAGCGCGGTGACGCCGCGGAAGGAGACCGCACGCAACTCACCGAGCCGCGTCAGAATCGCCTGATCGAACGGAAGCTGCGCGCGCGTGATGTCGGCGACCTCCGACGTCATGCGCTCGTAGTCCGGCTGTCCCTTGCCGACGCCCTCGATGTAGCGGCGCAGCATCTCCTCGCCATTGGCGATCGGAACGGCGCGCCGCGCCGCGCGGCCCGGACGCGCGCCGAGGCTCAAAGCCTCGACATTGTGGAAGCGCGTCTGCCGGCCCGGCATCAGGACCTCGAGGCAGCGCCCCGACTTGTCGGCAATCACCCACGGATTGTTCACGGTGGTGGTGGAAGCCCAGCTCATGTTGGGCCTGACGACGCTCTGTGTCTTGCGATTGCCGTCGGCATCGAGATTGAAGACGCGAATGTCGTCGCCCATCTCGTTATAGACCATGATCCGGATCGGCGAGGCGCCGGCGCGGCCGCGCACATTCGCCTCATCCGCGCAAGGCACGATGCCCCCGAGCTCGTCATTGCCGTCGGCCCGGAACAGTACGTCGCCGACCTTGCCGTCGGGCTCGAGCAGCAGGCGGAATTCCGCCGTGCCGTTCTCGAACTTGGCGCCATAGATGTCGTAGCCGCCGGGCCCGACGCCGCGGAAGAAGATCGATTCCACCGCACCGAGCGCCACGAACGTCGCCTGCGTTTCACTGAGCTGACGTTGGATCTTGGCAGCCAGCGCCGCGCTCATGCGATCGTAGTTCGGCGTGCCGCGGCGCAGATCCTCGATCCCACGCAGGATCATGTCCTTGCCACCTGCGACCGGAACCTGCTCGCGGAAACGGTCCGGGACTTCCGCGACACGGCGCGCGAAGTCGGCCTCGATCGCCTGCGCCACCGCCGCGTCGATCCGTGGCGCGAGACGGGCGCCGAAGACCGCGTTCTGCACCAGCACGCGCGAGACCTTGGCTTGTTCGTCGCGCAGGAAGATCAGGAGGTTCTCGCCGTGGATCGAGAAGACGTCGGCACCCTCAGTGAGGAGCGCCGCCCGGCCCTGCACGGTTTCCTGCACCTGGAGACGGTCGCCATCGCGGCGCACGGTGAGCACGCGGTTCGGCGCAATCCTGTACCAGCCGACATATTGATCGAGCGAGGCAGGTTCGGTCGTCGGCGTCGGCATCTCGGCGACGCGAACCGCGCGCACGTCGCGGCCGTTGATCCGCAGCATCAGTTCGGAGGAGCGACGTTCCGCATCGAGCGGGAACGTGATCTCGCCGGACGAAGCCATGTAGGACGCGGTGCCGTCACTGCCGACCGTCAGGCGCAGCCGGCGCTGCCCGGTGAGCTGGCCGTAGAGCTCGTCGCCTTCGCGGAAGATCGCGAACACCGAGGCCGGGCCCATGGTGTAGAAATTGACGAAGGGGCGGTAATGCCGGGCCGGCACCTCGCCGCTATCGGCGACGCCGGGCGCCGCGTCCGGGGTGCGATAGGCGATCATGCCGGCGGACACGATCACGGCCGGGACGATCGCGGCCGCGATCCACAGCCGCTTGCGCCAGCCGACCGCGACGGGCATCGCGGCGGTCGCGATGATGCGCTCGACGCGGGCGCGCACGGTCGAGGCCCGCGCCATCGCGAGCTCGACCGGCCGCGGGTTTACCGTGCTGGCAAAATCGAGCAGGATTTCCGCATAGGACAGCCGGTCGTCGATCACCTCGATTGCCTCGGCGTCGCTGATGATCTCGGCAAGTTCGGCAAGTCGCGCGAGCTGCCACCACGAGAACGGGCTGAACCAGAACACGGCGCGATTGAGGGAGGCGAGCAAGAGGATATAGAAATCGCGGTTGGCGACATGCGCACCCTCGTGCGCGAGCACCGCGAGGCGCTTCTTCGGCTCCCAGCCGGCAAATTGCGGCGGCACCAGAATGGTCGAGCCAAACGTGACGGGACCGCCGACGTCGCGGCTGACGCGCACATCGGCGTCGAGCATGGGCGGAGCGTTGATCGGCCTTGCCGCGCGCGCGAGCCGCCAGGTCAGACAGACGCCGATGGCCAGCCGCAGCAGCAACAGGCTGGCGACGCCGGCATGGACGATTGTGGCGACCAGCCACCAGTTGATCGAGACGCCGCTCTTCGCCGGCGGAGCAATCGCCGTGCCGGGCGCGATCGGCTGCATGGGCTGCGGCATCTCGAACATAGAGATGTCAGCGGGCAGGACATCATCCGGCATGGATACCGGCAATGGCAGCCGGGTGATCGTGACCGTCGGCCAATGCATCACCAAGGGCATCGCCAGCGATGCCAGCAGCACGACGACCCACGCCGTCATGTGGACGTGCGGATTGCGCACGCGAAACATGTTGAGGCCGAACCAGACGACGCCTCCCAGCACAAGGGAGCGCAGCGCCGCCTCCGCCAGAGTTGCGATCATTCTTTCTTCACTCCCCTCGCTTTCTTCGCCTTGGCTACCTGGTCGGCCAGTGTGCGCAATTGCTGCTGGTCGAGCATCGCATTGTCGACCATGCCGACGAGGACCTCCTCCATCGAGCCGTTGCAGAACCAGTCGACGATGCGCTGCACCGCCTTGGCCGCAACCCGCGCGCGCGCTTCGGCTGCGTGGTAGACATAGGTGCGTCCGTCCACCGTGTGCCGAGCATAGCCCTTTTCTTCCAGCCTGCGCAGCACCGTGCGGACGGTCGATTCCTTCAGCCGACGCGACAGCTTCTCGCGCACGATTTCGGCCGTGACAGGACCATGGGCCCAAACCAGTTGCATGACCTCGTGCTCGAGGTCGCCCAGTTCGGGCAAACGATCGTCCATGGCACCTGACCTTGTTTCGAATTTTCTTGTAACGCTACAGAGCGTCGCATATAGGACCGCGCCGCGCAACGGCGTTTCCACCTGAAATGGTATCGCGTGCTGACCTAACCGGGGCGGGTTGCGGCCTGCGAGGGCGGTGCGCTCCCTCTCCCGCTTGCGGGAGAGGGTTGGGGTGAGGGTGTCTCCGCAGTGGGACTCCCCAAGAGGATAGAGCCCTCACCCGGCGCGCGGGACGATGCTTCGCATCGCCCGGGCACGCCGACCTCTCCCGCAAGCGGGAGAGGTGACTGAGCCAGCCGCCAGATCGAGGCAATCAAAAGTCATCAGGCTTTAGTATTTCGGCTCGTACATCTGGGACTGAACCAGGCCCTTCACGTCATTGGGCGCGGGGCCGTCCGCGAGCCCGCGCTGAAAGGCGACATCGGCGACGGCGGCAGCGATGCGGACCGAGACCTCGCGGATCCGCGGCAGCGCCGGGTAGAGGCTGCCTTGCGCAAGATCGTCCTTGCCGACACAATCGGCGAGCGTATGGGCGGCCGCCATGAACATCTCGTCGGTGACGAGCCGCGAGCGGCTGGCGATGACGCCGAGGCCGACGCCCGGGAAGATGTAGGAGTTGTTGCCCTGGCGCGGCACGAAGGTGCGGCCGTTGAGCTTGACCGGGTCATACGGACTGCCGCAGGCAAATAGCGCGCGGCCCTCGGTGTAGCGGTAGGCATCCTCCGCCGAACATTCGGCCTTCGAGGTCGGATTGGAGAGCGCGAACACGATCGGCTGTTCGTTGAGCTCGGCCATCGCCTTGAGCACATCGGGCGTGAACGCGCCGCCGACCGCGGCAACACCGATGATCGCCGTCGGCTTCAGCGTCCTGATCGCGGTGAGGAAGTCGGCGATCGGCGCCTGGTCGGCATGGGCATAACGGAGCTTGTGGCCGGACAGGCCTTCACGGCCGCCAACGACGAGGCCGCGGGAATCCACCAGCCAGTTGCGGCGGAGCGCTTCCGCCTCCGAGGCGCCCTCCGCCATCATCGCGGACGTCACGAGATCGGCGATGCCGGTCGCGGCCTCGCCCGCGCCGAGGAACAGGATGCGCTGGTCCTTCAGCTTGCCGCCGTTGACGCGCAGCGCCGAAAACAGGCCGGCGAGCGCGACCGCAGCCGTGCCCTGGATGTCGTCGTTGAAGACGCAAGCCTCGTCGCGATATTTGTGCAGCAGCTTGAATGCCGAATGATTGGCGAAATCCTCGAACTGGATCAGCACACCCGGAAAGGTCTTTCGCGCGGCGACCATGAACTCGTCGACGAAGCTGTCATAGGCCTCGCCCGTGAGCCGCCGCTCGCGCAAGCCAAGATAATACGGGTCTTTCAGCAGCTCTTCGTTGTTGGTGCCGACGTCGAGCACGATCGGCAGGCACGTTTCCGGATGCACGCCGGCGCAGGCCGAATAGAGCGAGAGTTTGCCGACGGGAATGCCCATGCCGTTGGCACCGAGATCGCCGAGGCCGAGGATGCGCTCGCCATCGGTGACGACGATCAGCTTGGCCGGATAGGGCCAGTTCTTCAGGATCTCGGCGATCTGGCCGCGATCCCGCGAGGAGATGAACATGCCGCGTGGGCGCTGGAAGATCAGGCCGTATTTCTGGCAGGCGAGCCCGACCGTCGGCGTGTAGATGATCGGCTGGATCTCGTCGATATTGTCGACGACGACGCGGAAGAACAGCGCCTCGTTGCGGTCGTGCAAGGCATTCAGCGCGACATATTTTTCGAGATCGGTCGGCAGCGTGCGCAGGTTGACGAGCACCCGCTCGACCTGGGTCTCCATCGTCAGCACGCAAGGCGGCAGCAGGCCGCGAAGTCCGAGCGCATCGCGCTCCTGCGCGGTGAAGGCAGTGCCCTTGTTGAGCAGGGGATCGCGCAGCAGCGCCATGCCGTGCACGGAATCGGACGATGTCGAATGGGCGCTGACCCGAGCAGGTCTATTCACGAATTCCCCCAGGGAGTTTCTTATTGAAGGGCAGGCATTGTCGGCCAGCGTTCAGCTGAGATCAAGGACGCAGAAAACCGCGGCAAGGATTGTGATCCCGCACCGCAGCGAGATTTTCGTGACAGATCGGCCGTCGTACGCGCGAAAAGGTTAACGTCGCGAAGCAGGTCGTCCTCCTCTCATCTGAGGGCTATCGCCCATAGTGTGCAAGACGCGCGGCGTTGGCGGCGGAGCTCCCTCTCCCGCTTGCGGGGGAGGGTTGGGGTGGGGGTATCTCCGCGTCGGGACTGTCGAGAATCGCGGCGGATCTCCCTGTGTGGTGAGAGCCCTCACCCGCCGCGCGCGGGACGATGCTGCGCATCGCCCGGGGCGTGTCGGCCTCTCCCGCAAGCGGGAGAGGCGGAACAAGCCCGCGCGATCTCACCCGCGGCGATCCTTCGAGACGCCCGCTTTCGCGGGCTCCTCAGAGCCTGACCGGAAAAGGGTGAGCGGCTTTGGCTGGCCTGTGATTCCTTCGGATTTGCAAAGATTCGAGGGAGGACACCATGCCATGGAC
>NZ_PYFX01000038.1 GCF_003020115.1 Bradyrhizobium sp. MOS002
CGCATCACGCAGGACGTGGACATGCTCACGGTGCGCGTGAACTACCGCTTCGGCAATTACGGCAGCCCGGTCGTCGCGAGGTACTGATCTCGCGTTATTTAGACTTCTCCAGCAAACGAGGTCGGCAGAAATGCCGGCCTTTTTGTTGGAGGGTATAGAGTCCTCCGACCCGCCACCCGCAATCCAGCCCTCGGGGCCACCTCTGCCCGCCTGCACCGCCTGATGATCCGCCGCGTTCCGCGGCCGAGTATCGAAGACATGGCTCAAATCGAAAAAAACGCGAGCGAGGCGGTGCGCCGAGAGCGCGAGGAAAAGTGGCGCTAGACCGGCTCACGCTTATCAGACGCATGGAAGGCAGCGCCGACGTGATGATTGCCTCGACTATACGCGCCACGCTCCCTGCGCATCAGGCTGTATGTCGACGAGAACTTCCCTTGAAAAACGGGTCAAGTTTCAAGGGTTCCCCGGTATCTTTCCAGTACAGTTGTTTACCGACGCTGGCCGCCACCGCGAGGCGGTGGTGACCGCCGATCAGCGTATGCTCATCTGATGCCATCGCAATAATCTCGCCAGCTTCGTCCACGATGTTTCGCATGCGCCTTTCTTTGGCGGCCGTCGCGCGGGCATCGTTGATCTGGATCATGTGAGGCAATAACTGGTACCAGTACCTGACCGAAATCAATCCCGCCCCGGAGAGGTCCCGCCCTTCGTCCGAAACGCACACGCTGGCGTTGCAGCGAAAATCCGATAGTTTAATTCGTTCCGACGCTTTAGATGTTCGATCTGCGACAATCAAACAACCGTTTACCCGGTGCCTGCAACAGTTCAGTCCGAGCGAACTCTTGGTGGGCTGCCATCGCTCTGAACAGGATCGTAGCGCAAAACGCTAGCGGGGTTGCGCTATGTCGGCATCCAATTCGAGGGGATCCCGCGCAGCCTCAAAGCGGGGAATAAGATCGGCAGGCAACGCTACCAGTTTTGCTGCACGGTTGATCGACGATCCAAAGACTGTGGCGGCAGCGATCTGCTTTGCGAGTCTCGTGTAGTCGGACCATATCAAGTAGAACATGAGTGGTGGCTGCTCTCCATTCGCCAACAGTTGACTGGAACGCTCGCCAGCACCCTCAATTAACCACCAACTGTGAGCAAGCGTGACGAGATTTCTGAAGTGACGAATAGTGCCCGACTGCTTACTTGGCTGAACGCCGGCCAATTTAGCGCAATGTGTTAGCCAATTGAGACCAGCCAAGATAGCGATCGAAAAATCAGTCGCCGCCGTTCCGGTGAAATCGACCACGGTCTCGTCGTGAGGACGCTGGCGGAGGTAAGCGTTTATCATTTCGATTTGCCGGTCTCCATCGTTTAGTAAGTCAAAGTCGGCCCTTGGCACCATCATTACATAGCGCATCGCTTCCAACCGGGTGTGATCCCAAACCGAGCGAACATCACCGTTCAAATCCGATAATGCCCGCTTGCACGCTGGATAGATCAGTTCGCCCTGATCGACCTCATCGAGATATCGAGGAACGTGGCGGCGCAATTCATCAAGGATAACGTGCGGTCCGAAGAAGCGGTGACCGCCCGCTTTGTAGTCGGAATGTTTCCTGAGCCGCTTTCTGGGTTGCCACCAATCAAACAAATGCCTTGCCTCCCAGCCAGGCGAAGGAATCGGGAGCAAACCCTGATAACCGCTACCGCCATCGGCAATCCAAACGAATAGCAATCAACCCTCAGCTCGCTCCGGCCCTTTTAGAGGGGGATCGTTGCGGCTCTCGTATGAACCGCAGCTTCCGGGCGCTGGTCGATCGAAGGCTTGAGATAAATCAAGGTCCCGATCGGCTCAAAGGGCGCAAAATGCTGCGGTGGCGGGTTAACTCAGGGTCCGTTATGGCGCGGTATATCGACAAGATTATACAGCCCGGCGAACGGTTGCTGTATTCGACCAACGAACACTGGATGTACTTTCTGCCCGCAATCGCTGCGTGGATCGTGGTGGTCGCATTTTTGGTGCTGTGGCGCTTCTTTACTGTCGACGTGCTGGCGTCGGTTTGCTTGGCCTTCGCGGCGGTAGCTGGGCTTGCGGCTTTGTACTGGACGGCGACGGCTTGGTTTCACCGCTGGACCACCGAGACCGACGTGACCAACATGCGGGTTGTCCACAAGACAGGTTTCATCAAGCGGGACACCTTTGAGATGAGCCTCGACAAAGTTGAGAGTGTCGATGTCAAACAGAGCATTCTTGGCCGCTTCATGGACTACGGCGACCTCACCATTCAGGGTGTCGGCGAAGGCACGCGAACCATTACCACCATCACGGCGCCGCTCGCGTTTCGCAACGCCATCACGACAAGGCCGGTTGGTACGTGAACCAAGGCATGGTGTGAAAGCCGCCTGGCCTCACGAAAAAGCATTGCCGGCCAGCCGTCATTGCCGCCGACCTGAACGCACCAAGCCGCTGAATTGGCGAAGATCAAGGTCAGGGTGACTTCGGCAGCTACCGGCAATCATAAGCGGGTGTTACCTCTGACCATTCCGATCCCAACATTCCGCCCCCGGGGAAGCCCCGCTGGGCATTTCGCCTCGATGTCTGCGGAGAAATGACCCAATAACCGGCACCAGTACCTGCTCGAATCAAATCTCGGCCTACACCCCCCGGAGTGCACCCGATCATCCGCCATCGTGCGAACATCCAGAGGCTTTTTGCAGGAGTGGAGCCGCGTCTGGGTCAAAACCGCCCGGATGAAGAAGCGAAAGCGCAGGTTTAGCACAGGCGTCATGAAGGACCTCTTCTGGCCCTAAGCGGAAGTGCGGGTGGAAACGTGTCACGTCGACTGTCAGAGGCAAACCGGACGCCGAGCCCGCTTTAAGTTCACCGCCGCTTCCCCCGTTGCAGACGTTCTCGGAGGGATCAGGCGATGCCACATGGTGCGCCCGTGCGCTTTGCTCAAAGGACAGCGCAAAGGCCCGGTTTGATGGGGTTCTCTCCAAGCCTCTGGCCCCGCTTCGTCGCGCGCCGGTTCGGGATCGAGAACCATCACAGACGAGACGCCGGCAACGAATACAACCACAGCCTGAGCCGGATGGTGAAATTGAGGCGCAAACAGCGCCGCGTATGCACGGCGACCGCGTTGGCCTGCGGAGCACCTCAGAACGACAAGACAAGCAGTGCCACCAGCACGAGGTTGAACGTGCCTAACGCTAGCACGGCGACATCAAAAACGCGGGTCAAGCTGATCATAGTGTCCCCCGATACACGCCAACCGGGGGAAATAGTAGAACTGCCACAGCCCCCAATGATGGAAGGCTCTCCACGCAGACTGCAACTGAATCGATACGGAAGGTCGCCTGAGGAGCCGAGACCACTTATCCCAACATGGCTGAAGAAGCCGGGTTAGTTAAGAACCCTTGATCCATCTCAAGCCTTGGAAGCAAGTGCGACGTCAGCTTGGGTTCGTCGCTCTTCGAGGAGGTGAGAATGATCCGGATGATTGCAATTGGCGCGTTCGCTCTGTCTCTCGCGGTGTCGGCGCAAGCCACGCCCGTTGCTCCCATGCTCGCGCAGCCGGACAGCATGATCACGGAAATTGCTGCTGCCTGCGGCGCGGGTAGAACTCGGGTGAACGGTGTTTGTGTCGCACGAACAACGGTTCGGCAAACCCGTCGAGCCGTCCGCAGATGTGCGACCGGAATGACGTGCTAGCGCTTGGCTCAGATAGAGCAGTAGTTTGCCTCCCGGTCAGCGTAGCTGATTAGGCGAAAAAACGCGTCTCGACCGGTAGTGCCGTGGCCAATGAGCAAAGCCCAGCATGGATTGAAGAGCGCCGTGTGCGCGGTGCACTGGACGACGTGATCATCGTTCCACTTGCTTTGATAGCGATCGCCGCGAACAAGATCCTGCGTTTCACTATCGCGCTTTTGATGCGATTGCTCGATTATACGTTCCCTCTGGTCATGGAGATTGTCCGGCTTCCGCTTTTCGCGGCCAAGGTTCTGGGCAACCTGATCGTCGCTGTCACCGCCGGTGCGCTGGGCATCCTTCCGCTATCCGAGGCGGGGCGTCGAAAGTGGATCGTGTCAATGCGCCGTCGCTGGTCGTGGCTTCGGCGCAGAATTAGCTATCGGGCGTTCGAGCGAACCCTGCACGTTGCCTTTGCCAAAGGTATGGCCTGGGTGTTTCGAAAATGTCGCCATCTCACCCCGAACACCGCATTGCTTGTAATCCTGGCTGCGGTAGTGTGGCTTCCAATCTCTTTCGGCGTCGCGACAGTGATGCATGCGGTATTGTTTGCCAAGTTAGCCTCTTGGCCAGCCTGGATGCAGCTTTTGCATCCGTTGGCTACGGTGATCGCTAAGAGCAAGCTTCTGGTATTGCCGGTGTATCCGGCAGCGTGGCCGCAAGCGAAGAAAAGTTCGTTCGCTCGGCTCATGGGTAGCTCTTACGAAAGCATCCAGCGTCAGTACGTCATTAAAAAGCTAGGTTACCGTTATGGACAGGCCGATACGGTCGGCCTCGCACTGTTTCACGGGTTGATGCGCTCAGCCTGTTTTGCGTCGCTCGCTGGATGGCTTCGCAACGCGCACGTGGCCGAACATCTTGGCGTGGAAAGACCCACGCAGAAGTTGCGTTCGTTCTTCTCCCGGTGGTCGATCAAGTTTTCGGCCGAATACTACGAAGCACAGGAACGGCAAGCTTCGAATGTCCCGCGATAGACAGCAAGTCAACAGCGACAGGATAAGATCCGGTAAGTCCGTTGGATCAACGTCTCCAGAGCCACCGGCACCCAAGTGAGACTTGGCTTGCCACAGACGTCGGAGGCAGCGCCGGTTCAACTCGCATTGCGGGATGGGATGGGATGGTCGAAACAGTACTAGGGAGCGCAAGGTTCTTCCGGCGAACTGGCCCGCATTCCCTCGCGCTGGTCGCTAGCACGGCGCGGGGTGTGGCGGACGGACGCGAACTATTGCTGGAAGGTGTAGCCCCTCTACAAACGGCTCGGCCGAGTGAAGTGAGCTTCCTTGATAACCGACGTTACGCTTCTGCGCTGGATCAAACGTCCGCCGGCGCTGTGGTCGTTCACCCTGATATGGCTGCGCGAGTGCCAGCGACAGCTGCGGCGATTCTTACGAGCGAGCCCTATGCGGCCTGGGCCCGCGTTGCTGCCCTTTTCTATCCTGTGCCGCCGCTGCGACCCGGTGTTCACCCGTCCGCCATAGTAGCGGATGACGCACACATAGATCCATCGACAGAAGTTGGACCCCTGTCTGTGATCGAAAGCGGAGTGGAGATAGGGCCGGGCTGTCGGGTCGGTCCTTGCGCATTGGAAGCGGCGTCACCATCGATAGGGACTGCCGGATTGGCGCACATGTTAGCCTGAGTTATGCGGTTTTGGGTGCCCGCGTTTACGTATATCCGGGCGCGCGGATTGGGCAGGAAGGGTTCGGATTTGCCTCCACCAGCGGCGGGTTTCTCTCGATCCCTCAGCTTGGGCGAGTTATTCTTGAAGATGATGTTGAAGTTGGTGCCAATTCGACGATTGATCGCGGATCATCGCGAGACACGGTAATTGGCGCTGGCTCCCGCCTCGATAACCTCGTGCAAATCGGTCACAATGTTAGTCTCGGCCGCTGTTGCGTCGTAGTTGCACAGGTGGGGATCTCGGGTTCAACCGTCCTTGAAGATTTCGTCCGCGTTGGTGGGCAGGCTGCTATGGCAGGGCATCTTCGAATAGGCCGAGGTTCGGAAATCGGAGCGCAGGCGGGCGTCATTTCGGACCTAGCACCCGGCGCTAGGGTTCTCGGAAGCCCTGCCCAGTCGATAAAAACCTTCTTTCGACAGATTGCAACGCTTAAGAAGATGGCGGCGCACAGAAACTGAAGCAGCGGGCCACAATCGGCAAGGCGCACGACAGACAAGAAGCTCCGCTGTACCTGCGGCCGGAGTCGCTATCCGGCTGCCGCCATAACGGCTGACAAAGCGCGTGCCGCGATCCGTCGATGCGTCCGATTCCGCGATCAACGGAACATCATGCATCGAACGGCCCGCGCAATGCTAGTAACATGGCATGCTGAGTTGTCAGAGGTTCTGAGCTTACATTGCTTGTCCACTTATGTTGCCGCTCGCGGACGGCCTCTGATCAGTTACAGCCTTAGAAAAATTGCAGCATCCAGATAACACCGTGCAAACATGTCCTGCAACGTCGGCCCCCGAAGGAAGATCATGCGAGGCGACAACCCACCCCGCGTTGATATCCAATTCCGAACTGGAGCTGGGTACATCAAATACATCGTCCGTGTGGCTTCTGGATTTGTGATATGGCGTCCACCAGGCCCGAGGTCCCAAGCTGCGTGGAAAGCAAGGTTTGCCTTTTCGGTAACGCAGATCCTATTTGATGGGACTTTCGAAAGCACGATCGTGCAGGCGGAGGCGCAGAGCCCATCGATGACCACCGTCTGGCCCGTGTCCTTCAACTGATCGTATCGATCGACGTAACGTCGGATTAATCCGCCGCGATCATTGGCAATTCTCACCACAGCGTGGCTCTCGCCTGCGCATAAAAGCAAAATTGCCGAAGCGAGCAACGGCGCAAGTATCTTCATATTTTGCCTCTTCCGACGAGACATCAACTAGCAACACTAGCGACTATCATCAGGGATCCTGACCGGCGCGAGATGGAATAGCGGCTTCGCGATGCGCGGCCGTCTTGCCAGAAAATTGTGACGGACGGCATTCCGATCCAGCTAAAGGCATGAACCCAGAAGAGGCTTGCCTGCGGGTGAGGATTGGCATTGATCTAAGTCAATGATTGGCGACCGACAAATGGCGGAGGATTAAGCCCGATCTTGCAGTCTTCTGCGCCATTGTGCCGATCCTCGCTTCGACGGGACGAGCACCTCATTGGCATTGGAGGGACATACTTTTGCTTGAGCGGAAATGGCCAGTAGGGAGATTGCGTCGCCAGCCTTGATCTAGGTCAAGTAGGGCAATCGCCCTAAGGGCGAATGCCGTTGTAGGCTCGGGATGCATGTGTGATCACGGTGATCGTGCTTGGTCTGGTAGCCAATCGTCGCTCGGGAGGTCATCACAATGAGGTGCAGATTGCTTCTGCTTGCGCTTGTCTTAGTCTACTCAGCTTTCGCCAACGATGCGCGCGCCACGGCGGCCGATATTCGCAGCATTACCTGTAGCGAATATCTTGCCATGCCGGCTGCGCCGTCGAGCAAGTTTTCGGCCTGGATGACCGGCTGGTTTAGTTATGAAAGTCGGAGGACGTTTGTTGATTTTGACTTGCATCGGGCAAATGTCACAAGCGTAAGAGGATGGTGCCAATCCAACCCGAGTGCCAGTGTGATGGCGGGGCTGGAAAAATCGATTGGCGTAACTGCGGTGCCTAACGCTACGCTGGATTTTAACAAGATCACCTGCCGAACTTGGTTGGCATATGGTCCGGCGGATCAAGAGTTTGTAAGATACTTCATGAGTGGCTATTATAACGCAGCGGCAAGCAACAGTGTATTGGATTACGACCGCCTGCAGCGGAACTCCAGTGCGGTCGTCGCGTATTGTAAGAAAAACAAATCCCGGACTCTACCAACGGCCATTCAGAATAAAGCTACCTAGGTCGAACCAGTTTGCAGCCAGGGAGGGACGACGGCGCTCCCAAAGTCCCTGTGCCGGGCAGGACGTTTCGGCACGAAGAAGCCGTAGACGCGCGCCAGCCCGCCTCGCTCTGTCAGACACGGAACGAACGCGTTATTTGCTTCGCCATGACAAGAACAGCGTCAGTATACTTGCCGTTTGATACTTGGTGATCGTACAACGCCAAAAAAACAGCGGGAAAGCAGCAATCGTGCATCCTTTCAGCATAAGGGTCTCTCCCACGAAGAGACTGCCAACTGAGCAGGTCTAGATGATAAGGGGCGACGAGTTGCAATGCTCTCGACGTTGGCAATTATCCATTAAGTTTCCGTAAATCAGAACTAGAGAGGCGGGCGCCCCTGATCTGCCGACCAATCGTATCCTCGAAGAACATGCCCCGCTCAAGGCCTTAATTGGCGCCTCAAAACCAACAGCTCGCACAGCGTTGCGGATCATCAGGTGGCGTCAGCATCTCGTTGGAGGCGAGGCGAAGCCCCAATTTGATTTAGCGTAGAGTCCCGCTTCCGGACATGAGCTAGAGTTGCATCATTGGGGGACCGTGATGCCGACAATTGAGCAATGCCGAGAATATGCTTTGGAATGTAGAGAGCGGGCGAATGACCGGCAGATTTCTGAGCGGGATCTTCGGTGCTTATGAACATTTCCCGCAGCTGGACTGCCTTGGCTCACCAACTTGAGAGCTTGGCCGGAATCATCGAGAAGAAAGGTAAACTTAGGCTCCACGCCAGACGCGCAGCACGCCTTGCGAAAACCGCCGACGAAATGATCTGACAGGTCCGCTGGCAGCATTTGGCTGAGGTCATTGAACGAGCCGCTCACCAAGGTGGCCAGCTCGTGTGCCGAAGCGTTGCTCCGCCCACCGGCGACCCAACTCCAAACCACGTTGCCGCTCAGCTTCAGCGTCCATCGTCTTGAGCTATCCCGCGCTGACCGGCCCCGGCGAAGCTGACCGCGCCGGGGCCTTCGACGCTCTCGCCAATCGTCGGAAGCTTGGGGGCTTGAAAGACTGGCAAGGCGCACCTTAGACAAACAGACCGTCCATCTTTGGCTAGTGCACTATGTGCCAATGCCGGTGCGATGCTCCCGCCGAGTGAGAGAGGTACATCAGTAAATCTTTCACGTCCGTAGCCTCGACTGGATGTTCGGCCTTTGTTCTATTGTGGGAAATCCAGGTCTGTCCATGCCCACACTCGAATACGTCGGCTCGGAAATTGAGCGCATGCGCTCGCAGGTAAGCCGCCAGCGCAAGGAACTCCTCCAGCTTCAACGCGCCGGGCTATCTACCGCCTCGGCCGAGACCCTGCTTCAGCGGATGCTGGCCAAGGTTGACGACCTTTGCGCCGAACGTGATCGGCAGGTGCAGGTTGCAAAGGAAGGCCCGACCTATGCCTCCGGCAAGCCGATAAGAGGCACTCCGGCAAACCGAAGGATGTGACGGATAACCTTCGGCGGTTTCCACCACCGTGGACGATCCTGGAGGACGACGAACATTGCTTCCGAATGTTCGATGTGACCGGCTAGTTGGCCCGTTTGAAACCTCGGCGTGGGAACCAAAGAATCTCTGCTCATCGAGGCTGACCGGAAGTGATCGCCGGAGCAATAAACCGACGCGATTGCCCCACAGCGGCTGGCACGCTCCTTGTGCTTTTTCGCCCGCGACGAGCCCTCGTTTCAAATATTGATAGTCCTGTGCCGTGCACCGGTCTGATGCGAAATGTGATCCGACTGCCGCGCCTGAGCGTTGGAGGTTCGAAACCACGCTTACAAGGTTAGTCAATGTCAGAACGCGATAGCGCTCACCATGACGCCGCCATTCAGTATTTGGCCTGGGCTGTCGAAGAGATTGACAAATCAGGTAACGACGAAGCCGCTCGCCACGCTGGGCTGCGTTGAAGGCGCTTAAAGAAGGGTACGCCATCGTGCAAAGACGATCTCGCGTCTGCCGAAGCTTTTGAAAGGGCCCCAGTACTGAGGCGTTCCGCAGGAAGAACGCTCTATCACATCGCGTTCCCTAGTCGTCCAGCGGCCGTTCTAGTTGAAGATGAAAATACAACCCGGAATCGCGATTGCGGTTGTATGAGAGAGCGCGTGGGAACAAGGCCCGCGCGCTTTCCCTTGCCATGATCAATCCAATTGCCCCATCTACTCCGGCTTAGGATTTGTCTGTGAGAACCACCCGGACCGGGCCTGGAGCGAAGAGCTTGGCTGCCAGTGCGGCGCTGGTGAGCCCTGCGAATGCAACAGATCGCCGGACATAAACGCCGAAATCGAAGAGCTGGATGCCAGCCACATCATTCCGGGCTCAAGGGGGAAAAAGCGTCGCCACTAAGCCCGGTCAGGACGTTAAGCGACCTTCAAGGTGCGGCATCATTTACTGACTGCCCCCGAGCGTGCGCCCCAATCGCTCTAGTTCAAGTGTTACGCAGAAAAGTGCGAACAACGACGCCAGGAGTTGCAGCCCACGACGGAACATCAGCCAAAGATCGGCGCCGTGATTGATCTCCGGCAAATGCCTGAAGAACACGACGCCGAACAGCGAGCCACCGAAAATAAAGGCAAGACGCCCCAGAAACAGGAATAGGTGGCTCAAGATTGGATTCGAGCGCTGAGGGGGAAGCGGAACGCGTCGCAGGCGATACCAATAGGCGATTTGCATCATAACGACCATTATTGGCGCTGCAAGATTGTCGAAAGGCTCGAACGGCAGCTGCTCACCCGGATGGACCACCAAGTGCCTAAATTCGGGCAGTCCGTCCAAGATGATAAATAGCGCTCCTGTCAGTTGGCCCAAGAGAAGAAGAAAATAAAGGGCTCTCGATTTCAAGTTTGTCATGCTGGACATTTGTCCCGTCTCCAGGGCCGCTGGCAGTGCGTGATGCACTAGCCCTTTTATAAGTCGGGTCCCCGAAAAAAGTGTCCGCTCGGACAGCCTGACGGCTTCGACAAGAGCCGTTAGAGGTTGCAACTGCGAGCAGAGCCTAGTGTTTGCCCTCATCACTGCAGAGGCCGCGAGGCTCGGTGAAGGGGCTTCGGAAATGCCTACAGTCGAACAGTGCAGAGCGTACGCCACACAACACAAAAATTCTTGGCGCCAATCCGAAAAATTTCGACCGCCAAAGGACCTTGTTGTTGAGCATCTCGCGTTGCTGGACGGCGCTAGCAAACCAACTTGAGAGCCTTGCTCTCGTCGTAAAATCGGAAGGGAAGTAAGTCGCCTAAGCTGCGGCGAAGCTGGAAGCGGACTTGGCAACGAGGTCTGAGCGCTTCGCGCGTCGCCGTTTCGTTTCTGAGCCCATCGTCCGCCAGCGGTCGTTGCAATGCCTTGGCTTCATCCCACGGTGCCCGCATCCACACGTCCCACACTTCGTCGGTCGTCGGGATCACGGGCATCGCCTTCGTCACCGATTTAGTTCAACCAACAAGAGGAAGCCTGATCCGGAACGTCGCGCCGCTGTGATCCCGATTTCTTGCCGAAATCTGACCATTGTGCGCCTCGATAATGGTGCGCGCGATGGACAGCCCCATGCCCATGCCTTCGGGCTTGCTGGTGAAAAACGGCTCGAAGACCTCCTTCAATTTGTCTTCGGGAATGCCTGAGCCGTGATCAGACACTGTTAGCTGGGCAAAGTTCTCGACGCGCGAAGTCCGAATGGTGATGATGCGGTTTTCGTCCGGCGTGTCCTTCATCGCGTCGATGCCGTTCACCACAAGGTTCAGAATGACTTGTTGAAGTTGAATGCGGTCGCCAAGGATCGGAAGCGCATCCTGGGTGATCACGTTCGCCATTTTAAAGTTACGACCAACAGCCAAGGCTGAAAAAAATCCGATCGTCTCTTCCACGACTTCATTGAGGTCAAAGTTTTTCAGTTCGAATGGTGCTTTTTTCAGCAGGCTGCGCATCCTACGGATAACTTCGGTAGCGCGCTGGTCATCCTTAAGAATATCTCCCAAGATTTCGTTTAGTTCGTTGATGTTTGGGTTTGGCGACTTCAAGATCGCCTGCGCAGTCTCGGTATTGGTCAGAATAGAGCCGAGCGGCTGGTTGATTTCGTGGGCAATCGACGCGGTCAGTTCGCCAGCCGTCGAGAAGCGGTTGACATGGGCCAGCTCCGTCATGCGCTGCCGCGACTGCACTTCGGCAAGTTGACGCCGACGGTGCTCGCGTAGCAGACCCGCGATCAGCGCGGTTTGCGATAAAATAATCGTGGCTGTGAGTGCGACTTGCCACCAATACCGTTCCCACACGGTTGGTTCTCGGAAATGGACGGTGCTGCCGGGCGGCAGATTGCTCTCGGCAATCCCCCACCGCTGCATTTGCCGCCAGTCGAACATAGGCGCGGCCAGTTGAACAAACGTCGGCTTGATGTCGGCAACGTTTTCGCCGTCAAGGATGCGGAGCGCGACTTCCGCCGCTTGCTTGCTTTGTCTGGCGACGATCTGCATTGGTCCACCGACGATGCCCTCTCCAAAAAAGGCTTCGTCGTGAAAAAAGATGGGTGCGTTGGCTGCCCGGTAAAACCGGGAGAACGCACTGTTACCCTCATGCGCCACTCCCGCCGCATCGACATTCAACCCAATCCAGAAAATCGCACTGTGTGGCGGAAGGTTGGCCGCATCCTTGAGCATTTCTTCAAAGGAAAGTTCATTGTACCATCGAAATCGCACACGATCCGCGAACCGCGCAGTAGACTTGGCCACCTCGTTACGCCACCAGGTTTCGCTCGGCGAAGCACCGACAACAATGGCAATGGTCGTTGTTTGAGGCAGGACGTGCAGGATATTGTCAAAGAAAGCAGTATCGTCGTTCGTGATCGCGACGACAGTATCGTACTTGGTCAATTTATCGAAGTCCACGCGGCGTCGCTCTATCAGAGTGTAAAGCATTGGCGTCGTTGGAAAGAGGTCTTTGCGGTGCGCCTGCACGAAATTGGCCGCAGGCGCGCCGATGGCGATGATCAGATCGGGCGGCTGGTCAATATTAAGAGTGCGAAGATACTCGACGAATGGAGCGTCTGATTTGTCGCTGCTTCGCCGAGCATTCAATAGCGAGTGGTCTTGAAACTCGATGGATGCCCGTCGGCTTAACTCGGCGCGAAGGGCTTCGGAATAATCTGTCCACGGCCTAAACCGAAGACCGAATGAATGCAGCATCATTACCCGTTTGGGTTCTGGATCAGCCGCCTGACTTTGGCCCTGCATCGCCAGCAATAATGCGACGGCCAGCACAGCTATGAGGGTCCGCTCGCAAAGAGGTCGCCAAGATAGAGCAGCAGTCCAGAAAAGCATTCCCGTCCTACTCCGAAGTCCCCAGTCCGAATACCGTAGCGGCTCGACCAAATGATTAATAGGCAAAAGCGCGTCGCTATGAGCCGTGCTGCGGCTGCTAAGGATCACAAGGCTCCTGTCCTTTGGGCCGCGTGCGGGCCACGATGGACGGGCAAGCCATTACAGATTGCGGTGGACAGCGCGCCGGGCACAACGGGCGGTCAATCAGCATTCGTAGGCTTACCAGCTATGGGCGATCAAAGCAGCGGGCCAAGTGAGGCAACAGCGGCCCTTTAGCGTTCATCGAGACGATGATCGCCTGATAGAGCGGCTCGCCTGACCATTGTCCTTCGGGACAATTGCATGCTTCGATTTTGTCGCCTTTTAATTGTCGCGTGTATCACCAAAGGCCCGATACGCCCTCGGCAACGGTCCCGCAGCTGCCGCCCAGTTGTGGGACTGTTGTTGGGCGCACAACCGCATGCGGACCGAAATCATTAATGGTGTCGCGCAGGGACAGGGAGGCGCTCATGGGATCGATGGAAGAGTTTGTTCACTACGCGAACTTGATCTTCGTCAAGCGACAGCTTGCCGATCCGAGCATCACGGACGAACAGCGGCGGATGCTCGCAACGCTGGTCGCGCTGGAGGAAGCGAAACGCTTTCACGAAATGAACGACGGTCACGCTGGACGCTAGTCCGAGATAGCAGCATCAACTTCTTGCATAGCCGCTCCGCGATCCTGCCACCGGTCAACGATCACGCGAGCAGCGCAGCGCCAGCATGACGGCGACCAGGGATGTACCCGTCCAACATACCGGCCGCGACCACCATGAAACCGTCCAGCGCCGCCGTGAATGCGTCCGGCATGCATGCCGCCGCCCCGGAGGCCACCGCCGGTGGAAGCCGCCGCCACCGCCGCCACGGCGAGCATACGCATGATCGGGGATCAGAGTTGCGGAGAGCAGAATCGCTAGTCCAAGGATAGCGAGAAAATAGCGAAGCACGGCAAGAACCTCCCTACGTCAAGGCACGGAAACTGCGTGGCACCAGCGTAAAAGGTTGATGTAGATCAATGGGCGTTCTTGCTTGGATGGAACCTCTTGCATCCGTAGCGACAGCACAGAACCGAATTCGGGTCTCAACGCTGTACTTCGGGTGCAACCGAACTGAGCGCTGGAAATGAACTGGTTTCGTGTCTTGTTCGGCATTGCAATCGCGTTGTCTGGTCAAAGTGCATTTGCCAAGAACCGTTTGACCGACCCCGTCAAGATCGCGCGAGAATGCAAGAGTGACATCGAGCTTTTGTGCAAAGGACTTCGCCCCGGTGGCCAGCGGATTATGAATTGCCTCAAGGAGAAGATGACTGAATTGTCGCCCGCGTGCTGGGAAGCGTTTAGATCAACGGAATAAATGGACGCCGGGGCGATCCGCTCCGATATGTCTTCTCCTACTCGGTCAGTCCGGCCGCTACAAACGACAAGGCGGAATGGCGTCTTCTGCCCACCCTGATCTTTCAAGAATTGTCAAACGAGCGGCGCTGTAGTGCGGCCAAGTCATAGCTTGAAGGCAGCTTGAAGGAGGCTGGAGCTAAGCTGAGAAGCGGTTTGGAAGACCTGAAGAGCTTGGGTAAGGCAGACTAGCTCAGATAATTATTGCTTTCAATTTAGAGTGCGTTCCGAAATAAGCATACGAGCCCTCAACGCCCGTCTGGGAAGGGTTAGCCTTAGACGAGCCACTGCCATCGGGTTGATCCTTCTCTTGAACGTCACGCCGCACCCGCAGAGACGCCCGTGGTGCGCGTCAGTCCCGTCGCGGATGCGACGATGCATCCCCCGAGGACACATCAGCGCGCGTCCTTGCGAACCCTAGAAATTAGCTTGTGGCTGGAGGGCCGCAAGGAGGCGGGACGGAGAATGGACCCGAACTCCGCCGACGTAGAGGTTACCTTCTGGTGGGCCGAGGTGCTCGACCCGTATGGCGTTCTTGAGCTTACACCAGAGGAGAAGTGTGTGGGTCGTTCATATTTTGCGCGCTCGCTGGATAGCGGCGGATGGGTGAGCTTCTACGACTTGCCTCACAAAACCAGCGACGAACTGTGGCGGAGGATAAACGCAGGTGAATTGGTCGACAGCTTCGAAGAACGGTTCTTCGACTTGCTGACGGAGCCGTAGCTTGCGCTCGATGACACGCACCGGCGAGTTCGCATCTGCTCGCGCAACGCGGCCTCGAGCGTCAGATGGAGTTTGAGGACGATCCGCCGTTCTGAAACCTTGGTTCATTGATCGGGGGGGCATATTGCCCCCCGGTAACAACCCGAGCGGAGCATCGATTTTCGCATTCATTTTCTCACCAGCCGGCGGCCACCGTCGGGCAATCAACTGTGGACGAAAACAAGCTTCAATGACCGGTACTGGAGTCCCAGACCGATCAAATCCCGACATATACCCCGGTGACTCCCTACCCCCCGCTAAACAATTCCGATCCGTCCCCCGAGGTGGCCTCAATCTGTGAGGCGGGCGCGCACGTTGATGACCGCGCGCGCTGTCCACTTGCCGCCGCGAGCGGTGCGAACGCCGCGACGATTGAGTTCATGTGCGCTGGCGTTGGCGCTAAGCCCAGCGAGTTCTCCTTGCAGTATTGGGCGGATCAGTTCGGCGAACTGGTCTGCCTGTTCACGGACCGCAGCACCGGCCTTGGCGGCGGCGGCGGCAGCGATGGCGGGATTGTTGAAGGTCAACGTTTCCGGGCGCGGATTGCCGAGTTTGACGCCTTGGGCCTTCTTGGCGGCCAATGCGTCTTTGGTACGCTGGCTGAGTGCCTCGCGCTCCTGTTCGGCGACCATAGCCATGATGCCGACCATCATGCGGTTGGCTTCCGGCATGTCGAGCGCGACGAAATCGATACCGGCATCGCGCAGGCTCAGCAGGAACACCGGATCGCGCGACAGGCGATCAAGCCGCGAAATGATCAGCCTGGCCTTGTAGCGACGGCAGGCATCCAGCGCCCGCTGCAATGCAGGGCGGTTCTTGTCGCTCTTGCCGGATTCGATCTCGACGACCTCATCGACCAGTTTCCAGCGGCCGCCGTTCAGCCAAGAAGTGACCGCTGCGCGCTGCGCTTCTAGACCTAAGCCGGATCGAGCCTGCTTGCCGGTCGAAACTCGGAGGTAACTCACATACTTGCCGTCGTGTCTGACCATGTCCCGCCTCATTTGCAAAACACCATATCGAACGTATTGGTGTTGTTTTGCAAATACCCGAATGAACGGCACAGCAGCTCGCTGCACGAGATTTACAGGTATCCGCAGGTGCACGCCAAATGCCTTCCAACCAACGGAGCAACGTGTCCATTTATCGGCGGCCTGCGATAGATTGCCTGAAGCAAAAACGGGACTATTCCGCCAGTGCCCAGGGCGGAATGCCCTGTGAGCTAATCACTCGTTTGCAACAGGGTGTGCGGGCTGATTGGAAAGGCCTATTTTTCAGAGCTTCATGCTCGATCAGCAGCGGCTCGGCCTCGCCGGGGGCGTCGGGGATCCGTCGGATAATGATCCGAAGCGGGCCGCCGGCCTCGTCAGTATGCGGCTGGATCGCCTTGCCCCAGCCCCTGTCGAGCAGGATACCTGCCGCCGCCACGCGCGCAGCCGCTGGCACGGCCTCCTGGCTGACGATCCCAGCCAACACCTTGACGCATAGCGCGGTGTGCCCCCGTGCGAGCGACCG
>NZ_PYFX01000039.1 GCF_003020115.1 Bradyrhizobium sp. MOS002
GTCCATGGCATGGTGACCTCCCTCGAATCTTTGCAAATCCGAAGGAATCACAGGCCAGCCAAAGCCGCTCACCCTTTTCCGGTCAGGCTCTCAGGATGAGGTCCTGATTTGCGCGTCCCCGAACAAAAACGCGAAAACAACCCCATGCACAGTAGAGAGATCACGCCCGATCAATGGCTTAGAGCTCGCTGAAATCAGATGCCGTCATCGCACCAGATCGCGCCGACGTTTGACACGTCGGGCAAAACAGGAGCAGAATGGCATGATCCACCGATTGTGATTTTGCAGGCCATCTTAGCGCGGCCGGCTGCGCTCGATGATCTCGGCGGCCCCCTTCGCCAGCAGATCCAGTCCCACCGCACGGCCGAGTTCGCGTGGGCGATTGGCGGGGCCCGAGCGCAAGGCTTCGATGATGGTGTTGCCGGAGAGATCGAGCACGGACGCGGTGAGCGACATCTGATCGCCCGCAATGGTCGAAAAGGCCGCCACCGGCGAATTGCAATGGCCGTTCAACACCCACAGCACCTCGCGCTCGGCATCGGCAGCGGCGTGGGCAGCGGGATCATCGATCGACGCGAGGATGCGACGCGTCTGCCAGTCCTGTGCCGCGCATTCGACGGCGACGATGCCCTGCCCCGCTGCGGGGAGCATTTCCGCCGCGGAGAATTCGTAGGCGATGCGATGGGAAAGGCCGACGCGATCGAGGCCCGAGCGCGCCATGATGAGCGCATCGGCAGGACCTACCTCGCCACCATCCGGCAGGCGCTGCTTCTCGCCATTGTCGAGTTTTCGCACGCGCGTGTCGGCGGCGCCGCGGAAGTGGATGATCTCGACGTCGGGAAACAATCGCCGCGCATAGGCGGCGCGGCGGACCGCGTTGGTGCCGATCTTGAAGTCCTTGCCACGGGATTGGCGCAACGCCTTCAGCGTCACGCCGTCACGCAGCACCAGCGCGTCATTGGGAGGATCGCGCGAGAGCGTGGCGCCGATCACGAGGCCGGGCGTGTCTTCGTTGCCGGGCATGTCCTTCAGCGAATGCATCGCCGCCTGGAGTTCGCCCGACAGCACGGCGGCGCGGATCTGCGCCACGAAGGCACCGCCCTTGCCGCCATGGGACAACAGCTTGCTGGTCTGGTCGAGATCGCCCGTGGTGTCGAACTTGACGATCTCGACGTCGAGATCGGGCAAGGCAGCGGTCAGGCGGCGCGCGATCTCTTCCGTCTGTGCCAGCGCCATCGCGCTCTTGCGTGTGCCGATCCGTAGTCGAATAGCCAAGCCCTTATCCTTTCGAAGCGCGGCCTACCGCGCATCCTCCAATATCATGTCGGAGGCCTTTTCGGCGATCATGATGATCGGCGCATTGGTGTTGCCCGAGACCAGATCAGGCATGATCGAGCCGTCGACGATTCGGAGGCCCTCGAGGCCCCTCACCTTCAGCCGCTGATCGACCACCGCGAGCGCATCATTGCCCATACGACAGGTCGAGGTCGGATGGTAGATGGTGCTGCCCCGCTCGCGGCAATAATCCAGCAGCTCGGCATCCGTGGCTATCTTCGCTCCGGGATCGTACTCGTCCACCACGAACGGCTTCAGCGCCGGTGCATGCAATATCTTGCGCAGGATCTTCAGACCTTCCACGTTGGTGGTGCGGTCGGTCTCGGTCGACATGTAGTTGATGCGGATCTCCGGCGGCACCGTCGGGTCGGCGCTTTTGATGCGCAAGGACCCGCGGCTTTCGGGACGGAGCTGGCATACCGAGGCGGTGAAGCCGGAGAAATCATGAAGCTTCTCGCCCATCTTGTCGGTCGAGAACGGCAGGAAGTGGACCTGGATGTCGGGCGAGGCCAGTCGCGGACTGGTCTTGAAGAAGGCGCCCGCCGTGCCGGCGGCGATCGTGAGCCAACCTTTGCGGAACAGCGCATAGCGCGCGCCGGCCATGGTGCGTCGGAGCGGATGATTGACGGTGTCGTTCAGTGTGATCTTCTGCGAGCAGCGCATCACGATGCGGACCTGCATGTGGTCCTGGAGGTCGTGCCCTACGCCCGGCGCGTCCAGCACCACATCGATACCGTGCTTGCGCAGGAGGTCTGCGGGTCCGACGCCGGAAAGCTGGAGCAGCTGCGGCGAGTTGTAGGCGCCGCTCGACAGCACGACCTCCTTGCGAGCGCGAGCGCGGCGCAACGTGGCGCCTTGCCGGTATTCGACGCCGACCGCGCGGCGGCCCTCGAACAGCACGCGCTGGCCAAGCGCGCCAGTTTCGACCTTGAGATTGTGGCGGGCCTTGGCGGGGCCGAGATAAGCCACCGCCGTCGAGGCGCGGCGGCCGTTGCGCGTCGTGGTCTGGAATAGGCCCACGCCTTCCTGCTTGGCGCCGTTGAAATCAGGATTGTAGGGCAGACCGGTCTCGACCGCGGCATCGATGAACGCCTTCGACAGCGGATCGGTCACGACCATGTTGGACACCGGCAGCGGGCCGCCGCTCCCGTGGTATTGATCGGCGCCGCGCGACTGGTTCTCGGCCTTCTTGAAATAGGGCAGCACGTCGTCATAGCCCCAGCCGGCGTTGCCGCGCTGACGCCATCTGTCGTAATCCTCGTGCTGGCCGCGGACATAAAGCAGGCCGTTGATTGAGCTCGATCCGCCCAGCGTCTTGCCGCGCGGCTGGAACACCTGTCGGCCCTTCAGCTCGGGCTCCGGCTCGGTCTGGTACATCCAGTTGACGGTCTTTTCCTTGAACAGCTTGCCGTAGCCGAGCGGCACGTGGATCCAGATGTTGGAATCCTTCGGGCCTGCCTCGAGCAGCAGCACGCTGTGCTTGCCGTTGGCCGACAGCCGGTTGGCGAGCACGCAGCCGGCAGAGCCGGCACCGACGATGACGTAGTCGAACTCAGGGTCGGAGGGCGTCAGGGAGGAAGTTGCGTTCATGCGCTACTGTTCTTTTTGTTGGTGTGCGTTTCCAATCATCACTTAGCACGATCATGCAGGGACGCGCAGCGCCTCGACCAGCGACCTGAACGCACGTGCATATTCCGCACCCGCCCTTGCGATATCGGCGCGTCCGGCGCAGGCGACCGCGGCCTCCGTTACCGCGCCGAGCAGCAGCCGGGCCAGCGGCTCGACCGGCTGCCGCGCGATCAGGCCGGCCTCCATCGCCGCCGCAATCGCGCGCGGCAGCTTGCCACCGAAATGTTTCGCGTCGATCTCGCGCCAGCGCTCCCAGCCGAGCACGGCCGGGCCGTCGCGCAGGATGATCTGGCTGGTCGGGCCCTTGGCGGTCGCGGCGAAATAATGCTGGGTGCCTGCGACCATCGCGGCAAGCACGTCCTTCTCGGCACGGGCCGTGCTGTCGATCTCGGCGACGAGATCGCGCGAGACCTGGTCGAACACCGCTTCGAACACCGCCTCCTTGGTCTTGAAGTGATGATAGACCGCGCCCTTGGCGACGTGGGCGGCTTCGGCGATCTCGTCCATCGTCGTCGCGGCAAAGCCTTGCGTCCCAAACAGGCGGCGCGCCGCCGTCAGGATCGCCTCCGATGTCGCAGCCCGCCGCTCCGCCTGTTTCGCCATGGGTCTGCTGTAATCGAAATGGGCGAGGACGGCCAGTTGACTTTTCGACCGCCGGTCGGTATTTACCGACTAACAGTCGGTTTAACTCGTGAGGTGCGCCATGCCGAGCCGTGATGTCGTCGAAGCTTTTGCCAAACGATTGGAGAACGGGGATTTCGTCGGGGCTATCCTCGACTACTACACGCCGGACGCCGCCACCTGTGAAAACCAGGCCGAACCCCTGGTCGGACGCGACAAGCTCGTGGCCAAGGAGCGCGGCGTGCTGGCAGCCTTCAAGGAGGTCAAGGCGGTGCGCATCGGGCCGAGCCTGATCGAAGGCGACCATGTCGCCACGCGCTGGACCTTCAGCTTCACCAACGCCGACGGCATCATCCGAACGCTGGATGAGATCGCATGGCAGACGTGGCGGGGGGATGAGCTCGTCGAGGAACGCTTTTATTACGATCCGAAGCAGTTGGGGCGGTGATGCCTAAAGCACAGCTGTAATCGCCCGCGAAGGCGGGCGATCCAGTATTCCAGAGACGGCAGTGATTCCTCGATAGGCTGCGGCGTACTGGATGCCCCGCCCCAGTGCGCAGGTGCGCACAAGGCGGGGCATGACAGCGGAGTTGGTAGCGAGCATGCTCCTGCCGCGACGACGATGACGACCACGCCTCGCATTTGTATCGATTTGTTATCGATACCCCTTACGAACACGCAGAAGTGGTCAGCGCAATCATCGCAAGCTCGGATAATTCATAGTTCGTCAAAGGTTTGCAGCGAATTCTCCTGACCGGGCCGGACAAGCGGCCCATGCTGCTAGGCTCTGGAATGCGGACTCAAACGACCAGCTATTTCGCGCGGCTGTTCGCCGGCGATCTGTCGGCCTTTGGCGGTCCCGTAACCGACGAAGCCGTCGCCGGGCATATCCGCGCCGAACAGATGTCGCTGGTGCTCGGCTATTCCGTCGGCATCATGCTGGCCAATGCCTGCAACGCCGCGGTGCTCGTCGTCGCCCTGTGGCATTCGCCCGACTTGAAGCTGGCCTTGATCTGGGCCGCCATCGTGGCGGGCGCCGCGATCGCGTTCGGCCTGCAATCCCATGCCGCGCGCCGCATCACCAAACCGCAATTCGTCTCGCGCCGCGCCATGCATCGGCTGGTGCGCAATGCCTTTCTCCTCGGCGCCGCCTGGGGCATCGTCCCGGTCGCGTTCTTCGCCGATGCTTCGACCGGCGGGCAGCTCGTCATCACCTGTCTTTGCTCGGGAATGCTGGCCGGCGGCGCGCTTGCCTTCGCCACGATCCCCATCGCGGCGATCGCCTTCACGGCCCCGATCTTCGCCGGCATCGCGATCTGCCTCGGCAGGAATGGCGATCCGGCGTTTCTCTTGATCGCCTTCCTGGTGGTGGTCTACGGATCGGTGCTGCTGCGCAGCGTGTTCGTCAATTCGGTCTCGTTCGCACGGCGCGTGATGCGGCAGATCGAGGCCGAGCGTTCGGTGCGGCAGGACCCGCTGACCCATCTGCCCAATCGCGTCGCCTTCAACGAAACGCTCGATGCCGCCCTGAAGCGGCTCACTCTCTCCGGCGAGGAATTCGCGGTGCTCCTGCTCGACACCGACCGCTTCAAGGAGGTCAACGACAAGTTCGGGCATCCCGCCGGCGACGAGTTTCTGGTCCAGATCGCGAGCCGCCTGCAACGCTGCACCCGCGCGGCCGAGCATGTCGCACGCATCGGCGGCGACGAGTTCGCGCTGGTGATGGCCAATCTGGCGCGGCCGGAGGATGCGCTCGAGATCGCCGAGCGCTTCGTCGCGGCCTTCGACGAACCGTTCCGGATCGAGGGCCGCCAGATCGTCGGCGCGACCAGCGTCGGCATTGTGCTGGCGCCGCGCGACGGCAACACGCCGCTCGACATCATGAAGAACGCTGATGCCGCGCTCTACCGCGCCAAGAACGCCGGACCCGGCACAGTGTGTTTCTTCGAGGAAGCCGACGACCGCTCGTCACGCGACCGCAAGGCGCTGCAATCGGATCTGGAAGGCGCCATCGCCAGGGACGAGCTGTTCCTGGTGTTTCAGCCTTTCCTCGACCTCGACGGCAACCGCATCACCGGGTTCGAGGCACTGCTGCGCTGGCAGCACCCCCAGCGTGGGCTGGTGCCGCCGAGCGAGTTCATTCCGATCGCCGAGGAAACCGGGCTGATCCACGAGATCGGCGAATGGGTCGTCCGCCGCGCCTGCGCGACGGTTGCCGAGTGGCCCGAGGAGATCAGGATCGCCGTGAATTTCTCGGCCGCGCAGTTTCACAACAGCGGCCTCCTCCAGATCATCGTGCAAGCCCTCGCCGACGCGAGGATCGCGCCGCAGCGCCTTGAGATCGAGATCACGGAATCCATGCTGCTGTCGAAATACGCCTCCGCCGCGTCGGTCCTGAACGCGCTGCTGGAGCTCGGCGTCACCGTGGCCCTCGACGATTTCGGCACCGGCTTCTCCTCGCTGACTTACCTGCGCAAGCTGCCGTTCAGCCGCATCAAGATCGACCAGTCCTTCATCCGCGACATGCTGGTGCAGCCGGACTGCGCCGCGATCGTGAAATCCGTGATTGGGCTCGCGCGCGACCTGCGCATCGGCGTGGTTGCGGAAGGCGTCGAGACCGCCGACCAGCTCGAATATCTGCGCCAGATCGGTTGCGACGAAGTTCAGGGTTATCTGATCAGCCGGCCGGTGTCGGCGGATGACGTCCTGACGCTGCTCGACCCGAAGAAGCTTCGGGCGACTTACGCGGCGTAGATCCTCTGCGGCGCATCCTTCGAGACGCTCGCCTTTGGCGAGCTCCTCAGGATGAGGTCCTTCTTCGCGGCGAGACTTTAGACCCTCATGGTGAGGAGCGCCGCTTTACGGCGCGTCTCGAACCATGAAGGCCGGGCAGCTGCCTTAGACCGGATCCGCACGCAGCAGCGTATCCACCGTGATCGTGCCCCGCGCGCGGGAGACGCAGGCGCAGATCTTCTGATTGCTTTGCTTCTGATGGTCGCTGAAGAAGACGTCGCGATGGTCGATCTCGCCGTCGACGGCGACCACGTCGATGGCGCAAAGACCGCATTCGCCGCGCTTGCAATCGTACATCACGGCATGGCCGCTGGCGTTGAGGACATCAAGCATCGATCGCTCGCGCGGGATCTCCAGCTCGATATCTGAGCCTTTCAGGCGCACGCGAAATGTCTCGGTCGGCAGCGTGCCGCTCGAACCAAAAGTTTCGTAGCGAAGATCGGGAAGCGGATGGCCGGCGCCGATCCAGGCGTGGCGCGCGGCATCCAGCATCCGCATCGGGCCGCAGAACAGCGCCAGCGCGTCCTTGGGCACCGAGGCGAACAGCGCGTCGAGATCGATCCGCTTGCCCTCATCGCTGGCGTGAACGACCAGGCGATCACCGAGCATCGCGGCGAGATCGTCGAGATAGGCGGCCTCGGCGCGCGAGCGCACCGCGTAATGCAGCGTGACATCGGCGCCGCGCTTGGCCAGCGCCTGCGCCGCACCGAGGATCGGCGTGATGCCGATGCCGCCGGCGATCAGGCAGTAGTTTTGGCGCGCCCAATCAACCGCGAGCAGCGACGCCGGCGTCGTGATGTCGAGCCGCGCGCCCGGCTGCAACGACCACATATAGCGCGAGCCGCCGCGCGAATCCTCGGCGCGGCGCACAGCGATCCTTAAACCCCGCGACGAAGCTTCCCCGACCAGCGAATAGGACCGCGTCTCCGGCTGCCCGTCGATGGTGACGCTGATATTGATGTGGCTGCCGACCGGATAGGCGGCGCCGTCGAACTGGTCCGGCCGGATCAGGAATTCGCGAATGTCGGGCGAAAGATCGCGCGTCGAGACGAGCGTCGCCGGACTCCAGGTTTCGATGAAGCGCATGGCACTCCCCTCTCAATCGGTTGCGGACTTGATCAGCGCAAGCGCCGGCAGCAGGTCGAGATGGGTCCGGTTGCGCAGCGCAAGCCGCAGATTGCGCACCGCGAGCCGCGCATGCTCGCGCATGACCGCCTCGGCGCGCGCGCCTTCGCGGTTCTCGATCGCGTCGATCACGACGCGGTGGTGCTCCTGCCCGATGATGAGGATCTGCTGTGCCTCTGGCAGCGCCGATTGCGCCATCACGAAACCGCTTGGGGATGCAAACGGCAGCGACGAGGCGCGGTCGATCTGCCGGATCAGCGGCGGGCTGCGCGACAATTCGGTGAGCAGGGCATGGAAGCGCGCGTTCAGGGTGACGTAGGACGAGAACGCATCGACCGAGATCGGGACCTGGCGCAACAACTCGTCGATCGCGGCAAGGCACTCCTTCAGCGGCTCGAGCTCGCGCGCGGAGACGCCGCGCTCGGCGGCAAAGCGCGCGGCGAGCCCTTCGAGCGTGCCGCGCAGCTCGATGGAATCGGAGATGTCGCGCTCCGAAAACGCCTTCACCATGAAGCCGCCGGAGGGAATCGCCTCCAAGAGGCCCTCCTCCTCCAGCCGCACCAGCGCCATGCGCACCGGGGTGCGCGAGGCGCCGGTCGTCTCCACCGCCTGGAGCTCGGAGATACGCTCGCCCGGGCGCAACGAGCCCGACAGGAGCTGGTCGCGCAGTGCGAGCTGCGCCTTCACGGTCTGCGAGACGGAGCGGTCGACCTCACGCTCGGCCATGTCGGCTTACTCCGCGGCCTGGAGATGCTGCGGCGGATTTTCCTTCGCCACCATCTTGTCGATCAGCTTGCGCGTCCACATCGCGCCGGCGTCGATGTTGAGATTGTAGAAGATGCGATCGGGGTTCTCGTCCATCGCGCGCTGCTGCGCCTCGAGAATCAGCTCGTCCTCGTGGAAGATGCCGGAGACGCCCTCGCGGATCTCGGTGGTGATGCGCTGCTCGCCGAGCTGATAATTGCGCACGAAGGACCAGAAATAGTGGCAGGTCTTCTCGGTCTCCGGCGTGATGGTGTTGAGCACGAAGCCGTTGACGCCCTGCGAGCGGTCGCCTTCGGGCGCACCGGTGCCGGTCGGTGCCACGCCGACGTCGATGGCAATCGTGCACGGCGCTTCGAAGCGGATGATCTGCCAGCGATCGACGAGGCCGGATTTGCCGAGCTGCTTGGCCCAGAACGGCGGCGCCTCGATGCCGCGCATCCAACGCGTCACCGTCACCGTCTTCTCGCCATGGGTGACATCAAACGGCGCCTCTGCAACCGCCTCGTTGCCGATGGACGAGCCGTGCACGAAAGTCTCGTGGGTGAGGTCCATGAGATTGTCGAGCACGAGGCGGTAGTCGCAATTGACGTGGATGGTCTTGCCGTCGCCGGCCCAGGCCGGGTCGTGATTCCAGTGCAGGTCGGGCACCAGCGCGGGATCGGCCAGCGCCGGATCGCCCATCCAGAGCCAGATGTAGCGGTGACGCTCGACCACGGGATAGGCGCGCACGCAGGCCGACGGGTTGATGGTCTCCTGCGAGGGCATGAAGGTGCAGCGGCCTTGCGCATTGTACTTCAGGCCGTGATAGCCGCACACGACGGTGTCGCCTTCGAGCCGGCCCTTGGACAGCGGCACCAGGCGGTGCCAGCAGGCATCCTCCAGCGCTGCCACCGAGCCGTCGGCCTTGCGATACATCACGACGTGCTTGCCGCAGATCGTCCGCGGCAATAGCGCCGGCTTCACGTCGGCGTCCCAAGCGGCGGCATACCAGGCGTTCATCGGGAAGGGTTTTGTCACCGGTCTCACTCCCAAGGCTTCTGAATACGTTATGTATACAATAGCTGAGGGATAAAATCGTTCAAGACTAAAAATGGCGTATTATAATACCTAAGTTTATCACGATGTATACAGGACTAGCTCCACTGTCATTCCCCGCGAAATCGAGGAATCCAGTACTCTACGGCGGTCATTGGTTCAGACAATTCCGCCGCGGAGTACTGGATCGCCCGCCTGCGCGGGCGATGACACCGTGTGGTACGGCGATGCCTTCCCTTGGTCGGAAAAACGGCACAGCGCTTCGGCTTGGCGCCTTACGCCCCGAACACCTTCGCCAACCCTGCCTGAGCCTCGAGCTGAATCGCCTTCAGGTGCTCGGTGCTGCGAAAACTCTCCGCGTAGATCTTGTAGACGTCCTCGGTGCCCGAGGGCCTCGCGGCGAACCAGCCGAAATCGGTTTCGACCTTGATGCCGCCGAACGGCTGGCCATTGCCCGGCGCCTTGCTCAAGGTGGCGCGGACGGGATCGCCGGCGAGATCCTTCAGGCCGAGCTGCTCCGGCGTGACCGATTTCAGGATGTTCTTCTGCGGCGTGGTCGCGGCGACGTCGATGCGCGCGTAATGGGGCACGCCGAACTCGGCGGTGAGATCGTTGAAGAGCTGGCTCGGATCGCGGCCGGTCTTCGCCATGATCTCGGCCGCCAGCAGGCCGAGGATGATGCCGTCCTTGTCGGTGGTCCACACCGTGCCATCGCGGCGCAGGAACGAGGCGCCTGCGCTCTCCTCGCCGCCGAAGCCGAAGCCGCCCGTGAGGAGACCATCGACGAACCATTTGAAGCCGACCGGCGTCTCGACCAGCTTGCGGCCGAGTTTTTTCGCGACGCGGTCGATGATCGAGCTCGACACCACGGTCTTGCCGATCGCGGCGTCCCTGCCCCAGTTCGGACGGTGCGCGAACAGGTAAGAAATCGCGGTCGCGAGATAATGGTTCGGATTCATCAGGCCGCCGGTGCGCGTCACGATGCCGTGGCGGTCCGCGTCGGTGTCGTTGGCAAAGGCGACGTCGAAGCGGTCGCGCATTGCGATCAGGCTCGCCATCGCATAAGGCGAGGAGCAGTCCATGCGGATCTTGCCGTCCCAATCCACCGTCATGAAGCGGAATGTCGGGTCGATCGCCTCGTTCACCACGGTCGCCTTCAGGCCATAGCGCTCGATGATGGGATGCCAGTAATGCACGGCGGCGCCGCCGAGCGGATCGATGCCGATATTGACGCCGGCGGATTTGACGAGGTCGAGATCGACGACATTGCCGAGATCCGCGACGTAGGGCGTGACGAAGTCGTAGGCGTGGACGTTCGCGGATTTGCGTGCCCTGGCGTAGTCGATGCGCTTCACGCCCTTGAGGCCGTCGGCGAGATACGCATTGGCGCGCTTCTCGATCACGGAAGTCGCGTCGGTGTCGGCCGGCCCGCCATGCGGCGGATTGTATTTGTAGCCGCCGTCCTCGGGCGGATTGTGCGAGGGCGTGACGACGACGCCATCGGCAAGGCCCGAGGTGCGGCCCTTGTTGTAGGTGAGGATCGCATGCGAGATCACCGGCGTCGGCGTGTAGCCGCCGTCCTTGTCGATCATGATGTCGACGCCATTGGCCGCGAACACCTCGACCGCGCTGACCAGCGCCGGCTCGGCCAGCGCATGGGTGTCGATGCCGATGAAGAGCGGACCGGTCAGCCCCTTTTCACGCCGGTAATCACAGATTGCCTGCGTCGTCGCGAGGATATGGCCCTCGTTGAAGCTGGTCTTGAACGAGGTGCCGCGATGGCCGGAGGTGCCGAACGCCACCCGCTGCGCGGGATCCGCGACATCCGGTTTGCCGGCGAAATAGGCCGTCACCAGCCGCGGAACGTTGGTGAGCGCGTCCGGCGAAGCCTGCTTGCCCGCCGCGGGATGAACATCAGCCACTGGATATACCTCGTCCTGTCGTAGAAATTGCGCAATACCATAGCATCGGCCAAGCCCCCGCCAAGGGCACAACACGCGCGATGGGTCGGCCGTTCCTGAGATCGTGCTATGGTCTTTCGATCGGGGCTTTTCGAGTCGGGGCATGACGTTGTTTCAGAGGCTCTTGGTTGTTCTGATGGCCTGGCTTGCGACGGCTGGCATCGTGCCCGATGCGATGGCCGCGGAGTTCTACACCGAGGATTTGCGTATCCCGATGGCCGAGGCCGGGCCGCAGGGGCTGGAGGCGTTCCTGGTCCGGCCGGCCGGGACCAAGCGCTATCCGCTCGCGCTGCTCAGCCACGGCTCGCCACGCAGTTTCGACGATCGCGCGACGATGTCCGCGCACAAATATTACGGCATCGCTCTCGAATATGCCCGCCGCGGCTTCGCCGCGCTGATCGTGATGCGGCGCGGCTACGGCACCTCGTCCGGCGGGCGCGTCGACAGCGTCGGCGGCTGCGCCAATGCCGCTTATCTGCCGGCCGCGGCGGTCGCGGTGGCGGATTTGCGCGCGGCGATCGAGGCGATGGCGCGCAGAGCCGACGTCACCACATCAGGCATGATCGCAGCCGGCCATTCCGCCGGCGGGTTCGCCACCGTTGCGTTGACAGCGCAGGCGCCAGCGGGTCTCGTCGCCGCGATCAGCTTTGCCGGCGGGCGCGGCTCGCGCGACGACGACGACGTCTGCAATCCGAACGGGCTGGCGCAGGCCTTCGCCACGTTCGGCAAAACCTCGCGCGCGCCGATGCTGTGGGTCTATTCCACCAACGATTCGTACTTCGGTCCCGAACTCGCGCGCCGCCTCCATGACGGATTTCGCGCCAATGGCGGCAACGCGAAATTCATCGCAGCGCCGCCCTACGGCGACGATGGCCACTATCTCTATTCGGTCGTGAGCCGTCCGCAATGGACACCCTATCTCGACGCCTTCCTGCGCGAGCGAGGTCTCGGCCACGACGTCCTGAGCCCGCCCGATCCGCTGCCGCCGCCGGGCCAGCTCAACGAGGCCGCGCGCGCCGAGTTCGCGCGCTACCTCGCCAGCACGATGCCGCACAAGGCTTTTGCGGTGTCGCCGAACGGCGGTTACGGCTGGCGTTCGGGGCGCGCGACGGCCGACGAAGCCCAACGTGATTCACTTGCCGCCTGCACGAAATGGTCGCCCGCCTGCACGCTCTATGCGCTCGACGACAAATTGGCCGGGGCTGCGCCAAGCACATCAACCGACCAGAGCTCGCGGTCGCGATAGCCTCGTTGCGCCGCTGGCCGCTCGCGCCGTCCGAGCCGGGCCGCACCCGGGGCCGCCAGAAAATCGGTTGTTAACTCGAAAGATATAATACGTACTCCATGCTGCGGGATCGAACACACATCACTGCCCGCGCGACGTGGAAACACGTTGCGATCGCTGTGCTTTGGTTGGCATCCACCTCCGTGCACGCTCAGGACGGCGCCCTGAACGACGCCGAACCGGCGTTGGCGGCTGGCGGTCACAATGCAGATCTCGGTGCTGGAGAGACGCCGGCCTCGCGGGCGGCGATTCGAAAAATTATCGAGAGAGAAACGGCCAAGACCAATCTGCCGGCCGATATCGCGGAGGCCGTCGTCTTCGTTGAAAGCGGATACAATCCGGGCACCATCGGCACCGTCGGCGAGATCGGCCTGATGCAGGTTCGGCCCGAAACGGCAGCGACGCTCGGATTTCGGGGAAACAACGCAGAACTCGCAGAGCCCGACATCAACATCCACTACGGCGTTCTCTACCTGAGCCGCGCATGGCGCCTGGCAGGCGGGGACCTTTGCCGAGCCCTGATGAAATATCGAGCGGGTCATGACGAGGAGTCCATGACTCCGCGCTCGCAGGTTTATTGTAATCGCGCCCGCAATCGTCTTGTCTCCATGAACTCGGCGACGGTGGGAAACCAGGCTGCGGCCGTCCCAGATGTGGCACCGGCGCCAACTCCGGCGCCCACCATCTCGAAGTCAGAGCACAATCAGAAGTCAGCGCACAATCAAAAGGGACCGGCGCGGCCGAAGGACGTTTATACGCGTTATCGTCAAGGCACGGCGGCCGCGAGCAGGGCATATTGGGCAGTACAGGAAGCCCGGGTCCGCCTCATCAAGGATCGCGTCGAAGCCAAGTGGAAGCGGGTCGCGTCACGCCAATAGAATTAGAGTTGCTTGCCTTGAGACGAGCCGCGATTGGACGAACTACTTTTTAAAACGAACCTGAATAGAGATCATGCACAATAGTTTGAGAGTTTTGTTTGCAATCTTCGCGACCGGCGCCGTGGCCTTGTCGGCCTTTCTCGCGATTCGGTTCCTCGTCGGCTTCAGTGGCTGAGCCCGCGCAGCCGGCACCATTTCGTGCTGCGCCTGAGTCTAGAGCCGCTCGCTCAGCGCGAGCTTGTAGCCGACGCCGGTGACCGTGGTGATGACTGGCGTGCCGCTGCCGACGAGCTTGCGGCGCAGCCTTGCCACCAGGGCATCGACAGTGCGGATGTCGACCTCGGCCTGGCGGTTGCTGACCACCTCGACCAGATAGTCGCGGCTGAGCGGCCGGCCGTCGGCGCCGACCAGCGCCGCGAGCAGGTCGAATTCGGCACGCGTCAGCGCCACCGGCTTGCCGTCGCTGCTAAGCAGCTCGCGCCGCGTCAGGTCGATGATCCAGTCGCCGAAGGCGATCGAATTGTGGGTGCGCGCCGCCCTGCGGTCGATCGAGCGCCGTCGCAGCACGCTTCGCGCGCGCGCGAGCAGGTCGCGCAAATTGATCGGCTTGGTGACGTAGTGGTCGCCCGCGACCTCGAGGCCGAGGATGCGATCGACGTCGGTGTCGCGGCGGGTGACGAAGATGATGCCCGCGTTGCTGGTCGCCTGGATCTCCTTGGCGAGATCGAAACCGTCGCCATCGGGCAGCTGCACGTCGAGGAAGACGAGATCGGTCCGCGTCCGCGGCGCCTGGCGGCATTCCGCGCAGGAGCCGGCGCCGACCACGTCGAAATTGTTCTCGCTGAAATAACCGACCAGCATCGTCCGCGTCACCGGATCGTCTTCGACGACGATCAGCCGCTCGCGGCCAGCGACACGCAATTCCTGACCTGAGGAATCAGCCACGATATTGGATGTCCTGTGTGCTTGCGGGCCGACCTGGAAGCTCAGGTCGCCGAGCGCGCCGTCCTGTGAACGTACATTCACGACTTGTTCGAGCCCCCTCGAATTGCCTGCTGCAATACTAGGCGCGTTATCGCGCCCAAACAACATTGGTCACGATCCAGCCGCATTAAGTATGAATTGGCCCACACTTCTCATCCCGTGCATCATGTTCGGGAGCCCCGCAAGTAGCTGTTGTGCGGGGCGGAAGCCCCTCCCGCCGCCGCTTGCCTCGCCAAACGCTTCAAATCTACTGTAACGCCCGAAAAGTCTGCCCCAGGAGGTGGTGCCATGGAAGTCATCCTGCTCGGCACCGGCGGCCCGCGCCCGGACCCGCGCCGCATGGCGACGACCACGCTGATCAGGCTCGGCGAGGAAAACATCCTGATCGACGCCGGCCGCGGCGTCATGGTGCAGCTCAGCAAGGCCGGCGTGCCCCTCGGCTCCATCAACACGGTCTTTCTCACTCGACCTCTACGATGTGATGCTCAATTCATGGTTGCACGGGCGCAAGGACGATCTGCACATCTATGGACCGCCGGATACCGAACGGCTCGTCAATGCGCTCGTCACGCAGGTCTACGACAAGGACATCGCCTGGCGCGATCAGGGCGAGCCGAGCTTCGGCGGCTGGAAACCGGTCGTCGCGACCGACATCATACCGGGCCCAGTTCTCGACACGGGGCGCTGGAAGATCAGCGCCGAACTCGTCTCGCATGGCGACGGCCCCAACATGTCGCCGGCCTTCCTCGCCCGCTGGATGTGTCTCGGCTATCGCTTCGAGGCCGAGGGCAAGGTCATCGCAATTTCCGGCGACACGGTGCCCTGCCCCGGTCTCGAGCGACTGGCCGAAGGGGCCGACCTGCTGGTCCAATGCTGCTTCCTCGCCACGCCGGAGATCGACAACGAGCACCTGCGCCGGCTTGCGAAATTCACGATGGCTTGCGGCGATACAGTCGGCAAGGTCGCGGCCAAGGCCGGCGTCAAAAAGCTCGCGCTGACCCATCACCGGCCTCGCACCGACGATTCCATGCTGAACGCGCTACTTGCGGACGTCAGGCGGGACTACGCGGGTCCTGTCGTGCTCGGCGAGGACCTCACGCGGATCGAGGTCTGAAAACTCGAGATGCGCGAAAGGCCGTCCGGCCTCAGGCCGATCCAACCTCAACCCGAAACGACAACTGCTCTTCCGTTCCGGGCGCGATGTGCATCAGGCCCGGCTTGTCAGTGAATTCGCCATCGAAGCCGGCTGGGCTGGCATAACCGCGCCAGGGCTCGATGCAGAGGAACGGCGCGCCCGAGGGTTTCGACCAGACGCCAAGTTCGCGAAAGCCGCGCCACGACATTTTCAACCACGGCCCGGTGGACGCGCCCTGCTCCGCGGCATAGCGGACCGAATTGCTCGCGATCCGATCGAAGATGATTGCGTCGTCGACGAACAGGGATTCGGACAAGGGCAACACGGAGCCTTTGATCGGGCTCGGCTCCGTTGCCGGGCGCAGCAAGCCGCCGTCGAGACGGCGGATGGGCGATGGCTCTGCGTTCGCGAAGCTCAGCGCGTAGCTCTCCTTCGCCAGCCCCGGTTGGAGCGGCCAGTTGAATGCGGGATGGCCGCCGAGCGAGGCCGGCAATATCTCCTTGCCGGTGTTCGCGATCACGAGTGAAAGATCGAGACCGGATTCGTCGAGCGCATAGGTTGCCGTCAGGCGGAACGCGAAGGGATAGAGCGCGCGCGTCGTCTCGCTGTCTTCGAGCATCAGGACACAGCGACTCTCGCCACGTTCCGCCCACGCAAAGCGGCTGTCACGGGCGAAGCCGTGCTGGGTCATCCGGTAGCTCCTGCCCCGATGCCGCAATTCGTCATTGGCGAGACGCCCGACGATCGGAAACAGCAGCGGCGCATGTCGTGGCCAGGCCGGCTCCGCTTGCCAGACGAACTCGACGCCGGCATCGCTCGCCAGCGAGCACATCTCGGCGCCATGCGCCTTGATGGTCGCGGTGAGCCCGCCGCTGCGGATCGTGTGCGTATCGTCGGTCATGACAGCCTGTTCCGATCGTCGCAGTTCGCAGGACAATTTCTAAACGTTCGCGGAATGTTGCAGCGACACTCTGCTCACGACCTTTGATAGTCGTCTTCAATCCGGATGATGTCGTCTTCCCCGAGATAGCTTCCGGTCTGGACCTCGATCAGCTCCAGCATGATTTTACCGGGGTTCTCCATCCGGTGCACCG
>NZ_PYFX01000004.1 GCF_003020115.1 Bradyrhizobium sp. MOS002
TAGGCGCGGGCCTGGAATTTGCGATAGTGCAGATTTTCAGTTTGTGGCGGGTTGCCGCCCGCAAGCTCCGCCTCGAGCTTTGCAGCTTCCGTTTTCAGATCGATCCCCATCAATTTCGGCGCGACGAACGGCACGTACAGGAGGGTGAGGATGTAGCCGAGCACGTAGGTGACGGCGTAGCCGGCGGCGATATTGGCGTCCTGCTGCTGCAGCACCTCTTTGGCTAGGCCGAGTTGGGATAGTGCGCCGGACGCGGTGCCGATGACTGAGGATTGCGTCAGGGCTCCCGCAGCAAGGCCCGAAGCGGTGCCGGGACCGAGCGCGAACACATGGGCAAATGCGAGAACAATGATGAGGCCGGTACCACCAAGCACCAGCGCGAGCGCGACCTGAGCCAGGGTCCGGATGCTCAGCGAGGCAAAGAACTCGGGTCCGGACCGGTAGCCGATCGTGAAGACGAACAGGCTGAAGAGAATGACCCTCAACAGGGAGGGGAACGTGAAGGTGCCGAGCTGCCCGATGAGGACGGCAACGATGAGCGTGCACGCCGTTGTGCCGATCGAAAAGCCGCGGATCCGGACGCGACCAAGAATGGTGCCCAGCGCGACCGACAGCAGCAGAAAGATTTCCGGAGCGGCGGAGATGATCCATCTGACCGTGCTCATGGCGCGTGCCCTCCAGCCATTTGCACCAAATCTGGTTGGTGATAGCCGGCGATGCTTGATCCAGATCAATCCTCGCGGTCGGCCTGCCACTTCCTGTTGAGCCGGAGGATTCCGAAGCCGACGTGGGGACATGAGCGCGATGGATACCACCGTTGCTTCGTCGATACGCCGCGACGAAACGGTGCCGGTCGCGCTGTTGCTGGCCTTCGCGGGCGGCTATCTCGACGCCTATACGTGGATCATCCACGGCGTCATGGCCAATGCCCAGACGGCAAATCTCGTGCTGCTTTGGGTCTATGGGTCGATCGGCGAATGGACGACAGCGCTTCACTTCGTCCCACCGATCGTTGCATTCGCGACCGGCATCGTGGCCGCGGCATGGCTGCGCCGCGCAGCCGGAGGGCGGGCCAGCCCGATCAGCACCCTGATCGAAATCCTGCTGCTGGTCACCATCGGCATCCTGCACAATCGGCTGCCAGATCTTGCGGGAACGCTCGGTATCTCGTTCGTCGCCGCTATGCAGACCGCTATCTTCACCAAGGTCGAAGGCCTTGCTTACAGCTCGGTGATGATTACCGGCAACATGCGACAGGCGATTGAAGGCGTGTTCACAGCGGTCTCCAGAGGCGGTTCGTCCCGGCGCGCCGGCGTCTTTGCGACGTTGTGCGCCACTTTCGGGCTTGGCGCCGCTGTTGGTGCCTTCGCGACCAAGCAGATCCCGAATCTGGCGCTGGGCATCCCCGTGATCGCGCTCCTGCTTGTGCTGTTGCGTTGCGAAAGTCCCGGCGACGAGGCTAGCCCATGACCTCATCTGACCGCGGATCGCGCTGGACCTTCCTGTTTCCGCCCACAATCTGGCTGGCGCAGTATCACAGTTCCTGGCTGCGTTCGGACGCAATCGCCGGAATCACCCTCGCGGCTTACGCCATCCCCGTGTCACTGGCCTATGCGACGCTGGCGGGCCTGCCGCCCCAGATCGGCATCTACGGCTACATGCTCGGCGGCATCGGCTATGCGCTGCTCGGGTCGTCGCGCCAGCTTGCGGTCGGTCCGACCTCCGCGATCTCGTTGATGATTGCGGCAACGGTCGGGACGCTGTCCGGCGGAGACGCTGCGAAATACGCCGAGATCGCAAGCCTGGCTGCATGCGCGGTGGCGCTGCTGTGTCTGATCGCATGGTTGTTCAAACTCAGCGTTCTCGTCCGTCTGGTGAGCGACAGTATCCTGGTCGGCTTCAAGGCCGGCGCGGGACTCACCATCATGATGAGTCAGTTGCCGAGCCTGTTCGGCGTCGCCGGAGGTGGTCACAAGTTCTTCGATCGCGCCATCAAGCTCGCCGGCCAGCTCGGCGGCATCAATTGGCTGGTTCTGGCGATCGGAGCCATCGCGCTCTTCTTCCTGCTGGTGGGAGAGCGGCGGCTGCCGGGAAGGCCGGTCGGGCTCACGATCATGGCGTTGTCGATTGTCGGGGCGACACTGCTCGGCCTTCCGTCCCTTGGCGTGCCAGTTACCGGGATAATCCCGGAGGGATTGCCGGCGATCGGGTTACCGCGTTTTGGCCTGTTGGAGCCAGACGAGCTCTTCCCGCTGGCGGCGGGATGCGTGCTCCTGGCCTATATCGAAGGCGTCTCCGCCGCCCGTAGCTTTGCTGCCAAACACGGCTATGCGCTCGATGTCCGGCAGGAGTTTTTGGGGCTGGGCGCGGCGAACCTCGTTACCGCCTTCGGCCACGGCTATCCCGTGGCCGGCGGGCTGTCGCAATCCGCGGTCAACGACAATGCCGGAGCGCGCACGCCGCTGGCCCTGGTGATCTGCTCGGTGACGCTTGCGCTATGCCTGCTGTTCTTCACGGGGCTTTTGACGAACCTGCCCAAGGCAGTGCTTGCGGCGATCGTCTTTGCCGCCGTCTACAGGCTGGTGGACATCCGCGCGCTGTTGCGGATGTGGCAAGTCAGCCGCATCGACTTTTATGCCGCGGCGATTGCGCTGCTGGCCGTGTTGCTCCTGGGGATCCTGCAAGGTGTCCTGCTGGCAGCCATTGCGTCGATCGTTCTGCTGCTGGCGCGGGCCTCGCGTCCGAATGTCGCGTTCCTCGGCCGGCTCCCCGGTACCGGCCGTTACTCCGATAATGCGAGGCATGAAGGCGTCGAGCCATTGGCCGGCATCATCGCGTTTCGACCCGAAGCCTCGCTGCTCTACATCAATGCTGAAACGATCCTGGAAACGGTGTTAGGCACCTTGCCGCTATCGGTCGGCGTCAAGCTGGTCGTCTGCGATCTGTCAGCATCGCCCTACATCGATATGGCCGGCGCGCGCATGTTGCATGATCTCTATGACGAACTCGCCTCCCGAAATATCGCCTTCCGCATTGTCGGCGCGCACGCGCAATTGCGCGATCTGCTGCGGGCTGAGGGGCTGGCGGAAAAGACCGACAGCGGGGCGTGGCTTCGTTCGGTCGACAGCGTGCTCGGGGAAAGCATGACCGGGCAACCGTCTGATCCCAAACCCTAGGATCCAGCAACTTATTGGCTGGTCGGCTCTGATGCGATCTCAACATCGTCCTCGATCGGTCACGCGGCAGCGCTTTGGACGATGTCGCACCACAAATCATGCCGGGCGTCTTCAAGATGCTCGACCCTTGACTTGGATCAATAGACCGAGGTGACCGGGCATCACGATCCTAGCTGTGACGTCGCAAAGATCCGGAGAGAGACATGTCCAAGGACGCCAAGGCTGCAGAAAAGCGCATCGATCAGTTCATTTCCGGGCCCGGCGGACGGGCGGATGACTGGCGCGATCTGGTCGAGGCAGCCAAGGCGTGGGCGCGCGGCGGCGACCGCACGAAGTACGATGCGGCGCTGGCTGATCTTTCCGTCATCGAAGAGTTTCATGGCTATCCCGGCCTCCAATTGATGGCAGCGTTGAGGGAAGCCGCCTCGGCCGGAGATGCGGCAGGTTCACTCGGCCTTGCGACGCGCATCACGCAGGCCCTGATGACGAGGTCCTTCCGCCAGCACGCCGGCGACTGGGATCCCAAGGACGACGGCAGTGATGCCTCGCCCGAGCTGGTGCCCTCGACTTTCGGAACGCATGGGGGCCATCGGCCCTATTTCGAAACACTGATTGTCACCGGCGTGTCTTCAAACCACTGGCCGGCGCTCGCCGCCGAATGGCGTAAGCTGCGCCGCCCGGTTGACTCTTTCGTATATGAGCCGGTGATCGTCGGCACCCTCGAAGACGCCTTCTGCGCGACGATGCTCAATCCCAACATCGCGGCCGTCGTCATCAATGAAGGGTTCGGGCTGCGTTCGCGTCACGACGCGCCGATCCTGCGGACCATGACGGCCGGTGCAGGCCTCAATGACGAGGCCGACGCGTCCGCGCTCCGGCTCGCGCACATCATCAAGCGGGTACGTCCGGAGCTTGACATCTATCTGATGTCCAATCGTGACGTCGAGAAAATGGCTGGAGACCCCGAGGCCAACGTGGTTCGGCGGATATTCTACTCCATCGAAGAGCTCCTCGAGCTCCATCTCTCGATCCTCGAAGGCATCCAGGACCGCTTCGACACGCCGTTCTTTGACAATCTCAAGAAATACGCACAACGCCCGATCGGAACGTTCCACGCGCTGCCGATCGCGCGCGGGAAATCTGTGTTCAGGTCCGACTGGATCCGCGATATGGGTGAATTCTACGGCTTGAACCTGTTCCTGGCCGAGAGCAGCGCGACCACCGGCGGCCTCGACAGCTTGCTGGAGCCGACCGGCACCATCAAGAAGGCGCAGGACAAGGCGGCGCGGGCGCTCGGCGCGGATCGCGTGTTCTTCGTGACCAACGGCACCTCGACCTCGAACAAGATGGCAGTTCAGGCGCTGCTCGGGCCGGGCGACATCGCGATCGTCGATCGCAACTGTCACAAGTCGCACCACTACGGCATGGTGCTGGCCGGCGCCCAGCCGATCTACGTCGAAGCGTTTCCGATGACCGAGTATTCGATGTACGGCGCCGTGCCACTGAAGACCATCAAGCAGGCGCTGCTGAATGCGCGGGCCGATGGTCGGCTGGACCGCGTCAAAATGCTCGACCTGACCAACTGTACCTTCGACGGCCACATCTACAACACCCGCCGGGTGATGGAGGAATGTCTCGCGATCAAGCCGGATTTGATCTTCCTGTGGGACGAAGCCTGGTTCGGCTTCGCGCGCTTCTCTCCGTTCTTGCGTCGGCGCACCGCGATGGGCGCTGCCAACGAAATCGAAACCTGGATGCATGATCCGAAGTCAGTCGCAGCCTACGAGAAGCAGCAGGCCGAACTCGGCAAGTCGCCGTCGGACGAGACGTTGCTGAAGGCCCGGCTGATCCCGGATCCGCGTCTGATCCGCTTGCGCGTCTACCAGACCAACTCGACCCACAAGTCGATGTCGGCGATCCGGCAGGGCTCGATGCTGTCGGTCAAGGACGTCGAATTCCACACCGTCGAGCAGCAGTTCAAGGAAGCGGTGTTCACGCACGCGTCGACCAGCCCGAACCAGCAGCTCATCGCCAGCCTCGACGTCTCACGTCGGCAGATGGAGCTCGAGGGCTACGGTCTAGTGGCCAACGCGATCGAAATCGCGTTCGCGATCCGCAAGGCGGTCAACAGCAATCCGCTGATCTCGAAATACTTCCGGATTCTTGGCGCGGATGCGATGGTGCCGGCGCAATACCGCCAAAGCGGCTTCACCGACTATCTCGCAACAGGTATGAACTGGGCGAACGTCCTGAAGAGCCTGGACGACGACGAATTCTGCCTTGATCCGACCCGCATGACCCTGGTGTGTGGCACCGCAGGTTACGACGGCACGCAGTTCAAGGGCATCCTTGCCAATGACTATAATATCCAGATCAACAAGACGTCGCGCAACTCGGTGTTGTTCCAGTCGAATATCAACAACACCCGCAGCGACGTCGCTCATCTGGTGAGGGTGCTGGCCGAGATCGCGGGAGAGGTCGACCGCGGCCTGGTTCAGGGCGGCGCCAATGCGAAGAAGACCTTCGAGGCGCGGGTCAAGAGCCTGATGACCGATGTGCCCGATCTGCCGAACTTCTCGCACTTCCACGACAGTTTCCGCGGCGATGCCGGCACCAAGACCAACGAGGGCGACATCCGTAGCGGCTTCTATTCGGCCTATGACGCAGCGGGATGCGAATATATCCGGCTCGGCGATTCCGAGATCGACCGTCGCCTGAAGGCCGGTCCGGACCTCGTCTCGGCGAGTTTCGTGATCCCGTATCCGCCGGGCTTTCCGATCATGGTGCCGGGACAGGTCATCACCCAGGAGACCATCGACTTCATGCGAAAGCTCGATGTGAAGGAAATCCACGGCTACGACGCCAAGGAAGGCCTGAAGCTCGTACGCGCCGAAGCTCTGGCGAAAATCGGCCGGCCCAAGCCCGGTGCGACGCCGAAGCTGAAGGCCGCATCATAGATAGGGGACGACCATGCTAGGGTTTTTCACATTCTTGCAGCAGAATCCGTTTCTGTTGCTGTTCTTTGTCGTCGGGCTCGCCGTCTGGATCGGCCGGGCCAGCATCAAGGGTTACGGCCTCGGCATGGTCGCCGGTGCCATCGTGGTCGGCGCCGGCCTGGCAGTCTGGGCTTCGAGCTACGGCGTGAAGCTTGAGCTGAATAACTTCGCCAAGAGCCTGTTCTACTACCTCTTCATGTACGGCGTCGGCTTGCGCGTGGGACCGTCCTTCATCAACAGCCTGAGGGGTGACGGTATCAAATTCGTGCTCCTGGCGGTGGTGTCGAGTGTCCTCGGTTTGGCGCTTGTCGTTATTCTTTCAAAGCTCTTCGCGCTGCCAATCGGCGCCGCCGGCGGCATGCTGGCGGGGTCGCAGACCATGTCGGCCGCGATCGGTTCGGCCGAGCAGGCGATCACCTCAGGTGTCGTCAAGCTTCCTGACGGCATGAAGCCCGAGGACGCGACGGGCATGATCGCGCTGTCCTACGGCATCACTTATATCTGGGGCACCGTCGGCATCATCCTGATCTGCAAATATCTCCCGCGCTGGTGGGGTGTCGACGCCAAGGCGGCGGCCAAGCAGTACGAGCAGGAGTTCGGCGTCAAGGATCTCGAAGGCGGCGGCCTGACCGGCTATCGGCAGTTCGGTCTGCGAGCCTATCGGCTCGAAAATCCGGCCCAAGTCGGCATGAGCATCGCCAAATTCCGCACGATCAACCCGGAATACCGTATCGTCAACGTGGTGCGAGGCGGTCAGCCGATGGGAGCCGATCCCGACGTGGTGCTGCAAAAGGGAGACCTCGTCGCGCTTGGTGGCGCGACCGAGCATCTGACCGACAAGATGGGACTGATTGGCCCCGAGGTTGCCGACGCCAAGGCGCTCGGCATTCCCATGGACCAGGCCGATATCCTCGTCACCAACAAGGAGATGGTCGGACGCACCTTCGAATCCTTCCGCGAGACGGCGATTGCCGGTCAGTTGCAGGTCACCAAGGTCGAGCGCGGCGGCGTGCAGATCCCGGCCGGTCTCAAGACCGAGCTGGAGCGGATGGATATCGTCTCCGTTGTCGGCCTCAAATCGGCCGTCAACGAACTCGGCGAAATGTGGGGACGCATTGCGCGGACCAACACCTCGACCGATCTCTTGACGCTCGCCGCCGGTATGATCATCGGCTTCCTGATCGGGATGATCGAATTTCCAGCCTTCGGCGCTAAGATCGGCCTCGGAAACGCCGGCGGTCTGTTGCTATCGGGGGTGATCGTCTCGTCGCTGGTTTCCCGGCTCCGCTTCTTCGGCAATACGCCGAACGCGGCGCGCAACGTGCTGGAGGATCTCGGCCTCGTGGTCTTCGTCGCCATCGTCGGTATCAATGCGGGCGCGGGACTCTTGGCGCAACTCACGGGGGCGGTTGCCTTGAAGATTTTCGTCGCCGGCTTCATCGCCTGCACGATTCCGCCATTCATCGTCTGGGCGATCGGTTTCCACGTCTTCAAGATCAATCCGGCCGTGCTGATGGGCGGCGTTGCCGGGGCGCGGTCTCACTCGGGGCCGTGCCGCGAAGCCGCGGTGGAGATCCAGAGCTCCGTGCCGTGGATCGGCTTCCCGGTCGGCTACGCCGTGTCGGGCATCCTGCTCACCGTGTTCGGCTACTTCGCGATGATCCTGGCGCAATAGCTCGGCATCACAACCAGAGGAAACGAATATCATGAGAAAAATCGCCATCTGCGCCGTCCTGGCCGCCGCGGTTGCAAGCGTCGCCGGTTTCAGCACACCATCGCGTGCCGAGACCGGCCAGGTCGCCGTGGTCTTCACCAAGGGCGGATTCATCGTCGGCGTCGGTGGCGGCGAGGGCGTTCTGCTGCTGCGGGGCCACAAATATCCCTTCACCGTCTCGGGCATGAGTGTCGGCTTCACGATCGGCGCATCGACCACCAAGTTGGTCGGCCGCGCCCTCAACCTGAGGGGGCCAGAGTCGATCGAAGGCTCCTATGCGGTGGGCGGGGCGGGCGGTGCCATCGCCGCCGGCGCAGGAGCCGTTCAGCTGCAGAACGGCAACGGCGTGATCCTGCAGCTTAGCGGACCGAAAGTCGGAGCCGAGCTGTCAGCTGCTGTGGGGGGCGTGACCATAAACTTGAAGCGGTAGAGCGGCAGTCGCGCCGCTTCAGCGGTCGCGCCGCTCTAGCTTGAATGGCGGCTGCTTCTCTCAAGCACGTAAGTCAGGGAAGCGGCCGCAAATCAGCGTCAGGGTCGGGGGCCAACCGCGTTTCGCGAGGCATCATCGAAAAGCGGATCACGGCACCAATATCCAGGGAGGACATGCCATGCTTCGTTATCTCCTAGCTCTCATTGCGGCCTTCGTTCTACTGACCGCCACGCTCATTCCCGATGATGCCTACGCCCGCCGCGGAGGCGGCGGTGGTGGCGGCTATCGCGGCGGTGGAGGGGGCATGCGCGCCGGAGGCTTCCACGGTGGTGGCTATCGCGGCGGCGGGATGCACGCCGGGCGGATCCATGGCGGCGGTGGGCGCCATTACGCAGGCGGTCCGCGGCCAAGCCACCCGATCGCCGGCCGTCCGGGTCGTCCTGGCCGTCCAGGTTACCCCGTCGCGGGTCGTCCCGGCCGTCCGATCGCTGGTTATCCCGGTGGCGGCTACTATCCCCGCTACGGCTACCGCGGCGCTGCTTACGGTGCTGCCGTCGGTGCGGCCGCCGTGGGAGCCTACGGGTATTACAACAACTACAACGGTTGTTATCAGGACACGTACGGCAACTGGGTCTGTCCCAACCAATATCCATACTGAGGGAGTGCGCTGCTGACGAGCCCAGCGAAGTCTGTCAGCAGCGCGGTCAAGAATCGGACCGCGCTGGCCGTGCGGCCCGATCACTTCGTCAGTATCGCTCAGTGACGAAGTTCATCCCGCGCAGGACCGCCTGGTCATTGTAGCGTCCTTTGTCGGAACGCTTCGGCAACTTCACCTTGTCCTTCTTGATCCGCTTGTGGGGGATAGCCTCCAGAATGTGAGCGATACAGTTCAGCCGTGCCCGCCGCTTGTCGTCGGACCGAATGATGTACCAGGGCGCGTCCTTTGTGCTCGTCTTCTTGAGCATCAGGTCGCGCGCGCGCGAATAATCATACCAGCGCTTGAAAGATTCGAGGTCCATCGGACTCAACTTCCATTGCCGCACCGGATCATCGATGCGGGCGTTGAAGCGGCGCTCCTGCTCGTCCATCCCGACCTCGAGCCAGATCTTGATCAGGATGATGCCGCCGTCGATGGCGTACTTTTCCATTTGCGGGCAGAGGGCGAGGAAACGATCGTGCTCGGCGGGCGAGCAGAATCCCATGACATATTCGACGCCGGCGCGATTGTACCAGCTCCGGTCGAAGATCACGATCTCGCCCCCGGCCGGAAACTCCTTCATGTAGCGCTGGAAGAAAAGCTGCGTCTTTTCGCGATCCGATGGCGCCGGCAGCGCCACCACCCGGAATACGCGCGGGCTGACCTTTTCTGTGATCGCCTTGATCGTGCCGCCCTTGCCGGCCGCATCGCGGCCTTCGAACAGGACGATCACTCGAAGGTTGTTCTCCTTTACATAATCCTGGAGATGGCAAAGCTCGATCTGGAGCTTTTCGAGCTCCTTCTCGTAGTGCTTGCGCTTCATTCGTTCGGCAGTCTCGGCCTTTGCCATGCTTCGCGTTCCATTGCGTCGATTTGGTCAATCGCCCCAGGAGATGGTGACCCCGATGTCGCCGGGCACGCCGTCCGGGAAATCGATGACCTGATAGCCGATGCGATAGCCGCGCGGCTTGAGGTATTCGGTCCAGAGCTCGAAGATCTCTTTTGGAATTCCCGTCAAGGTTTTTTCCCAGCCTGCCTCCATCTGGTTGATCGCGCGGCCCTTGTCGGTGCACAGCGTATTCGGAAAGCGATAGACCTGCACTTCGGTCAGGCCGTTGCGAACCGCGCGCTGGATGACGGTCGAGGCGAGCTTGATCTTCTCCTCCTCGGATTTGCCGGACGGTTTGCTCAGCCGTTCGATCAGAGCGCGTTTCTCGGCTTCGGCCGCGGCGGCGAGGCGAACATATTCCTCAGCCTTTCTGGCTTCCTCGAGCGCGGCTTCCTTGCGGATTTGCAATGCGTTGGGAATGAGCTCATCAATGCCGGGCATGATTGTTACGTTCCTGGCTTGCTGTGGGAGTGGAGTCAGGACTAAGCTAGGTTTGGCGCCGTTCGGACCTTTGATTCATATCAAGCAATTTTCTCACCTGCGCGGCCACGGTAACCAACCGGCGCGCACACCGCCCTGATCCCTTCTGTGGAGGCGACCATTGAGCGAGCAAATTCATCCGTTGGCCCCGCATCATCTGCCGTTCTATCTCGCGCCGGGAAGCGGAACGGACGTGTTGATGGTTGTGATGGGAATCTTTCTGGTCGGCACCGTGCTCTGGGTAGGTACGCTGTATTGGAAGCTGCACAGTCTGCCCGAACGAATGGCGCACAAGTCGCAGAAGCTTCAGTTCGAGATCGTGGCCGTGCTGGGCATCATCTCGCTCTTTACGCACATGCACATTTTCTGGGTCGCCGGCCTTCTGCTCGCGATGATCGACTTGCCAGATTTCGGCACGCCGCTGCGGAGTATCGCAGGCTCGGTTGAGAGGATCGCCGACGCCGCGCCCGGCGAGGGTCGCGAGCCCGAACTCCCCAGCTTGCCGCCGGTTGAGAAGCCGATCATCAAGGGGAAGGAGCACAGCCATGTTTGAGCTCATGTTCTGCTCCCTCCTGACTATCCTGCCGGACTACCTCTACCGCCGTTATGCCCAAGGCAAACGGTTCGGCAAGGAAATCACCTTCTTCTCCATCTGGTACGAGTTGCGATGGGGCATCACCGGCTGCTTGATGCTCACGGTGTCGCTGATCACCATGATCTTCTACTTTCACCCGTCGACCACCTCGGCCACGCTCTATTTTCGGACTGTGCCGATCCTGCCCGAGGGCTCCGGCCGCGTCGCGGAAGTCAATGTTGGCTACAGCGAGGCAGTGAAGAAGGGTGACGTACTTTTCAGGCTGGACAGCTCGAAACAGAAGGCCGCTTTGGAGACGGCCACGCGCAAGATCGCCGAGGTCGATGCCGCGATGACAAGCGCGGAAAACGACGTGGTCAAGGCTGAAGCGCAGATCCAGGAAGCCAAGGCCAGCCTTCAGCAGGCCAAGGACGAGCTGGACGTCAAGACGGAGCTGCAGCGCCGCAATCCCGGTATCGTCCCGCAACGTGATATCGAGAAACTGCAAGTCGTGGTCAACCAGCGGCAAGCCGGTGTGGACGCGGCCACCGCGTCCAAGACGTCGGCGACGTTGAGGCTTTCAACGCTGTTGCCGGCTGAAAAGGCGAGCGCCCAGGCGGCCTTGGCCGAAGCGCAGGTCGATCTGGACAAGACCTTTGTTCGCGCCGGTGTCGACGGCCGCGTCGAGCAATTCCTGGTCCGCACCGGCGACGTCGTCAATCAGCTGATGCGGCCGGCCGGCGTGTTGGTTCCGGAGGGTGCCGGACGGCGCGCCTTGCAAGCCGGCTTTGGCCAGATCGAGGCTCAGGTCTTGCAAGTCGGCATGGTCGCGGAGGCGACCTGCATCTCGAAGCCGTGGGTCATCATTCCGATGGTGATCACCAGCGTGCAGGATTATATCGCAGCCGGACAGTTCCGAAGCGGAGAGCAATTGATCGAGGCGCAGAATGTCGCGCGGCCGGGCACGCTCCTCGCCTATGTCGAGCCGCTTTACAAAGGCGGCCTCGAAGGCGTCACGCCGGGGAGCAGCTGCATCGTCAACGCCTACACCAGCAATCACGAGGAGATCTCGGCCAAGGAGACCAGTACGAGCCGCGCCATTGCCTTGCATGTCGTCGACGGTGTCGGGCTGGTGCATGCGCTGCTGCTGCGCATTCAGGCGCTGCTGCTGCCGATCAAGACGCTGGTGCTCAGCGGGCACTGAACGGGTTCGATCTTGGCTTGAATCGCACCAGTTCAGCAACACGCCCTAGCTGAGCCGGCGGACCGTCAATATGCCCGTGCGGCCGCCGAACGTCCGATCCATTGTGAGCGCCATATGGCCCCTGCGAAAATGCCGATCTGGCTTCGTTTCCTCGTTGTCACCAGCGCTGTCGTGCTTGTGCTTGGGGCCGGCCTGGCCGGCTACCGCTGGTATTCCCGCCCGACGACGTTGACCATCGCGGTCGGATCCTTGGACGGCGAGGCCACGCGTCTGGTATCGGCGTTGGCAAGCCGGCTTGCCGCCGTGAACGCCCCGGTGCGGCTCAAGCTGGTGGAAACCACCAACGCGGTCGATGCTGCCGAGCAGTTTGCGGCGGACAAGGTCGAGCTTGCTGTCGTCCGCGGTGACGTCGGCGACCTTTCGCAGGCGCAGGCCATCGTGGTCCTCGCCCATGCCGTTGTCCTCTTGGTTGCGCCGCCGGGCTCCTCCGTTACCGAAATCTCTGGTCTGAAGCGCACCAGCGTGGGCGTGATCGGCGGCGACATCAATCGCAAGCTCGTCGATGTTCTGAGCGACGAATACGGTCTGGGACGCGCCAATGTGACATTCCGCAATCTCCAGCCGGCGGATGCGCGGCGTGCACTCGATGCCAAGGAGGTGCGGGCGATCCTGGTCGTCGTCCCTCTCGCCGAAAAATACCTTGGTCTGTTACGCGGCCTTTTTCTGCAGACGCCGAAGACCGCGCCGGTCCTGCTTCCGATCGATGCGGCCGGTGCTATCGCGGAGAAGCAGCGCGCCTACGAAAGTTTTGACGTCCCGAAAGGGACGTTGCGGGGCTCGCCTCCCGTGCCGAGCGACGATCTGACCACGTTGCGGGTCTCCTTCTACGTAGTCGCGCGAAAAGATCTCAGCGCTGAGGTGGCCGGCAGTCTCGCCGACGCCCTGATGAAGGCACGCAGGGATCTATTGGGGGAATTGCCGATACTCTCTCAAATGACCGCGCCGAGCACGGATACGGACGCGTTTCTGCCGGTCCATCCCGGCGCTGCGGCGTTCTATAACGGCACGCAGCAGAGCTTCCTGGACGAATGGGGGAACATCATCTTCCTCGCGCCCATGATTTTCGGCGGCCTTATCTCTGTATTGGCGGCGGCCTGGAAATTTCTTCGCGTAGGTGATCCCTCGAAGGACGAACGGGGGCTGGACTTGCTGTATGCGTTGGGTGTGCGGATACGCAGGACCGAGGCAGTAGCCGAACTGTCCGATATCGAGGCAGAAATCGACCGGGTTCTCCAGGCTCAGCGTGCGAAAGCCGCGGCAGGAGACGAGAGCGCGCTCGATGTCACGACCTTGAACGTCGCCGCGCATCGCCTTCAGAGCCTGATCCATGATCGCCGGGTTTTGCTGTCCGCGCCCCCGGGCTCGAGCGCCTGAGCGGCACCGCTGGATCTTGACCGGATCGAACGTCCGGCCGCCCGTGGAATGAATAGCGCGGACTTCGAGAGAGCTCCATGTTCCTTTGATCTTGATCAATAAAGGTCACTGATCGTCCAAGATGCTTGGCCCAACGAGGGTTTAAGGGAGGACGTGATGCTTCGTTGCGGTGGGACTCTGATCGCGATGGCGCTACTCTTAGCGATACCCGTGGCCGCGGCAGCCCAAACCGCGGACACTTCGGCGGCCTCAGGCGGCCAAGTCCAAACGGTGGCGCAGCCGCCAGCGGCTGTCGAATTGCTCAAGCCCGAGCAGCTCGAAGCTCTGGTCGCCCCGATTGCGCTCTATCCGGACGAACTGCTTGCGAACGTGCTGGCCGCGTCCACCTATCCCTTGGAAGTCGTACAGGCTGATCGTTGGCTGAAGGAGCGCAAGACTTTGAAGGGTGATACCTTGAAGACCGAAGTCGAGAAGCAGCCTTGGGATGACAGCGTCAAGGCGCTGGCCTCAACCGCCGAAGTGTTGACCATGATGAGCGACAAGCTCGACTGGACCAAGGCTCTGGGCGACGCCGTGCTGGCGCAACAGCCGGACGTGATGGATGCGGTCCAGCGGCTGCGGACCAAGGCCTTCGACAACAAGAAATTGGTGACCACCAAGCAGCAGAGGGTGAGCGTCAAGACCGAGGAAAGCAGGCAGGTGATCGTGATCGAGCCGGCGGCGCCGGATACGATGTACGTTCCGTATTACGAGCCTGCGACGGTTTACGGCGCGTGGCCTTACACCGAATATCCGCCGTATTACTTTGGCTATCCCTCCTATATCGGCGCGGGTATGGTCGCGGCTGGTCTTGCATTCGGCACCGCCTGGGCCATTGGGCGCTGGGGCAATTATTGGGGCGGCGGCTGCAACTGGGGCAACCGCAACGTCTATATCAATCATCGAACTACCAACGTCGGAAATGGCTGGCAGCACAATCCGTCGCATCGCCAGGGCGTTCGCTATAACAACGCAAATGTGCAGCAGCGCTTCGGCGACAGCAACCTCAAGGCCGGTGCCGCCGACCGGATGGACTTCCGCGGTCGCGACGGACAGCAGGTCTTGAAGCCGGGTCAGGATCGGCCAGGTGCGGGAGATCGCGCAGGAGATCGTGCCGGGGACCGCGCAGGTGATCGAGGTGGTGACCGACAAGGCGCGGGGGATCGTGCCAAGGCGGGCGGCGATCGCGCCAAAGGTGGCGGCGATCGCGCGGCCAAGGGCGGTGGTGCCAAGAATGCCGGCGCAAAGAGTGCTGGCCCTAAAGCGGGCGGTGGCAAGGGCGGCGGCGCCAAAGCCGCGAACCGCGGTGGTGGCGGAAGCGCGCTGAACGTGTCGTCGGGCCGCTCGGCGGCCGCAGCATCGGCGCGTGGTCATGCGAGCATGGGATCGCGCGGCGGCGGTGGCGGAGGTGCGAGCTTCGCCGGCCGAGGCGGCGGCGGAGGCTTCCAGGGTGGCGGTGGCGGAGGCCGTGGTGGTGGTGGTGGTGGTGGTGGTGGCGGCGGGCGGCGCTCCGATATCGCGCTGAAGCACGACGTCGTTCTGCTCGGCCATCTCGCGAGCGGCCTTGGATACTACCGCTTCAGCTATATCGGCAGCGACAAGGCCTATGTCGGCGTCATTGCGCAGGAAGTCGAGGACCTGAAGCCGAAAGCCGTTACGCGCGGAGCCGACGGCTATCTCCGGGTCTATTACGAAAGGCTTGGTCTGAAATTCCGTACCTATCGCGATTGGCTCGAGAGCGGCGCGCGGATTCCTGCCGAGGTGACGCCATGATGGGTTTGAAGTCGCTTCGTCTCGCGATCTTGCCGTCCATTATGGCGCTGGGGCTACTGAGCTCGCCAACCCTTGCGCAGCAGTCCTATCCGACACCGGAGGATGCGGCAGCGGCGCTCGCTGCCGCCGTCAAAAGCGGGCCGGACCGGGCCATCCTGAAAGTTCTCGGCAACGCTGCCGAGGACATCGTCTCGTCCGGTGATGAGGTCGCCGACATCGACATCCGGAAACGCTTTACCTCGATGTACGATGCCAAGCATTCGATCAAGGCGGAGGGTAACAAGAAGGCGATACTGATATTGGGTCCGGACGACTTCCCGTTCCCGGTTCCGCTCGTCAACACCAAGACCGGCTGGGAGTTCGATACCCCCGAAGGCCGCATCGAAGTGCTCTATCGCCGCATCGGCCGCAATGAGCTCGACGCCATCCAGACCAGCCTCGCCTTTGTCGATGCCGAGAACGAATACGCCGACAAGGATCGCGGCGAGGGGGCCGGTGTGTACGCACAGCGCATCGTCAGCACCGCGGGCAAGAAGGACGGGTTGTTCTGGCGCGACGACAGCGACCGGAGCCCGCTCGGCGAACTGGCAGCGCAGGCTTCGGCTGAAGGCTACAAGGCCGAGGAGGGCGCGGCGCCCTATCACGGCTACTATTTCCGCATTCTGAGGGGGCAGGGGTCGAACGCGCCAGGCGGTGCGCTCAACTATGTGGTCAAGGGCAAGATGATCGGAGGTTTTGCGCTGGTGGCCTGGCCTGCCGAGTATGGCAATTCCGGCGTCATGACCTTCCTTGTGAATCATGCAGGCGTTGTCTACCAGAAGGACCTCGGGCCTCGGACCAAGGTTGTCGTTTCCCGCATGACTGCATTCGATCCGGACCAGACCTGGAAGAAGGTCGATGGTGCAAAACCCTGAGCGACGCACGCAGATCTTGCGCCGGCTTCTTTGTCGTCTGACACCCGTCGTACTGATCGCACTCCTCGTCCCGACGACCCCCTCGTTTGCGCAGGCGTCCGCCCAAGTCCGGATCAAGATCATAAAAGGCGGGCTGCTCTTGGGCGGCGGCGCTGGGAGCGGCGTGCTGACCTATCGTGGCCGCCACTATCCGTTCCGCGTCACCGGAGTGAGCTTGGGCTTTACCGCCGGCGTTACGGTTGGGCGGCTCGAGGGATGGGCGTCAGGCCTGCAAGAGGTCAGCGATTTTGCCGGTACGTACAGCTCGGTCGGTGGCGGGATTGCCCTGATCGGCGGCGTCAATGGTGCGCAGCTTCGCAACGACAGAGGCGTCACGATGGTGCTGCAGGGTCCAAAGGCTGGGTTGGAGTTTGCTGCCAACCTCGGCACAATCAGAGTCTCTCTGGGTGAGCGTGAGTGAAAGGCGGAATGATCGTGACGGCCTCGTATTGCTATTGCGCCGAAGACTGAGCGGAGATTGGCATCTCCAACTCGAAAACGGAGCCCCGGACGTCCGATTTGACCAGCCTCAGCCTTCCTCCGCACCTTGCGACCAGGTTGGAGGAGATGGCCAGTCCCAGCCCCATACCGCCTTGCTTCGTCGTGAAGAAAGGGTCGAAGATGCGTTCTTGATGACGCGGTGTGATGCCGGTGCCCGAGTCCTCGACCGACAAATGGACCGTTGTGCCGCCATCGACGGCGGTTTTCAGACGGAGCTGCCGTTGATCGGCGGGGACAGAACTCATTGCGTCAATCGCGTTCTTGCAGAGGTTAAGGACAATTTGCTGAAGCTCAGTGCCGTCCAGGGCGACCGGAGGCATGTTGCCCTGAAGCTCCGTCGTTACTGATACGCCATTGGCCAGGAGATCGTGCTTTAACAGTCTCAGCGTAAGCTCGGCGATATCCTCGACGTTTGCCGAAGCGCCGCCGTGTGCCGTTTTGATTGTCATCTCACGAATGCTCGATATGATCTCAGCGGCGCGGTCGCCATCGGCTTCGATGTCGCAGAGGATGTTCTCGAGTTCCTCCAGTTCAGGCGAGGCAGCTCGCAAGTGACTCAGGCCCGTCGCAGCATTGAGCGAGATGGCCCCCAATGGCGATCTCAGCTCATGGGCTATCGCGCCAGTGACCGCGTCGATGCTGAGAAGCCGATTCGCTCGTTCGCGTCGCTGCAGGGCGATGACGCTGGCGAGGCGCGAATAGAGAAACATCGTTTCGATGAGCAATACGGTCAGCAACATGCAACTGCCGACCAGAACGAAACCGCGTGCTGCGTACCAACCGACGGTGAATCGAACCGAACTGCCGATGATCGCCACCAGGAAATTGGGCAGGTAGGCGAGCAAAGTCACCATCAACCAAAGGTCAAGAATGGTGCGCATGCGCGCAAACAGGACGGTGAGAGCAGTCACATTCCATAGCAAAAGTATCAGGTTGACCTGATTGCCGAGCGGCGTCTGATGCCTGACGTCGTTCACGTAGAAGCTCGGGAGAAACTCGACCTTCGCGGTCACCATCCATGTCAGTCCCGCCACCATGGCGGCGATGCAGCCGAATGCTAACATGATCGCGGCTATTGCAGGTCTGCCTGGCCTGCCGGCGGTGGAATGATCCTTTGTGAAGCCGTACACCAGGATCGCTGCGGGAAAAGCCGTGTGCCAAAGCACGTAAAGCCAAGCGGGGCTATCCAGTCCATTTCCGATGACACCTGCGGCAGCGTATCCGTTCGGAAAGGCGAGCGTTTGCAAGAATGCGAACGATCCGCTGAAAATGTATCCGCTTGCGAGTGCGAGAAGTGCCCGCTGAGGCTGGATCGAAAACTGAGCAAACAGCAGGGCTGCCGTGATGAACTCGGCCAGGGCCAACGCGGTCTGCAAAACTGGAACGAAACCATTGATCTGGCCCAATTGAATCCGGGCGAACGGCGCGATGACGACTGCAAGGACGATGAGCAAGACGGCGACACCCACCGCCCAGGCCTTTTGGCGAGGGGTTGCGGGCATGTTCGCAATGATCAATGGGAATTCTTGCTCATCATCGTGAGCAGGCTCGGCGGCCACGTTGGCCGATCGCTGGCTCGCTTGCGCAACGCCCGGCCCTGATGCTGTCGCACCGCCGACAAGTCCCATGAACTTGCGCTGGCTCATGCCGCCTCCGGGCCCACGAGACAATATCTTACTCGTCCTCGCGCCCGTTGAAAGCCCATAAGGGGGGATAGGCGTGTTCCGGCAGAGACATCTGACGGCAGAACTTATGTTCGCAGCATGGCCTCGATCTCTTGCGCTGCTTCAAGCAGCGTGCGGTCTTGTCCGCGCGCGGCGATGACCTGAAGGCCGAATGGAAGTCCGCAGCGATCCGTTCCGCACGGTATCGAAATCGCCGGCAGGCGGGCATGATTGACAAAGGGAGTTAACGCAGCGTGCGCGCGCGAGCTCGCCGCGCGGCCACCGATCATGTCGGGTCCGAGCTGGGTGAGTGGCCAGGCGACACAGGGGACGGTGGGAGCCAGCAACAGATCGACCTCGGTGAAGAATGCCGCGAAAGCATTGGCGATCGCGGCGCTTGCCAGCTGCGCACCGGCAACGTCGGCGCCCGACCACGACAGCCCTCGCTCGATCTGCCTGGCGATGTCAGGATCGAAGACGGTCGGATCCTCGCGGAAGGCGTCTCGATAGAGTGCGGCGAGGCCAGTGTGCTGAAGCGGCATGATGGCCTCTTCCGTCGCGCCCGCCGGCCAGACGGGATCGCGCTGCGCGATGCTGAGGCCTGCGGCGGAGAGACGCGCGATGGCGAGAACGAGTCCGTTGGCGACAACGTCATCGACCGCGACGTCGAGCCCAAGGCGTGGCGAGAACGCGATGCGCAGACCGGCGATGTTTTTGGCGCCTTGAGCGATGCCGGCTGGATCCGGGTCGCGCGGATCGACACCGGCCATGGCTTCGAACGCCAGCGCGATATCCGCGATATCAGTGGCGATCGGCGCGATGACGGAGAGGCCGAAGAACGGTTCGGCGAAGCCGGGCCCATAGGGGATCGCACCATACGACGGCTTGAACCCGGCGACGCCAACATGAGCCGGCGGCCTGCGGCCCGATCCGCCCGCATCGGTGCCGATCGCCAGCGGCACGAGACCGGCCGCAACCGCGGCGGCCGGGCCGCCCGACGAGCCACCGGGCGTCAATGTGGGATCGAGTGGATGCCGCGTTGGCCCATACAGCGGCGAGGTGGTCACGCCCTTGCAGGCGAATTCCGACGTTGCGCCGATGCCGACGACGACGGCGCCGGCCTTGCGCAGCCGCTCGATCGCAATCGCGTCCCGCGGTGCGACGAATTCGGCGAACAGGCGCGAGCCCTGTGTCACCCGCCAGTCGCCGACCCAGATGTTGTCCTTGACGATGACGGGGACACCGGCGAGTGGCATCGTCTCGCCGGCACGCAAGCGATCATCGACGGCTGTGGCGTCGGCAAGCGTACGCGCGGGAGCGGTCGTCACCACCGCGTTCAGCGCCTTGGCGGCCTCGATGCGTGCAAGCGCGGCCTTGGCGGTCTCGACCGCACTCGATCGTCCATTGGAGACGTCGGCCGCAATCTCGCACGCGCTACTTTTTCGCTTTGTCATGGCCTCCCCAGATCAGTGCCAATGTGCCGCAGAGGGCGAGACACGCCAAGGCGAAGAAGGCGGTGCCGAGACTGGCCGTGCCGTCCAGGAGCGACACCAGCGCCGGTGCTGCCAAGAGGCCGGCATAGGATGCGGTCAGCACCGCGCCGGTGGTTTCGCCAATCCTGTCCTGCGGGGCGAGGCGTGCGATCTCGGCGACGAAGACACCGTTCCAACCCGAGGCCGTCAGGCCGAACAGAGCTGCAATCGCGAACTGGCCGGTCCGTCCGAGCGATGCGCCATCGAGGCCAAGCAGCGCGGCGCAGAAAGTCATGCCAAGGCCGATGACAATGAGAACTCCGCGCGGGGCATTGAGGCGCGTTGCGACGAAGCCCCAGCCGAGCCGACCGACCAGGCCGCCGGCCTGGGCGCAGGCAAGCGCCACGCCGGCCTCGACATGGCTCAGGCCGAGCTCGCGGGTGCCGAGCGTGACGAAGACAGTATTGAGCGACACCTGCATCGCGCTGAACGGCATCGAGGCCAGCGCCAGCATTGCGATGCGCCGGTCCGCGGTCACCAGTGCCAGCCGCGTACGAAAGCCAAGCTCTGGCAGCGGAACGACCTTGGCGGGGTAGGCCGGCCGCAGGCGCTCGAACCAAGCTATCGCCAGCAGCGCACAGGCCCCCACGGCGGCATAGCACCAGGCGGGCCCGAGCGAGATTGCGATCGCGGGCAGAACCAGCGAGCCGCAAACGGCGCCGATCTGGTTTCCGGTCTGGCGAACCGAGAACACGAACGCGCGCCGCTCGGCCGTCACGAGCCGCGCCAACAGCGCCGCGCTTGCGGGCGTCTCCGGTCCGAAGGCGAGGCCAAGACAGAGGCCGGCTGCGAGCAGGGCCGCCGTCGAGCCGAATGAAGCCAGCGCCATGCTGGCGATGATCGCCGCCGCGCAGAGGCTCGCGATCCGCAGCGAGCCCAGGCGGGCGGCGAATCCGCCGCCCCAGAACGAGGCGGGAATGCCGACCGCGAACACGGCGCAGGAGAACATCGAGAGCTGCCAGACCTCGATATGGGCGCGCGGTGCCACCACGCCCGGTGCGAACAGAGCCAGCGCCACCAGCGCCTGAAGCGAGGTCATAGCGCCAAGCGCCGGCAACAATGTGGGCTCTGGCCGAACGGCCGTGTTTGCGTCTACCATGGCGCTGCGCGCTCGGGAGGAACATTGTGGTAGGCGGCATTTCCATTCACGCGGTCGATGTGGCGAACGGACGCCCCGCGCAGGGTCTGCGCGTCGAGATCTGGCGGATCGATCCGGACTCGCTGCGTGTCGCCGACGGACGGCTTGGTGCCAACGGCGTGCTTGATCATCCCGTTGCGCAGGGCGCGGGCGTGACGGCAGGCGAGTACGAGGTCCTGTTTCATCTCGGCGAGTTCTTTGCGGACGAGGACGGCTTTCTCACGGTGACGCCGTTCCGCTTCCGCATCAAGGATGTCGACGAGCATTTTCATCTGCCGCTGAAATTCACGCGCTGGGGCTATTCGCTGTTCCGCGGCTCCTGATCAGTTGGTCAGCCGCCGCGACAGTCCGGTGATGCGCTCCATGACCGCGACCAGCGCCACGGTCGCGATGATCAGCACGCCCGACAGCGCGGCGATGGTGACGTCGAGCTTGCCCTCGAGGTCCTGCCACATCCGAATCGGCAGCATGTCGGTCGCGGCATCGCGCAGGAACAGCGACACCGGCACGTTGTCGAAGGACGACATGAAGGCGATGAAGGCGCCCGCAATGATGCCCGGCCGGATCAGCGGCAGCACGATGCGGCGAAACGTGTAGAGGCGGCTGGCGCCAAGGACCGCCGAGCTTTCGAGCAGGGTCGGCTCCAGCTGGGCGAGCGCCGCAATCGTGTTGCGCACGACATAGGGGACGCAGACCACGGTGTGGCCGATCACCAGCGTCAGCGGCGACACCGGCAGTCCGACCAGCGAGAACAGCATCAGAGCGGCGAGGCCAAAGGCGAGCGCCGGCAGCACCAGCGGCGACATGAACAGGGAATCGAGCAGCCGCGCCGAGAGGGTCGGCGAGCGCGAGATTGCCAGCGCGGCGGCAACGCCGAGCACAACGGACAGGCCCGTTGCCCACAGCGCCACGATGAGGCTGTTCTTTGCCGCGAAGTGCAGCTGCCAAGCGTTCCAGAGTTCGGCGTACCAGCGCAGCGAATAGCCGGGCGGCGGGAAACGCAGCGAGAAGCCGCTGGTGAAGGAGACGATCAGCACCACCAGCGACGGCGCGATGATGATGATCAGCGCGATGATCGCGATCACGGTCATGACCAGCTCGAAGCTGAACGCCTCCAGGGTACGCTTGCGCCCGCTCATCACGCGCCTCCATAGCCGCGTGACATGCGGCCGAGCGTGGTGAAGACGGAGACGACCGCGAGAACGGCCAGCAGGAAGATGATTGAGATCGCCGACGCGAACGGCCAGTTTTGCAGCGTCGAAGCCTGCTGGTAGAGATACATCGGCATGAACAACATCTGCCCGCCGCCGATCAGCGACTGGGTGATGAAGGCCGTGATCGCCGCGGCGTAGGTCAGTGTGCACCCGGCGATCACGCCGGGCAGCGACAGCGGCAGCACGATCTTGAAGAAGGTGCGCCAGCTTCCGGCGCCGAGCGAGCAGGAGGCATCGTCGAGATTGGAATCGATCCGGCTGAGCGCAGTGATCAGCGGTAACGTCATCAGCGGCATCTGCACCTGCGCCAGCGCGATCACCACGCCGAACTGAGTGTAGAGTAGCTTCAAGGGCGTATTGATGATGCCGAGCGATTGCAGGGTTGCGTTGATGATGCCTTGGCGGCCCAGGATAACAATCCAGGCGAAGGTGCGCACCACGACGCTGGTCAAAAGCGGCAGCAGCACGATCAGGATGATGATGGTCTGAAGCCGCGGCCCGACCCGCTGGTAGAGCCATGCAATGGGAAAGCCGAGCACGAGGCAGACGGCCGTCACCTCGGCGCCGAGCAGCAGCGTCGAGCCGAGCACACTGAGGCTGAAGGGGTCGGTGAGGAAGTGCAGGTATTGGCCGAGCCCCCAATGGAGCGCGGCCGTGTCGTTGTGCAGCGAGAGCCAGAGCAGTTGCAGCAGCGGCGCCACGAAGAAGACCAGGAAGAACAGCGCCAGCGGCACTGCCAATCCCATCCCGTAGGAGGTCACGTCCCGTGATGCCGGTGCTGCGCCCATCGTCAGGTCCCCACGGCTCTTAGATCTTTATCTCGCGGTTGAAGCGCTCGATCCAGGCCGAGCGCTGCTCGTTGATCTTCTTCCAGTCCTGGAACACGAACTTTTGCTTCAGCTCGGCTGTGTCCTTGGCAAGCACGCGCGCGATCTCGCCGCCCATCGTCACTTTGGAATTGGTCGGCACGATCAGATAGGGCGGGTTCATCAGGGTGGTCTGCACTTCCGGCGTCAATGCCGCTTCAATCAGCTTGAACGCAAGCTCGCGGTTGGGCGAGTTCTTGACGATGTGGATCGTGGTCTTGAAGGCGATGGCGCCTTCCTTCGGCGCCACGAACTCGACGGGCACGCCACGCGCTTTCAGGATCTGGATGGCGTTGAAATTGCCCGGCGAGATGTCGATCTGGCCCTGTTGGAACAAGGTCGCGAGCGCGCCCGGATTGGCGGCGACCGCCGCGAGATTGGGCTTGAGCTCTTCCAGCGCCTTGAAGCCAGGATCGACATTGGCTTCAGAGCCGCCGCGCATCTTGGCGATCTCGACCAGCCATCCGGTGCCGAGCGTCGAGTTGAGATTGGTAATTCCGACGCGGCCCTTGAATTCCGGTTTCCAGAGATCGGCCCAGGAGGTCGGTGGCGTCTTGACGGCTTCCGGATTGTAGGTGAGGCCGACGACCTGGAAGAACGGCGCGGGGCCCATCGGCTCCTGCGCCTCGGAGATCAGGTCCTTGTAATAGGCGCTCTTCTCGACCGGATAGGGCTCGACCAGGTCCTGACCGATGGCGACAAGGGCAGGGCCGGGATCGTGCAGCATGACGTCGATCGGCGGATTGGCCTTGGCGGCATTGACCTTGGCTATCTGGTCGACCGAGAGCATGGGGTCGAGCACGATCGCCGCATCGGCGTTCGCCTTCCGGAACGCTGGCACCAGCACGGCCTTGTGCGCCTCCTCCCAGCTTCCGGTGAAGGTCGCAAAGACCAGCGGGCGGGCTTGAGCAAAGCTCAATCCGGGAAACGCCTTCATGGCGCCGAGTGTGAGTGCGGTCGTCATCAGGCTTCGGCGGTTCATAATCATGTCGAACTCCCTCTGGACAAAGACTGGATCTAAAGCGTTGTAGGAAAAGCGTTGGCGAGCGATGGGGCGAGCGGGGCAAGGCGCACCGCGGCGCCGCTCTCCAGCGTGCGCGTCTCGCCGATGCGCGCCTGGGAGATCTTGACGCCGGAGCCGTCAGCGGTGGTGACCTCGTGGACCACGGTGGCCCCTAATGGCAGCGACATGCCGACCACGCCGGCAAAGCCGGTCTCGTCACCGACGAATTGCAGATGCTCGGGGCGGATGCACACGGTGACGCGGCCGCCTTCGGTGAGGGCGCCGCTGGCGGGACGCGCAATGATTTCCGCGCCGGCGTCGAGGCGGACTTTTGCAGCCGTACGGTCCGCCGAGACGACCACGCCGGGCATGCGATTGCTGGCGCCGACGAAGGTGTTCACGAACAGCGTCTGCGGCCGGTCATAGACGTCCGATGGCGATCCGAACTGCTCGAGCTTGCCCTGGCTCAGCACCGCGACGCGGTCGGCCATCGACAGCGCTTCTTCCTGGTCGTGGGTCACGATCAGCGTGGTGATGCCGGAGACGCGCTGGAGCCGCTTGACCTCGATCTGCATGTCGAGCCGCAAATTCTTGTCGAGCGCGGCAAAGGGCTCGTCGAGCAGCAGGATCGAGGGCTTGATCGCCAGTGCGCGGGCCAGCGCGACACGCTGCTGCTGGCCGCCGGAGAGCTGCCGTGGCAACCGTTCCGACATGGTCGGCAGCTGCACCAGATCCAGCAGTCGCTGCGCTTCGCGCTGGCGGGTCGCCTTGTCGATGCCGCGCGCGGCAAGCCCGTAAGCGACGTTCTCGCTGATGCTGAGATGGGGGAATAGTGCGTAGTTCTGGAACACGATGCCGACCGCGCGGCGGTTCGGCGGCAGCGTATCGACGATGTCGTCGCCGATGATGATCCGTCCCTGCGTCTGCGCGATGAAGCCGGCGATGATGCGTAGCAGGGTGGTCTTGCCGCAGCCGGAGGGGCCGAGCAGGGCGATGATCTCGCCGCCTTTGATGTCGAGATTGATGTTCTCGACTGCGAGCGCGCCGCTCGGATAGCGGTGGGTGACGGCGTCGACGACGAGCGATCGGCCGCCTTGCGCTTCAGCCATGATGTTGCCTCCCGTTCTCCCGAGGAAGAAAGCAAGTCTCATGCCCGCGCTGGTCGCTTTTCGCTGCGAGGTTTGGCATTGTGGCGCAATGACATCGGATCGATCGATTTGCGACCTCACTGCTACAACCCTTGCGCGCGCCATTGCGAAGGGCGAGCTGTCGTCGCGCGAGGTTGTCGAGGCGCATCTCGAACGGATTGCGCACCGAGACGTGCAATTGGCGGCATTCCTGACAGTCGATGCGGAGGGCGCCCGCCGTGCCGCGCAAATCTGCGATTCCGCGCCCGCGCCGATCGGCCCGCTGCACGGCGTGCCCGTGGGGATCAAGGACCTCACGGACACGGCGGGGCTCGCGACCACCTATGGGTCGGTTCTGTTTCGTGATCACGTCCCGGCTGAGGACGATCTCGTGGTCGCGCGGCTGCGGCGTGCCGGCGCGATCATCCTGGGAAAGACCAACACGCCGGAATTCGGCTTCGGTGCGGTCTGCACCAATCGGTTGTGCGGACCGACGCGCAATCCTTTCGATCCCGCGCTGACCTCCGGTGGATCGTCCGGCGGCTCCGCCGTCGCGGTCGCGGTCGGCATGGTGCCGCTGGCACATGGCACCGATTTCGGCGGCTCCGTGCGGACTCCCGCAAGCTTCTGCGACGTCGCCTCGATCCGGCCGACGCCCGGCCGCATCCCGTCGCCGCGCCGTCCGCTCGGCTGGGACATGCTGGCCAGCCACGGTTTTCTGGCCCGCGGCGTCGACGATCTCGAATTGGCGCTGTCGGTCTGTGCCGGAGGAGATGCGCGCGACCCAACCTCGATTGGCGTTGTCAATGACGATCGGCCGGTCGCAAGACGTCCCAAAATTGCAGTGACGCCCGATTTCGGCGTCGCGCCGGTCGCGCATGATGTTCGTGCGCGTTTTGCGGCGGCCTGCGAGGCGCTCGCGGCCGCGGCCGATGTCGTGCCGTCCGCACCCGATTGCGGCGGTGCGATCGAGACATTTCGGACGCTGCGCGCGGCGCACATCGCCAACAGCTATGGCGAGCTGCTGAGGACGCGCCGCGCCGAGCTCACGCCCACCGTGATCTGGAACATCGAGGCGGGCGCAAAGCTGTCCGCGGAAGACTATCTCAACGCCGAACGGCGCCGCACCGCGATCTACCGCAGCTTTCGCGAGCTGTTCAGCCGCGCCGATTTCCTGGTCGCGCCGGCGGCGTCCGTTTTGCCCTGGCCGAATGAGATCAGCGACGTCACCGCGATCGATGGCGCGGCGCTGGAGACGCCGATCGACTATCTCGCCGTCACCTTCATCGTGTCGCTGGTCGGTTTCCCGGTCCTGACCCTGCCGGCGCCCCGAGCGGAGAACGAGCTGCCGTTCGGCATCCAGATCGTTGCACCGCCTGGGTGCGAATCCCGCCTGTTTGCCTTCGGCCGTGCCATCGAGAACGAACGGGGGTTTTCGCATCGCTGGCCGAAGCTCCTCTAGCTGTCGCGATGCTCGAGCCGGGCGGCGAGCGCATCGACAAGGCCAAGGGTGGGTTTGGCGGCGGGGCGGCGGTACGTGCCCGCGGTCGCCTTGCGCAGACGCAGCGCGACAAGCGCCTCGGCCTGCTTCACGGCGGCAACGACTTGATCGACGACGGGGACGGGGATCCGGTCGGCGACACGTTCGGCGAGGCCCGAAAGCGGCGCGCCCGCAAAGATCAGGACGTCGGCCTCGTCCTCGACGATCGCGCGCTGGGCGAGTTCGACGAGCACATCCTCTTTCTCGGTGCCGACCTCGGAGATCGCCTGGAACGGCGTGTCGAGCATGCGGATGCCGGCGCAGCGCTCCCGCAAGCCATGGTCGCGGACGCACTCCTCGTACCAAGGCCCGAGCGCTTGCGCAAAGGTGACGATGGCAAAGCGGCGTCCGGCCATGCAGGCCGTCAGCATCGCCGCCTCCGCCATGCCGACGACGGGAATGTCAAAGGTTTCGCGCGCGGCGAACAGGCCGGGGTCGCCGAAGGCGGCGATGATGGCGGCATCTACGGTCTTGTGCTGCTCGGCCAGCATCTCCAGCGCGATAGCGCCGCCGATCTGCGCTTCGGTGCGCGTCGATATATAGGGCACTCCGCGGGTCGCGGTGCAGGGAATGATCTCGGTGCCGGGGGAGGCTACGCGCTGCCCAACACCCTTCATCAGGTCGGTGACCGTGGTGCTGGTGTTGGGGTTGAGCAGCAGTAGCTTCATGGTCAGGCGGCCGTCTGCTTGGGCTGGGATGTCGCGAGAACTTCGAGCAACGCCGTGCCGGTGCGCGCGACATGCGCACCGAGCAGGCGGCCAGCGGCCTCGCTGTCGCGCGCCTCGAGCGTGGCCAGAATATCGGCATGCTCCTCGACCGAATTGCTCCAGCGGCGGTCGGCGCCGAGCGCGAGGTAGCGCGCACGTTCGGCGCGGGAGATCAGCGTCTCGTGCGCCTCCCGCAGCGGCGTGTTGCGGGCCATACGGACGATGGTGTTATGGATCTCGCCGTTGATGGCAAAATACTCGTCGAGCTTGCCATTGCGATGATGACCTTCCATGCGGGTCTGAAGCGTGCGCAGGCGGGCCAAGTCGCGCTCGGTCGCGCGCTCAGCCGCAAGCTCGGCGGCCAGCCGCTCGATGCCGGCCAAGGCCTCGAACAATTCGGAGATGCCGTCGACCTCGAGGCCCGCGATGCGCGGGCTGCGGTTGGGACGGAGCTCGATCAACCCTTCCGCCGCGAGCACTTTCATCGCCTCGCGCAGCGGCGTGCGCGACACGCCGAGCTCCTTAGACAGCCTGGTCTCCTGGGTCTGCGATCCCGGCGGCAGCTCGCCGCGAATGATCATCGTCCGCATCCGCGCAGCCGCGCGCACGTGCAGGCCCATCCGCTTGAGTTTGGGCGACTTTCGTCCCTTAGGCGTTTCCGATTTTGGCTGCACGCATGCCTCACTTCTCACGTTGATCTTAGCTGTTTCCAGCCCATTGGCTTGCCCAAAATACCGACGCATGTAGCTGAAAACAATGGCATAGCGCGCAAATTGTATGCAGCATGCAGAAATCGGATTGCACTGCGGCGAAGGCCGGCGGATGATCCCCGGACGACGCGCGAGATCTCGCGCGCTTTCCGAAACGGAGTTGGCGATGCGAACGAGTTTGCGACTGGGCCTCGTGGTGATGGCGGCGATGTTCGGCGGAGGCGATCTGGCCATTGCGCAGGCCGCAAAGATCAAGCTCGGTTACGCCAAATGCGCGCACTGCCTGCCGATGTCGCTGATTTCAGGCATGGCGAAGGGCGCCGAGGTCGAGGCCACCGGCTTCAACTCCGGCAATGACGTGCTCACCGCGCTGATATCGAAGAGCATCGACGTCGCGCAGGTCACCTACCTCCACTACATCACTGCGCTCGACAAGGGCTTTGACGTCGTCGCCGTGTCCGGCCAGATCAACGGCGGCTCGGAATGCCTCTCGTCCACGAAGCTGAACCTTCCGCCTGATGACTGGACTGCGTTCAAGGCGATGGTCGCCAAGGGGAAGAGCGACGGACAGCCGCTCAAGGTCGCTGCCTCCCGCGGCAACGCGCAGGACATCCATATGCGCGGCGCTTTCCTCAAGCAGGGCGTCGATCCGAACAAGGACATCCAGTTCATCAACATTCCCAATCCATCCGACCATCTCGCGGCGCTCCAGCGCGGCGAGGTCGACATGATCTGCTCGGTCGAGCCGTTCGCCTCGCAGATCCGGCTTGCCGGCGCCGGCAAGCACTTCGTGCTGCCCTACGACCAGGCCGCCGGAAATCTCACGAACCTGATCGTGACCCGTTCCGATGTGATCGCGAGCCAGCGCGCCGGGGTGCAGGGCGTCGTCACGGCCGTGGTCGAGCTCGACAACAAGCTGATCGCCGACAAGGCGCCATGGATCGAGGTCATCAACAAGCTCACCGGCCTCGACAAGAATGTGGCGACCGAGGCGCTGAAAAATGCCTCGCCGGATCCCGCCATCCACCGCTCGCAGACGCTCGCGATCGCTGCGATGATGCGCGACCTCAAATACATCCAGAAGGACGTCTCCGCCGAGGCGGAGAAGAACATGGACTATTCGTTCCTCGAGCAGGCCACGGGAAAATCGAAGAATGACCTCGGTTATTGATGCTGCTCCAGCCAAGCCGGCGTTCCGGCTGACGCGGGCATTGCAGGGGCTCGAACGCGTCGTCGTCCCCGCGTTGCTGATCGCAGGCTGGGAAGTGTTTGCCCGCAGCGGTGTTCTGCCGCCGGCGCTGCTGCCGGCGCCGAGCGCGGTGCTGCATGCGCTCGGCGACTGGGTGTTCGGCTTCGACGAGACCACGCAGACCTATTCCGGGCATTGGCTGCGCGACGCGCTCGCCAGCGCGCTTCGCGTATTCGGCGGCTTTGCGCTGGCGAGCCTGCTCGGCATCCTTGCTGGCGTCGCCATCGGCTGGTCGCGCCTGTTCGAGAAAACGCTGGAGCCGACGCTCCAGATGCTGCGTCCGATTCCGCCGGTGTCCTGGATTCCGCTCGCGATCATCTGGTTCGGCATTGCCGACAAGCCGGCGATCTTTCTCGTCTTCCTCGGCGCGTTCTTTCCCGTGCTGATGAACAGCATTCACGGCGTGAAGACGGTGGACCACAATCTCGTGCGTGCCGGCGCGATGATGGGCGCGAGCCAGCGGCAGATGCTGACCGATATCGTGCTGCCCGCGGCATTGCCGTCGATTTTTGCGGGCCTGCGCATTGCGGTCGGATCGGCCTGGATGCTGACGGTCACGGCCGAGATGGTCGCGGTGAAGAGCGGCCTCGGTTACGTACTGTGGGATTCTTATTACTTCCTGCGCTACGACATCGTGCTCGCGGCGATGATCTCGATCGGGCTGCTCGGCTATCTCTCCGATCTCGGTCTCAAGGCGATCATGGCGCACACGCTGCGCTGGCAGCAGTCAACCACAGTGCAGGGCAGGGCCGGGTGATGGCAGCGATCGAACTTCGCAACATCGTCAAGGTGTTTTCCGACAAGCGGCGCGGTCGCGACCTCTTGACCCTCGACAACATCAATCTCGACATCGAGGCCAATGATTTCGTCTGCCTACTCGGCCCGTCTGGCTGCGGCAAGTCGACCCTCCTCAACATCATCGCCGGCTTCGAGCAGGCGACCTCCGGGCGTACGCTAGTCGGCGGCAAGCAGGTGGAGCGGCCGGGCTCCGACCGCGGCGTGGTGTTCCAGCAGCCAACCCTGATGCCGTGGCTGACGGCGATCGACAACATCGCCTTTCATCTCAAGCTCAAGGGAGTCGGCAAGGCCGAGCGCTACGATCGCGCCATGGAGTTCATCGATCTCGTCGGCCTGCGCGGCTTCGAGCATCATCATCCCTCGGAGATGTCCGGCGGCATGAACCAGCGGGTCGGGATTGCCCGCGCGCTGCTGATGAATCCCAGCGTCATCCTGATGGACGAGCCGTTCGCCGCGTTGGACGCCCAGACCAAGCTCGAAATGCAGGAGGAGCTGGTCGCGATCTGGCAGAAGCGACGCTGCACCATCGTGTTCGTCACCCACAGTGTCGACGAGGCGCTGGTGCTCGGCAACAAGATCGTGGTGATGACAAAGCGGCCAGGCCGGATCCGCGAAGCCGTCAATTTCGACCTGCCACGCCCGCGGGACATCACCAGCCCGGAATTCAACGATGCCAAGCGCCACATCCTGGCCCTGATCCGGGAGGAGTCGACGCGCCTTGCGCAGGCGTCGTAGAGTAGGACCATGCGCAAACGCCTCGGCATGATCACGCCATCCTCCAATTCGGTGCTCGAGCCCGTCACCAGCGCCATGCTGCATGGCGTTGCTGATGTCACCGCGCACTTCTCACGCTTCCGAGTCACCGAGATTGCACTCGACGCCGCCGCGCTGAACCAGTTCGACGCCTCGGTGATGCTGCCGGCGGCGGACCTTCTGGCCGACGCGAAGGTCGATGCCATCGCCTGGAACGGCACGTCCGCAAGCTGGCTCGGCGTCGGCCGCGACAGGAGCCTTTGCGAGGCGATCACGGTACGTACGAGCGTGCCCGCGACGACGTCGACGCTCGCCTGCATCGATGCCGCCCGTGCGCTCGGCGCCAACCGCGTCGGTCTCGTCTCGCCCTATACCGACGACGTGCAGCGGCGCATCGGTGATGTCTGGGCTGAGGAGGGGATCGCCCCGCACACGGAGCGGCACCTCGGACTGCGTGACAATTTCTCCTTCGGCGAGGTTGCGCCCGCGACGATCGCCGACATGATCCGCGCGGTGGCGGCTGACGGAGCCGATGCTGTCGTCATCCTCTGCACCAATCTCGACGGCGCCGCGCTGGCGGCCTCGCTCGAACGGGAATTGAATGTCGCGGTGCTCGATTCGGTCTCGGTCACGCTGTGGCGGACGCTGGGGCTCGCCGGCGGCGACATCGGGGCTCTTGCCGATTGGGGCCGGATCTTCCAGACATCGACGGTCATCAAGTGATGGAGACTCCTGTGACGCAGCTCGATCTCGCCATTCGCGGCGGCACCATCGTGACGGCCAGCGACGAGTTTCGCGCCGATATCGGCATTCGCGACGGCCGCATCGTCAGCATTGCCGATCATCTCGAGGGCGCAGCGCGCGAGATCGACGCAACGGGTCTGCTGGCGCTGCCGGGCGGGATCGACAGCCATGTCCACATCTCGCAACCGTCCGGCCCCGACGTGGTGATGGCCGATGACTTCGCCTCGGCGACCAGTTCGGCGGCTGCCGGCGGCAACACCATGATCCTCCCGTTCGCGCTTCAGGAGAAAGGCACGTCGCTGCGGGCCTGTGTCGAGAACTACCGCAAGCTCGCCGAGGGCGAATGCTACATCGACACCGCCTTCCACCTGATCATTTCCGATCCCACTGCGGTCGTGCTGGGGCAGGAGCTGCCGGCGCTGGTCAAGGACGGCTATACCTCGTTCAAGGTGTTTATGACCTATGACGACCTCGTGCTGAGCGACAGGCAACTGCTCGAGGTGTTCGAGGTCGCGCGCCGCGAGGAAGCGCTGGTGATGGTCCATTGCGAGGGTTACGACGCCATCCGGTTTCTTACCTCAAAACTCGAACGAGAGGGACATATCGCCCCGTATTTCCATGGCGTGTCCCGGCCGCAGGCCGTCGAGCGCGAGGCGGCGCATCGCGCTATCAGCCATGCCGAAATCGTCGGTGTCCCCATCATGATCGTCCACGTCTCCGGCCGTGAGGCGATGGAGCAGGTGCGCTGGGCCCAGCAGCGCGGGTTGCCCGTGCATGCCGAGACTTGCCCGCAATACATCACGCTAACGGCCGACGACATGAAGGGCCTGAACATGGACATGTCAGGCGCGAAATACGTCTGTTCGCCGCCGCCGCGTGACACGGAAAGCCAGCAGGCGATCTGGGAAGGCATCACCACGGGTGTGTTCCAGACCTTCTCGTCCGATCACTGCCCGTTTCGCTACGACGACCCCAAGGGCAAGCTGACGCCGAACGGCCGCACCTCGTTCCGCTGGGTGCCGAACGGCATTCCGGGTGTCGAGACCCGGCTGCCGATCCTGTTCTCCGAAGGCGTATCGAAGGGACGAATCAGCTTGCAAAAATTCGTCGAGCTGACCGCGACTAACCATGCACGCATCTACGGCCTCTATCCGCGCAAGGGCTCGATCGGCGTGGGCTTCGACGCGGATATCGTGCTGTGGGACCCCAAATTGAAGAAACCTATTCGGCAGGCCGACCTGCATCACGGCTCCGACTACACGCCATGGGAAGGGTTCGACGTCACGGGATGGCCGGTAACGACGATCGCCCGTGGGCGGGTGGTGTACGAACACGGCAGGATCGTCGGTGACAAAGGCGCAGGCGACGTTCTCAGCCGAGGCCGGTCGAGCCTGATCTGATTGGGCTCAACTCGTTGCTGCTCAGCTATGCGGCCCGTGCCCGCGGGCGATGGCCATCTCAAATCCACAGATCATGCTAGTCATATGTTCGTATCCAGCCTTGGCATTCGGCAAAACGAATCTGGTCAATTCGGACAAGGTTGCCCGGCCGCCCCCCATAAGGCGACGTCCTTGACGTGATCCTCGAAGCTGCCTGGTGGCGTCGTCCGGCCCGCGCCGGGCGCCCAGCCGCGCGGAATGAAGCCGTTCAGCGAAGCGTCGTGGCGCAGATGTTCGACCAGTCCGGCTGCATCGCGGCCGCCGTTGCGCTTGGGATCCTTCAGTTGCGCGCAGATCTCGGCGCCGCTCTTTCCGAACCAGATGAAGGCAACGGGAGCGAGTTGCCAGTCGATGCCGGCGCGGGGTGGAGCAGGAGCTGGCTCGTTCGCTTGCGTCGAGGTCATGTGACAGGTCGAGCAAGGGATCGCCTCCTCGCCCTTGCGGCTTTCTCCGCCGTGGATGTTCATGCCATGGACGTGCGGCTTGGTTTCGCCTGCCGGCGTCCAGATCGGAATCGCCTTGGCGTCGACGTGGCAATTCGCACAGCGCGGATGTGTCACCACCGCCTCAATGCGAGTCCACGCTTTCAAACCCTCGGTGCGGCTAACGCTACCCGGCCGCAGCACATCTTTGGCAGTCTCGTCCTTCGCCGCGACAATGCCTGTGAGGGCCGCGACGGATGAAGCGGCAATGACGAGCGCAATCAGGGATATTTTCATGGCTCTGCCTCACACGAAATCAATGAACTTGTTGAACGGCATTTCGCGGATGCGCTTCCCTGTCGCCGCGAATATCGCATTGGCGAGCGCGGGCGCGGCCGGAGGGACGGGAGGTTCGCCGATGCCGCGTACTTTCGGGTCGTTCTCGAGTGCGCGAATTTCAATGACCGGACATTGATAGATCCGCATCGCTTCGTGGTGGTTGTAGTTGGTTTGCTGGACCGCGCCCTTGGCGTAGGTGAGCTGGCAGTTCATGGCATGGCCAAGTCCCCAGACCACACCTCCCTGCACCTGGCTTTCCAGATTCACGGGATCGACGACCTTGCCGACATCGACGGCGACCCAGACCTTATCGATCCTGACGCCTCGGTCGGTCATTGTGACTTCGACGACTTCGGCCGTCGGTGTCCCGAAGGATTCCACGAACGCGACGCCCCGGCCTCTGCCGTTTCCAAGTGGCCCGTTCCAATTCGACATCTCCGCAACTGTCTCGAGCACCTTGCGGTAAGTGGGAACGGAGCACATCGCGATGCGCGCCTTCAGCGGATCAAGGCCCGCCGCATGGATCAGTTCGTCGATGAAGCTTTCGGTGAAAAAGCCGGCGGTCGAGGCTCCGACCGATCGCCATGTGGTGCTTGGCGACAGCCCTTGCGCTTCATAGCTCGTGGCCCGGAAATGGGGCAGGTCGTAATAGACATTCCACAGGCCGGCGGCCAATTGCGGATCGGGGTCCTTCGACGGCGCTCCCATGCGTTCGAGCAATCCCTTCAGCGGAGCCGTCGATGCCAATTGCAGGTCGGCCGCGACAATCTTCCCCTTGTCGACACTGCCTCGGTGGCGTGCGATCGCAATCTGCCTCGGGATGTCCTGCAGAAAGTCCTGCTCGCGCGAAAAGACCAGTTTGATCGGCGTTCCCCGCATCTGGTTGGCGATCTCGGCCAAGACGCGGACATTCTCGAACTCCAGACGGTGACCGAAGCTTCCACCGGACCATTGATTGTGGAACGTCACCTGTTCCGGCTTGAGGCCGACAGCAGCTGCCGCGATGCTTTGTACGGCCTGAGGGCTCTGATGGCCGACCCAGATCTCCATGCCGGAATCGGAGACGATGGCGAGCCCATTGAGCGGCTCCAGGGGCTGATGCCCGACATAAGGCGCGCGATATTCTGCTTTGACGAGCGTGCCCTGTTTCAGCCCGGCTTCTACATCTCCAATTTTGCGCCATTCCTTGCCCAGGAATTGCGGTTTGAACGATCCTTTAAGGACCTTCCAATGGCCGGCCTGTTCGGCGGGGTAGGTCGAGGGCGCCCACACGCATTGGATCGCATCGACCGCCTTCATGGCGTACCAGCTGTTGGTTGCGATCACAGCGACGCCGTTCTTCAATTTGAGGATCTTCTTGACCCCCGGCATCGACTGCGCCTTGCCCGCGTCGTAAGATTTCAGCGGCTGGCCCTTGTTGGGGTTCAATTTGACGGCGGCATACATCATGCCGTCCATTTTCCTGTCGATACCGAATTTCAGCTCGCCCATCGCCTTCGATCGGACGTCGAGGCGCATCATCGGCTTGCCGACCATCCGCCATTTGGACGGATCGCGCGGCTTCGCATCGAGCACCGGCGCGATCCGGGCGGCCTCCGCCGCAAGTTCGACATAGGGAATCTTGGTCCCGTTGGGCAGGATGACGTGCCCGGATTGCGTGCTGATGTCGGCCAGCGCGACACCGGAACGTTTGGCCGCTGCAGCCTTGAGCGTTTCGCGCGCGACCGCGCCGGCGATGCGCAACTTTTCATACGTGTCCGGGATCGTACTAGACCCGCCAGTCATTTGCAGGCCTGACTTCCGCAAAGCTTCGAGCGCGTAGGCACGCGCAGCCTCCGCCGCTGGGCTATGGTCCGCCGCCAGGAACGGCGCATTCTCATTGGCAAAGCCGGTGTTGAAGTAAGCGGGACTGGGCCCGGCGAAGCGAACTTCGAACTGACCGGGATCGAGGTCCATCTCTTCTGCAATCAGAATCGGCTGCGCCGAGCCGACGCCCTGACCAATATCAGCGTGTTGGGCAATGAGCGTTATCTTGTCCGGGCTGATCTCGACCCAGGGATTGAAGGTGACTGAGTTCGGCCCGAGCCCCGCGGCCAGGGGATTGCCGTTCGCAGCCATGGCCGCATCGCCGTAGGAACCAAAAGCTATTCCGCCCGCTATCGCGGCGGAGCCGAAAACGAAAGCGCGGCGGGAAATATTCTTGATGTCCTCCATATCACTTCTCCGCCATTTTCTTTGCTGCAGCCGCGTGGATCGCAGCGCGGATGCGCGGATAGGTACCACACCGGCACAGATTGCCGGACATCACTTGGTCGATGAGTTCGTCTGTCGGCTTGGAAGCGCGTTCAAGCAACGAGATGGCCTGCATGATCTGGCCGGTCTGGCAGTAGCCGCATTGTGGCACCTGATGCTCGATCCATGCCTGAAGAACCGGATGCTGATCCCTGTTCTCCAATCCCTCGATCGTGACGACCAACTTGCCCGCGATCTCGCTGATGCTCGACTGACAGGATCGAACGGCTTTTCCATCGATATGCACGGTGCAGGCGCCGCATTGCGCGACGCCGCAACCGTACTTCGGGCTTGTAATGCCGAGTTCGTCGCGCAACACCCAGAGCAGCGGCATTTCGGGCGCCACGTCAACCTGGCGTTTGACCCCATTGACCGTGAGTTCGATCATGTCGCTGCGTCCCCTGGTGGATTGTTGATGCGGTCGTGTTGGATCGTGTGTCCTGAAAGCGTGCTTCCTTCACACCAGTCAACATGCGGTCGTTTGCGATCGGGACATCCATTTATTCGTCCCGACAGCACTGTCTCATGCGTGCCGAGCAGTATTGCCGAATCCTGCGCTTTCATGCGCAATCTCTGCGGATTCCCGCAACGATGCGATCGGTCCTGATGTCGAGATGGCCGCAGCACAGCTCGCGGTATTGCCCCGGTGTGAGGGTGGTGGCCTTGCGGAACACGCGCGTGAAATTGGCTTGGGATCCGAAACCGAACTCCAGCGCGATGTCGACCAGGGACGAATGGTTGCGTGCCAGTTCCTGCCGCGCCGCCTGGACGCGCCGATCGGTCACGTAGCGGTGCGGCGAGAGTCCTGTCGCCTCGCGAAAAAGCCTCGAAAAATGATAGGGACTGAGGCAAGCCTGCGCCGCCAACTCTTCAAGCCTGATGTCAAGGCCGAGCGAGGCCTCGATATGGTCGAGCACGCGCTGAAGCCGTCGCGGATCGAGCGACGGTGATTTTTCGGGCTGGCGCCAGCGGTCGATCGTGTAATGCGCCAGAAGATGCGCAGCGAGCGCGACCTGGATGCCTTCCACAAACAGCGCATCTGTCGGCTGGCGCGGACGATGCAGCAGGTCGCGCAACGGCGAGCAGACGTGGAAGAGAACCTGGTCGGCCAGAGCGTGAGCATAGGCGATCTCGACCTTCGCCGGATCGATATCGAAGTCGGCGAGGGCGCTTTGGTCCAGCAGCGCCGGAGGAAGGTAGAGATGGAGACATTCCATCCGGTCCGAAAGCTCGAGATGGCTCTCCTGCGTACCCGCGGGTACGAGGTAGCTCATGCCCGGCCGGGCCAGGCTCTTCTGGACTTCGCCGTTGCCGACCCGGTGGACGATCCCGCCGCCTGACAGCAGCATGATGAGCTCGGTGCAAACGGGGGCGGGTGTTGCTTGGTGGCCCGCCTCGAATTTCCGATGTTCGATGCTCAGCGCAGGCCACTCGCTGGTCTTCGCGAGCTTCTCGCTATTCTGATATTTTTGATCTCCATGCGTGACGAGCGCCATCATGACCTCCGTCCCGGCCCCGTACGCGAGCGAGCGATGATTTCATCCAGCAGACAGTCGCATTCTCGATTGCTGCCAGTGCGCGGATTTTTCACAAACCGCCGCACGGGTGTCCAGAGGCGGGGCGGTTAAAAGAGGTAAAAGGCAAGCAGGGCAAGGGCTTGGCGATGCGCCCGACAGGTTTTGAAAGTTGATCTTGCGCCCAATGAGCAAGATGCGTCCGTCATCGCGCAGGAATCGGAAATACCGCAATTGGTGCGCGATCTAGTGATGGCTCATCGAACGGCGATTGCTGCAGTCGACGTTCCCGCGATCACCCCCGCGACGGCGGCTTCACCTGCCGCAACGAAGGATATGCGACATGGCCCTCAGGGATATTCTGTCCAGCAGGCTGGGGTTCGGTGCGGCGCCACTCGGCAACATGTTTCGCGACATCCCGGAGCAGGAAGCGCTCGCGACGGTGAACGCGGCCTGGGACGATGGCATCCGATACTTCGACACTGCCCCATTTTACGGCGCAGGTCTCGCAGAAATTCGCATGGGCGCTGCCCTCGGCGCCAAGCCGCGCGGGGATTACGTGATCAGTACCAAGGTCGGTCGTCTGATTCAGGACGAGATCGAGGATGTGGGTGCCCGCGACCTTGGCGAGAAGGGCGGCGTATTCCGATATGGCCGCCCGAACAAGATCGTGAACGATTATTCGTTGGACGCCACGTTGCGCTCGATCGATGACAGCCTGAAGCGACTGGGCACTGATCACGTCGATATCGTTTTCGTGCATGACGTTGCGCAGGATTTCTACGGCGACGAGTGGCTGTCGGTCTTCGAAGACGCGCGCAAAGGCGCCTTCAAGGCGCTTGACCGGCTGCGCGACGAGGGTGTGATCAAGGGATGGGGACTCGGCGTCAACCGCGTTGAACCGATCGAACTGCTGCTTGGGCTGGAAGGCCCGCGTCCAGACGGCTTTCTTCTCGCGGGCCGTTACACGCTCCTTGACCACGCACGGGCGCTTCAGAGGGTGATGCCGATGGTCGCAGAGCACGAGCTCGCAATCGTCGTCGGCGGTCCCTACAGTTCCGGGGCACTGGTCGGCGGACCGAATTTCGAGTATGCGCCGGCAGCTCCCGAGATCGTCGACAAGGTGGCGCGGATCAAGGCGATCGCCGACCGCTATGGCATCAGCATGAAGGCTGCGGGCTTGCAGTTTGCGCTGGCGAATCCGGTGGTTCAGGCCGTCATTCCAGGCGCGAGCCGCCCAAGCCGCATCGCTGAGGATCGCGCAGCTCTCGCCGAATCCATCCCTGCCGATTTCTGGCGCGAACTCCGTTCGGCAGGTTTGGTCAATCCCGCCGCGCCGCTTCCCGCCGATTGAACGGCGCGATCGGGGGCCAGACTTTCCGGCTCGGCTGCGCTTCGACCGACAGAAACTGCTCGTGGAATCAAACAACGACCAAGGAGACGGACATGACCGACGACCGGGACAACGCGACCGCAATGGGGCGCCGTAGCATGCTCCGAACGGTCGGTGCTGCCGTAGTGACCGGGGTTGCCGCAAGCACGCGCCCAGCCGCAGTCGCCGCAGCCCAGGGCACGGATGCGATGTCGGCTGCCGAACGCAACCAGGCCCCGCTTGGCGCACGACTCCAGGGGGTCCAGCACTTCGGACTTACGGTGCAGAACATGGAGCGAGCCTATCAGTTCTATACCGAAGTGTTGGGCGGTACCGAGGTTTTCCGTCATGGCGATTTCAAAGGCGACGGAGTGCAGAACACGCTACTGGCCGACCAGGAGATTGAGGCGAACGTCCGTGGGGTCAATCCCAGAACCATCGGCGTCCCCGATCTGCGGAGCGGCGCCCAGCGGCTGGATGTCCGCTTCATTCAGTTCGACAACATGGTACTTGAGCTGCTGCAATATCGCGAGTCCGATCAGCCGATGGGCACTTCGAAGAGCTTTGCCGAACCGGTGGAGCACATGAGTCCCGCGTTTCCGCGCATGATGCATATCTGCTTCTATGTTCGCGACGATGTCGACTTCAACAAATTCATCACCGACCTCGAAGCCGAATCCGCTCGCCGCGGCATGGCGCAGGTGAGGGCAAACCGGACGGTCCGTGTCACGACCGAGGCGGAAAGGAAAGCCGCGCCGCAGAGCGCCAATACGAACCGGGTCACCGAGGAGCCCTCGAACGGCTGGGAATTGATCTATTGCAAGGGCCCGGAAGGCGAGCAGCTTGAGTTCGTCAAGGCGCTGGGCCCGGTGAAGAGGCGTTTCAGCGAAGCCCTCGCGAAACGGCAGCAGACGATCACACGCTGATCCGCAGATCGTGGGCGACAGACATCCGGTCTCCAGCCGATTGCCCGCTTGGCCCAGTGAAGCCTTCGTAGCCGACAATCCGAGGTACTCATGATGTCAATTCTCGCCCGTAATTCGCTTGGCGCCTTGCTGTTCGCCGCCTCGATCATCGGGGCCGCGTCTTCAGTGGTCGCGCAAGAAGCGCCGCGCGTCCGCTACCAGGACATTCCCGAAGGCGCCTATTCGGTGGTGGCGCAGGTGCGAGCCAAGCCGGGTAAGGAAGATGCGTTGCGCGCAGCCACGTTGCCGCTCATTGTCAAGGTTCGCAGCGATCCCAGGAATCTGGTCTATTTTCTCGGGGAAGACCGCGCAAAGGCAGGCCACTTCATCTTCTACGAGGTTTTCGCCAGCCAGGCCGATTTCGACGCTCACAACGCCATGCCCTATGTCCAGGAATGGTTTGCCAAGCTTCCGGAGCTTGCCGAGGGCGGCGTCGAAGTTATGCGCATGGCCATCCATGCTACGGCGGAAAAATAGCCGGGTTCCGATGGAGCACTCGATCGGCGGCTCGCATGTGAACAAAGAAGATTTGCGCAGGGTGCACCAGCCGGCGGATATGCAATCTGCGCTGTGACATTCCTGCGGCAAATTGCTCTTCGCAATCGTGCTAATTCGGAAGCGCGCTATTCAACGTCTTCGCAATGCATGATAGTTCCGCTTGATCTTTTGGATCGAACGGCAAGTATCGATGCTGGCTGCCACGGAGACACGACAACGGAGCGGGGACCCGCAGGAACTCGCGTTCTCTTTCGGCCCGTTTCGACTGATCCCACGGCGCCAGGTGCTGCTCCTGGATGGGCGCCCGGTGAAGTTGGGAGGACGCGCATTCGAGCTCCTGCACCTGCTGGTGCAGCGCTCTGGCGACCTCGTCAGCAAGAATGAATTGATGGCGGCGGCCTGGCCGGGCACGTTCCTCCACGACAGCAACCTCAAGGTCAACATGTGGAGCTTGCGGCGTTCGCTGGGGGATACGCAGGTCGAGCCTGTCTATATCGCGACGGTGGCCCGTCGGGGCTACAGGTTCATCGCCGACGTGCAGGCCAGTACCGCCCATATCACCGACGATCCCGCGCCCGCTGATCCCCTCGTCCTGTCACGGCCGCCTTCCTCGCGTGGCATCGTTGGCCGCGAGTCGAACATGGCGGAGATTGCCGAGCTGCTGATCCGGAAGAGGCATGTCACCCTTGTTGGGCCTGGAGGCGTCGGCAAGACAACGCTTGCCGCCGCCGCGGCGCAGGTCTTTGCACCCCAATGCCGTGATGGCACTTGCTTCGTCGATCTCACCACGATCTCCGATCCAATGCTTTTCGGCCCCGCGCTGGTGACGGCGCTTGGGATCCGGGGCAACTCGGACAACAGCCTGGCCGCTGTGCTGGAGTATCTTAGGTCGCGCCAGATGCTGATCATCCTCGACAATTGTGAGCACGTGCTGCCTGCGGCGACCATCTTCGCCGGCAGCTTCGCGGACGACACCTCGCCCTCGGTTCTGCTCGCGACGAGCCGAGAGGCGCTTGGTACCGCGACCGAGCATGTCGTGCGGCTTGGCTCGCTTGCCGCGCCCAGAGCAGGCGAGACCACGACAGCTGCGCAGGCGCTGAAATTCCCGGCAGTGCAACTGTTCGTTTGCCGTGCGGCCGAATGGTCGGACTATCAATTTAAGGACGAGGATTGCGAGGCCATCGCATCGATATGCCATGCGCTCGATGGCCTTCCTCTGGCTATCGAGCTGGCTGCGGCCCAGATCGGCACATTCGCTCCTCTCGAATTGGTGGCGACGATGGACCGGAACCTGGGTTTTCGTGCACCAGGCGCCGAAGGCACGCCTCCGCGTCATGAAACCCTGATGGCGACGATCGACTGGAGCTTCAGGCTCCTGTCGCACAAGGAGGCAAGGCTGTTTGCCTTGCTGTCCGTGTTCAACGATGCGTTCGAATCCGAAGACGCGGCGTTCGTCGCCGAGGGCGCCGGGCTGAACCCGGTTGACGTCGCGACCGGGCTCGGCAGTCTTGTCGCCAAATCCCTTCTGAGCGCAGAGTCCGACGGGCCGAGCTTGCGCTATCGACTGCTCGACAGCACGCGGCGGTATGCAGCCGAGCGGCGGGAGATCGATCGTGCTTGCCATCAGGCGCTACGCCACCATGCGGAGCGCGTCTTGGCGCTGTTCGAACAGTCTGAAGATGAATGGAACTGGCGCGAGCCGGCTGATTGGACGAATCGCTATCTCGGTCGCATCGCCGATCTGAGGGCTGCGCTGTCGTGGGCATTTGGCGAGGATGGCGATCCTATCCTCGGAATCAGGCTGACGGTCGCCGGAATCACTTTGTGGTCGGAGACCTCGATCCTGTCGGAGGCTCAAGCACGGCTGGAGACGGCGCTTGCTCTGGCCAGGACCGTCGAATGCGATGATCTGCTGCAGGCAAAACTTGCCTGTGCGCTCGGATGGAGCCTGTTCTACGCCCGTAAGCTGTCGAACGAAAACGAAGTTGCCTGGCTCGATGCCATCGAATTTGCAAGGCGCGCGCGGGATAGCGAATATCAGCAACGCGCGCTGGTGGGGTTTGCATTTTATCTGCTTCAGATCGGGCATGTCCCGCGTGCCATCACCTATCTCGAGGAAGCCACCGGACTCGCTGAGCGCGACCGCGACCTGACCGCGACGTCCGAGGCCGATCGGGCACTTGCCTGGGCCCGAGCCTTCGCCGGCGAGTTGAGCCGAAGTCGCCCGGTTCTCGATCGCCTCGCTGCGACCTATTCGCTGGCCGATGGCCGTTCGCGCATGGATGCGAACGAGGTCTATCGCTACATCACGGTCCGCTTCAATCTGCCATTCGTGGCCTGGCTGCAGGGACAGCCGGACTACGCGTCCAGGCTGGCCAGCGACGCGGTCGAGGCCGCAGGCCGCAGTGGCCAATGGGTTTCCCAGTCGAATGCGCTCGGCCTTGCCGCGCTACCGGTGTCGCTCGAAACGGGAAATCTGGAGGCCCTTGAAAGCTACACGGAAAGGATGCGCGCCAATCTCGAACGAGAGCGCATCTCGCGCTGGGTTCAAGTCGAGCGCTACTTCTCCGCGTGCCTTCGCGACCTGCGCGGCGACCCGCGTGCCGTGGAGGACATTCGAGCGGCGATCGACGAACTCATCGAATGTCGCTTTCTCATGCGAATCGGCAGCTATCTCGCGGTCCTCGCCCGCGCGCTGCTGAGACAAGGACGTATCGACGAAGCGCGCGCAGCCATTACCCGTGCTCTCGCGCATCAGGAACGCCAGGGCGAACGCTGGTGCCGGTCGGAGTTGCTGCGGATCGATGCATCGGTCCTGCTTCACGCAGGTGAGGCTCAGCTGGCTGAAAAGCGGCTGCAGGGGGCTCTCGCCGAAGCGCGGTCCATCGGCGCCCTGACTTTCCAACTGCGTATCGGCGCCGACCTTGCGAGGCACTGGATCGCACTTGGCCGCAGGCGGAAGGCCGCTCAATTGCTTGGCCCGATCTATGAAGAGTTCAACGAGGGCTTCGGATCGAAAGACCTCGTTGAAGCTAGGGAACTCTTGCGCCGAGCACGAGCGAAAAATTAGTGCTGCGCGCAGCATGTTCAACGGGTTGACGGTCGAATATAGTAGGCTGCCGGCGGCGAACGGAACGGCTTGATCCCCTTGGCGAACTCGCCGATCGAGGAGTCTGCTCGTGGCCCTTTTGTGCAGTGCTTGCCGACACCGAGTACATCCGACCATTGGGATATAGCAGCAGCCTTTGGTTTCGGCGATCCGCGGCGGTCGATGTTGCGCTCCTTGTCGAGCGCCCAATCGTCACCGTCTTACGACGGTGGAACCTCTCTGACACATAGCGAAGGCAACGGAGCGCGACAGCCACGAGCTCTCGGTGAACGGACCAAGGTCGACGGCGCGAAGTATCATGATCGGCTCGCCATCGCGCGGGGGGAGGCAGGCTCAGTACATGTTCTCAGAGATCAAGAAGCCGGTGATGTAGGCGAGGAACTCGCTCTGGTCGATGATGAGGACATCGAGCTCGCGGGTGGCCATCTGCTCGCGCACGCGCTTAGCGCGCGCCTCATATTCGTCGATCGAAAACAACACCGTCATTCATCCTTCGTGGGATCGGATGCGCACGTTTCAGTGCCCACTATCCGCAAATCTCCAGAATGGCCAGCACGTAGATGCGGATCATATCCGTGAAGTCGACGATATCGACCCGCTCGTCGGGCATGGTGTTGTAGCGGCCGCCGGGGCCGCAGACGATGCCTTCCATCCCGCCGAAATAGTGCAGATGACCGGCATCAGTCCCATAGAAGCAGCTCGGGGCAACGGCGCCTGTCGGCTGCCCTTCGCCGCGTACCGCGCGATAGGCGCGGTTGACGGCCTCCACGATCGGGCTCGTGCGCGCCACTTCGAATGGCGGCATGGTTGGGACACCAGAGCGGTCCTCCGACATGATCTCGGCCTTGAGGCCGGGAAACCGTGCTTCGAGCGTGTCGAGCTCACGACGCATGTCGGCCAGCGCGCCGGCCTCGGTCTGGCCCGGTGCATAGCGGCCCGAGCCCTTGATCCGCACGAAATCAGCGACCTGGGGCGTGCGCCATTCATGGAGCTCGCGGCCGAGTGCGCCGTGGACGACGCCGACATGGACGCGGTTGATCCGCTCATGCTCCGGCGAGAGGGCGCCCGAGAATTTCATCGTATTGAGGCGCGGAATGACGTCGCACGCGGCCGTGATCGCATCGATCGCCTCTTCGCGCTTGGACAGATGACGGGTATTGCCGGTCAACTCGATGATGAACATGAAGGCGGCGGCATGCATCGTCATGGCCTTCAGATCGGTCGGCTCGGAGTTGATGAAATAGTCGGCGCGAAGTCCCTGCTCGACCAGCGAGTAGGTGCCGACGCCGCCTTGCAGCTCGCCTACCACGTAGGTGAGGATGACGTCACCCCTGAGTTTGACGCCGGCGTCGATCAGCGTCTTGACCGCGCAGAAGTAGGCAGCGTCGCCGGCCTTCATGTTGGAAACGCCGATGCCGTAGATGAAGGCGTCGTCGATCTTTCCTGCCCAGGGGTCGACGGTCCAGCCCTCGGTCACCGGGTTGGTGTCGAGATGGCCGTTGAACATCAGGCTCTTGCCGCCGCCCGCACCCTTCCAGCGGCCGACGGCGTTGACCCGGCCGTCCTTGCCGAAGGGCGTGAGCTCGGTTTCCAGTCCGATCTCACGCATGCGAGCCGCCATGAAGGCTGCGAGCTGCTTTTCGCCGTCCGATTTGGAGTAGCTCTTGTGCTGCACCATGCGTGACAAGAGGTCGAGGGCGGCGGGCACATCGATTCGGGCGAGAAGTGCGTTGTGATCCATGGGGAAAGTCCTTGTCGTCAGCCGACCGGCACGGGCGAGGCGGCCATCAGTTCGCGGGTATAGGGATGGACGTGGTCTGCGTCGAAATCCTCGGCCGGCAACAGGTCGACTATCTCGCCCCGGCGCATCACCGCGATGCGGTGGGCGATTTGACGGATGAGGTTGAGATCGTGAGTGATGAAGAGGAAGGCGGTTCCGGTTTCCTCGCGCAGCGCCAGCAGCAATTCGACGATCTGGGCCTGCACGGAGACGTCCAGTGGCGCGGTGATCTCGTCGCAGATCACGAGTTTCGGCCGCGCGGCGAAGGCCCGTGCGATGGCGATGCGCTGCTTCTCGCCGCCTGAAAGCTGATGTGGCCAGCGGTTGGCGTAGGATTGGGGCAGGCGCACCTGGTCGAGCAGGCTGGGAATATCCCCAAGTTGGCCGCCGTAGAGCTTGAGAGGACGCGACAAGATCTCGTCGATCCTGTGACGCGGATTGAGCGAGGAATCCGGATGCTGGAAGATGATCTGCACGTCGCGGCGGTAAGCGGCGTTCATGTCGCGCATGCCGCGGATCTCGTGCTCGTCGAAGGAGATCTTGCCCGAGAAGCGTGCAAGCCCGGTAAGGGCGCGGGCCATCGAAGACTTGCCAGAGCCGGACTCGCCGACGAGACCGAGGATCTCGCCGCCACGAATCTCGAGCCCGATCTTTTTTGTGGCCGGGGGCGGCGCGTCGCGGAAGAGCCCGCCGCTGCCATATTGGACTTCGATCTCGGAGGCCGCGAGAAGGACCTGGTCGCGCGGCTTGTCATGGACAAGGCGACGTTCCGGTCTGGGCACGGCGTCTACAAGTGCGCGCGTGTTGGCATGGCGCGGAGCGCGGAAGATGTCGGCCGCCGGCGCCTGCTCGACCAAGCGACCGCGCTCCAGGACCGCGACCCAGTCCGCGACGCGCGTCACAAGCGCAAGATCGTGGGAAATATAGAGCGCGGCGACGCCCGTCTCCCGGCGTAGTCGCGCGAACAGTTCGAGGAAGCGCGCGCCCGTGATCACGTCGAGTGCCGTGGTCGGCTCGTCGAAGAGGATGACGTCGGGCTGGCAACCAAAGGCAGTGGCAATGACAACGCGCTGCTTTTCCCCGCCGGAGATCTCGTGAGGGTAGCGCCGCATGATGGCGGCAGGATTGTTGAGATCGACGTGGCCAAGCAGATCGATAGCGAGCGCGTCAGCGTCGCGCTGCTTGAGGCCGCGGTGCTGGATCAGGGCTTCCGTGATTTGACGACCGATGGTGAGCGTCGGGTTCAGCGAGGTCGAGGGATCCTGAAACACCATGCCGAGCCGGCGGCCGCGTATCCTGGTGAGCTCGCGTGGGCTCAATCGTTGCAGGTCGATGTCGCCGAGACGCAACGAGCCGGCAACTTCGCGGGCATTGCCCGGCAAATGGCGCATCAGCGCCCAGGCGAGTGAGCTCTTTCCGGAGCCGGATTCTCCGACAAGGCCCAGCACCTCACCTGGTCCGATCTGCAGCGAAATGTCATGCAGCACACGTACCGGTCCAGCGGACGTGACGTAGTCGAGCGTGTAGTCCTGGATCGAAAGTGCAGAGGTCACCGCTCGTCCTTCGGATTGAGGGCATCGCGAAGACCATCGCCGACCAGGTTGAAGGCAATGGCGGTGAGTGCGATCGCGGCCGAGGGCGCGATCAATCCCCACGGCGCCTGATGCATGTATTGGCGCGCGTCCGCCACCATCAGGCCCCATTCGGACGCAGGCGGTTGGGCGCCGACGCCGAGAAAGCTCAGCGTTGCGAACAGCATGACGGCGAACGACACGCGGATGGTGGATTCGATCACGATCGGCGCCATGACGTTCGGCAACATCTCGCGGAAGATGATCCAGGGCGCTCCCTCGCCACGCGCGATGGCGGCCTTCACATAGTCCTGATTGCGTACGTTGAGCGCGGCCGAGCGGGTCACTCGCGCCATGCCCGGCGCAAAGGCCACCGCGATGGCAATCACGGCATTGCCGGAGCCGTTGCCGAGCGTTGAGACCAGCAACAGGGCCATCAGAAGGCCTGGGATCGCCATCACGGCGTCGTTGGTGCGCATGATGGCCTCGTCGGTTCGTCCGCCGAGATAGGCCGAACCAACGCCGATGATCGCTCCGGCTGCGCTGCCGGCGAAGGTGGCGATGACAGCGAGCGGCACGGTCGAACGCGCGCCGACCATCAGGCGGCTCAGGACGTCGCGGCCGAATTGATCAGCGCCAAGCCAGTTCTGCCAGCCGGGTGCGCGAAACCTGCCGAGAAAATCGATCTTCTCCGGCGCATAGGGTGCCAATGCGGGTCCGAACAGGCAGGCGGCCACGATCAGCGCCAGGAGCGCGACGCCGACAAAGCCCTGTGGTCTTCGCATCAGGCGGATCAACAGCTCAGTCATAGCGGATTCGCCGATCGAGAAACGCATAGGCCATGTCGGCGAACGTGTTGGTGACAGCATAGGTCGCGGCCATGATCAAGGCGCCCGCCTGGATCGACGGCAGGTCGCGCGTGGTGATGGCCACCATCAGCGCCCGCCCGATGCCGGGAATGGCGAAGATCTCCTCGATCACGATGATGCCGCCGAGCAGGTAGCCGACGTCGAGCGCGATGATGGTGACGACCGGCAATAGCGCGTTGCGCAGGGCGTGACGAAACAGCACGGTCCGTTCCGGCAGGCCCTTCAAGCGCGCGGCGCGGATATAGTCCGATTTCAGCACGTCGAGCGTCTCGGAGCGCATCATGCGCATGACGTGCGCGACGAGGATCACCGAGACAGTGAGCACGGGCAGCACCAGATGACGGATGCCGTCGCCGAAATTCTCCAGCGGGGAGACGTAGCCGGTCGCCGGCAGCCAATGCAGCGTATCGGCCAGCAGAAGGGCAAACAGCGTCGCGGTGACGAATTCCGGAAGCGAGACCCCGAGATAGGCGATGAGGCTCACGCCCGTGTCGGTGAGCCTGCCTTGCCGCAGCGCCGCGACCACGCCGAGCGGCACGGCAACGGCTAGCGTGACCAGGATGGCCGACACGGCAAGCAGCAGCGAGCGCGACAGCGCCATCAGCATTTCGGGGCCGACCGGCAAGCTCGTGCGCATCGAGATGCCGAAATCCCCGGTGAACACGTGGCCGGCCCAGCGCGCATATTGCAGCCAGGTCGGATCGCCGAGCCCAAGCTTTGCCCTGAGCGCGGACAGCGCTTCGGGCGTGGCGTTTTCCCCGAGCAGCGACTGGGCGGCGTCCGCCGGCAGAATCTGCGTGATGGCGAACACCAGTATCGAGACCACGATGACGGTGTAGACCATCAGCATCAAACGGCGCACAAACCAGGCCAGCGACACCGAGCGCCTCCGGCGTCAGGCGCGCTTCGGCGCGCCAGCGCCGAGCGAGACCATGTCGAGGCGGAACACCGAGCCGCGCGGATGGAGAGCGTATCCTTCGACGTAGGAGCGTTGTGCCGCGAGCAGGTCGAAGAATGCCGAAATCACCGAGGGGACCTCGGCGTTCATCATGTCCTGAGCCTTGGCGTAGAGTGCCGTGCGCTTCGCTTCATCGGTCTCGACGCGAGCTGCATTGATGACTGTGTCGAAGTCCGCGTTGTTCCAGTGGGTCTCGTTCCAGGCCGCGTCGGATGTGTAGAGCAGCTTGAAGACGGCGTCGGCGGTCGGCTGCATGTTGTAGAAGCCGACGTAGAAATTACCTTTCTTCCAGACCTGGTCGAGATAGGTGGCGTGCGGCATGGTCTGCACGTTGATGCGGAAGCCGGCAGCGGCCGCCATCTCGCGGACGGCGACGCCGAGCTGCGTGCGGGTTGACGGCCTGTCCGACGCGACCAGCGTCAAATCGATGCCGTTGGGATAGCCCGCGTCGGCCAGCAGCTTCTTCGCCGTGGCGATGTCGGGCTTCTTCGGCGGAATGTTCTTGTAGAAGTGGTAGGCGGAGCTCAACGGCGTGTCATTGCCTGGCGTGCCGTAGCCGCCGGCGACGAAGCCCACGGTTGCCTCGCGATCCACCACCAAGGCCAGGGCCTGTCGGACGCGCGCGTCGTTGAACGGCTTCTGGTCGCATCCGAGGTTGATGTTCAGGAACTGCCCGGATGGGGTGCGCAGCGCCTTGACCCCATCGGCCTTGGCGAGGCGCTCATATTCGCCTGGCGCGGTCGTGAGCAACAGATCGACTTCACCGGAGATCATTGCGGACGCTTCGGCGGTGCGGTCCGGATAGACCAGCAGCTCGATCCGGTCGAGGTAGGGCCGCGCCGGATCGTAATAAGCGGGGTTACGTTCGACGACGATCCGGCGATCGGGCTCGTACGACGCCAGCTTGAAAGGACCGGTGCCGTTCGCAGTGGTCGCAAGACTCGCGAGGTCGCCGGCGATGACCTTGGCCGGAACGATACGCGCGTTGAGATAGGTGAGTGCCACTGGCAGGTCGGCATAGGCGCCTGCGAGCGTAAACTTGACGGTCAGGGGATCGACCGCGGCGACCTCCTTGATCGGGCCGACATTGGTGCGGCCGGGAGAAGCGGTCTTCGGATCGAGGATCGCGTTGATGGTGGCGACGACATCGTCGGCGGTCAGCGGCGAACCGTCATGAAACGTCACGCCCGGGCGCAGCTTGAAGGTCCACTCGGTCAGCGTCGCGTTGGGTTCCCAGGACATCGCGAGGTCCGGCTCGACGGTCATGTCCGGCTTCAGCCGGGTGAGGTTGGAGTAGAGTAGTTCGGTGACGAGATATTCCGGATTCACGCGCGCCAGCATCGGATGGATGACCGATGCGGCCTGGTCGACTGACATCCGCAGCACGCCGCCGCGCTTCGGAACTTCGGCGAGGGCGATCCTGGGCAGACCGGCGAGGCTGATCGCGGTTCCCGCAAGGAGAAGACGGCGAGTGACGGACAGCATGGATGCGTGCTCCTTGAGCTAGCGGGCGGCGAGTGTTTCGGGAGACAGATCGGAACGGAATTCGGCTGACAGATAGGCAAGGACCGATTTCGCCAGCGCGACGATGTCGGCGCGCGTGGTAAATTCGCCGGGCGCGTGAATGCGGCTTTCCGGCCGGCCGAGGCCGGTCAGCAGAATCTCCTGCATTCCGGTTCGCTGTACCCAGCCGAAATCGGAGCAGCCCGTCGCACCCCATTTGGCGAAATCGTCCGGTGTGTATCCGAACCCGGCCGACAGCGCCTCCTGCCAGCGCGGCCAGTGCGGGCCTGTCGGATCGGATGTCGGCATGAGGTGGCCGGTGAGAACAACGTCGACGTCAGTTCCGGGGGCCGCTGCAAAGACGGCGTTCTCGATTTTGGCACGCGCGGCCTGAAAGTCTTCCTCCGGCGCATAGCGCCGACAGACGAGAATTTCAAAGAGCGATGGAGTCTGGCCGCCGCATTGGCCGCCATGGGCTGCGGAAATATCAAGCTGGGCTGCGAGCGGATGCGTCGCATGCGGCGGCGCGGGCAGGGCGGACGTCCGCGCGGCGATTTCTGGTTTCAATTCTGCGAGCGCATTGAGGATCGGCAGTGCGGCCTCGATCGCGTTGGCATTCAAGCCGGCGGTTCTGGCTTCGCTTGCGTGAACTGTCCTGCCGCGCACGCGTACCAGTAGCGTGAAGAGACCAAAGCAGCCGGCCCAGATGCGCGGCGCTGCGGCGCCGTTGAAGTTCAGAATGTGGCCTTCGAGCAGACCCTGCTCCGCCAGATAACGCACGCCGGGATAGAGTCCGGCTTCTTCGTCGGTGCAAAGCAGCAGCATCGGGTCGTAGCCGAGTGGAAGACCGATCGCGTCGGCGGCGCGCAGCGCGAGCAGCACTGCCGCGATGGTGCCTTTCATGTCGGCGGCGCCGAGGCCGATCAGGCGATCGTCGTCGCGCGTCAACTGGAACGGATCGGTGGTCCACCCGGGCGCTGCCGGTACGGTGTCGACATGAAAATACAGCCCGAGCACCGGCTTGTCCGAGCGACGGCGCGCGATGAGATTGGTTCTGCGCCCTTGCGCCGGGCCGTTCGCCACGCGCCACAAATGCTCGGGGACGTCGACGCGTTGGCAGTCGAGGTCGAGCGCCGCAACAGCGTCCTCCATCAAGCCCGCAAACGCTGCGTATCCCGCGCCGGGCGGGAAAGTCGTGTCGATCGCCACCATCCGCGCAAGATCGTCGATCGCACTTTCGGCTGTGCGCTCGATCTCGGCGAAACCGTCGGCCAGCGTCGGTCTGGCCTGTCCGGGGTCTGGCGGTGGAGAAACCATTTGCGGCGGCTCATTTCTATATTCTATAAAGAAATAGGCGAAGCCGATCGCTGTCAATTCCAAAGAATGAGGCAGGCGTGACCGGTAAACAGGCAAAAGCAGCGGCGAGCGGCCAATCCAGCCTACCGGTTCCGCTGTACGAGCACGTCAAGCGGCAGATCGCCGAGGCGATCCTGGTGGGCGAACTGTCTCCGGGCACGGTGCTTCCCGGTGAAGTTGCGCTTGCCGCGCGATACGGAGTTGCAGTCGGCACCATCCGCCGGGCGCTCGCGGACCTGACGGCCGACGGCATGCTGGTGCGCCGGCGCAAGACCGGGACGGTGGTGACCGGACGCGCGCCCCAACATAGTCTGCGCTTTTTCTTCCAGTATTTCCGACTTCATGGCGAAGATGGCGGCCTCCAGCTTTCCGTGCCCGAAGTCTTGTCCGTGACGCTGCGGCCGGCCGATGCAGAGGAGGCCATCCTCTTCGCGGAAGTCGTTGGTGAGCCGTTGCTCTGTCTTCATCGCGTCCGACGTGTTGGCCGCGTACCGGTGATGCATTCGCGAATACGGCTCGTTGCGCGCCGCGTGCCTGAATTCCCGCACAAGGCGGCGAGTGTGCCGGCGCTGCTCTACCTCCATCTGCTCGACGCCTATGGCATTCGCATCGCAGCGATACGCGAGAAGCTCATGGCGGAGCTCGCCGACAAGGAGGATCGGCGTGTACTTGCGCTGACTTCGCCGAACGCCGTGCTGGTGATCCGCGAGGAAGCGTACGATCAAGCCGGTGCGCTTGCGATCCTGAGCGAGCACCGCGCCACGACGGCGCATCATCACTACGTGAACGAGATCCGCTAATCTGTTTCGAGCCGTTGCCACGCGGGGCGGCAGATCTGACACGGCCGCCCTGCTGAGATTATCAAGCAATCCGCGCGACGTTCCGCTGGGTCGTGTCGAACATCGAGCGCAGAGGCCGATCGACCGATGCGGGTTATGACGCACGGACTAGAGATGGCATCCGCTTGTGCCAATCACATCTCAAATGTTGATACGCAGCGAATGTCGGTATCCGTGATTGTGTCTCCCCGAGCTGAACCAATTTGCCGTTTCTCCCGCCGCTCGAGCGCGTGCATTTGTTTGACTTCCTCCGACGACGCTTCCTTACGTTAGCTCAAATTGGCCCATGATGGATTGGAGTGAGAGTTCAATTTTTCCAATTGGTTAGAGGGCGGCGTGTGCACGACGTGTGCACCGGGAGATCAAGAAAAATCGTGCGACCGCCAAGATCAGCAGACGTTTCGAACACACCGGGTTTGGCGCCCACTTATGCGAAGTGCCGTCGGCACGCAGCTTGATCCGCATTCTTGCTGGATGCTCGGCCGGCGTTCGATCTCATTACCGACATTGTGCAGGCCTTGAGCTGGGCATAACCGGTTGGTGATGATTGGTCAGAAAGGCCCTTCGCCTATCTAGAATTGGGCATTCTTCGGTCGAGGCAGGCCGAGATGATCGCGCAGCGTGGTGCCCTGGTAGTCGGCTCGGAACAGGCAGCGTTCTTGTAGGATAGGCACGACGAGATCGACGAAATCCTCAAATCCTTCGTGGAAATAGGGGGGCATCACGTTGAAGCCGTCGGCGGCGTGCTCCTCGAACCAGAGCTGAAGTGTGTCGGCGATGCGCTCGGCCGAGCCGCACAGCACCCAATGGCCGCGGGCGGCGGCGGTGAGATTATAGAGATCTCGCAGCGTCATGTTCTCGCGGCGGCCCTTGGCGAGCATGACGCTGGCGAAGCTGTGATAGCTGTCCGATGGCGCGATGTCCGGGATCGGACCGTCGAGGTCATAGGCCGACATGTCTCGCCCGAATCGATCGGACAGGATGGCGAGCGCATTGCTGCCGCTGACAAAACTCTGGAGCACGTTGAGTTTCTCGAACGCTTCCTTGTCGGTGCGGCCGACGACCGGCATGACGCCCGGCAGCACCGTGATATCCTCCGGCCTGCGTTCGAATGCCGGCAGCCGGGTCTTCAGCGAGGCGTAGCCGGCCTTCGCTTCCTCGATGTCCTGCACCACTGAGAACACGATGTCTGCGGTGCGCGCGGCAAGCGCCTGTCCAGCCTCGGAGCCGCCGGCCTGGAGAACGATGGGGTGGCCTTGCGGGCTGCGGCCGATGTTGAGCGGGCCCTTCACCTTGAAGAATGGGCCATCATGGTCAATCGGGCGGAGCCTCGCCGGATCGATATAGAGGCCGCTCGTGCGGTCTGCGACGATGGCGTCGTCCGCCCAGCCGTCCCACAGGCCCTTGACGACGTCGAGGAATTCGCTCGCCATCTCGTAGCGGCGAGCGTGATCGGGATGGGTGGTGCCGAAATTTGCCGCCGTTGCCGGATTGGCCGTCGTCACCGCATTCCACGCCGCCCGGCCCTTGGAGATGTGATCGAGCGAGGCGAAGACGCGCGCGACCGAGAACGGATCGCTGTAAGTGGTGGAGACGGTGGCGCCGAGGCCGATATGGTTGGTCGAGGTCGCGAGCGCGGCCAGCATCGTCAGCGGTTCAAGCCGCAGCGTGTAGGAGGGATGGGCGGCCGCATCGGCATAGAGATTGTCGCCCATGAAGATCAGGTCGAACTTGCCGCGCTCGGCGGTGCGGCCGATCTGCTGGATCGCCGCAAAATCCTGAAAGCTGTCGACCGCGCCGGGATAGCGCCAGCCCGCGACGTGGCTACCGGTGCCCAGGATGAACAGGCCGAGATGCATCTGTCGTTTCATGGCATCATGTCCAGAACAGGAGCTTGCGTTCGAGGAAGCCGATCAGGCCGAAGAAAGCGAGGCTCGCCGCGGAGGCGACGAAGATCGCCGACCACACCTGGACGAAGTCGATCTGAAGCACGGCCTGGTAGATCACCCAGCCGAGACCGCCCTGGGCGCCGAGCATTTCGGTGACGATCGCTACGATCACGCTGCGCACCGTGGAGACGCGCATGCCGGCGAGCAGTAGCGGCAGCGCGGTCGGCAGCCGCAGGCGCCACAGCACGCCGAAGCGGCTGGCGCCAAAACTCTTCATGAGATCGACGGCGCGGCGATCGACCCGGTCGAGTCCTGCCAGCATCGACAGCAGGACGGTGAAGCTCACCGCCATTGCTACCATCACGATCTTCGAGCTGACACCGATGCCGAACCAGAGCAGGATCAGCGGCGAATAGCCGACCACGGGCACCGAATTGATCGCGGTGGCGAGCGGCAGGATCGCGCTACGCAACGCCGGCACCAGTGCGATGGCGACGGCGAGCCCGATACCGATCAGGCAGCCGAGTCCGTAGCCCACCAGTGCTTCAAGCAGGGTGTAGCCGGCGGCGTCAATGAGCGTTGCACGTTTCGACCATAGGCCGACGAGGATGTCACTGACCGCGGGAAGAACATAAGCGGGCAGATGCAGTCCGCGCGCCGCACCTTCCCAGCACGCGATCAGGAGGACGGCGCCCAGGATGCCGCGCTGGACGGCGAGCGAGGGGGAGGCTAGCGCGCGGCTCATTGCTCGGCGTTCCAGAACACGAGCCGCCGCTCGACCGCAGCGACCACCGCATAGAAGCCGGTGCCGAGCAGGGCCGCAGCCAGCAGGGCGGCCCAGATCGCAACGACGTTCTCGGTGAACATGGCCTGGAGCAGCAGCACCCCGAGACCGGTGGTGTCGCCGAACCATTCGCCGACGATGGCACCGACGAGGCTCAGCGATGCTGCAAGTCGCAGCGCCACGAAGATCTGCGGCAGCGCGGTCGGAAGCTGCAAGCGGAGCAGGAGTTGGCGGTTGGAGGCGCCGAAGCTGCGCATCAGGTCGACCTGCTTAGGATCGACGGTTTCCAGGCCGAGCAGTGTGTTCACCGTCACCGGGAAGAAGGTCAGATAAAACGCGATGATCGCCTTGGCGAGCAGCGTATTGCCGAACCACAGCACCACCAGCGCGCCGAAGGCGATGACCGGAATGGTCTGCGACACCACGAAGATCGGAAAGATCATTTCGCGCAGCGCGCGGACGCGGAAGAACACGACGCCCATGAGCACGCCGAACGCGCCGCCGGACGCAAAGCCGATCAGCGTCTCGGCAAGCGTGCGCAGGAAGCCGTCGACATAGGCGCGCGGCGTGGCCGCTATAGCCAGCAGGATCGTGCTGAGGCGCGGTAGATAATAGGGCCGGATGCCGAACAGCAGCACCGCGCCTTCCCAGACCACCGCGGCGATGGCGAGGCCGAGCAGGAGCCGGATCAGCTTGCGCAGCGAATCCGGCATCGTGATCGACCGCGCAGCCGCGCGGCCGTCACCAAGCGATGTTGTCGCAATGCTCTGGATGAAGCTCGCGTCATAGGCCGCAGCGAGATCGACCGGCTTGGAGATCACGCCGTACTTCAGGAAGAAGTCGTGGGCGGTCTTCACCGCGTCGGCGTCGATCCAGAACACGCCGTTCTTCGCCGCCGCGCCGGCGGTCATCAGACGCTTGACCTCGGTGAGCATGAATTCCTGCTGGGCGCGGTCGAGTGTCGGGGCTGCGGCCATCACGGTGTCGACGGCGCCCTTAGGATCGGAGAATGCATCCTTCCAGCCCTTCAGTGACGCGCGAAGGAACGCCTTGATGAGTTCCGGCTTCTCCTTGGCGGTCGCTTCGGCCACGATCAGCGTGTCGCGCGGGAAGGTGATGCCGTAATCCTCGGCGACGAAGGTCTTCAAACTGTCCTTCGGCATGCGCGACTGGATGGTGTAGAACTCGTTGTAATAGGTCGCCGTGATCACGTCGACGTTGCCGTCGACGAAGGGTGTCACCGAGACCTGCTGCGGCTGGATCTTGAGTTCATCCGGCTTGATGCCTTCCTTGGCCAGCATGCCGTTCAGCACATGGTTGGCGCCGGTGAACCAGGTGGTGACGGTCTTGCCTTTGAAATCCTGGATCGTCTTCACCGGCCCGTCCTTGCGGGTGACGAAGATGAAGGGGGTGATCTGGTGCGACACGCCGATGCAGACGATCGGCAGTCCCTTGTCGCGCGCCGCGAACACGCTGTCGGTGCCGCCGGACAAGCCGAACGTGTCGGCGCCGGTTGCGACCAGGTTTTCGGTGAGCAGATTGGGCCCGCCGGGATTGATGGTGAGGTCGATGCCCTCGGCCTTGTAGTAGCCCTTGGCGGCCGCGACGTAGAAGCCGGCGAACTGAGCTTGCGGCAGCCATTTCAGACGCAGGCTTGCCTTCTGCAACTCGGCTGCGGGTGCGACCGTGACGAGCGGGCCGGTCGCCAGTGCGATGGCGGAGAGGACGGAGAAGGCGCGGCGACGGCTCAACATGGTCATACTCCAGACGGTGAAAATCAATTGCGATAGGATGGATCGGTGCGGTCGAGCTGGCGCATCAGCGCCGGCCATTCGCGTTCGCCGGGCACGAGGATATCGCCCTGCAATTCCCAGAACTGACGGGCGGCCTTTTCGCAGACCTCGTGCGGCGGCATCACCAGCTTGGCACCGGCTGCGGCCGCCGCCTGCATCTGGAGCTGGATCCGTGCGGCGCGCTCGAAATAATACAGCAGCATGAAGGCCTCGCCCGACGTCCGGCCGACGGTGAGGATGCCGTGGTTGCGCATCAGCATCACCTTGTGCGGGCCGAGATCGCGCACCAGGCGGACCTGCTCGTCGAGGTCGATGGCGACGCCTTCGTAATCGTGGAACGCCTGACGGTCGTAGAAGCGCATCGCGAACTGGCTGAGCGGCAGCAGGCCCTTCTCCTGTCCGGACACCGCGACGCTGGCATCGGAATGGGTATGCAGAACGCAGGCCGCGTCGTGGTTCGAGGTGTGGATCGCCGCATGGATGACGAAGGCCGCGACGTTGACGGCCTGCGGCGAGTCGTCGAGCTTGTTGCCCTTGGTGTCGATCTTCACCAGGCTCGACGCCGTGATCTCGTCGAACAGCAACCCGTAGGGATTAATGAGGAACTGATCCTCGTGGCCGGGAACGCGCAAAGAAATGTGATTGTAGATCAGGTCGTCCATGCCGAGCTTGGCGACCATGCGATAGCAGGCTGCAAGCTTGATGCGGGCATCCCACTCCGCCGGTTCGATCCCGTGCGGCGCGGACTCCCTTGCTGATATCGCGTTCACTGTGTCTTCTCCTGCACGATGGAGGATTGGAACGACTTCATGCTCTCCTCCTCGATCGCGTCGAGCAGCGTGCGCTTGAGGCGCACGAATTCGGGGGAGGTGACGATCTCGGGCCGGCGCGGGCGCGGGAGATCGACGGTTTGTTCTAGCTTCACCGAGCCGGGACGCGCCGTCATGACCAGCACGCGGTCGCCGAGGAAGATGGCTTCGTCGACGTCATGGGTGATGAAGAGGATGGTGCGGCGGTATTTCTGCCAGACATCGAGCAGCCAGCGCTGCATCATCGCCCGCGTCAGCGCGTCGAGCGCGCCGAACGGCTCGTCGAGCAGCATCAGGTCGCGTTCGAACAAGAAGGTGCGCATCAAGGCGACGCGCTGGCGCATGCCGCCCGACAATTGATTGGGATACTGCTTCTCGAAACCGGCCAGTCCGAACTCGGGCAGCATCTTCAACGCCTTGGCGCGCGCTTGGTCGCGCGGCATGCCCTCGACCTCGAGCGCGAGGATGGCGTTGTCCACCACATTGCGCCAGGGAAACAGCAAATCGCGTTGCGGCATGAAGGTGACGCGGCCGAGCAGGTCGGCGGCATGGCAGCTCTTGCCTTCGAAGCGCAGGATGCCGCCGGCATCAGGCTCTTCGAGGCCCGCGACGATATTGAAGAGAGTGCTCTTGCCGCAGCCGCTGGGGCCGACGACGGTGACGAACTCGCCGGGGGCGACGCTCGCCTCAAGTCCCGACAGCGCCGCGACGGAGCCGAAGGTCTTGTTGATCGCGCGCAGTTCGAGCAGCGGCTCAGGCTTCGGGTGGGCCTGCGGGGCTTCAATGGCCGGTCCGGGATGGGGGAGGCGGGCAGCCTGCACCGGGATGTCCTTGTATAATGGCGGCGGCCATTCGCATACGAAAGCGGACCGCGTCGAAATCTCTTAGCAACTCGTGTGCCAGCGCGATTTCTGGCCAAATCAGGCATAAGATTTGCGAGACCGACGGGGAATAGGTCGGAGTCGCGTGCGCCTCCGAGACAAAATCGGTCGTTTCTCTGGAAGATGGGTGCTTTGTTGTATACTTATATCTTTGTCGGAGAAACATAATGGTCGATATTGGTGCACATGTCGGAGGCAGGCGCGTGAAAAACGGGCAGGAGTCCCTAGCGCCGAGCCCCGGCATGACGCTCGCCGAAAGCCTGCGCCAGAAGCTCGAAGGGGCGATTGCGGCGGGGCACCTCGAGCCGGGCAGCCGGCTCGATGAGCAGGAGATCGCCCAGCGCTTCGGCGTCTCGCGTACGCCGGTGCGGGAGGCGTTCCGCCTGATGGCCGCCAACAATCTGGTCGAGCTGCGCGGCCGGCAGGGCGCGACCGTCCGCAGCATCAAGGCCCAGGCGCTGATCGAGATGTTCCAGGTTATGGCGGAGTTGGAGGGGCTTTGCGCAAGGCTCGCCGCCCGGCGTGTCTCCCAGGCCTGGGGGACTGAAATTGGCGAGATTCACCAGCGGCTTGTGGCAGCAGGCGAAACCGGTGACATCGACGTTTTCTACGACATCAACCAGGAATTCCACGAGGCGATCTACGAGGCCTCGCGCAACACTTTCCTCGCCGACCAGACCCGCAAGCTGCGCAACCAGGTGGCTGCGTATCGCCGCCGGGTGACGCGGATGCCGAACCGGATCGCCGACACCGTTCGCGAGCACGAGGCGATCATGCAGGCGATCCTGGCCCATGATCCGGAGCGGGCGCACAGCGCGATGCGCGACCACGTCAACCTGCTCGGCGACAACCTGCTGGACTTCCTTGCCGCCTTCGAATGACCCCCCGATGTCGCTTGGTATGCAAATTGCTAGACCTTGTATATCTAGCTTGCATCCTGGAGACCCGGAGTGGACCTGAAGCTGACGAACAAGACCGCCCTGATCACCGGCGCGTCGAAAGGAATTGGACTTGCCGTGGCCGAGCTCTTCGCCGGGGAGGGGTGCCATCTGCATCTGGCCGCCCGCAATGGCGAGGCGATGCTCGAGGCCAAGAAGCAGCTCGAAGCGCGCCATGGCGTGAAGATCACGATCCATGCGCTCGACCTGTCGAGCACGGTTGCGATGGAAAAGCTCGCTGCCGAAGTCGGCGATATCGACATCCTCATCAACAATGCCGGCGACATTCCGGCGGGTTCGCTGGAAATCCTCGACGACGCGGCCTGGCGGCGCGGCTTCGATCTTAAGGTGTTCGGCTACATCACGCTGTCGCGTCTCTATTATCCGCGCATGAAGGGCAAGGACGGCGTCATCATCAACATCATCGGCAATTCCGGTGAGAACTGGGACGCGAGCTACATCGCGGGTTCGACCGGCAACGCGGCGCTGATGTCCTTTACCAAGGCGCTCGGTGGCCGCAGCCTCGATCACGGTGTCCGCGTGGTCGCGGTCAATCCTGGCCCGGTGGCCACCGACCGGATGCTCAAGATCATGAAGCGCAAGGCGATCGACATGCTCGGCGACGAGAGCCGCTGGGAGGAACTGTTCGACAAATATCCGGGCAAGCGGCCCGCGACCTCGGAGGAAGTCGCCGATCTCGTCGCCTTCCTGTCTTCGCCGAGGTCCGGCTACATCACCGGCACGGTGGTGACGATCGATGGCGGCATTGCCGCGCGCGGCTCGGTGATCTGAGGCATTGATGTCGAAGCCTCAATCCGCGGCGCTGGTCCGCAACCGCTATTTCGACGAGCTCTCAGCGACGCCGGGACTCTTCTGGCTCGGTCAGAACACCAACCATATCGAGAGCCATCCCGCCGTGCGCGAGGCGATGCTGCGCTCGATCGAGGCGGGCGAGTTCAACGCCTATGCCCCGCCGCTCGGCTTTGAGGCGCTGCGCGCCGCGATCGTCGCCGATCTCGGCGTGCCCGGCGCAGAAGCGCTGGTGACCGAGGGCGGCGTCAACGCGCTGGCGATGATCTGCCGCGCGCGCTGCAAGCCGGGCACAACGCTGGTGACGACCGATCCGACCTGGAAATGGCCGTGCCTGTTCGCGCGCCAGCAGGGCGCCGAGGTGATCGAGATTCCGATCTACGATCCGGCCTGCAATTATCGCCTGACACCGGAGGCGCTGAAGGCGAATGTCGACGAGCGCACCGCGATCATCTATCTCGTCGATCCCAACAATCCGCTCGGCATTCGCTACACCCGCGAAGAGATCGAGAGCTTTGCCGCGATCGCGCGCGATTGCGGCGCACTACTGGTGCACGACTGCACCTATCGCGACTTCGCCGATGGTCACACGCCGGCGCTTCACGTGGCTCCCAAGGGCTCGGTGGTCTCGACCAGCTTTTCGAAATGGCTTGGGCTCGCAGGTCTGCGGATCGGCGCTCTCGTTGCCGCACCTGATCTGTTCGAGGAGTTCGCGCAGACCTCCACGAGCGTGCTCGGCGCGAGCGTCATCGCCCAGCGCGCGGCGCAGGCGGGGCTGTCGGTCAAGACCGAATGGATGAAGAAGGTCCGCAGCACCGACCGGGCCAACAAGACGATGATCCAGGAGGCGGCTGCCGCGATCGAGGGATTGGCGCTGCCGATCATGCCCTCGCACGGAAACTTTCTGGTGCTGGAGACCATCGCGGCAGGCATCCGTCCTGAGGCGCTGGTCGAGTGCTATCGCCGGCAGGGCATCATGATCCGGCAGGGCACCTACCACACTCAGCGCTTCGGCGACCGTTTCGTCAAGATCAGCACCTCGGTGCCGCAGGCCTGGGCCGAGAAGTTCTGCACGCTGCTGCCGGAGATGGTCGCGCAGGCGCGCACGCTCAACGACCTGCCGCCGCAATTCTAGGGACGATTCCGATGACGATGATCACAGCGAAGGACGGCGTGAAACTCTACGTGGAAGAAACGGGTGAGGGCACGCCGATCCTCTTCATCCATGAATTCGGCGGCAATCACGAAAGCTGGGAGCCGCAGTTGCGCTATTTCAGCCGCCGCCATCGCTGCATCAGCTACGCCGCGCGTGGCTATCCGCCCTCGGATGTGCCTGACAGCGTGGAGGCCTATTCGCAGGCGATCGCCGCTGACGACGCTGTCGCCGTGCTCGATGCGCTCAAGCTCGAGAAGGCGCACATCGTCGGTCTCTCCATGGGCGGCTTCTGCACGGTGCATTTCGGTCTGCGCACGCCGGAGCGCGCTTTGTCGCTCACGGTGGCGGGCGCCGGCTACGGCTGTGAAAAGGAGTTTGAGGAGTATTTTCGCGGTGTCTCGCTCGAAGTCGCCGACAATTTCGAGAAGCAGGGCGCAAAGGAATTCTCCTCGGTCTACGCGCTCGGCGCGAGCCGGGTGCAGTTCCAGAACAAGGATCCGCGCGGCTGGCAGGAATTTGCCGATCGCCTTGCCACCCATTCCGATCGCGGCGCCGCCAACACCATGCGCGGCGTCCAGGCGCGGCGACCGTCGTTCTACGACCTTGAAGACGGCCTGAAGACAATGATGGTGCCCACGCTGGTGGTTGTCGGAGACGAAGATGATCACTGTCTCCAGCCAGGCATCTTCCTGAAGAAGACCATTCCGGCCTGCGGGCTCTCGGTCTTCCCCAAGACCGGCCACACCCTCAACCTCGAAGAGCCGGCGGCGTTTAACGCGCTGCTCGCCGAGTTCATCGCCCAGGTCGAGGCCGGACGCTGGCTCCCGCGCGATCCGCGCGCGCTGCCGGGCCAGATCATGCGCACGAAGTAGGGAATCGATGACGACCCGACCTCTGATCGACGCCGATCGGCTCTGGACCCGTTTGATGGCGCTTGCCGAGATCGGGGCAACGCCCGCGGGCGGCGTCAACCGTCAGGCATTGAGCGACGGCGAGATTGCGGCATGGCGTCGCGTTATCGGCTGGGGGTTAGAAGCGGGTTTGACGCCGTCGACGGATGCCGCGGGAAATCTGTTTCTGACGCTGGCCGGGCGCGACCGTGCCGCGCCGCCGCTCCTGCTCGGCAGCCATCTCGACAGCCAGCCGACCGGAGGGAAATTCGACGGGGCGGCCGGCGTCATGGCGGCGCTCGAGGCGACGATCTCGTTGGCTGAACAAGGCGACACGCCGACGCGCGACGTCATCGTTGTTGCCTGGATGAACGAGGAGGGCTCGCGTTTCGCGCCGGGCATGATGGGTTCGGAGACTTTTACGGGCGAGCGTGACATGGCGGCGATTCGCGCCGCGCGTGATACAGGCGGCGTCAGCGTTGGCGAAGCGCTCGATCGGCTCCATCAGGCTTTTCCCGATCTGCCACACCGGCCGCTCGGCTTCGCCGCCGAGAGCTATCTCGAACTGCACATCGAGCAGGGACCGGTGCTGGAGGCGGCCGCCTGCACGATCGGCGTCGTCACCGGCATCCAGGGCAAGAAGACCTTTCAGGTGGTCGTCGAGGGTGCGGAGGGACACGCAGGAACGCTTGCGCAGCAGGAGAGACGGGATGCGCTCGGGGCCTTCGCGCGCATCGCAACAGCGCTTCATGGTGAGATTGGCACCATCGACGCCGACATCAAGTTCACGATTGGCCGCCTCTCCGTTCAGCCCAACGCGCCTTCTGTGGTGCCGTCACGCGTCAGCTTCAGCATCGATCTGCGCCATCCGGACAATTCCGTGCTGGACGCGGCGGGTGCGCGCATCACCGCGCTGTGCGGCCAGCATGCACCGCCGTGCCTGGTGACGGTGACGCCGCTGGTCGACGCGCCTTCGAACGCGTTCGATCCGCGCTTGCGCGAGTTGATCGCGCAGGCCGCGCGCGACCAGGAGTTTCCGGCCATGAGCATCCTGTCGGCCGCCGGTCACGACGCGCGCCATTTGGCCAAAGTCTGTCCGGCGGCGATGATCTTCATTCCTTGCCGGGACGGTGCGAGCCATGTGGAGCACGAATGGGCCGAGCCGGCTGATGTCGTCGCCGGCGCGTCCGTCCTGGCGCAGGTGTTGCGAGAAGTTGCATTCACCACCCGGTCTTTCGCCGCGGGAGGTGAGGTGGGGGGATGACGGAAATTGCCTCAGAGGACTATCGCGATGCGATGGCAGGTCTCGGCGCCGCGGTCAGCATTATCACGACCGATGGGCCGCAGGTCGCGCAGGCTTCACTGCGTCCGCCGTCTGTAGTGTGACCGACGATCCGCCGACGCTTCTGGTGTGCATGAATCGTACATCCTCGGCGTATGCAAGCGTGGCCGGCAACAAATTGGTTTGTGTCAATGTGCTGTCAGCTCAGCAAGAGCCACTGTCACGGCTATTTGGCGGCAAGGTTCCCATCGCGGAACGGTTCGCTGCGGCGGTGTGGTCGACGCTCGAGACGGGTGCACCCGTTCTCAGCGACTGCGCGGTTGCCTTCGACTGCCAGATTGCGAATGTCACCACGGTCGGCACGCACGATGTCTTGTTCTGCCGCGTTGTAGCGCTCCAGAGATCTGGCTTGACGGAAAACCTGATCTATTTAGGCCGCGCCTACCACTCTGTACGGGCGTGCTCCAGTTGAGGTTTTCCAGCCGGACTTCTCACTTCGGGATTTTGGTCCGCGGGTTTGTGCCGGCTAGCCCGATATAGGCTGGATGCTCATCCTTTGTTGAAGGCTTGGACCAGCTGTGCGGACGCTGGACTCCGACTCCTCTCGGCTTACCATTTTTGAACTGGGGGGTTTTCTCTTCTCAGCCCTGATGTTTATTTCAATTGAATTGAAGGCCCGTTCAAGCGAAAGATAGGAGCGAACCGCTTTCCAATAGTCAGGATGCGCCTGCTGGCTCAAGAGATAATTCATTGAAGTCACGAGATTACCGATTTTCCGTTGCACCCATGATGGACTGGACCGACCGGCATTGCCGGGTGTTCCACCGTCACCTGACGAAGCGGGCGCTGCTCTATACGGAGATGCTGATGACGGGTGCCATCATTCATGGAGACCGGCAGCGGCTGCTTGGCTTCGACGTGGTCGAGCACCCGGTCGCGCTTCAGCTCGGCGGGTCGAGTCCGCGCGAGCTGGCGCTGGCGGCGCGGATCGGCGAGGAGTTCGGTTATGACGAGATCAACCTCAACGTCGGCTGCCCCTCCGATCGCGTGAAGGACGGCCGTTTCGGCGCTTGCCTCATGGCAGAGCCTGATCTCGTCGCAAGGTGCGTCGAGGCGATGAAGGGTGCGGTTGCCGTGCCCGTCACCGTGAAGTGCCGCATCGGCATCGACGACCAGGATCCGGAAGTCGCGCTCGACAACCTTGCGCGCGCGGTCGTCGCCTCCGGCTGCGATGCGCTGATCGTGCATGCCCGGAAAGCATGGCTTAGCGGTTTGTCACCGAAGGAGAATCGCGACATCCCGCCGCTCGACTATGAGCGCGTCTATCGCCTCAAGCGCGCGATGGCCGATGTGCCTGTCATCATCAACGGTGGCATCCCCGGCATCGACGAGGCAAGAGCACATCTCGATCACGTTGATGGTGCGATGCTCGGACGGGCCGCCTATCAGGAGCCGTGGCGGCTGCTCTCGGTCGATACCGACATTTTCGGCGACGCGGCGCCGCATGCCTCGATGCAGGATGCCCTCGAGGCGATGATGCCTTACATCGAACAGCAGCTCGCGCGCGGCACGCGGCTGCACTCCATGACGAGGCATTTCGTCGGCGCATTCCACGCCGTGCCCGGTGCGCGCGCCTTCCGCCGCCATCTTGCCGAGCAGGGGGTGAAGCCCGGCGCCGGCCTCGAGGTGCTGCGCGATGCGATTGCGCGTGTCGGTGCCCGCGCGCCGGCAGAGGCGGCGGCCTAGCCGGAGGCAGCCGGATTGCAAAAGTCTAGTCGACTGCCAGGCGCGAGCGGCGGTGACTGGTCTGTAGCTCCGGATAACCGGTGAGCATCAGCTTGTCGGAGCGCACGCCCCAGCTCTCCAGTCGGTCCAGGAAGCTCATGCCGAGCAGGTTGGTCTTCATCTGCCCGCGCTGCACGACGAGGGCCGGCACCGATTTCTCGACGAGGTGGCCGACCGAGAGGCGGTCGATCGTGAGGCGGGCTGCCTTGGTGTGACCGCCCGCGGTTTCGAGATCGACGTCGTATTCGAGCATCTCGAGCGGCAGCCCGATCGCTTTCGCGGTTTCCCAGGTCAGCACCACCGAAGTCGCGCCGGTGTCGATGACCATCGGTGCGGCCACGCCGTTGATCTTCGCGCGCAACGCGAATTCGCCGCCCTGGCCGCGCGGAATCTGCACGGCGGGAGCGGGCGCTGCGGTCTGCGTGCGAAAGATATGCGAGACCTTGCTGCTCGCGCGCGCGATCTGGTCTGAATCGCCATAGGCGACGACGGCACCGGCCGTGCAGGCGAGCATGACGAGAACGAGCAGGAAGCGGATCATTGCGCATCTCCAGATGCGCGCCGACCGGTCAGGTGCGTTCCGGCGATCCCGCGATGGGCGCAAGTCCAGCCTGATTCATGCGCGCCGGCAACAGCGCCATGACCGCGAGCCGTTCCGCGCTCTCCATGGCGTGCCAGCGCGCGATCTCCGGCAATGTGCGTCCACAGCCGAAGCACAGCCTGGTCTTGGGATCGATCATGCAGACGGCCACGCACGGCGTTTCTTCGCTCATTCGGACATAGTGGCGGATGGTCGGGCATGTCTGCAAGCATCTCGTTACGAGCCCGTACCTGCGCTCATGATCGGCTTGCGACGGGGCCGGCGCTTCTCGTCCGCTACCGCGGAACTCTCGGGTTGGAGCGGCGGAGAATCATCCGACATCGGCGCCAGCGCGCTCATCACGCGCTCGGGCGGGAAGGTGACGATCACTTCGGTGCCGATGCGCAGCTTCGATTTCAGCGTGAACGTACCGCCATGCAGGTCGATCAGATTCTTGGCGATCGGCAGGCCGAGACCGGCGCCCTGTTCGGCCGACTTGATCGAGTTGGAGCCTTGGCCGAACGAGGCCAGCACGACGGGGATCTCGTCCTCGGGAATTCCGGAGCCGGTATCCTTCACCGAGAGATATTGTCCGCCTGAGGCCGTCCAGCCCGCCTTGAGCCAGATCTCGCCGCCTTGCGGAGTGAACTTGATCGAGTTGGAGAGCAGATTGAGCACGACCTGGCGGATCGCGCGCTCGTCGGCCCAGAGCCGCGGCATGGCCTGCTCGAACACCTCGTGGATGGTGATGCCACGGCTCGAAGCGCGCAGCTTCATCAGATGATGGCAGTCGGCGACAATGCCGACCAGCGAGACCGCTTCCTCGTTGAGCTCGTAACGGCCGGCCTCGATCCGCGACAGATCGAGGATCTCGTTGATGAGGTTGAGCAGGTGGACGCCGGAATTGTGGATGTCGGCCGAGTACTCCTTGTAGACCGGAACAGCATGCGCGCCGAAAATCTCGCTCTTCATCACCTCGGAGAACCCGAGGATCGCGTTGAGCGGTGTCCGCAATTCGTGGCTCATCTGCGCCAGAAAGCGCGACTTGGCGACATTGGCGGATTCGGCGCGGTGGCGCGCCTCGTCCGAGATCGCCTTGGCCTGTTCGAGCTCGCCGATCAGCGCGTCCTTCTCGGCGCGCGCCTCGAGCGTGGCGAAGGTCGAAGAGTGCAGGCGATGCGCCAGCAGCACGAAATAGCCTTCGGCGGCAAGGGCGAGCGCGGCCAGGATGTAATTGTCCAGCGAGCCGGTCATCACGAAGCTCAGCGCCATCGCGACCGCGACCGGCGCGGTGGCGGCGAGGGCGGCGATCGGCAGATTGGCGGCCAGCATGCTCGACACTGCGATCACCAGCAGCATCAGGAACATCATCAGCGATTCCGTGATCATATCGAGCACGGGATGGATCAGGATCGCCATCCAGCAAAGGCCATAGAGCAGGTCGAGCACGACGAAGCGCGTCTGCCATGCGCGCGTTGCCGCGGGCGAGGCGGGCTCGGCCAGGAAGCGGTGACAGCTGCGGATCATCGCGGCATGGATGCAAAGCATGCCGGCGGTCCAGGCCGCGGCCGGGATCGGCTGCATCCACAGCCCAAACAGAACGCCCGTCGCGACCACAAGCAGCATCACGACATAGGAGGCCGACAGCCGGGTCTGGGCGTAATGGCGCAGCATTTCGGCGTCGAAAGCCGGGCGGGTTCCACTTGTCGACGTTAACTTGTCGCGCGCCTCGCGCACCCGCTGTGCCGCAGCCCGGCGATGGCTCGCCGACGGCACGCTCACCGGCTCGGCCGGAAGCTGCACAACCTCGGGCTTTTCAGCGGGTTTACTCATCGCACAACAACAATTCCTGCCCGCGCGGGACGGGCCTTCTGCATTGTCTATCTCTGGCAAGAAATCCTTAAGAGGTGACTTAAGGAGCTAAAGAATTACGTTAACCCGGCGTTAATTTTGGATCCGGCGTGAGCCGCTCAATGCAGCGCCGCGTGCTGCGCGATGTATACCACGGCGCCCGCCAGATAGCCGGCGAGCGCGGGAACGGCGATGCGGCGGGCGTACCAGAGGAACTCGATGCGCTCGAGCCCCATGGCGGCGACGCCCGCGGCCGAGCCGATGATCAGGATCGAGCCGCCGGTTCCGGCGCAATAGGCGATGAACTCCCAGAGGAAGCTGTCGGCCGGATAATGCGCCAGGTCGTACATGCCCATGGTCGCGGCGACCAGCGGCACGTTGTCGATGACAGCGCTGAGCAGGCCGAGCACGATCACGATGATGTCCTGGCGGCCGATCGCGGTGTCCAGCCATTTGGCCAGCATGGAGAGCAGGCCGGCATGTTCGAGGCAGGCGACCGCGAGCAAGATGCCGAGGAAGAACACGATCGAGCCCATGTCGATCCGCGTCAGCGCATTCGCGAGCGTGAGCGGACCGCGGACATGCTCATCCTTGTCGCGATGAACGATCTCGCCGACCAACCACACGATGCCAAGCCCGAGCAGGACGCCCATGAAGGGCGGCAGGTGCGTGACCGTCTTGAAGGCGGGCACCGCGATCAGCACGCCTAGCCCGAGATAGAACATCACGTTCCGCTCGAACGGATCGACGCCCTGCAATCCGTCCTCTTTCGGCGGCGGTGCGATGGTCTTGCCCTTGAGCGAAAAGCTGATGAACGCGAGCGGTACCAGCAGGTTGAGCAGGGAGGGCAGGAACACCCCGCCCATGATTTTCAGGGGTGAGATCTGTCCGCCGATCCACAGCATGGTCGTGGTGACGTCGCCGATCACGGTCCATGCGCCGCCGGCATTTGCGGCGATGACGATGAGGGAGGCGAACAGCAGCCGGTCGTCGCGCTTGGCGATCAGCCGCTGGATCAGCGAGATCATGACGATGGTGGTGGTCAGATTGTCGAGAATCGCACTGAGGAAGAAGGTCACGAAGCCAATCAGCCATATCAGACGGACCTGGCTGGTCGTGCTGATGCGGGAGGTGATGACTTCGAAACCGTCATGGGCGTCGATGACCTCGACGATGGTCATCGCGCCGATCAGGAAGAACACGATCTGCGCGGTGGAAGCGACGGACTCATCTAGCTGACGGCCGACCAGCGTGTGGTCGCCGGTCGCGAGCGCGTAGATTGTCCAGAGCACGCCCGCGCCGAGGAGCGCAGACGCACTCTTGTTCACCCCGATGGGATGCTCGAGCGCGATCGCCGCATAGGCGAGGACGAAGATTGCGGCGAGTGCGATCAGCAAGGCAGGATCACTTCGTCAGGGGTCAGCGATTGAGGCGCGCGAGCAGGCTCGAGGTATCCCAACGCTTGCCGCCCATCTTCTCGACCTCGGCGTAGAACTGGTCGACCAGCGCGGTCACGGGCAAATTGGCGCCGTTGCGGCGGGCTTCGGCCAGCGAGATCGAGAGATCCTTGCGCATCCATTCGACCGCGAAGCCGAAATCGTATTTGTCCTCGTTCATGGTCTTGTAGCGGTTCTCCATCTGCCAGGACTGCGCGGCGCCCTTTGAGATGGTTTCGATCACGGCCGCGACGTCGAGGCCACTTTTCTTGGCGAAGTGAATGCCCTCGGAGAGGCCCTGGACGAGGCCAGCGATGCAGATCTGATTGACCATCTTGGTCAGCTGGCCGGAGCCGGCGGGCCCGAGCAGTTTGCACATCCGCGCATAGGCGCCTGTGATGATCGGCTCGGCGCCGGCATAGGCGTCCTGCGCGCCGCCGCACATCACCGTCAGCACGCCGTTCTCGGCGCCGGCCTGGCCGCCGGAGACCGGGGCGTCGATGAATTTGAAGCCGGCCTTGGTGGCGGCCGCATCGAGCTCACGCGCGACCTCGGCGGAAGCGGTGGTGTGGTCGACGAAGGTCGCACCCTTCTTCATGCCGGCAAACGCGCCGTCGGCACCGATCGTGACCGCGCGCAGATCGTTGTCGTTGCCGACGCAGCACATCACGAAGTCCTGGCCCTCGGCTGCAGCCTTCGGGGTCGCCGCGGTCTTGCCGCCGAACTTTTCCGCCCACTCCTTCGCCTTGGCCGCGGTGCGGTTGTAGACGGTGACCTCATGGCCCCCTTTTTTCACGAGGTGTCCGGCCATGGGGAAGCCCATCACGCCGAGACCGAGGAAAGCGACTTTAGCCATCTGTGGTGCCTTATCCGTAGTTTGGGTTTTACGGTTCTTGCCGGGCGAGGGGCGCCGGGTTCCGCCATTGCGGCAGATCGGGCGCACCATAAACCCTTGAGGCCGGAGGGCAACGGCTTCGTTTGGCCCCCGCCTGTGCTAGGATGGCGGACCCAAGGACTTCAAAAAAAGGGAGCGAAAGCATGGGCGGCGTAAGCGTGGGCGTGCTCGATCATTTCAACATCCGGACCCGGAATCTGGCCGAGACCGTCCGCTTCTATGAGGACGTGCTGGGCCTGGAAAAAGGCGCCCGGCCGAATTTCGCCTTCCCCGGCGCCTGGATGTACAGCGAGGGTAAGCCGGTGGTGCACCTCGTCGATATTTCTCCGACTGCCGAGCCACAAAAGCCGGATTCCGGCGTTGTCCACCACGTCGCCTTCGCCAGCCGCGGGTTTGACGGCATGAAGCAGCGGCTGGGCTCAAAGGGGATGAAGTTCGACTCCCGCCAGGTGCCCGGCGGCGAACTCTGGCAGATCTTCGTCCATGACCCCAACGGGGTCATGATCGAGCTGAATTACGAGGCGGCCCTGGAGCAGGGCGCGGCGCCCGCCGAGATGGCTGACGATATCGGCAGGCAGTAGCCTTTTGGGCGTTTCCGCTCTAATGGGGCATCTTGAATTCTAGGAGATGCGCTTTGAGCGTGACGCAGCAACAGGTTCTCGACAGCCTCGCCAGGATCAAGTCGCCCCGCGGGGTCGCGCTCACCAATGCCAATGTGCTGAGCGCGATCAGCGCGGCCGACGGCAAGGTGTTCTTCTCGATCAATGTCGATGCCGCCGAGGCGCGAGCCTGGGAATCCGTCCGGGCCGAGGCCGAGGCCGCGGTGCGCGCCATTCCCGGCGTCACCACGGTCATGGTGGCTCTCACGGCTGAGCGCAAGGCCGGCGCGGCACCACCACCGCCGCCAACTCCCAGCCGCGGCACGCCGGGCGTGCAGCCGGTCCACGCCCACAAGCCGCCGCCGCAGGGCGGCGCCCAATCGCCGATGGCGCGGCAGTCCGAGATTCCGGGCGTCGCGGCCGTGATCGCGGTCGCCTCCGGCAAGGGCGGCGTCGGCAAGTCCACGACCGCGCTCAATCTTGCGCTGGGCCTGCGCGATCTCGGCCTCAAGGTCGGGCTGCTCGATGCCGACATCTACGGCCCCTCAGTGCCGCGGCTGACCGGCCTCCACCAGAAGCCGGAGCTGAACGACGAGCGCAAGATGATTCCGCTCAAGCGTTTCGGCCTGGCCATCATGTCGATCGGCTTCCTGGTTGAGGAAGAGACCGCGATGATCTGGCGCGGGCCGATGGTGATGTCGGCGGTGACGCAGATGCTGCGCGACGTCGCATGGGGAGAGCTCGACGTCCTCGTCGTTGACATGCCGCCAGGCACCGGCGATGCCCAGCTCACGCTGGCGCAGAACGTCCCCTTGAAGGGCGCCGTGATCGTCTCGACCCCGCAGGACCTGTCCCTGATCGACGCAAGGCGGGGGCTTGCGATGTTCAAGAAGGTCAACGTGCCCGTGCTCGGCATCGTCGAGAACATGAGCTATTTCCAGTGCCCGCAATGCGGCACGAAATCCGACATTTTCGGCCATGGCGGCGCGCGCCACGAGGCCGAGAAGCTCGGGGTACCGTTCCTGGGCGAGGTCCCCCTGCACATGGCGATTCGTGCCACCTCGGATGCCGGCACGCCCGTGGTGGACAGCGAGCCGGACGGTCCCCATGCGGCGATCTACCGCGCCATTGCGGGACAGGTTCGGGACCAGCTCAAGGGCGTCATCGCCGCCGCCTGAGCGGATCAAGCGAATCCCTTTAAACCAATACCCTGGGGACATGCGACTTTCGTAGAGCCCTGTCATGCCAATGTCGCGTTTCGAAAGCGGGGCTTCCGTGTTAAAGGCCCACGGCAGTCAAGCCCCTTCGGTTCGACGCGGCCCAAGAACGCGTCGCCGGAAATGAGCGGCAGCAAAGAGGAAGTTAGGGGAAACGCCCCAACAAGGAGAGACTGAAGATGAAGCGTCGTGATTTTCTGAAAGTGTCGGCAGCCGGCGCGGCGGCGACCGCCGCGGTGGCCTCGCCGGCGATCGCGCAGTCCTCGCCCGAGATCAAGTGGCGCCTGACATCGAGCTTCCCGAAGTCGCTCGACACCATCTATGGCGGTGCCGAGCAGATGGCGAAGTACGTCGCCGAGATGACCGACAACAAGTTTCAGATCCAGGTCTTCCAGGCGGGTGAAATCGTTCCGGGCCTGCAGGCGCTGGATGCGACGCAGAAGGGCACCGTCGAGATGTGCCACACGGTGTCGTATTATTACGTCGGCAAGGACCCGACCTTCGCGATCTTCGCGTCGGTGCCTTTCGGCCTGAACGCACGCCAGCAGAATTCCTGGCTGTACCAGGGCGGCGGCAACGAGCTCGCCAACGAGTTCTTCAAGAAGACGAACGTGGTGGGTTTCCCCTGCGGCAACACCGGCACCCAGATGGGCGGCTGGTTCCGCAAGGAGATCAAGACCGTTGCCGACCTCTCGGGCCTTAAGATGCGCATCGGCGGCATTGCCGGCCAGGTGCTCCAGAAGGTCGGCGTGGTGCCGCAGCAGCTCGCCGGCGGCGACATCTATCCGTCGCTGGAGAAGGGCACCATCGACGCGGCCGAATGGGTCGGCCCCTACGATGACGAGAAGCTCGGCTTCGCCAAGGTCGCCAAGTACTACTACTACCCGGGCTTCTGGGAAGGCGGTCCGACCGTTCACGCCTTCGCCAACATCGACAAGTGGAACGAGCTGCCGAAGAACTACCAGGCGATCCTCACCAACGCGACCGTCAACACCAACACCTGGATGGCCGCGCGCTATGACATGGTGAACCCCGGCGCCCTGAAGCGTCTGGTCGCCGGCGGAACGCAGCTTCGCCCGTTCACCAATGAGGTTCTGGAAGCCTGTCTCAAGGCGACCAACGAATTGTGGGGCGAGATCTCGGCCAAGAATCCCGATTTCAAGAAGTCGATCGATGCCATGCAGGCCTACCGCTCCGACGAATATCTGTGGTGGCAGGTCGCCGAATACACCTACGACAGCTTCATGATCCGCTCGCGCACCCGCGGCTGATCTTCGAACAAGTCGCAAGACGACACGCCCGGTCTCGTTCGCGAGGCCGGGCTTTTTCTTTGGGACGACGCCGCGGAGCGGCGTTGTCGCCGCGGTAGGGGCGGGGCGTCCAGCAAAAAATCTGAAAAACAACCCCATGCACAGTAGACGAGGGGTGAGAGGACAAGGCGCTGCGAGTGCAGCCAACAGCTTGATGCGATGGAGTTAATTGGCAGGCAGGCCCAGGCATCGCGCGGTCGGTAGGAACTTCGCATTTTGGAGCCAAAAGCGGGGTGGGTCAGGCGTACGAAGCGACTGCTTCAGCGGGACCGTTTGACTCGTCGGGCAAAACAGTGGCAGAAAGGCTTATCGAATAATCCGAAATTGGCGCCTCGGTGGTCAGCCTGGGGTGACGATGAGCTTCGATCCCGATGAGGTTCAAAGCGCGCTGCGCAAGTGGGCGCGGGAAATCAGCTGAACATCAATTCGCAAGACGGTCTTTGCTCATGCGCAGGATGACCACCAAACCCTCTTCCGACCAGTCAAAAGTTATAGCCCCTCCAAGCTGGGCGGCCATACTTCGGTGCACCAACTTGCTTCCAAAGCCTTCGAGCTTTGTTGGAGCGACAACGGGGGGACCACCCCGCTCCGTCCACTTGACCACGACCTCGTCCTCGTGGGCGTTGCACGATACGTCCAGGGTGCCACTTGAAAGCGACAGCGCACCGTATTTCGCAGAGTTGGTTGCCAGTTCATGCATCACCAGGGCGAGTGCTGTGCTGGAAGTCTCTCCCACCTTCATCTTGGGGACCGAGACACGAATACGAACGCTGGCTCCTTCCTCGTCGTACGGCGCAAGCAGAACAGAGATGAGGTCTCCAAGAAGCGTCCCCTCTCTATTTCGTCCTGGCACCGGGCGAACAAGGTCCTGCGCACGTCCAAGAGCGATCAGGCGACTGGTCAGTTCCTGGGCCATATCTTCTTTTGATGCTGCCGAGCGCGAGCTCATTTGAGTCAGCGCCGTTGCGACGGTGAGAAGGTTTTTCAACCGGTGGCTCATCTCGCCCGCCAGTAGCTCGTTGGCTTCCTCAGCTTGCTTGCGTTGGGTTACATCCAGGAAAATACCGAACATAGTTCGATCCGCCATGTCGGCGTCGTCGCCTTGGCCCCGAGCGGAAATCCAGCGGATATCGCTTCCGGTCAGGATACGAAAATCGATCTCGTAAGAGCCCACGACTGCGCGAGTAGCCGCAAATGCCGATCTCACCCTCTCGAGATCGGCGGGGTGGATGTTTTTGGACAGTATCTCGAACGTAATTTTCTGCTGGCCCTTGGGCACCTCCCAAAGGTCGTACGCGGGCTCATCCATGGTGATGGCGTCGGTATCGACGTTCCAGGACCATAGAGCGACACCGGCGGCGCGAGTGGCAGCCCGGAGGTGCTTTTCGTGCCACAACGGCATCGTCACCTGGCTAGGAAACATCGCGCTTTGCTTTCCTGCTGATCGGACCAAATCGGCACCTCTGCCGAAGGGCAATCGACAGATACCATACCCGGTCGAAAAGGTCTTGGTTCGTTCGCAAGGCGGTCCCGCGCCGCAGTTGGCTTAGAAGCGATCCTCAAACGAGCCATGCGGTTCGCCGACGGCCATCAGCGGCGTTGTTCGTCAGCGACTAGCATTGCTTCGCGAACCTTCATTCAGCAATTTTGAGGTGATCTCGATTTTGAGCATGTCTGCGCACTGGTAAGGCAGCGTCGCTGGACGATTGCCCTACGCCGGGTCACCGCGTCCTTTGGAGCACTCGGCTTCTTCTTCGGATAGTCCGGACAGCCGCTTTCTCGCCAACAATCTGCTGTCAGGCGCCGGAAGTCTCTCGGGGCTGTTGTGCGCGTGAGCCTTCCCTTCCGTGAGTCAACACGGCCTCGGCAGCAGCTTCGTCGATGGCCGCCATCACGTCAGCGGTTGCGGAATGATGAATCATGTGTCCCACGCCGTCGATGCGGCGCAATTTGCTCTGCTTGATCTCGCCATGCAGCCTGACCGACTGCTTGATATCGATCAGACGATCGTCCTGGCCCGCGATAATGACCGTGGGCATCTTGAGTTCTGCATAGGTCTTCGAACCTGAGAATGCGGCGGGGATCAACATCGTCGCTTCGGCCGCTGTGGCCCGCATCTGTGATGGACGGAGCGCCAGTTCTTTCGGAAAGCCCGCGAACTTGTTCGGGACCTGCCGGGGGCCGAACAGCTTCCGCAACATCGCGGGCCACATCATCCGACCGGCTAGCGGCGAAATCGTGGAGCTGATGATGTCCCCGACCACCGGTAGGGCGGACAGCACCGACGCGGCGCTGTCTGCGCGGGAAGTGGGAAAATAATAGCCCGAGGCCAGCACGAGAGCCTGCACGAACGAAGGATGTCTTGTCGCCAGCGCAACCGCAACCGACGCTCCCCACGAATGGCCAAGCACAATCGCTTGAGAGACGCCCAGCTGATCGAACGCCTTCTTGAACAGGTCTGCTTGGGCCTCCGGGGTCCAGACGACGTGTCGCGGTCGCGAACTATGCCCAAAGCCGGGGCGATCGAACACCATGACCCTGTAGTTCTCGGCTGCGAGATCGATCAATCCACTCGAGTCGAAATCCTGGACCATGCTGCCATTGCCGTGAAACAAAACCAGCGGCTTGCCGCTGCCGCGTTCCAAATAGTGCAGGCGGACCCCCTCGACGTCGATGAACCGCCCCTGCGGAGGATTATCGCGTTGCGCTTTGTTCGCGAGCTGCCGGTTGATGATTGCGGTAGCCGCGATGAGGGTGCCTGCGGCAGCAAACGCGGTGGCGCGCGGATGTCGCGTGAAGGCGGTCAGGCAGTCGGATAGAAGGGAGCTGGAGCGTGTTCGTCGTGCGAGCCGCATGTGCATTGCCTTAGGTGGTCTGCACGACGCCCCATCAAATGAGAAATGTTGCAGCTGAGTTAAACGGTTCGCGGGGGTGTTCGTTCCTTGGGTGGGTCGATGGGGTGCCGGCAGCGGGGCCCAAGGGGGCAAACGTCCGCGCCATCCGCGACGTCATCCGCAAGTGCCCTGATTGGCTTACAGGAACCTGACTGAAGGAAGCGGCCGGCCAGCCGGGTGCTTTTTCGCTGGCCGAGATGCCCCGGATGGTGGAAGACAGCGACATGCGGCACGAGCCGTGCGGTGGGACCGGAACATCCCGCGGGACAATGCGATGCGCCTTCTGATCGTCGAGGATAATGCCGAGCTGTCGCGGCTCGTTGCCGGCGGGCTGTCGGCGGCCGGCTATGAGAGCGACATCGTCGGCAGCGCCGCCGAAGCGCGCGAGGCGGTCAGCAGCGTCAGCTATGCCGCGATGATCCTCGACCTCGGACTGCCCGACGGCGATGGCCTGTCGGTGCTGCGCGAGCTGCGCCGGCTGATGGAGCCGTTGCCGGTGCTGGTGCTGACCGCGCGCGGCGGCTTGCAGGACCGCGTCAGCGGCCTGCGCAGCGGCGCCGACGACTATCTGGCAAAACCGTTCGCGATGGAGGAGCTGGTGGCGCGGTTGGAGGCGATCATGCGCCGTCCGGGCCAGTTGCTCGGCCGCTCGCTGCGCCTCGCCAACCTCGTCTATGACACCGAGAGCCGCCAGATCTTCGTCAACGACCAGCCGCGCATCATCTCCGCGCGCGAGGCCTCGGTGCTCGAGATATTGCTGCGCCGGCAGGGGCGGGTGGTGCCGAAGAAGAACGTCGAGGATCACATCTTCGGCCTCGACGGCGAGGTCGCCTCCAACGCGGTCGAGGTCTACGTCTCGCGGTTGCGCAAGCAGCTCACCGAGCACGGCGCCAGGGTCGTGATCCACACCATCCGTGGCGTCGGCTATCTCATGGCCGAGGAGAAATAGCGTGGCCCGGATCGGACCTCACGCCGGATTCCGCGCCGGGATCCATGCGAGGTCGCCGACATTCAAATCGCTGATCTGGCGCATCGTGTTCCTGCACATCGTGGCGGTCGCGGTGGTCGCGATCTTCCTGCCGCTGGTGCTGTTCTGGCTGCTCAATTCCGAGATCGACCAGCTGCATCGCGATGCCATGCGCGCGCAGGCCGAGGTGCTGGCCGAGCGGATCGTCGCCCAGCCCGACGGGCTCTTGACGTTCAACCTGCCTGACAGTCTCAAGGGTCTTTATTCGGAAGCCTATGGCCGCTACCAGTACGACATTCGCGATGCCGAGGGGAATCTGCTGTTTTCGTCGCGGCGCAAGACCGGCACTGCCACGGCCGCGCCACCGCCGCTCTCCGAGACGATTTCCGGCGCCGGCGTCACCCGCACCATCGACGGCAAAGTGATGCGTATTCGCGTCGCGGAGGACCTCGGGCACCGCGACGTCATCATCGACGACATCGTGTCGAACTTCTTCCGGCGGGTCGGGTGGATCACCATTCCGATCCTGCTGATCCTGCTCGCCATCGACATCATCATCTTTCGCCGCGCTGTCGCGCCGCTGTGGAAGGCCTCCGAGGAGGCGAGCAATATCGGCCCGGCGCGCACCGACATCCGCTTGCCGACGGAGCAGATCCCGCGCGAGATCATGCCGCTCGTCACCGCCGTCAACCGGGCGCTCGACCGACTCGAGGACGGCTTTCGGGTGCAACGGCAGTTCACCGCCGACGCCGCGCACCAATTGCGCACGCCGCTCGCGATCCTGCGCACGCGGATCGAGACGCTCAGCGACGGCGCTGCAAGGCAGGCGCTGCATGCCGATATCGAGGGCATGAGCCGCATCGTCGCCCAGCTGCTGGAGATCGCCGAACTCGACACGCTGGTGCTCGATCCCGGCGAGACCGCGGATTTGCGCGCGGTCTGCGCCGAGGTGGTCGGTTCGATCGCGCCGCTCGCGATCGCGCAGCACAAGGATATCGCGCTGAGGGGTAGCGAGGCGCCGGTCATGATCCACGGCAATTCCGTGATGCTCCAGCGCGCGATCTTCAACCTCGCCGAAAACGCCATCAAGTTCACGGCAAGGGACACATCGGTCGATGTCGATGTGAGCGAGGACGGCGCCGTGCACGTGCGCGATTGCGGACCGGGAATTGCGGAAGCCGAGCGCGAGTTGATCTTCCAGCGCTTCTGGCGCGCCGACCGCCAGCGCAGCGACGGCGCCGGCCTCGGGCTCTCGATCGTGCGCGCGGTGGCGGATGACCACGCCGCGACGGTTGCGGTGGAGAATCTTCCGGGCGGCGGCGCGCAGTTCACGCTGCGGTTCAGGCTGGCGGAGAAGTCGGGCGACGTTGATTTGAACGGGGTGCGGCACTGACGCTGCACCCTCGCGAGCACTATTTCAGCTTGCCGGTGGAGAGGTCCATGATCATGCGCGTGGTCAGATAAAGCCGCGGCACGATGCTGTTGAGCTGCACGTATTCGGCATCGTTGGAATGCGCACCGAAGCCCGACAGGCCCATACCTTCCACCACGGCTCCGTTGGTCTTGAGCGCGGCAAACGCCGCGTCGGTGCCGCCGCCGGTCGCCTTCTCGTCGACCTTGAGGGACAGTCCGAGCTCTTGATAGATCGTCTTGCCGTGGGCTGCGACGCGGCGTGAGGCCTCGTTGGCCTCCAGCGGCGGACGGCGCACTTCGAATTTCAGGTCGACCTTGGAGTCGGGCAGCAGGTGATTCTTGATCTTCTCCTGAAGCGTCTTCTCCAGCTGGTCGAAATCGGCGACCTTTAGCGCGCGCGCGTCGGCCTGGGCCGTGGCCTCCGCGGGGATCACGTTGCGGTTGGTGCCGGCCTTGGAGACCGTCCAGTTCAATTTCAGGCCCTGTTCTGGTTTGGACAGGTCCTTCATCTGGAGCAGCTGGTGCGAGAGTTCGTACAGCGCGTTGACGCCGCCCTCGGGCCGCGAGCCTGCATGCGACGACTTGCCCTGCACCGTGAGATAGGCCGAGCCGATGCCGCTGGTGGCCAGCCGCAGCGTACCGTCGGTGCCGCCGCCTTCAAACGAGAACACCACGTCCTGATCGGCGGCGAACCTGGTGATGGTGCTGCGCCAGCCCGGCGAGGAGATCTCTTCGTCGCCATTGGTGAGCACCGTGAGCGTGCCGTAATCCCTGAAGCTCAGCTTCTGCAGCAACGCCACGGTATGGAGAATGAGCGCGACGCCCTGCTTGTCGTCGGCAATGCCGAGGCCGTAGGCCTTGTCGCCGTCGATGCGGAACGGTTGATCCTTCAGCATGCCCTTCAGGTACACCGTGTCCATGTGGGCGATCAGCATGATCTTCCTGCTGCCTGTGCCCTTGAATACGGCGTGTACGGCCGGGCCGATCTTCTCGGGCGTGTCGTCCAGGCGATAGACGTCGGTGGGTTGCAGGATCTCTACCGTGCCGCCGAGCTGCTTGAGCTGGCCGGCAACGCGCTCGGCGATCTGGTTCAAGCCTTCGACATCCTTGCTGCCGGATTCGATGCTGACGAGATCGCGCAGTGTGTCGAGCAGCGGCTGCTGCTCCTTTTGCGCCAGCGCATGGATGTCGGCCACGACATTCGCACCGGGCTCCGCATGCGCCGTGGTTGCAGCACATGCCAGCCAGAGCGACGCGATCAACGGACCAACGAGCGATGGAGCAGGGTGCGATCGAGACATGCGCGACGGCCTTAGGTTGGGGGGATGACGCGGTATGCCCGTGTTTCCGGCGCTTGTCACGCGCCCGGCGCACTCGTCAGGCACCGCCCAGGCGGACATGATGTGGAGGGGCAGGGCCGCTGGCCGTCTAAGCCTAAAGTCGTAGGACCGGAGGGCGCTGGAGCTGGGCATTTTCATCCCTCACGTCGTGAGGGATGGAAATCGGGCGACACATGTTCCATGCTGGCCTCCAAGCCTCAACAAGAAGGCCCACCGTCACAATCCATCAGGGTAGGAAATCATGAAAAGACGAGATTTCATCAAGGTCACCGGGCTTGGTGCGGCGGGTGTCGCCACGCTCGCCGCTCCAGCGATCGCGCAGACGACGCCCGAGATCAAATGGCGCATGCCGACGAGCTGGCCGAAATCACTCGATACGCTCTATGGCGGTGCCGAGATGATGGCCAAGATGGTCGCGGAAGCGACCGACAACAAATTCCAGATTCAGACATTTGCCGGCGGCGAGATCGTGCCGGGCCTGCAGGTGCTCGATGCCGTGCAGAACGGCACCTGCGAAATCGGCCACACCGCGTCCTACTATTATTTCGGCAAGGACCCGACCTTCACCTTCGGATCGTCGGTGCCGTTCGGACCGAACATGCGCATCAACCAGGCCTGGTACACACTGGGCGGCGGCAGGGAGATTCTCAACGAATTCTACAAGAAGTACAACGTCGTCTCGCTGCTTGCCGGCAACACCGGCTGTCAGATGGGTGGCTGGTTCCGCAAGGAGGTCAAGACGCCCCAGGACTTCAGCGGGTTGAAATTCCGCATCGGCGGCTTCGCCGGAAAAGTGATGGCCAAACTCGGCGCGGTGCCGCAGCAGATCGCCGGAGGCGACATTTATCCGGCGCTGGAGAAGGGCACCATCGACGCCGCGGAATGGGTCGGACCCTATGACGACGAGAAGCTCGGCTTCGTCAAGGTCGCGCCGCATTATTACTTCCCGGGCTGGTGGGAAGGCGGGCCCATGCTTCTAGCCTTCGTCAACCAGGACAAGTGGAATGCGCTGCCGAAGCACTACCAGAGCATCCTCGAGCAGGCGGGTCATTATGCCAACAACTGGATGATGGCCAAGTACGACCAGTCCAATCCACCGGCGTTGCGGCGCCTGCTCGCCGCCGGCGCCAAGCTGCATCCGTTCTCGCCCGAGGTCATGCAGGCCTGCTTCAAGGCATCAAAGGAGCTGCACACCGAAGTCTCGGCCACCAATCCGGACTTCAAGAAGGTCTATGAATCGCTGACCGCGTTCTCGAACAACGGATATCAGTGGTTCCAGGTCGCCGAAGTCGGCTATGACAACTTCATGGCGCGCAATTCGCAGAGCTGATCGGGCGCGATCGGCCCAAACGAAAGAACCCGGAGCGAAAGCTCCGGGTTCTTTTTTACGGGCGGGCCGGGCGCTATTGCTTCGGCTGGCCGAAGTCGAGCGGCGGCAGATCGATCTGGGGAATGTCGATCTTGATGCTGTTGGGATCGACTGTGGACTGCACGCCCTTGTAGTGCATCACCATCGACGGGAACGTGATCACCAGCAGCACCATGATGAGCTGGATGACCACGAACGGCACCGCGCCCCAATAGATCTGTCCCGTCGTGACCGGCTCCATGCGTTTGCCGGTGACGCGATCGGTATAACGTTCCTTCGGCGCGACCGAGCGCAAATAGAACAGCGCAAATCCGAACGGCGGGTGCATGAACGACGTCTGCATGTTGACGCCGAGGATGACGCCGAACCAGATCAGGTCGATGCCGAGATGCTCGGCAGCCGGCCCGAGCAGCGGGATCACGATGAAGGCGAGCTCGAAGAAGTCGAGGAAGAACGCCAGCACGAACACGAAGGCGTTGACGAAGATCAGGAAGCCGATCTGGCCGCCAGGTAGCGAGGTCAGCAGGTGCTCGACCCAGACGTGGCCGCTGACGCCGTAAAAGGTGAGCGAGAACACGCGTGCCCCGACCAGGATGAAGACGACGAAGGCAGAGAGCTTTGCCGTCGATTCGGTGGCCTGACGAACGAGGTCCCAGGTCAGGCGCCGTTTCATGGCACCGAGAATGAGGGCGCCGGCTGCGCCCATCGCACCGCCTTCGGTGGGCGTCGCGACACCGATGAAGATCGTGCCCAGCACCAGGAAGATCAGGAACAGCGGCGGCACCATGACGAAGGTGGTCTGTTGCGCCATCTTCGAGAGGAAACGGAAGCCCGTCAGCTTGTCGAGGACCCAGTTCGCGATAGCGACGAAGAACGCGAAGAGGATGCCGAAGAACATGCTGAGCACGACGAAGTCGGCGCCGTGGGTCTCCGAATTCCGCATCATGAACCAGCCGAACACACAGCTCGCCAGGAACAGGACGCCGAGCGACCTCAGGCCGCGGTCGCCGCTCTCCTCGCGGAAGCCGATGGCTTCCTTCGGCAGGCCCGGGGCGGCGTTCGGGAAAATCAGGGTCACGAGAAAGGCGTATCCCGCGTAGAGGCCCGCGAGCACGAGACCCGGAATGAACGCGCCCTCATACATGTCGCCGACCGACTTGCCGAGCTGGTCGGCCATCACGATCAGGACGAGCGAGGGCGGAATGATCTGCGCCAGCGTGCCGGAGGCAGCGATGATGCCGGTCGCCATGCGGCGGTCATAGCCGTAGCGCAGCATGATCGGCAGCGAGATCAGGCCCATCGAGATCACCGAGGCCGCCACGACGCCGGTCGTCGCCGCGAGCAGGGCGCCGACGAACACCACCGCGTAGGCGAGGCCGCCGCGGATGGTGCCGAACAATTGGCCGATGGTGTCGAGCAGATCCTCCGCCATGCCGGAGCGCTCAAGCACCAGCCCCATGAAGGTGAAGAAGGGAATGGCAAGCAGCGTGTCGTTGTTCATCACGCCGTAGACGCGCTCCGGCAGGGCCTGGAGAAAGTCCGGGTGGAATTGTCCGAGCTCGACGCCGATGATGGCGAAGAACAGGCCGACGGCGCCGAGCGAAAATGCCGCCGGGTAGCCGAGCAGCAACACGACGACGAGCGTCGCGAACATGATGGGCGCCAGATTGGCGATAATAAACGCGGTCATGACTTCCCCCTAAACCGTCGCCAACGGCTACTTCTTTTCGATCGCTTCGACGAGGTGCTCGACCTCGGCCTCCAGTGCGGACACCTGCGACTCGTGTGGGTCCGGGATCATGCCGCGCATGATCGCGATTCGCTTGATCAGCTCGGAGATGCCTTGAACGAGCAGGAGGGCGAAGCCGATCATGATCAGCGACTTGGCCGGCCATTGCGGCAGGCCGCCCGCATTGCCGGATTGCTCGTTGATCTGGAGTGAGCGCAGGAAGAACGGTACCCCGGTGACGATCATGACGACGGTCAGCGGGATCAGGAAGAAGATGTGCCCGATGATGTCGATGATGTTGCGGACCCGCTTCGGCATCATGCTGTTGAAGATGTCGATCCGGATGTGCTCGTTGTCGAGCAGCGTCCAGGACGCGCACAGCAGGAACACGATGCTGAAAAGCACCCATTGCAGCTCGAGCCACGAGTTGGAGGACGTGTCCAACGTCTTTCGAACGATCGCATTCAGCGCCGAGATGACGACGGCGAGCAGGATCAGCCAAGCCAGACGCTTGCCCGTCCAACGTGTGAACGCGTCAATTCCATTGCTCAGCTTCAGGAGCGCTTGCAAGATTGGTCCTCCCCGATTTGCCCCGGCCGTCTTGACTGCGCCGAGTGGCGCGTTGGCTTGTCTCGCCGCGCAGGCATGAGGCAGCCGCACCAAACCAGCGAGTTTGCCGCCAGTCAATCGGAAGTTTGTTGATAGTTAAGGGGAATAAGCCGCGGCCGGCCAGCCGATGCTAGCCGCCGGTGACGCTCATGTGCCTGCTGACGCTGGGACGGTCGTGGCGGCGGTCGATGATGAAGTCGTGGCCCTTGGGCTTGAGCCCAATGGCGCGGTCGATCGCATCCGCAAGCAGCGAATCGTCGTCCGATGCACGCAAAGGTTTGCGCAAATCGGAGGCATCCTCGTGGCCGAGGCAGGTGTGCAGCGTTCCTGTGCAAGTCACGCGCACGCGATTGCAGGATTCGCAGAAATTATGAGTCATCGGGGTGATGAAGCCGAGCTTGCCGCCGGTCTCGGCGATGCTGACATAGCGCGCCGGCCCGCCAGTGCTCTCGGCCAGATCCGTCAACGTGAATTGCTGGGCGAGGCGCGCGCGCACCAGCGACAGCGGCAGGTATTGATCGATTCGTCCCGATCCGATCTCGCCCATCGGCATGACCTCGATCAGCGTCAGCCCCATGCCCTTGCCGTGGGCCCAGCGCATCAGGTCGGGAAGTTCGTCCTCGTTGAGGTTCTTCAGCGCAACGGCATTGATCTTGACTGCGAGGCCCGCAGCGCGTGCCGCCTCGATGCCTTCCAGCACCTTGTCGATCTCGCCCCACCGGGTGATCTCGCGAAACTTTAACGGGTCGAGCGTGTCGAGCGAGACGTTGATGCGGCGGACGCCGCAATCGGCGAGCTCGCTTGCGTATTTCGCAAGCTGGGTGCCGTTGGTGGTCAGCGTCAGCTCGCTCAGCGCGCCGCTCTTGAGATGCCGCGACAGCGAGCGCACCAGTGTCATCACGTTGCGGCGGACCAGCGGCTCGCCGCCGGTGAGCCGCAGCTTCTTCACGCCCTTGGCAATGAAGGCCGAGCAGAGCCGATCGAGTTCCTCCAGCGTCAGCAGGTCCGCCTTGGGCAGGAACGTCATGTCTTCCGACATGCAGTAGAAGCAGCGCAGGTCGCAGCGGTCGGTGACGGACACGCGCAAATACGAGATGGTCCGCCCGAACGGATCGGTCATCGCGCTCGACAGCGCGGTGCGGGGGCTCGCGGAAAGTCCGTTCATACCAGATGCCTTGTCACTTGCGGCGACGGGAGCAGCTTTGCTTGCGCGGCGCCCTGGACGCAATCTAAGCATCGGCGGCGTCAGAGACAATTGGGGGGATAACGGAGATCAGCGCTTGCCCGCGTTCGGATCGGGAAACGGCGAGCCCGCGGCCGGTGCGGCAGCAGCAGCCGGGGCAGCGGCGGGCGCCGCCGGTTTCGGCTTCTTCGGCCGGTGCGGCTTGCGGACCGGTCTTGGCGGAGTGCTCGGCTGAAGTTCCGCAAAAACCGGGTTGGGGTCAGTGGTGACCGAGGCGGGCGTAGTAAAATCGCCGGGATTCTTGATGACGTTCACCGGCACGCTCGCTGGCTGGTATTTTGGCAGCGCGAAAGCGACCGTGAAGGGGGCGTCGGGGGCGGGAACCGAGACGGAGCAGGGGGTCTTGCAGCTTGCACCTAGTGAAGTCGTGGCGTCAGCACCCGGGGGGTTGGATTCGAGCCGGACCTGGACGGTCGGCGGGGCCGATTTGAACATGTCCCAGGAAGTCGAAGACATCGAGGAGCAGCCGCCAAGACTTGTTGCTCCCAGGAGGCTTACCCCTGCTAACGCAATCGCGATGACACGACGCATGACCACCCACTCTTACTGCGACGAACCGCCACATCCCGCGCGAACTTAGGAGCGTCGTTCCATGCAAGCAATTGGCGGGCCGCGCATAGTTAGCAGATGGTTAATGCGGGTCTGCGAAATAGGCAAGTGATATCAATTGCTTGAGGGGGGCTGCACAGTCATCAGGCTGAGGGCTGCGGCCGGCAGGTCGCGCATGTGATGGATCAGCCGGTCCGGCTTCAGCTCGGCGATCGGCACGTCCGTATAGCCGAAGCTGACGCCGATCACGGGAACTCCGGCGCGCCGGGCCACGCCGACATCGGGTCCGGCATCGCCGACCATGATGCTGGCTTTGACGTCGCCGCCGGCCCGCGCCACCGTTTCGCGGAAAATGGTCGGATCGGGCTTCTGGACGCCAAAAGTGTCGGCGCCGCAGATCGCTGCGAAGCGCCGGCTCAGGTCGAGCTGGTCCAGCAGGCGCTTCGACAGCCATTCCAGCTTGTTGGTGCAGACCGCGAGGCGATGGCCCTGGGCCGCAAAATGGTCGAGCGCGGCCTCCAGCCCCTCGAAGGGACGGGATTCGACGGCGATATTGTCGGCGTAATAGGCGATGAAATCGGCCGTCATCCGGTCCATGTCGGCAACCGTGACGCTGCGGCCCTCGGCCTCCAGCCCCCGCTCGATCAGCTTGCGGGCGCCGGCGCCGATCATGTTACGGGCTGAGGCCATCGGCACGGGCGGCAGCCCTTCGCGGTCGAGCACGTAATTGAGCGCGGTGATCAGGTCGGGCGCCGTATCCACAAGGGTGCCGTCGAGATCGAAGACGATGGTGTGGGAGGAGGTCATGGTCCAGCGCTACCGGCCCGGCCCCGCCCGCGCAAGGGCCGAAGCCATAAGATCACCTTATAAGATCGGTCCGGAAGCCTGTTCCCCCAGACCCTGTTCTCCGAGGGAAAACGAGGCTACACAGGCCGCCGCGAGCCTATCCGGCAGCCACACTCATAATTCAGGGACGGCGCAAACGTGAACATGGACCAGTTGAAGCGGCAGGCTGCGGCGCGCGCCCTCGAGGACGTCCGTGACGGCATGCAGCTCGGGCTCGGCACCGGCTCGACCGCCAAACATTTCGTCGAGCTGCTCGGCGAGCGGGTCCGCGCCGGACTGAAAGTGATCGGCGTGCCGACCTCCGAGGCGACGCGCCTCGATGCAATGCGCTGCGGCGTGCCGCTGACCACGCTGGACGAGATCGACCATCTCGACATCACCGTCGACGGCGCCGACGAGATCGACCCCGAACTCAATCTGATCAAGGGCGGCGGCGGCGCGCTGTTGCGCGAGAAGATCGTGGCGGCCGCCTCGGATCGCATGATCGTGATTGCCGACGACACCAAATGGGTGCCGACGCTCGGCCGCTTTCCGCTGCCGGTCGAAGTCATCCCGTTCGGGCTCGGCGCAACGCGTCGCGCGATCGAGAAGGCGTTTGCGGAATGCGGCGTTTCCGGGCAGATGGCGGTCCGCAAGGGCAAGGACGGCCACGTTTTCGTCACTGATGGCGGCCACTGGATCGTCGATGCCCAGCTCGAAAAGATTGAGGATCCCGCCCGCCTCGCCACGGCGTTGAGCGCGATCCCCGGCGTTGTCGAGCATGGTTTGTTCATCGGCTTGGCCAGCTCGGCTGTTTTGGCGGGTGGCGATGGAATCCGCGTGATTGAACGGCGAAAGCCGAAAGGAGACTAGGAATGAAGAGCGTTTTGAAATTGTTGCCGGTCGCGACTCTCGCTGTGGGACTGGCCTTCTCGGTCGCCCCGGCCGCGGCCCAGCAGGCAGCGCCGCCGAAATCGTCACCGGCAGCCGTCGCGGCGGCCAAGGAGATCCTGACGATCAAGAACGCCAGTGCGATGTACGCCAACGCCGTGCCCGGCCTGGTCGATAAGACCAAGATCGCGCTGATCCAGCAGAACCTCAACTACCAGAAGGACCTCACCGAGGTCGCCCAGATCGTCGCCCAGCAGCTCAAGGGCCGCGAGAGCGAAATCGGTGATGGCATGGCGCAGGTCTATGCCAGCGAGTTCACCGAGCAGGAGCTGAAGGATCTCGTCACCTTCTACAAGTCGCCGCTGGGCAAGAAGCTGATCGAGGCCGAGCCGCGCGCCATCGGGCTGAGCATGGCCTTCATGAACTCCTGGGCCCAGAACTTCTCCGAGACCGTGATGGGCAACTTCCGCGCCGAGATGCGCAAGCGTGGCAAGGAAATCTGACAGTCCCTATCTGATCAGAATCCGGATCATGTTCTGAAAGAGGTCGGAGTGGACAATGGCTGAATTCGACGTCGACCTCTTTGTCATCGGTGGCGGTTCGGGCGGCGTGCGTGCCGCCCGCATCGCGGCCGGTTACGGCGCCCGCGTGATGATCGCGGAAGAGTACCGCATGGGCGGGACCTGCGTGATCCGCGGCTGCGTGCCGAAGAAGCTGTTCGTCATCGGCTCGCATTTCCGCCATGAGATCGAGGACGCCGCCGGTTTTGGCTGGACCGTTCCGCCTGCGACCTTCGACTGGCCGACGCTGATCGCCAACAAGGACAAGGAGATCGCGCGTCTGGAGGCGGCTTATACCGCCAATGTCGAGAAGTCAGGCGCGCAAATCGTCAAGAGCCGCGCGGTGATCGAGGACAAGCACACCGTCCGCCTGCTCGAGAACGACAAGAAGATCACCGCAAAATACATTTTGATCGCTACCGGCGGCGCGCCCAATCATGGCGCTCCGATTCCCGGCATCGAGCACGTGATCTCCTCCAACGAGGCGTTTCACCTGACCAGGCTGCCGAAGCGGATCGTGATCCAGGGCGGCGGCTACATCGCGCTGGAGTTCGCCGGCATCTTCGCCGGCTTCGGCTCCGACGTCACGGTGATCTATCGCGGCGACAACATTCTTCGCGGTTTTGACGAGGATGTTCGCGCCCACGTCCGCGCCGAGATGGAGAAGCAGGGCATCACCATCCTCACCGGCTGCACGGTGGCGAAGGTCGATCGCCACCGCGAGGAATTCACCACGCATCTGTCGAACGGATCGAGCCTCGCCTCCGACCAGGTGATGTTCGCGATCGGCCGCCATCCCGCCGTCGCCAATCTCGGCCTGGAGAAGGCCGGCGTCGCCATCAACCCGCGGAACGGCGGCATCGCGGTCGACCATTTCTCGAAGAGCTCGGTCGACAGCATCTATGCGATCGGCGACGTCACCCATCGCTTCAACCTGACGCCGGTCGCGATCCGCGAGGGCCACGCGTTCGCCGACACCGTGTTCGGCAAGCGCGAGGTGCAGGTGGATCACGCCAACATCCCGACCGCCGTGTTCTCGCAGCCGGAGGTCGGCACCGTCGGCCTCACCGAGACCGAGGCGCGCGCGCAATTCAGCCATGTCGACATTTACAAGACCACGTTCCGCCCCATCAAGGCGACGATGTCGGGCCGCGATACCCGCGTGCTGATGAAACTCGTCGTCGACGGTTCAACCGATCGCGTGCTCGGCTGTCACATCGTCGGCGATGCCGCGGCTGAGATCACGCAGGCGGTCGCGATTGCAGTGAAAATGAAGGCGACCAAGGCCGATTTCGATGCGACGATCGCGTTGCATCCGACCGCGTCCGAAGAGCTCGTCACCATGCGCACACCGACCGCACGCCACGTCCGCCAGGCGGCGGAGTAACTCCGCTCAGCCGTAGAGGTACCCGACCGGCTTGCCCTCGGTGCGCAGGGGACGGATGTCCTTCTGCGTGATGATCTGACCAGCGAGGCCGTCGATCTCGTCGCGTTGCGTCGGCGTCCAGCTGCGGAGGTCGTTCATGCCTTTGAGAAGGCCGAGCCGAAGGACCTGCGTGTTCTCACCGACACCGACGAGGCTTGTGGCGTTCTTGCCTGCCGTCACCACGTCTCCGGCCGTGAGCTCAAAGCTCTCGCCAGACTTGTTCCTGAATTCGGCCGTGCCGCGGATCACGCGGTAGATCACGACCTCGCCCTTGGCGAAACATGTGGTGTCCGCTGCCGCCGATGTGCTCTTGGGCAAGAGCGATTGGCCGCGCGGATCGGTCGCGATGATGTGGCCGGTGACGAGATGGCCGCTCGGGACTTCGATCCCGATATCGCGCACGTAAACCGGCATGGCCGATTTGACCGGGCTGTCGGTGAGAGGCTTGAACAGCGCATCCAGCGCCAACGGGTCCTGGAGCCAGAAGCCTGCGTTCGCAGGGCGATCGTGCAGAGAGTGGCTCCAGGCCACCCGTGGCGTCTCGTCTTCGTTGATCTGATCCGGGCCGACAATAGTCGGGTTTGGAAAGGTCGTCGGATCGGTGATGAAGGCTTCGAGGAATTTGCCGGAATAGCCCATCGAAATCGGATCCGGCGCCACCGTTTGTGGTGTCTTCAAATTCTCTTCGGTCGACAGTCCCGACCAGGTGTAGAACAGCTGGCGGTGCACGATCGCGCTTTGCAGCATCACCGCGCCGGGGCCAACATTGTAGAAGCGCCCATCATAGTCGAAGGTGAACGCGCCCGAGGTGACCAGTACGAGCTGAAAGCCGCCCGGCGGCAGATGAAGATGGAAGTCGGTCGGGCCAGTGTCGGGAAGGTAGATCGGCAGATTGGTCGCGACCTCGTGCAGCAGGAAGGTTTCGTTGTTGGCGTGAAAGCCTTCGTTGGCGCGATTGTAGAGGGCCTGCGGCCGGTACGTCGCCTCGAACTTCGCATTCCGGTCGCGGTCGATCGCCACAAAATCCTGAGCGTTGAGGCGGAGAGGCGCGCCGTCCGGACGGGTGAGGCCGGTGATTTTGAGATCGCCGGCGGCATGCACGTTCATGGCATTCTCCGATCTGGCCCGCTCACCCTCTCTCGGCGCACGCATCTTGCCGCTCCAATCGGGAGCGCAGGGGATCAGGACTGATGCTGCCTTGCGAATTTTGGGCCAATCGAGGTGCTGCGCGGTACGGACGCTTTGCGACTCGCCGCCACGCGAAGAAAAATTGAGGTTGCACCTGAGGTTAGATGACACGCTTCACCGGCCTGCATGGCCATGTTCGCCCAGTCTGCGAACCTGGCGGCGAGACGTGTCTTGTCTAATTTGTCGGCATTCTGGCGCGAACGTGCAGCTGCGCCGATCAGGAGAAGTCGGCGGCCGGGTGTCTGAAGCCGTTCATTCGAAAGATCGACGGACGGTCCGCTCGGGCTTGCCGTACGGGCTGTCAGCCCACTTCGCCATGTCCACTGCACGCGCCTCGATGAGCTCGCACCACAGGCAGCTGAGCTCCGCGCGCCCTTTGGCCGAGAGCATCGGAATGAGGCCATGGCCACAGCCGGCGCAACATTTGACGCGATTCATGGTTCTCTCCGCGACCTTCCGCATTCAGGAGCGGCATTGTTGCTCCCGAAGCTTGCGCGGGCGCTATGAGGGCGCTGCGACGCCAACGGCCGGGGCGCTCGTCCCCGAGATCGTCGAGTCTGCGATCCAGCGCGACACGGCGGCGATGTCTTCCGCATTGTCGCGGAAGGCACGAAGCTGGAATTCAGCCGAGCTGCCGCGCTCGACGATGGTGCGGCAGTGTTCGACCTCGGCGGCGCAGTTCAGCGCGGCGGCGTCTTCGGCGATGTCCTCGATCACGCGGGAGAGCAGCTCGGAGATCTCGACCGGCCCGTCCTTGGAGGCAAAGATGCAATCGGTGCCGTAGCGCTGGGCGCGCCATTTGTTCTCAACCGCAATCGCGCGTTCGACCGCGGTGACCTCTTTCGACAGATGAGGTCGCAGGTAGAGATAGCGGGTCAGGCAGCGATACAGCGAGGCAATGGCAACGGCGTCGTCGACGAAGGTGCAGGTATCGGGTGCACGCAGCTCAAGGGTCGGGTGCTTCATCGAGGGGCGCATGGCCCACCAGATGTGACTTTCATCGGGGATCACGCCCGATCGCTGCAACGCGCCGACATAGTCGTCGTAGTCCCGCCTGCTCTCGAACAATTCGGGCAGGCCGGTGCGCGGCAGCTCGGAATAGGCGGCCAGCCGATAGCCCTTCAGTCCGGTCTTGTGTGAATTCCAGAACGGGGAAGAGGCCGACAAGGCGATGAACAGCGGCAGATGCGGCAGCATCGCTCGCATCACCGCCATGCGTTTTTCGGGATCGGGCAGCTGGACGTGTACATGCATGCCGCACATCAGGTTGCGGTGGCCGATGCTGCGCAGATCCTCGATCATCTCCTCGTAGCGCGGCTTCGGGCTCGGTTGCGACATGCGCCAGACCGCGGTTGGATGCGTGCCACATGCCATGATCACGAAGCCGTATTGTGCCGCGACATTCGCGACTTCCCGGCGCAGGAAGCGAAGCTCTTCGCGCGCGTCGTTGACATCCACGTGAACGTTAGTGGCGACCTCGAGCTGGGACTGCAGCATCTCCCGCATCGCCTGGCCGCCGGTGGACCAGTTCGCCGATTCGAACAGGGCATTTGGAGTTTCGATCGCAACGTCCAAGGTTTGCCGATCGGCGAGGAAATATTCCTCCTCGATGCCGAACGAATATTCCGCGGCCTTGCCGCGTCCGCCGGCCGAGCGAATCACGAGGTGCTGACTGTCCTCGGAGGAATCGAGCCGCAGCAGCTTCAAGACGTCTGATGCAAATGTCATCGTGCCACCCGGCCAAGTATTACCCGCGGGCGATAATCCTTCTGATAGGGGCGGGTTCCGCGTCGGACCCACTGGAAATTGCAAGGTCGAACGGAACAATTTTCGCGCTTTCGGACGCACGTGCGACCAGTGCGTGATTCGGGGGCACTTCCGTCCAGTCCGTTTCCTTGTCGAAAGGCTCGGACACGACGATAACCTCGCCGCCAGCCTCGCGGAAATAGAGCGTATTGGCGGCATCGTTGACCGCAACCCGGAAGGCATAGAGATCCCGGCCGTTGGCGATGGCGCTGGTGAAGCGTAACCGCTCACGAAGCTCGCCTTCATTGACGAGGCCGACGAGGGCTCGCAGCACGCGGTGCGTTGCGCCGAGCGGATCGACGTCGAGCCCCGCGCCCATCATGGCGAGAAACACGGCTTCCGAATCGGTCGTGCCTGTCCGCGAGGGATAATAGGCATCGGGGATCAGCGCCTCGACCTTGCGCCGCAGGCGGTTCCAGCTGCCGACAAAGCCGTTGTGCATGAACATCCACTGGCCGCAGGCAAAGGGATGACAGTTCTGCCGCGTCACCGCCGTGCCGGTGGCGGCGCGCACATGGGCGAAGAACAAATGCGAGCGCAGATGGCGGCAGAGGTAGCGGAGATTCTCGTCCGACCAGGCTGGGCGTGTTTCACGATAAAGACCGGGCTCCGGATGCTCGCCGTACCAGCCGAGTCCAAAGCCGTCGCCATTAGAGCCCGCCGTCGACTGGAGCGAGCGAATGCTTTGCGCGATCAGCGAATGCTCGGGCTCGGTGACGTAGGGTTCGAAAGACGTGGTCTCGCCCCGGTATGCGATCCAGCGGCACATAGGAATCCTGTCAGGAGATGCTTGCTGAAATGTATCAACGAACCTGACAGGACGATGGTTCCCGACAGCGAAAGTCGGGAACCAGGTGGCCACTACACCGGAACCGGAATCAACAGCGCAACCTCGCGATCAGCTGCATTCTCGCTCGCTGCGAGACCTCGTCCGACGCCGACGCGGTCGGCCTCGGGACGGTTCTGGCTCATTTTGCGCTTGCCTTCAAACCGCACGACTGGAATGCGCACGCCGACGATTCCGCGCAGCTGCGCCGCGATGAAATCGGCGGGGGCATCCGTAACGGCCCACGGCTTGGCCCGCGATCCTTCGTGCCTGTTCGTGAGCCGCGTTACGACGTCGAGCAGGCGCTCGGGCTGCTGGAAAAATTCGACGGGGCCGTAGGCATGCACCGCGACGTAGTTCCAGGTCGGCACGACCTTTTCGGTCTCCTGCTTGGTCGCGTACCAGGATGGCGTCACATAAGCGTCGGGACCGCTGAAGATCGCCAGCGCATCTCCGATCGGCGGCAGCTTCCATTGCGGGTTGGCCTTCGCCACATGTCCGTACAGCACGCCAGGCTCGCCTTCGCTCTCATCGAGAAGGAGCGGCAGCGGCGTGGCGACCGGGCCTTCGGTGGTAGCCGTGACCAGACTGGCGAGGCGGGCGCCGTGGATAGTCGCCCGGATGCTCTCGATGTCGTCTTTGAAGGCGGGAGGGATGTACATGGTCTATCTCCGGTGTTGGTCTGGAGATAGCCGGAATCTGGTCTGCAAAAAACTGCCAGTTAGCGTCTATTTGATCAGTCCAGTTCGGCGACGGCCTGTGCGAGAAGCCTGCAGCCGCGCTCGATCTGTGCGACCTCCAGTGCCGAATAGCCCATGACGAGGCCGACCGTCTTCCGCGGTCGACGAGGTCCGACGAACAGTGCCGAGACGGCATAGATGCCAACGCCCTTTGCATGGGCCGCCTTGATCAACGCGTCCTCACGCTTCTGCGGCAGGTCATCGAACCACGCCACGATGTGCAGGCCGGCGGCCGTGCCCTCGATCCGGACGCGATCCCCGAACCGGCGGCGAAGCGCGTCGAGCAGCGCCCGCTGGCGTTCGGCGTTGCGCCGACGCACGCGCCTGATGTGGCCGTCATAGGCGCCGCTTTCGAGCATCGACGCGAGAGCGTGCTGTTCGATCAGCGGCGTGTGCCGGTCCATGATCTGCTTGGCGGCGGCGAACAGGGATCGCAGGGCGGCGGGCGCCACCAGATAGCCGATCCGCAAGGTCGGGGAGAGCGTCTTGGAGACGGTGCCGAGATAGATCACGTTGCCGCCGCCGTCGAGCGCGTGCAGCGGCGGGATCGGCCTGGTGTCATACCGATACTCGCTGTCGTAATCGTCCTCGATCACGAAGGCGTCGTTTGCCCTGGCCCAGGCCAGCAATTGGTGCCGGCGTCCGATCGGCATGACGCCGCCGAGCGGATATTGGTGCGACGGCGTGACATAGGCGAGGCGGGCTTCGACGCCATCGAGCCGCGCTGTCTCCAGTCCATCCACGTCAACGGGAATCGGGATCGTCTCGGCGCCCGTCGCCGCAAAAGTATGCCGCGCCATCTGATAGCCTGGATCCTCCATCACGAAGCGGTCGCGGGCGTCGAGCAGCAGGCGCGCGCAGATGTCGAGGCCCTGCTGCGAGCCGTTCACGACGACGATCTGATCGACCTCACAGCGGACGCTACGCGATCGCCAGAGATAGCCCTGAAGCGCAGTCCGCAGCCGCAGAGCGCCGCAGGGATCGTCATAAGCCAGCCGCTCGGGCTTGCGGGCCATCGCAGCGGTCACGGCCTTTTTCCATGCCTGCACCGGGAAATCCGACGGCGCGAGCTCGCCATAGCGGAAGTTCGCGACGAGGCCGCGCGGCGGCTCGGTCCAGCGCGGCGGGTCCTGAAGCAACCGGTCCCCGAAGGCCGACAGCCGCATTTTCCGCGCCGACGGCTGCGACGCGACGCGCTTGCGTCCCCGTTCGACGACGGCGCGAGCCACACGCGGCCGCGCGCCACGGCGTGTCTCGATGAAGCCTTCGGCGGTGAGCTGTTCGTAGGCCACGGTGACGGTCGAGCGCGCCACGCCCATCTCACCGGCCAGCGCGCGCGAGGACGGCAGCAAGCCGTCGATCCCGTACACCCGCGTCATGATCTGATCCCGCAGGGCTTCGTAAATCTGGCGCGCACCCATGCGGTCGGCACGGGGAACGGGTTTGCTCTTCATCTGGATCATCCACATTGCACGCTGGCATTCGCCCGAGCGGACGATGTCGGAAGTGGTTCTAATCCCGTTCGCCGATCGTTTCGAGTAAGCCTTGCCGTAGGGATGAAATGCTGCTTGCGGCCCTGGTCTCACAGCGCCCTGAGGCCGGCGCACTGTCTCGCATCATGAGTCTCCACTTTCACAGATCAATCACGACATCGCTTTGGGGCCGTGAGCAGCAGATCAGGACGTTGCCGTCCGCCGGTGGATCGAGGGGATCCGGCGCATAATTGACCGCCCCCGCGATCAGCCCGCTCTCGCAATTGTGGCAGACGCCGGTCCGGCACGACCAGCGCACGGGAACGTCGCACGCCTCGGCCAGCTCCAGCAGGCTGGCATAGGATGGTCCCCAGCAGACATTGAGGCCACTGCGGGTGAACGAAACCATCGGTCCGGGGCCGGGGGCGCCGACCGGCGCATGCGCGCGCGTCGGAGGCGCAGCAGCGATGCCCGGTGTCAGCGATGGCTTGCTGCCGAACAGCTCGGTGTGGATGCGATCGGGCGGGACGCCCAATGCAGCGAGGCCGGCGGCGAGATCGCTCATGAAGGCGGCGGGGCCGCAGAGATAGAAATCACCGTCACGCGGTACATCGAGCTGTTCGAGCAGGCGCCGGTCCAGATGTCCGGCGGTGTCGAAATCGACGCCGAGACGATCGGCCGGATCAGGCACGCTGAAGCAGACGTGGCTGTGATGGTGAGCGAGCCCCGCCAACAGCCCGCGCGCCTCGGCGGCGAACGGATGCTCGCGGCCGTTGCGGGTGCCGTGCAGCCACCAGACGTCTTGCGTTGCGCCTTGCGCAGCGAGCGCGTGGAGCATGGCGAGCACCGGGGTGACGCCGATGCCCGCGCTTAGCAGGACGACGGGCCTGGCCGCCGGTCGTAGCGTGAAACTGCCGCGTGGCGCGCCGAGCTCGATGACGTTGCCAGTCTTGAGCTCATCGGCGACATAGACGCTGGCCGCGCCGTGCGTCTCCCGCTTGATGCTGATGCGGTAGGACGCGGCGTCGGTGCGGCGCGACAGCGAATAGCTGCGCGTCATCGCAGACGGGCCGAGCCGTACGACCACGAACTGACCGGGCAGGGCGGCCGCTGCGGGCTGTCCATCGGCGGGTTCGAGGATCAGCGACGTCACGTTGCCGCTTTCCGCGATCTTGCGCGTCACGCGAAAGGAGCGGAATCCGCGCCAGGCGGGAGCTGGGCTCGCCGACGGTCCAAGCCCGGCGTTTCCCGCGGTCTTGTTGTCCTTCTGCTGCTCGAGCAGCGCCTCGAAGGATCGCTGCCAGCCGCGGCTCAGCGCCGGAATTCGCAGCGCGCGCTCAAGGCGGTCGCGCGGATGCGGCGGCATGTAGAGCAGCGCATTGATCTCGAACACGCTCATACGCTCGGGCCCGGCTGCGACCTGATTGATCTCGTCACCGGCCTCGACGTCGCCCTCCTCGATCACACGGAAATAGAATCCGGGCCGGCCGTGCCTGACGAGCAGGGCCGCCATGTCCGGCTCGTCCATGCGAATGCCGAGCCGGTAGCAGGTGACGCGCGGCTGCGTCACTTCGAACAGGGCAGAGCCGATCCTGTAGCGGTCTCCGATGCACACGTTGGTGTCGGCGAGGCCCTCGACCGTAAAGTTTTCACCGAATTGGCCATGGACGAGGTTCGATCGACCGAGATGCTCCTGCCAGTATCGATAGGATTCGTCCTGATAGACGAATACGGCACGATGTTCGCCGCCATGACCGGCCGTATCGCCCTGGCCGTCGCCATCGATGTTGAGCCGGCGCACCCTGCGCGGACCTGTGACCTGTGCCTTCCAGATGCCGGTGTGGATGGTCCGGCCCTGCCAGGCGACGTCGCGCGGCAGGCCGACATTGACCGAAAGCAGACGTGCCATTGCGTGTTCCCAATCTCTCTGCGCGGCTCTGCAACATCTTGCATCCGGAGGGCGTTTTTGGCTCGTTAGTCGTTGTTAGAGGTTGCGAGCAAGTCTTGTCACCGGCGGCCTGCACGCCGATCTGAAATGGCGTAACGAGAACGCAGTCGGGAACACGGGAGATCACGATGGATGATCAGGGCAAGCTGGCCGCGCTCCAGCGCCATTGGGACGCTTCGGATGCGAACGATTTCGAGGCCGAGCACGACATCTATCGCGAGGACGCGGTGCTCGACTATCCGCAATCCGGCGAGCGCCTCCGCGGTCGCAGCAACATCCAGCAGAGCCGGTTCGTGCAGCCGAACAAGAAGCGCTTCACGGTTCGGCGAATCGTCGGCGGCAACGATCTCTGGGTGAGCGAATTCGTGCTGACCTATGACGGGGTGCCGTCTTACGTGGTGAGCATCATGGAATTCCGCGACGGCCTGGTGGCGCACGAGACGCAGTATTTCGGCGACAAGTTCGAGCCGTCGCCCTCGCGGGCGCATCTTGTCGAGCGGGTGGGGTAATACACGGAACCCGATGCGGCGGCTGGTCGCAGTCTCGTCGCCTTGATTCCGACGGCCCCACCTTTATGTGTGGAAGGAACAAGAATCCGGGCCCCTCTGGCGAGGACGCCGACGCTGTCGGCAAAACCTCGTGATGTCGGATGACCTGTCCCGCGCGAATGCGATGGATCGGCCGATCGTCGGGCCTTCTTGAGAGTCTCTCCGACCCAATCGTCCCCATCGCAGCTCCGTGCGGTCATTTCGCAAGATAAGGGAGCAACGATGTCTGACGCCAAGCATTCAAATCCGATCGCAATCGAGATCACCGAGCCGTCCAGCCTGAACGAGCAGGCTGCGGTGGCGCTGGTGATCGTCGGCGCGCTGGTTGCGGTTGCCGACCGCCAAGTTTCGCCGGTCGAACGGGACGAGGTCGTCCGGTTCATCCGGGATCGCAAGCTGGCACCGCACATCCCGGACGACCGGCTCTACGCGATGTTCGACGAGCTTGCCGAACGACTTGAGGAGCCGGATTTCGCCAATGTGGTGATCGACCATTTGCGCCCGGTTTCGGACCTGCCGCTGTCGTCTCACCTCATCGAACTGTCGGAGCGTGTCGCGGCCGCGGACGAGGACGTGCATCCCCACGAAGTGCAGGCGATCAAGCTGTTGCGCCTGCTGACGCTGGTGCTGCCGCGCGCAAAGCAGGTGGCGCCGCGTGCAGTGCGCGCCGAACAGCGCATCGCCGCCGAGGAGTAAGCATGAGCGCAGTTTCGGACGAGGATAAGACAGGGACTGCGGGCGCCGCCGGCCAGATGGCCGGCGGCGACCCGCGCCTCGACAAGCTCGTCCGCCGCCTGCCGCCGCGCATGGGCGACACCGTCACCTATCTGCTCAAGCCGTCCAGCCGCTGGGTGAGAATCCCTTCGGGCGCGCTGCTCATTGTCGGCGGCGTGCTCTCCTTTCTGCCGGTGCTCGGCGTCTGGATGCTCCCGCTCGGCCTCGCTTTGCTCGCGGAAGACGTGCCCGCGCTGCGCTCCTCGCGCGGCAAGGTTCTCGATTGGGTCGAGCGGAAGAAGCCGCAATGGCTCGATCCGTCCGCACCGAAAAATGATCAATCATGACTGAATTCATCACCACCGAAGCGCTGACCGCGCTGCTTCAGGTCGTCCTGATCGACCTCGTGCTCGCCGGCGACAACGCCGTCGTCATCGGCCTTGCCGCAGCCGGCCTCCCGGCAGAGCAGCGCCGGCGCGCCATCGTCGTCGGCATCATTGCCGCCACCGCCCTGCGCATCGTCTTTGCCGGCGTCGCGACCCAGCTTCTGCAAGTGATCGGGCTGTTGCTCGCCGGCGGCGTGTTGCTGCTCTGGGTGTGCTGGAAGATGTGGCGGGAGCTGCGCGAGCAGGCCGCGCATGCGAACGAGCTTGCGTTCAGCCATGGCGGCGGCGGAAGCGCTGCTTCTGCCTCCCGAAAGACCTTCAGGCAGGCGGCCGTGCAGATCGTCGCCGCCGACGTCTCGATGTCGCTCGACAACGTGCTCGCGGTCGCGGGCGCCGCGCGCGAGCATCCCTACATCCTCGCCTTCGGCCTGTTATTGTCGGTCGCGCTGATGGGCGTCGCCGCCGATTTGCTCGGCCGCGTGCTCCAGAAGCAGCGCTGGATCGGCTATGTCGGCCTCGCCATCATCGTTTACGTCGCCTTCGAGATGATCTATCGCGGGTCGCTCGAGCTCGCGCCTGTGATCGCGAGTCTCTGAGGCAACGTGCCTGTCCATCATCCGGAGTAATCAATGACGTCCGAACCCAAAGCACCTTCGGCGGTTTCCGTGCCGGCGCCGCAAATCGGCGCGTTCGCCCAGCTCATCTTTGGCTCGCGCTGGCTGCAGGTTCCGCTTTATGTCGGCCTGATCGTCGCGCAGGCCGTCTATGTGCTGCTGTTCCTGAAGGAGCTCTGGCACCTGGTCGTGCACTCGTTCGACGCCAGCGAGCAGCAGATCATGCTGGTCGTGCTCGGGCTGATCGACGTCGTGATGATCTCGAACCTGCTGGTGATGGTGATCGTCGGCGGTTACGAGACCTTCGTCTCGCGCCTGAACCTCAGCGGTCATCCGGACGAGCCGGAATGGCTTAGCCACGTCAATGCCAGCGTGCTCAAGATCAAGCTTGCGATGGCGATCATCGGCATCTCCTCGATCTCGCTGCTGCGGACCTTCATCGAGGCGGGCAATCTCGGCACGACGCGCAGCAATTTCACCGAGAGCGGCGTGATGTGGCAGGTGCTCATCCACCTGACCTTCATCATCTCCGCGATCGGCATCGCCTGGGTCGACCGCCTCAGCGATAGCGGCCAGCGCAAGGGAGCCGGCCACGGCTGAGCGTGACCGACGGCCTTTCAAAGGCCGAAAGCCGCGCTCAGGGACGTCGGCCCCGCGCCAGCGTCTCGGAGGGTGTCTCGCCGAACGCCAATCTGTAGCCGCGCGAGAAGTCACCAAGATGCCAGAAGCCGTTGCCGAGTGCTGCGGCCTTGACGCTCATGCCGCCGCCTCCGACCATGAGCTGGATGCGGGCGGACCACAGCCGCTTGAGACGCAGATAGTGGTGCAGGCTTACGCCGTGCACTGCATGCGCGGCGGTCTGGAGCGTACGCACCGATACGCCGAGCGCAGAGGCGAGGTCGTCACTGTAGAGTGCCCTGCTGCCGGACCACACGACCATTTCGTCGAGGCGCGCGATCAGCTTGCGGTGCTTGGCGAGCGATCCGTGTGGCGCGGCCAGCCCGCCTGCCGGCGCCAGGGCGTCGTCGAGACAGGCGAGCAGCGTCTCCTGGATCGGTCGGTTGAGCCCCTCGAACTGCCGGGGATCGTTGCACGCCGAGGCCAGCGAGAACATCTCCAGGATGGCGGTGCGCAAGCGCGTCATCGGATCGTCCTGCGCGCGAACATATGCGAGGCCCGTGTCGAAATCGGTCCAGCCGCGATGACGCATGTCAGAATTGAAGCGCAGCATCAGGTAAGTGTTGGGATGATGCTCGATCGCGTTGACGGGGGCTTTGCCGCGCATGACGGCAATCGTTGAACTATCGACCTCGCGGCCATTGGCTATGGAATGAAAGGTGAAGGGGACAACGAGGCCGACGCCGTTGTCCGTACCGATCTCGGCCTCAAGCAGCCGCGCAAAGGAACGTTGGAGCACCAAGAGCCCGTCCTGAAGTGGCAGGATGGCGCGCGACAGCGAGAATTCCCGCGGACGGAGCGGCGTGCTGGTGCTGAGGCCGAGCACCTCGTTGGCGCGAAATTCGCCGAAGTCCGAGAAACGCTCGATGCCGAGGACTCGCGAAGGCTTCAGCCGACATAGCGGCATTTCGGGATCCTGGCGTGAGGGATGAGCCGCTGAATGCAAAGGGTACCAGATGGTCGACCATCGGCCCTATTCCGGGAGACTACTGCGACGCTTCATCGCGCAACTTGCGGATAGGCCGCATTTTCCCGCCGCTCGCGCTCGCCCAATTCGCGCACCAGCTCCTGGAGGAAGGATTCCGTGTAAGCGGGCAGGGTGCGCTCGGCGCGAACGTAGATGCCGAGGTCGGACCATACCGGGCTGCCGGCATTGTCGAGCGGCAGGAAGACGAGCCGGCTGTCGCGTGACAGCCTTCCGATGCCGAGCTGGGTCTGGAACGCGACGCCGACGCCGCGCGCGGCGAGCTCGCGCATCAGGTCGATCGAGTTGGCCTGGATCGCCGGCTCCGGCGTCTCGGACAGCTGCGCGATCAGCGGCTGGAGCAGATGGTAGATCGACAGCTCCGGCAGCGCGTGGATGACGGGAAAGGCGAGACATTGGGTCAGCGTGACCGTCTTGCCGCGCGCCAGCGGATGATCGCCCGCCACGACCGCGCCGAGGCGAAACCGTTTCAAGGCGACCTGGCGCAGATCCGGCGGATGGCGAAGCGCCATGGCGATGCCGATGTCGGCCTCGCCGCGGCTCAGGGCCTCCAGCACATCCGACGATCCCTTCACCTCGGTGGTGAAGCTGACGCGCCGGGCCCGGCCGCGATGGGAGGCGATCAGGTCGGGCAGCACCGACTCCGTGAGCGACTCGATGCAGGCAATGCTGACGGTGCCGTGCCAGGTCCCCGACAGGGACGCGACGTCCGAGCGGAACCGGTCGAGGTCCTGGAGCACGTTCATGACGTGCCGGGCCAGCATCTCCCCGACGGTCGTCAGTGTCAGGCCGCGCGCATTGCGCTCGAACAATGGTGACCCAACCTCTTGTTCAAGCTTGAGAATCTGACGGCTTACGGCCGACGAGGCAACGTTCAACAGGCGCGCAGCGGCGCGGATCGAGCCGGTGCGGCGGACGGCGTGGAAGTACTGGATGGCCGGTGAGTGAAAGCGCATGGGACCTCCGGCTGGACTATAGCTGTTGCCGAAACGGCATCAACATGTACGAAACTCTGTGCTTTTCGAGCACGCTCCTGCCGCCTAGGTTCGCAGCCGGCTTGGCCGGTCCCGCCGGACCGTCATGCCATGCGCAACGAGGCGCCAGGGGATCCGGGGTGGACGAGAACATTGTTTGCGAGGTCGCGCGGGAGACCGGCCTGGTCGATCGCCGTCGCGCGGCGGCCTATGTCGGCGTGACCGCCGGACGCTTCGAGCAGCTGGTGCGCGACAACGTCGTGCCTGCGCCTGTCATGGTGGACAACAAGCGGCGCTGGCCGCTCGCGTTGCTCGACGTCGCGAAGGACGCGGTTGTCAGCAGCAGCATGCCCTGCCTGCCGCAGCTGACGGTCGAGATTGCGCAGGACGCGCGTCCCTGCGAACGGGCCCCGGCACCGGCCTCGCACGAACTGCCGGACCAGGCCTGGTTCGAGCAGCGCGCGCGGTTCGTTCAGCGCGTGCGCCGGTCGCTGCTGTCGGGCAACGAGATCCGTCTCTTACGCGAGTTCAAGCTGCTCAGGCAGAACCAGATCAGCATGTTCGGCTATTACGGCAGCTTCGAAGCCCTGATGGTGCGCGGCTACATCGTCGAGCTCGCGCGAAAGCCGCCGTCGAGCCGTCCGCTGGTGACGTATCGCCTGACCGCGCAGGGCGAGCGGGTCCTGTCGGCGCTGAAGGACGAGCCGGCGATCTGACCGGCCCGGACAAGGCGACGGCATCCTTCGGCATCATCGCACGGCATGCATCTCCAGAAACGCCTTCACGCCGGTGACGGTGCCCGTGTCCGACGGCACATAGCCGGGTAGCGTCGCGACAGCCGCGCGAAAATCGGCGCTGCGGATGATCTCCAGGATGCGCTGCATCGGCCCGGTGTCCAGGAACGCGCGCTTGCAGACGAAGAAATAATCCTCGGTCAGGAGCCGGATGAAATCGAGGCCGAAATGCCGGGCGGCGGCTTCGACGCCGAAACTCGCATCAGCCATGCCGCTCGCGACATAGGCTGCGACCGCGGCGTGGGTGAATTCGATCTGTTGCGCGCCGTTGATGCGGCTCTCGTCAATTCCGCTTGCCGCGAGCAGTTGGTCGAACAGAAGCCGCGTGCCGGAATCGTGGTCGCGGTTGACGAAGCGGACTTTTGGTCCGGTGAGATCATCAAGCGAAGAGATGCGCAGCGGATTGCCGCGCGCGACCATCAATCCCATTTCGCGTGTGACGAAGCTGATGATGCGATCCTCGCGCGGATCGAGCCATTCGCGCGCAGCCTTGATGCCCTGGGCGCGTAGCGCGCCGTGCGGCAGGTGCAGGCCGGAGAGATCGCAGGCCCCCTGCGCCAGCGAGACCAGCGAATGCTGGTTGCTGACATAGCGCAGATCGACGCCGATGCCCGGCTCGCGGTCGAGGAATTCGCGCAGTTTTGCGACCGCAAAGCCGTGGCTGGCATGCACGCGGATCACGGACGGGCGCTGCTCGAGGAACGGCTTGATCTCGCTCGCCAGCTCTTGCGCCAGATTCTCCAGCTGAGGTCCGAGCCGGGCCTGCATGCGCTCGCCAGCCCACACCAGTCGCTCGCCGAACGGCGTGAGTTTCGAGCCCTTGCCGCGCTGGGTTTCCACCAGCGGCGTGCCGAAGAACTCCGACCATTGCTCGATCAGATTCCAGACGTGACGATAGGAGAGATGCGCGTCCTTCGCCGCGCTGGTGATCTTCCCGGTTCTCCTGATCTCGTTGAGGACGCCGAGCATGATGATGGCGGTGCGCGGATTGCCCGCGCGGCGAAACCGCCAGACGGTCTCGATCTCGATCTGAAGCATTGGTATCCTTATGAACTGTACTTCATATGGTAGCCGTCCATTTGCAGTCCATATCATATTTACTCCGGCCAATCGACGCCTAGTCTGGCATACCAGAACTGGAGGAAATATGATGTCTGTTGCATATGACTTTGCACACTCGCCGGCCACTGAGTTCATGTCCCGGCCACAGCATCTGCTGATCGACGGCCGCCGCATCCCCGCGGGCTCCGGACGCACCTTCAAGTCGCTCAATCCGGCCACCGGGCAGGTCATCGCCGTCGTCGCCGAAGGCAACGAGACCGACGTCGAGCATGCCGTCGCGGCCGCGCGCCGGGCTTTCGAAGGCCCCTGGCGCACGATGCGGGCGTCCGAGCGCGGCCAGATCCTGCTGCGCTGGGCAGATCTGCTCAAGGCTCACGCCGAGGAGATCATCGAACTCGAGTCGATCGATGCGGGCAAGCCGATCACCGCGACATCGCGGCAGGATTTTCCGGCCGCGGTCGACACGCTGATCTACTACGCCGGTTGGGCCGACAAGATCAGCGGCGACGTCGTGCCCGTGCGGGATGATGCCCTGACCTACACCGTGCGCGAGCCGGTCGGCGTGGTCGCGGCGATCGTGCCCTGGAATTTCCCGCTGATGATCGGGATGTGGAAGCTCGCGCCGGCGCTGGCCTGCGGCTGCACCATCGTGATGAAGCCGGCTGAGCTGACCTCGCTGTCGGCGCTGCGCATCGCCGAGCTCGCGCTTGAGGCCGGCCTGCCGGCGGGCGTCTTCAATGTCGTCACTGGCCCCGGCCGCGTCGTAGGCGACGCGCTGGTCAATCACCCCGATGTCGACAAGGTCACCTTCACCGGCTCTCCCGGTGTGGGGCGGGGTATCATGAAGGGCGCCGCAAGCAACTTCAAGCGCGTCTCGCTCGAGCTGGGCGGCAAGTCGGCCAACGTCATTTTCGACGATGCCGATCTCGAAGCTGCATCGAAAGCTGCCGCTTCCGGCATCTTCTTCAATGCTGGCCAGGTCTGCTCGGCCGGCTCTCGCGTGCTGGTGCAGGAGAAGGCCTATGACGAGGTCGTCGAGCGACTGGCGGCGCGCGCAAAGTCACTCAGGATCGGCGACCCGCTCGACCGCAGGACGACGCTCGGCCCCGTCATATCCGAAAAGCAGATGAAGTCGGTGCTCGACTATGTCGACATCGGCCGGAAGGAGGGAGCGACCCTCGTCACCGGTGGCGAGAAGGTGGGCGATCGCGGCTACTTCATCAGCCCCGCCGTGTTCGCGAATGTCGCCCACGAGATGCGAATCTCGCAGGAGGAGATCTTTGGTCCCGTCGTCAGCGTCATCAAGTTCAAGGACGAGGCCGACGCTTTGCGGATTGCCAACGGCACGGCTTACAGCCTCGCCGCCGGCGTCTGGAGCCGCGACATCGGCAAGCTGCAGCGCTTTGCCAAGCGGGCGCGCGCGGGCACGGTCTGGATGAACACCTATGGCTATACCGACGTGCGCCTGCCCTGGGGCGGCGAGCGCGACTCCGGCCTCGGCCGCGAGCACGGCACCGCCGCGCTCGACAATTTCACGGAGCCCAAGGCTGTCTGGATGAATCTGGCCGTTTGATACCTCCCGAGCGGCCAAGCCTGGAGCCCGCCTGACCACCCGTGCAGGCGGGCTCTTTTTTCAAGATCGATAAAATTGTCTGCATTCCGCTCAGCGACGGCAAACCCTGCGGACAAGAACCATGCGGCCTTAAACCCCGGCTTTGGAACCGGCGTGCATTCTGCCTGCAACAGGGTGGGGCATCAGCATGTCAGTTCTCAGGGAGGTCGTCGTCGCGGTCGCGGGAGTCTACGCACTTCTGTTCGCGTGCGACGCAATGTTCGGGATCGGCGAGGCGCGCTTCGACGACGCCTATTACAGCGCCAGCTTCTACGCGCCGCGGCCGAAGGAGTTTCGTTTCGCCGGCGATACACCGCCGGCCGTCCGCGTCAGCGAGGCGTTTGCGCAATTCGCGGCGGGCCAAGCCAAGCCGAACAAGCGCTATTCGTCGCTGACCACGATCCTCCGGTAAGCGCCGTCTACTCTCCCTGGATCCATTCCGCGACGCCGCGCCACAATGTGTCGCGGTGGTCGGGGCGGAAGAAGCCGAAATGGCCGATCGCCTTGGCGCCGACGTCGGACGGCTTCACGTTGAGCACCTCCGGCTTGATCGCGGTGAATCCGCTCGCAAGCAGCTCGACCGCGGGCCGCGTTGCCCAGGGATCGTCGGAGAAGCAGAGTGTGCGCAACTCACCCTTGAACCTGGCGAAATTCTCCAGCGCCGGCAGCTTTGAATCGAAGAGATAACGGGGGCTCGAGACCCACTCGGCCCATTGCAGGAAGACGCCCTTGGGCAAATCCTCGCCGATGCCGGCCCAGCCCGGTGCGTAACCGAGCGCGTGGACGAGCGGCACGCCGACAAAATTCATGAAGGCGAAGACGCGGTATTTTTCCGGCGACGTCATCAGCCGCCAGGTCGCCGCCTGCGAGGCCACGAACGCGGCGCGCGAAATGTCCGTGTTGTTCGCGATCAGCCCTAGGGCCTGGCCGCCGAAGGAATGCCCGACATAGGCCAAGGGCAGGGTATTGTAGCGCTCGCGCATCCAGTGCACTGCGGCGGTGACGTCGAGCGCGGCCCAGTCCGACATCGAAGCCTTGAAGCCGACCAGAGATTTCGGCTGGTTGTAGCCGACCATGGCCGGCAGCCGGGAGTCGCCGATGCCGCGATAGTCGTAGGTCAGGACCGCGCAGCCGCGATGGGCGAGATAGGAGGCAAAGCCGCGATAGATTTTTCGCGGGACGGCGGTCGCCGAATTGACCAACACGGCATGACGTTTGGTGCCGCGCGGCAGGAATAGCGTGCCGGTCAGCGCATACCCGTCGGTCGCCGGGAAGCTGATCTCGTCGATGAAAACGTCGTCCAGTGCCACGTCCATGGGCCGAAGGTATTTTGCCAATTTCCAAGCCGTTCCCAGCAAATGCGAATTTGGCTTTCCCCGCAAGGCTTTGCAGTGCCAGACGGATTTACAACTGGCGGCCGGTGGCCAGCCTGTGTATAAGGCGACCCTCGCAACCCATGCACAGATCAGGTTGTGCTTTTTGCTTCACGGAGAGATTGCGATGTCCGAGCGGTGGACGCCCGAGTCCTGGCGCAGCAAGCCGGTGCTACAGGTGCCCGATTATCCCGACGCCAAGGCCTTGGCCGACGTCGAGGCGCAGCTTGCGACCTTTCCGCCGCTGGTGTTCGCGGGCGAGGCGCGCAATCTGAAGAAGGCCTTAGCGCGGGTCGCGGCCGGTGAGGCCTTCCTGCTGCAGGGCGGCGACTGCGCCGAGAGCTTTGCCGAGCACGGCGCCAACAACATCCGCGACTTCTTTCGCGTGCTGCTTCAGATGGCGGTGGTGCTGACCTATGCCGGCGCCGTCCCGGTGGTGAAGGTCGGGCGCGTCGCCGGCCAGTTCGCAAAACCCCGGTCCTCGCCGATGGAGAAGATCGACGGTGTCGAGCTGCCGAGCTATCGCGGCGACATCGTCAACGACATCGCCTTCACCAAGCAAGCGCGCGTCCCTGATCCGCAGCGTCAACTGATGGCCTATCGCCAGTCGGCCGCGACGCTGAACCTGCTGCGTGCGTTCGCCACCGGCGGCTACGCCAATCTCGGCAGCGTGCATCAGTGGATGCTCGGCTTCCTCAAGGATAGTCCGCAGTCCCGCCGCTACAAGGAATTGGCCGACCGCATCTCCGATGCGCTCAATTTCATGCGCGCCTGCGGCCTCGATCTCGAGGCCCATCCCGAGCTGCGCGCCACCGATTTCTACACCAGCCACGAGGCCCTGCTGCTCGGCTACGAGCAGGCCATGACCCGCGTCGATTCCACGACTGGCGACTGGTACGCGACCTCGGGCCACATGATCTGGATCGGCGACCGCACCCGCCAGCTCGACCACGGCCATATCGAATATTTCCGCGGCATCAAGAATCCGATCGGGCTCAAATGCGGCCCGTCGCTCAAGCCAGACGAGCTGCTGAAGCTGATCGACGTGCTCAATCCCGACAACGAGCCGGGCCGGCTGACGCTGATCGGCCGCTTCGGCTCCGACAAGATCGGCGAGCACCTGCCGAACATGATCCGCGCCGTGAAGCGCGAGGGCAAAGTGGTGGTCTGGTCGTGCGATCCCATGCACGGCAACACCATCACCTCGACGTCGGGCTACAAGACGCGGCCGTTCGACCGCATCCTGTCCGAGGTGAAGTCGTTCTTCGCGATCCACGCCGCGGAAGGCACCCATGCCGGCGGCGTGCATCTGGAGATGACCGGCCAGGACGTCACCGAGTGCCTCGGCGGCGCCCGTGCGATCACCGACGAGGATCTCAACGACCGCTATCACACGGTCTGTGATCCCCGGCTCAACGCCGAGCAATCCATCGACATGGCTTTCTTGGTCGCAGAACTGCTCAAGCAGGAACGTGCCGGCAAGGTCAGGCCGATGCCGGCCGCAGCGGGGCTCTGAGACCTTGCTGCGAATCTGGAAGGCCACGATCAATTCCCGTAACGGTCTGGCCTTTGCGTTCCGCTCGGAGCAGGCCGTCCGCGAGGAGATCGTTGCGCTCCTCTTGTCGTTGCCGCTTGCGTGGTTCGTCGGCGCGACCGCGATGCGCGCGGTCGAGCTGATCTGCGCGGTCGCGTTCGTGCTGGTAGTCGAGCTGCTCAATACTGCGATCGAGAAGCTTGCCGACCGGCTGACCATGGATCACGACAAGCAGATCGGACGGGTCAAGGACATGGGGTCGGCCGCGGTCGGTGTTGCGCTCCTGATGGCCGGCGCGTTCTGGATCATCGCCATCATCGAGCGATTGGGATTTCTCTAGAGCGCTGATCGCGCTTTAGGTTGTTGTTTTGAGCATGATCTTTTCGGAAAACCGCTTCACACTTTTCCGGATCATGCTCTGATCGGAGCGCGGTGGCCATGACCGAACGTCTCAACGCATTCGCGGTCACACTGGCCCAGCTCAATCCGACCATGGGCGACATCGAGGGCAATGCCGTGAAAGCGCGCGCGGCGCGCGTGCAGGCCGCCGCCGACGGGGCCGATCTCGTGCTGTTTCCGGAATTGTTCATCGCCGGTTACCCGCCGGAAGATCTCGTGCAGAAGCCTTCCTTTCAGGCCGCCTGCCGCGCTGCGATCGAAGCGTTGGCGCGCGAGACCGCCGATGGCGGGCCGGCCATGCTGATCGGCACGCCCTGGATCGAGGAGGGCAGGCTCTACAATGCCTGCGCGCTGCTCGACGGCGGCCGTATCGCTGGCTTGCGCTTCAAATGCAATCTGCCGAATTACGGCGTGTTCGACGAGAAGCGGCTGTTTTCGCGTGGCCCTGCGTCCGGCCCCGTCACCGTGCGCGGCGTGCGCATCGGTGTGCCGATCTGCGAGGACATCTGGCTGGAGGAGTCCGAAGACTACGAGAACGTGGTCGAGACGCTGGCCGAGACCGGCGCCGAGATCATCCTTGTGCCGAACGGATCTCCTTACGCCCGCAACAAGGCCGACGTGCGTTTGTCGGTCGCGGTTGCGCGCGTCACCGAGAGCGGCCTGCCGCTGGTCTATCTCAACCAGGTTTGCGGCCAGGACGAGCTGGTGTTCGACGGTGCTTCCTTCGCGCTCAATGGCGACCTTTCGCTCGCGGCGCAATTGCCGGCGTTCGCGGAGAGCGTCACCACACTGCGGTTCACGAGGAACGGCGACGATTGGCGCTGCACCGGTCCGATCGCCGCGCAGCCCGAGGGTGACCACGCCGACTACGCCGCCTGCGTGCTGGGTCTGCGGGACTACGTCGCCAAGAATGGCTTTCCCGGCGTTCTGCTCGGGATTTCCGGCGGCATCGACTCTGCTCTCTGCGCAGCGATTGCGGTCGATGCGCTGGGTGCCGATCAGGTGCACGGCGTGATGCTGCCTTATCGCTACACTGCGGCAAGCTCGATTGCGGACGCCGGCGAGCTCGCCGGCCATCTCGGCATCCGCTATGAGGTGCTGCCGATCGCGGAAGCGGTCAACGGGTTCGAGACCATCCTGTCCGGCGTCTTCAAGAATCTACCGCCCGATGTCACCGAGGAAAATCTCCAGGCCCGGACCCGCGGCACGCTGCTGATGGCGATCTCCAACAAGACCGGCCTGATGGTGGTGACCACCGGCAACAAGTCGGAAATGTCGGTCGGCTACGCCACGCTGTACGGCGACATGAACGGCGGCTTCAATCCGATCAAGGACATCTACAAGACGCAGGTGTTTCGGCTGGCAAGCTTGCGAAATTCGTGGAAGCCCGACGGGGCGCTGGGGCCGGCCGGCGAGGTGATCCCGCCCGACATCATCACGCGTCCGCCGACCGCGGAGCTGCGCGAGAACCAGGCCGACCAGGATTCGTTGCCGCCTTACGACGTGCTCGATAGCATCCTGGAGCGTCTGATCGAGCGCGAAGAGCCGCTCGACACGATCATCACCGCCGGCTTCGACCGCGAGACGGTGACCCGCATCGACCATCTCCTCAACGTCGCCGAATACAAGCGCCGCCAGGCGGCGCCCGGCGTCAAGGTCACGGCCAGGAATTTCGGCCGCGACCGCCGCTATCCCATCACCAACCGTTTTCGCGACAGGGGCGAGCAGCTGGCCGCCCCCGACGAGACGCTGGTGTCGCGTGGGAGCAAAGCCTCGATCGACGCGTTCGAGGGGTGAGGCTGGCGCGCTTGTTGAGAGACGCTGTCACCACGCATCCCAGTGTCATCATCCGCGAAGGCGGGTGATCCAGTACGCCGCGGCGGGCGTTGTCGAAAACAAGTGATGACACGGAGTACTGTCATGCCCCGCCTGCGCGGGGCATGACAGTTGTGCGTGGCGACCTACTTCTGCTGTTGCGGCAGGAAGCTCGGGCCGACCGAACGGATCGGCTTGTTCTCGGAAGGCGTCGCAGGGGTGCCCGTTTCCGCCGGCGGCGTCGCTGCCGGGGCGCCAGCAGTCGTCGTCGCCGGAGCCGCACCCTTCTTGCCATTGGCGGCAGGCGTGCCCTTGTTGAGCTGCCGCTGCTGCATCTTCTTGGCGCTCTCCTCGGTGACGATGATGTCACCCTGCTGCTCGGCTGACGCCTTGTCGTCGGCGGATTTGAGCGCGTCGGCCCAGGTCTGGCCCGCGGCCTTGCAGGAGCAGGACGGGTTGAACTCGCTGCGGAATTTGAACGCGGTCGGCAGCGCCGTGTAGGGCTGGCCGCTGGTGGAGACCGCGGAGTTCATGTCTTCCCCGGGATTGCGATGGGTGTAGAGCACGGCTTCGGCGGCCGGGCACAGCGCCTTGCAGGTCTTCTCGTCGTCGGGGAAGCGTGCCGGCACGGTCGCAAACGAGACCGGGAAGTAAGCGCCGTCGCAGGTGCGCACGCACACGGTGCGATAGGTGCCTGATTGCGGGCCGAGATCGGAAGGCGGCACGCCTTGCGGATTGTTGGGGTTGTTGCCGCCGAACAGATTGCTCAGGAAGTTGCCGCCGCCCTGCGACTGCGCGGCGTTGGCATATTGCGCCCCGCAATTGTTCTGTGCCAGCGCCGCCAGCACCGAGCGGCGCTGGTTGTCGCGCTCGGGGCTGAAGCCGCCGGGGCCGCCGCCGCGCAGACGTTCGAGATTGCCGGTGATCTGGTCCAGATTGGCGCGCATCTGCTGGATCTGGGTGTTGACCGGACCGCATTGCGCCGACTGGCCGCTGAACAGCGAGAAGAAGCCGGAGGAATCGCAACCCATGCGCTTGGCCTGCATGGTGACGCGGTCGAGCTCGGCCTGCTGCTTGGTCTGGGATTCCTGATAGCGGCGGATCTGGTCTTCGCGCGCGGGATCACCACCGCCGCCGCCACGATCGAGACCGGCGAGCTGGCCTTCCAGGCGCGCGCACATCGGGTTGGGGCCGAGCCCGTTCTGGCCGGGCTGAGGCGGCGGTCCCGGCGGGCCGGCCTGTGCGTACGCACCATTGGCGAGCACGACCGTGCTCAAGAGCACGGCGCAGGCAAGGATCGAGCGAGCACGGGAGAGAGACAAAAATTCAGGCATATCCGCCATTCTAGCGAGGTCACGGCCACGCGTGATGTGGGGGGCCGAAGCGCGCCCTCCCATAGCCGCTTCCTGCGGCATCGTCACGTCGTTTCAGAGGCCAGCGATTGGGCCTAAAGTACGCCAGTTCCGAGCGAATTCAGCGCTGGCAGGTGATTGCGACATATTCGTCGCAATGGCCATGGGAGCAGTTTGCGCCGGATTTGGGGACAGAGCCGGTAATTTCGTCGGGATCGACCCGGCGATAGGCCGAAGCCTGGGCAAAATCGCGTGACTGGCAGTAGGTGCGGGCGACCTGCGCGCCGCATTTGTCGCTCTTGGCCAGACACTGGTCGACGCCGTAGCCGTCCGCCTGGTTGGGGATGATGAAGACGCGGGTCTCGGCGAGAGCGCTGGATGCGGCAAGGATGGAGGCGCAGGAAATGAGAGCGAGCAATGATCGCATGAAAACACCGGGGGCAAAAAAATGGGAACTGCCAGTTCTAGAATGGGCTCAAATGGTTAAGGATGATGAACCATCTATGCGTGGCAGCTGCGCATTGCGGAGATAGAACGGCATTTTCGCGGCTCTCTTGACGCGGGGCCGCCTCATAGCCCATATGTTCCGCCATGAACGGTCTCCTCGTCATTTGCGCCATTTGCCGCGAGATTACGAGCTAGCGATTCGCTGGCTGGAGCCGTCTTTTCTCAAAACCATTGAGAGCACTGGACGCCCGGCCAACAGCCGACGGGTATCCTTATGGAATTGCGCCTTTACGATACGCTGAGCCGGGACAAGCGCATCTTCGTGCCGCTCGATGCGAAGGACGTCCGCATGTATGTCTGCGGACCGACCGTCTACGACTTCGCCCATATCGGCAACGCCCGGCCGGTGATCGTGTTCGACGTGCTGTTCCGACTGCTGCGCCATCTCTATGGTGCGGCCCACGTCAAATATGTCCGCAACATCACCGACGTCGACGACAAGATCAACGACCGCGCCGCGCGTGATTTCCCCGGCCTGCCGCTGAACGAGGCGATCCGGAAAGTCACCGAGCAGACCGGCAAGCAGTTTCACGCCGACGTCGACGCACTCGGCGCACTGCGGCCGAGCGTGGAGCCGCGTGCGACCGAACACATCGGCGAGATGCGCGAGATCATCGAACGGCTGGTTGCCGGCGGCTTTGCCTACGTTGCCGAGGATCACGTGCTGTTCTCGCCGCAGGCGATGAACGCGGCCGATTCCGGGCTGCCGCGCTATGGCGCGCTGTCCAATCGTTCGCTGGACGAGATGGTCGCCGGCGCCCGCGTCGATATCGCGCCCTACAAGAAGGGCAACACCGACTTCGTGCTGTGGAAGCCGTCCAAGCCCGGCGAGCCGTCATGGCCGTCACCGGCCGGCATCGCCGCGCAGGGGCGCCCGGGCTGGCACGTCGAGTGCTCGGCGATGGCCTGGAAGCATCTCGGCGAGTACTTCGACATCCATGGCGGCGGCATCGATCTCGTGTTTCCGCATCACGAGAACGAAGTCGCGCAGACCTGCTGCGCCTTCCACCGGGAGCGCATGGCGAACTACTGGATGCACAATGGCTTCCTGCAGGTCGAAAGCGAGAAGATGTCGAAGTCGCTCGGCAACTTCGTCACGATTCACGAGCTGCTCGCGGACTGGCCGGGCGAAGTGCTGCGCCTGAATATGCTCAAGACGCATTACCGCTCGCCGATCGACTGGACGATGAAGTCGCTGGAGGAGAGCGCCAAGACGCTCGACGACTGGTATCGGGTTGCGGCTGACGTCGCGCCCGGCAAGCCCGCCCCGTCAGTGGTCGAGCCGCTGCTCGACGACCTCAACACGCCGCTGGCGATTGCGGCGCTGCATGGCCTGCGCGGCAGCGATGTTGGTGCCCTCGCGGGTTCGTTGCGGCTGCTCGGCTTTCTCTCCGAGAGTGCTGCGCAGTGGGAAGGACGCAAGCAGCAGGCGAGCGGCGTCGATGCCAAGGAAGTCGAGCGCCTGCTCTCGGAGCGGACGGCGGCGCGTGCACGCAAGGACTTTGCGGAGTCCGATCGTATCCGCGATCTGCTTGCCGCGATGGGCGTTGCGATCAAAGACTCCAAGGCAGGGACGACGTGGGAGGTCGCACGATGAAGCGGCCCGACACGCCGTTTCCGCGGCACTGGTTCTATTACATCGCGCTGAAAATCCTGCTGCTTGCTGCCGCCGTGGCGCTGGCGCTGAAACTCTATGGGATGTGGTGAAGACGATGGCACAAGCACTCCCAAAGCCTGGCTTGCGGCCTTTCCTGCCCGAGGACGTGCCGGTTCTCGCCGCGATCTTCACGGCCAGCATCGAAGAGCTGACCGGCGACGACTATAACGAGGCGCAGCAGCAGGCCTGGATGGCGGCTGCGGAAAGCGAAGAGTTCGGCAATCGACTCGCCTCCGACCTGACGCTGATCGCAACGTTGGAGGGATCGCCGGTGGGCTTTGCGTCGTTGCGCGGCAAGGATCATATCCGCATGCTCTATGTGCATCCGGCCGTGGCCGGGCAGGGCCTCGCGACGATGCTGGTCGATGCGCTGGAAAAGCTTGCGGGCGGCCGCGGCGCCGACAAGCTGACGGTCGATGCCAGCGACAACGCGCAGGGCTTTTTCGCCAAGCGCGGCTATGTCGCCATGCAGCGCAACAGCATCACCGTGAACGACGAGTGGCTGGCCAACACCACCATGCAGAAGACGCTCGGCAGCGGACCCGCGTCGGGAGCCCTGCAATGAGCAAGGAGCGTCTCTATCTGTTCGACACCACGCTGCGTGACGGCGCGCAGACCAATGGCGTCGATTTCACGCTGAAGGACAAGCAAGTCATCGCGGCGATGCTCGATGAACTCGGCATCGACTATGTCGAGGGCGGCTATCCCGGCGCCAATCCGACCGACACCGAGTTTTTCGGCACCAAGCCGAAGCTCGCGCATGCGCGCTTCACTGCGTTCGGCATGACGCGCCGGGCGGGGCGCTCGGTCTCCAACGATCCTGGTGTGGCCGGGCTGCTGGAAGCCAAAGCCGACGCGATCTGCTTCGTGGCGAAGGCGTCGGCCTATCAGGTGCGCGTTGCGCTCGAGACGACGAAGGAGGAGAACCTCGCCTCGATCCGCGACAGCGTCGCAGCAGCCAAGGCCGCCGGCCGCGAGGTGATGCTCGACTGCGAGCATTTCTTCGACGGTTACAAGGAAGATTCCAGTTTCGCGCTCGCCTGCGCGAAAGCCGCCTATGAAGCCGGCGCGCGCTGGGTGGTGCTGTGCGACACCAACGGCGGCACCATGCCTGATGAGGTCGAGGCCATCGTCACCGAGGTGACGAAGCACATCCCCGGCGATCATCTCGGCATCCACGCCCATAACGATACCGAGCAGGCGGTGGCGAATTCGCTCGCCGCGGTGCGCGCCGGGGCGCGGCAGATCCAGGGTACGCTGAACGGCCTCGGCGAGCGCTGCGGCAATGCCAATCTCTGCTCGCTGATCCCGACCTTGAAGCTGAAGGCCGCGTTTGCCGACGCCTTCGAGATCGGCGTCACGGCAGAGAAGCTCGCAACCCTGGTCAAGGTGTCGCGCACGCTCGACGACATGCTCAACCGCGTGCCGAACCGGCATGCATCCTATGTCGGCGAGAGCGCCTTCGTCACCAAGACCGGCATCCATGCCTCCGCGGTGCTGAAGGATCCGCAGACCTACGAGCATGTCTTGCCGGAGCTGGTCGGCAATCACCGCAAGGTGTTGGTGTCCGACCAGGCCGGCCGCTCCAATGTCATTGCAGAGCTCGACCGCGCCGGCATCGCCTATGAGAAGAGCGATCCGAAGCTGTCGCGGCTGGTCGAGGAGTTGAAGGAGCGGGAGGCGCAAGGCTACGCCTACGAATCCGCCAATGCCTCGTTCGAGCTGCTGGCGCGGCGCACGCTCGGCAAGGTGCCGCATTATTTCGAGGTCGAGCAGTTCGACGTCAATGTCGAGCAGCGTTACAATTCGCATGGCGAGCGCGTCACCGTGGCGCTGGCGGTGGTCAAGGTCGACGTCGCCGGCGAGCATCTGATCTCGGCGGCCGAAGGCAACGGTCCCGTCAACGCGCTCGACGTTGCTTTGCGAAAAGATCTCGGCAAGTACCAGAAATATATCGAAGGCCTGACGCTGATCGACTATCGCGTGCGTATCCTCAACGGCGGCACCGGCGCGGTCACGCGCGTCCTGATCGAGAGCGAGGACGAGAACGGCGACAGCTGGACCACGGTCGGGGTTTCCCCCAACATCATCGACGCCTCGTTCCAGGCTTTGATGGATTCGGTGATCTACAAGCTGGTGAAGTCGGGGGCGCCGGCGTAGGCAACGGCGCCGCCACGATCGCCGTCATTGCGAGCGCAGCGAAGCAATCCAGAATCTCTCCGCGGACGCAGTCTGGATTGCTTCGCTACGCTCGCAATGACGAGGAGGAGAGAGGAAGCGCGGCCCATGATCGACCACATCTCCGTCGGCGTCAGCGATCTCCAACGCTCGGCGACATTTTACGAGGCGACACTCGCCGCGCTCGGTCTCGCTCGCCTCGTCACGCGACCGCGGACGGTCGGCTTCGGCAAGGCCTATCCGGAGTTCTGGATCAATCTGCGCGAGAGCGTGCCGCACGTCACGCCGGAGAGCGGCGTGCATATTTGCCTGCGGGCCAGGACGACCGCCGAGGTCGATGCATTTCACGCTGCAGCGCTGTCCGCCGGCGGAGCGTCCGACGGCGCGCCGGGTATCCGCCCGCACGATCGCGTGCGTTATTACGCTGCTTTCGTCGTCGACCCCGATGGCAACCGGATCGAGGCGGTGACGTTTCCCGCGGACTAAAGCTTGCGCGCGACTTCCGGGGCGAGCTGCTTTTCCGCGTCAGCGAGCTGTGCCACGGCGGCCTTCAGCTTCGGCAAGATCTCCTCGATGCGATCGGCCTTGAGGATGTCGACCGAGAGGCCGGCGCGGATGAACTCGGTCTGGCGCATGTGCGACAGCAGCGAGAACAGCGGCTCCCAGAAATTATCGATGTTGGCCAGCAGCACCGGCTTGGCGTGACGGCCCAGCTGTTTCCAGGTCAGCTGCTCCACCAGCTCCTCCAGCGTGCCGACGCCGCCCGGCAGCGCCACGAAGGCGTCGGAACGCTCGAACATCAGCCGCTTGCGCTCGTGCATGTCGGGAGTGACGATCATCTCCTGCACGCGGGTCAGCGCGTTCTCGCGCTTCCGGAGGAATTCGGGAATGATGCCGGTGACGGTGCCGCCGTGATCGAGCACGGAGGTCGCGACCGAGCCCATCAGGCCGAGCGAGCCGCCGCCGTAGACGAGGCGGATGTTGTTCTCGGCGAGCGCCTTGCCGAAGGCCTTGGCGCCTTCGGTGAAACGGGGATTGGTTCCTGGGCCGGAGCCGCAATAGACACAGACGGTTTTGATCGTGCTCATTGGTGCCATGATGCATTGCAGCGAAGAGGCGTCAAGCCCAATCGGTGATTCGGGACTTCCGGAAATCTACCGGTAAACGACGGCGAACAATCGAAGATTCGCCATCTGGCGGGGTGCATGGGCATCGGTAAGGCTCTATATGACAAACGAAAATCCTTAATGGCAACGCAGCCCGATCCCGCGGGCTTTTCAGGCTTCTTGATGGACCAAGCTCAATCGCCCGCCGGCCCCAACGTTCCTGATCCCGCCGGAGGGCCGCTGGAGCGGGCCACGCTGATGGGCACGCTGGCGCATCTGTGGCCTTATATCTGGCCGGGCGACCGTTTCGACCTGAAGATGCGCGTAGTCTGGTCGATGGTCCTGCTGCTCGCCGCCAAGCTAATCACGCTGACGGTTCCTTTCAGCTTCAAATGGGCGACCGACGCGCTGACCGGCGCCAACACGGCGCCGGTGCAGGCCGACAATTGGCACCTCTGGGTGATCGCCTCGCCGCTGCTGCTGACCGCCAGCTACGGCGTGATGCGCATCGTGATGGCGGTGCTGACGCAGTGGCGCGACGGCATTTTCGCGCGCGTTGCCATGCACGCGGTGCGCAAGCTCGCGACCATCACCTTCATCCACATGCACGAGCTGTCGCTGCGCTTCCACCTGGAGCGCAAGACCGGCGGCCTGACGCGTGTGCTCGAGCGCGGCCGCGAGGGCATCGAGGTCATCGTGCGCATGGTGATCCTGCAGCTGATCCCGACCATCGTCGAGGTCTCGCTGCTGATGGCCGTGCTGCTGTGGCAATTCGATTGGCGCTACGTGCTCGCGACCCTCGTCACTGTCGCGGTCTACATGTACTATACCTACATCGCGACCGAGTGGCGGATCGGCATCCGCCGCAAGATGAACGATGCCGACACCGAGGCGAACACCAAGGCGATCGACTCGCTGCTCAACTATGAGACCGTCAAATATTTCAGCGCCGAGACCCGTGAGTCGCAGCGCTACGACCGATCGGTCGCGCGTTACGAGGAGTCGAGCGTGCAGGCTTATACTTCGCTTGCCGTGCTCAACACCGGGCAGGCCGTGATCTTCACGCTGGGGCTGACCGCGACCATGCTGATGTGCGCGATCGGCGTGCGCAACGGCACCAATACGGTTGGCGATTTCGTGCTGGTCAACGCCATGATGATCCAGCTCTACCAGCCCTTGAACTTCATGGGCATGGTTTATCGCGAGATCAAGCAGGCGATCATCGACATCGAGAAGATGTTCAACGTGCTGGGGCGCGAGGCCGAGATCAAGGACGTGCCGGGCGCGAAGCCGCTGGTGGTCTCCGCGGGGAATGTGCGTTTCGAGGACGTGCGCTTTGCCTATGAGCCTGCGCGCCCGATTCTGAAGGGCATCAGCTTCGAGGTGCCGGCCGGCAAGACGGTCGCGATCGTCGGCCCGTCAGGTGCGGGCAAGTCGACCATCTCGCGCCTTTTGTTTCGCCTCTACGACATCTCCGGCGGCAAGATCCTGATCGACGGCCAAGACATTCGCGAAGTCACGCAGGCGAGCTTGCGCGCGTCCATCGGCATGGTGCCGCAGGACACCGTGCTGTTCAACGACACCATCCGCTACAACATCCGCTATGGTCGCTGGGACGCCAGCGATGCCGAGGTCGAGCAGGCGGCGCAGCTGGCGCAGATCGATCGTTTCATCCGGATGGCGCCGAAGGGTTACGAGACTCAGGTCGGCGAGCGCGGCCTGAAACTGTCCGGTGGCGAAAAACAGCGCGTCGCGATCGCGCGCACCGTGTTGAAGGCGCCGCCGATCCTGGTGCTGGACGAGGCGACCTCCGCACTGGACACCCACACCGAGCATGAAATCCAGGGCGCGCTCGAGCGCGTGGCGAAGAACCGAACCTCGCTGGTGATCGCCCATCGGCTCTCGACCATCGTCGGCGCCGACGAGATCATCGTGCTGGACCAGGGCCGCATCGCTGAACGCGGCACCCACGCAAAACTGCTCGCGGAGGGGGGACTTTACGCCAGCATGTGGAACAGGCAGCGCGAGGCCGAGGCGGCCCGCGAGAAACTGGCCAGGATGGCCGATTCCGGGGAGGCGCCCAACCGGGAGCCACCGCCGGTTGCCGATGTCCTGACGACGCCTGCGGCGGCGGAGTGACCTTGTCTCCGGTCCCAACTCTGGCCTAAACAACACCACCGCGCGGGACGACCTGCGCCATCAACCCTGAGCGGCAGATAGCGATGTCCATTCTCGATTCGATCCAGCGTCAGATCCCGCCGATCCACAAGGAGGGTTACCCCTTCATCGGCGGCTTTGCGCTGGCAAGCCTCATCCTGTTCTGGTTGTGGTCGCCATTGGGGTGGATCGGCACCATCTTGACCGTGTGGTGCGCGCTGTTCTTCCGCGACCCGGTGCGCGTGACCCCGGTGCGCGAGGGGCTCGTGGTGTCGCCGGCCGACGGCCGCGTCTCGATGATCACCATGGCGCTGCCGCCGGCCGAACTCGGGCTCGGCGACCGGCCGCTACCGCGCGTCTCGGTGTTCATGAGCGTGTTCAACTGCCATGTGAACCGCAGCCCGATCGCGGGCAGGGTGGACCGTATCGCCTACCGGCCCGGCCTGTTCATCAATGCCGAGCTGGACAAGGCGAGCGAGGACAATGAGCGCAATTCGCTGGTGATCACGACGCCGACGGCGCGGATCGGCGTGATCCAGATCGCAGGCCTGGTCGCCAAGCGCATCGTCTGCTTCGTCAAAGAGGGGCAGGCGATCGGCGCCGGTGAGCGCTTCGGTCTGATCCGCTTCGGCTCGCGGCTCGACGTCTATCTGCCGCTGGGCACCAAGGCGCTGGTCTCGGAAGGCCAGACCGCGATCGCCGGCGAGACGATTTTGGCCGATCTCGCCGGAGACGACCCGAGTCGCGCCTACCGCGCCAATTAACCAATAAGCCGGCCTGAGGGGCCTTCCGCCGCAATGGCGGAGGGGAACGCGGCTTGCTATATCTCGCCCCAAGGTGAGGACGAGCCATGACGCCCTACGACTCCAGAGATCCTGACGTGCGCCGGCGGCGGTTCCGCCCGATCCCGGTGCGCATGCTGGTGCCCAACGTCATCACGCTGCTGGCGATCTGCGCCGGCCTGACCTCGATCCGGCTCTCGATCGAGGGGCGGATGTCGCTCGCGGTCTACGCCATCGTGTTCGCGGCGGCACTCGACGGCATCGACGGCCGCATCGCGCGCATGATCAAGGGGCAGTCCAAGTTCGGCGCCGAACTCGACAGCCTCGCCGACTTCGTCAATTTCGGCGTCGCGCCCGGCCTGATGCTTTATTTCTGGCAGCTGCACGAACTCGGCAATGCCGGCTGGATCGCCGCCATGGTGTTCGCGATCTCCGGTGGCCTCAGGCTGGCGCGCTTCAATGCCACCATGGACGATCCCAACAAGCCGGCCTTTGCCGCGAATTTCTTCACCGGCGTGCCGGCGCCGGCCGGCGCGATCACGGTGCTGCTGCCGATCTATGTCGCGTTCCTCGATCTCGGCCGGCTGCCTGCGGCGGTAACGGCTGCTTATACGCTGCTGATCGCCTTCCTGATGGTGTCGCGCCTGCCGGTGTTCTCCGGCAAGACCAAGCGCATGCGCGTGCCGCCCGAACTGGTGCTGCCTGCGTTCGTCGCGGTGATCGTCTTCATCGCGATCCTGATCGCCTATCCCTGGCACGTGCTGTCGATCGGCACGGTGCTGTATCTCCTCGCTTTACCGCTCGGCTACAAATCCTATCGCGACCAGGCGCGCGCGTTGGAAACCACCGCGCCCGCCGGCGGGGAGGTCCCGTCGCCGCCGTCGGCACCGACGCTGACAAACCTGTCGGAGCCGCCGCGCGACGACGACCGGCCCGACCGGCTGCACTGAACGGCAAGGCGCTGATTACCAAGAGCACCAAGACTTGGATATCTGCCATGAGGCGCTCTGAGTTGGGTTGAGACCCGATCTCGGCTATATCGCCTGGTGCCGGCGGCACCGCGCCAACAGCGGCCGCCAATCTGGGAGAGAACGCCGTGACTGATACCGCGACCGGGCCGCTGCCCGCTTCCGTCATTGAAGCGCTGGGCCGCTATGACACCCCGACAATCTGCAATGCCATGGAGATCGTGGCGCCCGAGCGCCGGCTGATCGGCTACACCACCAAGCCACTGGTCTGCCCATTCCCCGATCTGCCGCCGATCGTCGGCTACGCCCGTACGGTCGCGATCCGCTCGGTGCTGAAAAATTCGCTGCCGCCGGAAGAGCAGTCCAAGCGCCGCATCGCATATTACGAATATGTCGGGACCGGCCACGGTCCGCGCATCTCGGTGATCCAGGACATCGACGGTCCCGACGTCGGCTACGGCGCGTTCTGGGGCGAGGTGCAGAGCAACGTGCACAAGGCGCTCGGTTGTCTCGGCGTCATCACCGACGGCTCGATCCGCGACATTCCGCAATGGGCGCCGGGCTTCCAGGCACTGGCCGGCTCGATCGGCCCGTCGCATGCCTGGGTGCATGCCGAGAGCTTTGGCGGCGAAGTGCGAGTCGCCGGCATGACCGTGAAGTCGGACGACCTGATCCATGCCGACCAGCATGGTGCCATCGTGATTCCGCACGATATCGCCGCAAAGCTGCCCGAGGCCGCCGAGCTCTGCGGCCGCCGCGAGACGCCGATCCTCGAGATCGCCCGCAGCCCCGACTTCTCGCTGGAGAAGCTGAAGGCCGCACTGAAGCGCTCGGCGGAGATCCACTAACGGCGGGACCGGAACGATCTATGGCTGCGACGTCGCTCGCAGGCTGCTCTGTTCTGTCAGGAACAGGGCGGCCTGATCCGGCTCGCCGAACACCGCGGCAGCGCATCCGATCAAGGTGAAGCCGCCGGCAAGATCCCACAGGGTGACATCGTCCCCATTGTCCGGGATGTGAATCAGGCGCGCTGCGATCACGGCCAGGGCTGCCTCGATAAAGAGCAGCACGCTGAAGGCCGGCAGCACGAGCTCGGGTTCGAGCATGTGGAGCGCCAGCACTGCGGGAAGCGCGGTGAGAAGACTGAACAGCGTCACCATTGCGATGCCTTCCGCCATGAGGTGCCGGCCCGGTCCAGAATACCAATTGATCGGTGGCCCCCGATGTGGCGCAGGGCCGCAGCCGAAGGGCACGCGCACGGCCTTGAGTGCTGGGTACGCGCGACGCCCTATGGTTAGCGAAATGTTGAAATCCCTGTCGGCAGTCGGCAAAAGCCGGCGCCTTTCGGCGCGCTGCGGCCGCGAGGCGCGTCGGCTCAACTTAACCTTTACGCGTCTTTAATCGCGGCTCACTAGGGTTTCCGATGCGGTTCGGGGTTGGGCCGCGCCATCGGCCAGGACGGCCGTTGTTGCGTTCGCGTTGGAGTCTCCCATGGATATCATGACGAGCATCGGGCTCGTGGCGGGCATTGTCGTCATCGCGACGATGATGCTGCTGGGCGGCGATCTCCACATGTTCGTTTCCGAGCATGCGATGATCATCATCTTCGGCGGCTCGACGGCTGCGACCATGATCCGCTTTCCGCTCTCGACGCTGATCCACGGCCTGCCGCTCGGCGCCAAGTTTGCCTTCACGATGAGCCGTCTGTCGGCGCACGATCTGGTCGACGAACTCGCCCGCATCGCCGAGATCGCCCGCAAGCAGGGCCCGGTGGGACTGGAAAAGGTCGAGACCGACGAGCCGTTCCTCGCCAAGGGCATCCGCTACGTCGCCGACGGCTACGACCTCGATTTCATTCGCGACAATCTCGAGCGCGACCGCGACAATTTCTTGATGCATCTGGACGAAGGCAGCAAGATCTACCGCGCCATCGGTGACTGCGCCCCGGCCTTCGGCATGGTCGGCACGCTGATCGGCATGGTGCAGATGTTCGCCAACATGACCGATCCGTCAAAGCTCGGGCCGTTCATGGCGACCGCGCTGCTCGCGACTCTCTATGGCGCGCTGGTCGCCAACCTGTTCTGTACCCCGATCGCCGACAAGCTGCATGGCAAGCTCCTGGACGAAGAGACCAACCGCACGCTGATCATCGACGGCATCCTGATGATCCGCGACTCCAAGAGCCCCACGCTGGTCCGCGAAATGCTGCTGGCCTATCTGCCCGAGAAGCACCGCCACGCTGAAGGCGAGCCGGTTCCGGCCTGATGCCGCCCGCCGGGATTTGAGATATGGCCAAGAAGAAGCGCGGCGATTCACACGGAGGCGGTCACGGCTGGTTCGTGACCTTCGCCGACCTGATGGGCCTGATGATGAGCTTCTTCGTGATGCTCGTCGCGTTTTCGACGCAGGATGCCAACAAGCTGAAGGTCGTCGCGGGCTCCATGCGCGACGCCTTCGGTGTCCAGACCGAAGCGCGCTATTCCGGCATTGTCGAGTCCGACGGCCTGCCGACCCGTCCTCGGCTGAAGAACGTCGATCACATTCAGCCTGAGGACTCCTCCAACACGCCGACGCCGGACCAGGAGGATCGTGACCGCACGTCGGGCGCGAAGATCAAGGTCGACCGGAATTTTGCGCTGGCGGCGGCCTCGCTGCGTCAGGCGTTGCAGGACATGCCGGAGCTGACCGAGATGTCCAAGCACATCATGTTCGAGGAGACCAAGCAGGGCCTCAACCTCGAGATTGTGGACCAGGACGGCCGCTCGATGTTCGCCGACGGCTCCAAGGTGCCCTATGACCGCACCCGCCGCCTGATCGAGAAGCTCGCTGTCCCGCTCAAGGCAACGCCGCTGCGCGTCTCCATCGCCGGCCACACCGCGGCCGGATTCGTGCCGACCCGCAGCGACTACGGCGCGTTCGATCTGTCGGCCGACCGCGCCAATGCCGTGCGTCAGATCCTCGAACGTGAGGGCCTGCCGGCCGCCCATGTCTTCGCCGTCGCCGGCAAGGCGGACACCCAGCCGCTGTTTCCGGACGATCCCTCGCTGGCGGCCAACCGGCGCGTGACCATCACCCTGATGCGTGAAGATCCGCCGCTGCCGCCAAATCTGAAGCCTTAAGGCGTCTTCGAGCGAAGTGAACGCCGTTTCGCGCGAAGAAAACGCGACAAAACAAGAATGTAGAGCCCGTTTCGCTTCAATCGGAACGGAAAGGCCCGGGGCTATTGCGCTACCACTTTACCTGAGGCATGTCGTCGCGTGAGCGGCGACCGTTGCTGCGCCGTTACAGCATCTGCCCCGGCGCCTGCTATGGTGCCAATTGACAGGGGCGCCGGAACCGTCAAAAGGCGCCGGATCAATTCTCGGGCAGAAGCGTTCCAGTTTCATATGACGGCGAGCATCACATCGACCGAAGCTCCGGACGGGCCGGTCACCTCTGGTTTCTGGGGCCTGACGCTCGGGAGCATCGGCGTCGTCTTCGGCGACATCGGCACGTCGCCGCTCTACGCATTCCATGAAGCAGTCAGGGGCGCGGCCCATGGCCAGCCGGTCTCGCGGGTCATGGTGCTCGGCGTGCTCTCGCTGATCCTCTGGGCGCTGCTGATCGTCGTCACCGCCAAATACGTCCTGCTGCTGCTGCGCGCCGACAATAACGGGGAGGGCGGCACGCTTTCCCTCATGGCGCTCGGTCAGCGCGCGCTCGGGCGGCGGAGCTGGTTCCTGATGGCGCTCGGCGTGGTCGGCGCCTCCATGTTCATCGGCGATTCCATGATCACACCCGCGATCTCGGTGCTGTCGGCGGTCGAGGGTCTGAAGCTCGCAACGCCCGCCTTCGAGCACTATGTCGTTCCCCTGACCGTGCTCATCCTGGCGCTGCTGTTCGCGGTCCAGAGCAAGGGGACGGCGCTGGTCGCCTCGGCCTTCGGGCCGGTGATGGTCGTCTGGTTCACCGTTCTTGCCGTATTGGGCGCCGTTCACATCGCCGACGATCCGTCGGTGCTAGCAGCGATCAATCCCTATTACGCGCTGCAATTCCTGCTGTCGCACGGCACGATTGGCCTGGTGACACTGGGCGCGGTGTTCCTCGCGGTGACCGGCGGCGAGGCGCTCTACGCAGATCTGGGCCATTTCGGCCGCAAGCCGATCCAGTCGGCCTGGATGTTCTTCGTGCTGCCCTCGCTCCTAATCAACTATTTCGGGCAGGGCGCACTGGTGCTGTCCGATCCCAGCGCAATCGAACACTCCTTCTACCGCATGGTGCCCGAGCACTTCGTGCTGCCGCTGGTTGGGCTTGCGACCGCGGCGACCGTGATCGCGAGCCAGGCGGTGATCACCGGGGCCTATTCGCTGGTCTATCAGGCTGTGCAGCTCGGCCTCCTGCCGCGCTTCGAGGTGCGCTTCACCTCGGAAACCCACGCCGGCCAGATCTATCTGCCGCGTGTAAACCGGCTGCTCCTGATCGGTGTGATGCTGCTGGTGCTGTTGTTCCACACCCCTAGTAATCTGGCTTCGGCCTACGGCATTGCGGTCTCCACCACCATGGTTGCCGACGGCATCATGGGCTTCATCGTGATCTGGAAATTGTGGAACTGGCGGGCCGCGACGGCCGCAGCCGTGATCCTGCCCTTCGTCGTGGTCGACATAAGCTTCTTCAGCGCGAATCTTCTGAAGCTGCTCGAAGGCGCCTGGGTGCCGCTGCTGTTCGGCGTCGTCATGGCCGGGACAATCTGGACCTGGCGGCGAGGGTCCGCGATCCTGGTCCAGAAAACGCGCCGGATCGAAGTGCCGCTGGACGATCTGATCCGGAGCCTGGAGAAGCGGCCGCCGCACATCGTCAAGGGCACCGCGGTGTTCCTGACCAGCGATCCCTCCTTCGTGCCGACCGCGCTGCTGCACAATCTCAAGCACAACAAGGTGCTGCACGAGCACAACGTGGTCCTCACCATCGAGACCGCGCATACGCCACGGGTCGACTTGTCGGAGCGTTTCCGGATGGAGAAGATCAGCGACAAGTTCTTCAAGGTCCGCCTGCGCTTCGGCTACATGGAGCAGCCGAACGTGCCGAAGGCGCTCGCGATCGCGCGCAAGCAGGGCTGGCAGTTCGACATCATGTCGACCTCGTTCTTCGTGTCGCGGCGCTCGCTGAAGGCGTCGGCGCAGTCCGGCATGCCGCTTTGGCAGGACCATTTGTTCATCGCGCTGAGCCGGTCCGCCAACGACGCCACCGACTATTTCCAGATTCCCACCGGACGGGTGGTTGAAGTCGGAACCCAGGTCACCATCTAAACGACGATTGGCCAAGTCATGCAAAATTGCATGTCAAAGCCCCGAAATCGGGCTAGGCTATGCCAGCAGCGCAGGCCTATAAGCCGCGCGCCCTTCTGCCGTTGTGCAGTGAAGCATTTTTAGAGGCCATCAGGCTCTCCCATGACAAGTGATGCAGCGATTTCCGCCCCGGAAACGGCGGCGGCCAATGGGCATGGCGATGCCCACACCACCGCCGGTTTCGGTGCGCTGACACTCGGCAGCATTGGCGTCGTCTACGGCGATATCGGCACCAGCCCGCTCTACGCGTTCCGCGAGGCGGTCATGGCGGCTTCTGGCGCGGAGGGAGTACCGACGCCGGCGGCGGTGCTCGGCGTGCTCTCCCTGATCCTGTGGGCGCTCATCATCGTGGTGACGCTCAAATATGTCGTGATCCTGCTCCGTGCCGACAACAACGGCGAGGGCGGCACGTTGGCCCTGATGGCGCTGGCCCAGCGCGCAGTCGGCACCCGCGGAACCACCATCGTCCTGCTCGGCATCATTTCCGGCGCCCTGTTCTACGGCGACGCCGTGATCACGCCGGCGCTCTCGGTGCTGTCGGCGATCGAAGGTATGAAGGACATCACCCTGCACTTCGAGCCTTACATCGTACCGCTGACCGTGATCATCCTGGTCGGTCTGTTTGCCGTGCAGTCCCGCGGCACCGCTCGCGTCGCCGCCTTCTTCGGCCCGATCATGTGCGTCTGGTTCGCTGTGATCGCGATCGCGGCGATCCACCCGATCATCCAGCAGCCGCAGGTGCTGTTCGCGCTGAACCCGCTCTACGCCGTGTCCTTCATGATTCACCACGGCATCATCGGCTTCGTGACGCTCGGCGCGGTGTTCCTGGCGGTCACCGGCGCCGAGGCGCTCTATGCCGACCTCGGCCATTTCGGCAAGCGGCCGATCCAGACCGCCTGGCTGTTTATCGTGCTGCCGTCGCTGGCGCTGAACTATCTGGGGCAGGGCGCCCTCGTGCTCGGCGATCCCGGCGCGATCGTGAGCCCGTTCTTCCAGCTCTTTCCGCAAGGCTTTTTCCGCGGCTGCATGGTCGTGCTGGCGACCGCCGCAACCGTTATCGCGAGCCAGGCGGTCATCACCGGTGCCTATTCGCTGACGCGCCAGGCGATCCAGCTCGGTCTGTTGCCGCGCTTTGAAATTCGCCATACATCCGAAGCCCATTCGGGCCAGATCTTCATCCCGCGCATCAACCAGCTCCTGCTGGTCGCGGTGGTGCTGCTGGTGCTGTTGTTCCGCTCCTCCAGCGCGCTGGCCTCGGCCTACGGCATCTCCGTCACCGGGACCATGGTGGTCACGGCGATGATGGGCTTCGTGGTGATCTGGAAGGTCTGGAAATGGTCGCCGTTCACGGCCGCCGCCCTGATCGCGCCGTTCCTGTTCCTCGACCTCACCTTCCTGGCCGCCAACCTGCTCAAGGTGTTCGAGGGCGGCTGGGTGCCGCTGGCGCTCGGCGCGCTCATGATCATCCTGATGTACACATGGCGGCGCGGCAGCCGGCTGCTCTTCGAGAAGTCGCGCAAGCTCGAATTCCCGCTCGCCGACCTCGTGGCGATGCTGGAGAAGCGGCCGCCGCAGCGCGTGCCCGGCACCGCCGTGTTCCTGACCAGCGACCCCCTCAGCGCGCCGACCGCGCTGATGCATAGTCTGAAGCACTACAAGGTGCTGCACGAGAAGAACGTCATTCTGACCATCGAGACCGCGCAGACCCCGCGCATCGATCCGGCCGAGCGGGTGAAACTGGAGCAGATCTCGCCGACCTTCTCCAAGGTGACGCTGAAATTCGGCTTCATGGAATCGCCCAACGTGCCGAAGGCGCTGGCGATCGCCCGCAAGCTCGGCTGGCAGTTCGACATCATGTCGACCTCGTTCTTCCTGTCGCGGCGGGCGCTGAAACCGGCCGCCCATTCGGGCATGCCGCGCTGGCAGGACCGGCTGTTCATCTCGCTCAGCCGTTCCGCCAACGACGCCACCGACTATTTCCAGATCCCCTCCGGCCGCGTCGTCGAGGTCGGCACCCAGGTGACGATTTAGCTCCACCGCTGTCATCGCCCGCGAAGGCGGGCGATCAAGTCTTCCAGAGACCGCGAGGGGATACGGGGAGGCCGCGGCGTACTGGATTCCCCGCTTTCGCGGGGAATGACACCGAGCTTGGCGAGAGACCTCACAGCCCAACGGCGAGAAGTAAAGTAGCGTTCGCCCGGGCCTGACCACGAAGGTCGCGCTTCAAGTCGCTGCGATTTAGCTTTAACTTGCGCAAGGCAGCTCAAGCCTTTGTAGCGCTTGATTTTCACCGGCCGAGAGGCGAGGTTGCCGGCCGCCGGGATCGCCCCGGCAGCGGCCCGCGACGTTGGAGGATGATGTGGCAAATCAAGTACAGGATCTGACCCCGGACGAGGTCTCCAAGGGTGTCGCGGAAGGGCGCTATCTCCTCGTCGACGTGCGCGAGCCGAACGAGGTCGAGGCCGAGGCTTATCCCTACGGCGTGGTCGTGCCGCTCTCGACCTTCGATCCCAAAGCGATCCCCGATCCCGCCGGCAAAGAGGTCGTGTTCGCCTGCCGCTCCGGCAAGCGTTCGGTGACGGCCTCGCTGGCAGCGCAGGCCGCGGGCCTGCCTTACGACAAGCATCTGGCTGGCGGCATGCTGGGCTGGAAGGCGGCGGGTCTTCCCAGCAAGGTCGGCGGCTGATCCCGCCGATGTCCAAGAGCTCGTCCCTCAACAAGGTCTTCGCGGACCTTCCCGTCACCATATTCGAGGCGATGTCGCAGGCCGCGCGCGACAATGCCGCCATCAATCTCGGGCAGGGCTTTCCCGACGATCCCGGTCCCGAGGACATCCGCCGCGCCGCGGCCGATGCCTCGCTGAACGGCTACAACCAGTACCCGTCGATGATGGGCCTGCCGGAGCTGCGCCAGGCGATCGCGACCCATTACGGCCACTGGCACGGCCTCGAGCTCGATCCGATGAGCGAGGTGATGGTGACCTCCGGCGGCACCGAGGCCCTGACCTCGGCCATCCTCGCCGTCGTCCAGCCCGGTGACGAGGTGGTGTGCTTCCAGCCGGTGTACGATTCCTACCTGCCGATCATCCGTCAGGCCGGCGGCATTCCGCGCCTGGTCCGGCTCGAGCCGCCGCATTGGCGGCTGAATGAGGACATGCTGAAAAGCGTCTTCAATTCAAAGACCAAGGCGGTGCTCTTCAACAATCCCCTGAATCCGTCCGCGGTGGTGTTTCCGCGCGAGGACCTCGAGCTGCTGGCGCGCTACTGCCAGGAGTTCGACGTCATCGCGATCTGCGACGAGGTCTGGGAACACGTCACCTTCGACGAGCACAAGCACATCCCGCTGATCACCATCCCGGGCATGCGCGACCGCACCATCAAGGTTGGCTCGGCCGGCAAGATCTTCTCGCTGACGGGCTGGAAGATCGGCTTCGTCTGCGCCGCGCCGCCGCTGCTGCGCGTTGCCGCCAAGGTGCACCAGTTCCTGACCTTCACCACCGCGCCGAACCTCCAGGCCGCCGTCGCCTACGGGCTCGGCAAGCCCGACGACTACTTCCTGTCGATGCGCAAGGACCTGGCGCGGAGCAGGGACCGCCTCGCCAAGGGGCTGGAGAGCCTCGGCTTCCCCGTGCTGAAGTCGCAAGGCACCTACTTCCTCACCGTCGACCTGTCGCCGCTCGGGCTGAACGAGAGCGACACCGAGTTCTGCTGGCGGATCGTGAAGGACTACAAAGTCGCGGCAATCCCGGTGTCGGCCTTCTACGAGCAGGACCCTGTGACCTCGGTGGTGCGCTTCTGCTTCGCCAAGAAAGACCAGACGCTCGATACCGCGCTGGAGCGGCTGTCGGACGCAGTGCGCGGGCGCAAGAGGTAGGAGATGACGATCGTCAGCCGCTTTGGTTTTGGCCTCGCGATCGCCGCCGCGCTGACGTTGCTCTCCGCCCCCGCAGGGGCCGAGGAGCGGGTCGTCAATTTCTACAACTGGTCGAACTACGTGGCGCCCGACGTCCTCGAGGCCTTCACCAAGGAGACCGGCATCAAGGTCGTCTACGACACCTTCGACGCCAACGAGACGCTGGAGACGCGCCTGATGGCCGGAAAGTCCGGCTATGACGTCGTGGTGCCCACCGCCTATTTCCTCCAGCGCCAGATCAAGGCCAACATCTTCCAGAAGCTCGACAAGTCGAAGCTGCCGAATTTGGCCAATGCCTGGCCGGTGGTGACCGAACGTCTCGCGATCTACGACCCCGGCAATGTCTACGCCGCCAATTACATGTGGGGCACGACGGGCATCGGCTACAACGTCGCCAAGCTGAAGCAGATTCTCGGAGCGGACGCCAAGATCGACAGCTGGGACATCGTGTTCAAGCCGGAAAATTTGGCGAAATTCAAAGGCTGCGGCGTGCACATGCTGGATTCCGCCGACGACATCTTCCCAGCGGCGTTGAACTATCTTGGGCTCGATCCGAACTCGACCAAGCAGGCCGACCTCGAGAAGGCTGCTGACGTCGTGGCCAAGGTTCGGCCCTCCGTCCGCAAGTTCCATTCGTCCGAATACTTAAGCGCGCTTGCGACCGGCGAGATCTGCTTCGTGGTCGGCTGGTCCGGCGACATCATGCAGGCCCGCGCCCGCGCAGCGGAGGCGAAGGGCGGTATCGAGATCGGCTACACGATTCCGAAGGAGGGCGCGCAGATGTTCTTCGACAATCTCGCGATCCCCGCGGATGCCAGGAACGTCAAGGAAGCCTACGAGCTGATCAACTATCTCTATCGTCCTGATGTCGCCGCCAAGAACTCGGACTTCCTGTCCTACGCCAACGGCAACCTCGCCAGCCAGAAGCTGGTCGATCCGAAAATTTTGAACGACAAAAATATCTATCCAGACGAGGCGACGCTCGCAAAGCTGTTCGTCATCACGGCGCGTGAGCCGGCGACCCAGCGGGTCATCAACCGGCTGTGGACCAGGGTGAAGACGGGAAGGTAATCGCGCCCGTCATTGCGAGGAGCGAAGCGACGAAGCAATCCAGAATCTTTCCGCAGAGGGATTCTGGATTGCTTCGCTTCGCTCGCAATGACGGAACAAGATCACCGCCACCTGCGATGCAACCACAGCCACTGCTCGGGATGCTCGCGGACCCAGCCTTCCACCACGCTCGTGATCGCCTGCGTGGTGCCCTGAATGTCGATCTTGCCGTCGGCGTCCCGCACCGGCGGGACCTCTTCGGTGAGCTCGGCGGTGAAGCGGCCGCCGGGGAGGCGGATGATGCGGGCGCCGTGGATCGGGCATTCGACCTGGCGCAACAGGCGCGCCAGCATCGGATTGGCGCGGGTCTTGCGGCCGAAGAAGGTGACCTCGACGCCGCCGGTCAGATACTGGTCGATCAGCATGGCGACGTGCTTGCCGTCCTTGAGCGCCTGCGCGAGCCGCAGCGGCGCGTCGCGCCCCGCCGGGATCAGCGTGCCCATGTTGACCTGGCGCATCTCCTGGATGATGCGGTCGGCGGAGGCGATATTCGGGCGACGGTAGAGGATCGCCGCATCGAGCCCGTGTGCGACGGCGGCGAGCGCCGGCAGTTCCCAGTTGGCCAGATGCGCGGCGAAGATCAGCGCCGGCTTGCCGTCGTCGCGGATGCGGTCGAACAGCTCGATGCTGCGGCTGGGCAGGTCGATCCGACTGTTTTCCGGATGATCGCGGTCGTAATCCCAGACGTGGTCCATATGGGCGAATTCGGCGCCGACGCGACCGAGATTGTCCCAGACGCCCATCAGGATGGATTCGATTTCCTCGGGCGACTTTTCCGGAAAGGCGGCAGCGAGGTTGGCGCGACCGATGCGGTGCTCGCGAAGTCGGGGCCCGATCAGCCTCGTGACGCGTGCGAAAAAGTCCGAGGTCTTGGCCGGATCGAAATAACGCGTGGTGCGCAACATGCCGACGGTGGCAGCGCCGATCAGGCCTCCACCGATCGACTTGGCCGTCTCCCGCGCGCGGGCCTTCGTCCTCGCCGGAAGCAGCGCCATGCGTCCGGTCAGGCCGGTTCGCGGGTCAGGATCAGCGAGGCGTTCTGGCCGCCGAAGCCGAACGAGTTCGACATGACAGCGGTGACGCGGGCATCGCGTGCCTTGTTGCCGACGACGTCGAACAGGATCGTGGGATCCGGATTGTCATAGTTGATCGTCGGCGGGATGCGCTGATGCTCCAGCGTCAGCAGCGAGAAGATCGCCTCGACCGCGCCGGCGGCCGAGATCGTGTGGCCGACCATCGACTTGTTGGAGGTGACCGGAATCTTCGAGACGAGATCGCCGAACACGGCCGATGTCGTATTGTACTCCATCTTGTCGTTCTCGGGCGTCGCGGTGCCGTGCGCGTTGATGTGGTCGATCTGGTCCGGCGTCATGCCGGCATCGGCCAGTGTCTTGTTCATGCACCCGATGATCGGCTTGCCGTCGGGCGACGAGCGGGTGCGATGGAAAGAATCGGTGAGCTCGCCGCAGCCGGCGATCACACCGAGGATTTTTGCGCCGCGCGCGGTGGCGGCTTCATAGCTTTCGAGCACCAGTGCACCCGCGCCTTCGGCCATGACAAAACCGTCGCGGTTCTTGGAGAAGGGACGGGAGGCCGCCTGCGGCGGGTCGTTCTGGGTCGACAGCGCCGAGAGCAGCGAGAAGCGCACCAGCGCCTCCGGATTCACGGTGCCGTCGGTCGCCACGCACAGCGCGGCATCGGTTTCGCCGCGGCGGATCGCCTCGACGCCGAGCTGGATCGAGGTCGCGCCCGAAGCGCAGGCCGTCGACAACGAGATCGGCGAGCCCTTGGTGCCGAAGGTCTCGGCGAGGTAGGCCGCGACCGAACCAAACATGAAGCGGTGGTGATAGGCGCTGTACTTGCCGCCGCCGGAGATGCGCAGCAGATCGTCGTAATTGAAGTCGGGCTTACCGACGGCGCGGCCGAGCTCGCGGCGCTGCGGCCATTCGACCTCGACTGGTGCGACCGCAAGGAAGAGAGGACCCGGGAAATCCGCCTTGGCGCCGATGCCGGCCTGGTCCAGCGCTTCCTGCGTCACCAGTTCGGCCATCCGCTCGGACAGGCCGGTGGAGGAGAACGGATCGACGCTGACGAAATCCACCGTGCCGGCCATCGTGGTTTTCAGGCCATCGACCGGAAAGCGCGTGATGGTGCGGATGCCGGATTCGCCGGCGACGAGCTTCGCCCAATTGTCGGTCTTGCCGTTGCCGAGCGAGGTCATGATACCCATGCCGGTGACGACGACGACGGGACGCCCGAGTTTGTCGCGTGGTGCAGTCATGTCGATCCCCGCTTGAGCTGGAGCATGATCCGAAAAAGCGTGACGCGGTTTTCCGAGAAAATCATGCCCAAACAATAACCTGCCAAAGCGCAATGCGCTTTAGCTTACTGCCTCGACCAGCGCCATGCCTTCGCCGCGCCAGTGTCCGGCCCCCACCACCACAATCTGGGTGGGCGCTCCCTGCATTTCAATCTCGGTGCCCGTGGAATCGTTCGGCGGAAACAGCGCGCCGCGCGAGATCGACAGTGCGGCGAGCGCGATGCCGAGCGGGAATTGCGTCTCCATGGTGTGGCCGAACATCGTACCGGTCGAGCGCACCGGGAACTCGGCGTGGCCCTTCAGGAAGCCGCGCTCTTCCGATGTCGCCGGCTCCGCGCCGGTCGCACCGGATATGATCGCGCCCTTGCCGTCGCGCTTCGGCAGCTTCGCCCAAAGCTTCTCCAGCGTCGCGGCCATGTCGCCGGGGGTCTTGCGCCGGGCAAGGTCGGCAACGACACTCGACAGCTTCGCGAATGGCTTTGCGCCGCGCGCTTCCGCATGCGCCTTCGATTCCAGCACCAGGAACGCGCCAGCCGAGCCGAGCGCGAAGCCGGCGTGGTCCTTGCGCGCCCACACGGGTGCGAACTTGTCCTTGAGATTGAAATCGCCGAATTCGTAGAGGACCATCAGGTCCTTGCGCTCGCCATTGTGCGAGCCGCCGATCAATGCGATGTCGCTCTCGCCGGAGGCGATGCGCGACAATGCAATGCGGGCGGCATCGGCGCCGGCAACCTCTTCACCCATGAAGGTGCGCGAGGTGCCGCCAATGCCGTGCACGATGGCGATGTTGCCGGCGAGGAGGTTGGAGAGCTGGGCCAGGAACAGCGTCGGCCTGAGATCGCTCATCAGCCGCTCGTTGAGGAAGCCGGGCGCGTTGGCGCCCTTGGCCTCGGCCGTGAGCACGCCGGTGTCGACGTTGAGATCGCGCTCGCCGCCGCCGGCGGCGACCACCATGTCGATCTTCGACAGGATGTCCTTGTTGCCCTTGATCCCGGCGGAGTCGAGCGCAAGCCCGGCCGCATAGGTGCCGATGCGCTGCCAGGCTTCCATCTGGCGCTGGTCGCCCTTCTTCGGGATCTGGCTGTCGAAGGTGACGGGCATCAGGGGGTGCACGATGTAGGGTGCAAAGCCCTTCTCGTCGACATTGATGCGCTTCTCCTGAAGCGCGGCCCAGTTGGCGTCCAGGCCCTCGCCGAGCGAGGTGGCCAGGCCAATGCCGGTGATCCAGACTTCCGTCTGGGCGGGCTTCGAAGCAGTCTCGGTCATGGCGATACGGCCTGTTGCGGAAAGCCGACGCGTTTGGCAATCGCGTCCATATGGGAGCGCATATCCGCATTGGGGAAGGGAATCTGCGTGAAGGTCAGTGTCGAATTCGCACGCAGCTTGCCGCCGACCTTGATCTTGGCTTCGGTCACGGCGTAGCCCGAGCCCTGATGGGCCAGGCTCGCCTCGATGCTCATGAGATCGCCGGGGAAGACCGAGCCGCGGACCTTTGCCTCCTTGACGGCGGCCAGGATCGGCATGCGCTCGAATTTGAGCACGCCAAGCTGAAGCCAGCCCGAGGCCTGCGCCATCGATTCGATCAGGAGCACGCCGGGCATCAGGGGATAGCCCGGGAAGTGCCCCTCGAAGATGGTGCTCTCCATCGGGACCTGAGCCTCGACGACAATCGTCTTCGCGTCGACGTTGAGGTCGACGACGCGATCTATCATGTGGAAGTATTCGAGTTGCATGACCGCGCGCTTAGGCGCTCGCGCCCTTGGCCGCAACCAGTTCGTCGATGCGGGCGCACAGGTTTTTCAGCACGAAATACTGCTCGGTGGTCGCTTTGCCGTCGTTGACCTCCTGGGTCCATTTTTCCAGCGGCAGCTTGATACCGAACTGCTTGTCGATCGCGAACGCGATGTCCAGGAAATCGAGGCTGTCGATGCCGAGGTCATCGATGGCGTGGCTATCCGGCGTGATCGTGTCGCGCGGGATGTCGCAGGTTTCAGCGATGATCGTAGCGACCTGATCGAATGTGGAGGACATCACTAAGCCTTTGATAGATTGCGGATATTTGTCAGATTGTCCAGAGTGGAACGGTGGGTGGGCATCGCGCCCCGATGACGCCCTCAACCCCCCTCTGGCCGGGTCGAGAGCCCGTATATCGGAGCGCCGCCCTGAGTTCAATGGAGCCGGCGAGTGTGGGGACAGGGCTGGCGATGCCCGGTTGAGCCGTTTCCGCCGAAGGACCGTCGGCGGGCCTCGCCAGACGTCTTGCTAGCAGATGTCTTGCCTACCAGATGTGTTGCCTAGATGTGCGGCGTCGTGATCTTGACGCAGTCGCGGCGGCCCATCAGCACGCAATCCTGGGTCCGGCGCAGGTCGGCGATGCTCACCGCGAGCCAGATCCCGATCGCGGTCAGTGCGATGGTGAAGGCCAGCGCCGCGATGTTGGCGAGCATGCGATGGCGGAAATCGTCCGGTCCAGTGCGGGGCTGCTCGTAGCGCGACAGGTCGAGCGGCTCGGGCGCGACGCGCAATTGCTGCACGGTACCGTTGCCGCGGTAGCCCGTCGGGGAAGGCGAGGTGCGCGGCCTGAACTGGACCACCCGGTGCTCGTCATCCGAGCTTATGGGCCGCTGGGTTGTCATGGTGCAGGGATCACTCCGAAGCAGCGATTTTAGATAGCATACGTGGTCAACGCGTTGCAGAAAATCTTCTCAACGCGCACGTGCATTGCGCGTACGCACTATCCTGCAGGGCTGCGGACGAATGACCGCGGAACCCGAGGTCGTGCCGGGCATGCAGAGGGTGCGATGCAATAATCTCCGCTGAGCCGAATGCATTTGCCGGCGCGATGCCCGTGGCATAGTTCAGGGAACCTGACCACGCTGTTGCAACCATGTGAAGGGCCTGTCGACCATGACCAATACGCGCGAACCGAGAGTGCATCCGGTGTCGATCCTGTCGCTGCGGCCGACGCAGATGACCGTCGGGATGCGCGAGGTCAAGGAGAAGCGCAAGCGCTGGCGCGAGCACGACAAGAAGAAGCAGGCCGATCTGCTCGGCAAGCATATGATCCCCGTCGTGCACGGCCCCGACGAGCGCTATTACGTGATCGACCATCATCATCTCGGTCGCGCGCTGCACGACGAGGGCGTCAAGGAGGTGCTGGTCACCATTGTCGGCGATCTCAGGATGGTCGAACGCGAAGCGTTCTGGGGCGTGATGGACAACAAGCGCTGGGTCTATCCCTACGACGCCAAGGGCGAACGGCGACCGTTCCGCGATTTGCCCAAATCAGTCGTCGATCTCAAGGACGATCCTTTCCGGAGCCTTGCCGGCGAGCTGCGCCGCATGGGCGGCTTCGCCAAGGACACCACGCCGTTCTCCGAATTCCTGTGGGCCGATTATCTGCGCCGGAAGCTGTCGCGCAAGGCCGTGGATGCCAATTTCGACAAGGCGCTCGAGAAGGCGATGTCCTCAGCCAAGAGCAAGGACGCGATCTATCTGCCCGGCTGGTGCGGTCCGGCGGACGATGATTAGGCGCAACGCTCACGTCAGTACGGCATGCGACCCCGCAAACCGGATCTGATCACGACCTCTTGAGCGAAACCATCTTCCGTCCGCGCGAAGCAGTGCTGAAACAAAGCCGGTGCCATCTGTTGGAGTTGTCGAACTCACACAGGAGGCCGAAATGCGCCGTCTGGTTTTCGCCGTTGCCCTGCTCGTGGTCGCTTCAGCCGGGATATCGGCATCGTTCGCTGCAGTTCACCATGCCAAGGCATTGACGTTTTCAGAGCGCTTTGCCCCGGCGCTCGAGTTGATGGCGAAGCGCTAGTCCGGATTCGCGCCAGTTCAACCAGCAGCGTCGCGATCGATTTTGCGCAACCGCACAAAGGCGGCCCAGGCCCGCGGATAATCCTTGTCCGCGGGATCAATCGCAAGTAGCGCGCGGCATGCTTCCTTGATCTCCTCAGGCGAAGGACGCTTAGCCGGAACGCCAGATGAGTTGGCTTCCTCCAAGCGATGCTCGACATCCTTCGCGAAAGCCAGGGCCTCGGCGCTCGTCCGCTTCTGCGCCGATTTAGCCAGCGGATGGTCCGAGGTGAAACTCGGCCATGCGGCCGGCGGCTGATCGACACGCCACGTCAGTTCATCTGCCCGTCGCGCCTCCACGCCCGAACTTGAATGCTGTGCTGCCGGCCGTCCTGCCCCTGCTGAGGCTGCCGAACCCGATAAGCCGGCCGATCTCTGCGGGACCGCTGAACCTGGCGCGATCGCCGCTGTCTGTCCGGCCAGCTGGCCAAGCTGTTGTTCCATCGTTCCGCCGCTGGACTTGGGGATGATTTTTTCGACGGTCTTGATCATCGACAGCGCGCCTGGCGATATGAGTGTGTTCTGGTCGGCAATTTTTTCATCGTCCGCACTTGGGCAGGGCTTGTAAGGAGAGCGCTGCGACGTTATCCGCCCACCGTCGTCGATACGGGCAAAATCGATCGCGACGGTGTAAACGAACGCTGCCTCGACATACTGCCTCTCCTTGTCCATCGCCTTTACGGAGCCGCATACGTATTTTGCCTGATCTGCATCGATCGTTCGCAGGCCGTTGAAGTGAGCTGAATTCGGCGCAAGGAGGACGCGCAAAACGGCAGCCCGCGCCTTGCCATGCTCCGATTCGAACATGCTCCGTATCTCGTTCGCATTGATGATTTCGGGCTGATAGTTCCATGCGTATCCGGCCGCGAAGAATGCCGTGCCAATACAGGTCGCGATAACAAATGCCCGCACGTTCATGAGAGGCCCTCAACAGGCACGACTCATCCGCGTCTCCAGTGACGGAAACCGCGCAAGTTGTGCCAAAGCGTTGTGCTAGTTGAGGGTGAGATTCTTAATTAAACGTGTGCGATTGCGAAAACACAGAGTTCCCGTCAAACGGGAACTCATCCGCTCCATTTGTCGGCGGCGCGTTTCTTCCGCGCTCGCCGCGGTCGGTCATTTCTTCGGCAGCCGTCCCATCAGATAGAATTCGTCATTCGGGCGCATGCCGGTGAAATTCGCCAGCCGGTTTGATAATGCGAAGAAGGCGGAGATTGCGGCGATGTCCCAGATGTCGTCGTCGCTGAAGCCATGCGGCGCGAGCGCGGTGAAATCGTCCTCGGAAATCCGCTGCGCATCGGCCGAGACCTTCATCGCGAAGTCGAGCATCGCCTTTTGCCGCGGCGTGATGTCGGCCTTGCGGTAGTTCGTCGCGACCTGGTCCGCGATCAGCGGGTTCTTGGCGCGGATGCGCAGGATCGCGCCATGCGCAATCACGCAATACTGGCACTGATTGGCTGCCGAGGTCGCGACCACGATCATCTCGCGCTCGGCCTTGGTGAGGCCGCCGTCCTTCTCCATCAGCGCGTCGTGATAGGCGAAGAAGGCGCGGAACTCGTCCGGGCGGTAGGCGAGAGTCAAAAACACGTTCGGCACGAAGCCGCTCTTCTCCTGCACGGCGAGGAGACGTGTGCGGATGTCGTCAGGGAGCGCATCGAGGGCGGGAGCGGGGAAGCGTTGAGCGGGCGTTGTCATGAGCATGGATTCCGGCTTGGGGCCGGCAACCATAGTCGATGCCGGTGCCTTGCTCAACGTGACGTCAGGCTCGCAATGCCGGGGCTGGAAAACGAGCGTTGCTTTACCGCAGCGGCTTCTTCAGCAGCGAGAAGCGGTCCGGATCCAGTCCCATCGACGGTTGCAGCATCGGGGCTTCGACGTTGGAGAGCGTCTTCGCGGGCGGCACCGAGAACACCGGATCGTTCGGAACGTCGCGCTGCGAGGTGGCACCGCGCCAGCGCTCGAGCACGGCGCCGACGAAATGCATGTCGTGACCGGAGGTGACGGACGGCACGCTGCTGATGGTGGCTTCGCCGCGCGGCAATTGATGCGGCGGGACCTCTTTGAAGCGCAGCCGCGTCGGCAGCGCGACACCTTCGCCGAATGCCAGCACTTCGCGGGTGCCGAGCGAGGGCACGAACGAGAGCAGGTTCGCGGCCGCATCGGACACCGCGGCGCGCAGCAGCGCCTGGTCGCGCTCGTTGGCAAGACGCATCGTGAACAGCGTGTTGCACTGGGAGATGATGGTGGCGTCGAGCTCGGCCGGACGCTGGGTGATGAGGCCGAGATAGACGCCGTATTTGCGGCCTTCCTTGGCGATGCGCGACACCGCCTTGCGGGTCGGCCCGAAGCCCACGTTGCGATCGGCGGAGGCGTAGCGATGAGCCTCTTCGCAGACGAACAGCATCGGCGAAACGCCGTCGCTCCACAGGCCGAAGTCGAAGGCCATGCGGCAGAGCACCGAGACGACGGAATCGATGACCTCGGCCGGGAAGCCGGCGAGCTGCATCACCGTCATCGGCTTGCCGTTGGCCGGCAGGCGGAACAGATGGCTGATCACCTCGGCCATGGTGTCACCGCCGACATTGGCGTTGTCGAACATGAAGGCGTAGCGCGGGTCGTTGCGGACGGCCTCGATGCGGGAGATCAGCTTGTGATAGATGATGCGCGAGGAGCGGTTCTCGAGCTTGCCCATGCGCTCGTCGATCAGCGACATCAGATCGACCAGGCGATAGGGCACCGGCGTGTCGACGGTATAACCGATCTGCTTTGGATCGATGCGCTTCAGGCCAATGCGGTCGGCGTTCTGGTACTGAGTGTAGACGCCCTTGGCGAGCGGAATGACCTCGGCGAGGACGTCGAGCTCCTCCGGTACGCCGGCGCGGCCGCCGAACAGCACGTCAACGATTTCCTCGAAATTGAACAGCCAGAACGGCAGTTTCAGATTGCGCGGGTTGAGCACCAGCGCGCGGTCGCCGAAGCAGCGGCCATATTCGTTGTGCACATCGAGCAGGAAGATGCGCAGGTTCGGGCGTGCCTTGAGGATCTCGTTGAGCAGGAGCGACACACCGGTCGATTTGCCGACGCCGGTCGATCCCAGCACCGCAAAGTGCTTGGAGAGCATTTCCTCGATGTCGACATAGGCGATGACGGATGGGTCCTGCTGAAGGAAGCCGACATTGATCTGGTCGGAGCCGGTCGGCGCGTAGATCGTGCGCAGCTCCTGGCTCGTGATCAGGTCGACGGAATCCCCGATAGTCGGATAGTTGGTGACGCCGCGCTGGAATTTGGCCTTGCCTGCGGCATTGAGGATTTCGCCCAGCAGGTCGACCGAGGCGATGGCGATCAAATTGTCGGTGCTCGACAGGTTTTCGCAGGACACCTCGGTGATCATCGCGACGATGACCGAACTGGCGCAGCGGATGCTGACGAAGCGGCCGACGGTTGCCCGCACTTCCGAGACTGGCATCCGGCTTTCAGCCAGCAGGCCGACCCGGGCGAGCGATCCGCGAACCGAAATCACGCGTCCAAAAGATGTCACAATGAATGAACCTGACAAGAGCAACGGGTTGTCCGGGACTATGCATGGCCGTCGCTGGACAAACGGTTAAGCGGCAGGCGCCGGCGCTTCGTTAAATCCGCGACAATTCGGGTGCGAGGTTTGTTCCCAATGCATACTTCCTGGCAGAAGCGGACGGAAAATGCTGCTTTTTCCCGGCGGGCGGGCCCCAGGCGTGTTTAAGGAAGATTTTACCATTCGGGCAGTCGACCGCCGTTCGAAGGAGGGCTTGTCATCCTGGATGGCCCGTCATTCACTCTCGGCGGCGATGTTTGATTTGTTGACGGGACCTAATCATTTGTACATTGGTACAAATGAACTGGCAGCCTCGGGGCCGCCCACCGGCGCTTGAGCGGATTGCTGCCTGTGCCAGATCGCGGGATCCGGTCCAGCGGATCGCAAGCCACGTCTTGGAGGACATGATGCAGCCTGAACCGATCCTCGATCTCGCTCATCTCGGCCACATGGAGCTGTTGACGCCGAAGCCCGACGAGAGCCTGAAATTCTTCGTCGACGTGATGGGCATGACCATCAGCGGACAAAAGGGCGAGTCGGTCTATTTGCGCGGCTGGGACGATTACGAGCGCTATTCGCTCAAACTGACGGCGTCGAAGACGTCAGGCATGGAACACATGGCGTTGCGCGCGCGCAGCCAGCAGGCGCTGGAGCGCCGCGTCGCTGCGCTGAAGGGTTCCGGCTTCGATATCGGCTGGATCGACGGCGACATGGGGCAGGGGCCGACCTTCCGCTGCCGCGATCCCGATGGACACATCGTCGAGCTCTATTACGAGACCGAATGGTATCAAGCGCCGCCCGAGTTGAAGCCCGCACTGAAGAACCAGGCACAGCGCTTCCCCGCGCGCGGCGTCAATGTCCGCCGCCTCGACCACCTCAATTGCCTCGCTGTGGACATCAAGGCCAACCGCGAGTTCTTCGAGAACTATCTCGGCTGCCGCCTCACCGAGCAGATCGTGCTGAACGACGGCCGCGAAGCGGCGATGTGGCTGACGATGTCGAACAAGAGCTACGATTTCGCCTATTCACTCGACCATTCCGGCACGCCCGGCCGCTTCCACCACGTCACCTACGCGCTCGACAGCCGCGAAGAAATCTTGCGCGCCGCCGACATCTTCCTGGAGAACGGCATCCACATCGAGACCGGCCCGCACAAGCATGCGATCCAGCAGACCTTCTTCCTCTACGTCTACGAGCCCGGCGGCAACCGCGTCGAAGTCGCCAATGCCGGCGCGCGCCTCATCCTCGCGCCCGACTGGAAGCCGATCGTGTGGACGGAAGAGGAGCGGAAGAAGGGGCAGGCATGGGGCCTGAAGACGATCGAGTCGTTCCATACGCACGGCACGCCGCCGGTAGAGGCGAAGAAGCACGCTTGATTTAGTGTGTGGATGACGATCGCACGCGTGCGATCGTCTCACGCACGCCGGTCCATGCCGGCTTACCGGGCGCGAACTGCTGGCGAAGGAACGCGACGAGCTCTTCAACTTGCGTATCGCTCATGCTGTTCTTGAAGGCGGGCATATAGCCGAGATCGCTCGACACGGGCTCGGCGATGCCGTGCAGGATCACCTGCAAGAGATTGTCTGATGTCGCGCTGTGCAGATTGGTGTTGAGCGCGAGCGAGGGGCGGCTGCCGAACAGCGGCAGGCCGCCGACCTCGTGGCAGACGGCGCAGGCGCCCTGATAGAGCCGCGCTCCGGTGGAGGACGCCACCGTGACCTGCGTTGAGCTCTCAAGTTTTGCAGCAAGTGCATCTAGGCCCCGCGTTTCGGTCACGGTGTCGTTGAACGAGTTGAGATAGACCGCCATGGCACGAATGTCCTGGTCGGGCAGGGCCGCGAGATCCCTGACGATCGGCGCCATCGGCCCGGCGGCGACGCCATGGTATCGCGAGTGGCCCGTGCGCAAATAGGCGTAGAGCTCGTCCTCGCTCCACGGGATCGGCGCGTGCGAGATCGATGTCAGCGCCGGTGCTTCCCAGCCCTCGGCAAAACCGCCGGCGAGATAGGCATTGCGCTGCTCTGCGCCGAGCGCGTTGCGCGGCGAGTGGCAGGCGCTGCAATGGCCGAGTCCCTCGACGAGATAAGCGCCGCGATTCCAGACCTCGGATCTGGCGGGATCGGGCTTGAACTCTCGCGTCTGGTGGAACAGCGCATTCCATCCGGCAAGTAGCGGGCGGAGATTGAACGGGAAGGCGAGCGCATTCGCAGGCTGCGTCGCGCGCACCGCAGGCTGTGCCATCAGGTAGGCGTAGAGCGCCTGCATGTCGGCGTCGCCGGTCTTCGAAAAGTGCGTGTAAGGGAAGGCGGGATAGAGCTGCCGCCCGTCGCGATGCAGCCCGTCGCGCATCGCGCGCTCGAACGCGGGATAGGACCAGGCGCCGATACCGGTTTCAGCGTCTGGCGTGATGTTGGTTGCGTAGATCGTGCCGAACGGCGTCTCCAGGGCGCGGCCACCGGCGTTGAGCGCACCGCCGATCATCGTGTGGCACTCTGCGCAATTGCCGAGTGCGGCCAGTTGTTGCCCGCGCGCGATGGTCGCTGCCGAATAGACCGATGGGTCGGGCCGCGCGATCGGCGCGATGGCGCGTCCCGGAAGAAGCGCCGCGCCGATGCCGATCGCGGCAGTGCAGACGGCCGCGATCGTCGCGAAGACGCCGGCGCGTTTGGCGAACGGATTCTCCCAGATGCGGGATGGCTGTGGCGTAGCGGAAGCGGGCAGCGCCTGCGGCGTGGCCGGCCCGCCGCTGTGTAGTCCTTTCAGGATGCGCTCGGGCGTGAACGGCGGCTCGCGAAAGCGCACGCCGGTGGCATCGAAGATCGCGTTCGCAATCGCAGCCGCACTCGGGACCGAGGCGGACTCGCCGACGCCGAGCGGCGGCTGGTCCGGCCGGGGCAGCAACAACACATCGATTTTGGGCACGTCAGGGAAGGGGATGATCGGATAAGCGCCCCATTCGCGCGCCGCGACTGCGCCGCGCTCGAACGAGACCTCCTCCATCAGCGCGCGGCTGGTGGACTGGATGACGTTGCCGCGGATCTGGTGGCGCACGCCGTCCGGGTTGATCATCAATCCGGAATCCTGGCCCGCGACGACTCGCGTGACGCTGACCTCGCCGGTCGACTTGTTCACGGCAACGTCGGTGACCCAGGCCGACCACGCCGCGCCATAGCCGGGAAATTTGCTGTGGACGTAGAGCGCATAGGCAAAGCCGCGCCCATGCACGATCTCGCCGTCTTTCTCTTCGCGCACCGGCCGCGGCGTCCAGCCCGCGCGCTCGGCGACCGCATGGACGAGATCGACGGCGCGCTGGTCCTTCAGGTAACGCAGGCGGTATTCGATCGGGTCGACGCCGGCCTCGGTCGCGGCCTCGTCGATATAGGATTCATGCGCAAAGGTGTTCGGCAGGGCCGAGACGCCGCGAAACCAGGACGCGCGCACGATCGGCGCCATGTCGTGGGCGACGACGCGCATGTGGTCGTAATCGTAAGGCGGGATCGCGGTGCGGTCGCCCATCTGGAGGACGTCCGGCTTCGGCGATATCCGCCCCGTCAGCAACAGCGCCAACGTCGGCGCGGCATTCGACGGATAGCGTGTGGCGAGATCGTAAGCCGCGACGTCGCCCTTCGCGTCCAGGCCGCCATTGACGTCGATGAGCTGCGCGGCCCCCTTGGGCTCCCAGGCATGTTCCTGCTCGCGCGTCAGCTGCACGCGCACGGGTCGGCCGACCGCGCGCGAGAGCAACAATGCGTCCGCGGTGACGTCGTCGGCGCAGTTGCGGCCGTAGCAGCCGGCGGCCTCCAACCTGATCACCTCGATCTCGCTCTCGGGACGCTCGATCAGCAGCGACAGGTCTCCGCGCAGCAGGTGCGGATTTTGCGTGCCCGACCAGACGCGGATGTTGCCGTCCTGGACGTCGGCGACCGCGCAGGACGGGCCGATCGAGGCATGCATCTGATATGGCCAGACGTAAGTGCGCTGCATCGGCTTGGCCGCACCGGCAATGGCAGCATCGACATCGCCCTTGTCGATCAGCGTGCGCGGCGTGGACGGGTTGGCACGAAGTGCGTTCTCGACGTCGGCGAGATCGGTCAGATCAGGCGTCGGCCTCCAGCTCACCGCAAGCTGCTCTGCCGCGCGGATCGCGTTCTCCTCGCGCTCCGCGACCACGCCGACGAAATCGCCGATGCGCACGACGGCTATGATGCCGGGAATGTCGCGCACCGAGGATTCATCGACCGAAATCAGGCTGGTGCCGACGAACGGGCCGGCGTCGACGCCGGCATAGGGCGGGCGCACCACGCGGCCATGCAGCATGCCTGATACGCGGATGTCGTGCACGAAGGTCAGCTCGCCGGTGGCCTTGGCGGGCAGGTCGACGCGGGGCATCGATTGGCCGACAATGGCGTAATCGCCGACGGGCTTAACGGCGACGTCGTCGGCAAGCTCCAGACGAATGGTCTCTCCGCCGATCAACTCGCCGTAGCTGACGCTGCGATTGTCGTGCCCGCGCACAAGGCCGTCTTCGATTCTGAGATCGGCAGCCGGCAGCTCCAGGCGCTCGGCCGCACGTGCGATCAGAAAGTGCCGCGCCTGCGCGGCGGCTTTGCGCAGGGGAACGGCGGTGATCTGGATGGTCTCGCTCGCGATCGTGGCGCCCTGGTTCGGCACCGTTGCGGTGTCGCCGAGCACCACGACGACGCGGGCAAAGGAGACGTCGAGCTCTTCAGCCACGATCTGGCCAAGCGCCGTGCGTATGCCGGTGCCGAGATCGACATGGCCGTTATAGGCGTTGACCGACCCGTCCGCGGTGATGCGGACGAAGGTCTCGGATGTGACCTCGTCCACGGTGCGGACGACGACGAGCGAGCCGGCTTGGCGCTCAGCTCCGTTGGAGGAAGGGGAGGCCATCAATCAGCGGCCTCGGCGAGTTGGCCCGACGCACGCATCACGGCGCGCAGGATTTCAATATGTGTTCCACAACGACAGAGATTGTAGCGCAGCGCCGCCAGCGCCTCCTGTTCGGTGGGCCGCGGGTTGATCGCAAGCAGCGCCTCGGTGGTCATGATCATGCCGTTGACGCAATAGCCGCATTGCGCGGCCTGTTCGTCGATGAAAGCCTGCTGCACCACATCCGGCTTGTCGCGGGTGCCGAGCCCTTCGAGCGTCACGATGTCGCGGCCGGCGCAGCCACCGATCGGAATAACGCAGGAGCGCGCCGCCGAGCCATCGATCAGGACGGTGCAGGTGCCGCATTCACCGAGGCCGCAACCGTATTTCGGACCGTTGAGCGCGAGATCGTTGCGCAGCACGTAGAGCAGCGGCGTGTCTCGCGCCGCAGTGATTTCGTGCATTCTACCGTTCACTGTGATGCGGATCGGTGTCTGCGTCATCCTCGTTCCCAAGTCGACTCGTTGAGCGCCGCAGCCAAAGCATCGCGAAAATTCCAAGTCCCGCTCAAAATCTACGTTGCGACGATACCGTTTGTACACAAACGTGCAAGCCGTGCATGCCGCAGTGCAGCGCGAATGCCTTCTTTGTGGACAGGGCGGATAGGCAAATGAGGCTTTATGCGGCAGGCGCATCTTTTGCGCCGCACCGCCGCTTGACAGCACTCCGGAGCGCGCGCAACATCGTTCGTATACGAATGATAACCGCGGTGTCCGCCGGCTTTGACATGGTGATGGAAACAACCAACTCTGCCACCGACAAGATCCGCTGCGATGCGTGTCCGGTGATGTGCTACATCAAGCCGGGCGCGGCGGGCGCTTGCGACCGCTATGCCAACCACGACGGCAAGCTCGTCCGCGTCGATCCGCATGTGATCCTGGAGCGTACCGTTTCGCATGGCGGCAAGCTCGTCCCGTTCAGCCGCACCGAAGATTGGGACGGCAAGATCGTCCACGAGCCTTCAACCTTTGTGACGGCGATTGGCGCGGGTACGACCTATCCCGACTACAAGCCGGCGCCGTTCATCGTCTCCGCGGAGGTCGACGGCGTCGACATGGTGACTGTCGTCACCGAAGGCATCTTCTCCTATTGCGGCATCAAGGTGAAGATCGACACCGACCGCTATCTCGGGCCGGAGACCGCAACCGTCCGTGCACAAGGCGAGGCGGTCGGTCATGTCACCACCAGCGAATACGGTTCGCAGATGCTGTCGCTCGGCGGCGTGCATCATCTGACCGGCGGCTCCAAGAAGGAAGGTCGCGTCACCTGCGACACGCTGATGGATCTCGCCAATTGCAAGGCGGTCGAGCTCACCATCGACGGCGGCGCAAGCGTGGTCGTGCAGGCCGGCCAGCCGCCGATCGTCAACGGCAGGAAAGAAGAGCGCATGCGCGTCGGCTGCGGCTCGGCCACGATCGGCATGTTCGCCAAGCAATGGCACGGCAAGGTCGACGAGGTCGTCGTGGTCGACGACCATATCACCGGCGTGCTTTCGGAGCACCAGGCCGGCAAGCTGCTCGACATTGCCGACACCGGCATCAAGATGAAAGGGCGCCGCTCGACGCCCGGCCGCTATTTCCAGGTCGCCGATCCCGGCACGGGTTGGGGCGGCACCAATATCTCCGATCCGCTCGCAATCCTCGGACCGTTCGACGCCAAGGAAGCCAGGGCTGGTCTTTCCATGCTGATGGTCTCCACGACCGGCGAGCATTCGTCCTATTACGTGCTCGACGAGGCCTTGAAGCCGGTCGAGACCGAGATGCCTGACGACCTCAAGTTTTCGGTCGAGCGCATTCAGGAGAATTGCGAGCCGGCGCTGTGCACGGTGCTGTTCATGGCGGGTGCCGGTGGTTCTTTGCGAGCCGGCGTGACCGACAATCCGGTGCGGCTGACGCGCTCGGTGAAGGACGCGCTGACGCGCGTCACCAGTGGCGGTGCACCGGTCTATGTCTGGCCGGGTGGCGGCATCACCTACATGGTCGACGTGACGCAGATGCCGGCGGGGGCGTTCGGTTACGTGCCGACACCCGCGCTGGTCGCGCCGATCGAATTCACGATGAAGCTGTCGGATTATGCGGCGCTCGGCGGGCACATGGATTATGTGAAACCGCTCTCCGAAGTTCAGGGTGGCGACGATGTCCGCCAGTTGCCCTGGCAGAACCCGATTCCGGGGCCTCGGGCATGACAAGGCTCCCGCAAATCGCGTTGCTGTCTGACGGCCGGCGGCTGCATTTGCAGGATGGACCGATTGATTTGGTCGTCGAGGCGAGGGGGACCGCCGACGCAGTGCGCGCGGCCTATGAGGCTGCGGCCGAACGGTTCACCGGGCTTCTCGACGAGCTCTGCGCGGAACTGCCCGAGCTGCGGACCGCTGTCGAGGAGCGGACCTCGTTGAAAGGCGTTGTGGCGCGTCGCATGCACGCTGCGGTGACGCCCTATGCGGCTGACGGCTTCATCACGCCGATGGCTGCTGTGGCCGGCAGTGTGGCGGAGGAGATTCTCGGCGCAATGCTGAATGCAGCGGCGCTCGATCGGGCCTATGTCAACAATGGCGGCGACATCGCCCTGCATCTCGGCGAGGGCGAGCATTTTTCGGTCGGCCTGATGGACCGGCCTGATCGCGACGGCGTGATGCGGACAATCAGGGTGGATGTCGATGATCCCGTGCGCGGCATTGCGACCAGCGGGCGGCACGGCCGCAGCTTTTCGCTCGGGATTGCCGATGCGGTGACCGTGCTGGCGGGATCAGCGTCGCAGGCCGATGCCGCCGCGACGATCATCGCGAATGCCGTCGATTTGCCGGGGCATCCCGCTATCATCCGAAAACCTGCGAACGAACTTCAGCCCGACACCGATCTCGGCGCGCGGCTCGTGACCCGAGACGTCAGTGAATTGTCGCAGGATGAGATCGCGACCGCGCTCGAATCTGGCGCGGAATGTGCACGGCAATTATTCGATCGCGGATTGATCGAGGGTGCCGTGTTGCAGCTTTGTGGTGATATGCTTGTCATCGGGACCAAGGATATTGAACCGCAACGATCGCGCCCGCTCGTGGCGGAGAACGCGGTTCATGCCTGAACAGGGAAGCGGCTTGAGGACACAATCATGAGCGCGATCATCCGCAAGATCGTCACCGTCGTCGAAGAGACCCAGATGGAGATGGGCCGCCAGGTCTCGCCGCCGACGCGGCGTGCGGCGGCAATCGCCGTGATCGAGAATCCGCTTGCCGGAAAGTATGTCGAGGATCTCTCGCCGCTGATCGCGATTGGCGAGGAGCTCGGCGAGCTGCTGTCAAAGCGTGCGGTGGCGGCGCTCGGCATCGACGGTTCCAAGGCGCAGAGCTATGGCAAGGCGGCGGCCGTCGGCGAGAACGGCGAGCTGGAGCATGCAGCCGCCATCCTTCACCCGAAAATGGGCGCGCCGGTGCGCAAAGTGCTGAGCAAGGGCGCTGCGCTGATCCCGTCGTCGAAGAAGCGCAGTGGACCCGGCACGACGCTGGACATTCCGCTGGGCCACAAGGATGCAGCCTTCGTGCGCAGTCATTTCGACGGCATGGAAGTGCAGATCAACGACGCGCCGCGCGCCAATGAGATCATGGTCGCGGTCGCCGTCACCGACAGCGGCCGTCCGCTGCCGCGCGTCGGCGGGCTGACGGTTGCGGAGATCAAGGGCGAAGACGGACTGCGTTAATCTTTTCAGAAAAGTGGAGGTTGGGATGCGAGCAAAGAACTATTTTGTCGGTGCGGCGTTCGCGCTGTTGGCAAGCGGCATGGCTCATTCGGCCCTGGCGCAGGACATCAAGATCGGCGAGATCAACAGTTATTCGTTGCTGCCGGCGTTCACCGAGCCCTATCGCAAGGGCTGGCAGCTCGCGGTCGAAGAGATCAACGCGGCCGGCGGCATCAACGGCAAGAAACTCATCGTCGTCTCCAAGGACGACGGCGGCAAGCCGGCAGATGCGCAGACCGCGGCCAACGAGCTGGTGTCGAGCGAGGGCGTGGCGATGCTGACGGGTACGTTCCTGTCGAACATCGGTCTTGCGGTCAGCGACTTCGCCAACCAGAAGAAGGTGTTCTTCCTGGCGGCAGAGCCGCTGACGGACGCTGTCACCTGGTCGAAGGGCAACAAGTACACGTTCCGACTGCGCCCCTCCAACTACATGCAGGCGGCGATGCTGGTGGAAGCAGCCAGCAAGCTGCCGGCAAAGCGTTGGGCGACGATTGCGCCGAACTATGAATACGGCCAGTCCGCGGTCGCAGTGTTCAAGAAGCTGATGTCGGAGAAGCGGCCCGACATCCAGTGGGTCGACGAGCAGTGGCCGCCGCAGGGCAAGATCGACGCGGGTCCAGTGGTGCAGGCGGTTGCCGCTGCCAATCCCGAAGCGATCCTCAACGTCACCTTCGGCGCGGATCTCGTGAAGCTCGTGCGTGAAGGCAACACCCGCGGACTGTTCAAGGGACGCGAAGTCGTCTCGTTCCTCACCGGCGAGCCCGAATATCTCGACCCGCTCAAGGAGGAGACGCCCGAGGGCTGGATCGTCACAGGCTATCCCTGGTACTCGATCAAGACGCCCGAGCACGACGCGTTCCTGAAGGCCTATCAGGCCAAGTACAACGACTATCCGCGGCTCGGCTCGATCGTCGGCTACCAGACCATCAAGTCCGCAGCGGCGATCCTGGCCAAGGCCAACTCGACCGATCCGGAGAAGCTGATTGCTGCCGCGGAGGGCCTGTCGATGCCGTCGCCGTTCGGCGAGATCACCTTCCGCAAGATCGATCACCAGTCCACGCTGGGTGCCTATGTTGGCAAGACCGCGCTGAAGGACGGCAAGGGCGTGATGGTGGACTCTGTCTACAAGAAGGGCGCGGACTATCTGCCAAGTGATGCCGAAGTCGAGAAGCTGCGTCCGAAGGATTGATCTCCGCTGCCGTAGGGTGGGTTAGCCGCAGGCGTAACCCACCACCTTCGATGCCGCACGATAAGAAGCGGTGGGTTACGCTTCGCTAACCCACCCTACAAGGTGAGCGCTCCCCGCGGGGGGAGCGCACTGAAACCCAACCCGGACCGCCGATGGCCTTTTACGTCGTACAGTTTCTGACCGGTCTCGCCAGCGCAGCGTCGCTGTTCCTGGTGGCGTCGGGCCTGTCGATCATCTTTGGCGTGACGCGGATCGTGAATTTTGCGCATGGCGCCTTTTACATGATCGGCGCCTACGTTGCCTTCACGCTGACGGAGCGCCTGTCAGGTGCATTCGGCTTCTGGGGCGCGATCGTCATAGCGGCGTTCGCGGTGGCGCTGATCGGCGTGCTGGTCGAGATGGTCCTGCTTCGGCGTATCTATCACGCGCCCGAGCTGTTCCAGCTGCTCGCGACCTTCGGCCTGACCTTGATGGTCGAGGACCTGGTCGTCCTGATCTGGGGGCCGGACGATCTGGTCGGGCGCCGTGCGCCTGGCTTCAAGGGGGCGATCGACTTCTTCGGCCAGAACATCCCGAGCTATGATTTGTTCCTGATCGTGCTCGGACCGGTCGTGCTCGGCATTCTCTGGCTCTTGTTCCAGCGCACGCGCTGGGGCGTGCTGGTGCGCGCAGCGACGCAGGACCGCGACATGGTCGCGGCGCTGGGCGTCAATCAGAAATGGCTGTTCACGAGCGTGTTTGCGGTCGGCGTTTTCCTCGCCGCTCTCGGCGGTGCGCTCCAGATCCCACGCGATGCCGTGCATCATGCAATGGATTTGCGCATCATCGTCGAGGTCTTCGTCGTCGTGGTGATCGGAGGCCTCGGCAGCATCATCGGCGCTTTCGTCGCGGCGGTGCTGGTCTCCGAGCTCAACGCCTTCGGCATCCTGATCTTTCCAAAAATCTCCATCATCCTGGTCTTCCTGGTGATGGCGGCAGTGCTGATCGTGCGGCCCTGGGGTCTGTTCGGCAGGCCCGAGGCGCCGGCGCGCAAGACACCGGGCCTCACCGTCAATCCCTGGCGACCGCTGACGTCGAATGAACGGCTTGCTGCACTTGCGGCGCTCGTCATCGCGGCGACACTGCCGCTGTTCGCCGGCAACTATGCACTGACCGTCGGCTCGGAGATCGCGATCTCAGTGATCTTCGCCGTCAGCCTGCACTTCCTGATGTCGGTCGGGGGGCTCGCCTCCTTTGGCCACGCCGCCTATTTCGGCCTCGGCGCTTACGGCGTCGCTTTCCTCGCCAAGATGGCGGGTCTGCCGATGATCGTCTGCCTGTTGCTCGGTCCGTTGCTCGGCTGCATGGGGGCTGCCGTGTTCGGCTTCTTCGCGGTCCAGCTCTCCGGCGTCTATTTTGCGATGCTGACGCTCGCGTTCGCGCAGATCGTCTGGTCGATTGCGTTCCAGTGGGTGAGCGTGACCGGCGGCGACAACGGTATCCTGGGCGTCTGGCCCTCGAGCTGGGCCGCGAGCCCATCGCATTTCTATTGGCTGTCGCTCGGCGTTGCGGCGCTCGTGACGATCGCGCTGCGGGCCATGGTGTTCTCGCCGTTTGGCTATGCGCTGAGGGCAACGCGCGACTCGCTGCTGCGCAGCGAAGCGGTCGGGATCAACGCCAAGCGCATCCAGTGGACGGCCTTCGTGATCGCGGGCACGACCGCCGGCATCGGCGGCGCGCTGTTTGCCTACCTCAAGGGTAGCGTCTTCCCGGACAATCTCGGCATCTCGCTCTCGGTCGATGCGCTTGTCATGGTGCTGCTCGGCGGCGTCGAGACGGTGTCGGGCGCAGTGATCGGCGCCATCGTCTACAAGGCCTTGAACATCTGGCTGGTCAGCCAGACCGACCTGTCAAAACTCGTGCTCGGCGGCTTCATCGTTCTGATCGTCGTCGTCTTCCCCAAGGGCATCGTCGGCATGCTGGAGATGCTGGCGCATCGCCGCGGGAAGACATCGCCGCCGGGGTCACCCTTGCTTGCCAAGCCGATCGAGTCCGCCGAATGAGCGTCGCCCCCCCACTTCTCGCGGTCGAAGGACTGACAAAATCCTATGGCGGCGTCCACGCCGTGCGCGGCGTCTCCTTCTCGCTGCGCGCCGGCGAAATCCTGGCGCTGATCGGACCGAACGGCGCGGGCAAGAGCACCTGTTTCGACATGCTCAACGGCCAGAACAGGCCTGATAGCGGCCACGTCCGCTTGCTCGGCGAGGACACAACCGGCAGGAAGCCGCGCGAGATCTGGCGAATGGGCGTGGGCCGTACCTTCCAGATCACCGCGACCTTCGCGACCATGACGGTGCGCGAGAACGTGCAGGTCGCGCTGATCTCGCATGGCAAGCAATTGTACAATCTTTGGGGCTCGGCGCCGAACTTCGACCGCGGTGAGGCCGGGCGACTGCTCGAGCTGGTCGGCATGGGTGGTTACGCGGATCGCCCCTGTGGCGAGCTTGCCTATGGCGATCTCAAGCGGCTCGAACTCGCCGTCGCGCTCGCCAACCAGCCAAAACTGCTGCTGATGGACGAGCCGACCGCCGGCATGGCGCCGCGCGAGCGCGTCGATTTGATGCGGCTGACCGCGCAGATCGCCCGGGAGAAATCGATCGGCGTTCTCTTCACCGAGCACGACATGGACGTGGTGTTCGAGCACGCCGATCGCATCATCGTGCTCAACCGCGGCACGTTGATCGCCGAGGGCTCGCCGGCCGAGGTCCGCGGCAATCCGCAGGTGCAGGCGGTCTACCTCGGCGAGGGCCTCCTTTACGAGGCCGGGCATCGTGAGGGAGCATCGGCATGAAGCTCACGGTGCAAGATCTCAACAGTCATTACGGCCCGGCGCATATCCTGTTCGACATCGGCTTCGAGGTCGGTGAGGGCGAGGTTGTCGCGCTTCTCGGCCGCAATGGCGCCGGCAAGTCGACGACGTTTCGCTCGATCGTCGGGCTCGTCGCGCAGCGCTCGGGACGGATCATGTTCGAAGGCAAGGATGTCTCGGCGCGTCCGACACATGAGATCGTGCGGGATGGGCTTGGCTATGTGCCCGAGGAGCGGCGTATCTTCACCGACCTGACGGTGGAAGAGAATCTCGAAGTCGGCCGCCAGCCGAAGCGCCCGAACGCCCCGCACTGGACCCGCGACAAGCTGTTTTCGCTGTTCCCTAACCTTGGCGAGATGAAAAATCGTCCGGGCGGCCGCATGAGCGGCGGCGAGCAGCAGATGCTCACCATCGCCCGCACGCTGATGGGCAATCCGTCGCTGGTGCTGTTGGACGAGCCTTCGGAAGGCCTGTCGCCGAAGATCGTGGAGCAGATGGTCGATGCCATCCTGACCATGAAGAAGGAGGGCGTCAGCATCGTCGTCTCCGAGCAGAATCTGCATTTTGCGCGACTGATCTCCGATCGCGCCTATATCATTGAGCGCGGCCGTATCTGTTTCGGGGGTACCATGGCCGAGCTCGACGCGCGTCCGGATATCCGCGACGCGCATTTGTCGTTGTGAGGGGCGGGGAGCGGATGGCGAGAAGCGTCGCGGCGAAGAAAAGCGTCAAACCGGCAAAGCCGCCTTATGTGCTCGATGAGCAGGTTGGCTTCATCCTTCGCCAGGTCTGGCAGCGCCACAGCGCGATCTTCTCTCGCGAGATCGGCACCAATATTACGCCGACGCAATGGGCGGCGCTGTCGAAGCTTGCCGAGGCCGGGCCATGCTCGCAGAACCAGCTTGGACGGCTGACGGCGATGGATGTGGCGACCATCAAGGGCGTGATCGATCGTTTGACGGCGCGTGGCCTGACCGAGACCAGCCAGGATCCCGAGGACGGACGGCGGCTTCTGGTCAGCCTGACGCGCGCGGGGCAGCAACTGGCGGAAAAGGTCGCGCCGAATGCGCTCGCGATCACACGGGAGACGCTGGCGCCGCTCGAGGCAAAGGAGCGTGAGATGCTGATGACGCTGTTGAACAAGCTACGGTGAGCCGCGACTAACCTCGGTGAAGGTCTTGTCGAGGTGTTTCGATATGAGAGCGGCGACGCGGTTTACGATGGCTCTGAGTATGAGCGCGGTGCTGGTGGGCCAGTGTGCTCCCGCCTTGGCGGCGCAAGCCTATGAGGGGTTCTGGGCGTCGACCAAGAAGGATTGCCGCGACCAGGACAGCGCCAACCGCATGAGCATCGAGGGCGGCAACCGTCTCTTTTGGTACGAGACCCGGTGCCGCGCCACTGAGATCACTGCCGACGGGAAGCTGAGCTGGAAAATGAAGCTCTCCTGCGAAGGCGAAGGCGAGAAGTACCGCTCCAGTCCCCGGGTTTCCATTGCCGCGGATGGCAAGCTGGTGATGGACAACAGCCCGGTCGGCCAAGGGAAGCGCCAGACCTACGTGCGTTGTGAGATCGCCAAACCGCGGTGATCCCCTTTACGTCTTTCCTGGCCATTTCGCGCGATAGCGGATTTCGCTGCCGTCGCCGAGCCGTCGCCACGTTCCGAACTCCGGCGTATGCGGAGCCCAGGCCGTCAATCCGATCGGGCAGACTCGGCTGGGCTGTCCCTGGATGTTGACGGCGAGCTGCCGGTGCGAGGTTCGGAACGCCAGCTCGACCTCGCCTGCGATGACGGGCTGATCGCCGTCACTATGGAAGCGGGCTGGGTCCAACTCGCCCGGCATGGTGTTGAGGTCGGTCTGCAATTCGATGGTGATGCCTTGTGGTGATTTCGGCACCGTTGCGCCGGCCGGAAACCGGACTTCGAAGACGAGCAGAGGAGTGGCGCCGTTCCGGTTGAGCCACGGCGTGGCCGTCATGTACGCGACGCCCATGTAAGTGGCCGCAGCCGCAACGCAGAGCAGGACGACGACGCCGAGCGACTTCAGACTGTTGCGCGCGAGACCGCTGTTGCTTGCATCTGTGCCGGAACGTGTCACCAGCCAGCTGGCAAGCACCAGGCCAGCGATCGCTCCGATGGGTGAGTAGACGAACAGTGCCAACAGACCAGACGTGATCGGGTCGGCCCGGTTGCCCAGATCGAGCACTGAAAACAGCACAAAGGTCGCGACATAACCTCCGACCGCACCGGCAACACCGGCGGCAATCCGCGACGAATTCTTCATGTCTCCCTCGGCGTTCCAGCAATGAACTGCCTGCGTTAGACGTAGCAGGCTGGCGACTTGTTCAATGCTTTCAGGGGACCGCGCGGAGCGGCGAGCCGCTCCGACCGCGTCACTTCGCCACCACCTCCGGCACCCTGCCGGCCGGCGGCGTGTTGCGGCTGCGCTGGGTGCGCACGATACCATCGATGATGGTCATGCCGATGCCGGGGAGGTCGCCGAGCTGGACGCTCTCCAGGATGTTCTTGCCGGCCGAATGCTGCGCCTTGTCCATGATGACGAAGTCGGCGGAACGGCCGACTTCGATCAGGCCGCAATCCAATTCGCGCATGCGCGCCGTGTTGCCGGTGGCGAGGCAAAACGCGATCTCGGCCGGCAGGTCGCCAAGCGAAGACAGCATCGAGACCATGCGCAGAATGCCAAGCGGCTGCACGCCGGAGCCGGCCGGCGCGTCGGTGCCGAGGATGACGCGGTTCAGATCGCCCATCTCGCGCGCGATGCGCAACGTGAACAGCGCCGAGCGCTCATTGCCATTGTGCACGAGCTCGAGGCCGCGCTTGCAGCCCTCGCAGATGCAGCGGATCTGGTCGTCGGGAAGCGCGGTGTGGCCGCCATTGATGTGGCCGACCACATCGGTGTCGGCCTCCAGCACCACGTCCTTGTCGATCAGGCCGGAGCCGGGGATCGAGGGACCGCCGGTGTGGATCGTGCTCTGGATGCCGTATTTGCGGGCCCAGCCGACCATTTTTCGCGCGGTCGGGCCGTCCTTGACGCCGCCCAGGCCAACTTCGCCGAGCAGCTTGACACCGGCTGCGGCCAACTCCTTGAAGTCCTCCTCGACCATCTCGCATTCGATCACAGGCGCGCCGGCGTGAACCTTCACGCCGCCGGGCCGCAGATTCCAGAATGCGCGCTGTGCGAAGATGGCCATCGCCTTCAACCCGACGACGTCGCGCGGGCGGCCGGGCATGTGCACTTCGCCGGCGGAGATCATGGTGGTGACGCCGCCATGTAAATTGCTGTCGATCCAGCCGATCTGGTTCTGGCGAGGCGTCCAGTCGCCCGCAACAGGGTGGACATGGCTGTCGATCAGGCCGGGCGCCACCGTGGTGCCGTTGGCCTCGACGATGGTGGTCGCGCCTTCGGTGTCGAGGTCCTTGAAGCGGCCGATCGCGGTGATCTTGCCGTTCTCGGCGACGATGGTGTCGCCGTCCAGGATCGGCTTTTCCAGCGCGCCGGACAGGATCAGGCCGATATTGCGGATCACGAGCTTCGAGGGTCCGGTGGCCTGGGGTGCGTCATGCGCCATGGAATGGGTCCTTGTCCTTAACTGCAACGCTTCCGATCTTGGGCAGCCTTGACCGCGGGATCAAGCCGGATTATTCATTAGTATACAAATGATCGTGTACAAACGACGCATAGCTGCCGCCTTGAAAACCGCCACGACGCGCCACGGAAGGGTGAGATGAGCAATTTCAATCAGGAAGCCGTTTTGAGCGTCCACCACTGGACCGACACGCTGTTCTCCTTCAAGACCACCCGCAGCCCGACCTTCCGCTTCCGCAACGGCGAATTCACCATGATCGGCCTCAAGGTCGGCGAGAAGCCCCTGCTGCGGGCCTACAGCGTCGCCAGCGCCAATTACGAGGACACGCTGGAGTTCTTCTCGATCAAGGTGCCGGACGGCCCGCTCACCTCGCGGCTCCAGCATCTGAAGGAAGGCGACGAGATCATCGTCAGCCGCAAGGCCACCGGCACGCTGGTCATCGACAATCTCGAGGACGGCCGCAACCTCTATCTCATCGGCACAGGTACGGGCCTTGCGCCGTTCCTGAGCGTGATCAAGGACCCCGAAACCTACGAGCGGTTCGAGAAGGTCGTGCTGCTGCACGGTTGCCGGCACGTGAAGGAGCTCGCCTATGGCGAGATGATCACCGAGACGCTGCCCAAGGACGAGCTGATCGGCGAGTACATCCGCAACCAGCTGATCTACTATCCGACCGTGACGCGCGATCCCTTCCGCAACCGCGGCCGCATCACCGACCTCATCACCTCCGGCAAGCTGTTTTCCGATATCGGCCTGCCGGCCCTGGAAGCCGCCCACGACCGCGTCATGATCTGCGGCAGCCCGGCGCTGGTGGCGGATACCCGCGTGCTCCTCGGCGAGCGGGGGCTTGTCGAGGGTAATCACGGCGAGCCGGCCCAATTCGTGGTCGAAAAGGCCTTCGCCGAGCGCTAGGCTCGGAACTCCCCCGCAAGAAGACCGTATTTTCGCCGCCGGGCGCCCGTTGCGGCGCCGATTCGGCACGCGATACACTGCGGGAACGAATCAGCGGAGTTCCCACATGGTTGCGGACAGCGACAGCAACATCGCCTGGCACCGGGTTCAGTTGAAGAAGAATCGCGCCGAGCTGAAGGCGCTCGAGACCGCGCGCTTCACGATGGGCGAGATCGCGTCTTCGAAGCGGAACGGCCAGACTCAGAAGGCGATCGGAGAATTCAAGCGCAAGATCGCGCAGTCCGAGCGCGCCATCGCCGATCACGACAAGCGCACGCGCCGGCCGCTCACCACCGACCTGCAAAGCCTCAGCAACGGCAGCTGGAGCAATTGGGACGCCTACACCAATCAGCAGCAGCGCAAGATCGGCCCGCGTTCGCCCGGGCGGGGGTAGACTCGTCTCTCTACGCCTGCTCCGCCGAAGCGAAGGTTCCGCACCCCTTGCGCGCGCGGTGTCGTGCACCATCTCGGTGAGACGCCATCAACCGCTCCGGTGATCACATGGCACCACGCCTCGATTTCACCAGCGAGGCCTTCTTTCGCGATCCGCCCAGGGCGATCGCAACGTTGCGCATGTCCGGTCCTGTGGTCGCGGCGCGATTTCCTATCGTCGGCGATGTCTGGATCACCACGACCCACGAGGCCACGGCGCAAGTCCTGAAGGACGGCACCAATTTCACGCTGCGCAAGGAGGATGGCGACGTCGCGGGCCTGCGCTGGTGGATGCCGAACTACGTCAGAACCATCGCCAACAACATGCTGACGATGGACGAGCCGGACCACACAAGGCTGCGCAGCATCGTGGACGAGGCATTCCGGCGCCGCGCGATCGTCGCGATGGAGCCGCGCATCCGCGCCATCGCGGACGGTCTCGCCGACGAGCTGTTTCTGGCCGGAAGCCCGGCCGATCTCGTCCAGCGCTACGCCCGCATCCTGCCGCTCGCGGTGATCTCCGAGCTGCTCGGATTGCCGTTGGCCGATCGCCCTCGCTTCATCGCCTGGGCCAATACGATGTCCTCGCTTACGAACGTCGTTAGCTTCTTCCGCCTGCTGTTCGCGTTCCGCAAGATGCGAGCTTACCTCGAACGGCAGTTGCAGATTGCGCGCGTACGGGGCGGCGAGGGCCTGATCGCGGAACTGGTCCAGGTCGAGCGTGAGGGCGGCCAGATCACGCCGGACGAAATGGTGTCGATGGTGTTCCTGCTGCTCGCGGCGGGCTCGGAGACCACCACGCATCTCATCAGCGGTTCTGTCTACGAACTCCTCAGAAATCCCGGCGTTCGCGACTGGCTGGCACAGGACTGGAGCCGCGTCGGGCTCGCGGTGGAGGAATTCCTGCGCTTCGTGTCGCCGGTGCAGTTCTCCAAGCCGCGCTATGTGAGGCGGGATATCGAGCTCGCGGGCGTGCGTCTCAAAAAGGGCGATCGCGTCATGGTGATGCTCGCGGCCGCGAACATGGACCCGGCGATGCATGATCGTCCCGAAAGCCTCGATCTCGCGCGCAAGCCGAACCGTCACATGTCCTTCGGAACGGGAATCCATTTCTGCCTCGGCCACCAACTTGCGCGCATCGAGGCAGCTTGTGCGCTGGAAGCGCTGTTCGTGCGATGGCCGCGGCTTGGTCTCGCGGTCGAGTCCTCACAGATTCATTGGCGCAAGCGGCCGGGGCTTCGCGCGATCGCGAAGCTGCCCGTGATTGCCGATGCCGGCGAAAGCCGCCAACGGAGTTCCGATGTCGAGCAATTGCTCGCCGGCTGAAGGAGATTGTGATCACCGTTCCCTGATGCAACCGCGAAACAAACTCAGCGGGGCATGCGTTGGCATTGCGGACCACAACGAGGGAGCAATCTATGCCGAGTGGAGGCAAAACGCATATCGGTTCGGGCGCGCACGGCAAGGGCGCAGGCAGCGGGGCGCTGACGGATCTCCCAAAGTACAAGATCGGCGACAACATGATCCTGTCGAACCGCGACAAGGCGCAGCATTCCGACATTCGCGGTTTGGACGGGAAATTCATCCAGACGGAGCAGTATCAGGATCATTCGGCCAACAGGCTGCTCGACGATGGGGAGTCTGAAAACTAGGCGATAGTCCAACCGACAGCTTCAGGAGCCGGTCGACTTCTTCGAAGCGATGAGATCACGCTCCCAGCCGAACACGGAGCGGCCGCCGAGATCGGAAGAGGCCGCACGCTCTCCGGCGATATAGGCCTCGACCGATGGCCCGCGCGCGGTGCGCTCCAGCCGCCGCGCCTGGTCGTCGAGCCGCTGGATCGCCTGCACCTCTTCCTCGCGCCCGAGCTTTGCGTTCTGGATCGCACCCTTCAGCACGCGAATGGTTTCGTCATAGACCTTGATCGGGACAGGGTAGGGATGCCGGTCCTTGCCGCCGTGCGCGAGTGAGAAGCGGGCGGGATCGTTGAAGCGGTAGGGCGCGCCGTGCACCACTTCGGCCACCATCGCCAGTGAACGCACCGTGCGAGCGCCGACGCCGGGCGTCAGCAGCAGCTCCGGAAAGTCGACCGGGCCGCGCTCGGCCGCCGCCGCGAGTGTGCCGTGCAGGCGGCGCGCGAACACGTCCTTTGGCCGGACGTCGTGATGTGACGGCATGATCAGGTGCGGCAGCATCGCTTGCGCGGGCTCGGGCGCGGTCCCGGTAAGCCGCTCGAATTCGCAGAGGATGCGATCCGGGCCGAGATCGCTCAAGAGCTCAAGCTGGGCATTGCGCGAGATAGCGGCGCGATGGTCGGTGAGGTTGACGATCTCGCCTTGCAGCGGCCCGTCGATCGCGCTGTGCGGCGTGTCGACAAAACTCTTCAGCGCTTCGGAATGCCAGTGATAGCGGCGAGCCTGCCGCTTGTCGCCATTCATGCCCTGCTGCACCACGGTCCATTTGGCGTCGGTCGTGACGAAGAACCCGTGGAGGTAAAGGTCAAAGCCGTCCTGGACCGCGGCGCTGTCTACTTTCGCGACGAGGCGACTCGCACGCGTGAGCTTTGCGCCGTCGAAACCCACGCGGTCGCCGAGCTGCATCAGTTCGTCCGGGGTCTTGCGTGAGTGCTGGCCACGCCCGCCGCAGACGTAGATTCCGAGCTCGTCCTGGAGCGGGCCCAGACCCCGCTTCAGCGCGCCTATCACGGAGGTCGTGATGCCGGAGGAGTGCCAGTCCATCCCCATCACGGCACCGAATGACTGGAACCAGAATGGATGCGAGAGCCGCTGGAGGAATGCATCCCGTCCGTAGTGATGCACGATCGCCTGGGTGACGATCGCGCCCAGCGAAGACATGCGGGTCGCCAGCCAGGGTGGAACCCGGCCGGTGTGAAGGGGAAGATCGGCGCTGCCGGTCCGTCGAGTCATGATCAGCCAGAAATAGCGCAGTTCGGCGCTGATTGCACCAGAGGGATGCTGCATTGCACCGAGCGGGGGAGCGAACCACGCTGCAATGCGTTGAACCGCAAGCGCGAATGCAAATGCGGGGACTTTAATGAATCGGCAGGCCCTTTTGGCCGACATCGACAGGATGTTCGCGTGGATACCGTCGTGGTTCGTCGGCCTCTGTCTGGTCGCTGGCGTGATTCTGATCGCCCTGTCGATCTATCGCCTCTCGGTTTGGCTGTTCAACCGCGCCTTCGGAACCCGTCTCCCGCTCATGAGCGTGTTCATCGAGCGCACGGCTGGCCCTGCTCAGCTGGCCCTCTGTCTTGCCGCCGTGGCGTTGGTGCTGCCGCTCGCGCCGCTGGACGACGCCTTCCGCACGCCGCTGACGCGCCTGTTCGTTGTCGCCTTCATCGCGCTGATCGGCTGGATCTCGATCCGGATCGTGGATATGAGCGCGGCACGGTATCTCCTGAACTTTCGCGACGTCACCGAGAATTTCGTCGCGCGCAAGCACGTCACCCAGGTCCGCGTCTTCAAGCGCGTCACCGATATCATCATCGTCATCATCACAGTGTCGACCGCGCTGATGACGTTCGACTCGGTCAGGCAATACGGCGTCAGCCTGTTCGCCTCCGCCGGCGCCGCCGGTATCATCGTTGGTCTTGCCGCCCGGCCGCTGCTGAGCAATCTGATCGCGGGCATGCAGATCGCGATCACCCAGCCGATCCGCATCGAGGATGCCGTCATCATCGAGAACGAGTGGGGCTGGGTGGAGGACATCGCCTCGACCTATGTGGTGATCCGGCTGTGGGACTGGCGCCGCATGGTGGTGCCGCTGTCCTATTTCATCGAAAAGCCATTTCAGAACTGGACCCGCGACACCGCGTCCCTGATCGGCGTGATTGCGTTCCATGTCGACTATCGTGCCGACGTGCCGCGGATCCGGCGCTGGCTGGAAGAAGCAGTGAAGGAGTCCAAGCTCTGGGACGGCGAGGTAGTCAATCTCCAGGTGATCGACGCGGATTCGCGCACCATCGAGCTTCGCGCCCTCGTCAGCGCCAGGAATGCGCCGCAGTCCTGGGACCTGCGCTGCGAGATGAGGGAGAAGCTGATCGCCTTCATCCGCGACGAGATGCCGGAAGCGCTGCCGCGCGAGCGAGCGATCCTGATCCCGTCGGGAGGAGGCGACGATGATGCCGATGTCGTGCGGCGTCCCGCCGCGTCCGAAAAGATGCGGGCGAGCGCCCGCAATTGACCTACTCGCGCGCCGCCTTGGTCGCGCCGCGCAAGCTGGCGTGCTGCTGGATCGTGTCCAGCGCGCCGGTCCTCATGTGAAGAGCCTCATTGCGCTCGGATGTCGGCGGCCTTCAGCACCGGCTCCCATTTGGTTGCTTCGGCATGCATGTAGGCGTCGAAATCCCTCGACGACGAACCGACCGGGGCCGCGCCGATCTTGCCGAGCGTCGAAAGCACGTTCGGGTCCTGCAACGCCGCCTTCAGATCGGTTTCGAGCTTCGCCGCGATCTCCGGCGGCATTTTCGCCGGGCCGAGAACGCCCCACCAGACGGAGACGTCGTAACCTGGCACGCCCGACTCGGCCACGGTCGGAACATTGGGCAGCGCCTTGGAGCGTTCGGCCGAGGTCACCGCGAGCGCGCGCACCGCGCCGCCGTCGATCTGGCTGATGGCCTCCGCAAGCGGGTTGATGCTGAGCGGGATATCGCCGGCGATCACGGCCGTCAGCGCCGGCGCGCCGCCCTTGTAGGGGATCGCGACGATCTTGGTGCCGGACATGTATTTCAGCAGCTCCCCGGCGAGATGCGCCGAGGTGCCGTTGCCGGACATGCCGTAGGAGAGCTTGTCAGGCTCCTTGTTCGCCGCAGCGAGGAGATCGCCGAGCGTCTTGTAGGGACTGTCCTTGGCGACGACGATCGCGAGCGGCGAGGAGGCGACTTCGGTGATCGTGGTAAAGTCCTTGAAGGTGTCGTAGGGCACGCTCGGATAAATGAACTGATTGAGGGGATGACCGCTCGCGACCAGGATCAGCGTATAGCCGTCGGGGGCGGCCTGCGTCAGTGCCTGCGAGGCGACGATGCCGCCGGCGCCGGGGCGGTTGTCGATCACCGGCTGCTGGCCCCAGGTTTTCGCCAATGCCTGTCCGAGCGTGCGCGCGAGCACGTCGACCGCACCGCCGGCCGCGTAGGGCACCAGGATGTGAACCGGCTTGCTCGGATAGTTGTCGGCGGCCTGTGCGGCGCCGCCCGCCAGCAGCAGACCGGCACCCAGCATCAAGCCGCCGATCTTCTTGTTCAAACCCAGCATTTTCCAGCACTCCTTGTGGGCGTTTGCGTGCGGACGTCGGTCTTTCGAGCCGTCCTGACGGCTGCCCATGGTTTTTGTTGACGAGACCTGATCTTTTGTACGATAGTACAAATCGCATGATACGCAACCCCGCCAGCAAGCCAACGGCCCGCAAGCCGAACATGCGCGAGGCTATCCTCGTCGCGGCCGAGGAACTGTTCGCCACCAACGGCTTCAACGCCGTGTCGGTGCGCGATATCGCACAGGCCGCCGGCGCCAATCCCGGCAGCGTCACCTACCATTTCAAGACCAAAGACGGCCTGCTGCTGGAGATCTACCGGCGCCATTGCGGGCCAATGAATTTGCGCCGTTCCGAGCTGCTCGCGGCCGCCAAGCGCGTGCGGGATCTCCAGGACCGGCTCGAAGCGATGGTGCGGGCCTATGTCGCGCCAGCCTTCACTTCGGGCAGCGATCTTGCCGGGGGCGGGGCGCGGTTCACGCGGCTGCGCGCGGTGATGTCTGCGGAGGGCAATGAGGTCGCGCGGAAAATCATCGCGCAGACTTTCGACGACACCAGCCACGCCTTCATCGATGCGATCCACGACAGCCTACCGCACGTTCCGCGCACCGACATCGTCTGGCGCAGTCACTTCCTGCTTGGCGCACTCTATTATTCGCTGGTGACGCCGGATCGCGTCTCGCGCCTGTCGCGCGGCGAGGCCGACGGTAGCGATGCCGCAAGCGCCATCGAGCAATTGGTGCAAGCGACCGTGGCCGCGTTCCAGGCCCCCGCACTCGATCAGGCTGCGCCGACGCGGCGACGACCGGTCGTCAGCAGCAAGACTTGAACACGTGGTCCCGTTCGGCGGTTGATCTGATGGCAATGATGTACACGCCGACCATTCCGCCGCCCGATCCTGACACGCGAACGCCAAAGTTCAGGCTGCCGAAGCTGTCTTGCGATGCGCATTGCCACATCTTCGGGCCCGGTTCGAAATACCCTTACGCGCCGGACCGTTCCTACACGCCGCCGGATGCGCCGCTCGAGGATTTCCGCGCGCTGCACGTCAAGCTCGGGGTCGAGCGTGCTGTCATCGTCAATGCCAGTGTGCATGGCACCGACAATGCAGTGGCGCTTGACGCCATCGCGCAGAGCAATGGCGCCTATCGCGCGGTTGCCAATATCGACGACACCATCACGGAGCGCGGGATTCGCGTGCTGCACGAGGGCGGCTTTCGCGGCTGCCGCTTCAATTTCGTTCGCCATCTAGGCGGCGTTCCCGACAAGCGCGTGTTCGACCGCATCGTCGCGATGGTCGCGCCGCTCGGCTGGCACATCGATCTGCATTTCGACGCGATCGATCTGCCCGAATATGCCGACACGCTGACAAGGCTGCCGCTGAGCTACACTATCGATCATATGGGACGGGTGAAGGCATCCGAAGGGCTCGACCAGCTTCCGTTCAAGATCCTGATCGAGCTGATGCAGCGCGACGAGAAATGCTGGGTCAAGATCTGCGGCTCGGAGCGGGTGTCCTCCAGCGGTCCGCCGTTCACCGACGCTGTGCCGTTCGCGCGAAGGATCGTCGAGACCGCGCCCGATCGGGTCATCTGGGGCACCGATTGGCCACATCCCAACGTCAAGGCGATGCCGAATGACGGCGATCTCGTCGACCTGATCCCGCTGTTCGCGCCGGAGCCCGAGTATCAACAGAAGATCCTCGTCTATAATCCAGCGCGCCTGTTCGGGTTCGAGGAATGACGGTGTCCGTGATCGATAAATTGCTCATCAAGGCAAGAGGGGAATAAGCCCATGAAAACAGGTCTCGTGATCACGGCCCATCCGGGCGATTTCGTCTGGCGCGCTGGCGGCGCCATCGCGCTGCATGCGAAGAAGGGCTATCGCATGAAGATCGTCTGCTTGTCTTTCGGCGAGCGCGGCGAGAGTCAGTTCGCCTGGAAGGAGAAGGGCGCGACGCTGGACTCGGTCAAGGCCGGCCGCAAGGACGAGGCGGAGCGTGCTGCAAAGCTGCTCGGCGCCGAGATCGAGTTCTTCGATTGCGGCGACTATCCGCTGAAGCTGACGGAAGCGCATTTCGACCGTATGGTCGACATCTACCGAGAGCTCAATCCGAGCTTCGTGCTGACGCACGCGCTGGAAGACCCCTACAATTTCGACCATCCGAACGCCGCGCATTTCGCGCAGGAAACCCGCGTGGTCGCGCAGGCGATGGGCCACAAGCCCGGCGCGAAGTACAAATATTCGGCGCCGCCGGTGTTTCTGTTCGAGCCGCACCAGCCCGAGCAGTGCAACTACAAGCCGGACCTGCTCCTCAAGATCGACGAGGTCTGGAAGGAGAAGTACGAGGCGTTCCAGATCCTCGCCGCGCAGAAGCATCTGTGGGGCTACTACGAGCGCGTCGCGCTCAATCGCGGTATCCAGGGCAGCCGCAACACCGGTGTGCCGATGACGTATGGCGAGGCCTATCAGCGCCTGTTTCCGACGGTCGCGGAGGAGCTGGCATGAAGCCGGTCGTCGTTCGCAACATCAAGCGTGCCGATCCCGCCGGGATGGCCGAATACGGCGTCTCGACGGTGCACGAGGCTTATGGTCGCAGCGGCCTGATGAAGCCTTATCTGCGGCCGGTGTGGCCGGGCGCGGCGATCGCCGGTCCCGCCGTCACCGTGCTGGCGCAGCCCGGGGACAATTGGATGATCCATGTCGCGGTCGAGCAGTGCAAAAAGGGCGACATCCTCGTCGTCGGCTGTACCACCGACAATACCGACGGCATGTTCGGCGAGCTGCTCGCAACCTCGCTGCAAGCACGCGGCGTGCAGGGGCTGATTATTGATGCCGGCTGCCGCGACGTCAGAGCGCTGCACGCGATGAACTTTCCGGTGTGGTCGCGCGCGGTTTCGGCCAAGGGCACGGTCAAGGCGACACTCGGCTCGGTCAACGTCCCCGTGGTCTGCGCCGGCGTCAACGTCGATCCCGGCGACATCATCGTGGCCGATGACGACGGCGTCGTGGTGGTGCCGAAGCGCTGCGCGGCTGAGGTCGCCGAGAGGGCGAAGAAGCGCAACGCGGACGAGGGCGGCAAGCGCAAGCGGCTGGCTTCGGGCGAGCTGGGCCTCGAAATGTACAGCATGCGCGAGGCCTTGGCGAAGGCTGGGCTCGTCTATGTCGACAATCCCGAGGATATCTGAAGAGAAGCGGAGCGGGCCGATGGATCGTCTGAAGCTGAAGGCCGTGCTCGGCAGTCACCCCCATGTCCAGGCGGTGAAGAGCGGCGAGCTCCGCTCCGACCTGTTCGATCTCGATTTCGTCGCGTACACGCCGACCAACACCGCGTTCAAACCGATGGTGCGCGAGCAGGCATTCGACGTCTGCGAGATGGCGATCGTCACCTACCTGATGGCAAAGGCACATGGCAAGCCGCTGGTGCTGCTGCCTGCCAGCATGCTCGGCCGCTTCCAGCATTCCTACGCGCTGTACAATCCTGCGCATGGAACGCTCGCTCCCTCCGATCTCGAAGGCAAGCGCGTCGGTATCCGCTCGTTCACGACCACGACCGGCGCCTGGATCAGGGGCATCCTCGCCAACGACTACGGCGTCAGTCTCGACAACATCCGCTGGGTCACGTTCGAGGACCCGCATGTGGCGGAATATGTCGACACCACCGAGCGCGCACCGAAGGACAAGAAGATCCTGCAGATGCTGCTCGACGGCGAGCTCGACGCCGTTCTCGGCGAGACCTCGACCGATCCCAAGCTGAAGACGCTGTTCCCCGATCCGGCCGCGGAGGCCGCCGAATGGTACGCGCGGCACGGCGTCGTGCCGGTCAACCATCTCGTCGTCGTGACCGAGCAATTGGCGAAATCGCGGCCTGACGTAGTTTCGGGCATTTATGATCTCCTCAAGCAGAACAAGGCGCATGCCCGGCCGGCGGCAACGCCGGACCTTGTTCCGTTCGGGATCGAGGCGAACAGAAAGCCGCTGGAGCTGATCGTCGACTACGCGTTCCAGCAAGCGCTGATCCCGCGCCGCTATGCGGTCGAGGAGTTCTTCGACGAGACGACGCGAGGACTGAACTGATGGCGGGTGATCCCAAGCGATGGCAGATCGGGCTGGTCGGTTACGGCGAGGTCGGCAGGATCCTGGCCGAGGATTTGCGCCAGCAGGACATCAGGGTCTCAGCCTATGACATCAAGCTCGGAGGCGAGCAGGGCGGTTCGCTGAAGGAGCATGCGGAAAAATTCGGTGTCGGGCTCGCAGCCTCGCACACTGAGCTGACCGCCAGATCCGATTTCATCATCTCCGCGGTCACCGCGAGCCAGGCCGTGCCGGTGGCAAAGGCCTGCGCGGCCGCGATCAATCAGGGCACCTGGTTCCTGGATTTCAATTCGGCGTCTCCCGGGGCCAAGCAGCGCGCGGCCGCGCTGATCGATGGCGCCGCCGGACGTTATGTCGAGGGCGCCGTTATGACGTCGGTGCCGCCTTATCGCATCAAAGTGCCGCTGCTGCTCGGTGGTCCCGGCGCCAGGGAGCTGGAGCCGCTTTTGAACGCGGTCGGTTTTGCGGCCAAGGTTGCGAGCGACAAGCTCGGTGTTTCATCGGCGGTGAAGATGTGCCGCAGCATCATGATCAAGGGCCTGGAGGCCATGGTCATCGAAAGCTTCACCACCGCGCGCGCCTATGGCGTCGAGGATGCGGTGCTGGCTTCACTGGCGGAAACCTTTCCCACGATCGATTGGGAGAAGCAGGGCGCCTATTGCTTCCAGCGGGTGATCGAGCATGGCCGCCGTAGAGCCGAGGAAGTGCGCGAGGTCGCCGAGACCGTGCGTGAAGCGGGGCTGGCGCCGTGGTCCGCGCAGGGCACCGCCGAGCGGCAGGCCTGGGTGGCGGACCTCGCCGATGGGGGTCTGTTCGGAACGAAAGGCACCGAGGAATTCGCCCGCAGCTCCGACTGGCGCACCGAGGCCGACCGAATCCTGGCGAAGATCAATCGCGAGAAATAGGGCGGCTCCTGCTCAGGACTTTGCCGTGCGACAGCCGGTGAGCTCGTCGCGGGCGCGTTCGATCAACGCCATCAGGTCTTCGGCCTTGCGGGCCAGCCGATCGTTCGCGACTTCGGTCCGGAATTCTGCGCGGATCGATCGAATACATTTGTCGGCGGTATCGAGCGTCAGGAGCATGCGCGTCAAGTTATCCTGTGTCTGCATGCCCGCCAGATCGAGCTCCGACAGGACGTGCCCGATGCCGTCGAGCCGCTTCACGGCAGCCTCGCTGGGCGTTCTCGCTCGATTGGATTGGTAGTCGATGTCGCTGAATGCGCCGAACATGTCGATGCTTCCCCGTTGAATGCAGACATCAGTGCAGGTCCTACTATGACCGGCACCGCGGGACTTGCAATGCGCGCAGCTATCGAGAATCAGCAAGAATCTACTATCCGGGAATCTACCGGATTCGGAATTGCGGAACGAGAGGCGGTAACATCGAACGGAAGTTGCTCGGAAATCAGCCGTCCTTCAACGCAGATATGCATTGAGAGCGGATCAGGAACCGGGGCTGAAGAGAGTGGGCCGCGGTCGCGCAAAAGTCTGCCGGCCGCTCTTGAAGCCCATCACGATATCCGGCAGCTCGGCGATGGCGAAGCGGCTGTCCTGGGTATCCAGCACGACGAGATCGGCGGGGTTTCCGACCTTGATGCCGTAATCCCCGAGGTTCATCAGCCGCGCCGGCAGCTCGGTCACGAGATCAAGGCAGGTATCGAAGTCGTTGACCGAGGCATGCGCCACGTTGGCGTAGAAATTCGCCATTCGCAGCAGTGAGGCATCGCCGAACGGCGTGAAGGGATTGAGCACGTTGTTGGTCGCGACCGAGCACAGCACGCCTTCGCCGGCGAGCTTGTGGGCCAGCGTCAGCCCGCGCGGCGCGTTGTGGGTCGCCTCGCGCCCCATCAGATAGAGATCGGTCGCCGGCAGCACGGTGACGGCTACGCCGGCCTTCGCCAGTTGCGCGGTGGCGGCCTTCAGCCGCTCCGGTGGCAGTGCGGAGAGTTTCGTCGCATGGCCGATTGCCACGCGTCCTCCGTAGTTGCGCCGGTCGGTCTGCCGGCAGACCTCGTCGAGGTGCCACCAGGAGGGATCGAGATCGAAATCGAGATGGAGATCGACGTCCACGTCGAACGCCTCGGCGAGGTCGAAGATGCGTGCCAGATGGGCGTTCGGGTCGGTGTCCATATAAGGACAGCCGCCGATAGCTTTGCCGCCGTCGCGCAGCGCCTGGATTAGCAGTTCCTCAGTTCCGGGATCGTTGGTGAGGCCTTCCTGCGGAAAGACGCAGAGCGAGAGGTCGATCGCCCAGGCGTAATCGTACTTCAGCGCTTTCACCGCCTCGAAGCCGCGCAAGCTGATCCGCGGATCTATTTCGACGTGGGTTCGCATGCGCGTGGTGCCGTGGACGATGGCACGTTCGAGCACCCGGGCGCCACGCGCGTAGACGTCCTCGACCGTGAAATCCTTCTTCATCCCGGCGACGGCGCGGATCGCGTCCGAGACGCTGCCGTGATCGTGCCCGCAGCGGCCGAGCAGGCAGGCCTTGTCGAGATGGATGTGGCTGTCGACGAAGCCGGGCAGGGCGAGGCGTCCGCCGACATCGACTTCGACAGCCTCGCAGGCGAGCTTTGGCTCGATCGCAGCAATACGGCCACCCTTCACGCCGATATCGACGGGTGCGGCGGATGATCGCAACAGTGCGTTACGGAAGATCAGGTCGAAGGCGGTTTGGCTGGTCATGGGGTCTGATTCAGGCGGGTAGCCTAGCGGAAGCAGAGGACGTGGGCAGCCCCAGATTGTGTGCAGTTCTGCGATCGAATTGTTCAAAAAATGTGCATGCAATTCGAGGAGTGAATTGTAGAATGTCACGGTCCCGGAGAACCCATCATGTCTGCTTCCGCAACAGCCGAACGTCGGATGACCGACGCCGAGATCGTTGAAGCTTATCTCACGGCCTCGATGATACCCGATCCGGATGCCGCCGCGGCCTATATGAAGCCGGGGACACTTATCACGTTTACAGGCGGGCGCGAGTTCGACCATCCGCGCGGACCGACCGGCTTCAACGCCAAACGCTATCGCTGGGTAAAGAAGAAGATGGACCGGTTCGACGTCTGTCCGGGCGCGGATGAGACCGTCGTCTACAGCGTCGGCACGCTCTATGGCGAGTGGATCGACGGCACGCCGTTCGAGGGCAACCGCTATGTCGATCGCTTCGTCGTCAGGGGCGGGCAGATCGTGAAGATGGACGTCTGGAATGACAGCGCCGAGCGCATTCTGGTCCAGCGCGGGATTGAAGCCTAACCGTGTCGGGCGACTTTGGGCAGCTTGACGACGCGATCACTCGTGACCTCGTCGGCATAGGGCGCGAGGATGTCGAGCAGATCGCGGCCGCGTTGCGGGGCAGGGGCCACCAGCGCGCGATTGGCCACGGAATCGAGGTGATGATGCATCAAGTCCATCACCTTGGCCTCGTCGCCCTTGGCGAGCGCTGCGATGATTGCACGATGCTCGTTGATAGCGCATTCGGTCGAATGGGGCCGGCTGTAGAGTGACAGCGTCAGGCAGCAGCGATAGGCGACCTCGCTGACATAGCGCACCAGGATAGGGCTGCTCGTCATCTGCGCGAGCAGGATGTGGAATTCGGTGGCGAGCCGGATCGAGACGGCATCCGTGCCGCCGCGCGCGCGGTCCTCGGCATCGACATGGGCGTTCAGCTCGGCGATCTGGTTCTTGGTCAGCTTGCCCGCCAGCTGGCGGACGACGAGGCCCTCGAGCTGGATGCGGATGTCGAAGGCATCGCGCGCCTCCTGCCAGCTCGGGGTCGCCACGACGGCGATCCGGTTTCGGCGAAGCTCGACCAGGCCTTCAGCGGCGAGCTGCCCGAGAGCGTGGCGGGCAATGGTGCGGCTGACGCCGAACCTTTCGCCGAGTGAATCCTCCGGCAGCTTGGCGCCGGGCTCCAGCGCCTGCTCGATGATCGCGCGCCGCAGCGCGCGGCAGATCACGCTGACCTTGTCGGACGATTCGGAAGTCTTGTGGGTGGCGCGAGCGGCCATCGGCGAATCCATGGAGCGGGTCGTCGCCTGTCTTTAGCACAGCATTCCGGCAACCCAGCGCTCCAATTGCATGCAGTTTGGCGCTCCGATTGCCTAAATCGAATCCCCGCTCTTTCGCGCATCGTTCGCTACGCCCTTGATTTTGCGGAAGTCGACGACTGGCATGCAGTGTGCATGCACTTTGGGTGTGATGCGCATGCAACCTAATGCCCAGTTTGACGGCCAGCCTGTTCCCGAAGGCTCCGGCCCCACCGCCATCGAGCTGTCCGAGGCGTCCGTGACCTTCGGGCGTGGCGATCGCGCCGTGCCGGCTCTGTCGAAGACCAGCTTGCGGATCGCCGACGGTGAGTTTGTCGCACTGGTCGGCCCATCCGGATGCGGCAAATCGACCATTCTGCGTCTCGTCAGCGGCCTGGTGCAGCCGACCAGCGGCGTCGTCATCGTCGGCGGCCGCGAGGTTACCGCGCGGGCGCTACGTGTGGGCATGGCGTTCCAGAACCCCACCATGCTGCCGTGGATGACGATCGAGCGGAATATCATGCTGCCGCTCAAGATCGTCGAGCCGTTCCGCTCCAATTTTCGCAGACTGCGCAAGACCGAATTCCGCGACAAAGCCAACACGTTGCTGGAGCAGGTCGGCCTCAAGGGCTTCGGCAGCCGTTATCCCTGGCAGCTTTCGGGCGGCATGCTCCAGCGTGCCAATCTCTGCCGCGCGCTGATCCACGAGCCGCGCCTGTTGCTGCTGGACGAGCCGTTCGGTGCGCTCGACCAATTCACCCGCGAGGAGCTGTGGGCGATTCTGCAGAATCTTTGGATGACGCACAAGCCGACGGTGCTGCTCGTCACCCATGACCTGCGCGAGGCCGGCTTCCTGGCCAGCCGCATCTGCGTGATGAGCGCGCGCCCGGGCCGCATTCTCGACGACAGCCGTGTGGAGTTCGTGCGGCCGCGCACCGTCGCCATGACGTTCGAGCCGAATTTCGTCGCGCTGAACCAGAAGCTGCGCGCCTTCATCGAGGATGCGCGCAGCGCTACTGAGCGGGGGACAGGCTGAGATGTCAGGAATTGATATCAGGCAGAAGGCGTGGTCGGCCGGACTGATCGTGCTGTTCTTCGTCGCCTGGGAGCTGTTTTGCCTCGCCACCGGCATGTCGGATCTGGTGCTGCCGCGGCCCTCGCAGGTGTTCGTGACCCTGTACCAGCGCTTTCCCGTGCTGTGGCCGCATATCGTGCAGACGCTCGCCACCACGATGTTCGGCTTCGTTCTGGGCGTCGCACTCGGCGTTGCGCTTGGCGCGATCATCGGCGTTTCCAAGACGGCCTATGACACCTGCTATCCGCTCCTGATCGGCTTCTCCTCGATCCCCAAGGTCGCCGTGGTGCCGATCTTCGTGCTGTGGTTCGGCTCCGGCACGGTGCCGGCGGTGCTGACCGCGCTGTCGATCTGCTTCTTCCCGATCGTCGTCAACATCGCCACGGGCCTTGCGACCACCGAGCCGGAGCTCGAGGACGTGCTCAAGGCGCTCGGCGCCAGCAAGTTCGACATTCTCTGGAATGTCGGTCTGCCCAGGACCATGCCGTTCTTCTTCGCCTCGCTGAAAGTCGCGGTCTCCTACGCCTTCGTCGGCGCGGTGCTCTCGGAGACGGTCGCCTCCAACCGCGGCCTCGGTAACGTCATGATGACCGCTTCGTCCAATTTCAACGTGCCGCTGGTGTTCGCCAGCCTGTTCGTGCTCGCGGCCCTCGGCGTCGTGCTCTACGTCGTGTTCTCGCTGATCGAGGGGCGGGTCACCGGCTGGGCCACGCGCAAGAACGACGTCATCGCCACCTGATCTGAATTTCTGAAACGTCACGCAACGAAGCTTGAGGAGGTCTCGATGTTGAGAAAAGTAACTGCCGCACTGTTGGGATTGGCCCTGTCCACGGGCATCGCCACGGCCGAGGACACCACGATCAAGTTCACGCTGGGCTGGAAGACGCAAGGCAGTGACGCCGCGTTCTTCTACGCCAAGGACAACGGCTTCTTCAAAGAGGAAGGCCTCAACGTCGTGATCGACCAGGGCGAAGGCTCCGGCGCGACCGTCACGCGCGTCATGTCGGGTGCCTATGATGCCGGCTTCGGCGACGTCAACGCCATCATCCAGAACGCCTCGACCAAGCCGCAGGACGCCCCCGTCATGGTCTACATGATGTGGAACCAGCCGCCGTTTGCGATCGTTGCCAAGAACAGCAGCGGCATCAAGACCATCAAGGACTTCGAGGGCCACACGCTCGGCGGCGCGCAGGGCACGCCGACGACGCGGCTGTTGCCGGTGTTCACGCGCAAGAACGGGCTCGACGGCGAGAAGATCAAGATCTCGAACATGGCGCCGAACCTCCAGGAACCGATGCTGATCAAGGGCGACATCGACGCAGCTTTGGTCTTCAACATCACCAGCTACTTCAATCTCGTGCTCAACCGCCAGGATCCGGACAAGGACTTCAAATGGTTTTCGTTCGGTGAGTACGGCCTCGATCTTTATTCCAACGGCGTGATGGTCTCGAAGAAGCTGCTCGCGTCCAACCCGAAGGCGGTTGCCGGCCTCGTGCGCGCAATCAACAAAGGTGCCATCGCGGTCGCCAAGGACCAGAATGCGGGCATGAAGGCCGCGCTGAACTATGACAATCTGATCGACGTCGCCGTGGAAAAGCGCCGGCTGCAATATTCCTTCGACAAGCTGATCGTCTCGCCGGAGATGAAGGAGATCGGCATCGGCGACATCAAGGACGACCGCATGACGCGCGCGATCGGGATTATCGTCGAGGGTTACCAGCTCGCCCGCGCCCCCACGCCTGCGGAAGTGTTTTCCCGCGAGTTCCTGCCGCCGCGCGCGGAGCGGGAGCTGGTATATACGGCCAACTAACTTGGAGTAACGGCGGTCATGGCCACGGAGATTTCGGCAACCAGCCTGTTCTGTGGTCCTGACCGCGCCATCGGCGACGACGTCACGCTGCGCCACGACGGCGGCGTCATCACTGACATCTCCGGAGGAGCGGGGCCCGTCAGCCCTCGCTCCTTCGTCATACCCGCCTTCATCAACGCGCATGATCATGCCCGCGCGACCGCGTCGTCCTTCGGCGCGGTCGGTATGCCCCTGGAAAGCTGGATCCTGCGGACCGCACTGGGCACGCCGGTCGATCCCTACCTGACCGCGACCTCCGCGCTGGCGCGGGCGGCGAAGGCCGGCTGCTCGGCGATGATGGTTCACTACACACGACCGAGCGGAACGATGCCCATCCTCGATGAAGCCAAGGCGATCGCGAGGGCTGCATCCGACGTCGGCATCCGCATCGCCTTCGCGCTGGCCGTGCGCGACCAGAATCCGATCGTCTATGGCGACGCTGAACCGGTTCTCGCCGGACTTTCCAGCGACGACCGTAAGACCATCGAGGATCTCTTTGTCCGCGCGCCGATGCCGCCAAAGGCCTATATCGAATTGACCGACGCCATTGCCGCGGCGATCGCTGGCCCGATGATCGATGTGCAGCTCGGGCCCGCCGGCGTGCAATGGTGCTCGAAGCCGCTGTTGCAAGCAGTGGCGGAAAATTCGGAGCGAACCGGCCGCCGCGTCCACATGCATCTGCTGGAGACCGTGTATCAGCGCGCCTGGGCCGATCAGCATTTTCCGGACATGGTGCGCTGGCTGCGCGACATCGGCTTCCTCTCGGAGCGGCTGACGCTGGCGCATTGCATCCACGCCCGTCCGGACGAGCTCGAGATGATCGCGGCCTCCGGCACGCGCATCGTCACCAATTTCAGCTCGAACATGCATTTGCGCTCGGGTCTGGCGCCCATCGCGGCCGCGCACAAATGCGGCTGTGCCATCGCTGTCGGTGTCGACGGGCTGGCGCTGGACGAGGACGACGACATCCTGCGCGAGATGCGGCTTGTGCAGATGGTCCATGGCGGCCTCGGCTTCAAGGCGACGTGGGCGCCCGCCGAGATGTTCGCGCTCGCGATCCGCAACGGCCGTCGGGCCACGGGTGCGCCCGGCACGGGCGACCTTGTGCCCGGCAATCCCGCGGACTTCGTTGCGATCGATCTCGACCGGCTCGATCGCGACCGGATCATGCCCGTCGATCCCATGGCGCTGCTGTTCGCGCGGGGCAATGCGTCCTTGGTGAAGGAGGTCGTGGTTGCGGGCAAGACGATCGTGAGGGACGGGGTCTGCGCAGGCGTCGACCTTCCGGCTATCGAGCAGGAACTGCGTGCGATCTACCGCGCCAACGTCGGCAGGCTGTCGAATTTCCAGCGGATGTGGCCACCATTGTCTGAGCGACTATCCGGTTGGTTCGAGCAGCAACTCACCTGCGAATAGGGGGGAGCCATGATGCCCCTTTCTTGGTTGATATAAAACCGCGATAGCTGATAGTCGGAACCTCGTCTGGTGATTGGTCCGGCCCTGGGCTACACCGTGCGCGGCCGCGCGCCGGCGCGGCCCATAATTCCCTTGAGGAGTCCCCGATGCGTCTTCCCACCGTTCTTTTGGCCCTCACATGCCTTGCAACGGCCGCCTCCGCCGAAGACCTGTCGGGCACGCTCCAGAAGGTCAAAGAGACCAAGAAGATCACGCTGGGCTATCAGGAGGCCTCGGTCCCATTCAGCTATCTCGACGGCAACCAGAAACCGGTCGGCTTTGCCATGGATATCTGCCTCAGAATCGTGGATGCCGTGAAGAAACAGCTCGGCATGCCCGACATCGCCGTCGACTATCTGGCTGTGACGTCGTCAAACCGGATTCCGTTGATGGTCAACGGGACGCTCGATCTGCATTGCTCTGCGACCACCAACAACGCCGACCGCCAGAAGCAGGTCGCCTTCACCAACACGCACTTCCTCAGCGCGACCCGGTTTGCGGCCAAGAAGGCCGCAAAGATCAACACCATCGACGATCTCAAAGGCAAAGCGGTGACGGCGGTGGCCGGCTCGGTCAACCTGACCCAGCTCGCCAAGGTCAACACGGAGCGCAACCTCGGCATCAACGTGATGCCGGCCAAGGACCAGGCCGAAGCCTTCCTGTTATTGGAAACCGACCGCGCGCAGGCCTACGCGCTCGACGACGTGCAGCTCGCGGTCGCGATCGCGCGCTCGAAGGAACCACAGCTCTTCATGATCAGCGAGGAGACGTTCTCGAAGCCTGAGCCCTACGGGATCATGCTGCGGCGGGAGGATGCGCCGTTCAAGGCGCTGGCCGATCGCGCCACGGCAGAGCTCTATGCGAGCCCGGAGATCGAGGTCCTCTACAAGAGGTGGCTGGAATCGCCGACGCCGCCGAACGGCCTCAATTACAACGTCCCGATGTCGGGCGCCTTGCGCAACGCCTTCAAGAAGCCGAGCTCCAGCTTCGATCCAGATGTCTACGCGGTGAACTGAGCGAGCCCTGACGCATTCGCGGCGCAAAGGGACACGCTCCGCATTGTTGCGCCCTCTCCCCTTGCGGGAGAGGGCAGCTCCGCTGGTGGATGCAGACTCGCTCGGGTGAGTGGTTTGTCTCCGCGGAAGCAGACCCCTCATCCGGCGCTTCGCGCCACCTTCTCCCGCAAGGGGATGGCACTGTCTTCGTCGGCGAGCGTGCGACGCTAGGCGTTCGAATATTTCTTCAGCTCGAACCGCGCGATCTGGTTCCTGTGGACCTCGTCCGGGCCGTCGGCGAGACGTAGCAAACGCGCGGTCGCATAGGCCTGCGTCAAGCCGAAATCGTTCGACGTGCCGCCGCCGCCGTGGGCCTGGATCGCCCAGTCGATGATCTGGCAGGCCATGTTGGGCACGGCGACCTTGATCATCGCGATCTCGGCTTTTGCCACCTTGTTGCCGACGGTGTCCATCGCGTAAGCGGCGTTGAGCGTCAGCAGCCGGGCCTGCTCGATCATGATGCGGGCTTCTGCGATGCGCTCCTGCGTCACCGTCTGCTCGGAAACCGGCTTGCCGAAGGCGACGCGGCTGCGCACCCGGCGGCACATCTTCTCCAGCGTGCGTTCGGAGAGCCCGATCAGCCGCATGCAATGGTGGATACGGCCGGGGCCAAGGCGTCCCTGCGCGATCTCGAAACCGCGTCCCTCGCCGAGCAGCATGTTCTCCTTGGGGACCCGCACGTTGGTGAAGACGACTTCGGAGGCGCGATCGGGCACGCCGTAGAAGCCGAATACTGGCAGGGCGCGCTTGACCTCGACGCCCGCTGTGTCCATCGGCACCAGGATCATGGATTGCTGCTTGTGGCGGTTCGCATTGTCAGGATCGGTCTTGCCCATGAAGATGCAGATCTTGCAGCGCGGGTCGGTCGCGTTGGTCGTGTACCATTTGCGACCGTTGATGACGTAATGGTCGCCGTCGCGGACGATCGAGCTTTCGATGTTAGTCGCGTCGGACGAGGCGACGGCAGGCTCGGTCATGGCGAAGCAGGAGCGGATTTCGCCTGCGAGCAGCGGCTTCAGCCAGCGCTCCTTGTCCTTCTCCGTGCCATAGCGCTCCAGCACCTCCATGTTGCCGGTATCGGGCGCCGAACAGTTGAACACTTCGGGCGCAAGATGCGAGCGGCCCATGACCTCGCAGAGCGGGGCATATTCGAGATTGGTCAGGCCTGCACCATGGCTGGATTCCGGCAGGAACAGGTTCCAGAGGCCTTCGCCGCGCGCCAGCGGCTTCAGCTCCTCGACGACCGGATAGACCTTCCAGGGCCCCAGCTCCTCCGCTTCGCGATAGAAGCGTTCTTCGTTCGGATAGATGTGCCGTTCCATGAAACTCTCGAGCCTGCGCTTGAGCTCGACGACTTTGGGTGACATCGGGTAGAGCATCTTTGTCTCCTTGATCGATGGACAGGCCGGGCGCGATCGGCTCACGCGACGCGATACTCTCTGAATTTCTCGCGCAACGCCGATTTGAGCACCTTGCCCGTGCCGGTCATCGGGAATTCGTCCAGAAATTCGACGGCGTCGGGCATCCACCAGCTCGCGATCTTCGGGCGCATGTGGTCGAGCAGCGTCTTGCCGTCGACGGTCGCGCCCTTCTTGCGGACGACGAGGAGCAGAGGCCGCTCCTGCCATTTCTCATGGTTGATCGCGACCACGGCCGCTTGCAGCACATCGGGGTGCGACAAGGCGACGTCCTCGAGCTGAATCGAGGATATCCATTCGCCGCCGGACTTGATCACGTCCTTGGAGCGGTCGGTCAGCGTGACGTGGCCGTGTGGGTCGATCACGGCCATGTCACCGGTGATCAGCCAGCCGTCGCGGTCGAGGCCTTCGTCGAGCTTCATGTAGCCGGACGCAACCCACGGTCCCCGCGCGCGCAGATGGCCGACGCTCTTGCCGTCGCGCGGCAGCTCGTTGCCGCCGTCGTCGACGATGCGCAAGGCGGTGCCGAAACAGGCGCGGCCGGACACCTGGCGGCGGTCGAACTTCTCCTTGTCGTCGAGATGCTCGGAGCCCGGCCGCAAGCCCGGCATCGAGCAGCCCAAGGCTTCGGTCATGCCCCAGGCCTGGATGTAGTCGATGTCATACTCGCGCTTGAGCTTCTCGACCATCGCGCGCGGCGGCGCGGAGCCTGACGACAGGGTTGCACGAAGCGTCGAGAACCTGTTGCCGGTGCGTCCGAGCCAGTCGAGCAGGATCAGCCAGAAGCTCGGCACGCCCGCCGACAGCGTCACCTGTTCGCCTTCGAGCAGCTCGTAGAGCTTGTCGGGCTCGTAATTGCGGCCGGGCAACACCAGCTTCGAGCCGGTATAGGGCGCGGTGAACGCCATGTTCCAGCCGTTGCCGTGGAACAGCGGCGCCATCGGCATCATCACTTCGCGCACGCCTTCCAGGTGCCCGGGCAGGAAGTCGAAATTGCAGGACACCATGGTCTGCAGGATCGCGGCGCGGTGCGAATAGATCACGCCCTTCGGATTGCCCGTGGTGCCCGAGGTGTAGCAGATGGTGGACGCCGATTTTTCGTCGAACTCCGGCCAGGCGAAGCCGGCGTCGTTCTCGTTCTCCAGCAGCTCCTCGTAGCAATGCACGTTGGCAAGCTTCGTTTCCGGCATCCGCTCGCGCGAGCACATCACGACATAGGCTTCGATCGATTTGAGCTGCGGCGCGATCGCCTCCACGATCGGCAGCGTGGCGCGGTCGATGAACAGCAGCCGGTCCTCGGCGTGATTGATGATGTAGCCGAGCTGCTCGGGGAACAGTCGCGGGTTGATGGTGTGCAGCACATAGCCCATGCCCGGCGCGGCGTAGAACATCTCGAAATGCCGATGCGTATTCCACGCCAGCGTACCGACGCGGTCGCCGGGCATCATGCCGAGCCTCTTGAGCGCCAATGCCATGCGCTTGATGCGCGGATGGGCGTCCGCATAGGTGTAGCGATGGATGTCGCCCTCGATCTCGCGGGCGACGATTTCGGCTTCGCCATGATAATCGGCGGCATACTGGATCAGGCCGCTGATCAGGAGCGGCATGTCCATCATCAATCCCTGCATCGTTTCCTCCGGAACGCCATGTCGTTGCATGACGTACGCCTTGATTTGCGCTTGAGGTTAGCGGAACGCCACACGACGTTCACGCAAAAAAGAGAGACTTGATTGCATGCGTCGGTTTTTCAGGGCTAAGTGATGCGAGCTGCCGGCGAAGCAGTGTCCGCCGGGGAGGAAACGGATGACAGCGCAAAGACACAAGACCGGTGCAGCCGGCGAATCTACAATCGACATTGCCGCACTCCGTGCGCGCTATCGCGACGAGCGCGATCGCCGCCTGCGCACCGAAGGCAAGGCGCAATATGTCGAGGTGACCGGCGAGTTCGGCCGCTATCTCGACGATCCCTGGGCCAATTCCGGATTTGCGCGCGAGGCTGTCAGCGAACAGACCGAGGTGCTCGTCGTCGGCGGCGGCTTCGGCGGCCTTCTGTGCGGCGCGCGACTGCGCGAAGCCGGCATCGATGATTTCCGCGTTGTGGAAAAGGCCGCCGATTTCGGCGGCACCTGGTACTGGAATCGTTACCCTGGTGCGGCCTGCGATACCGAGAGCTACATCTACCTGCCGTTGCTGGAAGAGACCGGCTACATGCCGGTGCGCAAATATGCGCGGGCACCCGAGATCTACGAACATTCGCGCCGCATCGGCCGTCACTTCGGTCTCTATGAGCGCGCGCTGTTTCAGACCGTCATCACGCGTATGGAGTGGCGGGAGCAGGAGGCACGTTGGCTGGTCGAGACCGATCGCGGTGATTGCATCCGTGCGCGCTTCGTCATCCCTGCTGGAGGCCCGCTGAGCCGTCCGAAGCTGCCGGGCATTCCCGGTATCGAAAGCTTCAAGGGACACAGCTTCCATACCAGCCGCTGGGATTACGCCTACACCGGAGGGACGGCCGAAGGTGGGCTGACTGGTCTTGCCGACAAACGCGTCGGCATCATCGGCACCGGCGCCACCGCCGTGCAATGCGTGCCGCATCTTGGCCGCTCGGCCAAGGAGCTCTACGTCTTCCAGCGTACGCCGTCGGCGATTGGCGTGCGCGACGACCGCCCGACGGATCAGAGCTGGGCGCAGGGGCTCAGGCCTGGCTGGCAGCGCGAGCGCATGGACAATTTCACCGCGGTGATCTCGGGCGAGCCATTCGAGCAGGATCTGGTGCAGGACGGCTGGACCGGCCTGCTCGGCGAGATCCTGCTGGCGCCGCGCCGCCAGAAGCAGCCGGTGACCTCGATCGAGGAGGCGCTCAAGGTCATCGAGCAGGCCGATTATCGCAAGATGGAAGAGATCCGGGCGCGCGTCGATGCCGTGGTGAAGGACGAGGCGGCCGCGGCCGCACTCAAACCCTGGTACAAGGCGTTCTGCAAGCGCCCGTGCTTTCACGACGAATATCTCGACACTTTTAATCGATCCAACGTGCATCTCGTCGACACCAAAGGGCAGGGCGTCGAGCGCATCACCGAGAACGCCGTCGTGGTCGACGGCAATGCCTATGAACTCGACTGTCTGATCTATGCCAGCGGCTTTGAGGTCGGCACCGATTATGCCCGTCGCATGGGCTTTGAGGTCTATGGCCGAGGCGGGGTAAGCCTGTCCGAGCGGTGGCGCGACGGCGTCAAGACGATGCACGGCTTCTACAGCCGCGGCTTCCCGAACTGCTTCCTGATCGTCACGGTGCAGGCCGGCCAGAGCGCCAACTTCCCGCATATCATCGACGAGCAGTCGCAGCATATCGCCTATGTGATCGCCGAGGCGCGCAAGCGCAAAGCCCGGACGCTGGAGCCGACGGTCGAGGCCGAGAACGTCTGGGTCGAGGAGGTCGTCAAAGCCGCGCTCGGCCGCCAGACTTATCTGGCCGAATGCACGCCAGGTTATTACAACAATGAAGGCGTGTTCGATCCGATCGCGGCGAGAAACAGCCAGTATTGGCGCGGGCCGGTGGCATTCCTGCGGCTGCTCGACAAGTGGCGCAGGGAGGGCAATTTGGATGGACTGGAACTGTCGTATGATCACGCCATGGAGTCGGCGCCTTCGTCCGGGTAAGCTCGGGCATTGGATCGCGCCAGAGAGAGGACATCGGACATGATCAGGGGCAGAGCTGTAGCTGGGGCGGTTTTTGGGACGATGACGCTGCTCGGCTGCCTGGCGTCCGCCGCCCACGCCGCGCAATGCGGCAGTTCGTCGGCCGGCTTCGAAACCTGGAAGCGCGAATTCAGCGCGGAGGCGCAGGGCAAGGGCGTCGGCCAGACCGCGCTCTCGGCGCTGATGCAGACCAATTACGCGAGTGCCACCATCGCGGCCGACCGCGGCCAGCGCAGCTTCTCGCTGACGCTCGACCAGTTCCTCGCCAAGCGCGGCGCCACCACCATCGTCGCCAAGGGTCGCCAGCTCAAGCAGTCGCAGGCCGCCTTGTTTGCCTCGATCCAGCAGCGCTATGGCGTCCCGCCGGGGCCGCTGATCGCGATCTGGGGCATGGAGACCGGCTTCGGCAGCCAGCGCGGCAACCAGAACATGCTCTCCTCGATTGCGACGCTCGCTTATGACTGCCGCCGTCCCGAATTCTTCACCGAGCAGCTCTATGCGGCCCTGAAGCTGGTCGATCGCGGCACGCTGTCAGGGGCAACCCGCGGCTCGATGCACGGCGAAGTCGGTCAAACCCAGTTCATGCCCAAGAACATTCTGGCCTACGGCACCGGTAATCTCGAAGTTGCCGCTAATGCGCTCAACTCGACGGCGAATTTCCTCAAGGCCCATGGCTGGCGCGCAGGAGCCGGTTACCAGCCTGGCGAGCCGAATTTCGTCGCCATCGAGGCCTGGAATGCCGCCGGCGTCTATCAGAAGGCGATCGCCCTGATGGGACGGCAGATCGACGAGGGAGGAGGGGCGGCCGCCTTGCGTTGAGCTGGTCAGCAAGGCGTGATGCGCCGACAAGAGAAAGTTGTTGCCATCAGGAACCGACGGCACGAGGTTTGCTTTGATCGGACAGGGCTGGGCATGAGGAGACTCAACATGGCAACCCAGATCGTGATGGACCAGACTGGCGACACGCGCCACGAGTTTGATCCTGGCAATGCCGAAGCGCTGGCACGGGCCGAACGGCGCTTTCGGGAGCTGACCGGAGCGGGCTTCACTGCCGCGCTGCGAACCGGACCCGGCGAAGTCACCCGGATCCGGTCGTTTGACCCGACCGTGCAGGAAACGCTGTTCTATCCCCGCCTGGTCGGCGGTTGATCTGAGCTGCTCATGATCGCGGCAGTCTGGCTCCGCGCGCCAGCGCGTGCGCGTCTGCATGCGCTACGCGAACTCTATCGGCGCTTCTTCGGCGAAAACACGCCGGATGCCCGCGGCCGCCGGCTTCTGGCCGAATGGCTATCACCGGCGCAGCGCGCGCAATTCGAGCAGCAACGGTATTTCGATGTCGTTGGCTGCGACACCGGCAAGACCTATCGCATCCATTATGGCACCGCCGCCAATGTCCATGAGGTCGACGCCGCCGGAAATGCGACGATGGGGTGGTGCTTCGTCCCGTCGGGCTTTCTCGTCCCCGGCGACGTCATGCTCGCGCAGAAGATCGCGCTGGAGACCGACGAAAGGGGAGCACTCGCGCTCGCCAACAGGTTTCCGCCGGCAACGCATTCGGAGCACTTTTACCGGCGGCCGTTCTAGGGCGGCTATCAGTAATGTGTGGTGCGATAGGCATCTACCGCGTGCGCTGCAAAAACGCCGACGCTGCAAAGCGCGAGCAAGGCCGAGATCAGCTCGATCATAGCTCGTCCTCCTGCGGCGGCAGGGCGACGAGGTGCTGACAGCAGGAATAATCCCAGATCAGGTCGAGGAAGAATTGCATGGTGGCCGTCCCTGTATGATTTTGACAACCAGATAACCAACCATCTGTTTCAGGCGTGTTTCGTCGCATCTGGAAACGGGTTTCTTGGGGGACCCCGGGCTGGTTTGTGCACTGCGGAGCCGCTACATCCCGCTCTTGCTTAATCCTGCTAGCCGCGAGGCGGCGCATCACATTGCGAGGCGAAATCATGGCGCAGGTCGAGTGGTTCGACGATCTCACCATTGGAATGCGGTTCAAATCCCCCGAAGTTCATGTCACCGAGGCCGACATCAAGCGGTTCGCGGCCGAGTTCGATCCGCAGCCGATGCATCTCGACCACGAAGCCGCCAAGCAGACCCTGTTCAGGGGTCTCGCTGCCTCGGGATGGCACACCGCCGCGATTGCCATGAGCCTCGCGATCCAGACCCGCCCCTTCGGCCCGCATCCTCTGATCGGCGCCGGCGTCGATGGGCTGCGCTGGACCATTCCGGTACGTCCCGATGACCGCCTGCATCTGGTCGGGGAGGTCATCAGCCTGACGCCGTCGAAGTCGAAGCCGCAGGGCATCGCTCTGGTGAAATGGACGATGTTCAACCAGAACGGCGAGGAGGTTTACACCTTCACCCCGATCGCGATCGTGCCTCGCCGGGAGTAGGGCAGGGTCGGAGCCCTACGCAGCCGACCCTGCCCTTGCGGGCCACCGGCAGAGGTGGTCATCTCAGTCCGGGGAACACGCTGGAGGCTGACATGAAACGATCTCTTTTCGCCGCCGGGTTACTGGCCGGCGCCTTGAGCGCAGTCGCTTTGACCGCAAGACCGGTGCAGGCGCAACAATCCAAGGTCGGCGACTGGACCATCGAGAAGCGCACGCAGGACGCACATTGCAATGCGAGCCGCGGCTACAAGGACAAGGAAGACGAGAACCGGGACTACGTCATCGTCATCACCTATTCCGAGAAGGCCATCGTCATCGTCATGATCTATGACGGCTGGGAGTGGGACAAGGTCGGCGAGATCCTCCGGGCCGATGTCGGCACCGATGACACCGATATCATGAAGAAGGCGAAGTGGGAGGTCATGGACAAGACCACCGTTCGCGGCATCTTCGAATACGATCAGTCCATGATGGACCGGCTGTCCAAGGCCAAGCGTCTCTCGCTCGATTTCGAGGACGATGACGACGACAGCATCGAGATGCAGGTGCCGCGTGCCGGTGAAGCGCTGGCGGCGCTGAAATTCTGCGAGGAGAATCGCAAGTAAGTTGCCGGAACCGGATGCGAAGCCGGCGGGATCGGTGGCGACTGGATGCTGCAGCGGGCGCGACGCCTGATTCACCGCACACGTGACTCATCGCACACAGTCCGCGCGCTGTTCGCATTTATCCTAGTCTTTGGCGAAAACGTCCAAGCCGCATCCTGCGGTTGACGTTACGCAAGGACGATGTTCGATATTCCAGCATTTCGTTGCAACGTTTTCTCCGCGTCGACGGCGGCGATTGACCGGCCCGTCTCCTTCGCCAGTCCCCGGATCGAGATCTCGCGCGCAGGCGCGGGCCACACGCAGATTGCGTCGTCCGGCCGATGACGATCCTCCACGCAAATCGATTCTCGTCCCTCTTGGGCGAGATCTACGACGCGGCGGTCGATCCTGCGCTGCGCAGCAGGGCGCTGGAACAGATTTCGTATTTCGTCGGCGGATGTGCCGCGACCATCCTGTCCAGGGACTCAGCCGGGCTCTCGATCGAGATCCATGAGCATTTCGGCACCGAATCCCGCTTCCGCCAGCTTTATCGCGACCGATATGTGGAGCTCGACCCTCTGCTCGATCGTCATCTCTCGCTCGCGGCGGAACAGACGATCGGCGTCGCCGATATCATGCCTCATGCGGATTTCCTGGCAACAAGCTTCTATCGCGAGTGGGTGGAACCGCAAGGAGCGATAGACCTTGTAACCGTTGCCCTCGAGAAGTCGGACACACGCACCACGATCCTGCAGGTGTTGCGCCACAGGTCGCGCGGAATCGTTGACGAGCCGATGCGTGAGCGCATGCGGCTGCTTGCTCCGCACCTCCAGCGCTCCAGGATCATGGGCCGGCAGATCAGGGCTCGGTCGCATACGGTGGACGACCTTGCCGACGTCCTGGATGGGCTGAGCACGGCGATCTGCCTGCTCGACGCAGATGGCCGCGTCGTGCATGCCAACGCAGCATCCCGCGAGCTGTTCGCCGATGCCAGCCTGCTCGCAATGGTCGGCGACCGGATCGTAGCCCGCAACACCCAGACCGACAAAATATTCCGCGGCCTGTGCGAAATCGATGCAGGCAGCGCAACGCGTTCCGCTGCGCGCCGTCAGATCGAGCTTGCGACATCAGTTGATGGGCAGCACTATCTGCTCCATGCTTTTCCCCTGAAGCGTGATCGTACTCCATCGCGAGATGCCGCAGCCACGGTGCTCTTCGTTCAGAAGGCATCGGCGGCGACATGGCTCGCAGCCGATGCGATCGCTGCGGCCTTCAGGCTGACACCGTCCGAACTGCGCGTATTGATGGCCATTATCGAGATCGGCGGCGTTCCCGATATTGCGGCAAAGCTCGGCATCGCCGAGACGACGGTGAAGACGCATCTCGGCCGCCTGTTCGAGAAGACCGGCGCCGGCAGGCAGGCCGACCTGGTCAAGATCGCCACCGGCTTTGCCGTTCCATTCGCGCGTCGAACGAACGGTGGTGACGACGCCATGTGATCCATTTCACATGGTTCGCCGCTATCTGCCGCAATCTCAATCCATTGTGATGAGCCGAGCTCCCGTGTCCTCCGAATGCACGACGCGAGCCATTTGATACTTTCGTATATCGCATTCCAGAAAAAGTGAAGAGCAGCAAGCGCCGCGAAGAGATGCCGCGACGGCATCGAACGCGAGTGTGAGGAAACGACAGCGCGTGGCCGGACCTGCTCGTCGGTTGGAGGATTGCAGTGAGCCAGTTTGATTTTTCCGTTATCAACGTTTCAACGAGCGAAATTCCCGAAAACGAGCGTATCCCGCTGCTTCGCGATTTCTATTGCCGCGGGGTGTTGAAGGCGGAGGTCGAGGCCAGGGAAGGAAAGCCGGCCGCGGCGAGCTTCACGTCCCACGTCTTGCCGGAAGCCCAATTGCTGATCGGAGGATTGTGCGGAGCGCGGGTCATTCGCACCAAGCACCTGGTTGCCGATGGTGACGACAGCCTGGCCCTGATCGTGAATCGGTCTGGCGTGCTTGGGATATCCGGGCGGGGACACGATCTGAGCCTTCGTGCGGGAGAGGCGGTCCTGACCAGCGCGGAAGACGTCACGACGTTCGAGCGATTTTCGCTGGGTAGCTCCTTCTCGCTGCGCGTGCCGAGACGCGTGCTGGCGCCGATGATCGTGGATGTCGATGACGCCGTGATGCGGGTCATGCCGGAGAGCTCGACGGGACTTCGATTGCTGGTCGATTACGCGGTGACGCTGGTGCGGGAGAAGGCATTCGCGATGCCCAATTTGCGGCAGCTCGGGGTCGGGCATCTGCACGATCTTCTGGCAATCGTCCTCGGTGCCACCAACGAGCCGCGGGAGCTGGCCGGGCGGCGCGGCGTCAAGGCGGCACGGCTGCAGAAGGCCAAAGTCTCCATCGCCAACAATTGCTGGCGGCAGGACCTGTCTGTGGCCACGGTCGCCCAGGAACTCGGCGTGACGCCGCGCTATCTCCAGCGCCTGTTCGAGGCCGACGGCAAGACGTTCTCGTCCTTCCTGATCGAACAACGCCTAAAGCGTGCGCATCGCATGTTGCGCGAACCCGGATACGCCGAGCGGACCGTCAGCTCGATCGCCTACGATGTCGGCTTCGGCGATCTCTCCTATTTCAACCGCTGCTTCCGTCGAACTTATGGCGCCACGCCCAGTGACGTCAGGAGTGGCGAGATTTCGTGACCGCGCGCGACTGAAATTCAACCATCTGCCGATTTCACCAGGAGGGGATTCGACATGATCCTTGATTGCGAAGCCATGACCAAGGCGTTGTGCCGCGGCTTCATCGTTGCGGGCCTGTATGGCTCTTCGGCCCTCGCGGGAATGCCCGACGAGATCAGGGTTCCCGGGGAGATCCCCGGCACTTCTCTCCATGCCGAGGGCGCCCAGATCTACGAATGCCAGGCCGCTGGCGCGAACCAGCTGGCTTGGCAGCCGCGAGAGCCGGCCGCGATCTTGATCGACGGAGGTAACTCGGTCGGCCGCCACTATGCGGCGTTGCATTGGGAGACCGTCGACGCCGGCACGCTCATATGGGAGCACAAGGACGGCAGCCTGGTGAAGGCCAGGATCGTCGCCCGCATCGCCGGTCGCACCACGGACGATCTTCCATGGTTGAAGTTCAAGGTGATCGCGCAGACCGGCAACGGCCTGCTCTACGGCGTCACTCATGTCCAGCGCATCAACACGCAAGGCGGCCTGGTCCGCGGTCCCTGCGAACAGGCCGGCGCCTATCGCAGCGCCCCGTATTCGGCCGACTACGTCTTCTGGCGCGCGGAGTAGAGCATGATGCAGCGTTGCGTGCGGTATCGAAAGTCGAGAGCGATGGATGCACCGGTTCTTCTTTGATCTCCTGGTCGGCAATGTCGTGAAGATCGACCCGGGCGGCATGGTCTTCGAACATACCAAGGCGACATTCGTAGTGGCCGACGAGATGGCGAAGCATCTGTTCGTCTGGCGCGATGATTTGCGCGATCGCGACGCCTGGATTCGCGTGAGGGATGCTGGCGGGCGCGAGATCTATCGTGCCGCGGTCTGGTCGGAGACTGCGGACAAGGAGGGCTGGGACCAGGCGTGAGCGTCCCCGCGACTGTGTCGCAACGCTGCATCAGTGCTGCACGAAACAGCGTCGGTTCGTTCTGAGCCGCGACCCGGTCGCTGCCGTCCAAGTCGGGCGTAACGCGCGGCTCTACTTTAGCGTTCAGCGATTCCGATTTTGCTGCCGGCCTCCTCCAACCGGAGGAGGTCGGTGCCAACGTGCCTGCGCTGATATCGAGCGAAGGGCTTTGACCGAGGACGTAGAGATGAATGTATCGGCCCTGAGCGACATCGCGCGACGACGCCTGGTGCGCCGATCGATACGTGTGCTCGCCCCAGCGCTGCTGGTCGCGCCGCTATTCACGGTCGAGCACGCCGAGGCCGCATGCGCGCCGACAGCGCCGGTCAGCAACGCGACGATTGTCTGCTCGGGCGACGTCGACACGCAGCAGGGCGGCCAAACCGGCTATGGCACGTTTGATGACGACAACAATACTTACAAGATCGAAGCTGGCGCCAACGTTCACGGGTTTTCGTTTGGCATCAAGTCCCGCGACGGCGGCGTGTTTATCAACGCCGGCACGATCGACGGAGCGACTTCGGCCGGGATCGCGTCGGGGAGCGGTGTGACCGTCTCCAATCTTGCCGGCGCCACGATCGTGGGTTTCCACGGCATCACGGGGTTCTCCGGGATCATCGACAATGCAGGTACGATCAAGAGCGAGGCGGGCGGGCGCGGGAGCGGGATCGATGTCAGGAACGCCACCGTGACCAATTCCGGAACGATCGCCGGCGTCGGCCCCGACACCATCGGAATCGAAGCAACCACGCTGAATCTGACCTCGAATACCGGCGTCATCACGGGAGAAGCGGCGGGGATCTCGGTGGAAAGCGAGGCGACCATCGTCAACAGCCGTGGCGGCAGAATATTCGCGACGAATGCGAGCGGCGTAGCCATCTCCTCCAATGCGTCGGGCAGGGTCCAGATCGACAACGCGGGTGAAATTTCAGCCGCGACGATCGGGATTGCTGCTGGCCAGGTCGTTCTGACGAACGTCGCTGGCGGCACTGTGATCGCACATACTAGCGCAGTCCTTGCCGGTACGTCCGCTGTCGTCGACAATGCCGGGATCATCGCCGGCGACGGAAGTACCGGCGTTGGCATCGATGCCGATTCCGGCAGCGCGACCGTTCGCAACAGCGGCACGATCTCCGGAACTGATGCTGGCATCCGCGCAAACCTCACCGCAAATGTGGTCAACAGCGGCAGGATCTCCAGCACGGGAGTCGCGATCTTTGCGGAGACGGTCCACGTAACCAATACGGGACTGATTTCGTCGCCGATCGGTTTCGCCCTGAGTGGCGCCACCGTCAACCTCGACAACGCCGGGACCGTTACCGGCGGCCGCGGGGTCAACGCGAGCCTTGGGAACGTCCATAATTCAGGCACGATCATCGGGATTAGCGCCGCAATCAACGCGAGCACAGCCAACGTGACCAATACGGGCCTTGTCCAAGCCACGGCGAGCAATGGCGCGGGTATTCTGGCATTCAATGCCAACGTCAACAATTCCGGAACAATCGCTGGCAACTTCGGCATTACGTCAGTGGGCGCGGCGGCGATCACGAATTCCGGCACGATCACCGGTACCGGCGGCACGGCGATCAAGCTGTCGAGCGCGGCCGACACGCTGACACTGCTGCCCGGCTCGAAGATCAGCGGTGTGGTCGATTTCGGGTTCGGCAATGACGTTGTGAATGTCAGCCTTTCGCCGATCAACGCCAGGGTCTCCTCGCTGACGACGGTCAATCTGCCGACCTTCATCAATTTCAACGGCACCATCAACACCAATGTCTCGGGCGGCAGCTTCAACGGTCCGTCGGTCGTCTCCGGCACCACGCTCGCAACGCTCGATCCCACCGCGTTGGCGCAGACGGATCGTACGCTGATGGACTTTACGAGCGGCGTGTCCTCGCTGGTGCAAGGCAGGCTGAGCGGCGGCGGGACGACCGGCAGCAACATGATGGCGATGGCCTATTCGCCGGAGATCGCGCAGGCCGGTCCCTTCGCCAAGGCACCACACAGCCTGTGGACCGATCCGGCGCCGATCACGGTCTGGGCCAACAGCTTTGGCGGCCAGCGCATCCAGGATGAGACCGCCTCGACCTTGCGTGCGACCTCGACGGCGTGGGGCGGGGCGATCGGCATCGACCGTAAGGTGCAGCCGAACTGGCTGGTCGGCGCTTTCCTCGGCGGCGGGCAGGGCGGCCTCTCGGTCGCTCTCAACTCGCAGTCGGTCGACACCAACTACGCGTTCGCCGGCGCCTACAGCCGGTTCGAATGGGCCGCACAGTTCTTCGACTTCACGATCCAGGGCGGCAACGCCGACAACAAATCGCGCCGCCTGGTGCTGAACAATGCTGCGGTGGGCGGCATGGAGACGGCGACCGCGAATTACAGCGGCTGGTACATCAGCCCGGAAGCCGCTTATGGCTACAAGCTCAACATCGGCAACGGCTATCTGCTGACGCCGACGGCGCGGCTGCGTTACGTCGCGGGCCGGTTCGACGGCTATAGCGAGACCGGTTCGGCGCAGGGATTGTCGGTCGTCGGTCGCACATTGCAGGACTTTGAGGAGCGCGGCGAGGTCGATCTCTCGCGGATCACCAGCCTCGCCGGCGGCGAACTCAAGGCCAACGTCCACGGCGGCGTGATCGCGCTCCAGCGCGTCGGCGACACCGGCATCAACCCGTGTTGCTCGGGCAGAACCTGTCGTTCGTGACGCCGGGCGGCCGCAGCACCGTCGGCGCCGTCGCCGGCTTCGGCTTCGACTACCGCACCAGCCGCAACGTGTCCGTGTTCGGCGCGGTCGAGGGCATGATGATGTCCGACCAGAGCCGCACCGGGACGGCGAAGGGTGGCGTTCGCGTCGCGTTCTGAGCCGGCATTAGCCCCGGCGGCTTGAGCACGACGCACGCCGGCCGGGCTCCATGTGCCCGGCCGGCGTCCTCCGATCGGAGGATGCCGCACGCTGTGGCTGTGGTATGCTTGGTGATACTGATCACCCAGGCCATTTATAGCCATGCACGGACCACGGAAGCTGCCCGACTTGGTCGAGGCCATCTACGATGCCGGCCTCGATCCCTCGCTGTGGAATAACGTCGTCACCGGCATCCGCGACTTCGTCGGGGGCCAGGCCTGCGGGCTGTTTTCCAAGGACTCGATCAGCAAATTCGGCGTCACGCACTATTATTGCGGGGCGGACCCGCACTACATCCGGCTCTATTCCGAGACGCATTCGAAGTTCGATCCGCTGACGGTCCTGCCGCCGCACGGCCAGATCGTCAGCATTCCGGATCTCGTCAATTTCGATGAATATCGGCGCGGACGCTTTTACCAGGAGTGGATGCGGCCGCAGGGTTGCAGCGATGCGGCCAACGTCGTGCTCGAGAATTCGAATGCGAGCTGCCCCGTGATGATGACGGTGCTGTCGGGCCGCCGGATGGTGGATCCGGTGATGAAGCACCGCCTCTCGCTGGTCGTCCCGCACGCCAGCCGCGCGTTGCTGATCAACCGCGCCATGACCTCGCAACTGACGCTGGCGACGGCGCTGGCGGAGGTTCTGGACAATCTGGTCTGCGGCATCTTCCTGCTCGACGGCTTCTGCCGGGTGGTGCACGCGAATTCCGCGGGGCACGCCTTGCTTGCGGCTGACGATCTGGTTCGGTCCGTTGCGGGGCAATTGGTGACCAGCAGCGCGGAGGCCAATCAGACGCTGCGGGAAGCGTTCGCGACCCGCATTGAAAGTGCCCTGCTTGCCACAAAGAGGCATGCGTTTTCGTTGCTTTCGCCCTCGGGCGAGCGCTACGTCGCCCACATCCTGCCGCTGTCGTCCGTCCTGCGGGGCGGCAGCGAGCGGGTGATCGATGCCGTCGGTGCGCTCCTGCTGCGCAAGGTATCGCCCGGCGGACAGTCCTACGGCGAATTGATCGCGCGGACCTTCGACCTTACGCCGGCCGAACTGCGCGTGTTCCTGTCGATCGTCGAGGTTGGCGGCGTCCCGGAGACGGCGGTCGCGCTCGGGATCGCGGAAACGACGGCGAAGACGCATCTGCATCGCGTGTTCGCCAAGACGGGCGTTTCGCGTCAGGCCGATCTCGTCAAGCTTGCGGCGGGATTCTCCAATCCGCTCGTCAACTAGACTGTTGATTGTGTCTTCACGATTGAACCTTTCGCTCCCGCGAAGGACTCACAAGAGCCGCTAGGCATGATGAACATTTCGCCATCTCCATGTGTCACCATTGGCTCTTCCGATGCCCCGACCTCCAAAACCGTCCGAGTTGATCGAGACAATCTATGACGCGGGTCTCCACCCGGAGTTGTGGAGCGAGGTTGTTATCAAGCTCAATGCCTTCATCGGCAGCCAGGCCTGTGGTCTGATTACGAAGGACCCGGTCAGCAAATCAGGCGCGACGCATTATTACTGCGGGGTCGATCCGCACTACATTCAGCTGTATGCGGAGACCTACTCTCGGTACGACCCACTTGCTCGGCTTCCGCGCTATGGCGAGGTGCGCAACATTCCCGATCTCGTGGATTTCGACGAATATCGCCGCGGCCGCTTTTACCAGGAGTGGCTGCGTCCCCAGGGTTGCGTCGACGTCGCCAACGTGGTGCTGGAGCAATCGAAGTCGCCCTGTCCGATGCTGATGACCGTGATCCCGGGCAGGGAGATGCTCGACGCCGAGCAACGGGCGCGGATGCAGTTCCTGGCTCCGCATGCGAGCCGGGCGTTGCTGATCAACCGGGCGATCGAACGGAAGCAGCAGCGCGCCATCGCGCTCGCCGACGTCGTGGACCGGTTGAATGCCGGCGTCATCCTGCTCGATTCGGCCTGTCATATCATCCACAGCAATCCGGCCGCGGAGACGATCCTGGCCGTCGATGATGTCCTGCGGTCTGTCTCGGGCCGGTTGGTGGCAAGCTCCTCTGCTGCAAATTCGGCGCTGCGCGATATTTTCCGCGACACAAGCGAAGTCGGTTTGGCGGCATCTTCGGGGCGGAAAATTCCGCTGATGTCGCGTGACGGTTCCTACTACGTCGCGCACGTCATCGCGCTGCCATCACTGCTGCGCGAGGGTACTGCCGAGCGCAGTTCGGCCGTCGGAGCCTTGTTCATCTGGAAAGCGGAACTCGACGGCCGCTCGAGTGCCGGTCTCATTGACCGCACCTTCGAACTCACGCCAGCGGAAATGAGAGTCTTGCAGTCGATCGTCGATGTCGGCGGCGTGCCGGAGACGGCGGTTGCGCTCGGTATCGCGGAGACGACGGTGAAGACGCATCTGCATCGCGTGTTCGCCAAGACCGGCGTTTCCCGTCAAGCCGATCTCGTCAAGCTCGCGGCCGGATTCTCCAATCCACTCGTGCACTGAGACGCGTTCAGAACGCAGGCGAGTCGCTGCAGCTCGCAACAGGTTCAATCAGAAGCATCATTAGAAAGTTATCGCGCGTCGTTCGATCGAATGACGCGATTTTCCGCGCTCTATTTTACTGAACATCACACGGTCTGTTGTTCGACGTGTCAGGCATTTGTGTGAAGCAACTCACTGCAGGCGGAAGTGGATCCCGTCAATCTCTCGGACAGGTTGAGAGGAGATTGTCATGCGAACGGTGTCACCGGTGCTGGCAGGCAGGTTCCGCGATATCGTCACCCGCATAAGCGCGGTACTCCGCGCGCAGCGGGAAATCGACGCGCAGCGCGTGTTGCGACGCTATCGCCATCTGCTGGAGCAGCCGTGCGAAACATTGCGTTTGAATGAAATCATTCCGGTCAGCAACGAAAAGGATATTGCAGAAAATGCCCACGGATCTGATGGGTGCGAGCGCGCCGCCGGACACCGCAAATTCGAACGTGCGTAACGTCAACGCCGTCGCGATCGCGCTGACCGCAGCGCTCGTCACGCTCCAACTGGTCGGCCTCACGATGCTGGAGCGATCTCACGCTTACGTAATGCATCCGTCGGTTCCATTCGAACCGGCCGTTTGCACGGAGAGCGCCGAGGTCCCTGTCTCGCAAATTCCCTACGACTGACCCGGAGGGCGGATTGTGCCTGATGTCACGACTCTGATGCTGCTCAGCGTTGCCGTGTTTGCCGGCGCCTTCGTCTCCGGGCTCTCGGGATTTGCCTTCTCGGCGGTGGCGGGGGCCATTCTGCTCCGGGTGTTTCAGCCGCTCGAAGCCGTGCCGCTGATGATGGCGTGCAGCATCGGCGTGCAGGCCACCAATCTGTGGGCGCTTCGGCGCAATATCCGCTGGGAGGGCAGTCTGCTGCTGATCGTCGGTGGCTTGATCGGCGTTCCCATCGCCGTGTCGCTGCTCCAGAGCACCGATACGCATCTGCTCCGGCGCGGCTTCGGCATCATCGTTGCGCTTTATGCGGCCTACATGCTGCTGCGGCCGACGCTGGTGACGGCCGGCGAGGCAGTCGGGCGGCACTGGGTCGCGTTGATCGGGTTCGGGGGAGGGCTGGTCGGCGGGCTGACGGCGATGCCCGGCGCGATCCCGACCATCTGGTGCGACATGCGCGGCATGCCCAAGAGCGAGCAGCGCGGCCTGGTGCAGCCGTTCATCGCCGCGATGCAGCTATTCGCGATCGCGCTGCTGGTCGGACATCAGGATCTGTCGTCAAAAGTCTTCGTCGATCTCGCGGTCAGCCTGCCGGCGCTGTTCGCCGGCTCCGCGCTCGGCGTGATTGCCTTCCACAGGGTCAACGAGACGGTCTTTCGCAAGACCGTGCTCGTTCTGTTGTTGCTGTCGGGGATTTCCCTGGTCTAGTGCCCGACGGTTTGCACCGGCGCCGCGCTGGTGTCGCTGCCGTGATGCGTCAGCGGCTTCATGCCGGTGACGGTCCGCAGCAGCACATAGAACACCGGCGTCAGGAATAGGCCGAATACGGTGACGCCGATCATGCCGGAGAACACGGCGACGCCCATGGCGCGCCGCATCTCCGAGCCGGCGCCGGTGGACAGCACCAGCGGCAAGACGCCCATGATGAACGCCATCGACGTCATCAGGATCGGGCGCAACCGCAGCCGGCTCGCCTCGATCGCGGCCCAGATCGGCGTGCGGCCTGCGAATTCGAGCTCGCGCGCGAATTCGACGATCAGGATCGCGTTCTTGGCCGAGAGTCCCACCAGCACGATCAAGCCAATCTGGGTGAAGACGTTGTTGTCGCCCTGGGAGATCCAGACGCCGAACATCGCGGCCAACAGACCCATCGGCACGATCATGAGGATCGAGAGCGGCAAGGTCAGGCTTTCATAGAGCGCGGCCAGCACCAGGAACACCAGCAGGATCGCCAGCGGGAACACCCAGAGGCCGGAATTGCCGGCGATGAACTCTTGATAGGTCAGGTCGGTCCATTCGAAGGCAAAGCCGGGCGGCAATGTCTCCGCCGCGATCCGCGTCGCCACCTCCTGTGCCTGGCCGGAGGAAAAGCCGGGCGCAGCCGCCGCGTTGATGTCGGAGGACAGGAAGCCGTTGTAGCGGATCGCGCGCTCGGGGCCCGCGCTCTGCCGGATCGTGAGCAACGCCGACAGCGGCACCATGTCTCCGGAGGACGAGCGCACCTTCAACTGTCTGATGTCGTCGGCACGCGCGCGGAACGGCGCATCGGCCTGGACATAGACCGAATAGGTTCGGCCAAATTTGTTGAAGTCGTTGACGTAGTAGGAACCGAGATAGATCTGGAGCGTGTTGAACACCTCGGTCACGGGCACGCCGAGCTGGAGCGCCTTGGTGCGGTCGATGTCGGCAAAGAGCTGGGGCACGTTGACCTGGAAGCTGGAGAACACGCCGGCGATCTCCGGTGCCTTCTGCATCGCCGCCATGAACGCATTCGTCGCCTGGTTCAGCGCCTCATAGCCGAGGCCGGCGCGATCCTCGATCTGCAGCTTGAAGCCGCCGATGGTGCCGAGACCGTTGACCGGCGGCGGCGGGAACATGGCGATGAAGGCCTCCTGAATCCCCGCGTATTTCTTGTTGAGGTCGGCCGCAATGGCATTCCCGCTCAGTGCGGGGCCCTTGCGCTCCTCGAACGGCTTCAGCGTCGAGAATACGATGCCGGCGTTGGAGGAGTTGGTGAAACCCGAGATCGACAGGCCCGGGAATGCAACCGAGCTCTCGACACCGGGCTGGGTCAGCGCGATGTCGCTCATCTTGCGGATCACGTCTTCGGTGCGGTCCAGCGTTGCCCCATCAGGCAGTCGCGAGAACCCGACCAGATATTGCTTGTCCTGACCTGGCACGAAGCCGCTCGGGACCTGCTGGAACAGGAAGGCGGTGAGGCCGACCAGGACCACATAGAGGCCCATGACGGCCGCCTTGCCCGAGATCACCTTGGTGACGGTGCCGCTGTAATTCTCCGACGAGCGTGTGAACACCTTGTTGAAGCCGCGGAAGAACCAGCCGAGGCTCTTTTCCATGATGATCGTCAGCCGGTCCTTCGGCTCGTTGTGTCCCTTGAGCAGCAGGGCCGACAGCGCCGGCGACAGCGTCAGCGAGTTGACGGCCGAGATCACGGTCGAGATCGCGATCGTCAGCGCGAACTGCTTGTAGAACTGCCCGGTGAGGCCGGAGATGAAGGCGAGCGGCACGAACACGGCTATCAGCACCATCGCAATCGCGATGATCGGCCCCGACACCTCCCGCATCGCCTGATAGGTGGCGTCGCGCGGCGACAGCCCGCCTTCGATGTTACGTTCGACGTTCTCGACCACGACGATGGCGTCGTCGACCACGATGCCGATCGCAAGCACCAGGCCGAACAGGCTGAGTGCGTTGATGGAGAAGCCGAAGACGTGCATCACCGCGAAGGTGCCGACGATCGACACCGGCACCGCCAGCAGCGGAATGATCGAGGCGCGCCAGGTCTGGAGGAACAGGATCACCACCAGCACCACCAGCGCGATCGCCTCCAGCAGCGTGTGGATTACAGCCTCGATCGACGAGCGGACGAATTGGGTCGGGTCGTAGACGATCTGGTAGGACACGCCTTCCGGCATGTTCTTCTTGATCTCGGCCATGGTGGCGCGAACGTGGTCGGAAATCTCCAGCGCATTGGAGCCCGGCGCCTGGAAAATCGGGATCGCCACCGCCTGCTTGTTGTCGAGCAGCGAGCGCAGGCCGTATTGGGAGGCGCCGAGCTCGATGCGTGCGACGTCGCGCAGCCGCACCACTTCGCCACGCGTGCCGGTCTTGACCACGATGTCGCCGAACTGCTCCTCGTTCGCAAGCCGTCCCTCGGCGTTGACGGAGAGTTGCAGGTCGATGCCCTTGACGTTCGGGGAGGAGCCGACCACGCCGGCGGCGGCTTCGACGTTCTGCGCCTGGATCGACTTGACGATATCGCTTGCGGTAAGGCCGTGCTCGGCGGCCTTCTGCGGATCGACCCACACCCGCATCGAATAGTCGCCGGCGCCATAGAGTTGGACGTCGCCGACGCCGTCGATCCGCGCCAGCCGGTCCTTGACGTTGAGGACGGCGTAGTTGCGCAAATACGTCATGTCGTAGCGGCTGTTCGGCGACAGCAGATGAACGACCATGGTGAGGTCGGGCGAGGACTTCTTGGTGATGATGCCGAGCTGGCGCACCACGGCGGGCAGGCGCGGCTCGGCCTGCTGCACGCGGTTCTGCACCAGCTGCGTCGCCTTGTCAGGATCGGTGCCGAGCCGGAACGTCACCGTCAGCGTCATCGCGCCGTCGGTGGTCGCCTGGCTCGACATGTACAGCATGTTTTCGACGCCGTTGATCTGCTCCTCGATCGGCGTTGCCACCGTCTCCGCGATCACCTTCGGATTGGCGCCGGGGTAAGTCGCGCGTACCACCACCGAGGGCGGAACGACGTCCGGATATTCCGAGATCGGCATCGCGAACAGCGAGATCAGGCCGGCGAGGAAGATCAGGACCGACAGCACGCCGGCGAAAATCGGACGATCGATGAAGAATTTCGAGAGATTCATGGCCTTGCCCCTGCGCAATATCCTGCGTGTCTCCGGCAACTCGCCCGTCATTCCGGGGCGCACGCCAAGCGCGCGAACCCGGAATCCAGAGGTGATGTGATCGGAGTTTCTAAAGCTCGAGGTTCCCAGGTGCGCAATTGCGCACCTTAGTTCGCGCTACGCTCGCCCCGGAATGACGGCGAACATCAACGCTGCACGACGTCCTGATTGCTGTGGTTGGATGCCTGCTGCGGCCCGCGCGCGCCCATTGCCGCGATCTCCGTCTTGAGCAGGGCACCCGGGCGCACGCGCTGGAGGCCGTTGACGATAATGCGGTCGCCGGTCTTCAGCCCGGCTGTCACGATACGCAACCCGTCCACGGAGCCACCGAGCGTGATCGGCCGGTAGACCGCACGGCTGTCGTCGCCGACCGCCATCACGAACTTCTTGTCCTGGTCGGTGCCGATCGCGCGTTCGTCGATCATGACCAGCGACTGCTGCTTGGGCTGGCCCATGCGCACGCGGGCGAACTGGCCGGGGATGAGACGCCCGTCCTCGTTGTCGAACACCGCGCGGACACGGATGGTGCCACTCTGGCCGTTGACCTGGTTGTCGATGAGCTGGATGTGGCCCTTCGCCGAGAGGCCGCCGGAGGTCGCCATCGCGACCGGGATCTGGTCAAGATTGCCGCGCTTGCCGGAGACCTCGGAAATCGAGTTCAACGCGCGCACCACCAGCTCTTCATCCGCGTCGAATGACGCATAGATCGGGTTGACCGAGACCAGCGAGGTCAGCACGGGGGAGGCGGTGCCGGCGGCGACGAGATTGCCGACCGTGATTTCGATCTTGCCGACGCGGCCATCCACGGGTGCACGCACCTCGGTGTAATCGAGATTGAGCTTTGCGGTCTGGAGCGTCGCCTCGGCCGCCTTCACGTTGGCGATGGCCTCGCGGTTGGCATTGTCGCGCTGGTCGTAGTCGCGCCGGGTGACCACGGCGTTGCCGACGAGCTGCGCGCCGCGCTCGAGCTCACTCTGCGTGAACACGACGCGCGCTTTCGCAGCTTCGAGCTGGGCCGCGGCCTTGTCGACCTCGGCCGCGTAGGGGGCCGGGTCGATCTTGAACAGGATGTCGCCGGCCTTCACCAGGGCGCCTTCGGTGAAGTTGGTCGCGAGGATCGCACCCGCGACGCGCGGACGAAGCTCGACGCGGTTGATGGCTTCCAGCCGGCCGGAGAAGTCGTCCCACAGCACGGTCTGCCGCGGCTCGATCATCGCGACGGTGACTGAGACGGCTTGTTCAGCCGCAGCGGCCGTTGCCGTCGCCTGGGCTGAACGAAAGTAATGGCCGGTCGCAATCGAGCCAGCTACGGCGAGGGCGCCCACGATGGCCACGCCGCCGAGAAGGCGGCGGAAACGGCCGGTGCGGCGAGCATTTTGGGCGGTGTTTTGCGAGGGATGCATTTGCGCGCTCCAGATATGTAGTGTTCACTACAGATGTGGAGCTGGATACCGCAGCGCAAGATACTTATGTAACATTCACTAAGAAAATTGTAGCCCCTTACCGCAAGAGTTAGCAAGCGGAAGAGAAAATAAAGCGAGAACAAATAGATAGGGTCAGGCGTTACGCTGAGGGACGGCGCCGATTTCGAGGAGAACAGGCACATGGGCATGGGACGCCCCCGCGAATTCGACGCCGAAACGGCGCTGGACCAGGCGATGGAAGTGTTTTGGCGCCATGGCTATGAGGGTGCCACAATCGCTCAGTTGACCGAGGCCATGGGCATCAATCCGCCCAGCCTCTATGCCTGTTTCGGCAACAAGGAAGGGCTGCTGAAGGCCGCGCTCGACCGCTATACCAAACTGCGCAACGTCTGGATGGACGAGGTGGTGGCGGCACCCACCGCCCGCGACGTCGCCGAGCGGATGCTGATGGGCATCGCCGACAAGCAGACCGATCCCGCCAACCCGCCCGGTTGCCTGCTCGTGCAGGGCGGCATTGCATGCGGCACAGGTTCAGAAAGCGTCCCCTTCGAGCTCGCCGCCCGCCGCAGCCAGAACGAGGACCAGCTTCGCGACCGTTTCATCCGCGCCAAGGCCGAAGGCGATCTCAAGCCGACCTCGGATCCCGCGGCACTCGCGCGCTACGTCTCGGCCGTCTCGGTCGGCATGGGCGTGATGGCATCTTCGGGCTCCGACCGCGAGGCATTGCAGCAGGTCGCGAGCGTGGCGGTGCAGGCAGTCGAGGCGCAGTCGACTGCAAGAACATGACGACCGTTGGCGTCTTCGCCTCTATCATCTCACCGATTGCGTGGCAGGCAGCGACGGCGGCGGGACGAAGCCGCCGAACTCGCGTTCAATCAGTCCGGCGAGCCCAATCGTAGTGCGGTCCTCGAGATAAGGACCGATGATCTGCACGCCGATCGGCAGGCCCGAAGCTGTGCGCTCGATCGGAACGGCGGTCGCAGGCAGTCCGCAGGTCGAAGCGGGGTCCGCCCAGATGAAGCACGCATCGGAGTAGTTGTGGAGCTGTCCATCGATGTCGAGTTGCCGCGCGTCGAACGGCTCGGACTGGTCTTGTGGAAAGGCTGGCACGGCGGCGGCCGGGAAGATCACTGAATCGAAATCGCGGAACAGCTCCTGCCATCGTTGTTGCAGCTGCAGTCGGGTCGCATCGGTCGCCAGCCATTCACGATGGACCATCGCCCAGCCGCGCGCGCGCTCGGCCTGCAGGCTGCGGTCGTCGGGCGAGAGTGCCGCGGCAACTCCTTGCGCCTCTGCGAGGGCGGCCGGTGTCAGGCGTGGACTTCGCGCCGCGTTCAGCAGCTTCATGTAGAGCCGCGCGGATTCGGCGAGGTCGGGCAGCGACGTGCTTGAGCGCGCAACCCGCGCGCCTGATCGTTCGAGCCGCTGAGCCAATCGTCCAATGGCTGAGCGCACCGCGTCACCTGTCGGCATCAACGGATGCGTATCGATCACGAGGATCCTGAAATCCCTGGGCTGGTCGTGGCGCGGGGCCGGCAATGCAAGACGATAGCCGATCCCGTCGCGCGCCTCGTCGGGGCCGGCGATCACGTCGAGCGCGAGCGCGAGATCCGAGGCAGTACGCGCCATCGGCCCGACGACAGCCAGATCGCCCTGGCCAGGCACGGGCGGCGCCGGCGGCAGGCTGTATCCGCGTAGCGGGACCAGGCCGAGGCTCGGCTTGTGTCCGAACACACCACAGAAATGCGCGGGCACCCGGATCGAGCCGCCGATATCCGAGCCGATCGAGAGCGGACCGAATCCCGCGGCCAGCGCCGCGCCCGATCCGCCTGAGGAGCCGCCGGGCGATCGGCCGAGATCCCACGGATTGTTCGTCGTCCCGTAGATCTCATTGTAGCTCTGAAAATCCCGCAGACCGATCGGGATGTTGGTCTTGCCGATGATGACAGCGCCCGCCGCCTTCAACCGCGAGACGACAAGGGCGTCCTCCGGCGGTTGGAAATCCCTGAAATGCGGAAAGCCCCATGTCGTCGGCAGGCCGGCGACGTTGAACGGTTCTTTCAACGTCACGGGAATGCCGAGCAATGGCTGCCGCTCGCCGCGGCCAAGCGCGGCATCGGCGGCGCGTGCGGTGTCTCTTGCGCGATCGAAATCGCGAACGACGACGGCATTGATCCGCCCGTCCAGCGCCTCGATGCGCGCGATCGTATGCTCGATCAACTCCGACGCAGAAACCTTGCGCGCGTGCAGGGCGCTCAGCAGTGTGCTGATCGAACCGTAGTCCCAGTCAGTGGCATCTGCGGCCAGTCCCGGTTGCATCACGATCTCCATTGTCTCGCCCCGCCGTGTCGATGTCGTTCGGCTGCAAATAGATCCTTGTATCGAACATGCAATTTGATGGATGGAATGAGGAGGCCGCGCAACGGGAACCAGATCTGCCCGCCGGTCAGGACGCCGAAGGCAGGGCTCGGCCGCCGGATCGCGGGATATACGCACGGCTTGACGCGCTCTATGCGGGATCGATGGGCCTGTACGCGCTGGTGCTTGCGTGGCATTTGGGAGCGGTGAAGCCTGGATACTGACGAGCATGTTCGCCCTGACATTCCTTGGGACCTCGGCCAGCGTTCCGTCGGCGGAGCGCAACCATCCGGCTCTCCTGGTAGAGGCGGCGGGCAAGCGTATCCTGGTTGATTGCGGCGAGGGTACGCAGCGCCAGTTGCTGCGCAGCGGTGCGGGGTTTCGGCGGCTTGACCGCATCCTGCTGACGCATGCCCATCTTGATCACGTGCTCGGCGTCCCCGGTCTCTTTTCAACATTGGGGTTGCGCCAGCAATCGGACGCGATGACCTTCCATGGAGGGCAGGGTACGCTCGATATCATCATCCGCATGCTTGCCGGCCTGTGGGGCGCGGGCAGGGCGCCGATCCCTGTGGAGTTCGCGCCGCTGACCGAAGGACGGGTTATCGACGCCGGCGACTTCACCATCGATTGCTTTCCGGTCCGCCACCGTGACACCGACAGCTTTGGTTTTTCCTTCCGGAGCCCCGCACGTCGCCATCTTGAGCGGGAGCGTCTCGCTGAACTCGGTGTTCCCGATGGGCCGCTACGCGGAGAACTGGCCGCGGGACGACCGGTCGTGATCGCAGGCCGCACGATCGATCCGGAAGACGTGCTGGGACCACCGAGCGGCGGCAGGAATCTCGTCGTAATCGGCGACACCGAAACCACCGACGGGCTGTCCAGACATGTCGCCGACGTCGATCTGCTGGTAATCGAGGCGACCTTCCTCGATCGCGACGCCGCGACTGCACGAGACTATGGCCACCTCACCGCACGCGAGGCGGCTTCATTTGCCGCCGCGAACAACGTCGGGCAACTCGTGCTGAATCACATGTCGGGGCGTTATCCGGACGAGGAGATTCTGGCCGAAGCGACAAGGATCTTTCCAAACACGCGGATCGCCGCCGACTTCGATCACATCGTGATTTAGCCGCAGCGACCGCTCTCAGCTCGTCAATCCCGACTTGATCGCGAGGTCCTGCACCTCTCGGGTCGCCTGCATCAGCCTCGGCAGCGCCTGGTCGCGGAAGGTCGGCATGTCCATGCGCATCGCATCGACAGTGACGCTCAATCCCCCGATCACGAGACCCCGGGCGTCGAAGATCGGCGTTGCCAGCGTACGCAGGCCATAGGCGTTCTCGCCGTCGGAGACGGCATGGCCCTTCTTCTTCACCTGATCGAGCCGGGCGAGCAGGGCATCGAGATCGGTCAGCGTTCGCTCCGACAGTTTGACGCGAGGGCGCGCTTCCAGTCGCGCGATCTGCTCGTCCCGCGCCAGATGCGCCAGCATGGCATGGCCGAGCGCGGCGCTGTAGGCGGGAATGCGCGCGCCCGGCCGGCGATCCATCTTGTGGCGGTCGAGGCCCGCGCCGATGCGCGCGAGATAGATCACGTCGCCGCCGTCGAGGATCCCGAGCGAGGCCGCATCGCCGATATCAGGCACGAGATCGCGCAGCAGCGGCTCGACGATCGGCCGCAACGATCCGTGCGACAGCACGGTGTAGCCAAGGTCGAGACAGGCCACCCCGAGGCGGAACCGGCGGCTTTGCGGAACCGCCTGGACATAGCCGAGCTCGACCAAGGTCTGGATCAGCCGGAACGCCGTCCCGCGATCGAGATCGGCGCGTGCGGCAATCTCACTCAGGGTCAACTCGAAGGCCTCGCTGGTGAAGCCCTTGAGCACAGCGAAGGCCTTGCCGACGGAAGCGACATAGTTCTTGGGATTCTTCGGGGGCGTTTCCGGTGCGCGCTTCGTGGCCTTCTTTTCGATCTTGGCCATGCTCTAATGTCTCGCCATGACATGTCGCCCTTGACGTGGCGGCAAGCTGATTTTACGACAGGTCAAGCCAATAACAAATGTTCGCATTCCGAACAATATCGATTTGGCGATCGGAGGAAGTTTGTCGACATCATCGCTGCACCCTCATGGCGTGTTCTCCGCCGCGCTGACGCCGCTCGACGCCGAGTTCGTCCCCGATCATGCGCGCTTCGTCGCGCATTGCCGCTACCTGTTGGACGAAGGTTGCGACGGCATCGCGTTGCTGGGCACGACCGGCGAGGCCAACTCCTTTTCGGCTGCCGAGCGCATCGCACTGCTCGAGGCGGTGGTCGCCGCCGGCATCGCGCCGCAGCGGCTGCTGCCCGGCACGGGCGTTGCCGCGCTCAGTGAGACCATTGCCCTGACGCGCCACGCGCTCTCGGTCGGCGTCGATACCGTCGTGATGTTGCCGCCGTTCTACTACAAGGGCGTCACCGATGACGGCATCTTCGCCTCATACAGCGAAGTCGTGCAGCGCATCGGCGATGCCAGCCTCAAGGTCGTGCTCTATCACATCCCGCAGATGTCGGCGCAGCCGATCTCGCATGCGCTGATCGAACGGCTGCGCGCGGCTTATCCGTCGACCTTCACCGGCATCAAGGATTCCTCCGGCGACTTCGTCAACATGACCGCGATGGTCGACCGCTTCCCGGGCTTTTCAGTCCTGGTCGGGGCTGATCCGCTGCTGTTGCCGCTGCTGCGCAAGGGCGGCGCCGGCTGCATCACGGCGACGTCCAATCTCGTCGCGCGCGATCTCGCCTATGTCTACAAGCATTTTCGCGACAGCGACGACGATGCGGCACTCAAGGCTGCGCAGGCGCGCATCGTGAAAGCGCGCGAATTGGTCTCGCGTTTCCCGCAAATGGCCTCGCTGAAGGCGCTGGTGGCCGAGCGCACCGGCCATGCCGGATGGCAGCGCCTGCGTCCGCCGCTGGAATCCTTGCCGCCGGAGCAGGTCAAACAGCTGCTCGTGAATGCGACGGCAATCGCCGCCTAGCGCGGCGCGCGACGAGGCGATCCGATGTCCGACCCTTTCCGTGATGCTTTGACCGGGCTTGCCGCCATCGTCGGCGACAAGCACGTCATCGCGTCCGGGGCCGATCAGGAGCCCTATGTGGTGGACTGGCGCGGGCGTTATCACGGTCGCGCCGCCGCCGTGGTGAAGCCCGGCTCGACCGCAGAGGTCGCCTCCGTCGTCGAGTTCTGTGCTGCAAGGCAGCTCGCGATCGTACCGCAAGGTGGCAACACCGGCATGTGCGGCGCCGCGACGCCGAACGAGCGTGCGGCCAACGTCGTGATCCGGCTCGACCGCATGCGGGCCGTGCGTGACGTCAGCCCGCTTGCCAACACCATCACGGTCGAGGCCGGATGCATTCTCGCCGAGGTGCAGAATGCGGCCCGGGACGTCGATCGCTATTTCCCCCTGAGCTTAGGTGCCGAGGGCTCCTGCCAGATCGGCGGCAACATCTCGACCAATGCCGGCGGCACGGCCGTGCTGCGCTATGGGCCGACGCGCGATCTCGTGCTCGGGCTAGAGGTCGTGCTGCCCGACGGGAGAATTTTCAACGGCCTGCGTGCGCTTCGCAAGGACAACACGGGTTACGCGCTCAAGCAGCTCTTCATCGGCGCCGAGGGGACGCTCGGCATTGTCACTGCTGCCGTGTTGAAATTGTTCTCGCCACCGCGCAGCTCGGCACTGGCACTGCTCAAATTGCAGGGCGTCGAGCAGGCGCTCGAGATCATGCAACGCCTGCGCGGTGCGGTCGGCGACCGGCTCGGCAGCCTCGAGATCATGTCGCGATCACAGATCGAGGCGATTGCGGAGACCGTGCCGCATGTCACGATCCCGTTCGAGCTGACGACGCCGTGGTATCTGATCGTCGAGCTGACCGACACGCTCGCGGGCGTTGACCTCGATGAGCCGCTCGGCACGGTGCTGGTGGATGCGATGGAGGCGGGGCTCGCCGAGGACGTCATCCTGGCGTCCAACCTGGCGCAGGCGAAGGCGATCTGGGCCGTCAGGCACAGCGTGTCCGAAGGCAACAAGCGCAGCGGCTATGTCGTGTCGCACGACAGCGTGGTGCCGTTGGAGCGTCAGGCTGCCTTCGTCACCAAGGTCGAGGCCCGGATCAACGCCGCCGTGCCGCATGCGCGCGTCGTGATGCACGGCCATATCGGCGACGGCAACATCCATGTGATCGCCCTGATCGATCGCGCGCGTTGTCAGGATCCAAACGCCACGGCCGCGCTTGTCGCGCAGATCAACGAGATCGTCGACGACGAGACGTCGGCGCAGGGCGGGGCGATCAGTGCCGAGCATGGCATCGGGATCACCAATCGCAGCCGGCTCGCCCGCGTCACCGATCCCATCGATATCGAGCTGATGCGCGATATCAAGCATCTGCTCGATCCCAAGGGCCTGATGAATCCGGGCAAGATCTTCAATGTCGGGGGCGAGCGACGATGACGAGCGTCCGGCTGCTTGCCGATGATCTCACCGGTGCGCTCGACACGGCCGCGGAGTTTGTCGGCCTGTGCGGACCGTTCAACGTCACATGGCCGGAAGCGTCTGCGTCGCAGGAATCCGGAAGCCTCGCGATCGACAGCGGCAGCCGCGAGCGGTCGAAGGCGGAGAGCATCGAGATCGTCGGACGGCTGGCGCCGCGGCTTCAGGGTGGGACGATCGCCTACAAGAAGGTCGACAGCCTGCTGCGTGGTGCATGGGCCGCCGAGCTCGGGGCCTGCCTGCGCGGCGGCCATTGGGCATCGTGCGTTGTCGCGCCTGCCTTCGACTATCAGGGGCGCCGCACCGTGGGTGGCCAGCAATTTGCGCGTACGGTGCAAGGCGAGTGGCATCGCGTCGGAGAAAATCTCCTGACCCAGTTGCAGGTGGAGGGCATCGAAGCGCGGCGGGGCCGGGCCGATACGCTCTCGCAAGGCGGCGTTCAGGTCTTCGATGCCGAGAGCGATATCGAGCTCGATCGTGTGGTCGAGATGGGACGGCGCATGCCGGGGCCCGTGCTCTGGTGCGGAAGCGGTGGGCTGGCCGGCGCACTCGCCCGCAGTCATCGCGCCGATGCGCCGGACCGGTTGAAACTGCCGGTGCTGGGGCTGTTCGGCTCCGACCAGGTTGCCACCGCCGCCCAGCTTGCAGCATGCGGTGAGGCGACCATCGCGCTTGCGGAAGCCGAGGGCGCGCCGCGCGTCCAACGCAAGCTGGCCGTCGACGGCGTGGCGCTGGTCAAGTTCTCCCTCGCCGACGGTCTGACCCGCGCCGAGGCGGCACGGCGGATCGCGCGCGAGATGACGACGCTGATCGCGGCACTTGAACCGCCGGGCACACTGATCGTTGCCGGCGGAGAGACTTTGAAGGCCGCATGCGTTGCCCTCGGCGCGCATGCGCTGCATGTGACAGGACGTATCGTGCCGGGATTGCCGCGCTCGATCTTGCAGGGCGGCCGCTGGGCCGGCGTCGATGTGATCTCGAAATCCGGCGCGTTCGGCCCCAGCGAGCTGTGGCGCGATCTGCTTCGGACCAATCATTTGCTCAACACGGAGAGTCCGCCATGACTTCTCGCCATCTTGCCATCACCATGGGCGATCCGGCCGGAATCGGGCCGGAGATCATCGTCAAGGCCTGCGTCGGCCTGAAGGACCGGATCGCGACGGGCGATCTGCGTCTGTTGATCATCGGCAGCGGCGCGGCACTTAATGGTGCGAAAGCCGCGCTCGGTGCGGGCATTACGATCCCTGAGGTTACACCCGACGATCGCGACTGGCCAAACTTGTGCTTCCTCCAGGCCGACGTCGAAGGCGACCCGATCAAGCCCGGCGTGCTCTCGGCCGATGGCGGCCGTTTTGCCTACAAGGCGATCGAGCAGGGCGTCCGCCTGACGCAGGCGGGACGGACCTCGGCCATTGTCACGGCACCGCTCAACAAGGAAGCGCTCAACAAGGCTGGCTATCATTTCCCCGGTCATACCGAGATGCTGGCGCATCTCACCGGTGTGCGCGGCTCGGTGATGCTGCTCGCCCACGGCAACATGCGCGTCAGCCATGTCTCGACCCACGTGGCGCTGGAGGACGTGCCGAAGCGTCTGACGCCGGAGCGCCTGCGCATGGTCATCGACCTCACCAACGATGCGCTGCTCAGGCTCGGCATCGCCAAGCCGAAGATCGCCGTCGCCGCGCTCAATCCGCACGCCGGCGAGGGCGGCCTGTTCGGCCGGCAGGATATCGACGTGTCCGCGCCGACGATTGCGAAAGCGGTCGCCGACGGCCTCGATATCGTCGGCCCCGTGCCCGGCGACACCGTCTTCGTCAAGCTGCGCGCCGGCCAGTACGATGCCGTGGTGGCGATGTATCACGATCAGGGGCACATCCCGGTCAAACTGCTCGGTTTCCAGGTCGATCCCGCGACCGGCCGCTGGCAGGAGCTCTCCGGCGTCAACATCACGCTGGGTCTGCCGATCATCCGCACCTCCGTCGATCACGGCACCGCTTTCGACATCGCCGGCAAGGGCATCGCCAACGAGCACAGCCTGATCGAGGCCATCGACTATGCCGAACGGCTGGCCGCTGGCGCCTCCGCATCCAAATCATGAGATCAAGCGCGACGATGACCAACGCTTTCACACCCATCGAAATCCTTCGTCCGACCGTCCTTGAGTTCGGCTGCGGCACGATCGCCGCAGCGGCGCGCTTCGCCGAGCGCATCGGCGCCAAACGACCGCTCGTGATTTCCGACCCGTTCAACGCGCGCCGTGTCGACACGCTGGCGCTGCCGGGTGCAGTGAAGGTGTTCGGCGAGGTAAAGCCCGAGCCGGACCTGCCAAATCTCGACAAGGCCGTGGCGATGGCGCGCGACGTCAAACCCGATCTCGTCATCGGCTTCGGTGGCGGCAGTGCGATGGATGTCGCCAAGCTGGTCGCGGTGCTGTGTATCTCCGAGGTGGCCTTTGCCGATATCGTCGGTCCCGAGAAGGTGGCCGGCCGCAGCGTGGCGCTGATGCAGATTCCGACCACGTCGGGCACCGGCAGCGAGGCCGGCACCCGCGCGCTCGTCACCGATCCCGTCAGCCAGAACAAGCAGGCGGTGCAGAGCCGTTTCATGCTGGCAGATATCGCCATCGTCGATCCGGACCTGACGATGACCGTGCCGAAGGAGGTCACTGCCGCCACCGGCGTCGATGCTCTGGCGCATTGCGTCGAGGCCTATACCAGCCGCAAGGCGCATCCGGCGATCGACCTCTACGCGCTTGAGGGCGCCCGGTTGGTCGGCCAATATCTCAAGCGCGCGGTTGCCGACGGCGGCGATCGCGAGGCGCGCGCGGGTCTGGCGCTGGCCTCGCTGTACGGCGGCTATTGCCTCGGGCCGGTGAACACGACCGCCGGCCATGCGGTGGCCTATCCGCTCGGCACGCGCCATCATGTGGCGCACGGGCTCGCCTGCGCTGTGATCTTCCCGCATACGCTGGCGTTCAACATGCCGGCGGCAGAGGCGAAGACGGTGGCGGTGCTGGCGGCACTCGGACTGCCGGCGCGGAGCGATGCGAAGCTTGCATTCGAGGCGACGTATGGGTTCTGCAGGAATCTCGGAATCGAGATGCGGCTGTCCGCGCTCGGCGTGCCCCGCGACGACCTCGGCGTGATGGCTGACGAGGCGCACGCCATTCGCCGCCTGCTCGACAACAATCCGCGCGACCTCGGCCGGGATGCGATCCTGAACATGTACGAGGTCGCGTTCTAGCCATCTCCGCGCACGCGCGCGGCAGCCAATCAACAACAGAAAATGCAGAGGGAACTTCGATGAGATCGATGCGGCTTGTTCTTGCCTCGCTCATGCTGCTGGCGACGTCGCCGGCGAACGCCCAGGACGGCTATCCGTCCAAGCAGGTGACGGTGATCGTTCCCTTCGCCGCCGGCGGCACCGCGGACATTTTCGCGCGTATGGTCTCGAACCATCTTCAGATGAAGTTCGGCAAGCCGTTCGTGGTCGAGAATGTCGGCGGCGCCGGTTCGATCCTCGGCGTGACGCGGCTGGCGAAGTCGGCGCCCGACGGCATCACGCTCGGGCTTGCCAGCACGTCCGCGCTCGCAATCAACCCCACTCTCTACGGACCGAAGCTCAGTTACCAACCGGACAAGGATCTGGCGCCGGTTGCCCAGATCAGCGTCGTGCCCAACGTTCTCGTCGTCAACCCCGACAAGATCAAGGCGCGCACCGTGCCGGAACTGATCGCCTATCTCAAGGCGAACCCGGACAAGGTCTCGTTCGGCTCGGCCGGCGTCGGCACTTCGCAGCATCTTGCCGGCGAGTTGTTTCAGCAGATGACCGGCACCAAGATGGTGCACGTGCCCTACAAGGGCTCGAGCCAAATGCTGACGGATCTGCTGAGTGGCCAGATCGATCTCGCCTTCGATAACGTCCCGCTGCTGCTGCCGCAGGTGAAGACCGGCCAGCTCGCGATGCTTGCGACCGCAACGCCCAAGCGCGCCGCCTTCGATCCGGAAATGCCTGCCGTTGCCGAATTCCTGCCCGGCTTCGAGGCCGTGGCCTGGCACGGCTTCTTCGTCCCCGCCGCGACGCCGAAGCCGATCGTCGAAAAGCTCTCGGCCGAGATTCGCGCCTTCATGCAGCAGCCGGAGACGGTGCAGAAGATGGCCGAGCTTGGTGCAGCCGCGGTTGCGGTGGATTCCGAACCGTTCGCGGCCTACATCGCCGCGGAAACGGCGCGCTGGAAGAACGTGATCGAAGCCGCGAACATCAAGCTGGAGTAGAGGCGTTGCGTCGCTGGTCTTTTGACACCCGTGATGGGCCGGATCACGACTTGGCCGCTTCCGCGCGATCCGGCCTGAAACGCGCTACATTCGCTCACATCATGGGATCCTGGAAAGTGCAGGTGACGCCGATCGGGCCGTCTGGAGTCTCCTGCCGCAGCTCCGGACGTGACACAATGACGGTACGCTCGGGATTGGCGAAAGTCTCGCGCATCTCGATCATGAGCGCGTTGTCTTCGAGCGTCATCATGCGGCCTGACCCGATCGCTCCATCCGCAGCCCGGGCCACGCAGTACCTGAACTTCACGGGATCATAGTCCGGAAGCGGGAACAGATCGCGGCTGTCGGGGTCCGTCGGCCGCTCCATCACCCATTCCACTGATGATCCGAGCGGTTCGATCTCGCCAGGCGGCGGTGGGGCGAGAAACGAACGGAACTCACCGGTGCTCTGGTTCTTGATGAAGTACAGAATGTCTCCGCTGACCTGAACCGCGAGACCGGCGAGGATTTTATCGCCTGTCTCGATTGCGAGGTTGTCGATCAACGTGATCGCCTGCGGCTTCGGGAGCGCTGGTGACTTCTTGGTCGCCTCATCCGACGGCGTGTTGTGCCACCAATCCCACCACGCAAAGTGTTTGGGCTTGCGATTGGGCCAGTGGCCGGTACCGATCTGAGGTAAGGAAATATTTGGTAGCGCACCGTTGCGGCCGTCAAGACCCACCCACAACAACGATTTTGGATCGTCAGCGTGCGTGTCCAGGGCCGACGCGGATGGCCGACGCACATCCGGCACGTTCCATCCGGCTGCTGCGAAGACGATCTGCTGAGGCCAGGGTGTGGAAATGAGCGCCCCCGACCAATTCAGCATCGATTGAAGCGCCCCTCCGAGGGACGGTGGATCGATGCTGCCGAACGTCGGCTGCCTTGCCGAAAACGGCCCCGAAACGAGTTCTGTCCAGAACCGGAATAATTCCGGCTCCGTGACGACATCCGGCTTTTGCGGAATGCCGTAGCGATCGAGATCGGCGGGGGACGCCTCGAGCAGGTTGATGTCGGCAGGCACGAGTTCGTAGAGGCCGCACCGATCAATCTCGAACATTTTTCTTTCCTCCGGTTTCCTTCCCCTCGTCGAAGACGCCGGTGTCCCTCCACTCGCCTTTGGCGTTTTCGACGAGCTTTGCGAACTTCGGCAGGTATGTCTTGTCCAGGAGAATTTTTTCGGTGATTGCCGCGCCGAGTTTCACTCCCGCCCTCGTATCGGACGGATAGTGAAGGCCAGCGATTTCGCGGTTCCGCGAAATCCTGTCGGCAAGGGCGACAAGCGTCTTTCCGATCGTTGTTCGACCGGCGGCGCCCGGGGCGGGAGCGGCAACACCGAGCGTTTGCGGCATGACCTCGGTAAGAAGCGCCGCGAAGACATGGGATTGAGTGGCGTGACCGCTCGGGAAAGACGCATGTCCGCCGTGCGGGATCGGCGACATGAATCCGGGAACCACCTGCGTCGGGCGGGGGCGATTGAAATGCGCCTTGTAGTGCATCGAAATCAACGCTGTCAGCGCGTCCGCGACGATCAGCATGCGCGATGTCGCCGGGTGTGTCGTCGCTGTCGCGGACACGAGATGCAGGAATTTGCTGATGAACTCGTCAGCCTCGGTGACGATTTCGTCCATGGCAGTCGCGCGTTCATTGACTGCCATGTTTCTCAATATGCCGATGTCGTTCTCGAGGTCCGCGTCCCATGGGGTCGGACCCTTGCCGAGCAGGGAAAATCCACCGAGCCTTTTGAGCCAATCCGCCTGACTGGCAAGATCGGACATCACGACCCATGCGTACCACCGGGTCGACCAGAGCCTCATGCCAAAGCCGGTGGCATCGAACCTGGCGCCCTTGATATCGCGTTCGCTTACGAACGGGCGATCGACCCGGTCGGCGAACATGGCGCCGCCGGATCCACCGGTGCCGCCGTATCCTCCATACCCGCCATACCCCCCGTATCCACCATACCCTCCGTAGCCGCCATACCCGCCATATCCTCCGTATCCGCCTGCCATATGTGCCTCCTCTGTTGCGATCTATCGGTGCTGCTCTAGGTGTTTCCTTGCCGAATTGCCGATGCCAGCCGCGCGAGCGCTGCTTCGATGCGCGCCAGGGTCGGCTTCGGCCATGGCGAGGTCGCGATCCATTTCAGATCGAGCTGGCCGGCCGTCATGAGTGGTCCCGCAAAAGTCTGCGCGTCGTCGAGACGTTCGCTCTCCACTAGTGCGGCGACGAGAATGCGCAGATTCACCTGGTTGCTGGGCAGCAGGGTCGCGACTCGTGTCGCGTGTTCGATGGCCGAGTTCAGGTCATTCTTTGAAAAGTGTGCCTGAGCTGCGATCATCTCCGCAAACCAGGCGTGCCTGTCTCGTGGCGACAGCCGCAGATTGATCGCCGCATCGGCGAGCGCGTCCTCATGCCGCTCGCAGCGGACATTCACGGCGGCACGATATGCGAATGCGAGCGCCAGGTTCGGCGTGAGCTCGATCGCACGATCGAGCTGCTTGAGGGCGCCGGCATGATCGTGCTTGCACTGCGACAGCGTGTAGCCGCCGACGGCATTGGCGAGCGGGTCGGCCGAGTTGCGCTCCAGCGCCCGTTCGGCGAGCGCCCGCGCGGTGTCGAGCTCGTTCGGCGCGTTCGCGGACCATCCGCGGGCCACGCGCTGCATGTGCCAGATGGCGCTGTACGACAGCGGCGGCGCCCAATCGGGGCTGAGGACATGCGCCCGTTCGAAATTGGTTCGTGCCGTCACGAATGTCGTGTAGTCCGGACTGAACATCTGGTCGTAGCCGACCAGAGCCAACTGATAGGAGTCGAGATCATCGGGTCTCTTTTGCATTGCGCGATGAAGCTCCCGATCACGGACTTGCGGCGCGAGCGAACGTATCACCTCGACAGCGATGCGATCCTGCAGGTCGAAGACGTCGGCTGCGGTTCCGCTTAGACGGTCGACGCGAACCACTTCGACCGTTTCGGCCGCAACGAGTTCGGTGGATATCCGGATCATGTCGCCGACGCGCTGAATGCTTCCATGAAGCAGATATTGCGCATTGAGATCGCGGCCGATCGCGCGCAGATCCGGCGTCTGCGACATCGAGATCATCGTCGATCCCCGGGAGATGACGAACAGCTCTTTCAAGCTCGACAGGGCCTGGACGACGCTGTCGACGATGCCGATCGTGAATTGTGGCTCCAGAGCTGGCGTCAGTGCGCGAAAGGGGAGAACGGCGACCGACGGACGGCTGACGGCGAGCCCGGCCAGACCGACCGCAGGGGCGGCCACAGGGGAGGGAGCTGGCCGTGCGAGGGTCTCGGGCTGCTGCTGTCGCAGGCCGGTGATCAGGTCCTGTGTGAGCTTATGCGGCTCGATATCGTAGGTATCTTCGAGCTGGCGCCAGAGCCGCGCGTAGACCGCGAGTGCCGCTCCGATACTGCCGGCCGTTGTGTGGCTCTTGATAAGGACACGAACGGCCCGCTCGTTCTCGGAATCCAGCCGGAAGATCGCCTTCGCCGCAGCCTCCGCCGTGGCCGTAACGATTGTCTCGGCCTCATCGGGCAACAGCCTCGTCAGCGCGTCGATCAGCCGTTCGTGAATCAGCGGTCGCGTCTCCGCAAGCCATTCCGAAAGTGCGGGATCTACGCCTTCCAGATCGTCGAGGATATCGTCGGTCAGGCGCTCGCGTGAGAGCAGGAGCGGGTGGACAATGCCACGCTCTGCATTCGCGACGATTTCCATCACATCGCACGCCACGTGTTCGATATCCAGCGCCACGTGCATCTGGTCTGCATGGAAATGCGTGCAGCCGCGCGCCTTGAGTTCGCGCTGGATCTGGCTGAGCGATTGACGCAGCGACCCCTTCGCGAGCGGGTCTTCCTTCTCGCTCCAGAGCAGCCCGACCAATTTGGTCCTGGGTAACTGCCGAGCCGAGGAGAGCATCATGTAGCCGAGAAGCGCTTGCGCCTTTCGGCTGAGGCCGATCTCTTGTTCGTCCACCGACGCTGAAAATGCTCCGATGATATTGAGTCTTAGCCGGCCGGTCTCGGCCTCGCCAACCGCCTTGTCGCCGTTGACTCCCGACATCTCGTCCCATCCCCCGTCGACATCGTCGACGACAGTGTAGGAGGGCAGGTCCAGGGAGCCGATGCTTGGTGGAATGCAGATGATCGGTTCGCGTTGGCCGTGAAGCCAATGACACGTGAGCTCAGGAATGCAGCCCGCCGGATCTGTTGCAATTGGTAAATGGTACATCTTGGGTTGCCAGATGGTCAAGGGTTGCGAACTGATCGAAATGCGACCGGACGTTCGAAATGAAAAATGCTCCTCACTTCGACCCGACGGGCGTGAAACGAGCGTGAATGGGCCGGTTTCAGCCGCCTTCGCCCGCACATGAGCCCGCTGCCACCTCGCCGGCAACTCTTGCGCGAGTAGGATTTGACCTGTTCGCGTCCTCCGACATGCCGCGCTCAGCGGCACAAGGTCGGGCACGGCCGGACGATGTCTCCGAGCCAGTATTGCGTGGGCATCACACCCCGGCCGTCGGCACGGCGTCTGGCACGCGCATCGCATTCACGGGCCATTCACGGTCGGCTTCGCTTCGTCGGCCTATGTTGGGTCCGGGACTTAAGATCGCGCCAACTTGGCAGAGGAGAGACGCGTCATGACTGTCCTGCTGAGAGACACCTTCAAGGCCTGGATCGACCGCGCCCCGGGCGCGCCGCCCAAGCTGATCATGACGGGCCACCTGCGGGTACCGACCAATGGCTGGCAGGCCCGGTTGACCAAGCGCTCGCCACAGGGCGTCAACCCGAAGATCCTGATCCTCGACGTGAACACGCAGCCGCAGGGCGGCGAAGCACAGGAAGCGATCACAACGATTCCGCTTCGCTATGAAGAAAGCCCGCCGCAGGACGATTATGGCCAGGTGATGATCGCAAACGGCAAGGGTGAAATCGTCGTCCGCGTCTGCGACTCCCACTGAATGAAGCGTTGACGGTCAATTCACGCTCAACTCACTCGCCAATGAAAATGTAGTCGGTAGTACCCGCTCTTGGGGATCATCTGAAAAGGCGTCGATACGCCAAGAGTCCTGGAAGCGATCGCAAACCTCCAGGAAGCCGATGATTACCGCTGGAGCGCCATTGACCCCGGAAATGACTCCGCCATCGCGGAGCCAAACAAGCATGGTCGGAAACAGGAGTACTCGCCATGATGTTCGATAGCGCTGAAAAATGGATCATCGCGTTCGCTTTCGGCGCTGTGATGGTCGGAATGTACTCCTGGTCTCGCTTCGACGAGCCGAGTTGCGACAGCCAGTCGGAATACTTCTTCCGCTACAAGCCTCGATTCTCCACCTCTTACGGTCGGTATGCCCGCGCCAAGTGGGCCTATGTCGGGGCGATGATGGTCGTGTACATAGCTTTTTCGCTCGTGCCGGGGCTCGTCAATGCGTTCGCCAGCATGCGTGCGAGTGACGATTCGTCAAAGACGATCGACGGGTTTCCGTTGGCGGTTGCCCTGGCGCTGGTCACGCTCCAGAACGTGCCGGGTCTCAAAGAGCTGGAGAAGCGCATTCGTGGATTCCTGCATACTGTCGCGCGCATCCCCGACTGCGTCCGTCGAACCGTGGCGCAGATGCGTAGTTCGCCGTTCAACTTCGAGCCGGGCGTTTATCAATGCCAGACCAAAAAGCTTTTGGCGCAGCCCGGGACGGCGAGCCCGCTGACCGGCGACCTCAGCAAGCTGAGGGACGACGACGAGATCCTCCACACCTGGTATTGCGTCGGGAACGTGCTCGCCGCTCTGTCGGAACGAAGGCGGGACGGCGTTGGGATTGACCCGATCTTCTTTGCCAATTACAGGGACGAACTCGACAGCATCGCCGCAAAACATATTGCGCTTGTCGAGCTCGTGCGCGAGCACGTCGGCGAGTGCTTGAAGGGCAGTAGCCCCACGGATCTCGGAACGCTCAGCGAAGTTCGCGATCTTCGCGATCGGCTGTACACATTTGTCGCTTGCGGCGTTCATTCCACCGTCAGGAACGAGGCTGACAGCCTGGATGTCGTGGCGAGGCTCGGTTTCGTTATCGCCGATGAGCCTGGCCGGGGGCAGGGGCACGCCATTGGTCCGCTCGCCGGCTTGTCATTCATCTCCCTTGCGGTGTTGTCGATCTTTACCGGCTATTCAACCCAGGCGTTCAGCGAGTTTGTCGTGGAGCGGGTCGGCCGTGACTGGCTTCCCGGGCTTGGCATCCCGACGGGTACGCTTGGACTTTTTGCGTGGACGTGGCTCACGGCCGCATTCTATTTCTCCACGATTTTTGGCGCGCTCGCGGTTCGAAACGCGAGAATTGCGCGACGCGAATGGTTCGATCTCAACGATTTGAATCGCGAAAGGCCGTTGCTCCGCTATGTCACGCCGATCATGGTGGGAACCGTGCTCGGCAACATCACGCTGTCGATCATTGCGGTCATCGGCGCCAAGATGTCATCGGCCGAGGCGGGAGCTGCGATCAGCGGGGCGCTTCCGTGGTTTCCGCTCGCAACCGTCATGGCGGCCATCGTCGTCGTGCTAAGCGACGGGCGCCTGATGGAAGACGGATTTTGGCGCAGCACGGCGGCCCGAGCGGCGCTGGGAGCGCTGATCATGGCCTTGATCGGCTTTCTGACGAGCCGACTGAGCATCCCCATGAGCCTCGCGGCGTTTGCGACAGGCAACAAGATAGACCTCACTGACGCGGTCCGTCTGACCGGTACCTACACGAGCGTTTTCATCGCAGCCCAGATCGGCTTGTTTGCATTTGTCTTGTGCTTCATTGCGCAGGTTGCGGAGCGCTACATCACACGTGGCCGGCTGCCTGCGGCTGCCGGAAAGCTCATTGAACTGATCACGCGGCAGGGGCCCGAGTTTTCCGTTGTCCTCGATGACGCGTGCGAAGCGTCGCTGTTTGCTGCGAACAGGACGGAAAAGAACATTACGGCCGCGGGTTGCCGGGGCCGATGGCAACTCTTCCCCGAAGGCATGGCAGTGAAATGGAACGCGGCCTCCGGCGAAGGCTATTGCAAGGTCGGAGAGTTCGGCTTGATCCGCCGGTACGGGGACGCCGTGATCTACGAAGGCTATGTCGGCCAGTTCTCCGCCAAGAAGAAGCCGGTCTTCGACGCCAGGGTCGATGAGCGCAGCAATGACAATCGCATGTCTTCAAAGCGGCGGCGCGAGGCACGGGCGCCCGCAGGTGTGCCGCCGGGTGTGAAGACCCCCGTTGCCGTAGGATCTGTAGTCGAGGAGATGCGGACATGATTCTGCAAGACCGATATTTCGTGCCGGTGTGCCTCTATCCTCACACCAGATATCGCACGGCGGCCGGCGTGACGGCGCTGTTCGACAAATACATCGTGCGGTCTCAAGAGTACCTGATCGTCGTTGCCGACCGACTCCTGGTCCTGGATCGCCTGATCACGGGGCGCTACTTCACCGTCAATTCGGCGACCAACAAGGCTCGAAAGGAGGCAGAGCAGGTCTCCAGTCTCATTGAGCGGATTGCCCGCAAGGCCGGCGCCGGCGCGACCGGTCGCGTTGTCCTTTGGGACGAAGTCGCCGAGACCGCCGAATTCAGAGAATTTGCGCCACGGCTGCGGGAGGCGGTATCGGCGGACGCATTTCTCGCCGAGGCCATCGAGGAGTTCATCGATCGTCGGGTCAAGCGGTTTGGCTCGGGCAGCGAACCCGATCGCGAGCGTGAACACGAGCGCGACTATCTTCTCTCGGAAGTCTGCATGAGTGTTTACAGCACGGAGGTGCTGGGGTTCTGCAACGAGGTGTGGGAGCGTCCTCCGGCACCGGAAATTCCCGATCCACTGAAACTGCTCTATGCGCACCGACCTGAACTGGTCACCCGGGTTACGGGTAGGCCGGTCGTTCGCAAGCTTCATTTCCTCTATCCGGAAGCCGATCGGTCCGCCGATCAGATCGACAACGTGAAGCTTGCGTAAAGCCGGGCACCTTCGATTTGCGCCGAAGATGCCAATCTCCTCCGTTTGGGAGGCCGGCCAAGTCATCGAACTGGAATGATGGATTTCGTGGCTGGGGAACTAGGATTCGAACCTAGACAAACAGAGTCAGAGTCTGTTGTGCTACCGTTACACCATTCCCCAACGGAATAGCCGAACAAATTCAATTACTTGTTGATTTGTCCGGCTGTGGCCGACAGCGCTTATCGCGCAAATCACGGCTCAGGCGTGGAGGGTTTCTACCCGCTCGGCTGTGGGCTGGCAAGCGCTGCGACACAGCGGTGTTTTTGCGGTCCACATGGGACGTGCGGGCCGTGGGATGGTCGGCTCCGGCGGATCGCTGCGGCTCCGCGCGACCGTTTGCCTCATCCGAAAATCACGCTTCCTGGTCGGATCGTCACGCGCCGGATCGTCCTTCGGACACACAACCCAAGGAGATCCGTGATGCCCTATGTCGACGGTTTCGTGCTGGCCGTGCCGAAGGACAACATCGAGGCCTACAAGGCGCTGGCGAAAACGGCCTGCGCGATCTGGATGGAGCACGGTGCGCTCGATTATGTCGAATGCATCGGCGACGACGTGCCCTATGGCAAGCTCACCTCGTTTCCGCGCGCGGTGATGGCGAAGGAGGACGAGATCGTGGTGTTCTCATGGATCGTCTATCGCGACCGGGAGACTCGCGACGCCGTCAACAAGAAGGTGATGGCGGACCCGCGGCTGAAGTTGGACGGCATGCCGTTCGACGGCAAGCGCATGATCTATGGCGGCTTCACGACGCTGCTGAGGGCGAGCGACCCCGTGGAGTGAGGGCGCCGACCCAGCCCACACATCGGTGCTTGCTCATGCAGCATCGTGGCTAGCCGTTTCACTTGCCGGCTACAGCCTTTACGTCAAGGACGGTCATCTCGTGCACGACCTCAACCTCGGCACCTGTCACCAGATCGTCCGCTCGGAGCGCAAGGTGCCGTCGGGCAAGGGTTCGCGCACCGGCGTTACCGACTACCGGCTGCTGATCGACGGCGAGCTGGCGGGGAGCGCTGCAGCCCCGTGTCGCATTACGAGGCGCCGTTCGAATTCACCGGACGGCTCTCGCGCGTCAGCGTGACCATGCACAACGACCAGAAGCCCGACGGCGCCGCCGTCGGCAACGCGTAGATGGCGCGGCAGTGAGAGGGAAGAGGCGTCGCTGCCTCCTCGCCGTCATTGCGAGCGCAGCGAAGCAATCCAGACTGCCCCCGCGGAAAGATTGCTGCATTGCTTCGCTGCGCCCGCAATGACGAGGTGAGAGGCGTGCACTCGAAGAGGAAGCGAGAGCAGCCTTTACTTGATCTTGTCGTAGGCCGCCGCGAAATCGCCCAGCGGCATCGGGATCGCGATCGTTTCCTTGGCCATGTTCTGGAAGGAGACCTTGAGCTGCTTGCCTGACCTTAAAGTGCCCAACAGGTCCGGTGCGATCGGCGTCGAGGCGTAGCAGCCGCGGTTCTCGCAGGTCTGGATTGGGAGATCGACCGTCTTGCCCTCGTCGACCTGGAGCTTGGCGCCGATGGGAAGGTTGAGGCCGAGCGGCAATTGCAGCAGCGCCACCGGTGTGCGGGTGTCGGGCGCGATGCGGATGTTGATCAGGACGATGGTCTGGCCGGTCTTGGTCAGTACCGCGTTCTGCTCCATCGCGCATTCGAGCGGTGCGTCGCGGCTGACGCTGGTGCAGCGCACGACCCAGCCGGGCTGCTGCGCCGCGGCGCCGTCAGCCTGCGGCTGCGTCGGAGCCGGTACGGGCTGTGCCGCCGGGGCAGAGGGAGCCGCGTTCTTCTTGGCGCCTTGCTGAGCATGCGCGGCACCCGCCGACAACAGGACAGCGGCGACAAAGGCGACAAGTCTGGATTGCATGGGCATGGCAAAACCGCGTTGACGTGAACCGAGGGCCTCGCTGTAACGTCGCGAGGCGCGCGGTGCAAGCAGCTACTCGGCAGCTTCCTTAACGGTGCCGTGCTCGACCCTCTCGTCGCCTTCGCCGTCACCCTTACGGCCCCAGCCGGAGAACCAGTTGTTGAGCTCGTCGAGATAGAGATAGACGACCGGGGTGGTGAACAGCGTCAGCGCCTGGCTGACGATCAGACCGCCGACCATGGCGTAGCCGAGCGGCTGGCGAATCTCGGCGCCGGTGCCGTGGCCGAGCATCAGGGGCACGCCGCCGAGCAGGGCAGCCATCGTCGTCATCATGATCGGACGGAAGCGCAACAGTGCTGCCTGCCGGATCGATTCCGCCGGCGTCTTGTGCTCGTCGCGCTCCGCGGCGATGGCGAAGTCCACCATCATGATGCCGTTCTTCTTCACGATGCCGATCAGCAGAATGACTCCGATCAAAGCAATGAGGCTGAACTCGAAGCCGGCCGCCATCAGGATCGCGAGCGCGCCGACGCCGGCCGAGGGCAGGGTCGATAGAATCGTGATCGGATGGATGTAGCTCTCGTAGAGGATGCCGAGGATCAGATAGACCACGACCAGCGCGGCGAGGATGAGGAGCGGCACGGTGCCGAGCGACTGCTGGAACGCCTGTGCCGTGCCTTGGAAGCTCGAATTGAGCGTCGGCGGCGCGCCGAGATCGGCCATCGCCTTCTGCACGGCCTCCGTGGCCTGGCCGAGCGCGACGCCCTGGGCGAGGTTGAAGCTGATTGTGATCGCCGGAAACTGGCCCTGGTGGCTGATCGAGAGCGGGCGAACCGGATCGGTGCTCCAGGTCGCAAATGTCGACAGCGGCACCTGGTCGCCGGTCAGCGGAGATTTCAGGTAGAGCTTGTTCAGGCTCTCGAGGCTGCCCTGCATCTCCGGCAGGATCTCGAGGATCACCTTGTAGGTATTGAGCTGGGTGAAATACTGCGTGACCTGGCGCTGTCCGAAGGCGTCGTACAGCGTGTCGTCGATCAGCTGCGGCTGGATTCCGTAACGCGCTGCGGTATCGCGATTGATCTTGAGCTGAACCGTGGTGCCCTGGGTCTGCTGGTCGGTCGCGACGTCGCGCAGTTGCGGCAACGTCTGCATCTTGGCGAGGATCTTCGGCGCCCAGTCGTTGAGCTCGGCGAGATCGGCGTCCTGCAGGGTGAACTCGAACTGCGTGCGCGTCGGCCGGCCGCCGAGCCGGACGTCCTGGGCCGCCTGCATGTAGAGGCGGGCGCCGGACACCTTCTCGAGCTTGGGACGCAGCCGCGCGATGATCTGCTGCGCCGAGGCATTGCGGACGCTGAGCGGCTTCAACGTGATGAACATGTTGCCGTTGTTGCCGGCGCGGCCGCTGCCGCCGATGTTCATCGCGATCGTTGCGACGTCGGGATCGTCCATCACGATCTTGCCGAGTTCGACCTGGCGGCGCTGCATCTCCGCGAACGAGATGTCCTGGGAGGCTTCCGAGGTCGCGGTGATCAGGCCGACATCCTGCTGCGGGAAGAACCCCTTCGGGATCAGGACGAACAGATAGATCGACAGCGCCAGGGTCGCGAAGAAGATCGTGAGCGTCGTGCGGCGCCAGGCCAGGGCATGGTCGAGCCCCCATTCATAGCCGCGCAGCATCGCATCGAAGCCGCGCTCGCTCCACTGGTAGAACCTGCCGTGGGTCACCTCGCCATGCGCGCGCAGGAAGCGCGAGGCCATCATCGGCGTCAGGGTCAGGGACACGAACATCGAGACGAAGATCGTCATCGCCAGCACGACGGCGAATTCGCGGAACAGGCGCCCGATGATGCCGCCCATCAGCAGCAGCGGAATCAGCACCGCGACCAGCGAGATGCTGATCGACACGATGGTGAAGCCGATTTCCTTCGAGCCCTTGAAGGCGGCCGCCATCGGCGATTCGCCTTCCTCGATGTAGCGGGTGATGTTCTCCAGCATTACGATGGCGTCGTCGACGACGAATCCGACCGCGATGGTGAGGGCCATCAGCGACAGATTGTCGAGCGAATAGCCGACGACCCACATCAAGGCGCACGCGCCCAGCAACGCCAGCGGCACCGTGATGGTGGGAATGACGGTCGCCCAGAAACTGCGCAGGAAGATGAAGATGACCATGACCACCAGCGCAATGGTCAGCAGCAGCGTGAACTGGACGTCCTCGACCGCGGCGCGGATCGTCGTGGTGCGGTCGCTGATGAGCTCGATCTTGATCGCGGGCGGGATCGCGGCGACGAGGCGAGGCAGGGTGGCCTTGATCCGGTCGACGGTCTCGATAACGTTGGCGCCGGGTTGCTTGAATATCACCAGGAACACGCCGCGCTTGCCGTTGGCCCAGGCCGCCTGCTTGGCGTCCTCTGCGCCGCTGACGGCCTGGCCGACATCGCGGATTCGCAAGGGACCGCCATTGCGGTAAGCGATGATGACGTCGTTCCAGTCCTTGGCCTGGGTCAGCTGGTCGTTGGCGTAGATCGTGTAGGCGCGCTTCGGGCCGTCGATGTTGCCCTTGGGGCTGTCGACCGTGGTGATCGCGATCTGGCTGCGCACGTCCTCCATCGACAGGCCCTTGGCGACGAGTTTCGCCGGGTCGATCTGGATGCGGATGGACGGTTTCTGCTGGCCGCCGATGAAGACCTGCGCCACGCCGGAGAGCTGGCTGATCTGCTGGGCGAGCTGGGCGTCGACCGCGTCGCTGACGCTGGTCAGCGGCAATGTCTCGGAGGTCGCCGACAGCAGCAGGATCGGCGCGTCGGCCGGGTTGACCTTGCGGTAAGTCGGCGGCGAGGGCAGGTTCTTCGGCAGCTGACCGCTCGCGGCGTTGATGGCGCCCTGCACGTCGTTGGCGGCGCCGTCGATGCTGCGGTTGAGGTCGAACTGGATGGTGATCGATGCGGTGCCCAGATAACTCGTCGAGGTCATCTGGGCGATGCCCGGGATCTGGGCGAATTGCCGTTCGAGCGGCTGGGCCACCGACGATGCCATCGTCTCGGGGCTGCCGCCCGGCAGATTGGCGGTGATCTGGATGGTCGGGAAGTCTACCTGCGGCAGTGGCGCGACCGGCAGCAGAGGATAGGCGACGAGACCGACGAAGAGAATGCCGGCCATCAGCAGCGAGGTGCCGATGGGATAACGGATGAAAGGTGCCGAAATCCCGCCCGCGTTCATTCCTGTCGAACCTTGTTCTGGGCCGGATCCGTACTCGCCACGGCCGTGGAGACGAGGCTTCCCGGCTGAACCTTGAATTGGCCGCCGGTTATCACCTGCTGCCCGGGCGTCAGCCCTTCGTCGATGACCGAACGCCCGTCGATGCCGTAGCTGACCTTGATCTTGTGCAGTTCGGCCTTGTTGTCCGGATTGACGGTATAGGCGTAGAGGCCGTTGGTGGAGTGCTGGACCGCGTCATCCGGGACAACGGTGGCATCCTTCAGGGTGCGCACCAGAAGGCGTGTCGACACCGACTGCCCGGGCCACAGCGCGTGATCCTTGTTGTCGAACACCGCCTTGAGCCGGATCGTGCCGCTGCTGGTGTCGACCTGGTTGTTGATGACCGCGAGCTTGCCCTCGGCCAGCGTCTTCTTGCCGTCGGTCGTGAAGGCGATCACCCTGAGCGCGCCGGCCCTCTGGCCCTCGCTGATATAGGGCAGCTGGTCTTCCGGCGCGGTGAAGATCACCGAGATCGGCTCGACCTGCGAGATCGTGACGATGCCGGTCTGCGTCGAGGCATTGACGATGTTGCCGATGTCGACCTGGCGCAGGCCCGCGACGCCGGTGATCGGCGCCTTGACCTGGGTGTAGTCGAGCTGGGTCTGCGCGTTAGAGATCGAAGCTTCGTCGGCGGCGATCTGGGCGTTGAGCTGGGCGACCGTCGAGCGCTGGGTATCGACCCGCTGGGCGGTCGCGAATTCGCCGAGCTTCATGGCGCGCTGGAGCTCGAGATTGGCGTTGGCCAGATTTGCCTCGTCCTGCGCCCTCTTGGCCTTGGCCTGGTCGAGCGTGGCCTGATAGGGGCGCGGATCGATCGAGGCGAGAAGCTCGCCTTCCTTGACGATCTGGCCTTCGGTGAAGGCGATCTTGTCGATCTGGCCGTCCACCCTGGTCCGGACTTGGACGGTGTTGAAGCCCGCAACGGTGCCGAGACCGGTCAGGTAAACCGGAAAGTCCACCTTCTGGACCGGCGAAACGCTCACGGGGACGGCGGGCGGGCGCTGCGGCCCCTTCTGTGCGGTCTGGGTTTTTCCGGCGTCGGGCGAGCCGAATTTCTGCCAACCATAGTAACCCGCGGAGGCCACGGCCGCGATGATCAGAATCCAGAGGATCGGCCGGGACTTTTTCATATCGTCTCGTGTCGGCTCTTATGCCCTAAGCTACGAATTGTGAGGCAATCATAGGGTTCCAGCGCGCTTGTATAATACACGCCAAGTTCCAGTGTAAACAGCACTATCGGCTGAGAATCCTAAACAATTGGAAAGCTTTGCACTGCTTAGGCAGCTCCGTGTCACTACGGTGTGCAGTGCTGAATTCTCCCGTCAGGAACGATCAGCGTGCAAAGTCCGTGCAATGCTCGAAAGCGGTGTGCTCTGGACCGAGCGACGCCGCGCATAGGCCGCAAGGCGACGGCTCGCAAGAACGGTTCTAAATCGTGGGGAGGCCGTTTCGGTTGTCAGGGAAACCGGCATCAGTCATATCGGCGCGCCACAACGGGAGCGCAGCATGGACGAACTGAACGGCAAGCTGATCGCGTGTCAGATTTTGATCACGGGACTGATCGCACGCGTCGCCAACGAGCAGCGTGATCCCTTGCGCTTTCTCACCGACTTCCGCGACGAGATCAGAGCCGTCGTCAACGGCGTCAACATCGCTGGCATGGACGACAGCGATCGCGTGCGCGCGGTGGCGCAGAAGACGGTCGATGAATTGTTCTCGCTGATGAAGCCGCCGAGCAGCGATTGAAGATGCGCGCGCGACCGCCGATCTCGCGGTATTTTCGCGCTCTCTTTAGAACGACTCCAATCCTGCTTTAGAACGATTTCAAACTGTAGTTTAGAATCGCTTTGATCTGGACTTATTCAAGCGTTCTCGCGGCTTGCTCGCATTGACCCGGTATTTTGCGGCCGATACCAACACTCCAATCGCTCATCGAAGTGAATGGGCGAACAGGAATATGGGGCGTGGTTGGTAATGGGGCAGGTGGTCGCACCGAAGTCGTTGCGTTCGGTCGCAGCATTCGATGAAAAGTTCACGAGCGTTTCCGGCAAGAAGGTCTCCGCTGTCGCTGGCCTGATCGCAGCAGCATCGGTGTCGAGCGGCGCGGAAGCGCAGCAATCGAACCTGCCGCCGGTGACGGTCGATGCTCCCGTCGCGCGTCCGCGCCCGGTGGCTTCGAAGCCGACGGCGGACCAGGTCCGCGCGCGCAATGCGCTTCGCCGCGCCGCGCAGCGGCAGCAGGCGGCGCAGCAGACCGCTCCAACCGTCCCCGCCGGCGAAGTCGATCGCAATCCGTATTCCGATCCGGCAGCTCCCTACAAGGTCGACCACGTCCAGGCCTCCGGCAAGTTTCCCGAGCCGATGCTGAACACGCCGAAAACCATCACCGTGCTCAGCAAGGAAGTGCTCGAGGACAAGAACGCCACGACGCTGAAGGAGATCGGGCGCTCGACCGCCGGCGTGACGCTGGGGTCGGGGGAGGGCGGCAACGCGTTCGGCGACCGCTTCTTCATCCGCGGCTTTGATGCGCGCAACGACGTCTTCATCGACGGCATCCGCGATCCCGCGGTCTCGATCCGCGAGAACTTCTTCACCGAGCAGATCGAGATTCTGCGCGGCCCGGCCTCGTCCTACGCCGGCCGCGGCACCGCTGGCGGCGCCATCAACATCGTCACCAAGCAGGCCGGCGACGTCAATTTCAAGCGGATGGATACCGAGTTCGGCACCGACAGGACCAAGCGAGTTACGCTCGACGTCAACCAGGTGATCGACCCGACCTTCTCGGTGCGCGTTGGCGGCCTGTTCCAGGACGCCAACGTCGCTGGTCGCAACTACATCACCGACGATCGGTGGGGTTCGTTCATCTCGACCAAGTACACTCCGACCAACGACATCAAGATCACAACGAACTACGTCCACACCGATCTCAGCGGCTACCCGGATTTCGGCGTGCCCTTTTACAGGCAGGGCAATGTCCCAGTGACATCGGCGGGCATTCCGCGCGGAAGCTGGTACGGCTTCCTCAACCGCGACTTCCAGACCGCGCGGCAGGATTTCGGCACCGGCACGATCGAGTACAAGGTCAACGATGCCATTACGCTGACCAGCAAGGTGCGCGGCGAGCACTCGCTGCTCAACTACATCGGTACGCTGCCGCAGAACCCGATCACGACCAGCCCCAATCCGCTGCTCTGGACCACGACGGCCAGTGCGCAGAGCCGCTACCAGAACGTTGACGTGTGGGCCAACCAGAACGAGGCCACGTTCAAGCTTAACACCGGCGGGGTCAAGCACACCGCAGTGTTCGGCGTGGAATATGCCAATGAGAACATCTCGATCGACCGTTACACCGGCCTCTCGTCGGAACTGTTCGGCGGTGGCTCGACCAGCAACGGAGCGGTCACGGGGGTGAATCTCTATTCGCCGCAGTACACCTACATTCCCTTCAGCAACACGCCGTCGCTGGTTGGAAATCCGACGCGCTACGGTGTCAACACCAGCAGCGTCTACGTCATGGATACTGCGAACTGGCAGGACACCATCATTGTAAACGGTGGCGTGCGCTACGACGGCTACAGCCAGAGCTCGTCGACCAACGCGGCCTATCTGAAGCAGAACGCCGATCTCGTGAATTACAACGTCGGCCTGGTTTACAAGCCGATGTCGATCGGCAGCCTCTATGCGGCCTATGCGACCTCGGCCAATCCGTTCGGGTCGGAGCTCGATGCGACCGCGACCGATTACGGTGGTGTTCCGCCCAACACGGCCGTTTTGCTCGGACCCGAGCGTAACAAGGCGATCGAACTCGGCACCAAATGGGAGCTCGCCGACCGTCACCTGTTGGTGACCGGTGCGCTGTTCCAGACCACCAAGGACAACGCGCGCGAAACCGTCAACAACCTGCTGACCTCGGGCGCTGCCTACAGGATCCAGGGCATCGACATCGAGGCCGAGGGCAAGCTCACCGACCGCTGGAGCATTTTTGGCGGTCTGGTGCTGATGCAGTCGAAGGTCACGCAGAGCGGCGTTGCGTCGAATCTTGGTCTGCAGCTCGCCAACATTGCGCACCAGTCGTTCAGCATGTTGACCAAGTACAAGTTCGACGGCGGCTGGGAACTCGGCGGGCAGGCGGTCTACCGCTCGAAGGTCTATGGCGGCACGTTCGCGGCCAACACCAACGAGTTGCCGAGCTATTGGCGTTTCGACGCGTTCCTCGAGAAGAAGATCGACCAGAACTGGACCATGAAGTTCTATGCCCAGAACCTGACGAACAAGCTCTATTACGACTCGTTCTATCGCAGTGCCGTGCCCTTCGTGGCGGTCGCGCCGGGGCGGGCGTTCTACCTCGTGACGACGGCGAAGTTCTGATCATGTTGACGTGCCTGCCTGGCGTTCTGAGCAAGGATGATGTGGCGGATTTCCGCCGCATCATGGACGCCAGCGCATGGGAAGACGGGCGCTCCACCGCGGGCTCGCAGTCGGCGATGGTCAAGCGCAACGAGCAATTGCCGCCGGACAGCGAGGTCGCGCGCAAGCTCGGCAACCGCATCATTTCGGCGCTGACGTCGAACCCCCGCTTCATCGCGGCGGCGATCCCGCTCCAGATATTCCCGCCGCTGTTCAACCGCTATGCGGCCAGCAGCGGCCACCATTTCGGCCTGCACGTCGACAATGCCATCCGCGGCGACCGCCTGACCGGCCTTCGCATCCGCACAGACCTGTCGGTGACGCTGTTCCTGGCCGAGCCGGAGGAGTACGACGGTGGCGAACTTGTGATCGAGGACAGCTACGGTTCGCACGAAGTCAAGTTGCAAGCCGGGGACTGCGTGCTCTATCCCTCGACCAGCCTCCATCTCGTGACGCCGGTAACCAGGGGAACGCGGGTTGCGTCTTTCTTCTGGCTTCAGAGCATGATACGGGACGATCAAGCCCGGAGCATGATCTTTGACCTCGACACCGCGATACAGGCGCTGGTGGAACGGCTCGGGCGTGACGATCCCGAAACGGTCAAATTGACGGGTATCTATCACAACCTCATTCGCTACTGGGCCGAAGTATGAAGATCATGTCCTTCCAAGCAAGCCTTGCCGCAGCTCTGGTGCTGGCGGCCGCCTGGCTTGCATCCCCTGTTTCTGCCCAGACACAAGCCGCGCCCGCCGCACCGGTCCAGTCGACGGCTCAGCCATCCGCGGTCAGCCCGGCCCCGGTTGCCGCTCCGCCTGCGGCTGCAAAGTCCGATACGGCGGCCGGCATCGCGCCCGCCATGAAGGAATTGTCGCCCTGGGTGATGTTCCAGTCGGCGGACATCATCGTGAAGGCGGTGATGATCGGGCTCGCCTTTGCATCGCTGATGACCTGGACGGTGCTGATCGCCAAGTCGATCGAATTGTCGATCGCCGCAACCAAGCTCCGTTCGGCGCTGAAGAAGATCACAGAGGCGCGCTCGCTCGCGGAAGCGCAGATGGCGCTCGGCGCCAAGGAGGGCATCCTGCCGTCGTTCCTGGCGGCGGCGCTGCGCGAGGCGCGGATGTCGGCCGGCCTGTCGAGCGATACCGGAATCAAGGAGCGGGCGGCTTCGAGCTTCTCCGAGATCATGCGCGCGGAGGCGCGGCGCATCCGCGTCGGCATGGGCGTGCTCGCGACCATCGGCTCGACCTCGCCCTTCGTGGGCCTGTTCGGCACGGTGTGGGGCATCATGAACAGCTTCATCGGCATCTCGAAGTCGCAGACCACGAACCTCGCCGTCGTCGCGCCCGGTATCGCCGAGGCGCTGCTCGCCACCGCGATCGGTCTGGTCGCCGCCATTCCCGCCGTCATCATCTACAACTACTTCTCGCGCGTGACGAAGAGCTATCTCGAGCTCGTCAGCCGTGCCTCGGGCGCGGCGGGGCGGTTGCTCTCGCGCGATCTCGACCGCAGCCACGGCAGCGTGCATTCGCGCGCGGCGGAGTGAACCATGGGCGTTTCGCTCGCAGACAATGATGACGACGATGATTTCGGCGAAACGCATGAAATCAACGTCACGCCGTTCATCGACGTCATCCTGGTGCTGCTGATCATCTTCATGGTCGCAGCGCCGCTCTCGACCGTCGACCTGCCGATCGATCTGCCGACGTCGAGTGCGACGCCGCAGAAGAAGCCGGACAAGCCGACCTATCTCAGCATCAAGCCCGATTTGACGCTTGCCATCGGAGAGAACCCGGTCCACCGCGCCGAGTTGATCGGCACCCTCGACGGCCTGTCCGACATGAGCAAGGACAAGTATGTCTTCCTGCGCGCCGATCGCTCGGTGCCGTATGGCGAGTTGATGGGGGTCATGGAGCTGTTGCGCTCAGGCGGCTATTCGCGGGTGAAGCTGGTTGCGCTGGAAGGTGCTCCGGGGGCGCCTGCGGCAGGCGCCGCTCAGCCTTAGAGGCCCGCGATGTCGGACGAGTCCAGACCAGCCCGGACGCTTTGGATTTTGGCAGCGGTGGCGGCGCTTGCGCTCCATCTGGGTGGTGCCGCGCTCGCGTTGGCGCACCTGCGGGCCGATGACGGCGACGACGGCCTCGGCGCGGCTGGCGCGGAGTTCGCCGTCGAGATGGCCTCGCCGAAGGCGCCAGACACCGACCTTCCGCCGGGACCGGATAGCGAAGCGATGCAGGAGCAGCAGGCGCTTCCCGAGCAAAAGGCCGAGACCAAGGAAACCGAGCTTCCAAAGGATCAGTCGCAACAAGTCGACGATCCCGATCGGGTCGTCACCGAGAACATCTCGAAGAAGCCGCAGGACGAGGACCCGAAGATTGCGGCGGTCGAAACGCCCGCTGCGGAGGCCTCGCCGAAGTCCGTTGCGACGGCGCGGCAGACGCTCGATGAGGACGCGCGCGAGGCCGAGAAGGCGCTGGCGCCCGTGCTTGGCATCGGCAAGGACATTCTGAAGCTCACGGCCGACTGGAATCGCAAGATCAGCGCGCATCTCACGGCCCACAAGGTCAACCCGGAGGGCAAGGAGCCCAACAATCAGAAGGTCAAGGTCTCCTTCGCGATCAACCGACGCGGCAACGTGCTTTCAGTCGACGTTGTCGAGTCGTCCGGGGATGCCGCTTACGATGCGGCCGCGATCTCGATTGTCCGCAAGTCCGATCCCATCCCGCAGCCGCCTGCCAGCCTGACCGACGACCGGTTCGAGCGCACCGTCGACATCATCTTCACGCCGCCGGACGCAAAGAAAAAGAAGAAGACCGCTCAGCGCCAGTAGAGCCTGATCCCGACATAGACCACGACCAGGCAGGCGAAGATCAGCGCCACCGGGAGCGGTCGCTTCTGGGTTGCGCCCGCGGTCGCTGCCCCGAAGAAATTGGCCTTCTTTGGCTTCGGTTCCGGGCGGCGGAAAGCGGTAACATTGTCCGCCGCCGGTTCGGACGCCCGGGGGCGGACATCAGGCGGGGTTCCCGCGCCGCCCATCTCGGCATAGTAGGCCCTGTAGATGGCGCCGATGGTGGCCTCGGTAGCCTCACCCTCGTTCATCTGCGCCTGCATGTTCTTGTAGCTCACGAGGAATTCCTGCGCCCCCGGAGGCAGCGCGGACGACCCGTTGAGCTTGGCCATCATCTTCCAGGTGGCGAAATCGGCGCGGGCGCGGGTATCGGCGCGTCGCGCGATCAGCATATCGGCAGCTTTGACCAAGTCGGCCTCTGGCCCTTCGGCTTGTGTTCGGGTGTCGCCATTCAACTAAGCATTGCCGGTCAGGAAGAGAACAGCCTGAATCACATAACCGGTCAACGTTCGCAGTATTGCTGAAATAACATCAAGATTTAGACCGAACTGGGAGCCCGCCAGCGGTAGCAGGATCAGCAGACCGATCAGGATCAGCATCCCGAACGGCTCGAGTCGGGCCAGCGGCAAGGCGAGCGCGCGAGGCAACAGCCCGACCGCGACGCGGCCGCCGTCGAGCGGCGGGATCGGCATCATGTTGAACACCGCCAGCACCGCGTTGATCAGCAGTGCGTTCTTGAGATTGTCGAAGATCCATTGCGCCGAGTTGGCCGGAGCCCAGCGCAGGGCGTGCAGGGCAAGAGCTGCGGCCAACGCCAGCAGGATGTTGGTGGCCGGCCCGGCCAGCGCCACCCACACCATGTCGAGCCTGGGGTTGTTGAGCTTGCGGAAATTCACCGGCACAGGCTTGGCATAGCCGAACAGGAACGGCGAATGCGCGAACAGCAGCATCGCGGGCAGGATGATGGTGCCGAACGGGTCGATATGACGGAGCGGGTTGAAGCTGACACGGCCGAGCTGCGAGGCGGTGTCGTCACCGAGACGGTATGCGACAAAGGCGTGCGCGGCCTCGTGGAGGGTGATGGCGAGCAGCAGCGGCAGCACCCACACCGAGAGGTCATACAAAGAGATGTTCACGGCTCGTCCGTCCCGGTTTGCCTGCGGTCATGCAGCCGACCCAGCCAACCGGTGGTGCAGCAACGCTTCACCTCAACATAGGGTGGCCGGTTCCGAAATGCCACGCCGCAAATGATCCGCCAGCAGTGCCGCCGGGCGCGGCAGATGGCGCGCACGATGCAGGCGGATATCCGCCGCCGGCAGCGGCGGCAGGCCGTCGCGCTCCGACAGCACGCGCAGGCGAGGGGGCATGGTGCCGGCTTTCACGACCGTGATCGCGAGGCCCTCCGCCGCGATCGCCTCCACCGCGGCAAGCGTGCGGCTGACAAAGGCGAGCCGCCAGGGTCGGCCGGCGGCATCCAGGGCTTCCGTGGCCCATTGCCGGAACAGGCAGCCCGGCGGGTAGAGCGCGACGGTCAGCGTGTCCTGTGTCGGTGCCGGACACGATCTGGCCGCTGCCCACACCGCCTGCTCGCGTCGCAGCAGTTCGCCATCGCCGCGTCCTTCGGGATGCATGGCGATGACGAGGTCATAGGCGTCTCCGAGTTGCGCCGGCATCGTCGCGGTCAGCCCGGTCTCGATCTCGACCCGGATCTCCGGATGGCATTTGGCAAAGTGCGCCAGCAGGGGCGGAATGACGATCGTGCCGTAATCGTCCATCACGCCGAGGCGAACCACGGCTTCGCGCTTGCCCGCGCGAAGCGCATCGACGGCCTCGGCATTGAGGTCGAGAAGCCGCTTCGCATAGACGAGCAGCTCGTGACCGGCCGAGCTCATTGCTACGCCCGACCTCGTGCGTTGAAACAGCCGGACGCCGAGCCGCTCTTCGAGGCGCCTGATCTGGACACTCACCGCCGACTGGGTGCGGTTGAGCACATGGGCTGCGCGCGTGAACGAGCGATGCTCGGCCACGGCAAGAAAAGCGTTCAGCAGATCAGGATCGAGCACGGGTTTGGTCATGACGAAAACTTATCCCAGCATGACGGAAATTCCATTCCCTGTTTCGGCGCGCCTCCTATGCTGATCCTGGAGCTCATCGAGGAGGAAGCGTGGGCGAGACTTTCGGCGTATTCGCGGCCATCCTGTCGAGTGCACTTGGTGGCACCTCGATCGGCGCCACGCGCTATCTCGTCAGCGCGATCGATCCGCTGGCGATCGGCTCGTTCCGGTTCGGGATCGGCTTTCTCCTGCTGTTGCCCCTGACGCTGCTGCGCAGCGACCGCTGGCCGGGGCGAGGGGACTGGGCCGTCGCGGTCGGGCTCGGCCTTCTGTTCTTTGCCCTGTTCCCAATCCTGTTCAATGCATCCCTGATCTTCACGACCGCCGCGCGCGGCGCGCTTGCTTTGTCGACGCTGCCCCTGTTGTCGCTCGTGATCGGGGCTGCGCTTGGCGCCGAGGCTCTGACCTGGCGCAAATCGATCGGCGTCGTGATTGCGACGCTTGGCGTTGCCGTAGCGCTCCTCTTCGACCTGACCTCGGCGCCGGCTGGCGCCTGGCGCGGCGACCTCCTGATGATGGCGGCGGCGCTGTGCATGGCACTCTACGGCATCTGGTCGAAGCCGCTGATCCGGCGCTCCAGCCCGCTTGCCTTCACGACCATGAGCATGGCGGCGGGCGCGGCCTGCCTCATCCTGCTCTCGTATCTCCGCGGCAGCTTTGCGCCTGTCGCCGGCTTCGGCGTGCCGCAATGGCTGGCCGCTTTCTATCTCGGCGCCTTCGGCGCCGCGCTGACCTTCTACCTCTGGGCTTTCGCGCTGGAGCGGACGACGCCGACGCGTGTTGCGATCTCGGTGACTGTCAATCCGATTACCGCGTCGCTGGTCGGCGCCTGGTTGCTGAACGAGCCGTTGCGCTGGAATCTGGCGGCGGGCATCGTCGCGGTGTTCGCCGGGATCTGGATCGCGACGACAACGGGCAGGCGTGCTCAGCCGGCGAGCGCGTCTGCGTCAGGCCAGACCTGACATCACGCCGGAATTGTCCCCGGATATTGCGTCAGCCCGTCGTCGAGCTTCAGCCAGGCGAGCTTCTCCGAGACCCAGATGTGCTCGGTCGGCGCGAAGGCGTTGCGATCGTCGAACGTCGTCAGTGCGACGCCAGCCAGCGTGCCGTTGCGCCGCCAGGAGAACAGCCGCGTGCCGCAGCGCTTGCAGAACACGCGGTCGATGTTCTCGGACGACGCATAGCGGGCGGCGTCGCCCTCGACGGTCAGTGCGCGCTGGTCGAACTGCGCGCGGACGAAGTAGGGCGAGCCCATTGCCTTCTGGCACATGCGGCAATGGCAGATGCGAACGTTGAGCGGCTCACCTTCCGCCTTGAATCGCACCGCGCCGCACAGACATCCGCCTTCTCTGATCATGACGCCCTCAGTAAGTTGCGCGCCCGCCGGAGATGTCGAACACGGCGCCCGTCGAAAACCCGCAGTCCTCGGATGCGAGCCAGCTCACCATCGCGGCCAGCTCTTCCACCTGCACGAAGCGCGCTTTCGGAATCTTCGACAGCATGAAGTCGATATGCTGCTGCGTCATCTGGTCGAAGATCGCGGTCTTCGCAGCCGCGGGCGTCACCGCATTGACGAGGATGTCATGTGCCGCCAATTCCTTGCCGAGCGACTTCGTCAGCGCGATCAGGCCGGCCTTGGACGCCGAATAGTGCGAGGCGTTCGGATTGCCTTCCTTGCCGGCGATCGAGGCGATGTTGACGATGCGTCCGTATTTCTGCTTGAGCATCGCGGGCACGACCGCCTTGCAGACGATGAAAGGGCCGTCCAGGTTGATGCGCAGAACTTTCCGCCATTCCTCGAGGTCGGTCTCCCAGACCGGCTTGTTGACCCCGGCAATGCCGGCATTGTTGACGAGGATGTCGATCTTGCCGAAGGCGGCAAGCGTCGCGTCACGGGCCTGCTCGACGGCCGCGGTGTCGGTGACGTCGACCTTGAAGACGCGGGCGTTGTCGCCGATTTCCTTCGCCGTCTTCTCGGCCAGCGCGGCGTCGAAATCCCAGATCGCGACCTTGGCGCCGGAGGCGACGAAGCGCTGAACGATGGCGCGGCCAAAGCCCTGCGCGCCGCCGGTGACGATGGCGACACGGCCGTTGAGATCAATCTTGTTCATGCTGGATGCCTTCTGGATGCCTTGGCGTCAGAGCATGTAGCCGCCGTCGACGACGAGGTCGACGCCGGTGGTGAAGGCGCTCTCGTCACTGCCGAGATAGACCGCCATGGACGCGATCTCGTCGGCGGTGCCGAGCCGGCCCATCTTCTGACGGGAGACGAACATCTCCTTGCCTTGTGGCCCTTGCGCTGCGGCGCGGTCGAGCATCGAAGGCGTCTCGACGGTGCCCGGGCAGATGCTGTTGCAGCGGATGCCCTTGGTGATGAAGTCGAGCGCGACCGCGCGCGTCAGCAGCGACACCGCGGCCTTCGAGGCGCTGTAGACGTAGCGGTTGGCCGGCGGCCGCAGCGCCGCGCAGGAAGAGATGTTGACGATGCTGCCGCCGCCGCCCGCGAGCATGTCCGGCAGGAAGGCCCTGATGGTCCGGTGCATCGACTTGACGTTGAGGTCGAACGAGAAATCAAAATCCTCTTCCGAACACTCCAGGATTGTGCCGTGATGCACGAAGCCCGCCGCATTGAGCAGGATGTCGACCTTGCCGACGCGCTTGGCGAAGGCGTTGACGTCGGCGGTGTTGCGAACGTCGAGCTTCGCCGTCTCGGCGATGCCTTCCTTGGTCAGGCCTGCGATGCCGCTCTCGTTGATGTCGGTGGCGATCACGGTCGCGCCTTCACGCGCGAATGCGATGGCGCATGCGCGTCCGATGCCTGCCGCTGCAGCCGTGACGACGGCGCGCTTTCCCTTGAGGCGGTCTGCCATTTGTGTTTCTCCTCGATTTGCTCAGTGCCGTAGCCCGGATGAGCGCGCGAGCGCGATATCCGGGAGCGGAGTCCCGGGTGTCGCTTCGCTCACCCGGGCTACGTGTTCCTAACTCAGTGATTATCCCGCGCCACGCCAAACGTGCCGGCGACGTTCTGGTAGCGCGTGGCGAGCTCCATGCAGGCACCGGTCGACTGCTGGCCGACGGTGTTGCGATAAAGCTCCTGCCACGGCGTCTGGTTCGGCGGATGCTTGAAGCCACCATTGGCCGCCAGTTCGGCGTGGCGCTTCTTCACCTCCTCGTCGGAGATGAGAATGTTGGCGCTGCCCTTGTTCAGGTCGATGCGCACCTTGTCGCCGTTCCTGAGGATCGCCAGCCCGCCATTGGCGGCGGCTTCCGGCGAGGCGTTGAGGATCGAAGGCGAGCCCGATGTGCCGGACTGGCGGCCGTCGCCGATGCAGGGCAAAGCGAGGATGCCGCGTTTGATCAGCGCCGCGGGCGGTTGCATGTTTACGACCTCGGCGCCGCCGGGATAGCCGATTGGACCGGTGCCGCGGATGAACAGCACGCAATGCTCGTCGATGTCGAGCGAGGCATCGTCGATCCGCTCGTGATAGTCCTCCGGCCCCTCGAACACGATGGCGCGGCCCTCGAAAGCGTTGAGGTCCTTGGGGTTGCTGAGATAGCGGTCGCGAAACTCCTTGGAGATCACGCTGGTCTTCATGATAGCGGAATCGAACAGATTGCCGCGCAGCACCAGGAACCCGGCGTCCTTCACCAGCGGCTTGTCGTAAGCCCAGATCACGTCGTTGTCGGGTTTTGGCGCATTGGCGCAGTTCTCGCCGATGCCGCGGCCGTTCACGGTGACCGCGTTCTCGTGGATCCGCTTGTGCTTCATCAATTCGCGCACCACCGCCGGCACGCCGCCGGCGCGGTGGAATTCCTCGCCGAGATAGAAGCCGGCCGGCTGCATGTTGACCAGCAGGGGCACGTCGTGGCCGACCTTCTGCCAGTCGTCGATGGAGAGCTCCACGCCGATGTGGCGCGCCAGCGCGTTGATGTGGATCGGCGCGTTGGTCGAGCCGCCGATTGCCGAGTTGATCACGATGCAGTTCTCGAACGCCTCGCGGGTGAGGATGTCCGAGGGCTTCAGATCCTCCCAGACCATCTCGACGGCGCGCTTGCCCGTCTCATAGGCCATCTGGCCGCGCTCGCGATAGGGAGCGGGGATCGCCGCACAGCCCGGCAGCGAAAAGCCGAGCGCTTCAGCAAGCCCGTTCATGGTCGAGGCGGTGCCCATGGTGTTGCAATGGCCGACCGAGGGCGCCGACGACGCCACGATCTCCATGAATTCTTCATAGTCGATCTCGCCGGCGGCGAGCCGCTCGCGCGATTTCCAGACGATGGTGCCGGAGCCGGTGCGCTCGCCATTGTGCCAGCCGTTCAGCATCGGCCCGCCCGACAGCACGATCGCGGGCAGGTTGACGGTCGCCGCCGCCATCATGCAGGCCGGCGTGGTCTTGTCGCAGCCGGTGGTCAGCACCACGCCGTCGAGGGGGTAGCCGTAGAGGATCTCGACCAGGCCGAGATAAGCGAGGTTGCGGTCGAGCGCCGCGGTCGGGCGCTTGCCGGTCTCCTGGATCGGATGGGTCGGGAATTCCATCGCAATGCCGCCGGCCTCGCGAATGCCTTCGCGGACGCGATGGGCAAGCTCGATGTGGTGGCGGTTGCAGGGGGAGAGGTCGTTGCCGGTCTGAGCGATGCCGATGATCGGCTTGCCGGACTGAAGCTCGGCGCGGGTGAGACCGTAGTTCAAATAGCGCTCCAGATAGAGCGCGGTCATGCCCGGATTATGCGGATTGTTGAACCATTCCTGCGAGCGAAGGTGGCGGCGAGCGCCGTTGCCGGCGGGGGCATGCCCATTGGTTGGTTTTTTTGTCATTGGTTTCTCCTGCAATGCAAACGCACTGGCGTCCGTTTTATGGTGTCGGCTTGTGCGATGCCCAACGGCGCAAGCAATGACTTGCCTGCCCGCTGGCGGGGCGTTTCTTCACAAATCCGATACTAATCATGACCACTTGGTAACGCTACCATTTTGTTCGCGGCACCCGCGCCTGAAACGGCTGGGCGATTGTCCGCACGCCGCGGCGACGAGCTTTGCCGCTCGATCACCTTGAAGCCGAGATCGAGCACCGGATGCTCCGGGCGGCGTCCGTCGATCGCGTCGATCAGCATGGTGGCAGCGGTGTTGCCCATCTCGTAGCGGTTGGTGCGCACGCTCGTGAGAGTCGGGACGGCGGAGGCCATGAATTCGAGATCGTTGAAGCCGACGATCGCGATCTGTTCGGGGATCGCGATCTCGCGGCGCCTGCATTCGAACAGCACACCCAGCGCGAGGTCGTCATTGGCGCAGAACACCGCGTCCATGCCGGGCTCCCGCGCCAGGAGATCGGTGAACAGGGCGCCTCCGAGCGTCACCGACGTCGGTGTTGCCGTCGTGACGACGAGGCGTTGCTCGAACAGTCCCGCGTCCTTCATGGCCGAAACGTACCCGTCGAGCCGCCGCTGCACCCGCGGATCCATCCGCGCGCCGACGAAGCCGATCTTGCGGTGACCTTGCGCGAACAGATGCGCAATCGCCGCACGGGCTGCTTCATAGTGCGAAAAGCCGATCATCATGTCGACCGGGTTGGGTCCGATCTCCATGATTTGCACGATCGGGCAGTCGGCGGCATCGAGCATCGCGCGCGATTCCGTGGTCTGGTCGATGCCGGTGACGATCAGCCCGGCCGGCTTCTGCGCAAGAAACAGGCGCAGCAGCTTCTCCTCCTGGAGAACACTGTAGCGTGTGTTGGACAACTGGATCGAGTAACGGCTGTTTTCGGAGGCGTCGTAGATGCCGCGCAGCACGTCGGAGAACACATTATTGGTCAGTGACGGAATCAAGACACCGATCACCTCGGTGCGCTGCGAGGCCAACGCGCGCGCCGCCAGGTTCGGCACATAGCCGAGCTCCCTGGCCGCGCTCTCGACCCGGGTCCGCTTGGCGACCGACAGCGCCTCGGGATTGCGGAAGAAGCGGGACGCCGTGATCGGGCTTACGCCGGCAAGCTCGGCGACTTCCGCCAGCCGGATTTTGCCTGACTTGGTGCGGTTTCGACCCATTTGCTGCTCATAACACACTCACTGTCGCAAACAAAGGAACGTTGACAGCGCTACCAGCACAGACTAACCAAAGACAAATTGCCAAAACCGCACAAACTGCCGACAATGTCGCCCGCTAAGGTTGGGCTTCGGTCGGTGAAGTCTGAAAAAACAAGACGGTCGCGGCGCGAGAGGCGTCGTGGACTTTCGAGGAGGGAGCTAGATGTCGTCTGTGCAAATCCGCGACGTGCGGAAATCGTTCGGCAATTTTGAAGTCCTGCACGGCGTTTCGATTCCGATCGAGGACGGCCAGTTCGTCGTCCTGGTTGGTCCCTCCGGCTGCGGCAAGTCGACGCTTCTGCGCATGCTCGCTGGTCTTGAGAACATCACCTCAGGCACGATCTCGATCGGCGACCGCGTCGTCAACAATGTCCAGCCCAAGGAGCGGGACATTGCGATGGTGTTTCAGAACTACGCGCTCTATCCGCACATGACGGTCGGCGAGAACATGGGCTTCTCGATGAAGCTGCGGGGCGAGAGCACCGAAGAGATCAACAAGCGCGTCAAGCGCGCCGCCGAGATCCTGGCGCTGTCGCCTTTGCTCGAACGCTATCCGCGCCAGCTCTCCGGCGGCCAGCGCCAGCGCGTCGCGATGGGCCGCGCCATCGTGCGTGATCCGCAGGTGTTCCTGTTCGACGAGCCGTTGTCGAACCTCGACGCCAAGCTGCGCGTCGCGATGCGCACCGAGATCAAGGAGCTGCACCAGCGGCTGAAGACCACGACCGTCTACGTCACCCACGATCAGATCGAGGCCATGACCATGGCCGACAAGATCGTCGTCATGCATGACGGCATCGTCGAGCAGATGGGTACGCCGCTCGAGCTCTACGACAAGCCCGACAACCAGTTCGTCGCCGGCTTCATCGGCTCGCCATCCATGAACTTCCTGAAGGGTCATGTGCGCGTCAACGGCGTTGCGACCTTCGAGGGGCCGAACGGCGTCAAGCTGCCGCTCAAAAATGCACCGGCGGCGTCCGACGGCCGTCCTGTCGTTTACGGCGTGCGTCCCGAGCATTTCACCATCGCTGACGACGGGGCCGATGCCGAGATCGTCGTGGTCGAGCCGACCGGTTCGGAAACGCAGGTGTTTGCGAAGCTAGGTGGTGAGCAGGTCGTCGCGGTCTTCCGCGAACGTCACCAGTTCAATCCGGGTGACAAGGTCAAGCTGAAGCCCGATCCGTCCGTGATTCATCTGTTCGACGAGGCGACGGGCAAACGCGTGTAGCGACGCCGAGGAACTGCCCAAGCAGAACTGCCCAATACAAGACGACCCAATACAAATATAAAATTTAGGGAGAGAACGATGAGCGATTTCGACAGGCGAAGTGTGCTTAAAGTCGGTCTGGGCGGCGCTGCGCTGCTGGCCGGCCCGGGCATCGTCCCGGTGCGCGCGGCGGAATGGACCAACACGCCCGAGCCGAACGCTTCCATCCGCGTGCTGCGCTGGAAGCAGTTCATTCAGGCCGAGTTCGACAAATTCGCCGAGCAGACCAAGGCGTTCTCCGAGAAGACCGGCGTCAAGGTCAAGCTCGAGGCCGAGAGCTGGGAAGACATCCGCCCGAAAGCCGCGGTCGCCGCCAATGTCGGCGCCGGTCCCGACCTGATCATCGGCACGCTCGATGATCCCCATAAATTCCCGGAAAAGCTGATCGACATGACGGACGTCGCCGACTATCTCGGCGCCCAGTATGGCGGCTGGTATCCGGTCGCCGAACGCTACGGCAAGAAGGGCAACAGCTGGATCGCCATTCCGCAGGGCGCGACCGGCGGCTGCCTGAACTACCGCGTCAGCCACGTGAAGGCCGCCGGCTTCGATGAATTTCCCAAGGATACCGCCGGCTTCCTCAAGCTCTGCCAGGCGCTGAAGAAGAACAACACGCCGGCCGGCTTCGCGCTCGGCCACGCCACGGGCGACGCCAACGGCTGGTGCCAGTGGGCGCTCTGGGCCTTCGGCGGCAAGGTCGTCAACGACAAGAACGAGGTCGTGATCGACTCGCCGGAGACGATCGCCGCGCTCGAATACGTCAAGCAGCTCTACGAGACCTTCATCCCCGGCGTGCTGTCGTGGAACGACTCGAACAACAACAAGGCTTTCCTCAACGGCGAGCTCAGCCTGACGCTGAACGGCATCTCGATCTGGACCGTCGGAAAGAACTCGACCGATCCGAAGCAGCAGGAGATCGCCAAGGACATGAACCACGCGCCGATGCCGATCGGGCCGGTCGGCGTGTCGACCGAGCAGCAGAACGTGCTTGTCTATTACGGCTACAAGCACTCGAAGTATCCGAAGGCGGTCAAGGAATACATCAAGTTCATGATGGACAAGGCGAACTACGACGCCTGGGAGGTCTCCTCCAACGGCTACGTGTCGCCGCCGCTGCCGGCCTACAACGACAACCCGGTGTGGACCTCCGATCCCAAGATCACCCCGTATCGCGACTGCCTGAAGCGCTGCCGCGACAACGGCTTTGCCGGCGATCTCGGCTATGCCTCCGCCGCCGTGATGGGCGACTTCGTCGTCGTCGACATGTTTGCCGAGGCGGCGTCGGGCTCCGTGACGCCGAAGGCGGCAGCCGCACGCGCGGCCGAGCGCGCCAAGCGCTACTACCAGGTCTGATCAGCTCCAATCTACGCGGCGTCCGGTTCGCCGGACGCCGCGACTCTTCGTCGAGGGGAATCCGACATGGCAGTTATGGCCGAGCCCGTTGCCGCGCAGGTCAAGCGCAGCAGCTTGTGGACCAGAGCATTCGAGAGCCGGCATTTCCTCGGCGCGATGTTCATGGTGCCGGCAATCGCCATCCTCATCCTGTTTCTGGCTTATCCGCTAGCGCTGGGCTTCTGGCTCGGCATGACCGATACCAAGATCGGCGGAGCCGGGCGCTACATCGGCTTCCAGAACTTCGTCTCGCTCTCGAAAGACTCGGTGTTCTGGCTTTCGGTATTCAACACCATCTTCTACACGGTCGCCGCCAGCGCGGTGAAATTCGCCATCGGCCTTTATCTGGCGCTTCTGCTCAACGAGCGGCTGCCGATGAAGTCGATGATCCGGGCCATCGTGCTATTGCCCTTCGTCGTGCCGACGGTGCTCTCTGCGATCGCGTTCTGGTGGATCTATGACAGCCAGTTCTCGATCATCTCCTGGGTGTTGATCAAGGCCGGCCTGATCACACGCTACATCGATTTCCTTGGCGATCCCTGGAATGCGCGCTGGTCGGTCGTCGCCGCCAATATCTGGCGCGGCGTGCCTTTCGTGGCGATCACGCTGCTGGCGGGACTTCAGACCATCTCGCCCTCGCTCTATGAGGCCGCCAATCTCGACGGCGCCACCAATCTGCAGCGCTTCCGCCACATCACGCTGCCTATGCTGTCGCCGATCATCGCGGTCGTGATGACGTTCTCGGTGCTGATGACCTTCACCGACTTCCAGCTCATCTACACCATCACGCGGGGTGGGCCGATCAACTCCACCCATCTGATGGCGACGCTGTCGTTCCAGCGCGCCATCACCGGCGGCAATCTGGGCGAGGGCGCGGCGATCTCGAACGCGATGATTCCGTTCCTGGTCGCGGCGATCCTGCTCAGCTTCTTTGGGCTTCAGCGTTCCCGCTGGCAGCAGGGCGGGAGGGACTGACCATGACCACGGCAGACGACCAAAGCGTCGGAATGGACTACCTCGAGAGCTTCCCGCGGAAGTTTTTTCGGGTCTACCTTCCGCTCGGCCTGATCATCTTCTTCCTGCTGTTCCCGTTCTACTGGATGGCGGTCGCGACGTTCAAGCCGGACGCGGAAATGTACGACTACGAAAAGTACAATCCGTTCTGGATCGTGCATCCGACGCTGGAGCACATCAAGAAGCTGTTCTTCGACACCGACTATCCGCTCTGGATGTGGAACACCGTGATCGTCTCGGTGTCCTCGACCTTCATCTCGCTGTTCGCCAGCGTCTGCGCCGCCTATGCGATCGAGCGCCTGCGCTACAAGGGCTCGCGCTATGTTGGCCTTGCGATCTTCCTCGGCTATCTGGTGCCGCCCTCGATCCTGTTCATTCCGCTGGCGGCGATCGTGTTTCAGCTCGGCCTGTTCGACGGCAATCTGGCGCTGATCCTGACCTATCCGACCTTCCTGATCCCGTTCTGCACCTGGCTCCTGATGGGCTATTTCCGCACCATCCCCTATGAGCTGGAGGAGTGTGCGCTGATCGACGGAGCGACGCGGCTGCAGATTTTGATGAAGATCACGCTGCCGCTTTCGCTGCCGGGCGTGATCTCGGCGGGCATCTTCGCCTTCACGTTGTCCTGGAACGAGTTCATCTACGCGCTGACCTTCATCTCCTCGTCCGAGAACAAGACGATCCCCGTCGGCGCGATCACCGAGCTCGTCAATGGCGACGTCTATCATTGGGGTGCGCTGATGGCGGCGGCTCTGACCGGCTCGGTTCCCGTAGTTATCCTTTATTCCTTCTTCGTGGAGTATTATGTGTCGGCGATGACCGGCGCCGTGAAGGAATGATCGCGGGGCCTGCCTTGAGGGCGCGCCAGGATGAATCGCCAAGGGCGGCGCGTTCCGGCCAATAAGAAGGAGTAGGCTCTTGCACATTCTGGTTCTGGGCGCCGCCGGCATGGTTGGCCGCAAATTGTGTGAACGGCTGTTGCGCGACGGCCGGCTCGGCAAGAGCGACATCACCAAGCTGACCATGCATGACGTGGTCGAGCCGAAGACGCCGGAGAAGGCCGGTTTTGCCGTCGAGACCGTGTCGAGCGATTTCGCCGTCCCGGGTGCGGCCGAAAAGCTGATCGCCGGCCGTCCGGACGTGATCTTTCATCTCGCGGCGATCGTCTCGGGCGAAGCCGAGCTCGATTTCGACAAGGGCTACCGCATCAATCTCGACGGCACGCGGATGCTGCTCGATGCCGTCAGGCTCGCGGGCGGCGGTTACAAGCCGCGCGTGGTCTTCACCTCCTCGATCGCGGTGTTCGGCGCGCCGTTCCCCGATGCGATCGGCGACGAGTTCTTCCACACGCCGCTTCTGAGCTACGGCACGCAGAAGGCGATCGGTGAATTGCTGCTGGCCGACTATTCCCGCCGCGGCTTTCTCGACGGCATCGGCATCCGCCTGCCGACCATCTGCATCAGGCCAGGCCTGCCCAACAAGGCAGCATCGGGCTTCTTCTCCAACATCCTGCGCGAGCCGCTTGCCGGCAAGGAGGTGGTCCTGCCGGTCTCCGAGGACGTCCGCCACTGGCATGCCACGCCGCGCTCCGCCGTCGGCTTCCTGCTGCATGCCGGCACCATGGACCTCGCCGCGGTGGGGCCGCGCCGCAACCTGACCATGCCGGGCCTCTCGGCGACGGTCGGCGAGCAGATCGCTGCGCTGAAGCGCGTGGCGGGCGACAAGGTCGCCGCCCGCATCAAGCGGGAGCCCGATCCCTTCATCGTCGGCATCGTCGGCGGCTGGCCGCGCAACTTCAATGCAAAGCGGTCGCTCGAACTCGGCTTCACCACCGCCGAGAAGACTTTCGACGACATCATCCGCATTCACATCGAAGACGAGCTCGGCGGCAATTTCGTCGCCTGATCTCTGACTGAGCGGGTAAAGTGATGGCGAGCGTTGCTTGCATCGGCGAATGCATGGTCGAGCTCCGGCAGGCCCAGGGTGGACAATCCGCCGGACATTCCAGCGGGCAGGGCGGGGGTCTCTACTCGCGTGGATTTGGCGGCGACACCCTCAATACGGCCGTGTACCTCGCGCGGCTCGAGGTCAAGGTCGATTATCTCACGGCGCTTGGCGACGATGCCCTGAGCGATGAGATGATCGCGGCCTGGGCTGCGGAGGGCGTCGGCACGAGGCGCGTCGCGCGGCTGCCGGGCAAGCTGCCCGGCCTCTACATGATCCAGGTGGATGCGAAGGGCGAGCGCCAGTTCTTCCACTGGCGCGACAGTGCGGCGGCGCGCCAGCTGATGAATCTGCCGGAGACGGACGATCTCCTCAACTCCCTGATGAGCTACGACATCGTCTATCTCTCTGCGATCACGCTCTCGATCTACGACGCGGCCGGGCGCGAGCGCCTGTTCGCGGCGATCAAGCGCGCGCGCCTGCTCGGCACTCGATTCGTGTTCGACACCAATTTTCGCGCGCGGGGGTGGCCGGATCGCGATGTCGCGCGTGAGGTGTTTGCAGCGGCCTTCGCGGCTGCCGACATCGTGCTGACCTCGACCGAAGATCTGCTCGCCCTTTATCCCGGCGAGAGCCGCGAGCAGCTGATGGCGCGCATCCCGAGCCCTGAGCTGGTGTTCCGGCTCGCCGAGCCGGTCAGCCTGCTGCGTTTTCCCGGGGGGCCCTACGAGGTCCGCGCCGAGCCCATGACCAAACCCGTGGTCGACACCACCGCGGCCGGCGACAGCTTTGCGGCGGCCTATATCGCGGCGCGGCTCGCCGGTTCCGACCCGGTCGAGGCTGCCCAGGCTGGGCACCGCCTCGCCAGCCTCGTGATCTGCTATTCCGGCGCCATCATTCCGGGTTATGCCATGCCGCCGAAGAAACGGCACCGGCCGGCGACGACGCGTCAAGCGACCAAGTGAAACGAAAGCCAAGATGACCACCACTGCCCAGCAGAACCACCTCGTCGCGTTGTTCAAGGCCGCGACCGTCATTCCCGTCCTCACCATCGAGCGGATCCAGGATGCGGTGCCTCTGGCGCGTGCGCTGGTTGCCGGCGGCATCCGCACGCTGGAGGTGACCATGCGCACCCCCGTTGCGATCGAGGCGGCGAGGGCGATGATGGCCGAGGTGCCCGAGGCGGTGGTCGGCATCGGCACGATTCTCAATCCGGCAGACTTCACCCGCGTCGAGAAGCTCGGTGTCGCGTTCGGCATCAGCCCGGGTATGACCCCCGACCTGCTGAAGGCCGCCACCCACAGCTCCTTGCCGTTTGCGCCGGGTATCGCCACGGCGTCCGAGCTGATGATGGCGCTGTCCTACGGCTTCGACGTCGCAAAATTTTTTCCGGCCGAGCAGGCCGGCGGCATCAAGGGGCTGCGCTCGCTGGGTGGGCCGTTCCCGAACGTGCGGTTCTGCCCCACTGGCGGCGTCGGCGAGGCCAATGCGGCGACCTGGCTCGCCGAGCCCAATGTGGTCGCGGTCGGCGGTTCCTGGTTGTGTCCGACGGCGGAGATCAGGGCCGGGAACTGGGCCGGCATAACTGCCATCTGCCAGCGCACCCTCCAGGCCCTTAAACCCGCGTGAAGTCTTGCCATCCGTGAGCTAAGACTTAGCTCAGCAAGAGAGCGCCAGGGAGAAAGACCATGACCGCCAGCATCGTCGGATGGGCGCATACGCCGTTCGGCAAGTTCGACACCGAGACCGTGGAAAGCCTTGTGGTGAAGGTCGCCAATGAGGCGCTGGCGGATGCCGGCATTTCGGCCGGCGATGTCGACGAGATCGTGCTCGGCCATTTCAACGCCGGCTTCTCGCCCCAGGATTTTACCGCCTCGCTGGTGCTTCAGGCCGACCCGAAGCTGCGCTTCAAGCCGGCGACCCGGGTCGAGAACGCCTGCGCCACCGGCTCCGCCGCCGTCCATCAGGGCGTGCGTGCGATCGCGGCCGGCGCGGCCAGGATTGTCCTCGTTGTCGGCGTCGAGCAGATGACGCGCACGCCGGGGCCGGAGATCGGCAAGAATCTGCTCAAGGCGTCCTATCTGCCTGAGGACGGCGACACCGTCGGCGGCTTCGCTGGCGTGTTCGGCAAGATCGCCAGCTCCTATTTCCAGAAATACGGCGACCAGTCCGACGCACTGGCGCTGATCGCGGCCAAGAACCACAAGAACGGTGTCGCCAATCCCTTCGCCCAGATGCGCAAGGACTTTGGCTTCGAGTTCTGCCGCGCCGAGAGCGAGAAGAACCCCTATGTTGCCGGCCCCCTGAAGCGCACCGACTGCTCGCTGGTCTCGGACGGTGCCGCTGCCCTGGTGCTGGCCGACGCGGAAACCGCCAAGGGCATGAGCAAGTCGATCGGCTTCCGCGCCACCGCGCACGCCCAGGATTTCCTGCCGATGTCCAAGCGTGACATCCTCCAGTTTGAGGGCTGCACGGTCGCCTGGCAGCGCGCGCTGGAGAAGGCGGGTGTTGCGCTCACCGATCTCTCTTTCGTCGAGACCCATGACTGCTTCACCGTCGCCGAGCTGATCGAGTACGAAGCGATGGGCCTGACGCCGAGGGGGCAGGGTGCCCGCGCCATCAAGGAAGGCTGGACGCTCAAGGACGGCAAGCTGCCGGTCAATCCGTCCGGTGGCCTGAAGGCCAAGGGCCATCCGATCGGCGCCACCGGCGTCTCCATGCACGTGATGACTGCGATGCAGCTCGCCGGCCAAGCGCCTGAGGGCATGCAGCTCAAAAATGCAAAACTCGGCGGCATCTTCAACATGGGCGGCGCCGCGGTCGCCAACTACGTCTCCGTGCTGGAGCCGCTGAAGTAAGGGCTGCAGGGTGGGCAAAGCGCGAAGCGCCGTGCCCACCTTCTTCTTGCGCTAGATCATGGTGGGCCCGCCCGGGGCCCTTAAAGCTCATGATCGATTTCCAGGGGATGCATCATGAGCAATGACTACGAAGATTCGCTGTCGATGGACGCACTCAACGATCGCATCGCGATTCTCCAGGACAATATCCGCCAGCTCATCGAGCAGGCCGCGGCCGCCTCGGGTGAGCAGAACGAGTCGCGGATCGCGGACCGCATCAACCAGCAGAATGAGGAGCTCGACCGTCTCCTCAAGGTTCGCGAATCCCGTCAGAAGAAATAGCGGCCCTTTCGCCGCCGGCGCATGCGGCCATACGCCGGCCGCCCTTGCGTACGCGCCGCCGCTGCCGTTAGCTGGACCGAAATCGCAGGGCTTACTTGAGCCCGTGCAATCGGGAGCGAACGATGGGGCCGCTGAAGGGTATCAAGGTCGTCGACATGACCACCGTGCTGATGGGCCCCTATGCGACCCAGATGCTCGGCGACTACGGCGCAGACGTCATCAAAGTGGAGTCTCTGGACGGCGACGTCACCCGCCTGATCGGTCCGATGCGGCACGCCGGCATGGGCCCGGTGTTCCTCAACACCAACCGCAGCAAGCGCTCGATCTGCCTCGACCTGAAGAAGCCCGCCGGCCGCGAGGCGGTGCTGCGCTTGCTGAAAGACGCCGACGTTCTCGTCTACAACGTCCGCCCGCAGGCGATGGCGCGGCTTCAACTGGGCTATGACGTTGTTTCCAAGATCAATCCGCGTCTGGTCTATGCCGGCGTGTTCGGCTTCGGTCAGGACGGGCCGTATGCTGCAAAACCCGCCTATGACGATCTGATCCAGGGCGCCACCGCGCTGCCGGCCTTGATGGCGCAGACCGGTGACGGCGTGCCGCGCTACGTGCCGAACGCACTGGTCGATCGCATCGTAGGCTTGACCGCCGTGGGCGCGATCTGCGCCAGCCTCGTGCACCGCGACCGCACCGGACGCGGCCAGCGCGTCGACATCCCGATGTTCGAGACCATGGCCGGCTTCGTCATGGGCGACCACATGGGCGGGCTCACCTACGAGCCTCCGCTCGACAAGGGCGGTTACGCTCGCCACCTCTCGCGCGACCGCCGGCCCTATAAGACAGCCGACGGCTATCTCAGCGTCATCGTCTACAACGACAAGCAGTGGGAAAACTTCTTCGAGGCGACGGGACGCGACGACCTGCGCGCCGATCCCCGGTTCGCGAGCTTCGCCGGCCGCGCCGCCAACATCGACGTCGTCTATGCCGAGCTCGCGCGCATCTTCGAGACGCGCGCCACGGCGGAATGGATCGACCTGCTGACCCAGGCGGACGTGCCGGTGATGCCGATGCACGACCTCGCGTCGATGCTGCACGATGAACATTTGGAGGCGACCAACTTTTTCCCGGTGGTGAACCATCCAACTGAAGGGCCGATCCGGAGCATGAGAGTGACGGCGACCTGGTCCGAGACCGAGGCCGAACCGGTGCGGCTCGCGCCACAGCTCAACGAGCACGGCGCGGAAATCCTGCGTGAGGCCGGCTATTCCGCGGACGAGATCGACGCCATGGTCCGCGATGGCGTCACCCGTTCGCCGCCCCGGAATGACGATGCACAGGTACGCCCATGAGCTTCATCACCGGCGTCGGCCTCACATCTTTCGGCAAGCACGAAGGCTCGTCCTCGCTCGACCTGATGAGCAAGGCCGCGCAGGCCGCGCTCGACGATGCCGGGCTTAAGCGCACCGAGATCGACGGCATCCTCTGCGGCTACTCCACCGTCTCGCCGCACATCATGCTGGCGACCGTCTTTGCCGAGCATTTCGGCATTCGTCCCAGTTACGCCCACGCGGTCCAGGTCGGCGGCGCGACCGGGCTCGCGATGACCATGCTCGCCCATCATCTCGTCGACGCAGGCGTCGCTCGCAATGTGCTCGTCGTGGCCGGCGAGAACCGCCTCACCGGGCAGAGCCGCGATGCCTCGATCCAGGCGCTGGCGCAGGTCGGCCATCCCGACTACGAGGTGCCGCTCGGCCCGACCATTCCTGCTTATTACGGTCTGGTCGCCACCCGCTACATGCACGAATACGGCGTCACGGAGGAAGACCTCGCCGAGTTCGCGGTGCTGATGCGCGCCCACGCCTGCACCCATCCCGGTGCGCAATTCCACGATCCCATCGGGGTTACTGATGTCATGGCCTCGAAGCCGGTGGCAATGCCGCTGAAGCTGCTCGATTGCTGCCCGGTGTCCGATGGCGGCGCCGCCTTCGTCATCAGCCGCGAGCGCACCGGAGAAGCCGGCGTGCGCATTCGCGGCTGTGCCCAGGCTCATACCCATCAGCACGTCACAGCGGCGCCCGCCTTGAGCGAACTCGGCGCCGAGATCTCCGTCGCCCGCGCCAAGGAGGCCACCGGCCTGGCGATCTCCGACGTGCGCTACGCCGCGATCTACGACAGCTTTACGATCACGCTCGCGATGCTGCTGGAAGACCTCGGCCTCGCCGGTCGGGGCGAGGCAGCCGCGCGCGTGCGCGCCGGCCATTTCAGCCGCGACGGCGCCATGCCGCTGAACACCCATGGCGGCCTGCTCAGCTACGGTCATTGCGGCGTCGGCGGCGCCATGGCGCATCTGGTCGAGGCCCATCTGCAGATGACGGGACGGGCGGCGAATCGCCAGGTCCGCGATGCCTCGATCGCGCTGCTGCACGGCGATGGCGGCGTGCTGTCGTCCCACGTGACCATGTTCCTGGAGCGGTTGCGATGAACGAGCGAATCGCGGATTGGACCCAAGGTGAGCAGGTCATCACCTTTCAGACCTGCACCGCATGCGGCCATGTGCAGTATTTTCGTCGCGCCTTCTGCGCGGTCTGCGGCGCGTCCGATCCGCGCGAGCAGCGCGCAAGCGGCAAGGGCAGGGTCTACGCGACGTCGCTGGTTTGCCGGGCCGCGACGCCTGAGACGCGCGCACACGTGCCCTACAACATCCTGCTGGTCGATTGCGCCGAGGGTTTTCGCATGATGGCGCATGGTGAGAAGGATCTTGCCATCGGCGACGAGGTCAATGTGAGCTTCAAACCGTTCGCCGGAAAACTGGTGCCGTTCTTCGCCAAAGCCAAATAGTGGGATTGGGACGCTGTAGCCCGGATGGAGCGCAGCGAAATCCGGGGTTCTCACCTCGTGGATAGACTTTCCCGGATTGCGCTTCGCTCCATCCGGGCTACTGCCAAGAGCGACTAGTGGGATTCGTCATTCGGGAGCGGTCCAAAGGACCGAGCCTGGAACGGGAATTCTGGGCCTGGCCTGTGCGAGGGCCACCCCGGAATGACGAAAGCTCTCACTCGACTCTTTAACTAACGCCCGTAGAACAGGATGCTGGCGATGACGAGCATCGCCATCACCGCCAGCATATGCGCGAGCGCCTCCGAGGCCGCCCCCTTGGTGGCTTCCTTCATGCCATTTTCTCCCTAGACTTGGGCGTGACTCATCGTTGCGCGACTAGCGCACCCGACGGCCAATTGTTTTCTACTCGGAACACCCCTTGCGAGTATTCGCTGCGATCAAGTCCCCACGCAGCGAATATCGACTGTGCCAAGGTCGATCAGCAATGCGGCGGCATTTTGACTCGATGTTGTTGCTCCTGCGGACGCGCAAGAATACAGTTTCGTGGAACTTTCGCCGCGAACGACAAAAAGAATCAAGGCTTAGGGAAAAACTTCAGGAAAATCATGGCCCGCATCAACTACAGCGACCCGTCCAAGGCATCCGACCGCACCCGCGAAATCCTCGACAAGAATCGCAATGCCAACATCTTCCGGATGATGTCGCATTCGCCGAGCTATTTTGAGCAGTACTGTCGGCTCGGCGGCGCCATCCGTCACAAGGGCGAGCTCGATCCGATCGTGCGCGAGCTCGCGATCACCCGAACCGGCATCCTGTGCGAGGCGCCGTATGAGATCGTCGCACACAAGCGTATCGGCAAGAATGTCGGCGTCACCGACGAGCAGAACGAGGCGCTCGAGAACTGGCAGGCCGCGACCTGTTTCGACGAGACCCAGCGCGCCGCGCTCGCCTTCACCGACGAGATCGTGAAATTGAACAAGCCGACGGGTGCGACCTTCAAGGCGATCGCGTCAAAACTGACGCCGGCCGCGCTGGTCGAGCTGCAGCTCTCGGTCGGCTTCTACATCATGACCTCGAAATTCCTCGAGACGTTCGAGATTGATCTCCAGCCCGTCACGGAAGTGGTGGGCTGATCCAAAAACCGCGGCGAGGTTTGCCGATGACGATCGATGAATACGCGGCCTGGGCCGCGAGCATTGCGAAAGTCGATGAGCATCCGTCCAACGAACGGCTGTCCTATCTGGGCCTCGGTCTCGCCGGCGAATCCGGCGAGGTCGCCGAGCACATCAAGAAGCTGCTGCGCGATGACTGGCTCGACCAGGCAGGCCTCGTCGAAGAGCTCGGGGACGTCATCTATTACTGGGCCTGCCTGTGTGCGGCGACCGGTCAGCAGCCGTCCGAATTGCTCAAGGCGAGTGCGGCCAAGATCAATCGGCGGATCAGCGAGGCGGCGGGCCGCTAGAGGGACGATTTTCCCTGCGGCCATCCTTCGGGACGCCTGCCGCAGGCGGGCCCCTCAGAATGAGGACCGAGCGCGCGGTTTCAACGCGTGCCGATGCCGCTTAGCCTCATCCTGAGGAGACCGCGAAGCGGTCGTCTCGAAGGACGAGGCGCGCTCAGGTGGACGTCAGAATATCGACCTTGGCGTTGGCGACAATCAGGCGGTCGGCCAGGAGCTTTGCCAGATTGCGCATGATGCGCTCGCTTGCCCGCGGGTGCTGCTCGCGGAAACGCTCGAAATCCTTCAGCGGTACTTCGAAGGCGGTCGCCGCCATATCGGCGAAGACGTCGGCCGAGCGGGTCTGCTCCAGTAGCGCCATCTCGCCGAACGCCATGCCGGCGGTGAGCGTCGCCAGCCGGATGCCGTCGGGCAGCGTCACGTGGACCGCGCCGCTGCGCAGGAAGAACAGGGAATTGGCGGGATCGCCTGTGGTGAGGATCTTTGCGCCGGATTGGTACGTCCTGATGGTGCAGGTCGCGCCGAGTTCGGTCAGCTCTTTCTCGTTAAGGCCTTCGAGCAGCGGCTGCTCGGCAAGCTCCGTGGTCTCATGAAAATCGATCGAGCCGCCGTAGCGGTAGACGATCTGGTCTTCGGCCCATTCGATCGCGGTGTCGAGCAAATAGAAGTCGCGGACGTTCTTGAGCTCGGCGGTCCATTCTCGCAGGCTGTCCCATTCCTTGGTGGCGCGCCTGACGCCTGACAGGACGACGGTCACATTCAGCGCCGCCAGCTCCTCGAACGCTTCTGCCACGAGCCGCGCTCCGGCGCGGGTGGTGGAGGTGACGCGGTGCAGATCGAAGATCACGAATTGCGGCCGCGGCCGGCCGCCAAGCCGGCGCGAGACATAATCGACCGCCGACAGCGACAGCGTGCCGACCAGCTCGATGACCCGCACTTCCTGCTCGTGGGCCGCGAGAATATCGCGCTCCTGCGGGCGGCGCACGCGCCGCGACGGGCTCTTGCCGATGTCGTAGTCGGCGATGACGGCGTTGCGTGCATCGTCGCTGCGGTTGAGCATATGCAAATCGTAATGCGAGGACAGCGCCTCGCACACCTTGATGCCGCGCACGCTGTTGCCGTGCTTGTCGAGCCTTGGCGAATAGCTGCCGAGCCCGAGGCGGGCGGGGAGAGCGGCGAGAATTCCGCCGCCGACGCCACTCTTCGCAGGGATGCCGATCCGGTAGATCCATTCGCCGGCATAGTCGTACATGCCCGACGACGTCATCACCGACAGCGTGCGCGAGATCGCGTAAGGCGTCAGCACCTGCTCGCCAGTGACCGGGTTGACGCCGCGGTTGGCGAGCGTTGCCGCCATCACCGCGATGTCGCGCGCGGTGACCAGCACCGCGCATTGCCGGAAATAGACGTCGAGCACGGCAGCGACATTGTCCGAGATCACCGCATTGGTCTTGAGGAGATAGCCGATGGCGCGGTTGCGGTCGCCGGTCTGGCTTTCGGAAGCGTAGACGGCCTCGTCGACGGCGAGGTCGCGGCCGGCAAAACGACTGAGCGCGAGGCGAATTTGCTCGAAGGCGTCCGGACCCTTGCTGTCGTGGATCAGCCCGGTGCAGGCGATCGCGCCGGCATTGACCATCGGGTTGAACGGATGGTTCTCCGAATTGAGCCGGATCGAGTTGAAGGGATCGCCTGAAGGTTCGACGCCGATCGCGCCCTCGACCCTGGTTGCGCCGAGCAGGTCCAGCGCCAGTGCGAACACGAACGGCTTTGACATCGACTGGATGGTGAAGGGCGCCCTGGAGTCGCCAACCTCGTAGACGTGACCGTCCAGGGTCGCGAGGCTGATGCCAAAACAGGCAGGATCGGCCTTGCTCAGCTCGGGAATGTAGTCGGCGACCGCACCCGAGGTCTCCGCCGAGAATTCGTTGAGGCAATTGTCCAGAAACCGCAGCAAAGGCGGCTTCGAACGGGTCCAGGCGGTGGCGAGGGGCGAAAGCGGTTTCATCGCCTCTCTTTGTGCAACGCAATCAGGGCACGCGCAACCCGTCCGGCACCATGGTCTGCCGCCGGACCAGCAGCAGGGCGAGCAAAACCGTGGGGACGAGGATGGCGAGGCCGAGCGCCGTCACCTGCAGCTGGGACAGCGGCATGATGCCGCCGCCGGGGGTGGCCACCACGAACCCGCCGATCACCAGCAGCACGCGGATCGGCCATTCCAGCGCACCGGCGCCGCGGAGATCGCCGACGAAGGGCTGGTAGCCCTGGATGCCGCCGCAGATGAACAGCGTGCCGAACGCTGCAAGCGCCATCAAGCCGAGGCCGGCGAAATAGGGGCTCGGCCCCTGCAGCACCAGCGCCGGATTGAGCACGAAGAAGAACGGGATGAAATAGATGATGCTGCCGACCCACATCGATTCCCAGCCCGTCTTCATCGCAGGAGAGCCGGCAATGCCTGCGGCTGCGAATGAAGCAATCGCGACCGGCGGGGTGATCGACGACAGCATGCCCCAGTAGAAGATGAACATGTGCACGGCCATCTTGTTCAGCCCGAGCTTCTCCAGCGCGGGCGCGACCAGGATGGCGAGGAAGATGTAGCAGGCCGTCGTGGTCAGCCCGAGCCCGAGGATCAGGCTGGTGAGGGCGCACATGCCGAGCAGCAGGAACGGATTGTCGCCGGCGATGCGCAGCAGGTCGTTGGCGAGGCTCGACACCACGCCGGTCATGGAGAAGGCGCCGATCAGCAGGCCGCAGCCGGCGAGGATGCCGACGAGCTCGACGAAGGTGCGGCCGTTGACCTCGAGGAATTTGCCGATGGTCGCGACAGTCCAGCGCGTGTCCTTCGAGAACAGCTGGTTGAGGACCAGAAGCAGTGCGGTGGCGTAGAATGGCGCATGGCTCTCGCGCTTGAAGTGGAGCAGCATCACGATCAGGAGCGCGATCACGAAGACGTAGTACCAGCCATCCTTGATCGTATCCATGACCCGCGGCAGCTCCGCACGCGGAATGCCCTTCAGCCCGTGTCGTGCGGCATAGGAATCGACCTGCATGAACAGGCCGATATAATAGAGCGCGGCGGGAATGATGGCCGCGATCGCGACATCGGCGTAGCTGACATTGAGGAACTGCGCGATCACGAAGGCGGTCGCGCCCATCACCGGCGGCGCCAGCACGGCGCCGGTCGAGGCGCAGGCCTCGATGGCGCCGGCATAGGAGGCGCGAAAGCCGCTCTTCTTCATGACGGGAATGGTCATGGTGCCGGCGGTGAGCACGTTGGAGATGATCGAGCCCGACATCATCCCGAGCAGGCCGCTGGCGAAGATGCAGACCTTCGCCGCGCCGCCGCGGAACGTGCCACACAGCGCGAAGGCGAGGTTGATGAAGAACTTTCCGGCGCCGGTCATCATCAGCGCGGTGCCGAACACCAGGAAGCCGATCACGGTGTCGGCAAAGGCCTGGATGGGAATGCCGAGCAGGCTCTCGCCCGATAGCACATGATAGGCGGTCGCCTGCTCCAGCGTCGACTGGGTACCGCGGAACGGCCCGAGCCAGCTGGATTCCGCGAACAGCGGATAGACGGTGAAGGGGAGCACGCTCAGGAGCAGGCTCCAGCCGCCGGTTCGGCGCAGCGCCTCCATCAGCATCACCCACATCACGAGACCCGCGGCGATCACGTTGTTCGGCGCGCCGCCGAATTCCCAGCCGGCCTCCGCGGCCTTGCGCACGTTCGACATCAACAGCAATGCCGCCGCGAAAGTAGCGACGAAGAGGACGAGGTCGTACCACGGAATGCGGTCGAGCGGCGCGCGCTCGGTGCCCGGGAAGATCAAAAAGGTGAAGGGCAGCATCAGCGCGATCAGAAGATAAAAGTATTCCGTGTTGAGCTGGGTGTAGCCGATGAAGAAGCGCAGCGAGAATTGCTGGTTGATGCAGAGCAGAATGGTCGCCCCGGTCGCGGCGACGAGCGTCCAGCGCCAGGCGCCTCGCAGCGTGCGGACGCGCGTGACCTCCGCTTCCTGCATGTTGGCGGCGGCGCCATGCGGATCGTCGAATACGATCCGCTTGGCCTCGTCCTGCGGGGCGGTGGGGCTGGAAGAAGACATCATCGATCCCGCGTGGGCTGCTAACCGCTACTAAAACGAATGGCTGTTGGTTGAATCGAACGCGGCGGCAAGCTCCCCCTCTCCCGCAAGCGGGAGAGGGGGCGAACTGCCTTCCTGGCAACCATCGATATCATCGCAAAATCAATCCTCGAACCCGTTCGGCATGTCGGCCTTCGCAAGCGCTGCCGCACGCGCCTTCATCCAGCCATCGAGGAATGTCTTGTCATCCGCAGGCGGATTGGATTTGCCGTACTCGGTCCACGCTGCGCCAAGCACCTCCTGGCGCTTGATCAGCTTGTTGTTGTGGGTGTCCTGCGCGTCGCTCCATTGCGCGGCTTCCTTAAGTGCCTTCACCGCGCCGGGATGCACCGGCACCACCCAATTCTTGGTCTGGCGATCGGCCGCAAGCCCACCGGCGCCGGGCGCGGAGTCCTTGTAGGAATCGTAATTTGCGATCATCGCCTTGGTGATCGCGTAAACTTGGTCAGCCGGTTGCGAGGCGTAGGCGACGAAGATCGGGTAGGGATAGTTGCCGAGCTCGATCGGCTTGTCCGGCGAGATGCCGGCGCCGCAGGTCGCGGTCTGCGGGAAAAAGAACGAGCCGACCTTCTGCATCCGCGCCCAGCCTTCCTTGTCCTTGGCGGGCAGCGGCGGCCAGATCAGGCCGCGCGGCGAGGTCTCGGCTTCCTTGGCGGGGCCGGTGATGGTGGTGCCGAAGGCTGCGTCGGTGTCGTTGTTGATCAGGCCCTTCCACATCGCGCCGTAGCTTGCGAACTCGACGACCTTGACGTCTTTCTGCGTCAGGCCGGCGAAGGCGAGCACCGCGAGCGAGTTCTGGTTCAGCGCCGGCGAGCCGACGACGAATCCGACACGTTTGCCCTTGAGATCCTTCAGCTCCTTCACGCCCGTATCCGCGGCCACGCCGAGCGTGCCGCAATTGCAGTCGACGGATGAGAGCAGGATCTGGAGCGGTTGCGGGCCCCATTCCCTGGAGCCGAACTCGAACACGCCTTCCTGCGCGAAATAGGTCCCCGATCCCATCGCCGCGGAGACCGCACGCTTGGCGCGCAGCGGCGCCAGGCGCGCGACGTCGTTGCCTGCGGGGAGCACGCGAACGTCGGTCGCGTATTTGTCCTTCATCATCTTGCCGACGCCGACCGCGATGTTGAAGCCGGCGGTACCGGTGTCATAGGCGGTGAACGTCAATGTCGCCGGCAGCTTGATGTCTTCGGCGGCTGCATAGCGTGTAGACGCAAAAGAAAGGCCCGCCACTAAGGCAGGCGCGAGCATGATCAGCCCACGAAGCATGTTTCCCTCCAATGATCCTCGCGTTTGCCGCGACGATTTTCTTTCTTTGTTTGAAACAGGTTTTGTTTGAAACAGATCATGTCATCGCGATCAGGCGATGGCAACGCCGTACCGCGAACGCAGCAATGAGGCTGACAGATTGTCGCGGAAACGACGGAGAATGCAGTCAGTTCGCGACGATCGCGATCGCCTGTCCCTCGGCAACGACGTCGTCGAGCTTCACCAGGATAGATGTGATCTCGCCGCTCACAGGAGAAAGCACAGGTATCTCCATCTTCATCGCTTCGACCAGCACAATCTCATCACCATCCGCAACGGTTCCTCCAACTTGCACGGGAGTTGAGCAGATGCGACCCGCGATCTCCGTAACGATCTTAATCTCTGGCATGCCATCGCCTTCTTCTTGTGGTCGCAAAATGCCTGAGGTAGTTTCTTCTGCAAGCGGAATTTAATTCCGCACAGCGGAACAAGCGGTAGGGATCATGGGACGACGTTCGGAGCGGTTGAGTAGGCAAGGTGCGCTCGCCGGCGATGCCGGTGAGGGTGATGTCATCCAGGTGGTGTCGCGCGCGTTCGACGTGTTGCGATGCTTCGAGGGCCACGATAGCAGGCTCGGCAATCTCGAAATTTCAAATCGCTGTGGCCTGCCGCGCTCGACGGTGTCGCGGCTCACGCACACGCTGACGCGGATGGGGCAATTGGTCTATCTGCCGCGCGATCAGAAATATCGCATCGGGCCGAGCGCGGTGGCGATGAGCGCCTCGATGATGAAGGGCGCGCAACTGCGCTCCATGATCCGCCAGCGGCTGCAGGAAGTCGCCGAGCAACTGCCGGGCACCGTCGGCTTCGTGGTCCCCGATCGCTTCCATCTCGTCTATCTCCAGTTCGCGCGTTCGGCTTCTGCGCTCGGCCTGCACGAGGGCACCGGCAGCCGTATCTCGATGGCCTCGACCGCTGCGGGCGCTGCCTACACCGCGGCATTGGCGCCCGAGATCGGCGATGCCTTCATCGCGGACATGGAGCGGGAAGCTCCCGAGGCTGCAAAAATCCTGCGGCCCCGCATCGAGGCCAACCGGCAGTCGCTGCATGAGCGTGGGTATGTCGTGGCGTGCGGCCTGTGGAGCCCGCATATCAACGGGCTCGCGGTGCCGATCTGGTCGCCGCAGTACCAGACCTTCGTCGTCATCACGATCGGTCTTCTGTCGGCGATGTACGACGAGGAGCGCCTGCATGCCGAGGTCGCGCCGCTGATGCTCGCGCTCGGCCGGTCGCTCGGCAGCCTGATGGAGGGCGCGGAAGGCGACGTTTTCAACGCCCGCATCCCGCGTAAACCGGTCGCCATGGCCGTGCACAACAATAACAAGCCGATCAATTCGGAGGGAGTGAATGAACTGGAAGCCGGAACTCGACGAGCTCGCCCGGCGCGAAGCCTTCGCGCGGGAGATGGGCGGCGTTGACAAGGTCAAGCGTCAGCATGACCAGGGCCGACTGACTGTTCGGGAACGTATCGACAGACTGACCGACAAAGGCAGCTTTCACGAGATCGGTGCCGTCTCCGGCGTCGGCGAGTACGATTCCAGCGGCGAGTTGCAGAAACTGACGCCGGCGAACTGCGTGTTCGGCCGCGCGCGCGTCGAAGGCCGCACCGTCGTCGTGGTCGGCGACGATTTCACCGTGCGCGGCGGCTCGGCGGACGCGTCCATCTCCGCAAAACCGCTGATGGCGGAGGAGATGGCGCATGATTTCCGCCTGCCCATCGTTCGCATCATCGAAGGCTCCGGCGGCGGCGGCTCGGTCAAGACCATTGAGACCAAGGGCGCGGCCAACTTGCCGGGCGGCATCGGCGGCACACGCTGGTATCGCTTCACGACGGAGAATTTGTCGCGCGTGCCCGTGGTCGCGCTCGGCCTCGGCTCGGTCGCAGGGCTCGGTGCGGCGCGTCTCGCCGCCAGCCACTATTCCATCATGACCCGGAAGTCCGCGATGTTCGTCGCTGGTCCGCCGGTGGTGAAGGCGCTGGGGCAGGACCTCTCGAAGGAAGAGCTCGGAGGTGCCGACATCCAGACCCGCGCCGGCGCGGTCGATCATGCCGTCGACACCGAGGAGGAGGCCTTCGCCTGCGCGCGGCGATTCCTGTCCTATCTGCCGTCGTCGGTTGACGGGCTGCCGCCGACCTTGCCCTGCACCGACAATCCGGAGCGCGCCGAAGAGGCGCTAATGAGCGCGGTGCCACGCAACCGCAAGCAGGTCTACAAGATACGGCCGATCGTCGAACAGGTCGTGGACAAGGGCTCGTTCTTCGAGGTCGCCAAGAATTTCGGCAAGCCGATCATGGTCGGCCTGGCGCGGCTCGAGGGCAGGGCGGTGATGGTGCTCGCCAGCGACAGCTTTCACTATGGCGGCTCCTGGACGGCTGATGCCTGCCAGAAGGTGGTGCGCTGGGTCGACTTCGCCGAGACCTTCCATTTGCCGATCGTCTATCTCATGGACTGCCCCGGCTTCATGATCGGCCTCGATGCGGAGAAGGCGGGCACCATCCGCCATGGCGTTCGCGCCATGGCGGCGGTCAATCAGACCACGGTGCCCTGGTGCACGGTGATCCTGCGCAACGCCTTCGGCGTCGCAGGCGTGGTGCATCAGCCCGCCGACCGCTTCTCGATTCGCTACGCCTGGCCTTCGGCCTATTGGGGCTCGCTCCCGCTCGAAGGCGGCATCGAAGCCGCTTACCGCGCCGACATCGATGCGGCCGAGGACAAGGCGGCCAAGCTGGAGGAGATACAGGACCGCCTCAACAAGCTGCGCTCGCCGTTCCGCTCCGCCGAAAAGTTCTGGGTGGAGGAGATCATCGATCCCAGGAAGACGCGGTCGCTGCTGTGCGAGTTTGCGCGGCTGGCGGAGCCATTGCGAAAGCCGGGGCCGCCGGGGAATTTTTCGATCAGGCCGTAGCTTCAGCCGTCACTGCGAGCCGCTGATGCCGACCTCCGCCGAATGCCAGTTGGGCAAAATTGATCTATCGCAACGCCACGCGTCCGATTGTCTGCAAGCGTCTCGTTTGAAACGAGGGAGAGACGTCATGACAAATGCGGGTAACGCGCTGCTTTGGACGGGCATATTTTTCTGTCTGTCGTTCGCTTCAATTTTTGTAGTCTGGTTTGCCGAACGGTTGCGTGCGGGCTTCGTGAGGAAGCCGTAAAGCTTCCCAGGTTGGGTAGCTCGTCAGTTGCAGCCTGGCGGTTGGTGCCTGCCGATAGGGCGCCTTCGAGGTTGCCGGCGTCTGTGCTCCGCTTTGCCGCGGCAGCGATGACGTGACGTCAAAACAATAACGCGCTACGCTTCTTGGGCAAGAACAAGAGGAAGCGCCAATCGTGTACGACTTCATTATCGTGGGCGGCGGCTCGGCGGGGTCCGTGCTGGCCCACCGGCTCTCCGCGAAGAGCGCCAACAAGGTCCTGCTCTGCGAGGCCGGACAGGACACACCACCCGGAGACGAGCCGGCCGAGATCAGGGACAGCTATCCGGGGACGGCCTATTTCGATCCGCGCTTCCACTGGACCGAGCTCAAGGTCACGACCCAGATCGTCAGCCACAACAATCCGGACGTAGGGCGTCCGCCCTTGCGCAAATACGAGCAGGCACGCGTGCTTGGCGGCGGCTCCTCGATCAACGGCCAGATGGCCAACCGCGGCGCGCCGACCGACTACGACGAATGGGAATCGCGCGGCGCTGCGGGGTGGAGCTGGAGCGATGTGCTGCCCTTCTTCAAGAAGGTCGAGCGCGACCTCGATTTCGACGGCCCGTACCACGGCAAGGACGGCCGGATCCCGGTTCGCCGAATCCCGAGGGAGCACTGGACGCGGCATTCGCAGGCGTTCGCGCAAGCCTTCCAACAGGCCGGACATCAGTTCCTGCCGGACCAGAATGGCGAGTTCGTCGACGGGTTTTTCCCGGTGACGCATTCGAACCAGGCCGAGCAACGCGTCTCGGCTGCCATGGGCTATCTCGATCGCGACACGCGCAAGCGCGCCAACCTCACGATCTCCACCAACACGCAAGTCAGGGAGTTGCTGTTCGAAGGCACGCGGTGCGTCGGCGTGAAAGCTGTGGTCGACGGGCGGGAGCAGGAATTCCGCGGCCGCGAGATCATTCTCTCCAGCGGCGCCATCCATTCGCCGGCGCATCTGCTGCGCGCCGGCATCGGCCCGGTCGGTCACCTCAAGGATATGGGCATTCCCGTGCTGATGGGGCTGCAGGGCGTCGGCCAGCGCCTGATGGATCATCCCTCGATCTCGCTGTCGTCCTTTGTCCGCCGCGGCGCGCGGATGAACGAGCACACCAGGCGCCACATGCAGCTCGGCCTGCGTTACTCGTCCGGGCTCGAAGGCGTACCCAAAGGCGACATGTTCGTCGTCCTGCTCAGCAAATCGGCCTGGCACGCCGTCGGCGAGCAGATCGGATCGCTGCTGACATTCGTCAACAAGACCTATTCCGAGACCGGACAGGTCAAGCTTGCCTCGCGCGATCCGGCGGCCGAGCCGATAGTCGAGTTCAATTTGTTGTCCGATCGGCGCGACCTCGATCGCCTGATGAGCGGTTTCCGCAAGATGGCGGCTGTGCAGATGAGCGACGTCGTCAGGGCCGTAACGGACAAGCCGTTCCCGGCCTCCTATACCGACCGCGTGCGCAAGATCGGCGTGGTCAATACCAAAAACAGGATTCTCACCAAGATCGCCGCGGCCCTGATGGACGGGCCGGCAGCGCTGCGCCACTACATGATCGACAATTTCGTGGTCGAGGGTTTCAGCTTCGACGACGTCATCAACGATGACGAGGCGCTGGAAGCCTTCGTGCGCAAGGCGACCATTGGCGTGTGGCACGCCTCCTGCTCTTGCCGCATGGGCCGGGACGACGATCCGATGGCGGTGGTCGATCCAGAAGGGCGCGTCAAGGGCGTGCAGGGCCTGCGCGTCGTCGATGCCTCGATCTTCCCGGTGGTGCCCTGCGCCAACACCAATTTTCCGGTCCTGATGTCGGCGGAGAAGATCGCGGCCGCGATCATGCAGTGAGCTGGCGCGGCTTTTTCGGGTCGGGGAACTGCCTTGTCGTCGCTGACCATTCGGGATCCTTGGTCAGACCGTAAAGCTAAAATGGGGCGACAAGAACGGTTCCGCTTCAGACGGTCTGGCGGACATGCGCCGGAGACGGGAACTTGGAACCCGCCTTGGGCGTTCTTTGCCAGATTTCGCCTTACGGCTGCGACTTGGCCGCTGACCGCGCGGCCCGTCTCGGGGCTGGAGCGCATTTTTCGGCGATGGAGCTTCACGGGGGGTCCCAATGATCAATTCATCGAGCCGGGCGCAAACCAGCGACCCCGGAGAGTTGCCCAGGATTTCGACCGGCAGTGACGGCCTCGACGATATCCTCTACGGCGGGCTCGACCCCAATCGCATGTACCTCTACGAGGGTCGGCCCGGCTCGGGCAAGACCACGATGGCGCTGCAATTCCTTCTCGAGGGCGCCCGCTGCGGTGAACGCGTGCTCTATATCTCCTTGTCGGAAACCAAGCGTGAGCTGACGCTGGTTGCGCAGCGGCACGGCTGGTCGCTGCAAGGCGTCGACATCTTCGAACTGGTGCCGCCGGAAACGACGCTCGACCCGGAGCGCGAGCTCACCGTCTTCCACCCCGCCGAAATGGAGCTGAGCGAAACCACGGGCCTGATATTCAAGGAGGTCGAACGGATCAATCCCGCGCGCGTGGTGCTGGACAGCCTGTCCGAGCTGCGTCTCCTTGCGCAGAACCCGCTCCGGTACCGGCGACAGGTTCTGGCCCTGAAGCACTTTTTCACCAACCGCAATTGCACGGTCATCCTCCTCGACGATCTCTCGTCCTCCCAGGACGATCTGCAACTCCATTCGATCGCGCATGGCGTCGTGATGCTCGAACAGCTCGCCATTGATTATGGCGCGGAGCGCCGGCGGCTTCGCGTGATCAAGATGCGCGGCATTCGATTTCGCGGCGGCTTCCACGATTTCATGATCGAGGCGGGAGGGGTGCGGATATTCCCCCGTCTGGTGGCGGCGGAACATCACACCTCGTTTATCGGTGAGTTGACGCCGAGCGGCAATGCGGAGCTCGACCAGCTCCTCGGAGGAGGGCTCGAGCGTGGCACCAGTGCGCTGCTTTTGGGCGCCGCCGGTGTCGGCAAGTCTTCTCTCGCGCTGACCTATGCGATCGCGGCGGCGGATCGCGGTGAGCATACGGTGTTCTTTGCCTTCGATGAAGGTCGCGGTACGGTGGAAGCGCGAGCTCGTACGCTTGGCCTGCCTCTTGAAAACCATCTGCAATCGGGACTCATCCGATTTAAACAGATCGATCCCGCCGAGATGTCCCCCGGCGAATTCGCCGCCAATGTGCGCGAGAGCGTCGAAAAGGATAACGCCCGTATTGTTATCATCGACAGTCTGAACGGCTACCTCAACGCAATGCCGGATGAGCGATTTCTCATCCTCCAGATGCATGAGCTGCTGAGCTATCTCGGACAGAAAGGCGTGCTGACCGTCCTGATCCTCGCTCAGCATGGGCTGGTCGGTCCGATGGAAACGGCTCTCGATATCAGCTATTTGAGCGATGCCGTGCTCATGCTGCGCTATTTCGAAGTCGGCGGAACGGTGCGGCGTGCGCTCTCGGTCGTGAAGAAACGCAGCGGCAATCATGAAAATTCCATCCGCGAGTTTCGTCTTGGCCGTGCCGGCATTACGGTCGGTCCTCCGCTGACCGGGTTCAGCGGCATCTTTTCCGGGAATCCGCGTTACTCGGGCACGGAGATGCCGGAAGGGCTGTCGGAATGAGCGCCGATCGCGATCATTGCGTCCTCGTGTTTGCTCCGATCGGCCGCGATGGACCGGCATCGGTCGAGCTTTTCCGCAATTCGAATCTCGTCGCAATCAATTGTCGAGGTCTGCCTGAACTGGTCACCGAGATGTCGGCGGGCGTGGGCGCGGTCCTTCTCGCCGAGGAGGGCTTGTTCGGGAAGGATACCCAGCCGCTGGCACATTGGATCGAGAGGCAACCGCCCTGGTCCGACCTGCCCTTTGTCATTCTCACCAGCCACCGAGAACAGCCGGCGGTGGTTGCCTGGCGCCGCAGCATCGTCGAGACACTCCGCAACGTTTCGCTGCTCGAGCGCCCGGTTCAGCCGATCACGCTGACGAGCGCAATTCAATCCGCAATGCGGGCCCGCCGGCGGCAATATGAAATTCGGACCTTGCTGCAGGCGCGCGAGCGGACGGCCCAGGAGCTCGAGAAGCTCGTGGTCGAGCGCACCCGTGCCCTCGAGGAGGCCAACAAGCATCTGCGGGCCGAAATGGAAGAGCGCGCCCGCGTCGAGGAGACCCTTCGTCAGGCCCAGAAGATCGAAGCCATCGGACAATTGACCGGCGGAGTAGCTCACGACTTCAATAATCTGCTGATGGTCATCTCCGGTGGATTGGACATGCTCGACCGGCAGACCGATCCTGATCGGCGGCGTCGTCTGTTGGAAGGAATGGTTCAGGCGGCGCAGCGTGGTGCCGGCCTGACCCGGCAGCTTCTGGCTTTTTCACGGCGGCAGAAGCTCCGGCCCGAGGCCGTCGACATCCCAGCGCAGATCGGCGGCATGCGCGAATTGCTCGATCGGAGCCTGAGAGGCGACGTTCACGTCGAGTTCGATTTTCCGGAGGGGCTTTGGCCGGTGGAGGTCGATCCGGGAGAGCTCGAACTGGTCGTTCTCAACCTGGCGGTCAACGCCCGCGATGCGATGCCGAACGGTGGCACGATCGTTGTCCGTGGCGAGAACCTGGCCGGCCTGAACGAGAACGAGATCGCGGGGGACTACGTTCGTCTGTCCGTGGTGGACGGGGGCGTCGGTATGAGCCCCGAGATCCTGGCGCGGGTCTTCGAACCGTTCTTCACGACCAAGGATGTCGGGAAAGGCTCGGGCCTGGGGCTTGCTCAGGTCCACGGATTTGCGACGCAATCACGCGGGATGGTTCGAATAAAATCCATCGTCGACGAGGGCACCAGCATCGAGCTCTATTTGCCGCGATCCAGGAATATCCCATCGGGTGAACGGCATCTCATCGACCTGAACAGGGCTCGACCCAAGAAGGCCAATCATGGCCGAATTCTCCTCGTCGAAGACGACGACGAGGTCGCCGCGCTGGTCAGCGAGATGCTTGCGCAGCTCGGTTACCAGGTCACGCGCGCGGCCAGCGCTGCGGCGGCTCTCGGTGCCTTGGCCGACGGCCGCTCCGTCGATCTGGTGTTTTCCGATATCATGATGCCGGGCGGCATGAACGGTGTCGAACTCGCGCGCGAGATTCAGAGACGGCGAAGCGACATCCCGGTCCTGCTGACGAGCGGATACGCCGAAGCCGCGGTTCACGACGCCGCAATGGCTGGAATCCGGATCCTGTCGAAACCCTACCACATCGACGAGCTCGCCGCCGCGCTTGGCGCCGCAAAGTCGGACTTTCGAATCGGCGCGGAAACTAAGCGCTCGGGGGCGTCGTGATCGGGGCTCTGGCACCGCCTCGACAAGCCGCGCTCTATCGGGCGCTGCCGACTTAGCTAGTGAATGATCTGGTTTAAAAATGCCTTCGCCCGTTCCGTGCGAGGATCTCGAAAGAATGTTTCCGGTTCTGCTTCCTCGATGATGTTACCGCGATCCATGAAGACCACCCGGTCGGCGACCTCCCGGGCGAATCCCATCTCGTGCGTCACGCACACCATCGTCATTCCCTCTTTCGCCAGCTCGACCATGGTTTCCAGTACCTCCTTGACCATCTCGGGGTCGAGAGCCGATGTCGGTTCGTCGAACAGCATGATCTTGGGCTGCATGCACAGCGCTCGCGCGATGGCGACACGTTGCTGCTGACCGCCCGACAATTGCGCAGGATACTTGTCGGCCTGATCCTGAATGCGGACCTTCCGCAGCAGGTCGAGTGCGCGATCGCGCGCCTCAGACTGCGAAATCCCGCGAACCTTAATCGGAGCCAGCATGCAGTTCTCCGCGACGGTGAGGTGCGGAAAAAGGTTGAAGCTCTGAAATACCATCCCGACTTCACAACGTACGCTGTTGATGTCGGCGATGCGGTTGGTCAGCTCGACACCATCGACGATAATCCTGCCTGCATCGTGCTTCTCGATATGGTTGATGCACCGGATGAGGGTAGACTTACCGGAGCCTGATGGTCCGCAGAGCACGATCTTCTCGCCCCTGTCGACCTTGAGGGTGACGTCGTTCAGCGCAGTGAATGCGCCAAACCGCTTCATCACGTTCTCGACGACGACGATCTCGGCGGGCCGTGTGGCATTGCTGACAGTCGCTTGCGGCATGTTCGTCTCCCAAATGCGAGGCGGTTCGGTACCCCGATGGTCAGCGGGCCGCGGCAGCAGCATATCGCTTGCGAAGGGTGGCGACGCACTGGGACGCCGCAGAACTGATGACGAGATAGGCTACTGCTATGACGAGATACATTTCGACGAGGCGGCCGTTGAGCTGCGCGAGCTTGGAGGCGGCACCGAGAAGATCCGTCAACGACAGGACATAGACGAGAGAAGTGTCCTGAAACAGGATGATCGTCTGGCTCAGGATAATCGGGCTTGCCACCCGCAGGACCTGCGGGAGGACAATGTGGCGGTAGGTGTCGTAGGTGGACAGCGCGAGGGCTTGGCAGGCCTCAAACTGGCCCTTGTTCACGGCACGCAGTCCAACGCGGATGATCTCGGAATAGTAGGCCGCCTCGAACAAGCCGAAAGTGATGAAGGCGGTATAGGTGGCGCCGATCGGGATGGGGCGGCCGTTGCCGCTAAGGTGCCCGAGCACGATCGGTACCAAGAAGAAAAACCAGAACAGAACGAGGATCAGCGGGATCGACCGGATGATCGCCACGTAGCCGCGGATGATCTGGGCGACCAAGGGAATCTCGAAGTGCTGCGCCAACGCAAGGCAGGTTCCGAGAATCATGCCGATGGCGAACGCGGCGGCTGTGAGCGACAGTGAGAACAGCAGGCCCGACCAGAGATAGGGCCATGATTGCGCGACGATCGAGAAATCGAGGGCGTTCATTTCGCGGCCTCCATGGCGCCGGGCAAGGCGCCTTGCTGCACTTCGCCAGAGAGATCCTGGTCAGCCGGGAGCGTGGCGGGCGCGCTACCCGGAATCCGGACGGCTCTGTCGATCAGCGCCATGGCTTGATAGGCAATCAGTGCCAGACAGAGATAGACGATGGTCGCCGCGCCAAAGGCAGTGAATGTCTGGAACGTTGCTTCACTGATCTGGCGTGCCTGGGCAGTCAGTTCCATCAAGCCGATCGTGAGTGCGACGGAGGTGTTCTTGTAGATGCCCATCACCTCGCTGGTGAGGCTCGGCACGATGAGGCGCAAGGCCTGCGGCACGATGACGTGTCGATAGGTGAGGTAACCGCTGAGGCCGAGGGCGTTGGCGGCTTCGAGCTGTCCCTTTGGGAGCGCCTCGATGCCGGCCCGGACCTGCTCGGCTATGCGGGAAGCCGTGTAGAGCCCGAGGCAAAGAAGTGCCGGGAAGAACGATGCCCATGGCGGCGGGATCTGCTTGATTGCATCTCCGATTGCGCTCGGCACCACCTCCGGGAAAACAAAATACCAGAGGAACATCTGCACCAAGACAGGGATGTTTCGGAATATCTCGACATAGAGCCGGGCCGGGAGCGCGAAGAAGCGATTCTGGACCGTGCGGCCTACGCCGACGACGATTCCGATGCCAAAGGCTATCCACCAGCCGAAGAAGGCCAGGGCCAGGGTCCAGCCGAGACCCGACAGCAGCCAGTCGATATAGCGCTGGCCATCCGCCGCCTGTTCAAAAAGCACTCCGAACATCGCGAGTCCTCCGGTTACAGGTGCGAACGAGGATCACCTTGCGAGACGATCAGCTCCGTCAACTAGTCGACGGCATCGCTGGGATGCGCGATCCGCTGCGTCAACTCGTCGGTGAGCGGAAATGCGAGGTTCTCACCCTTGGGCGGGATCGGCTTGGTGAACCATTTTGCGTAGGTCTTCTCGAATTGGCCTGATGCCATTTGCTTGGAGAGAACGTCGTCGACGAGTGCCTTGAAGCCGGCATCGCCCTTCGTGAACATCAGCCCGTAGTAGATCTTCGCGTAACCTTCGGGAAGAAACAGGAGTGCGTCCGGATTCGGCGCCGCAGCCTTGAGCCCGGCGAGGAGAATATCGTCCTCCATGAAGGCGGCCGCACGGCCGGTGTTCAACATGAGGAAGGATTCCGCATGGTCCTTGGCTTGGACGATGTTGAGGCCGAGCTGTTCCTTGGCGTTGACGCCCTGCGCGAAGCCGACCGCGTTGGAGCCTTGGGTGACGACGATCGTCTTGCCTTTCAGGTCGCCGGCGGTCTTGACGCCACTGGCGGCCTTGACCAGCCACCGCGGCTGGCTGACGAACGTGGCGACCGAAAACGAGACCTGTTCCTGCCGCTTCTTGTCATTCGCGGTGCCGCCGCATTCGATGTCGACGGTCCCGCTCTGGATCAGCGGTATCCGGTTCGACGAGTTCACCGGGGTGAAGCTGACCTTGAGATTGGGCAATCTCAGCTCCTCCTTGACGCGATCGACGATCGCCGCGCAGAGATCGAGCGAGAAACCGACGGGCTTCTGGTCGGGCCCGAGGTACGAGAACGGTATTGAGGCCTCACGGTGGCCGATCGTAATCGAACCGCTGGATTTGATCTTGTCCAGCGTCGGGCTATCCGCCGCCGCGGAGGGGCTTGCGTTGATAGCTAAGAGCGCCGGGAGAAGTCCCAATACCTGAACGAGCTGCTTCATGGTTTTTGCCATCCCATCGTTTGTCGAATTCAAGCTGCAGCCGAGGAGCGTCCGAGCCCTCGCCGGCGAATGACGTCGATCAGGCGATCGATATCCGCCGCGGTGTTGAACATGCCGAGCGAGACGCGGATGCCGTCACGTTCGGGCGAAACGCGCACGCCGTTCTCCTCGAAATGCCCGAGCCAGTCCGCTGCGGGCAGGGCGATGACGTAGATGTGCGGAGCGCGGTGCTTTCGATCGCGCGGGCCAACCAGGCGGACGTCCAGTTCGTCCAGGCGCGCGATCAGGTGATCGCCGAGGTCGAAGCAGTGGTTCTGGATGTTCTGCACCCCGATCTGCTCGATCATGTCGAGGGAAGCACCCAGAGCATGGATCGCGGGCAGATTGAAGTTGCCAAGTTCGAAGCGCCTGGCGGTCGGTGAGGGAGCCATTTTGTCGGGACGCGCGATGAGGTCGTTCGGGATATCGGCGAGGCTCGCGGCCGCCATATAGGTCGGTTCCAGCTCTCCAAGGGATTTGTCCCAATAGAGAAGCCCAAGCCCTTGCGGAACGAGCAATCCCTTATGGCTGCCGGAGCCGATGAAGCTGGCGCCGATCGCCTTCGCGTCAACAGGTACGACGCCGATCGCCTGCATCACGTCGACGACGAAGTAGAGCTTCTTCCTGGCGCACATCGCGCCGACGCTCTCGATGTCAAAGCGGTGACCGGCATGGAAGGTCACATGCGACATCGAGATCGCACGCGTCTTGTCGTCAATGAAGGCAGCAAAGCTGTCGCCATCGACGATATCCGTCATCGGAACGAAGCGGATTTCCACGCCCTTCCGCTGCAGATTGAGGAACGCGTAGGCGTTGTTCGGATGATCGCCGTGGATCATCAGAACATTGTCCCCGGCCTGGAGCGGCAGTGCGTTTGCCGCGATGTTCATGCTTTCCGACGTGTTTTTCGTGAAGGCGATCTGGTCCGGTGTCACGCCGAGAAAGCGAGCGACCTTGGCGCGGGTCTGCTCCACCCGGTCGAGCCAGACGCTCTTCGGGCCAGCCGTCTCGAAGCTCTCGCGAAGGAAGAGCTCGATCGCGGCTTTCACCGGGCGCGCAAGCGGCGTTTGAAATCCCGAGTCCAGATAAACCATCCGTTCAACGGCAGGGAATTCCTTCCTCACGGCGTCCACGTCGTAGTGACGAGACATGCACATCTCCTGTTGAGCGCGCCGTCGGGACTTGGCAGCCGGCCAAGCGACGGAGCGACATTTCGAAACGGCGAGACTACGTTGCACAAATTTTAGTCAATCGCCGGCAGCGCCAAGAATATGAGCTTTACGGATTTGGACAAATGAAATTGTCGAATATCAATAGATTTAATTCCGAAAAATGATAATTAGTTGCGCTGCCAATTCCAGCCGGTAGGGAAATGACGAAGCAAGTTGAGAGGGATGGACCCTTGGACCGCGCCCTCGCGATCGTTCGGCATGTTGCTGACCAACGTAAAGCCGTCTCAGCGGCAGAGATCGCGAAGGCTCTCTCGCTGCCTCTTCCAACGGCGCACAGGTTGATCGGAAATCTTGAAGGCCGCGGACTGCTTCAGAAGGCGTTGGGGACCAAGCGTTACGTTGTGGGCAATCAACTCGTCACACTGTCCGCGACTGTGATCGGAGCGGCCTTCCGCACCGCGCGGCGGCACGCGGTGCTTCGAGGGGTCGCGGCAGAAATCGGCGAACAATGCGAAATCGGCGTCGTGCGCGATAATTCCGTCGCCTATGTGGACAGCGTTCGCGTTTCGGAGCCGCAAGGTCTTCAGTTCAATCCGGGAGAAGCGGCGCCGCTACATTGCACGTCCACCGGAAAGATCTACATGAGCGGATTGCCCGAGCGGACCCGGGCGAAGCTGTGCCGCGCACTCGCTCTGACCAAATTCACTGAAACGACGATTGTCGATGTCCAGGCGCTGATGAAGGTGCTCGAAGAGACGCGGCAGCGCGGCTGGGCCAAAACGAACGAAGAGTACGTGAAAGGCGTGGTGGGGTGTGCCGTGCCCATCCTGTCCCCGGATCGAGAACTCATCGCTTGCCTGGGTGTCTCCGTACCCGCGGCTCGCGTGAGCTTCGCTGAACTGGATCGATTTATCGGCCCGCTGCAAAAGGCTGCGGCTCTGCTGTCGGAGACCATTTTGCAGGTTGAAGGAGATGACGACGCAGATGCCCAACGATGACAGCCTGCTCCTGTTTTGCCCGACGAGTCAAATCGATTTCGGTAAAGCGTAAGTCATTGATCCACCACGCCCCGGCTACTGTGCATGGGGTTGTTTTCGCATTTTTTGTTTGAGCCCGCCCCGCGGGGCGCGTTGCTCACGCGCTTTCCGTCTCCCGATGCACGTCGTGCACCACCAGCCCCATGCCTTCGTCGGGCATCTTGATCCAGTCGCGGCGCTTCAGGGTGCGCTTGGTGTCTTCGTAGCCGGAGGTCCAGTGCTCGCGCATCGAGGTGCCCGAGAATTCGTGGTCCTTGGCGTCGCCCTCATACGCCTTCTGCTGATAGATCAGATGCAGGATCGCGATCTCCGGCATGTGGCGCAGGCTCGACTTGAGTTTGCGCTCCTCCTCGGAGAGCTGCTCGTCGGGCAGCTTCGCCAAGGCCTTGTAGAGCAGGACCTTGAGGTTGTGGGTGCGGCGGTAGACATCGGTGTTGTGGCGGGTGCGCGAGGAATACATGATGTCCTTTTGGCGGGCCATCACGTCCTGGATCGAGCGCGGCAGCACGCCCCGCGCGCTGAAGAGATCGACCTGGAACACCAGCGAATTGAGCGCGTCCTCCTGGTCGAGCAGGTGCTGGAGCGGCGTGTTGGAGACGATGCCGCCGTCCCAGAAATGATCGGTGCCGATCCGTACCATCGGCAGGGCCGGCGGCAGAGCGCCGGAAGCCATGATGTGCTCCGGCTCGATCTCGTCATGGGAATTGTCGAAATAAATGAAATTGCCAGAGAGCACGTTCACGGCGCCGACCGCGAAGCGAACCTTCTTCTCGTTGATGAGGTCGAAGTCGACGAGTTCGAGCAGGCTCTCCTTCAGCGGCATCGTGTCGTAATAGCTGGTGGCGGTCCGGGCGCCGACCGGGCTGAGCCAGGGATTGACCTGATGCGGGCTGAAGAAGCCCGGCTGGCCCATCGCCGACGTCATCCATGCGCTGGTGAGATTGCGCCACTGCCGGAAGATGTCTCCGTCAGGCGTGTAGTGCCAGATCTTGCGGTTGGTGATGCGCTCCCAGAAGATGCGCAGCGCCTCGAGCCGCTTCTCCGGCTTGTTGCCGGCGATGATGGCGGAGTTGATCGCGCCGATCGAGACGCCGCAGACCCAGTCGGGCTCGATGCCGGCCTCGTGCAGTGCCTGGTAGACGCCGGCCTGGTAGGCGCCGAGCGCGCCGCCACCTTGCAGCACTAGCGCGACGCGGTCGCAGCGCTCGGGCCGCCAGCCTCGTGAGGGAGACTGATGTGTCTGATGAAGCGGTTGCGATGTGCGAGCGTCCATGGTGATGCCTCCTGCTTCTTCAAACGATTGCGTCAGGCGGTGACGGCGTGATGACAATTCTGGCGCCGGTGCATCGCTTGCATGCGCCATGATCGTCTTGGGAATGGCTACGGTCGTGCGGCTGACGGAAATCCTTCACATCGCAGTCAATGACGGCGGCTAGCAATCTGCATCGACGCCTGACGCTGCCGGGCGGGCATCACATGAGCACCACGAGAGGAGACCAGCGATGCGCAGGGAAGATTTGCTGAGGCTTCCGTCGATGCCGGCGGCTGGGCCGAGCTATCCGGCCGGGCCCTATCGCTTCGTCAACCGCGAATTTCTCGTCATCACCTACGAGACCGATCCGGACCTGATCCGCGCCGGCCTGCCTGAGCCGCTGGAGCCGATCGACCAGCCGATCGTGCATTACGAATGGATCCGGATGCCAGACTCGTCCGGCTTCGGCAGCTACACCGAGTCCGGCCTCGTCATCCCCGCGCGCCTGCACGGCGAGGAGGTCAACTTCGTCTCGCAGATGTATCTGGACGATGATCCGCCGATCGCCGCCGGCCGCGAGATCTGGGGTTTTCCCAAGAAATACGCCCATCCCAAGCTCGAGATCGTCAAGGACACGCTGACGGGCACGCTGGAATATGCCGGCCAGCTCGTCGCCATGGGCACGATGGGTTACAAGCACGAGAGCATGGCCGGCAACGGCGATCTGACCCGGGCGACGCTGTCGAAAACGCAGATCAATCTGAAGATGATCCCCGGCGTCGACGGCCGCCTCGAGATCTGCCAGCTCGTTGCGATCAACCTCATCGACATCGTGCCGAAGGGATCCTGGATGGGGCCGGGCCGGCTGCATCTGGTGCCGCATGTCAACGCGCCCGTCGCTGACTTCCCGGTCCGCCGCTGCCTCGGCGCGCATCATTACATCGCTGACCTGACGCTGCCGTTCGGCCGCGTCGTGCACGACTACATCAGGGAAGCCGAGGCGGCGGCCTCGACCGCGCTGGCGGCCGAGTAGGGCATCATCATCAAACTGTAACAATGCCGTAATTGAGTACCCGCGAGGGTCCGGACGATGCCGTCAGCCATCTTCCGGAGCGGGGCGTTCGTTGACGGTTGGGGTTGGTCATGGCTGAGCCGGCGAAGCTTGTCAGCGCGATATCGGATTCCGTGCCTGGCATTCCCGGCCTGGTGTGGGCATTCCGGCTCCACAGCGACGGCGGCGCCGAGGCGCTGCCGATCGAGCATCCGATCGAGTTCAGTCACGACGGCCGGCTCTGGCTGCATTTCAACCTCACGGACACGCGTTCACGGCCGTGGATCGTCGCGTCACAGCTGCCGCCGCTCGCGCGCGAGCTCTTGCTGTCCAACGACACCTTCCAGCAGCTTCACGTCATCGACAACTGCGTCTACGGCGTGTTCTCCGACCTCGTGCGCGACATCGACAGCGCGACGGAGGAGACCGCGTTCCTGCGCTTCGCGATGACCGAGCGGCTCCTGATCAGCGGCCGCCATCAGGCGCTGTGCTCGGCGGATGCGACGCGCCGGGTGCTCGAAGGCGGCTACCGCGTCGACAACGTCGCCCATCTGCTCGAAAAGATCGTCGACGAGGTCGCAGACACGCTGGACCGGATGGCCGACAAGCTCGGCCAGGAGATCGACGAGATCGAGGAGCGGATTTTGGCCGACGACGCCAAGCCGGAGATGCGCCGCAATCTCGGCCGGCTGCGCCGGACCTGCGTCAGGCTGCATCGCCAGCTCACCGGCCTGCGTACGCTGTTCCATCGCCTCGACCAGAAGAACACCGACCACCTGTCGCCGGACTTGCGTATCCAGGCCGGCAAGCTGGCGCAGCGGCTCGACGGCCTCGACCACGATATCGTCGAGCTGCGCGAACGCAGCCGCCTGCTCGAGGAGGAGCTGCGTTTCAAGAACGAGGAGGAAAGCAACAACCACCTCCACACGCTCTCGATCGTGACCTCGCTGTTGCTGCCGCCGACGCTGATCACCGGCATTTTTGGTATGAACACCAAGGGCCTGCCGCTGACCGATGTCGAGAGCGGATTTCTCGTGGCGGCGCTGCTGATGGCCTCGTCGGTCGGTGCCGCCTATCTCTTCATGCGGCGCACGGGCATCTTCAAGAAATAGCGTATCGATCGTGAGTTCGCGTGGTGCTCAATCTCCATTGCGACGGGCGGCTGCGATCGCACTGGCTTCGGCAATGGCGAGCACCGGCGCGCTCGCCGGTGCCAAGGACGAGAGCGCGGCGGAGTGGCTGGCTCCAAAATGGTTCAACGCGTGGCATGACGGCCTCGCCAACAAGGGTCTGAATTTCGGCGCCACCTACATCGCCGACAATATCGGCAACGTTTCGGGCGGCGTTAAGCGCGGCGCCATCCATTTCGGCAGGCTCGACCTGTCGGTCGATGCCGATCTCGACAAGCTGGTCGGCTGGACCGGTGGCCGATTCTACGCCAATGCCTTCGTAATCTACGGGCGAGGCCTAAGCCGCAACTACGTCATGAATCTCGCGACCATCAGCGAGATCGAGGCGTTGCCGGACCAGCGGCTCTACAATGCCTATTTCGAGCAGAGCTTCTTCAACGACAGGCTGAACATCAGGGCCGGCCAGCAGGCCGCCGATGTCGAGTTCTTCGACAGCCAGACCGACGACCTCTTCATCAACGGCACGTTCGGCTGGCCGGCGATCAAGGCGTCCAACCTTCCGGCCGGCGGCCCGGCGCCGCCGATCGCGGTCCCCGGCATTCGCATCAAGGCCGCGCTGACGGATCAGATCACGGCGTTCGGTGCTGTCTTCAACGGCGATCCGTCAGGACCTGGCGATGCAGATCCGCAGCTTCGCGACCATCATGGTCTCGCCTTTCGCGTCAACGATCCGCCGTGGGTGATCGGGCAAGTTCGCTTCAACTACGCCATCGATATCGGCGGCCGCCCGCTCGCCGGCAATGTCACGCCGGGTGCCTGGAAGCATTATGGCTCCTTCGACAGCCAGCGCTTTACGGCGGAGGGGCAGTCGATCGCCGATCCCGGCGGCAGCGGCATTCCGGCGAAGCTTCGCGGAAATTACGGAATCTTCGCGGTCATCGAACAGGTGCTCTACCGCCCGCCGGAGGTCAAGGACAACAGCACGTCGGCCTCGCTCCCGGGTGTCACCGCGTTCGGCCGCATCGCCTACAGCCCGCCGGACCGCAACCTGATCGATCTCTATCTCGACGGCGGCATCGGCTTTGTTGGCTTCGTACCCGGTCGTCCGCTCGATCGCTTCGGCGTGGCGGCGGCCTACATGCGCATCTCGAACACTGCGCGCAACCTCGATCTCGACACGCAATCCTTCACGGGCGTCCAAAGTCCCGTGCGCAGCAACGAGACGCTGATCGAGATGATCTACGAGGCGCATATCAAGCCGGGCTGGCTGATCGCGCCTTATTTCCAATACGTGTTCCGCGCCTCGGGCGGCATCCCCAACCCGAACGACCCGAGCGGTGTCGCGCGGATCGGTGACGCCGCAGTCTTCGGCGTCACCACCACGATCAGGTACTAAGCCATCGCGGCTTGCGGCTTTGGCTTCGGTTGTCGCGAGAGCGTCAGCACGATCAGTGAGGCGAACACGCAGAGCGCGCCGGCGATGAAGAAGGCGGGCAGGTAGCTCTGATAGACCGTCCGCGAGAAACCGGCGCCGAAGGCGGCGGTGCCCGCGCCGAGCTGGTGGCCCGCAAAGATCCAGCCGAACACCAGATTGGCGCGCTCGGGTCCGAATTTCTGCGCGGTGAGCCGCACCGTGGGCGGCACGGTTGCGATCCAGTCGAGCCCGTAGAACATCGCAAAGATCGAGAGCCCATAGAACGAGAAATCGCTGAAGGGGAGGAAGATCAGCGAGAGCCCGCGCAGGCCGTAATACCAGAACAGCAAATAGCGGTTGTCGTAGCGGTCCGACAGCCAGCCCGACATGATGGTGCCGAAGAAGTCGAAGATGCCCATCGCAGCCAGCAGGCCCGCGGCCTGCACCTGCGGGATGCCGAAATCGAGGCACATCGGGATCAGATGCACCTGCACGAGGCCATTGGTGGATGCGCCGCAGACGAAGAACGTCGCAAACAGGACCCAGAATGCGCTGCTCTTCGAGGCGTCGCGCAGCGTGCCGAGCGCGACGCCGGTGATCGAGCCATGGCTGACGGGCGGGGCGGGCAGGGGTGTGGTGCCTTCGTCGCCGAACGGGCGCAGGCCCAAATCGCTGGGACGGTCGCGCATCGCGAGCAGCACCGCGAGGGCGGAAACACCGAGCGCGATGCAGACGAAGCCGAGCGCAAGCCGCCAGCCGAAGCGTTCGGTGAGGCTTGCCAGCAGCGGCAGGAACACGAGCTGACCGGTCGCGACGCTCGCGGTCATGATGCCGACGACCAGGCCGCGCCGCGCCGCGAACCAGCGCGTCGCGATGGTGGCGCCGAGCACCAGCGCGGTCATGCCGGTGCCGATCCCGATCACCACGCCCCACAACGCGACGAGCTGCCAGACCTCTGTCATGCCGAGCGAGAGCACCAGCGCCGAGACGACGATGAGCTGCGCGGTGAGCGTGACGTTGCGCAGGCCGTAGCGGTTGAGCAGGGCTGCCGCGAACGGCGCCATCAGCCCGAACAGGATGAAGCGGATCGACAGCGCGGAGGAGATCTCCGCCGTGCTCCAGCCGAACTCCTTCTGAAGCGGAATGATGAACACGCCGGGCGCGCCGACCGTTCCGGCGCTAATCAGCGCGGTGAGGAAGGTCACGCCGACCATCACCCAGCCGTAGTGGATATTGCGGCGGCCGAGCGTTGCCGCGAGCCAGTTCGAGATCATTGGGCCTCAATCTTGATGGGCAGGCGAGAGACCTGCGCAAGTTTGCAGAATGGCACGGGACTCGTTTGTCGGAAATGACGGAGTCCCCTCATTTCCGGACTTTCTCATGTCAGTGCGTCAAGCGCTCCACCGCGATCGCGGTGGCTTCGCCGCCGCCGATGCAGAGCGCCGCCACGCCGCGCTTGAGGTTTTGCGCCTCGAGCGCATGCAGCAGCGTCACGATCAGCCGTGCGCCGGTGGCGCCGATGGGATGGCCGAGCGCGCAGGCACCGCCGTTGATGTTGAGCTTCTCGCGCGGAATGCCGAGGTCGCGCTGCGCCGCCATCGCCACCACGGCAAAGGCTTCGTTGATCTCGAACAGATCGACATCGTCGGCGCTCCAGCCGACCTTGTCGAGCAGCTTGCGGATCGCCGGGATCGGCGCCGTGGTGAACCATTGCGGCTCCTGGCTGTGGGTGGCGTGGCCCTTGATCTCGGCCAGCGCAGGCAGCCCATTGCGATCGGCGAGCGAGCGCTTCGTCAGCACCAGCGCAGCAGCGCCGTCGGCGTTGGCGGAGGAGGCCGCGGGCGTGATGGTGCCGTTGGCGCGGAAGGCCGGCTTCAACCCGGGGATCTTTGCGGGATCGACCTTCAGCGGATGCTCGTCATTGGCGACGATGCGGGGGCCTGCCTTCTCGCTCAGCGTGATCGGCGCGATTTCGGCCTTGAACGCGCCGCCCTCGACGGCTTTACGTGCGCGGCTCAACGTTTCCATCGCATAGGCGTCCTGGTCCTTGCGGGTGAACTGATAGGCTTCGGCGGTGGCCTCGCCGAAATCGCCCATGGAGCGGCCGGTCTCGTAGGCGTCTTCGAGCCCGTCCATCATCATGTGGTCGATGATGCGGTCGTGGCCGGCGCGATAGCCGCCGCGCGCCTTGGCGAGCAGATACGGCGCGTTGCTCATGCTTTCCATGCCGCCGGAGACGACGATCTCGGCCGAGCCGGCGCGAATGATGTCGTGCGCCAACATGGTCGCTTTCATGCCGGAGCCGCAGACCTTGTTGACGGTGGTGGCACCGGTGGCATCGGGCAGGCCGGCGGCACGCGCAGCCTGGCGCGCCGGGGCCTGGCCCTGGCCGGCGGGAAGCACGCAGCCCATGAAAACCTCATCGACCTTCTCCGGCGCAAGCTTGGCACGCTCCAGTGCCGCGCCGATCACATGCGATCCGAGCTTGTGTGCGGGGAGGGGCGACAGCTCGCCCATGAAGCGGCCGAGCGGGCTACGAACGGCGGAGACGATGACGACGGGATCGGAGGCTTCGGCCATCGGGGAGGCTCCCTAAGATGTCGGATATGTAAGATTATGATCATCATATGATGCGGCGCAAAAAATGCAACTGCGTCGGGCATGAGAAATTGTCGTGGGTCGGATGAGATTTGCTTGTTCGACCGGGGGACGCTGTGTGACGGGGTGTCCATCCCACACAATGGTGTCATCGCCCCTTGATCGGGCGATCCAGTGTTCCACAGGCGGCGCGCGGATACGGAGAGGCCGCGGCGTACTGGATGCCCCGCTTTCGCGGAGCATGACACCGTCTTTGTGGTGCCTACCGCTTCCGATTCACGAAGGCGCCCATCAGCCGCGTCGGCTCGTCCGTCAGGAACGACTCGCCGAACACTTTCACGCTCAAATCCACCGACTCCGTCAGCGGCAGTTCCTCCCACTGGCGCAGCAAGGCCTTCTGCGACCGCAGTGCCTCGGGGCCGCATTCGAGCAGGGCGTTCACGAGGTGCTCGACCTCGGCATCGAGCCCGCCCTCCGGCGCGACCTTGTCGACCAATCCCCATGCCAGCGCCGTCGGCGCGTCGATGTTCTCCGCGGTCATCACCAGCCAGCGCGCGCGGGCCCACCCGATCAGGCGCGGAAGCAGCGCGGCATGGATCACCGAGGGAATGCCGACGCGCACCTCCGGCATGCCGAAATGCGCATCATGGGCGGCGATCCGGAAATCGCAGGCTGCCGCAACTTCGAGCCCGCCGCCGAGGCACCAGCCGGGCATGCGCGCGATCATCGGGGCCGGGAAGGCGCGCACGGCCTCGCAGAGGTCGCGCAGGCGGCTGATGAAGGCCTCGGCGGACTTTTGGTCGAGCTTGGCCATCTCCTTGATGTCGGCGCCGCCGATCATGCTTTTCTCGCTCTGGCCGCGCAGCACCGCAACCCGGATGCTGCGGTCGGAGGAGAGCTGCTGCAAGCCTTCGCGGACCGCGTCGGTGACGGGGGAGCCCAAAATGTTCAGCGAGCCGGCGTTGCAGATGGCGACGTGAACGACGCCGCGCGCATCGCGCGTCACGCCGCAGTGGTGGTTGAGCATTTCCATGAGGGGATCTCTGAGTTTCGTGGACGTTGGAATGCCTGTCGGGATCACTTCCGGGCCGAAACGCATTGCTTGTCAAGCGGGCGGGAGGGAGTTGCCAGGGCGAAGCCCGCAGCATAGTATGATGGAAATCATACAAAGAGGCCGCGATGACCAACGTCGATCAACCCGACCTGCTTTCCCCCGCGCAGCGGCGCGAGCGGGTGGTGGAGTGGCAGGTGCCTGCGCCGGTTGCGAAAGTGGCGATGGGCTTGTCAGGCATGGACGCGATGCTGGGCATCCGCGACGGACGTTTGCCGCCGCCACCTTTTGCCAAGCTGATCGGCTTCGTCATGGCCGTGGTCGAGCCGGGTCGGATCGTCATGGAACTCGAGCCGCGCGAGGATCTCGAGAACACCATCGGCCTCCTGCACGGAGCCACAGCCGCCGCGCTGATCGACACCGCCATGGGGTGTGCGATCTCGACCAGGCTGGAGTCCGGGCAGGGCTCCGTCACCCTCGATCTCAAAATGACCTTTCTGCGTCCGCTCTCGGTCCGGTCCGGGCTGATCTCCGCCGAGGGCAAAGTGATCAAGCTGGGACGCCAGACCAGCTATACCGAGGGCTTCGTCCGCGACGGTAAGGGGGCACTTGCGGTGCACGCAACGGCGACCTTTTCCATGATCGGCAACAATTTTACAGGGAATTAATGCGCCGTCCGGCCGATATCCATGTTATTAGATGACCTCCGACATTCAATGAGACTCGCATGCGCTATTCCCGGGAACACAAGCAGGAAACCCACGACCGCATCGTGAAGAAGGCCTCCGTGCGGCTGCGCGAAAAGGGCGCCCACGGCATCGGCGTCGCCGACCTCATGAAGGAAGCGGGCCTGACCCATGGCGGCTTCTACGCCCATTTCGATTCCCGCGAGGCGCTGGTGATCGAGGCGTTCGACTACGCCATGGACCGCTCGATGGAGCACTGGCGCAAGCAATCGGATCAGGTCGCGCCGGAGAAGCAGCTCCCCCAGATCGTCGAGACCTATCTCTCGACGGTGCATCGCGACAACCCCGGTCACGGCTGCTCGATCCCCGCGCTCGGCGCCGAGATCGCCCGCGAGAGCCCGAAGACGCGAAAGGCCTTTGCCGGCAAGCTCGACGAGATGATCGAGATGATGACCGATTTCATCCCAAATCTGCCGCGCAAGGCCGCGCGCAAGCAGGCGATCGCGACGCTGGCGACCATGGCCGGCACCATGCTGCTCGCGCGCATCGCCGGCTCGAGCGAGCTGTCGGACGAGGTGTTGAAGACGGGCAAGGACAGCGCGCTCGATGGCGCGAAGCGTGAGCCAAAGGTAACGGCGGCGAAGAAGCCGAAGCAGAGCTAGGCTTCACGGCCCCGCAAACAACGCCCGCTCGCGCTCCACAATCTCGGAAATATAATCCGCCACCGCACGGATCCTCGCGAGATCCTTGCTGTCGGCGTGCATCAGCATCCAGAAGGTGCGGGTGATCGAGACCTCTTCCGCCAGCACCGCAATCAGCTGCGGATAGTCGGCCGCCATGAAGTGCGGCAGCACGGCGATACCGAAGCCGGCGAGCGTGGCGTTGAGTTGTGCGATCAGGTTGGCGCTGCGCAAGCGTGCGGAGATCTTCGGCGACACCTGCGGCAGATAGTCGAGCTCGGGCGTGAACAAGAGCTCCTCGATATAGCCGACGAATCGATGCTGCGGCAGGACCTCGCGCGAGGTGATTTTCGGGAAGCGGTCGAGATAGGCGGGCGCGGCATAGAGTCCGAGCCGGTAATCGAGCAGCTTGCGGCCGACGATGCGGCCTTCCTTGGGCATGGTCAGGCTGATGGCGATATCGGCCTCGCGCTTGGAGAGGCTGAACAGCCGCGCGGTGGCCACGAGTTGCAAATCGAGATCGGGATACCGGTCGGCGAACTGAGCGAGCCGCGGCGCCAGGAACGCGGTCCCAAAACCGTCGGGGGCCCCGATCCGCACCGTGCCGGTCAGCCGCGCCACCGACCCGCCGACCTGCTCCTGGTTGGCGACGATGGTCGATTCCAAGGCTTCCGCGCTGTCGGCGACGCGCTGGCCGGCCTCCGTCAGCAGGTAGCCGGTCTTGCGCCGGTCAAACAGCTTGGCCGAGAGGTGCTTCTCCAGCCGGTCGACGCGGCGGATGACGGTGGCATGGTCGACGCCGAGCTGTTTTGCCGCAGCCGAAACCGAGCCGCCCCGCACGATGGCCAGCACGAAGCGGAAGTCGTCCCAGTCGATAGCGCCTTGATCCAGCATTTTCGCACATCTATGGTGCATTATCTCAGACTTGAATCCTATAAAATGCAGGTCGATAGGATTTGTCAAAGCGTTCAAGCTCGCCTCAAGGAGACCATTCCATGCGTTCAGTCGGACATTTCATTGGTGGCAAGGAGGTCAAGGGCACCTCGGGCCGTACCGCCGACGTTTTCGAGCCGATGACCGGTGACGTCCAGGCCAAGGTGGCGCTGGCGTCCAAGGCCGAGGTCCGCGCCGCCGTGGAAAACGCCCGCGCCGCGCAGCCGGAATGGGCCGCGACCAATCCGCAGCGCCGCGCCCGCGTCATGATGAAGTTCGTCGAGCTGGTGCAGCGCGACTACGACAAGCTGGCCGAACTGCTCGCTCGCGAGCATGGCAAGACGGTTCCCGACGCCAAGGGTGACATCCAGCGCGGCCTGGAAGTCGCGGAATTTGCCTGCGGCATCCCGCATCTGATGAAGGGCGAATACACCGAAGGTGCCGGCCCCGGCATCGACATCTACTCCATGCGCCAGGCGCTCGGCGTCGTCGCCGGCATCACGCCGTTCAATTTCCCGGCGATGATCCCGATGTGGAAGTTCGCCCCCGCGATCGCCTGCGGCAACGCCTTCATTCTGAAGCCGTCGGAGCGCGATCCCGGCGTGCCGATGATGCTCGCGGAACTGATGATCGAGGCGGGCCTGCCGGCCGGCATCCTCAATGTCGTCAACGGCGACAAGGAAGCGGTCGACGCCATCCTCGACGATCCCGACATCAAGGCCGTCGGCTTCGTCGGCTCCACGCCGATCGCGCAATACATCTACGAGCGCGCCGCCCAGACCGGCAAGCGCTGCCAGTGTTTTGGCGGCGCCAAGAACCACGCGATCATCATGCCCGACGCCGACATGGACCAGGCGGTCGACGCACTGATCGGCGCCGGCTATGGTTCGGCCGGCGAACGCTGCATGGCCGTGTCCGTCGCAGTCCCCGTCGGCAAGTCCACCGCCGACCGCTTGATGGAAAAGCTGATCCCGCGCGTCGAGTCGCTCAAGATCGGCACCTCGATTGATCCGTCCGCCGATTACGGTCCCCTGGTGACGCGGGAGGCGGTCGAGAAGGTCAAGGGCTACATCGACATCGGCATCAAGGAAGGCGCGACGCTCGCCGTCGACGGCCGCGGCTTCAAGATGCAGGGCTATGAGAACGGCTTCTATCTCGGCGGTTCGCTGTTCGACAACGTCACCAAGGACATGCGGATCTACAAGGAAGAGATTTTTGGCCCCGTGCTCTCGGTCGTGCGCGCGCACGACTACAAGGAAGCACTGGCGCTGCCGTCGGAGCATGATTACGGCAACGGCGTTGCGATCTTCACCCGCGACGGCGATGCCGCGCGCGACTTCGCGGCCAAGGTCAATGTCGGCATGGTCGGCATCAACGTGCCGATCCCGGTGCCGATCGCCTATTACACCTTCGGCGGCTGGAAGAAGTCGGGCTTCGGCGATCTCAACCAGCACGGCCCGGATTCGGTCCGCTTCTACACCAAGACCAAGACGGTGACCTCGCGCTGGCCGTCCGGCGTCAAGGAAGGCGCGGAGTTCTCGATCCCGCTGATGAAGTAAACTCCTCAGCCGTCATTGCGAGGAGCCCTTGCGACGAAGCAATCCAGCACCTTTCCGCGGAGGCAGTCTGGATTGCTTCGCTTCGCTCGCAATGACGAGAGAAAAATGAGCAGCCCATCATGCAGTTCGCTCTGAACGAGGATCAGATCGCGGTTCGCGATATGGCGTTGGCGTTTGCAGCGGAGAAGATTGCGCCGCACGCGCTGCGCTGGGACGAGGAGAAACATTTTCCCGTCGAGGTCATGCGCGAGGCCGCCACGCTCGGCATGGGCGGCATCTACATCCGCGAGGATGTCGGCGGCTCCGCCATGACGCGGTTCGACGCGGCGCTGATCTTCGAGGCGCTGGCGACGGGCTGCCCGACCACCTCGGCCTTCATCTCCATCCACAACATGGCGTCCTGGATGATCGATGCCTACGGCAGCGACACCCAGCGCCACAAATGGCTGCCCAAGCTCTGCACCATGGAGCTGATCGCGAGCTACTGCCTGACCGAGCCGGGCGCCGGCTCGGACGCGGCAGCGCTCCGCACCCGCGCTGTGCGCGACGGCGATCATTACGTCCTCAACGGCCAGAAGCAGTTCATCTCCGGTGCCGGCGGCACGGATCTCCTGGTCACGATGGTCCGGACCGGTGCCGACGGCCCGGGCGGCATTTCGACGCTCGTGATCGACGGCAAGACGCCGGGCGTCTCCTTCGGCGCCAACGAGCGCAAGATGGGTTGGAACGCACAGCCGACCCGCGCCGTGCTGTTCGAGAACGCCCGAGTGCCGGTCGCCAACCGCTTGAGCGAGGAGGGCGTAGGCTTCAAGATCGCGATGGCGGGCCTCGACGGCGGGCGTCTCAACATCACGGCGTGTTCTCTTGGGGGTGCCCAAACGGCGCTCGACAAGGCGCGCGGCTACATGAAGGAGCGCAAGGCCTTCGGAAAGCGCCTCGACGAATTCCAGGCGCTGCAATTCAAGCTCGCCGACATGGCGATCGAGCTGGAGGCCGCGCGCACTTTCCTGTGGCGCGCCGCCGCGGCGCTCGATCGGAAGGATCCCGACGCCACCATGCTGTGCGCGATGGCAAAACGCTTCGGCACCGATGTCGGCTTCGAGGTCGCCAACAACGCGCTCCAGCTTCATGGCGGCTACGGCTATCTCAGCGAATACGGCATCGAGAAGATCGTGCGCGATTTGCGCGTGCACCAGATTCTCGAAGGCACCAATGAAATCATGCGGCTGATCGTGGCGCGCAAGCTGATCGAGGGCGCGCGATGAGTGGAGCGGAGGAGGGCGATCTGATCGTTCGCCGCGAGGGTGCGGCGGGCGTGATCCGGCTCAACCGCCCCAAGGCGCTCAACGCCATGACGCTGGAGATGTCGATCGGCGTCGACGCGGCGCTGGACCAGTTCGAAGCCGATCCGGAAGTGGCCGTTATCATCCTGGAAGGCGCGGGCGAACGCGGCCTCTGCGCCGGCGGCGATATTCGCGGCCTCTGGGAGAGCTCGCGCGACGGCGGCGATCTCGGCGCGCGGTTCTGGCGCCAGGAATACGTCATGAATGCGCGGATCGCGAAATATCCAAAACCCTATGTCGCGTTCATGGACGGCCTCGTGATGGGCGGCGGCGTCGGGCTATCGGGCCACGCCAGCCATCGCGTCGTGACCGATCGCACCAAGCTTGCGATGCCCGAGGTCGGGCTCGGCTTCTTCCCTGATGTCGGCGGCACCTGGTTGCTGTCGCGCTCGCCCGGCGAGATCGGCACTTATTTCGGCCTGACCGGCCAGACCATGAACGGCCCCGATGCGATCCACGCGAAGTTTGCCGACGCGGTGGTACCGGCAGCCAAATGGCCGGAGTTGCGCGACGCGCTGACCAAGGTTCGCCAGGGCGTCACCGCGGCCGATGTCAGCAAGCTTATCAAAGGTTTTGCGACCGGGGAGACCGCGGGTCCGGTCGCCGCAAAAGAGCCGGCGATCGACGCACTGTTCGGCTTCGACCGCATGGAAGACATCTTTGCCGCGCTGAGGCGCGACGGTTCCGAGTTCGCGCTGGCGACATTGAAGACGCTCAACGAAAAATCGCCGCGCGGCATGGTGGTGACGCTGAAGCTTTTGCGGCTGGCGCGCACCGCGTCGAGCCTGGAGGAGTGCCTGGTGCGCGAATACCGGGCTGCGCTGGAAGTCTTCCGCAGCGACGACTTTCGCGAAGGCGTGCGCGCAGCCGTGATCGACAAGGACCGCAATCCGACCTGGTCGCCATCGCGGATCGAGGACGTCACGCCGGACATGCTTGCGCTGTATCTCGCCGAGATTGGCGCCGGCGAATTGAAGTTCAACTAATCAACGAAACGTTCAGCGGAGGAAATGAAGATGGCCACGATCGCATCTATCGGTCTCGGCAACATGGGCGGGCCCATGGCCGCCAATCTGGTCAAGGCCGGCCACAAGGTCGTCGCTTTCGACCTCGCCGAGGCCTCCCGTAACCAGGCCAAGGCCGACGGTGCCGGCATCGCCGAGAGCGCTGCGGCCGCCGTGAAAGGCGCCGACGTGGTCGTCACCATGCTGCCGGCCGGCAAGCATGTGCTCGGCGTGTGGGGCGAGGTCGTCCCTGTGATGACCAAGGGCGCGCTGGTGATCGACTCCTCCACCATCGACGTCGAGAGCGCGCGGCAGGCGCATGCGCTGGCGGCCAAGCACGGGGTGCTTTCGGTCGACGCCCCGGTCTCCGGCGGCACCGGCGGCGCCAAGGGTGCGACACTCACCTTCATGTGCGGCGGCGAGGACAACGCGTTTGCTGCGGCAAAACCCGTGCTGGAGAACATGGGCAAGAAGATCGTGCATTGCGGCGGTGCCGGCGCGGGCCAGGCGGCAAAGATCTGCAACAACATGATCCTCGGCATTTCCATGATCGCGGTAAGCGAGGCATTCGCGTTGGCTGAGAAGCTCGGGCTCTCGCATCAGGCGCTGTTCGACGTCGCCTCGACCTCGTCGGGCCAGTGCTGGTCGCTGACGACCTATTGCCCGGTGCCCGGGCCAGTACCGACCTCGCCCGCCAACAACGACTACAAGCCGGGCTTTGCTTCGGCACTGATGGTGAAGGATCTGACGCTGGCGCAGGACGCGGCGAAGGCCGCCGGCGCGGCAACGCCGCTCGGCCGGCACGCGCAGGAAATTTACCAGGCCTTCGACAGGGACGGCCAGGGTGGGGTGGATTTTTCCGGAATTATCAAGCACGTTCGCAGCCTCGCTGGGAAATAGCGAGGCTTTGCTCGTAGCCCGGATGGAGCGAAGCGAAATCCGGGACAGCCGCTTCCAATTGCACAATCGCCCCCGGATTGCGCTTCGCTCTCTCCGGGCTACGCTCGAAGGTCAATTCGACGGGCTCTCACCATGACGACATTTCAGGAAGCGCGCGCGTTTCTGCTTCACAACCGCACGGATTACGAGACGGCGGTCAAAGGCTTCCGCTGGCCCGATCCGGTTCCGTTTAACTGGGCACTCGACTGGTTCGACGCCGAGCTGGCGGCGAATGCGGACAGCAAGGATCGTCCTGCGCTCTGGATCGTCGATGCCGCACAGGATCGGCAGACCAAGCTTTCGTTCGGGGCGTTGTCGCGCCGCTCCAACCAGGTCGCGAACTTCCTCCGCGCGCAGGGCCTGAAGCGCGGCGATCATCTCCTGCTGCTGCTCGGCAATGTCGTTCCGCTCTGGGAGACGATGCTGGCCGCGATGAAGCTCGGCGTCGTCGTGATTCCCGCGACCACGCTGCTCACCCCGGACGAGCTGCGCGACCGGCTCGATCGCGGCAAGGCGAAGGCGGTGGTGGCAGCACAGGACCAGGTTGCGAAGTTCGCAAGTCTTGGCGCCGAAAGTATCGTCCGCATCGTCGTGGGCGAGGCCTCCGATGGCTGGCTTTGCTATGATGACGCGGCAAGGGCGTCGGAGAGCTTTGCAGCCGATGGCCCGACCAACGCCGACGACCCCATGCTGCTTTATTTCACCTCGGGCACGACCGCAAAACCAAAACTGGTGCGGCACAGCCAGCGCAGTTATCCCGTCGGCCATCTCTCGACCATGTACTGGATCGGACTGCAGCCGGGCGACATCCATCTCAATATTTCTTCGCCCGGCTGGGCCAAGCACGCCTGGAGCTGTTTCTTCGCGCCGTGGAATGCGGGCGCGACCGTCTTTGTGGTCAACCAGCCACGCTTCGATGCCAAGGGCCTGCTTGCCACCATCGGCCGCTGCGGCGTCACCACGCTGTGCGCGCCGCCGACGGTGTGGCGGCTGTTCATTCAGGAGAACCTGGCGTCGTTCAAGGTGGCCTTGCGCGAGGTCTGCGGTGCCGGAGAGCCGCTCAATCCGGAAGTGATCGACCAGGTGCAGGCAGCCTGGGGCCTCACCATCCGCGACGGTTACGGCCAGACTGAAACGACCGCGCTGGCCGGCAACTCGCCGGGGCAAAAGATCAAGATCGGCTCGATGGGCCGGCCACTGCCGGGCTATCGCGTCCAGGTCAGCGACGCCGACGGCCACCCTGCCAAGGAAGGTGAGGTGACGCTGCTGTTGGGCGTGAACCGTCCCGCCGGCCTGATGCAGGGCTATCAGGGCGACGACGGCGGGCTATCCGGCGCCGAAGGCGAACTCTATCGCAGCGGCGACGTCGTCTTCGAGGACGACGATGGCTATCTCACCTTCGTCGGCCGGTCCGACGACGTGTTCAAATCCTCCGACTATCGCATCAGCCCGTTCGAGCTCGAGAGCGTGTTGCTCGAGCACGAGCTCGTCGCAGAAGCCGCCGTGGTACCAAGCCCGGATCCGATCCGGCTCGCGATCCCCAAGGCATATGTGCTGCTGACATCCGGCGCGGAGCGCTCGCCGGCAACCGCGCTCTCCATCTTCAAGCATCTGCACACGCGCCTTGCGCCGTTCAAGCGCATCCGCCGCCTCGAAATTGTCACGGAGCTGCCGAAGACGATCTCGGGAAAGATCCGCCGCGTTCAGCTCAGACGGTTGGAGCGCGACGACGACCGCAACGATCCCCTGCGCGGCCGGGAATTCCGCGAGGAGGATTTTCCGGAGCTGCCGAAAACACGGAGTGAGACTTAAGTGAACGAAGTCTGGAAGAAGCCGCCGATGACGCTGGACGCCTATCAGGCCATGGTCGGCAAGGAGATCGGCGTGTCGTCGTGGCACCTGATCGACCAACCCCGTATCGACACCTATGCCGACGTGATCGAGGATCACCAGTTCATTCACGTTGACCCGGAGCGTGCGAAGAAGGAGACGGCGTTCGGCACCACCATCGCGCACGGCTTCCTCACGATGTCGCTGCTGTCGATCATGTCCTACGAGGTGATGCCCGTCATCGCGGGCACCACGATGGGGGTCAATTACGGTTTCGACAAGCTGCGTTTCATCTCGCCGGTGCGTTCGGGAAAACGCGTTCGCGGCCGTTTCGTGCTGGCGGAAGCCAAGCTGCGCAAGCCGAATGAATTGCAGTCGCGCACCAACGTCACCGTGGAGATCGAAGGCGAGGACAAGCCCGCACTGGTCGCGGAGTGGCTGGGGTTGATCTATTTTGCCTGAGGCGGGCCGGCATGGCCGGGCTTGACCCGGTCCTCCATCGCTGGTCAAAAAGCTGTCCAGATCGCGCTCGTGCACCCTCTCCCCTTGCGGGAGAGGGTGGCGAAATCGAGCGGAGCGAGATGAAGCCGGGTGAGGGGTATCTCTCCACACGCTCATCTGCCGAGACAGACCCCTCATCCGGCGCTTCGCGCCACCTTCTCCCACAAGGGGAGAAGGGAAGACAGCATAAGGAAGCACAATGGCAATCAGGTTCGACGGACGCGTCGCCATCGTCACCGGCGCGGGCAATGGCCTCGGGCGGGCGCATGCGCTGGGATTGGCGAGCCGCGGCGCCAAGGTCGTGGTCAACGATTTCGGCGGCGCGCGCGACGGCAGCGGCGGCTCGCTGTCGCCGGCGGAAGCCGTGGTCGAGGAGATCCGCAAGGCCGGCGGCATCGCCATGGCCGACGGCGCCGACGTCTCCAATTTCGAGCAGGTCACCGCAATGGTCGAGCGCGCCACCAAGGAGTGGGGCAGCGTCGACCTCGTGTGTGCCAATGCCGGCATCTTGCGCGACAAGTCGTTCGGCAAGATGGAAGCGGCCGATTTCCAGAAGGTGCTCGACGTGCACCTCGTCGGCACTTTCTATTGCTGCAAGGCGGCCTGGGCCGGCATGCGCGATCGCAACTACGGTCGCATCGTGCTGACGACGTCGTCCTCCGGCCTCTACGGTAATTTCGGCCAGGCCAATTACGGTGCGGCCAAGTCCGGCATGGTCGGCCTGATGAACGTGCTGGCCGAGGAAGGCCGCAAGTCCGACATCCGCGTCAACATCATTTCGCCGACGGCGGCAACCCGCATGACGGAGGAGCTGCTGCCGCCGCAGGCGCTGCAGTTGATGAAGCCGAACGCGATCACGCCCGCAGTCGAGTACATGCTGAGCGAGGACGCGCCGACCCGCACCATCATGGGTGCAGGCGCCGGCTCGTTCGCGGTGATCAAGATCGTCGAGAGCGAAGGCATCAACCTGCCGGAGTCCGAGTGGACCCCGGACGCGGTTGCGGCCCATTTCGCCGAGATCAGCGACATGTCGAAGGCGAAGGCGCTGCAGGGGGCTTTCGAGCAGACGCAGAAATACGTGGCGCAGGCCGCTGCGCGCGCCGGGGTAAAACTCTGACAGCCGTCGCCGTCATCGGCGCCGGCCCTGCCGGGCTGATGGCGGCTGAAGCGCTCGTGCAGGGTGGTGCTCGCGTCACGGTCTACGATTCGATGCCGTCCGCAGGCCGCAAATTCCTGATGGCCGGCCGCGGCGGGCTCAATCTCACCCACAGCGAACCGCTGCCGCAGTTTTTGGCGCGCTATCGCGAGGCGGCGCCGAAGTTAACAGCGGCGATCGACGCCTTTCCGCCGGACGCTCTGCGCGCGTGGAGCGAGGCGCTGGGCGAGCCGACCTTTGTCGGCTCCAGCGGGCGTGTGTTTCCGAAAGCATTCAAGGCGTCGCCCTTGCTGCGTGCCTGGCTGCGACGGCTCGATGCCTCCGGCGTGCGCTTTGCCTTTCGCCAGCGCTGGATGGGTTGGGACGGGGAAGGACGACTGGTCTTTGACGCACCCGGCGGCGCCGCCGCCATTGCCGCGGACGCCACCGTGCTGGCACTCGGCGGCGCAAGCTGGCCGCGACTAGGCTCCGATGGCGGCTGGACTGCGATCCTAGCCGACAAGGGCGTTGCGATCTCGCCGCTGCGGCCGGCGAACTCCGGCTTCACCGTCGACTGGTCCGAAATCTTTCGCACGCGCTTCGAAGGCCAGCCGCTCAAGGGCATCACGCTGTCCTTCGGCGCGCGGCGCGCGCGCGGCGAGGCCATGATCACAAGCGGTGGGATCGAGGGTGGGGCGATCTATGCGATGTCGGCCGAACTGCGCGAGGCGATTGCGGCGAACGGCGAAGCGGTCCTGCACGTCGCGTTGCGGCCGGATGTCCATCATGGCGAACTCGTCAAGCGCCTGTCCGCCTCGCGCGGCAAGCAATCGTTCTCCAATTTCCTGCGCAAGGCTGCGCAGCTGTCGCCGGTCGCGGTCGGGCTGCTGCAGGAAGCCACCATCGGTGCTGGCCGGTCGTTGTCGGCAATGTCGGCGGAACAATTGGCAGAGCTCATCAACGCCGTACCGATCAAGCTGGCGGGCGTGGCGCCGATCGCGCGCGCGATCTCCAGCGCCGGCGGGATTTCCTTCGACGAGCTCGACGCCAACTTCATGATCCGCAAGCTGCCGGACGTGTTCGCGGCCGGTGAGATGCTGGACTGGGAGGCGCCGACGGGTGGCTATTTGCTCCAGGCCTCGTTCGCGACGGGCGGTGCCGCGGGCAGGGGCGCGTTGAAGCGGCTAAGGCGCTAACCACTGTCATTGCGAGCGTAGCGAAGCAATCCAGAATCTTTCCGCGGCGACAGTCTGGATTGCTTCGTCGCTTCGCTCCTCGCAATGGCGATTGTGGAAGCAGCCCTACCTCAGCTTGCCCCGTGCCGCCACCGGCAGCGTGCCGATGATCTCCTCGCCGCGCACCATCACGACTTCGTCCATCATGTTGACGACGACGCAGACATGATTGGGCACGACCCGCACGACGTCGCCGACATTGGGTCGGGTGTTGCTGCGGGAGAGGTCGAGGAAGCCGTGCTCCTCGGCAAAGCGTGCGATCTTCGCTTCGGGGTGCTCCAAGATCAGGCCGTGGCCGTCGAGGCCGCCGGTGTCCGTCGTCAGCGTCTTCGAGCCGGCGTCCAGAATGCCGCGCTCGGGCGCGGCGCGGCTCACCACGGTTGAATAGATGTGCAGTGCGCAGTCGTCCCAGGTGGCAACGCCGGCGGCGACCTGCATGCGGTCGTTGTAGATGTAGGTGCCGAAGCGATGCTCGGTGCCGCCCTTGAGCTTGCCGAGATTCTTCAGGTTCGGCGTGCCGCCGGTCGAGACGATTTTTGCATCCAGCCCGTGCGCGCGCACGCCGGCCAGAGCTTCGTCATAGAATTTTTGCGCGTCCGCCCAGCCGGTCTCGGTCGGATACATCATGAAGCCGGCGAATTGCAGTCCCTTGGATGCAGCAATCTCCTGCGCCAGCGCAATGGCTTCAGCTGGCGTCTCGACGCCGGCGCGCTTGCGTCCCGTGTCGCATTCGACCACGACCGACAGCGGTCGGCCTGAGGCAGCGGCAGCCTTGGGCAGGCCGGCGACGACGGTCGAATTGTCGGCGGCGACCGTCATGTTCGCCTTTGCCTGCAGCGCCCCTAACCGCGCCATCTTCTCGTCGCCGAGCAGGTTGTAGCTGATCAGGATGTCGTCGATGCCGGCATTGGTCATGATCTCGGCCTCGCCGAGCTTCTGGCAGGTGATGCCCTTGGCGCCTGCAGCAATCTGCATCTTGGCGATCGTGGGGTTCTTGTGCGTCTTGATGTGGGGACGGTTGGCGATCCCGGCGTTATCGCAGGCCTTCTGGATGCGCGCGATGTTGCGCTCGACCTTGTCCATGTCGATGACGGCGCAGGGCGTGCCGTATTCGCGGGCGATTTTGGCGGCAAGGGTCGTTGTCATGGAAGTCTCTGAGTTGGCGCGCATTCGTTTGCAAAAGCGGTGCCCACTTTTGCGAAATGCACGCTAGGCCTGTTCAATCTCTTCGCGTCGCACTTCGAGCTCCAGCCATTTGTCTTCGGCCTCGGCCAGTTCCTTTTGAGCCTTCGTCAGAGCGTCGGAGGCCTGGTCGAAGCGCTTGCGATCCTTGCGGAAGAGATCGGGGTCGTCAAGGAAGCGCTGCTGCTTGGCGATTTCGGCCTGCAGCTTGGCGATGGTCTTGGGCAGCGTCTCCAGCGCGTGTTGCTCGTTGAAGGTCAACCGTCGTCTCGCGACGCCGGACGGCGCGGCCGGCCGCTGCTCTCTCGTCTCCTCGGCCGCCTTCGCTGTCGCGCGCTTCACGTCGGCGCCGCGCTGGGCCAGCATGTCGGTATAACCGCCGGCATATTCGAGCCAGCGCCCGTTGCCTTCTGGCACGATCACAGACGTCACCACGCGGTCGAGAAAATCGCGATCGTGGCTGATCAGAATCACGGTGCCCTCGTAGTCGCTGAGCATTTCCTCGAGGACGTCGAGGGTCTCCAGGTCGAGGTCGTTGGTCGGCTCGTCCAGCACGAGGAGGTTGGAGGGTTTTGCCAGCGCGCGTGCCAGCATCAGCCGGCCGCGCTCGCCCCCGGAAAGCACCTCCAGCGGCGTGCGCATCTGTTCCTGGGCGAACAGGAAGTCCTTCATGTAGCTGACGACGTGCTTCGGCTTGCCGCCGACCATGACATGGTCGCCGCGGCCGCCGGTCAGCGCCTCGGCCAGCGTCGTCTTGGGATCGAGACTTTCGCGATGCTGGTCGAGCGTCGCCATCTCGATGTTGGCGCCGAGCCGTATGGTGCCGCTGTCCGGCGCGCTGCCGCCGGTCAGCATCTCGATCAGCGTGGTCTTGCCGGCGCCGTTCGGGCCGACGATGCCGATGCGGTCGCCGCGCTGGACCCGGATCGAGAAGCCGTCGACGATCTTTCGATCGCCATAGGACCGACTGATGTTCTTGGCCTCGATGACGAGCTTGCCGGACTTGTCGGCTTCGGCAGCCGCGAGGTTGGCGTTGCCCGTCGCGCCGCGATGGGTGCGGCGCTGGTCGCGCAGTGCGTGGAGATTGCCGAGCCGCTTGACGTTGCGCTTGCGGCGGCCCGAGACGCCGTAGCGCAACCAGTGCTCCTCGTTGACGATCTTGCGGTCGAGCTTGTGCTGGTCGCGCTCTTCCTCCGCGAGCACCTCGTCGCGCCAGGCCTCGAAGGCACTGAAGCCGCGGTCGATCTGCCGGATCTGGCCCCGGTCGAGCCAGGCGGTGCTGCGCGAGAGATTGCCCAGGAAGCGCCGATCGTGGCTGATGATCACCAGCGCGCAGCGGCGGCTCTCCAGTTCGCTCTCCAGCCATTCGATGGTCGGAAGATCCAGATGGTTGGTCGGCTCGTCTAGCAGCAGGATATCGGGCGAGGGCGCCAGCACGCGCGCCAGCGCGGCGCGGCGCGCTTCGCCGCCGGAGACATGCGCCGGATCTTCTTCACCGGTGAGACCGAGCTGTTCGACCAGATAGCGCGCCTGATAGTGGTCGTCGCCGGCATTGAGGCCGGCCTCGACATAGGCCAGCGTGGTGGAGAAACCGGAAAAATCCGGCTCCTGCGGCAGGTAGCGAATGGTGGCGCCGGGCTGCACGAAACGGCTGCCGCCATCCGGTTCGACCAGGCCGGCGGCGATCTTGAGCAGCGTCGATTTGCCGGAACCGTTGCGGCCTATCAGGCAGACGCGCTCGCCGGTCGAAACCGACAGTTCGACGCCCGCCAGGAGCGGCGTGCCGCCGAAGGTCAGCTTGATATCGCGCAGTTGAATCAGCGGTGGCGCCATGCGGTGTCTCAGTCCTGTCTTGTTGCGGCCTGGTCGGCGCGGCGGCGCTGAATGCGGCGGATGGTCTGGTCGAGCGTCGACAGAAACGTCGAGCGGTCGCGCGGCGAATAGGATTTCGGACCGCCGGTGACTTCGCCGGCCGAGCGCAAATCGGTCATCAGGTTGCGGACCGCGAGCGTCATCCCGATCGATTCCTCGGTAAACGCCTTGCCGTTGGACGCAATCACATCGGCGCCGGCCTTCACGCAGCGGCTCGCGAGCGGAATATCCGAGGTAATGACGATATCGCCAGGCCCGGCGCGTTCCGCGATCCAGTCATCGGCCGCGTCCATCCCGGCACCCGCGGCGACCCGCTCGATCAGCGGATCCTGGGGCACGCGGATGAAATTGCCTGCGACGACGCTCACGGGCAGGCCGTGCCTGCCAGCGACGCGATAGATCTCGTCCTTCACCGGACAGGCGTCAGCGTCGACATAGATGCGCGTGGTGTTTTGAGGGTTCGTCATTGTCCGTAGATGGGGCTTGCGAAGCGGTTCCGCAGCAGCCGCGTGGTACCCCATTCGGGCCGCAAAGGCGAGGGGATTGACCCCGGTTCCTCAGGGCCTACGATCGGTCTGAAACAACAAGAATTTGGGGAAAGCCAAGCCATGCCGAACCGGCTCGAAACCTATCGTGTCGAGGCCTACAACACGGCCAAGCAGTCCGAAAACAAGATGCATGACGACACGGTGGCGCGCCGCTTCGGCTTTTCCGGCGGGCTGGTCCCCGGCGTCGACGTCTTCGCCTACATGATGCATGTGCCGGTGGCGCGCTGGGGCCGCGATTTCCTGTCGCGCGGACTGATCGAGGCGCGTTTCATCAAGCCGGTCTATGACGGCGAGACCGCCGACGTCGATGCGACCGAGCACAATGGCCTGCTCACGATCGAGGTGTTCAGCCGCACCGAGCTCTGTGCCACCGGCACGGCGTCGCTGCCGGCGACTGCGACTGCGGTGTCGTTGAGCGACTATGTCGAGGTTCCTGCGATTGCCGAGCGCAAACCGGTCAGCCCGGCGACGTTCCCGACAGGCAGATGGTTCGGCACGACGCCGCGCCGCTGGGCCGGGCAGGATGCCGCCGACTATCTCGCCGACATCCGTGAAGCCGATTCGATCTTCGCGCGCGAGGGGCTCGGCCATCCCGGCCTGATCCAGCGCGTCATGAATCGCGTGCTGGTGGACAACACGATCCTCGGCCCGTGGATCCATGTCGGCAGCCGCATGCAATTGCTGTCGGCCGCACGCGCCGGTGACGAGATCACCGCGCGGGCCAAAGTCACCGCGAACTACGAGAAGAAGGGCCATCGTTTCGTCGAGCTCGACGCGCTGGTGGTCGCCAACGGCACGACGCCGCTGGCGCACTGCCAGCACACCGCGATCTACCAGCCGCGCGAGCAGGCGGCGGCGTAGGGCGCGGGCGGAGAGAGGCAAGTACACCGCTCCAAGCTCGGTGTCATGCCCCGCGAAGGCGGGGCATCCAGTACGCCGCGGCTTCTCCGTGAATCACTGCTGCCTCCGAGTACTGGATCGCCCGGTCGAGCCGGGCGATGACAGCGTGCGTGTGGAAGGCAGAAGGGCAGCCCTACGCCGCTTTCCCCTTCGCATCCTGGATCGCGCGCCACACGCGCTCCGGCGTCAGCGGCATGTCGATGTGCTTGATGCCGTAGTCGGAGAGCGCGTCGATCACCGCGTTCACGACCGTCGACAGGCTGCCGGCGCAGCCGGCTTCGCCGCAGCCCTTGCTGCCGAGCGGATTGGTGGTGGCCGGCACCGGGTGGTCGCCGACCGTCATGTTCGGAACGTCCTCGGCGCGGGGCAGTGCGTAGTCCATCAGCGAGCCCGTGATCGGCTGGCCGCTCTCGTCGTAGCGGACGTGCTCCATCAGCGCCTGGCCGATGCCCTGGACGACGCCGCCGTGGAGTTGGCCCGCGACCAGCAGCGGGTTGATCACCGTGCCGAAATCGTTGACCGCGCTGTAGCGCACGATCTGCACGACGCCGGTTTCAGGGTCGATCTCGACCTCGGCGACATGACAGCCGTTCGGGAAGGCCGAGGGCACCGGTTCGCTGGTGTGATCGACGTCGAGGCTGTCGGGCACGCCCTCCGGCATCTTGCCGTCGTGCAAGCGCTTGGCGAGCTCCATGATGTCGATGCTGCGGTCGGTGCCGGCGATCGTGAAACTGCCGCCTTCGAATTCAATGTCGGCTTCGGATGCCTCCAGCATATGCGCGGCGGCGCGCTTGCCCTTTTCGATCACGAGCTTGGCGGCGCCCACGATCGCCATGCCGGTCGCGGTGATCGAGCGCGAGCCGCCGGTGCCATTGCCGGTGTGCACGATATCGCTGTCGCCCTGCACCAGCTTGACGTTGTCGAAGGGCACGCCGAGCTGCGCACACAGCACCTGCGCGAATGCGGATGCGTGGCCCTGGCCGTAATCGAGCGTACCGGTGATGAGCTGCACGGAGCCGTCGGGATCGAACACGATCTTGCCGAGCTCGACGCCGGGAGGTGCGGTCACCTCCAGATAGGAGCCGACGGCGATGCCGCGCAGCTTGCCGGACTTCTTGCTCTCCTTCTTGCGCTTGGCAAAATTCTCGTGGTCGGAGATTTCGAGCGCCTTGTTGAAGACAGCCTGGAAGTCGCCGCTGTCATAGGTGACGCCGGAGGACGCGGCGAACGGCATCTGGTTCTGCTTGATGAAGTTGCGCTTGCGCAAGGTCAGCCGGTTGATGCCCATCTCGTCGGCGGCGCGGTCGATCAGCCGCTCCATGTAGTAGTTCGCCTCGGGCCGGCCGGCGCCGCGATAGGCGCCCATCAGCGTGGTGTTGGTCAGCACCGTCTTGATGTCGACGGCCATCAACGGTGTGCGATAGACGCTGGAAAAGTTCTTGCTGGTGTTGAGCGAGAGCGGACTGGGCGCTACGCCGGTGATGTAGGCACCGAGATTGCCGTAGCCCGAGAGCTTGGCGGCGAGGAAATGCCCCTCGGCGTCCAGCGCGAGCTCGGCGTGAATCTTCTGCGCACGGCCGTGGCTGTCGGACAAGAAGCTGGTCGAGCGTTCGTCCAGCCATTTCACCGGCCGTCCCAATTCCTTGGTCGCGTACAGGATGCACATGTACTCGGGATAATTGACGTTCTTCATGCCGAAGGAGCCGCCGACATTGGCGGTGAGGATGCGGACCTTCTCGTTCGGCACCTTCAGGTTCTTGGCGAGGTTGGCGCGGTTGCCGGCGACGCCCTGCGTCGGCATCTGGATGGTGTAGCGCTCGGTCTTCTTGTCGTAGGAGGCAAGGCCAACGCGAGGCTCCATCGAGACCACGGCGACGCGGGTGTTCTCGATGTCGACCTTGGTCACGTGAGCGGCGCTGGCGAAGGCGGCGTTGACCTTCTCGATGTCGCCATAGTGGTAGTCGAGCGCGACATTGTTCGGGATATGGTCGTAGAGTTGCGGCGCGCCGGGTTTCGCGGCTTGCTCGGGATCGGTCACAGCCGGCAGCGGCTCGATATCGAGTTCGACCGCCTCGGCCGCGTCGCGCGCCTGGGCCAGCGTCTCCGCCACCACGAAGGCGACGGGATCGCCGACGAAGCGGACCTTGTCGGTTGCGAGCGGCTGGCGGTTGGTCTGGAGCAGGGGCGAGCCGTCACGGCTCTTCAGCGGCAGGCCGCAGGTGAAGGGGCCGTAGCCGGCCGCATCGAGGTCTTTGCCGGTCCACACCCCCAGCACGCCCGGCATGGCCCTGGCGGCATCGATGTTGATGCCGCGAATGACGCCGTGGGCATGGGTCGAGCGGACGATCGCGGCGTGGGCCTGGCCCGGCAGGTTGAAATCGTCGGTGTAGCGGCCCTTGCCGCGCACCAGCGTGTCGTCCTCCTTGCGGCGGACAGGCTGCCCGACACCATATTTTTGCAGTGCAATAGCGTTTTCGAGCGTGGAAGATTTGGTGTGTTCTTGCATGGAATTGACCTGAAAAGCCGGCAATTGCGCGGTTTGGGGGCGCCTGGGGGACCGGACCCCTCAAAAATAGCCCACCGGCCCGTTCACGACAACGCACGAATGGGCATGGTCCCATGTGATGCGTTGTTGCGCAGGATTGGCGCGCTGCTAAGGTTTCAGGCGAAAAAGCAATTCCAGATCGGCCCAACCGGCCGCGGAAAGACAGTTTGTATGAATGACCACACGCGGCTCCGCGACGGCCTTGGGCCGCACGGTGAGCTGGGGTCGATGGCGGCGGCGTTCGCCACTGAACCGGCCGTCGGCGCGCAAGCGCCGGGAACCGGCGTCTACGCGGCGCTCGACCTCGGCACCAACAATTGCAGGCTCCTGATCGCCTGTCCGACCCACGACGGCTTTCGCGTGGTCGATTCCTTCTCGCGCATCATCCGGCTCGGCGAGGGCGTCTCGGCGACCGGGTGCATCAGCGAGGCCGCGATCGAGCGCGCCATCGTGGCGCTCGGCATCTGCCGCGACAAGATCAACCTGCGCAAAGCGCGGCGGCTGCGGCTGATCGCCACCGAAGCCTGCCGCGCCGCCTCGAACGCCGAAGGCTTTCGCAGCCGCGTCGCTGCCGAGACCGGGATCGAGCTCGAGGTGATCGACCGCGAGACCGAGGCGGCGCTCGCCGTGCTCGGCTGCTCGCCGCTGGTCGATCCCAGGGGGCGCGGCGCGATCCTGTTCGATATCGGCGGCGGCTCGACCGAGCTGGTGCGGATCGAGCGCGACGCCGCAAATCCGGAGCCGCGCATCAAAGCCTGGATGTCGATTCCGTTCGGCGTGGTCACGCTTGCCGAGCAGTTCGGGGGGCGCGACGTGACGCCGGAGATCTACGCGGCGATGGAGCGCGAGGTCGCCCATCACATCAAGCCGTTCGCCGAACAGCATGGCGGCGATCTCGCCGACATGCATCTGCTCGGCACGTCAGGCACTGTGACGACGCTCGCCGGCATCCATCTCAATCTCGCCCGCTACGACCGCCGCCGCATCGACAGCGTCTGGATGAACGATACCGACGTCACCGCGACCATCAACAAGCTGCTCGGTATGAGCTACGAGGAGCGCGCCGGCAACAGCTGCATCAGCATCGAGCGCGCCGATCTCGTCCTGGCCGGCTGCGCCATCCTCGACGCGATCCGCCGCGCCTTTCCGCTGCCACGCCTGCGCGTCGCCGACCGGGGCCTGCGCGAAGGCATGCTGGTCGAGATGATGCGCGAAGACGGCGCGCTCAGGAGCTGGTGAGATGGCCAAGGACACCACCGGCCGCTTGCACGTTCAGGTCAAGACCCACGGCAAGCGCAAATTGTCGTCGAAGCTCTGGCTGGAGCGGCAGCTCAACGATCCCTATGTCATCAAGGCGAAGGCGCTCGGCTATCGCTCGCGCGCCGCGTTCAAGCTGTTGGAGATCGACGACAAATACCGGCTGCTCAAGCACGGCATGGCGGTGGTCGATCTCGGCGCTGCGCCAGGCGGCTGGAGCCAGATCGCCGCCAAGCGCGTCGGCTCGGTCGACGGCACGGGCAAGGTCATCGCGATCGACCTGCTGGAAATCCCCGAGATTGCCGGGGTCGAGTTCGCACAGCTCGACTTCATGGACAACGACGCGCCGGACAAGCTCAAGGCCATGCTCGACGGCGGCGCCGACATCGTGATGTCCGACATGGCTGCCAACACCACCGGTCATCGCAAGACCGACCAGCTTCGCATCGTCGGCCTGATCGAGACCGCCGCCGCGTTCGCCTGCGACGTGCTGAAGCCGGGCGGGACCTTCCTGGCGAAGGCGTTCCAGAGCGGCGCCGACGCCGAGCTGCTCGCCCAGCTCAAGCGCGATTTCGCCACGGTGCGCCACGTCAAGCCGGCCGCGAGCCGTGCGGATTCCTCGGAGCGCTACGTGCTCGCGACGGGATTTCGGGGCGGGGCGACAGAATAGCAACAAACTCCGTCATTGCGAGGAGTTCTTGCGACGAAGCAATCCAGACTGTCTCCGCGGAGGGATTCTGGATTGCTTCGCTTCGCTCGCAATGACGAGATAGGCTACCCCAGCCGCTGATCCCGCACGTCCTGCGTATCCTCGGTCGCCGCCTTGACGGCCGCCTTGGCGGCGCCTTTGCCCGCACCCTTGCGGCTCGCGATCTCCACCGCCTTGCGGCCGGAGACTTCGTGGCCGGCATCGGCGGGCATCTGCCAGAAGAACCAGCTCGACGCCGCCGAGGTCAGGGCGATCACGACGAAGGCCGGCGCAAACACGGTGGCGTCGAGTTCGCTGACGTGGCTGAACCACATCGTCGTCTCCACGGAGGCCGCGCCGACCGCGACACCGGCCGAGACCGCGAGCTGCTGGTTGACGCTGACGAGCGTGGTGGCGCGGCTCATCTGCGCGTGCTCGACCTCGGCATAGGCAACCGTGTTGATCGCGGTGAACTCGAGCGAACGGAAGAACCCGCCGACCACCAGGATGATCATGATGATCAGCAGCGGCGTCGTCACCGTGAAGAGCGCGCATGCGGCGAGGAAAACCGCACTGATGATCGCGTTCACCGTCATCAGGTTGCGGAAGCCGAAGGTGCGGATGATGCGCGCGGCCAGCGCTTTCATACCCATGGCGCCGAGCGAGGAGCCAAACGTGACGAGGCCGGACTTGAACGGCGAGAGGCCGAAGCCGATCTGCATCAGCAGCGGCAACAGGAACGGCAGCGCACCGATGCCGAGCCGGAACATGAAGCCGCCGAAAATGGCCGCGCGCAGCGTCGGCAGCCTCAGCAGCGTGAAGTCAAGCACCGGCGATCCCGTTCGCCGCGCGTGAAGGACATACAGCGTCATCGAGATCGATCCGCCGGCGACCAGGGCGGCAACCGTGCTCCATGGCAGCAGATTGAGTCCGGCAACCGACAGCCCGAAGGCAATGCCGGCGAGCCCGAGGCCTGCGAGCACCATGCCGTAGAGGTCGAACGGCTCTCGTTCCTCGCTCTTGATGGGATCGATGAAGCGCAAGGCCATGAAGATGCCGAGCAGCCCGATCGGGATGTTGATCAGGAAGATCCAGTGCCAGGAGGCGTAAGTCGTGATGAAGCCGCCGAGCGGCGGCCCGATCACGGGGCCGATCAGGGCAGGGACCGTCACCCACGCCATGGCATTGACCAGCGCGCTCTTGTCGACCGACCGCAACAGCACGAGGCGCCCGACTGGCGTCATCATCGCCCCGCCCATGCCTTGCAGGATGCGGGCGAACACGAAATCGGTGACCGATGTCGAGAGCGCGCAGCCGACCGAGCCGACCATGAACACGCCGACGGCAATCGCAAACACCATGCGCGCGCCGAACCGGTCGGCGGTCCAGCCGCTCGCCGGGATGAACACCGCAAGCGACAGCAGATAGGAGGTGATCGCGAGCTTGAGCGTCAGTGGGCTGGTGCCGATATCGGCCGCGATCGCGGGCAGCGACGTGGCGATCACCGTCGAGTCCATGTTCTCCATAAAGAGAGCGGTGGCCACGATCAGCGGAATGACGCGTTGCTTGTCGACCATGACGGATTGGTAATGGAAATCGGAAGGAGGGGCGCGAATTGCGGCTTATCACCGCCGCTGGGCCGCGACCATTGCGGATCGGCGCATAGCACCTAAATCCTGCGTGACCCGAGGTGAGTGCGCCCGCGCCGGAGATCGCGATGATCGGCCGGCACGGGGAAGCCGTTCGCCAGTACGAGGCGCCGCGAGGCTGTCCCCCGCTGAATTTGCCTAAAAAGCCTGTGCATGGCTGGCCAGCGGTCCGATTTGCTTTGATTCGTCGCTCGCCCGTGCTATCGACCCGCGTCAACCCCACCGATGGGCTCCGATTCTCCGGCGTTGCCGCAAGGTACGCCGAGGGCGGCGCTCATCCATAGCTATTTGCGGCAGGGCCGCGGAAGGAGTTGGCACATGGCCACGGTGCAACAAGGCATTCGCGAAGCCCTTACGTTCGACGACGTGCTGTTGAAGCCGGGCCTGTCGGACGTCATGCCGGGCGAGGTCGACATCCGCTCCCGCGTCACCCGCGCCATTCCACTCAACATCCCGATCATGGCCTCCGCCATGGACACGGTCACCGAAGCCCGCATGGCGATCGCCATGGCGCAGGCCGGCGGCATCGGCGTCATCCACCGCAATTTCGATCCCGAAGGGCAGGCCGCCCAGGTGCGGCAGGTCAAGCGCTACGAGTCGGGCATGGTGGTGAACCCGCTCACCATCAGCCCCGACGCCACGCTGGACGACGCGCTCAAGCTGATGAGCGATCACGGCATCTCCGGCATTCCCGTCGTCACCGGTGCGGGCAAGTCCACGCCGGGCAAGCTGGTCGGCATCCTCACCAACCGCGACGTCCGCTTCGCCACCGACCGCCAGCAAAAAATCTCCGAGCTGATGACCCATGAAGGTCTCGTCACGGTGCGCGAGAATGTCAGCCAGGACGAGGCGCGGCGGATGCTGCATCAGCATCGCATCGAGAAGCTGCTCGTGGTCGACGAGCAATATCGCTGCGTCGGCCTGGTCACCGTGAAGGACATGGAGAAGGCGGTCGCCCATCCGCTGGCCTGTAAGGACGCGCAGGGCCGCCTCCGCGTCGCCGCCGCCACCACGGTCGGTGATAGCGGCTTCGAGCGCACCGAGCGGCTGATCGATGCGGGCGTCGATCTCGTCGTGGTCGACACCGCGCACGGCCATTCCCGCCACGTGCTCCATGCGGTCAACCGCATCAAGCGCCTGTCCAATTCCGTGCAGGTCGTTGCCGGCAACGTCGCGACCTCGGAGGGTGCGCAGGCGCTGATCGATGCGGGCGCGGATTGCATCAAGGTCGGCATCGGCCCGGGCTCGATTTGCACCACGCGCATCGTCGCCGGCGTCGGCGTGCCGCAGCTCACCGCGATCATGGATGCGGTCGAGGCGGCGAAGAAGTCCGACATCCCCGTCATCGCCGACGGCGGCATCAAGTTCTCCGGCGACCTTGCCAAAGCGCTCGCAGCCGGTGCCGACATCGCGATGGTCGGCTCGCTGCTCGCCGGCACCGACGAGACGCCCGGCGAAGTGTTCCTGTGGCAGGGCCGCTCCTACAAGGCTTATCGCGGCATGGGCTCGGTCGGCGCGATGGCGCGCGGCTCGGCCGACCGCTACTTTCAGCAGGACATCAAGGACACGCTCAAGCTCGTGCCCGAAGGCATCGAGGGCCAGGTGCCTTACAAGGGCCCGGTCGGCAACGTCATGCACCAGCTCGCCGGGGGCTTGCGCGCCGCGATGGGCTATGTCGGCGCAAAGGACATGAAGGACCTGCACGACAAGGCCCAGTTCGTCCGCATCACCGGCGCGGGCCTGCGCGAAAGCCACGTCCACGACGTCACCATCACGCGCGAAGCCCCGAACTATCCGGGCGGGGGTTAGGCGCACTCCGCACGTGCCAAGAAGACGATGTCATGCCCCGCGAACGCGGGGCATCCAGTACGCCGCGGCCTTTCGGCTCAATCATAACCGTCTCGGTACTGGATCGTCCGCCTTCGCGGGCGATGACAGCGAGAGTGTGCTTTTGTATTGACGCAGCTGCCTCCCTCCGCTTCCGTTCGCGCCGAAGCATAATCAGGAGGAAGCCATCATGTCCCAAGGCAAACGCATCGTTCTCGCCGCGCGTCCCGTCGGCGAGCCAAAGCGGTCCGATTTCCGCATCGAGGAATTCGCCGTGCCGACGCCTGCGGCAGGTGAAGTCCTGCTGCGAACGATCTGGCTCTCGCTCGATCCCTATATGCGCGGGCGCATGAGCGACGGTCCGTCCTACGCGACGCCGGTGCCCGTCGGTGGTGTGATGGAAGCCGGTACGGTCTGCGAGGTCGCAGCCTCCAACAATCCGAGCTTCGCCAAGGGCGACATCGTGCTCTCGCGCGGGGGCTGGCAGACGCACGCGATCTCCGACGGCAAGGGGCTGAACAAGATCGATCCGAAGCTCGCGCCGATCTCGACGGCAATCGGCGTGCTGGGCATGCCCGGCATGACCGCCTACACGGGCCTGCTCGATATCGGCAAGCCGCAGCAAGGCGAGACCGTCGTCGTGGCCGGCGCCTCCGGTGCGGTCGGCTCGGCGGTGGGACAGATCGCGAAGATCAAGGGCGCACGTGCGGTCGGCATCGCCGGCGGCAAGGACAAATGCGATTACGTCGTGAAGGAGCTCGGCTTCGATGCCTGCATCGATCACCGCGATCCCGATCTGGCCGCGAAGCTGAAGGAGGCCTGTCCGAAAGGCATCGACGTCTATTTCGAGAATGTCGGCGGCGCCGTGTTCGAGGCGGTCTTCCCGCTGCTCAATGCGTTCGCGCGCGTGCCGGTCTGCGGCCTCATCGCCCATTACAACGACACTGAAGCGAAGCCGCCGAAATGGGCCGCCAGCATGATGCGCGCGACCCTGACCAAGCGGCTGACCTTCCGCGGCTTCATCGTCTCCGACTTCGCCTCCCGCCATGGCGACTTCCTGCGCGACATGTCCGGCTGGGTCCGCGAGGGCAGGGTCAAGTACAAGGAGTTCGTCACCGAGGGCCTGGAGAGCGCGCCCGAAGCCTTCATGGGGCTTCTCAAGGGGGCCAATTTCGGCAAGCAGCTGGTGCGGGTCGGGCCCGACAAAGCTTGATCCGCCGTTCTCGGCCCCCTCGGCGGCCGGGTATGGTTAACAAAGAGTGACCGATCGGCCACACCCGCCCGTAAAAGCCGCAGGTGTGACCGTCGGTTCATTGACGGGCCCGCGAAGGCATTGAATCATTGCGCATATTTCAGGTGCGATGATGTTAGAGATTGTTGTTTTCTGCGTAATCCTGCTGGCTGCCGGTTATTGGGCGACGATGTTTGTCATGGGCCGTCGCGACGACGTCATCCATGGCAAGTTCGTTCACACCGAGGACGTTGGTGCATTCGCGCAATCCGCGATGCCCACGCCCACGCCGCCATTCCCCAAGCGTCCGGCCAAAGCCGCGCGGCCTGCCAATGTTCCGCCGGCCGGTAACGGGGCCAAGCCGGTGAACAGCGACGCGCTGCAGTCCCTGCTTGCCGCGATCCAGCAGGATCTCAAAAGCGTCGCTTGAGCGGTGACAGGCAGCGCTAATGCTCGCCGCCGATCTAGGCGAGCAGCTCCTCGATATCGATATCGACCTGGCCGGCGGCCCTGACGTGGCGAACCTCGAAGCCGTCGGGCTGGAAGCGGTACTCCACGAGCCCGACCTCCTTGATGGCGATCCGGTCCTGGCGCGCATCGTTGATCTTGAAGCCGGCTGACGGCGCCCAGACGTGGCGGGTGTGGCGCCAGGTGAAGTCGCGCCGCTGGTGCACGTGACCGCTGGCGATGAGGCGCAAATCGACATGCGCAAACATCTCGATCAGTCGCGCGCGTGCCGGTTGCGGCACGTAGCGGATCGAGGTCTCCGGCGTCTCGGGGTCGTCGGGCCCGTTGAGAAATACCGGCTTGTGCACGAACAGCGCGACCGGCTTGCCGTTCGCGCGCGAAACTTCCGAGGCGAGCCAGTCGAACTGCTCGGCCTCGAAGGCGAGCCGTGAGTTCATCACCAGCGAATTGAGGCCGATGAAGCGCCAGCCCGCGGCCTCGAACGACCAATGGTCCTCGCCGATGATCTGGCGGAATTGCTGACGGTGCGCTTCCGCGACCGGCGGCTTCGGAGCAGGGCCAGTCGCGGTCGGATTGTCGCCGATGTCGTGATTGCCGGGGATGTAGCGGCAGGCGACGGGCAGGGCGTCGTGAAGGCCCTTGGCGAATTCGACGTCGTCGCGGCTGGTCGGCCCATCGAACGAGACGTCGCCGGTGTTGACGACGAGATCGGGCCTATCGGTGTCGATATGCTCGCTGATCGCCTGGAAGTTGGCGATCAGGCCGGGGAAGCGCCGGCCAAGATGGGTTTCGGAAATCTGTGTCAGGCGAAATTCGGACATGGTCCAATCATAGGCCCGGCCAGGCGTCGGGACGATGACGGCGCGTACGGTCAGCGATCGAACAATGTTTAAAGCACGCGGTAGCGGATCGTGTAGGCGTCCTGCGGTGCGACGGGGCCTGCCAGCGGCGAAGCGATGCGGTCGGCGAGGTGCCAAGGACCGAACTGAGAGCCGAACTGCTCGGAGCGATGCGGTTCGGCCGGCAGGCGGAGGCGGAACTCGAAGGTGCCCTTGCCGGGCAGGTTCACGACCAGCACGCGGCCCGCGGTGCGGTGGTTGAGCGCCACCGCGCCGCGCAGCACGGAGCGGCCATCACCGAGCTCCCGCACGCCGTCGACTAGCGCCAGCGTCTGGTTGCAGTCGGTATGCAGCTCGATTTGGGTGTCGGACACCGCCGCCAAGGTCTCCTTGGGCATGCGGATCTCGAACTCGACCGTCGGTTTCGACGGATTGAGGCCGAGATAGGCCAGCGCGGCATGGCGCATGTCATAGGCGGCAAAGGCGAACAGCGCGAGGGCGGCGAGCGCAGCGAGGCCATGCCTGAGGACATCGCGCCAGGTTCGATAGCTCATGCGGAAGTAGACCGTCATCGCCAGCGCCACCGCAAGCGCCGTCGCGATGCCTGCCAGCGCCGACATCAGGATGCCAAACCGGCCGTCGGCGGACTCGGTCAAAGCACCAGTCAGGCTGCCGATCTGGCTGAAGAGGGTGTTCATGGCGGTCTCTCGCCTTGCGCGCCCCAAGGGGCAAAATCGCTTTAACTATCGACAGTTGGTCGCCTCATCGGGAACGCCGGTTCAACTCGTTGATTGTCAGGACCAGCGGTGACGGCTAATGGACGCTAGCTGCGCCGTCCGCCGGATGGGAAATCCCGGGAAATTCCGATGTCCGTTCAAATGGTTTTGCTGCCGGTCTTCGTGCAGGTCGGTCTCACCTTCGCGCTCCTGATCGCCATGGCGCTGGGACGCCGGCGCGCGCTCGTCTCCGGCGAGACCAAGAGCCGTGACATTGCGCTGGGCGAGCCCAACTGGCCCAAGGGTGCCACACAATTCGCCAATTGCTACCGCAACCAGTTCGAACTGCCGGTGCTGTTCTATGTCCTGATCGCGCTGGCGCTCCCCTTGCGCCATGCCGATCTCTTCATCGTGCTGATGTCCTGGGTGTTCGTGGTGACGCGCTTCGTCCATGCCGGGGTCTTCGTCTCCTCCAACAATCTCGGGCGGCGCTCCACGATCTGGCTTGCCGGCGTGCTCGTCCTGCTCGCGATGTGGATCTACTTCGCGCTGAAAATGCTGTTGCTGATCTAGGCGCTACTCGCCGATCCTGATCTGAAAGATTCAAATGACTCCCGCTGCCCGGCTGTCCGCAGCCATCGAACTGATCGACACCATCGAGAAAGACCGCGTGCCCGCGGCCAAGGCATTGAAGGAGTGGGGCACCGCGCACCGCTTCGCCGGCTCCGGCGACCGCGCCGCCATTGCCGGCCTCGTCTGGGACGTGCTGCGCCGCTATGCCTCGAGCGCGTACCTGTTGGATTCGGACACCGCGCGAGCGCGGCTGATCGGCATGCTTCGCCTCGAGCGCAACATGGATGCGGCCACGATGGCCGCGCTGTTCGACGGCAGCCGCTTTGCCCCCGCCCCGTTGACCGAGGCCGAGCAGGCCGCGCTCGCCTCGCGGTCCCTTGACGATGCCCCTGCCGCGATCGCCGGCGACTATCCGGAATGGCTGGATCCATATTTGGCAAAAGCGTTCGGCGAAGAGCGCGTCGCGGAGGCGGCCGCGATGGCGAGCCGGGCGCCGCTCGACCTGCGTGTCAACACGCTAAAATCCAATCGCGACAAGGCGCTGGGGGCGCTTGCTCACCTTCATGCGAAACCGACGCATTGGTCCGCAACCGGCCTGCGCATCGAGCTTTCGGCCGATGCGCGCAACCCCGGCATCCAGGCCGAAGAGGATTTCATCAAGGGCGCCATCGAAGTGCAGGATGAGGGGTCGCAGCTTGCGGCTGCCTTGACCGCGGCAAAACCGGGCGAGCAGGTGATCGATCTCTGTGCGGGGGCCGGGGGCAAGACGCTGGCGCTCGCCGCGATGATGCAGGGCAAGGGCCGGCTGATCGCGACCGACAGCGACAAGCGACAGCTTGCGCCCATTCACGAACGCCTGTCGCGCGCCGGCGTCCACAATGCCGACGTGCGCACGCCCAAGGGCGAGGCCGATCCGCTGGCCGAGATCAGTGCCACCGCCGATCTCGTGGTGATCGACGCGCCGTGCACGGGTACCGGCACCTGGCGCCGCAACCCCGATGCCAAATGGCGCATGCGCCCGGGCGCGCTGGAGATTCGCCTGCGGGACCAGACCGCGGTGCTCGAGCGCGCGGTTCCGCTGCTCAAGGCCGGCGGCCGCATCGCCTACATCACCTGCTCGGTGCTTTCAGAGGAGAACGGCGAGCAGGTGAGGGCGTTCACCGGCCGCCATCCCGAGTTCGCGGTGGTGCCGCCCGAGCAGACCGCGAGCGTGCTCTGGGACAAGTCGGAGGAGTTTGCACAAGCCGCGCTGCAATCGCCGGAGGGCTGGCTGATGACGCCACGGCGGACTGGGACGGACGGGTTCTTCGTCTCGGTGCTGAAGAAGGCATAACGCACCCCCGTCACCGCGGGTGCGGCGGCCCCAAAACAAAAACCCCGCGAACCGGAACCCGGTCGCGGGGTTTTCTAGCTCTACGTTCTGCCGGTACGTCCGTGGTCAGAACGGTGCGCGGGCTTTAGCCGACGCGGAGATTGTCAGCCGAGGACTTGCCGCTGCGACGATCGGCGACGATGTCGAACGAGACCTTCTGACCTTCGTTGAGGGTCGAGAGGCCAGCGCGCTCGACGGCGCTGATGTGCACGAACACGTCCTTGTCGCCGTCATCCGGCTGAATGAAACCAAAACCTTTTTGATTGTTGAACCACTTCACGGTGCCCATAGCCATGGGAATTTCCTTTGCTTAAGAAGTTAACACGCGGACCGGTACGCACTATTGCGCCCATAGTCCTGATCAGTCGATGTTGGAGAAATCATCTGAAGCGTGCGCGCCCGTCAGCAACGAAGCGAAGCGGCCCAGTCGTTCGGCCAAGTATCGATGATCACAATATAGCGAGATTTTGGGGCCACTTCAAGGCACCACCCGTCGCTCGGGATGTGGCCGAATTTTGCTATTTTGCGGTGCAAATTAACCGTCCCGGGGCGCCTCAATCGACGATAAACAGCGTCGCCCCCGTCGCCGTCGAGGACCGGTGCGCTGCGTCGCCGAAATCCGAGACCTGGTAGCTCATCCCCGCCGTGAGCTTGAACTTGCGGCCGTCGCGCAGCTCGCTGTCGAGTTCGCCCTGCAGCACGTAGAGCACGTGGCCGCGGTCGCACCAATGGTCGGCGAGATAGCCCGGCGAATACTCGACCATCCGCACCCGGAGATCACCGATGTTGAGCGTGCGCCACTGCGCCTGCCCGGTCTCGCCGGGATGGATGGTCGGCTCGACCTTGCTCCAGTCGGTGACGGTGAAGGGGGAGGTGGGGAGCTTCATCGGGGAATCCTGTGTCAGAGCCGGCAGCGCTGTTGTTAGCGCACGCTCGTCCAGCAGTCTCCGTCATTGCGAGCGCAGCGAAGCAATCCAGAAATGTATCCGCGGAACGATTCTGGATTGCTTCGCTGCGCTCGCAATGACGTGTGTGAGGCACACTCGCGCCTAACTCTCGCTGTCATCGCCCGCGAAGGCGGGCGATCCAGTATTCCAGAGGCCGCAGTGATTGAAGCGATAGGCCGCGGCGTACTGGATTCCCCGCCTTCGCGGGGAATGACAGCGGTGGGTGAGGGCGCATCGTCCAACCCAGCGAGCGTCAATGCGGCAGATGATTCGCCGATCCCTGCACGATCTTTCCGGCCGCGTTCACCCGCAGATATTCGCAGATCCGCTTTCCCCGCTCGTTCTCGTAGAACACCACCACGCTATCAGGGCTGACGAACAATTCGATCAGCGAGAAATGCAGGTTCGGCAACAGGGCGAGCGCCTTGCCCCAATAGGCGCGTAACGCATCCTTGCCGCGCACGGTGCCGCTTTCGTCGAACCCCATCGCGGGAATGCGGTCCGAGGTCATCACGGCGTCCTCCTCATAGAGCGTGAGCACGCGCTCGAGATCGCCAGTATTCCAGGCCTCGACCCAGGTCCGGCCGAGCGCGGCGAGATTCGACGGCTGATGATGGTGTGGCATGACGTCCTCCCTGAACGGCCCCTGATGAGTAACGGGCCAAATTAGGTCAATAATACTTACCTATATCGATTTGTCCATGCCCAAAGAAGAATGTGGGCGCGCGGCCCGCGCGGTTGCGGGGAAAGCCCCCGTCGCGTATCTGCTTGCCATGACAGCAGCACAGACCGACCGCTCCGCGTCGACGCCCTCCGTGGCCTCGGCGCATGACAAGATTCTCATCGTCGACTTCGGCAGCCAGGTGACGCAGCTGATCGCGCGTCGCGTGCGCGAGGACGGCGTCTATTGCGAGATCGTCCCGTTCAACAAGGCCGAACAAGCCTTCAACGAGATGAAGCCGAAAGCGGTGATTCTCTCGGGTGGGCCTGAGTCGGTGCATGAGGCCGGATCGCCCCGCGCCCCGCAGTTGATCTTCGCCTCAGGCGTGCCCGTGCTCGGCATCTGTTACGGCCAGATGGCCATGGCCGAGCAACTCGGCGGCACCGTCGAAGGCGGCCATCACCGCGAATTCGGACGCGCCGATGTCGAGGTCAAGGCGCCGAGCAAGTTGTTCGAGGACGTCTGGTCGCCAGGCGGCAAGAACCAAGTCTGGATGAGCCATGGCGACCGCATCACCAAGATGCCGCCGGGCTTCTCGGTGGCCGGCACGTCGCCGAACGCGCCCTTCGCGATCATCCAGGACGAGACGCGCAAATATTACGGCCTGATGTTCCACCCCGAAGTGGTGCACACGCCGGACGGCGCAAAACTGATCCGCAATTTCGTGCGCAAGATCGCAGGCCTCTCCGGCGACTGGACCATGCGCGCCTTCCGCGAGGAGGAGATCGCGAAGATCCGCGCCCAGGTCGGCAAGGGCAGGGTGCTCTGCGGCCTCTCCGGCGGAGTCGATTCCGCGGTCGCGGCCGTGCTGATCCACGAAGCCATCGGCGAGCAGCTCACCTGCGTGTTCGTTGATCACGGCATGCTTCGCCTTGACGAAGCGAAGACGGTGGTCGACCTGTTCCGCCACCACTACAACATCCCGCTCGTGCACGTGGATGCCTCGAAGCAATTTCTGGGCGAGCTCGAAGGCGTCACCGATCCCGAAACAAAGCGCAAGACCATCGGCCGCCTCTTCATCGAGGTGTTCGAGGCGGAGGCCAAGAAGATCGGCGGCGCCGACTTCCTCGCCCAAGGCACGCTCTATCCCGACGTGATCGAGAGTGTCTCCTTCACCGGCGGCCCGTCGGTGACGATCAAGTCGCACCACAATGTCGGCGGTCTGCCCGAGCGCATGAACATGAAGCTCGTCGAGCCGCTGCGCGAGTTGTTCAAGGACGAGGTGCGCAAGCTCGGCCGCGAGCTCGGCCTGCCCGAAATCTTCGTCGGCCGTCACCCGTTCCCGGGCCCCGGCCTTGCCATCCGCTGCCCCGGCGACATCACGCGCGAAAAACTCGACATCCTGCGCAAGGCCGACGCCGTCTACATCGACCAGATCCGCAAGCACGGCCTCTACGATGACATCTGGCAGGCCTTCGCGGTGCTGCTCCCCGTGAAGACCGTCGGCGTCATGGGCGACGGCCGCACCTACGACTTCGTCGTGGGCCTGCGCGCCGTCACCTCGACCGACGGCATGACCGCGGACTTCTACCAGTTCGACATGAAGTTCTTAGGCGAGACCGCCACGCGCATCATCAACGAGGTGAAGGGCGTGAACCGGGTGGTGTACGACGTGACCAGCAAGCCGCCGGGGACGATCGAGTGGGAGTAGGGGGAGTCAAGAGAGGTTCCCAAATTCGCGGTCTAAGCTGCTACTTTCGGTTCCGGTTCGGGCGCGGGTTCTTCGATGCCCAGTTCCAACCTTATCTTTGCCGTGAGTATTGGATTGAAGGGTGATGCGCTTAGAATTTTGGCGGCTACTTCGACGGGAGCCGTCATAACTAGAGCTGTTTTTGCGATGTCAAACGGATTCGTAGACCATGTGTTGATCTTGGCCTCGGCCATCCAACCATTCACTGCCGTTTGGAATTTCGCTATTTGCGTGGCGTTAATCGATTCCAGTCGTGAGTTGAGCTGACGCAGTTCCGTAATTCCGGCTGCCTTGAGAGCAGGTAAGATTTTCTCGGCACTCACATTCCGCTGCTGTTCAGACTGCTTAATGCTCGGAGCGGGTTTCAATTCGCCGATTACCTTGGCGATTGAGCCACCAATTGCTGCGCGATTGGTCAGAAGAGCATCGACAGAGTCGCGGTCCAATTCGAGTGAGAGATCGCCGCGAGAAATCGCGTTGGCGTAGTAGACCTTCAAATTCGATACCTGTTCGTAAACGTACGATAATTCATCATCTGCGGCATCTAAGAGTGCGCTAATCCTGAAGAGGCGTCGTCGAAGCTTCTTGGGCGCCTCGGAGCGCCGCTTGTATCTCAGCTTCCAGTCGATTGCAGACCATGTGTGCTGCAGGAGGGTCTTCACTTGGACTTCAAATTTCAATCCCGAGAATCGTTTGAACTCAGGCAATTTGAGTCTATCGCCGCCGTACGACAAGATCAGATGAATGGATTGATATCCGAAGCGATCCGGATCGATTTCATCTTCCTTGTCTGTAGTGTTGACGCTATCGACTATAAAAGACTCACGGAGCAGAGAAGAGATTTTCTTACAGTCTTCCTTCAAGAAGGCGATAATCCGAATTCCAGATAAATCAGTTATCTCTTGAAGCGAGCTGTATTTCCCTACCTTGTCGCCCCGCTCAATCTTTCCTCTCAAGTTTCCGCAGACTTAGTACGCTTCTCTATCGACGCGAATTCGATACCCACATCCTCAAGCAGCTTTCTAAGAAGCTCGTGCGCGTTTTCCGTAAAGGCCTCGTATACCGGCCGCAGATCCTTGTATTCGTCTTCGATTTTTGAGCCTTCTGCCATGACGATTGCCCCCAAAAAGTAGCGCAACTAAAGCTAGAGCTTGGCTTGTCCTGGAGAAAAATCAACCCCTGCGAAAATACAGGTAAGAGTCCGAGCTGCACCGCGCGCCGCAGCCGGGAATTGCGATGACAGTGCATAAACTTGCAATGCCCCACCAGGTCCAGGCGCCTGCCTGACAAGCTCGACATCCTGCGCAAGGCCGAGGCCGTCTATCGACCGGATCCGCAAGCACGGCCTCTACGAGATATCTGGCAGGTCTTTGCGGGTGTTGCTCCCGGTCGAGACCGTCGGCGGCCGCACCTCCGATGTTGTCGTCGGCCTGCGCGCCGTCACCTCCACCGGCGGCATGACCGCAGACTTCTACCAGATCGACACGAAATTTTTGGGCGAGACCGCCACGCGCATCATCAACGAGGTGAAGGGCGTGAACCGGGTGGTGTACGACGTGACGAGTAAACCGCCTGGAACGATCGAGTGGGAATAATTTTCGCCCATCCGAAGGCATCCGGGAATACGCCACGGTACGATGGCCGCCCGTCCCTGGAATGATCAAAAGGTAAAAGGCCGGTGAGCGTCCGCCCATCCGGCACGGCCCATCGCCTCTGTCGTCATTTCTTCTTCCGCCGAAACGCTGTGACGAACGCGTCCATGACCGCGGCAAGCGCCGATCCTGCGGGCCCCGGCGCGCGCAACATCCACACGGCCCAAGGCGGCGGTGCGTAGGCGTCGAGTACCGTCACGAGACCGCGCGAGCCGAGGAGAGCCGCCGTTCCCTCCGAGCCAGCTTGCCCGATCCCGGCCCCAAGCACCGTCGCTGCGCGCAGGGCATCCGAACCGTCCACGGTCAGTGCGAAGTCGGGCTGGAGGCGGCGCGTGCCGCCCGGCGCGCGGAACAGCCAGGGCATCACCCGTCCCGTCGCCGGAAAACGCAGGCCGATCAGACGGTGCTTTGCGAGATCATCAGGCGTTAGAGGCACCCCGTGCCTGGCGAGATAGGCGGGCGCGGCAAGGGTGACGAGCGGCAACGGCGCAAGGCGCCGGGCGAGGAGACTGGCGTCGGCGATCCGGGGCGCGATCCGCACCGCGAGATCCCAGCGGCCGCCGCCGAGGTCGGCGAAGTGGTCATCAAGGGCCAACTCCACGCGCAGGGCCGGGTACCGCTCCATAAGCGAGGCCAAGGCGTGCAGCAGGGTCGGAGCGAGGGAGGCGGCTGCGGTCACGCGCACCGTACCCGCGACCCCTACCGGTGCACCGAGACGGCTGGCGGCAGCCGCGAGTGCGAGGGCCGGGCCTCGGACCTCGGCGAGGAAGCGCTCACCGTCGGGTGTAAGGGAGAGTGCGCGGGTCGAGCGGCGGAACAGGCGGGCACCGTGCGTGGCCTCGAAGCGGCCGACGAGGCGGGCAACGGCGGCCGGGGTCACGCCGAGCGCGCGCGCGGCCCCGGCGAAGGAGCCGGCCTCGGCAACACGGAGAACGACGACGGCGGCGCGCAGAGTGTCCATGCTCCATTCAATACATTTGGTTGTTTCTGCCGCAACACCATTTGTCCTGCCCTGCGCGGTCCCGCGCCCTTACGTCGGGAGTATCGGAAGCAGGAGAACGATGATGCGCATTGGAATCGTGGGTGTTGGGCCGGTGGGGCTGACCTTGGGGACCATCTGGGCGCGGGCGGGTCACGAAGTGGCCTTCGGCTCGCGCGACCCGGCTCGGGCGGCGGAGGCGGTGTCGGGTCTTGCCGGTGCGCGAGCGACCACACAGGAACAGGCTGCGGCGTTCGGCGAGGTTGTATTGTGGACGCCGCGCGGCGTCATGCCCGCCAACCCGGACATGCTGGCCGCGAAGATCGTACTCGACCCGAACAACCGAGAGCCCGGTGCGGTCGGCGATTACGCCTCACCGCGTCCCGAGGGACCAAGCTTCGCCGAGCAGCTGCAGGCGGCCGCACCGCGGGCGCGCGTGGTGAAGGCGTTCAATACCGTGGTGATGCGGTTGCTGAGGGAGAACCCCGAGCGGCTGACGGCGTCAGGGGCACAGGTGTTCCTCGCCAGCGACGACGCGGAAGCGAAGATGGTGGCTGCCGCGCTGGCGGCGGATGCCGGGCTGGCCGCGGTTGATCTCGGGGGGCTGGACGCAGCGTGGCTGGCAGAGACGATGGCCGACGCGTTCCGCCAGGCCATGAGGACGAGCCCTGCCGGATGGCGCCAAGCGCTGGTGTTCGCCGACCTCGCAGGGAGGCCAGGCTACACCTCATGAAGCTGATCTACTTTCTCCTTACAAGGTACATCCAATGAAGCTGTTCTACTCTCCCTCCTCATGCTCTTTGTCGCCGCACATCGTGCTGCGCGAACTCGATCTGCCCTTTACGCTCGACCGCGTCGATCCGGTGACCAAGCGAACCGAGTCAGGGAACGACTATCTGACGATCAATCCGAAGGGCTACGTGCCCGCGCTGGAGCTCGATGACGGGGAGGTTCTAACCGAAGGTCCTGCGATTACGCAGTATCTCGTCGACAGTTACGCGCCTGGCACACTCGCGCCGCTCTCCGGCACGATCGAGCGGGCACGGGTCAACAGCTATTTGACCTATATCAGCACCGAGTTGCACAAGCCGTTCGGGCGGCTGTTCGATCCAGCGCTGACCCCTGACGCCCGTGCCTCGACCACAGCCTACCTGAATCGCAGGTTTGCACTGATCGAGCAGGAGCTCGCCGATGGACGGGCGTTCCTGACCGGTTCGGCCTTCACTCTCCCCGACGCCTATCTTTTCGTGATCCAGCGATGGGGAGCGTTCACTGGCTTCGATCTCTCGCCGTTTCCCAACATCGTCGCGCACGCCGAGCGGGTCATGGCTAGGCCCGCGGTTCAGCTAGCACTCGACGCCGAGAAGTAGGCAGGGGCTCGTTTTTAGGGGCTCCGTTTCGGTCGGTTCTGTACCATCATGGTCCATGATGGTATCTGGCGTCGAACCGAACGGAGAATACCTTGTTGACCGATACGGGACTTCAGAAGCTCGAGCCTCGCAAGAAGCTTTGCAAGCGCGGCGACCACGACGGCGTGTACGTTGCCGTCCTGCCCATCAACAGGCGCAAGCAGATCCGGGAAAGTGGCGACCACACCATCAAGGTGGTGCATTGATGCGCGCCGCGCTGAAAGTGGTGCTGGCCGCAATATTTGTGATGCCGGCCGCAGGAGCTCTGGCGAAGTCTCCGGACTGCGCGAGTTGGCCCACCAACATGGCCCTCGTGCACCTCAAGAACGCCGGCCTGATTGATATCCCATCAGTGATCGAGGCGCAGACCAAGGCCGTTCGTCTCGCATCCGAAAAGATCGGCAAGGACCTCCATCAGCAGGTTTACGACATCACGTTTCACACCAGGGATGGCAAGACGATCGAGGTCATCACGAAAAGCCGGGCATCAAGCGAGGAATGCTCGATGAGCGCCGTCGACGTCTACGTGGTCTCGACGAAAATCGGCGGGTCGGCAGAGCAGCCATCCGAGGGCACGACTAAAAAGTGATCCGGCTGCACCGGAAGCTCAAGACCTGTAATTGACGCGTAGCGGATGCGTAGGGCGGATTAGCCGCAAGGCGTAATCCGCCATCTCTCGCCGGGTCGCGCGCAAGATGGCGGATTACGCTCCGCTAATCCGCGCTACGATCTCCGTCACGGCTTCACGAACCGATAGGCGAAGCGATCGGTCTTGCTCTTGATCGAGGGATCGAACACCTTGATCGTGTGCGGGTCGTCCGTGTTCGCGAGCAGGGGGCTTTCCGCGTCCAGGACGAAGCCGGCCGCCTCGACCTCCCTGCGAACGGATGCAGGCTCGATCCGATGCAGCGACTGGGTCTCGCTCGTGCCCGCGCCGAGCGCGGCGGCGTGGTCGACGATGACGTAGGACCCGCCGGGCTTCAGCCGCTCGTAGACGGCGCGATTGAAGCGAGCCGCCGTCGCGCCCCTGGCTTGCATCAGCGCGGTGTGGAGATCGTGGTAGAACAGGTGCAGCCACAGGACGTCCGCAGGCTGCGTCGCCTCCGGCATCGCCACGAGGTCCGCCGAGACGGCTTCGACGTTCTCTCGGCCCGGCTCCTTCGCAAGCGTCCGCATGAGGCCGACCGGATCGTTCTTGAAGTGGGCGACTTCGGCCGGCACGAAGCTGTCAACCCGTCCTTCGGGTCCCACGATCTCGGAGAAGAGACGGGTCCAGTCGCCATCGCCTGGGTAAACGTCGATGACGGTGGAGCCCGCGTTCACGCGCGCGAACCGGATCAACTCGGATAGCTTGGATTGGTCGTACATCGGAATCTCCTTTAGGGTTGGACGTTCGACGCGCGCGAGGCCCGCGCCAGTGCCTGCGTGTCGACGTACTCCCGGATGTTCGTCAGTCTGCCGTTCCGAACGGTCATGGCGAAGATCCAGTCGTCCTCGAAAATCTTGTTCGTGGCTTTGATCTTTCCTTTCGCGAATCCGACGACCAGGACGCGGTCTCCTTGCGCGACGAACTCCCGGGGTTCGGTGGAGGTTTCGATCGACCTGGATGCCGTCTCGAGCAAATTCGCCAGCCCCGCGTGTCCGCGGTGCGTTCCGGCCAGCGGCCAGTCCTCACCCGGAATGATCCACTCGATGTCCTCAGTGACCAGCGCCAGCAGAGCCTCGCTGTCGCCGCGGCCGATCGCGGCGAAGAAGTCCTTCACGGTCTGGATGTTGTTCTCGATGCTCATGGGATTTCTCCATTTCGCTCGCATCGGATCGCAGGCGATCCGATCCCGTGCGTCGTGTCCCCAACGATGGTGACGTCGTGTTCGTCAGTCGAACTTGACAAAATCCTTGAAGATCAATTGACCCCAGCTGTTTCCGCGTGCCTGCACCAGCAGTCCGCCTTCGGAAAGCCCGCCAAGCTTGATCGGCGCGAAGCCGAGATTGTCCGCAAGCGAGCCAATCTCCGCTGTGGCAGCGTCATCGTCGCTGGCCAGGAATACGACTCTTCTGCCGCCATGGACGGCCGGATCCTGGCCAAGCACGGCAGCACCCAAATGGTTGAAGCCCTTGACCAGTCGACCGCCAGTGAAGGCCTGCGCGACGGCCTTGGACGAAGGCTGTCCCCCCAGTTTCTCAGGGGGCACGCCGTAGGCATTGGTCACATCGACGATGGTCTTGCCCTGCCAAGTGGACAGCGCCTTCGCGACATCCTGGTGCGATTCGAAACGGACAGCCAAAAAGACGATGTCCGCCTTGACCGCGTCCGCCAGCTTTTTGGGAATGATCGAGGGTCCGATCGCGGTCGAGGCGGATGCAAAGCTTTCCGGGTCGCGCGTGGTTGCGACGGAGACTTCGATGCCGTTGCGGGCAAACGCCCTGGCGAGGGCCTGGCCGATCTGGCCGAAGCCGATAATTGCGTAGCTCATGATGTTTTCCGATCTTGTGTTGATGCCGCGGTCAGACCTGCGCCATGCCGCCATCGACGGCGAGATCCACGCCGGTGATGTAGGAACTTTCATCGGAGGCGAGAAACGTGACGGCAGCCGCGATTTCCTCCGGCTTGCCCCTGCGACCCATCGGGACCTGTGAAGCAAATCCGGCGGCGGCTTGCTTAGCTTGCTCGGCGGTCAAGCCCGTCGTCGTCTCCAAAGCGGGGGTCTCGGTTGGTCCGGGGCTCATCGTATTCACGCGGATTTTGCGATCCTTCAGCTCCAGCGTCCAGGCGCGCGAGAAGTTGCGCACGGCCGCCTTGCTTGCGGCGTAGGCGCTGAACCCTGGCAGCCCCTTCACGTTCGAGACCGAAGAGTTCAGGATGATCGAACCGCCGTCCCTAAAGAGGGGAAGGGCCTTCTGCACCGTAAAGAACAGCCCCTTCACGTTGACGTCGAAGGTCTGGTCGAAATGGGCCTCGGTCGCCAGTGCGAGCGGTGCGATCGTCCCTGCGCCCGCGTTCGCGAAGAGAATGTCGATGTGACCATGTTTCTCTTTGACGACGGCATAGAGCCGGTCCAGATCGTCCAGGCGAGACACATCGCTCACGACCGTCGTCACGTTTGTCTTGATGAAGGCTGCAGCCTCCTTCAGCTCTTTCTCGCGCCGGCCGGTGATCACGACTTGCGCACCTTCGTCCACGAAGCGCTTGGCCGTGGCCAAGCCAATTCCGCTGCTGCCGCCGGTGATGACTGCGATCTTGCCTTCTAGTTTTTTCATGATGTTTTCTCTTTCGTTGTGTGTGGGCCAGGCGCGGGACCGCGCCGGGATCAGAGTTGCGCCAGGCCGCCGTCGACGGCGACTTCGCTGGCGGTCATGAAGCTGCTGTCCGACGAGGCGAGAAAGGCGGCCACGGCCCCGATCTCCGAGGGATCGGCCATGCGCTGCAGCGGAGTCATCGCGGCGAAGACCTTCTGGCCCTCCTCGCCGAGCGCTTCCTTTGCGAGTTCGGTCGCGGTCGCCCCGGGCGACAGCACGTTGACCCGGATGCCGCTGCCTTTCAGGTCCACCGCCCAGGTCCGCGCGAGGTTGCGCACGGCCGCCTTGCTCGCGCTGTAGGCGCTCATGGCTGGGGCGCCCGTGGTGCCGGCGCTCGATCCGGTCAGGATGATCGAACCGCCCCGGCGCATCAGCGGCAGCGCCTTCTGCACCGTGAAGATCGTACCCTTCACGTTTGTGTCGAAGGTTTCGTCGATGTGCGCGGCGGTGATCTTGCCGAGTGCAAGCTGGCTTCCCGCTCCGGCATTGGCGAAGACGATGTCGAGGGTTCCGCGCTCGGCCTTCACCGTTGCGTAGAGTCGGTCGAGGTCGGCCTCATTCGAGACCGAGCCCTTCACCGCGCGGGCATTGGGCCCGAGGGCGGCGACAGCTGCGTCGAGCGCTTGCTGTCGGCGGCCGAAGATGAAGACGAAGGCGCCTTCCTCGATGAAGCGCTTTGCCGCGGCGCGCCCGATGCCGGTCGCGCCACCCGTGATGACTGCAACCTTGCCGTCAAGCTTTCCCATAGTTTCTCCTGTCGTGGTGTCGGGACAGCGTCTGCCCCCGAGACCCGCGACATAGGTCTGCCGGTGTCAGGCGTTGAGTGCGGAAGCGCGCACATCGGTGGTGCGAAATCGATCCGGCCGGACGGCTGGCGTCAGCGGCGACGATCGGGGCCGGCCGCTCGGAATTGGGCCGCGCTCCTCGGCAGAGGCTATGATGAGCGCCCGGACTGCTGTTAGATGCGCCAGATACGGCTTGAAAAGGCGCACCGCGCGGTGCGGGATTGCACCATGATCGACTGGGACGACGTTCGCTACTTTCTAGCCGTCGCGCGCGGAGGCTCGGTGCGGGCCGCCGCCGAGCACCTCGGTGTGAACCACGCGACCGTGCTGCGACGCATCGCCCAGCTCGAGGAACGCCTCGGGGTACAGATGTTCGAAAAGCTGCCTTCGGGCTACCGCCTGACGGCTACGGGCGAGGAGGTCCTCGAATTCGCGGACCAGATGGAAGCGTCGTCGCATCAGCTGGAGACGCGCGTCTTCGGGCGCGACCAGAGCGTGCGTGGGCGTCTGCGGGTGACGCTGGCGCCGCCGATGGCGACACATTTGCTGATGCCTGATTTCGCCGACTTCGCGCGTCTGCATCCTGACATCGAGATGGATATCTTGTCGGCAGGCGAACTTGCAAACCTCACCAACCGGGAGGCCGACGTCGCGATCCGCGTCGTCTACGACCGCAAGACCTTGCCGCAAAATCTCCACGGCATGAAGGGACCGGAGCTGTTCGGCGCCGTCTACATGTCCAGGGATCGGCTGGCCGCGTGGCGTGCGGGCGCGCCGGATCCCTTCCGCTGGATCGTCATCAGCATTCACGGCATCCCGGACTGGGCCAGCGCGGGTGAGGTTCGCACCACGGGCGTTCCATTCAGGACCAGCGACGCTGGCGCGCAGATCGCTGCGGTCCGGCAAGGGCTGGGGATCACGACACTGCCGTGCTTCGTCGGCGATGCCGACCCATTACTGGTGAGGGTGCCGGGCACCGAGTTGCACATGTACGGCACGGTGTGGCTCCTCACACAGGGCGAGACCCGCAAGACCAAGCGCGTGCGGCTCTTCACGGAGTTCGTATCCCGCAGGCTCGCCGCGTACGCGCCGCTTCTCGCGGGGCTGTCGGTGGCAGGCGATTGAGGCGGGGCAGGTCGCTTCGTTCGGAGCCGTCCGGTGGTCGGTCGGGAATGCCTTGAAATACGAGCCGTCCTCCTATATGACTACTGTAGTCATATTGGAGGACCCATGCGAGAGATTCAGCTTCGTGATGCAAAAGCCAACCTCTCCGCGGTCGTCGATGAAGCGGTCGATGGCAAGCCCGCGATCATCACGCGTCATGGTAAAAAGCAGGCGGTGGTCTTGAGCTACGAGGAGTGGCGGCGTCTGGCGCAGGTGCCGAGCTTCGGGCGCCTGCTGATGGCGGCCCCCGTGAGGGCCGGCGATGTGCCGATGCGCAATCGCGCCAAGCTGCGCAAGACCGACTTCTGAGACGTGTACCTCGTCGATACCAATGTCATTTCTGCCGTCTCGCCGAACCGGCCGACGCCTGCGGCACTCGTCGAGTGGATGGATGCGCAATCCGCCTCCTTGTTCTTGTCCGTCGTGACGATTGCGGAGGTTGAGGACGGAATAGCCAAATTGCGACGCGAGAAAGCCACGCGCAGGAGTAGAGATTTGGCTCAATGGCTGGAAGCCGTGCTGCACCTGTATGAGGATCGAATCCTGGCATTCAATACCCCCACTGCGCGGATCGCCGGACAATTGTCGGACCGCGCGCGAGGGCAGGGGCATTCTCCGGGATTTGCCGATATCATGATTGCCGCAACTGCGCGTCAGCACTCGTTGACGGTCTTGTCACGCAACGCGAGGCATTTCCTGCCGCTCGGCGTACCCGTGCATGATCCCTTCAGGGAGCTGCCGCCGTCCTGATTATCGCGCAGGCATAGGGAGGGCGGCCGCCATTTGGCTGCCCATCTAATCCACCCCAACCGCACCCGCCCGCCGCTGCCCCGCGATCAGCATCTCCACAAACGCGGTCACCTTCGGCGGACGAAATCGCGCCGCGGGGTAAACGGTGTGGATGCCGCCGGATGGCAGTTGCCATTGCGGCAGGATGTGAATGAGGCGCCCCGCCGCCAGATCGGCGGCCACCAGGAAATCCGGCAAGACCGAAAGGCCGCCGCCGGCGCGCACGGCCGCGAGCACCCCCGGCGTCGTGTCGATGGCGATGCTCGCTTGCAGGCGCACGGCGCGTCGATCGAGATCACCGCGCGAGAACTGCCACAGCAGCGGCTCGCGCAGCGCCATGTTGGCGATGAACGGCAGCGTCACGAGGTCGTCAGGATCGCGCGCGGCGGCGATCCGATCCGTGAACACGGGAGCGCCGACCAGACATTGCCGGAACGATCCGATCTTGCGCGCCTGCAGGCTGGAATCGACCAGCCAGCCGACACGGATCGCCATGTCGATCTGGCCTGAGGCGAGATCGACCGTCTGATCTTCGAGCGTCAACTCCACGCGGCAGTTTGGATAGCGTGCCGCGTAGGCGGTGACGACGGCGACGACGATGGCCGTGCCATAGTCGTTGGGCGCCGTGATCCGCAACGTGCCGGTCGGCGCAGCGGCTGCCTGGGCGAGTTCGTCGAAGGCATCCTCCGCTTCGCGAAGGATCATGACGCAGCGCGCATGAAACATGCGGCCCGCCTCGGTCGGATGAACCCGGCGCGTCGTGCGCACGAGAAGGCTGGTGCCGAGGTCGCGCTCCAGCTGCGCCACCTGCTGGCTCACCACGGCCTTGGTGATGCCGAGCCGTTCGGCGGCCCGCGTGAACGATCCGGTGTCCACGACGGCTGCGAAATAGGCCAGTCGGTTCAGGTTCATGGCTTGGTCCGGTCAGGTCGATTTGTCAGTCAATAGCATACAGTATGTCTGTTTTGTTGATATTTATCTACCAATTGGCGCGTGCCACATTGCGGTTCAAGGAGATCGCCATGTCCGCGCCCATTCATGTCACCTACCTGTTCGACCCGCTCTGCGGCTGGTGCTACGGCGCCGCCGCGCTGCTCGAACAGCTTCGTGGCCCGACCGGATTTCGCTGTCGAACTTGCGCCGACAGGCCTGTTCGCCGGCGAGGGCGCGCGTCCGATGGACGACGGCTTTGCCGCTTATGCCTGGACCAACGACCAGCGGATTTCGCGTTTGAGCGGCCAGCCCTTCAGCGAAGCCTATCGCCGCGATGTGCTGGGCGACCGCACCCGCCTGTTCGATTCCGGCCCGGCAACATTGGCGCTCACGGCTGTTGCGCTCACGGCGCCTGATCGGGAGTTCGCGGCCCTGAAGGCGTTCCAGCTCGTCCGCTATGTCGAGGGCCGCGACAGCACGGACATGTCCGTCCTGTCGGACGTGCTGCGCGCAATGAATTTGCCGGAGGTTGCCGCGCGCCTGGCGACGCCGGACACCGCATTGATCGTCGCTTACCGCGCACGCCTCGAGGCCGCGCGTGCCGAGATGCGCCGGTTCGGCGCCAACGGCGTCCCGGCCTTGATCGTCGGGACGGGCCATGATCGCCGCCTCGTGCAGGCGAGCGCGCTGTTCGGCAGCCTGGACGTCCTCGTCGACGGACTGAAGGCGGCCTGAGCGCAGCGGTCAACGGCGACCGAACCATCCAGCTTGAATTTCACGATCGCAGACCAGCACCAGGAGACCAACATGCTGACAAGGAGAACCATCATGAAAACCACTCTCGCCGCGGGCGCAGCCGCCATCTTCGCACCCGCAGGCCTCGGCCATGCCGCCGGCGGGCGACCTGGAAGCATTTCCCGGCCGGACAGAACGGCTTCTTCCGGGCTCCCGTTCTGGTGTCCGGGCCGAGCGAAGCCGTGCTGATCGATGGCGGCTTCACGCTGCCCGATGGCAAGGCTGTCGCTGACGCCATCAAGGCAACCGGCAAGAAGCTCACCACCATCTACATCAGCCAGTCGGACCCGGATTATTACTTCAGCCTCGGCGCCATCAAGGCAGCCTTTCCGGACGCTCGCGTGCTCGCTGCGCCCGCGACATTGGCGGCCATTAACGCCAGCGTCGAAAAGAAGCTTGCCGTCTGGGGGCCGCAGCTCAAGGCGAACGGTCCGCAGGTGCTGGCCGACGTGGTCATCCTCGAAGCGTTCGACGGCAACACGCTCAGCGTGGACGGCGAGACCATCGAGATCGTCAGCGCCGACGGGCTGGTCAACCGGCGCTATCAGTTCGTGCCCTCGCTCAACGCGGTGTTCGGCGGCGTGCTGATCTTCTCGGGCGTCCATGTCTGGACCGCCGACACGCCGACCAAGGAGCAGCGCGCCGCGTGGATCGCCAATCTCGAAAAGATCGCGGCGCGCAAGCCGGCGATCGTCGTGCCCGGCCATTTGTCGGTGGATGCAAAGACCGACCTGTCGGGTGTCGAGCACACGATCGCCTACCTCAAGGCGTTCGACGAAGAGCTGGCCAAGGCCAAGGATTCCGCCGCGCTCAAGGCCGCGCTGGAGGCGCGCTTCCCCGGCCTCGGCATGGGCGTTGCGCTCGACATCGGCGCCAAGGTCGCCACCGGCGAGATGAAGTGGGGCTGAGATGGGTGGCAACCTCGACCTGATCCGCGCCACCTACGAGGGATCGTCGTCGGAAGAGAACGGCCGCAACCTGTTGGCCGCTCTCGCCCCCGATGCTGCGTGGACCGAAGCGGAAGGGTTTCCGTACGCGGGCACCTATGTCGGACCTGACGCGATCATATCAGGCGTGTTCCGGCGTCTCGCCACAGAATGGACCGGCTACCGCGCCGACGTTCACACCTATCTCGAAGACGGCGACCGCGTCGCCGCCTTCGGCGTCTACTCCGGGACCTACAAGGCGACGGGCAAATCCATGCGCGCCAATTTCGCGCATCTCTATCTGGTGAAGAACGGCAAGATCGCCAGCATGACGCAATATGTCGACACCGCGATGGTGCAAAAGGCGCTGCAGCCTGCCGGCCTGTAAGACCTCGCTTGAATGCTCTCGCCCCGTGCCCAATCGCCGCACCTTCGGTGTGAAGCATCTCACACGCACGCTTGCGTCAATGCTGCGATAAAGTACCTGTTGTGATTGTAGGCGGTGATTAGACTTGATCGATGGTCCCGCCACCACTTCAGCTTGAAATGAGCTGCACACGCCAGAACGGCATGTTGAAATAGCGTTCGATCGGCCATCCGGCCGATGCGAGCTATGGAGACACTATGGCTGACAAACACGAACAGAGCATGGTTGGTACGTGGACAAAAACCACGGCTTCTGTGTGTGCGGACAAATATCCCGCCACTCTCACATTCTCGACCGGCACCTACCGCGGCATGCGCGGTGAAGGGCAGGGCATGGTGTGGTGGGACGCGGGAATCTACCGTCTCGAAGACCCCGACACACTCGTCGTCGGGACGGCGACTGATGAACTTGTGACGTATCGCATTTCACTCAAGGCCGACCGATTTGAGTTTACGGATTCCGAGGGCTGTGTCGTGACCTATCGGCGCGCGTAGGACTGCGCACGCCACAGCTGACTGAGATAACGCGGGTGTACCCGCGAACGAGCCCGATGCTGACGTCGATCGCCTCACCATTTCAACGAGGGAGAAGACGACATGTGCAACTGCTCAGAGCATGAATCCAGTGGAAGCCTTGCCAAGATGACCGGCGCATCGGTCGAGCCAGCCATGAAGCCGCTCGTGCCGCTGTCGCGCCAGATCAGCATCGGCGATGACGAGTCCGGCGACGAGCCGGCCGCGACCGACCTGAAGCCTTTTCCGCCGTTCAGGCTGTGCAAGCTCGACTTCCGTGAAGGCTGCTACCAGATCAACTTCAGGCCGACGGCCAGCCTCGTGTCGTTCGAAGGCACGCTGCGCGTCGATCGCTCGGCGCCCGACGGCGGCGCGGACCATTTGATCGTCAGCGGCGATCTCTACTCGAAGCGGCCAGTGATCGGTCCGATCCCCCATCCGTTGCCGCCCGTGGGGAACAAGGACGGAGATGAAGCGGCAGCGGACGCGGGCCTGACGAGCCTCGCCGGTTCGCTCAGCGCGGTCGATGAGCCTGCTATTCCATTCCCGATCCGCAGGCCGAGGATCCCGATTTTCCCCCGCGCGCGCTATCATTCCTATCTCAGGGTGACCAGTGTGTCCGCGCCGGTGGCGGTGCCGTTCCCCAGGAAGTGCGAGCTCTCGATCACCGCCGAGCAGTTCAATTACACGCAGCCGCCGGCCGGCCAGTTCAAGGGCACGTTCCCGGCGTCGCCGTCGCGCACCGTGACGATGAAGCTTTCAAAAGTGGCGGCGCCGTTTCCGTTCTCCCTGACCGGCGGGCCGTTCTACGAGGGCCGGCTGTTCGAGGGTGGCGTGGACAAGGGCAGCATCACGCTGGCCTGGGTGTCGAAATTCTTCCGGCGCTGCACGCTGGAAATCGACACGCTGGTGGGAGCCGTGCGACCCGCACCGGTGCCCGATGGCGCCGGCGGCACGGAGTTCTTCGACACGGTCTTTGCGAAAACCGGCTGGCAGCTGACGGTGGTTCAGGACCAGCTCAACATCCCGGTGCCATCAGGCGTGGTGGCGACCAACTGCTGGAGCTCGGCGGATTTGCACGCACTGATGACCAATGTGCGCAATCCGGCGACGAATCTCGACACTGAATGGCGCGTGCACATGATCGTCGTGCCCGCCAAGCTCGGATGCTCGCGCGGCATCATGTACGACCAGATCGGCGTTCCCCGCGAAGGCTGCGCCAGCTTCTCCGATGACGGCTATCCCACCTCGGACTCCTCGAACTTCGGCCTCGCCGCGAACAGGAAGCAGCGCGACGTGCCGCGTGCTTTCCTGCGCAGCGCGACCCACGAGCTGACGCATACCCTGAACCAGATCCACCAGGAGCAGGAAACCGCGGCCGACAATTCGATCATGACCACGACGCCGAGCGTGGCGGACGTGCTCGGCGGTCCCGCGACCGGTGAACCCGGCGTGTTCCCGGATCAGATCAAGCTCGCGCACAACACCAACGTTCGTCATCACCTCAACCACATGCCGGACCCGGTCATCCGTCCGGGCGGATGGCCGTTCGCAAGCTGGTTCCCGACCGGTGCGCCGCAAGCCGCGGACCGGCACGACTTCGACGCTTCGGAGTTGGCACTGACGGTGACGGCCACAACCGATCGCGTTGCGCTCGGTCAGCCGCTGGATCTGTCGTGGACGATGACGAATACCAGCGGCGTGTCGCTGCGCGCGCCGAACGACGTCAGCACCGAAGCCTTGTTCGCTTCGATCACCGTTACGGATGCGGAGGGCCGCGAGCGTCCGGTCAGGCCCTTTGTCATCCTGTGCGAGCACGCGAAACTGAGCGAGCTCGAGGCCGGCAAGAGCGTCGAGGCTTCGGCGAAAGTGTTCTGGAGCACGGCGGGCTTTGCCTTCGAACGGCCGGGCCGATACCGCGTCGACGTCGCGGTGTCGTGGTCGGCGCAGGGCGTCATGGTTGGCGTGCAGTCGGGCATCGACGTGTTCGTCGACTATCCGACCAGCGCTGGCGACAACCATTCGGCCAACCTCGTGCTGCATCCCGAGGTCGGCACCTGGGTGGCGCTCGGCGGCGAGGCCTATCACCTCGGTGAGGCGTGCCGCCGATTGCAGGCGCTCAGCCAGACCGCGGCGCCGGCAGGCGCGCGGGCGATGGCTGTCGCGGGCGACGGTGCGGCCGCGCCGCGTGTGCTCGACGGCTTCGCGGACATGCTGCCGGACCGCGCCAAGCTCGCCAGATTGCGTCCCGAGTTGACCGCTGGCGCAGGCGGCGGTGCGGAACGCGGGCCGGCGCGAACCGCGGCGCCAGGACGCAAGCGCGCGGCGAAGGCCAAGCGTGGCACCGCGCGAAAGAGGTAACGTTCCCCGAAGCCCGGCGAAGACGGTCGGTGTCATGGGCGACGGCGGATTTGCGCCAGTTCCGCTTGAATCGCGTAGGATGGGTTTCGCTGCAGCGAAACCCATCTCGCTGATCGACGGGACCCACGCCAAACCGCAAGATCTGTCGAGCGTGTCATGGCCGTCAGCGACTAGATGGAGCCGCCACGGAGGATGCGACGATGAAGGCGGCGCTGCAAAACTATCAGGACCGGATGCGGCGGGTGCTGGATCATATCGACCGGCATCTCGACGGTGATCTGGATCTGGACACGGTGAGTGCTGTTGCGGCCTTCTCAAAATTTCATTTCCACCGGCAGTTCTCGGCGACCTTCGGGTTATCAGTGCATCGCTATGTCCAGCTGGCCCGCATGAAGCGCGCTTCGCATCAGCTGGCCTATACGGACGCACTTGATGTCACGGAGATTGCGATAGATGCCGGTTACGAGGCACCGGATGCCTTCGCCCGCGCCTTTCGGCAACGGTTCGGGCAATCGCCGTCGTCGTTCCGGAAATCTCCCGACTGGGAGCCGTGGCTTGCGGCCTTGGGGCCTCTCGACAATGCGAGGAGCAAGCTCATGCAGAAGACCTTTACCACCGACGACGTGACGATCCGCGATGTGCAGCCCACCAAGGTGGCGATCATGGAGCATCGGGGAAGCCCTGAGACACTTGGTGACACGATCCGGCGGTTCATCGCGTGGCGCAGGGCCGCCGGCCTGCACCCCAGGACAAATCCCACCTTCACTGTCTGGCATTCCGAGGGGCGTCCGGCGCAGCAGGACGAATACAGCATCGACCTTTGCGTCGGCACCGACCAACCGATCGAGGCGAATGACGAAGCGATCAAGGCCGGCGAGATTCCCGGCGGGCGCTGCGCGGTGCTGCGTGTCGTCGGTTACACCGACAATCTGGAGCCCGCCGCGCTCTATCTTTATCGCGACTGGCTTCCCGCCAGCGGCGAGGAAGCGCGCGACTTCCCGATCTATTGCCAGCGGCTGAGCTGTTTCCGGAGGTGCCGGAGCACGAGACGATCGCGGACGTTTTCTTGCCGCTGAAATAACCCCTGGCGGCGGCCCAACTCGGGAAACGGGTGGCAGCTCGCGGGGGCCTGATGTCTTGTTCGCTTGTTTTGACATCAGGAGAATCTCGCGGTGGAACTGGCAAACAAAACGATCATCATAACCGGCGCCAGCAGCGGTATCGGTGCTGCCGCGGCGTCGCTGCTCGCGTCCGAAGGCGCCGATGTGGTGCTTGGGGCGCGTCGCGCTCCCGAGCTGCAGGCCGTTGTTGCAAGCATCCAGAGCGCCGGAGGCCGCGCGACTTTCCTCGCGGGCGACGTTCGGGACACCGGCTATGCAGCCCGCCTTGTCGAGCACGCCGTCACAACCTTCGGAAAGCTCGACGGCGCCTTTGACAACGCCGGCATCGTCGGCGACATGACGCCGGTCCCCGAGATGAGAGTCGAAAACTGGACCGATGTGCTTACGGTGAATCTCACCTCGGCGTTCCTCAGCGCGAGGGCGCAGATCCCGGCACTGCGCAAGCAGGGCGGCGGTTCGATCGTTTTTACCTCGTCTTTCGTTGGCTTCAGCAACGGGGGGATGCCGGGGATGGCAGCGTACGCAGCCTCAAAGGCAGGACTGATCGGCCTGGCTCAATCCCTGGGCGCCGAGCATGCAGCCGAAGGCATTCGCGTCAACGCGCTTCTGCCTGGAGGAACCATCACCCCGGCCGCAGGCGAAGGAAATCCCGACGCCCTGAATTTCATCGCCGGGCTTCACCCGATGAAGCGCATGGCCAGTCCCAAGGAGATCGCGCAGGCGGCCGTTTTTCTCCTGAGCGACCGAGCCTCGTTCATGACGGGCAGCCCCATGACGGTTGACGGCGGCATGTCGGTGCGCCTGACCTGACGACGAAGTCGACTGGCTGGATCGACGGGGCTCTGCGCCGTCGATCAGCCCAGTTCATAGCGGGGTGCGGTGCGCGAGAGCCTGCCTCACCCGCGCGCCTCCTGCCAGTGCGGATAGGTGACATAGGCGGTGACGGCGCCTTGCTCATGCGAGCGAATGGTGACCTGCGTGCCCTTGGGCATGTGGACGATCTCGCCCGGACCGGCGGTGACGGTGCTCCCTTCGCTCGACACCGACAGCGTCCCTTCGAGGACGATCATGACGTCGTCCACGGCGAGCTTCTCGTCGATGCTCTGGTTGGGGGCGTAGCGGCCGTAGCCGATGGTGATCGGCGCCCCGTGGCGCTGGTCGACCACATTGCCGGCGAACACCTCTCCATCCTGTCCGGGCGAGCGCTCGAACGTTGTGTCGGCAATGGCAAACTTGCGAACTTTCATGGGTTTCCATCCGTCTTGCGGCCGGTTGGCCGGGTGGGGATGATAAACGCCCCAAGCAGGTGTTTTGTTCAGCGAGCTTGCGGGGCCGTTTGACAGCGTTGAAGACGGGCCGCGCGCAGGAGACGGTCAGTGCCAAGCGCACGACGACGGTCACCTCGGCGCAAACACCGGATGTTCGCCACTCATCTCCGTGATACGAAATCTCCGTCGTTCGCTTCCGGAGCCCAATGTTCATGTCCGCCGTCATCGCCCCGACTCAGTCGCCCGCAACCGCCACCGAAACCGATCCCGAAACCTTCGGCTGGATGAAGGGCTTCCCGCCGGCACCGGACCGCACCATCAGCTTCCAGAACGGCTCGTTCCGCAGCTTTCCCGAGCTGCGCTGGGCATGGAGCAACATCCGCCAGCTGGTGCCGACCGTGAACGTCTGGCGCGGGGCGGGGCCTGCATCGGTGCTGCCTCGGCAAGACCATGACATCGGCGCGTCGGCCTCGACCACGATGGACGGCCGGCCCATGACGTTCGCGAAGATGCTCGAGGAGACCTATGCCGACGGCATCGTCGTGCTGCATCGGGGCAAGCTGATCTATGAGCGCTATTTCGGCGCGTTGAAGGCGCACAAGCCGCATATCGCGATGTCGGTGACGAAGTCGTTCACGGGCGTGCTCGCCGGCATTCTGGTCGCCGAGGGCAAGATCGATCCGCAGGCGCCTGTCACGGAGTATGTGCCGGAGCTGAAGGCCAGCGCCTTCGGCGATGCGCGCGTGCACGAGGCCATGGATATGACCACTGGGCTCGCATACACCGAAGTCTACACCGACAAAAATTCCGCGGTGTGGGGATTGCGGCGGGCGAACGGCATGGCGCCGATCGAGCCGGGCTATGACGGCGCGACCAATATTTTCGATTTCCTCGTCGCGCAGAAGAAGCAGGGCGAGCACGGCAAGGCCTTTGCATACAAGACCGTCAATTCCGATGTGCTGGCCTGGATCATCAGGCGCGCGAGCGGCGTGACGCTGTCCGACTTTCTCTCGGAACGCATCTGGACTCGGATCGGCGCGGAGGAGGACGCGCATTACCACGTCGATCGCATCGGCACCGAAAGCGGCGGTGGTGGCCTCTCCACTACCTTGCGCGATCTCGCCCGCTTCGGCGAGACCATGCGCAATCACGGCCGCTTCAACGGCCGGCAGATCGTGCCTTCATCCGTCGTCGAGGACATCGCGCGCGGCGGCGATCCCGAGAAATTCAAGCCGGCCGGCTACACCACGTTGCCCGGTGCGTCCTATCGCAATCAATGGTGGGTCACGCACAACGCCCACGGCGCCTACATGGCGCGCGGCGTTCACGGCCAGGGCATCTACATCGATCCGAAAGCCGAGATTGTGATCGCACGCTACGCCTCGCACCCCGCAGCGGGCAACGCCGCCAATGATCCCGTGACGCTGCCGGCCTACATGGCGCTGGCGAAGGAGCTGATGGCGGGCGGGTGAGGCCGCTTACGCCACCTCCCGCCAGCGCATAGGCAAAATGCCGTCCTGCCTGAAGCTATCGAGGAAGCGGAAGCGGGCGGCTTGCGGATTGATGCCGGCTTCGATCGTTGTGCCCAGGATCTGCACGAATTCGTTCTCGTCATAGGCCGGCCAGGCCGGCAGACCTGATCCGTTGGGGTCGCCGTGCGCCGCGAAATTCACCCAATAGGCCATCATGACCCGCGCCAGCGCGCGGTCCTCATCGGCCGGTGGCGTTGTGCTGCCGATCACCTGTTGCGGGGTCAGGGTGCCGAACACGAACGGAACTTCGGTGACGTGCGAGGCGATCGGCGTGTAGCGCGAGGTATAGCTGAAGTGATAGCCGTAGACCGGCGCGCGTCCCCCGCGCCGATGCAATCGCAGCCACTGCCAGCATTGCTCGCCGACCACGATATCGCCCGTGAGCGCGGCCGCGGAAGTCCTGGCCTCCGCGTCGGTCGCGGCAGGGTAGACCTTCAGGAAATCGGCCATGCATTCTCTCCCGAACATCGCCTCGGCCGCGGCCAAAAAGGCTTGCGCCGACTGATCGGGGAGTGACTGCGAACGGAAAGGAAATTCCTCGGCCGCATTCCATCCTGCCAGCAGCGGGATGTGCATCTGTTCGCCGCGCAGGAAGCGCCGCGCGGGCACGTCGGGCACAACATGGCCATCGATACTCGGCGAGAATGCGGTCACGACCGGGTTGGTCCTGAAACTCCACGGCGCCGCGGCATTCAACCGGTCGGCCGGCATGTTGCGCAAAGCTGCGATGGATGCGTTGCCCTGTTGACGGGCAAAAGCCAGACCGCGCGCGCGGGCTTCTTCAAAGCCCTGGAGTGGGCCGTGCTTGCCATCCCAGAACGCGCCGCTCTGTCCAATGGCCTTGTGAAACAGTCCGTGCGCGAGCGGCGAGGCCATCAAGATGCCGACGGCCATGGCGCCGGCGGATTCGCCGAACAGGGTGACGTTGTCGGGGTCGCCGCCAAAGCGGGCGATGTTGGCCTTGACCCAGCGCAGCGCCATCAGTTGATCCTGCAGGCCGTAATTGCCCGACGGCGCCTCCGTATCGAGATCGGGATGGGCGAGGAAGCCGAGGATGCCGAGGCGATAATTGAAGCTGACGACGATGACACCTTTTGCTGCTAGCGCGCCGCCATCGGTTGCGGGATTCGCAGAGGAGCCGAACTGAAAGCCGCCGCCGTGAATCCACACCATCACGGGCCGCTTCTCGTCCGCGTGCTTCGCCGCGGTCCAGATATTGAGATACAGGCAATCCTCGTCGCGCGGTCCCGGCCGCTGGTCGTTTTCGAGCGCGGATAGACACCCGGCGCCGAACACGAGCGCATCGCGCACGCCATCCCACGGCGCCGGCGGCTGCGGAGCGCACCAACGCAGAGGCCCGACTGGGGGTGCTGCATAGGGGATGCCTTTGAACGCCAGCACGCCGTTCGCATCGCGCCGGCCGCCACACACGGAGCCTGCTTGCGTGCGGACCCCACGTTCCAACCCGGCCGATGTCGCACTCTTGGAACCATGCATGGTCACATCTCCAGGGCAATCGCACATGGGCGAGCTTGGCCTTCACGGTTCGAGACGCCCGCCTGAGAGCGGGCTCCTCACCATGAGGATTTGCGAATTGCGCCGCGAAAGAACACCTCATCCTGAGGAGCCCGCCGAAGCGGGCGTCTCGAAGGATGGGCCGCAGCGAAACCGCTTGCCATGGTGAGATCCTATCGACATTCTCCTCCGCCCGATTTAGATATTCCGCCAATCAATTGCTAAAAACCGGCAAGCATGCGGCAACCCCTCCGCTTTCCATGGCCTGATCTCGACGTGGATGATGTCTCCGCGCCTGTCATCGCCGTACGCGTCGACGTCATCGGGACCAAGGGCGAGGTGCCTGATCACAGGCACCGCAAAGGTCAACTCGTCTTTGCGCTGAGCGGCGCCGTCACCTGTCGCGTTCCCACCGGCCTGTGGATGGTGCCGCCGCATTGCGCGGTGTGGGTGCCCGGGGGCATGCAGCACAGCAACCTCGCGACGGAAAATGCCCGGCTGTTCTTCATCTACATCGAGCCTGACCGTGTGGACCTCCCGGATCGTTGCTGCACGCTCTCGATCTCCCCACTGCTGCGTGAGGTGATCGCCGAGTTGTCCGATCAGATCGTGGACGACGAGGCGAGGGCGGACCTTCTGGCGAGCGTCCTGCTGCGCGAGCTTCCCCGCATGCCGGTTCAGCAGCTTCATCTGCCGCTCTCGTCCGAGCCGCGGTTGAAGAAGATTGCTGCTGCACTGGCAAAAGACCCTTCCGACCGCAGGACGCTGGCCGAATGGGCCGATCGCGTCGCGCTGAGCGAGAGCAGCCTCGCGCGTCTCGTCGTCAGGGAGACGGGGCTGAGCTTCGGGCGCTGGCGCCAGCAATTGCACCTGATCGTCGCCTTGCGGGAACTCACCTCCGGCGCCAGCGTGCAGCAGGTGTCCGCCGATCTCGGCTACGACTCCGTCGCGGCCTTCATCACCATGTTCAAGAAGGCGCTCGGGAAACCGCCGGGAAAATATCTGAGCGGCATCTCCCCTGAATATAAGAGTTGACTTATATTAGGTTGGACCGATATTCATCCTTGCACGAAACGACAGGGAGCAAGCGCCATGGAGATCGACGTCGCAAGAGTATTGGGGCTGGTTACGCGCTCGGTGAGGAATTTCGAGAAGGACGGAAAAGCGGCCAGTGCGGTGACGCTGACGCGGCTTTACGAGACCAGCGTCGACGATCTCTGGGACGCAGTGACCAGCCAGCAACGCATTCCGCGCTGGTTCTTGCCGGTCGAGGGAGACCTGCGGCTCGGCGGAAAGTACCAGCTCAAGGGAAATGCAGGCGGAACCATCACGGCGTGCACGCCGCCGACCCATTTTGCGGCGACGTGGGAATTCGGCGGCGCGATGAGCTGGATCGATGTCAAGCTGACGGCAGAACGAAGCCAGGCGCGATTGACGCTTGAGCACACCGCGATCATCGAGGATCATTGGGAGCAGTTCGGTCCGGGGGCGGTCGGGATCGGTTGGGATCTCGCCATTGCGGGGCTGGAGCGATACGTTGCGACCGGGGCATCGGTCGACCATGAGACGGCCGAGGCATGGATGGTCTCTCCCTCGGGCAAGGAATTCATGACGAGCAGCGGCGAGAATTGGCGCGCGGCGCACGTCGCAAGCGGCGTGGATCCTGCCTCCGCGAAGCAGCGGTCGGACCGCACCATCGCTTTCTATCGCGGCGAGACGCCACCCGACGTCGCGCATCCGGGCACTGGAAGCTGATGCAGATCTTCGAGGTTCTTGCCGATCCCGTGCGCCGCCGCATCCTCGAGCTGCTGTCGCCCGGGGAAATGGCGTCCGGTGAGGTCGTCGAAGTGATCGGAGCGGAGTTCGGGATCTCGCAGGCCGCCGTGTCGCAGCACCTCAAGGTGCTGCGCGAGAGCGGCTTCGCGACGGTTCGCGCGGAGGCGCAACGACGGCTCTATTCGGTCGATGTCGCGGGCCTTCGCGCGGTGGATGCATGGATCGGTCAGTTCCGGAATTTCTGGGAGCCGAAGCTGGACGCCCTGGCGACCGAGATCGCACGCGGCAAACGCGAGCGTCGTAACGCGCCATTGAACAAGCGGAGCGGGAAGCGGGCGTGAAGGCATCGCGGCAAAGGCAAAGTCGCCATCGCGCCGCTTCAGTGAGGCACGAAAGCCGCGGCCAAGACTACAAGCATGCCAAAGCTGGCGATATTCCAGAACAGCGAGCGGACGAGCGGTATGCCGGATAGGTAAAGCGCGGTGTAGCCGATGCGTCCGCCAAGATAGGCGATCGATCCCCAATAAGTCAGCTCATTGTGAACGCCTGCGGCGTGAGAGATGAGGATCGCGGCGGCAAAGAACGGAAACGTCTCCATGTAGTTGCGGAAATTTCGGCTGAGGCGGCCGGGGATGGGCTTGAGCGGTGGCATCTCGATATCGCGCGGGCTGGCGGCCCATCTGAGGCCGTACTGCAGGTTCGCGGCCTGCGCGGCGGCGACAAGCTGTATGAAGCCCCAGACGATTGCGGCGGCCAGCATCGACAGCTCGAAGTTCATCGCCATTGGCTGTCTCCCAATCTGCAAGAATCAGCGCGATCCCGGGTGCCATTCCGGGAGTTTGGGAATCTCGGGATCGAGGTGATCCCAGGCGTATCCGCGCGAGCAGAACAGCACGACGGACGGCTTGAACGTGCTGGCATCGTCAAGCGTGCCGACATAGATGCCGATGAACTCCGGCTTCTCGCCCGGCTTGTTGTAGATCGGCGAGCCGCAGTTCGGACAGAATCCCTTGCGCTTGACTGCGCCGCTGTCGGCAGTGCGCTCGATTTCGCGCACCTCGCCGGTCACCGAGACTGCGCTGCGCGCAAACACGAAGATTGAGCTGTGGCCGCTGCCGGTGTCGCGCTGACAGTCGCTGCACTGGCATTGGAAGCCGCGGATCGGCGCGGACCCGATGGTGTAACAAACCGCACCGCAGGCGCAGCGACCTGAATATGTCATTCGTCTCCCTCCCGACGGGGCCGACCGGTCTGATCATATCAGGCCGGTTTGATTTCTCCACAAGCGCGATTTGACACAAGTCCGATCTTCGCTGGCGCGCTTACCCGCGCGACAACTTCTCGAATTTCTTCACCAGCCGCTCCCGCTTCAGCCGCGACAGCCGCTGGATCCAGAACATCCCATCGAGCTGATCGATCTCGTGCTGGTGGCAGACGGCGCGCAAGGCTTCCGACTCCTCAGTGTGCGTGTTGCCGTCGATATCCTGATAGCTGATCCGCACGCGGGCGTGGCGCTGGACGTCGTCGTTGACACCGGGCATCGAGACGCTGCCTTCGCGATGCAAGATCATCTCGGGTGAGGCCCATTCGATCTCCGGATTGACGTAGGTGCGCGCGCCGTCCTTGGCGTCGAGCTCGAGCACGACGACGCGCAAGGGCACGCCGATATGCGGCGCCGTGATGCCGATGCCGGGCGCGGCGCGCATGGTCTCGAGCAGATCGCTAGCAAGCTCGCGGAGCGTTGCATCGAACGTGATGACAGGGCGGGCCGGCATCGCGAGGCGGCGGTCGGGATAGCGGACGATCGGGCGAATGGTCATGTGAGCTATTATCTTTTGCCGGTGTCTTCTAGCAATTCCAAAATTGCCCTGCATCGACGCATCGCATAACAATACCGCCAACAACAAGCAGCGACAGCGGAGGAAAACTTCATGCGGACAATCGCAATCGCACTGGCAACAGCCCTTGCAACAGCAACGCCGGCCGCGGCCGACTATCTGGTCAAGGAGGTCGGCAGCTTTCACGTCGGCGGCCACACCGAAACGCTGAGCGGGCTTCCGTCCAAGGAGATCGTGTTCTCTCCAGGCGCTCCGCCGATCAAGGTCGATCCGAACGGCGAGTTCGAGGTCGAGCAGATGTACGTTCAGTTCGTCAAGCAGGCACAGCCGAAGTCGAAACTGCCGTTGCTGCTCTGGCATGGCGGCGGGCTCTCGGGCGTGACATGGGAGACCAAGCCCGACGGCAAGCCGGGCTGGCAGCAGTTCTTCCTCAATGCCGGCTATGACGTCTACGTCTCGGATGCGGTCGAGCGCGGCCGCGCCTCTTGGGCGCGCTATCCCGAGATTTTCAAGAGCGAGCCGTTCTTCCGGCCCAAGAAGGAAGCGTGGGAGCTGTTCCGGATCGGGCCGAGCTACGAGGTCGGCGGCAAGCGCGAGGCGTTCGAGGGCGAGCAATTCCCGATCGAGGCGTTCGACCAGTTCGCCAAGCAGGGCATTCCACGCTGGGCCACCAATGACGCCGCCACGCAAAAGGCCTATGATGCATTGGTGCAGAAGGTGTGCCCGTGCATCATCCTGGTCCACAGCCAGGGCGGCAATTTCGGCTTCACGGCCGCCCTCAATGCGCCGGACAAGGTGAAGGCGCTGATCACCGTCGAGCCGTCGGGGGCGCCCGATCCCGCCAAGGCCGACGCTACGAAACTCAAGGGCGTGCCGCATCTGATCGTGTGGGGCGACTTTCTCGATCGCGTCCCGGTGTGGTCGAAGCTCGTGGTCAATCCGACCAAATGGGGGCAGGCGGTCGCGGCTGCGGGCGGCAAGGTCGATACGTTCGAGCTGCCGAAGATGGGGGTCAAGGGCAATACCCACATGATGATGATGGACCGCAATTCGGACGACGTCGCCAGGCTGATCAACGAATGGATCGAGAAGCAGGGATTGGCGAACTAGGCGGAGCCTGGGCGCGGTCAGCCCGGAAAAAATTGCTCCGATGCCGTGGTGCGGGCTGTCGGCCGGCGCGGTTCCCATTCGTCTTCCACCCAGACAGATCTGACGGGAGACCAAAATGAACTCTTCCTCCTATCGCTGGGTGATCGTCGCCGCGGGCGGCTTGCTCGGCTGCGTCGCCATCGGCGGCATGTTTTCGCTGCCGGTGTTCCTGCAGCCGATCGCAAAGGATACCGGCTGGTCCGTGACCGGCATCTCCAGCGCGATGACGATCGGCTTTTTGGCGATGGCTTTCACCAGCATGGCCTGGGGCACGCTGACGGACCGGTTCGGACCGCGGCCGGTGGTGCTGACGGGATCGACGGTGCTGACCGTTAGCCTGTTCGCGGCGAGCCACGCCACCTCGCTGCTGGCGTTTCAATTCGTCTTTGGCCTTCTGGTCGGGGCGTCCTGTGCCGCGATCTTCGCGCCGATGATGGCGACCGTGACCGGCTGGTTCGACACCCATCGCAGCCTCGCGGTCTCGCTGGTGTCGGCTGGCATGGGCATGGCGCCGATGACGATGGCGCCGCTCGCGGCCTGGCTCGTCTCCGGCCATGACTGGCGCACCTCGATGCAGATCGTGGCGCTGGTGGTCGGCGCGATCATGATCCCGGTCTCGTTCCTGGTGCGCCGCCCGCCGGCGCTCGCGCACGCCGCGGCCGCGCCTGCGGGCGAGGGGGCTGTGCAGGGCGAGATGTCGATGGGAGAGGCGCTGCGCTCGCCGCAATTCCTGATCCTGCTCGCGACCAATTTCTTCTGTTGCGCCACCCATTCCGGCCCGATCATTCACACCGTCTCCTATGCCGTGAGCTGCGGCATCCCGCTGGTCGCGGCGGTGACGATCTACAGCATCGAGGGCTTTGCCGGCCTCGGCGGGCGCATCGCCTTCGGCCTGATGGGGGACCGTTTCGGCGCCAAGCGCGTGCTCGTCTCGGGCCTGCTGTTGCAGGCCTTCGGCGCACTCGCCTATGTCTTCGCGCATCAGCTCGCGACGTTTTACGCCGTCGGGGCCGTCTTCGGCTTCATCTATGCCGGCACCATGCCGCTTTACGCGGTGCTGATCCGCGAAAATTTTCCGCTCAAGATGATGGGCACGGTGATCGGCGGCACCGCCATGGCCGGCAGCCTCGGCATGGCCACGGGCCCGCTCGCCGGCGGCCTGATCTACGATGCGTTCTCGAGCTACGCCTGGCTCTATATCGCCTCCTGGGTGATGGGCCTCGGCGCCTTCCTGATGGCGATGAATTTCAAGCCGTTCCCGAAGCCGCGAGCGGAGTTGGCGCCGGCGGCGGCGTAAGCAGGTTCATCGAGGCGCAGCGCTAGAGCTGCGCCTCGATCGCGATCTTGTCGAGCACGGACCACACCTGCCGAATCTTGCCGTCGCGAAATTGATAGAACACGTTTTCACAGAAGGACACGCGCCTGCCGTTCACATCCAGCCCCAGAAACTTTCCAACCGGCGTGCAATCGAACTTCAGCCGGGAGGCAATGTGGGGCGGATCGCAGACCAGCAGCTCGATGTTGAAATGCAGATCCGGAATTGCGCGAAAATCCTGCTCCAGCATGGCACGATAGCCGGACAGTCCGAACGGTCGCGCATTGTGGGCGACGTCATCGTGGACGAACTGTTCGAGGGCAGGCCAATCCTGCCGGTTCAGGCAGGCAATGTAGTTGCGGTAGATGTCGGCGAGATCGGACCTGGTCATGGCGTTGCTCTGGCGTTGCTCCTGCGGCTTCGGCCATAACGCGGCAACAGGGCGATCGGCACCCGCGCTCACAGACGTTTTTCGAAGAACAGGTCCGGGTAGGGATCGTCATTGAAGCGTGGGATCTCGCTCCAGCCGCTTCGCCGATAGAGCTGACCGGCCTCCGCCAGCGCGCTATTGGTGTCGAGCCGCAGCAGCTTGATGCCGAGCCCTCGCGCGGCATCCTCGGTCACGTCCATCAGGCGCCGGCCGAGCCGCAATCCGCGCGCCGCCGGTGCGACCCACAGCCGCTTGATCTCGGCATAGCCGTGATCCGTGCCCTTCAGCCCGACGCAGCCGATCGGCAGGGTGTCCGACATCGCGACGATGAACGTGCCGCGCGGGCGGCGCATATCCTTGGCATCAGGATCGCGCGACAGCGAGACGTCGAACCCCTGCTTGAAGCGGCGGCCGAGCTCGCCATAATATTCGCCGAGGCAATGACGGGCCTCTTCGCTGCGCGGATCCATCTCGTCCAGCGTGACGCGCTCATGCGTCAATGTGGAGGCAATCAAATCCATCGCCGCCAGCACCGCCTCGCGTTGCGAATGTTGGGCGAGGAAGCCCTCGGCCTGCGTGTTCGACAGCGCCTCGTAGGCCGCGAACTCGCGCCGGCCCGCACGCGTCAACGTCGCCACGCGGCGGCGGGCGTCGTCCTCATGCGCATTGGTCTCGACCAGCCCTTCGTCCTCGAGGCTGCGCAGGAGGCGGCTCATCAAGCCGGAATCGAGGCCGAGATAGTCGCGGATCTCGGCCACGTCCGAGCGCCCGTGCCCGATCGCGTTGAGCACCCGCGCCGCCCCCAGCGGCCGCCCGCGTCCCAGGAATGACGTGTCGAGCGCGCCGACAGCGGAGGTGACGGCGCGGTTGAAGCGGCGGACGCGGGAGACAGGGTCTAGCATGATGTCTGACTGTAGTCAGATATATTGGCTCGGTCAATCGGTGCAAACTGCATCATTTCACCAACGTCAGCAGCGGCTTGTCCTTGGCGACGATATAGGTCGCAAGCTCGCTCGCGGCGTCCCGGCCGACGTTCCTGGCCGCATGCACCGTTCCGGCCGGGATGAACAGCACGTCACCGGCCTTCAGCGTCACCGGCGGCTTGCCCTCGACGTCGTATTCGATGGCCAGGCTCGCGGAGGAGAAGTCCTGAACCGCGGCGCGCGGTCGCCCTGCGCTTCAGTCCAGGCCCAGCGCCTTGCGGGACTTCCGCGTGAGTTTCGCCACGATCAGCGCGTGCGCCTGCGCGAGATAGGTGGTGAGCTCGGCGTCTGACAGTGCGCTGTTGCCGACGAGCTGCACCCATTTGGCGCGCGCCAGATACGGCGCCGGCCGCGCAAGGCCGTGCTCGATCAGCATTGCATAGGCCATGTTCGAGACCTTGAACATGTAGCCGCCGGAGCCCGCCGCAAAGCCGCCGCCGAGTGCGAACATCTTGCCGCCGACCTTGAACACGGAGGTTCCCTCCCACTGCACCACCTTGGTGACGGCGGGCAGGCGCAGGCAGCGGGTTTCGAAGGCTTTGGGAGTCATCGCCCAAGCGATAGCACGGCGCGCGCGGCTTGCAACGGAGCACGAACCTGTAGCCCGGGTGAGCGAAGCGATACCCGGGCCAGCTTGTAGTGGGAATCCCGGATGTCGCTTCGCTCATCCAGGCTACAAGACTTTGTGTTGCCCGTCGGGCAAAACATCCAAATGGTCGGTCAACGCACGCCGCCGAAAATATTGCTCCGTCATTGCGAGCGCAGCGAAGCAATCCAGAGTCTTTCCGCGGGGGCAGTCTGGATTGCTTCGCTGCGCTCGCAATGACGATGTTGAACCAGATGTGCGCCAAAACTCCTGTCTCGTGCCCCGGACGCAGCGCAGCGCCTCTTCGCGGTGCGCTGCAGAGCCGGGGCCCATGCAACAGCGAGTGCGCGGCCTGCTGGGTCCCGGCTCTGCGCAGCAGCGCAAGTACGCTGCAGCGCGTCCGGGACACGAGAGGGAGGAGTGCCCATTCCGTCGTTGCGAGCGCCTCTTTGTGAGTTGTGCCCGCGCCGTGGACCGTTACCATGCGCCGGCTGCCGTGGAACACGGGAGCCGACATTGTGACCGGGAGGCGACATGAGTGGGCAGGAACGCAAAGCCAAAGGATCGGACCTGTTTGTCGCGGCGCTGGAGAACGAAGGTGTCGATCGCATCTTCGGCGTGCCAGGCGAGGAGAATCTCGATCTGGTGGAATCGCTCCGCACCTCCAAAATCGAACTGATCCTGACCCGCCACGAGCAGGCCGCCGCCTTCATGGCCGCGACGCACGGGCGGCTGACCGGCAAGCCCGGAGTTTGTCTTTCGACGCTCGGCCCGGGCGCGCTCAATCTGTCGACGGGCGCGGCATATGCGCATCTTGGCGCGATGCCGATGATCTTGATCACCGGCCAGAAGCCGATCATGAGCAGCCGGCAGGCGCGTTTCCAGATCGTCGATGTGGTCGCCACCATGAAGCCGCTGACGAAACTGTCGCGGCAGATCATCAGCGCCTCCAGCATCCCGACCGTGGTCCGCGACGCGTTTCGCGTGGCGATGGAGGAGCGGCCGGGGCCGGTGCATCTCGAACTGCCCGAGGACATCGCGGGCGATGAAGTGCCTGATGTCCCGGTGATCCCGGTTCATCCGATCGAGATCCCGGTCGCCCATCGCGCCGCGCTCGACCGTGCCGCCGAGATGATTTTGGCCGCGAAGCACCCGCTGGTGATGATGGGCGCTGCGACCAGCCGGCCGCGCGCGACCCACGGCATCGCGAGCTTCGTGCGGCGGACCGGCATTCCGTTCTTCACCACGCAGATGGGGAAGGGCACGGTGCCCGGCGGCACCAATCTCTACATGGGCACCGCCGCGCTGTCCGAGCGCGACTACGTTCATGACGCGATCGACGCCGCCGACCTGATCGTCGCGATCGGCCATGATCCGATCGAGAAGCCGCCCTTCATCATGGGGCCGTCGGGCCCGAAGGTGATTCACGTCAGCTACACGCCGGCCAGCGTCGAGCTGGTCTATTTTCCCGATGCGGAAGTCGTCGGCGACGTCGGCCCGAGCCTGGAACTGCTCGCCGACCGGCTCGAAGGCAAGTTGCCGCAAGCCGCCGCGCTGCTGCCGCTGCGCGAAAGGATTCTCTCGCATATCGCCGACCGCGCCACCGAAGCGCGTTGGCCGCCGACGCCGCAACGCATCGTGCACGACATCCGGCAGGTCATTCCGGAAAACGGCATCGTCGCGCTCGACAACGGCATGTACAAGATCTGGTTCGCGCGCAACTACCGCACCCGCGTCGCCAACACGCTGTTGCTCGACAATGCGCTGGCGACGATGGGCGCCGGCCTGCCGTCGGCGATGATGGCCGCGATGCTCTATCCGGAGCGCCGCGTGCTCGCGGTCGCCGGCGACGGCGGCTTCATGATGAACAGCCAGGAGATGGAGACCGCCGTCCGCCTCAAGCTCAATCTGGTCGTGCTGGTGCTTGAGGACAACGCCTACGGCATGATCCGCTGGAAGCAGGCCGTCGATCACTTCGCCGATTTCGGTATGACCTTTGGCAATCCCGATTTCGTCCTGTACGCGAAGGCCTATGGGGCGAAGGGACATCGGATCGAGAGCATCGACAGTTTTGGCCCGACGCTGGATGCCGCCTTCCAGGAGGGCGGCGTGCATCTGGTCGTGATTCCGATCGATTATTCGGAGAATGTGCGAGTGCTCGTGGAGGAGCTGCGAGCGCGGGAGAAGGCGTGAGTCTGTGCGATGCGGTTGCCTCCGTCGTCATTGCGAGCGAATCGAAGCAATCCAGGCTTTCTCCGCGGAGGCGGTCTGGATTGCTTCGTCGCTTTGCTCCTCGCAATGACGGAGTATGCCGACCGGCCTGAATACGATAACAAGTTGCCTCGACATCATCCAATCAGTCACAGGAATAAGACATGGCTCGCGTTCGCTGTATCACCGAGATGGGCATGGGCGTCGACGTCCATGGCCGGGACGCCACCAAGGCGGCGAAGCGTGCCGTGTCTGATGCCATCAGGCATTCGAGCCTCGGCTTCTTCCGGATGATCGACAAGACGGCGAATGACATGTTCGTGGACGTCACGATCGCGGTGCCGAATCCCGAAGCCGTCGACAAGGACGCGGTCGCGAAGGAACTGCCTTACGGCACTGTCACCGTCAACGCGGTGAAGGGCGGGCTGGAGATTCCCTCGGCCCCGGAACAGGGCAACGACCCCATCCTCATCGCCAATGCCGCCGTCATCGTCAGCTTCGACAAGGACTAGGCCGGTGTCCAACGGTGACGTGACGCTGCTGGATCGCCCGATCTGGAGCGCGCTGACCACCAGCCACAAACATCTGGCCGAGGGTGGCCCGCAAGCGTTGCGCTATCCGGTGGACGTGACGCCCTTTGCCGACATGGTCGACATGTCGGAGGCGAGCTTTGCCGCGCTCCGTGATCTCCTGTCGGGCTCGCAGGTCGCCGCGCTGTTCACACCGGAGGCCGTCGACGTTCCCGCTGGATTCAAAGTTGTGCTCGCCGGACCCTGCGAGCAGATGATCGGCTCTCCGGCCGCCAGTCCGCTTCGCGATGCCGAGATCGTGCGGCTGGGTGCGGCCGACGTTCCCGCCATGATGGCGCTGACGGAGTTGACGAAGCCCGGTCCATTCGCGCGGCGCACGCACGAACTCGGAACGTTCCTCGGCATCCGCGCCGGCGGCGAATTGGTCGCGATGGCCGGCGAGCGTATGAAGCCCGGCAATTTCGTCGAGATGACGGCCGTCTGCGTCCACCCCGACCATCGCGGGCGGGGCTACGCACAGGCGCTGCTGGCGGCGGTCGCGCGCCAGATCGAGGCGCGCGGCGAAATGCCGTTCCTGCACGTGTTCTCGAGCAACTCATCCGCCATCGCGCTGTACCAGCGGCAGGGGATGTCGGTTCGGCGCCGCCTGCACGTCACTGCGTTCATGAAGCAGGAATGAGCTGCACCGTCCGGTCAGGCTTCATATCCGGCGAATTCACGCTATATCGGTCCCAACCATCATTGGGGGAAGCACATGGACGCCAGAACACCTGATTTTTCCGCCACGCGGACGGCGATGCAGCGTTACGTCGATCAGGAGATCATTCCTGGCGCATCCTGGGCGGTGCTGCGTGGCCGCGAGGTCGTCGACCAGCAATGCGTCGGCTTCGCCGATCGCGAGGCGAAGACGGCGCTCCAGCCCGACCACATTTTTCGCGCGTTTTCCAACACCAAGATCTTCGTCACCTGCGCGGTCATGCTGCTCGTCGAGGAGGGCCGCATCGGGCTCGATGACGTTGTCGAGAAATTCCTGCCGCAACTCGGCAATCGCAAGGTTCTGAAGCCGGGCGCTTTGAGCCTTGCCGACGTCGAGCCGGCAAAGAGCCCGATCACGATCCGGCAGCTTCTGACCCATACGGCCGGCCTCAGCTACGGCATCTTCGATCCCGGCTCGGTGCTGTTCAAAGGCTATAACGAGGCGAGCATCCTCAATCCGCTCACGCCGCTGACCGACATGATCGACAGGCTCGCCGATCTGCCGCTGTCCTATCATCCCGGCTCGTCCTGGGAATATTCGGTTGCGACCGACGTGCTCGGGCGTGTCGTGGAGGTCGTGTCCGGCAAACCGCTCGACGCCGTGCTCAAGGAGCGCATCTTCGAGCCGCTCGGCATGACCGACACCGGCTTCCACGTGCCGGACGCGCAGCAGGGCAGGCTGGTCGCGCTGTACAATGGTGCCGACGTGCTGGACCCGATGAAGCCCGGCCTCACCCGGGCCGACCATCTGCCTTATCCGCAGGCCTATCGGCGGGCGCTACCGCGGCTGTCGGGCGGTGGCGGTCTGGTCTCAACCTTGCCCGACATGCTCGCTCTGATACGCGCGCTGCTGCCCGGCTCGGATACGCTGCTGAAGCCGGAGACGCTGCGGCAGATGATGACGAACCAGTTGCCCGCCGGCCAGACCATCCGCTTCGCCAATCTCGGCCCGATCCCCGGCAAGGGCTTTGGCCTCGGCGGCGCCGTCACCTTCGCGCCGATGCCGTTCGATCCCCCGAATTCGACCGGCGAATTCCAGTGGGGCGGCCTTGCCGGCACCCATTGGTGGATCTGCCCGCAGGCCGATACCGCCGGGGTGCTGATGACGCAGCGCTACATGGGCTTCTGGAATCCGTTCTTCTTCGAATTCAAGCGTCTGGCCTATCAGGCCGTCGGAGGCTGATCGCGAAAGAAATTGCACGTTCCCGCGAATCCTTTTGGGTCGTCGCGTCCTCTCTTGACGGTCGAAGCATTTTGCTTCGGCTTATGTCGGAGGATGTGATGGCATTTTACAGGAAGAACATCGGGGGCCTGCATCAGGCGGTGCGGATCGCCTTGGGCGTCGCGGTGGCCGTCGCGGCATTCGTGTATCTTACCGGCACTGCGGCGTGGCTGGTTGCGCTCGGCGGCGCCGGCTTCGCGCTGACCGGCCTCGTGGGCTATTGTCCGATGTGCGCGATGGCCGGCATCGGAAGGGGAGGCGTGTCGTGAGCGCCACTGTGATCTCGCCGGACCTGTTCGAGGCCGCGCGCCTCGGCGATCCCCAGGCGATCGCGTCTCTGCTCGAGACGGCGCAGCCGAACATCCGCCGCTATGCCCGCGCCACCTGTCGCAGCTCCGCGGATGCCGAGGATGCGGCGCAGGAGGCGCTGTGGATCCTGTTTCGCCATGTCGGCACGATCCGCTCGTGGCTGGCGTTTTCGGCCTGGCTGTTCAGCGTGGTCCGCCGCGAATGCCTGCGGCTCGCCCGCAAGGCAGGCCTCGCGACGGCGATCGACGACGGAGAGGCGGAGGCGCTGCTGCTGTCGCGTCCTGAAGCCGATTTGCGGATCGACGTCGCGGCGGCCTTCGAGGCGTTGCCGCCGCACTATCGCGACGTCGCGCTGATGCGCGACGTCAAGGAAATGACCATCGACGAAATCGCCGACGCACTCGGCGCGACCCGGCAGGCCGTGAAAGCACGCTTGCATCGCGCCCGCGCCTTGCTGCGCGAATATTTGACGAGATGAGCCATGACCGATTATCAAAGCCCTGACGATCTGAAATCCATCTCGGCCTTCGTGGCGCTCGCGCCGGTCGAGGCCAACGCGTTCCTTGCGTTCAACCACGCGGTCGAGCGCAAGGACGGATTGATTCCGCCAAAATATCGCGAGCTGATCTCGCTCGCGGTCGCGCTCACCACGCAATGCGCCTATTGCCTTGATGTGCACACGGCGCAAGCGGCGAAGGCCGGCGTAACGCGCGATGAAATCGCGGAAGCCGCGTTGATTGCGGCGGCGGTTCGCGCCGGCGGCACGCTCGGCCACGCGTTGTTGGCGCAGCGCCTGTTCGAGCGACACCGGCGCGAGGAACCGGGATAAATGAGCGGGCGGATGTCCGTCGGGGATCAGGAACTTGCCAAACTATCTCGGCCTCGATGGATTCCGCTTCGGCTGGGTCGCCGCCTGGATCGACCATCGCGGCGATCACGGCTTTGATTATTCGCCCGGTCTCACGCGGCTGCTCGCGCTACCGCATGCCCGGGCAATGATCGACATGCCGGTCGGCCTGAAGCCGAGCGGATATCGCATCTGCGATTTGCGCGCACGCGAGCTGATTGGTCCCGCCGTGTTTCTCGGCGCGCGCCGCGACCTCTGGACATTTGCCGACATGGCGGCAGCTAACCGTCACTACTGGGAGCGTGAGGGTAAGGGCAGGGGCGTGTCGGCGCAGCTCTGGAACATCAGGGACAAGATCAGGGACGTCGACGAGATCATGACGCCGACTCGGCAGGCGACGATTGGTGAAGCGCATCCGGAACTGATCTTCTGGAATTTGGCTGGGCGGGCCCGGCTTGCTAAGAAGACATCGGCGGAGGGCCGCGAGCAACGCATCGCACTCCTGCAGCAGCGCGGCTTCGCGCGCTTGCCGAAATGGCTGACTCAACGACATGGCACCGGCATCGGTCGTGACGACCTCATCGATGCCTGTGCCTGCGCGGTCGCGGCACGCGACAGCACGCAGCGGTTCGGCGGGGAGGAGACCGACCCGCGGGGCTTGCGGATGGAGATCAATTATTGAGGCCGTCGGGGTGCGAGTGACCGGGAAAAAGCTGCAATTTATTTGAAGCTTGCAGGAACAGACGACGGCCGGCCCGCGTTCCCTGTGCGAACCGAACACGGAGAAGCTCGTCCGATGAGGGATGCCAGTCAGTTCGCGACCGCGATGCTTGCGCTCGTCTTCACCGGAGCACTGCTCGTCACCGGCCAGCTCTTCATCGAGCAACGCGCACAGCGCGATGTGATGCACGCCACCAACCATTTGCTGCGGCCGTTGTGACCTGTGCGGGAAAATGATCTGACCACTCGACCTTGCGTCGTTCGTCCGCTCGCCTAGACTGGGCGCCATCTCATGAACGAAGCCGGGGTCCTGATGTCCGATCTGTCCGCCTTTCCCGTCACCAAACGCTGGCCGGCCAGGCACCCGGAGCTGCTCCAGCTCTATTCGCTGCCGACGCCGAACGGCGTCAAGGTCTCGATCATGCTGGAAGAGATCGGGCTTCCCTACGAAGTCCATCTCGTCGATTTCGGCAAGGACGACCAGAAGACGCCGGAATTCCTCTCGCTCAATCCGAACGGCAAGATCCCGGCGATCCTCGATCCCAATGGCCCCGGCGGCAGGCCGCTGCCGCTGTTCGAGTCCGGGGCGATCCTGCAATACCTCGCGGAGAAGACCGGCAAGCTGCTGCCGCAGGATGCCGCGCGCCGTTACCAGACCATCCAGTGGCTGCATTTCCAGATGGGCGGCATCGGGCCGATGTTCGGCCAAGTCGGCTTTTTCCACAAATTCGCCGGCAAGGACTTCGAGGACAAGCGGCCGCTCGAGCGCTACGCGGGCGAGGCCAAGCGGCTGCTTGGCGTGATGGAGATGCATCTTGCCGGCCGGCAATGGTTCATGGATGACGACTACACCATCGCCGACATCTCCATGCTCGGCTGGGTGCGCAACCTCATCGGTTTCTACGGCGCCGGCGATCTCGTCGAGTTCAGCCAGTTCAAATCCGTCGCTGCCTGGCTCGAACGCGGGCTGGCGCGTCCGGCAGTCGAGCGCGGGCTGAACATTCCGAAGCGGCCGTGAGATCAGGTTAGCGCCTTGTGGGTCATGTAGAGCGCCATCAGCAAGATGAGGGCGATCATGACCAGGCGCAGCACCGATTTGCTGACGCCATTGGCTGCGCGTGCACCAAAATCAGTGCCGACCCAGAGGCCGGCAAGGATGCCGATGATGGCCGGCCAGCCGACCATGAGTCCCTTGCTCCAGTAGATCCAGGCGGCCGGAATATTGGTCGGGATGATCGAGAAGACCAGGCTGACGAGCTGCGCCTGATGCTGCGGCACCCGCAGGCCCGCCGCGAGCCCGACGGTGATCGCCAGTCCGCCGCCGATGCCCATGAAGCCAGAGGAAAATCCGGCAAGCATGCCGATGAGGAGCAGGGGCAGCCAGGGCAGCTTGTCCCGGTCGCCGGTCTCGCTGCTTTTGTCCTCGCGGCCGCGACGCAGGATCAGGAGAGCGATCAGCGCGACGAGATAGACGACGTAGGTCCATTGCAACACCGAGTCGGAGACCGCCGCCGCGGCGTAGCCGCCGCAGGCGCCACCGAAGAGAAAACCGACGCCGATCCAGACGATCCACAGCAACGGGCTGCGATTGCCGCTCTGCCAGTAGCGGCGAACGCCGGCAAGTCCCGTCGGTGGAACCTGCGTGATCAGCGATGTGCCCTGGGCGACGTGTTGCTCGGCGCCCAGCAGCAGCACGCTGAATATCACGAGACCGCCTCCGGGACTCGTGCCCATGAAGCCCGACGTCAGCCCGCCGATGAGACCGACCCCAATGCCTGCGAGCAGGTCATAGACCCACCACATCGCTCAGCTCCTGGTCCGTCGTTTGACGCTGGCCTTGGTGGTGCGAAATCCATCGATCACACCGGCTACGGCTGCCATGCAAGCCTCGATGTCAAAATCCTGGCCCCAGCATTTTTGCAGTACAAAGCCCTGGAAGATCGCGATCAGCACGCGCGCGATCGCTTCCGCACCGAGATCGCGTTTGATGAGGCCGTCATGCTGGCCGCGCTCGACAAGCGCGACGATCAGGGCGCGCGGCATGTCGATGCCTTCCACGACGCTGCTGCGGACGCGGCGGTTGCGCAGCGCTTCGGCCCAGCCGTGGATGCCGACACGGCGGCGAGCTTCGCCGGCGGGGTCGGTGAGCCATTGCGCGTAGACGCCGACCAGCGCGTGAAGTCCTTCGATCGGATCGCCCGATCCTTGCGCGACCGAGTTGAGCACGGCCTCGCGCCGGTGCCGGTCGTCGGCGAGGGCCTCGATCAGATCGTCCTTGCTCTGGAAGTAGAGATAGACCGCGCCGTGGCTCAGCCCCGACCGTTTGACGATGTCGGCCATCCCGGTCTGGTGAAAACCGTCCTCGGCGAAGCAGGCAAGGGCGGCTTCGAGAATCTGCTGCCGCCGGCCTTCACGTTGCTTGTCGCTGATTTTCGGCATTCGGGCGTCCATAAATAACTGACAGGTCGATCATTTTAGTCGCTCCTCGGGAAAAGCCGGAGACGACGCCGATTGATATAAAAAACGATTAGTCAGTCATTTTTATTCTTGAAGAGAATCCCCGTCAAGCCCGACGGCCCCGAAGCCGGGAAACAGGAGGGTTGAACCGTTTAAGGGGCGCCCCCGGCGGCCAGGGCCGGTCCCTCAGGCGCGCGGTGCTAGAACAGCCGTCCGCCGTTCGGCACGGGCTTGCTCGGCTGCACCAGCACGACCTTGCCGTCCGCATCGGGGAAACCGAGGGTCAGCACTTCCGAGACGACCGGGCCGATCTGGCGCGGCGGGAAATTCACGACCGCGGCAACCTGTTGGCCGACCAGCGTTTCAAGCGGATGGTTTTCGGTGATCTGCGCCGAGCTCTTGCGCACGCCGATCGCGGGACCGAAGTCGATCCACAGCCGCCAGGCCGGCTTGCGCGCCTCCGGGAACGGCTTTGCATCGATGATGGTGCCGACCCGGATATCGACCGCGAGAAAGGTGTTGAAGTCGATGGTCGGCGACGCGGTCGCGGCTGGATCGTGGGTGACGTGCATGGAGTGTCCGTTCGAAGAGCTGGCATCATTCGCAATATTGTCGTGCGAACCGGAGTTGCGTACAACGCCGGAGCATTACGATACGACGCATGCGCGAGGACTGTCTTGCCCAACATCATCTACGGCATCAAGAACTGCGACACCATGAAGAAGGCGCGCGTCTGGCTCGACACCCACGGCGTCGCCTACGCGTTTCACGACTACAAGGCGGCGGGGGTGGAGAAGGACAAGCTCAAGCAGTGGAGCGACAAGGTCGGTTGGGAGACGCTGCTCAACCGCGCCGGGACGACCTTCAAGAAGCTGCCCGATGCCGACAAGGAAGGCCTCTCCGAGAAAAAGGCGCTGGCGTTGATGCTAGCGCAACCATCGATGATCAAGCGGCCGGTGCTCGAAGTTGGCGGCAAGCTGCTGGTCGGCTTCAAGCCGGACCTCTATGCCAAGGAAGTCACGACCAAGGAAGCCGCAGCCAAATCGCGCTGAGCGCTAGTTCAGCTCGATGATCTCGGTGGGAACACCGGGGCCCTGGTCCGCGAACTCGACCAACTCGGCCGGCGCGATGCGGCCGGGGGTGCGATGGAACAGGTCGCGGTCGATCACCGCGCGCAATCTCGGGCGCGGCAGCGCGTCATTTCCGCGCATCAGATTCTTGATCTCGAAGCCGCCGTCCTCGCAGAAGGTCTTGAGCGATGCGATGATGTGACAGACCTTGCCGTCGGTCTGGAAAGGCAGCAGCAGGCGCTCATAGGCGACGATACGGCCGTAGATGTCATCGACGTCGGCAACGCTGTAGACAGGCAGCCCGCGCGCCACGCATTCATGATAGACCGGCATCACCAGGGGCACGAGACGCGGCCCGATATAGTCGTCGAGCAGAGCGCCCTTGCCGGTGTGTCCATAGGCGCGCGAGATGCGCGTACCTTCGCTCTGGATGGTCAGACGCGGCGTCGGCGTCGAGATGTCCACCGTATAATAGATCAGATCGGAGAGCTCTTCCTCGAGCCGCGCAGGCTGGTACTCCCAGATCGCCGGGGCCGTTTGCTGTCGCGCATAGAGCCGCAGCCACGTGTTCAGGAGATCACGCTGCCTGATCGACTTGACCACGGAAGCAGCCGCGCTTGCAAAATCCAAGGCAATAGTCCCGACGAATGGAAATTCCGGACGCATGAAAACCAGCGCATGATCCTCGTGGCGGGAAAATTTTCTATGAAGGCTGGCGCATGGAACGAAAGACCGTTAACGACGGCTTGATGACCGGCGCTTTGCGAACCGGGAGGCCGGGCAGGCGCGACATCAAAACACGTCCGACTAAGGGAGCATAAGTCTCCCGGCCGGAGACCTGACCTGCTCAGCTTTCCGCCTTGCCTAACCCCCGTCACCTCCGGCATATTCCGCGCCCGGAGGCGGCGTTCCGGATGGGCTCCAGGGAGTGGCTCCAAGGCCTCCGGAAAGCCGAAGCAACAAGGATAGCCACGCGCGTTGTGCGGGCAGGGGGAAAACTGTTTGGCCGATGAGTTCATTCTCGAAACGGAAGGCTTGACCAAGGAGTTCGCGGGCTTCTTCGCCGTCCGCGACGTTGCGCTCAAGGTTCGCCGTGGGAGCATTCACGCGTTGATCGGCCCGAACGGCGCCGGCAAGACGACGTGCTTCAATCTTTTGACCAAGTTCCTCAAACCGTCTGCCGGAAAAATCCTGTACAAGGGGCAGGACATCACCGCGATGGCGCCCGCCGACGTGGCCCGCCTGGGGCTGGTACGCTCGTTCCAGATTTCGGCGGTATTTCCCCATCTCACCGCGCTGGAAAACGTCCGCGTCGCGCTTCAGCGCCAGCACGGCAGCTCGTTCGATTTCTGGCGCTCCAAGTCGGTGCTCAACCAGTTCAACGACCGCGCGCGCGAGCTGCTGAACGATGTCGGCCTCAGCGAGTTTTCCAATACGCCCGCGGTCGAGATGCCCTACGGGCGCAAGCGCGCACTGGAGATCGCAACCACGCTCGCGCTCGACCCCGAGATGATGCTGCTGGACGAGCCGATGGCCGGCATGGGTCACGAGGATATCGACAAGATCGCGGCGCTGATCAAGCGCATCTCCGCGAAATATACCATCCTGATGGTCGAGCATAATCTGAGCGTCGTGGCCAATCTCTCCGACATCATCACCGTGTTGACGCGCGGGCAGGTGCTGGCGCAAGGCCATTACAGCGAGCTCACCAAGGACGAACGCGTCAAGGAAGCCTATCTGGGAGCCGGTCATGGCTGAGACTGCAACGGCGGAAGCTCCCGCAAAGGCCGCGAGCGGCGGCAACCTCCTCCAGGTCCGCAACCTGGAAGCCTGGTACGGCGAGTCCCACATCCTGCACGGGATCAACTTCGACGTGAACGCGGGCGAGGTCGTCACCCTGCTCGGGCGCAACGGCGCCGGCAAGACCACCACGCTGAAGTCGATCATGGGCATCATCGGCAAGCGCACCGGCTCGGTGAAGTTCAACGACCAGGACATCATCCGCACGACCTCGGACAAGATCGCGCGGATGGGTATCGCGTTCTGCCCGGAAGAGCGGGGAATTTTCGCCAGTCTCGATGTCCGGGAGAACCTGCTGTTGCCACCGGTGGTGCGCCCCGGCGGATTGCCGCTCGAGCAGATCTTCGATCTGTTTCCGAACCTGAAGGAGCGGCTCAACAGCCAGGGAACCAAACTCTCCGGCGGCGAGCAGCAGATGCTCGCGATCGCGCGCATCCTGCGCACCGGCGCGAACTTCCTGATGCTTGACGAGCCGACCGAGGGTCTCGCGCCCGTCATCATCCAGCAGATCGGCCACACCATTGCGCGGCTCAAGAAGGAGGGCTTCACGATCCTCCTGGTCGAGCAGAACTTCCGGTTCGCATCCACCGTTGCCGACCGCTATTACGTGGTCGAGCACGGCAAGATCATTGACGGATTTTCCAATGCGGAGCTTGCCGCCAACATGGACAAGCTCCACACCTATCTCGGCGTCTAGAACTGCCAACAAAAAGATTCATAGGGAAGTAGCATGATGACAAAGTCGATTGCGTCGTTTCTGCTCGGCACGGCGCTGGCCGTGAGCGCCACCGGTGCAGCCTTCGCGCAGGACAAGACCGTCAAGATCGGCGCGCTGTCCGATCAGTCCGGGCTCTATGCCGACCTCGGCGGACCGGGCTCGACGCTCGCCGCGCAGATGGCCATTGAAGATTCCGGCCTGGCTGCGAAGGGCTGGAAGATCGACATCATCTCGGGCGATCACCAGAACAAGCCCGACATCGGCACCGCGATCGCGCGGCAATGGTTCGACGTCGACAAGGTCGACGTCATCGTCGACGTGCCGAATTCGGGCGTCGCGCTTGCGGTCAACAACGTCATCAAGGAAAAGAACGGCGTCTATATCAACTCGGGCGCGGCGACCTCGGATTTGACCAACGCGCAGTGCTCGCCCAACACGGTGCACTGGACCTACGACACCTACATGCTGGCCCACACCACGGGCCAGGCGCTGGTGAAGGCCGGCGGCGACACCTGGTTCTTCCTGACCGCGGACTACGCCTTTGGCGCGGCGCTGGAGCGCGACACCACCGCTGTCGTTACCGCAAACGGCGGTAAGGTGGTCGGCGGCGTCAAGCACCCGCTGAACACGCCGGACTTCTCGTCCTTCCTGCTGCAGGCGCAGGCCTCCAAGGCCAAGATCATCGGTCTTGCCAATGCCGGCGGCGACACCACCAACACGATCAAGCAGGCGGCCGAATTCGGCATCGTCAAGGGCGGCCAGAAGCTCGCGGCGCTGCTGCTGTTCCTCACCGACGTCAAGGCGATCGGCCTCGAGACCGCACAGGGCCTCAACTTCACCGAGACCTTTTACTGGGACATGAACGACCAGACCCGGGCGTTCTCGAAGCGCTTCGCCGAGAAGATGAAGAACAACGCGCCGCCCACTATGGTGCAGGCCGGCGTCTATGCGGGCGTGCGTCACTATTTCAAGGCGTTGGAGGCGCTCGGCGGCAACCCGCATGACGGCGCCAAGGTCGTCGAGAAGATGAAGTCGATGCCGACGGAAGACGATCTGTTCGGCAAAGGCGAGATCCAGCCCAACGGCCGCACCATCCACAATGCCTATCTGTTCGAGGTGAAGAAGCCCTCCGAGTCCAAGGGACCGTGGGACTTCTACAAGCTGGTCGGCACGGTGCCGGGCGACCAGGCCTTCACGCCGCTGTCCGAGAGCAAGTGCGCGCTGTTGAAGAAGTAGGATAACCGCCCGCAGGCCATCAGGCCTGCGGGCGACTTTCAGGGAACGCCGAAGGACCGGGTGCGGGATCGATGCAGGCTCTTTACGCTCAGCTACTGGTGGGACTGATCAACGGCTCGTTCTACGCGCTGCTCAGTCTCGGGCTTGCCGTGATCTTCGGCATGCTCAACATCATCAATTTCGCCCATGGCGCGCTCTACATGATGGGCGCGTTCGTCGCCTACTTCCTGCTGAACCTCGGCGGCATCAACTATTGGTGGGCGTTGCTGTTTGCACCGATCATCGTCGGCATCTTCGGCATGATCCTGGAACGGACCATGCTGCAATGGCTGACCGGGCTCGATCATCTCTACGGCCTGCTCCTGACCTTCGGCATTGCGCTGATCGTGCAGGGCGTGTTCCAGAACTATTTCGGCTCCTCCGGCCTGCCTTACGCCATTCCGGATCAGCTCAAGGGCGGCATGAATCTCGGCTTCATGTTCCTGCCGGTCTATCGCGGCTGGGTCGTCATCTTCTCGCTGGTGGTCTGCATCGCGACCTGGTTCCTGATCGAGAAGACGCGGCTCGGCGCCTATTTGCGCGCCGCCACCGAAAACCCGACGCTGGTGCGCGCCTTCGGCGTCAACGTGCCGCGCATGATCACGCTGACCTACGGCCTCGGTGTCGGCCTTGCCGCGCTCGCCGGCGTGCTGTCGGCGCCGATCAACCAGGTGCGGCCGCTGATGGGCGCCGACCTCATCATCGTGGTGTTCGCGGTGGTCGTGATCGGCGGCATGGGATCGATCATGGGCTCCATCATCACCGGCTTCGCGCTCGGTGTGATTGAGGGCCTGACCAAATATTTCTACCCCGAGGCCTCCAACACCGTCGTGTTCGTGCTGATGGTGCTGGTGCTCTTGGTGAAGCCAACGGGATTGACGGGAAGGGCGGCCTGATATGACAGCCTTGACGGACGACACGCTGCCGGTAACCCCACGCACGATCCGCGACGAGATGATCGTGTTCGTGGTGATGGCGCTGCTGCTGGCTTCGGTGCCATTCACGGGAGTCTACCCGTTCTTCGTGATGCAGGCGCTGTGCTTCGCGCTGCTCGCCTGCGCCTTCAACCTGCTGATCGGCTATGGCGGTTTGCTGTCCTTCGGCCATGCGATGTTCTTAGGGACGGCCGGCTATTGCAGCGCGCATGCGCTGAAGGTCTGGGCGTTGCCGCCGGAGCTTGGCATTCTCGTCGGCGTCGCCGGCGCCTTCGTGCTCTCGCTCATCACGGGCTATATCTCGATCCGCCGCCAGGGCATCTATTTCTCGATGATCACGCTGGCGCTGTCGCAGCTCTTGTACTTCATCTACCTCCAGGCGCCGTTCACCCATGGCGAAGACGGCATCCAGGGCATTCCGCAGGGACGCATGTTCGGCGTCTTCGATCTGACCAAGCCGACCGTGCTCTACTACGTGGTTCTGGTCGGCTTCCTCGCCGGCTTCCTGCTGATCTTCCGCATCATCAACTCGCCGTTCGGCGAAGTCCTCAAGGCGATCCGCGAGAACGAGCCGCGCGCGATCTCGCTGGGTTACCGGACCGATCAGTACAAGTTCCTGGCTTTCGTCCTGTCGGGCACGCTGGCCGGCTTTGCCGGTGCGCTGAAAGTCTTCGTGGCGCAGAATGCCTCGCTCACCGACGTGCACTGGTCGATGTCGGGCGAGGTCGTGCTGATGACGCTGGTCGGCGGACTCGGAACCGTCTTCGGTCCCGTGGTCGGCGCCTTCGTGATCATCGCCATGCAGCAATATCTGGCGGGGTTCGGCCAGTGGGTGACCGTGATCCAGGGCTCGATCTTCGTGATCTGCGTGCTCACCTTCCGCCGTGGCGTAATCGGCGAAATCGCGCATTACTTCCGGCGGTCGCTGTAAGCCATTGATATGGCGTCGAATTTGTTGGCGCGTGAAAGCGGTGGATGATCCGGCGCCACGGGCGTGAGGTGGCACGCGCGTGGATCGAAAATGGTCTATGACAGTTTCATGACGGCCCGCTGGGCCAGGCCATTATCCAACCGGTAGTTTCTCCCCCATGATGCGATTGTTTCGCGCTTTCCTGCCCAAGGAAGAACGGTTCTTCGACCTGTTCGACCGCCACGCCCAGACCGTGATCCAGGGCTCGATCGCGCTGCAGAGCATGCTAAACGGGGGCGAGGAGACGCCGGTCTATTGCCAGCGCGTCAATCAGTTCGAGAACGATGCCGACAACATCACCCGTGAGGTGCTGACCGCGGTGCGCCGCACCTTCATCACCCCGTTCGACCGCGGTGACATCAAGAACCTGATCACCTCGATGGACGACGCCATCGACCAGATGCAGCAGACCGCCAAGGCCGTGATGCTGTTCGAGGTCCGCACCTTCGAGCCGCCGATGCGGGAGATCGGCGGACTTCTGATCGAATGTGCCAATCTGGTCGGCCGCGCGCTGCCGCTGATGCAGAAGATCGGTCAGAACGTGGCCATGCTGACCGCGATCACGGAAGAGCTGGGCAAGCTGGAAGGCCGCGTCGACGATCTCCACGATATCGGGCTGAAGGAACTGTTCCTCAAGCATCGCAACGGCAACGCGATGGATTTCATCGTCGGCGCAGAGATCTACGACCATCTCGAGAAAGTCGCCGATCGCTTCGACGACGTCGCGAACGAGATCAACAGCATCGTCATCGAGCAAGTTTAGGGCAGGGGCCACGCCGTGGATGTTGCGTTGGGTCTTCCCGTCCTGGTCGGATTGATCGCCGTCGCGCTGCTGTTCGACTTCCTGAACGGCCTGCACGACGCTGCCAATTCAATCGCGACCATCGTCTCGACCCGCGTGCTGCGGCCGCAATACGCGGTGTTCTGGGCCGCGTTCTTCAATTTCGTCGCGTTCATGGTGTTCGGGCTGCACGTCGCCCAGACCATCGGCACCGGCATCATCGATCCCGCGATCGTGGATGCCCAGGTGATCTTCGCGGCGCTGGTCGGCGCCATCGTCTGGAACCTGGTGACATGGGCGCTCGGCATCCCATCGTCCTCGTCTCACGCATTGATCGGCGGCTTGTTTGGTGCAGGCGTAGCCAAAGCCGGGCTTTCGGCGGCGGTCTGGAGCGGATTGTCCAAGACGGTGATCGCCATCGTGCTGTCTCCGCTGGTCGGCTTCCTGCTCGCGATGGTGCTGGTTGCGATCGTCTCCTGGGCCTCGGTGCGCTCCACCCCCTTTGCCGTGGATCGCGCCTTCCGCATCCTGCAATTCGCCTCCGCCTCGCTCTATTCGCTCGGCCATGGCGGCAACGACGCGCAGAAGACCATGGGCATCATCGCCGTGCTGCTCTATTCGCAGGGCCAGCTCGGCGGCGAATTTTTCGTACCTTTCTGGGTGGTGCTCTCGTGCCAGGCCGCGATGGCGATGGGGACCTTGATGGGCGGCTGGCGCATCGTTCGGACCATGGGCCTGCGCATCACCAAGTTGACCCCGATGCAGGGCTTTTGCGCCGAGACCGGCGGTGCCGCGACCCTGTTCATGGCGACCTTCCTCGGCGTTCCCGTCTCGACCACCCACACCATCACCGGCGCCATCGTCGGTGTCGGCGCCGCCCGCCGCCTCTCGGCGGTGCGCTGGAACGTCGCCAGCTCGATCGTCTATGCCTGGGTGATCACGATGCCGGCCTCGGCCATCGTCGCCGCGCTGAGCTGGTGGGCGGTCAAGATCTTCGTCAGGTAACCAGCTTCAGCCCGACGATCCCGGCGACGATCAGCCCGATGCTGGCAAGGCGGAACGCGGTGGCCGGCTCGCCGAACAGGACGATGCCGAGCGTCGCGGTGCCGACCGCGCCGATGCCGGTCCAGACTGCATAAGCGGTTCCAATCGGCAGCGATTTGAGGGCGAGCCCGAGCAGGATGATGCTGCCGGCCATGGCGCCGAGCGTGAGGACCGACGGAACGAGCTTGGTGAAACCCTCGGTATATTTGAGGCCGATCGCCCAGGAGATTTCCAGCAGACCGGCGACGAACAGGATGCTCCAGGCCATGACGACCCTCCATTCAAGGCAGGGTCGTCCCCGCGACTGGTGTGCTGATAGGAAGGGAAGGCCGTCCCTCCCAACCTGATCCGAGCCGGATATGGGGCTGGCCGTCAGGCTCCGCAATCACCAGATGAGGCTTGATCAGGCTCATTTTCCCTGCCAAACGCTGCCGCAATGTCCGACATCGCCACCACAGCCGAATCGACGGCCCGTTCCTCGCTTGCCGCTGAAGTGTCGCGGCGGCGTACCTTTGCGATCATCTCGCATCCGGACGCCGGCAAGACCACGCTGACCGAAAAGCTGCTGCTGTTCGGCGGCGCCATCAACCTGGCCGGCCAGGTCAAGGCCAAGGGCGAGCGGCGCAACACGCGTTCGGACTGGATGAAGATCGAGCGCGAGCGCGGCATCTCGGTCGTGACTTCGGTCATGACCTTCGAGTTCGAGGGCCTCGTGTTCAACCTGCTGGACACGCCGGGACACGAGGACTTTTCGGAAGACACCTATCGGACGCTCACGGCGGTCGATTCCGCGGTCATGGTGATCGACGCCGCCAAGGGCATCGAAGCGCGTACCCGAAAGCTGTTCGAGGTGTGTCGTCTTCGCGACATCCCGATCATCACCTTCATCAACAAGATGGACCGCGAGAGCCGCGACGTCTTCGAGCTTCTCGACGAGATCGAGAAGACGCTGGCGCTCGATACCACGCCGATGACCTGGCCTGTCGGCCGGGGCCGCGAGTTCCTCGGCACCTATGACGTCGTCAATGGCGGCGTGCGCCTGCTCGAAGGCGGCGGCGCCAAGACCGGCGCGGCGCAGCAGATCGAGATCGCCGAGCTTGCCAAGCTCAACGCCAATCTCGACGTGTCGGCGGTCAAGGACGAGCTCGAGCTCGTCACCGCGGCTTCAAAGCCGTTCGAACTCGAAGCGTTTCGCGAGGGCCATCTGACGCCGGTTTATTTCGGCAGCGCGCTGCGCAATTTCGGTGTCGGCGACCTGCTGCAGGGACTTGGCAAGTTCGCGCCCGAACCGCGCGCGCAAGAGAGCGACCAGCGCAAGGTGGAGGCCACCGATCCGCGCATGAGCGCCTTCGTGTTCAAGATCCAGGCCAACATGGATCCCAACCACCGCGACCGTATCGCCTTCGCCCGCCTGTGCTCCGGCAAGCTCAGCCGCGGCATGAAGGCCAAGCTCGTACGCACCGGCAAGAGCATGCCGCTGTCCAGCCCGCAATTCTTCTTCGCGCAGGACCGTTCGGTTGCGGACGAGGCCTACGCCGGCGACGTCGTCGGCATCCCCAATCACGGCACCCTGCGCATCGGCGACACGCTGACCGACGGTGAGGATTTCAACTTCGTGGGCGTGCCGAGCTTTGCGCCGGAAATCGTCCGCCGCGTGCGTCTCACCGATGCGATGAAAGCGAAGAAGCTGAAGGAAGCGCTTCAGCAGATGTCGGAAGAGGGCGTGGTGCAGGTGTTCCGCCCGCGCGACGGCGCACCCGCGTTGGTCGGCGTCGTCGGCGCGCTCCAGCTCGACGTGCTCAAGGCGCGGCTGGATGCGGAATATTCCCTGCCGGTCGAATTCGAGGTCAGCGAGTTCCAGCTTGCACGCTGGGTCTCTTCGGACGACCGCAAGAAGCTCGATACCTTCATCGCTGCCAACACTTCCAGCATCGCCGACGATGTCGACGGCGATCCCGTCTATCTGGCGCGGAACGAGTTCTATCTCGGCTACACCAGGGAACGTGCCGAGGGCATCGAGTTCACCAACGTCAAGGACGTCAAGAAGAAGGGCTAGGGGGTAGCTCCGTCCGCTCCTCCCCCTCCGCTGTCATGCCCCGCGAAAGCGGGGCATCCAGTACGCCGCAGCCTCTCGGCTCAATCACAAACGTCTCGGAGTACTGGGTCGTCCGGTCAAGCCGGACGACGACACCGTCCTTGGACGCGCGCATGTGAACAGCCGCAGGCTTGACGTTGCCGGCGGCAATGCCACGTTCACCCATGTGGCCTTGCGAGTTCACTGCATGTGGCGCGGCATCCTTGTTTTCCTCCTGCTGGCGATCTCGACGATTGCCGCGGACGCGCGGCCTCGGCAAATCAACCCAATTCCGTTTTCGCACGAGCCGTGCAGCGTGCTCGACGGCAGGCCCTGCACGCCGTCCTATTGCAGCCCGCTTGAGCCTGGTCCCTGCATTCCCGAGATCGACTATCCCTACGGCCAGAACCTCCAGCTCACGATCCAAAGCGTGCCGGCGGAGGCCGATCGCGCCAAATACCAGAAGCCGGATCACGATCTCGACACGATCGGCGATCTCTTCGCCGAGCTGCGCACCTGCTGGTCGCCGCCAACGGACAATGCCCGCGCGGGCATGCAGATCGCCGTGCGCTTCAGCTTCAACAAGGCGGGCGGCCTGATCGGCCCGCCGCGTCTGACCTTTGCGACCGCGGGCGTCCCCGCCGAGACGAGAACCACCTACCTCAATGCGGTCAATTCATCGTTGAACGCCTGCCTGCCGCTGAAATTCACCGGCGGTCTTGGCGGTGCCCTCGCCGGGCGGCCGATCGCGATCCGGTATGTCGACAATCGCGAGATCGGCAAATAGCCGCAAAGATTACTCCATCCCCTCATCCTGAGGAGCGCGTTCTTCACGCGCGTCTCGAAGGATGCAGGCAGGCCGCGGTGTTGCAGCAGCCGGGCCTGCATGGTCCGAGACGGCGCTTCGCGCCTCCTCACCATGAGGGGTGAGAGTTGCGATCCGCGGCCAATCGATGATACGCCATGGGCCGGGGCGCTGGTCGAGGGGAGAATCTCGTGGGTCTGCTGGTTATGATCCTGGGGCTTGCGCTGTTTTTTGCGGCTCATGTGTTCACGACGAAACGCGAGGCGCGCGCGCAGGCCATCGCGAGACTGGGCGAGGGGACCTACAAGATCCTCTATGCGCTTGCCTCGATCGCGGGGCTCGCGTTGATCATCTGGGGCTTCGCGCATTACCGTGCGACGGGCTGGATCGACGTCTGGTATCCGCCGAAGGCGCTGAAGCACATCACGCTCGCACTGATGCTGCCCGCGGTCATCCTGGTGGTTGCGTCCTATCTGCGCGGCCGCATCTATGCGACGCTGAAGCACCCGATGTTGGCCGGCATCAAGCTGTGGGCGGCGGCGCATCTTCTGGCCAATGGCGATCTCGGCTCCATCATCCTGTTCGGCTCCTTCCTGGGCTGGGCGGTGTATGATCGCATCACGCTGAAGCGTCGCACCGATGGTGGCGGTCCGCCGATACCGGTCGGCGGCGTCACCAACGATCTGATCGCGGTCGTGGTCGGAATCGTCGCGTATCTGGCGCTGGCTTTTGCGTTCCATCCCGTCGTCATCGGCGTTCCCGTGATGGGCGGCTAGCCGATCAGCACAAGACAGCACCGGCATGCCCATCCGCGGAAGGTAACGAGAGCAACAAGCCAGGGGCATTCCGATGGACTGGTCGCAATCTCAGATCCCACCGATGCGGTTCGAGGCGCGCTTCGGCGATCGGGTGTTGCAGGCATTTTGCGATCGGCCATCGAGCCTCTGGGAGATGATCGCGGGCGCCCGCGCCCGCAATCCCGACGGCGAAGCGCTGATCGCAGGCCATGTCCGGCTGAGCTGGCGGCAGGCCGCCGAGCAGGCTGCGCGGATCGCGGCGGGATTTCGCAAGCTCGGATTGCAGCGCGGAGACCGTGTCGCGATCCTGCTGGGCAACCGCGTCGAATTCCCGCTGCTGCTGTTTGCTGCCGCGCATGAGGGGCTTGTCGCGGTGCTGCTCAGCACGCGCCAGCAGAAGCCGGAAATCGCCTATGTCCTCAGCGATTGCGGCGCAAAGATATTGGTCCACGAGGCGGCGCTCGCGGTGCGTCTGCCGGACGCGCTGGATGTGCCCGACATAATCCACCGCATCGCCGTCGACGACGATCCGGCCCTGTCGCATTTCGCGGTGCTCGCCGACAACGCTCCGGCCTCCGCACCGGTCGAGACGAGCGAGGAGGACACCGCGATGATCCTCTACACCTCGGGCACGACAGGCAAGCCGAAGGGCGCGATGCTCGCCCATTGCAACATCGTCCATTCCTCGATGATCTTCGCGTCCTGCCTGCAATTGACGGCGGCCGACCGCTCGATCGCGGCGGTGCCTCTCGGCCACGTCACCGGGGTCGTCGCCAACATCACGACGATGATCTGCTGCGGTGGCGCGCTGATCATCATGCCGGAGTTCAAAGCCGGCGAATATCTCAAGCTCGCCGCGCGCGAGCGCGTCACCTACACGGTGATGGTACCGGCGATGTACAATCTCTGCCTGCTCCAGCCCGATTTCGAGACCTATGATCTGTCGAGCTGGCGCATCGGCGGCTTTGGCGGCGCACCGATGCCGGTTGCCACCATCGAGAAGCTCGAGGCGATCATTCCCGGCCTCGAACTGGCGAACTGCTACGGCGCGACCGAGACGACATCGCCGTCCACGATCATGCCGGGCAGGTTGACGGCAAGCCATATCGACAGCGTCGGGCTGCCGTGTCCGGGTGCACGCATCCTGGCGATGGGGGCGGACGGGCGTGAGCTGCCGCCTGGGGAAATCGGCGAGCTCTGGATCCAGAGTGCCTCCGTCATCAAGGGCTATTGGAACAATCCAAAAGCCACGGCCGAAAGCTTCACCAGCGGGTTCTGGCATTCCGGCGATCTCGGCTCGGTCGACGCGGAAGGATTTGTCCGGGTGTTCGACCGGCGGAAGGACATGATCAATCGCGGCGGCCTGAAGATCTATTCGGCCGAGGTCGAATCCGTGCTGGCCGGCCACCCGGCAGTGGTCGAGAGCGCGATCGTCGCCAAGACGTGCCCGGTGCTGGGCGAACGCGTTCACGCTGTGGTGGTGACGCGCGCGCCGGTGGACAGCGAGGTCTTGCGCGCCTGGTGCGCGGAGCGGCTGTCCGACTACAAGGTCCCGGAAACCATGGTGATCACCGCGGAGCCGCTGCCACGGAATGCCAATGGCAAGGTGCTAAAGCGGCAGCTGCGGGAGCTTCTGGGAACTTGAGCCGGGCAGGCGGTCTCCGGGCGATCCCGGGTGGTTAACGCCTTGATCCGGCTTGCTTTGCCTTGCCACCGCCATATCGATAGGGTACCTCGCCGCCACGTGGGGACGGGATTCCTGACGCGAACGCTTTGGCGCGCGCACCCGGACGGGCATGGGATTAGCATAAGTGTCTGAATTATTTGACGAAGTCGACGAGGAAGTACGTCGCGAACAGCTCAAGAAGCTGTGGGACAAATATTCGATCGTCTTCATCGCCCTGATGGTGCTGATCGTCGCCGCCGTAGGTGGCTGGCGCGCTTACCAGTATGTGGAGGCCAAGAAGGCCGCCGAGGCCGGCGCCGCCTTCGAGAAGGCTGCCGAGCTGTCCGAGCAGGACAAGCATGCGGAGGCCGAAGCCGCCTTCACCGAGCTCGCTGCCAAGGCTCCATCGGGCTATCGCACCCTGGCGCGGCTGCGTGCTGCGGCCGAGGCGGCGGCCCGCGATCCCAAGGCAGGCGCCAAGCTGTATGACGACATCGCCGCCGACCGCAGCACAGGCGGCGAGTGGCAGGATCTGGCGAAGATCCGCGCCGCCGGTCTCCTGCTCGACAGCGCCGGCTATGCCGACATGCAGCAGCGGCTGGAAGCCTCCACCGCGCCCAAATCGACCTTCCGTCATACCGCCCGCGAGATGCTGGCGCTGTCGGCCTGGCGTAACAACGACATGACGGCGGCCCGCAAATGGCTCGACGCGATTGCCGAGGATGGCGAAACGCCGCCCGGCCTGCGCTCGCGGGCCGAGGCGCTGCAGGCCCTGCTGCCGCCTGTAGCGAAGAGCTGAGCCGAGAGCTGAGACGAGATACCGATATGCGCCGCACGCCACGCTTGATCGCAGCCGCCGTCCTGATCGCCTTCACGGGCGTGCTGGGCGGTTGCTCCAGCTTCGATCCGAGCGACATGCTGGACTTCCTCGATACCAAGAAGAAGCTGCCGGGCGACCGCAAGCCGGTGTTCCCGGAAGGCGTGCCGGGCCTCGAGCAGGGCGTTCCGAAGGACATGTACAAGGGCGCGCAGCAACAGCCCGATCCGAACGGACCGGCCGTCGCGGCTCTGCCCACCGAGCCCCCGCCCGAGCCGAAGCCGGCGAAGGGCGCCAAGGCAAAAAAGACCAGGCAGCCGGCCACCGCAGCCGTCGCGCCGGCTGGGGCGCCCGCCGGCGAAGTCGATGGCGAGGCCCAGCCCGAGGCCGCGCCGCCCGCGGCCACTCCGCCGCCCAGGCAGAAGATCGTGCGCAAGCGTACCACCGCGCCACCGCCCGATCAGCCCGTCCAGCAGGCGCAACCGACCCAGACCACCCAGCAGCAAACGCAGGGTGCCTTCCCGGCGCCGATGCCCAGCGGCAGCTTCTCGCGCTAATTTTTCATTTCATTGACAGGCGCGGCTCCGGCAGCGCACGAATGACCCATGTCCTTTAAGATTGCCATTATCGGCCGACCCAATGTCGGCAAGTCGACGCTGTTCAACCGCCTGGTTGGGCAGAAGCTCGCGCTTGTCGATGACCTGCCCGGCGTCACCCGCGACCGCCGCGAGGGCGAGGCCAGGCTCGGTGATCTCGACTTCACGATCATCGACACCGCCGGCCTCGATGAGGGCGCCAAGGGCTCGCTGACCGCCCGCATGCAGGAGCAGACGGAGGCCGCGATCGCGCAGGCCGACGCGCTGTTCTTCGTGATCGATGCCCGCATGGGCCTCACGCCCAACGATCGCGCCTTCGCCGATTTCGCCCGCAAGGCCAACAAGCCGGTGATGCTCGTCGCCAACAAGAGCGAAGGCAAGCATGGCGATGCCGGCGCGATGGAGGCTTTCGCGCTCGGCCTCGGCGATCCCATCCAGATCTCGGCCGAGCACGGCGAGGGCCTGGGTGAGCTCTATGACGCGCTGAGAGAGCTGATGCCGGAGCCCGTCGAGGAGGATGACATCGAGGACGACGAGCCGCTGACGGAGGAAGAGGCGGCCACGCGTCCGATCCGGGTCGCGATCGTCGGCCGGCCCAACGCCGGCAAGTCGACGATGATCAATCATCTGCTCGGCGAGGAGCGTCTGCTGACGAGCCCGGAGGCCGGCACCACGCGCGATTCCATTGCGGTCGAGATCAACTGGAAGGGCCGCGAGTTTCGCGTGTTCGACACCGCAGGTCTGCGCCGGCGTTCGCGGATCGAGGAGAAGCTCGAAAAGCTCTCGGTCGCCGACGCACTGCGCGCGGTGCGCTTTGCCGAAGTCGTCGTGATGATGATGGATGCGCAGAACCGTTTCGAGGAGCAGGATCTCCGCATCGCCGACCTGATCGAGCGCGAGGGGCGCGCCGTCGTGCTCGCCGTCAACAAATGGGACCTGATGGAGAGCAAGGGCGGCGGTGCGATCTCGAACCTGCGCCGCGATGCCGATCACTTGCTCCCGCAGATCAAGGGCGTGCCGATCGTCGCCGTCTCCGGCTTGATGGGCGAGGGCATCGATCGATTGATGCAGGCGATCCAGGATGCCTATGCGCTTTGGAACAGGCGTGTGTCGACAGCGGCGCTGAACCGCTGGTTCGAGGAAGCGGTCCAGGCCAATCCGCCGCCGGCCGTGTCCGGCCGACGACTCAAGCTGAACTACATCACGCAGACCAAGGCCCGCCCACCGAGCTTCGTGCTGTTCTGCTCGCGTGCGGACGCGGTGCCGCAATCCTATTTGCGCTACCTCACCAATTCGTTGCGTGAGGCCTTCGAACTGCCCGGCACGCCGGTGCGTATCACCTTGCGCGAGAAGGCCAATCCGTTCGCCCACAAGCGCAAGCGGCCGTCGTGAACAACGACGCCGGCGAGGCGATGGCGCAGGGCGCTGCGCCGGTCCGGCGCGGCGCGGTCGCCTTCATCTTCGTCACCATCCTGCTCGACATGCTCGCGCTCGGCGTGATCATGCCGATCCTGCCAAAACTGATCGAGCGCTTCGTCGACAACGACACGGCGCACGCGGCCCGCATCTTCGGCCTGTTCGGCACCGCCTGGGCGCTGATGCAGTTCGTGTTCTCGCCGGTGCTCGGCGCGCTGTCGGATCGCTTCGGGCGGCGGCCGGTGGTGCTGCTGTCGAATTTCGGGCTCGCGGCCGATTATGTGCTGATGGCGCTGGCGCCGTCGCTGGTCTGGCTGTTCGTCGGCCGCGTCATCTCGGGCATCACGTCGGCCAGCATCTCGACCGCCTTTGCCTATATTGCCGACATCACGCCGCCGGAGCGGCGCGCAGCGGTATTCGGCAAGATTGGTGCTGCCTTCGGCGCCGGCTTCGTGCTGGGCCCGGCACTGGGCGGCCTGCTCGGCGATATCGATCCGCGCCTGCCGTTCTGGGCCTCGGCGGCCTTCAGCTTTGCCAACGCGCTCTATGGGCTCTTCGTCCTGCCGGAATCGCTGGCGCCGGACAAGCGCGCGCCGTTCCGCTGGAGGAGCGCCAATCCGCTCGGTGCGCTCCGCCTGCTGCGCTCCAACGCGGTGCTCGCTGCGTTGTCCGTCGTCAATTTCATCGCGCAGGTCGCGCATGTCGTGCTGCCCTCGACCTTCGTGCTCTATGCCACTTATCGCTACGGCTGGGATTCGAAAACCGTGGGGTTGACGCTGGCGATGGTCGGCGTCTGCGCCATGGTGGTGCAGGGGCTCGCGATCGGCCCGATCGTGCGCGTGCTCGGCGAACGCAACGCGTTGTTGATGGGCCTGTGCTGTGGCGCGATCGGCTTCGTGATCTTCGGCGCGGCGCCGACCGGGCCGCTGTTCTGGATCGGCATTCCCGTGATGTCGCTATGGGGCATCTCGGGCGCCGCCATGCAATCGCTGATGACGCGGCTGGTCGCGCCCGATCAGCAGGGCCAGTTGCAGGGCGCGACCGCGAGCGTGCAGAGCGTGTCGCAGCTGGTCGGCCCGTTCCTGTTCACGCTGACGTTTTCATACTTCATTGGCGCTAGCGCGCCATGGCAGCTGCCCGGCGCGCCGTTCCTGCTCGCGGCGGTGTTGATGGTGATGTGCGTGGCGATCGCGGTGCGGGCGCTGGGCGCGGCGAGATCAGAACCGTAGGGCGGATTAGCGAAGCGTAATCCGCCACCCGCGCGAGAAGAGGTGGGTTACGCCCTGCGGACTGCGCTTTGCGCAGCCGCAGAGCTAACCCAGCCTACGACTTCCTACTTCTTCACCAGCGGACACTCGCTGTCCTTGAGCGGCTTGGCCGCATCTTCCGCCGGGATGGTCGCGACCAGCTTGTAATAGTCCCACGGTCCCTTCGATTCTTCCGGCTTCTTCACCTCGAACAGGAAGGCTGGAATGATCCGGCGGCCGTCTTCGCGCAGCGGGCCCTTGCCGAACAGCGCATCGTCGGTCGGAAGCTCCTTCATCTTGGCGACGACCTTGGCGCCGTCGTGCGGATTGCCGCCGAGGGCGTCCATCGCCTTCAGAAGATGCAGCACGGCCGCGTAATTGCCGGCCTGCGTCATCGAGGGCATCGCCTTGTTGGCGACCTTCTCCTGGAACCGCTTCGAGAAGGCGCGCGTGCCTTCGTTGAGATCCCAATAGAAGGATTCGGTGAAGGTCAGGCCGTGCGCGGTCTTCAGACCCAGCGAGTGGACGTCGTTGATGAACAGCAACAGCGCCGCGAGCTTCTGGCCGCCTTCGACGATGCCGAACTCGGCCGCCTGCTTGATCGAGTTGGTGGTGTCGCCGCCGGCATTGGCGAGGCCGACGATCTTCGCCTTCGAGTTCTGCGCCTGCAGCAGGAAGGAGGAGAAGTCCGACGTGTTGAGCGGATGCTTGACGCCGCCCAGCACCTTGCCGCCGTTCGCGGTGACGACCGCGCTGGTGTCACGCTCGAGCGCGGCACCGAAGGCGTAGTCGGCGGTCAGGAAGAACCAGCTGTCGCCGCCGGCCTTGGTCAGCGCCTTGCCGGTGCCGTTGGCGAGCATGTAGGTGTCGTAAGTATAGGAGATGGTGTTGGCGTTGCAGGCCTTGCCGGTGAGGTCGGCGCTGGCGCCGCCATTGTTGAGCAGGACCGCGTTCTTTTCCTTGACGACGTTGCTGACGGCCAGCGCCACGCCGGAGTTCGGGGTGTCGGCGATCACATCGACCTTCTGGGTGTCGATCCATTGCCGCGCGATGTTGACGCCGACGTCCGGCTTGTTCTGGTGGTCGCCGCTGATCACTTCGATCTTCCAGCCCTTGGCGCGGAGACCGGAATCTTCCACCGCCATGTTGACCGCGGCCACGGCGCCGGGGCCGCCGATGTCGGCATAGAGGCTGGACATGTCGTTGAGCACGCCGATCGTGACCGACTTCTCCTGGGCGAAGGCGGATGTGGCAAAACCGAAGGCGGCACAGGCCAGAAGGGCCGCAGAGCGGCGCGCGAACGTCGTCGTCATAAAAGGTTTCCTCCATTGTCAAACATGCGGACAGCTCTCTTGAATGGGAGCCTTGTTCCGGCTGATGGCTCTACCGTGTCCCACGGCCGGCGGCAATGCGCCTAAAGCCGGATGACGCTGCGTCGTAGCGTCATCCATCGGTTAACTTTTGGGCAAAATGCGTCGAGACGCTATTTCAGCGCGTCCGATGTCAGCTTGAATTTCTGGATGCGCTTTCCGGTGTCGACCTCGGCGGTATAGACGTTACCCTTGGTATCGATCGCCATGGCGTGCACCCAGTGGAATTGTCCGGCATTGCGGCCGTTGTGGCCGAAGCTGCCGACCACGCTGCCGTCCTCGCGCCTGATCACCCTGATCTCATTGTTTTCGCCGTCCGCACTGAGCAGCCAGGTCTGCTTCGGATCGGGCCAGACCGCGATGTCCCACACCGCGCCGTTGCCGAGCGTGTTCTTCTCGAAGAAGAACTCCTTCACGAAGCTGCCGTCCTTCTTGAACACCTGGATGCGGTTGTTGATGCGGTCGCAGACGTAGACGAGACCGTCGTTGGCGAGCTTCACGCAGTGGACGGGATTGCCGAACTGCTGGGACACCGGCGCCTTGGGATCGTACGCCGCTTGCTTGGTGTCGTCGGGCTTGTTGCCGTAGGCGCCCCAGTGCCGCTTGTAGGCGAGCGTGGTTGCGTCGAACACGATGACGCGGCGGTTGCCATAGCCGTCGGCGACGTAGATTTCGTTGGCGGCCTTGTCGATCGCGGTCTCCGCGGGCTTGCCGAGCTGCGTCGTGTCGTTGCTGCCGAGGCTCGGCGCGATCTTGCCGATCTGGGCGACGAACTTGCCGTCGAGCGAAAACTTCAGGATCGCATTGTCGTTGTCGGCATTGCCGCCGACCCAGACGAAGCCGCGTTCGTCGACCTCGATGCCGTGCTCGCGGCCGACCCATTCATAGCCTTCGCCCGCGCCGCCCCACGATCGCAGCAGATTGCCGTCGCTGTCGAATTCGAGCACCGGCGGCGCCGAGACGCAGCATTTCGAGCGCGGCGGGGTGAGGCTCGCGCCTTTCTCGTCATCGGTGAGCGAGCGGGGCCGATGGATCACCCAGATGTGGCCTTGCCAGTCGACGGTGATGCCGCCGACCTGGCCGAGGATCCAGTAGTTCGGCAACGGCTTTGGCCAGGAGGCATCGACCGCGAAGGTCGGGACATCGCCGGCGGTCGCGGTGCCCGGAGCCGCAAACGCGACGGCCGCGATCAGGACGGAGAAGACGCGAGAGACATTTGCGAGCGCACGCTTAAAGCCTGCGCGATTCCGCCATGGTGCCATGGCAACCTCCCTTTATGGCCTGCGGCTTGCTGCCGCTTGAGCGCGGGCAGTCAATCGCGGGGAGGCCGTCAAGTCAATCAGGCCGGAGAGCGGAAGCTCATCAGGCTGCGGGTCTTGTAGTCGTAGAACTTGCCGGTCTCGGTCCAGTCCGGCGCGCACATCGGAACGATCAATTCGGCGACCTGCTCCGCGGTATCGAGCGTCGCCGGATCTTCGCCCGGCATCAGCGTGGCGCGCATCCGAGTGCGGACCGGGCCCGGATTGAACAAATTGACGCGCAGCTTCGTGTTCGCGGTCTCCTGCGCCCAGGCGCGCGCCAGCGTTTCCAGCGCCGCCTTGGAGGCGGCGTAGGGGCTGACATAGGCAGTCGCCTTGTTGGCCGCGCCGGAGGTGATGAACACCGCGCGGCCGGCGTCGGACTGCTTCAGCAGCGGCTCCATGCAGCGGATCATCTGGAAGTTCGCGGAGACGTTCACCGCCATCACATCGGTAAAGGCCTTCAGCTCGATATGGCCGATCGGCGAGGAGGGGCCGAGCACGCCGGCATTGCCGACGAGGATGTCGAGCTTGCCGTAGCGTTCGTGCAGGCCGGCGCCGAGCCGCGCGATGCCGTCGGAATCGGTGAGGTTGAGCGGCACCAGCGTGGCGCTACCGCCGTCCTTGCGGATCTCGTCGTCGAGCTCTTCCAGCCCGCCCTGCGTGCGCGCCACAGCGACGATATGCGCGCCGGCCCTGGCCAGCGCCTTTGCCGTGGCGAAGCCGATGCCGCGCGAGGCGCCGGTGACGAGAGCGATGCGGTTGGCGAGGGGATTTGTCATCGAGATGTTCTATCCAGCGTCGTCCTGGCGAAAGCCAGGACCCATACGCCGTGACGTTTATGGCTAAGGAAGATGATTGTCACACCTTCTTCAAACCACAGAGGCCTGTGGTAATGGGTCCTGGCTTTCGCCAGGACGACGAGCTTAGCTCGCTTCCGCCAGCAGCGACAATTGCCGCGGCTGCTGCTCGGTCTGGGTCTGGTCGGTGAGGTGGGTCGGATAGGCCCCGGTGAAGCAATGATCCGAGAATTTCGGATTGGCGGGGTCGCGGCCGGGCTCGCCCATGGCGCGGTACATGCCGTCGATCGACAGGAAGGCGAGCGAGTCGGCGCCGATGATCTCGCGCATCTCTTCGAGTGAATGTGTCGCCGCAAGAAGACCACCGCGGTCCGGCAGGTCGATGCCGTAATAGTCGGGATAGAGGATCGGCGGCGAGGCGAGGCGGAAGTGCACTTCCTTGGCGCCGGCATCGCGCATCATGCGCACGATCTTCTTCGAGGTGGTGCCGCGCACCAGCGAATCGTCGATCAGGATGATGCGCTTGCCTTCGATCGCGGCGCGGTTGGCCGAATGCTTCATGCGCACGCCGAGTTCGCGCACGCTCTGGGTCGGCTGGATGAAGGTGCGGCCGACATAGTGGTTGCGGATGATGCCGAGTTCGAACGGCACGCCGGAATGCTGGCTGTAACCGAGGGCGGCGGGCACGCCGGAATCCGGCACCGGCACCACGACGTCGACTTCGACATGGCTTTCACGCGCGAGCTGCGCGCCGAAGGCTTTGCGGACGTCGTACACCGAGCGGCCGCCGACGATGGAGTCCGGCCGCGAAAAGTAGATGTATTCGAAGATGCAGGGCCGCGGCGGCTTCGGCGGGAACGGCTTGTGGCTGTGCGCGCCGGCCTCGTCGAACACGATGATTTCGCCGGGCTCGATGTCACGAACATATTTGGCGCCGATCATGTCGAGCGCGCAGGTTTCCGAGGTCAGGATGGGGCGGCCGTCGAGGTCGCCGAGCACCAGCGGGCGGATGCCGAGCGGATCGCGCGCGCCGACCAGCTTCTTGTTGGTCATCGCCACCAGGGCATAGGCGCCTTCGATCTCGCGCAGCGCTTCGATGAAGCGATCGATGAAGCGGCTGCGTCTCGACTGCGCCACCAGGTGCAGGATCACTTCGGTGTCGTTGGTGGATTGCATCATGGCGCCGTTGCGCACCAGTTCGCGGCGCAGGCTCAGCCCGTTGGTGAGGTTGCCGTTGTGGCCGACCGCGAAACCGCCGGCATTGAGTTCGGCGAACAGCGGCTGCACGTTGCGCAGGATGTTGCCGCCAGTCGTGGAATAGCGCACATGGCCGACCGCGAGATTGCCGGGGAGGCGCTCGATCACCTCGCGGCGGGAGAAGGTGTCGCCGACTAGGCCGAGCCGCTTCTCCGAGTGAAACCGCGAGCCGTCATAGGAGACGATGCCGGCAGCTTCCTGGCCGCGATGCTGAAGGGCGTGGAGGCCGAGCGCCGTGATGGCGGCGGCATCGGGGTGGCCGTAGATGCCGAAGACGCCGCATTCCTCCCGCAGCGTATCCCCCTCCAGATCGTCTTGAAGTTCCAGCGCGGCCGGGCCGAGATCAAGTAGGGCGTCCTGGTCAGGATTTCGCATCTCGTCCGAGCCTCTCGTTAGGGCTTTATCAACGCGCCGCGGGTTTCTCGATCAGCTTTTTAAGGCTGTCACGAGCCGGTTTGCTGTATCCGTCGCCACTGCCCGAAGGCTGTTGCTCGGAATCAGTCTGCTCTTCATCTGGTTTGTTTTTCTTGAATCTCTTCAAGATGGTGTTCTCGGGGTCGTCAGGCAAGAGGGCCATCAGCCAATCGCCGGTTCCCTGGAGCACCACGCGGGATTTGGCCCCCGTGACCCAATCCGGGCGCTGCTTGTCCGGCACCAGCCAGGTGAAGAACAGGAAGGCGACCACGACGATCAAAAGCCCGCGCGCCAGCCCGAACAGAAAGCCGAGGGTGCGGTCCAGTGCGCCGATGCGCGAATCCAGGATCATGTCGGAGATCCGGACCGTGATCACGGAGACCACGACCAGGGTGCCCACGAACACGCCGGCGACCACGACCACGCTCGCGACGGTATCGTTGTTGAAATAGGTCTTTGCGGTCGGCAGCAGCTTCGAGAACGAATAAAGGGTGACGATCGCCGCCGTGCCCCAGGCCGCGATCGACAGGATTTCGCGCATGAAGCCGCGAACCATGGCGAGCAGGCCCGAAATCAGCATCACACCGAGCAGGATCAGGTCGAGGATGGTTACTGGCATCGGCTGGTCTGGTCCGCTCGTACTTCAAGGTGCTCAGCGAATCGGTGCTTGGCCGCCGCCCTAAGTGAGGGCCAGACGACGTTCCCGGCAAGGCCGCAACCACGCAATCCCATGCTGCTTTTGTGACGGCTGTATAGCGGCGAGGGCGGGGGACGTCACCACCGGCTAACCCTCTCCACGGCGGAATCTTGCCGGTGTGGCATTTTTCTCTGCCGGAGCGCTCGGCTCGCCCCGCCGGGAGCCGCGCGCGGCGATCTCGGCGACCAATGTCGTCAGGCTGTTGATCGCGTTCAGCGACAGGCCGGCATCGCCGCCGGCTTCGCCCCGGGCCGATTCGGGCAGCACGGCACGCTGAAAGCCGAGTTTTGCCGCTTCTTTCAGCCGGGCCGGGGTCTGCGCCACCGGGCGCACCACGCCGGACAGCGAGATCTCGCCGAAATAGACCGCATCGGAGGGTAACTGCGCATTAACCAGCGAGGACACCAGCGCCGCCGCGGCCGCCAGATCAGCCGCGGGCTCGTGGATGCGCAGGCCGCCCGCGACGTTCAGATAGACGTCGTGGCCGGACAGCTTGACCCCGCAATGGGCTTCCAGCACCGCCAGCACCATCGACAGCCGGCTCGGATCCCAGCCGACCACGGCCCGTCGCGGGGTGCCGAGCGAGGTTGGCGCCACCAGCGCCTGCAATTCGACCAGAACGGGCCTTGTGCCCTCGATGCCCGCGAAGACTGCGGTGCCGGGCGTGCCGAGATCGCGCTCCGACAAAAACAGCTCCGAAGGATTGGTGACCTCGCGCAGACCAAGCCCGGTCATCTCGAACACGCCGATCTCGTCGGTCGGCCCGAAACGATTCTTCACCGCACGCAGGATGCGGAATTGCTGCGAGCCCTCGCCCTCGAACGACAGCACGGCATCGACCATGTGCTCGACCACGCGAGGGCCTGCGATCTGTCCGTCCTTGGTGACATGGCCGACCAGGATGATGGCCGCGCCGGTCCTTTTTGCAAAACGAATCAGGGCCTGCGCCGAGGCGCGCACCTGCGTCACCGTGCCGGGCGCCGATTCCACCGTGTCGGTCCACATCGTCTGGATCGAATCGATCACGATCAGCCGGGGCACCGCGCCTTCGGACAGCGTCGAGACGATGTCCTCGACAGACGTCTCGGCTGCGAGCTGCACCGGCGCGTCCGACAGCCCGAGCCGTTCGGCGCGTAGCCGAACCTGCGCGACCGCCTCTTCGCCGGAGATGTAGACGACGCGGTGCCCGGCGCGCGCGAGCAGGCTTGTGGCCTGCGTCAGCAGCGTCGACTTGCCGATGCCGGGATCGCCGCCGACCAGAAGCACCGAGCCGCGGACGAAGCCGCCACCGGTCACGCGATCGAGCTCCGTCATGCCCGAGGACAGGCGCGGCGCGTCCTGGGTTTTTCCGGACAGGCTCTCCAGCGCGAAGGTCCGCCCCTTGCGCTTGGAGCGGATCGACACCGGCACGCTGCCGGTCGTGTCCTCCTCGGCCAGCGTATTCCACTCGCCGCAGGACTCGCACTTGCCCTGCCAGCGGTTATAGGCCGCGCCGCAGTTCTGGCAGACGAAGGAAAGCGTGTTCTTGGCCATGGGGACAGCGAGTCCGGGGACAGCGAGTCGGGGTTTAAGGTTTGCTGATAGCACGGAATGACGGGTCAAGAGAGCGAGCCGAGGCGCTCCCCGAATATCGCAACTCGGCACGCCTGATACACACTTTGTTAGCTCTATGCCGTCGCCCCGGGCCGGGCTTTGCCAAATGTTAGCGGACGCGGGTCCAGTTTCGGAACCGATACGGCATGGCGAAACGAATGACAGGACTTTTGCGGATATTGCTCGCTGTGGGCATCGCCTGCGGCGTTCTTATGCCGCCTGGCGGCGCTGTTGCGGCCGATGCGAAGCGTCTCAACGTCGTCTTCGTCAACCCGGGCAAGACCGGCGAGGTCTATTGGGACATGGTTTCGCAGACCATGCAGGCCGCCGGCCGCAAGCTCGGCGCGCATGTCGAGGTGCTGACCAGCGAGCGCAATTACCGCACCATGCAGGAGCTGGGGTTAGGCGTGGTGGCACGCAGCGACAAGCCCGACTTTCTCATTCTCTCGAACGAGGAATCCGCCGCCGTCCCGATCCTGGAGGCGGCCGAGGCCGCCGGGGTCAAGACGCTGCTGCTCTCGAACACGCTGATCGGCGACGATGCGGCGCGTCTTGGACCGCCGCGCCAAAAGCTCAAGACCTGGCTCGGCGACATCACGACGGATCTTCAGACCGCGGGCGCGCGGATGGCCAATGCCCTGATCGGCGCGGCGCGCGCCGAGAAATGGCAGAGCCCGGACGGCAAGATCCACATTCTCGGCATCGGTGGCGACGAGATCACCCCGGCCTCGATCGCGCGCAACGCGGGTCTCAAGCTCGCGGTGGACGCCGCGCCCGACGTCGTGGTGGATCGGATGCTGTTCGCCAACTGGACCCAGTCGGAGGCCGAGCATGTCACCACGAATTATCTGAGCTGGGCGGCGCGCAAGGAGATCCGGCCGGCGGGCATATGGGCCGGAAACGATCCGATGGCGCTCGGTGCGCTTCGCGCGGTGATCTCCGCCGGCCTCATGCCCGGGCGGAACATCCAATTGGTCGGCCTCAACTGGTCGGAGGATGCGCTGCGCGAGATCAAGGCGGGCCGCCTGCTCCTGACCGACGGCGGGCATTTCCTGCTCGGCGGCTGGTCGATCGTTCTCCTGCGCGACTACGCCGATGGCTGCGATTTCGCGGCCGTATCACCGCGCGTCGAGGTCAAGACGTCCGCGATCACGCGCGACAACCTCGCTGCGGTCACCGATCTCATCACCACGCGCGCCTTCGACCGGATCGATTTCGCACGTTTCAGGGCCCAAGCAGGACGCTGCGGCCAGTACGACTTTTCCATCGATGCGCTGATTTCGTCGCTGACGCCTCTGGAAGGCGCTGCCGACTGATGCGAAACGGTGACGACATGACCGATCCGGATCGCAAGCAGCAGGCGGCGCCGCCGCGCTTGCGCTCGGTCGTCCGCGCGATGATCTGGGCCACCGTGCCTGTTCTGCTGCTGGTGCAATTGCTCGCCTCCGCCGGCGTCGAGGCGTCGAGCTTCTGGTCGCAGATCAGGCAGCTCGACGCCCGCATCGCGCGCGTCGCCGAGAGCCGCGCCGAGCTGATCGCCGAACCGCTCTGGAAGATGCGTTACGACCAGGTCACGAGCGTGCTCAACGAGATCATGCACGACGAGAGCATCGCCGCGGCGGCCGTTTACGACGATACCGGTAGTGCCATTGCCCGCGTGGTGGCGCGCCCGGCGGGGCTGGCGGTCGTGGAGGTCTCGCGTCCGATCAACTACAGCAACGGCAACATGGCCGTCCAGGCCGGCCGCATCGCGATCGCCTATTCGCATGCGGCGCTCTACGCGGACACGGGCAGCCGGCTGGTGCTGCTGCTGGTCGTCGGCCTGTTGGCAACGTTTGCGACCCTCATCGCCATGCGGATCTCCGCCAACATCTTCATCGGCAGGCCGCTGACGGCAATGATGTCCGCGATCCAGCGCAGCAAGCAGGACGGCCGCGCCTATCCGGCGGAAGTCAAATCCTCGAACGAATTCGGTCAGCTCGCGCATGCTTTCAACGCCATGCAGCACACGATTTCGGGTGCGCTCGACCGGCTCGGGCACATGGCCGCGCACGATCCGCTCACGGGGCTGCCCAATCGCCGCTCGCTATCCGAGCACCTCGCGGCCCTGAGCCACGATGCCGGCTCGCCAGACGCGCTGATCGCGCTCTGCTTCATCGATCTCGACGACTTCAAGGGCATCAACGACACCTTTGGTCATGACTCCGGCGACAAGTTCCTGGTGCATATTTCCGAGCGCCTTCGTGATGCGGTCGAGCCGCAAGATTGGGTGGCGCGTCTCGGCGGCGATGAATTCGTCGTCATTCGACCCGCGGTCAGCAACGAGGAGAGTGCGCAGAAGTTTGCGCGCCGCTTGCTGGATGCGATTTCCGCGCCGATCCGGCTTCACGACAAGCAGGTCGTGCCACGTGCCAGCATCGGCCTTGCCGTGCGCCGTGCCGGAGATCCCGAGCTTTCGCACCTGCCGGCGCTCGCCGACATCGCGCTCTACCATGCCAAGAGCAAGGCGCCAGGCACGGTCGCGGTGCTCGACGAAGCGCTTCAGCGCGACTATCGTCGCCGCCGGGAGCTCGAACTTGCCATTCCCACGGGCTTCGACGAGGGGCAGTTCGAGGTCTGGTATCAAAGCCAGGTCGATCTCGAGAGCCACGACATCGTCGGCCTGGAAGCGCTGATCCGCTGGCGCCATCCGGAACATGGCGTGATCGGTCCGGGCGAATTCCTGCCGCTGATCGAGCGCAGCGGCAACAATGCGCGGCTGACGCGCTATGTACTCACCGACGCGTGCCGCGCGCTGCAACATCTGGCTGCGGCCGGCAGGCCGCATATCCGGATCGCGATCAATCTGCCGCCGTCCGAACTCGCCGATCACTCGTTCGCCGCCGAACTGCGCGCGACCTGCGCGCGCTTCGACGTCGCGGCATCATTGCTCGAGCTCGAGATCACCGAGGGATCGCTGATCAACAACATGGCCAGCGCATCCGAGACGCTGCACCGGCTGCGGCGCCTGGGTGCCACCATCGCGCTCGACGATTTCGGCACCGGCTACAGCTCGCTCGCCCATCTCAGACGGTTTCCGCTGGACAAGGTCAAGATCGACAAGGCCTTCATCAGCGAGATCCCCGACAGTGCGGAAGACAAGGCGATTGTTGGCGTCATCGCGTCGCTTGCCGGCACGCTGGGCCTCACTTTGGTGGCCGAAGGCATCGAGCGCGCCGAGCAGGCCCAGGCCATGCGCGAGATGGGCGTGAGGTTCGGGCAGGGCTTTCTCTATCATCGGCCGCAGCCACTCGCGGCCGTGTTGCTATGGCTCGAGGGACGGCCGACCCACCGCAGCCGCATCCTCGAGGATAGTCCGTCGATCGCGCCCGAACTTGCCGTCTGAGCCCAGCGCGGCTAGGGCTGCGCGGCGTTCCAGAGCATGGAGAGGCCGGCCGCGATCATGATCGCGTCCATCACCACGCGGAACATCTCCGGCTTCAGGCGCAGCACGAAGCGTTTGGCGATGAAGGCGCCCGCCATCAACGACGATCCAGCGACCAGGCCTTTGACGAACACATCGCCGGTCAGCGCGCCGAACCGTTCGAAGGTCACGGATTTCGCGACATAAAGCCCGAGTGAAGAAGCCGCTTCGGTGGCAAGGAAGGCGCCCCGGGACAAGCCGTAGAACAGGAACAGCGGCACGCTGAGCGGGCCGGTGGAGACGACGATGCCGGTGATGTAACCGATCACGGCCCCGCCGATCGCCAGATGCCAGAGATTGGCCTTGAGATCGTGCCGCGCCAGCCAGTGCCGCACCGGCACCATCGCGATCAGGAAGACGCCGATGGCGAGATCGACGGCGTGCGAGGGCAGGGCCAGCAGCGTCCGCGCGCCGAGCACGGCTGCCGGAATGCCTGTCACCGAATAAGCCGCGCAGGCCCGCCAGTCGACCTCGCGCCACCAGGCCAGGATCCGTGAGAAGTTGGCCATGACGGCGGCGACCGCCATGATCGGCACGGCCTCTTTCGGTCCATAGGCATAGACCAGCACCGGCATCAGCATGATCGACGAGCCCGTGCCGACGATGCCGGAAATGGTGCCTGCGATGAGGCCGACGATGAGGACGAAGAGAAAAGCCAAACCAGTCTCCACGAATCGGGAGAGTTTAGCCGCGGCCAGCGGCGTGGGCGATCCGCGAGGCGGCGGAACCTATTTTGCCGAACGAGAGCCCCGCGTTAACCATCGCCGACGGTTCCAGTCTGGGCGAAATCGCTTCGAAGTTTCTTAAATCTTACTGGGTACCTCTCTTGGGCAGAGTGACCTGGGGGAAGAGTATGGGTAAGCGGGCCAAACGCGGAAAGGCGCAGACGTTCGCAATCCCGATGGCCGCGAGAGTTGCGGTTGGCGCCGTGGCCGTCGCCGCGTTGGGATACGGTTTGCTGTCCCGACCGACGAGCGTGCAACCGGCACGAAAGCCGTCCGCGCACGAAGCCCAAGCGTCGTCAACTCCGGTTTACGTCTCAACGCCGGTTCATGCATCACCGTCAGCGCCGGCTTCGGCTCCGCTTCCGGCCCCGGCGCCTCTGGTCGAGCCGCCCAAAGCGGCCGACGTTCCCGGAGCATTCGTTCGGCAGGTGGTTGACTACGCCAGCCGCCAGACGCCGGGCACCGTGATCATCGATACCAAGAACACGTTCCTCTATTTCGTTCTGAACGACACGCAAGCACTGCGCTACGGCATCGGTGTTGGCCGCGAAGGTTTCACATGGTCCGGCGAGCAGACCGTGGCTCGCAAGGCGGAATGGCCGGATTGGCATCCGCCTGCGGAGATGGTCTCGCGCCAGCCTTATCTGCCGCGGTTCATGGCAGGAGGTCCTGGCAACCCGCTCGGCGCTCGGGCGATGTATCTGGGCGAGACGGAATATCGAATTCACGGCACCAACAAGCCCGATACGATCGGGAAGCGGGTCTCGTCCGGCTGTATCCGGCTGACCAATGAGGACGTCGTTGACCTCTATGATCGCGTGAAAATCGGCGCGAAAGTGATCGTGCTTCCGACAACACTTGCCCGTCGACCACCCCAGGGAGCGCCGGGCGACGCCGCTTTCCGATTACCGGACCCCGCATCGCCGTCGAACCGGCCCTCGGCAACCAACACGCAGATGCCGACATCTGGACCGAAGATCGCCGCGGCCCAGTAACGCGTCCTCGGTCTTCATCCTGCAACTCTGCAGTTCGGGACAGACCTGACGTACGCGGCGCTAGTCAAAACGGCAATGTGACTCGGAGCGGACAGGCAGCGCTAGACATAGAGTGCCAAGGCTCTGCCATAGAGCAGCACCCAGCCAAAGAAATCGAATGGTGCCGAATTGGGCGCATAGGCCGTCGCAGTGCCGGACATGCCCGGCCGCAGCGACGCAGGGTCGATTTCCCTGGGTCGGTTGATGAGAGCCGGATATTCCATCGTCACCGGCAGCGACGTCACCTTCGTGAGCGTTCCGGAAGACGCGATCTGTCCTTCGCCGACGCCGCTGACGATATCGCCGATGGTCGAACTGTAGAGATGGCCCGGGTTATTCGCGAGCGCGAACTGGACCCGCGCTCCCGGCTTGATCGTCTGGTATCCGTTCTGGGAGAAAATGCCGACAAGCTGGATCGCATCCGAAACGACAAACGACATCACCGCCTTCGAGGACGTCGCCCGGTCGCCCTTGCTCAGCGCGAGGTTTGCAACGTACCCGTCAGCGGGAGCAACGATGGTCGTCTGTTGGAGATCGTACTTCGCTTTGTCCAGTTGCGCCTTCAACTGATTGACCTCGGACTGGCGCTCCTCCACGTCGAACGCTCTTCCAGCGCTGCTCGCCTGAAGCTGCTTCATCTGCGAAAGCCGAAGCTCTGCGAACCCGAGCTGGGCTTCGATAGTACGGACCTGAGCATCGTAGGGCGTAGGGTCGATCCTGAACAGAACGGCGTCCGCCTTCACCAGTTCGTTGGCCTTCACCGCAACGTCCGTGATCTGGCCTGAAACGTTCGGCGTCACCTCGACGACGCGGCTGATGACGATAACGCGGCCGGTCGGCGCGAAATAACTGAGGAAGCCGGCAAAAACCGTGCACACCAGAAGGCCAACCAGCACAGTCGCCGCTCCCGTGCCCCATCCCCAACGAAGCCATTTCAGTCTGGCGAAAACGAGCCAGACAAGCACGACGTAAAGAAGTGTGACCATAAACATGGAAGTTTCCGCGATGCTTGACCCTGTTATTTAACTGGCCGACTTCAACTCCGGAAACTTCCACTTGCCTTTCAGGATCTCGTCCCGCGGCCGATAGAGCCGCACTGCGGTGTTCCAGCCCTTCATGATTGGCAAGCAGTTTGGCACCTTGCCGTCACACCCGCCGAATTGAATGGTTATCGAGCCGTCAGGATTTTTCTGTCCGGTGATGTTGTTGATCGAATATGCGTTGTAAGGGTTCTTCTCGAAGTAGCCCTGGCCGTTATAGACGCTGACGGACCAGAACCCGTTCACCGGGACGTCCTTGACAGTGAGCTTGTAGACACCCTCGCCGTCGTTCTTGGGTGGTACAATCGAGGCATAGGTTGCGTCCCTGTCAGGATTGCCTCCCCACCCGGAGGCGGCTCCGAGAACGAAGCGGATCGGGTCCACAGCCTGCTTGTTACCGAAAGCCCTTTTGTAATCCGGCAGGGTCGCGGCGAGTACCAGCAAGGCCTCGCGCACCTTCTTGTGACTGTCAGGCTCCCAGTTGGGAATTTCAAATTTGCCAACATCCTTTTGACTGATCTTGACGCTGTCCTGCAGGGCTTGGACCTGTTCCACATCCTTGGAGTTCGCAGGATCGACAAGCGTTCGAATGAAGGTCGCGGCATAGCGTGTGCCGACCTTCTGTCTGGTTAGCGTGTAGTTACCGGCGCCATATACGACCTCTATTGTGTACTGATCCTCATTGACCACCTGCATCGACATGAAGCGCTTGCCTGCATTGGGGAGCGTGATCGTTACCGGTCCCGCATCGAGGTCGAACACTGCAGTCGAATACAGCGTGTCGCGGTTCATCCGGATCACGGTCTGATTGTCAATCGAGGCTGGCTCGCGAGCGTGGTGATACTTCGCCAGCCCGTTGCTTTCCTTGACCAGCTTCGAGAAATAGACATCGCTCTCGGCGCGCGTGAAATTCTCAACGGTCACCGGAATTGGATTACCGGCCGGCGACTGGGCCAGCGCCGGAGTTGCCGCCACACTCAGCAAGACAGCCAGGCATAACCTTGTGGATGCTACCATTGTGGCCTCCTGACAGAAGTTAAAGAAACCGACCAAGCCAAAGCCTGTCGAAATAACGACAAATCCATCTCAAAACGATTCAGCATCGTGGCTGGATACCGGCTGCGCGTATCACATTCTTGCTTGTTGCCGCCGCACACCTTGTGATCGCTATCAGTCAGAGGTTGTCGATCTTCCTCTGCTCTCTTTTTGGCGTCAACTGGTGATTGATGCTAGGTTGGAAGAAATCTCGCTGCGAGCACGCGACAATTTGATCCACCGCTTACAACGATAGGATCCCGTGATGAATTGGATGAGAACCATCCTTGCGAAAGTTCTCGCCTGTCTGGCGATACTTTCTCTCACTGCCGCCCACGCCCAGGAACTGCGCCTGGAAGAGCAGCTTCTTGTTCTGCCGCTTCCGATCCCTGTCCTAGCCTACGTGGTGAAGCCGCTTCTCGATGCGCCGCTTCCCCTCGTCGTCATGAACCACGGCGAGACCTTGGACCCTAAAGAGCGCAGCTTTTATCCGACGGTCGAGTTTCGCGCCGCAGCATTCTGGTTTGCGAGGCGCGGATATCTCGTCGTCGTCCCAATTCGGCCCGGCTTCGGCAGCGCCGCTATTGATTTGCCCGACCAGGGTGTGGTCAGCACCTATTTCGGCGCTGTTGGAAAATGCACTGACGCGAATTTCCGGGCTGCAGGTATTGCGATCGCCCGGCTCAATCAATGGGTGATCGATTATGTCCTCGATCGCAAGCTCGCAGCCGGTCCCGGCACGATTGTGGTCGGCCAATCGGGTGGCGGCTGGGGAGCACTAGCCCTTTCAAGCCTGAATCCCGCAGGTGTACGGGCCATCATCACCTTCGAGGCGGGCCGCGGAGGACGCGTCGATGGTAAGCCCAACAACAATTGCGCCCCGGACAAGCTGGTCGAGGCCGCCCGAGAATTTGGCCGTTCCGCGCGCGTCCCGGTTCTGTCTATCTACACGGAGAACGACACCTATTTTGGACCGTCGCTCTCGCGAAAACTGCTCGAAGCATACCGTGCTGCGGGCGGGACGGGTGAATACCACCTGCTACCGCCATTCGGAAATGAAGGTCACTTCCTGCTGGACGACCCAAACGCCATTCCGATCTGGTCACCTGTCGTGAGTGGATTTCTGGAGGCGCATCCATGAAGAGGCTCGATCAAGCGACATGGCATTCTCGGCTGTTCATCGCAACGTCGGTGTGGGCGAGTTTCCTTGCCGGTTTGTGGGAATTGCCTTGCATGCAATTGAGTGCGGCATTGGCCGAGCAGGCAGATAGCACAACGGCGAATATGCCGGCTGGTTCGGGTGTCAGCCCGCGGGGAAAGCGGAACATCCGCGACCTGCAAATGAGTGGCTGGCGTAAAGTCTGCTTCGAAGTGTCGCCTGCGGAAAAAGTTTGCCGGACGACGAATAGCGGTTTGATGGAAACCGGACAGCAAATGGTACGCTTCGACCTCATCGAAACGGGAGCGGCTGAAGGCCGAATTCAGATGCTCCTACCGCACGGGATGTATTTGCGAGCCGATGTTGCTTTAAGAGTAGACCAGGGCGAACCGCTTCGCATTCCTTTTGATTGGTGCTTTGCAAACGCGTGCGTCGCCGCAGGCCCGGCCAGTCCGCGTTTCATCAGCGAACTCCGATCGGGCCGCATTCTGACGGTGGAAATGGTCGATTCAAGCTTGCTGACAATTTCGGCTGCGCTGTCGCTCGATCCGTTCAAGGTCGTCAATGATGGTCCACCCGTCCACCTTTTCGATGATTCACTGAGTCCCAAGAACTAGGCCATCGACTTCTAGGCTCGCTACGACGGAATCCGAGATTGAGTGGGGACCCCGCGATTGTCGGCGCGATGAGGAGTCTGCCTCATGTTTGTAAGGCGAATGCAGCCTGGTTCGTAATCGATTTCGGCTTCTGGCCCAACGTGTTGGTCCCGACAGGTGATGTCCAATGTCGTCCTTGGCGGGCGCTCATGTTCACGGTCGCTCGCTGGCTTGCAGCGGTTTCCTGAATTGCAATCTGGCGACGCCGGCGCTCGGGCGCCTCTCAATGTCGGCAGCGAATGGAATTCTTCAATGGTGACATCTTGCCAGTGTTTTGCCCGACAAGTCAACTCTGTTTCGGAATATACGTAACCCATTGATTCGACAGCGATCGGCTACTGTGCATGGGGTTGTTTTTCATGTTTTTGTTGAGTTGGCGCGGCAAGTCGGTGCTCGCAGCACGTGGAGCAAGCCGGCTGCGCGCTGCTGACAGCATGTTGGCAGCAGGGTCCGGCTACGACCACCTCCTGACAAAACGGAGAGCGGGTCATGCCGATCGAGGCAAGCTGTCATTGCGGTGAGACGGTGTTCGAGGTGACGGAGGCGCCCTCGAGCGTGACCCGTTGCACCTGCTCGCTCTGCGCCAAGCGCGGCGCGTTGTGGGCCTATTACACGCCGGCGCAGTTTCGGCTGCTGTCGCCCGCGGAGAACGTCGCGACCTATCTCTGGGGCAGCCGTACCGTCAAACACCATTTCTGCGCAAGCTGCGGCTGCGGCACCTATTCGGAGTCGCCGGACTGGTCGACCGGCAAGCCCGATTTCGACAATCCCAGGGTCGGCGTCAACGCGCGCCTGTTCGACGAGTTCGATCTCGAGGCCGTGCCGGTGACCATGATCGACGGCAAGAATTTGTGGTGAGCATGCGCTCTCGCGCATGTCTGCTGCTCGTCCGTCCCCTTGAGGCACTCTTGAAAAGCTGATCTGTTTCCGGTCCGACAGAAAAAGGGGAGGAAGCCGATGATGCGTCTTTTTGCGCGAGTGATGCTCGCGATGTGTCTGGCCGTTGTAGCCGGCTTCAATGCGCAGGCGCAGACCAAGCCCAAGGTCACGACGTCAGGACCGGATTTTCCCAAGGCCGCGCTGTTCGTCGGTAACAGCTTCTTCTACTACAACAACGGCATGCCCGGGCATCTCTCCTTCATGGAGCGGGCTGCGTATCCCGAAAACAAGGCGGCCTATCGCAACACCATGGCAACGATCGGCGGCTCCGGCCTCGATTGGCACGACATGGACAATCTGCTGCGGCCGGGCGGCCTCGGCGCCTATTCGTTCGACGAGCAGAACAACGTCGTCTTCAACAAGCCGGGCCGGCAGTTCGATGCCGTCGTGATGATGGATTGCAGCCAGTGCCCGATCCATCCGCAATTGAAGGACGCGTTCGCGACCTTCGTGAAAAAGGACGGCGAGATCGTCCGCGCCCACGGTATGCGGCCGGTGCTGTTCATGTCCTGGGCTTACGCCGACAAGCCTGAGATGACGGAAGCCTTGGCCGAGGCCTACACGAGCGCAGGCAATGCCAATGATGCGCTGGTGATCCCCGCGGGCCTTGCCTTCGCGCGCGTGCGCAAGCTGCAGCCCGAGCTCAATCTGTATGCGCCGGACAAGCGGCACCCGAGCCCCGCAGGCACGTATCTGGCGACCTGCGTGACGTTCGCCGCGCTGACGGGCCGCTCACCGGTCGGCAATGCCTACACGATGGGACTGGACGCGCCGACGGTGGAGCTGCTGCAGAAAGCAGCGTGGGACACGGTGCAGGACTATTACGCGCGTTGACCTAGCGCAGCACCACCCACGCCGGGGCGTGATCGCTCGCGCCTTCCTCGCCGCGAACCTTCTTGTCCACGCCGGCTTTTGCCAGGCGTGAGACGAGGGCAGGGCTGAGCAGGAGATGATCGAGCCGCAGGCCAGCATCGCGCGGCCAGCGGTTTCGCTTGTAGTCCCAGAAGGTGTAGATGCGCTTCTCCGGGTGCAGTTCGCGGACTGCGTCACACCAGCCTTGTGCCACCAGCGAGGCAAAGGCCGCACGGCTCTTCGGCTGGATCAAGGCATCCTTGTCCCACGAACGCGTCGGATAGATGTCGATCTCGTCAGGCGCAACGTTGTAGTCGCCGGCGAGCACCACGGGCAGATCCTGCTTGATCAAGGTTCTGGCGTGGCGCTTGAGGCGCGCGAACCAGTCGAGCTTGTAGTCGAATTTCGGTCCCGGCTGCGGATTGCCGTTCGGCAGGTAGATGCTGGTGACGATGACACCGCGTACCGCGGCCTCGATGTAGCGCGCTTCGTGATCGGCAGGTTTTCCCGGCAAGCGATCGCGGGTGAGAATGGGCTCGGCATTGCGGGCCAGGATGGCGACGCCGTTCCAGGTCTTCTGTCCACACCACACTGCGCCGTAACCGGCCTTTTCGATCGCGGCCGCCGGAAATTCGCCATCACTTGCCTTCAACTCCTGAAGTGCGACGACGTCGGGCTTCGCCGTTCGCATCCATGCCAACAGATTGGGCAGGCGGCGATTGATGTTGTTGATGTTGAACGTCGCGATCTTCATGTAGAGCTACCGGCTCCTGCCTTCCGTGACCGGAGAAACAATGTCCAAGTTGAGCTTTGCCGTTATCGCCGTCGCCGTTGCGTTCTCCGGGGCCGCCTCGGCACAATCATCCGATCCGCGCGGCGCGTGCAAGGCGGACTATGACAAATTCTGCGCCGGCATTGCGCCCGGCGGCGGCATCGTCGCCTGCCTCAACGGCAAGCGCGACAAGCTCAGCGCAACCTGCAAGACGGCGCTGGACAGCAGGAAAAAGAAGTAAGCGGCACGCCGCTCAGCCCGGCAGCGGCGGCGGGCTTGCGGGCTGCTCGATCGGTGGCGGAGCGGGCGTCTGCTGCTCGACCGCCTGTGTGGGATCCGGCTTGGCCAGCGGTTCCACGACATTCCCGCCTTTGTAGATGCGGGCGTAGCGGCGGCCGAGGCTGGTCAGCACCTCGTAGCCGATCGTTCCGAAATGATGCGCGAGTTCGTCGACCGTGATGCCCTCGCCGAGCAGCGTCACCATGTGGCCGCGCCGCGCCGCGTTCGGCGGCAGATCGGTGATATCGATCGCGATCAGGTCCATCGAGACACGGCCGGCGACCGGACAGCGCTTGCCGGCGACGATGACCTCGGCACCGCGGGTGCCGTCATTGGAGCTAGCGGCGCGGAAATAGCCGTCGGCATAACCGACCGCGATGATTGCGAGTTTCGTTGGCCGCCGTGCAGTCCACGTGCCGCCATAGCCGACGCCCTCGCCGCGCTCGACATTGCGGAACTGCACGATGCGGGCCTTGAGATCGACCACCGGCTGCATCGGATTGTCGGCCTCCGGCGTCGGGTTGACGCCATAGAGCGCGGCACCCGGCCGCACCAGGTCGAACTGGAAGGGCGCGCCGAGGAAGACGCCGGACGAATTGGCGAGCGCCGCCGGCACGCCGGAGAATTCGCTGACGATGCCGCGGAAGGCCGCGAGTTGCTTGGCGTTCACCGGGCTGTTGAGCTGCTCGGCCGAAACTAGATGGCTCATCACTAGCGTGATGCCGTGATCGCCGGCGTTGATGCGGGGAATGATGGCCTGCGCTTCCGCAAGCGTCAGGCCGAGCCGGTTCATGCCGGTGTCGATGTGGATGGCCGCGCCACCGGTCCAGCCGGTGCGGCGGCAGAACACGTCCCATTCGGCGAGTTCGTTGAGATCGCCGATCACGGGACGGCAGTTGATCTGGGCGTAGTGTTCGCCGGTGTTCTGGAAATAGCCGCCGAGCACGTAGATCGCCGGCTCTGGCACCGCCGCGCGCACCTTGCGCGCTTCCTCGATGGTGGCGACGAAGAAGGTCTTGCAGCCGGCCTTACTCAGGGCACACGCGACCTGCTCGGCGCCGCAGCCATAGGCGTCTGCCTTGATCACCGCCGAGCATTCGGCCGGCACCGCCGTCTTCTCGAGCTTGCGCCAATTGGCGATGATGGCATCGAGATCGACGGTGAGCACGCCACCGAAAGTCGCGAGCGCGGCAGCCTGATTGGCCTCCGCGGAGAGAAGGCCGGATTGCGGGATGATTTTCGGGTCGGACGCCATTGTCATGGCGCCGTTTTACGCAAGAGGCCGGTCCGGTTCAACCCAGGGAACTCAGTAGTCGTTGCCGCTGCGGTCCGGCACCTGGCTGTCCGGCGCAAGGTCGCCGAACCGTGTGATCGACGCTTCGAAGGCCACATCGACGGTGCCGGTCGGGCCGTGGCGCTGCTTGCCGATGATGACTTCGGCCTTGCCATGCGCAAGATCCATGTCCAGGCGCCATTTTTCGTGCTCGGGTGTGCCCGGGCGCGGCTCCTTGTTTCCGAGGTAATATTCCTCGCGATAGACGAACAGCACGACGTCGGCGTCCTGCTCGATCGAGCCCGATTCGCGCAAATCCGACAGCTGCGGCCGCTTGTCGTCGCGCGACTCGACCTGGCGCGAGAGCTGCGAGAGCGCAATCACGGGCACGCTCAGTTCCTTGGCGAGCGCTTTCAGACTGGTCGTGATCTCGGTGATTTCCTGCACGCGGTTTTCGCTGCGCTTGCCCGAGCCTGACAACAGCTGGATGTAGTCGATGACGATGAGGTCGAGGCCCTTCTGCCGCTTCAGCCGGCGGGCGCGCGCCATGAGCTGCGCAATCGAGAGACCGCCGGTCTCGTCGACATAGAACGGCAGCGACTGCAGCTCGATCGAGACCTCGCGGATCTTCTCGAAATCGGCCTCCGAGATGCCGCCGCGGCGGATCGACGAAGAGGGGATGCCGGTGCGCTCGGCCACGATACGCGTGGCGAGCTGGTCGGCCGACATTTCGCAGGAGAAGAAGCCGATGACGCCGCCGTGAGCGGCCTTCATAGTGCCGTCGGCCTGGAGTTCTGGAACGTAGGCCCGGGCAACGTTGTAGGCGATGTTGGTTGCGAGCGACGTCTTGCCCATGCCAGGGCGGCCGGCGACGATGATGAGGTCGGAGTGCTGCAACCCGCCCATCTTGGTGTCGAGGTCGCGCAGGCCCGTCGAGATGCCCGACAGCTTTCCATCGCGCTGGAACGCTTTCGCGGCCAGATCGACCGCAAGCGTCAGCGCCTGCGAAAATTTCTGGAAGCCGCCGTCATAGCGGCCGGATTCGGCGAGTTCGTAGAGGCGGCGCTCGGCGTCCTCGATCTGCGCCCGCGGCGCGAAGTCGACCGGGGCGTCATAGGCGACATTGACCATGTCCTCGCCGATGCCGATCAGGTCGCGTCGCAATGCCAGATCGTAGATGGTGCGCCCATAATCCTGCGCATTGATGATCGTGGTCGCTTCGGCGGCGAGGCGCGCCAGATACTGCCCGATGGTCATGCCGCCAATATCGGTGTCGGCGGGCAGGAAGGTCTTCAGCGTGACGGGCGTCGCGATCTTGCCCATCCGGATCAGGCTGCTCGCGGTCTCGAAGATGGTCTGGTGCAGCGGCTCGAAATAGTGCTTCGGCTCCAGAAAGTCGGAGACGCGGTAAAACGCGTCGTTGTTGACCAGGATCGCGCCCAGAAGGCTCTGTTCCGCCTCGATATTATGCGGCGCGCTACGATAGGCGGGAGTTCCGGCTTCGGGCGCGAGTTTGAGAACGTTCGAATCAGTCAGGGCCATGGTCGAGCGATAGCAATTTTCTGGGGCGGATGCGGGGCCGGGATAAAGCGCCGCCTCAGACCAAAGCGGAAGCAAAAGCTGGCCTCTATCAACCGATCATTAAAATGGTGGATGATTGGCCGCCGCAGTACGCGCCACGCTTGACGGATTTTCGTGGAACCGGTCGGGGCCTGAAGCGGTCGCTACCGCGCCACGGAAAACGCCGGACGAAATGAACCTAATGGGCTGGCGGGCAGACGTATCGAGACGCGCGCGAATTGACGCACGCTGGGCGCTTTCAGCTCGGTTCAGACCAGCAGGAGGTAGACCAGTGCAACCAGGGCCGCCCCGACGCCGGTAGCGATCAGGGCGTAATCGGTGCGGAGGTCGTCCTGCACGTCGAATGAGGTTTTGGTCTCGTTGCTCATGGCGACGGTCTAAGCCAGGGCCGACGAGACTTATGTGAAGCAGATCACATCTCCCCGGATTCTTTCGGGGGTACAGCCGGGAACAGGCAGGCGGGCGGGGGGTTGTCTCCCGATCTGCCACCAGGGAACGAGGCAAGCGATGCGGCCAGAACGGCAGCCCCGGAATTGGCGAAGCGAAGCAGGCAGCCGGCTTTGGCTCTCGGGGCTGATCGCGGCCATGGAGCACGCTGAGCAGCCTCAAGTGCGTCGGGAGCCCGTCGCCCCCGAAATCCTGACGGCAGTGCGGATCCAATTGGCCTTAACGGCCTCTTTCCGGTCCGCTCCGATGTCGACCCTGCGCCACTAGGACTTATTCACCAGCCAGCTTCAGCCTCGGCCTGGCGCCGGCTTCGACGGCCCGGAGCCTGACTTCTTCACGTGCGATGTAGTCGCGCGTCATCGGCACGACGCCTTGACGCCGGGTGAGTTGAATCTGGAAGTTCATCATCTCCTGCTTGCGGAACGTCATCTCGCTGGCTGCCAGATAAAATTCCCACATCAGCGCGAAGCGCTCGTCATACAGTTGCACGGCTTCTTCGCGCCGCGCCATGAAGCGCTTGCGCCATGCCTTCAGCGTTTCGGCGTAATGCAGGCGCAGGATCTCGATGTCGCAGATCAGCAGGCCCGCCCGCTCGATCGCCGGCAACACCTCCGAGAGGGCGGGGATGTAGCCGCCGGGAAAGATGTATTTGGCGATCCAGGGATTGGTGGAGTCCGGGCCCTGCGAACGGCCGATCGAGTGCAGCAGCATGATGCCATTCTTGTCCAACAGCTCGGCACAGCACTGGAAGTAGGTGTCGTAGAAGCGAGCGCCGACATGCTCCAACATGCCGACTGAGACGATGCGGTCGAACGGGCCGGCGATGTCGCGATAGTCCCGAAGCAGGAATTTGGCCGATCCAGTCAGGCCTTTTTCGGCTGCGCGCGCATCAGCGATCTGCAACTGCTCGGTCGACAACGTGATGCCGGTGACGTCAGCACCGGCGATCTCAGCGAGATAGAGCCCAAGTCCGCCCCAGCCCGAGCCGATGTCGAGCACGCGCTGGCCGCCCTTGACGAGCAGCTTTGCGGCGATGTGCCGTTTCTTGGCGAGCTGGGCATCGTCGAGCGTGCTCTCCGGCGTCTCGAAATAGGCGCAGCTGTATTGCTTGTCGGCATCGAGGAAGAGCGAATAGAGCCTCGCATCGAGATCGTAATGGTGTGCGACGTTACTGCGGGATCGCGGGCGCGGATTGAACTGCTTCAGGTGCCGCACCAGATAGCGCAGGTGCCACCAGGGTTTTGCCCAGTGCGGCAATAGGTCGGGTTGATCGAGCAGGATCGCGAGCGCATCAGCTATGGTGCCGTGCTCGACGACGAACTCGCCGTCCATGTAGGCCTCGCCGAGCCCGAGTTCAGGATTGACGAGGATTTTCCGCTCAGCGTCCGCGGTGACGAAGCGGACTGCGAGCGGTTCGCCCGAGCCGTCCCCCACGGTGAACTTCGAGCCCTTCGCCGTGGTCACCGTCATCGACCCGCGGCGGATGAATTGAGACAGGAATTGACGCAACAATCGGTCCATCGGCACTCATCCTCTCGAGCGAACCCGAAGAGATGCGACGAACCCGGCATTCACACCTTACGCCAAGGCATCCCAGCGGTTCCTATGCGTTTGCATCTAAATCTAGGGAGGTGTGACGGGCCCGCTATTGCGCTGTGTTCAAAGCGGATATTCCAAAACCGCTTAATCACATCCTTGCGCGCGGAGCCTGCTTCCATTCGCGGCTCAATGGGATAAAAGGTGACCCGCCGCGGCGCCGCCTTCCGGCTGCACCTCTCGGAATTCAATGGAGATGATGGGAATGTCGAGCCGAGCGCTCAGCCTCGCGATGATCTTGCTTCTGATCGGCTTCGGCGCGACCGATACCGTTCTCGCGCAGGCGACGAACCTCGAGGCCGGCAAGGCCCCATCCCAGCTTTTCGCGCAGACCTGCAATGCATGTCACAAGAGCCCGCGCGGACTGTTGAAGACCGTGGCGCCGGGCTCGCTGCCGGGCTTCCTGCGCCAGCATTACACGACCAGCTCCGACATGGCCGGCGTGCTCGCCTCCTACCTCGTCTCCAACGGAGCCACCGACACCCGCTACCAGGCCAAGGATGGCAAGGACAAGAAGGACGGCGCCAAGGACAAGGAAGCCAATACAAATCCCGCGCAGTCCCCTGAACGTCAGGGCCGCCGCCAACGTTCCCAGGAAACCGCCAAACCGGAAGGCGAGGGTGTCGCTCCCGCGGCCGATGGCGCACGTCAGAAGCGCGCCACGCGGCCGGCCGAAGAAGGAACGAAGGAAGGCGCGACGCCCGAGGGCCAGGCTTCACCCGAAGGGCGCAAGGCCAAGCGTCTCGGCAAGCGCGGCAAGCCTGGAAGTGATGAGGCGCCGAAGGTCGATGCCGCGGCGCCGGCGGCAGACGACAAGAAGACCGAGCCGAAGGTCGAGTCCAAACCGGAGACAAAGCCCGAGACCGCGAAGGTGGATTCCGGCGAGGCTAAATCTGAAGGCAGCAAGCCGTCCGAGAAACCAGCCGAGGCCAAGCCGGAAAGCGCCAAGGTTGAGCCGCGCGGCAACGAGACTCCGGCGTTGCGGCCCGATCCGGTGCCGCAGGTGACGCCGGCGGCACCGTCCGCCGCGAAGCCCGCCGAGCCCGTTGCGCCCAAGGCGGCGGAAGAGGCTGCTCCCAAGCCCGCCGCGAGGTCCGAACCGCCGGCGAAGTCGCAGGAGCCGGCGCCCGCGACCGCTGCGGCTCCACCGGCGCCGGCTGAATCGTCCGGTCCGCCGGCGCCGCCGATTTCGCGATAAGCGACCACGTTTTATAGACATGCGAAGGCCGCGCACTTGCGCGGCCTTCATCGTCTTGACCGCTGCACGATGGCGGTGGAACGCCGGCCGAACAGCACGGCTTCTTCCATGGCGGCGTCACCGCCTTCCTGATCGACAACGCCACCACGATCGCAGCCGCGACCTCGCGGGGCCAGCCGACGCTGACGGCGGAATACAAGCTCAATCCGTCGATCGTGATGCTGAGCGAGGACGTCACCGCCAAAACGAAAAGCCCGGCCGCCTGAGGCGACCGGGCTTCGAAAGCCTGCGCGAACGCGAGGCTTACTTCTCGGTCTCTTCAGCAGCCGGCGCCGGCTCGGCGTCGTCCTGCAGGGCTTCCGGGTCGAAGAACTCGCCGGCGGCTGCGATCGCTTCGGCCGCAGCATCCCGGTCTTCGTTCCGGCTCGAGATGTCCTCGCCGCGGTTGATGCGCTCGGCCTCGTCCTGGCTGCGCGCCACGGTGACACTGATCTCGATCTCGACCTCGGGGTGGATGGCAACCGTGATGGTGTGCTTGCCGATGGTCTTGATCGGCGCGTCGAGCTGAACCTGCGGGCGGGACAGCGAAACGCCGTCGGCTTCGAACGCCACGACGATGTCGCGCACGTTGACCGAGCCGAACAATTGGCCGGCTTCCGAAGCCTGACGGATCACGATGATGTTCTTGCCCTGGATCTTCTCGGCGACCTTCGACGCCTCGCCCTTGGACTCAAGGTTGCGAGCCTCGAGCTCGGCCTTCATGCCGTCGTACTTGGCACGGTTGTCGGCGGTGGCGCGCAGCGCCTTGCCGCGCTTGAGCAGGAAATTGCGGGCATAGCCGTCGCGAACCTTCACGACTTCGCCCATGTGACCGAGCTTGTTGACGCGTTCCAGCAAAATGACTTCCATATTCGTTCTCCTTTGATGTGTTGAGTGAGTTGGAATTTCGAACTTGAACTTTCGGACTTGAACTCAAGAGGTCGGCAGCGGCGGTGGCTGGCGCGTACGAAGGAAGCGTTCGCGGAGGCCGAATACGGCATCCGCGAGGCCGAGGATCACCATCGCCATCACGGGCCATCCGAACACGACCACGACGGCGTAGATCGAGCCGAGCCAGAAGGTGCGGCTCTTCAGCGCCAGCGTCAGCGTATGCAGCACGGCAAAGCCGGTCAGCGCATATCCCATCATCAGCGCCGCCGCCGCGATCTGCGCCACGATCGCAAGCAGTCCGCCGGTGAAGCAGAAGGCGAGCGCAATGCAGAGCGCCACGAGGGTCATCGGCGGCAACTCCGCCGTCATCAGGTCCGGCCAGGGGCGTCGCAGCCGGCCCGACGTCGCCGTCACCTTGGTGCTGAGCCAGAGATTGAGGGTCAGCGTCATCATCGCGACGATGGTGGCGGCGGCCGGCACGATCCGCACCAGCGCGTCGACGAATTGGTCGGTCTCGCCGGAGGTCTGCGGGTCGGCGGCGCGGAGGAGGCGCATCAGGCCGCGGCGCAGCGTGCCGGTGATGGTCTCGGCGTCGGTGCCGAGCGTGAGCAGGGCGGCGAGCGTGGTCAGTGTGGCGAAGCCCGCGATCCACAGCAGGATGCGGCCGACCGGATACCACTCGAGCGCAGGCTCAGTGGGCGGCTCGGCGGTTGCCTTGGGCGCGGCGGGTCCGACCGGCCGGCTGAGCAGGACGAGATGGCCGAGCCACCAGGCCGGCAATGCGACGGTGACGGCGAAGGCGATGCAGTAGGGCAGGCCGAACAGGGCACCGAGGCCAATGGCGGCGGCGATGCCGCCGAGGCTCGCGCAAAGCGGTCCCCAGCCGATCGAAGCGACCATCAGCGGCAGCGGTGCGAGATAGAACAGGACGAGCGAGATCAGCGCGCCCGAAGCGATCGAGGCGAACATCAGGGCCGACGCAGCGCCGGCGATCAGGGCTATCAGTCCAAAGGCCATCATCAGCTGTCCCGCTCCCTTCGAGCGGTTAGAGGCATCTCGCCCCAACCATCGGCGACCGGACGACCCGGAAGCCTTATGAGAAACTAGGTAGCTCGGCCGGCGGCGATGTCGCCGCCGGCCGAATTCGTCTTAGCGAATGACGTAGGGCAGCAGGCCCAGGAAGCGCGCGCGCTTGATGGCGCGGGCGAGCTCACGCTGCTTCTTCGCGGACACCGCGGTGATGCGGCTCGGCACGATCTTGCCGCGCTCGGAGACGTAACGCATCAGCAGCTTGGAGTCCTTGTAGTCGATCTTCGGAGCATTCGCGCCCGTGAACGGGCAGCTCTTGCGACGACGGAAAAACGGGCGGCGTGCACCAGCTTCAGCCATTGTTCTTACTCCCCATCCGTCGTGGTGGTGGTGGTGGTTTCAGCGTCTTCGCGCGGACGGCGCGGACCGCGGTCACCGCGGAAGCCGCCACCTTCACGATCGCCACCACGGAAACCACCCTCGCGGTCGCCACGGAAGCCACCGCCTTCGCGATCGCCACGGAAGCCGCCGCCACGGTCGTCACGCTCGCGGTCACGGTCGGCCTTGCGCATCATCGCGGACGGGCCTTCCTCGAGCTCCTCGACGCGAACGCTGAGATAGCGGATCACGTCTTCGCTGATGCGCTCCTGGCGCTCGATCTCGGCGATCGCCGCGGACGGCGCATCGATGTTGAGCAGCACGAAATGCGCCTTGCGATTCTTGTTCATGCGGTAGGTGAGGGAGCGTACGCCCCAATTCTCGGTCTTGGTGACCTTGCCGCCGAGACCCTCGACGATGCCGGTCATCTGCGCAGTCAGCTCTTCGACCTGCTGCGTGCTCGCGTCTTGGCGCGCGAGAAAAACATGCTCATAGAGAGCCATGGAAGTCCTTTCCTCATGTTGGCGCATCGCCCGGCGTCAAGCCCTTAAGAGGCCTTCGGAAAGGACTCTGGGATTAAGCTCAGAAGGCGGAAACACGGGACGACGGGCCGACTGGCCCTGCCACACCAAAATCACGAATGATTTGCTGAGACCGTCCGTTCAGCTCCCGGCCGGGGTCTGCGGATGGGCGCCTTATACGGATTTCGGCTGACTTGGCAAGGTTTTTGGCAAGGTTGCAGGCGGCGTTTTGGCGTGGAGGGTCCCGATGCGGGCGGCTAGATCCCCCGCCGGCTACCATACCAGCTTGATTTATTTGTTTGTATATCATACAAATAAGTCAACGGGAGTGAACCCCAATGGCAGAAAAGTCGGGCCATCAACCGCTCGAGGCAGGCGACCCCAAGCACGCCGCCCGCGCCACCCGGTCGGCCGGTCGCAAAATGCGCTCGCTGCTGCTGGATGCCGCGAGCCCGCTGTTCCGGGAGCGGGGGCTGTCGGGCACGGCGATCACCGACATCGCAGCCGCTGCGAACGCGTTTCCAAGCCAGATCACCTATTACTTTCGCACCAAGGAAGCGCTGTTCGTCGAATGCGCCTGCCGCGAGCTGCTGTATCTGGCGCGGGCGACCGAGCAGGCGGCGCTAAAGGCGCGCACGCCTCAGGATTATACCCACGCGCTGGCCGAAACCGTCACGGCGAGCGATTCGGTGGTCTTCTTCGCTGAGGCGCTGACGCTGACGCGGCGCCGCCAGGATCTCGCGCCGCTGGTCGAGCGCACCATCGAGCGCCTGCACAGTGAAGGTGCGCGGGCCTATGCGAGCCAGGTCGCGCGGCAGGGCTGGCGCTCCCTGCGCGCGCCCGATGAGAGCTCGCGGCGGTTCTGGGCCGTCGCCATCGGCGTCATCCTCGAGGGCTACGCCATGGGCCGTTTGCCCGAGGCGCTGTGCGCCGAGATGCTGCGCGTGCTGGGCGAACAGGCAAAGTCCAATGATGACGCTGCGCGCCTGCGCCTCGTCGACGCGCGCGACGCGTCAAGCAATTCGAATGAGGAGAGTTAGGCCATGACTGCGCTTCGCATGCGTGCCCGCGATTTCCTGACCGACGACCAACTTGCCGACGTGCGCCAGCGCGTGACCTGGAAAGGCGTCGCGCTGATCGTGCACGCCTGGGCGCTCATCATCGGAGCAATCGCCCTGGTCGCGTGGTGGCCCAATCCGATCACCTATATCTTCGCCGTCGCCATCATCGGCTCGCGTCAGCTCGGGCTCGCGATACTCATGCATGACGGCGCGCATGGCTGCCTGTCCGCCGACGAGAAAACCAATCTGACCCTGAGCCAGTGGTTCTGCGCCTATCCACTCTTCGCGGAGACGCGCAGCTACCGGCGCTATCACCTTCAGCACCATGCGCGCACCCAGCAGGAGGATGATCCTGATCTCGTGCTGTCGGCGCCATTTCCGATCACGAAGCTGAGCTATCGCCGCAAGTTCATTCGCGACCTCACCGGGCAGACGGGCTACCAGCAGCGCAAAGCGCAGTTGCTCAACGCGCTCGGGCCGAAGGACTGGCCGTTGCGACAGCGCGCGGCGCATTTTTGGGAGAAGCTTGGTCCGCAATGTCTGGTCAATGGCGCGATGTTCGCAGCGCTCACTGCGGCCGGCGTGTGGTGGGCCTATCCGCTGCTATGGCTGGTGCCGCTCCTGACCTGGATGATGGTCATCACCCGCATCCGCAACATTGCCGAGCACGCGGTCGTGCCAGACAGCAGCGATCCCTTGCGCAACACCCGCACCACCTACGCCAATTTCCTCGAGCGCCTGTTCATCGCGCCGTATTACGTGAACTACCACCTCGAACATCATCTCTTGTTCTACGTGCCCTGCTACAATCTGCCCAAGGTTCACCGCGTGCTGAGCGAGAGCCGGCATGCGGGCCGCATGGAGGTGCAACCGAATTACGCCGCCGTGCTACGCCTTGCGACGGCGAAGCCGAACCGCGATGACCGGCCGGGACAATTGGTCAACAGCGCGCGCCGCGCGCAGGCGGGGTCCGAGGTCGACGCCAACCAGACGGCCGGCGGATTCTAGGGACCGGTCTCTATCAGTTGACGGCAGATCGAAGTTCCTATCTTGGCTTGACATTCCGGCCCCGGACAGTGTCTACGGCCCCCTTTGGAGCATGATCCGGAACCATGGCCCAAGGCCGTGCGTAATCGGCTGCCGGTTCTCGCAGGGATCACGCCCGACAAGCAGGGAGCGCCGATGACGGCAGCATTCACTTTTCCGGGGCAGGGTTCCCAGGCGGTCGGCATGGGCAAGGCCCTGGCCGATGCTTTTCCGGTGGCGCGCGCCGTGTTCGACGAGGTCGATGCCGCGCTGGGGGAGAAGCTGACGGCGACCATCTGGGATGGTCCGGCCGAAATCCTCCAGCTCACCCAGAACGCTCAGCCGGCCCTGATGGCGGTGTCTGTCGCCACCCTGCGCGTGCTGGAGGCCGAAGCCGGGTTTTCCGTGGGGCGGGATGCGGCCTTCGTCGCCGGCCACTCGCTCGGTGAATATTCGGCACTGGCCGCGGCCGGCAGCCTGACGATTTCCGACACTGCGCGGCTGCTTCGCATCCGCGGTCTCGCAATGCAAAAAGCCGTGCCGGTCGGCGTCGGTGCGATGGCCGCTCTGCTCGGCCTCGACTACGAGGCCGCCGTGGCCGTGGCGGACGAGGCCGCTCAGGGGCAGGTCTGCCAGGCCGCCAACGACAATGGCGGCGGGCAAGTGGTCGTCTCCGGTGACAAGGCCGCGGTCGATCGCGCCGTCGAGATCGCCAAAACCAAGGGCGCCAAGCGCGCAATGTTGCTGCCGGTGTCCGCGCCGTTCCATTGCAAGCTGATGCAGCCGGCTGCCGACGCGATGGCGGAGGCGCTGGCCAAGGTCACGATCAAGGCGCCGGCGGCCCCGTTGGTGTCGAACGTGCTGGCGAGCGCGATCACCGATCCCGACGAGATCCGCCGCCGCCTGGTCGAGCAGGTCACCGGCACCGTGCGCTGGCGCGAGTCGGTTGCCTATATGGCGGGGCAGGGCGTCACCCGTTTCTTCGAGATCGGTGCCGGCAAGGTGCTGACCGGCCTCGTCAAGCGTATTGCGGACGGTGCCGTCGGCGTTGCGGTCGGTGGTCCCAACGACATTGCTGCCGCCAAAGATGCATTGGCCGCTGCTAAGCAGGCCTGAGGCGCGATGATTCGCCGTCGCGCTTGAGTTCTTTAGTTGACGCACGATCCTTTCGGAAAACCGCTGCGCATTTTTCCGGATCGTGCCTTGGAGGAGTTATCGATGTTCGATCTGACTGGCAAAAAGGCGCTCGTCACCGGCGCAACCGGCGGCATCGGCGGCGCGATCGCCCAGGCGCTGCACGCGCAGGGCGCCACCGTCGCGATATCGGGGACGCGCAAGGAAGTGCTGGATGAGCTTGCCGGCAAGCTCGGCGAGCGCACCCATGTGCTGCCCTGCAATCTCTCCAAGGCCGACGAGGTCGAGGCGCTGGTGCCCGCTGCGGAAGCGGCGATGGGACAGGTCGACATTCTCGTCGCCAACGCCGGCATCACCCGCGACAATCTCTTCGTGCAGCTGCGTGACGAGGACTGGGACGAGGTCATCAACATCAATTTGACCTCGACCTTCCGGCTTGCCCGCGCCGCCACCAAATTGATGATGCGCAAGCGCTTCGGCCGCATTATCGCCATCACCTCGGTGGTCGGCGTCACCGGCAATCCGGGGCAGGGCAATTATACCGCGTCGAAGGCGGGCCTGATCGGCATGATCAAGACGTTGGGTGCCGAATACGCCAAGCGCGGCGTCACCGCGAACTGCATCGCGCCCGGCTTCATCAAGACGCCGATGACCGATGCGCTCAACGACAAGCAGCGCGAAACGATTCTGACCAAGGTTCCGGCCAATCGCCTGGGGACTCCCGAGGACATCGCGGCAGCCGCCGTCTACCTGAGTTCGAACGAAGCGGCCTATGTCACCGGCCAAACCATCCACGTCAACGGCGGCATGGCCATGATCTGACGCCTCATGCCGCACCGCCCCCTTAGCGGCGCGGAATGCGGCAAACGGCCGTTTCCGGAGCGAAATGAGGCTTGTAGTCAACGCAATTGAAGTATGATAACCGGACCTTCAACGGATGGGCAAAGAACGCCATTGCAGGTTTTTGAAACCCTGTATATTGGCGATGCGGAGCCTTGGCCGTCATTCGCCGGGCCTGCATCGGTTAGGATGGGGCCAGCAAAGTTCGTAAGCGAAGGCAGTCAACGACCACGACGGCTCGTATCGTCCCGGGGGGTCGGGTCTACAGGGAACAACACGAGGTTATGCAATGAGTGAGATTGGCGAGCGGGTTAAGAAGATCGTGGTCGAGCACCTTGGTGTTGAACCCGAGAAGGTTGTCGATGCTGCGAGCTTCATCGACGACCTCGGCGCCGACAGTCTGGACACCGTCGAGCTGGTGATGGCGTTCGAAGAAGAATTCGGTTGCGAGATTCCGGACGACGCGGCGGAGACGATTCTCACCGTCGGCGACGCCACGAAGTTTCTCGAGAAGAACGCGAAGAGCTAAGGCTCTTCATTTTCGCGGGGACAACATTGAAACCGGACGGACCGCCCAACAGCGGTCAGCCGGTTTCTTGTTATTGGCCGTGAATCTTTCGATGCGGAGTTTTCGGATATGAGGCGGGTTGTCGTTACGGGTCTTGGCATGGTTTCGCCACTCGGCTGCGGAGTCGAGCCGACCTGGAAGCGCATCCTGGCCGGCGAAAGCGGCGCACGCAAAATCGAGAGCTTCGATGTCTCCGATCTTCAGACCAAGATCGGCTGCACGGTCGTGCGCGGCGACGGTACCAACGACACTTTCAATCCCGATATCTGGATGGAGCCGAAAGACCAACGCAAGGTCGACGACTTCATCATCTTCGGCATGGCCGCAGCCGGCCAGGCGCTCGACGATGCGAACTGGCATCCCGAGACCGAAGAGGATAAATGCGCCACGGGCACCATGATTGGGTCCGGCATCGGCGGCCTCAACGGTATCGCCGAAACCGCGGTCCTGCTGAAGGAACGCGGGCCGCGCCGGGTCTCGCCGTTCTTCATTCCGGGCCGCCTGATCAATCTCGCCTCCGGCTATGTCTCGATCAAGCATGGGCTGAAGGGGCCGAACCATTCGGTGGTCACGGCCTGCTCGACCGGCGCTCACGCGGTCGGCGATGCCGCCCGCCTGATCGCGCTCGGCGATGCCGACGTCATGGTTGCCGGCGGTGCGGAATCGCCGATCGGTCGCATCGGCATTGCCGGCTTCAACGCCGCGCGTGCGCTTTCGACAGCCTTCAACGATACGCCTGAGAAGGCCTCGCGTCCCTACGACAAGGACCGGGACGGCTTCGTGATGGGCGAGGGCGCCGGCGTTCTGGTCCTTGAAGAACTCGAACACGCCAAGCGCCGCGGCGCGAAGATCTATGCCGAGGTGATCGGCTACGGTCTTTCGGGCGATGCCTATCACATCACCTCGCCGTCACCCGACGGCGACGGCGGCTTCCGCAGCATGGCGGCGGCGCTCAAGCGCGCCGGCCTCACCGCGTCCGATCTCGACTACATCAACGCGCACGGCACCTCGACACCGCTTGGTGACGAGATCGAGCTCGGTGCTGTTGAACGTCTGCTCGGCAATGCCGCCTCCAAGGTCGCGATGTCCTCGACCAAGTCGTCGACCGGTCACCTCTTGGGTGCGGCCGGCGCGATCGAGGCGATCTTCGCCATTCTCGCGATTCGCGATAATGTCGTGCCGCCGACCATCAATCTGGACAATCCGTCGGTCGAGACTGCGATCGATCTCGTGCCGCATCAGTCGAAGAAGCGCGAGGTCAATGTCGCGTTGTCGAATTCTTTTGGTTTTGGCGGTACCAACGCGTCGGTCATCTTCCGGCGTCTGGTCCATTAGTTTGTTGTTGCGACGAATCCACCGTTTTGCCGTATTCGGCGATAGTCATGGAAGCGGGCGCGTGCATTTGGCTCGGCAAGCGATTGTCAGGTCGCGATTGAACCGGCAGGATTCAGGTTGCTTCGATGAGTGAAAGGCCGCCCATTTCGCCCCGAAGCCCGCGGGCAGCGCTCGAGCCCGAGCAGGTCCCGCCGCCGCCGAAGCGATCGGACCGCGCGCGCAATCCCTTCGTGATCGTCGGCAACGCCATCATTACCCTGCTGCTGATTGCGATGATCGGTGCGGGCGGCGTGTATTATTACGGCCGACAGGTGCTCGAGGCGCCGGGACCGCTGAAGGAAGACAAGATCGTCAACATCCCGCAGCGCGCCGGCAAGCGCGACATCGCCGAGACGTTGAACCGGGAAGGCGTGACCGACGTCAATCCGTGGGCGTTCATTGCCAGCGTCGCTGCGTTGAAGGCGAGCTCGGACCTCAAGCCTGGTGAATACTCGTTCCAGAAGAACGCATCCTTGCGCGACGTCATTGCCACCATCGTCGAGGGCAAGGTGGTGCAGCATGCCGTGACGATCCCGGAGGGCCTGACCTCCGAGCAGATCGTGGCGCGCCTGTCCGACAACGACATCTTCACCGGCAGTGTGCGTGAGCTGCCGCGCGAAGGCACGTTGCTGCCCGAGACCTACAAGTTCCCGCGCGGCACCCCGCGCGATCAGGTGATCCAGCGCATGCAGCAGGCGCACAAGCGCGTGCTGACCGAGATCTGGGAGCGCCGCAATCAGGACATTCCGGTCAAGAGTCCGGAGCAACTCGTGACGCTGGCCTCGATCGTGGAGAAAGAGACCGGCAAGCCTGACGAGCGCAGCCGCGTCGCCGCGGTGTTCATCAATCGCCTCAAGCAGAGGATCAAGCTGCAGTCCGATCCCACGATCATCTATGGCCTCGTCGGCGGCAAGGGCACGCTCGGCCGTCCGATCAAGCGCAGCGAGATCACGCAGCCCTCGCCCTACAACACCTATGTCATCGAGGGCCTGCCGCCGGGCCCGATCTCCAACCCCGGCCGGGCCTCGCTCGAGGCTGCCGCCAACCCGGCCCGCACCCGCGACCTCTATTTCGTCGCGGACGGCACCGGCGGGCATTCCTTCACCGAGACCTACGACGCGCACCAGAAGAACGTCGCGAAACTCCGCGCGATGGAAAAGCAGATCCAGAACGACACGGTCGAGCCGGCCGAGGACGCGCAGGCGCCGGCCGCCGCCGCGCCCGGCGCCGCCGATACGCCGACGGCGACCACGCCGGCGCGCCCCAACCAGCAGAAAAAGCCGCCGGCCGCTCGCCCCGCGGGCCCGCCGCCGGCCCGGCAAGGTGCAGTGCAGGCCTCGCCCCCGGTGGTGCAGCGCTAGGCCTGCGCGCAGACCTGCCCCGCGGGACTTTGCGGATTACACTTTCCTGCAAAATAGTCTTAAGATTCGCGTGGCTTGATGGCCGCGCGAATCCCGTGCTTCTGGAGAAATTGACCTGATGGCGTTGTCGTCCATGACCGGCTTTGCCCGAAGCCACGGCGCAAGTGGGCCGTATACGTTCGAATGGGAATTGAAGTCGGTCAACGCCAAGGGCTTTGATCTCAGGGTGCGGCTGCCGCAGGGGTTCGACGAGCTCGAGGCTCATGCCAAGAAGCGCGCCGCCGAGCTGCTCTCGCGGGGCACCGTCTACGCCAATCTGACCGTCAAGCGCGCCAATGCGGCCACCAGCGTCCGCGTCAACGAGGACGTGCTCAACGCCGTCCTCAAGGCCGCCGCTGTAATCGCCGGCAAGGTCGATGCGGTCGCGCCGAGCGTCGACGGGCTTTTGGCCATCAAGGGTGTCATTGAGGTCGCCGAGCCCGAGGGCGACGAGGAGGAGGAAAAGGCCGCGCGCGCCGCGGCCGCGGACGCCTTCGACAAGGCGCTCGCCGAACTCGTCGAGATGCGCAAGCGCGAGGGGACCTCGCTCGGGCAGATCCTGATCCAGCGCGTCGACGAGGTCGAGCAACTGGCGAAGAAGGCCGAGGCCGCGCCCGGCCGCAAGCCCGAGGCGATCAAGGCCAGGCTCGCCGAGCAGATCGCGAGCCTGCTCGACACCTCCGACCGTTTCGATTCCGACCGCCTGATGCAGGAAGCGATCCTGATCGCGACCAGGGCCGACATCCGCGAGGAGCTCGACCGCATCGCCTCGCACATCGCGCAGGCGCGCGAGCTGATCGGCAAGGGCGGCCCGGTCGGACGCAAGCTCGACTTCCTGGCGCAGGAGTTTCACCGCGAGGTCAACACCTGTTGCTCGAAGTCGAACGACATCGAGCTGACCAATACGGGGCTCGCCATGAAGAACGTGGTCGAGCAATTCCGCGAGCAGGTCCAGAATCTGGAGTGATCGATGACGATTGGCGGTCACGGAACTGACGGTGTCGAGCGGCGCGGATTGATGTTCGTGCTGTCCTCGCCGTCGGGCGCGGGCAAGACGACGCTGTCGCGTCTGTTGCTTGAGCGGGAGCCCGGCCTGAAGATGTCAGTGTCGGCGACCACGCGTCAGATGCGGCCGGGAGAGGTCGAGGGGCGCGACTATTTCTTCGTCGATAAGCACAGGTTCGAGACGATGGTGGAGCAGGGCGAACTGCTCGAATGGGCCACCGTGTTTGACAATCTCTATGGGACGCCGCGTGCTCCGGTCGAGGCGGCACTGTCGGCCGGGCAGGACGTGCTGTTCGACATCGATTGGCAGGGTACACAGCAATTGCACCAGAAGGCGAGCGTCGATGTGGTTCGCGTCTTCATCCTGCCGCCCTCGGCTGCCGATCTCGAGAAGCGGCTGCATTCGCGCGCGCAGGATTCCGACGAGGTGATCCGCAAGCGCATGAGCCGCGCCAGCCACGAGATGAGCCACTGGGCCGAGTACGATTACATCGTCATCAACCACGACGTCGACGAGGCGTTCGCCGAGGTGCAGTCGATCCTGAAGGCCGAACGCCTCAAGCGCGAGCGGCGGACCGGCCTCGTGGGCTTCGTGCGAGGTCTGCAAGGTCAGCTTCAAGGCTAGTAGGCTGCGCCAACCGCGGCCCGTCCTTCGCCAACCGTTCCAGCATCGTCGTGATCACGTCGATGTCGATGGCGTCCTCGGGTCCCGCATCATCATCGCGATCGGCCACCTCTTCGTCGTTGGCCGCGAGCCGCGGCGCTGCGGCCTCGATCTCGAATTTTCCGTCGAAGATGTCGGCCTCGTCGAGCTCTGCTGTCTCGTCGTGGACTTGGCCTTGGGCTTGCGGGACGCGCTTGTCGATCACGTCAATCTCGCGATCGATCGCGGCGGCCTGTGCGGTCTTGAGCTGGGCTGCCTGCGAACGCACGGCATCGAAATCCACCGGGCGCGGCTGCCGAGCATGCGGTGTGCCGGCCGACGCTGCGTTGAGCCAGGGCGCACGGCCATCGTCGTGATCGTGCGGCTCAAAATTGTCCCAGTTGACGCGGCGCTGGTCGGCGGCCTGGACGCGAATGCGTCCACCGGCCAAGCGGTAGACGACGCTGGCGAGGATGCCGGCAAGCGCCAACGCGCCGCCGATCACGAGCAGCAGCATCTGGAGCGAGCCGGTCTGCTTGTCGGCGGTGCTGTCGGCCGCAGCCAGAGCCATCGGAGCAGGGGACTTCGCCGGCTTCGCGGTCGTCGGCTGCGCGGCGGCCGCGACAGGTGCAGGCGACGGCTGTTCCGTGGGCGCGGCGGCCGCCGTGGAGGCGTCGGGCCAGCGCGCGGCGACGGCGGGTTGCTGCGCGTTGATGTCAGCGGAGGGGCTCGCAGCTTGTTGCGTCGGCGCCGCTCCCGCCTGTGCAGGCGTCTTCACAGTGGCGATGCTCTGCGGCGTCAGATATTCGGCGCGCGCATCCTGGACTGAGTGCTGCTGCGGCACGGCTGAATCCGCTACAGGCGTATCGGGCGCAGCCTGTGCGGTTTGAGTGGCCTTGCCGCCTTCGGCGCGCAGATACCAGCACTGCCGCTTGGTCGCGCGCTCGAGGCGATAATGCCAATGCTGGCCCTGCGGGGCGGCGCCCTTTGGCGAGCCAAGGCAGTCGCTCGCGGCATTCGCCGCGCTCGGTGGCGTCGATGCATTCTGCGACACGGCCGCAAGTGGCGCGCCGGCAATGATGCTGCCTACGAGGGCAGATAAGAATTTTGCGGTGCGGTTGCCCATCCTGGTCTCCCGATTACGCATGACGCAACTCGTTACCTTCCCTTTGTCGTCAAAGACTTGGGTGGCAATGAGCCGCAAATCCGGAGAGGATGTGGCCTGAATCGGGCCTGCGCGGCGTTCGTTCCGCAGCGGAATCAGGCTTTTTCGCTGCTATTGCTTGCTCGAGGTCCAGGTTCCGCCGCAGCCGTCCGAGCGGCGAAAGGATCCGGAGCCGCTGCGGGCACCGAGACGGCCGGAGCCGGTGAAGGTCACGCCATCGCCTTGACCGAACGTACTGACCGCGCCGCTCGCGCTGACGGTGCCCGTGACGCCCTGGCCTATGACCTTGCCTGAGGAGACCACGACCGCGCCGGACGTGGTGCCGCCGCAGCCGACGCTGACGACCATCCAGGCGCCGTCGAAACTCCCGCCACCGCCACCACCACCACCTCCACCACCGCGTCGCGAGGAGCTGCGCGGCTCCTCGGCCGGCTTGCTGCGACGCGCCGAGGGCGCCGGCTCGGCGGAACGGTCCGATCGCGAGCCGGACAGCGACTTCTCGTCATTGCCGATCGAGCCGCCGGCGCTGCCGGACTGCGCGAGGGCGGACGGTGGAGCGATGGTGGCGGACAGGAAGAAGGCCAGGGCAATCGCAGGAATAACGGCATTGCGCATGAGCAAAAATCCAAAATGAAAATCGTATCAGCGGCCGGAGCCGTCGGCACAGACGGAACCGATAATGCGGCAAGCTTTGCCAGCCTTGCCGCATTCGTCAAGCGCGGCGTCTTTCGCGCGCTGCACGCTGTCGCGCTGGACCAGCGACCAGGATTTGTCGGAGATCGCGAACGCGCCGCAGCGGTTGCCATAGAAAGACAGCTCGATCGGACATTTGGCGCCGGCGCAATTGCCGCGCGCATCCGCCACCGCCGCCCGCCGCGAGGCGTGGTTCCAGGATATGCCCCATTTACTGCCGTCGGGGCCGTAGACGATCGAGCCCCATGGCTTCAGATCCTCCATCTTGCGCATCCGCAGCAGCAGGCCTTCGGTGGCTTCGCCCGTCGGCGCCATGGAAATCCGCTGCTGGAGTTTTGTGATCGCGCGGGTCAGTCCATCAGGGCTGTCAGGATCGAAATTGAGCTCGTAGAGCCGCTCGCTGAGTTCGCTCAGCAGGGCGGCATCGCGCAAGGGGACGCGGTCCGGATCGGCGCGCAGCCGATCCGCCGGCAAGGGATCAGGCTGCATCGCTGTGACCTGCGGCGGGGCGGTTTGCGTCGGGGGTACGAAATAGAAGGTGCCGTCGATCGGCGAGGACGACACCCAAGGCTGTTGCGCGCCAGAGGTGGCCCGCTTCACCGCGAGGCCGACCTGATTGAAGGTCTGGAACACGTCGAGGCCCGCGGTCCGGACCGTCGCGGCCAATGCCTTGGTGTAGGGGCTGTGGCCGTCGCTGCCGTCCTGGGCGACGTTGCCGGGTTGCGTTGCGTAGGAGATCAGCGTGCCCTCGGGCGCGCGCATCTGCGCGAGGCCGCCATCGGAGGCGCGCAGGCCGCGTGAGCCGAAGGGGTTGTTGCGGCAGGCGTCCAGGATCACGAGGTTGAGGCGCGTGCCCGATCCCTGCATCTGGCGCAGCACGAGATTGACATCGGTCATCTGGAAGTCGACGTCGGCCTCGCGCGTCGGATTGGCGCCGACCGGCACGAGATAATTGGCGCCCGAGACCTGCACGCCGTGGCCGGCATAGTAGAACAGCGCGACGTCGGCGCCCTGCACCTGCCGGCCAAAGCTCTGCACCGCCAGGTCCATCGCGCCCTTGTCGAGATCGAGCTGAGCGCGGCCTCCGACCAGCGTGAAGCCGAGCAGGCCAAGCGTGTCCGCCATCAGGCTCGCGTCCTTGGATGGATTGTCGAGCGGCGTGATGTTCTTGTAGGCGGAGTTGCCGACCACGAGCGCGATGCGCTTCTCGGCCGATGCAGGTAGCGTGGCGACGGCGAGCAGGGCTGCGACCAGCGTCGCCAGCCCCGGGACGCGATTGAAAATCCTCGCGCGCATCAAAATTCCCCAAAAATAATAGCGTCAGTCTAACAGTCCGGCGCGTCGGCGAAAAGCGGTGCGACGGCAGGCCGCGGCGCAGGCGGCTCAAGCGCTTGCTGCCAATCCCGTCATCCCAAGGCGCGAGCCATGCGTCGCAACGCGACGCGTGGAGAGCGAAGGATGAACGGCCGAACCGGCAGCCGGGCCGTCGCCCTTCGAGGCCTCCGCTACGCTCCGGCACCTCAGGGTGACGGTGAAATAGACGGGGCGCTCGATCCAGATTGCGAACGCGGCCGCGCGTTCCCGCGGCAGGTTCTGCCCGAGCCTTGTTGCCGTTCATCGCCCAATGGAAGCCAAAGGGCGCAGGGAAGGCCGGGCGCCGGCGGCACCCGTTGGTCCGTGCGCTACAGGAATGCACACGGGGTGGACCGATGGGGTGGCCGATCGCCCGGCCTTCCCTGCGCGGATGGTTTTAACGGTGTCCTTCGTGCTCTCCCCGGGGAGCGATGCACTATTGCCCCCGTCACCCCGCCGATCGCTGATGCGCGCGCCCGGTCGGGCCGCTACATCACTGCGAGGCTTGACGCACAGACCCCGGGCGTCAGGACCACACGACTTCTCCGTCCGCGGACGGTCCCACCCAAATCGTCGAGGGCTTGCGTGTGCTCACCCCCGATGACCGACGAGCCCGCTCTCCAGCGCCGTGTCGTACGCGTCGCGTGAGGACTCACGGTTGCCCGCCCTGTCGTCACGCTGCCCGCGCCGTCGCTGCCGCGTCCACCGCCACCCGGCCCGCATATCGTGACGGTCGCGAACGCCCCTTTGGCAGGGCCGGGATGCGCGTGGTATGCCATAAATCCGAAATTCGGAAAAGTGCAATGTTTTTGCGACGAGGGCTTGACGGGGTGTTTTGCCCGACGGCTCGCGGGAGGCAGGCCGCGTGCGGGGAGAGTGCTAGGGCCAGGCCCGCGGCCCCATCGTCATTGCGAGCGCAGCGAAGCAATCCAGAATCTTTTCGCGGCGGCGGTCTGGATTGCTTCGCTTCGCTCGCAATGACTTCGTGGAGACAGTGTGCGCCGGCGCACTGCCCGGGTTGCCCACCTCCGCTCAGGTCAGATAATCCGGCGTGAAATCCGCGAGCGCGCGGAGCTCGTCGGGTTGCAACAGCTCGATCTCGCTTCCCTCCCAGGCAATCAATCGGCGCCCTCTCAGCTCCTGGAGGGTGCGATTGACGTGGACGATCGACAGTCCGCACGCATCGGCGACATGCCGCTGCGTCATCGGGATCTGGAAGCAGCCGTTCTTGACGAGGCCCACGACCTCCAGCCTTGCGGCGAGCTCGCAGATCAGATGCGCCACCTTTGGCAGCGCCGCCTGTGCACCGAGGCGCGCGATCCATTGTCGCGAGATCGCCGCATCGATCAGCGTCTCGCGCCAGAACGCGCGGGTCAGGTGAATGGAGCTGTCGAGCAGCTGCTTGAGCTGGCTGTGTGCAACGTAGCCGACGATGGAAGGGCCAAGACCGACGAGGTCCGCATCCATCGGCGAGACCAGCAGCGTGTGCAGGCACGGCATGTCGCCAGGAACGTGGAAGGCGAGGATCTGGCTGCGATCGCCGACGATGCGAGCCTGGTAGAGGAAGCCGCTGACGACGAAAACGCAGCGAGAGGCATCTTCATCCTGGCGCAGCACGATCTCGCCGTCCGAAACCTGGCGCAGCGTGGACGGCAGGCCAGCGATCTGGCGGCGTTCGTCTTCCGAGAGGCCTTCAATCGCCTGGAGATGCGCGATGAATTTCGGGTGCGGCATGGACAGGAGGAGGTGTTTCACTCGTCACGCGGCATCGCCGGTTCGAGCAGGCGGTGGGAGAGTTTTGCGATGGTCCAATCGGAGACGGGAACCGCCTGGAACTCGCGGATGGCGCGCCCAAGCTCCTGATCCGACATCGGCCGTGCTGGCTCCTTCAACGTGCCTTGCAGGAAGGCAGCGCTGATACTGTCGAGGTGCTCGCCCGAATCCGATGCGAACAGGTGGCGGATGCGCTTCAGGATCGTCGTAGGGCTCATGCGAAGGGCGGGCGCAGTCCGCGATCGAGGGACGGTGGGGCTGCGACCTGTACCGTCGCAAACCGGTAGCAACCTGTGCTTCCGACATGCGTTCTAGTCCGCTGGATACGGGCCAGATGTATCATTTGATCGAACCGGCGGGATTTTTGGCGGGACCCATGGAAAAAGCGCACGACGTGCTGATCCGGAACCTGAGCGAGCACACCGCACTCGCACAGGAGGATGTTGCCGAAATTCGCGGGCTGACCTTCGTGCAGCGCGAGGTCGCGCCGAACGAGGATTTCATCCGCCAGGGTGACGAGCCCGAGCATTCGGTGCTGGTCGTCTCCGGCATGATCGCGCGCTACCATCTGCTCGACAGCGGCCAGCGGCAGTATCTCGCGTTCCATCTGTCTGGAGACCTGCCGGACTCCCAGGGACTGTTCATCGACCAGATGGACCACGGGCTGTGTGCGCTCGGGCCCGCCTCGGTGGCGTTCATCCCGCATCGCGAATTGTTCATTGCCTTCCGGCGACGGCCGACCTTCGCATTGTCGGTCTGGCGCGAGACGCTGCTCGATGCCGCGATCTTTCGCGAGGCGATCACCAACAACAGCGCCCGGCCGATGCACGCGCGCATGGCACACCTGTTCTGCGAGCTGTTCTACCGCGCCCGCGCAGCGCAGCTCGTCCGCGGCAATCGCTGCCGTCTGCCGATCAGCCTGGCGCAGCTCGGCGAGACGCTGGGCATGGCGATCGCGACGGTGAACCGGACGCTCGCCGACCTCAGGCGGAGCGGGACCATGGACTTGCGCGACAGCGAGTTGATCGTCCTCAAATGGCGCGAACTGCAGCGGCTCGGAGGCTTCAGTCCGAGCTATCTGCACCTCAAGCGTCAGTCGCCGCCGCGCGCGTGAGGCCGCAAACCGTCAACCGGCGGCAGATGTCGCGCGCCCAGCACTTCGTCAAAATGCTTCTTCACCCAATCGTTGCAACGGCAGGCTCTGGCTTCGAGCGCCGGCGCGTCGAGGATCAGGATGGCGCCACGGCGTGTCGCGAGGATCCGCCTCGCCTTGAACATCTGGATGACGCGGCTGGCATAGCTGCGGGACACGCCGAGCATCCCGGCAAGCTGCTCGTGGGTGAGGGGGATCTCGGGGCCGCCGACGTGCTCCTGCGCGGAGATGATCCACTTGGCGGCGCGCTGCTCGATCGAATGCGCGGCATTGCAGGCCGCGGTCTGGAGCAGCTGCGCGAACTGGCAGTCGCCATAGCGCGAGAAGACCTGCTGGAGCGTGACCGACCTCTGCTGGGCCTGCTCGAGCGCGCGCAGCGGCAGCCGGACCAGGGCGCCGCCCAGCTTCACGACGATGCGCGAATAGGCCAGCGAGGCGCTGCGGCCGGCGGCAATGCCCACCGCGCCCTCACGCCCGACCAGCAGGCTTTCGACCTCGCGATCGTCCTCGACCGGCACGGCGAACGACACGAGCGTGGAGCGGCAGGGAAAATGGACCGCCGCGACCTCGTCGCCGGCGTGATACAGGACGTGGCTCGCCTCGAGTTCGACCGGCTGGAGGTGCGGCGCGAGCAGTTCGAAATCCGGGCGGCTGAGCTGCTGAAGAAGATCGTTCTGGGCCCGACCGGTCACGTGTGTTGCTCTGGCCGGGAATCGGCACCGGCCAGAACCCTACGTTTCCGCGACGGAGCCGACGGTTCCAAAGTGCACACAAGGCGTTTTTCAGCCGTTGAAAAAATTGTCTCCGGCTTACGGAATTCCGGAAACTGCCGGCGAGGGGCACAGCACGCGAGGCACTGGCACGCGAGGGTCATGGCGGGGCCGAACCCTGCGGCCTTCAACTTCACGAGCTCTGTGCAGCAGTGCACACAGCAGAGGTGCGGATCGGCGTATCGTCCTCGTCGCCGAGCGCGCACCCCGTGCGCTCTGCCCGACGGACCGCCGGCCTATAACTCAAACGCCGCCGGGCCGGCGGGCCCGAGGGCGGCCAGGATGTTCATCACCGATGTTCATCACCCGAAGCGTGCTTCGCAATCGTGCGCGGGGCGGCTTTTTTCCGCGTGGGCGCGATAGGCATCGATCGCCCTGTTGGCGAGCATCAGTTGCCGGCGCTCACCGGTCCTGAGCTGGGCCTCAATGGCGTCGAGCAGGACGTTCGCCGTCTCGTCCGGAGAGCCGAGCTCTCCGCTCTGCTCCAGGAAGCTCCAGGCGATGAAGAATGCGTTCTCGACGGTGCAGCGAATGGACATGGCTGCCAACGCGGCGCGGCCATTGCCGTTCCGCGCGACAGACGAATGCCGTGTATTAACGCGTGCCCGCGTTACTTCAGCGAGCTGCTGATCGAGGTGAACTTTTTGTTCAGCGTCGCGCCGAGGTTGTTGACGACGGCGATGATCGCCAGCGCGATGCCGGCGGCGATCAGGCCGTACTCGATCGCGGTGGCGCCGGATTCGTCGGCGAGGAAGCGGCGGATGGTCTGCATGGTCTTGCCAGAATTCCATAAGAGAGCTGGCGAGGACCATAGTCCGCAGAGAGCGGGTTCCCCTATCCGGAACCCCGGCTTGCGTCAATTTCGAGTTAATCGCGACACATACCGATCTCCGTCGCCTCGTGCTTCTCGCGCGTCCTAGTTCTTGAGCACGATGCGGCCGACGACCTTGCCGGCGCGAAGCTCGTCGATCCATGTCTGGACGTCGCTCATCGGCTCCTCGCGCATCGGCGTCGGCTTGATCTTGCCGGCACGGGCGAGCGCCATCAGTTCGTGAGCCTCGGTGAGCGTGCCGACCATGAAGCCCTCGATGGTCATGCGCTTGTAGACCCATTGCACCATCGGCAGCGTGAACTGACCGCCCATCAGGCCGGAGACCACGATCTTGCCTCCGCGCGCGGCGACGGCGACCGCGAAAGCCATGGATTTCTCGTTGCCGGCGAAATCGACGATCTCGTCGAAGCCGCCCTCGGTCTCCTTGAGGATGCGCTTGATCACGTCGGGCTCGGCCGGATCGTAGGCCACCGCGGCGCCGTTCTTCAGCGCGGTCTCGCGCGCGGCACCGCTGAGGTCGGCGACCGTGATCGGTTGCTTGAACATGGCCTCCGCGAAGGAAAGGCCCATCATGCCGACGCCGCCGAGGCCGATCAGCAGGAGATTGCGCTGGCGGGGACGGTCGACCAGACGCTTGAGCGCGCCATAGGCGGTGACGCCGGAGCACATCAAGGTCGCGGCCTGGTTGACGGGCAGGGGATCGTAGTCGAGCAGATATTTCGCGTCGGGCACCAGCACGTGGGTGGCGAAGCCGCCGTCGATGGAGACGCCGAGAAAGCGCTGCCTGGCGCAGAGGTTCTCGTCGCCATTGGCGCAGTCGCGGCACTGGCCGCAACCGATCCACGGAAACACCGCCTTCTTGCTGCCGACGAGACCGGCGAATACGTCGGAGCCGACTTCGTCGACCACGCCCGCGATCTCGTGGCCGAGCGTGAAGGGCAGCGTCATGCCGCGCGTGGTGTCGAGCTTCTTGCCGCCGCCGAGATCGGCGTAGCCGTCCTGGATGTGCAGATCGGAGTGGCAGAGGCCGCAGCGCTCGATGCGCACCAGCACCTCTCGTCCTTGCGGCTTCGGCGTGTCGACGATGGTCTCGCACAGCGGCGCATCGAACTTGACCAGGGACTGCCGACGCATCAACGCCATATTTCTTCCTCCGAAATTATCTCTCTGTTTCGCTGCGTATATTGGCCAATTCACGGGCCATGGCAACAAAGCCGGAAATCGGAACGGTCTCCGCGCGCCGCGTCGCATCGACGCCGGCAGCTGCGGCGAGCCGCGCGGGATCGGCGCCGAGCGACTTCAGGCTTTGCCGCAGCATCTTGCGGCGCTGGCCGAAGGCGGCGGCGGCGACCTGTTCGAGCAGCTTGCGATCGCAGGCGAGAGGCGTTTCGCGCGGGATCAGTCGCACAACGGAAGACGTAACCTTCGGCGGCGGCACGAAGGCGGACGGCGCGATGTCGAACAGGATCTTGGTCTCGCAGCGCCAGTTGGCGAGCACGCCGAGCCGGCCGAACGCCTCCTCGTCCTCGCGCGCCACGATGCGCTCGCCGACCTCGCGCTGGAACATCAGGACCATCATGTCGTACCAGGGCGGCCAGGGTTCGGTGGTGAGCCAGCCGACGAGAAGGTGGGTCGCGATGTTGTAGGGCAGGTTGGCGACGATTTTTGCTCTTTCGCCTGATAGCAGCGGGCCTGGATCGAAGGTCATGGCGTCGCCATGCACGATCTCGAGACGGCCGGGATAGCGCGCGGAAATATCCTGCAAGGCAGGGATCGCGCGCTCGTCATGCTCGATGGCGATGACGCGTCTGGCGCCGAGCGCGAGCAAGGCGCGCGTCAACCCGCCCGGACCAGGACCGATCTCGATGATGGTGGAGTCCTCGAGCGGAGCCGCCGCACGTGCGATGCGCGCGGTGAGATTGAGGTCGAGGAGGAAGTTCTGGCCGAGCGATTTGCGCGCCGACAAAGCGTGCTGGCGAATGACCTCGCGAAGCGGCGGGAGGTCGTCGATCGCGCTCATCGGGTTTTCGCAGCCGCCATCCGGCTCGCAAGCCTCAACGCGGCGATCAGGCTTGCCGGATTGGCCTTGCCGGTGCCGGCGATGTCGAAGGCGGTGCCGTGGTCGGGCGAGGTGCGGATGAAGGGCAGGCCGAGCGTGACGTTGACCGCGTCGTCGAAGGCCACCGTCTTGATCGGGATCAGCGCCTGATCGTGGTACATGCAGACGGCGCAGTCATAGCTGTTTCGCGCGGCTTCGTGGAACATGGTGTCGGCGGGGAGCGGTCCCTTCGCTTCTATGCCGTCGCTGCGCAACGTCTTGATCGCCGGCGCGATCACGGTCTGCTCCTCGTGGCCGAGCGAGCCGTCCTCGCCCGCGTGCGGATTGAGGCCGGAAATCGCGATGCGCGGATTCGTGATGCCGAAGCGGGATTTGAGTTCGGTCGCGACGATGCGCACGGTCGAGACGATCAGCTCGCTGGTGAGCTGGGCCAGTGCATCGCGCAAGGAGATGTGGATGGTCACGGGCACCACGGCGAGCCGCGGCGACCACAGCATCATCACCGGCTGCGGCACCCGACCGTCTTCCGCGGCGAGCTCGGCGAGGAATTCGGTATGGCCGGGATGGCGGAAGCCGGCGCGATAGAGCACGCTCTTGGCGATCGGATTGGTGACGACGGCACCAGCGCGGCCCTCGCGGACATCAGTGACCGCCTGGCGGATCGAGGCGAGCGCGGCCGGCGCGCTCGATGCGTCGGGCTTGCCGGGCTCGGCGCTCGCGGGCTCGCCGGTCGCAACCACGGGCAGGGCCTCGGGGAAGGCGGCCTCGGCCTCGCCGGCGCTCACCGAAGCGATCCTGATTTCGGCGCCGAGCGCCTTGGCGCGGCGGGCGATCAGTGCCTCGTTGCCGAGCAGATAGAAGGCGGGCAGATCCAGTTCGCGGCGCTTGAGCCAGGCTGCGATGGTGATGTCGGGCCCGATGCCGGCAGGCTCTCCCAGCGTCAGGGCGAGGGGCTTGGCAGGCTGCTTGGCCATCAGCGGTTGCGATACTCGATCATCGCCGCCTTGCGGAGATCCTCGAGATAGGCCTTCTGGGTCTTCTCGTACTTCTCCTGATACATCTTCTCGCGAACCTCGCGCTTCTTCGGCGTGTCGATCATGGTCGGCTTGCGCGAGCACAGCACCACCATCTCGATGCCCGCCTTGGTCGTCTCGGGCGCGGTCAGGTGGCCGATCGGCGTGTCGTCGAGGACCTTGCGCAATGCCTCGGGCAATTCAGCGGTGGTCTTGGTGACGATATCGCGGATGGTGGCGTTCGGCGTGGAGCGGAACAGCGAATTGGCTTCTTCGCAGCTTCCGACGCGCGAGCGATATTGCTCGGCTTCCTTATGCCGCGTCTCCAGGAACGCCGGCGACGAGCCGCGCGGCACGATCAGCACGATCGGCTGCATCTTGTATTCGGTGCCCTCGATCTGCAGCTTGTCGCCGGTCTGGGCCTGTACGGCCTGCGCGACGTCCTTCTCGCCGACCAACAGCTTCTCCTTGAAGCGGCCGCGCACGAGGCTGGTCCAGACCATCTCGGCCTTCATGCGGCTCTTCAGGGTTTCAGGACGGACGCCCTTGACCTCGAGCGACTTGGTGAGCTGGTCCGTTGAGATGCGCATGCGCTGCGCCATGCCATCGTAGGACTGGTTGATGTCGGAGACGCCGGGGTCGACCCCGTATTTCTTGCCTTCCTTCATCTTCACCCGGTCGTCGATCAGCTCGTTGATGACCTCCTGACGGGACGGTGTCTTCTGCGTCGTCAGCTGGTCGAGCTTGGAGCGCTGATCGATGTCGAAGTCGGTGATGGGATCGCCGTTGACCATCACGACGATGTTCTGCGCGCGCGACTGCGTGCCGGCCAGGAGCAGGGCGGCGAGGACGAGGAAGAGGCGGAAGACAGGCAATGGGATCGTCATATTTGTCGCTCGCATGTCAGCCGCGGTGAACCTGCGATCGGGAACACGCGGCCGGCACCTTCAAACCAATCACTGGAGTCCGCCGCCGGAACTGCTGGTCGTCGCTGTGTTCGCCAGCGTGCGCAAGCCGATCTGGAACATGATCGCGTGGTTCAACACGGGCGGCGTCGCGCCTGCGGAATAGCTATAGGCAGTTACATAGTTCAAGCCGAGCACAAAACAATCGTCGACGTAGCCGGCACCGAGCACATACTGGTTGATCTTGTTGGCCTCCAGGTCCCAGCGCGCCGAGCCCGTGACCACCCAATTGGCCGCGACCTTGATCGAGCCCGACGTCAGGATGCCCTCGCGGCGGGTCAGATAGCCGAGCTCCGGCTGCGCCGCGTAATTGCCGTACAGCATGCTGACTGACCAGCGGTTGAAGTTGGCGCGGCCTTCCGCCTCGAAGCGCTGGATGTTCCAGGTCTGCTCGTCCATGCGCGAGCGAACGCTGAACGTATAGGTGCTGTTGGGCGAATAGGCGGCGCTCGCCACATAGTCGGAGCGCGGCCTTTGCAGGCCGGAATCCACGCCGGTATTGATGGAGTCCTGGACCGCGAAGGAGTTCATGCCGAACAGCTGGTAGGACTGGCCGAACAGCGTCTTGATGGCGCCGCCCCTGTCGAACTGCGTGGTGGACTGCACGCCGACATTGGCGCGGCCGCCGCCCTCGACACGGTCGTAGCCGGAGAACTTGTCGACGCTGAACAGGTTCGAGGCGTCGAACACCATGCTTTGCGCGTCCTCGTTGGGGAGCTTGCCGGCATAGGTCTCGTTCGGCCGGATGATGATCTGCGCGATCGGCTCGATGGTCGTCGAGCCCCAGGGCTGAACGTTGATGAAGGGGTAGCGGTACTCGAGGCCCACGGTCGGCATCAGGCGGAACGCCTGGGTGTCGCCGACAGGGAGATAGTTCGACACGCCCGGCTGGTTGGAGACCGAGGAGTTGATCGCATCGGCGCGGAGAATGGCGAACGGCGTCCAGATTTCACCAAACGGATCGGTGAAGGACTTGCGCCACTGCGCTTCGGCCGTCAGGCGGGTGTAGGTGCCCGGGAAGCCGCGCAGCAGGCACTGCGACGGCGTACGCGCGAGCGGATCGGCCGACACCGTCGTGCAAAGGCCGTTGGTGTTGGCGAGCGTCGTGATCGGATCGAACACCGCGGTGTCACGCGACAGGTTCACGAAATTGGTCTTGTAGCTGAACTCGCCGCCGAACACCGGATAGTTCAGCACGTTCGAGTAGTCGATCACGGGGTAGACGACCGGCACCTGGCTCTGGTTGCCCGAGTAACTCAGCCAGTACATCGTGCGCGCGTCGAAAAAGCTGCGATTGCCGACACCGGTCAGGTAAAGCTGCGAGAGTGCATCCGTCGGCAGATACAGGAACGAGCCCAGTGGATCGCGATACTGCGACAACCGATAGTCCGAGAAGAAATAATAGTCGGACATCAGGACTCCGTCCCAACCCCAGACCCATTTGTCGTTCAGCGCGAACTGACCCTTGGTGTCGACGGCGCCGCGGAACTGCTTGTCGCCGGGCTGGCCGGCGAGCGCGTTGCGATCGAGCTGGTCGATGCCGTAGACGCGGATCTGATAGGCACCGTCCATCAGGCGCTGGCGGAATTCGGCCTGGAACAGCACGCCCTGCTTGGACGTGATGCGCGGGTTGAAGGTCGCGTCCATGTCGGGCGCGATCGCCCAGTAGAACGGAACCTCGACGCCATAGCCGAACGGCGTATTCGACGTGAAGCCCGGCATCAGGAAGCCGGTCTTGCGCTTCACGGTCGGGTCGGGCGTCGAGAAATAGGGCATATAGGCGATCGGCACGCCGAAGAATTCGAGCTGCGCCGTCTCGAAATACAGCATCTTCTCCTGCTGGTCGTGGATGATGCGCGCACCCTTGACCTGCCATAGCGGAGGCTTCTTCGGATCGTCCTTGCACGGCGCGCAGGCCGTGTAGACGCCGTTCTCGAACACCGTGTAGTTGCCGCTGGATCGATCGGAGCGGCTCGCCGCCATGCGGGTCTGGTCGGCCGTGTCGACGCGCAGCGAATCGACGAACCCGTCTCGGTAGTCGTCGGAAAGGTCCAGGATCTCGGCATAGGTGATCTTGCCGTCGGCATCCGTCATGCGGATGTTGCCTTCGGCATGGAGCCGCTTGGTCTTCTGGTCGTAGACGACCTTGTCGGCCTCGACGCTGGTGCCGTTGTAGAACAGCTGGACGTTACCAACCGCGGAGACGCGCGAATTGTTGTAGTCGTAGTCGACCTCGGTCGCCTGAACCAGCATCTGGTTGTCGTTGACGGCCTTCGGCGGCTTCGCACGCGGCGGCAGCGGATTGTAGGTGAAGCTCTGGGCGGAGGCCGGCGCCACGGCGGCAACATCCATCAGGCCACCGAGCGATGCTACGGCGGCGACAGCAAACAGGAACCTGCGAATGGACAAGCCACACCCGTTCGCGCGCACCAATGTGCGCCGCGTCAAACGAGACACGGGCCCTCGGTGGACGGCCGTCACTATCCGTCCTCCTGATACAGCAAGGCCAAAAAGCCGGTGAGGCCGCCCACCACCACGGGCAACCACGCCGCAGCGATCGGATGCATCAACTCAGCCTTGCTCAAATCTTCAGTCACTTTCGACAGAACGTAGAGCAGAAAGCCTGCGCCCACGCCACTCAAAACCATCTTCTGCACGCCGCCCATCCGGAAGAAGCGCAACGACACGGAGGCCGCGAGCATCACCATGGCCGCAAGCAAAAACGGCTGTGCCAGAAGCTTCTGATACTGGAGTCGGTATCCGGCTGTCGCGAAGCCCGAGCTTTCGGACGAGCGGATGTAGCTCGGTAGTTGCCAAAAGGACACAGTCTCGGGTGTGGAGAAGCTGTTGCGGACCTGCGCCTCGGTCAGCGTCGTCGGAATCTCCAGGCTGGCCTGATCGACCGGCGGCGAATCCAGCGAGAAGCGGCGGACGCCCTTGAACAGCCAACGGCCGGACTCGAGCGTCGCCTCGCGCGCCTCGACCCGTTCCTTGAAGTGCTGCTCTGTGTCAAACCGGAACAGCGTGAGCCCAGTGAGCCGGACGCCCTGCTGCTCGCTGCGCGCCGCGTTGATGATGGTCTGGCCGTCATTGGTGACCTGATTGAGCCAGAAGCCGGAAGCGTCCTGAATGCCGCCGCCGGGCGCCGAGCCGAACAGCTCGGCTTCCATGCGCTTGGAGAGCTCGCGCAGATTGGCCGACATCGGATTGTAGGCGACGGTGGCGATCACGCCGATCAGCAGCGCGCTGCCGAGCGCCGGCGAGATGAATTGCCATGCGGAGACGCCGGCGGCGCGCGCGACCACGAGCTCGAGCCGGCGGGAGAGGGCGAGATAGCAGGTCATGGCGCCGATCAGCATGCAGAACGGCGTCAGCTTCTCCAGCAGCTGCGGCACCCGGAACAGCGAGGTCTCGGCCACCATGACCGCGGAGGCGGATGCAAGGCCCGAAGTCTTGCGCACCATCTCGATGTAATCGACCAGCACCAGCAACAGGAAAATGCTGGCGAACACGCCGAGCGCCGCGACCACGAAGCGGCCGGCGAAATAGCGCCCGAGTGTGTTGGTGAGCATGCTCATGCGGTGGCCGGCCGTCGGAACAGCCGCGCGATGCGCGCGTTCGACCTGTTGATGGCCTCCATGAGGCGCGGCGGCGGTTCGACCACGAGGCCGCCAATGATGATCGCCAGCCCGATGCCGATGGCACCGATGACCATCGCATATTGGACCAGCACCGCGCCCGGCGATTTCACCGCCATCACCGAGCAGGCGAAGCCGGCCATGCGCAGGCCGAACACGGCGAGGATCGAGGAGCCGATCGAGAAATTGCGGCTCTGGCGCGTGGTGCGAGGCGCGCCCAGAAACGCGAAGGTCAGCACGGCAAAGGCGAAGGGATAGATCGGCGCCAACAGGCTGTCATGCAGGGCCGAGCGGAACTGGCCGGGAATCTGCTTGTAGACGGGATCGTCCTCGGACGGCGAGAGCAACTCCCAGAGATAACGCTCGCGGATGCCGAGGGTGACGTCGCGGCCCTGGCCCGAGAACTTCGACATGTCGAAGCCGTAGCGGCCGAACGCCACCAGCGCGGGATCGCGCTTGCCGGCCTCGAAGCGCTGAAGATTGCCGGTCTCCAGCACCAGGAACGATCCAGTTTCGTTCTTCACGACTTCGCCGTGCTCGGCGACGATCGAGACCCGCTCGTTCGGATCGCGGCGGTCGTCGATGAAGATGCCGGCGAGGATGCCGCCGGGCTGGCGTTCGCGAATCCGGATCGTCAGGTTCTTGTCGAGCTGGGCGAAGCGGCCGGGCTGCAGGATGTTGGTGAGCACGTCGGCGGTGATCTCGGCGTCCCACTGCTTGATCCGCCGCATGCCGTCGGGAGCGAGATAGGCCGCGATGAAGGCGACCAGCAGCGCCACCACGCAGGTGGCGTAGAAGAACGGATAGAACAGCCGGAACGGCGAGAAGCCGGCGGCATTCATCACGATGATCTCGGAATCGGTGGCGAGCTTGTTCAGCGTATGCGAGATCGCGATCATCAGCGCGATCGGCGAGATGATCAGGACCAGCGCGGGCACGACGAGGCTGGTGATGCCGAGGAAGGTCAGGATGGTCTGACCTTGGCTCGTCATCAGGTCGATGCCGCGCAACGCCTGCGTAATCCAGATCACGCCCGTGAGGCTGACCAGGACCAACGCAAACGACGCGAGCGTCGTGCGGAAGATATACCTATCGATTGACCCCATGCGCTACCGCACGAATCCCACCAAGTCCCCAATGCCGGTCGGAATTCCGGCTGTCCAACCAATCCCCGCAAGGGGATCCCCAAGGTCGGCCAACCATCCCATCCGCCGGCTTACTCTCTCAGTACCATCCCTTTGATCCGTCAACAAAATGGCTGCCCCGTGGCACCCTCAATATATGGTTAATATTTCCCTTGTTGTGGCCCCTCGGCCACGGGGGGTGCTTGGCATCTGCCGGGCCGGTGGCCCATAGTGCCGCACGCTCAGTGAATCGCCGTTCAGCTCCGGCCCGTGGCCGGAACCGCCGATCGGTAAAAAGCCCTGTGTTTTTGAGGAGTTACTCATGTCCGATGCCATCAAGGTCGGCTTCGTTCCATTATCTGGCGCCGTCCGTGGCATCATGGTCGTGTTCTGCGACGAAGCTCTGAAGCTCGGCCCGGCGACCGCGAAGGCGCTCGGCGGGGCCACCGAACTCGTGAAGCGGGCGGCCTCCGCCGCCGCCTTCAAGGGCAAAAGCGGCGCTGCGCTCGACATCCTTGCCCCCGAAGGCGTGAAGGCCACCCGCCTGATCGTGATCGGCGCCGGCAAGGCAACCGGCCTGAAGGCCAACGACTTCCTCAAATTCGGCGGCGTGGCGGCCAGCAAGCTTCCGGCCGGCGCGGCGGCCATGACCATCATGGCGGAACTTCCCAATGGCGCCATGTCAAGCGAGCAGGCGGTCGCGATCGCTTCGGGCCTGCGGCTGCGGACCTACAAGTTCGACCGCTACAAGACCAAGAAGAAGGACGGTGAGGAGGGCGGCTCGCGCGCCGACGTTTCGCTTGCGGTCGGCGATGTCGTCGCGGCGAAGAAGGCGTTTGCATCGGCCGCGGCGATCGTGGACGGCGTGATCATTGCGCGCGACCTCGTCAACGAGCCGCCGAACGTGCTTTTTCCCGAGGAGTTCGCGCGCCGCGCAGGCCTGCTCCGCAAGCTCGGCGTCAAGATCGAGGTGCTCGACGTCAAGGCGATGGACAAGCTCGGCATGGGCGCGCTGCTCGGTGTCGGCCAGGGCTCGGCGCGGCCGAGCCGCACCGTGATCATGCGCTGGGACGGCGGCAAGAAGGGTGAGGCGCCGGTTGCGTTCGTCGGCAAGGGCGTCTGCTTCGACACCGGCGGCATTTCGATCAAGCCGGCCGGCAGCATGGAGGACATGAAGGGCGACATGGGCGGCGCTGCCTGCGTCGTCGGCCTGATGCATGCGCTCGCGGCACGCAAGGCCAAGGTCAACGTCGTCGGCGCCATTGGCCTCGTCGAGAACATGCCGGACGGCAACGCGCAGCGCCCGGGCGACATCGTCACCTCGATGTCGGGCCAGACCATCGAGATCATCAACACCGACGCGGAAGGCCGCCTGGTGCTTGCCGATGTGCTCTGGTACGTCGCCAGGAAAACCAAGCCGAAATTCATGGTGGATCTGGCGACGCTGACCGGCGCCATCGTGGTCGCGCTCGGCACCGAGCATGCCGGCATGTTCTCCAACAATGACGAGCTTGCCGAGCGGCTGCTGGCGGCCGGCATCGAGAGCGGCGAGAAGGTCTGGCGCCTGCCGCTTGGTCCTGAATACGACAAGCTGATCGATTCCCAGTTCGCCGACATGAAGAACACCGGCGGCCGCCATGGCGGCTCGATTACCGCGGCGCAGTTCCTCCAGCGCTTCGTGGACGGCACGCCGTGGGCGCATCTCGACATCGCCGGTACCGCCATGGGGGCGCCGAAGACCGACATCAACCACAGCTGGGGAAGCGGCTATGGCGTTCGCTTGCTCGACCGTCTGGTCGCCGACCACTACGAGCCCAAATGACCCGAGATGACTGAAGTCCTGTTCTACCATCTGCAAAATATGACGGTGGAGAACGTGTTGCCGCCGCTTCTCGAGAAATCGCTGGAGCGCGGCTGGCGCGTCGTGGTGCAATCGAATTCGCCGGAGCGCGCTGATGCGCTCGATGCCCATTTGTGGACCTATCGCGACGATTCCTTCCTGCCGCACGCGACATGGCGGGTGAGCGACGCCGCCGAGCAGCCGATCGTGCTGGCGGTCGAGGAGGACAATCCGAACGGTGCCAACGTCCGCTTTCTCGTCGACAATGCCGCGCTGCCGCAGGACGCGCAGGGCTATGAGCGCATGGTGCTGCTGTTCGATGGCGACGATCCGGACGCGCTTGCGTTCGCCCGCAGCGCCTGGACGGATTGCAAGGCGCGGGGATTTGATGTCACCTATTGGCAGGCCGACGAGCGGGGCCGGTGGCAGAAACGGAATTAGCGGTCGCTCGCAGTTAATGATAATTTGCACTTTTCGGGTGATGATGGCGTTTGTCACCTTCGTGCCGCAAAGTGATGTTGGGACAATTGCTTAGGGCCGATCCTTCACGCGGGGAATTTAGTTTATCGTGCGACATCAAAAGCTTCCCAGCTCGCTCATAATTGCGTTGGCTGCCGTAGCCCCGCTGGTCGCGGGCTGTTCGGGCGGGTCCGATCTGTTGTCCAGGGACACCCAGTGGTTCAACACGCCCAGCCGCCTGTTCATCAAAAGCATCTCGATTGAGTCGCCGCCGCTGACCCCCGACAAGCCGGTCGGGGCCGAGGATCTGGTCAGCGCCGACGGGGGCTGTGCCGGCATGGCGCCGCCGCCCGGGCCGGCCGATGCCAATGCGTCGACGACCGCGCCGGCCCCCATGGGCGGCACCGTCGCGCTCGGCCACACCGAATGCGACGTTGTGCGCGGCATCGGCGCGCCCTCGAGCGTCAACCTCTCCGGCGATGCCGCCGGCAGGCGCGTTGCGGTCGTGACGTGGACGACCGGTCCGCGCGCCGGCATCTACACCTTCACGTCCGGCCGCCTGTCCTCGATCGAGGGCACGCCCGAGGCGCCGGTGATGCCGAAGGCGACCAAGCCGAAGGCGAAGAAGAAGTCAGCGTAGCACGGTCGGCCTTTTACCCTGATGCCGTTGCGGCTGTCGATGCGATCAGCCGCGCATGCCTACCTCCCATCATCAAGCGGTTTTGCGTCCCTTGATTGCGATGGCCCAGGCGTGAACCGCGATCTCTCCGTTCGCGCTCGCCGGCGATCTTGTTCGTGCGTTTCGACATCGCGGCTGCCGACCTTCGCCCAAAGCGCCTTCATTGCCTCGAGCCGCGTTCTTTCGCGCGCGTCGAAAATCACGCGGGCGTTACGCGTGATCCGTGATCAGGCGATTCGTGATGAGAGAGCCTTCGCATCCGCTGTCGAAAACTGCCCCGAAGCAAAACTGGAGGAAATCTCCAGAATAATCACGTGCGTCTCAAGCAAGGGTTCAAGAATGTCATGCGCGCGAATGCTACCCACGAGGGGAGGGGCTAGGTCGGAAGGATCATTTGGATGTCCATTACCTCTGTTTTTTCCCCGGTTACGGGGCAGCTCACCACTTTCGGCGACAGCACCAATAACGGCCTCGTGATAAGTCGCGACAAGTCCGGCCGCATCCTGGTCAATAACGGTCACGTGAAAACGGTTGGTGGCGAACCCACGGTCGACAACACCACCGCGATCGACATCTTCGGTCAAGCCGGTGACGACACGATCACCGTCGACGAATGCCACGGTCCGATGCCGGCGGTGCACATCTTCGGCGGTGACGGCAATGACAGGATCACGGGCGGCTCGGGGGCCGACCTTCTATTTGGTCAGGCCGGCAACGATTTGATCAAGGGCGGCGGCGGCAACGATCTGCTGTTCGGCGGAGCGGGTAACGACATCCTGGACGGCGGCAGCGGCGACAACCAGCTGTTCGGCGAGGCCGGCGACGATCTCATGGTCTGGAATGCGGGCGGCGGCACCAACCTGTTCGAAGGCGGGGAGGGCAACGATACAGCCGAGGTCAACGGAAGCAACGCCGCCGAGGCTTTCACGATCACGGCGAACGGCACCCGCGTGCGGCTCGACGGGACGGGAGCGGCGCCGTTCTCGCTCGACATCGGCACGACGGAAAATCTCGTCTTGCACGGCGGCGGCGGCGACGATGTCATCGCCGCGGGCAACGGGCTCGGCAGCCTGATCTCGCTGACGCTCGATGGCGGCGCCGGCAACGACAGGATCATCGGCGGCGACGGAAACGACCTTATCATCGGCGGCAGCGGCGACGACATCGTCAATGGCGGACGCGGCAACGACGTGGCCCAGCTCGGGAGTGGCGACGACACTTTCATCTGGAACCCCGGCGACGGCAGCGACACGGTCGAGGGCGGCTCGGGCAGCGACAAGCTGCTTTTCAATGGCGCCAACATCAACGAGACCATCAACATCTCGGCCAATGGCGGCAGGGTGCGCTTCACACGCGACGTCGCCAACATCACGATGGATCTCAACAGCGTCGAGCAGATCGAATTCGATGCGCGCGGCGGCGCCGACAACATCACCGTCGGCGACCTCACCGGGACCGGCGTCAAGCAGGTGCTGGTTGATCTCGGAGCCGTTCCGGGAGGGACGCAGGGCGACGGCGCAGCGGATACGATTACCGTCAACGGCAGCAACGGCAATCAGCACATCGACGTCACAGCCACGGGCACAACGGTCACGGTCACGGGGCTACCGGAGGTCGTGACGATCGCAAACGCAGAGGCCGGCAACGACCGGCTCGTCGTCCAGGCGCTCGGCGGCAACGACGTCATCGATGCATCCACGCTCGGCGTGGCGATCGGGCTGACCATCGACGGCGGTGCGGGCAACGACACCATCACCGGCAGCCAGGGAGCGGACACCCTGATCGGCGGCGACGGCAACGACAAGGTCATCGGCGGCCGCGGCAATGACGTCGCGCTTCTCGGCGCGGGCGACGACATCTTCACGTGGAATCCCGGTGACGGCAGCGACACTGTCGAAGGCGGCACGGGAACCGATACGCTGGTGTTCAACGGCTCCAATGTGGCCGAGAACATGTCGATCTCGGCGAACGGAAGCCGTGCGCTACTCACCCGTGACGTCGGTGCTATCGTCATGGACCTCGACGGCATCGAGCACGTGCAGATCGCGGCAGCAGGCGGCGCCGACAACATCACCGTCAACGATCTGACCGGGATTGGAATCGGGCAGGTTGCCATCGATCTCAGTGCCGGCCCCGGCAGCCAGAGCGGCGACGGAGCGGCGGACCGCGTGACCGTGAACGGCACGACCGGTGACGACAACATATCGGTCGTGACCGCCGGCGGATCGATCGTGGTCAACGGCCTCGCTGCGCAGGTGACGATTGCGCACGCGGACGCCGGTGATGTGCTCGGCATCAACGGCGGACAAGGCAATGACGTCATCAATGCATCTTCCATCAAGGCGGGACAGTCGTTCAGCCTCAACATCAATGGCGGCGACGGCAACGACACCATCACCGGCAGTGCCGGCAATGACATTGTGACCGGCGGACGCGGCAACGATTTCGCCAATCTGGGCGCGGGTGACGACACCTTCGTCTGGAACCCCGGCGACGGCAGCGACACCGTCGAAGGCGGCAAGGGCACCGACACGCTGGCATTCAACGGCGCCAATATCAGCGAGAACATCAACATCTCGGCCAATGGCGGCCGGGTGCTGTTCACGCGAGATGTCGCCGCCATCGCGATGGACCTGAACGGGGTCGAGCATGTCGACTTCAATGCCCTCGGCGGTGCCGACAACATTACCGTCGGCGACCTCTCCGGCACCGGCGTGAGCCAGGTCGACCTCGATCTCGGCGCCAATGACGGCGCCGCGGATACCGTGACCATCAACGCAACCGGCGGCAACGACGTCATCACCGTGACCGAGCACGACGGCATCATCACGGTGTCGGGGCTTGGCCAGGACATCAACATCACCGATGCCGGCGCGGGCGACAGGATCGTCATCAACGGTCTCGATGGCGACGACGTCATCACGGCCTCCGGTCTGCACGGCGGCATCCAGCTCGTTGCCAATGGCGGCAACGGCGACGATGTGCTGATCGGCAGCCCCGGCAACGACACGCTGGCGGGTGGTGCCGGGGATGACGTGCTGATCGGTGGCGGCGGCCTCGACATCCTGGACGGCGGCACCGGCAACAACGTCGTCATCCAGGGCGGAGCGTTCGCGGCCGCGATGCTGCTCAACCAGGCCATGGCGGCCAGCTTTGTCCCGGCAGGTGAGGGGAACGGCGAAATGCCACTGCCCGATCCGCACGCGATGCAGAGCCAGGTGCTCGCACCGCCGCAGCACGCCTGAAGCCGGCTGCATCGGCCCGGAGAACGCTCATGACGACGAACGCGGTCTCCACCGATACGGGGCTCGATGCGTTGCTGACGCTGCTGCACCTGCAAGGTGTTGCGGCCGATCGCGCGCAGCTCAGGCACCGGCTAGGCGTGGCAAGCTTCGGCGCAGCGGATATCGTCCGCTGCGCCAGGTCTCTCGGACTTAAAGCGCGAACCTATCGAACGCAGTGGAGCCGTCTGTCGGACACCCCGCTGCCTGCGATCGCAATGCTGCGGGACGGCGGCTTCATGGTCATCGCAAAGGCCTCCGCCGACAAGGTGCTGGTGCAGTCTCCGCAGGCGCAGCGCCCGGTGCTGATGGATCGCGACGAGCTGTGCGCGATCTGGGACGGCGGCTTGATCCTGATGGTCCGGCGCGCCGGCCTGTCCGACCTCGGGCGGCACTTCGATATCACCTGGTTCATCGGCGCGATCGGCAAATACCGGCGGCTGCTGGGCGAGGTGCTGGCGGCTTCGTTCTTCCTCCAGCTGTTTGCGCTGGTCTCGCCGCTGTTTTTCCAGGTCGTGATCGACAAGGTGCTGGTGCACCGGTCGCTGTCCACGCTCGACGTCCTCGTCATCGGCCTCGTCGTCGTCTCCCTGTTCGACACCGTGCTCGGGATCCTGCGCAATTACCTGTTTGCGCACACGACCAACCGCATCGACGTCGAGCTCGGGGCACGCCTGTTCCACCATCTGCTGGCGCTGCCAATGGCCTGGTTTCAGGCCAGGCGCGTCGGAGATTCCGTGGCCCGGGTCCGTGAGCTCGAGAACATCCGCAATTTCATCACCAGCTCGTCGCTGACGCTTCTTATCGACCTGGTCTTCACCTCGGTGTTCCTGGCGGTGATGTTCGCGTATTCGGCGCAGATGAGCTTCATCGTGCTGGCATCGTTCCCGTTTTACATCGCGATCTCGGCCGTGGCGACGCCGCTGTTTCGCCGCAGGCTGGACGAGAAATTCCGCCGCGGCGCCGAGAACCAGGCCTTCCTGGTCGAGAGCGTCAGCGGCATCGAAACGCTGAAGGCGATGGCGGTCGAGCCGCAGATGCAGCGCCGCTGGGAAGAGCAGCTCGCAGGCTATGTCTCCGCGAGCTTCGGTGTCACCAGCCTCGGCAACACGGCAAGCCAGCTCGTGCAGCTCGTCAGCAAGATCGTTACCGCCGCCGTTCTCTATGTCGGCGCCAGGCTGGTGATCGGTGACGCGCTGAGCGTCGGCGAGCTCGTGGCCTTCAACATCTTCGCAGGGCGGGTGTCGGCTCCGGTGCTGCGGCTCGCGCAGGTCTGGCAGGATTTTCATCAGGCGCGGCTGTCGATCGCGCGGCTCGGCGACATCCTCAACAGCGCGGCGGAGCCGGCTTACTCCGCCGCCCGCGCCGGGCTGCCGCCGATCCGGGGCAACATCCGCTTCGAGCACGTGTCTTTCCGCTACCGGCCCGATGGGCCGGAAATCCTGCACGATGTTTCATTCGACATTCCAGCCGGCCAAACCGTCGGCATCGTCGGATCGTCCGGCTCGGGCAAAAGCACCTTCGCCAAGCTGGTGCAGCGGCTCTACGTTCCGCAAGGCGGCCGGGTGCTGGTCGACGGCATGGATCTGATGACGACCGACCCGGCGGGTCTCCGTCGGCAGGTCGGAATCGTGCTCCAGGACAACATGCTGTTCAACCGGTCGGTGCGCGACAACATCGCGCTGGCCGATCCGAGCCTGCCGATGGATCGCATCATCGACGCGGCGAAGCTGGCGGGCGCGCATGATTTCATTCTGGAGCTCCCCGAGGGCTACGATACGGTGGTCGGCGAACGTGGCTCGACGCTCTCGGGCGGGCAGCGCCAGCGCATCGCGATCGCTCGCGCGCTGGTGGGCAATCCCCGGATACTGATCTTCGACGAAGCCACCAGCGCGCTCGACTATGAGAGCGAGCGGATCATCCATGACAACATGAAGGACATTGCGAAAGGCCGCACCGTCCTGATCATCGCGCACCGTCTGTCCACCGTCCGCGGCGCCGATCGTATCTTCACCTTGGAACGCGGCCGTCTGGTCGAGGACGGCACGCATGATGCGCTGATCAAGACCGGCGGCCGCTACGCCGCCCTGCATCGTCTCCAGGGAGGCATCTATGAGGTCGGTTAGCACTGTGCCGGCCGCTCGGCCGGAGCAGACCGTGATCCCGTTCCGGAATGGAAAGGGCCGGCGCGCCGAGGAAGTCGCCTTCCTGCCCGCGGCGCTGGAAATCACGGAAACACCGCCATCGCCGATCGGCCGCGCCATCGCAATGGCCCTGATGCTGCTTGTCTGCGCGGCGCTGGCCTGGTCGGCCTGGGGCACCATCGACATCGTGGCGTCCGCAACCGGCAAGGTCGTGTCGAGCGGGCGAAGCAAGGTGGTCCAGCCGTTCGAGACCGGCGTGGTGCGCGCCATTCACGTGCAGGACGGGCAATTGGTCAAATCGGGCGACCTGCTGATCGAGCTTGATCCGACCGTAAATGCCGCAGAGCGCGATCGTCTGCACGACGATCTCATGGCCGAGCGGCTCAACGTTGCGCGCCTCCGCGCCGCATTGACGGGCAGCGAAGAGGTGTCCGTCGATCTCGTCGTACCGGAGGACGCCGATCCCATGCTGGTCGCGACGCAACGGCAGCTCCTCGCCAATCAGGTCAGCGAGAACAGGGCCAAGCTCGCGGCGCTGGCACGTCAGGAAGCACAGAAGGAAGCCGAACATCAGACGATTGCGGCGACGATTCACAAGCTTGATGCGTTGCTGCCGGTCACCCAGCAGCGTGTCGAGATCCGCAAGACGCTGATGGAGAAGGAGATCGGCTCGAAGCTGACCTACTATGAGACCCTCCAGCTCCAGATCGAGCAGCAGGAGGAGCTTCGCGTCCAGAGCAGCCGCCTGAAGGAGGCCGAGGCGGCCGTCGCCGCGATCCGGGAGACTCGCATCCAGGCCCTGGCCGAGTACAGGAAAAGTCTCTCTGACGAGCTTGCCAAGAGCGAACAGAAAGCCAATGGCGTCGCACGCGATCTGATCAAGGCGCAGCAGAGGACGAGGCTTCAGCAACTGACGTCGCCAGTCGACGGCGTCGTGCAACAGCTTGCGGTCCACACCGTGGGCGGCGTAGTCACGCCCGCACAGTCGCTGTTGGTGATCGTGCCGACCGATACGCGGCTCGAGATCGAGGCGATGATCTCCAACCGCGATATCGGATTCGTCGAGGCCGGGCAGGGCGCCGCCATCAAGATCGACACTTTCAATTTCACCCGCTACGGGCTTCTCGCAGGCCAGGTCGTGAGCGTCTCGCAGGACGCCATCATCCGCGACCGGCCGCAGGAGCGCGGGAGCGACCGTGCGCTCGGGACGCCACGCGACAGCAGCGAGCCCAGCGGGCAGGAGTTGAGCTACAGCGCCCGCATCTCGCTCGATCGCAACCAGATGCAGGTGGACGACCGCCTCGTCAATCTGTCCCCGGGGATGGCGGTGACCGTCGAGATCAGGACCGGTTCGCGCACCATCCTGAGCTATCTCCTGTCGCCCCTGCAGCGCTACCGGCACGAGATCATGCGGGAGCGCTAGTTCCCGCCTGTTGCCGAGGAAGCTTCGCGAGGCGCGCTGAGAACCGATCGGGTTTTTCGGCAGCTACACCATGCCGCGGGCGCGCCACTCTCGATGAAGTCGTTTTGGTGTGGCCGCGCAGCCCGGAATGCGTACATAGGAGCAAGCAGAAATTTGGAGGAAACTATGCGGCTCATTGCCCTCGTGTCGGCTCTGATCTTGCCGTTTGGCGCGGCGCTCGCCCAGGACTATCCAGTCAGGCCCGTCACCATGCTGGTGCCGTTCGCCGCCGGCGGACCTACGGACACCATTGCCCGTCTGACCGCGGCAGGCATGACGAAATCGCTCGGCCAACAGGTCATCGTCGAGAACGCTCCCGGCGCCGGTGGCACCATCGCCACGACCCGCGCCTCGCGAGCCCAGCCGGACGGATACACGCTGCTGATCCATCATGTCGGCCTGTCGACCGCCGCCACACTTTACCGCAACCTCAGCTATGACACGAAGACGGCCTTTGCGCCGATCGGGCTTGTGACCAATGCGCCGATGACCATCATCGCGCGTGCGGATTTTCCCGCCGACACGCTCAAGGAATTGGTCGCCTACGCCCAACAGCAGGGCGACAAATTGACCTATGCCAATGCCGGGCTCGGAGCGGCCTCGCATCTCTGCGGCATGCTGTTCATGACGGCGATCCAGAAGCAGCTTACCGCGGTGCCCTACAAGGGCAACGGACCCATCATGAACGATCTTCTGGGCAAGCAGATCGACCTCACCTGCGACCAGGCCACGAACACGACCGGCCCGATCATGGCGAAACAGGTGAAAGCCTATGCGATCACCACCAAGGAGCGGCTGAAGAGCCTGCCCGATTTGCCGACGGCCGACGAGGCCGGCCTCAAAGGATTCGAACTTGGCGTCTGGCACGGCATCTATGCCCCCAAGGGCACACCATCGGCGGTCGTTCAGAAGCTGACGGCAGCGCTCCAGTCCGCACTCAAGGATCCCGCGCTGATCGCTCGGTTCAACGACATCAACACGGAGCCGGTCCCGCAGGAGAAGGCGACTCCGGAGGCGCTGGCGGCGATGCTCGCGAGCGAAGTCGACCGCTGGGCGCCGATGATCAAGGCAGCCGGCCAGTTTGCGGACTGAGCCATTCCTGCGCAATTCGTAACGACATCACCGCGCGGGCGAGCTAAGCCGACACGGTAAAGAACAGTCCATTCAACAGCTAATTACCAGGTATTAAAATACCGGTACTGTGCATGGGGTTGTTTTTGCGATTTTTAATGTCGGCCCGGTCGTGGAGCTTCAACCCGCCGCCGCATCGAACTGCGTGCTCGCCTCGAGCCACTGCTCTTCGGCGCGCGCCAGCGCGTCGGCCGCATTGGCCCGTGCTTTCGACAGTTGCGCGGCCTGCTTGGGATCGCGGGTGAAGATGTCGGGCAGGGCCAGCGCAATGTCGATCTTGCTGATGATCTCGCTGACGCGGGCGATCTCGCCTTCGGCTTCCGCGATACGCTTCTTCAGCGAGCCGCGATTGTCCGATCTCGGACGCTGCGGCTTCTCGCTCGCCGCGTTGCGCTCGCGCGGGGCGGGCTCGCCATTGCGCGCGGACAGCACCAGGCGGCGGTATTCGTCGAGGTCGCCGTCGTAATTGGTCACGGTGCGGTCGGCGACGATCCAGAGCTGGTCGGCGCAGGACTCGATCAGATAGCGGTCGTGCGAAACCATGATGACGGCGCCGGGGAATTCGTTGATGGCTTCCGCGAGCGCGGCGCGGCTGTCGATGTCGAGATGGTTGGTCGGCTCGTCCAGGATGATCATGTTGGGGCCGAAGAAGGTCGCAAGTCCCAGCAGGAGCCGCGCCTTCTCGCCGCCCGACAATTTTCCAACCTTGGTATCGGCCGCCTTGCCGGAGAATCCGATGGCACCGGCGCGTGCGCGCACCTTGGCCTCAGGCGCTTCCCCCATCAGCTTGCGGACGTGGTCGTAGGTCGAGGCATCCTCGTTCAATTCGTCGAGCTGGTGCTGGGCGAAATAGGCAATCGAGAGCTTGTCGGCGCGGGTCACCTTGCCCGAGAACGGCGCGAGGCGGCCGGCGAGCAGCTTCACCAGCGTCGACTTGCCGTTGCCGTTGGAACCAAGGAGCGCGATGCGGTCGTCATTGTCGACGCGCAAGGTAACGCGGTTAAGCACGGGCGTGTTCGGATCGTAGCCGACCACGACGTTGTCGGCGGCGATGATCGGCGGCGACAGGATTTTCTCCGGCGCGGGAAAGCTGATCTCGCGCACGTCCTGGGTGACCAGCGCCGTGATCGGCTTCAGCCGCTCCAGCATTTTCACACGGGACTGCGCCTGGCGTGCTTTCGAGGCTTTCGCCTTGAAGCGATCGACGAAGGCTTGCAGACGCGCGCGTTCGGCCTCCTGGCGCTTGACCGCTTTGGCATCGAGCATCTCGCGCATGGCGCGCTGCTCCTCGAAGGAGGAGTAGGTGCCTTTGTAAAGCGTGAGCTTGCTGCGATCCAGATGCAGGATCTGGTCGACCGAGCTTTCCAGCAGGTCGCGGTCATGGCTGATCACGATCACTGTGCGCGGATAATGCGCGAGGTGATCCTCGAGCCACAGCGTGCCTTCGAGGTCGAGGTAGTTGGTGGGCTCGTCGAGCAGCAGCAGGTCGGGAGCCGCGAACAGCGTGGCGGCGAGCGCAACGCGCATGCGCCAGCCGCCGGAGAATTCGGCGCAGGGGCGGAGCTGGTCGGTGGCGGAGAAGCCGAGGCCGGAGAGGATGGCGGCGGCGCGGCTCGGTGCCGAATGCGCGTCGATGTCGACCAGCCGGGTCTGGATCTCGGCGATCCGGTGCGGGTCGGTCGCGCTCTCGGCCTCGGTGAGCAGCGCGGCGCGTTCGAGATCGGCCTTGAGCACGACCGAGATCAGGCTCTCGGGGCCGTTTGGCGCTTCCTGCGCGAGGCTGCCGACGCGCCAACGGGGCGGCAGGGTGACCGTGCCGTGCTCGGCGGCGAGCTCGCCGCGGATCACCTTGAACAGGGTCGATTTGCCGGTGCCGTTGCGACCGACCATGCCGACGCGGGATCCGGGCGTGATCTGCACGGAACTCTGGTCAATCAGAAGGCGTCCGGCGAGGCGGATGGAGAGGTCGGTGATAGCAAGCATGCGGCCTTGTCACCGCACCCGGGATCAAACGCAACCCGTTTTTCCGTGTCCGCAAGCCGCTGCTTGTCAACTCAATGCGAATCGCGATCGCGCTGCTTCAGCTCATTGAGGAGTTGCTCGAGGTGCGTCGGCAGCCCGGCTTCGGGACGCAGGCTCTGCTGGAGCCGTTCGGCCACGGCATCGGAGATCGAGCGGCTGGTCCGCCGGTCGATTTGCTCGCTGTCATTGGCAAGAAGGCCAGCCATCGCAGGGTTCCGTGTTCTCAAAGAAGCGACACGGTACCAAGTCCTTGGCTCCTAAATGGTTTCGCCACTCGCGGCAATTGCGCGGCATTCTAGCAAAAATTGTGTGAAGCCCCGCAATATCCCCCTCCGAACACAAAGCCCCGGCGCTGGGGGGACGCCGGGGCTTCGCTTGAAAGGTACCTTGGGGGGCTCAGGTACCCTTTTGGTTCAGGTATCCTTGGAAAGGTGCTGTCGGGCTCAGTAGCAGCGGTTGATCATCCGCCAGCGGGGTCCCCAGGGGGTCGGGACCAGCCGGCGCACATAGCAGCCGCCATAGCCGTAGGAGACGGGGCCGCCGGCAAAGAAGCGCGGTCCGCCCCAGCCATGATGCCAGCCACCGCCGCCGCCATGGCCCCAGCCGCCATGCCAATGAGCGGACGCAGAGGTCGGCGCCAGCGCGGCACCAAGCGCAACCGCGGCGACGGCGGCGAGCGAAAGTTTCCTCAACATGGTGATCTCCTCAAATCTGTCGGCGCGGGGCTATCGCGTCGATGGAAAGGCCGCCGAAACGGTCTGCCTCGGAAGGAGGCTTTGGTTTCGATGGACCTGAGATTATCCGAGCGAGCCTGAACCAAACCCTGACGAGGCCTTCAGATTGGGTTCATTTCGGTGAAATCGTCGTAATCCATGTTGGCATTCGGACCCCTGGCCTGCGGCGAAGCGCCCGCGAGTCGGTTTGGCGGTCGCTTGCCGTATCGCGAAGGCGCCGATATAAGCCCGGCAACTCCGAACCACCGTTTCCTCTTCAAGGACAAGATCATGGCCATCGAACGCACCTTCTCGATCATCAAGCCCGACGCCACCGCGCGTAACCTCACCGGTGCGGTTAACGCCGTGATCGAGAAGGCGGGCCTGCGCATCGTCGCGCAGAAGCGCATCCGCATGACCAAGGAACAGGCCGAAACCTTCTATGCGGTCCACAAGGCGCGGCCGTTCTTCGGTGAGCTCGTGGAATTCATGACCTCGGGCCCCGTGGTGGTCCAGGTGCTGGAAGGCGAGGGCGCCGTCGCCAAGTACCGCGACGCGATGGGTGCGACCGATCCGTCCAAGGCGGCCGACGGCACCATCCGCAAGCTCTACGCAAAGTCGATCGGCGAGAACTCCGCGCACGGTTCGGATGCGCCGGAGACCGCCGCGATCGAGATCGCGCAGTTCTTCTCGGGCAACGAGATCGTCGGCTGATCCGTCAGCCGATAAGTTAACGGGACGCGGCGAAAGGACGTAGTGTGAACTGGCTCTCGCAGATCTTCGATCCCGCTACGATCGGGGCATTCTTCACCCAGTTCCGCGTCGAGATGGCCGAACCGACCTTCTGGGTCGCGGTCGGCAAGATCATCTGGATCAACATCCTCTTGTCCGGCGACAATGCGCTGGTGATCGCGCTCGCCTGCCGCGGCCTCAAGCCGCGGCATCGGCTGTGGGGCATGATCTTCGGTGCCGGCGCCGCGGTGCTGCTGCGGATCATCTTCACGGGCATCGTCGCGAGCCTGATGGAGTTGCCCTACCTCAAGCTGGTCGGCGGTCTTGCGCTGATTGTGATTGCGGCAAAGCTGCTGGTGCCGGAGCAGGAGGACGAGGACGGCGTCGAGTCGGCTTCGCATCTGTGGCAGGCCGTGCAGATCGTCGTCGTCGCCGACATCGTCATGAGCCTGGACAACGTCATTGCGGTGGCCGCCGCCGCCAATGGCAGCGTGCCCTTGCTGGTGCTCGGTCTTGCCATCAGCGTGCCCTTGATCGTCGCCGGTGCGGCGCTGATCATGGCGCTGCTCGCAAAGCTGCCGGTTCTGGTGTGGGCCGGCGCGGCGCTGCTCGGCTGGATCGCGGGCGAGGTGATTGCGACCGATCCCGGCATCGCGCCGAGGCTGCACACGCTGTTCGACGGTCCGTTCGGCGCCTCGCTGGACAACGTGCTCGGTGCCTTGCGCATCCCGCCGCAATTCGCCCATGGCGGCGGAGGCGGCGAATATCTCTGCGCGGCTCTTGGCGTCGTCGTCGTGCTGGTCGTCGGCTTCATCTGGCGCCGCCGCAGCATGAGCGCGGCCGCGCTGGAATCCTCCGAACGCCACGCCAAGGCCTCGGCGGAATAGATCTATCTTCTGAGTATGATCTTTTCGGAAAAGCGATTCACGCTTTTCCGGATCACGCGCTACCGCCGGACGATCGAGCCAGCGCGGTTGATCAGCCGGGCGAGCGCGCGGAAGCGGCTGCCGACACGGTCCGCGACGAGATCGCCGAGGCGGTGCTCGAACACCAGCATCAGTTTGCGGCCCAGGCTGCGGAAATGCGTTGCAGGCAAGACGCCCGGACGCGCCGCCGAGATCAGATGCGCGACGCGGAAGGCCGCGCCCAGCAGGCGGGCGCGCTCGAGCTGCGCCGGCGTCAGCAGCTCCTGCATGGCGACCGGCGGCTGGTTCTCCTCACTCAGGCCCGCATAGCGATAGAACACGGACAGACCGACGAAGGCGCGCTCGGTGTGGGTGATCGCGCCGAAATTGCCGTTGACGACGAGGCTCATCGTCTGCTCGCCGCGATGGTCGGGATGCACGCGCCAGCCGATGTCGGACAGCAGGCACGCGGCGTGGCGCAGACGGCGGTCCTCCTCGGTCTCGCGCAGCTTCACCACGCGCGCGAGGCGGTCGGTCCAGGCGATCAGCTCGCGCGCGTGCTTTGCCGAACGCGAGAGCAGTTGGTTCAGCTCCTCGGCCGCGCAGATCAGTCCGTCCTTGTTGCGTTCGGACTCCGGCAGCTTCTCGTGCAGCAGGCCCTCGCGCACGCCGAACGTCGAGAACACGATGGTCTTCGGCTTCGCCACCCGGATGATGTGCTCGAGCACCAGTGCCGCATAGGTGAGGAGCGGGCGCCGGGCATCGGCGACGATCTCGATGTCGGCGAGCATGCCGGCGGCCGCAAGCCGGCGGAGACGACGGGAAAAATCGAGCGCCTCGGCAGCCGAAATCGAATAGCCGTGCATCACCTGCAGCGGATAGCCGCTCTGGATGATGTGGATGCGCGCAAGCGCGCGCCAGGTGCCGCCGACGGCATAGAAGCTGCGGCCGCTCCCTGCCTTGAGCTGCGGCACTTCGTCGAGCGCTTCGCGCACGATGCGGTCGGCTCGTTTCAGGGATTTATGGGCGAGGTCCTGCAGCGCGAGGCCGCCGAGCGGCAGCGTCACGCCGCTGCGCACGGTGTTTTTGCGCACGTCGATCAGTTCGAGCGAGCCGCCGCCGAGGTCGCCGACGATGCCGTCGGGATGGTGGATGCCGGAGATCACGCCGAGCGCCGACAGCCGCGCCTCGCGCGGGCCCGACAGGATCTCGATCTTCACCGCACAGATGCGCTCGGCCTTGGCGATGAAGTCGGCGCCGTTGGAGGCGTCGCGGCAGGCGGCGGTCGCAATCGCAAACACCCGTCCAACCTGCATTACCCGGCACAACGCACGGAAGCGCTTGAGCGAGGTCAACGCCTTGTCGACGGCGTCGGGCGCAAGCAGTCCCGTGCTCTGCACCTCGCGCCCGAGGCCGCACAGCGTCTTCTCGTTGAAGATCGGAATCAGGCTCCGCGTCAGTCCCTCGTAGACGACGAGCCGGACCGAGTTGGAGCCGATGTCGATGACCGCGACGCTCGAGCCGCGCTTGCGCGGCCGCTTCACGCCGACAATCCCGGATCAGGATTGATGACGTTCATTGCGGCGCGTGAGGCGGCGCGGCGAGGATTCCTTGAGCGACTTACCACGGCCAGACAGACTCGGATTTGTCATGAAGTAGTTGTGGACGTTGAAAGGCTCCTCGCCCTTCGCGGTCTTCATACGCGTTGAGGACCCGTCCGGCAACAATTGCCAGCTCTGTTCATTGTCCTTGAGATTCGCGACCATGATCTGTTCGAGAACCTGCTGATGCACCGTGGGATTTTGCAGCGGACACAGCACCTCGACGCGGCGGTCGAGGTTGCGCGGCATCATGTCGGCCGAGGAGATATACACAGCCGCTTTCGCGCTCGGCAGGCCCTGGCCCATGCCGAAGCAGTAGATTCGGCCGTGCTCCAGGAAGCGTCCGATGATCGACTTGACGCGAATGTTCTCCGACAGTCCGGGAATGCCGGGCCGCAGGCAGCAGATACCGCGCACCACGAGCTCGACCTGCACGCCGGCCTGTGAGGCCTCGTAGAGGGCGTCGATGATGTCGGGGTCGACCAGCGCGTTCATCTTCATCCAGACCGCACCGGGCCGGCCGTGCCGCGCATGCGCGGTCTCGCCCTGGATGTGCTCGATGATGCGCTTGCGCAAGGTCAGCGGCGAGACCGCCATCTTTTCCAGATCGCTCGGCGCGGCATAGCCGGTGATGAAGTTGAACACGCGGGCAGCGTCGCGGCCGATGGTCGGGTCCGAGGTGAAGTAGGAGAGATCAGTGTAGATGCGCGCTGTCACCGGGTGGTAATTGCCGGTGCCGGTGTGGACGTAGGTCGTGAGACTGCCGCCCTCGCGGCGCACCACCATCGACAATTTCGCGTGGGTCTTCAGTTCGAGGAAGCCATAGACGACCTGCACGCCGGCGCGCTCGAGGTCGCGCGCCCAGCGGATGTTGGCCTCTTCGTCGAAGCGCGCCTTCAGCTCGATCAGCGCGGTGACGGATTTGCCGGCTTCGGCGGCTTCCACGAGCGCGCGCACGATCGGCGAGTTGCTGGAGGTGCGGTAGAGCGTCTGCTTGATGGCGACGACGTCGGGGTCGCGCGTCGCCTGCTGGAGGAATTGCACGACGACGTCGAAGGATTCGTAGGGGTGATGGACGACGAGGTCCTTCTGCCGGATCGCAGCGAAGATGTCGCCGCCTTGCTCGCGCACGCGCTCGGGATGGCGCGGCACGTAAGGGGTGAATTCGAGGTCGGGCCGGTCGAGGCGGGTGAGCTGGGAGAGCTCGTTCATGGCGAGCACGCCGTCGACCAGGAACACCTCGTCGTCGGCGGTTGACAGCGCGTGCTGCACGAAGCTGCGCAGCTGCTCCGGCATCTTGGCGTCGATCTCGAGCCGGATCACCGAGCCGCGGCGACGGCGCTTCAGCGCGGTCTCGAACAGGCGGACGAGATCCTCGGCCTCTTCCTCGATTTCGAGTTCGGAGTCGCGGATGACACGGAATGCGCCCTGGCCGTGCAGATTGTACCCCGGGAACAGGCGGTTGATGAATAGCGCGGTGGCCTGCTCCAGCGAGATCAGCCGGACGACCTTGCCATCGGCCGGCAGGCGGATGAAGCGGTCGATCTTGCCTGGCATGCGGATCAGCGCGTTCATCTGCTTGCCGTCGGCGGCGCGCGTGAGCTGGAGCGCGATGGTGAAGCCGAGGCTCGGAATGAACGGGAAGGGGTGGGCCGGGTCGATCGCGAGCGGAGTCAGCAGCGGGAACACGTTGCTGAGGAAGTAGTCCTCGATCCAGGTTCGTTCCGCCTTGGTGACCTCCTTGCCCTCGACCAGTACGATGCCCTCGCCGGCGAGCGTGCCGCGCAGGTCGCGCCAGATTGCCTGCTGGTCGGAGGCAAGCTGCGAGACGGTCCGGTTGATGAGCGCGAGCTGTTCGGACGGCGTCAGACCGTCGGGGCTGCGCTCGGCAATGCCCTCGCGCACCTGGGCCTTGATGCCGGCGACGCGGACCATGAAGAACTCGTCGAGGTTATTCGCTGAAATCGACAGGAATCGCACGCGCTCCAGCATGGGGTGGCTGGGATTGACCGATTCCTCCAGGACGCGGCGGTTGAAGTGCAGCCAGGAGAGCTCGCGATTGATGAACCGCTCGGGGCTCGATGCGATCGCCGGTGGGCCTTCGGCTTCCGGGGCTTTTTCTTTAACTTCAACAGCTTGCGCAGAGTCCATCAGAAGTCGATCCATCCAGTTCGCCCCAATTTGCGACTTACGCGCAAAACCCGCGGGAGCATGTGTTAGAGCGATGACGTTTCGATGACATTGATGTTCCGCCGCCCGGCCGCGTCAAGCCGCCTTGGTCAGACATCCCGGAGCAGCTCGGCCGCCAGGGCCCTTGTGACCGGGCGGCCAAGCCGCAGAGCCTCGCTGTCCAGCAGGTCGACTGCCCATCGGGCGGCGGCCGAGGACCGCTCCAGGCGAGTGGCGAGGTAGCTGACTACGCTCTCGTCCACCGCGAGCTGGCGGTCGGCGCAAAATTTGACGATCAGGCCGCGGAAGAGCTGGTCGTCAGGCGGCAGCAGCGAGATGAAAGGCACCGCGCGCAGCCGCGAGCGCAGGTCGGCAAGCTCGATCTCGAGAGAGGCGGGCGCCTCGCGTCCGGTGAAGAGGACGTAGGCGCCGTCCTCCCGGGCCATATTCATCAGATGGAACAGGGCGCGCTCGTCGAATTCCCCGGCCTTGGCATCCTCGACCACCAGCGCGCCGGTGGCGAGCGCAGTCGGGACGGCTTCGGCGGTCAGCCCATTGGCCGTGGTCGAGCGGGCGCCTGAGGCCTCGGCCCAGATCGCGGCGAGATGGCTCTTGCCGCTTCCTTCCGGGCCGGCCAGCCACATGATCCGGTTCGGCCATTCCGGCCAGGCGTCGATGAGGGCAAGACCGGCGGCATTGACGGGGCCTTCGAGGAAGTTGTCCCGGCTCAGGCTCTCCGCATGCGGAAGCGAAAACGCCAATTGTCGGGGATGAACGCGGCCTGGCACGCTTGCTTTGCTCCGTGCCGGCGTGCCGGCGTCGTTTGAAGAGATGCGACTTAATCGAGCGGGAGTTGGCCTTTTGCGGGGCCGCGTCCCAACTCATTTGGCCTCGATCGTGCTCATGTGCCGCAACCACTCGACGAGATAGAGCGACACGGAGGAGAGCGTGAAGACCGTGACGAGGCCCATCAGGATTATATCATAAGGACCGGGTTTGAAGCCGAACGCGAGGGCGGCCAGCACCAGCGCTGCGAACGCCACCTGCGCCACAGTGTTGAGCTTGGATACTTTCGAGGGTTTCATCTCGACAGGGCGGTCGAACAGCCACGATATGATCACGGCGGCGACGATCATGATGTCGCGCGAGACCACCAGGATGACGATCCAGCGCGGAATAGCGCCCCAGATGCCCAGGGCCATGTAGATCGAGACCAGCAGCGCCTTGTCGGCGAGCGGGTCGAGCAAGGCGCCGAGCTCGCTCGTCATGTTGAAGCGCTTGGCAAGGAAGCCGTCGACCGCGTCGCTGATGCCGGCGATCAGGAAGACGGCGAACGCCACCTCCATTTGGCTCGACACGATGGCCCAGACGATGATCGGGACCAGCATGATGCGGCCCAAAGTAATGATGTTCGGTATACTCACACGGCGCTTCCCGGCACCCGGCCTGACCTCGAATTCGGCCCTTTGGAGGCTGAACCGGTTGATATCTCTACATAGTATACGGAGGCGCGCCATGCGAGCCATTGCGCGTCCCCGGAATTCGACGTAACCAGCCGCAAACCCACTGGAAATCGGGCATGACCGACCGCAAAAACGGCCTCACTTACGCCGATTCAGGCGTCGATATCGACGCGGGCAACCGCCTGGTCGACCTGATCAAGCCAATGGTGCGCGCCACCGCGCGGGCCGGCGCCGACGCCGAAATCGGCGGATTCGGCGGCCTGTTCGACCTCAAGGCCGCCGGCTTCAAGGATCCCATCCTGGTGGCCGCGACCGATGGCGTCGGCACCAAGGTCAAGATCGCGATCGAGACCGGCTTGCATGGCGGGATCGGCATCGACCTCGTCGCCATGAGCGTCAACGACCTTGTGGTGCAGGGCGCCGAGCCGCTGTTCTTCCTCGACTATTTTGCCTGCGGCAAGCTCGATCCGGAGGCGACCGCATCGATCGTCGCCGGTGTCGCCGAAGGCTGCCGCGAATCCGGTTGCGCCCTGATCGGCGGCGAGACGGCCGAGATGCCCGGCCTCTACAAGGACGGCGACTACGACCTCGGCGGCTTTGCCGTCGGCGCCGCGGAGCGTGGCACGCTCTTGCCGCGCAAGGACATCGCCGCCGGCGATGCCGTGATCGGGCTTGCCTCGTCGGGGGTGCACTCCAACGGTTTCTCGCTGGTGCGCAAGATCGTGGAACAATCCGGCCTCGGCTTCGGGGCGCCGGCGCCGTTTGCGCCCGTCATGACGCTCGGCGGCGCGCTGCTGACGCCGACGCGTCTCTACGTCAAATCCTGCCTGCGCGCGATCCGCGAGACCGGCGCGGTGAAGGGGCTGGCCCACATCACCGGCGGCGGCTTCACCGACAACATTCCGCGCGTGCTGCCGCCGCATCTCGGCGTCGGTATCGATTTGGCGCGCCTGCCGGTGCTGCCGGTGTTCAAATGGCTGGCAGCCCAAGCCGGCATCGCCGAGCTCGAAATGCTGCGCACCTTCAACTGCGGCATCGGAATGATCGCGATCGTCGAACCGGACAAGGTCGACGAGGTCGTGCGGGTCCTCACCGAAGCCGGCGAGACCGTCGCGCAGCTCGGCACCGTGATCGCGGCCGAAGGCGAGCATCGCGTCGTCTATAATGGCCACCTCGACCTGGCGCTGTAATGACCGGCGCTGTGATGAAACGCCGCGTCGCCATCCTGATCTCCGGTCGCGGCTCCAACATGTCCGCGCTGATCAGGGCCGCTGCTGCTGCGGATTTCCCGGCGGAGATTTCACTCGTCATCTCGAACAAGGCCGACGCGCTCGGGCTTGAACGGGCCAAAGCGAGCGGCGTGAACACGCTGGTGATCGAAAGCAAGCCGTTCGGCAAGGACCGCGCCGGCTTCGAGAAGGTGCTGCAAGCAGCGCTCGATCAGCACGGCATCGAGCTGATCTGTCTCGGCGGTTTCATGCGGCTGTTCACGGCTGAATTCACAAAAACCTGGTACGGGCGGATGCTCAACATCCATCCCTCGCTGCTGCCGTCGTTCCCCGGTCTCGATCCGCACGGCCAGGCCTTGCGCGCCGGCGTCAAGCTGTCTGGCGCGACGGTGCACTTCGTCATCCCCGAGACCGATGCCGGCCCAATCGTGATGCAGGGCGCGGTGCCCGTGAGCGATCACGATACTGGGGCCACGCTGTCGGAGCGTATCCTCGAAGTCGAGCACCGCATCTATCCCGCAGCACTGAGCCTGCTCGCGACCGGCAAGGTCCGGATCGAGGGCGACGTGTGCAAGACGGCGGGCAGCGGGCCGTCGGAGAATTTTCTGGTTGCGCCGTTGGTGCGGTGAAGCGCCGTCACACTGCGAAATACTACTCATCCCAAACAAAAACCCCCGGCAGAGCCGGGGGCAACGTCATGATCTCTTGCGCAGACGGCGAGAGAAATCAGGAGACCTTGAGGTTCTCCGCGGAGGCTTTGCCGCGGTTCTCCACGAGGTCGTATTCAACCACCTGATTTTCATTGAGGGTCGAGAGTCCGGCGCGCTCGACGGCGGAGATGTGGACGAAGACGTCCTTGTCACTGCCGTTCGGCTTGATGAACCCATAGCCCTTGGTCGGGTTGAACCATTTGACGGTGCCCTTTTGCGGCATCCTCAGTCTCCTCCGCTAGATACAAAAACGACGCGGCCGCTTTTCGCGTGCCACGCCACAAACGGGCTTCCGGTAGTCTGTTCGAGTCTTGAGTCTCAATGTCGCGAAACGCACAGTCGAGCGGCCAATTCCGATTGTGTCCGATATTGCAACATGAAAATCGCCCGTTAGCAAGCCGCGCGCGAATTTCAAGTCTGGGCCGGGTATCGTCATCTGCAATTTACGACCTGTGGCCGGGGAACCACAATCGAGGGCAATCGCCTTGGCGACGAGGTGTGGACCGGTTGACCCTCGGCGGCGCTTCAGCACAAATCGCCGCATGCATAGTGGCCCGTGTTGCATTTTTGCGCGCCGCCATTTTGCTTTGGGATTCATTGTCATGCGCTGCACATTGCAGCTTTCCGGGACACGGCGGGTGATTGGCGGAGACAGGGTTCGTCGGACGACGGCCAAGGTCGCAAGTGCCATCGTGCTTGGCTTGGCGACGACGGCCGCTCCCGTTCTCGCTCAGGTCGCCCCGCCGCTGCCACCGCCACCGCCTCCCACGCCGTCGGCCACCTCCGCCAATTACGACCAGTCGGCCGGCAACGGCGCGCTCAATCTCGGATCGAATTTCCTGGAGCGGCTCGGCAACCAGGCATCTGGCGGCGTCAACCGGGCGTTCCGGACCAATCCCGGCGGCGGCGGCGCATCGGCGGGCGCGGAAGATCCGCGCTACCGCACCTGGTTCGAGGGTTACGGCATCTCGGTCCGGACCGATGCGCAGGGCGACTTCGTCGGCGACAAGCGGAAAACGGTTGGCGGTGTCGCGGGCTTTGGCGCGCGGCTCGCACCGGGTGTCAATCTCGGCTTCTCGGTCGACCAGAGCCACACCGACATCGACGTGCCGCTCGCACTTCAATCCGCGACGCTGGACCTGACGCAAGTCGGCTTCAGCGGCTCCGTCGACAAGGGCCCCTGGACCTGGGCCTTCGCGGTGGTGCACGGCTTCGGCAAGGTCCGCTCCAGCCGGGATACCGGCCTGGGACTTGCGACAGCGGGTTATCGCGCCGCAGTCGACGGCGCGCTGACCGAGATCAGCTATTACTGGACCAAGGACCAGATGCGCATCGTGCCCAAGGGCGCACTGGAATATGTCCGCGCCACCAGCGTCGCGTTCCAGGAGGTTGGCGGCCTCGACCCACTCAATGTCGGCTCGACGGCGCTGTCTCGCGCGCGCGTCATGATCGGGGCCGAGATCGGGCGCTACTTCATCTTCGACCAGAAGATCCTCGACGTGTCCGCCTACGGCAAGGTCGTCGACAATTTCTATCAGAACCTGGGATCGGTGCAGGTCAGCCTCGGGACCCAGAGCATCGTCGTGCCCGGCATCGGCGAGAGCCGCTACGGCATGGATGCCGGCGCCTCGGCCTCGCTCAGCCTGACCAACACGGCGCGGCTCTACGTCAACTACGACGGCAAGTTCCGCAACGAGCTGACGTCGCACCAGGGCACGGTCGGCTTCGAATATCGGTGGTGAGGCGAAGCCTGCCCAAGCCCGCCCAGAGCAGGATCCGGAAAACTGCGAAGCGGTTTTCCGAAAAGATCATGTTGAAGGTTTAAGTCGGCATTGCCGCGACATAGCCGGTCAATCCAAAGCCCTCGCGCGCGGCGGTCATCATCGGCGCCAGCGCGTTCGGGTGGATGAACTCGTCGCGAAAACAGGGATGGATCTTGGGATCGAAGATTTTCTTCAGCCAATCGACCACGATCTTGTGACGCTCGGAGGCGCGGAACTCCTTGTGATAGGTGAGCCAGAGATCGGCGTGGTGGCTGACGCCGAGATCGACGGCAACGAGCGGGGCGCCGAGCGCGATCGAGACCGTCGGCAGGAACCCGATGCCGGCACCGCGCTCCACGGCATAGAGCACGCCGACCGAGGAATTGGTCTTGATCCCGACAATGCCCTCGAGCGACTTCAGTCCGAGCACGCGGGCGTAAGCGCCGTCGTCGACCTGCGGGGCGCTCTGCTTGATGATGCGGTGGTTCTTCAGCTCGGCCAGGCTCGCGGGCACGCCGTAGAGGTTTTCGTACTCCTTGGAGACGAAGGGATAGATGTGCAGCCGGCCAAGCTTGGCGACGATCAGATCGGGATTGGTCGGCGGCTCGAGCTGGATCGCGATATCGGATTCGAGCCGCGCGACGTCGGCCTGTTCCATCGCGCAGCGCAGGTCGACGGTGATCTTGCGATAGGTCTTCTGGAAGTCGATCAGTCGCGGCAGGATCCAGAAATTGCCGGGGCCTTCCGTCACCGCGACGCGCACGGTGCCTGACATGTCGTTCGACGATCGCGAGGCGCGCCGGAACACGTTGAAGGCATGACGCTCCATGAGCGCGACGTCGGCGATCATCGCGCTGCCTTCGTCGCTGAGCGTGAGCCCGCTCTGGTCGCGCAGGAACAGCTTGCAGTCGATGCTCTCTTCGAGCCGGTCGATCCTGCGCATCAGGGTGGTGGAGGTGAGCCCGAGCTCCTCGGCGGCGTTACGGAAACTTTTATATTTTGCGCAAGCTAAAAACAGTTTCAAATCGTCCCAGGACGCGTCCAGGGCTTCTTCACCGTGCTGCATCATCGCAGCACCCCGGTGCAATAACTGCTGCATACTCCTGATCCCCAGCCGCTAAGCTCTTGGTCATAGCGGGGCACGAAAGCCGCGAACGATAGAGGGGTGACATGGGTATGGAAAGGGGCTCGTTTGCCGCAAGGCATGATTTCGACGCGCTGCCGCTCAGTCCGGATGTCGACGTCCGTCGCGCCCAATTTTCCGAAATAGCTGCGCTGTCGCAGTTGGCGCACCGGCTGGTGCCGGGTGTCCGGATCGGGGCGGCTGAGCTTGAAAAATACTTCGCCTTCGATCCCGAGAGCATCCTGACTTTCAGCCGGAAGGGCAACCTCGTCGGCGGCATGGCCTTCCTGTTTCTCAACGATCGCGGGCATGATGCGCTGCTGCTCGACGAGATCTGCCTCACCGCGCCGGAGACGCGCCATCTCGCCTCCGCGAAGGAAGACGTTTCCGCCATCTACATCTGGGCGATCGCGGCGACAGGGCGCGGCGTCGCCGGTCTCGGCAAGGCCGCGGCTCATCTTAGACAGCTAAGGTTTCGCAACGCGAATTGCTATGCGCAGCCGTCAACCGTGGCCGGACGCGATATCATGAAGGCGACAGGCTTCGAGCCCATTCCAAGCTTCCAACCCGACCTCTGGTGCTACGAGCGGCCCTGGCATCGGCAGCCGATGCGCATGCCGGGCGCGATCATCCAAGCAAGGAGTTTTGCAGATGCACGGTACTAGGATTCCTCTCGCGAAGCCGGATTCCCGCGCTATCAGCATTCGCCTCGCACGCGATCTCAGCGACCTCATGCTGGTCACCTCGATCCGCTCGGCCGTCTACCTCGCCGAGCAGGATTGCCCGTTCGATGAGGAGTTCGACGGCAACGACATGGTTGCCGCGCATTTCATCGGCTATGTCGGCAACGAGCCTGCGGGCTGTCTGCGGGTGCGGTTCTTCGGTGATTTCGCCAAGGTGGAACGGCTTGCGGTGCGGCACCAATATCGGCGCTCGCGCGTCTCGTTCAAGCTGGTACAGGCGAGCGTCGACTACGTGAAGCGCAAGGGCTTTCGTAAGATCTACGGCCAGGCGCAGGATCGGCTGGTCGATTTCTGGGCCCATTTCGGCGCCAAGCCGCTCGGCCACAATCGCAAGATCACCTTCTCCGACTTCTCCTACACGGAGATGCTGCTGGAGATCGAACCGGGCCCGGATGCCATTACGCTGGACAGCGATCCGTACGTGATCATCCGCCCCGAAGGGGATTGGGACCGGCCGGGCGTGCTCGACGCCTCGGCTGGACGGGCCGTGACGTCGCCGCTGCGGGACGTCGCGCTCGCTGGCCGTTGAAACTGGTGCAGCTGCGCGCAAAACCATGCTGGTTTCCATTACCGACGATCCGCCGATCCTGGTCTGCGCGGATCTCCAGGTCGAATATCTGACCCCCGGACGTCGCCATGTCATCCTCGACGGCGAGGCTGCCACGGCGCGCTGCGTGGAACTGCTGACGCTGTGGCGCGACAATCTCTGGCCGGTGATGCATCTGAAGCGCATCGCGCAGGCGGCCTGGTTCAATCCGGCATCCAGGCTGACCGATTGGATCGCGGAGGCGAAGCCGCGGCCGGGAGAAATGACGTTCGAGCACCCGCTGCCGTCGGCCTACAGTTCGTCGCGGTTTGTGGACTACATGTCCAATATCCGCAATGTCCGTTGCGTGCTCGCGGGCTTTTCCTTCGACGAAACCGTCTTGGCAACCGCTATCGACGGGTTTCACCGCAGTCATCGCTACCAGGTGGTGGCCGACGCGGTCGCCTGCCGGCAGCCGGGGACAGGCGATGCTGCCGCCTACAAGCATGCGGTAGTGAATGTGATCGGGAATTTTGCTACAATCCAGTCCAGCGCCGAACTGATCAGAACCAGCGGCGCCGTTGCGGTGTAGCGGCCGCGATCGACGGATGGAGTGGGACATTGTCACGGGGAGATCAGCTCGAGGAGCTGGCAAGCGACCTGTCGCGTGCCGCCGAGGCGGCGCGCCGTCTCGGTCTGCCCACGACGGTGTATCTGCTCTCGATGGCGCTGGTGGAGGTGCGGGAAGCCGCCGCCGCCGATAATGATGGGAATGACGACGGCGCGGCGTGACAGCTGCCCGATGTGCGGCTTTGTGCAACGCTGCTGAGCGCTTGCTGCCGACGAATTGACGTTGCAAGTTCTGCGTGGTGGCAATAGCCAAGGAGCTGGATCATCGAGTGATGACGCTGGCCGCGCCGGCGACGTGACGCTTTCAAGGATGCCTGCAAATGTCCATGCTGCCCAATTCGCAAGAGGCCCGGGATGTGGCCTATCAGCTCCATCCCTACACCAACGCGCGCGCCCATCAGCAGGCCGGTCCCCTGGTGATCGAACGCGGCGAGGGCCCTTACGTGTTCGACGCTTCGGGCAAGCGCTATTTCGAGGCGATGGCGGGCCTCTGGAGCGTCGGGCTCGGCTTCAACGAGAAGCGGCTGGTCGACGCCGCGCACAAGCAGATGCTGGCGCTGCCATTTTATCACACCTTCTCCGCGAAATCGCACGGGCCCTCGATCGATCTCGCCGAGAAGCTGGTCGCGCTTGCGCCAGTGCCGATGAGCAAGGTGTTCTTCACCAACTCGGGCTCGGAGGCCAACGACACCGTCCTGAAGTTGATCGCCTATCGCTCCAACGCGCTCGGCCAGCCGCAGCGCAAGAAGGTGATCAGTCGGATGCGCGCCTATCATGGCGTCACCATCGCGTCCGCCAGCCTCACCGGCCTGCCGAACAACCACCGCTCTTTCGACTTGCCGCTCCCGAACATCCTGCACACGGGCTCGCCGCATTTCTACAAGGACGGCGCGCCCGGCGAGAGCGAGGAAGCCTTCGCGACGCGGCGAGCCGAGGAGCTCGATGCGCTGATCCAGAAGGAAGGCCCGGACACGATCGCGGCGTTCTTCGGCGAGCCGGTGATGGGTGCTGGCGGCGTCATCGTGCCGCCGGCGACCTATTGGGACAAGATCCAGAAGGTTTTGAACAAGTACGACATCCTGTTGGTCGCCGACGAGGTCATCTGCGGCTTCGGTCGCACCGGCAAGATGTTCGGCTGCGAAACCTACGGCATCAAGCCCGACGCGATCGTGGTCTCCAAGCAGATCACCTCGAGCTATTTCCCGCTGTCGGCCATCATAATGAACGATCGCATGTTCGAGCCGATCGCCGATGAGAGCAACAAGATCGGCGTGCTCGGCCACGGCTTCACCGCGGGCGGCCATCCGGTCGGTTCGGCGATTGCGCTGGAGAATTTGAAAATCATCGAGGAGCGGGGCCTGGTCGCGCACGCCGCCGAGCTCGGTGGCTACATGCAAGGCAAGCTGCGTGAGCTCACCAGCCATCCGCTGGTCGGCGAGGTCCGCGGTGTCGGCATGATTGCAGCGATCGAACTGGTGCTGGACAAGGCGCGCAAGACCGCGGCGGCAACGCCGGGCGCCGTCGGCGGCATGGCCAGTCGCATGCTGCAGGAGCGCGGCGTGATCTCGCGCAACATGCTCGACGCCATCGCCATCTGCCCGCCGCTGATTGTCACCAAAGCCCAGATCGACGAGCTGGTCGCGGCAATATCGGGCGTGCTGGACGACATGAAGCCGGAAGTGGCCAAGCTGACGCCAGCGTAAGGGACGGCGCCTCGCCTGGGCCTCGGTCTATCCCCGTCATCCTGAGGTGGCCGCTTCTTCGGCGGCCCTCGAAGGGCGACGGCCCGGCTGTCGCAGCGGGGTCGCTCATCCTTCGAGGCTCCCCGTGCGATGCTTCGCACCGCACGCCTCGCGCCTCAGGATGACGGTGTGGTTGTTGGTATCGCGGCTCGTTCCGCTCGCTGAACCCCGATCACGCGGCCTTTCTCGACCGCCAGTGCCAGCTCGCCGCGCTTCAGTTTCAGTGCGGCCTCGCCGAACAGCTCGCGGCGCCATCCGCGTAGCGCCGGCACGTCGGCGTCGTCGTCGGCCGCGATCTCCTCGAGATCGTCGACGGTCGCAATCACCTTGCTGGCGACCGCGTGGCGCTCCGCGGTCATGCGGAGCAGCACCTTCAACAGCTCGACGATCGCGGCGCCATTGTTATTGTTCCGCGGCTTTTCCAGCTTCGGCAGCGTGGCGTGATCTCGCGCCAGCCCTCGCTCGACCGCGGCGACGATGTCGGCGCCCCATTTGGATTTCTCAAAACCCTTCGGCACGGAGCGCAGGTTTGCGAGCTTCTCGATCGTGTTCGGCGCGTGGGTCGCGATGTCGCTGACGGCTTCGTCGCGCAGCACGCGGCCGCGCGGCACGTCGCGGCTCTGCGCCTCCTGTTCGCGCCAGGCGGCGACCTCCATCAGGACTGCGAGGTCCTTGGGCTTGCGCACCCGCGTCTTGAGCCGTTCCCAGGCGCGCTCGGGGTGGAAGTCGTAGGTCTTGGGCGAGGTCAGGACCTCCATCTCGATCGAGACCCATTCGCTGCGCCGGCGCTTCTTGAGGTCGGCATCGAGCGCTGCGAACACGTCGCGCAGATGCGTGACGTCGGACACGGCGTAGTGCATCTGCTCCTTGGTCAGCGGCCGGCGCGACCAGTCGGTGAAGCGGTGGGTCTTGTCCGGGCGGTGGCCCGTGACCTTCTCGACCAGCGCGTCGTAGGCGATGCTGTCGCCATAGCCGAGCACCATGGCCGCGACCTGGGTGTCGAACACCGGGTGCGGGATGATGCCCGCTTGGTGCCAGATGATCTCGATGTCCTGCCGGGCGGCGTGGAACACCTTCAGCACGGCCTCATTGGCCATCAGCTCGAAGAACGGCTTGAGATCGATGCCCGCGGCCAGGGTGTCGATGACGATCGCTTCCTCGGCGCTGGCCATCTGCACCACGCACAGCAGCGGGTAATAGGTGGTCTCGCGCAGGAACTCGGTATCGACGGTAATGACGGGGTGCTTGGCCAGCCGGCTGCAGGCAGCCGCAAGGTCAGCGGTGGTGGTAATCAAATCCATGAACGGCCCATGACACGTATATCAGCCGTTCTGCCGAAAGCGCTGTGATGTCAAGGGGCTCGAAGCAAATTCGAGCCTTGCATTTGGGCCGGAATCGCATTTTCCGACGAAAGTCCTATTCGTAGCGGACCCGCCGGGAGGGTTTGCGCGCGCAAGGCAGCGCCACCACGACCACGCACATGGCGACCAGCGCCAGCCCCAGGAACTCGAAAACCAACAGATCCACGGCAAAATCCCCCAGCAACATTGCTAAACTTGTCCGGGGCGAATTGAGGGTCTGTTAATTCTCGTGGTTACCGGCGGCGGGCCGGGCCGGATGGTGGACGCGGGGTTAACGGGCGCGCCATTCGATGCAGCGCCGCGGCATCCGGCGTCATGTCATGAGCTTCGGCAGGGCGGCCGCCAAGGCGTCCACGGCGACGCGAACTTTCAGCGGCATCCGGGGCGAGCGTGGCCAGAGCGCGTGACAGTCGTAGAGAAATCCCGGCTGACCGCTCAACAGATTGATGAGTGTACCGGCGCGTAGGCGTTCGCGGACCAGCCAGTATGGCAGCCAGGCCAGTCCCATCCCCTTTGTAGCGGCGCCCGCAATCGCATCGAGATCGTCGAGCCTGAGCCTTCCCGCCGGCATGATTTCGCTCGGAGGCTGGCCCTCGCGGGGAAACAGCCACGGCCGGACGCGTCCGGAGCGGCGATAGATGATCGCCTGATGCTGGGCGAGTTCGTCGAGCGATTTCGGCTTGCCGTTGGCGCGCAGATAGGCGCGCGAACCGCACACCACCATGCGTTGGCTGGCGATGCGCCGCGTCATCAGGCCGGATTGATCGTGTAGATCGCCGGTCCGGATCGCAAGATCATAGCGGCCCTCGATGATGTTAGCGATCGGGTCGCCGAACGAGAGATCGAGCTCCAGATGGGGATATCGTCGCGCGAGCTTCATCAGCAAGGGGGCGATGCAGTGGCGACCCAGCAGGGCGGGCATGGTCACGCGGAGCCGGCCACGCGGCTCGGAAAGCTCCTCGGCAACGACCGCGTCGGCGGCTTCGGCTTCGCTGATCACCGTGCGGCAGCGCTCGTAATAGGCTTGGCCTGTCTCGGTCAGGCTCTGGCGCCGTGTGGTGCGGTTGAGGAGGCGGACGCCCAGGCGCTCCTCGAGAAAACGAACGTGCTTGCCGACCATTGGCCCCGACATTTCGAGCGCATCGGCGGCAGCGGCGAACGAGCCGAGATCAACCGCTTTGACGAAGACGGCCATGCTGGTCAGGCGGTCCATGATTGCAAACTCCTGGTTTCGACTGTTCGGCCGTTTGGACGCTTTATCCGCTGCCCCGCGGTTGGCATAGCTCCATTCAGTTCAATTTTTTTGGAGTGTATCCATGGCGCGCGTCGTTCGCTTCCACAGGCATGGTGGCCCCGACGTGCTGCGCATCGAGACCATCAACGTCGCGCCGCCGGGGAGGCGCGAGGTGCAGATCAGGGTCAAGGCCCTCGGGCTCAATCGCGCGGAAGCGCTCTTGCGGACGGGGACCTATATCGAGACAGCGACGTTTCCGTCCGGCCTTGGTCTCGAGGCAGCCGGCATCGTCGAGACGATCGGCGAAGGCGTGAGCGGCTTTTCGCCGGGCGAGGCCGTCAGCATCGTGCCGCCCGTGTCGATGGTGCGATGGCCCGCCTATGGCGAGCTCGTCACGTTTCCGGCCGAGTTCGTCGTGAAGCACCCGCCCGAGCTCGGCTTCGACGCGGCGGCCGCGGTATGGATGCAATATCTGACAGCGTTCGGCGCTCTGGTCGATATTGCTGGGCTGGAGCAAGGGGAGGCCGTAGTCATCACCGTGGCGTCGAGCAGCGTCGGGCTTGCAGCGATCCAGATCGCGAACCGGATCGGTGCGATCCCGATTGCAGTGACCCGAACCTCGTTCAAGCGGCAGGCCTTGCGCGATGCTGGCGCGGCCGACGTCATCGTGTCGGCGGAAGAGGACATCCGGTCACGGCTGCAGGACATCGTCGGCTCGAACGGCGTTCGTGTGGTGTTCGACGCGGTCGGGGGCCCCATATTTGAGCCGCTCACCGCCGCGATGTCGCCGGGTGGCATTCTCATCGAATATGGCGGCCTGAGCCCCGAGCCCACGCCGTTTCCGCTGGTCAACGTCCTGACCAAGAGCCTGATGCTGCGCGGCTATCTCGTGCACGAGATCATCCGCGATCCCGCGCGGCTTGCCAAAGCAAAAGCGTTCATCCTCGACGGGTTATCGGGTGGTGCCTTGCGTCCGATCATCGCCAAAAGGTTTCGGTTTGAAGAGATCGTCGAGGCGCATCGCTTTCTGGAGTCAAACGAGCAGTTCGGCAAGATCGTGGTGACGATCTGAGATCGTGGTAACGATCTGAGATCGTCGTGACGATTCGAGCGTGCGCATCCCCGAAACGCATTCGGCGCCCCACATGGCGGAGCGCCGAATGTTGTTCGCGCGATGAGGCGGAGTGTTACGGCAGCTTCAGCGACGTCTCCGCATTGTACGGCTTCAGCGTCTCGTCCGCCGCCTTCTGGGCGGCAACGAGGGCCTCCTTCGGCTGCTTCTTGCCGTTGAGAACCAGCATCACCTCGTCCTCCAGCGTCTTGCGCACCGGCACGGTCTTGTAGGTCGCAAACCACGGTTTTGCGACGTCGAGCTGCTCGACGGCGGTCTTGGCGTCCGGGTTCTTGTTCAGGAATTCAACCATGTCAGGCGTCTTGTAAGCGGCCATGTTGGGAGCGAAATAGCCGGTGGCGCGGCTCCACCAGGCGCTCTTCTCGGGCGAGGTCATCCACTTGATCAGCGTCCAGGCGGCCTTCTGCTTGTCGGCGTCCTGGCCCGCGGGGACGATCAGCGAGGCGCCGCCGATCGGCACGGCGTTGCGGACGTTGCGCGGGATGAAGGCGACCTTGTAGGCGAACTTGGCGTTGTCGCGCACATAGGTCAGCGAGCCCGTCGAGAGCATCATCATCGCGGCGTTGCCGGAGATGAAGGAGGTGCTGACGGCAGGGCCGGGCGTCGCACCGGGCGGGTGAACCTTGTGCTTGGTGACGAGGTCGTTCCACCAGGTCAGCGCGCCCAGCATCGAGGGCGTGTCGTAATAGACCTCGCCGCCGAACTCCTCGTTGTAGTAGCGCCCGCCATTGGTCATGGTGAGCGTTTCCATCATCCAGCCGCAATAGTCGTAGGCGCAGGGGATGGCGATGCCCCATTGGGTGACCTTGTCGCCCTCGCGCTTGGTGAGCTTCTTGGCCCAATCGGTCAATTCAGCCCAGGTCTGCGGCGGCTTGCTCGGATCGAGGCCCGCTTCCTTGGCCTTGTCGGCGTTGATGTAGAGCAGCGGCGTCGAGTTGTGGAATGGCACGCCGTAGACCGAGCGGTTGATCACCGCGTTGCCCTGCAGCGCCGGAAAGAACTGGCCCAGAAACTGCTCCTTGGTGGTGCCGTCGGCGGCGATCAGGGGATCGAGGTTTGTAAGCTCGTTCTCGATCTGCATATCGAGCAGGAAGTTCGCCGACATGATCACGGCAGCCGGCGGCTTGCCGGCCTTGATCGAGGCGCGGGTCTTGATCAGCGTGTCGTCGTAAGAGCCGGTGTAGACGGCGGTCGCCTTGATGTTCGGATGTCCCTCGTTGAACTCCTTGATCAGGGTGCCCATGTCGCGGGCGAGCTTGCCGTCGACGGGAACGGGGAAGAACAGGTCGATCTCGGTCGGGCCTTCGGCCAGCGCCGGGAAGGCGAGGGCGCCTGCCAAAGTGCCTGCGATGGCAAGGCCAAGCATGAGCCTGCGGGAAAACAGCATCGAGAAATCTCCTATTTGATACCTGAGGTGACGAAAGAGCTGATGAAGCGTTTCTGGAAGATCAGGAAGGTGATGAGCAGCGGTGCGATCACCATCAGCGTGCCGGCGGCAATGGTGCCCCAGGCCTGCGTGCCTTCCGCGGTCGCGGTGAACACGGAGAGACCGACCGTGAGCGGCCGCTTGTCCGGCGAATTGATCACCATCAGCGGCCACAGGAAGTCGTTCCAGTGGCTGGTCACCGATATGATTGCGAAGGCCGAGAAGCTCGGCATCGACAGCGGCACGTAGATGTGGCGGATGCGCTGGAGCAGACTGGCGCCGTCGATCAGGGCGGCGTCTTCCAGCTCGGTCGGTATCGCCTCGAAGGCCTGGCGCATCAGGAAGGTGCCGAAGGCGGAAGCGAAGAACGGCATCATCACGCCGGTGAGCGTGTCGTAGAGGCCGAGCTGCGCCACCAGGCTCAAATTGGGCACGATCAGCAGCACCGGGACCAGCATCAGCTGCATCAGGAACAGATAGAAGATCAGCGATTTTCCGGTGAAGTCGAGCCGGGCAAAGGCAAAGCCCGCCAGCGTGATCGTGACGACCTGCACCAGGAGGATGCCGGTGCAGATGATGACGGTGTTGAGGGCGTAACGCGGGAAATCGCCGATCTCCCACGCGTCCCTGACGTTGTCGAGCGTCGGCTTCAGGCTCGGCATCAGCTCGGCCATCAGATTGATGCCGTCGGATGCCGGGCGCAACGTCGCCACGCCCATCCACAGGAACGGGATCAGCCAGACGACCGCGAGCAGCACGGTCAGCGCAAAGCCGAGCTTTGGCGTGATCTCGCGGCGCGTGGCGAGCGGGGCGTCCTTGAGCAGCCAGTCGATCAGCTTCATCCGCCGCCCTCCCGATTTGCCATCGTCCGGAAGGAGAGCGCGGTGAGGCCCATCAGCGCGGCGAGCGTCAGCAGCGTCGCCGCCGAGGCCTTGCCGATGTCGTAGTGCTCGACCGCTTGCTGGTAGATGTAGAACAGCACGAGATTGGTCGCGTTGGACGGCCCGCCCTTGGTCATGACGAAGACATGGTCGACCTGCGTGACCGCGTTGAGCGTGGCGATGACCGTGACGAACAGGAAGGTGGGTTTGAGCTCGGGCAGGATGATATGGCGCAGCCGCTGGTACGGCCCGGCGCCGTCGAGATGGGCCGCTTCCATCACGTCTTCCGGCACCGCCTGGAGACCGGCCAGGAAGAACAGCATGTAGTAGCCGGCGTTCTTCCAGATCGTGATGACCATGATCGCATAAAGCGCGATGTCGGAATCGCCGAGCCAGTTCGGCAGCACCGGAAGGAAGCTGCCGATGTAATAGTCGAGCAGCCCGACATTGGGCAGGAAGATGAAGAGGAACAGCGCGGAGGCCGCGACCATCGGGATCAGCACCGGCAGGAACAGTGCGGCGCGCAGCGCGCTGGTCACGGCGTTGGTGCGTGACAGCGCGAGCGCAAACAATAGTGCAAGGGCGATGCTCGGAACCGCGGTGCCGACGGCATAGACGAGATTGTTGACGACCGCACCGGTGAAGGCGGAGTCCGTAAGCACCGCTGCGATGTTGTCGAGACCGGCGAAACGGACCGGCGCCCTGGGCGTGGCGCGCTGGTAGAGCGCGTCGACGAGGACGCGGCCCATCGCGCCATAGGTAAACAGCGTGAGGAAGACCAGCGAGGGCAGCAGCAGCAGATAGGCCGGCAGCGAGGCTTTGAAGCGGTTGGTGAACCGCTTCAGGACGTGCAGATGCGGTGCCGCCGAAGTCGCGACCGGGAGAGCCGCGGGTTCAGCAAGGCTCATGTCATCGCGCCGGGAAGTTAAGCGCATAGTCGCGGCCGTCCACTCCCGCCGGTGGCTCGAAGGGAAAGCGCAGACTGGTGTCGAGGAAGTCGTGGCTGTGCACGACCAGATTCTCCCCGTCGATCAGCACCACGCCGTAGGCCGGCGGCTCATGGCTGGCGAGATGCTCGGCCGCGGCAGCGTCGAGCTCGAACCAGACCTGGTGGTTGGTGCCGCGAAGCGTCGAGAACGGAATCATGCCGTAGCTGCCGAAGATCGGCCGGTGCACGTGGCCGAAGAACAGGTGGCGGATGCGCGAGCGGTAGGGCGCGATCACCTCGGCGAATTCGACGCTCTGTGCCAGCGAGATCTCGTCCATCGCATGGACGCCGACCGGGAACGGCGGATGATGCATGAACACGACGAACGGCATGTTCGCCGGCGCGGCGGCCAGCGTGCTTGCGAGCCAGCCGAGGCGCTTGTCGCACATCTCGCCGGCATGGCTGGTCTCGTCCAGCGTGTCGAGGAAGACGAACAGGCCGTGCTCGGTGGTCCGTGTGCCCTGCACGAAGCCGTTCGAATCGCGCGGCGCCGACTTCAGGTTATCGAGGCAGGTCACGCGGCGGTCGTGATTGCCGACCATGGCGATGTGAGGGATTTTGAGGGCCGACATCGCGTCTGCGAAATTGGCGTAGGATTCCGGCTCGCCCCAATGGGTGAGGTCGCCGGTCACGACCACAAAGGCGGCGTCGGTGTGATGCTTGTTGATGTCGGCAATCGCAGCGTCCAGCCGGGCGCGCGGGTCGAGGCCATACAGCTTCAGCCCGGGGTTCGCGAGATGCGTGTCGGTGATGTGGATGAATTTAAACGGCATGGCGCTTGTCAGGACTGTTGGAGGATGGGCGCCTCCGGCAAGACGACCTGACAGGCCGTTAGAGTGCGAGTGTTTCAGTTTGATGACAGCGGTTCCCGTGTCCACAAACGGTCGCGTCGTAGGGTGGATTAGCGCAGCGTAATCCACCACTGTAAGCCAACTTCAGGTTGTGTTATTCATGGTCAATGTCCGACTATCGCCGCGCATTCGTTCCCGGAGGATGCTGGTTCTTCACCGTGAATCTGCTCGATCGGCGGAAATCTCTTTTGACCGACCAGATCGAAGTCCTACGGGGTGGGGTCGCCGCAACGCGACGGAGCCATCCCTTCGAGATCGATGCTTTCGTCGTTCTGCCCGATCATCTCCACGCAATCTGGAGGCTGCCGCGCGGCGATGCCAACTTTTCGGTCCGCTGGAGGCTGATCAAGATGCGATTTGCCAAGGCTCTCCCAGCGAACGAGCGGCTGAGCGCGGTCCGTGCCGCACGGAATGAACGCGGCATTTGGCAGCGCCGCTTCTGGGAGCATCTGATCCGCGACGAGGCCGACTATGCGCGCCATGTCGAATATTGCTACTACAATCCCGTCAAGCACGGATATGCGTCGGCGGTGCGTGACTGGCCGTATTCGTCGTTTCACCGTGATGTGCGGGCTGGATTGTTTCCGGAGGATTGGGGCGGGGACGCTAGGATCGCAGGCGAGTTCGGTGAGCGGGCGTGACGGCAGCGTCACCTTGTAAGGTGGATTAGCGAAGCGTAATCCACCTCTTTACGTTCCTTCGGTCTGGCGAAATGGTGGATTACGCCTTCGGCTAATCCACCCTACGTACTGAGTTTGTCGCTACGTCCCGCAAAACGTCTGCAACACCCGCTGGTCCGGCAGCGGGGGATCGGCGTACGCCGCGTAGTCCGGCTGGGCCTCGAACGGTTTGGCCAAAACCTTCACCAGCTCCTCGAACGGCGCGTAGTCGTCATCGTGCACCGCCGCCTGGATCACGGCCTCGATGCGGTGGTTGCGCGGGATGAACATTGGGTTGACGGCATGCATGGCGGCTTGCCGTTCGGCTGCGCTCTGCGGTTCCAGGGTTGTGCGCTCGTGCCAGCGCCTGGCCCATTCGTCGAACGCCGCGGGGTCCATGAATTGCGCGCGTGCATCGTCGGCAGCCGGATCGCCAGCGGCGTCACCGAGTTTGCGGAAGGTGAGGGTGAAGTCGGCCTGGTTCTTGGCCATGGCATCCAGCAGGTCCTGGATTAGCGCGTCGTCGCCGTCGCGCTCCGTGAACAGGCCGATTTTCTTGCGCAGGCCCGCCTGATAGGCGTTGCTGAACGTATCGGAGAAGGCGCCGAGGATTTCCTGCGCCTGCTCGACCGCCTTCTCCTGCTCTTCGCCGAACAACGGCAAAAGGCATTCGGCCAGCCGGGTCAGATTCCACAGCGCGATGCGCGGCTGGTTGGCGTAGGCGTAGCGGCCCATCTCGTCGATTGAGGAAAACACCTGCGAAGGATTGTAGGCGTCCATGAAGGCGCACGGGCCGTAATCGATGGTCTCACCGGAGATCGAGCTGTTGTCGGTGTTCATCACGCCGTGGATGAAGCCGACCAGCAGCCAGCGTGCGACGAGCTCGGCCTGGCGTGCCACGACGCCGGCGAGCAGCGCGTGATAGGGGCGCTCGCTGCCGAGCAGCTCCGGATAGTGGCGGGCGATGACATGGTCGGCGAGCCTTCGGATCGCGTCGGTGTCGCGGCGGACGGCGAAGAACTGGAAGGTGCCGACGCGGATGTGGCTCGAGGCGACGCGGGTCAGCACTGCGCCTGGCAGCGCGGTCTCGCGGATGACATGCTCGCCGGTGACGACGGCGGCGAGCGAGCGCGTGGTCGGAATGCCGAGGGCGAACATCGCCTCGCTGACGACGTATTCGCGCAGCACCGGCCCGAGCGCGGCACGGCCGTCGCCGCGGCGGGAGAACGGGGTGGGCCCCGATCCCTTGAGCTGGATGTCGCGGCGGATGCCGTCCTTGTCGATGACTTCGCCGAGCAGGACCGCCCGTCCGTCGCCGAGCTGTGGGACGAATTGCCCGAATTGGTGGCCGGCATAGGCCATGGCGATGGGATCGGCGCCGGCCGGAACCGTCTTGCCGGCCAGGATTTCGGCGCCCTCGGGGGTCTCCAGCACATCAGGATCGAGTCCGAGCTGGACCGCCAGCGGCCGGTTCAGCTTGATCAGCCGTGGGGCTGCGACCGGGGTCGGCGCGACCCGGGCGAAAAAGCTGTCCGGCAGCGCCGAATAGGAGTTCTGGAACGGGAAATGGACTGTCATGGCTTCAAGATAGGCGTGGAACGCCTGATGGCAAAGGCTTGAGCCCAGATTGGGCAAAAATGGGCCCTTCCAGCCGAAAACGAGCCGTTCCCTTGGTTGCCGCCTTGGTCCTCCCGAGGTAAACCCTGCCGCAACTTCGGACCGGCCGTTTCAGGCCGTCCGATTCGTTTCCTCCGACATCGAATTTGGGACGACCATGCATCGCTACCGGTCACATACATGCGGCGCGCTCCGCGAGGGCAACATCGGCGAGACAGTTCGCCTCTCGGGCTGGGTCCATCGCGTTCGCGACCATGGCGGCGTGCTGTTCATCGATCTGCGCGACCATTACGGCCTGACCCAGTGCGTGGTCGATCCGGACTCGCCGGCGTTTTCGCAGGCCGAAAAGCTGCGCTCGGAATTCGTGGTGAGGATGGACGGCAAGGCCCGTCGCCGTCCCGAAGGCACCGACAATGACGATTTGCCGACCGGCAAGATCGAGATCTATGTCAGCGAGATCGAGGTGCTGGGCCCGGCCGGCGATTTGCCGCTGCCGGTGTTCGGCGACCAGGAATATCCGGAAGACATCCGCCTGAAGTACCGCTTCCTCGATTTGCGCCGCGAGAAGCTGCACCAGAACATCATGACGCGCGTCGAAATCATCAAGTCGATGCGCCGGCGCATGGAGGGGCAGGGCTTCTTCGAGTTCAACACCCCGATCCTGACCGCGTCCTCGCCGGAGGGCGCGCGCGACTTCCTGGTGCCGTCGCGCATCCATCCCGGCAAGTTCTACGCGCTGCCGCAGGCGCCGCAGCAGTACAAGCAGCTCTTGATGATGTCGGGCTTCGATCGCTACTTCCAGATCGCGCCCTGTTTCCGCGACGAGGACCCGCGCGCCGATCGTCTGCCGGGCGAGTTCTACCAGCTCGACGTCGAAATGAGTTTTGTGACTCAAGAGGACGTCTTCTCGGCTATGGAGCCCGTCATCACGGGCGTGTTCGAGGAGTTCGCCAAGGGCAAGCCGGTGACCAAGGGCTGGCGCCGGATTCCGTTCGCCGAGGCGCTGCGCAAATACGGCTCCGACAAGCCGGACCTGCGCAACCCCATCGAGATGCAGGACGTCTCCGAACACTTCCGCGGCTCCGGCTTCAAGGTGTTCGCGCGCATGTTGGAGGACCCCAAGAACCAGGTCTGGGCGATCCCGGCGCCGGGTGGCGGCTCGCGCGCCTTCTGCGACCGCATGAATTCATGGGCGCAGGGCGAGGGACAGCCGGGCCTCGGCTACATCATGTGGCGCGAGGGCGGCGAGGGCGCCGGTCCGCTCGCCAACAACATCGGTGCTGAGCGCACAGCCGCGATCCGCGCGCAGATCGGCGTGAAGGAAGGCGATGCCGCCTTCTTCGTCGCCGGCGATCCCGACAAGTTCTGGAAATTTTCAGGGTTGGCTCGCAACAAGATCGGCGAGGAGTTGAACCTCACCGACAAGGAGCGGTTCGAACTGGCCTGGATCGTCGACTTCCCGATGTATGAGTACAACGACGAGGACAAGAAGGTCGACTTCTCGCACAACCCGTTCTCGATGCCGCAGGGCGGTCTCGATGCCTTGAAGGGCCAGGACCCGCTGACCATCAAGGCGTTCCAGTACGACATCACCTGCAACGGCTACGAGATCGCCTCGGGCGGCATCCGCAACCACGTGCCGGAAGCGATGGTGAAGGCGTTCGAGATCGCGGGTTACGGCGAGCAGGAAGTCGTCGATCGCTTCGGCGGCATGTACCGTGCCTTCCAGTACGGCGCGCCGCCGCATGGCGGCATGGCGGCCGGTGTCGACCGCATCGTCATGCTCTTGTGCGGCACCAACAATCTGCGCGAGATCTCGCTGTTCCCGATGAACCAGCAGGCCATGGACCTGCTGATGGGCGCGCCCTCGGACGCCACCCCCAAGCAGCTCCGCGAGCTGCATGTGAAGGTGAATTTGCCGCAGAAGTGAGGCTGTCTCCACAGCGTCATTGCGAGCGTAGCGAAGCAATCCAGAATCTTTCCGCGGAGGGACTCTGGATTGCTTCGCTTCGCTCGCAATGACGGGGAGGGATTTTCGCCGGTCCAATTGCCATCCCCCGCGCGCAGCGTCGTTTCCCTACAATCCTGTCGACGCCTCGATCCTGAATTGCGCAAGCGCGCTCTGTGGATCGGTTTGCAAGAGCTGCATCAATTGCATCAGCGGTGCCTTGGCGCGCGGGGACAGCTTGATGGAAAGCGTCTGGCCCGGCGTCTCGACGAAGCGGGCGATCGCGTCCACGGCCGCGTTCGCATCCGGATTGGCGGAAGCAACTCGCTCGCGTCTAGCCTTGATGCTCTCGACGAGCGCCTGGCGTGCGGTATCGCGGCTGACATTCTGCATGCGCGCGAACTGCGCCGCGACGAGATCGACGACGCCGCTGTCGCGCAATGAGAATTCGAGCGTGCCCGCCTCGATCCGGGCCGCCTGGCCCATCAGCTGGGCGGGATCGGCTGAAAACACCTCGCGCGGCACGTTGCCGAGCGCGATGCGCAATTGCGCTCTTGCGATGCCTCCGATGTCGAGCGTCGCGGGCGTCAGAGCGAAGCTCTTGGACGCCTCGGTCCAGGCCGCGCCGAGATCGAAATCGATCGTGAGCTTGTCGATCCCGGCGGCGATCAATGGAAGCTGCTTTGGGTCGGATGGATCGGTCGGCGTGACAAATTTGGCAACCACATGCGCCTTGCTTGGGATCGAGCCGACCAGCTGCCCCCAGTCCAGGCTCAGCGTGTCGATCGTGACCAGCTTCTTGGTGGTCTTGAACGGCGCGGTCACGCCCTTGATCTCCGCGCCTGCGAGCACGCCGAACAGCCCGAGCATTTGATCCGGCGAGGGGGCCCGCCCGATATTCTTCGTGAGATCCGCTGCCCAGCGCATCAGGTTCGTCGCATTGAAGGACTTCAGCGCGAAGCGCTCCATCTTGAACTGCCCCCGCGGGGAGGGCGCGTCGACGCCTTCGACTGCGAATTCGCCGTCGCGGTACCTGACCACATTGATGTTGGCCGTCCCTTGCGGAGTCCCGATCGAGGTCTTGCCGATCTCGATCTTGCCGATGCGAAGGCCCTCATAGACGCCGGCCATTTTTTCGATCACGTCGCGCGCCTGGGCCGGCGTTGGAGGCACCGACGGATCCTTTGGCAGCACGGCAAACATCTCGCCCAGCCGGAATTTCGACGGCTGGACTGCGATATCGTCGATCGCGATGCCGTCGATCCGAAGGCGCATGTCCCCGGACGTCAGCGTGTATGGCCCCGTCGAAATTTGCCCGTAGACTTGATGGAAACTGTCGTCATTCGCCTTTTGTGGATCGAGAGCGGCGAGCGTGGCGACTGCGTCGAAATCGGTCATGGCAAGGTTCGACAGCTCACCCGTCAGCTTGTCGGACTTGCCGGCCTGGACCGTTGTGAACGTGAAGGTGAGCCGGTCCGCCTTGGTCGCCTCGACCTTGCCGCGCCTGAGATTTTTCATCACGAGGCCCGAATAGGCCAAATCGCCACCTTCCGGCTTGGCCACGCCGGGCTTGCCGGCGATGGTCACGGCAATGGTCGGCACTTCGATCGAGGACGCCGTGACGCTGTTGAACTGTTCGAGACCAAATCGATAGAGGTCGGTGATGTCGTTCGATGCAGGCAGGACCTGGGCCCGGATCGCCCCGGTGTAATCCCGTATCGTGGCCTGTGCGATCTTGTAGACCGCCTTGAGCGGCGATGGACCGACCGCACTGTCGATTGCGAACTCGATGCCTGCGACCTCGATGGCATCGGCTGAGAACTGTCCCTCGTCGAGCTGGCGCACACCGATCGCCTTGACGCCGGCGATCTTGACCTGCATCTGCGACTGCGCGCCCGGTTCGACCGCGATGTCCTCGATCGCCAGGGTGCGCGTGGGCAAATCGAACGCCACTTTGCCGTGGTTCGCCTTGCCGCCCTGCTTGCGCATCTGCTCGAACGCGGCCTCCACCTCGGCGGTGGTGCGATGCTGGACATAGAGATTGAAGCCGAGCCATCCGCCCGCGGCCACCACGGCCACGACGATCAGGCCGATCAGGATTCGCTTCATTCCCAGCTCCAGTTGCTCGTTTTGCACTGCGCAACCTGCCATATTCGCAAAGCAACGCGCGGTCTAGGGAAAGCTAGTGCTATCAGATATTTGACCGCGCGCCCTGTTGATGGGGACGCAATCGGATGTTGCCACCGGGGCGCCCGGCGTGCTTCATCCCGTTTCCATGACCCGGAAATACCACCCGAGGGCGGGCCGGTCAGGACAACGTAGTTTGAGGCCGGTAACGCGAAGCGAGACACCGCATGTCGTCTTATTCCGATGATCTCCACCAGGCGGCGCTCGCCTATCACCGTCTGCCACGCCCCGGGAAGCTCGAGATTCAGGCGAGCAAGCCGCTCGCCAATCAGCGCGACCTCGCGCTGGCCTATTCGCCCGGCGTCGCCGCCGCCTGCCTGGAGATCGCCAAGAATCCGGCGGAAGCGGCGACGCTGACGATCCGCTCCAATCTGGTCGCCGTGGTTTCGAACGGCACCGCCGTGCTCGGCCTCGGCAATATCGGCCCGCTGGCCTCGAAGCCGGTGATGGAGGGCAAGGCGGTCCTGTTCAAGAAATTCGCCGGCATCGACGTGTTCGACATCGAGATCGCGGCCGACACCATCGAGCGCGTGGTCGAGACCGTGGCCGCGCTCGAGCCGACCTTCGGCGGCATCAATCTCGAGGACATCCGCGGACCGGAATGCTTCGAGATCGAGGCGCAGCTCAAGGAGCGCATGAAGATCCCGGTCTTCCACGACGACCAGCACGGCACCGCGATCATCGTTGCCGCCGCCGTCACCAACGCCCTGCGACTCAACGGCAAGAACCTGTCGGACGTCAAGATCGTGGCATCGGGGGCAGGGGCCGCGGCGATCGCGACATTGAACCTGCTGGTGTCGATGGGCGCGCAGCGCAAGAACATCTGGGTCTGCGACATCGACGGCCTTGTTCACGAAGGCCGCAACACCACGATGGACCGTTGGAAGGCGGTCTATGCGCAGAAGACCGACAAGCGCACGCTCGCCGACGTCATCGGCGGCGCCGACATCTTCATCGGCCTCTCCGCACCGGGCGTGCTCAAGCCCGAGATGGCCAAGGTAATGGGCGACAAGCCGCTGATCATGGCGCTCGCCAACCCGACGCCGGAGATCATGCCGGAGGAGGCGCGCAAGGTGCGCCCCGACGCCATGATCTGCACCGGCCGCTCCGACTTTCCGAACCAGGTCAACAACGTCCTGTGCTTTCCCTTCATCTTCCGCGGCGCGCTCGACGTCGGCGCCAGCGCGATCAATGAGGAGATGAAGCTCGCCGCCGTCGAGGCCATCGCGCAGCTCGCGCGCGAGGCGCCGTCCGATGCGGTCGCGCAGGGCTTTGACACCGGCGAGACGCAAGGTTTCGGCCCGGGCTCGCTGATCCCGAGCCCCTTTGATCCGAGGTTGATCCTGCGCATCGCGCCGGCGGTGGCGAAGGCCGCGATGGAATCGGGCGTTGCGACCCGGCCCATCACCAATTTCGACGAGTACACCGCGCTGCTCGAGCGCTTCGCTTTCCGCTCCGGCCTCGTCATGAAGCCGATGTTCGCGAAGGCCAAGACCCAACCGGTGCGGGTGATCTACGCCGAAGGCGAGGACGAGCGCGTGCTGCGCGCGACCCAGGTGGTGCTGGAAGAGAAGCTGGCGACGCCGATCCTGGTCGGACGTCCGTCGGTGGTCGAGGCCCGCATCGAGCGCTTCGGCCTGTCGATCAAGGCCGGCAGGGACTTCGACCTCGTCAATCCCGAGGACGATCCGCGCTACCGCTCCTACGTGCAGTCCTATGTCGAGGTCGCCGGCCGCCGCGGCGTGACGCCGGATGCGGCGCGCACGGTGGTGCGCACCAACAACACCGTCATCGCGGCGCTCGCAGTGGTGCGCGGCGAGGCGGACGCCATGCTCTGCGGCGTCGAGGGCCGCTACATGAGCCATCTGCGCCATGTCCGCGAGATCGTCGGGTTCACGCCGGGGATCAGCGACTATGCGGCGCTGGCGCTGTTGATCACGAGCAAGGGCGCCTTCTTCATCGCCGACACCCAGGTGCGGCCCAATCCGAGCGCCGAAGAGCTCGCGGAGATCGCCTCGCTCGCGGCGGTCCACGTCCAACGCTTCAACATCAAGCCGAAGATCGCCTTCGTCTCGCATTCGGATTTCGGCAGCTACGACACGGAATCCTCGCGCAAGATGCGCCGAGCGACCCAGCTCCTGAAGGAGAAGCATCCGGAGCTCGAGGCCGACGGCGAGATGCAGGGCGACACCGCGCTCTCGGCCGCCGCACGCAAAATGGTGCTGCCGCACTCCAATCTCGAGGGCGAGGCCAACATCATGATCATGCCAAGCCTCGACACTGCCAACGTCGCCTATCAGATGATCAAGTCGCTGGCGGACGCGCTGCCCGTCGGTCCGATCCTGATCGGCCCGGCGCGCCCGGCCCACATCCTCACCCCGTCGGTGACGGCGCGCGGCATCCTCAACATGACCGCGGTGGCTGTGGTGGAAGCGCAGGAGCGCGCGTCGCGGCAGCAGCCGACGTTGTTTACGTAGGCCGCTACGTGGCTTTTCCCTCTCCCCTTGTGGGAGAGGGTGGCTTGCCGCGGAGCGGCGAGACGGGTGAGGGGTAGCTTCCGCGCACATCTCTCACGGTTGAATTTGCGGAGCGAGACCCCTCATCCGGCGCTTCGCGCCACCTTCTCCCACAAGGGGAGAAGGTGCAGTGCCGCGCCACCAACTTTGAATTACTTGCACTTAGCCATTTCCGCGTTTGTAAACCGACGAATGACTCTTCATAATCACCAAGTGCTTTCGCAAAAATCCGGTTTCAAAAAGCCTGAGCAAAGAGGCCGATCATGCCAGCGTTCGTGACTTTCGGGCGGATCCTGTTCGCCGTGTTGTTCATCTACACGGGTGCGGCAAGACTGTTTGCCATGCAGGCCACCGTTGATTTCATCGCCACCAAGGTCGTGGTGCCCGACATGATCGCGCCTTACGCCAAGCAGATCGAGACGGCGACGGCCATGACCACGCCGCAACTGCTTGCGATCGCGGTCGGTGTGCTCGAGATCATCGCGGGGGTGATGATCGCGCTGAATTTCGGGGCGCGGTTCTTCGCGATGCTGATGATCATCTATGTCGCGGTCGCGACCTTCCTGTTCTACGACTTCTGGAACCAGGTGCCACCTGACAATGGCAAGATGCTGGTCGAAGCGCTCAAGAACCTGTCGATCATCGGCGCGCTGTTCATGATCATGGGCTACGGCCGCGCCACGCGTCCGGCCGAGGCGGCCTACGGGGACGTGTAAGGGTTTAAACCACCCTACGTTCTACGCCACGGCGTCACCGTCACCCCATGCGCGGCGTCGAGCAGATACGGCGCACCCGGTTTCATGCCGTGTGAGGTCAGCACCTCCTGAGGCGTGCGCTCCGGTACTTCGACAAAACAGCCTTCGCCGCCGGGCAGCCGTAGGTGCGGGGCTTCCGACAGCCAGAACGTCTCGTAGCGGTCCATGAACATGTCGAACACGACGGGGCCGCCGATGACTGCGACGGTGCCGGAGGCGACATCGGCGAACGCGCAGGCGTCTTCGAAACTGGCGTGATCCGGATTCCACAAGGTCGCGTTCGGCATTTCGGGATCGACGGTCAGAGCCTTGATCTTGCGGGTCAGGATCAGGCGCTTGCGCTTAGGTGAATTCGGCTGCTGCTCGTGCGAGTGACGGCCGTGCACGATCAGCGCCGCGCGATCGAGCGCCTGCTCGAAGAACAGCTTGTCGCCTTCGAATTTGAGGCTGTCGGGCATGACATGGGCCGCGTCCGCGAGCATGCCGTCCGCGGAGACGATGACGTAGCCTTCGATCCGAAAGGACAATGGCGCGGCTATTCGGAAACCGTCGTCACGACGCTGTTGACCGGCCGGTTGCTCACCGTCGGCAGCTTGACGTCCTTGAGAAGTTCCTGGTCGTATTCCGGCAGCGTCGAGGCCGGGAACTTGGCGCGCATCGCCACCACCTTGTAACCGCCGGCCTTCAGGCGCTTGAGCAACTCGGGCAGGGCCTCCGCGGTGTGCTTCTGGAAGTCGTGCATCAGGATGATGCCCTTGCCCTTGCTGTCCAGCTTCTTCATGACGGTCTCGACCACCTTCTCGGGCTTCGAGGCCTTGAAGTCGAAGGAGTCGATGTCGCAGGAGAAGATCGCCGTGTTGCGATTGCCGAGATAGGTGACCATCTCCGGCGGATGCTGGAGCGCCGGGAAGCGGAAGAACGGCGAGGGCGAAATGCCGCCGAGCGCCCATTTCACCGCGGAAAGGCCCTTCTCGATCTCTTCCTTGCGCTGCGCTTCCGTGAGCTTCTTGTTGTTGAGGTTGGCGTGCGACCAGGTGTGGGTGCCCACGGTATGGCCGGCCGCGTAGACCTGCTTGAGGATCTCCGGCTCGTAGGTCGCGTGCTTGCCGATGGAGAAGAAGATGCCGGTGGTGCACTCGTCGGCGAGCGCCTTCAGCACCGCAGGCGTGTTCTTGGGCCAAGGTCCATCGTCGAAAGTCAGCACCACCTCCTTGTCGCGCAGGAAGTCGAGCTCCTTGAAATGCTCGAAGCCGAAGCCGGGACCACCGGTGGTGTCGATCTCGACAGTGCGGGCGACACCGAGTGCGCCTTGAGTGTTGCAAGCGGCACGGGCGGGCTGCGGCGCCTGTTTCGGCGGGGGCGGATTGACGAAGCCTGCCGGCGCGGCTGCTGCTGCTGGAGCGAGTGCCGGAGCCGCAGCGGGTGCAGCTGCGGCCGGCGTTGCCGCCGGTGCGGCCTGCGTCGCGACAGCGGGCTTTGCAGCCGGGGTCTGCGACCATGCCGCGCCCGTCATCGCCAGAGACATCGCGCTTGCTAAAATCAGTCCTGCCGCCACACGCATGGTGTTTGTCCTCGAGATTGATCCCGTTGTTTCACCGTGGCTTTTCGCCTCCGGCAAAACCATCCTGCCCCTAACGATCCTAGCCTAGATGGTGGGCCCTCGCCATTGCAACGGCTGTTTGGCGCCGCACCCCAATTGTGCCCAACCGGGTTGGAGGACGCGGGCGTCAAGTGTCGGCCAGCGCCTTGGCGATCGCCGTCTTGATCCGGGTGTCGGCAGGATCAACCGTGGATGCAAAGACATCGGCAATATAGCCGTCCCGGCCGATCAGATATTTGTGGAAGTTCCAGCGCGGAACTTCTCGCGGACGCGCCTCTGCTGCCCATCTGTAGAACGGATGCGCCTTCGCACCGATCACGACGGACTTGGCCGCGATCGGGAAGGTAACGCCGTATTGGTGATGGGCCGTCTCCGAGATCTCGCTGGTGCCGCCGGGCTCCTGTCCGCCAAAATCGTTGGAAGGCACGCCAATGACGGTGAGGCCGCGTTCGCGAAACTCGTTCCAGATGTCTTGCAGGCCGGCATATTGCGGCGTGTAACCGCAGAGCGAAGCGGTGTTGACCACCAGCAGCGGCTTGCTGGTGAAGGCTGCAAGGCGGATGTCGTCGCCTGACAATGCCGGGAAAGAGAAGGCGTAGGCGGAGATTCGGCTCATGCCGCCATCGGCAAGTGCGCCTCTAGCAGATGCGGTCGTCGCGACAAGCGCGGCGAGCATGGTTCTACGGTTCATCATGACGGCGTCCCCCGAAATGATCCGGGGCGCATGTTACCCCCGCCGCTGCGAGCGGCCTCGTCAACACCGCGTTATCGGACGCGGCGAGGCGCGTCAGTACAGGCGGACGATGAAGTCGGTACCTTCGCCGGTCTCGCCCTGGTTGATGCCTTGGTCGGAGACGATGATCGAGCCGCCCGATGTCAGCATTTCGTTGATCTTCGCGATCGTGTCGGCCGGGACCGAGACGCGGTCGAGGGCCTCGGCCGGGCTGTCCGGCGTGACCACAGGCTTTGCGGCCACGGGAATCACGGCCGCGCCACGCTGGCGGCCCGTCATGCGGCCGTCATCTTCGCGCGCGGCAGAGCGGACGGACACCGGCAAGGACACCACCGACCAATGCAGCGCATTGGAATCGGCCTTGTCGACTTCGGCGGTGAAGACATGTGTGCCGAGCGGTCGATCGCTCGCGGCGATCGTGACAGGCACCTCGAACAGCGGCGCAAAGTTCTGCCGCACGTAGAGCTTGGAATCCTTGCGGCTGATGAAGACCGCGATCTGGCCCGCGCGCTTGGGCGCTTCAGGTTTTGCCACGGGCGCCGGATCGGCGACGCGGGTCTCGTCCTTCTTGACGTCGGGCGTGGCCGCCTGCGCTGGCGCCGCGGCCGGTGCATCGGGCGTCTTCGCGGGATCGGACGTTGCCGTTTCGGACTTGGGCGTTTCGGCCTTCGGAGCTTCCGCGGCCTCGGCAGGCTTCGGGGCGTCTCCGGCCTGTGGCTTGGCTGCGTCCGCCGCTTCAGCGGTCCTGGTCTCGGGCTTTGCCGTTGTCTCGGTCTGGTCGGCCGATGCCTCGGCCTCCTCGCGGGCCGGCGCATATCCGGTGGTCACGTCCGACATCACGGTGTGGCCGACCGACGAACGCAACTCGAGCACGCCGTCGGCGCTGGCGGTCTTCGTTTCAACCGGCTTTGCTTCGGCGTCCGCGGTATTGGCCGCGCCCTTGTCGGCCTTGTCGCCGGCATTGGTCTGCGGCGCCAGGCTGGCGGCGGGTTGCGGCGGCACCCGCACCGAGGCAAGCAGCGGATGCGAGAAGTTCTGCGGCGACATCTGGCCGGGCGAAACGATCACGCGCGCGCCCATCCTGGTCCAGTTCCACATCTTCACCGCGAACGCCATCGGCATACGGATGCAGCCGTGCGAGGCCGGATAGCCCGGCAGCACGCCGGCATGCATGGCGACGCCCGACCAGGTGATCCGCTGCATGTACGGCATCGGCGCGCCGCTATAGATGTTGGAGTGGTGGAATTTGTGCTTCTGGATGACGCTGAACACACCCATCGGCGTCGAATGGCCCTTCATGCCCGTCGACACCGGGGATTCCGCGAACAATCCATTGGTGTCGTAGACCGTGACCTTCTGCCGGTCGATCGAGACGACGATGACGAGAGGACCTTGCGGTTTCGTGCCTGCTTCTTTTTCGGCAACAATGTCTTTCTTGCCGGCCGCACCGCGCTTCTGCGGCTTCTGGCGCGGGACTTCGGGATGGCGCTCCTGGCGCCCGTAGGACCCGTCGGAATAATCCGTCCAGTAATAAAACGCTGCGTCGGCCTGGCTAGCCGTGCCGATAGCACCCGCCGCCGTCAAAATGGCGATCTGCCAAAATCGCGCCGGCTTGGCAGAAAAACCAGACCCGTTCACGCTGTTCATCATCGAATCCATAATCCAAATCAGATGTTAGTCTCTCAGAGGGGATACGCGTTCACCAGCACTGCAGTTCTGCGATCAGCTACTTTTGTCCTAGGCGTAGCAAAAAAGCCTCACGGAGCGGTAAACGGCGGCCGTGTCGGCTTGCCAATCGTCTTCCTGATCGGTCGCCTCATGCCTACATTGCCTGGACTTGTTACCGGAGAACTTCATGTCATCTCGTTTCCCCAGTCTTTCCCGCATCCGCTTGAAAGGCCTTGCTTTATTCCTCCTGGCGCTAACCGTGCCGGCAGCGTCCGCCTTTGCCGCGGACGAGCCGGATCTGATCTTCCGCCGCTCGACCGTGTTCAAATGGATGAGCCCGAACGACAAGCTTGCGACCTACGGCCTCGACGACCCCGAAGTCGAGGGCGTGGCCTGCCATTTCACGGTGCCGGAGAAGGGCGGCTTCAAGGGCTGGCTGGGCCTTGCCGAGGAGGTCTCGGACATTTCGCTCGCCTGCCGTCAGGTCGGCCCGATCAAGTTCAAGAACAAGATGGAGCAGGGCGACGACATGTTCCGCCAGCGCCGCTCGCTGTTCTTCAAGAAGATGCAGATCGTGCGCGGCTGTGACGCCAAGCGCAACGTGCTGGTCTACATGGTCTATTCGGACAGGCTGATCGAGGGTTCGCCGAAGAACTCGACCTCGACCGTGCCGATCATGCCGTGGGGACTGGCGGACGCCAACGTCCAGAAGTGCGGAGAGTTCTTCACTCAGTGACGCGCCTGCGTTCACTCAGTGACGCGCTTGCGTTCACTCGCCGATGTCAGCGCGGCTGGCGCGCGGTTTTGCAAGATGCGAACCGGTCAGCCGCACGAATGACTGCGGCGTGGCCTCAAACCCACGGCTTGATTGCAGCGCCATTTCGCCAGGCGATGTGGCGCTGCTGCGAACAGGCCGTTGCTCCCAGCGGTCCGTTCGTTGGTCCGCATCGCGCGTCGTTGCGCGATTCTGCGCCGTCATGATGGCCGTTCCTCACATGAACGCGCTCGGCGATCCCCGGGCGTCTCGGTCTCGATAGCTTGGGTCGCAGTCGAAGCGCCCCCGGTTCGACAGGGCCCAGCCTTCGTTCGGTTACTCTTCAGCAGAAAAACGTAAAACGCATGTGAAGGGTGTGAGGCGGGATCATGACGGCGCCAGCGTTCCGGCGCGCATCCGAGCTCGCCCGGAACCTCCCAGACCGCATGGGCCGGGCGCACGCCCATCTGAAAAGATTGAGTTTTTTCGTCGAATATGTCGTCGCCGCGAACGGGACGAAACAATTCTCATAGAGATGAAACCATTTTCCGGCTTTGGCGCATCACGCGCGAAACCGCCCATGGTTATCAACCTCACAACGACGACGGCGCACGCCGGCCACAGAATTCGGAGAGAACTCCATGCGTACGCTCAGCCTCATCCTTGCTTTCGGTTTCGTGCTCGCCGGCTCCTCGTTCGCAGGCTCGCCGGACGGCAATGTCCCGGGTATCGGCACTTTCCAGTACAGCGGCTCGCCCATCATCACCCCGGCGCCGCAGCCGATCGTGGTTGCCGCGCGCTTCTGATCGCCAACAAGAAAAATCAGCCAATAAAGGCCATCATGCTTGTTCGTACCTGCGCTGCGGCGTTCATAACCCTTCTGACGATCAGTGCCGTTCAGGCGCAGGTGCGCTCTCCCTCCAGATTACCCGATCCCCGTACCGAGTTCGTGAGGCAATGCGCGCCGCGCATGCTCGGGCGGTGGGAGCATCCGGAAGAGGTCTGCGGCTGCCTGCACGATCATGCTGCCGCCGTCGTCGAGGATCGCGATCTCCGTGAGGCGCTGCTGCGCGGCATCAGCGAGACCGGGGTGCCGACGATCGAGACCGACTGGGTGCCGGCCGCAAAGCAGACCGAAATCGGCCCGACCTTCACCAAGATCGCCAAGCCGACCCTGCAATGCATGTTCGATCCGGCGAAGTAGCGCTCATCGCTTTGATTTCGGACCAAACCGCGACACGCAGGTGCTGGTCCGTGCGACGCCCTTGTCGGTCATCTTGGCGCCACGCACTTCCTTGACCTGTCCGGCGGGACAGGTTCCGTCGTCCACTTGCACGCGCTGGCCGAGCTTGAGATCGACGATGTCCTGCTCGCGTCCAACCGTCCCTGCGCGCGCCGTCGCGGAGAGTGCGATGAAGATCAGGAGCGAGAGGCAAGTCGCGCGGCGTAGCAGCATGGTGTGAGCTCCCGGCATCGGTGCCGCAATGTAGGGAGCGGCAGCCGATTCTCATAGTGAACGTTGGTCATGCCCGCCGGGCCGGCTTGCTCCTCACATGTAGGGCCGCTCGCGATTCCCGCGCGAGCCGCTCGGCGGATGCCACGAGCTTCGGAATCGCGTGGCCGGAAAATCCCAGCACGAAACCGGGCAGTGGACGTGAGCGTGAATAGGTGTCGGCCAACAGCCAGCCTTCGGCGCCGGCGGCCTGCTTGGCTTCTGCCGCCACATGCAGATCGACCGAGGGATCGAACCGGGCGACAAGATGCAGACCCTGTGACGGGACCGGCACCGACAGCACGCCGTCGGATGCGGCTTCGAGCGTCCCGGCCAGCGCATCGCGCGCCTCGCGGTAAAGTTTGCGCACGCGCTTCAGGTTCACCGCGAACGCGCCGGAATTGAGCATGTCGGCCACCGCGCCCTCCATCAGCGTGCCGGGAAAGCGGTCGAGCGCGGCCCGCGCGGCGGCGACATCCGCAATCAGGCGCTCGGGCAGGGCGCAATAGCCAATGCGCAGGCCCGGAAACAACGTCTTGGCGAACGTGCCCATGTAGATCACGCGCTGGAGGTGATCGATGCCGGCCAGCGACATCAGCGGCGCGCCGTCATAACGGAATTCGCTGTCGTAATCGTCTTCCAGCACGAAGGCGCCGGCCTGCCTGGCCCAGTCCAGCAGCTCGAGCCGCCGCAGCATCGACATCTGCACACCCAGCGGAAACTGGTGCGATGGCGTCACATAGGCTGCGCGCGCGGACGGCGCCGCTGCGCGGCCTCTGGCGACACGCATGCCGTGTGCGTCGACGGGAACGGACACGGCACGATAGCCGCAATGCGCGATGGTTTTGCGCGCGGCGGGGTAGCCTGGATCCTCGCACCAGACCTGGTCGTTGGGCTTCAGGATCGCGCTCAGCACGATGCGTAGCGCGTGCAGCGTGCCTGACGTCAGCATGATCTGATCGGGATCGCAGCGCAGGCCCCGCGCCGACAACAGATGATCGGCGATCGCCGCACGCAGCTCGCGGCTGCCGCGGGGGTCGCCATAGTGCAGATGCTCCGCGCCGAAGGCGCGCATGCGACGGCCGACAAAGGCCCGGAAACGCTGCACGGCACGCCCATCGATATGGGTGCAGCCGAGCGAAAACGCGCCTTGCCCCGGCGTTTCGACGCTGATCTTCGGCCGCTTCGGCTCGGCGCCGCGCGCGGGGATGCGCGCGGCGACGAACGTGCCGGAGCCGACGGTTGCGTCGGCAAAGCCGTCGGCGATCAGCCGCTCATAGGCGGTGACGACGGCATTGCGCCGAAAGCCGGTCTGTTTGGCCAGCGTGCGCGACGGCGGCAGCGGTTCGCCGGGTTTTACCAGACCTCCGACGATCATCTCGCACAGCGCCTGGTACAGCCGGTGCGCCGACGAGGCGCCAGCCGTGATGTGCGGGCCTGCGAGATCAAGCGGCAGCTCGGCCTTGGCCGGCGCGGGGACGGAATTGGTCGGAATTTTTCGCATGGAATTGGCACTATCGCAGACCAAATCCGCGGCTACAACTGCTCTGGAATTGTTTCAGATCCGACAGGAGCGGCCGTGAGCCAGACCGAGAGCGCAAATTCCTATCCGACGTCCGCACGCAATCAGGTGAAGCGCCGTCACGACCGCGGCTTCTACGATCACGCCACCGTTCATCGCATCCTGGATTCCTCGATGCTCTGCCACGTCTCCTACGCCATCGACGGCCAACCCTATTGCACACCGACCTTTTTCTGGCGCGAAGGGACGAAGCTGTATTGGCATGGCTCGAGCGCCAGCCGCATGCTGCGCAACCAGGCCCGGGGGGAACGTGTGTGCCTGACGGTCGCCCATCTCGACAGCCTGGTGCTGGCGCGCTGCGGGTTCAATCACTCTGCCGATTACCGCGCCGTGATGGCGTTCGGCACCGCCTATCTCGTCACCGATCCCGAGGAGAAGGAGCGCGCGGTCATCGCCATGGTCGACCGCTTCTTCCCGGATCGCACCGCGAGCTTGCGGGCGAGCAACACGCAGGAGATCAAGGCGACCTCCTTCATCGCGATGGAGATCGACGAAGCCTCCGCGAAAATCCGCGCCAAGGGTGTCGCCGACGACGACGAGGACTATGAATTGCCGATCTATGCCGAGCGCATCCCGGTGCGCACGGTGATTGGCGCGCCGGAACCTTGCCCGCGGCTGCTCGACGGCGTCAGCCGGCCGGCGACGCTGAATGGCTATTCGGAGGGCCGGCTGCTCGAAGATGCATTGCGGGATGCCTATTTTGCAGAGTACCCGAACGGCTGAAATCGGCTAGCTTGCGCTCCATCGATGATCTCAATGCCCGATTGGAGTTGCCCGATGAATGCCGAAACGCAGCAGAGGATTCTTGACGCCGTCGATGCCGGCTTCGAAGCCCAGCTTGCGACCACACGCGATTTCGTCGCGATCCCCTCGACCCGCGGTGCGGAGGGGCCGTGCCAGGACATGATCGGTGACCTCCTGCGCGCGCGCGGCTACGAGGTCGACGACTGGCACATCAATGTCGACGACCTCAAAGATCTGCGCGGCTTCGGTCCCATCGAGCACGATTTTTCGAAGGCGCGCACTGTGGTCGGCACGTACCGGCCCAAAACTGAGGCGGGCAAATCGCTGATCCTGCAGGGCCATTGCGACGTGGTGCCCGCGGGGCCGCTGGAATTGTGGGACACCCCACCGTTTTCGCCCGTCATCAAGGACGGCAAGATGTTCGGCCGCGGTGCCTGCGACATGAAGTCGGGCACCATCGGTGCGCTTTATGCTTTGGATGCGATCAAGGCCGCGGGCCTCAAGCCGACGGCGCGGATCCACTTCCAGTCCGTGATCGAGGAGGAGAGCACCGGCGTCGGCGCGCTCTCGACGCTTCAACGCGGCTATCGTGCGGATGCTTGCTTCATTCCTGAACCGACCGGCGGCAAGATGGTGCGCTCGCAGGTCGGCGTGATCTGGTTCCGCCTGCGCGTGAAGGGCCATCCGACCCATGTCGCCTTCGCCGGCTCCGGCGCGAACGCAATCATGGCGGCCTATCACTTGATCCAAGCGCTGCAAAAACTCGAGATCGAGTGGAACGAGCGCGCGAAAGCCGATCGTCACTTCAAGACGTTGAACCATCCGATCAACTTCAACCCCGGCATCATCAAGGGCGGCGACTGGGCCTCCAGCGTGCCGGCCTGGTGCGACGTCGATTGCCGGATTGCCGTGTTGCCGGGCTGGTCGATCGCCGATCACCAGAAGGAGATCATGGCCTGCGTTGCTGCTGCCGCGCGCAACCACCGCTTCCTCGCCAACAATCCCCCGGAGGTCGAATGGTCGGGCTTTTTGTCCGAAGGCTACGAGCTGACCGATGCTGCCGCGCCCGAGGCGGCGTTCGGCAAGGCCTTCAACACCGTCTATGGCGGCGCAGTTGAAGACCTCGTCTTCACCGCGCTCACCGACACGCGCTTCTATGGCCTCAATCACGGCATTCCGAGCCTGTGCTTCGGCGCGAGTGGCGGCGAGATGCACGGCTTCAATGAATACGTCGATCTGGACTCGTTGAAGAAGACGACCAAGGCGATGGCGCTGTTCATCGCGGATTGGTGCGGAGTGGAGAAGGCGTAGCTCTCTTTCCGCCGTCATTGCGAGGAGCCCTTGCGACGAAGCAATCCAGAGTGCCACCGCGGAGGCAGACTGAATTGCTTCGCTGCGCTCGCAATGACGGAGGCTGCCCAATCCACCGGCTTTACCAGATGCTTTAAGCTTAAAAGAAAGACTAGGATGCCGCTCGCGGCGGTGGCAGACTGGCGGCAAGTCCACAAGGCCTTGAGTCCGCCGAGGAAGCAACGATGCGCGATTGGGATGACGCTTACGCCAATTCGGCCCATATCCCGGGCTCGGACAAGATACCGGCGCTGTGGGCCTCGCGGGCGGAGGCTTATCGCGCCGGGCTGAAGGAGTTTCGTGCCGACATCGCCTATGGCCCCGGCGAGCGCCAGCGCCTCGACCTCGTCCTGCCCGACGGCGACAGCAAGGGCCTCGTCGTGTTCGTCCACGGCGGCTACTGGATGCGCTTCGACAAATCGACATGGACCGATCTCGCCGAAGGCGCGCGCCATCACGGCTGGACGGTGGCATTGCCGAGCTACACTCTGACGCCGGCCGCCCGCATCTCCGACATTACGGCGGAAATCACCACAGCGATCGCCAAGGCGGCCGCGCTCGTCGCGGGCCCGATCCGGCTCGCCGGCCATTCCGCGGGCGGCCATCTCGTCACGCGCATGCTGTGTGACGACAGCCGGCTCGATCCTGCCGTTGCCAACCGCATCGCCGGCACGCTCTCCATCAGCGGCCTGCATGATCTGCGTCCGTTGCTCAAGACCAGGATGAACGAGACGCTGCGCATGACGATGGAGGAGGCGACGCTGGAAAGCGCGGCCCTGCATCTGCCACGCGGGCCTTCGCCGGTGACCGCCTGGGTCGGTGGCAACGAGCGGCCCGAATTCATCCGCCAGTCCGATCTGATGGCCAATATCTGGACTGGATTCGATGTGCCGACGCGTCTTGTCGTCGATCCCGGACTGAACCATTTCACCGTGATCGACGCCCTTAATGACCCGTCGTCGCCCATCACCGCGCGCCTGATCGGCCTCGACTGACGAGGCCGGAAGATCGATCGAAAGGGCCTGTCATGACGTCCAGCGAATACGATCCCGCAAGCGAAGGCGCCGAGACCGACTTCGCCCGGCGCATGTCCTATGGCAGCTATCTGGCGCTGGACGCGATCCTCGGCGCGCAGCATCCGCTGTCGGAAGCGCATGACGAGATGCTGTTCATCATCCAGCATCAGACTACCGAACTCTGGATGCGGCTCGCCATCCACGAACTCAGCGCCGCACGCCGTTCGATCGCGAAGGACGAGGTGCAGCCTGCGATGAAGATGCTGGCACGGATGTCGCGCATCTTCGAGCAGCTCAACGGCGCCTGGGACGTGCTGCGCACCATGACGCCGAGCGAGTATACGCGCTTCCGCTCGCAGCTTGGCCAGTCCTCGGGCTTCCAGTCGCGGCAATACCGGCTGATCGAATTCCTGCTCGGCAACCGCAACCACGCCATGCTCAAGCCGCACGCGCACGATCTGGAAACGACGCAGCTGCTCGAAGCCGAGCTCGCGACGCCAAGCCTCTATGACGAGGTGCTCCGGCTCGCCGACCGCAACGGGCTCAAGATGCCTGCGACCGTGCTGGCGCGCGATGTTCGCGAGACTCATAGCTTCAACGAAGGTGTGCTGCAGGCCTGGCGTATCGTCTACGAGGCGCCGGAAACGCACTGGATGCTCTACGAGCTCGCCGAGAAGCTGGTCGATTTCGAGGATTATTTCCGGCGCTGGCGCTTCAACCACGTGACGACAGTCGAGCGCGTCATCGGCTTCAAGCGCGGCACCGGCGGCACCGGCGGCGTCAGCTACCTCAAGCGGATGCTGGAGGTCGAGCTATTCCCCGAACTCTGGCGCGTGCGCACGATTCTGTAGAGAGTTTCATGACCAAGCTTCGCGTCTACGACGACACCAAGGCGCTGTTCCATATGCCGGACGGTGTGATCTATCTCGACGGCAATTCGCTCGGCGCGTTGCCGCTAGGCGTTGCCGAGCGCGTCAGCCGCGTCATCACCGCCGAGTGGGGCAATGAGTTGATCCGCGCTTGGAATACGGCGGGTTGGTATGCCCAGCCGCGCCATGTCGGCGATCGCATCGCGCGACTGATCGGTGCGGAAGCCGGCTCCGTCATGGTCGGAGATACGCTGTCGCTCAAGGTCTATCAGGCGCTCGCCGCCGCGCTCGACATGAACGCGTCGCGCAAGGTCGTCCTGTCGGACACCGGCAATTTTCCGACCGACCTCTACATGGCCGAAGGCCTGATCGCGACGCTCGGCCGTGGCCATCAATTGCGCCTGGTGGCGCCGGAGGAGATCGAGGCTTCGTTGTCGGAGGAGATCGCGGTGCTCTATATCACCGAGGTCGATTACCGCACCGGACGACGACACGACATGGCAAAGCTGACTGCAAGAGCGCATGCGCTCGGCATCGTCACGGTCTGGGACCTCGCGCATTCGGCCGGCGCGCTGCCGGTTGACCTTGCCGGTACCGGCGCTGATTTCGCCGCCGGATGCACCTACAAATACATCAACGCCGGTCCCGGCGCGCCGGCCTTCCTCTACGTCGCGCCGCGCCATGCCGACAGCGTGCGCGCCGCTTTGTCGGGGTGGATGGGGCACGCAAAGCCGTTCGCGTTCGAGCTTGCCTATGCAGCCGCGGGCGGCGTCGAGCGCATGCGCGTCGGCACGCCCCCGGTGCTGGCGATGGCGGCGCTGGAGGCTTCGCTCGACATCTGGGACCGCGTCGATATCACGGAGGTCCTGGCTCGCTCGCTGGCGCTCGGCGATCTCCTCATCAGGGAAGTGGAGCGCCGTTGCCCACAGCTGAAGCTCGTCACCCCGCGCGACCATCAGCGCCGCGGCTCGCAAGTCTCCTTTGCCTTCGAAGGCGGCTACGCCGCGATGCAGGCCCTCATTGCCCGTGGCGTCATCGGCGATTTCCGCGCGCCTGACATCATGAGATTTGGCATCACACCGCTGTATATCGGCGAGAGCGAGATCGTCCGGGCGGCGGAGATCATCGAGGAGGTGATCGTGGGTGAGATCTGGCGCCGGCCGGAGTATCAGGTCGTGAACGCCGTGACGTGAGGTACGAAGGCTGTCTCAACCGTCATTGCGAGCGCAGCGAAGCAATCCAGAAATGTATCCGCGGAACGATTCTGGATTGCTTCGCTGCGCTCGCAATGACGACGGAAAGGTCAGGAATGCGGTCCCCACAGCGCCTGCACGATGGCATCGAGCCCGTCCGTCAGCGCCGCCGGCCCCGGCTGCAATATGATCGTCGATTTGATTTCGACGATACGACCATCGCGCACGGCTGGGATCTCGCTCCAGCCGTCGCGCGCGCTGATGCGGGCAGGGACGACCTTCTTGCCGCACCATGAGGCGAGGATCACGTCGGGCGCAGCTTCACGGACCGCGTCCGCCGAAACGATGCGATCCTTCGCCGCCTGCCGATGGCGCAGCTCTGGAAATACATCCTCGCCGCCGGCGATCTCGATCAGCTCGGAGATCCACCCGATGCCTGAGATCAGTGGATCGTCCCACTCCTCGAAAAAGACTTTCGGCCGCCGCGAGGGACGGGGCGTTGCGGCGATCGTGGCGAGGCGCCGTTCAAGTCCCTGGGCAAGTTCCTCCGCACGCTCAGCCGCGCCGACCAGCGCGCCCAGCGTGCGGACCATCGCAAGAATTCCGGCGACGTCGCGCTGGTTGAAAACGTGGACGTCGACGCCGGCGCGTACCAGATCGGCGACGATGCCCGCCTGGAGATCGGAGAAGGCGAGCACGAGGTCCGGTTCCAGCGCCAGGATTTTCGGGATGTCCGCGGAGACGAAGGCCGAGACCCGCGGCTTCTCGTGCCGCACCTGGGGCGGACGAACGGCGTAGCCGGAGACGCCGACGATGCGGTCCTGTTCGCCGAGCAGATAGAGCGTCTCGACCGTCTCTTCGGTCAGGCAAACGATACGGTGGGGCGGGAAGTGGCGCATGGCGAAACCATATGCGCAAACGCTTCGTCCAATGTCACGGCGACTATGACCTCGGACGTCATTGCTTTGCCGCGCGGAGCAATTCACCCTGTGAGCAGAATGATTTGGGAGGAGATCCGATGACGCCGCTCGAGAAACTTAAAGCAATGAAGATACCGTTTGCCGAACTCAAGGGCGTCGAGTTCGTCGAAGCCGGGAAGGATCGTGTGGTGGCGCGGATGATGGTCAGGCCCGATCTCTGCACGCTTCATCACACCATCCACGGCGGCGCGGTGATGGCGCTGGCCGATTCCGTCGGCGCAGCGGCCACCGTGATCAATCTGCCGGAGGACGCCAAGGGCACGACCACGCTCGAGAGCAAGACCAACTTCATCGGCGGGGCCAAGGAGGGAACAACGGTGATCGCGACCGCCTCCCCAATCCACAGAGGCCGGCGGACCCAGGTCTGGACCACCCGGCTGGAGACCGAGGACGGCAAGCTGGTCGCCGTGGTGACGCAGACCCAGCTGGTCCTCGTATGACTACGGGGGCTTGATTTTGTTAACGAATTAGTCGCTTCCAATGCCCGAAACTTGGGCAGGTTCCCGTCTTGAAAAGTTTGTTGCGATGCACAATATTGGAGGCCTAGGGATTCGAACGCCTCCTCGAGGGACACCAAGAGGAGTTTTGACTTGTCACTCGCAGCAGATTTGGAACTTGAAGTAACCAGCCGCCCGAAGTCCGTTCAGGGCTACGTGCGCACCTTGAGCCAGCGGGAAGAATTGCCGCTCTTGCGCGATCACCTGCTGAGGCTTGATGCCGAAAGCCGGCACGACCGTTTCAACGGTTTTCTCGACAACAGTTTTATCGAACGGTACGCCGCCCGCTGTGCCGAGGACGGCACCGTGATCGTCGCCTACATCGTCGACGGCGTGGTCCGCGGTGCGGCCGAGCTGCATCCGCCCGAGGGCGATTCGCTGCCCGAGGTCGCCTTCAGCGTGGAAGCCTCGGCGCGGCGCCAGAACGTTGGCACAGTGCTGTTCAGCCGCCTGATCGCTGAGGCGCGCTGGAAAGGCTACAAGCGCCTGCGCATCACCACCGGCGCCGAGAATCACGCGATGCGCGCGCTCGCCAGGAAGTTCGGGGCGCATCTGCAATTTCGTCATGGCGAGTCGACGGGTACGATCGATCTCGCCAAGGCGCCTGAGGACGAGCTTGCTGATCTCGCGGCCTCGCCATTCACGGCCGGCCGCGCTCTTCTCAGTTTCAACACGACCTGCTGGAAGATCATCTCCAGCATCTATGGCAATCGCGCCGCTTGACCTGAAAAAGCCGACTGGAATCAAAAAGCGGACCGGCAAACCGGTCCGCTTCTGTATTGGAAGCAGGGAACTAAGCGCTCAGGTGCCGGTGCGCTTGTCGTTGCCGAAGCGGCGCACGACACGGCGTTCGACCACCACCGAGCGCTGCGCACCCTGTTCGCCGGCGATCACGCGGGTCGAGGTGATGCGGCTGTTGGTGCGAACCTGTTTCTTGACCTCGGCCTGGACGACATCGAGCGGCATGCCCATCAGGGCTGCGGCGATCTCGGCCTGCTGCTCCTGATCGTCGGTGATGCCGATGGCGGCGAAGATCGCCTCGTCCAGGGTCGGCGGATCGTGGCGCACGCGCCGCGTGCCATATTTGGTATTCCAGTCTGCGTTCATAACGGCCTCGTTTCGATGCCGGGATACCTAGTGCCGTATATGTTGCATTGCAATATGAAATCCGTGTGGCATCTCAGCTATGCACCGGTTGGGTGTCAGGGTGGTGACGCGGCACCGGCAACATCCTCAATCCGCCGTTGTGGCCAGCGTTTCAGTGCCGCGTGGCCCGCTTCCGTCAACCCGTAGATTCCCCGCTCAGTGCGTTCGAACCAGCCATACACATTGTTAAGCATGATCTTGCCGGCATCGGGACAGTGTTGGCGCAATTCGCTCACCCGCCGTGGGCCCGCCGCGAGCTCCGAGGCGCAGGCCAGCGCCTGCTGCCGATAGGCCGTCATGATGGGCGCGCGGGTGCTGCCGCCCAGCACCGGGTCGCCCTGGCGGCGCTGGTGCTCTGCGACGAGGCGCGAACGGACCTTCGGCTCGCGGCGTGGGGCTGCCGTCGGCGGCTTCACCAGCACCTCGACCTGACCCCGGTCGGTCACCCCGAGCATGCCGAAGCCGAGGCGGCGACAGAGATTGCGATAGCGCGCGTCGGTCTCGCGTCCTTTGCCGCGCACTGACATCTTTGCGGCAATCCAGACCTCGTCGCCAGCCGGTGCACGATCGACCGCCTGAAGGATCAGCTCGAGATTGAAGGTCAGCTTGAGCTCGCCGATCACCACCACCGGCGGATCGCCGGCGCTGAGGCCCACGAGATCGCAGCCGCCGATCTCGCCCTTGACCGTGAAGCCGAGCTCTTCGAGGAAGCGTTTGACGGGCAAATAGAGCGTGGTTTCCAAAGAAAGCTTCCGAGTGTCATGTCCGATCGGAGAATCAGTTGCGGGCAGTGTAGAGCCTTCCTGGCCTCGATAGAATCGGAGCCGGCGCAGAGACAACTAAACCGGCATGCGACTACACCCGCCCGCCGACCGGGATCAGCGCGCCGGTGATGCCGCTGGCGGCATCGCTGGCGAGGAATAGGATGATTTCGGCGAGCTCCTGCGGCGTCACCCATTTGGCGAAGTCGGCTTTCGGCATGTCGGCGCGGTTGGCCTTGGTGTCGATGATCGAGGGCAGCACCGCGTTCACGGTCACTTTGCCTTTCCACTCGCTCGCCAGCGCCTCGGTGAGCCGGTGGACGCCGGCTTTCGACGCCGCATAGGGGCCCATGCCGGAGCCGGCCTGAAGCGCACCCATGGCACCGATATTGACGATCCGGCCGGCCGTGGACGCGGCCAGATGCGGCAGCGCCGCGTGCGAGGCGTTGAGCGCCGTCAGCAGGTTGAGCGCATGCATGCGCTGCCATGTCTTGATGTCGCCGTCGCCGACGGTCTCGAAGGCGAAGCCGCCGGCGATATTGACCAACACGTCGAGCTTGCCAAAGTGTCTTGCCGCCGCCTCGACCGCCGTCTTTGCTTGTGCTGCGTCGGACAGATCGACGCCGCCGATCTCGATGCGCTCGGGCGTCGCGGAGATTTGCGACGGCGCATGGTCGATGCCGGCAACGCGCGCGCCGCGCGACTGCGCGGTCTCGGTGACGACTTTGCCAAGTGCGCCGAGTGCTCCGGTCACGATCAGAACCTTGCCTTGCATCGTCGTTCTCCCTGCACGGCCGTATGAGTTTACGCCCGCTTACGCTGCCAGATAGCGCGCCTTCAGTGCGGACCGCTCCGGTGTGCCGAGCTTGAGACCGTCGCGCAAGTAGGTTTCGAGGTCGCCATACTCGCTACCGACGGCCTCGAAAGCAGCGGCAAGATACGAGGCCTCGACGTTGCCGATCGCGTTGAGAACGTCGGCAGGAAGATCGGAGACGTTTGATGCGTCGCGCTTGTAATGCCGGTTGGTCAAGAGGTAGTCCTCGGCAATGATTTCGTCGGCTACGCCGAGCGCATGCAGGATCAGCGCGCTGGCAAAGCCGGTGCGGTCCTTGCCGGCGGTGCAGTGAATGACGAGCGGCGCGTGGTCTTCCAGGAGATGCCCGAACAGGTTGCGGAAACTGGCCGTGTTGTGGCGGACGTAGTTGCGATAGGAGTCGCGCATGAGTTCGAGCGCGACCGGCGCGGTCAGCCTGCCCCTGGCGAGCTCGGCGCGCAGCGCGGCCACGACCGTCGGCTCGATCGGCAGTGAATGCACGGTGATCTCGCTGACCACGCAGACGCCCGCCGCGCGCTCCTCGACGCCGCGAAAATCGAAGGCGCTGCGCACGCCCAGCGCGCGGACGATCTCGACATCGGGAGCAGTGAGCTGGCCGAGATGGTTGGAGCGGAAGATCTGCCGCCAGCGCGTGGTACGGCCATCTGCGGTCGGATAGCCGCCGAGGTCGCGAAAATTGGTGGCGCCCTGCAGGGCGAGATGGCGGGCAGGGGAGTCTTGTCCGGAAGAGCCTTGTCGGGAGGAGTCTTGTCGGGAAGTGTCTTGCATGAGATCAGCTTGCGTTATGGTTCCATTGGACGCACGACGGGCGTCCTTGAAATCTATTACAGGGGGCGATCATGGGCCGGCACAAGGCCATTGTTTTGGCGGTCACCATGCTGGCGGGCGGAATGATCGGCTCGCGGCAGGCCGATGCGCAGACGTTCCGGACCTATCGCTGCGCCGATGGTACGCAGTTCATCGTTGCGTTTTATGACGCCGACAAGCGCGCCTTCCTCCAGATCGGCGGCGAGCCGGTCACGCTCGCCAAGCGGATCACGATCTCCGGCGCGCGCTATTCGGGGGCGGGGATCACGCTCGTGATCGGCAAGACCGGCGGCACCACGGTCAAGCATCTGAAGCGGCCGGTCACGGCCTGCACGGGGATCTGAACGGCGGCATGCCCACAAAAATCGAAAAGGGCCGAAACTTCGTTGTTTCGACCCTTTTTCAAACTGACGCCGGACGCTTGAGAGGGCGCGGCGGTATTGAACCGAACGCAGGCATCAGCGATCCCATTTCGGCTTGGCTTCATCGACTGCTTCCTGATGGTACCAGCTGCCGCTGCAAATCGTCTCGTTCACGGGGAGCGAGGCGTGGTTGGCGGGAAGGCGGGTCTCACCGTTGCGGCGCCCCCCGAGAGCCGAGCGGCCCCCGACAGGGAATTGGTAGATCTGTGCCGATCCGTGACTTAGTCCATTGTTCATCATTGCGGTATCTCCCGAGATCGCAGCGCTGGCCTCCATGGTGCGCCCGACTCGTTGGCTTGTGGTTACTGGAATCCCCATATCGGCCGTGCATTCCGAAATGCAAAGTGCTGAAAAGGAAATCAGCCTTGGCCTATTTTGTAGGCAGGTTGCATTCTGCTTCCTCTAAGGCAGCGGTCGGGTGGCTAACGCGTGGGCCATTGCGAAGGTTGCGGGCGGCGGGCGCAGACTTGGCGAATATTGCCGGACGTTGATGCGCGTTTAGTCGGCAACCTCTGGCCCGGGCCTGCCTGCTACAGAATCGGGCGTTTTCCGCGGGATTTTTGCAGTGCAGCTTCACGCAGAGGTGCGCCGCTATGACGCACGGCTCACTCGCCGATCCGCCGGGATCGAGAGGAGGCCGGCCGCGGTGGAAAACCTCCCGCGCTGCGGCCTTTTGGCACGTTAAATGCTTGGAAAGGGTCGGCCGATGTTGGCCGGGTAAACAATCGTGCGGGGGCCTGCGGCCCCCACCTTTCGCATCATCTACAGAGAGGCTCAATGACCAAGTATAAGCTCGAGTACATCTGGCTCGACGGATATACGCCGACTCCGAACTTGCGCGGCAAAACTCAGATCAAGGAATTCGCGTCGTTCCCGACGCTCGAGCAGCTTCCGCTCTGGGGCTTCGATGGCTCCTCCACCCAGCAGGCTGAAGGCCACAGCTCCGATTGCGTGCTGAAGCCGGTCGCGGTGTTCCCGGATGGTGCCCGCACCAACGGCGTGCTCGTGATGTGCGAAGTCATGATGCCCGACGGCAAGACCCCGCACTCGACCAACAAGCGCGCCACCATCCTCGACGATTCCGGCGCCTGGTTCGGTTTCGAGCAGGAATATTTCTTCTACAAGGACGGCCGTCCGCTCGGCTTCCCGGCCTCCGGCTATCCGGCGCCGCAGGGTCCGTACTACACCGGCGTCGGCTTCTCGAACGTCGGCGACGTCGCCCGCAAGATCGTCGAAGAGCATCTCGACCTCTGCCTGGCTGCCGGCATCAACCATGAAGGCATCAACGCGGAAGTCGCGAAGGGCCAGTGGGAATTCCAGATCTTCGGCAAAGGCTCCAAGAAGGCCGCTGACGAAATGTGGATGGCCCGCTACCTGATGCTGCGCCTGACCGAGAAGTACGGCATCGACATCGAGTTCCACTGCAAGCCGCTCGGCGACACCGATTGGAACGGCTCCGGCATGCACGCCAACTTCTCGACCGAGTACATGCGTACGGTCGGCGGCAAGGAGTACTTCGAGGCGCTGATGGCGGCCTTCGACAAGAACCTGATGGACCACATCGCCGTCTACGGCCCGGACAACGACAAGCGTCTGACCGGCAAGCACGAGACCGCGCCCTGGAACAAGTTCAGCTACGGCATTGCCGATCGCGGTGCTTCGATCCGCGTGCCGCACTCCTTCGTCAACAACGGTTACAAGGGCTATCTGGAAGACCGTCGTCCGAACTCGCAGGGCGACCCATACCAGATCGCTTCGCAGATCCTGAAGACGATCGCTTCCGTGCCGGCCGACAAGCAGGCTGCCGCCTAAGATCCTCCCGGCCCGGGCTGGGGGGCTGGCCCGGGTTGGACTTCGATCCGCCGAAGCCGAAAGGCTTCGGCGGATTTTTCATTCTGATGACCGCCGTTGCAGAAGACCCCTCGGACATCATGGCGGGAAACTTGTCCATCGCCGCCGAAAGCGGGGTAGAGTGCGTCTGGATGCGTGCAAGGCCCGGGACGGCTGGTGTTTGAAGGCTTCTACAAGGTGAGATTTCAGCTCGGCGACGTGGTCGGCCGAAGCGTGATGCATGCCGGCAACGGCAAGATGCTCGGCGGCAATTCGGCCTTCGCCCATATCGGCAGCTACGACAAGACCGAAGCCGGCGTCGACATCGTGATCAACACCGTCCGCCACAACCCCGATCCGACCTATCGCGCCATGGCGGGCACGGACGATGCGACCCTGCTGGCCAAGGGCTGGGCCGACGGCGATCTCTATCGCTTCAAGGGCGAGCTCAAGGAGCTGCCCGGCGTACCCTTTCAGTCGCTGATGACGCCGATCACCGAGGACGAGATGCCGATCGCCGGCGGCGTCGGCGAGGCCGGCATCGCCGACGGGCTCTACTCGGTGCATCTGCGCATGCTCGATGGCGTCGACGGCGGTCTCACCGGCGTGATGCTGCTCAACAAGGGCCGCATCCTCGGCGGCGATGCATCGTTCTACTATCTCGGCAGCTACACCGCCGCCAACGGGCGCTGGAAGGGCCAGATCCTCAACCAGGAGCACACGTCGGCCAAGGACGATCCGATCTTCGGCGGCCACGAGGTCGGCATCGGCTTCTCCGGCACCTATGACGCCGAGGAGGCGGTGCTGGAGGCAACGGCGCTCGCCGGCAAGCGCAGCCTGCGCCTGACCGCCGCGCTCAAGCTGATGCACCGCGCCTGATCGCCACGGGAATCGCTGATGGAAACAATTCGCATGCTTTCGACGCTCGGCCTGATGGGCGCGATGCGCAGCCTGGCTTCCGCGTACGAGACCGCGACCGGCGTCCGCATCGACGCCGATTTCGCGCCCACGCTGGCGCTGCTCAAGCGGTTGCGCGACGGCGAGCCCGCCGATCTCGTGATCCTCACCCGCGAAGGGCTCGACGAGATGATCGGTGAGGGCCGCGTCGTCTCAGGGAGCGCAGCCGATCTCGCGCGCTCCTTCGTCGGCATCGCGGTGCGGGCAGGGCAGGCACATCCCGACGTCGCCACCGCATCCGCGCTGCGCGACACGCTGCTGGCGGCGCGGTCCGTCGCCTATTCGCGGCTGGGGGCGAGCGGGGTCTATTTCGCCCGATTGATCGCGCAGATGGGAATCGCGGCGGAGATCAACGCCAAAGCCACCATCGTCGAGCAGGGCTTTACCGCGGAGCGGCTCGTGAGCGGCGAGGCTGACCTCGCCGTGCAGCAGATCAGCGAGCTGAAGCAGGTCGAAGGCATCGAGGTGGTCGGCCCGGTCCCGCACGATCTGCAAACGCCGGCCGTGTTCTCCGCCGGCCGGATGGCAAACGCCGAGCATGCCGACGCGGCGGATCGGCTGCTGCGCTATCTGGCATCACCCGAGGTCGTCCCCGTGCTGCGTCAATCGGGACTCGAGCCTTGAATTTGCCGAAGCGACGACGCAACTTGGCGTCCATGCGGACTTTCCTCGTTGCCATCCTTCTCACGCTTGCGGCGCCGTTGTCGGCGCATGCGCAGTCCGCCGATCTTGTCCTGTGCGATCGGGTCGCCGCCGATCCCAGCGATCCCGACAAGCCGGCCGAGGTGAGGGGCGTGGCGGAGATCGCGGCCTCCGACGTTGCGACCGCCATCAAATTCTGCAAGCAGGCCGCGCCGTCGTCGCGGCGCGCGATGTTCGCGCTCGGCCGCGCCTATGCGGCCAACCGGCAGACGGCGGACGCGATGGCTGCCTGGCGCAAGGCCGCCGACAAGGGATCGAGTGCGGCGATGGTCGAGCTCGGCGTGGCCTACGGCACCGGCTCCGGTGTCGCCAGGGATGAAGCACAGGCGCGCAAATTGTTCGAGAAGGCGGCGCAGGCCGGCAATCCCCGCGGCATCAGCAATCTCGCCGCGCTCAGTGGCACCGGCGGTGCCGCGCCGGCCGATCCCGCACAGGCGCGCGCATTGCTCGGCAAGGCCGCCGAGACCAACGCCGAGGCGCAGTACCAGCTCGGCGTGATGCTCTCCGAAGGCACGGGCGGGGCGAAGGACGACGCCGCGGCGGGCGCGCTGTTCGAGAAGGCGGCGGCGCAAAACCATCCCGGCGCGCTGGAGCGGATGGGCGCCTTCGCGCAGGAGGGGCGCGGCGGGCCAAAGGACAAGGACGCCGCGAAATCCTATTACGAGCGCGCCGCCGCGCTCGGCGACGAGGATGCCAAGCAGGCGCTGGAGCGGCTGCGCTGTCCCTATGCGATCAAGGACAAGCAGGGCAAGCTCGTCTCCACGCTGTGCTTCTAAAAGCGCGATGAACGCGCTTTATATTTTTTGCGAGCATGATTTTTCGGGAAAACCGCTGCGCACTTTTCCGGATCATGCGGTAGCTCACTTGTAGTAGTAGGCGACGTTGTTGCGGGCGTCGCGATAGCTCGTCTCGAGAAAATCCGGATATTGCGCGGAGGCCTTCGCCACCGCGCGCACGACGCAATCCCAGAAATCGCCGTCCCAGCTGAAATGCGCGAAGGTCGCGTCCTCGAACCTGACGGCGGTGATGATGGCTTGCCTGATCGCATCGTCGTCGGCGCGCGGATGAGCGCGCCTCACATAACCGAACATCGGTCCCTCATGGGCGTGGTCGCGATCCCAGCGGTACTTCGCGCTGCTCTGCTCCGGCGTGAGGGTGCGGTTGACGCGGACCTCTTCGGCGGTCGGGCGCCCCTCGATCGAGTCCAGCCGATAGCGTCGGCGCCAGAGCTCGAACGCGGCATCGAGCAGCGGCAGCTTCGCCGCGCTCGCGATGAAGCTTGCCAGTTCGTCTTCGGCTGACTGCTGTCGCTGGTCCATGCCGCTTTGTCGCACGCATGCAACGGCAGGTTCGACGTGGGCCTTGATCGAGCGCAAGGCCGCCGAGATCCGTGCCGGCCTACACTCGGTCGCCAAAGGAATGGAGATTTGCGATGAGGGTTCGAGGTTGGATGCTGGCGCTGGCCGGCTTGGGAGCAGCGACCGCCGTGGCGGCGCAGGATCTCAAATCGCCGTCCGCGGACCAGTACGTGCCCCGTCTCGGTGACATCATGGGCGCCGCGCAGGCGCGCCACCACAAGCTCTGGATGGCCGGCAAGGCGCAGAACTGGGAGCTTGCCGCCTACGAGCTGCGCCAGCTCAAGGCGAGCCTGGTCGAAGCCGCCGTATTCTACTCCGGCATTCCCGTCGGCAATGTCATGACGCTGGAGCCGTCGCTGCAATCGATGTCCGACGCCATCGATGCGAAGGACAGCCGCAAATTCGCAAAAGGGCTGGGCGAGCTGACCGAAGGCTGCAACGCGTGCCACCGGTCGCTGAAGCGCAGCTTCGTCGTCATGAAGGTTCCCTCGGACCAGAAGCCCTTCGCCAATCAGCAGTTCGCGCCAACCACAAGGCCTTGAGGGAACGGACCTTGCGCCGAGCGGGTTGAGTGCGAAACCTGACAGGAGGCGCAACCATGATCCGCAAGCTCGCATCGGGCGAATATCGGCTCTATTCGCGCAAGGTGAATCCCAAGACCGGCAAGCGCCGCAACCTCGGCACGTTCAGGAGCCGCGCTGCGGCCGAGAAGCATGAGCGCGAGGTGCAGTATTTCAAGCGTCACTAGCGCGTGAGAAAGGCCGCTCGCGGCCGGCCAAACAAAAAACGCGAAAAACAACCCCATGCACAGTAGCCAAGTGATTGAAATCACAGCGCTGCAAATGGCGTGAAATCCCATCTCTGCGGAATTGGCGAAATCGGTTGCGCCGTCGGGCAAAACAGGCGCATGATGGCATCATGGCAAGGCGTGACTTCGCGAATCGCCCTGCGCGAAAAAGCCCAATGGTCTTGATGCGACGGCGGTGCTAGGTAGCGCCTGCTTTCCTTCTGATTTTTCAGGTCAATTGCGTTGCTGGACGGGCTCTACAAGGTTGAATACGGCGTCAACGATGCTTTCGGCCGCAGCATCATGTGCATGCATGACGGCAAGCTGCTGGGCGGCAATTCGGCCTTCGCGCATCTCGGAAGCTATTTCGAGCGCGACGGCGAGATCATCGCCGAAGTCATCACCGAACGGCATAACGACGATCCCAACTACAAGCCGCTGATGGGGGCTGATGTCGCCTCGATCGGCGCGCGCGGCCGGCTCGTCGGCAACCAGATCCGTCTCGTGGGCAGTGCGGACACGATGCCGGGCGCCGGTTTCTGGGCCAATCTCACGCGGCTCGATGACGGCGCGCTGCCGCCCTGCGGCATGATCGGGGAGGGGGGCATCGCCAACGGGCTCTACGGGATGAGCCTGCGAGCGCTTGACGGTGTCGAGGCCGGACTTTCCGGCGTGATGCTGCTGATCGACGGCCGCATCCTCGGCGGCGATGCGTTCTTCTACTATCTCGGCTCCTATTCCTCGGCGGACGGCCGCTGGAAGGGCGAGATCCTCAACCAGGAGCACACGCCGGCGAAAGGCGAAAACCCCGTGTTCGGCGGCTATGAGGTCGGGATCGGCTTCTCCGGCACCTGCACAGCGGACAGCGGCGAGCTCGAAGGCATCGCACTCGCCGGCAAGCGCAGCCTGCGGTTGGCGGCCTCGCTCAAATTGATGCGGCGGGCGTAGACCGGTCAATCAAAATTCCGGGTGTCCGCTTGCGAAGGTAGAGCAGGCCTGACGGGCGACTTGGGGCGACGTCGGCAAGTGACCCTGAGCAGACATGGCTGTACTCTTTTCGATAGGCCGTCGTTCGCTTACAGGGAGTGTCCTACAAGGCGGCCGATTGCGGCAGTCGTCCCCATCGCAACCGCGCCCCAGAAGGTAACTCGTAACATCGGTCTTAGAATGCCCGCTCCCCCGGTCTGCGCCCCAGCAGCCCCTAGGATGGCAAGCGCGACAAGCGAGCCTCCCGACACAGCCCATGGAATTCGGGCCAAGGGCGACGCTATTGCGATTAGCAGGGGGATAGCGGCACCAAACCCAAATGTAACCGCCGACGTTAACGCCGCTTGGATCGGTCGGGCTACAACGTGCGCTGAAAGACCCAATTCGTCCCGCGCGTGCGCAGCAAACGCATCTTTTGCGGTGAGTTCTTCCGCTACTTGGCGCGCTAGCAAAAGGTCGAGGCCGCGTTGAACGTAAATGTTCGTAAGCTCGTGAAGCTCTGCGTCGGGTTGCTCCGCAAGCTCACGTCGTTCTTTCGCCAGATCGGCAGCCTCCGTATCGGCCTGCGAACTTACAGAAACATATTCGCCCGCAGCCATTGCTGTTGCACCGGCAGCCAGGCCAGCCACTCCGGCAACAATGACCTCGTTTGTCGAAGTCGATGCGGCAGCAACACCAACCAAAAGGCTGGAAGTGGAGATGATACCATCGTTTGCACCAAGCACCGCAGCGCGCAGCCAACCAATTCGTTCAATGAGATGCGTTTCACGATGGAGTGGGCGCATTTGATCTCCAAACAGCTCGGCATGGTGTATCCTGCGACGCGCCATGCATTTCCAAAGCACCTTGGTCAAAAAGGTCTCTAACAGGTTGATCCGGATCAATGCGGATCGACGGTCTCTGTCGCTTCCTTATTGACGAACGACCGCAATGCTACAATGGGCTGGTCGATCAAGGCCGCGCAACGCACGTTTGCCGTCGGCATTGAGGAACATCATGACCGCTCGCTTGCAATATGGCCCTACCGCAAAAGTCTTCCACTGGCTCATCGTGGCGCTTTTGCTCGTGCAATACTCGATCGGCTGGCTGATGCCGGACATTCATCGCGGCGATAAACCCGGCACCGCGATGACGTTCCATGTCTCCGTCGGATTAACCGTTCTGGTGCTGATCGTATTGCGGTTCGCTTGGCGGCTTGGCCACCCCGTCAGCCCCGAGAGCTCGCTGCCAACTTGGCAGCGGCTAAGCTCGGAAGCCGTGCACTGGCTGCTGTACGCGCTGGTACTTGCCACGACCTTCACCGGCTGGCTGTTCGCCTCGTTTCGCGGCTGGTCCATGTCTTACTTCTTTCTCGCGCCGATGCCGATGCTGGCGTCTGACGATGCGGCGGCCGGGAAGGCCATCGACGGTCTGCATCAGGCGATGGAATGGGCCCTGCTTGTCGTGATTGGCATCCACATTGCGGCGGCCCTAATGCATGTCTTCGTCTATCGTGATCGCATCATGCAGCGGATGCTCGCTTAGCCTAGTCTGACGTGTCCGCTGCTGGCCCATGGCTAACTCGCTAAAGCGCTGGGCGGAGTCGAGGCCGGACTTTCCGGCGTCATGCTGCTGATGGACGGCCGCATCCTGGGCGGAGATGCGTTCTTCTACTATCTCGGCTCCTATTCATCGGCCGACGGACGCTGGAAGGGCGAGATCCTCAACCAGGAGCACACGCCGGCGAAAGGCGAGAACCCCGTGTTCGGCGGCTACGAGGTCGGGATCGGCTTCTCCGGCACCTGCACAGCGGACAGCGGCGAGCTCGAAGGCATCGCACTCGCCGGCAAGCGCAGCCTGCGGCTGGCGGCCTCGCTCAAATTGATGCGAAGGGCGTAGACCCGGTCAATCAAAATTCCGGGTGTCCGCTTGCGAAGGTAGAGCAGGCCTCTCGGGCGACGTCGGCAAGTGAGCCATTGCGGACAAGCAATTGTGGGAGCGCGCGCTTCGGATACGCCGGACAGCGCGCTGCTCTGGCCGGTCGTGGCTGACTTATTCTGCCGGCGCCGGCGCCACAGGCGCCGTGTCACTCCCGATGCGAAGGATGCGAAAATCGTCAAGCATTCCGCGCAGCTTCGAGCTGGATGATTGCACCGGCAACGTGGCTAGGAGCGCTGCAGCGTCCTCGTCTGCGTGGACATCCCCCGAGATGCAAATCTCGCCCGCCTCGGCAATTCCCTGGATGCGGGCGGCGATGTTCACGTTCTGCCCGAAGTAATCGAGCCTGTCGTTGAGCGTCACCGCAATGGCAGCGCCGGTGTGAATGCCGATCTTGAGGATCAGCGCGCGGCCAGCCTGATCGGCATTAGAGGCCGCGATCTCGTTCCGCATAGCAAGCGCGGCCTTCACGGCGTCGGCGGGCTTGAGAAACGAGGCCATGACGGCGTCGCCAATGGTCTTGATGATCGCACCGTTGTTGCGGACCGTGACGTCGAGCAGGCGCTCGAAATGGCGCTGTACCAAAGAGAACGCGTTGAGGTCGCCGATCCGCTCGTACAGTTCGGTCGAGCCCTTGAGATCAGTGAAAAGCAGCGTGATGTCCTTCACGTCGATTCCTTCGCTGGCCTTGATCACCTCGGAGCGAAACAAATCTCGAAAGGTCTGGGTTGTAAGCAGGCGCTTGCCGTTGAGGAAGGGCACGAATTTCAACGGGATGGTGTTGATATCGAAACCTGGCGGCAGTTGCGCGATGCACACCAAACCCAATTCGGCGGTCGTGTTTTGGATGTTGACCACGACCTTGCCCGGGGCGGCCTGGTGCATCGCGTAGGTCGGCGTCACTTCGCCGTAGGGAATACTGACGGCCTGTGCCGTGGACGCGGGCGCGCCATCGATGGAGATAAGAAAGCACGCTTTGCTGTTGGGGCATGCGCCGAGCAGCGACCCTTCGGCGGCATCCACCTCCATCGTGGTTGTCTGCCCCGCCGGTATCCAACTCACCGCCCGTGCCAATGTCCCCTTCACGGTGATGAGCGGAACACCGTCCGGCAGAACGCCGTCGGGCGTGTTGCGGACCTGGAAGAAATACTCGAAAGCCGAAAGCTTCAAGGGATCATGGAAGCTGATAGTCCGGATCTCTGGTGAAATCGTGAAAGCGATCGCGATGTATTCGTCGAGCGCCACCTCATAGTCTGTCGCGCAGAACGCGCAGTGATAATGGTTGTGCACACCCCTGAGGCTGCGGAAGCTATCCACGACGCAGCAACACTTGGGGCAAAACAGATTCCAGTCCATCGAGAAAAGGCCAAGCGCTGTAGCGTGCAGAAACAGATCGATGACTTCGGTCTCAGCGACGTTTTTTTCCTTCGCGAAAGTGAAGGGATTGATGCGATAAAGCGCCCTGTCGTCCGCTGTGCGGATGTGGCTCTCAAGCTTCGAGATCAGCCGCGGACCCCAGTTGCGTGCCTTTTCGAGCAGCGCAAGGCGCTCGTCGAGTGCTTGTTCGTTGACGGTGATAGCCATGCCTTCCTCACTGAGCCGCAACTGCCGGCACGACTGTCACAGGTTCCAGCACGGCTGTCGAGAAACGTTCGACGGCCCTTTGAACCAACTGAGTGGCTATAATCTGCAACCTCTCGTCGCTAATTGTCAAATGACGCGCCAGAGAGGGATTTGCTCTCCGATCATCTGAGCCCAACGATGTAATTGAGTGGATAGCTAAGTCTGGTATTGACCCACAGCCGACTTATCGCCAGCCGCTGTTCCAGGGCCGCATGTGACCCGGAGCGGTCTTCGAAGCGAGGTGATCAGATTACTTCCCGGCTATTGAAATCATTTCGGCGATCGCCTCGTTCATCGGGTGCATGGAGGCCAGTTCTGTCGCGACGCTTTGTGCGCCCGCGCGAATGGATTCGCTTTTAAGGACAGCACGGATCGCCTTCGCGATCTCATCGGCATGATGGGTGAACACTGCCAGCCCGCCCAAGGCCCGCTAGGACGATCATGAAAGTTCGCTCGGCTGATGGTGCCTTCGTCACTGTTATTGCGCGCCGACGAAGCAACAACGGAGGTCTCGGACTTCAGCTTCTGGCCCTTCTCGGACCTCCCGACCGGGGCCGGTGCACTCACAGGGCTTAAGCGGAAGTAAGCAACCGGGATGCCGAAAGACCGGTTATGACCCATAGCGGACTCAAGCTTCGACGGGATCCGCGTCTTAAATCTGTAATATTGAGACACAGAACCTTCCCGGGGATGCCAGCATTGTTTAGGATGCGATGCCGCTAGTAGGGGAGTGGGCCATGACGGAAAAAGTGCATATGCAGAATGAGCGGCGCAACCGCTTGCTGGAAGTGGCCAACCAAGAGTTGGCTCGGTTCGAACGGCAGGAAAGCGAGTTCCGAAAGAAGGACCGGAAGGAGCGCGCCGCGGAACTCAAGCTTCCCTTGGATAAGATCGAATTGCACTAACTCGCGAAGTGTGGTTTTCACGCAACCGTCATGGCACGTTCGTAGCATGGTGACGCGACGGGGGACCGCGCAGCGACTCCCCGCTCAGCTTCGGCCTAGACCACCAGACGGGGCGGGGAGTCCGTTTGCCGAAACCATTCAGCAGTTTGCCGGTTATCCCGGCATGCATCGCTTCTGGTATTTCATCGCATTCATTGGCGTAACCGGCGTCGTATTTGGCGTGCTGGTCGGGGCCACTAAAATCATCGGACCATGAGGTGAGGTTGTCCCTTTGGACCGGAGCTCACCTCGTTGAGGTTCGCAAGCCAACAGGGCGTCGCCGGGAAATGGCGCGAATGAAAGTGACCCACGGTTAAACTGCCATTATCTGCGTCAGGCTGCCCCACCAAGCAATCTCAATCTTGCGAAACTTTCGCGACTGTCGCGCAGTTGAAGCAGCATTCACTTCGCTGTCGAGAGAGTCTGATGAGCAAGGTCGCGATCACTCGTGAGGAGCTAGCCGCCAAGGTGCTTGCGGCCGTCCAATCACATCAAGGCTGCGAACTTGTGAAGGAAATCGCGATCACGGCGGTTAACATCGTCGGCTCCGGCAAGACCTGGCATGCGAGCCTAGTAGACAGCGGCTTAGCCGACTCGCAACTTGCGGCCAGCGTGGTGAGGCAAACCGGGGACGATCTTGAACCTACGTTCGCGATCACTGAACACCCGCGCGGTGAGGGAGAGCTATGACAAAGCCTGCGATACCTGCCAACGACTTCCCAGTCGAGGTCGAAAAAACGACCGTGAAGACCAACACAGGCAAACCGCTCGCGGAGGCAGAGAGCGAACCTGTGGCGGAGGAGATTGCCGACCGCCTCAACGAGCAAGCTTACCGCGAAGAGCACGAAAGATGGTCGCCGTAGGGCGGCGGGAGGTCACGTCCGCATCTGGCCCGTAGCTGACCTGCCGCGCGCAGCCGGTCAAGGACCGCTTGTGACCCATAGCGGACGTCGTTGCCTCGCGAGACCTGCACCGCGTCGGGACAGTTCTGTCACTAATAGTGGAGCAATCAAGAGCCAAGTTTCAAGCGGAGCCAGCCGCGGCTGGGGTCTGTCGCGCCGCTTTCTCTTGCGCAAGAGTTGCTTCCAGCCCCGAGATGTTTTCCTGGAGGCGCTGGTTGTTTTCCAGCAGACGCCGACTGGTGAGGAGGAGGATGTAGTAGCCGAATTGCTGATTACTTTGAAAGTAGATTTCAAGCAACCTTTCATAAGTTATAGTCAGGACTTGTCCGTCTTCTATGCACTCGACCGTTCCGGTTCGTCGGTTATCGGGCGCAAGGAAGCCAAGTTCTCCCATGAGACGCCCTGGCGGAATTTCGACGCCGATCTCTTTGACGAGAAACTTCCCAGTGACGGTGAGAAACATTTCGGCCGCCGCATCACCCTTCCTAAATAATCGGTCGCCATGGCGATATCTGCGTTCGGTCATGAACGGCTTAAGCCATTCCATCGACATGTCACCTTGCATCGCGTTACGTGCCTTCTTAACGAGCCTGAGCAGTTGACGGAGACGAACGGCATTGACCGGCAGCAGCAGCAGATAAAGCAGTAAGGTGGCGACGCTTCCGGAAAGCGCGCCAGAGGTTGCGAAGAATGCACAGCCGACCATATTCGCGACCCGCAGCGGCACCATTCTCTGCATCAGCAAGGTAGCGACAAAGAAGATTGCGCCGAGCAAGGCAAACATGTTGGCGAGCGTGATGTTGGCCAACACAATTTCCAGCAGCCGATCAAACAGTGCGTCGTAGGTGATGTTGTTGGGATCAAGCCCCATTTGAACGAGAATCTTTGCAATCCTGAGATTATCTGCCGCCGTATCGAGGATGCGGTTTAGTATCGTGGAAAGATCTGCACGGATGGGCTCCATCGGATCATCTCTCACAAACGGTCAGTATCCCCCGAATATATCCCGGATATTGATGATCGAGGGGCGATATTGAAGGCGCTTTTTGTTGCGGCGCATGAGTCCGAAAGTGGCCCATCGCTTCCGTTGGCGCGGTGTCGCTGCATGTCGGCTCACAAGGGTAGACCGGAAGTTTGCAGCCGAGCGCTGAACTGGCGCATGTACCCAAAGCGGGCCGTGACCTGCAAATTGCGGGCTGGCGATCACTTCTAAAGGTTGCCTCCTTGAGCCTGTTTTCGCGCGCTACTGGCCCAAGTGATTTAGAAGCGGCCTAAATTTGTTCCCGTATCTGGAACTGAATATCTGGTTTAGAGTCTCGCGATCGCCGCCCGGTCCCTGGCTTTTATCGGTGACAGAGAGTCCTGCACGCTCCCGCCCTTAACAATCGCGGTGAGCTATGTGTGAGAAATGCGACGAGATCGACCTGCGCATTGCGCGGTACAAGTACCTAGCATCACGTATCAACGACCGAATTACGCTCGATGGCATAGCTGAATTGATAGAAGCTGCGCCTGCCAAGAAGGCCGCTATCCATTGCGAGCCCAAGCAACAGTAAGGCCGCCTTGAACCTAAACGCCGGCGATCCCGACTAACGTCCACTGGAGGATTGCAGTTTCCAGTTCCAGCGTGGCGCCACTGAGCATTATTGGGCTTGGTGGCGTTTTCGTTTAGGGGGCATTTCAAAACTCAGGGCGGCCTATTTCGGCCCTGATAGGGCGCACGCGTGTTTCCCACCTCAGTGGCCCGGTTTAATTTCAGCCGCGGCCTGCTTTGCTTTGTCGCAATCGCCCAGCTTGTCCAAGGTATCAGTCGCTTAACCCACGGATAGGGCGTAGACTAAGCCCATCACCGCCCCGCCATCGGCATCTATCGGTGACTGAGAGTATCGCGCTCCCGCCTCCTACCCGGAGAGCACCATGCGCACCAAAACCGAACAACCCAAATTGTCATTGCAGAATAGGCTTATGCTCGAGGCTAAGCGGCTCGAGGGCGATGCAAACAGGCTGCCCCATGGCCCTCTTCGGGAAGCCATGATCCGCGCAGCGGGACTAACTGAAAGTGCGCATCGAATCGAGAATTGGCTGTCCTCGGCAAGTCCAAGATGTTGATCGACCTACGAGTCGCGTTGGATCTCGGGCTTGTCGTACAAAACGGCGTTCAGCAGCGAACTGTTGACCTCGATCTTTCCGTTGTAGTTGATTAAGCCGAGCTTGCGAAATTTGTTCATGAAGAAACTGACGCGAGATCGGGTCGTTCCGATCATCTCCGCCAATGTTTCCTGGCTGATGTGCGGGGTGATCTGTTGAGGGCTCCCCTCCTTGCCGAAATTCGCAAGGAGGAGAAGCAGGCGCGCCAGTCGTTTTTCACTGGAATTGAAGAGCTGGTCGATCAGATCTTCTTCAACACGACTGTTCCGGGTGAGCAAGTAACTCATGAACAGTTCGGAGAACTTGGGCTGGTCGTGCAGCGCCGCGAGCATGGCCGTTTTCGTGATCGCCGTGACGAGGCTGGCTTCCATCGCTGTCGTCGTCGCAATCCGCAGCAAATGGCCGTTCATGCAGCCTTCGCCAAAGAATTGGCCCGGCTCCAAGATTCCGACCACGGCTTCCTTGCCTTGCTCGGATATGACGACGACCTTCACCCGCCCTTTTTGGATATAGAAGATCGTATTCGCCTCGTCTCCCTGGGCAAAGATGACGTCTCCCTTGCCGAATTCAAGGATGGTCTTTCCTTCGCCGACGTGGGCGAGAAACTCCTTCGGATCAAACGCTGGATTGGTTTTGCCTGCCATGCCGATTTTTGGTCCCCATCACCGCCCACCTTGGTGGTTCCGCCTGAAGCCGCGCCAATGAACCGGCTGGACGGAAAGCTTCGCCACTCCCCGCATCGGTGTGCCATTTAGTGCCCCGCCGCAAACGAGCGTTACCACGACCGCCGCAAGACGCACCTGAGACTATATCAGGGTTTGAAACCTACCGGTCGTTTTGCATTCCGAACACTCGAAGATGCGAACTTCGTGACCGGGCTGGTCAGGCTCAATGCAAACGAGCCGCATGGGCTTGCCGCACCTCAAACACGGAAGAATTCCAAGCTCGGCTCGGCAGTACAGTGGGTTTGGCTGGATAGATGACATCTGCTTTCCCCTGAGTTAGGCGGGAGCATGACCGATCTCTCCGTCGCCGATAACTGCCTGTCGGAGCGGCGATGGACCCATCCTCGCTCAACTCATGGCTACGGGGCTGGTCAATATTGACCAAGACTCGGAATTCTGGGTCGCGAGGTGTCTTCCGGCCAACATCGTTCGTTGGCGGGGAAGGCTGAAGAGTCGGAACGGAGTTGCCAGGCTCACCAGGGCAGTGAGACGACCGTACTGCAGGCAATGCAGCGGAATATCCTCGCTGCCGGACGGCAGCCAATGCTCCGAAGGTCGGTCAAATGCTGCATAGGCATGCCGCATCGATCGCAGGTCATCAAGCCCGGGTTCTTCGGCAGTTCCACCGCGTCGGTCACGGGACCTAAGTGCCAGGATTATGGCCATTCGGCTGAGCAAATCTGACCACATTCCGAACTAAGGCGTGGGATTGCTCCAAGCGTCCTGGTGCTAACCTGATCTACAGCCATTTTGGGGGCTGTCAGATCGGTTCCGACAATCGTCAGAATGCCGTTTGCGTGGCCTCCGACTTTTCCAGAATTCACCCGGGAGGTCTCATTTGAATTCGAAGGTGAGCAAAACGAGACAGCGCGGGCGGCCCGTGCGGCTCCATTGTGACCAAATGGAACAGATAGACAGATCTCACTTCTCGCACCAATTCGAACGCCCTCTCAGAGCTGGGTGCGCCGATATCCTTTGCGACTTCGATCTCCCCAGTGAAGGCTGGCCGTGGAAATCCAGGAAAGACGTCGCTCTGGAAGACCCCATGACGGCTCTCATCTGGCGTGGTTGGATCGCTGGAATCGCCAATATCGAAAAATAGCCACTAAAAGCCGAATTCCAGAAGAACGGTCCGATTGTTCGGTGAGATGGTTGCCGCAGAGAAGTCTGAGGCAATTAAGGGACCGGGCAAAGAGAGGCCGGGGTGAGCCCTCTTCAGTCAGATTTGCTGCCGAACGTTGCGACTTGGCGGGCGTGCTCCCATAGTTCGACCTTGCTGAAATCCGTCAGCTGCTCAGCGCATCTCTTGGCTGCGGCCTCGTCGATGCAATCAAGATCGACAGCTTTGATGTGGTGGCCGTCTGGAGAGATAAGGTAGGCTTTATAGCTTGACATAGCCAATGCTCCTGATGAGGCGGGAGCATGCAGCACTCTCTGTCACCGATAACAGCCAATAGCGGACGGTGATGAGATCAATGTGCGCTGGCTTTATGTTCAGAACGCGACCAAGACAATCGCGGCGCGGCGGCTGATCGACCGCCGCGACGTTCGAAGGCGAGTTCTCCGACGTGACCCGCAGCTACGCCGGCAAAGGTGTGGTGCGATATGCGTGGTGAACTCCTCGGGTGGAAGCGGTGCCGTCGGAAACGATCAAGCAGCGCCATGACATGATGACGCTCGGCGTGAATGACAAGTTCGATTGAACTCCGTTCGCGGAACGGACCGCTTCGACGTCGTCACGGCGCCGGGCAGGCCGCTCCGGTCTTCACCCAGGCCTCGACCAGCGCGCCGGCCTGCTCTTGCGTACCCGGCACGGCTGAGCGGCCGAAGCCGGGCTTCCAGGCCCAGCCGACGAGGGTGTCCTTGCCGATATGGTCTATCAGGTCTTCCACCTTGCGCCCGCCATTGCGCGCGGGATCCCTGATCTGCTCGCATATCTCGCCGACGGTCTTGCCCTCCCAGGCCATCTCGCGCGGGGCCAGATGCCAGTCGGGATGGCCGGGCATGCGGCCGGGCTCGAAATTGGCCTTCTGGTGACAGGTGTTGCAGCGCATTGCCTCGAGCCCATGGCCGTCAGCGCCGCGCGTGACCGGCGGCTGATGCAGACGGGCATTGTCGCCCTGGCGCGGCCTGTCGCCGGCCGGATGACAATTGGTGCAGCGCGGATTCGTCAGCACCTTGCCGAGCTCGGTGAAGATTGCGGCCGAACGCTTCTCTGTGTCGCCGATCGCGGCAAAGCTCTCGGGCGAGGCGAGGGCGTGGCTTGCCGTCTCCGACGCCGCGTAGCCCGCACTGAGACTGACGGCGAGGGCGGCGACCACGGCAATCATCTTGAACCGCACGTCGGAGATCATGATGCGTGTCACTTGGTGGCCATGAGGTAGCGACTTGAATCGGCCAGGATCACGTCGCGCACCGCCTCGTGATATTTGATGTAGCCGGTGCAGCGACAGAGATGACCGTCGAGCGCATCCGTGATGGTCTGCTCCAGTGCCTCGCGCGCGACCGGTGTCCGCGACAGGCGCTCCAGCAGGACCTGGCCCTCATTAAGGAAGCCGGCGGTGCAATAGCCGCACTGAAAGGCGAAATGCGCGATGAAGGCCTTTTGCAGGGTCGAGAGCTCGCCGTCCCTGGCGTGCCCCTCGACGGTGCGGATCGACTTTCCGTTGAAATTCACGGCGGGCGCGACGCAGGTCGGGCTGGTGGTGCTGGTGCCGTCGGGCGCGTCGACGATGATGGCGCAGCTCAGGCATTGCGCGGCGCCGCAGCCGAACTTGGTGCCGGTCATGCCCAGCATCTCGCGCAGAAAATCGTTCATCGAGAGATCGTCGCGGACGTCCACCGGGCCGTGCTTCTGGCCGTTGATGGTGAGGCTGAGGGTGGTCACGCGAGCACTCCCTTCAATAGGCTTGCGGTGACCGGCAGCGCGCGGAAGCGATGGCCGGTGGCGTCGTGGATGGCGTTGATCAGCGCCGGCACGATCGGGATCATCACGACCTCCGCCATGCCCTTCGGTGCTTCGTCTGGTACTAGCGGCTTCAGCATCTCGATCTCGAGATCGCGGAGCGGCAGGTCGGAGCCGCGTGCGACCAGATAGCGCCCGAGATTCCATTCGCCGTTGCCCGGCCCGCCCTCGAACGGGGGCAGGGTTTCGAGCAGCGCGTAGCCGACGCCCATGGCGAAGCCACCCTGGGCCTGGCCCATCACCACCTCGGGCACCAGCGCGGTGCCGCATTCGAACACGCTATAGGCCTTGGCGATGCGAAGCGCGCCGGTTGCGCGCTCGATCTCGACGCGAACGACCGTGCCGCACATCGAGGTATAGGCGGTGCCGATCCGGTTGTTGTCGGTCGGCGGAAACTTGACGCTGGTGCGGTTGATCCGTTCGAACTTGCCGCTGCCTTTGCGGATCGCCAGCGCGTCGATCTCGGCGCGGTATTGCTCGCCGGACAGCGGAAAGCGTGCCCGCGACCACGCCCAGCGCGAGAAGCTGTGCGCGACCGCACCGGTGACGAAGCCGCGCGCGTGAGCTGTTGCCGCGAGCACGGAGAGGGCGAGCGGTTCGAGGCCGGGCATGGTGAGCTGGCCGTCCTGCCAGCTAGCGCTGGCCCATTGCCCCGCGCGCGGATCGGTCTTTGCGATGCGCCACAGCTCGAGCGCCGCGGGCCACAGGCCGAAGCGGAAAATGACGCGGGCGGCTTCCGCGGCGGAATGCGTGCCGACATGCGCGCCGATCGAGGAGCTTGTCGGCGAGCTGATCGCCGGCACCCAGCGCGGATTTTTCTCCGCGGCATCCTGGGTCTTCTGGTCGATGGTGGAGGAATCGCCCGACGTGACCAGGCCTAGCACGTCATAGCTGTCGACGCGGGCGACCGAGACCTCGTCGGCGATGGCGCCGAGATGGCCGGCGACCCGGTTGGCCAGCGCCGTCCCGATGCCGTTGCCCATCTCGACATGATCGCAATAGATGACGATCTTTCCGTCGGGGCCAAGCTCCACGCGTCCGAGCGAGCCGTCCGCGCCGGAGCCATAGTCTTTCGTGACGCAGGCGACGCCGGTGCCGACCAGCCGATCCGACGAGGCCTGCTTGAATTGTGCCCGCTGCTGCCAGATCGGGTGCTTCTCGAGCTTGTCGAGGATTTCGGGCGTGCGCACCGAGACGATGTAGGGATTGCCCGTCATGGTCCGACCGTTCTGGGGCAGCGCGTTACGCCGCCGGAAATCGATTGGATCGTGCTTGAGCTCGGTCGCGGCTTCGTCGATCAAAACCTCCAGCGCCGTCATGGCTTGCAGGATGCCGTAGCCGCGCATCGAGCCCGCGCTCACGCCGCGCGAGTGCACCGCGACAGTCCTGACGTCGACCTTCGGAATGTCGTAGATGCCGATCGCGCCGGTGGCCGCGACGACAGCGACGCTGGCCGAGAAATGGGCGAGCCCGCCGCCGTCGAGCACGTGATCGGCGGCGAACGCCTTGATCTTTCCGGTCGCGCGATCGATGCCGATGCGCGAGCGCATCTTGATCGCGTGGCGCTTGATGCCGGCCTGAAACTGCTGGTAGCGGTCATGCGCCAGCCGCACCGGCTTGCCGGGAAAGCAGACCGCCGCGAGCGCAACGTAGAGAATGAAAGGTGTGTGATCGCGGCCACCAAAGCCGCCGCCGACATGGGCGAACTGCGCGTTGATGTGCGCCGGCTTGTAAGGCGCGCGGGCCTTGCCCAAGAGATGCGCGATCGACTCCGCCGCCTCGTAGGGCGACTGGACGCCAAGCAGCAGTTCGAGATTGCCGCCCTTGCCGTCGTACCAGGCGAGCCCGCATTCCGGTTCCAGGAACATCGGGTCGACCGATTGCGTCTCGAACTCGCGGTCGAGCACCAGCATGGAGGCATCATCCGCCGCAAGCTCGGCGCGGATCTGCTCGCCATATTTCGCCGCCTTGGCGTAATCCGCCGGCATGTCCTTCGCGAGCGGCGACCACACCGGCAGCGCCGCGCTCTGGACCTTCTTGGGCGAGACCCAGCCGGCCTGGAGCGGCGAATAGACATCCGGCTTGTCAGGCGAGGGACCTGCCACGCGGGTGAAGCGGAAGGCTCCGTAATCCGGGACGACGACAGGCCCGGTCTCCTCGCCGAATTGGATGAACGTGCCGTCGCGCAGCGCGAGACGCGCCTGGTCGAAGGCGTCGAATTTTTCGAAGATCAAAAGCGCGATCGGCTGGCCGAGATAGAGTGGCGTCGTGCCGATCGGACAGAACAGGTCGCCCGCATAGAAGTCCGGCACCTGCGTCCCGATCCGGTCGAGATCAGCGGCCGTTACCACCACCGACGGCTTGAGCGCGCCGCCGAGGCGGGCGAGGTCCAGCCCGGTATAGACATGCGTGGCGTCGTTGGCGCGGACCAGGATGGCGTGCGAGGTGGCCTGCGGCCAGCCCGGCAGATCGTTGGCGCGGAAGTCGGAGGCGTAAAGCTTTGCGCCGGTGACCTTGGCGACGCCGTCGACACGGCCGGCGCCCTTTGCCGCGGGGTTGAACTTGCCGCGTCCGGGCAGCGTCTCGTGCGCTGCGAAGGGCACGCCCGCCGCGGACGCCAGATGTGACAGGCTGACCGAGATGCCTCCCGCCGACAACCACTTCACGAACTCGCGTCGCGAAGGCCCCATGATCAGATCCTTGTACAAGGTTTCGAGAACATCATGATGCTTGCGGCATCGATGCCCGGAGAGTTCGCGCCGATGCTAGCTCGAATCCGTCATGATTCGTCATACGACGATAGAAAGGATCTGGGCGTTTACAACCGGTGAATGTGGTACGCTTGCCGGATGGAATTGTCGTTTCGCTATTGCTTTAGAATCGAATCGAACTGAAGACGGATTGGCAACGGGGGCGAAACGCAAATGCAGCACGATCCGAACGACGTCTCGCGCGTCACGGCGGAAACGACAACGTTCTCGCGGCGCCAATTGTTCGATTACGGTCTCAAGGCAGGCGCGTTGACTCTGTTCGCAGGTGCGGCGAATGCCCAGCACGCCGTGCACGGCCATGCGGGCACGTCCCACACCGTGGACATGTCGCCGACCATGGGGATGGTCGCTGAAACGCCCGTTCCCGCCATGGACCAGCCGCTGATCGAGCCCGAGGTGCGGCGGTCCGTCAATGGCGTGCTGAGCACGACGTTGCGCGTCGGCTATGCCTATCGCCAGATCGGCGGCGTCAGGCTCTATGTCAGATCCTATGAGGGCGGCAGCCCCGGGCCGACCCTGCGCATGAAGCCCGGCGAGACGCTGCGCATCAAGATGATCAACGATTTGCCGCCGAACCGCGATGGCTTGCCGGCCGACATCAGCCATCCGCATCAGTTCAACAACACCAATTTCCATTTCCACGGCGCGCATACCAGCCCAAGCGGGATTTCGGACAACGTCATGCGCTCGATGGCTCCGGGCCGCAGCTACAACATCGAAATCACCCTGCCGGCCGATCACACCAGGGGCACCTACTGGTATCACCCGCATCACCACGGCAGCGCCGACATCCAGATGTCTTCCGGCATGGTCGGCGCCGTCGTCATCGAGGGTGATTTCGCGGACGTTCCCGAGATCGCGACAGCCCGCGAACGCCTCATGGTGCTGACCCAGGTGGTCTACGATGCCAACGGCATGGTCGAGAATTTCGAGACGCTATTTCCCGAGACCGCGACGCGCTTTCTCGCCATCAACGGCCAGCGTCGGCCAATGATCGAGATGCGGCCCGGCGAGGTGCAGCGCTGGCGCATCCTCAATGCCGCCTATCAAGACGACATGCTGCTCGACCTGGAGAAGCACGATCTGCAAGCGATCGCCTATGACGGCATCCAGCTCGGCGCCATGCAGCCGCTCAAGCAGCTCCTGATCGCGCCCGGTCAGCGCGCAGACATTCTGGTGAAGGCGGGCGGCCCCGGCACCTACGCCTTCAATGCGGCGCCCTACGACCAGGGCCACCCTTCGCCAGTGGGACCGCTGGCGCGGGTTGTGGTCTCGGGCGCGCCGATGGACATGAAGCTGCCGCGCTCTCTGCCGCCGGCGCCGCTCGCGACCATCAAGGACTCCGAGATCACCAACCGCCGCAAGGTGGTGCTGTCGGCGACCGCGCCGGAGGCCGATGCCGCCGGCCATTGGCAGGAATTCGAGTTCTTCGTCGACGGCAAGAAGTTCGACCCCGGCCGGATCGATCAGCGGGTCAAGCTCGGCGCGGTCGAGGAGTGGACAATCGTCAACACGCATGAGCATGACGACCACGTGTTCCACATCCATACCAACCCGTTCCAGGTGATCTCGGCCAATGGCAAGGCGCTGGCGGTGCCGGAATGGCGGGATTCCGTGATCGTGGAGCGCAAGGGCGGCCAGGTCGTGTTCCGCTCGCGCTTCATCGATTTCACCGGTGTCTACATGCTCCACTGCCACATGATGAACCATGAGGAGATGGGCATGATGCAGACCGTCGAGGTCTACAAGGCGTAAGCTGTGGGTGGAATTGCGCGATTTTGGTTGCGCGCAGGGCTGATCCGGGCTCGGCCGGGCTTCCCCTGGCGGCCGGCATGGCCTATGACGCTGCAACGCAACAATCCCCCAAAAAGACCTCATGATCCGCCTCGACAACGTCAGCAAGCAAGCCGGCCACCAGATCCTGTTCATCGAAGCCTCCGCCGCCCTCAACAAGGGCGAGAAGATCGGGCTCGTCGGCCCGAACGGCGCGGGCAAGACCACGCTGTTCCGGATGATCGCCGGCGAGGAGCTGCCCGACGAGGGGCAGGTCTCGACCGATCGCGGCATCACCATCGGCTATTTCAACCAGGACGTCGGCGAGATGGCCGGCCGCAGTGCCGTGGCCGAGGTCATGGACGGGGCGGGACCGGTGAGTGCGGTCGCGGCCGAGCTACGCGAGCTTGAGACCGCCATGGCCGATCCCGACAAGGCCGATCAGATGGACGAAATCATCGCGCGCTACGGCGAGGTGCAGCACGCGTTCGAGGAGCTCGACGGCTACGCGCTCGATGGTCGCGCGCGCGAGGCCCTGTCCGGCCTCGGCTTCAGCCAGGAGATGATGGACGGCGACGTCGGCAAGCTCTCCGGCGGCTGGAAGATGCGCGTGGCGCTCGCCCGCATCCTGCTGATGCGTCCCGACGTCATGCTGCTCGACGAGCCGAGCAACCATCTCGATCTCGAAAGCCTGATCTGGCTTGAGAAGTTCCTGCACGACTACGAAGGCACGCTGCTGATGACCTCGCACGACCGCGAGTTCATCAACCGCGTGATTTCGAAAGTGGTCGAGATCGATTCCGGCTCGCTCACCACCTATTCCGGCAATTACGAGTTCTACGAGCAGCAGCGTGCGCTGAACGAGAAGCAGCAGCAGGCCCAGTTCGAGCGCCAGCAAGCGATGCTCGCCAAGGAGATCAAGTTCATCGAGCGGTTCAAGGCGCGCGCCTCTCATGCCGCTCAGGTTCAGAGCCGGGTGAAGAAGCTCGACAAGATCGAGCGGGTCGAGCCGCCGCGCCGCCGCCAGACGGTGGCGTTCGACTTTCCGCCCGCGCCGCGCTCGGGCGAGGACGTCGTTGCGCTCAAGCAGGTGTTCAAGGGCTACGGCAACAAGCGCATCTATGACGGGCTCGATTTCATGATCCGCCGCAGGGAGCGCTGGTGCGTGATGGGCGTCAACGGCGCCGGCAAATCGACGCTGCTCAAGCTCGTCGCGGGTGCGAGCGAGCCGGACGAGGGCACGGTCGCGGTCGGCGGTAGCGTCAAGATGGGCTATTTCGCCCAGCATGCGATGGACCTGCTCGACGGCGAGCAGACGGTGTTCGAGTCACTCGAATACGCGTTTCCGACCGCGGGGCAGGGATCCTTGCGCGCGCTCGCCGGCTGCTTCGGTTTCTCCGGCGACGACGTCGAGAAGCGCTGCCGCGTGCTCTCGGGTGGCGAGAAGGCGCGCCTGGTGATGGCGAAGATGCTGTTCGATCCGCCGAACTTCCTGGTGCTGGACGAGCCGACCAACCATCTCGACCTCGCCACCAAGGAGATGCTGATCACGGCGCTGTCGGATTTCGAGGGCACCATGCTGTTCGTCTCGCATGACCGGCATTTTCTCAGCGTCCTGTCGAACCGCGTGCTGGAGCTGACGCCGGAGGGCATCCACCAGTTCGGCGGTGGCTACACGGAATACGTTGCGCGCACGGGGCAGGAAGCGCCGGGGTTGCGGAGCTAGTTCTTGCGCTTTCCCGCAATCGTGGCGATGGCCTCGATCTCGTTGGTCCAGATCCCGCCGGAATAGCCTTGCGGGAGCCGGGCGAACAATTCCGGCGTATCGATGCCGGTGGAGAATTCGCCGCCGCTGTAGGGGCCGAGCACGAACACCGCGCTGTTGGCGCCGGTCATCCGATCGAGGAAGCGGTCGGGCCAGCCCCATAGCCAGGATGCGGCGTTGACCGGCACCAGCACCATCGCGTTGCGGCAGGCGGACGGCACCAGACCGGTCCAGCCATAGCCGGTATAGCCGATCAGGCAGCTTCGGATCGCCGCACGCGAAATCGTGCGGACATCAGGGGTGAGGCGACGGATCACGTCGATGGGCTCGTCACCGCCATAGACCATGATCGTCCGGCGGCGCTCGGCCGGCAGCGCGTTCAACACAGTGGCAAGTTTCTCGCCTTCGCCAGCGTCCCGGCTCTTCACGTTGATGAGGAGCTTCTTGTCAGGGAAGGCGGCGAACACCTCCGACAATGTCGGCATCATCCCGATGCCTTTGCCGCGAAACGGAAATGACTTGCCGCCGTCGGCGGTGTAGCCATAGCCGAGGTCGAGCAGTTTCAGCTTCGCCATGCTCTGCTCGCGGGTCACGCCGTGGCCGTCGGTGCGGCAATCGAGCGTCCAGTCGTGGAATACGGCGAATCCGCCGTCGGTGGTCGGGTGCACGTCGAGCTCGACCACATCTGCGCCGGCGTCGAAGCTTGCTCGCATCGAACGTATGGTGTTCTCGAGATAGTCGTGCGTCGGCGGCAACATGCGTGCGGCGGTGCAGGTGTCGTTCTTCACATCGCGCTCATCGAAGCGCTGCGCCATGCCGCGATGGGCAAGCAGCACCGGCTTGCCGTCACGATGAGGCGCCAGCAGACTCGTGTTGTTGACGTAGACGCCCAAAGCGACGGCGATGATGGCTGCCGTCGCGACTCTCAGTTTCGTGCCCACCGATTCCTCCCCATTCCGTGGTCACCGTCGGCGGCGTTTGGAGTTGATTTGCGGCAATCGCCACGCAATGAGACGGCACGCGCCGTTCGGCTTGAACCGTCCGATGGCGCCCGCTACGCTGCTTCAAAACTGGGAGTGGAACGCGCATGAAGGAGCTCAGGATCGGTGACATCACCATCGATGCGGTGATCGAGCGGGAAGGGCCGTGGCGGCGGCCGCAGGATTTTTTCCCGGCCTATGACGAGGGCGTGTTCAAGCGCCACCTGCCGACGATGGAGCCGGAGGTGTTCGATGCCGCGCGCGGCATGATGGTGATCACCTATCAGACCTTCGTGGTACGCACGCCGCGCTATACCATCCTGGTCGACACCTGCACCGGCGAGGACAAGGGCCATCCGCCGCCGTTCGATTTTCCGGGCAAGGAACGCTGGCGCAACGAGCTGTTCGCGCTCGGCATCGCTTTCGAGCAGATCGACTACGTCTTCTGCACGCATCTTCATATCGACCACACCGGCTGGAATACGACCTTGCGCGACGGCCGCTGGGTGCCGACGTTTCCGAATGCGAAATATGTCTTTCACAAGGGCGAATATGCGGCCTGGGAGGCCGAGCATGCCAAGGGCAGCAACCCGCCCGGCACCGTGTTTCGCGACAATTGCCTGCCGATCGTCGAGGCAGGCCAAGCGCTGTTGGTCGATGATGACTACGCGCTCGATGACACCGTCACGCTGACGCCGACGCCGGGGCATTCGCCCTGTCATTGCTGCGTGAACATCTTCTCGAAGGGGCGCCGCGCGGTGGTCGCCGGCGACCTCATGCATCATCAGATCCAATGCCGCGAGCCGGACTGGTCGGCCAGGCCGGATTGGGATGCGAAGCAGTCGGCGGTGTCGCGGCGAAAGTTCTTCGCCTCAGTCGCGGACACCGACACGCTGATCCTGCCGATTCATTTTCCGGCGCCGACAGTCGGGCTGATCAAGCCGTTCGGCGCCGCCTTTGACTACCGGTTCAAGCGGGAGTAGGGCGACCGCGGGTCGGACCCTCTAGTAAGTGAAGAACATCCGCTGGATTTCTTTCGTGTCAGTCGTCTTGGTCAGTGCGAGCATCAGCAGAATGCGCGCCTTTTGAGGATTGAGCGTATCCGAGACGACGAAGTCGTGTTCGTCGTCCTTGGCCTCGCCATTGCGTGCGACGATGCCGTTTCCGACACGGCTGCTGCGCACGATCACGACCCCCTTCTTGCGGGCTTCGTCGAGCGCCGGCTCGACCGCGGGCCGAGCCAGGCTGCCGTCCCCGACGCCGGCATGCACGATCCCCTTGGCTCCGGCGGCGACAAAAGCGTCGATCGCGACCCGGTTCATGTTGGCGTAGCCGTAGACGATGTCGACTTGCGGCAGGACATCGAGGCTGGAGACGTCAAATTCGGAGTCCGCCGTGTGCCGGCGCGTCGATTGACGATAGAAGTACGGCTTGTTGCCCTGCATGTAGCCGAGAAAGCCGAGTTCAGGCGTGCGGAAGGTGTCCGCCGTCGAGGTGTTGTTCTTGGTGACGTCGCGTGCCGCGTTGATCTGATCGTTGAGAGCGACGAGCACGCCCTTGCCGACGGCCTCGTCACTGCCCGCGAGGATCACCGCATTGAAGAGGTTGATCGGCCCATCCGCGCTGATCGCGGTCGACGGCCGCATCGCGCCGACGACCACGACGGGTTTCTTGCTCTTGACGACGAGGTCCAGGAAATAGCTGGTTTCCTCGATCGTGTCGGTCCCGTGCGTGATCACGATGCCATCGACGTCGTCCTGCGCGAGCAGCGTGTTGACGCGCTTTGCGAGCTTGAGCCAGTAGTCATTGTTCATGTTCTCGCTGGCGATCTGGAAAACCTGCTCGCCCTTGACGTTGGCCACCATTTTCAGTTCGGGGACGGCGTTCAGGAGGGTCTCGATGCCCACCGTGGCTGCGGTGTAACCGACTACGGTGGTGCTGCTCGCTCCGCTGCCGGCGATCGTGCCGCCGGTCGCCAGAACCATGACATTGGGCAGACCGGGGCCCCTCGCGTTTGCGACGTCAGGGCTGATGAGCAGCGCGACGAGCAAGCTCATTGCCGCGATGATCTGATGACGCATTCGGGGTTGCCACATCTTGACGTTCCTTTCCTAGAAAGCCTGTCGACGCGCCCCGGTTCGCTCAGCACTGCATGATCGGTCAGCCTGAGCCTCCTGTCTAGGGTTGCGCTGCTTTCGAATGATTTTGGTTTGGACGCTGGCACACGGGAATACACACGCGAATGGCCGGGACAAGCCCGGCCATGACGCAGTTCGTTTGGCGATTGCCCGCTAAAGAAGCAGCGAATTCGCAGCGCGATTACGCGCCGACTTCGCACTTCTTCATGAAGCTGTTCTTGGCGGCGCCGGCGAGCGGCTTGCCCTCGGCGCTGACAGCCTTGGGCGCGCAGGCGTCGGCCTTGCACTTCTTCATGAACGAGGTCTTGGCGGCGCCAGCCAGGGCCTTGCCGTCCTTGCCGACGGCCTTGCTTTCGCAAGTGTCCTCCGCGAAGGCCGACCCCGCTGCAAACGTGGCAACAATCGCAGCCAGGAAAATCCGCTTCATCATGATTGTCTCCCTAAACCAGAAATGGCACGCGGATTGGAGCCGGGAATCGTGGCGCAATCAAGCTGGATAAACATGGACCGCGGCCGCCATCGCGATTTTTGTTCGCCTGCGCCGTTAGGCGCCCCGCGCGAGAAGGGCCTTGAAGTCCGCCCGTGCGCGCCGCGCTTCGGCCCGCGCCACCTCGGAGGCGTCGCCGAGGCCGAAATAGCCGTGGATCAGGCCGGCGCCCTCATGATGCTTCACCCGCACGCCGGCGGCTTCCAGCGCGTGCGCATAGGCGGCACCTTCGTCGCGCAGGGGATCGAACCAGGCGGTGGTGACGATCGCGGGCGCGACGCCGGCAAGCGAAGCCGCGCGCAGCGGCGAAACGCGCCAGTCGGTCGCGTGCGAGGGATCGGCGAGATAATGGCCGCAAAACCACTCCATCACCGCGCGGGAGAGGAAGTAGCCTTCGGCATTCTCGGCGCGCGAGGGAAAACGAGCGTTCTCGCGCGCGTCCGCATAACTCCCGAGGACGTCGGTCACGGGATAGACCAGGAGTTGCGCGGCGAGCTTGATGCCGGCGTCGCGGCAGGCGATCGCGGTGGTGGCGGCGAGATTGCCGCCGGCGCTGTCGCCGGCAACGCCAAGGCGTTTTGCATCGCCGCCAAATTCCGCGACGCGGCCAAACACGTCGCTGACCGCGGCAAAGGCGTCCTCGAACGCGCCGGGAAAGCGGGTTTCGGGCGGGCGCCGGTAGTCGACGGAAATGACGACCGCGCCGGTCTCGATCGCAAGGTTGCGTGCCTGCCGGTCGTGGGTCTCGAGGTCGCCCGCGACCCAGCCGCCGCCATGGAAGAACACCACGGTCGGCGCCGGCGTGGTGCCGACCCGGTAGACCCGTGCATCGAGCGGGCCGGCGCCGCCTTTCACCTTGATATCGGCGACGATGTCGACCGGCGGCGGCGGTATGGCCGCACGCGAGGCAGCCAGTGCACGCAAGGAATCGCGGGCGCTTTGTGGCGTCATCGTCGTGGCATCGCGCATCGGCAGCAGTGGAATGATCTGGGCGATGACGGGATCGAGCGGTGCGGCCATGTTGGCTTTCATGGGATCCTCACAGGGTTCTTGGTCTTGGTTGCGGGGTAGCATAGATTTTGCGCGGCCCATCGGCAACCGCTCGCATGTTGCAATGCCAGGGTTCGCAATAACATGGGATGAACGGGCAGGGAGGTCTTGAGGTGGAATTCGAAACGCTGGTCCAGTCGCGCCGCAGCGTGCGCGGCTTCAGGAACGAGCCGGTGCCGCGCGCGGTGATCGAGGCGATCATCGACAGCGCCAAGCGTGCGCCGTCGTCGATGAACACCCAGCCCTGGCATGTCCACGTGCTCACAGGCGGTCCACTGGAACAGCTGCGCCGACGCAACATGGAGGAAATGGTTGCCGGCGCCAAGGTCAAGCGCGACATCGTCAGCCACGGCGAGTACCAGGGCGTGCACCGGACCCGACAAGTCGACGTCGCCAAGAAACTGTTCGGCGCGATGGGGATCGCGCGCGACGACAAGCCGATGCGCCAGGACTGGGTGCTGCGCGGCTTCCGCCAGTTCGATGCGCCGGTCTCGCTGGTTTTGACCTATGACCGCGTGCTCGATCCCGGCGCGGTCTGCCATTTCGATCTGGGCGCGCTTTGCTACGGCATCGTGCTCGCGGCCTGGGACCGCGGTCTCGGTTCGGTGATCAACGGGCAGGGCATCATGCGCTCCGACATCGTGCGCGAGGTCGCAAACATTCCGGAGGACGAGGTGATCATGACCTGCGTCGCGATGGGCTATCCCGACGACAACTTTGCCGCGAACGCCGTGCGTTCCGATCGCGAGGGCAACGACGATTTCGTGCGCTACGTCGGATTCGCCGAGTAGTGCAGGCAGGGGAGATTATTCTCTCGCCGTTTTTTTTGGTGCGGACGGCTTCGTGGCCTCTTGCAATCTCGATCGTGCAGGAGGAACAATGTACGGACTGAAAGGTTTGATGCTGGCGCGAGGGAATTGACATGCGGCGGCTGGCTAGCCTGGTTCGACGGTTCTTCGGCCCGCGAGTGCGGCGTCCGATCGATGATGATCCAAGTCTTCCTTTCACACCTGAAGAGTTCGGCCGGATGATCCGCAGCGGCCGGCACGAGGACATGAAGCTGTTGGCCGAAGGGCTCGCCTGCCGGTCCGTTCAGCGCCGCGCCAGACATCGCGCCGCGCACTAGGGTCCGCGTTCGGAACAGGTCTTACGCGCTTACCGCGTGAGCGCGACCTGTTTGAACGAGGTGACCAGAGCTTTCTCCAGCTTTCCACTCATTCCGCAGAGAATGTTGTAGGCGTCTGCCCGCGGCATCGTCGGCTTGTAGTGCCGGTGCTCGATCAGGGCAGCGAAGATGTCCGAGATCGTCAGGATGCGCACGATATCGCCGATGTTCCCGCCGCAAAGCGCATCCGGGTAGCCGCTGCCGTCGAGAAATTCGTGGTGATGCCGCACGGCATCGAGGATCTCCGGCGAGATATTGTCGTGGTCTTTCAGAAAATCGTAGCCGGCTACCGGGTGGGTCTCGATGATGGCACGTTCGTCCGGATCGAGACGGCCGGGCTTGTCGAGGATGGCAAGCGGGATCCGGGCCTTGCCGATGTCGTGGAACATGGCCGCCGTGTACAGCCGCTCCAGATCGGGCCTGCCGACGCCGAGGCTCAGGCCGAAGTCGATGGCGACGCCGGTGACCAGGAGGCAATGCTGATAGGTCCCCTCGTGATGGCGCCGCACCGTCGTGAGCCATTCCGACAGGCCATGCTGGGTGATGCGATCTGCGATCTGGCGGCCGGCTTCCCTGGCGCCGTTGATGTCGATCGGCTGACCTGACGTCACCGAGGTGAACATCGACGCGATGGCGATCGCCGCGGTCTCGACGGCGTTGTCCGGCTGCGGCGCGTGACCTGAGGAAGCAGACGCCTCTTCGGCGGGATAAGCCAGCGCCGCCAGCAGCTTGATCTTGTCGATCGTGCCGGGAAGGACGAGCGTGGCCCCGAGCGCGTAGGCCTGCGAGATGCTCATGTGAGAGGAGTGCTCGACCAGGAAGATGCGTTTCGTTGCCTTCGCGAGCTTTGCGGCTCGTTTCTTGATGGCCGCAATGGCGTGGACGTCACGCAATTCCGCACGGATGACGATCGCGAACGGCACCTGGGACAGCTTGGCTTCCGCGTCGAGCCGTTCGCCTGCGACGGCAAACTGCTGCTCGAGAATCGAACAGACGCTCGACAATTTGTCTGAGGAATCAGCCAGCACATGCACGAACGGGCGTGCCGCTTCCTTCTCTCGGATGCCGCCGTCGCCTTTGACGGGGCGGGATATTATTCGCGCGTTCTGCACGGTTGACCTGAATCACGCTGGAGTTAATTGGGGCTGATGAATCGTTGGGCCTATTTGCTTTGAGCGGCAGTCTGCGCGGTGGCTGCCGGTTTCCTCTTGCCGTCTGCGGTGACGAAGTGCACGCCCGCCGTGGTGCCGTCGATCCAGACCAATTCGCAGCGCCGGTAGGCGAGCCCCGTCGACGACAGCAGCAGGAAGAATTCCTTGGCCTGCAGCACGTCGAGCGTGCCCTCGACTTCGATCTTCGCACCGCTTTGCGATATGTCGAGCAGAACGCAACTGCGCCGCCACGTGCCGTCCGAGCCCATCAGATTGACGGGCTGCTTGTGATCCATTTTCACGCGCTGCGCTTTGCGACCGTCGAACTTCATCGGCTAACCCCCATTTTCGCGCCGCGATTTGCCGGATCGCGCGTGTTGGCGCTTGCCGCTATTTCCCCCCATCGCACTGTCCATTGGCTGGTGGACAGAAGCAGCGTCTCGAAGATCCGTTGCGCGCGTTCGCGCTCGGCATAAGAGAGCCGTTTCCCGCCGCGGTTGCTCAGGATGGTAAGGGTGGTCTGCCAGTTCAGCCGCGAAGCCCGGCACGCCATGACCAGCCCCTCGCAATCGTCGTCACTCACGACATGCTCGATGATTTCGAGCGGCGCCCCTGAAAGCACCGATAGCGCCGTGAACAGGTTGGCCGTCTCGCCGCGGATCGCAAAACGGTTCACCGTGGAATCGTTGAGCTTGCCGATGCGGTTGAGGACGACGATCTCCGGCCTCGCGTTTGCGTAGTCGGCCCGGCAAGGCCGCTTTGGCGGAGCGGGCTCCGCTTCCGGCACCGGCGCCGCGGCGGATGGGTTGGGCGTCGCCGGTGCCTTCCGTATGGGTGGGGCGGAGAGCAGCTTGCGCACGACCAGGTCGGGTGTGCCGGGCCGGAGCACCAGCGCCTTCGCGATCTCGCCGTCCTGGTCGGCCTTGGCAATCAGCGCTGCATAGGCTGCGTCGGAGAATTTCGTTCCCGGGTTCTTGATCAGGGCAAGGCAGATCGGGCCGCCGTGCTTGATCAACGCCTCGGTGACGGCCGGCGCGATCTCGCTGCGGGCGGCGATCGCGCGTCGATGCCGCTCGCCACGGGAGTCAATGACAGCCTCGAGGTCTGCCGCGGAGAGTGCCCGCGATTTGAGCAACACCGGACACGCCACGTCGGGATCGTCGTGTGAGGCGAGACGCCACAATGTTTCTGGTGGCGCCACGTCAAGCTCGGCGAGCGCCGTGCTGAGCTGAACCAGCGCGCTGGCCTCGACCCGTTCCGTCAATCGCAGCAGAACACCGTCGACCACGTTGCTGAGCAATTCCCGGCACTGGTCGCGGCTGCCAATGAGCAACTGCACCATGCCGGAGAGAATGCGTGCGCAACGTTCCGCCGGGCACGTTGCGACCGTCTCTTCCAATTCAGCGAGAATATCAGCAGGCGAATTTGCCATCATGGCAGGGGCCTGACTCAAAATTGATTTTGAATATCGAACAGGGCTTATTCCGCCCGACAGACGTTAATTTGAAATGTTGCTTTCGATCGTTTGGGTATTGGTGCACCGCTGGTGGGGCAGGAAACGCTATCGAAAATTGGCGAGATTTGATGCGCCGGGTTGTACTTGGACTTCGACGCTCGCCAACTGGTCGGCATAGTTCGAAGTGATTCTTTCAGACTGAGGGGACACCGGAACGGGGAAGTTGGCCGGCATCGTCGCCGGACGCGCGTTTGTTGCGACGCGAAGTTTCACATTGCCATGAACAGAGTTGATGATGCGCCGACGCTGGCGCCAAAGGTATTTCGTTTCTTTGACGTCGATGAATTTCGAAATGCCATACGGGGCCTGAACTTCGAGTTCACGCCTTTCGTACGGAGGATTTCGGCCGAGCAGATTATTCTGTCGCTGCCCGGCTGCGACGTGAATTTGACGCGGGCATTTCCGCGGGTCGTCGACGCACAGCTCGTCGAGAATTGCACCGCGATCGGATTCACGATGGACGATTTGGACGTGCCGGTTCGATTCAACGGCACGCGGCGCACACGACCCGTCATCGTCATCGGCAGCGGCGGCGCGGCTTACACCACCATCGAGGAGGTGCAGCGGGAAATCGCCTCGGTGGTGTTCAGGCCGGAGGTGACGGATCGCGGCTGGCCACAAGCAGCCCTCTGCTTCAAGATCTTCGAAACGACCGCCGCGGGCTTGGACCGGCTCCGCGGTGTGGTTCGGGAAGTGTTGGCAGCCGCGTCGGAGCCGGTCGACGCGTCCGAGGTACCGCTGAAGGCGGCCGCCATGAAGGAGACCCTGCTCGGCGCTGTGGACGCAATTTTCCAAAATATGGGTCCCGCGCGATGGGCCGTGCGCCCTCATGACGAGCGGAGCTTCAAGGTCTTTCAGGACATCCGCGCGCTCCTTTCCGACGACCTCTCGCAGCCCATCTACAGCGACGAGATCGCGCGCAAGCTCGGCCTGTCCGTTCGCACCATGCACGACGTCGTCCGCCGCTATCGCGGCATGAGCCTGCACCGATACTTGCGCCTGCGGCGGCTGTGGCTGGTGCGCCAGCGGCTGCTCGCCGGTGCCGACAGCGTCAAGGCCGTCGCGCTGGCGTTCGGCTTCTGGCATCTCGGCGACTTCTCCAGAAGCTATCGCGACCAGTTCGGGGAGACGCCGTCGCAAACACTCGAGCGCGGACAGCGAACCTAGCGCGTCAAAACGTTGAGGCTGGCTTGCTGATCCGTGCTATACTACCGGTCATGAGCAATCGCATCCTCGTCCTCTACGGTTCCTACCGTTCCGACCGCATGGGCATCCGCCTCGCGAATTTCGTCATCGATCGGCTGCGCGCCCGCGGCGACGACGCCGTGTTCATCGACGCCAAGGCGATCGGCCTGCCGATGCTCGATCGCATGTACAAGGAATATCCCAAGGGCTCCGCACCCGAGGCGCTGGAGAAGCTGGCCGGAGAGATCCGCGGCGCCGACGGTTTCGTCTTCGTCACCGGCGAATACAATTGGGGCATCCAGCCGGGCCTGAAGAATCTTACCGACCACTTCCTCGAGGAGTGGTTCTGGCGTCCGGCCGCGATCGTGAGCTACTCGGCCGGCCGCCTGTCCGGCGCGCGTGCCTCGACCGCCTGGCATGGCACGTTGTCGGAGATGGGCATGGTGGTGGTGTCGAGCACCATCGGCGTCGGCCCGATCGCACAGACGCTGTCGGAGGCGGGTGAACCGATCGGGGAGGGCGGCAAAGCGCTGGAACGCTCGTTCCCGCGCTTTGCCGACGATCTCGCGTGGTGGATCGAGGCGGCCAAGACGCAGCGGGCGCGCAAGGCGCCGCCTTATTGACGGACCCGTGGCCCGGATGGAGCGTAGCGCAATCCGGGGCCGTCGTTGCGAGGCTGCGCGGTTCCCGCCCCTATGCGGCCCTGACTTCACCGAGGAAGCGGTCGAACTGTCCGGCGAGATCGCGTGACTGGGTCGAGAGTTGCTCGGCTGCGCCCAGCACCTCCCGCGCGGCCGTACCGGTGTCGTCGGCGGCGCGTTGCACGCCTGATATGTTGGTGTTGACCTCCTGGGTGCCGCGCGCGGCCTCCTGGACGCTGCGGGCGATCTCCTTGGTCGCCGAGCCCTGTTCCTCGATCGCGGCCGCAATCGCGGTGCCGATCTGGTCGATCTCGCCGATCACGTCGGCGACGTTGCGGATTGCGGTCACGGTCTCGTCGCTCGCGGCCTGGATCGCCGAAATCTGCTCGGAGATTTCGGTGGTGGCCTTTGCGGTCTGTCCCGCCAGCGATTTCACCTCGGCAGCAACCACCGCAAAGCCGCGGCCGGCATCGCCGGCGCGGGCGGCCTCGATGGTCGCGTTCAAGGCCAGCAGATTGGTCTGCTCGGCGATGCTCTGGATCAGCGTCACGACGTCGCCGATCTTCTGCGCGCCCTCGGCCAGTGCACGGGCGGTGTCGCCGGTGCGGCGGGCGTTGTCGACGGCGCGGGCCGCGATCTCGGTGGACTGGGCCACTTGACGGCCGATCTCCGAGATCGAAGAGGTCAGCTCCTCGGTGGCGCTCGCGACGGTCTGCACGTTGCTCGATGTCTGCTGGGAGGCGGCGGCGACGACCGCGGCCTGGCTGTTGGTCTGGGCCGCCGTCGAGGTCATAGACTGCGCCGTGCTTTCCATAGTGGATGACGCGCGGGAGAGTCCGCCGACGAGTTCGGTGACCTTGGCTTCGAACGCGCGGGTGATCCCGTCGAGCGCCTGTGCGCGACGCATCTTGCCGTCGTTCTCGGCCTGCTTCTCCGCCGCAAGGCTGTCGGCCCGGATCATGTTGTCCTTGAAGACCCGGACCGCCGCGGCCATGGCACCGATTTCATCGGAACGGTCGGCGCCGGGAATCTCTTCCGCGAGCTCGCCGTCGGCAAGCCGCGACATCCGCGTGGTCAGGTTGACGATCGGGGCGCAGACCCGGCGGCGGACCGTGACGATGAGGCCGGCGCTGGCGATCAGCACGGCGAGCAGGCCCGCGAGTGCGATGGTGAAGCTGGTATGGGCGGCGGTGGATGCACCGGCGAGAATCTGTTCCGCGTTGGCGTAAAAGGCATCGCGGACGTCGATGATGGTGCTGAGGCCGCGCTGCGTGGCGGTGTAATAGGTGTCCATGTCGTGTTCGTACTTGCCGCTGACCGCACCCTCCTTGACCAGCTTGAGCTCGCGGCCAAACTCGTCGATATAGATCGCGTTGAATTTCTCCAGTGCGGCGGCAACGTTCGCCGGCGTTGCGGGATTGCCGCGCAACTCCAGCAGCGACATCACGATCTGGTCGTTGCGGCCCTGCGAGCGGCTGATCTCGGCCTTCTCGGTGTCGGTCGCCGGTTTCTTGCCCCCGACGAGGTTCTTGTGCAGGCTGGAGTTGAAGCCGCCCACGTCGCGCAATGTCATCGCGATGTTGGCGTAGCTGGCCTGCCGGTAGGCGTCGCCGTTGAGTATCGCCATGCGGCGGACCTGCTCGTTCAGCAGCGCGGTCACGCCGGCGTTGAGCACGGCGTTGTCGGCGACGATCTTCTTGGCCGCGTCCTTGCGCGCCTCCGGCGGGCCCGACATCGCCTTGTCGATGGCCTCGCGCAGCGCGGTGAACTTCGAATTGACGGCGTCGATGTTGCCGCCGGTGGTGTTGCCGTCGTCGAACGGGCCGGGCAGGTCCTTTCGCAGCGCGTTCATCCTGTCGCGTGCGGCATCGGTCTGCTTGCGCAGCTTGTCCTGCTCGGCAAGCAGCGCCGGGTCGACGGCGGGAGGGCCATAGAGGATGTTGGTGGAAAAGCCGCGCTCGGGATTGAGGTAGCGCGGGATGTCGCTGACGGCGCGAACGATCGCCAGCCGCCCCTGCGCTTCGGTGATCCGTTCCATCGTCTGGTATTTCGTCACGGCGACGTAGACGGCGAGGCCGCCGCCCACTGTCGAGAGCGAGACGATGGCGGTGGTCAGGAGCGTACCGATTTTCATGATTCTGTCCGGCAACTGGCGCGGGAAATTATTTGCACGGACAATAAGCAGGCGATGTTAATCCCGGGTTTACGCTGGTGGCCGCGGCAGCCGCGGTCACCTGGCCTTGCGGTCAAGGACCGCGAGGATATCGAGCGTTGCCTGATCGCGCTCGCCCGAAAAATACCGGGCGAGCGCCTCGGCGAACACGGGTTCGCCGGACACCGCGTCGAACAGCGTCATCGACGAGTGGAATTTGGCGTCATCGGGCGCGCCGAGGATGACGTTGATGGTCCGGCCTTCGACGGCAAGCACGAGGCGGATGCATTCGATCAGGCGCGGACCGAGGGTGGGGTGGGCGAGGTAGGCGCTGGCCTCGGCGCGGGAGGCGATGGCGTAGCGCTGCGACATGGCGCTGAAGCCGAGGCCGGCGACCTGCGGGAAGACAAACCACATCCAATGGCTCTGCTTTCGGCCCCGGGCCAGCTCCTGCTGGATGTCGCCATAGACCGGGTCCTGGGCCCGGACAAACCGGTTGAGGTCGAAAGGATCGGTCATTAGATACCTTGGGGCGGCTTACCGGACTTTGCCGGACCCCTGCCGGCCCCGATTATGCCTAACTTTTGGCTCCCAATGTGGTAGCTGGTATAGAATCTCCGGGTGGGGGTGGGTCCCCCTGGGGGTCGATTTTGGGGAGCTGATGGTTTCCGACCGGGCACAAGCCGAGAGGCTATTGTCGCGCCGCCGTATTGGGCGAGCGGAGACGATATTGCTGTCTCTGGCCGCCGTTGCGCTGGCACTGGGCGCTGCCGCCTGGGTCGCGGATATCGGCGGTTCGGCCTCGCTGGTCACCGCCGCGCTGCCGCCGGCCAATGCTCCTTCATTCGATGATCGTTTCGCTTCGGCCTCGAGCAGCCCGCCCGCCCGCGAGCTCGGCCTGCGGACGCTGGAGCGCTCCGCGGTCAATGCGATCCAGCTCAAATTGCGCGACGCCAAGGCGATGTTGGCCCAGAAGCTCCAGGGCGACGACTGGCGCTCGACCCTGAGCGACGACGACCGGCACATGTCCGAGGAGACGAGACTCTCGCAGCGTGCCGACGCCATCCCGATGCCGCGCTCGCGCCCGCCCCAGGCTGACATCTCCGCCCAGATCGCCTCGAGCCAGGCTTATGCCGAGACCAATCCCCGGGTCGACAACCGCAATTTCTTCGAAAAATTCACCGACAAGATCAAGCTCGCCTCGCTGACGCCCGACAGCGGCCTGTTCGGCAAGGCGCCGGATCTCGGCGCGCTCGGTTACGATTCGCGCACCGCGGTCTACGACATCTCGGCCAAGGCGCTTTACCTGCCGAGCGGGATCGCGCTGGAAGCGCATTCCGGCATGGGCGCGCTGATGGACGACCCGGAGCACGTCGACCAGCGGATGGTTGGCGCGACACCGCCCGCGACCTACGACCTGAAGCCGCGCGAAAAACTGTTCCACGGCGTCCGCGCACTGCGTTTGACGCCCACCGAGGGCACCAGCGCGCTCGGCCGCGTCGGCCTGCTTACCCACAATTACATGCTCGGGCCCCGTGGCGACTCCAACGGCTGCGTTTCGATCAAGGACTATGATCGATTCATGAAGGCCTACGACAACGGTGAGTTCAACCGTCTGGTCGTGGTGCCCAGGCTGACCCCGTCGGCGACGGCCTCGCAGCGCGCGAGCACCGAGTCCTGATATTTGCTCCTGATATTTGCCTGCCACGGCGGGGCTGCCGTTTTCCCTTCGTTAAGCCGTCATCGTCCAGAAGCAGCCCATGAGTGATCCGCAAAGTTCCGAGACCCCGCTGCGCACGACGTTCAAGATCAAGCTGAACGGCGACACGCTGGCGATCGCGACCGTCGGCCAGGCCTATCAATTCCTCACCAACTTCAAATCGGTCGAGTGGATGGAATTCCGCTCGCTGCATGAAGACGCGGTCGCAGCGCTCGAAGGCGCCGCCGGGAACGCCATGCTCGTCGTGCAGGCGACCAACGCCGTGCGCGCGCTGTTCGTCAGCGCCAAGCTGCTCTAGGAGCGCCCCGGAAATATTTGGGGAGATTCCCGGATTGCACTGCGCTCCATCCGGGCTACCGCTCACAACTTGATCTCCGCTATAGAAACGGCAATAGCTTCGCGAAGATCGCGCTCAAGCCGATACGTTGAAACATAGTTCAGGGAGAGACCCATCATGAAACGCCGTACATTTCTCAAGGGCGGCGCGGTCGCCGGCGCGACGACGCTGGTTGCCGCGCCTGCGATCGCGCAAGGCGCGCCCGAGATCAAATGGCGCTTGACGTCGAGCTTCCCGAAGTCGCTCGACACCATTTACGGCACCGCGCAGACCTTTGCGAAATATGTTGCCGAGGCCACCGACAACAAATTCCAGATCCAGACCTTTGCGGCCGGCGAGCTCGTCCCCGGCCTGCAGGCGCTCGATGCCGTCAGCACCGCCTCTGTCGACATGGCGCAGACCCCGCTCTATTTCTACATCGGCAAGGAGCCGGCGCTGGCTTATGCGACCGGTGCGCCGTTTGGCATGAATCATCGCCATCAGGAATCCTGGTGGCATTTCGGCGGCGGCGCCGACCTCACCAACGAGGCGCTGAAGCCGTTCAAGGCGCATGCCATCCTCTGCGGCAATTCCGGCACCCAGATGGGCGGCTGGTTCCGCAAGGAGATCAAGACCGTCGACGATCTCAAGGGCCTGAAATTCCGCATCGCCGGCATGGGCGGCCATGTGCTGGCGCGCCTCGGCGTCGTCCCGCAACAGATCGCGGGAGGTGACATCTATCCGGCGCTGGAGAAGGGCACGATCGACGCAGTCGAATTCGTCGGCCCCTATGACGACGAAAAGCTCGGCTTCCAGAAGGTCGCAAAATACTACTACTTCCCGGGCTGGTGGGAAGGCGGCGCCATGTTGCACATGATCGTCAACGACGAGAAGTGGGCGTCGCTGCCGAAGCAGTACCAGGCGATCGTCAACCAGGCCGCGTCGGCCGCGGGCGCCTGGATGCTCGAGAAATACGACAGCGTGAATCCGGCGGCGCTGAAGCGGCTGATCGCCAATGGCGCGGAGCTGAAGGCGTTTCCGCAGCCGGTGCTGGAGGCCTGCTATGCCGCGACCCAGGAACATCTGAACGAGCTCGCCACCAAGAGCGACCTGTTCAAGCGCACCAAGGAAAGCCACGACGCCTATATGAAGGAGCTGCTGTTCTACACGCAGATCGCGGAGAATTTTTACGACAATTATCTGCTCGGCAAGATGCGCAACAAGGCCTGATCGCAAGAGGGGCGCGGTGCTCACGCCGCGCCCGGCTTTCGTAGCCCGGATGGAGCGCAAGCGTAATCCGGGGTCTCGCACGTCAACGGCACCGTCCGGATTGCGCTTCGCTCCATCCGGGCTACCGATTCTTCAGGCGCCTTACGCCGCGCCCAGACCCAGCTTCTCGTAAATGCGCCGTGCATAGGCGCCGAACGCATCCGTCGTCTTGAGCGGCAGATCACGTGGGAAGGGCAGGTCGATCGGGAAATAGTCGGCCATCTTTGCCGGGCCCGCCGTCAGCACGGCGCAATGCGAGGACAGGAACACGGCCTCCTGGATCGAGTGCGTGATGAAGATGATGGTCTTGCCGCTCTCGCGCCAGATCCGCAGCATCTCCAGGTTCATCTGCTCGCGCGTCAAGGCGTCGAGCGCGCCGAACGGCTCGTCCATCAGGATCAGTTTCGGGTCGTGAATGAAGGCACGCGCAATCGCGGTGCGCTGCTGCATGCCGCCGGACAGCTCTCGCGGATATTTCTGCTCGTAGCCGGCAAGTCCCACCAGATTGAGCAGATCGCGCGCCCGCTCGCGCGCCGCCTTCATCGGCAGCCCGACGATCTCCGCAGGCAGCAGCACGTTGTCCAGAATGGTCCGCCATTTCAGCAGCAGCGCCTGCTGGAACACCATGCCGATGTCGCGGGTGGGATCGAACGGGCTTTTGGCGTTGCCGATCTTCACCGTGCCGCCGTCGGCGTCGTGTAGGCCGGCCAGGATCTTCATCACCGTGGTCTTGCCGCAGCCGGACGGGCCGACCAGGGAGACCAGCTCACCCTCCTGCACGTCCATGGTGACGTCGGACACCGCCAGGAATTCGGCGCCGCCGCTGCGGTAGACCTTGCGGACGCCTTGCAGGCTGATGAAGGGGTTTGAGCTCATGCCAGCCATTTATTCAAGTTTGCGGCCACGAACGCGTCGTCGCTGAGGTCGGCATGCTCGCGCGTGACGCGGTCGATCTCGTCCTTCTGGCCGGGGCTCAGGCCCTCGTTCGGATCGAGGCACCACAGGCCCTGCATCAGGCCCTGCCGTCGCAGCACCTCGTGGCAGCCGGCGATGCAGCCGTGAAAATCGTTGGCGACGTCGAAGAAGGCGCTGTTGCAATCGGTGACGCGGGCATCGAGCGCAAGCAGGTCTGCCGGTATGCTGTCCTTGTGCCGCGCCGCCTTGCAGCGCTCGAATTGCTTGATCGCGCTCGCCGTCCACACCGACCAGTGGCCGAGCAGGCCGCCCTTGAAGTAGGTCCGCGTGGTGACGCCGTTGTCGCGCAGATCGAACGGCAGCATCAGGTCGAGCAGGATGTGATCATCATTGCCCGTGTAGATCGCGACGCGGTCGAGCGCGCCAGCCGCCGCGACGCCGCGCAGAACATCAAGGGTCCGGTAGCGGTTGAACGGCGCGATCTTGATCGCGATGACATTGTCGATCGAGGCAAAGCGCTGCCAGAACCGGCTCGACAGGACCACGCCGCCGACGGCCGGCTGAAGATAGAAGCCGACCAGCGGAATCTCGGCTGCGACCGCTGCGCAATGCGCGATGATCTCGTCCTCCGATGCGCTCTTCATCGCGGCGAGACTGAGGAGCCCTGCGTGGTAGCCGATGTCGCGCGCGGTGCGGGCTTCTGTGACCGCCTGCCGGGTCGGACCGGCAAGGCCCGCGACCAGCGCCAGCGGACGCTTGGTCCAGTTCGCCGCGGCCTCGGCGGCGAGCTCGAGCACGGGACGATAGAGGCCGACATCGCGGATCGCAAACTGCGTGGTGTGGACGCCGACCGCAAGGCCGCCCGAGCCGGCGTCGATGTAATAGCGCGTCAGCGCGCGCTGATGCTTTTTGTCGAGCTGGCGTTCGGCGGTAAGCGCCAGGGGATGCGCCGGCAGCACGGTGCCGTCGGCGATCAGCTTGCGGATATCGCTGTTGATCTGGCTGTGGTGCATGATGTCCTATCCGAATTCAGGGCCGGCGACGGCGAATGGCATTTCCTCACCCGCGGCAGTGGCGGGGCCGAACCGCATGCGCTGGAACGGCCGTTCGATTCTCCAGCCCGATGCGGTCAATGCTTCAGGGAACGCGGCCTGCGACGCGACGGCGTCGAGCAGCAGCGGCCCGGTTTCGGATCGCGCGATCGCATCGACCAGGGTCAGCGCCGCTGCGGCGTCGTCGGCAAACAACGGGCCGATATGGCGCGCGGTGCGTCCGTCGCGAACCAGCGCGATGGCGCCGCTCGCGGAGACGATGCGCGAGCCGGGACGCTGCGCAAAGGCAGAGAGCAGGGCGGTTCGATCGAGGCCCGTGGTCCGCCGGTCACGCGCGCGAAGTGCGTCGAACGTCGCGGATGAAGGGGCCTGCCCGGACGTGGACGCGGATTTCACCAGCTTGAGACGGCGCAGTTGCAGGGTCGGCGTGAACCCGAGCGGCCCATAGACCGCAGCGCCATCCGGTGTCGCGTCGAGCCAGCTCGTCAGGCCGCGCTTGCGCGCCGTCGCCAGGCAGGCGTCGACGAGCCGCGTGGCGAGACCGCGCCGGCGATGGCTTGCCGTCACCAGCACCATGCTGATCCAGGCGTTATCGCCGGGGTAGGGCAAGAGCGCGGCGGTCGCGAGCAGTTGCGCGCCATGACGGATGCCGAACACGACGCCATCACTTAGGAAAAAGCGCCAGTCGTCTTCATTCTGGTTCCAGTGCGCCTCTGTCGAGAGCGCCAGGCCCGCCGCGGCATCCTCGACGCCGAGCCTGGTGATGCGGGGGTCGTCAGTAGCGTCCATCGCGCACCTCGTATTTGGTGGGCTTGCCGAGGCTCGGCATGGCGCGGGACACCCAATCCGCGGTCCAGGCGATCAGCTGCTCGGTGTCGACGACGGGCAGGCCGAACAGCTCGACTGCCTTGGACGTGTCGGTCAGCCACGCCGTCGGCTCTTCGTTTCCTGTCAGCACCGGCGCGCGGCCGAACCTGGCGCCGAATCTTGCTGCGAGGTCGCGTACCGCCAAGATCTCGTGGCCGCTGACATTGATCGGCGAGGTCGGCGCCGTGCAATGCGCGAGGCAGCGCAGCGCCTGGGACGAAGCATCGCCCTGCCAGATGAAATTGACATGGCCGATGCTGACGTCGATCGGCGTGCCGGTGAGCACTTTCAAGGCGATGTCGTGGAGCACGCCATAGCGCATGTCGATCGCGTAATTGAGGCGGAACAGCCGCCCGGGCGTTCCGAATTTGCGCGAAAAATATTCGAACATGCGCTCGCGGCCGACGCAGGACTGGGCGTATTCGCCGGGCGGGTTCGGCGCCATGTCCTCGCGCGAGCCTTTGCCGTCGACGGGGACGAAGGGATAGATGCAGCCGGTCGAGAACGCCACGATCCGCGACGACGGGAAGGCCTGCGCGACCAGCGCAGGCACGTGCGCATTCATCGCCCAGGTCAGCGACAGATCGCCCTCCGCGCCGAATTTGCGGCCGGCCATGAAGACGATGTTGGGCGCCTTAGGCAGCGCCTGCATCGCGGCCTCGTCCATCAGATCGCAATTGATGGTCTCGACGCCGCGCGCGTGCAGCCAGTCCTTGACGCCGGCGTCGCTGAAGCGGGCGACGCCGATGACGCGGCGATCGGGCGCTGCGGCTTTGGCGAGCCCCGCCAGCGTCGGTCCCATCTTGCCGGCGACGCCGAGGATCATGATGTCGCCTTCGACCTTGGCGAGGTCGTCGATCAATGCCTGCGTCGGCCTGCACAGGAGATCGTCGAGCGCAGCGATATCAGGGATCGTTTTTGGCAATGTCTGGCGGGTGAGCAGCATGGCTTTGGTCCTTGGTCTTCAAGTCTGTCTTGCGTCACCGACCACGAACATGCGTTCGAGGACGAGCACGAAGCCGTAAAGCGCGACGCCGAGCAGCGTCAGCAGCACGACGGCCATCACCATCGCTGGCGTGTCGAGCGACGACTGCACCTGGATCATGAGGTAGCCGAGCCCGCGCTCGGAGGCGATGAACTCGCCGACGATGGCGCCGGCGACGGCGAGGATGGCGCCGACCTTCATGCCGGAGAAGATGTAAGGCAGCGATCCCGGCAGCTGGATCTTGCGGAACAGCGTCCAGCGCGAGCCGCGCAGCGATTTAACGAGATCGAGCAGGTCCGGCTCGACCTCGCGCAACCCCCGCGCGGTGGTGAGCAGGATCGGGAAGAAACAGATGCTGAAGGCGATCAGGATGTTCGGCACGATGCCGTAGGAGAACCAGACGATGAGGAGCGGGCCGAGCGCGACCTTCGGGATCATGTTCAGCGTCACGAACAGCGGCAGCAGCACGAGGCTGAGCAGCGGCGCCCAGCTGAAGATGACGGCAAACGTGACGCCGACGAATGCGCCGAGCGCAAAGCCGCCGAGGATCTCGATCGCCGTCACCAGCGTATTGGCGCCCCAGGCGTAGCTCGCGGTTCCCAGCGTCTGGATTGTCGCGAGCGGCGAGGGCAGGATGAACTTCGGCACGTGGAACGCATCGACCAGGACCTGCCAGAGCACGAGCACGGCGAGGTGCACGATCAGGACGATCGCGAAGCTGCGCGTATTGCGGGCGCCGTCGCCTGTCACCGGTTGCTCCCTGTTGCCGCGGCCGCCTTGCCGCTGCGCAAGCCTAGCCGTCCTTGAGGCAAGTTTCAACCAGTTGGTTGATTACGGCCGGAGCGAATGCAGCACGAGATCGGCGACGTGCCGGCGGCGGGCGCGGCGCGCGGCCCGGCTCGACAGGTCCTTGCCGAAGATCGCCGACAACGTCGGCGTGTTCGAAAGATAGAAATAGCTGAGGCCGGCGATCGAGATATAGAGCTGGATCGGGTCGATCCCCTTGCGGAACATGCCGGCGCGGACGCCCTCGTGGAGGATGTGGGACACGCTCTTCACCAGCGGCGAATGCATCGCCTCCAGCCGCGTCGAGCCGCGGACGTGGCGGGCGCCGCCGCGGTTCTCGTCGTTCAGAAGCACGATGAAATCGGGGTTTGCCGCGAGGTAATCGAACGAGGCCTCGATCAGTTTCCGGATCGCCTTTTCCGGCGGCAGGCCTTCGAGATTGAGCTGGCGCTCCTGCTCGCGGATATCGGCGTAAACCCATTCGAGGACAGCAAGATAGAGCGCGTCCTTGTCGCCGAAATAATGGTAGACGAGCTGCTTGTTGACGCCGGCGCGCTCCGCGATCTCGTCGACGCGGGCGCCGGCAAAGCCGTGCCGGGCAAACTCCTCGCGCGCCGCGGTGAGCAGCTTCTTGCGTGTGGCGACCGGGTCGCGCCGCTGCGGCACGGTGTCGCCTGAACGTTTTGCGGGCATTTCCAACCAAACAGTTGACAAGTTGAGGGCGGCCTTGTTGCATTGGTATCCTCACAGGGGGAGAGCGACAAGCCGGGTCGCGGGCAACGAGGAGAGATGCGATGAAGCGTTTGCAGGCGGCGGGCTCGGCCCTGGCTGTGGCCCTGATGCTCGGTTCACCGGCGGTGCCGGCGAGCGCGGGCGAGGCGGTCAATCTGATCCTGAACTGGGCGCCGACGGCCGATCACTCGCCCTATTATTACGCCAAGGCGCAAGGCTGGTACGAGAAGGCGGGCATCGACCTGACCATCGAGGTCGGCAAGGGCTCCGGCGTCTCCGCCGCCAAGGTCGGCTCCGGCGGCTCTCCGTTCGGCGTCGCCGATCTCGCCACCATGCTGGTGGCGAAGAGCAAGGGGGCTGACGCCGTTGCCGTGATGAGCGTCTACGCCAACACCGGCCAGACATTCTACTGGCTGAAGAGCTACGGTGTGAACGGGGTCAAGGATTTTGCCGGTCACAAGATCGGTAATCCGCCGGGGGACGCCTCGCGCGTGATGTGGCCGGCCTTCGCCAAGGCTGCGGGGCTTGCACCCGACTCCGTCGGCTTCGTCAATGTCGGGCCGACGGCGAAGATCGCCGCGCTGAAGAGCCATACCGTCGACATCATCAGCGACTTCTACAACGAGCACGATTTGAAGGTGATCGAGTTCGGAAGCGATCTCGGTTACGTCAACTGGAAGGACATCGGGCTCAATCCCTACGGCAATTCGCTGATCGTCAACGGCGGCTATCTGCAGAAGAACCCGAAGCTGGTCGAGGAGTTCGTGCGGGTCACGCAAAAGGCCTTTGCCACTTGCGTCGCCGACGCCGCACCCTGCCTGAAGGCGCTGCTCGACCAGGTCTCCGGTCTCGACAAGGAGAACCAGGAGCGCCAGTGGGAGCGCATCAAGTTCCTGATGACGGACGAATTCACGACGACAAAGTCGCTCGGCTGGATCGACGCCGAGCGGATGAAGAAGGACTACGAGCTGGTCCAGACCTATCTCGGCATGGAGAAGCCGTTCGACGTCACGACGGCGTTCACGACCAGGATGCTCGATCCCGCCATCAAGATGGATGCGAGCAAGGTGAAGAAGTAGGGGGGCGGAGAGCCGTCCCGCCGCCCCACACACCGGTGTCATGCCCCGCCACCGGGTCTCGCCTTCGGCGAGCCCGATGACAGGCTCCAGCGGGGCATCCAGTACGCCGCGGCCTGTCGATTGACCCACAACCGTCTCGGAGTACTGGATCGCCCGCTTTCGCGGGCGATGACAGTTGGGACGGGCACGTAACCCCACGGAGAAATTAACCGGCCATTAACCATATCGGCGGCATCGTTAACCATTCAATAACAGGGAACGAGTCGGCCGCTATGGAGGCTGCAGCAAAAGTCCAACGCCAAATGGTGCGCCTGCGCGGGCGCTCCTATGTGGCCTTCGTGTTCGTGCCGACGGTTCCCATTCAGCATTGGCTGCAGGAGATCGACACCACCATCGCGCGTTCGCCGGGCTTTTTCGCCGGCCGCCCGGTGGTGATCGACCTGTCCTCGGTCGATCTCAGCCAATCCGGCATCGGCCATCTGCTTACCAGCCTTCAGCACCGCAACATCCGCGTGCTCGGGATCGAGGGCGTGGAGGAGGGCCGACTGACCCCCATGATGCCGCCGCTGCTCTCGGGCGGGCGGAGCTGCGTGATCGAGCCGAGTGCGCCGAAGAAGGTTGAGGCGAAGGTCGAGACCAAGCCGACGTCCCTGCTGCTCGAAAGCCCCGTGCGCTCCGGCCAGACCGTGATCTTTCCTGAAGGCGACGTCACCATTCTGGGCTCGGTCGGCTCCGGCGCCGAGGTCGTCGCCGGCGGCTCCATTCACATCTACGGCGCGCTGCGCGGCCGTGCCATGGCGGGCGTGAACGGTCACACGAGCGCACGCATCTATTGTCAGAAGATCGAGGCCGAACTGCTTGCAATCGATGGCTTTTACCAGACCGCCGACGATATCGACGCCGCCCTGCGCGGCAAGCCGGCCCAGGCCTGGCTCCAGGGCAACACCATGCGAATTACTGCGCTGAACTGACCAGAAGGAGATTTGAGAGATGGCCAAGGTACTGGTCGTGACGTCAGGCAAGGGGGGCGTCGGCAAGACGACGACGACCGCCGCACTGGGGGCTGCGCTCGCGCAACGCGGCGAAAAGGTCGTGGTCGTCGATTTCGACGTCGGCTTGCGCAACCTCGACCTGGTGATGGGCGCCGAACGCCGCGTCGTGTTCGACCTCATCAACGTGGTGCAGGGCGTCGCAAAGCTGCCGCAGGCGCTGATCAAGGACAAGCGGCTGGAGAACCTCTGGCTGCTGCCGGCCTCGCAAACCCGCGACAAGGACGCGCTGACCGAAGAGGGCGTGGGCAAGGTCATCGACGATCTGCGTAGCCGTTTCGACTGGGTGATCTGCGACAGCCCGGCCGGCATCGAGCGCGGCGCCTCCATGGCGATGCGCTTTGCCGACGAAGCCGTGATCGTCACCAATCCCGAAGTCTCTTCCGTGCGCGATTCCGATCGCATCATCGGCATGCTCGATTCCAAGACGGTGCGGGCCGAAAAGGGCGAGCGGGTCGAGAAGCACATTCTCATCACGCGTTACGATCCCTCGCGCGCCGCGCGCGGCGAGATGCTGACCATCGAGGACATCCTCGAAATTCTTGCAACACCCTTGCTCGGCATCATCCCGGAGAGCCAGGACGTGCTGCGCGCCTCCAACGTCGGCACGCCGGTGACGCTGTCGAACGCGGAAGGCGCTCCGGCGCGGGCCTATATCGACGCGGCGCGACGGCTGTGCGGCGACACCGTGCCGATGCAGGTGCCGACCGAGCGCAAGGGCTTCATGGACCGCCTGCTGCGACGGAGGGCCGCATGAGCATGGGTTTGCTTCGGCTTCTCCGCGGCAACAAGGCCTCTGCACCCGTCGCGCGCGAACGGTTGCAGATCCTGCTTGCCCATGAACGCGGACTGCGCGGCCAGCCCGATCTGCTCGGTGTGCTGCGTGAGGAAATTCTCGCGGTCGTCTCCAGGCACGTCACGCTGGACCCGACCAAGGTCATCGTCCGACTCGATCGCGGCGACGAGGTCTCGACCCTCGAGGTCGATATCGAGGTGCCCAACGATTTCGAGCGCAAGCGCGCGGCGGCCGGGTAGGGACTTCGGCCGCGACGCTTCAAATTGGGGTGGGTGAAAAGGCGGTCCGCTGGGCATAGCGGGCCGCCTTTTGCGCGCCGATGGGAACGCTGCGGAACGAGGTCCGGGGCTCAATCGTTATGAAACACCCGCGGCGTCGCGATGCACCGCGGTTTCGTCAAACGGGAGAATGCCCATGATGACCGAGGTCCAGGTCCACAACGTCGCGCGCCAGATGCTGGAACAGCATGGTTTTGCGGCGATCGCGAAGGCCGCCGAACAGGCCAGGGCCTGCGAGGGCCGCGGCGAGGCCGATGAGGCCAAGGAGTGGCGTCACCTCGCCGACGCGATGAAGACCATTCGCGGTCCGCACCAGAGCTGACACTCGCGCGCGTTCAACGCTCCCCGCGGTCGGCGCCCTGCGGCGACGTGCGATTCTGCGTTTGCGGCTGGGAGCGCTCGCCCGTCTCCTTGCAGGGGAGCGGCTCCCACGAGCCGTCCGGCGCCTGCTGATAGGCGCTGCACGATGACGATGAGGTCGATTTGTCCTCGCTTTTCTGGGCGTCGGAATTCTTCGCCAGCACGGGCGCTGTCAGCACCGGTGCGACGGCAAACGCGACGGCGAGAAGGACATGATTGATCCGCATGGGGCTTCCCTGTTCGAGTTTCGAAGAGAGCCGCATGCTGGCGAGGATTGTGACGATTATTGGCCAGAGCAGAAGTTCCGGCGCGGCGTACTTAACGCCGCGCAATAGCGCTAGCCGCCCTTGCTGCGGATCAGGCCGGCGAGGTTTGTCTTCTGGGCCTCGCACCAGCTGGGCATGCCGAGGCGGCGCTGATTGAGGTCGGTCGCCTGGGTGGCCACCGCGACCTCGGCCATCAGATCGTCGTCCTGCTTCTCGCCCATCTTGCCGCCGGTGTGCATCCAGGCGATCGCCTTGCGGACCTTCTCGGTGGTGCCTTCGGGCAGCTGCATCTGCTCCGCCTTCTGCACCAGATCCTGGTAGGCGACATCCGTGCCCGGACATTCGACCTTGGCGGCGAAGGCCTGCAAGACCAACGTGACATAGGTTGAACGTGGATGGTCGGCCGCTTGGGCCGGCGCCGCCAGCAGCAACAGGGCCGTCATCAGAAAACCAGTGCGCATCCTTGGTACCTCCCCGGATTTTTGGGAAGGCTAGCGGCTGGCGCGCCGCTCCGCAATGGGGATAGCGTGCGGCCGCGAAGCCGGCTGGCGAGCTAGCGCCGCCAGGCCGGCACGGGATCGAGCGGCGTGCGATAGACCTCTTTGTGATCGCGGTCGGTGACGCGCACAGCGCAACCCTTGCTTTGCAGCTCGGGCTTCACCTGCGACAGCTCGGTGGCCAGTTGAACGGCGCGATCGGAGGCGACCTCGATGTCTTCGAGGATGATACCGCCCTGGTTCTTGAACTCTTCACCAACCACGAGATCGAAGGAATAGTAAGGCATCCGAATTCCCCGGTATGACGAATTGAGCTTCGGGTCGACATTTCAACACGTGACCGATGGTACCACTGAGTCGATGTTTATCGAATGAACGGCGCGCGCAATCTCTGTGCTTATGGCGCAGAAATGATGTGCAGCGTTCCAGCGTGTTAAGATTTTATTAAACATGTCGGCGTGATCATGAGGCATGGAATTGCAGCAGAACCGGGCTCCGGGAACCGGCAGCTGCAAGAGAAGGCCGCCGGCATAGATCCCGACGGCCTTTTCTCTTGATGAAAGACGATCGAAGCATCGCTTCCCGTAGTCACCCGGATTCAACACCTCACATCGACTCGGACAGCATCGCCGGCGCGACGCGTCGCGTCGTGTCGTTGCGTGACGATCGTTCAACGCAGCGGCATTGGCGGGCGTACGACAGGTCCGTCGTCGTCGGCAACGGCTTGCGTCGTCGTCACTGGCGCAGCGGGCGGTGGGACTGCGGAAGCGTGCGACGGCGGCGTCGGTGCGAGCGACGCGGGCGAATAAGCCGGCATGTAAGTCTGCGACACGACCGGCTTCGGTTTGCGAACCGGCGGCGCCGCAGGCCTCGGCGGCAGCGCGGACATTTGTGCGCGCGGATCGACGCGCGGCCTCGCGTCGGCCACCGGCTTCGGCGCGGACGGCTTCGCCATCTCGCGTGCCATCTGCTCCTGCCCGGCCTTCAACTCGGCGATGTTGGCCTTGAGCTGCTCGATCTGTTGCGCCATCGCGGCGAGATCGCGCGTCATCGACTGCACCGATGGCGCAGCATCGGATTGTGTTGTCGTGGGCGCCGCTGCAGCAACCTGGGTTGCAGGGGGAGCCGCGGTTTGATCGGCCGCATGATCCGTTGTTGCTTGATCTGTTGCGGCCTGGTCCGCAGGCGGCGCGGCCTGTGCGGCGGCGACCGGTGCCGTCTGCGACGTCGAAGGCAGCAGCGACGCCAATGCCGGCGTCCATTCGGCCAGCATCTGTCTTGCGGTGTCGCCGTGTTTGTCCCAGGCGACAGTGGCGGCCGCGCTTCCGCCCGCAAACAGCATCGTGACGAACGCACCGCGCAGCCACTTGCCGGCTGAGGAGCGCTTCTGCCGGCTGAGGCCATCACTGGCCGCGACACGCACGGCGGTGTCGACCGAGGGCGTTGCCGCCTGCGGCTCCGCGACGGGACTGAACCTTGGCTCTGGATTCATTCTGGGCTTCAGCAGGAACGCCGGATCTATTTTGGGTTCCGGACGGGGCGTGATCTCAGGCGCGAGCGCGGGCGCAACGCTGAGAGGGCGCGAGGCCAGCACAATGTCAGGCGAAATCTGCACGGCATCGTGCGGGTCGTTGTTCGTGACCGTGTCCTTCACGATCTCATCGACGATTTGCCGAGAGTTCAGCGTCGCGAGCATCGCAGCTCCTTTTGAAGCCTGGGTGTTTTGAAGCCCAGTGTTGAGTAGTTGAAGTCTTGGTCGTCCGCATTGGCGCGAGCAGAACCGTGAGGTGAGCCCATCCAAATCCCCAAATCCGAGGAGGGCCAAGCACCACGACGCACGAGTCCAGCCGGGTTTGACCAAAGCAAGGCGAGGGGGTGGAGACTGTGCGACGCTCTTGCGCCGTTTGTGGTGATGGAACCCGCCTGATCAAACACGCGCCCGTGTTCCGCGATGCCTTGTTTTCAGCACGATTTTGGCAGCATCTGGTGTTGCTGGGGGTGCTGCTATCGCTATTGGGGCCGGCGGTGCCAAGATCCTTATTCGTTCTATTCGTCGTTGCCATGCTTCCGTTGGGCGGCTGCATGCAGACGACACTTTCGCCATCGACGGACGCGAGCATGACGCCGCGCGACCGGCAGTTGCTCGCGCATACGCCTTATGCGCAGGCGAACGTGCCGGAGCAATATCTCCGTCATATCGTCGATTATCCGCGCAAGGAGCAGCCGGGCACGATCCTGGTCGATACCGATGCGCGCTATCTCTATTTCGTGCTGCCCGACGGCAAGGCGATTCGTTACGGCGTTGCGGTCGGCGAGGAAGCCATGGCGTTCTCCGGGGTCGCGCGGGTCGGTCGTCTGGCGGAATGGCCGGACTGGGTTCCGACGGCGGACATCCAGGCGCGGCTCGGGCCCTATCCGGCGCGCGTGCCCGGCGGTCCCGCCAATCCGCTGGGGTCGCGGGGCATCTATCTCTATGCCGGCAACAAGGACACGCTCTACCGCATCCACGGCACCAACCAGCCGGAATATATCGGGCAGGCGATCTCGTCCGGATGCATCCGGATGCGCAACGAGGACGTGATCGATCTCTATGACCGGGTGAAGCTCAATTCAATGGTCGTGGTGCTGCCGCCCGGCCAGAACGCGCAAGTCGAGGCGCGGCCCAGCTGGCGCGGGTGAGGTACCCCTAGTTCTCGGGCCGGGCGACGCGCCATTGCAGCGTCGTCGCATTGCCGTTGGCCTCGCCCGGCGCCTTGTCGGCCGGCGAGGTGTAGAGCGGACGATAGCGGTATGCCCACATCTTGCTGCCGTCGTTGCGGCTGATCACGGTGAAATCGCCGATCGCCTTGGCATCGGCCGTTGCCGATAGCGGAACCCAGCTCTCCACGCACTTGCCGTTGCAGTTCGAGGTCTTGCCGGTGGTATCGCGCTCGTAATAGTAGAGCGTCATGCCGTTGAGGTCGACGAGCGTGGGGCCCTGCTTGGTCAGGATCACTTTCGCCGGTGAGGTCGCGGGCTTCGGCGGAGGAGGGGCATCGCCGCCGCCGTGGCCATTTGCGAGCGACGGAGCGGTCGAGAGCGCGATGGCCGCCGCCGCAATAAGGAACCTGAACATCCGAAACTCCAGACCGGCAAAGTTAATCGCGCGTTAAACGCCAATGCTGCCGACCCTAACAGGCGAAGGTTAGTTCCTGGTTTCGCGATACTGCGACAATTACGGGTAGAATTACGGGGGCTTTTTGTCCTAGCGCGTTTTCTTGACGCGGACGGGTATCCACTTCGCTCGAAAACGCTTTATGCCTGCGCCTCGCGCAGCGGAGCGCGGCTGAGTTCGTTTCCGGCGGCAATGGCCTTGTGCAGAAGGCGCATCAGATCCTCACCTTCCTTCGCGCTGAGGCCGCGCAGCATGATGCGTTGCGCGGATTCGACGGCCGGCGTGATCTTGCGCAGCGTGCGGCGGCCTTCGTCGGTGATCTCGAGCTCGCGGGCACGACGGTCGCGGCTCGAGGCGCGGCGCTCTGCGAGCCCCTTCTGCACGAGCCGGTCGATCACGCCGGTGATGGTGGTGCGGTCGTAGGCGATCAATCCTGCGAGCGTCACCTGGTCGAGCCCCGGATTGGCCTTGATGGTCGCGAGCGCGGCGTATTGCACCGGCGTGAGGTCGAAGCCGGCATCCCCGACCTCGGCCAGAAACACCGCGACCGCGATCTGCTGGAATCGGCGCGCCAGATGTCCGGGCATGTCGTTGTTGTCTTTCACCGAATTTCTCCGTTGGGGCACACGGCCGGGATCGTTGACAAGTATACTGATAGTCAGCATACTGAGCAATATCCAAACAGACGTCGGCGAGAGAGGTGCTCATGCAATTCCATCTCAATGGATTTCAGCCGGGCGACCCTGAAATCGCCGATCCCGCGGCGCGCATTCAAGCCTCTGGCGCAACAGGGGGCGTGCCTGAAAGGGTCGATGTCCTCATCGTCGGCTGTGGCCCTGCGGGCCTGACGCTCGCTGCCCAGCTTGCGCAGTTTGCTGACATCAAGACCTGCATCGTCGAGCAGAAGCCGGACCGCTTGCTGGTTGGGCAGGCCGACGGCATCGCCTGCCGTACCATGGAGATGTTCCACGCCTTCGGATTCAGCGAGCGCGTCCTGAAGGAAGCTTGTTGGGTGAACGAGACGACGTTCTGGAAGCCGGACGAGCGGATGCCGGAACATATCGTACGCAGCGGCCGGGTGCAGGACGTCGAGGACGGCTTGTCGGAATTCCCGCACGTCATCCTCAACCAGGCCCGCATCCATGACGGCTTTCTCGACGTCATGCGCAAAGCGCCGGCCAGGCTTGAGCCGCATTACAGCCGGCGCCTGCTCGACCTTCAGGTCGATCCGGCCGCGGGTCCCGCCGACCACGCCGTGACGGCGCGGCTCGAACGGGTCGATGCCGGGAACGAGGGCAAGGTCGAGACGATCAAGGCGCGTTATGTCGTCGGCTGCGACGGCGCCCGCAGCACGGTGCGCAAATCGATCGGCCGCGAGTTGCTCGGCGATTCCGCCAATCATGCCTGGGGCGTGATGGACGTGCTGGCGGTGACTGATTTTCCGGACATCCGCTTCAAGGCCCTGATCCAGTCGGCGAAGGACGGCAGCCTGCTGATCATTCCGCGCGAGGGCGGCTACATGGTCCGTCTCTATGTCGAGCTCGCCAAGCTCGACATCGGCGAGCGCGTCGCCAACCGCAACATCACCGCCGATGACGTGATCGCGAAAGCGCAGCGGATCCTGAAGCCGCACACGCTCGATGTGAAGGAGATCGCGTGGTGGTCGGTCTACGAGATCGGCCAGCGCCTGACCGACAAGTTCGACGACGTGCCGGAGACCGAGATCGCTACGCGTCTGCCGCGGATATTCATCGCCGGCGATGCCTGCCACACCCACAGCCCGAAGGCGGGGCAGGGCATGAACGTCTCGATGCAGGACGCCTTCAATCTGGGTTGGAAGCTCGCTGCCGTTTTGCGGAAGCAGTCTGCGCCGAGCCTGCTGCATTCCTATTCGGCCGAGCGCCAAGCGGTTGCGAAAGAGCTGATCGATTTCGACCGCGAATGGGCGGGGATTCTTGCGTCCGCCGCCAAGGCCGGCGGCGCCGATGCCGCCAGGACGCAGGACTATTTCGTCAGGCACGGTCGCTACACCGCGGGCACGGCCACGCATTACCGCCCGTCGCTTCTGACCGGAGCGACGTCCCACCAGCATCTCGCGCAAGGCTTCGTCATTGGCACGCGCTTTCATTCTGCACCGGTGATCCGGCTTGCGGATGCAAAGCCGGTGCATCTCGGTCACGCTGCGCCGGCGGATGGCTGCTTCCGAATCTACGCGTTCTCCGGGGCGGAGGATCCGGCAGCAGCCGGCTCGGCCATTCGCGCCTTGTGCAATTTCCTCTCCGAGGCGCGGGAGTCGCCGCTCCGGCGTTACACCCCCGCGGCCGCCGACATCGACAGCGTGATCGACCTGCGGGCGATCTTCCAGCAGGATCATCGCGAGCTCGCCGTCGAGGCGATGCCCGCGCTGCTGCTTCCGCGCAAGGGCCGGTACGGCCTGATCGACTACGAGAAGATGTTCTGTCCGGACCTCAAGAATGGTCAGGACGTTTTCTCTATGCGCGGTATCGATCGTAAGGCCGGCTGCATGATCGTGGTGCGGCCGGATCAGTATGTCGCGACCGTGCTGCCGCTCGATGATTTTGCTGCACTTGCTGCGTACTTCGACGCCTTCATGCTGCAAGTTAACTGACGGGCCGGCAACCTCTTGGTCGCTGTGTCGATGAACGGCGAATGAATATTGAACCGCGCGCGGCATCCGTCTCGATCTTTCGACGAATGAGACCTTCGTGCGCGGAACGCCCGTTCTGCTGGCGCGTTCCGACTCGAACGAGGAGGAATACGCCATGAGACTCAGAAGCGTTCTGGTTGCCGCATTGCTGCTTGCCCCGACGGCCGCACTGGCCGCACCGGGCATCGTCACCGTCTCGACCGGCCTGCGCGCCGGGCCGGGTTCGGGCTTTCCCGTGGTCGACCGCATTCCCGAGGGCGCCCGCGTCAACATCCACGGTTGCCTGCGCGGCAACGCCTGGTGCGACGTGAGCTTCTCGGATGACCGTGGCTGGGTGTCGTCGCAATATCTCGAATATCTCTACCGCAATCACTACGTCTATCTCCCCGACTATGTCGAGGAGGTCGATGTGCCCGTCGTCCCCTTCGTGCTGACCTCGTATTGGTCGAGCTATTATCAAGGGCGGCCCTGGTATCGCCGGCAGGCCCACTGGAATGGCTACTGGACCTCGCATCAGCGCGACGCGACGCGGATGACGATCGATCCGCGCGCGGCTCGGATCGGCCGCGCGGCAACGCGCGATGCGGCGATCGCACTCGGACGCGACGGTGCCAAGAGGGGCGCCGCCGCCGTCTCCGGCCGTGACGCCGCAACGGCACGGCGCGACACCGCCATCGCTAGGCGCGATGCTGCAGTAGCGACCGACCGGACGCGCGTTGGACGAAGCGAGCGCATCACGCATGAGCGGACCAATCTGCAGAGCCGCAATCCGCGCGATGCACAGGCCCGCGTCATGCCCGAGCAGGCCGCACACCGCGCGGCCATGCATGCGCAGCCGATGGCGCGCCCGCATGAGGCGCCGCGTGTCTCAGCCGCGCCTGCGAGCCGACCCACGATGCCACATGTCGCCCAGCCCAATGTGAGCCACGGCTCGCCGATGAATGCTCATGCCCAGATGCCGGCGCCGCGCGCGGCTGCGCCCGCGATGCCGCACGGCGGCGGCGGCGCTCCTCACATCAATGCCGCACCGCGCGGCGGCGGTGCGCCGGCCGGCGGTCCCGGTGGCGGCCACCAAAAGCACTAAAGTTGCCAACGAAAGCCCGGCCCTCGCGCCGGGCTTTCTGCTGGGGGGCGGACCGGGTTCCGTGCGCGTACAATTTAAGAAGCTTCTTCGCGGGCAGATTTCATCGATCGTAATATGTCTACTCAAAGCTGTAAGCATTCCACTCGGGGCAGCGGGGCACGGGAGGATGACGACGATGAGACAGAACCAGGCGGAGACGCGCCGCCATAATGTCGCGAAGCGGTCGATGACCAAGGAAGCCAAGCAGCTGTCCGGCCTGATTGCCGGATTGCGCCAATCCCTCGAGGTGATTCACAAGGAGCGATCGAGCACCAAACTCTCCGGCGCCGAGATGGGCCTTCTCGACGAACGCCGCAACAATTTGTTGCTCACCATCGCAGCTCTCGATGATCGCCTCTCGGCGGTGCAGGGGCTGATCGATCTTGGCCGCCCTCACATCATTCGGGTCCACTGATCGGAGCGCAGACCTGATGCTATCGGGTTCGTCGCGGCGGCGACGGGACCGGGCTCGGCTGCCGGCTCTGCGTGGCATAAGGATTGGCGTAGCACTGGGCGGATTGCCCGGAGGCAGTCGCGGCGCACTGCGCGATCGTCGCAAAACTGCAATCGATGCTGCGGCCGTCGATGGTATAGATCTCGATGCAGACGGGATGGCGCGGATCATACGTCTGCGCCGCTGTGGGCGCCGCGCCGAGCAGGCCCGCACCAGGCCAGCCCACGACAAGCAGGATCGCGTTCACGATGCGGCGCACGATCAAGCTCCTTTCGCGGTCCGAACCAGGCACAATGCTGCCGCGGATGGCACCAAATTGCCACGCTCCCGGCGAATTGCCGCCAAAGCCCGCTGCCACGACGAGAGCGGGTGCAGGGCAACGCAAGGGGATGCGCATTGGCCTACAAGATGATCGCAGAACGCGACAATGAGAAGTGCAGTTTTGCCCGCGAGAGCCGTTTGCTCATCGTGGCGAAGGCAAAGGTTTGGGCAAGCGAGGGGTGGAAGGTCGTCATCACCGACCAGGACGGCAAGGCCTACGCGCCGCCCGACTTCGATCAGCTATTGGCGGCCTGACCGCAAGACGGGGATGCTTCTTCTTTTCACGCGTTTTCTTCCCGCGAACCGGCATATCCAATTCGCTCGAAAGCGCTCGAGGGGACGACATTGATTTCGCCATTTCGACCGGGCGCGGCGTGATCGCGCCCCTTATGACTGTTCCAACGATGACTCTTGCAGCCGCCGCCGTCCTGACGGCGACGGTTGCCGTCGCGCAAAATCTCGATGCCGGCAAGTCGCCGCAAAAGCTCTTCGCCGATGGGTGCGCGAGCTGCCATCGCAGCCCGCGCGGTCTTGCCAAAGGGCGCTTCAATTTGACGCTGTCCTGGTTCCTGAAGGACCATTACGCGACCAGTTCGGACACAGCCAAGGCGCTTGCAGCCTATCTGGAATCGGTCGATACGGCGCCGCCGCGAGCTGCGGCCAAGCTTGGCGCGAAGCGATCCGGGCCGCGTGCTCCCAAGCCATCGCAAAGCCAGTAGGCGTGAGCCGGCGGCCCGAGAGGGCGTGGCGAAGCCGAAGGCCTTGCCGGCATCAATGCACCGTGGCCGCCGAGAACAGGTTGATGACCACGACCCCGGACACGATCAGCGCGATGCCGACGAAGGCCGCAGCGTCGAGCATCTGGCGAAACAGCACGAAGGAGACCGTTGCAGTCAGGATGATGCCGACCCCGCCCCAGATCGCATAGGCGATGCTCAGGGGGATGACCCGGATCGCGACCGACAGCGCGTAGAACGAGGCGACATAGAACAGCACCATCGCCAGTGTCGGCCACAGCCGCGTGAACTGCACGGATTGCTGGAGTAAGGCGGACGCCGTGACCTCCAGGACGATAGCGAGGGCAAGCGCTGCGTAGGCATTGGAGGCGGAAGTCATCACGAGCTCGGGCGTGTTGTGCAAAGAAAGGTGCCGCGCGGTAGGTATGTTGGCACGGGGAATATGACGTTTGCCGGGTCCAGCTATCATGTGTCAGTGACGAGCCTGCGACACGGCGGAGCGCAGCACGAAACCGCCGCGCAATCGTTCGCGCGGCGGTTCATTGGGGTCGCGCCGGTTCGATGGGGCCTTAGTTGATCCGCACGGAGAGTTCCACGTCCTCGGCAAACGCCGTGGACATGTAGCCGCTTCCGGGCCTGCGCATGCGCGCCAGATAGTCGGGGCTGTCGTCGGCGTTGTCGGCGACGATGATCGCGCCCGGTCGGAGATGGCCTTCGACCAGATCCAGGATATCGGGGTAGAGCGCCTTGGCACCGTCGAGCAGCACGAGATCGATCGTGTCGGGCAGGTCGACTTGAAGCACCTTCAGCGCGTCGCCTTCGCGGATTTCGACGAGGTCCAGCAGCCCGCCGGCCGCGAGGTTCTCGCGCGCCCGGGCCGCCTTGGACGGTTCGAATTCGCTGGTGATGAGGCGGCCGCCGCCATTGTCGCGCAAGCCCGCGGCAAGGTGCAGGGTCGAGATGCCGAACGAGGTGCCGAACTCGACGATCGCTTTGGCGCAGGAGCTGCGTGAGAGCATGTAAAGCAGGTGACCGGTCTCGCGGGAGACCGCGAGCGGTGCGTCCTTCAGCCGCCCGTAGAGGTCGCGGTAGGCGGTCTTGCTCCGCATCATCCGTGCGCGGTCGGCGTCGGTCACATCGGCGAAGGCGGCTCGCATCGCGCCGCGCGCCGCTTCGTCCTGCTCGAACAGACGATCGAGCAGTGGCGCAAGTGATGTGATGGTCGGGGTGGTCATGTGTAGTCTCCATATGTCGCCGCGAGGCGAGTGCTTGCGTGAGAATTGAAATACGACTAATTCGTCGCATTCGCTATTCGCATTGCCCGAGGGCGCCATGGCCGATCGCCGAAGCCGTTCAGTTTCCTCACGAAAACAGCCGCAGCAGGCCCGCTCGAACGAGCTGGTGTCGGACATTCTGGAGGCGGCTGTTCAGGTCCTGGCCAAGGAGGGGGCGCAGCGTTTCACGACGGCGCGGGTGGCCGAGCGGGCCGGGGTGAGCGTCGGGTCGCTCTATCAATATTTTCCGAACAAGGCGGCGATCCTGTTCCGCCTCCAGAGCGACGAGTGGCGGCGCACGAGCGAGCTCCTGCGCGGCATCCTGGCGCACCGGGCGAAACCGCCACTGGTGCGGCTGCGCGCGCTGGTCCACGCTTTCATTCGTTCCGAGTGCGAGGAGGCTGCGATCCGCACGGCGCTCAGCGACGCCGCGCCGCTCTATCGCGATGCGCCCGAAGCACACGACGCGCGGGCCGCCGGTAAAGGCATCGTCGCGGCCTTCATGCGGGAAGCCCTGCCCAAGGCGCCTGATGCGACGCGGGAGCTTGCCGGCGAGCTGATCAAGACGACGCTGAGCGAGGTTGGCAAGCAGTTCTCGGAGACACCGCGCAACGAGGCGGAGATCGCGCGTCATGCGGACGCAATGGCCGACATGTTCTGCGCCTATATCGATGAGCTTGCGCGGCGGCGAAGTCATTCCTGACATCCGCGTTTGCGGGCCATTATCGCTTCTGACTTGACCGGATCATGAGTTAGCCTCGGTTTGTCCTCCAGCCGGTCAACGAGCGTCCCGCCATGCATGTCCTCCGCCCCCAATTCCGCATCGAGGAGCAGCAAGCGCTGGAATTCGCAACCCAGCGCGGCTTCGGCATGATCGTCGCGGCGGATGAGCGCGGTCCGCGCGCCTCGCATGTGCGCTTCGTGCTTGAGCAACGCGAGGGGCGTGCGATCGTGCAGATCCATCTCACCGCCAGGAATCCGCTGGTCCCGCTCGCGGATGGCGCGCGGCGCTTTCTGCTGATCGTTGCCGGCGACGACGCCTACATCTCCAACGACTGGTATTCTTCGCGCGACAACGTCTCGACCTGGCTTTACGAGGCCGTGCACCTGTCGGGCGTGGCGCATCTGCGCGTGCTCGACGAGAACCGCGGGCACGGCGATGTGCTACTCGCGGTCGCCGAAGCGCGGCTGCCGAAGTCGCCTTGGGACCTGGCGCAGATGGAGCCGGACAAGCGCGAGACCATGTTGGCCGCCATTCGCGTCATCGATCTCGTGGTGGATACCGTCGAAGGGCAGGCCAAGCTCAACCAGCACAAGAGCGATGCAGATCACGTCGCGGTCGCCGGCCGGCTGGCGCGATCGGAGGAGAGCGGGCATCGGCGGCTGGGGCGGAAGATGCAAGCGCTGCGGCCGGAGCTTGGATATGATTTTTCGTGATCCGGGCGACCCTTGTCTCGCGCGGCATTTGACCCTACGGACCTCCTCATGCTCGTCATCTCCATTCAAAGCCAGGTGGTCCACGGCCATGTCGGCAACAGCGCCGCCGCCTATGCCATCCAGGCGGAAGGGGTGAATGTCGCGGCGGTGCCGACGACACTGCTGTCGAACCATCCGCGCTATCCGACCCTGCGCGGGCGGGTGCTGGAGACCGAGCTCGTTGCAGATCTGCTGAGAGGCGTCGAGGAGCGCAATCTCGTCGACGAGGCCGCGATCCTTGTCACCGGCTATCTCGGTTCGCCCGGCAATGCCGCTGTCGTCGCCGATTTCGTCGAGCGGGCGCTGATCCGCAATTCAAAGCTGGTCTATCTCTGCGACCCCGTGATCGGCGATGACGGCCGGGTCTACGTCGCTGACGGCATCCTGGACGTGGTCCGGCACCGGCTGCTGCCGGCCGCCAATCTGACCACGCCGAACCAGTTCGAGCTCGGGCTGCTCGCAGGCCTCGACATCGCGGATGCGCAGGGCCTGCGCGCGGCAAGCGCGGCGCTGGCCGGGACCGGGCGCATCGACGTGGTCGCCACCGGTTGTACACTCGCGGACACGGCGGAAGGGCAGGTGGAAACGATTCTCTGCGCCGACGGTCAGTTGTCGCGCTTTGCGACGCCGCGCCTGCCGATCCGCCCCTCAGGCACCGGCGATCTCCTCGCCGGCCTGATCGCGGCACATCTGGCCAGGGGCATAGCGACCGAGGCGGCAGTACGGCTCGCAGTCGAAACCATCTTTGCAGTGCTGGTGCGCACGCAGGAGGCCGGCACCGCCGAGATGCGGCTCGTGCCGCTGCCGACGCGGAAAGCGTAACCGTTCAGGTCGCCCGCTTGGCGGCCGATTGCGCCGACTTCTGCGGCCGGCCCGGGCTCTTCTGCTCGCGTGTGGCTTGTGCCTTTGGCGGCTTGGCGCTGGCCACAACGCGTGTCTTCTTTGACCTGGCGTTGGCGGCCTCCTTGCGGTCTCCCGTGCCACGCTTGGAGACGTATTCCGACCCGTCGACCGGGCCGACATGCGGGGGATCGCGGCCGAGATAGGGGCGGCCGATGCCGAGGGCCTTGCCATTGGCATCCACCCACTTCCACAGCACCTCGGTCGAAACCCAGCGTTGCGCGCGGTTGTCGCCCTTGGTGCTGACGATGTCGGCCGCCATGCCGTGGCCGTAGCCGCCGCGCGTGCTGCCGCCGTGATAGGAGCGGTCGGAGGCCGCCTTCAGGCCGCTCGCTATCGACTGGCGATAGTCGTCGCGGAACGCGCTGGTGATGCCGGGCGAAAGCCCGGCAGCCTCGGCCGCGAGCAGCGTGCGAAACAGCTTTCGCTTGAAACTCTTGTCCATGCCGCCGATGACGTAGTCCATCATTGACATGCCGGCGCGGTCGGCCGCCTTCGGATCCTTCCAGCCAAAGTCCTCGTCGACCAGCTTCGTGAAGCTGCGCATCACGGTCACCATCTTGCCCTTGCGCTTGACGGTGACGGCGCGGCGATCCTCGACCTTGACCGAGTCTTCCTTGGGCGTGCGCTGGTAGAGCGCCCAGAGATAGCGGTCGATGCAGGCGTCCATGACGTAGCATTCGTCGAGCACCGCGGTCGTGTCCGCGGACGGCGAGGCCTTGCTCGCGACAGGCGCAGGGCCGGTCGCGATTGTCGCGGGCGACAGCGCGTCCGTCGTCACGATCTCGGTGGGATCGGCCGAGGCGAGTTTTATCAGGGGCTCCCCTGCCGGAGCCGGAGTCGGAGCAACTTCGCTGGCGACTGGTGTCGGGTCAGGCGAAATCTGCGGCGCGAGCGGCGCTTCGGTCGACAAGATCAGCACCGGGTCGGCCGAAGCGAGCTGGATGGCCGGGACAGGCGCCTCGGGCGCTGTCGCTTCAGCGGCGACCGGACCTGGTGTCGCAGCGACCGCGGCGGCGATATCCGAGGTCAGGGCGACGCCGTCCTCGATGGCCGCAGCGTGCGGGATGTCGGCTAGGTCGAGCCGGCCAAGATCCTTCGCGCGCGAGACGGCAGAAGCATTGGCGCCGCTGTTCTCGATGAGGGCAGGGGCATAGGCGGACAAAGAGAGCGCCAGCCAGCCGGCGAGAACCGCCGAGGGGCAGGAGACCGCCACCAGAAGAGACCGCCGATCATTCATGATCCCTGCCTCCAAACGGTTCTGTTGAACCTCGTCTTCTCCGAACAGTCTCGACCAGTCAGTCTTGGCCAAACAGTCTTGCACGAAAAGGCACGCCGCGCGTCGATTGTTCGGAGGACGGTGTGGCGGCGCAATGGCGCAATTCGGCGAAAGCGGGCTTTTCGAGCAAGTGTTGCCCCGGGGCAACGCGGGTTCCAGTGCGGTTCCAAAGGGTGCGCAGACGAAAGGGTCAGCAAATGCAGCATTGATTGTCGTCAACTTGAAGTGGTTGCATTTACTCAATCTTGGATTGTGGTCGTGCAAGTCTCCCGCGCCGGCAATTCCGGTGGAGCTGGGAAGGACACGCGCGTGAAACTGAAATGCAAATGGTCCGAATTCGCTGCCGATGAATCCGGCGCCACCGCGATCGAATACGGCCTGATCGCAGCCGGCATCGCGCTCGCCATCATCGAGATCATCTACGCCCTCGGCACCAACCTCGTCGCAAAGCTGCAATCGCTGGCGACGGCGTTGAAATGAGCTGTGTGGCGCGGCGCCCGGCGCTTCGCCGCAACCTTGGGCTGGTTGGCGCGTTGGGCGGCCATGACGCATTCATCGCTTCGTCCCATGGACGGCTTCGACCCCACCGAGCCCGCCATCCTGCACGACCAGCTCTCCGATACGATCATCACCTGGACCGCTGAGCAGGCCGACGATTACAGGCGGGCCAGCCGGCCGGGCCAGGACGGAACCGTGATCTGGAGGGCCTACGTCTTCGACGGCTGGGGCCACGGCTCGGTGGCTGACCGCCGCTCACAAAAGTGTCATGTCGCAGCCGGCGGTGATTCGGCCAAAGCCTTGTGCGCATTAAACATATTGCCATGCTCCGGGCGCGTTGTTGCAATGCAGCAGCGCATGTCGCAATGCAACAAAATGAGCTTAGATGTGCTCCGAACTTTCCTCAGGAGCATCACCCATGAACAAGAAGACTCTGTCGATCGCCGCCGCCATTCTGACGATCGCGGGCAGCACCGCGGCTTTCGCCGCCGAGCTGCCGACTTATGAGGCCAACGGCTTTCCGGTCTCCCCGATGCAGGTGAGCGTGCTCGGTGCCGCGCATGTCGAGCAGCAGGCCTCGGCGCCCACCAACGTTGCTTCGGTCCACCAGGCCCGCGTTCTGTCGCCGCGCAAGGTGAAGACCGCTGATGTCACGACGGGCAGCGCCCGCTGATCTGGGGGCGCCACAAGCCCACGTCAAGCCAACGTGATGCAGGCTCGTTTTCGTCGAGCCTGCCCGGACCGCGTTCCCTTTCGGGAGCGCGGTCTTTTTTTTGGCGCAGCGAGTCATGATCACGTGCGGTTGTGTACGGCCGTTCAAAGCGAGTGTGATCTCTTTAATAGTTGCTTTGCAGATCGGGGCGCTTGATGCGGGCGCCGCTTATTGAGCAGCCAAGAATCATTTTCATAATGGAGTAGTCATGCCCGTTGCACAGAAAGTCGTTGTTGCAAGCGTCACGCCGCGCGCGTTCATTCTCAAGCACATCGCGTTGTTCGCAGCCGCCGCGCTGTTCGTGTTCGTGCTCAGCCTGACGTATGGGCTCGATCTCAGCCCGGGATTTTTCTGAGCAAGGCGCGCCGGCGTCTCTCGCTTGCGTGCCAGCCTTGCAGGCACATGGGTTGAGCCACGGCCTTTCTCGGCGTACCGCTTTGTCCCATGGATCAGCGGACGAGCGGCGCTGACGCTCCCACACAAAAGAACGATGCGGCGCCGGCGCTTGTCGGCGTGCTCTGCGGCCTCGCGGCGGCAGTGTTCTGGGCGCTCGGCTTTGCCGGCACGCGGCACGGCCTCAAGGTCGGCTTCACGCCGGTCGATCTGCTGGTGCATCGCTATGTCTGGTCCGGCATCGCGTTCCTGCCGCTGGTGATACGCGGCGGGATCTCCGATCTCTGCGGCATCGGCTGGGGCAGGGGCCTTGCGCTGATGGTGCTCGGCGGCCCGGTGATGTCGCTGATCTCCTACACCGGTTTTCTGTTCGTGCCGCTCGGCCATGGCAGCGTGATCCAGCCCTCCTGCGCGACGCTCGGCGGTCTGCTGCTCGCGGCCCTGTTCCTGAAGGAGCATGTCTCCGCGTCGCGCATCGCCGGCGCCGTCGTCATCGTCGGCGGGCTCGGCGTGATCGGCGCGGAATCGATCGGTCATATCGGCGCCGACGGCGTGCTCGGCGATCTGACCTTCGTGCTGACCGGATTGATGTTCGCAGGTTTCGGTGCGCTGCTGCGCCACTGGCGTGTCTCCGCCGTGTCGGCCGCGCTCGTCATCAACGTGCTGTCGCTGTTGCTGCTGCCGATCTACCTCATGACCGGCGGGCTCGCGCGGATCGCGGCGATCGGTATCGGAGAGAACGCGATCCAGGCGCTGGCACAGGGCGTGCTCGCCGGCCCCGCCGCGCTTTATCTGTTCGCCGTTTCGGTCCAGCGCCTCGGCGTCGCCCGCGCCGCCGTTGTCCCCGCCTGCGTGCCGGCGCTGACGGTGATCACCGGCTGGCTCCTGCTCGGCGAGCCGCCGACACTGTTGCAGACGGCGGGATTGGTGACGGTGCTGTGCGGATTCTATCTGGCGCAGAGGCAGCGATAGATCGCAAGCCTCCGGACCGCGCTTACCATTCGATGGTGGTAAACTTGACGCCGCGGCCGGTCAGCTCCCGCCCGAGCCGCTCGGCGCGCTCGCTGGCGGATTTCCCCAGCAGCCGATACCTGCCTCCGAGCGCCTTGTCGGCGGCAACCTGATGCCGGATGTTTTCGTACAATCGCAAAACGGCCTGATCGCTCAGATTGTAGAACATGTCGTCGGTCGGGTCTGGCCTAAGCGCGTCCCCCGTTGGCGGTCCTCGCAGAGCGGCCTCCCTGAAATTGGTCGTGCGGATATCGACCGATAGGGTACCGGTCTGGCGCAGCGGCGTATGTCCACTTTTGATCACTGGGACATGCCTGCTGGCAGCGGGCTGACCGATCACCCCACCGGTCGGGGAAAAAGCCGGCGCGGCGAGCCCGGGGCCGCGGCTTACGCCTTCCTCACGAACTCCGATTTCAGATTCATCGCGCCGATGCCGTCGATCTTGCAGGCGATGTCGTGGCCGTCGGTGGCGTCCTGCAGGCGGATGTTGCGGACCTTGGTGCCGCCCTTGACGACGGAGGAGGAGCCCTTGACCTTGAGATCCTTGATCACGATGACGCTATCGCCGTCGGCGAGCGCATTGCCGTTGGCATCGCGCACGCCGGCCTCGTGCGCGGCGTCCGCGGCGGCCTCCGCCGCGCCGCTCCATTCATGGCCGCATTCCGGGCAGACCCAGAGACCGCGATCCTGATAGGCGTGCTCGGAGTTGCAGGTCGGACATTTCATCGCGTCGGTCATCGTATGCCTCGTCGCCCGTCACGGGCGCGCCGCACGCTTTCCGCCGGAAAAGATGGATTGGGAGCAAATCCTTTACCATGGCTTCCAGTCCTGGTCGAACCCAGGAAAACTTAGGAGTTCGGGAAAAATTCTGCGGTATCGAGGTCCGGAATTTGCGGCTGCGTCCGACGTCGCCGCGCAAGGAGCGTCCCGTCATGAGCGAGCATCGCGCCGCAGTCAGACATCACACGTTGCGGACCGGCATTGTCGAGTTCGACAACGGCACCGGCAAGATCATCAGTGCCCCCTGCAAGATCCGCGATGTCTCGGGCACCGGCGCGCGTCTCGGCCTCAATGCCTCGCTCTGGGTCGCCGAGCAGTTCACGCTGGTCTTCAGCAGCGGACTGCGCAAGGACTGCCGGGTCGCCTGGCGCAAGGGCAGGCTGATCGGCAGCGCGTTCGCGGAGGGCTATGCGAGCGCGGACGAGCAGGCCGTCATGATGACCGCGGACGAGCAGTCGAGGCACCGGCTCGGGATCGGTGCGCGTATCAAGGCTGCACGCGAAAAGCGCGGCTACACGCAAGGCCAGCTCGCCGAGCTCATCGGCGCCACGCCCGCCTTCGTGTCGCTGGCCGAGCAGGGCGAGGCGGACCTTCCGCTCTACCAGCTGATGCACATCGCCGATCTCCTGATGGTCGGCCTCGACGGGCTCGTCGCGGGAGCGGTGCCTGAGGACGTCGACGCGGCGTAATCGGCGCCGCCGCAAAACAAAAACGTCGAAAACAACCCCATGCACAGTAGAAATCCCGAGGGATTTCAGAGTGTTGTAAATCCGAAAATTGGTGGTGTCGGGCCGTAGCCCGGGTGAGCGAAGCGATACCCGGGAACGCCGCCAGCAGGGTCCCGGATGTCGCTTCGCCCATCCGGGCTACGGGCCTACGCGCCTCGCGTCGACTTCGGCGATACCGAATCGAATTTGACTCGTCGGGCAAAACAGGGGCAGTATGGATGATGGCGCCGCTGGAAGCTGGTGCCTCGCCGGGCCGTGGGGCGACATGCCGAAGACACCAAAAAGAAAACTGAAGACCTACCAGACCTCGCTCGGCTTCTACGACCAGGCGATCGCCGCGCCCTCGATGAAGGCGGCGCTGGACGCCTGGGGCGCCAGGTCGAATCTGTTTCACCAGGGCGCCGCGAAGGAGACCGACGACCCCGACATCGTCGCGGCCACCATGGGGAAGCCGGGCGTGGTGCTCAGGCGTCCAGTCGGATCGGACGGGGCGTTCACCGAGCATTCAGCGCTGCCGACCGATCTCGCTGACGACGCGGCCAAGCCAAAAAAGTCCAAAGCGGAGTCCAAGCCGAAAAAGCGTCCGGTGAAAGCCGCAAAGCAACCATCCCGCAAGATCGACGATCAACAGGCGCGCAAGGCCGCCGCGGCCTTCGCGAAGGAAGAGAAGCGGCGGGAAGCCGAGCGCCGCAAGGAGGAGGCCGCCCGCGCCAAGGAGCGCGCGCGTCGCGAGAAAGCGGTCGCGAGCGCGCAGGCGGCGCTGGACGAGGCGAGGCGGGAGCACGACGCGCGGGCGGAGGCGATCGAAGCGGAACGCGCCGCGCTCGGTGAGCGCGCCGAGGTCGAGCAGAGCCGTTGGGACAAGCAGAGGACGAAGCTGGCGGAGGCTGTGCGTCGCGCGCGGGAGTAAATGCCCGGCCATGCGTGCCGCGTCGTCGTCATCAGCGGCGAGATCGCGGTTCCGTGCCTATATGGACTGAAGTCCCCTATAGGTCTGCCATGCCTGAAGATCCTTCGAATCTCAAAAGCCCGATGATCGTGCGCCCGCGCCGCGCGGCGCCGGTCCTGGTGTGCCGCAAGTGCCTCAAGCGCAGCAACGAGGGCCGCGACGTCAGGCGTGCGCTGAAATCCGAACTGAAGGCGAACAAGCGCGACGGCACCAAGCCGGCCAAGCTGATCGTGACCGGATGCTTCGGCCTTTGTCCGAAACAATCGATCGTGATCGCGAGCGGCGCGAGCTTGGCGCGGCAGGAATATGTGCTGGTTGCGGATCGCGATCAGGTGCCGCGGGCGCTCGCGCTGTTGGATGGCAAGCCCGGCACGTGACGGTCGCGCTGCGCCGACACGACGGGACGGCCGGCATCGGTCATTCCGGCAAAGCTTGATTGCAAATTCGCTTGCCTTGCCTGGCGTCCTTTTGCACTCTGGCGGGAAGGAGACCAACGCATGAAGATCATGACTGTCGCGTGTTCGCTCGGAACCGCCCTGGTGCTGTGCAATCTCGGGATATCGGATGCCGAAGCCCGGACGCGGAAGGCTCGAGTGGTGGATGAACAACGGCTGAGGGTGGATGTCCCCGTGCTCAGGCCGACGCCGTGGGATTACAATATCGTTCCGCGCTATCGTTATCGCCCGGAAGACGACCGGGTCGATCCCTACGGCCCGCCTTTGGTGTCGTCGTATGTCCGCTATGAGGGCTGGCGCTGGCCGTATTGGTGGTGAGCTGACGCGGGACTGATGGGCGTCCGTAGCCCGGATGGAGCGAAGCGTAATCCGGGGCCGGACCATCCGCATCGCGTGACCGCCTGCATGGCACGAATCCCGGATTGCGCTTCGCTCCATCCGGGCTACTTTCTCAACCGCCGTCATCCGCAGCCAGCCGCACAAACTGCCGCTTCATCGCGTTGACCCTGGCGACGTAGCTCGCGACCAGGTGATCGCCGCAGCGCTCGTCGGCGATCATCGCAAACTTGCGGCGTGCGTAGGCCGTGGCGGGACCGGCGCCGCAGAGATGGATGAAGGCGGCGAGATCCTGCCTCTCGCGCGCACCCGCTTTCACATCGCCCGCGCGGGTTAAGACATCAGCGACATTGCGGTCCAGATACACCGATGCCAGCTCGATGGCGTGGCTCGGGATCGCGCGGACATAGAAGAAGTGAGAGCCGCAGCCGGCCTCCGTGACCGCGTTGCCACGAATACAGAACCGCGCGGCGTCGGCGTAGGCCGCGTCCAGCATCTGGAACAGGCCGACGGCGCTGGAGGCGGGCCGGTAGATCGCGAGCGGATTGAGGCTCCATCGCCAGCGCCAATAGGTGCGCGCGAGCGGATTACCCGCTGTCTCGACCTGCGCCAGCGCGGCCAGCAATTCGGGCGTGATCGTCGCCGTGGAATGCTTGCGGAACAGCGGCCCGTATTGCCGCCACGTCTCCGATGGATCCTTGTCGAGGGCGTGGCCGACCAGGACGAACAGCTCGGTCGGCTTGCGCATTGTTTGATAGGCGATGTTCACGAGCACGACGATCGCAAGCAGCATCGCCGCGCCGCCCGCGATCCGAACCATCCGCGGTGCACGTGCGAAAGTCTTTCGCACCCACCGCGCGCGGCGTAGGACCCTGCGAAGACGAGGGAGGGGGCGCTTGCTTCTTCCTGGCATCGGTCTTGTGGGAGTGCATTGCGGAGGCTTTGCAGCTGGTTAACGCGGTCTCCAGGGCTGAAATCCGGCTTCTTTTCCCTGTTGGCGCGTCTTTTCAGATCGCCGCTCCGTCCTCCCACGGCAGCTCGCATCCTTGATGGAAATAACCCGAGGTTGTAGTGTGCGCCGCAACAGGGTTAATTTTGTGTGAATGGATCGGCTGGAATGACCGTAATCGAAGGCGTGATATCGGCGGAAGCTGCGGAGCGGAAAATGCCGCCGGGCGTGCTGGTCGAAGGGCCGGTGGTCGACGCCAAGTTTCGCGATTCCTACATCTCCTTCGTCATCATGATCGGCGGTTCGATCGCGGCACTGGTCTGGGCGTTCTGGCAGGGCATCGGCTGGGTGGAGGTTTCGGTCTTCGCCGGCACCTTCGCGCTCTCCACGGTCGGCATCGGATTCATGCATCGCTATTTCGTCCACCGCAGCTTCCGCTGCGGTCCGGTGATGCGGACGCTGTTCGCGGCCATCGCCACCATGGCGGTGCAGGGCTCAATCCTGAAATGGGTGAGCAATCATCGCCGGCACCATCTGCACTCCGACAAGCCCGGCGACGTCCACAGCCCTTACTATGACGGCGACGGCAATCCCTATGTCACTTTCGCCAAGGGCATGATGCATGCGCAAGGCGGCTGGGTGTGGGACCAGGCCACCACCGATGCCGGATATTACGCCAAGGATATTCTGGCCGATCCGATCGCGATGTTCTTCACGAGGACACGCTGGTACTGGTACGCGCTCTCGGCGGTGATCATTCCAGGCGCGATCGGCTACGCCTTCGGCGGCGTGCACACGATGACCGGCTGCATCCTGTTCTCCGGCCTGTTCCGCAGCTACCTCATGACCATGGCGACATCGATGGTCAACTCGGTCTGCCACAGCGACGGCCGCTACGGCTACCGCCGCTTCCAGCTCGATGACGGCACCACCAACGAGTTCGTGACCACGATCCTCACCTTCGGTGAAGGCCTGCACAACAACCATCACCGGTTTCCGCGCGACGCTTACATTTCGCACGCCTGGTACGAGATCGACATCAACGGCCTCATCATTCTGGGGTTGGGGAAGCTCGGGTTGGTGCACGACATTTTCGCGGCGGGAAGCCGGACGCCTCGCTCCGGAGATTCGGAGGACGGGAAGAGTCCAGTGGCAGATACCGAAGCGATGGTCTGACGGGGGCCTGTAGCCCGGATGGAGCGTAGCGCAATCCGGGACCAGACCAGCTTCGCGCGAGATCCCGGATTTCGCTGCGCTCCATCCGAGCTACGGTCCTTAACCACCACAAGCCGCAGAAACTGCCGCTTTATCGCGTTGACCCGCGAGCCGCGTTCAATTTTTTTGACGGACGCCATCGGTGAAATCCAGACATAAGTTGTGTTCGGAGGGAACTCTGGCCGAATGGGGCCGTTAACCCATTGATCCCCGAGCGTAGCGAGATCGAACCTCCGATCCTCGTCTGAATAAAGACCGCAGTCGCCTTGTGAGAGCGGCTCGGCGCGAAGCGTACTCCGTGCGTATCAACCGGAAACCTTCATGAACAGCCCCGATGTTCGCAATGCCATTCAGATCGACCGCGGCTCCAGCCTGGCGATCTCTCATGAAATAGCAGACCGCCTGCGGATCAAGCTTCGCGGCGAACACGACCCATTACCGCAACATCTGAAGGCCCTGGTCGAGCGGATTGCGCAGATCAGCAGGCATTCGAACCAAGCGATCGAGGTCACAAAATGAGGATGTCCGGCGAAAGCCTTTTGGTCATCTTGTTTGTCGGTCTCGTCGCCGGCTGGTTGGCGGGCCAGATCGTCCGCGGCACCGGCTTTGGGATCGTCGGCGATATCATTATCGGAATCCTGGGCGCGTTTGTCGGCAGCTGGTTGTTGCCTCAACTCGGCGTGCATCTTGGCAGCGGCATGATCAGCGCGATCGTCAACGCGACCATAGGCGCCATCCTGCTGCTCTTTGTCGTCCGGCTGGTCCGCGGTGGCGGTGGATGGGGAAGCAGCTGGCGCGGGAGCTGGGGCCGACGCTGGTGACCCAAGCGCTGGTGACACATGCGCTGGTGACACTTGCGCACGCAGCGGCAACAGGCGCCGCTGAGACGCCGACGACAAAGACGCTCATGATGACCTCCGGATCGGATCCAGCATGTTAGACTTTTCGAATGCATCTTTTACGCCTGAAACCATCGGCCTGATGAAAACTGCGCTGGACACGGCGGTTGCGTCACTGCCGGCCCCGGTCAGCTCTGCGCATGTCCGGTCGATCGCGGAAACAATTCTTCGCACGGCGAAGGAGGGCGAGCGAGACCCCGCTGTCCTGGAGCGCATGGCGTTGATGGAGCTTCAGATCTCGCCGCGTGATTGATGCCGGTCCGCAAGCTTGCGTGCCGGCGCGCGTGCCCGCGTTGATTGCCTTGCCCCGATGCTCGACGGAACTCTGGGGCCGCGGAAGCATTCACATCTGCAGCCGCGATCACGCGGCTCCTGGAGAATCCCCAACATGATACGTCATTTGTTGATCGGCGTTGCCGCGTGCGCAATCGCGGCAATGTCGACACTATCCGCGTCTGCCATGCCCCGGGTTGCGGCGGAGACGTTGGTCGCCGGCTCCGACAGTCCGGTGATTCTCGCGCGCGGCGGTCATGGACACGGCCACGGTCACATGGGACGTGGCGGCCACGGTCATCACTATGGCTGGAGCAGGGGCCGTCATCGCGGCTGGCGCTAACCGCAAACCCGCGCAACATCCGGAGCCGCCTTCGGTTGGCAGCTCTGTAGAGGCCGGATCGATCATCTGGAAGAGGCCGACGGCGCTGGAGACGGGCGCCGATCGAGGTCAAAAGGCTGGCGGGAAGCGGGCAGCTCGCCAGCGAGCGGCGGGCGGCTCATGCGCCCTGTGGGCTCACCAATCTTGATCGGGATCAATTCCGTCCGCGCGCACTGGCCTACGCTTGCGAAGCTGCCAAGCAATGGCGAGGTGTGGCTATGTCGCGGAGCATTCGCAGGTATGTCGGCCTCGCCATCCTGATCGCGTTGTCGGGGCTGTTTGTCGTCATGATCGTCCACGGCGCCGGCGGAGCATCCAGGGCCGCCGTGCGCACGGCATCGGAGGGGCATCGTCTTGCGCAAGCGTGGTGCCAGACGTGTCACGCGGTCGAGCCCGGCATGGCCGGACTGTTCGATACGGCCCCGAGCTTCGAAGCCATCGCAAAGCGCAACGGCACCACCGCGCTTTCGCTGAAGGTGTTCTTGAAGACCAGCCACCAGAACATGCCGAATCTGATCATCGCGCCCGATCAGGCCGATGCGCTGGCGAGCTACATCCTGAGCCTGAGGAACGACTAGCCGCGGTTGACAGGTGTCGCTTCGCTCCATGAGCCTCGAGATTTGAGGCCGTATCGCGGATTGCGGCGATGTGCGTCGAAGCTACATCGGCAAGTTAAGTGCACTGGCACCGTAATCGCCGGCCATCAATAGCGGTTGCCGTTGCCCTTTTGTTGCGTGATCCAGTCCGACAATGTTCTTTTCGGTGTCGATCCCGCAGTCCGGCCCGGTGATGCCTTCGAATTGTCGCGAACGCCTTTCGTCGGACGAGTGCGCGGCGCTTCGGTTCCGTTGACGCTCTTCGAGCCAGCCGTCGATGCTTCCGCGGCTTCCTTCTCGAGGCGCAGCTGTTTCAACCGCGCCATCTTGATGCGCTCGGCCTCGACTTCGGGTCGTTCGGACAGCAGCGGCCTGTGTTGAGCAAGCTCGGCCGGGACGATGACACCGATAATGGTTGTCTCACCGAGCGCCTTGCTGGCCTCTAACCGATGCAGTCCCTCGACCAGAACGAGGCGGTCTCCGTCGGGCCGAACGGAAATGGGCGTCTGTTGTCCGATGTCCAGCATACTTTCCGCGATCTCCCCGACGATCTCGGGCTTGATGGCTTTCCTCATTTTCGTGGGAACAAAAATCTTCTCGATCGGGAAGCTCTCGGGTGTTGGCATATTTTGACTCCGCGTCTACCAGGCCCGTCGGAACCCATGCCGGTGGTGTCGGGAGTTTAGAAGGGAAGGGCTCGACCGCAAAGGCAATTCGGTGACAGGGTGTTGATGAGCAGCGAAGCTGGGCTCACCAATCCGGATCGCCGTAGTAGGGATCGACCATATAGGGCGGTGGCATCCAGGGTCCTCGCGGCGGCGGCCTGGGCCGCCGGGGTGCGGCCGCTTGCATGTGCGGCCGTGCAGGCGCAGCCGTATCGTTGTTGATCACGCTCCGCACGACGGGTTTCGCGGGTGCAGACGCTGATGAAGCCGTCAGTTGCGTTTGCAGCGCCTGGACCTGCGCGGCGAGGCGCGCATTGGCTGCCGCATCCTTCTCCTGCGCCGCCTTGAGCTGTTGAATGGTGTCGGACTGCTCGCGCAGCGTCTGCTCGTTGCGGCTTTTCAGTTGCTCGAGCTTTCCGTTGATATTCGCGAGTTCGCTGGTGATGGTCTTGAGCGATTGAGCGAGATCGGACGACGACGGGTCAGGCGCTGTGGCGCCAGGTCTTGATGCGTCAGGTCTTGACGCATCGGCTCTTGGTGCGTCGGGTCTTGAAGCGTCAAACCCTGCATTGTTCTCCGTGTCCTTGCCGACCGGCGGCGCGGGCACCGTGCCGGGCTCATCGGCGGCAGCCAGTCGCACGGCCGGCGGTTGCGCCGGACTTTCAACCGCGGACGCTTGCGGAGGTCTGGCGGCCGGCGGAGCCCATCGCGCCATGATCGACTTGGTCATCGACTTTGTCATCGACTTGGCCTCATCGCGATAGTGCGAAGCGAAGGCGGCTCCCAGGATGCCGATCGCCAGCACGAGACCAATCAAGGCGCGCCGCATGGTCCGATTTCCGTTCAGGCCCTGATCGCGAACCTTGCTATCCGGCGCCGGCGCCGCGGCCTTGGGGGTCTTGTCCTCAGGCGTTTTGTCCTCAAAGGTCTTGTCCTCAAAGGTCTTGTCCTCGGAGGTTTTGGCTGCCTCCGCCCCGGCGCTTGCTCGCGAGGCCCGTGGGCCTTCGCTGCCGCGTTCCATTCCGGAAACCAGCCGGTCCAGCCGCGCAAGGTCTTCTTCCGCGCTCTTGATCTGGCCGTAGGCCCGCGCCAGCCCGCCATCGGCGCGCCCCGCATCCGGCTTGGGGGCGTCAGGCTCGCGGTCAGCAGGATTGTGGTCGTCAGGTTTGGGGTCGTTCGTCTCGGGCACCGATGCGCTCTCGATCCAGTCGGCGTCAATGGGAGTGCGGCAGTCCGATCGCTGGAACGATAGGCCGCGCCGCTGTCCCACACAACGCGCATGCGAAGGAGAAATTATGGCGTGCCCGGGAGCGGGGCGGGTCGCGGGGAATGCAACGGGCCGCCTCTTGATCTGGATCAAGCATGCAACCCCCGACCGCTTCCACCGTGCAGACATTCATCGGAAGGAAAACATGATTCAGACAAGAGCGATCGTCCTTGGTGCCTTCGCGGCCCTGCTGCTGACCCTGCCGGCCAAGGCCCAGGTGCTGGTCGACGTTTCCAAGATCAGCTGCGACCAGTACATCACCCAGCGCATCACCCACACGCAGACCGTGAACGTCTGGCTCGCCGGGTTCTACGCCGGCCGCCGCAACAATCCCGTCGTCGACACGCAAGCGCTGAACAAGAACGGCAACAAGCTCTCGCGCTTCTGCGAGTCGCATCGCGAGATGCCGCTGCTGGACGCGGTAGAGGCGAATACGAAGTAGGGGCGGGGTTGCCTAGCCCTGTTCTATTTCGAATTAGGGTGACAGACCGAGCCGAGCAGCTCGTAGGATGGGTTGAGCCCTTGCGAAACTCATCATCGTTTTTGAACGACTGATGATGGGTATCGCTTCGCTCCACCCATCCTACGAGCTAATCGATATCTTTAATTTGAACACCTCAACAAGTCACGGATGCGGCTTCGCTCATCCGAGCTGCCACTGCTAAATGGTTGAACTGGGTCGTCATCCAACGACTTTGTTCATATTCCAAAGCCTATCCTGAACGTTGTTTTCGAGTGAGATCATTATGTCTTTCGCTTCGGCAAGTGCGTTGTGAGCCTTGCGAAGACGGGGGCGAATCTCTTCGCGTTCGTTGAGTTCGTATTCGATGAGCGCTTCGTAAGTCAGCTTATCAAGTTGGACGAACTGAGATTTGATCGGCTCAGGGATGAATATGCCGTTCTTGCGAAAATAGACGTGAAACTCGCGGCATGCCTCTCTCCCTTCGGTAACTTTGTGCCAAGTGAGGGCCTTCCGATAATAATCGGTCTTCTTGTCTGTAAGGCGAATTTCTTCTTTTTGCCATTTGGCCATAAAGCTGTCTTGGAGGAATTCGTCGAGTTGAGGTTTGCCGATTCGATCGAGATCTGGATACTGCTGAAATGCAGAAGTGATAGCTGTGACTACTCCGCAGGAGGTGTTGAGCTTGCCCCACGATTCCGGGATCACATCAAACTCTTTCTGATGGAGTTTTACGGTGCGGTCCATGAGCGCGTTAATCCTGTACCGCAGCTCTTCCAGTTCCTTTCCTTGAGCATGTTTAAATGCCGCCAGTCGTTCTTCGAACTTGGCGTTCATCCATTTCTCGCCGAAGAAACGGAGCAGCGCATAAGCAACAACAGCAACTCCACCGCCGGCTCCAAAAATTAAGCCGACGAACGTTAGAAGGGACCTCGCCGCTTCCTCCATTGTTGCCTTTCAGCCTTGTAAGAAGCATCGGGCCGCCCATGCGAGCGGCCCGTGCGTTAATAAGCGCTAAATCTTCGATGACTATCAGCTGCACCCCGTCGTGCTGCCGCAAGTATCGCACTTCATGCAGGTGCCATTCCGCACCAGCGTGAAGTTGCCGCACTCGCTGCACATCTCGCCTTCGTAGCCCTTGGCTTTGGCTTCCGCGCGGCGCTCGGCCTTGCTGGGCACTGCGACTTGCGCGCTGCCGGCCTTGCTCCACTGCAGCGCCTCCAGCTTCTCGGTGGGCGAGAGGTCGTGGGCCACGTCCTGCTTCAGCGCGACCGCGCCTTCCAGGACGTCGCCGGCGCGGACTGCGCCGTGCGAGGCGAGCGAGGTGACCTTGCTGCCGCCTGATGGTGCGCTGTCGTTGCCTTGGGCGACCGCGGTCGAGCCGCCGCGCATCACCACGAGGTTGTCGGTGCGGGAGCGGGTGAGGCCGCGCGACACCAGCTTGGAGGCGCGCTGGCCGTGATCATCCGGCTCCTTGCCTTCCTCGACGCCCTTGCCGAGCACGTCGAACCCGGTCTCGCTGGGATCGACATGGGCGAGGTCGAAGCGGCTGAGATAGCTCACAGCCAGTTCGCGGAAGACGTAGTCGAGGATCGAGGTCGCGTACTTGATGCTGTCGTTGCCCTGCACGGGGCCCGCCGGCTCGAAGCGGGTGAAGGTGAAGGCGTCGACATATTCGTCGAGCGGCACGCCGTACTGGAGGCCCAGCGACACCGCGATGGCGAAGTTGTTGATGAAGGAGCGCAGGGCCGCGCCTTCCTTGTGCATGTCGATGAAGATCTCGCCGATGCGACCGTCGTCATATTCGCCGGTGCGGAGATAGACTTTATGTCCGCCGACGACCGCCTTCTGGGTGTAGCCCTTGCGGCGATCCGGCATCTTCTCGCGCTCGCGCATCACGATGATGCGCTCGACCAGCTTCTCGACGATCTTTTCCGAGACCTGGGCGGTACGCGCCGCCATCGGCTTGTCGTAGAGATGCTCGATCGCATCGTCCTCGTCCTCATCGTCGCTGATGAGCTGCGAGTTGAGCGGCTGGCTGAGCTTGGAGCCGTCGCGATAGAGCGCGTTGGCCTTCAGCGCCAGCTTCCACGACAGCATGTAGGCGGACTTGCAGTCTTCCACGGTCGCGTCGTTCGGCATGTTGATGGTCTTGGAGATCGCACCCGAGATGAAGGGCTGCGCCGCCGACATCATGCGGATGTGGCTCTCGACCGAGAGATAGCGCTTGCCGACCTTGCCGCACGGATTGGCGCAGTCGAACACCGGATAGTGCTCGGCCTTGAGATGCGGAGCACCTTCCACCGTCATCGCGCCGCAGATGTGGACGTTGGCCGCCTCGATCTCGCGCTTGGTGAAGCCCACGGCCTGGAGCAGGTCGAAGCCGGGGGTCGCGATCGCCTCGGCGCCGATGCCGAGCTGGTCGCGAATGAAGTCCTCGCCGAAAGTCCATTTGTTGAAGGCGAACTTGATGTCGAAGGCGGTCGGCAGCGCCTTCTCGACCTTGGCAATGGCTTCATCAGTGAAGCCCTTGGCCTTCAGCGTCGAGGCGTTGATGCCGGGCGCGTTGGAGAGCGAGCCGTGGCCGACGGCGTAGGCCTCGATCTCCGCGATCTCGCTCTCGCGATAGCCGAGCGCGCGAAGTGCTGCCGGGACCGCGCGGTTGATGATCTTGAAGTAGCCGCCGCCGGCGAGCTTCTTGAACTTCACCAGCGCGAAGTCGGGCTCGATGCCGGTGGTGTCGCAATCCATGACCAGGCCGATCGTGCCGGTCGGCGCGATCACCGTGGTCTGGGCGTTGCGATAGCCGTGCTTCTCGCCGAGCTCGAGCGCCGCATCCCAGGCGGCTTGCGCATGGGTGACGAGGTCGGTCTGCGGGCAGGACACCAGGTCCATCGGCACGGGATTGACGCTCAGCGCCTCGTAGCCGTTGGACTGGCCATGGGCGGCGCGGCGGTGGTTGCGGATCACGCGCAGCATGTGCGCGGCGTTCTTCTTGTAGCCGGGGAAGGTGCCGAGCTCGGACGCCATCTCGGCCGAGGTCTTGTAGGTGATGCCGGTCATGATCGCGGTCAGCGCGCCGGCGATGGCGCGGCCTTCCTTCGAGTCATAAGACAGGCCCATGGTCATCAGGAGGCCGCCGATATTGGCGTAGCCGAGGCCGAGGGTGCGGAACTCATAGGAGAGCTCGGCGATCGACTTCGACGGGAACTGCGCCATCATCACGGAGATTTCGAGCACGACGGTCCAGAGCCGGCAGAGGTGCTCGTAGCCATCGACGTCGAAACGCTTGGAGGGGATGTCGTAGAACGTCAGCAGGTTCGCCGAGGCGAGGTTGCACGCCGTGTCGTCCAGGAACATGTATTCCGAGCACGGATTGGAGGCGCGGATGTCGCCGGACGCCTTGCAGGTGTGCCAGTCGTTCATGGTGGTGTTGAAGTGCAGGCCCGGGTCGGCCGACGCCCAGGCGGCGTAGCCGATTTTTTCCCAGAGGTCGCGCGCCTTCAGCGTCTTGGTGACCTTCTTCGTGGTGCGGCCCACGAGATTCCAGTCGCCGTCGGTCTCGACCGCGCGCAGGAAGTCGTCCTTCAGCGAGACCGAGTTGTTGGAGTTCTGCCCCGAAACCGTGAGATAGGCTTCCGAATCCCAGTCGGTGTCATAGACGTCGAACTGGATGTCCTTGTAGCCTTGCTTGGCGAACTGGATGACGCGCTTGATGTAGTTGTCGGGCACGAGGCTGCGGCGCGCGAGCTTGATCTCGCGGCGGAGCGCCGGATTCTTCTCGGGATCGAAGCAATCGTCGCCCGAGCCTTCGCAGTTGACGCAGGCCTTCAGCACGGCCTTGAGGTGCTTCTGGTTGATCTTGGATCCGGTGACGAGAGCGGCGACCTTCTGCTCCTCCTTCACCTTCCAGTCGATATAGGTCTCGATGTCGGGGTGATCGACGTCGACCACGACCATCTTGGCGGCGCGGCGCGTGGTGCCGCCCGACTTGATCGCGCCCGCGGCGCGGTCGCCGATCTTGAGGAAGCTCATCAGGCCGGACGAGCGGCCGCCGCCGGAGAGGCGTTCGCCTTCGCCGCGCAGGCGCGAGAAGTTGGAGCCGGTGCCGGAGCCGTATTTGAACAGGCGGGCTTCGCGGACCCAGAGGTCCATGATGCCGCCCTCGTTGACGAGGTCGTCACCGACGCCCTGGATGAAGCAGGCATGCGGCTGCGGATGCTCGTAGGAGGATTTCGACCGGGTCAGCTTGCCGGTGAAGGGGTCGACGTAATAATGGCCCTGGCCGGGGCCGTCGATGCCATAGGCCCAGTGCAGACCGGTGTTGAACCATTGCGGCGAGTTCGGCGCGACCATCTGCATGGTCAGCATGTAGCGGAGCTCGTCGTAGAAGGTCTGGGCGTCCTCGTCGGAGGAGAAGTAGTTGCCCTTCCAGCCCCAATAGGTCCAGCAGCCGGCGAGACGGTCGAACACCTGCTTGGCTGAGAGCTCGCTGACGAAGCGCTCTTTCTCGGGCAGGAGGGCGAGCGCCTCGGTGTCGGGCACGGAGCGCCACAGGAAGGAGGGAACGGACTCTTCCTCGACCTTCTTCAGGCGCGCGGCGACGCCGGCCTTGCGGAAGTACTTCTGGGCCAGGACGTCGGAGGCGACCTGCGACCACGCGGTCGGCACCTCGACATTGTCGAGCTTGAACACGACCGAGCCGTCGGGATTCCTGATCTCCGACGTGGTCAGCCGGAAATCGATGCCGGCGTAAGGTGACTGTCCCGAAGTGGTGTGGCGCCGCTCAATCCGCATGGTCTTGCCCCGTCCTAATCTTTGACCGGACCGCCTCCGTTCAGGCGTGCCGGGTCGACATTTCATTTCGCGGTGCTCGAGGCCGGCTGGCCCTTGGCACCACAGTTCAGCCGGTGGACCCGGCCCGTTTTCTCCCGACGCGATTCCTCGATGCGCGCACCGATCATCCGCCGGCACGTCCAGACCCATCCGCCCCAAAGGGATGAGCCCGACATGCGTTCAACGCCCCACAACGTCACGTCTTCAACCATTGCCATCCGGGCCTGTTGCCAGCCCGTTCAGGCGCCCGAAAAGTCCGCTCTCGCCGGGCAGACAAGCCCGTATCCCGCTGCCTTTGTCTGGCTTGGCGGAGTGCTGTTTTGCAGACCCTTTGGGGGAGTGCCGGCGGGACGCAAACACACTCGCGCCGAACGGATCGAAAACTAGGACTCTCCGTTACGCCCGTCAAGAACTAGTGCGAGTTCCTGAATCAAATACTAAATATGGTGGATTGTGGGGGATAACAGGGGGCAGGTCCGCGCCTGTTGTTGAGCCAAGTATCAGTGAGTCCTCAGGGATTCCCAACCGAAAAAATTTGCATCTGGTGGTGCCGGCGAGGCTTCACCCCGCTGTTCACAGGGCAGGTATATTTTTGAATCGCGGGGTTGCCTCCGGGGGACTCACGTAGGGCTACGGAAGGTGAGGGCAGGCATGCCCGCCGGGGTGGTGGTGGGGGGCGCGAATCCGCGCCAAGCTGAGCCCGATTTTGCCGGACTGCCCACATGCTTGATTCGACCCGCCGGGATGCGCGAGCGCGCATCGCCCCGGCCGGCCTGATGTTCCTCGCCATCACCTCGGTGGGCTGGGGCTTCAACTGGCCGGTGACGAAATTCCTGCTCTCCGAGCTGCCGCCGCTGACCCTGCGCGGGGTCACCGGCGTGCTGGGCGCGGTGCTGCTGGCGGCGCTGGCGCTGATCCGCGCCGACAGCCTCAGGGTCCCGCGCGAGATCTGGCCGCGCCTCGTGACTGCCGCGGGCCTCAACGTCACCGGCTGGATGGTGCTGATGGGCCTGGCGCTGCTGTGGCTGCCCGCGAGCGAAGCCGCGCTGATCGCCTACACCATGCCGGTCTGGGCCTCGCTGATCGCCTGGCCGGTGCTGGGCGAGCGGCCGACCTTGTTGCGCACCATCGCGCTGGTGATGGCCTTTGCCGGCCTTGCCTCGATCATGGGCGGCAACGGCTTTGCCGCCACCGCCGACAAGCTGCCGGGCATCATCATGGCGCTGTGCGGCGCGATCGGCTTCGCCGCCGGCACGGTGTTTTCGAAGAAGTATCCCATCCGCCTGCCGCCGATCACCGCCGCGGCCTGGCAGATCGGGATCGGCTGCCTGCCGATCACCATCATCGGCCTCGCCGTCGAGACCACGCATCTGGAACTGGTGACGCCGGTCGGCTGGTGGCTGCTGGTCTATTCGACCGTGGTGCAGTTCTGCATCGCCTATGTCAGCTGGTTCGCGGCCCTGGCGCGCCTGCCGGCCTCCGTCGCCGCGATCGGCACCATGGCGGTGCCTGTCATCGGCGTGGTGGCGTCGGCGATCGCGCTGGGCGAACCGTTGGGGGCGGGGCAGATTGCAGCACTGATCTTCACGCTGGCGGCGGTGGTGCTGGCGACGCGGTAGAGCGAGTCCTCTCTTTCTCCGGACAATGTGGCCCGAATTCACACGAGCTTTTTCTCCGCTCCTCCCCGCGACCCAGGCGGCGCATCGGCAAGATCGGATGGTTGTTGTCCTGTGCTCTCCGCGAGCATGAACCTCGCAAGAGCATCTTCGGGAAACGCCTTCAGGATGTCTCGATAGGCGCACTCTGCGGCGAGACAGTCTCCGGCCTCGAATGTTTGCGAGGCTTGCCAGGTCATTGCGCACAATTGCTCGTCCCGATCGCGGACCCTTAGTTCAGGATCGTCACTCGCGCGAAGGCCGAGCAGTTCGTAGATCATGAAGCTGGTCTTGCGGCCTTTCACCTGAACCCGCTTCATCGGCCTTGCAACGATGTCCGCCTTTGCCTGGTCATAGATGCTGTCACTGATGCAGATCGTGGTGCCAAACAGCTTGTTGATGCCTTCGAGCCGGGCGGCCACGTTCACGCCGTCGCCCAAGGCCGTGTAGTTCAGCCGGGTTGAAGAGCCGACATTGCCGACGAGGACGTTGGCGCAATTGAGCCCGATCCTCAGGCGGATTCGCGGCCGCCCTTCCGCCTGCCAGACATCGTTGACGCGTTCCATGCGGCGCGCTGCCCGCAATGCGGCGGTGCAGCCGCGCAGAACGTGGTCGGGGCGTTCGACCGGGGCGTTCCAGAACGCCATGACGCCGTCGCCGATGAATTTGTCGACGGTACCGCCTTCGGCCGCGATCGCAGAAGAGACTTCCTCCAGATAGGTCGAGATCTGGACCAGGAGGTCATCAGGCGCGAGCGTTTCGGCGTGGCTGGAAAAATTCTCGAGATCTGAAAAGAACACGGTGAGGAACCGCGGCTCGACCCCGGGCGTCAGCGGGACACCAGACTTGATCAGTTGGCGGACAACATCGAGGGGGACGAACGAGGAAAAGGATTTCAATGACGTTCGCAGCAGCGAAGCCGCCGACTCCAGCTGCGCAATCTCCTCGATATGCGACGGCGGACGCACGGGTGCATCAAAATTGAGGCTCTCAATGTCCTGCAATTGCCGGGACACGTTTTCGACCGGACGCGATAGTCGGCTCGAAGCGAAGTAGATGAAGAACAACTCCACCATTGTGAGGGCAATGATCACCGCCATCATCAATCGATTCGCGCTCTTCAGCGTGCCCACGAAATCGTCGATCGGCGTCAACGTGATCACCTGCCAGGGCTGCCCGAAGCCGCCCGGGAAATTGGCGAAGGCTGCGACGAACTCGTCTCCGTTCGTCGGCGATCGAAATTCGAACCTGTCGGCGCCCGTACGACCATGTTGCCGATGAGCCTCGCGCACCACGGAATCGTCGATGTCAGTCAGGGTTGCGATCCTGAGCGCTCCGTTATCGATCCGAACGGCCTTCTGCTTCTCGGGAAAAGCGATGATCTTGCCGTTGTTGCGGTCCGCGACGAATGTCGTGCTGCCAGCGCTCGCCCGATGCCTATCGAGAAAGCGCGACAGGACGTCCACGGTGATGTTGGCGGACGCGCAACCGAGGAATTCGACGCCGCGAAAGATCGGAATGCGCACCGAAATAACGGGAGAGCCGGTATCGGGATTGATTGAAGGTTCGGTCACGACAAGGGTGCGGGTCGTCTTGGCAGACTGATAGCCGGGCAGGGTGCGGATGTCGGTGTCGCTGGCCGCGTTATATTTCCCGACCTCATGGGGCCATATGTCCAGGAATGTCCAATGGCGCATCCGCAGCAGGGCATACGTGATTGCGTCGATGTAGCTGGAATGCCAATTCGCAGTCGCGGGAATCCGCGGATCGGCGCGCCGGCGGTCCTCGTCGATCCGCGTGACCACCCGATCGTAACCGTCCTCGAAGCTGACGTGAACGCCGTCGATATGCGCGGCCGAGGTCAGGGTGCGGTACAACAGATCGCGGCTTTGTTCGGTGCGGAAATAGCCGGGATCGGTGGCAGCCAGTTCGGCGATAAAGCGAAGCGAGCTCTCGGTGTTGTCAATCAGATCCTGGGTGCGTTCAACGCCGGCCTGGCTGTTCTGCGCGACCGCCTCGTCCAGGATCGAGACGACGCCGGCCGAATTCTTGTTGTAATTATAGATCAGGATGAAAATGAGGACCGGGATGCTGAGGCCGATGAACAGCAGTGACATGATCAGGCTCAGTCTCGGCCGCCCCATCCCGGCCAACGGATTCAGTGTGCTCAGGCGCGCTGTCGTGACCCGCAAGGTACGGCGGTTTCGATACGCGAGCAGTGCCGCACTCGCCGATCCGGCCATGGCGAGCAGGAGAGGAACTAGCCAGCGCCGACGGCTATCTTCATCTTCATTCCAGATCAGTGCAGGGGGGAGCGTATCGTCGGTCAGCAAACCAAGTTGCCGATAGACCGCGGCGATACGTTGCCAGCGCGCAGGATCCTGCTCGCCGATCCGGGCGGGATCTCTTCCGACCAACGCCGCGGTCTGCTCCGCCTCAAACAGCAGTGCGTCTCGACTCTTTTTCGCCGAGTACCTGCGCAGGATCAGATCGGCTGTGGCCTCCTTGTGCGCAAGGGCGTAGGCCCAACCTCGCAGGCTAGCCGCCCTGAATGACGCGACTCGATCCGGATGAGTTTGCACTTCCACTTCGGAAGTGCACAGATTATCGCCGTAGAAATCGATGCCGGATGCGGCAGGCGAGAAGGTGCGGTAGGCCGCGCCGAGCTGTTCAAGGACGAACGGCTCGTTGGTGCTGTAGGCAATCATCGCGTCGGCCCGGCCGGCCAGGAGGTCGCGCGGGTTTCCTTCGTGCTGGACGCGCAGCATGGATTGATAGTCGATCCCCTCGCGCTTCAGCATCGCAGCGATGTCATCGCTTCCCGGCGTGTCCATGAGCCCGCGGCCGCGCAGATCCGCTACGCTGCTGATGTCCGCTCGCCGCGCGACCAGGATGACGGCCGCGGAATGCTGGAAGATGGCGGCGAGCACGACCAGCCTGCGGCCTGCCGCCCAGTCCCGCAGAACGCTGGCGCTGCAGACCCCGAAATCCGCCTCGCCGCCGGCAACCAACTCGGAGACCTCGATGTCGGGGCCGCCTTCGCGAATGGTAACGTCGAGGCCGGCGTCGCGATAGAAGCCTTGCTGGAGGGCCTGGTAGTAGCCCGCAAACTGAAATTGATGCTTCCATTTGAGCTGAATTGATACGGCATCGAGCGCCGCGGCAGGATGCGCTGCCGCCAGCACCAGCGAAGCGGCCACGATCAGCCGTCTCAACAACGCCAGATTTGGCATGGCCAAGCCAAAGTAATTGCGTGACTTGCCCATCGCGCTGTCAGGTGCCGGGTCCGGACTCTTCCTCTGGTCTTTACTCGTAGCGAGCGCAAACGCCTGCGTTCCACCGTAGGCACCTGCGGACCTCTCGGCGGGCGTGACGGACCGTTGTCCTTGCCACGCACACGCCGCCCACTCGTGTTCGGCCTACGCCGCAGGCGGCCGCGACTTGCGTGATCAGGCTGTCCGGCTGAGCAATCGGCGCAGGCGTCAGAGCAAGCGCCGGGGTTGCGACCGACAGGGCAAATCCAGCAATCATAATCAACCTGATCATCTGATCCTCCCAACCGTAGCGACGGTTTCGTCGACCAGCGACTGAATAGTCGGCCGGTATAGAGGAACACGCATGGGCCGTTTCCGAAGGTCCGAGCGTACACCTCCGTTCAGCCTGGGTCCGGATCTGGGCCTTGACTTGATTCAGATCAACAGATGTCCACCTCCCATGCCTAGCGTCAGGCCAGACCACGTCATCGGAGAAAGAAGATGGTGAAGCGTTCGCCGGTCATCCTTCTTTTGCTGATGATCCTCTTGGCGGTCCATTCCCCAGTCGCGGCAGATGATCGAACTGCGGGACCACAAATCCAGGAGGAAATCTGGGCGCTGCCGTTTCCGCTACCTGTGCTTGCTTTCCTGGTACGGCCGGTCGGAGATGGCCCTTTCCCCCTGGTGATCATGAACCACGGCATTTCTCTCGATGCCAATCAGCGGACGATGTTTCCGATGATCGAATATCGGGACGCGGCACGTTGGTTTGCGCGTCGCGGTTATGTGGTCATCTCGCCTATCAGGTACGGTGCCAGCAGTCTCGATGACAAAGATCAGGGGCTCTACGGAGCTGTCTTTGCTCACGTCGGTAGCTGTGACAACCCGAACTTCCGCGGTCCCGGGCTCGCTATCGCCACTCTGAACGAGTGGGTCATCGACTACATGAGCAAGAAGAAGATGATCCAGCCTGGTAAGGTCATCGTCGTTGGCCAGTCGGGCGGCGGATGGGGCTCGATTGCCCTTGCGAGCCTGAACCCGTCATCAGTTCAGGCCATCATTACCTTCGCGGCGGGCCGTGGAGGCCGCGTTGATGGCAAACCCAACAATAATTGCGCACCCGACAAGCTCGTTGCCGCCACCGGCGAGTTTGGACGCACCGCGCGGATACCGATGCTTTGGATCTACGCGGAGAACGACACCTATTTCGGGCCGGAATTGACGAAGCGGATGCATCAAGCTTTTGTCCAAGAGGGCGGCAATGTCGAATATCGCATGCTGCCCCCCTTCGGAAGCGACGGACACTTCATGATCGATTCCGCGGACGCAGTGCCGATCTGGTCGCCTTTCGTAGCCCAATTTATCGAGAAGCATTCAGCAACCGCCACGTCGTCGGGACAAGTCAGCAACGCTTCACCCCAGCAGCAGCCTCGGGCGAAGCCGCCGCGACTGCGCCTACCTGAAAACATTCGCTATTCAAACTGGGAAAAACTTTGCTTCGGCTCTTCCGATGGGACCACGATATGCCGAACGACCTCAACCGGCACGGACGACCTCGATCAGGTGGTGGTGCGTGTGGATCTGATCCAACGGGCCGACGGTCCGGCTCGCTTGCAGCTCTTCGTTCCGCAAGGGGCGAACCTGCAGCAGGGTGTCAAAGTGACGATAGATCAGGGCAGCCCTGCCCAGATTCCCTTCAATTGGTGTCTCACCAACATCTGCATCGCGGCACGAGGAATCGAACCCACCTTGGCTGCTCAGATGGAAGCCGGGCAACAGCTCAAACTTGAACTCACCGACCTCAACTCGTCGTCAGTTGCGATAAATCTACCACTCGATCAGTTCGCCAAGGCTCGCAAAGCGCTCCACGCCAAAACGTTCGATTTCGCGTCGGATGAGGAATGAGCGACGTTGCGGAGGCAGTCAGGAAGCCGACGACCGCTTTGGGTCACAAGCAGACCTCAGGTAAAAAGGGCGCATCTGATGCGAGCCCCTGCGGCCGTGAACGCAAGGTCCCATACAAAGTGGTCTAAATGGGAACTGCCTCGATGACTTGGAAGTGCGAGCCCGCGCGATTTGTGCCGCGCATCTCAAATCCGGCCGTCTGGCATAGCTCGGAATACTCTTCGTAGCTCCGTTCCAGCGCACCAAGCATGACGAGCATATTCAGGTCACTGAATTTCGAGATTGGCCCCTCATTCGGCGGCTCCACCACACGTTCAACAAGGAGCAACCGGGCATCAGGAGTCATAGCGCGGCGACAGGTCCTCAGGATAGAAATCGCTTCCTTATCGTCCCAATCGTGGATGATCGCCCGCATCACATAGGCGTCAGCCCCCTCCGGGATGGTCTCGAAGAAACTGCCTCCAACGATTTCGCATCTGTCGGCGACACCATGTTGATTCAGAACTTCAGCCGCCTTGCCAACCACGTGCGGCTGATCGAACAGCGTTCCGCGCAGGCCCTTGTTTGCGGCGAGAATTCCCGCCAGCAGTTGACCTTGGCCACCCCCGATATCCGCGACGTGACGAAAACGGCTGAAATCGTAGGCGGCGATGGTGGCTTCGATGGCGCCGCGAGAATTGGCCGTCATGGCCCGGTTGAAGATCGCGTTCTCATCTGGACGGGTGCTGCGATATTCCCATACGCTCTGACCGTTGAGATGCCGAAAGGCATTCTCGCCGGTGCGGACGCTGTGTTCAAGATGGCTCCAGGCCTGCCAGGCGTAAGGTCGGCCGACATATGCGGCCCAGCCGTCGAGTGGAGTCGGCGAGTCAGAACGAAGACACTCGCCCATCGGGGTGAGCGAAAACGTTTCGTTCTCGGTCTCATGGAAAACACCGGCTGAAGCCAGCGCCCGCAACAGCCGATAAAGTGTCCTCGGATGCGCTCCGCTCAGCCGAGCAAGTTCATTGCTGCCTAGCGGCCCGAGCCTAAGGTGGTCGGCTATGCCAAGCCGGGCCGCTACGTGAATGGCCTGCGAAATCTGATAGCCATTAATCAGCCGCGCAAGGTCCGAGAAAGCATTTGTGGTCATGGTTTCATCTCCTCCCGCGGCCACGCGCGCAGTAAAGATGCATCGAGTGCGGGTGATCGTGCAAAGGGATGATATAGCAGAAATTGCGGTACGCGCGCTGGATCACAACGAAGGCCCGAAGATTTGACGCCCGCTTAGGGTCACAAGCGGACCTCGGTTCAGGAAGCTCCACCGCTCCACTTTAGGGCAATCCCTTGTCAGTTCTTACTGTCGGGGACCTTTGGTGGCGAACCGAAGCACATCTCGCAAGGCGAAACCGGTTCGCATTCGACACGATCACCTTGCTCAAGCGGCCGATGAACGCCGCCTCTAAGATATATAGTCCCTTTGTAGTCATCCTCTCTGTTTATGCCTCCAAACACGAACACTCCGTACCGTGAGAATGTGACAGCAAACACGTTCCAGTCTCCCCATTGTCCCTTCCTGTCTTTGTGCTTCAAGAGTCCGCAAACCCGCTTTGGTTCTGAAATCGAACGAATGAGCCCACTCAGCATCGCTCCCGACGAGGCGTCTGTTACTCCCATCAAATCGACGCGCAACTCTTCAGAGAGCTGATGCTGCTCTTCCGACGTCAGAACGTGTCGAGACCAGTCCGGGAGCCGGGCTGAAGTACGCAAGGGGTCAGAGGCTGCCCTCGAATACCAGCGCTACCGTAGTCAGCTCACCTTCCGGGAGCGGACGTCGTGTCGCTCAGAACTAAGGTCAGCGACGGGCCAATAGCAGAAATGGACTTTGCTCAGCGAGGGCTAAATCCCAGCCCGTGCCCGACGTTCGCGCGTTTCGGTGCGGCGTTTACTCGCGACTCTTGGCTGGCCTTAATTGCAGACTTCGACAAGGCCTCCAACAGCTCCGTTGGCCGGCACCATCACTCCACTTCTGACATTCTCAAGACGACATCCAGGTCGTACCGGGCGGCAAAGGGAACTGTTGCAGTAGATTTGCCCAGAGGGCTTTGCCTCCCGCTTCGGTGGCGTGGCCTCCATTTGTTTGCGCTCGGTGTCACGCTTGCTGTTATCGTCACGGGTGGCGACAGGCTTCTTGTCCTGCACCTTCTCGCATTCATTGTCGTCGTTGACACGATAGCCGGCACGGCAAGCCATCTTCACGCAGGCGTCGCCATCGGCCCTGAAGCCGTGGTCGCACACCAATGGGCAGACGCGTCCCGGCTTGGCCTTGATCACGTCCAGCGCATCGAAGCTCGCGAGCTTGGTCTCGAGCTTCGTGCCGGCGTACTTGTTGAACAGCGTCAGTGAGCGTTGTGACGAAGCGTTCCAGTCGCCGTCTGCCGAGGCGGTCAGACAACCGACGCGGCGGAGTTCTGACTGCACCAGCTTCGTCGTTTCCTGCGCCGACATCGCCGGCGGGGTCGAAGAGGGCGCGACAGCCGCGACCTTCTGTTCTGCATTGGGAGAGGCTTGCTTCTCGGCTGCGTGCTTCAGCTCGGCGGCGGCCTTGTCGCTCGCGAGCCTCTCGGCGAGCGCCTTCTCGGCGGCCAGCTTGTCGGCGAGCGCCTTCGCCGCTGCCGCCTCGGCTTCCTTCCTGCGCTGCTCGGCTGCGGCCGCCTTGGCTTCCTCGACTTGCTTGGCCTTTTCGGCGGCAACCCGGGCGTCCTCGGCCGCCTTGGCGACGGCCGCCGCCTTTTCCTGTTCGGCCTTCCTGGCTCGCTCGCCGACGAGTCGGGCCTTCTCATCTTCGGCCTGCCGGGCCTTCTCTGCGGCCGCAGCACGCGCTTCCTCGGCAGCAATCCGATTTAGCTGTGCCTTGGCGAGGTCGGTGTAGAACCCGCTCGGATAGCGATTGAGAAAGGCCGTCCACACATCGCGCGTGCCAAGCTGGAGCGCCAGTTCATAGTCGCGCCGGATTTCGCTGTCCGGGTTTGCCTGCGGCCCGGCAACGACCGGCTTGGCAGGGACGAGCGGTACATCGTCGCCCCCGAGCGAGCCGTAGACATAGGGCTCCTGCTTGTAGCCGGTGTTCTTCAGCACATCGTCGCGAACGAAACCGAACGCCTTGCGCAAATCGAGACCAGGTGTCGGCAGCCGCTCGACGAGCGCTGCGGCGAAGGGACTATTCTTTGCATCGCCATCTGAGGCTGTCGAGCCGGCCTTCGCCGCGAACGCGATCATGGTGTTCGGGCTTGTCGGCTCAATCTTGGCAAGGCCGCGACCGATCGCGCGCGAGGCGATGGTGCGCTTCATGGTCTTGGCGAATGGATTGTCGCGACAAGCATCCAGAATGATGAGGCGTAGCTGCTTAGCGGGCTCGACGGCAAACATCGCGCGGTCAAGCGGAAGCGTTTCGTCGAGAACGTCGCTGTCGGTCTCCAGCGTCGCGTCCGTGGGGATCAGGTAGTTGGTGCCGTCCAGTTCAATGCCGTGGCCGGCGTAATAGATCACGGCCACCTCGGCGTCGCGTGCCTTGCCGCCGAACTCGCGGAGCGCCTTGCGCATCTCGCCCACGTTGAGGTCAAGCCTGACATCGACACTGTCGAACCCGGCCTTCCTGAACATCCCGCCGACCAGCGTTGCGTCGTTGGCTGGGTTGGCAAGCCGGGGCACGCTCTTGTATGCGGAGTTGCCGATGACCAGTGCAACGCGCCGCTCGGCATGCGCTGAGCCGCAAGTCAGCAAGATGAAAAAGACTAATGAAACCCAGCGAAACGCGCCCATCGCAGCCCCGAACAAATATGTGCGCAGCGTATGTTGAGTCTGCCAAAAGGCAAGCTTCGGCTCTGTGACGTTGATCACAATTATGATCTGGCTGGTCGTCGAACGTCTGTAACGGGTCACAAGCCGACGATCACGTGTGCAGAATGTTGGGCGATCTGAGCAGCGCGGATCATCTGCAACGCCATTGGATGTGTCGCCAAGCAGACGCGCTAGCCGGCCGGCATGTCTCCCAGCGCCTTCCGGATCATCTCGGCGAGCTGGTTGCGGCGATAGGGTTTTGTCAGCAGCATGACGCCGTCGTCGAGCTTGCCGTGGTGGACGATGGCATTGTCGGTATAGCCGGAGGTGTAGAGCACCTTCACGCCGGGGCGGATCGTCGCCACCTTGTCGGCGAGCTCGCGCCCGCTCATGCCGCCGGGGATGACGACGTCGGTGAACAGCAGATCGAACGGCTGGCCGGCCTGGATCAACTCGAGCGCGGCCTTGCCGTCGGGCGCGGCGACGGTCTGGTAGCCGAGGCTCTGGAGCTGCACGGTGACGAAGTTGCGCACCAGTGGATCATCCTCGACCACGAAAATGGTCTCGGCGCCGCCTTCCGGCTGCGGCGTCGTGGTGGGGGCCACCTCGGCCATGCCTTCGCCCGGCGGCAGATAGAGCTTGATCGTGGTGCCGTGGCCTTCCTCGCTGTAGATCTTGATGTGGCCGCCGGACTGCTTGACGAAGCCGTAGACCATGGAGAGGCCGAGGCCGCTGCCCTTGCCGACTTCCTTGGTGGTGAAGAAGGGCTCGAACGCCTGCTGCTGCACCTCGGCCGGCATGCCGGTGCCGGTGTCGCTGACGGCGAGCATCACGTAAGGGCCGGGCCGCACGTCGGGATTGCTTTGCGCATAGGCCTGGTCGAGCACGACGCGGTGGGCCTCGAGCAGCAGCTTGCCGCCGTTCGGCATGGCGTCGCGGGCGTTGATGGCCATGTTGAGCAGGGCGTTGGTGAGGCGGGACGGATCGATATGCGCGGTCATCTGCCCCTGTTCCAGCACGGTCTCGATCTCGATCTGCTCGCCGAGGGTGGGGCGCAGGAGTTTCGCGATGTCGCCGACCGCGGCGTTGATCTCGACATTGCGCGGCTGGAGCGGCTGCCTGCGTGCGAAGGCGAGCAGATGCTGGATCAGCTCGGCGCAGCGTTCGGCGGCCTCGTCGATCAGGCGCGCTACGCGCTGGAGGTCGGGCTGCTGCTTCAGGCTTGCCACCAGCGTCTCGGTATTGCCGGAGATCACGGTCAGCATGTTGTTGAAGTCGTGCGCGACGCCGCCGGTGAGCTTGCCGATGGCATCCAGCTTCTGCGACTGGTACAATTGCCGCTCGGTCTCGCGCGACATGGTCGCGTCGTGATAGACCAGCACCGCGCCGGAGACTTTGCCTTGCCCGTCCAGCATCGGCCGGCCGCTGATCATGAGATGACGGGGAGCATTGCCGCTGTGCGGGCGGACGATCATCTCCATATTCTCGAACGGCTCGCCGCGCAGCACGCGTGCCGACGGCAGCTCGTCGGGCTTGAGCGGGGTGACGCCGTCGCCGTGAAGCACGTTGGACAGCGCGCGCAGATTGCGCAGGTTCATGCCGGTCCGGTGCAGCAGCATGCGCTCGGCGGCGGGATTGGACAGAAGGACGTTGCCCTCGGCGTCGATGACCAGCACCGCTTCCGCCATGCTGTGGAACGTGCTCTGGAGCACGTTGACCGACAGGCGCAGCTCGTCATGCGCGGTGACCAGATGCTCGGTGCGCTCGGCCACTGCGGCCTCGAGCTGCTGGTTGGCGGCCGTGGTCTCCAATAGCGTGCTCTTGAGTGCGCCCTCGGTGCGCCGGCTCTCGCGCATCATCATCACGACCAGCAGCAGGATCACCAGCGCGCCGGCGACGTCGATGCCGAGCAGCACGATGCCGGTGCGGCGCGAATCCTGGGAGCGCGCCGCGAGCAATCGTTCTTCCTCTGCGCTCAAATGATCGAAATTGCCCATCACCGTGTCCATGAGGCCACGGCCCTCGCCCTTGCCCTGGACCGCCGCAACGCCGGCCTGGTCGTTGCCGGCGCGCAGGCGCATCACGTCGGCGGCGATCTCGATCCGGCGCAGCGCCAGCGGCTCGGTGCCCTCGAGCAGCGCGACATGTTCGGGAGTGTCGCGCACGCTGCGCTTGAGGTCGGCGAGTGCCGGTGCGATCCGGCCCTGGACCGCCTGGAATTCTTCGCTGAAGCTCGGGTTGCGATAGATCTCGTAGCCGCGTGCGGCGCTCTCGGCGCTGCGCATCAGCACGCGCAGATCGGAGATCTTCTTCAGCACCTGGACGGTATGATTGACCCATGCCGCGTCGGACCGTGACTTGACGTCGAGGCCGATCGAGGCTGCGGTGATGATCAGGAGGATGGCAAGTCCAGCACCGAGAATGACGCGCTGCGTTGGGATCAAGGGGCTTCTTTCTTGTCCTTCGGCTGTGAGCCATCGCCCGGCTCGGCGATGCATTCCCGGATCGTGGTCAGCAGCGCGTCCGGCGTGAACGGCTTGCGCAGGCAGCGGGTCGCGCCGAGCTCCAGCGCCATCCGGAGGAAGTCGGGAGAGGGCGAGGCGGATGACGCGAAGGCGTAGCCGGACATCGCGATGAGCGGAACCGCCGGCGCCCGCTCGTGAAAGATGCGAATGGACTCGAAGCCGCGCATATGCGGCATGAAGATGTCGACCAGCATCACGTCGAAAGTCTGGGTTTCGAGCGCAGCCAAACCCGTTTCTCCGCCGTCAGTCAACGTGACGTCGAAGCCCTGACGTTGGAGGAGGACCTCGATGGTCGCACCGACCATCGGATCGTCATCAACCACGAGGATACGCGGCATGACACTTCCCAGTCATCGAAGTCCCCATTGCCAAGTTGATACAGGTGAATCGCGCGTCGGGTCAATTTGGGATTGGATCGGGGTAGGTATGCACGGTGAGGTGAATAAAGGTCCGCTCGCATCGGATATACGCGACAATCGCCGATGACGAACATGAGGCGAGCGAAACAGGTAAGGCGCCCGAATGCGAAGAAGGCGCCGCATCGCTGCGACGCCTTCTTCTTCACGTGTTGCAGGTCGTGTTACGGGCAGGGATGGCGCTGGCCGTCATAGCCGAGATACGTGCCGGACGCCGGATCGTAGGACTTGTAGCGCTGCGCGCAGTAGCCCGCGGAGTCGCCGCCGCTATCTGGGACCACGGCCACTGACGGCTCATCATAATAGCTGTCGTCGCCATAGTAGTAGGGGTCGTTGTAATAGCCGCCGCCGTAATAGGCGTACGAGCCGAGGCCGCCGATCGCAGCGCCTGCCGCGACACCGGGCCAGAAGCCGCCGCCGCGATGGCGCCAGCCGCCGCCGTGCCAATGACCGCCGCCGCCATTCCAGTGCTGACCCCCGGCTGCTGCGAAGCTGCGCCCGCCGCCGTTAAAGGCCGCGCCGCCACCGGGACGCATAGCTGGACCCGCCGCGAAGTTACCACCGCCGCCGCCGATCCGCGCGCCGCCGAAATTGCCGCCGCCCATGCGTGCGCCGCCACCACCGAAGTGAGCGCCGCCGCCGCCGAAGTGGGCACCGCCGCCTCCGCCGAAATGGCCACCGCCGCCACCGCCATGTCCGCCGCGACCTTGCGCGAAGCTTGGCGTCGCCAACGGGAGAACCAGCGCCACGGCCGCAGCCGCGCTCAAGACTTTCAGACTTTTCATGATCAAAACTCCTTTTCCCGGAAGCAAACCCCATGAAAGGGCTGGAGTTCCTGGGATCACGACGGTTTGCGTGCGAGCACAAGCTTTCATGGGGAGGCTGTATCCGGCATGAACGGATCGCGTCCGCTTTGCGGCAGCGTCCGTGCCGGGAGACCGCATCTGCAGCGGGCCACCTCTGGACCCGCCGAACTGGACATTTCGCCGTCCGGATGGCATCAGGACCCGACGAAGCAGGGCCCTTGCCGCATGAAACAGTTCTTCCTCAAGTTCTTCACCTGGTGGAATGGCCAGACTTTTGGCACCCAACTCTGGACCAAGCGCTACGGCGAGCTGGTCGGCCAGGACGAGCAGGGCAATCTTTATTATCGCACCCGTGGCGGGGTGATCGACCCGACGCTCGGCTTCGAGCGGCGCTGGGTGGTCTATAACGGCTATGCCGAGGCCAGCCGTATCCCGCCGTCCTGGCATGGCTGGATGCATCACACCGTCGACGTGCCGCCGACGGAGGACAATTACCAGCCGCGCGAGTGGGAAAAGCCGCACCAGCCCAATCTCACCGGAACGGCCAACGCCTATCGTCCCTCGGGTTCTACGCTCGCCAGCGGCAAGCGGCCGAAGGCGACCGGCGACTATCAGCCCTGGACGCCCAGCTAGGCCTCCGAACCCGTCTCAATCCTTGTCGTGGGAGTGGATGCACCCGCATCCGCGTCGCTCTGCTGTGGACAACGGGAACAGCGGGGATGATTGCTGCGCGCTGGTTGCAGCCACGCCAGCGATGCGGCTCAATGGTCGCATCTTACGGAGATGGGAGACCATCGCGTTCGGTTCGGGCAACAGTTCGCGACTGTCCCGAAATGCAGCGGCCGCCGACCAGGACTCGATCGGGAGATAGGCCCCCGGTCTGGAAGTTCCGAAATCGCCCGATGAAATGTGCAGCCGCCGTAAGACAGGAAAGGCCGCTCGGGAAACCGGGCGGCCTTTTTCTTTGGGGACACGCGAGCAACTACATCATCCGCTCAGCTGCGCGCTTTACCGCTTCGAGGCGGTGAGCCTGGTTCGCTGCGCCGCGCTCCCTGAGTAATGCCAGCACCTCGGCCGGCGCGGTGTCGGGCGAGCCTGCATTGAACGGCGGGGCCGGATTGTATTCGAGCTGAAGCTGGATCGCCTCCGCGGTGGTGCGATCGACCATGATCGACACCAGGGTCAGCGCAAAATCGATTCCCGCGGTGACGCCGCCGCCGGTGATGCGGTTGCGGTCGACGCAGACGCGCGTCTTGGTCGGCGTCGCGCCGAACTGACTGAGCATCTCCATCGCGCTCCAATGCGTGGCGGCGCGGTAGCCCTTCAAGAGGCCGGCGGCGCCGAGCGCCAGCGATCCCGTGCAGACCGAGGTGACGTATTTGGCGCCCTCGGCTTGCCGGCGCAGGAAACCGAGCACCTCCTCGTCGTTGAGCAGGTCGTTGGTGCCGCCGCCGCCGGGCACGCAGATCACGTCGAGCTGCGGGCAGTCGCCGAATGTCGTGGTCGGCGTCAGCGTCAGCACGGAATCGCTCGGCACCGGCTCGATCCGTTTCCAGATCAAATGCAGTTTTGCGCCCGGCACGGAGGAGAACACCTGCAAGGGACCGGTAAAATCGAGCTGGGTGACGCGCGGAAACACCAAGAGACCGATCTGGAGCGGGGACGACATGAGAGCCTCCAATTATGAGCTTGACGGACGCAGCCTCTCATGATGCCCTTCTGTCTAAAATGGCGTATTTCCCTCGCTTTCGGACATGACCATGATCGGCATCCTGATCTTCCCGGACTTCCAGTTGCTCGATGCGGCCGGCCCGATCTCGGTGTTCGAGATCGCGGCGCGTGCCACCGGCAAGGCGCCTGCGATCCGGGTGCTGGCGCTGAACGCGGGGCCCGTGCGCAGCTCGTCCGGCGTGGAGATGATGGCGCGCGACTTCAAGTCGGCGAATGCGATCACGACGCTGGTCATCGCGGGAGGCGCGGGCGTGACGGATGCCGCGCGCTGCGCGGTCACGCGCGCCTTCGTGCAGCGGCTGGCGCGGCGCGGCGTGCGGGTCGCGAGCGTCTGCTCGGGTGCCTATGTGCTGGCCGAGGCGGGCCTGCTCGACGGCCGTCGCGCCACCACGCATTGGGGACGCACGCGCGATTTCGTCGCGCGCTATCCCAAGGTGAAGTTCGAGCCGGACCAGATTTTCACGCGCGACGGCCATGTGTGGACGTCGGCGGGCATCACGGCGGGGATCGACCTCGCGCTCGCGATGGTCACCGAGGACCATGGCGAGGAGATCGCGCAGCAGGTCGCGCGGCAGCTTGTGCTGTACCATCGCCGCAGCGGCGGCCAGTCGCAGTTCTCGTCACTTCTGGAACTGAAGACGCCGAACGGCCGCTTCGGTGCGCTGCTGTCCTGGGCGCGCGAGAACCTCGACGCCCGGTTGACGGTCGAAGATCTCGCCGACCGCGCCGGCATGAGCGCGCGGCATTTTGCCCGCGCCTTTGCCGCCGAGACCGGCACGACGCCTTCGAAGGCCATCGAGCGCTTGCGCATCGAGGTCGCGCGCGAGCGCGTGCAGTCCTCGCGCGAGGCGATCGAACTCGTCGCGGAGGCGACCGGATTCGGCGACCCCGAGCGCATGCGGCGCGCCTTCATCCGCGCCTTCGGCCAGCCGCCGCAAGCACTTCGGCGCGCGGCAAGGGCCGGGTAGCGAGAATTCATCAATTTGGAGAGGCCGGTTTAGCGGATCAACAGACTCGTATATTGCCCTGCCTTCCGCCTTTTGATCCGGAACGGACCTCGTCCAAGCAAACGCGCCCGTTGCGGACGATCGGTACAACACGTACCGTCGCCGAGACCGATGCAAGGAACCCCAATGACTGATCGAGAAAAGATTCTAATTGCCCTTCGCGAAAAACCTCTGAAGACGTTCGACATCATGAAGCGCGTGAACATCAAGAATCAGGACGACTGCCAATCGCTCCTGTTGAAGATGCGTGACGACGGTGCCGTGAAGTTCGACATTCACAAGGGACATTGGCTCGTCGCGTCATGACTTGCGTGCTGGTTCAGCCCGATGCGGCCTTGCCGCCGGTCGCCGCGGCGCCCGAGGCCTGCGCGCGCGCCGTCAAGCGCCGCGCGATCGGCATCAGCATGTATGGCGCCAGGTGAATCGGAAACTGCGTCATCGCGAAATAGAGCCAGGTGGTGGGCGGCAGCGCGCCGGCGGTTGCGGCGAGCATCAGGCCCAGATTGCGCTGTGACACCATCAGCCCGAGCGCCAGCGCGCGCTCATAGCCGATGCGGCGGAACAGCAGCGTGGTGACGGCGAGCAGCGTGAAATAGATCGCGAAGGCGAGAGCTGCGAAGCCGATGGTGGCGACGGGCCGGGCGACGAGATCGCTCGCGACGTCGCCCATGATCGCGGTCGCGAAGACCAGCAGGATGACGATGTTGAAGCCGTCGATCGGCTGCCTGTGGCGCTGGATCGCGGCCGCGCCGAAGGTCCATCGGATCACGGTCGCGGCCAGCAGCGACGTTGCGAGGATGCCGAGCAGCTTCAGCCCCAGCGCAGGCGGCGAGATGCTGAGCATGTCGCCGAGGAACAGGCTCGCGAACAGCGATGCCGTGAACGGCACCAGCGCGGTCGCGCTCACCAGCGTGACCAGCACCAGCGTGGCATCGAGGCCCATCAACGCGGCCAGCGCCGGCGCGGCCATCATCGGCGAGGCCATGCTCTGGAGCATCAATGCCAGGGCAAGGTCGGGTGCGCGCGCCGTCAGCCCGGTGACATGGACGATCAACCCGACGATCACAGGCACGCCGATCATGGTCCAGACGGTCGCGGTCCCGACCAGCGCCGGCCGGCGCAGATGGCCGGTGAGCGCGGCGAGATCGACCCGCATGAAGGAGATGCAGAGCAGAACGAAGATCGCCTCGGTGACATAGGGGCGCAGCAACGCACCGAGCGGCGGCACCGCGAGCGCGATGAACACGACGGCAGCCACCGCGCGGGTGCCCTGGCCGCCAAGCCATGTCAGTCCGCGCAGGGGGAGGGCGAATATGCTTTGAAGAACGGGTGGCATGGGGAACGGCGCTTCAGCCCAATCCTTTCAGCCACGCGCCGATGTCGCTCGCGGCGACATTGGCCTCTCGCAGCAATTTCCCCATCGTGAAGAAGCCGTGGAACTGGCCGGGATAAGGCTTGGTAGCCACGGGCACGCCAACCTCCGGGAAAGCCTTGTAGACGGCGGCGGCATCGGGATCGAGCACGACGGGCATGGGGGGCGACCTCTGGGTTTCCAGTTATGGTTGGAGTTCTTTTGGGGCGGCGCCGCCTCGGCCCCCTAGGAAGGGTGCTCGACTATCCCATCCGAGGGCCGATCTGGCCAGACCGGGCCGGGAAGGGCAGGGATGCCGCCCTTCCCCCGCCGTATTCGCCGTGTTAACCGGATGGCCTGCGAGCGGCGGTATCCCCTGTAGAATGTCCAGCAAGCCCGATTCGCTGTTGAAGCCGCGCGAGATGTTTCGAACATTTACCCTGACAGGTCTTGCGGCGCTTCTGGCCGCCACCGCACTGACGGTTGCGACGCCGGCGCAGGCGCAGATCGGCACGATCTTCTCCGACCCGCCGCCATTGCGGCCGCCCGGCAATATTCCGCGTGGCCAGCCGCAGCCGCAGCCGCAGATGCCCGACGACGACGAAGAAGTGCCGGAGCTGCCGCCGCAGGGCCGTGTGCTGCCGTCGCGTCCGATGGCGCCGCCGCCGGGCCGGCAGGGCAATGTGATGCCGGGGCCGGTCGAGACCCAACCCCTGGCGCCGCCGCCCGGTTCTAGCGCTGCCCCGCCAAACCAGCCGCCGTCCGTCGCGGTCGCTCCGCCCAATCCGCAAGGCGCCCCGCAGCCGGGCGCGCCCGGTCAGCGTCAGCCGCAGCAGAAGGGCGGGCCGGGCGGCGCTGTCCCCCAGACGCCCGCGAGCCTTCAGCCGGGCGACGAGGTCGTCACCGAGCCGCCGGCCCAGAAGATCGTGAACAAGAAGGCGACGTTCTCCGGCCTCGACAAGATCACCGGGCGCATCATCAATTTCGACGAGGAGATCGGCGAGACCGTGCAGTTCGGTGCGCTGCGCGTCAAAACCAACGCCTGCTACACGCGGCCGGCGACCGAGGCCGCCAACACCGACGCCTTCGTCGAGGTCGACGAAATCACCTTGCAGGGTGAGGTGAAGCGCATCTTCTCGGGCTGGATGTACGCGGCAAGTCCGGGCCTGCACGGCGTCGAACACCCGATCTACGATATCTGGCTCACTGACTGCAAAGAGCCGCAGCAAACTATTGCGACCGCGGCACCGGATCCCGGCACCAAGCCGGTAGCACCGCCGCCGCCGGCGCAGAAGAAGGCTGCGCCCAAGCAGGTGCAGCAGCGTCCGCCGCAGCCGTTGCCGCCGATCCAGCAGCAGCAGCCGGCACCGCCGCCGCCACCTCCGCCGCCCGAGCAGCGGCCGGGTCTGTTCGGCATCCCCGGGTTTGGCCGCTAGGCCAAATCCCCCCGGGTTTGGCCGGCAATATCCCTGATTATTGCCGCGCGGCGATGATCTCGAGCGCGCGTGCACCCGGGATCGCTTCGCCAGTGGAGAGCCTCAGGAAATCGCCGGGCTCGCCCGCGAGCGCCTTGTCGAGCAGCGCCGTGTAGCGCCGCCGCGAAATCTCGGCCGCGCCAAAACTCTTCAGGTGCTCGGTGACGTACTGGGTGTCGAGCAGCTCGAAGCCGCCATGGATGAGCCGCGCGACGAGATGCACCAGCGCGACCTTGGAGGCATCGCGCGCGGTGTGGAACATGCTCTCGCCGAAAAAGGCGCGCCCCAGGCTGACGCCGTAAAGCCCGCCGACGAGGTCCTCGCCCTGCCAGGCCTCGACGCTGTGGCAATGGCCAAGCTCGTACAGCCCGCCATAGAGGTCGCGGATGCGCTTGTTGATCCAGGTGTCTTCGCGCCCCGCCTGCGGAGCGGCGCAGCCGGCGATCGTGGCCTTGAAGGCGGTATTGACGGTGACGCGGAATGAATCCGAACGCACGGTGCGCGCGAGCCGCGAGGCCACCCGAAATCCGTCGAGCGGGATGACGCCGCGCAACTCCGGCTCGACCCAGAACAGGGTCGGATCATCGGCGCTTTCGGCCATCGGAAAGATGCCGCAGGCATAGGCGCGCAGCAGCACGGCCGGCGTGATTTCAGATGGGGCAGAGTCGCGCGAAGTCATGGCTCGCCACAATAGCAGGATCGCGATGCGGTTGCGATGGGCGGTGCGGATCAGTTCGCTGCGGCAGCAGCCGGCTTGCCGGCGGCAGCGGGGACACGGCGGAACATCAACATGACGCGGGTTCCGGAGTGGGTGGGGTCGCGCTCGACCGAAGCGTCGAGCTTGGTGGCCATGGCTGCGACGATACGCTGGCCCATGCCGGTGGAGCGCGGATCGGCCTTTACGTTGTCGCCGACGCCATCGTCGCTGATCGACAGCAAGAGATCGTCGCCCTGCGAGGTCAGCTCCACATGGATCGGGCCGGCGCCATCAGGATAGGCGTATTTCACTGCGTTCATCACCAGCTCGTTGACGATGATGCCGACGGCGACCGCACGGTCCGGATCGATCTCGATCGGTTCGGCCTTCAGCGTCAGGCGCGACATCCGGTTGCCCTCGGCCGAGCGGCGCAAATCCTCGAGCAGGGAGTCCAGATACTGGTTCAGCACCACGCTCTTCAGATCCTGCGAGGTGTAGAGGCGGCGGTGCACCTGCGCAACCGCGGCGACGCGGCCCATCGCATTGGTCAACGCCGCCTTGACCTCGTCCTGCGCGGCGGAGCTGGCCTGCAGATGCAGCAGCGAGGCGATGATCTGGAGCGAGTTGCCGACGCGGTGGTTGACCTCGCGCAGCAGCATTTCGCGTTCGGCGGCGAGCGCAGCGTAGCGGTCGCGCGAGGCATGGATCTCGGCTTCGGCTTCCTCGCGCGCCTTCTGCATTTCGGCCTGGCGCAGCGCGCCCTCGGCCGCGACGTGAAGCAGGGGGATGAAGTCGCCCTTGACGTCCTTGACGAGATAATCGGCCGCGCCCGCCTTCAGCGCCGTCACCGCAATGCTGGAATCCTGCGACGCCGTGACGAAGACCACGGGAGGTGCGCCCGGGATCGCCATGATCTGCTCAAGCGTCTCCAGCCCGTCGAGGCCGGGCATGTACTGGTCGAGCGCCACGACGTCGATGCCGCCGGTCGTGCCCGCGCGGCGGATGAGCTCGAGGCCTTCCTCGCCGCTGGCGGCATGAACGACCTTGTAGCCGCGCCGTGTCAGGCCGCGATCGACGAGGCGCGCAAGCGCCCCGTCGTCGTCGATGTAGAGCAAGGTGGGCATGCGCTGGTTCATGAGGCGGCGGGCGGGACCTGGATGACCGAGAAGAACAAGCCGAGCTGCCGGATGGCATTGGCGAAATTCTCGTAGTTCACGGGCTTGGTGATGTAGACGTTGCAGCCGAGCTCGTAGCAGCGCTTGATTTCCTGGGAATCGTCGGTGGTGGTCAGCACCACCACGGGCGAGGCCTTCAGGTATTTGTTCTCCTTGATCTGCTTCAGGATGTCGATCCCGGTCATGTCGGGGAGGTTGAGATCGAGCAGGATCAGGAGCGCATTGCCCTTCTGCACGAGCCCGCTGCCATCGGGTCCGAACAGGTGTTTCATCGCGTCCGTGCCGTTGGCAAAGGAGATGATCTCGTTGTTGACGCCGGACCTGCGGATGTTCCGCTCGATCAGCCGCGCGTGTCCTTCGTCGTCCTCGATCATGATGATGCTGACGGGTTGAGTCATTGATCCGCGTTCCGGTTGCTGGCGTTCCAGGTGATGGGCAGCGTGATGGTGAAGGTACTGCCCGTATTCAGTTCCGATGATACCGACATGGTGCCGCCGAGGCGACGCACAAGTGCACGCACATGCGCAAGACCGATGCCCTGACCGGGCTTGTCCTGGGTTCCGGCCCGGCGGAACAGGTCGAAGATCCGCTGGTGGTCCTTGGGGTCGATGCCGCGGCCGTTATCGCTGATCTCGAAGATAGCGTAGCCGAGCTTGGTACGCCCGCGAATTCTGATCTCGCCGGGGACGCCGGGCTTGAGATATTTGACGGCGTTGTCGATCAGATTGGAGAAGATCTGCTCCAGCGCCAGACGGTCGCTGACGAGATCCGGCAGCGGGGCGACGTGGATTTCGGCCTGCGCCTCGGCGGCCTGATGCGCCAGCGTCGACACGATGGCTTCGATCAGCTCGCGCGTGTCGATCTTTTCCGGCTGGAACGCGCGCCGGCCCTCGCGGGTGAGATTGAGGATCGCCGAGATCAGGCGGTCCATCTTGGCGATCGACGACTTGATGAAGCTCAGCGCTTCGGAAAAATCCGCTGAAAGCTGCTTGTCGGGACCTTCGAGCGCGATCTCGCCGGTCGAAGGCGGCGGACCGTCGGCCGGGACGTGGGTCAGGCCGCCGATACGGCGGAAAATGTCGCCGCCGAGCTCCTCGAGTTCGCTGGTGAAGCCCATGATGTTGACGAGTGGCGAGCGCAGATCGTGGCTGACGATATAGGCAAAGCGCTGGATCTCGTTGTTGGCTTCGCGCAGATCGGCCGTGCGTTCGTCGACCACGGCCTCCAGATTGACGTTGGCATCACGCAAGCGCGCCTCGGCGTCGTCACGGGCGCGGGCCGAGCGCCGCACCAGCCAGATCGAGATCAGCGCCAGCAGCACGACGAGGCCGGAGCCAATTCCGGTCATCGAGGCGGCAAGGGTCTGGCTGCGGTCCGAATTGACCGTTCGAAGCCGGAACAGCCGTTCCTCCTCCTGAATCATCACCGTCGCGACCTTGGCGATCACGGCTGTGGCGTCCGTGGAGGCGACCTCGCGGACCAGCGCTGCGGCCTTCTCCGGCTCACCCCGGCGGACGAAGTCCATCTCCTGCGCGAACTGGCCGAGCCGGGTCTCGATCGCCGCGCTCAGCTTCTCGATGTTCTCGCGTTGCGCCGGATTGTCGCCGGTCAGGCGCGTGAGCTTGTCGAGAGCCGGGATGATGGCCGCCACGGCCTTGTCGTGGTCGCCCTGAAAATCCGCCGCTTGCGTCAGAAGGTAGCCCCGGGCGGCACTCTCGGCCCGCCGGATTTCCAGCAGGAGGGCGTTGATCTGGTTCTCCGCCTCGATGGTGTGAACCACCCATTTGCTGTCGTCTCTCGCCTTGTTGACGAGGTAGACGGAGCCGGCGCTGATTACGGTCAGCACCAGAAGTCCCGCCGCGAACAGCAGGATCTGCCAAAATGTACGCCGCCGCTGCGCGTCAGCGATCACGACGGTCTCGCTCGATCAGGATTCCCGGACTTCAAAACGCCCCCTCGGAACTGTCCCCATCGTCCCAAACGCGATTGGGGCCAAAGGGTTCCATGCGGAGGGACGACTACTTCGGGGCGGGTTCCACCTTGCCGGCGAGATATTGTTCCAGCCAGTGGATGTGGTAGTCGCCGTTGATGATGTCGTCCTCGCGCACCAGAGCGCGGAACAGCGGCAGGGTGGTCTCGATGCCCTCGACCACCATCTCGTCCAGCGCCCGGCGCAGCCGCATCAGGCACTCGCCGCGGGTCTTGCCGTGCACGATCAGCTTGCCGACGAGCGAGTCGTAGTAAGGCGGGATCGTGTAGCCCTGATAGACCGCGGAATCGATCCGCACGCCGAGCCCGCCGGGCGGGTGGTATTGCGTGATGCGGCCGGGCGAAGGACGAAAGGTCTGCGGATTCTCGGCGTTGATGCGGCACTCGATCGCGTGGCCGATGACCTGGACCTCGTCCTGCCTAGCCGGCAGGTCGCCGCCGGCGGCGATGCGGATCTGCTCCAGCACGAGGTCGATGTCGGTGATGCTCTCGGTGACGGGATGCTCGACCTGGATGCGGGTGTTCATCTCGATGAAGTAGAACTCGCCGTCCTCGAACAGGAATTCAATGGTGCCGACGCCGAGATATTTCATCTCGCGCATCGCCTTGGCGCAGGTCTCGCCGATCTTGGCGCGTGCGGCCGCGGTCAGCACCGGCGAGGGGCCTTCCTCCCAGACCTTCTGGTGGCGTCGCTGCAGCGAGCAGTCGCGTTCGCCGAGATGGATCGCGCCGCCACGGCCGTCGCCGAGGATCTGGATCTCGATGTGGCGCGGCTTCTGCAGATATTTTTCGAGGTAGACGGAGGCATCGCCGAAGGCGGATTTGGCCTCGTTGGCGGCCGTCGACAGCGCGACCTGAAGATCGGCCTCGCTCTCGGCCACCTTCATGCCGCGGCCGCCGCCGCCCGCCGCGGCTTTGACCAGCACGGGGAAGCCGATCTTCCTGGCGATCGCCATCGCGTCGTCGTTGGGGCCGACCCCTCCGTCGGAGCCGGGCACCACGGGAATGCCGAGCTTCTTGGCAGTCCTCTTGGCCTCGATCTTGTCGCCCATCAGGCGGATGTGCTCGGCCTTCGGGCCGATGAAATGCAGATTATGCTCGGCGAGGATTTCGGCGAAGCGCGCGTTCTCCGACAGGAAGCCGTAGCCGGGATGCACGGCATCGGCACCCGTGATCTCGCAGGCCGCGAGCAGCGCGGGCACGTTGAGATAGCTGTCCTTGGACGCCGGCGGCCCGATGCACACGCTCTCGTCCGACAGGCGCACATGCATGGCATCGGCGTCGGCGGTGGAGTGCACGGCGACGGTCGCGATCCCGAGCTCCTTGCAGGCCCTGAGGATGCGAAGGGCGATCTCGCCGCGATTGGCTATGAGGATCTTGTCGAACATGATGTCCTTAAGGGACTGACGCGCGGGAAGCGGCGAGGGCGATGAGACGCCCTCACTCGATGATTACGAGCGGCTCGCCGTACTCGACCGGCTGGCCGTCCTCGATCACGATCTGCGTCACCGTGCCGGCGCGCGGCGAGGGGATCTGGTTCATGGTCTTCATGGCTTCGATGATCAGCAGCGTCTGCCCGACCGAGACCTTGCTGCCGACCTCGATGAACGGTTTGGCGCCGGGCTCCGGCGCCCAATAGGCGGTGCCGACCATCGGCGAGGTCACGGCGCCGGGATGCTTCGAAAGATCGGCAGCGGCGGGCGCGGCGGCAGCTGCGGCTGCCGGGAGGGCGGCGGGGGCGGCCGCCATCTGCATCGGCATGGTCGCGGCGACGCTGATGTTGCGGGCGACGCGCAGCCGCAGGCCGGCACGCTCGATCTCGATTTCGGTGAGGCTGGTCTCATCGAGCAGCAAGGCGAGCTCTCGGACGAGGGCGGAATCCTCGCTGGAAAACTTTGCGGCTGCTTTGTCGTCTGGCTGGCGCGCCATGTTGTTTGATCCGAATGTTCTGTGTGAAGGGAGAGCGTCAGGCTTTGGGCTTGATGCCGAGCTTGGCGGCAAGGCCCTGGATGGCGAGGCGATAGCCCTCGATGCCGAAGCCGCAGAGCGAGGCGAAGGCCGCGCGCGCGGTGTAGGAGTGATGGCGGAAATTCTCGCGGGCGTGGATGTTGGTGACATGCACCTCGACCGTCGGGATTTGCACCGCGAGCAGCGCATCGTGCAGCGCGATCGACGTGTGCGAATAGCCGCCGGCATTGATGATGATGCCCTTCATCTTGCGGGCGTGCGCCTCGTGGATGAAGTCGATCAACTCGCCTTCGCGGTTGGACTGCCGGCAATCGGCCTTGAGGCCGAACGTCGCCGCCGTCTCCCGGCACAGCGCCTCGACGTCGGCCAGCGACGCATGCCCGTACTTCTCGGGCTCGCGCGTCCCCAACATGTTGAGGTTCGGCCCGTTCAGGACAAGGATCGTGTCGGTTGCTGGTTCGGCCATTCCAATCCCGCAAGAGGTGCTTCGGCGTGGCGGGGGTTATAGGTAACAAAGCGCGTGAGGGGAAGCCTTGAAGGACCTCCGAGGTGGCTTCAGATACCTCATCCGGGGTGCAAAAATCTGTGCGGAAGCTACGGAAATTGCTTGTTAACCAGTTCTAATCGTGGCTGCCGGACGGGACAGGCGGGGGAGGAGTGCCCTATAGCCCAAAAGCCCCTGCCGATCTCTCGGCAAGGGCTCATTTGGGCATCAGCGAGGCAGCTTAGCCTTCGATGACGTACACGATCTCGCGCGTCTGCGGACGAACGATGATGTACTGGCCGTGCACGAAGATCACCTCGTAGCCGCGCCACTCCGGATAGATCTCGACGATCCGGGGCGGGAGCGGATGGAAACGAACGCTCGCCGGGATGGTCGTGCCGACCGAGATGTTGAAGTTGACGTTGGTCGTTTCCTCGATCTTGGTCGACTTGATCACCGAAGAGATCTCGGTCCGCTTCTCGGCCGGCGGTGCAGCAGCAGTCGCGGGGGCCGTGCCGGTCGTCGTCTGAGACTTGGTATCGGCGGCCTTGCCGTCTGCGCCCTTGGTCTGGGCGTTCATGTTGCCGCTCTTGGTGTCAGTCTCCGTGCTCTTGGACTTGTCCGTCTGGGACTTGTCCATCGTGCTCTTCGACTTGTCCTGCGCTGCCTTGTCCTGCGCTGACTTGTCATGCATGGATTTGTCCTGCATGGACTTGTCTTGCGCGGACTTGTCCTGCGCGCCCTGGGCGTGCTCACCCTTCGCCGCGCCGGCCTTGTCGTCGGCCGCGTTCTTGTTCATCGCGCCGGACTTTTCCATCCCGCCCGACGACTTCTCCTCGGCTGCTCCGCCGGGCTTCATGGCGCCGCCAGTCTGGCCGACGGTGCCCTTCTCCTGGGCGGATTCGCGGCCCATCGAGCCGCCGCGCTCGGCGGCGCCGGACGGCTGCGAATGCTGCGTCGGCTGCGCGCCTGCACCGCCACCGCTGTCGCGGTTCATGGTGCCCTGTGCGTTCGCCAGACCGGTGCCGGCGACGAGCGCGAGTGCGGCGACCGAGATCATAAAGCGGTTAGACATTGAATTCTCCTCACGTGTTTCTTTGCGTCATTGCCCGCGCCGACAACGAAAGGACGTACCAGGAGTTCCGGAACATTGGCGGTTCCGCGGCATTTGTTTGTTGAACGCCAGATGAACGCGCGCGCCAGATTTCGGCGCAATGAAAAGGCCGGCTTTTCAGCCGGCCTCATTGCATTCGTGAATTGTAGACTTGATCGGCAGGTCGCCTTGTCAGCAAGTCGCCTTGTCAGCAAGTCGCCTTGTCAGCAGGTTGCCTTGCCGCAGCGGGCCACAGCGATCTTTTCCTTCAGGCTTTCGACACCCACGGCGCCGACGACGATCTGCTTGCCGATCACGTAGCTGGGCGTGCCGTTCATGCCCATTGCCTCGGCGAGCTTGAAGTTCTCCTCGATGGTGGTGCGCACCTCGGCGCTGCCGATGTCCTTCTCGATTTTAGCGGTATCGAGGCCGGCTTCCTTGGCCGCCTGAAGCGCGCGCGCCTTGTCGGCAGCGCCACGGCCGCCGAGCAGCTTTTGATGGAAGTCGAGGTACTTCTTGCCGGAGGGATCCTGCATGCGCACGGCGACGGCGACCTGGGCTGCTTCGACCGAGCCCTGGCTCAGCACCGGAAACTCCTTCAGCACCACCTTCAGCTTCGGATCGGCCTTCATGAGGGTCAGCATGTCGTCCATCGCGCGCTTGCAGTAGCCGCAATTGTAGTCGAAGAACTCGACGAAGGTGACGTCGCCGTCCTTGTTGCCGAGCACGACCTGGCGCGGCGAGTTGAAGATCGCATCGGAATTCTGCGCGACGCTGGCCTCGTGCTTCTGCGCCTCGGCCGTGGCCTGGCGCTTGGTGAGCTCGGCCATCGCTTCCTCGAGCACCTCGGGATGGGTGACGAGATAATTTTTGATGATCACCTCGATGTCCGTGCGCTGGGCATCGGAGAAGCTGTCGGCCGACGCGGGCGCGGCTGCGCCGAACATGGCGAGCGCAAACAGCGCGGGAGCAAGCAGGCGCAGCGAAGGCATAGGCAAATCCTCTTATCCAAAGCAGGTTTCGGAAAACGTCCCGGCGGACTTAAGCTTGGTGACGTGACGTCGTTTCGTAAGGCGTCGTGGTAGGCGTGGTCCTGGTCTTGTCAGTTGCGCGACGGTTTCGACGCCACGATGTCGTCGGCCTTGACCCATCCGGGCGTGCCGACGGCGAAACGGGTTTTCGCGCGCGTCGCAAGCTCGCGGGCGGTCTTGTTGTCGCCGCGCAGATAAGCGGCCTGCGCCGACGCCAGATCGGCCTCGGCATAGTCGCCCTTCCGGCCATAGGCCATCGCGAGCTGCATGTAGCCGAGAATGGCCTCCGGTTCCCGTGCGACCGCGGCCCGGAGAATCCGAACGGCGTCATCGGTGTAGGCCTTATTATCGGACCCAACCAGAGCCTGCCCAAGTAACATCTCGATGAGGGGCGCGTTGTTCGAAAGCTGGACCGCCTTGCGCAGGGCAGGGATCGCCTCGGCCGGCTTGCCGCCCTCCAGCAGGGCCTGGCCGCGCACCTCGTAAAAATACGCATTGTTGGGCTGGACCTGGATCAGCGCGTCGATCTGGGTGAGCGCGCTGCGCAAATCCCCGTGCAGATAGGTGCTGATGGCGCGGGCGTAGCGCGCCGGCATGCTGTCGTTGGTCAGGGGATAGCGGCGGTACACCGTCTCCGGTCGCTCCATGAAGGCGGAGATCTTGGCGCGCACCATGTCGTGGCGCAGCTGGAGCGCGGCATCGTCCTTCTTGTCCCAATAAGGGCTGGAGCTGGCGAACTCCTGCAGGGAGGCGACGCGCTCGGCGGGCATCGGGTGCGACTGGAGATAGGGATCGGCGCCGCGTGCCGCGAACAGGCTCTCGCTGGTGAAGCGCTTGAAGGTCTCGTACATGCCCTTCGGCGACTGCTGGGTCGCAGTCAGGAATTTCACGCCGGCGCGATCGGCGTTCTCCTCCTGCTGGCGCTGATAGGACAGCAGCGTCCGGCGGATCATCTCCTGCGGGCCGGCGAGGGCCGCGGCTCCAGCATTGGCAAGGCCATTGTTGCCGGCGCTGCCGCTGCCGCGGGTGCTGCCGACAGCCATCGCGCCTGCGCCGAGCAGCATGGCGATGATCATCTGGGTCTGGGCGTTGGCAAGCTGCTCGCGCAGCTTGGACAGATGGCCGCCTGCCAGATGCCCGGTCTCGTGCGCGAGCACGCCGATGATCTGGTTCGGCGTCTCCGACTGCAGGATCGCGCCGTAATTGACGAAGATGCGGCGTCCGTCCGCGACGAACGCGTTGAACGAACCCTCGTTGACGATCACCATCTGGATGTTCTGCTTTTCCAGACCGGCGGCGCGCAGGATCGGGCGCGTATATTCGCGCAGCAGCTGTTCGGTCTCGGTGTCGCGCAGGACCGGCGGCCCCTTGGCCTGCGCATGCGCGGCTGAGAACGGCGTCAGCGCGATCGCAGCCGCCGCGACGAGGGAGGTGAGGGCGGTGGACTTCTTGCGCAATGCGATCTGGAACAACATCAAGCGGTCTGGGTCAAACGGTCTTGTCAGCAGGCTTGTTCAAGCATTCTTGGTCAAGCAGTTCAGTGATTGGTTTTGGCGATTGGCGGCGGACCGGATACGCGATATGCCCCTTTGAGCCGTACCCCTTATGAGCCGTACAATGCGGCCAGTCTGGGGCGCAAGCACCCCGTTTCCCGGGCCGGACCGATCGGCCCGCCAGCGAAATAGCAGAAATCGATGCACGATGCGACATTGAGGAACCGGTTGGGGCAGTGGCTCGCGCCCTCCCGCCGCAGCGATGTTCCCCCCTTCATGGTGATGGACGTGATGGCTGCGGCGGCCCGAATCGAGGCGGCTGGGGGCCACGTCATCCACATGGAGGTTGGCCAGCCCGCCGCCGGCGCGCCGAAGACCGCGATTGCGGCAGCCCATGCGGCGCTCGCGGCAGGGCGGATCGATTATACCTCGGCGCTGGGCATCCCCTCCTTGCGCGAGCGCATCGCGCGGCATTATCGCGACGCCTATGGCTGTGACGTCAGTCCGGAGCGGATCGTGGTCACCACCGGCTCCTCCGGCGGGTTCATTCTGGCCTTCCTGGCGATGTTCGAGCCGGGCGACCGCGTCGCCGTGACCGTGCCGGGTTATCCGCCGTACCGTCATATCCTCACCGCGCTCGGCTGCGAGCCGGTGCTGATCGAGACCACGAACGAGACGCGCCACGCGCTGACCGGCGAGGCGCTGCTGGCCGCCCATCGCAAGGCGCCGCTCAAGGGCGTGCTGGTCGGCAGCCCCGCCAATCCGACCGGGACCATGATGTCCCGCGAGGCGCTCGCCGGCTTGATCGCGGCGGCGGAAGACGCGGGCATCCGCTTCATCTCGGACGAGATCTATCACGGGCTCGACTACGCGTTTCCCGCGGTGACGGCTGCGGCGCTGTCGGACCAGGCGCTCGTGATCAATTCGTTCTCGAAGTATTTCTGCATGACGGGCTGGCGCGTCGGCTGGATGGTCGTGCCCGAGATTCTGGTTCGGCCGATCGAGCGACTGCAGCAGAACCTGTCGATCTCGGTGCCGTCGCTGTCGCAGATCGCGGCCGAAGCCGCCTTCGACGGCGCGGCCGAGATGGAGGAGATCAAGCACGGCTATCAGGAAAACCGGCGCATCCTGATCGAGGGATTGCCCAAGGCCGGCCTGACCAGGTTTCTGCCGGCCGACGGCGCATTCTATCTCTATGCGGACGTCTCGGACTTCACCTCCGACAGTTTCGAGTTCGCCAAGCAGATGCTCGAACAGGCCCAGGTCGCGGTCACGCCGGGGCTCGACTTCGATCCCATCCATGGTCGTTCATTCATACGGCTCTCTTATGCGCGTTCGGCTGTGGAGATGCGCGAAGCAGTTGACCGGATCGCTCACTGGCTTAAATAGCCGCCAGTTTTCGACAGCCTTCTGGAGTGCAACTTTGTCTGACCGTTCCGTCCCGTCTACCGCCACGCATTCTCCTCTCGCCGCATTGATGTGGCCAGTCCGGCCGGGTGAAACCGTCGGCGCCTTGCGCGCTGTCGTGCTCATTGCGCTCGGCACCGCCTTGATGGCGCTGTCTGCCAAGGTGAACCTGCCGCTGCCTTACGTACCCATGACATTGCAGACGCTGGTCGTGTTGATGATTGGCGCCGCCTATGGCTGGCGGCTTGGCAGCGCAACCATGATCGCCTACCTCGCCGAGGGCGCAATGGGCCTGCCGGTGTTCGCCGGCCCCGTCGGTGGAATTGCACCGCTGGTGGGCCCGACCGCGGGCTACCTGTTCGGCTTCGTCGGCGCCGCCTTCGTCACCGGCTGGCTCGCCGAGCGCGGCTGGGATCGCAGCGTAATGCTGCTGTTTGCAGCCATGGCGGCCGGTCACATCCTCATTCTGGCCGCGGGCTTTGGCTGGTTGGCTTTCGGTCTCGGCCTGGGCGCCGCGAAGGCGTGGCAGGTCGGCCTGCTGCCGTTCGTTGCGGCGTCGCTGGTCAAGAACGCGCTCGGCGCGACGTTGATGCCGGCGATACGCCGGGCGGTCGATCGCGGGTAAAGCGCGCAATATCGAGCAGTTCCGATTGACAGGGCCGGCCAAGTTGATCTTGGCTGGCCTGGCGTTTTGAGGGGGAGTGAAACAATGACGACGACGACGATGGTGGGAGCGCCGGTCGCGCCGCCCGCCGCCAAGCCGTGGTACAAGGTGCTTTATATCCAGGTGCTGATCGCAATCGTGCTCGGCGCCATCGTCGGCTGGCTCTGGCCGTCAGTCGCCACCAATGAGTGGATCAAGGCACTCGGCGACGGCTTCATCAAGCTGATCAAGATGGTGATCGCGCCGATCATCTTCTGCACCGTTGTCTCGGGCATCGCCCACATCCAGGACGCCAAGAAGGTCGGCCGCATCGGCGTCAAGGCGCTGGTCTATTTCGAGATCGTCTCGACCTTCGCACTGGTGATCGGACTGATCATCGGCAATGTGGTGAAGCCGGGCGCGGGCTTCGGCGGCGCCGCCGCCAACGCGCAGGCCGTCGCCAACTACGCCAAGCAGGCCGAAGGCCAGAAGTCGGTCGACTTCGTGCTGCACATCATTCCGGACACCGTCGTCGGCGCCTTCGCGCAAGGCGAGATCCTGCAGGTGCTGCTGTTCTCGGTGCTGTTCGGCTTCGCCATCATGGGGCTCGGCGAACGCGGCCACACCATCCGCAGCTTCATCGACGACGCCGCGCATGCGGTGTTCGGAGTTATTTCCATCGTAATGCGCGCGGCCCCGATCGGCGCCTTCGGCGCGATGGCCTACACCATCGGCAAGTTCGGTACCGGGGCGATCCTCAACCTGGTCGGCCTGATCGCGACGTTCTACGTGACCGCGGCGCTGTTCGTGTTCGTCGTGCTCGGAATCATCGCGCGCGTCGCCGGCTTCTCCATCTTCAAGTTCCTCGCCTACATCAAGGACGAGCTGCTGATCGTGCTCGGCACCTCGTCCTCGGAAAGCGCGTTGCCGTCCTTGATGGAAAAGCTGGAGCGCCTCGGCTGCTCGAAGTCGGTGGTCGGCCTCGTGGTGCCCACGGGCTATTCGTTCAATCTCGACGGCACCAACATCTACATGACGCTGGCGACCCTGTTCATCGCGCAGGCGCTGGGCTTCGATCTCACCTTCGGCCAGCAACTCACCATCCTGGTGGTGGCGATGCTGACCTCGAAGGGTGCCTCCGGCATCACGGGCGCGGGCTTCATCACGCTGGCGGCGACGCTCGCCGTGGTCGATCCGCGCCTCGTGCCGGGCATGGCGATCGTGCTCGGCATCGACAAGTTCATGAGCGAGTGCCGCGCGCTGACCAATCTGTGCGGCAACGGCGTTGCCTGCGTGATCGTCGCCTGGTGGGAGGGCGAGCTCGATCGCGACAAGCTCAATGCCAACCTCGCCAGGCAGATCGATCCGACCGACATGGAAACGGCCGTCACGACGGACTGATCTGCAAGCTGTCACCGACGGCGCGCCGTCAGGTGTTGAAATAGCAGGGCTGGTCGAGATCCTCGATCAGCCCTTTTTCTTGCGGCGACCAGTCGAGCGCAGCGCGCGTCTTCGCGCTCGATGTCGGAACGTCGGCGCCCGCGAACTGTGCGAACCAGCCGAAATGCGCAGCCGCTTCCTCGGGCGATTTGGACACGACGGGCACGCCGAGCCGCCGGCCGATCACCTCCGCAATCGCCTTGAACGGCACGCCTTCCTCGGCGATCGCGTGATAGTGCTTTGCGGTTGCGCTTTGCTCCAGCGCCAGCCGGTAGACGCGCGCGGCATCGAAGCGGTGCGCGGCGGGCCAGCGGTTGCTGCCATCGCCGACATAGGCCGATAGGCCTTTCTGGCGCGCAAGGTTGATCAGGATCGGGACGAAGCCGTGGTCGCCCTCGCCATGTGTGGACGGCGGAAGACGTACCACGGCTGCGCGGACGCCAGCCAGCGACAGCGCGGTCGATTCCGACACGCGTGGAAAGCGGTGCGATGATTCATCGTCCTCGGTGGCGAGGCGTCCGGGCGCAAGCAGCGCGACGCCGGAGGTGACGATGAGAGGGCGACTGGAGCCCTTGAGCTCCTCGCCGATCGCCAGGATCGCGCGGCGGTCGAGCTCGCAATTGTCCAGAAACTTCGAGAAGTCGTGATTGAAGCCGAGGTGCAGGACGCCGTCGGAGGCGGCCGCGCCGCTACGCAAGGACGCGTGATCCTCCAGCGACCCGCGATGGACCTCGGCGCCCATCGCGGCCAGCGCCGCGGCTCCCGCGTCGGAGCGGGCGAGGCCCGAGACGCGGTGGCCGGCGGCGATCAGGTCGCGGACGACGGCGGAGCCGACGAAGCCGGTGGCGCCAGTGACGAAAACACGCATGAGTATCTCCAGAGTTGGTGGAGACGACCATCTGCGCTAGGATTATCCAGGTAAAGCAGTGACATTATCAGGGCATAATGGCTAACAGGATGAGCGACACCGCGACAGCTGAGAACCTCTTGGGGACCTATCTGAAGGACCGCCGCACCCGGCTCGATGCCGCCGCATTCGGCTTCGCGGGTAGCCGCAGGCGGACGCCGGGACTTCGCCGCGAGGAGGTGGCGCAGCGCGCCAATATCAGTCCGACCTGGTACACCTGGCTCGAGCAGGGCCGCGGTGGCGCGCCGTCGCCCCACGTGCTCGACCGCATCGCGCGTGCGCTGATGCTGACCGACGTCGAGCGCGAGCACCTGTTCCTGATCGGCCTCGGCCGCCCGCCCGAGGTGCGCTACCAGGCGAACGAAGGCGTCTCGCCGCGGTTGCAGCGCGTGCTCGATGCGCTCGAATTCAGTCCGGCCCTGGTGCGGACCGCGATCTGGGACGTCGTCGCCTGGAACAAGGCCGCAAGCGCCGTGCTGACGGACTACGGCGCGATCCCGCCGGAACAGCGCAACATCCTGCGCTTCATCTTCTGCGATCCGCGCGTCCGCGCCGCGCAATACGACTGGGACAGCGTGGCGCGGTTCGTGGTGGCGGCGTTCCGGGCGGACGCCGCGCGCGCGGGCGCGGTCTCGCATGTCGCCGATTTCGTTGATGAGCTGTGCCGCACCAGTCCGGAATTCGCGGCGCTCTGGCGCGACAACGACGTGCGCCATCATGGTGATGGCACCAAGCGGCTGCGGCACCCCGTTCACGGCACGATGTCGTTCGAATATTCGAGCTTCAATGTGGAAGGCCGCTCCGATCTTAGCATGATCGTCTACAACCCCGCGACTCCCGAAGACGCCGAACGCATCCGGACACTGCTCGCCGAGCGCGCGGTGCTTGCCGTCAACACCGGGGGTTAGAACCGCTCCGGCCGGTACGGCGTCGGATCGATCGCCGGCGTTTCGCCGCTCATCATCTCGGCGAGCAGGCGCCCCGTCGCGGGCCCCAGCGTAAAGCCCTGGTGGCCATGGCCGAAGTTCATCCAGAGGCCGGGATGGCGTGGGGCCGGGCCGAGCACCGGCAGCATGTCGGGCGTGCAGGGGCGGGTGCCGAACCATGGGTCGGGCTCGACGCGCTTGCCGAGGTCGATCAGCTCGCGCGCCGAGGCTTCGGCGCTGGCGAGCTGCACGGGCGTTGCGAGCGCGTCCAGGCCGGTCAATTCCGCGCCGGTGGTGATGCGGATACCCTTCGCCATCGGACCCATGGCGTAGCCGCCGGCCTTGTCGACCAGCGGCAGATCGAGCGACGCGCCGCCGCTGTAATGCATGTGGTAGCCGCGCTTGCGCACCAGCGGGATGCGATAGCCGAATTTGAGCAGGAGATCCGGCGACCACGGCCCGAGCGTCACGACGGCGTGGGCGGCGTCGATGCGTCCAACGTCGGTCCCGACCGACCAGCCGGTTGCGGTTTGCTGCAAGGTCTGGGCATCGCCAAGCACGATGGTGCCGCCGAGGCGTTCGAACAGGTCGGCATAGGCCGTGACCAGCGCGCCGGGATCGGACACGGTCCAGGTGTCGAGCCAATGGATCGCGCCGGGCAGGTCGTCGCGCAGGACAGGTTCGGCCTTGGCGAGCTCGGCGCCCGAGAGCGCACGAAACCTCACGCCGAATTCGCGCTGGTCCTCTTCCGCCGCCTTGACGGCGAGATCGAACGAAGCTGCGTCGCGATGCAGGTGCCGGTATCCCGCGCGGCGGATCAGATTGTCGGCGTGGGCTTCGCGAATGAGGATGTCGTGCTCTGCCGTCGCGTAGGCGATCAGCCGCGCCCAGGCGTCGATCGCCTCGCGATGCCGCTTCGGCGCCGAATGCCACCAATACCGCAGCAGGGGCTCGATATGGAGATGCAGCGATGACAGGCTGTAACGCACGTCGTTTGTGCGGCCGGTCGCGATCTTCAGGAGCGTGGCGAGGTCGCGCGGCATCGGATAGGGGCGCACCGCTTCCGCCTGGATCATGCCGGCATTGCCGTAGCTGGTCTCGCGGCCCGGCTCCCTGCGGTCGACGAGCGTGACGGTCCAGCCGCGCTGCTGGAGGTGCAGTGCCGCGCTGACGCCGATCATGCCGCCGCCGAGGACGATCACGCTTTGCATTTGAACTGACCTCTCCAAATCAAAACCGCCCGGCTTGGCCGGGCGGTTTCAACTGTCTTGTTCGCTCTATTCGCCGCCGCCGAAGCGGCGCGACCACCAGCCGGCACGACGCGGTGCGGCCGACGTTTCACTTGCCGCTGCGGGCGCGGGCTCCGGAGCCGGTGCGGGCGGGGCAACCGGCTCGGCCGCCTGTGCAACCGGCGCCGGTTCGCTCTGGCTGCTCGACATGAAGCTCACCTTTTCCCGAACCGTCGAACGGCGTCGTGCGGCCTTGTCGTCGGCGTGCTCTTCGTCCGCGGCAGCAGGAGCCGGCTCAGGCCGGGCCGTTGCCTCGATGCTTGCCTCGATCTTTGCCGCGGCGCGCGGCTCTGGCTGGGTGACCTGCGGCTGCGAGGTGTGCTCGGCCTGCGCGATCGAGGGCGCAGCCTCGCCGCTGAACCTGTCGAAATCGGCGACTGCGTCGGTCGCTTCCGACGGCGCATTGGCAGCGAGCTCGTCGCCGATGGAGCCGGCGAGACCTTCCTCGCCAGGACCGCGACGGCGGCGGCCGCCACGGCGACCACGCCGGCGACGGCGATCGGCGCTGCCCTGCTGCTCGCCACGGGCTGCCTGTTCCTCGCTTTCCTCGCCTTCCGGCTCGGCCTCGGCATCCTCTTCGCCTTCGCCGGCCGCCATGGCCGTCTCGGCAAGAGCGGGAGCGCCATCCTCGCGCGTCTCCTCGTCGCGCGGGCCACCGCGACCGCGGCGACGACGGCGACGCTTGCGGCGCTGGCTGTCCTGCTCGGTAGCGGCGTCGCCTGCAGTCTGTTCCTCGACGAGGCCTTCGGTCTCCTCGGTCTCGACCTCGGATTCGGTCTCGGGATCGAATTCCTCGTCGTCATAAGCCTCTTCGACCAGGGGCGGCGGGCTTGCGGCCGCCTGCGCCGCTAGCAGAGCCTTGGCGGCTTCCAGCGTATGCACCTGCTCGCCGCGGTCGATGACATAGGCCTGCGGTCCGCTGACGCTCGGGTCGGCGATGACTGCCAACGTGACCTTGAAGCCGTTCTCGAGGTCGCGCAGATGGCCGCGCTTGTGGTTCAGCACGTAGAGCGCGACGTCGGTGCGGGTGCGGACCACGAGATTGTGGGTTGCGCCCTTCATCAGGATCTCTTCGAGGCCGCGCAGCAACTGGAGCGCAACCGAGGACACCGAGCGCACATGGCCGGTGCCGCCGCAATGCGTGCACGGATCGGTCGAGGACTCCAGCACGCTGGCGCGGATGCGCTGGCGCGACATCTCGAGCAGGCCGAAATGCGAGATGCGGCCGACCTGGATGCGCGCGCGGTCCTGCCGGAGGCAATCGGACATCTTGCGTTCGACCGCGCGATTGTTGCGCTTCTCGTCCATGTCGATGAAGTCGATGACGATCAGGCCGGCGAGGTCGCGCAGCCGAAGCTGACGCGCGACCTCCTCGGAAGCCTCGAGATTGGTCTTGAGGGCGGTGTCCTCGATATGATGCTCGCGCGTCGAACGTCCGGAGTTGACGTCGATTGAGACCAGCGCTTCGGTCTGGTTGATCACGATGTAGCCGCCGGAGCGCAGTTGCACGGTCGGCGAGAACATCGCATCCAGCTGGCTTTCGACGCCCATGCGCGAGAACAGCGGCTGGCCGTCGCGATACTGCTTCACCGCGCTCACATTGGCGGGCATCAGCATCTTCATGAAGTCGCGCGCTTCACGGTAACCGGATTCACCGGCAACTGAGATCTCGTCGATCTCCTTGTTGTAGAGGTCGCGCAGCGAGCGCTTGATTAGCGAGCCTTCCTCGTAGACGAGGGTCGGGGCCTGCGACTTCAGCGTCATGTCGCGCACCGTCTCCCACATCCGGATCAGGTACTCGAAATCGCGCTTGATCTCGGGCTTGGTGCGGGCGGCACCGGCGGTGCGCAGAATGATCCCCATGCCCTCGGGCACGTCGAGATCCTGCACCACTTCCTTCAGGCGCGAACGGTCCTGCGCACTCGTGATCTTGCGGCTGATGCCGCCGCCGCGTGCGGTGTTCGGCATCAAGACGGCATAGCGGCCGGCGAGCGAGAGGTAGGTCGTCAGCGCCGCGCCCTTGTTGCCGCGCTCTTCCTTGACGACCTGCACCAGCATCACCTGGCGGCGCTTGATGACTTCCTGGATCTTGTACTGGCGGCGGGGGCGGAAGGTGCGCTCCGGCACTTCCTCCAGCACATCGTCGCCGCCGACGGATTCAACGACGTCCTCTTCGGCTTCCTCGTCGTCCTCGTCTTCGTCGTCATCCTCGGCCGTCGCTTCGGAGTCGTGATGCGGAGCCTGCGCAGTGTCGCCGGGGGCGTACACGGCGTCGGCAGGCTCAGTAGCCGCTGTCACGGCCTCGGCAAGATCGTGAGCGTGGGTGTCGGAGGCAACCTCCTGCGGCTCGGCGACGGTCTCTGTGGCGACCGCCGGCTCGGCGCCGATTGCCGCGACAGGCGCAAGTGTCTCGTCGGCATGGTCATGGTCGTGATGATCGTGCTCGCCATGATGACCATGGTCGTCATGATCGTGGGCGTGATGATCGTCACCATGGGCATGATGATGATCGTCGTGGTCATGTCCTTCGTGGCCATGTCCTTCGTGGTCATGGCCTTCGTGGTCATGTGCTTCGTGGCCGTGATCGTGATGATCGTGGCCTTCGTGCTCGCCGTGATGCTCTGCGGCGTGCAGGTGCTCGCCCTCGTGCGAAGCGCCTTCGGGCAGGGCTTCGCCCTGGACCTGCCGGGCGGCGGGATCGGTGCCTTCGACGATGTCGCTGCGGACGCGCTCGCCCTGACTACGGCGGCGGGAATTGCGGTGGCGCGAGCGGCGGCGGCCCTGGGAGCGGTTCTCGCTCTCTTCCTCGGCCTCGCGATGGGCCTGCTCCTCGGCTTCGATCAGTGCCTGCCGGTCGGCAACCGGGATCTGGTAGTAGTCGGGATGGATTTCGCTGAAGGCGAGGAAGCCGTGGCGGTTGCCGCCATATTCGACGAAAGCGGCCTGGAGCGAGGGTTCGACTCTTGTGACCTTGGCGAGGTAGATATTCCCGCGCAGTTGCTTGCGTTGCGCGGTCTCGAAATCAAATTCTTCGACGCGATTGCCGCGGACCACGACGACCCGGGTCTCTTCCGGGTGGGTGGCATCGATCAACATCTTGTTGGGCATGTCTTAACTCTTGGCGGCGGCGGGCGCGATTCACCGTGGGCGCCATCAGCGCTGCCGGGTGACGCGACGGTCCACCTGATTCGGGGGTGAGGGGAAGGCCGAAACACCGTCTCTCGCGCCTTGCCGAACCGGAAGCCGGAGGACCCAAGCGGCGCGCGGAATTGTCACTCCGCAGCGTCGCGAATGGTCCTTCAGAATTGGTCGGCACAGTCTGGCGCATCAAGCGTCGGCCCGTATGAAACATTGGGCGGCGGGGCCGCCCCTCAATCAGTTGCTGTTGGCCAGGCATGGCGCGAGCGCGCTCGCCTTGGGTATTACGAACCGCTCCCTTGGGATTAAGGGACCGGGTAACGGGTTGCGCCGCTGTCAGAACCGTCCCGGAAACGTGGTGGTAACCGGGGACCGTCCGCCGCCGGGGCTTGCCCCGCTCCACCTCGCTGCCGCGCACCGCGCTGGACTTAGAGGGGAACGGAAAAACGCTGGAATTCCCAAACCTTGAGAGTTCCGGCGCTGCACCGGGAGGCTGAATGCGACACAACCGGAAATATCGGCCGTCAGCATTCCGTACATACGTGGATTGGGCCATCCGTGCAAGGAGCGTCGCATGGCGGTCACAGTCAGCGAGTTTCGCGCGCCCGTCATTAAGGATCGTTTAACCCTGTGGTTCTATTGCGTTAAAGAGGCTGCTCGGAGGCACGGAATCGGTGGCGAGCCGCGCAAATCAAAGGATCCTGCTGGGATGCGTGCTGCTCTGCGCGGCGGCATTGCCATGTGCTGATTCCTCGCGCCTGAAGGCCGCGGAAAGTCAGCCTCAACCCGCTGTTGCATCAGCGAATTTCCCAACGGCCTCGGCCGCCCGGCTGGCCGGTGACGGCAGGCAGACTCGCTTTGTCCTCGACATCGATCAGACCGTTACCTTCCGCGCCGTCACCTTGGCCGACCCGTATCGGGTGGTGGTCGACGTGCCTCAGGTCAATTTTCAACTTCCCGCCGGCACCGGGTCCGGCGGACGCGGACTGGTCAAGGCCTTCCGCTATGGGCTGGTGATGCCCGGCGGCTCTCGAATCGTGTTCGACCTGACGGGACCGGCAAAGATCGCCAATTCCTACGTGGTGGAGGCCGCCAACGGTCAGCCGGCGCGGCTGGTGCTCGAACTGGAGGAGGTCGAGCGCACCGCCTTCGTGCCGTCGCTGGCTCCGGAGAACCGTCCTGAGCTGCGGCCGGCCATTGCCGACCCGCTGCCCGCGACGGTTCCAGCATCTGCACACCCTGAAGCCGGGCAGAAGGCCGATGGCCGCGCGGTGGTCGTCATCGATCCCGGCCATGGCGGCATCGACAACGGCACCCAGTCGAGCGGCGAGAGCGAGAAGAATCTGGTGCTGGCCTTTGGCCTGGCACTGCGCGAACGGCTGGAAAAGACCGGCAAGTATCGCGTGGTGATGACACGGGACGACGACACCTTCATCCCGCTCAACGACCGGGTCAAAGTCGCCCGGAACCTCAAGGCGGCGCTGTTCGTCTCGATCCATGCCGACGCGCTGCCGCGCGCCGAGGGCGATGCGCAGGGCGCGACCATCTACACGTTGTCCGACAAGGCCTCCGACGCCGAGGCGCAGCGGCTGGCGGATGCGGAAAACCGGGCAGACGCCATCGCCGGCTTCAACCTCGCGGAGGAGCCGACCGATGTCGCCGACATCCTGATCGATCTCACCCAGCGGGAAACCCGCACCTTTTCAAGTCGTTTTGCCCGCCTGTTGATGGGCGAAATGAAGTCTACGGTGCGGATGCACAAGCATCCTCTGAAGTCGGCCGGCTTCCGGGTGCTGAAGGCGCCCGACGTGCCGTCGGTCCTGGTCGAGATCGGTTATGTCTCCAACAAGGGCGACCTCGAGCATCTGGTCTCCGAGGGATGGCGGTCGCGTGCCGTGGGCTCGATGGCGCAGGCGATCGACGGGTTTTTGGCCAAACGGATGGCAACGGCCGGATCATCGAACTGACGACCGGCCGGATCGTCGAATTGACGCCCGGGGGATCATCGAATTGACGACCGGGGGGCGTCGAATTGAGAAGGGATTTTCCGTCCCGCCGCAAAAGCCCTAGTTTGGCCACAGCGGGCGCTTTATAAAAACGCCGCAGGGGGGGTCCGGAATCGGCGAGAATCCCGCTCGGCAAGCGTTTTGGGTTCGGCACTGATAGTATTGAGTAAGGCCGGTGAATTCGCGACGTGGGTTGGCGCTGTTTCGGGTGCCAAGTGCCGAACTTGGGCTGATCTTTGGGCTGATCCAGAGTTTGAACGGATAAACAGATAATGCGCTTGCTGGTGCGGTTCATGGGCTTCCTGTTCGCCGCGGGAACGGTGTTGTTCCTTGTCGGGGTCGGTGCCATCGCAGGCCTGATCTGGCATTTCTCCAAGGACTTGCCGGACTACTCTCAGCTTCAGGATTACGAGCCGCCGGTGATGACCCGCGTGCACGCGACCGACGGCTCGCTGCTCGGCGAATACGCCAAGGAGCGGCGGCTGTACCTGCCGATCCAGGCGGTGCCGAAACTCGTGATCAACGCCTTCCTCGCGGCCGAGGACAAGAATTTCTACGAGCATGGCGGCATCGACTACACCGGCATGGCACGCGCCGGCGTGGTCTACATCCAGAACTACGGCTCCAACCGTCGTCCGCAGGGCGCTTCCACGATCACCCAGCAGGTCGCCAAGAACTTCCTTCTGACCAACGAGGTCTCCTTCGCCCGCAAGATCAAGGAAGCCTTGCTGGCCATGCGGATCGAGAAGACCTACTCGAAGGACAAGATCCTCGAGCTGTATCTGAATGAAATCTATCTGGGCCTCGGCGCCTACGGCATCGCGGCCGCGTCGCTGGTTTATTTCGACAAGTCGGTGAACGAACTGACCGTTGCAGAAGCGTCCTATCTCGCGGCGCTGCCGAAGATGCCCGCGACGCTGCATCCCGTCCGCAACCGCGACCGCGCCATCGAGCGCCGCAACTACGTGATCGACCGTCTGGTTGAGAACGGCTGGGTCAAGCAGGCCGACGCCGACAAGGCGCGCAAGGAGCCGCTGGCCGTTACCAGCCGTTCCAACGGCGCCCACACCTTCGCCGGCGAATATTTCGCCGAGGAAGTGCGCCGCGATATCTTCGAGCGTTACGGCGAGAAGAAACTTTACGAGGGCGGCCTCTCGGTCCGCACCACGCTTGATCCGAAGATTCAGGTCATGGCGCGCAAGACGATGGTCGCCGGTCTCGTGAACTATGACGAGCAGCAGGGCTATCGCGGTGCCATCAGCAAGCTCGACATTTCCGGCGACTGGGGCGTGAAGCTCGCCGAGATCAAGTCGCTGTCCGATATCTCGCCGTGGCGCATGGCGGTGGTGCTGGAGACCAGCGACCAGTCGGCGCGCATCGGCTTCCAGCCGAGCCGCGAACTCGGCGGCGCCATCAGCAAGCAGCGCGAGACCGGCCTCATCACGCTCGACGGCATCAAATGGGCAAGAGCGGCCTCGGGGGCCGCGAAGGGCAGGGCCGCCAGCGCGGTGTCGCAGGTGCTCCAGCCTGGCGACGTGATCTACGCCGATCCGCTGTACAAGGACGCCCAGCCTGTCGAAGGCCAGTACCGGCTGCGCCAGATCCCGGAAGTGTCCGGCGCGATGGTGGTGATGGATCCCTGGACCGGCCGCGTACTGGCGATGGTCGGCGGCTTCTCGTTCGACCAGAGCCAGTTCAACCGCGCCACGCAGGCCTATCGGCAGCCCGGTTCGTCGTTCAAGCCGATCGTCTATTCGGCCGCGCTCGACAACGGCTATACGCCCTCGACCGTCGTGCTCGACGCCCCGATCGAAATCGACCAGGGCCAGGGCGCGGGCGTGTGGCGTCCCGAAAACTTCTCCTCGGGCAAGTTCCAAGGGCCGGTGACGTTGCGCAACGCATTGCGGCAGTCGCTCAACACGGTGACGGTGCGCCTCGCCCAGGACATCGGCATGCCCCTGATCGGCGAATATGCCCGCCGCTTCGGCGTCTATGACGAACTGCCGAACTATCTCTCCTACGCGCTCGGCGCCGGCGAGACCACGGCGATGCGCATGGTCACGGCCTATTCGATGCTCGCCAATGGCGGCCGCCGGGTGAAGCCGACCCTGATCGACCGCATCCAGGATCGCTATGGACACACCATCTTCAAGCACGACCAGCGTGAATGCCGCGGCTGCGACGCACCGGGCGGCTGGAAGAACCAGAACGAGCCGCAGCTGATCGACCGCCGCGAGCAGGTGCTGGATTCCATGACCGCCTATCAGATCACCGAGCTGATGGAAGGCGTGGTCCAGGCCGGTACCGCGACCGTGGTCAAGCAGGTCGGCAAGCCGATCGCGGGCAAGACCGGCACCACCAACGAGGCCAAGGACGCCTGGTTTGTCGGCTTCTCGCCCGACGTCGCCGTCGCCATCTATATGGGCTACGACAAGCCGCGTCCGCTCGGCAAGGGTAACGCCGCGACCGGCGGCCATCTCGCGGCTCCCATCGCACGCGACTTCCTCCAGCTCGCGCTCGCCGACAAGCCTGCGGTCCCGTTCAAGGTGCCGGCCGGCATCAAGCTGGTGCGGGTCGTCGCCAAATCCGGCATGCGCGCCGGCCCGGGCGAGACCGGCGGAACCATCCTCGAAGCCTTCAAGCCGGGCACGGCGCCGCCGGATAATTATTCGGTCATCGGCGTTGCCGATGCCGACGGCCGCACGCCGGCGTCGCAGCAGCAGCAGCCGGATTCCGGTTTCTTCATGCGGCCGGGCACCGGCGGCTTGTACTAGGGCTTAGGACAAGACAGACGTTCTGTGCGGCGGCGGTTGCGCTTTGCAGCCGCCGCCGCTACATCCCGTTGTCATTGGACGCGGAACAATACCGCGAGATCAGAGAACCACATGCGCGCCGAAATCGAACGGTTGGTAGAAGAGATCAAGCAGTCTGTCGGGCTGCTGAGGAGGCATCTTTGACGTCGAGAAATCGACGGCGCGCCTCGCTGAGCTGAACAAGCTCGCAGAAGATCCCAACCTCTGGAACGATCCCCAGAAGGCCCAGAAATTGATGCAGGAGCGCACCTCGCTGGAGGATTCGCTCTCCGGCATCGGCAAGGTCGAGCAGGAGCTCGAAGACGACATCGGCATGATCGAGCTCGGCGAAGCCGAGGGCGATGAGGGCGTCGTCAAGGAAGCCGAAGCGGCGCTGAAGACCCTCAAGAAGGAAGTTGCCCGGCGCGAGCTCGAGGCGCTGCTGTCGGGCGAGGCCGATAGTTTCGATTCCTATCTCGAAGTGCATGCCGGCGCCGGTGGCACCGAGAGCCAGGACTGGGCGCAGATGCTGCTTCGCATGTACTCGCGCTGGGCCGAAACTCACGGCTTCAAGGTCGAGATGCTGGAAGAGTCCGAGGGCGAAGAGGCCGGCATCAAGTCCGCGACCATCCAGGTCTCCGGCCACAATGCCTATGGCTGGCTCAAGACCGAGGCCGGCGTGCACCGCCTGGTGCGGATATCGCCGTTCGATTCCAACGCGCGGCGGCACACCTCGTTCTCGTCGGTGGCCGTGTTTCCCGTCATTGACGACACCATCAAGATCGACATCAAGGAATCCGACGTCCGCGTCGACACCATGCGCTCCGGTGGTGCCGGCGGCCAGCACGTCAACAAGACCGAGTCCGCGGTACGGCTGACGCATATCCCGACCGGCGTCGCCGTGGTCTGCCAGGCCGGCCGCTCGCAGCACAAGAACAAGGCGCAGGCCTGGGACATGCTGCGCGCCCGGCTTTATCAGATCGAGCTGAAGCGGCGCGAGGAGAAAGCCGCCGCCGACCAGGCGGCCAAGACCGACATTGGCTGGGGCCACCAGATCCGCTCCTACGTGCTGCAGCCCTACCAGATGGTGAAGGATCTGCGCACGGGTGTGCAGACCTCCGACACATCAGGCGTGCTCGGCGGCGATCTCGACGACTTCATGGCCGCGACCCTGGCGCAGCGCGCCTTCGGCACTCCCGGCGCCGACATCGAGGACGTGGACTGATGCCCCGGATCGCCTTCATCGGGCTTGGGCGGATGGGCCATGGCATGGCCGGGCGCTATCTCGATGCCGGCTTCACGGTGACGCTGTGGAATCGCAGCAAGGCCAAGGCGGAAGACCTGATTGCGCGCGGCGCGCAGTGGGCAACCTCACCTGAAGACGCGGCGATCGACGCCGATGCCGTCGTGACCATGGTCGCCGATGACGAGGCCTCGCGCGCGGTCTGGCTCGGGCCCAAGGGCGCGGCCAAGACGGCGAAGGCCGGCACCATCGCGATCGAATGCTCCACCGTCTCCTATGACCATGCGCGCGAGATGGGCCGCGAAATGAACGCGCGCGGGCTGATCTATATCGACTGCCCCGTGACGGGATTGCCGGATGCGGCAGCCAGCGGAAAGCTGACGCTGCTCGTCGGCGCCGATGCCGCCGATCTCGAACGCGCGCGGCCCTTTCTGACACCGATCGGCTCGACCATCCGCCATTTCGGCGCGGTCGGCGCCGGCACGGTCTACAAGTTGATCAACAATCTGATGGGTGCGATCCAGATCGCCGGCCTCGCCGAGGGGCTTGCCATTGCGGAGCAGGCCGGGCTCGACATGAACCTCGTGCTGGACTCGATCCAGGCTGGCGTTGCCGCGAGCCCGCAGGTGCAGCGTCACTCCAAGCGCATGGTCGCCCGCGATTTTTCCGGCGCGACGTTCACGGCGGCGCTGCGGCACAAGGATGCCGCTTACGCGGTGAAGCTTGCCGAGAGCCTGCTGGCCGACAAGCCGCTGGTCGCGCGCGCCGCCGTTGAGGCCTACGCGCAAGCGAAGGCCGCGATGCCTGACGACGACGAAGGCAAGATGATCGAGCTGGTGTCGCGGCCGAAGAAGCCGTCTTAGCGGATCACATCGACATAGGCAGTTTCGTTCGCCTCGTTCGAGCATCGGTTTTGTAAACCGGTACGTCATCGGAAATCGGGTGGCGCTGTTCGCCGCGTTGTCCTAGGCGGCTGTCTCCCTGCCGACATGAGATGCCATGCCCCCGAATGACAAACGGATCGACGCGCGCGACTGGTCGCTGCTCGCTGTGCTCTCGGTCCTCTGGGGCGGCTCGTTCTTCTTCAATGGCGCGGCGCTGCGGGAATTGCCGCCGCTCACGCTGGTGCTTTTGCGCGTTGCACTCGGATCGGCCATTCTGCTGCCGCTGCTCCGCATGCAGGGCATCAGTTTCCCCCGGGGCATAGCCGGCTGGAAGCCGTTCGTCGCGATTGGGCTCCTCAACAACGTCATCCCGTTCTCGCTGATCGTGATTGGGCAGACTTTCATTCCAGGCGGGCTGGCGTCGATCCTGAATGCCACCACGCCGCTGTTCACGGTGATCGTGATGGCGGCGGCAGGCGAAGAGGCCTTACGGCTGCGCCGCGTGGCCGGCGTAGCCCTGGGGCTTGCCGGCGTGATCATCCTGCGCGGATGGGGCGTTGAAACACGGGCAGGGCAGGGGCTCGGCATCCTGCTCTGCCTCGGCGGCGCCTTCAGCTATGGCTTTGCGGCGCTGGCGGCGCGGCGGCTGTTGAAGGACGCAGCCCCGCTGGGGACGGCAGCATTTCAACTGATGGCTTCCACGGTGATGATGGCGATCGTCGCCGGCGCAATGGAGCAGCCGTGGCGTCTCCCGATGCCGGGCGTGACGACATGGCTCGCGGTGCTTGGCCTTGCCGGCCTGTCGACGGCGCTCGCCTATATCGTCTTCTTCCAGATACTGCGGCGCTCGGGCGCGACCAATGTGATGCTGGTGACGCTGCTCATTCCCGTCACCGCCGTTCTTCTGGGATGGCTTGTGCTGGGCGAGCCGATCTCGATGCGCGAGATCGCGGGCGCTCTTGTCATCGGCAGCGCATTGCTGGTGATCGACGGGCGCCTCGCGAACCTGCTACGGCGCAGCACATAGTTCCGGAGCCGCCGTTTCGCCTCACGGAAAATCGCGGCGCTTGCCAGCCGCAGGCGGCCTTGCGACACTCTCGGCAAAACAAGACTACAATACAGGGGAGAGAACGATGCCGGGTCGTCGCAATAACCTTGCTGCCCTCGCGATTCTTGCTGCCGGCGTGCTCGTCACGACACCGGCCCTGGCGCAGAAAAAATACGATCCCGGCGCCACCGACACAGAAATCAAGCTCGGCAATATCATGCCCTATAGCGGGCCGGCATCGTCCTATGGCGTGATCGGCAAGACCGAGGCCGCGTTCTTCAAGATGATCAACGATCAGGGCGGCATCAACGGGCGCAAGATCAATTTCATCAGCTATGACGACGCCTATTCCCCGCCGAAGGCGATCGAGCAGGCGCGCAAGCTGGTGGAGAGCGACGAGGTGTTGCTGATCTTCCAGCCGCTCGGCACACCCTCGAACTCCGCGATCATGAAATACATGAACGCCAAGAAGGTACCGCAGCTCTTCGTCGCCTCCGGCGGCACCAAGTTCGGCGACCCCAAGAATTTCCCATGGACCATGGGATTTCAGCCGAACTACCAGAGCGAGGGGCGGATCTACGCGAAGTACATCCGTGACAAGTTTCCGAACAGCAAGATCGCGGTGTTCTGGCAGAACGACGACGCCGGCAAGGACCAGTTCAAGGGCCTGAAGGATGGGCTCGGCGACAAGGCCAATATGATCATCGCCGACAAATCCTATGAGGTCAGCGATCCCTCGATCGACTCGCAGATCGTTGCGCTTCACGATTCCGGCGCCGACATCTTCTTCTCATGGGCCGCGCCGAAAGGCTCGGCGCAGGCAATCCGGAAGGTCGGCGAGCTCGGCTGGAAGCCGAAATTTTTTCTCGCCAATACGGCTACGTCGATAGCCTCTGTGCTCAAGCCCGCCGGGCTCGACTATTCCAAGGACATCATCTCGACCGCATATCTGAAGGATCCGACCGACCCGACCTGGGACAAGGATCCCGCGGTCATCGCGTGGCGCACCTTCATGGACAAGTACTATCCCGAAGGGGACAAGACCAACGCCAACAACCTTTACGGCTACGTCCAGGCGGAGGCGATGGCGCAGGTGCTGAAGCAGTGCGGCGACAACCTCACGCGTGACAACGTGATGAAGCAGGCCACGAACCTGAAGGATTTCCACACCGACCTGATGCTGCCCGGCATCATGGTCAACACCTCAGCCGACGATTATTTCCCGATCGAGCAGATGCAGCTGATGCGTTTCAACGGGCAGGCTTGGGAGCTGTTCGGCGACGTCATCACCGGTGAGGTCGGCCACGAGCGCGGACAGTAGTCAACCTCATTTTCGGCGTCCCCCCGCTTATTCGGTGACGAGATCGGCGGCGCGTTTCGCCTTCTTGCCGGTATTCTTGACCGTCTCTTCTCCGACCTTTTCGGCGTTGGCGCGAAGCTCACATTTGGTGCGGATCTCGTCGAGCTCATCATCGGTCAAATGCTCAATCCCGACGAAGGAATTCTGCACCGCGCTCACCCGGATCAACTCGTCGAGCTTCACCTGGATCGCCGCGCTATCGCGATTCTGAGAATTCTGAATCAGGAAGACCATCAGGAACGTCACGATGGTGGTGCCGGTGTTGATCACCAACTGCCATGTGTCGGAGTAATGGAAGATGGGACCGGTGACCGCCCAAACCAGGATGATGCCGGCTGCAATCATGAATGTCAGCGCGCGCCCGGCCGCTTGAGATGTTCGGTTAGCAATATCGCTGAAGAGTTGAGCCGCGCTGTTACGTGGCTGGTCCGCTTTGCCCTTGGCCGGACGAGCTTTCGTATCGGTCTGTTGCATCAAATGCTAACGCAGAGGGAACTCCGAAGTTCCGGCATGTAAACCGGGACGAGGCGAGCGCTCTCTCAACGAGCCTAGCCCGCGCTGAGCCGCACGCCGGCGCGCAGGAATTTCTGCGGATCGACTGCTTCGCCGTCGATGCGGGTTTCGTAGTGCAAATGCGGGCCGGTGGAACGGCCGGTCGAGCCGACGAGACCGACGACCTGGCCGATCTTCACGATCTCGCCGACCCTGACATTGATCTCGGAGAGATGGCCATAGCGGGTCGCAAGGCCATTGCCATGATCGACCTCGATCATACGGCCGTAGCCGCCGGACCAGCCGGCCGAGACGACCTTGCCGTTGGCGGTGACGCGAACGGGATCGCCGCTCGCGGCGCGGAAGTCGAGCCCGGTGTGCATCGCGGGCCGGCCGAGGAACGGATCGCTGCGCACGCCGAAGCCCGACGTGAACTCGACCTCGCCGATGACGGGCTTGCGATAGGGCACCAGTGCGAGCGTGCGATTGAGGCGGTCCATCTCGGCGCGGGTGCTGTTGATGCGATAGAGCTGCTTCTCGAACGGTCCCGAACTGGCCGTGAGCTTCACGGGTACGAAAGGCCCGCCCATTGCCGTGCGCGGCACGGCAGCTTCGAGATTTGCGAGGTTCAGGCCGAGATCGCTGACGACGCCGCGCATCCGGCGCATGCGCGAATCCATGCCTTCCTCGACCGCGTTGAGCGCCGCCATCTGGCGACGCTCGACCTGGTCCAGCGAGGTCGTGAGCCGAACGACGACGTTGTCGAAGCCCTGGTTCTTGGCGAATTGATTGACGGGCGGAGCTGCGAGGGTCGGCGCGCGCGACTCGAGCCGCGCTTCGCGATCCGGCGGCGCCACGAAGATCACGGTGTCGCTGATCGGCGAGGGCTTTGGGGTACCCTGCGTCGTCTGGCTGGCATCGCCACGCTGCTGGCTGGAACGGGGAATCGATCCGGTCACGTCCGGCATGGACCCGAGCGCCGTGGCACGGGACTCCAGCGCCGTCTGGCGCTTCATGATCTGGTCGAGCTTCTGGTCGAACTGCTCCTGGTCGAGCAGCTGCCGACTGGTGGTGCGGTCGACCTTGGCACGGAGCTCGGCGATGCGGTCCTCATAGGCGTATTGCATCTCGGCCTGCCGGGCGATCAGCCGGGTGAGGACGTCGTCGCGGAAGGCGAAATAGGTCGCGGTTGCGGCCGACCAGAGCCCGAGCAACACGACGGTGCCGACCACGATCCAGAACACCACAGGCCCCAGGCGAACCTGCTTGCCGTGATGCACGATGGTGTAGGCGTCGTCGGTGTCCTGAAGGGGAAGCGCGGTTGCCACCGCGGCAGCGCCGCGATGAAAGGCTCGTCCGTGGTCGTGGGGGTGATGTTGGGGGTACTGCGAGAACTGGGCAGAACTTTTCGACATCGGCACTCCCGCGCCGGTCGGATGAGTCCGCACGGCCTAATTGCCGCGGCAATCTGGGCCAGTCATGGTTAATTTTCCGGAAACGGAACCGCTTGAATTTAAAGGATTGGTTAAAGGCTCCTTGCGGCTTCCAGCACCTCGTCGGCGTGGCCGTCGACCCGGACATTGCGCCAGATCCGGGTGATCCTGCCGTCGGCGCCAAGCAGCATCGTGGTACGAAGAACTCCCAGGAAGCTCTTGCCATACATGGACTTTTCGCCCCAGGCGCCGTAGGCCTCCAACATCGCGTGCGTCTCGTCCGAGATAAGGGGCACGCCGAGACCGTGCTTGTCGCGGAACTTCTCCTGAGCCTTTACGGGATCGGCGGAGATACCGAGCACGGCAGTGCCAGCCGTGGCGAAGGCGCCGGTCAGCCGGGTGAAATCGATGGCCTCCCTGGTGCAGCCCGGCGTGTCGGCGCGCGGATGGAAGAACAGGACCAGCTTCTGGCCGGTATAATCCGACAGCGCGACGAGACCGCCACCGTCGCAGGGCAGACGGAAGGCGGGAGCCTTCTGACCCTCGGCCAAGCCGGCCTTCGCCGCCGTTTTGGGCGCGGATGCAGATTTGGAAGAATTTAACCGTTTCGGTGCGGCCTTATGCGATGCTGTCTTTGCTATGGTCCCAGTTGATTTGCTCGCCGGTGTCCGCTGTGTTTTCGGGGACTTGGTTTGAGTCGCAGCCCGCGCTTTCACGGGCGTCTTTTTAGCCGTCGGACTGCCGGAGGGCGTTTTGGACGATTTCTTTTGGGATTTCTTGGACATACGCCTTCCTTTCGTCGCTTTCGGCGGGTCAACCAAAGCGGTATTGCAGCCCTTTTCCGCTATGCCGGAATCGTGCCCTCGGCAGGGCGAGTCTGACGACGCCGGAGTCTGGTTACAAGGAATTCCACGCACCACCCCACTGCTCGTTGAACGCGCTCCCGGGGCGAAATGACGAACAGAAGGAATATTCGAGGTATGGCGGCAATTCCGGCGCAGGAAGCTTCGCTTCCTGTCGACGGTTGCGGCCCCGGCGGCGCTCAATCCCATGACGGGCGCCTGTATCGAGAGGCAATGGCAAGGAATACGTCGCCCCAGGAATACAATCGGGATTTGGATCGGCGCGGCAGCCAACCAGAGTCGCAGCAATGGGACGACGCCGATTGGGATCCGGATCAGGAAGCGGCGGCGGGCTATCGGGCGCGCCGGCTGTTGTCGCGTTCCAATTCGGGCTTCCATCGCTTCGCTGACGGGTTTGGGCCGCTGCGCCGCTGGCTGGGCGGCGGTCGCTGGCTGAAGCGCGTGGCCGTGGTCGTCGGTGCCCTGGTCGTCATCTTCGTCGGCTGTTTCGGCGCGCTGTGGTGGCGGCTCGGCGCCGGGCCCATCAATCTCGACATTGCGACGCCGTGGCTCGCGGCCGCGATCGAGGACAATATCGGTCACGGCAACACCGTGGAGGTCGGCGGCACGCAGATCGAACGGGCCGGGCGGATCCGAATCGCCGTGCGCATCCGCGATATCGTCGTGCGCGACCACGATCACGTCATTGTCGCCACCGCACCGAAGGCCGAGGTGAAGCTGTCGGGTGCAGGCCTGCTGATGGGGCATCTGCGCGCCGAAAGCCTCAACCTCGTCGATGCCGAGCTCGCGATCCGGATCGCGCCTGACGGCACCGTCACTGTGTCGGCCGGCGACACCGCCAAGCCGCTCGCAACCGGCGTCGCCTCCAAGAAAGACGCGGGGCTGCCGCCGACTTTCCCGCGCAACGGTGTGCCACCGCCGCCATTCGCCACCGGGCCTGCGACCCCCGACGCATCGCAAGCCGCGACCCAGGCTACGGCACCGACCGGCATTCTTCAGGGCCTCGATTGGCTCGACAGCCTGAGCATGACCGGCCTCGACGGCCAGAACCTCAACGAGATCGGCCTGAAGAACGGCAATCTGATCGTCGACGACCAGCAGCGCGGCAGCAAATGGACGTTTGAGAACATCACGCTCAGCCTGCGCCGACCGAGCCGTGGCGGCGTCGCGCTCACCCTCGGCGAGGAGGGCGCGCGTCCGTGGTCGCTGCGTGCCACGATCGGCCCCACCGAGAACGGCGTGCGCTCGGTCGATATCCGCGCCGACAAGGTCTCGACCGCCAACATCCTGCTGGCGCTGCGGGTGAAGGACCTCACCTATACCGCCGATCTGCCGCTGACCGGCGAGCTCAAGGGCGAACTCGGCCGCGACGGCGTGCCGACCTTCTTCCGCGGCAAGATCGCGGTCGGTGCGGGCAACATCATCGACACCGATACGCCCGACTATCCGATGGCGATCGACTCGGCCGAGATCAATGTCGAGTGGGACGCCAATCGGCGGGTGCTGGTCGCTCCCTTCAAGGTCCTCTCGGGCGCGAACCGTCTGACGCTTCTGGCTCATGTCGAGCCGCCCAACGGCACCGTCAATGACTGGCAGCTCGGTTTCAGCGGTGGTTCGATCCTGCTCGGCGGCATCGACAACGAGCCGCCGCTGGTCTTCAACCGTATTGCGATTGGCTTCCGCTTCGACACCGACCACAAGAGGCTGCTGTTGACGCAGGCCGACGTCTCCAACGGAGAGATCGGCGTCGCCGGCACCGGTGCCATCGACTATTCGGGCGAGCCGCGGCTGACATTGGGTTTTGCGGGAACGCCGATGTCGGCCTCCGCGCTGAAGCGGATGTGGCCGACGCTTGTCGTTCCCGAGTTGCGCGAATGGGTGATCGAGCGGATCGAGCGTGGAATGCTCCAGCGCATCGAGATCGGCGTTAACTCGCCGACGAAGAATCTTCCGCGCAAGGGCCCACCCATTCCCGACGACGGCCTGTCGGTCAATATCGTGGCGAGCGGAGTCACGGTTCGCCCCGTCGATGGCCTGCCGGTGGTGCACGATGCCGATTTGAAGGCGCGCGTGACCGGCCGCACCGCGACCGTGAATATCGGGCAGGGCATTGCCGATACGCCAGCGGGCCGCAAAGTCACGATTTCCGACTTCGTCTTCGAGGTGCCCGATATGGCGCCCAAGCCGTCGCCGTCGCGGACCCGGTTCCGGGTCGAGGGTCCGGTGCCTGCGGCCGCCGAAATGCTTTCCAACGATCGCTTGAGCGATCTGTCGTCGACCGTCATCGATCCCAATACCAGCAAGGGGACGTTCTCGGCGAACGTCCAGCTTGGGTTGCCGGTGAAGGGTGAGCTGACCAAAGCCGACACCACCTACAGCGTTACGGCCGATCTCAACGGTTTTGCTGCCGACAAGCTGGTGATGAACCAGAAGCTGGAGGCCAACAACCTCAAGATCGTCGCGAGCAACCAGGGCTATCAGGTCAAGGGCGACGTCAAGATCAACGGGCAGGCGGCCTCGCTCGACTACCGCAAGCCGGCCGAGGGCGATGCGGACGTCAAATTGCAGACCACGCTGGACGATGCGGGCCGCGCGCGCCTCGGGTTCGATTTGGGCCCCGCCGTCAGCGGATCGGTGCCGATCAAGCTGTCGGGCAAGATCGCGGGGGGACCCGATCAGACGACGAAGCTCGGCATCGAGGCCGACCTGACCTCGATCAAGCTCGACAACATTTTGCCCGGCTGGGTCAAGCTGCCGGGCAGAGCGGGCAAGGCCAGCTTCAAGGTGGTGCCGACGGCGCAATCGACGCGTCTGGAGGACATCGTCATCGAAGGCGGCGGCGCCTCGATCAAGGGGTCGCTCGAGGTCGATGCCAACGGCGATCTCATGAACGCGAACTTTCCGACCTACGCGCCGTCCGACGGCGACAAGGCGTCGCTGAAGGTGGAGCGCAGCCAGGACGGCGTGGTGAAGGGCACAATGCGCGGCGACGTATTCGACGGCCGCGGTTTCCTGAAGTCGGCGATTTCAGGCAATTCCAAGGACGATTCCAAGAGCAAGACGAAGAACGTCGATTTCGACATGGACGTGAAGCTCGGCGCCGTCATGGGTTTCAACGGCGAGGCGATGCGCAGCGTCGAGGCCAAGATGTCGCGGCGCAACGGTGCGGTCAAAGCCTTCACGCTGAGCGGCAGGATCGGAAAAGACACGCCTGTGGCCGCCGATTTGCGCGGCGGCCGTGCCCAGGGCAATCGCGAGGTGATCTATCTCCAGACCAGCGATGCCGGCAACTTCCTGCGCTTCACGGACACCACCAACAAGGTCTTCGGAGGCCAGATGGTGGTGGCCATGGAGCCGCCGACGTCAGAGCCTACGACACGGGAAGGCCTGATCAACGTGCGCGACTTCTCGGTCAAGGGAATGGATCAACTCGATCGCGTGGCGGCGGGCGCTCCCAACGGTGCGCAGAGCGGCGTAGCCTTCACGGCGATGCGTGCGGAGTTCACGCGGCAGAACGGCGCGCTTACGATCCGCGACGGTGTGGTCAAGGGCCCGATGATCGGCGCCACCATCGAGGGCTCAATCGACTTTCCCGGCAATCAGGTCTGCATGAGCGGCACCTTCGTGCCGATGTATGGCGTCAACAACATTTTCGGCCAGATCCCGTTGTTCGGCATCTTCCTCGGCGGCGGCAACAATGAAGGATTGATCGGCGTGACCTACGAGGTCGTCGGCACGCCGGCCGCGCCCGTGATGCGCGTCAATCCGATTTCGGCGATGGCGCCCGGTCTGTTCCGCAAGATCTTCGAATTCAACACCGGCAAACAGAACTCGCCGTTCGAGGAATTCCCGTCGCAGTCGAACGATGGCTCGACCGGAACGACGCGCCAGCTCTCGAGCGGCTGCACCCTCGCGCGACGATAGCGGTGGTTTGCGCGCGGCCATCCTTCGAGACGCCCGCTCCGCGGGCTCCTCAGGATGAGGTCCTGTTCCACGGATAGACCCTAGGTCCTCATGGTGAGGAGGCCGCGGAGCGGGCGTCTCGAACCACGAGGCCCGTGCGCCGCCTTACGCTGCGCGCACGCCTGCCAGGAAGGTCCCGACTTCGCCGGAGAGCTGCTCGGCCTGCTTGGAGAGGTTTGACGCAGCTGCGAGCACCATGCCTGCGGCATTGCCGGTCTCGTTCGCTGCCGTGCTGACGCCGCCGATATTGGTGGTGACTTCCTGAGTCGCCTCCGCCGTCTGCGAGACGCTGCGGGCGATCTCGGCGGTGGCGGCGCCTTGCTCCTCGATCGCAGCGCCGATCGAGGTGGCGATCCGGCTGACCTCCTCGATGGTGGCGGTGATGCCGCCGATGGCGTCTACCGCTTCCTTGGTCGCGCCCTGGATCTGGGCGATCTTTTCGCCGATCTCGCGGGTGGCTTCCGCGGTCTGGCTCGCCAGCGACTTCACCTCGGAAGCGACGACGGCGAAGCCCCGTCCGGCTTCGCCGGCACGTGCGGCCTCGATGGTCGCGTTGAGCGCGAGCAGGTTGGTCTGTGCCGCGATGCTGGAAATCAGCTCGGCGACATGCTCGATCTGCTGGGCGCCATCGGAGAGCGCGCGCACGATGGTGTCGGTGCGGCGTGCGCTGTCCACAGCGCGGCCGGTGACCACGGCGGATTGCGCGACCTGACGGCTGATCTCGGTGATGGAGGAGGAGAGCTCCTCGGCGGCGGCCGCGACCGTCTGGACGCGCTGGCTGGCTTCGGTGGCAGCCGAGCCCACGACGGCGGCGCGGCGGTTGGTGCCTTCCGCGGTCGATGACATCGACTTGGCGGTAACCTCCAGCTCGCCGGAGCCCGAGGCCATCAGGCCGACGAGCTGGCCGACGGAGGCATCGAAGCGGTCGGCAAGCGAGATCAGCGCGTCACGCTTCTCCTGCTCGCTGCGGGTCTTGGTTGCGATCTGCTCGGCCTCCAGCTTGCGCGCCGTCAGCGCGGTCTGCCTGAGCACTTCGAGGGTCTCGGCCATGCGGCCGATCTCGTCGCCGCGACCGGTCTCCTCCACCGCCGTGTCGATGGCGCCTTCGGAAATTGCCTGCATGCGGTTCTTCTGGCGGTCGAGCGCGCCGAGTACGTCGCGGGCGATCAGCCAGGACAGGGTCGCCATCAGCAGCATCAGGCCGATGCCGATCGCACCCAGCTCCAGCGTCAAGGCTCGCACGTCGGCGTCGATGTCGTCGACATAGAGGCCGTAGCTGATCGTCGCGTTCCAGGGCGCGAATTTGCGCGCGAAAACGGTCTTGCGGACGGGCTCCGTCTGGCCGGGGCGGGGATAGAGATATGAGGTTACGCCGCCCTGAGCAGCCTGATTGCCGGCACTTACGATCGCATCTGCGATGAGGACACCGTTGGAGTCCTTGGCGCCCGTGATCTTGCCTTCGAGCTGCTGGTTCGCACCGTTGATCAGGATCGAGGTGTCGGCGTTATAGACCACCGGATAGCCTTGGCCGCCATTGAAGCTCATGCGGCGGCCGCGCAGATGGAACTGGACCTTCGCTTCGGCCGGCGTCAGCTTGCCGGCGCCGACCTCCTCCTCAAGTGATTGGGCGAGGTTGTGGAGCATATCGACCGCGGTCCGCATCTGCTGGACGCGGTCCTCCAGCATGCGGCTCTTGCTGAGTACGGACGACACCCCGATGATGGCCGTGACCGTGAGCGCCGAAAGACAGACCATGCTGGCGAGCTTGGTGCGGATCTTGAGGTGACTCAGCAGCTTCATCACGGCCTCGACGGAATGGTTATTGTTGCTCGCGTCGGTAGCATGAAATTCTTACCAATCATGAATGGACGCGTGCGACGGCTGCCGCGCAAGCGGCGTCCGCGAGCCGCATGCGCAAACATGCAGGTCGTCAGGCGCTTCTCGGGCGCATGGCGCGTCAACTCGGAGAAGAATTGTGGGGGTCTTTAGTCGCGACCGAATCCGGTGGGAGCGGAAATGAACCGATTCGTTCACCGCCTCATCATGTCGATGCTGCTGGTCGCGGTCCTCGTCCTCGTCTGGAACGTGCTGGGCTCGCGCTGAGATGGCACCCGTAAATGTACTGGTGCCATCCCATTATTTGCGAATCAATCGCTGACGCCCCAGCGCCGCGCGAACGCGGCGCTGGTTGTGCCGCTAGTCCTTGCCCATCGCAGCATCGGCGCTAACCGAGCCGCCGCCGGCGGCCGCGAGGTAGAGGCAGGCGAAGCAGAACAGGATCGCCGCGGTGCCACCATTGAGCAGCGGCAGGAAAACCGGCGTCTCGCCCTTGAACATGTGGCCCATGAAATAAGCGAAGGCCATCTCACCCGAGAGGATGAATGCCGCGAGGCGGGTGAACAGGCCGATCATCAGCAGCGCGCCAAGCACGAGCTCAAGCGTACCGGCTGCGTAGATGAGCGGCGGAATGTTTGCGAAATAGGGAAGCACCGGAAACTTGAACAGCTTGGCGATGCCGTACTGGAGCAACAGAAGTCCAGTCATGAAGCGAAACAGGCTCAAGAGAACCGGTTGAAAGCGAACGAGATAAGGAAAGTTCATTGGTTTGTGCCCTCCATCCAATGCTTGCGACTAGGACCGCATTCAGTTCTGCCCTGCAAGCCGCCCAAGGACAATTTGCGCTGACATTTTTGTCATGTCGGACAAAACACCGCAGCCGGGACGTTCAGCCGTGCGCAATCCGCATTTTTTGCAGCTATTTGCGCCGTGCCCATCCGTAATTTCCCGGTGACGCGAATGCGCTCAAGTTACCTTCGGGAGACCTACCGCCGCAAGGCGGGCACGACCAGGAACGGGATCATCCCGAGCACCACGCTCGCAAGCGCGAAGGCGAGCAGCGCGTTGTAGCCATGGGTCGCGTCATGGATCAGGCCGCCGCTCCAGGAGCCGAAAGCCGAGCCCAGTCCGCTGCCGATCGAGATGGTGCCGTAGATGGTGCCGACGCGCTTGCCCCCGAAGATCTTCATCGCGGTCGCCGTGATCAGCGGTCCACGTGAGCCCATCATGCTGCCGAAGCAGACCACGAATCCCGTGAGCAGGAGGAGATTGGCGGAGTATTGCAACAGCCACAGCAGGAAGATGCCGAGGATCGAGATCGCGTAGCTGAGCAGCACCGACGGCCGGCGTCCGATCAGGCCGTCGAGCGCGGACACGCCGAGCATCCCGAACACCAGCACGACGCCGGAGAAGCCCCAGGCCGTTGCGGCTTGCAACGGTGGAAAGCCGGCATCGATCAGATAGGCCACGATCTGTGCGGCGATCGCATACATGCCGACCGAGGTGAAGAAGAATGTCGAGAACAGTGCCCAGAAGGCGTGATGGCGCATCGCGCTCGGAAGGGTCCAGCCGTGATCGACGAAATCCGGATCGGTCTTCTTCGCGATATGCGGCGAGCCCGAGGCGAACAGCCGCCATGGCAGCAGCATGAGCGGTACCAGCAGGCCGAGCGCGGCGAAGCCGAACAACTGGTAGGTTTCGCGCCAGCCGAGATGATCGATCAAAAGCTGCGAGGCCGGCAGCAGCGCCAGCACGCCGCCACCCATGGCCGAGTAGACCACCGCCATCGCGGTCGGCAGCTTTGGGCCGAACCAGCGGCCGAGCAGGATCGAGTTCGGCACATTGCCGATGAAGGCGACGCCGACGCCGACGCAGAGTCCGATCGAGAGCTGGAATTGCCAGAGCGACTGCGCGTGGCTTGCAATCAGGAAGGCCGAGCCGAGGAGCAGGAGGCCGAGCGCATAGACAATGCGCGGTCCGGAATGATCGAACAGGCGCCCGACCAGCGGCGCAGTCAGTCCACTGACGAGCCAGGTCAGCGAATAGATCGAGACCACCTGGGCGCGATCCCAGCCGAAGTTTTCCGAGATCGGCTTCAGGAAGACGGTGAAGCTTTCGCTGAGGCCGCGTCCGAGCACGGCGAGCGTGAAGCAGAGCGCGAGCACCACGAGCGCGGTGCGCACGACGCCCTGCGGCGTCGCCGTGACGCGTTCCCTGGTTGCTTGCTTGGACTGTTCCTCTGGCGTGTTCTGGTCCATTGCCGATCAGGGAGCGCGCTTCGGCGCGCCCTGACAAGCAGCGAAAAGCTCATACGCCTATGCGGGCCTGAGGAGGATGTGCTTCTTCTTGCCGAAGGACAGCTTGATCACGCCCTCGGGCGTCAGGTTAGCCGTCGACAGCGTCATCTTCTCGTCGGTCACGGGCTCGTCGTTGACGCGCAGGCCGCCGCCCTTGATCTGGCGCCGTGCCTCGCCGTTGGAGGCGACGAGGCCGGCCTTGACGAAGGCGTTGAGCACGCCGAGGCCCGCGTCGAGTTCGCCGCGCGGAATTTCCACGGTCGGCAGGCTCTCGGCCAGCGCGCCTTCCTCGAAGGTGCGGCGCGCGGTCTCGGCCGCATCGTTCGCTGCGTCGCGACCATGCAGCAGCGCGGTCGCCTCGGTCGCGAGCACCTTCTTGGCCTCGTTGATCTCGGAGCCGCCCAGCGCCTCAAGCTTCCTGATCTCGCTCATCGGCAGCGTCGTGAACAGCTTCAGGAATTTGCCGACGTCGGCGTCTTCGGTGTTGCGCCAGTACTGCCAGAAATCATACGGCGAGAACTGGTCGGCGTTGAGCCAGACCGCGCCTTGCGCGGTCTTGCCCATCTTCGCGCCCGACGCCGTCGTGAGCAGCGGCGTCGTCAACGCGAAAAGCTGATGCGTACCCATGCGGCGGCCGAGATCGACGCCCATGATGATGTTGCCCCACTGGTCGGAGCCGCCCATCTGCAAGCTGCAGCCGGTCCGCCTGGCGAGCTCGACGAAGTCGTAGGCCTGGCAGATCATGTAGTTGAATTCGATGAAGCTCATCTCCTGCTCGCGCTCGAGGCGGAGCCGCACGGAATCCATGGTCAGCATGCGGTTGACCGAGAAGTGCCGGCCGACGTCGCGCAGCATCTCGATCCAGTTGAGCTTGGTCAGCCACTCCGCATTGTCGAGCATGATGGCGTCGCTCTTGCCCTCGCCATAGCGCAGCACCTTTGCGAACACGCCGCGGATCGAGGCCTTGTTGGCCTCGATCTCGGCGACGGTGCGGATCGCACGCGTCTCGTCCTTGCCGGAGGGATCGCCGACCATGGTTGTGCCGCCGCCCATCAGCGTGATCGGCTTGTTGCCGGACTGCTGCAGCCAGTGCAGCATCATCATGGTCAGGTAATTGCCGATATGCAGCGAGCGGGCGGTGCAATCGTAACCGACATAAGCCGTCGCCTCGCCCTTGGCGGCGAGGGCGTCCAGCCCCTCGAAATCGGAGCACTGGTGGATGAATCCACGTTCCTGCAGCGTATTGAGGAAATCCGATTTGAATGCGGTCATTTGTCGGCGCGCCTGACAATTCTTGGTTTACTGTTTTGGGAGCAATTTAAGGGTCTTCCGTGGGAACTCGGTTGCTGCCCGCTACTTTGGCCTGTGGCATTATAAGATGTGTCCCTCTGGCACAAGATCGGCATGCCGGGGGGCTCTTGAGGACGCTGATCCATGATGTTGACGGCACTCGGTTTGATGAGCGGCACCTCGCTGGACGGGGTGGATGTTGCGCTGATCGAAACCGACGGAAAGCAGGTGAAGGCGTTCGGGCCGTCCGGCTATCGGCCTTATAGCCCGGCGGAGCGCGACCTGCTGCGCCAGGCGCTGAGCGAGGCCGTGCAGCTGTCGCAACGCGATGCCAGGCCGGGAGTTCTGGCCGAGGCTGAACGTGCAGTGACGCTCGCGCATGCCGAGGCGGTGGCCGCCTTCGTCGCCCAGAACCGGATGAAACCGGAAGACATCGACATCGTCGGCTTCCACGGCCAGACCGTGCTGCACCGCCCCGAGAAGCGGCTGACCGTGCAGATCGGCGATGCGCCGGCGCTGGCCAGGGCGATCCATATCCCGGTGATGCATGATTTCCGCGCCGCCGACGTCGAGGCCGGCGGGCAGGGCGCGCCGTTCGTGCCGGTCTATCACCGCGCGCTCGCCAATTCGCTGGAGCGCGAAGGGCCGATCATCGTGGTCAATATCGGCGGCGTCTCCAACATCACCTATATCGACGGCAACGACACGCTGATTGCGTGCGACACAGGCCCTGGCAACGCGCTGCTCGACGATTTCATGTACCGCACCATGAACCAGGCGTTCGACGCGGACGGAAAGCTCGCCGCGCTCGGCAAGGCGGACGAAGCCTGGATCGCGCGGGCGCTGGAGCTGCCGTTCTTTGCAAGCCCACCGCCGAAATCGCTCGACCGCAACGATTTTGCCGCATTGAAGATCGGCGAGGTGCTGCCGGCCGACGGCGCCGCAACGCTGACCGCCTTCACCGCGGCGGCCATCGCCCGCATCATCCCGCTGCTGCCACGCAGGCCGCGGAGCTGGATCGTCTGCGGCGGCGGCGCCCGCAACCGGACCATGCTCCAGATGCTGCGGGAGCGCGTCGGGTCTGCCGCGGTCGAGGCCGCCGAGACAGTCGGCTGGGCCTCCGACGCCATCGAGGCGCAGGCCTTCGGCTTCCTCGCCGCGCGCGGCCTGAAGGGCCTGCCGCTGTCGTATCCCACTACCACGGGCGTGCCGATGCCGATGACGGGCGGGGTGATCGCGAGGCCTTGAGGCCCAATCCCGCGCACGATGCCGGTCGATGCAAGTGCATTGATCTTGACGAGTGCATGCAAATGCATCTATATTGGATGCAGTTGCATCCAACCGCCGGGATCATTGCCATGACCGCCTCACTCAAACTGATCAGCCACAAGCTTTGCCCCTATGTGCAGCGCGCAGTGATCGCGCTCAACGAGAAGGGCGTGCCGTTCGAGCGGATCGACATCGATCTCGCCAACAAGCCCGACTGGTTCCTGAAGCTGTCGCCGCTGGGCAAAGTGCCGGTGCTGGTTGTGAGGACGGAGAAGGGCGAGGTCGCGCTGTTCGAGAGCAACGTGATCTGCGAGTACATCGAGGAGACGCAAGGCGGGATGAAGCTGCATCCAGAGGATGCCTTGAAGCGTGCCGAGCACCGGGCGTGGATGGAGTTCGGTTCAGCAGTGCTCGGCGACCTCTGGGGCCTGGAGACCACGACCGATCCGGCGACCTTCGAGAGCAAGCGCCAGGCGCTCGTCGCGAAGTTCGCGCGTGTCGAGGGCGCGCTAAGTGCAGGCCCATTCTTCGCCGGCGATGCGTTCAGTCTCATCGATGCGGTATTCGCCCCCGTGTTCCGTTATTTCGACGTGTTCGATGAAGTGACCGAACTGGGCATCTTCAAGGATCTGCCGAAGGTGCGGGCGTGGCGCGCCGAACTGGCCAAGCGTCCTAGCGTCCGTACTGCGGTGGGCGCGGACTATCCGCAATTGCTGCGCGCCTTCCTGGTGCGCCACGACGCGCATCTACTCAAGCTCGCGGCCTGAGCCCACGCCGATGTCGCAGTCCATGGCCTGGCTGATGCTGGTGATCGCAGGCCTCCTCGACGTCGGCTGGGCGATCTCGATGAAATATGCGGAGGGCTACACGCGTGTGGGCTGGAGCATCATCTCGCTCGTGCTGCTCGCAGCCTTCGTTGTCCTGCTCGGGCGTGCCTTGAAGGTGCTCGAGGTCGGCGTCGCCTATTCGGTCTGGACCGGCATCGGCGCCGCCGGCACCTTCGTCATGGGCGTCGTGCTGTTCGGCGAGACCTTGAGCGCGATGAAGCTTGCGGGCATCGCGCTCGTCTTGATGGGAATCGTCGCGCTCAAGCTGGCTTGAGCCGTGCCCCTTAGCGCACGTTGGCGAGGCGCATGTCGAGATAGGCGGTTATGGTTTCCATCAGGGGCTCGAGCTTGGCGTCGAAGAAATGATTGGCGCCGGGGATGACCTGCTGGTCGATCACGATGCCCTTCTGCGTCTTCAGCTTCTCGACTAGCGTGTTGACGTCCTTGGGCGGCACTACCGCGTCCTTCTCGCCATGCACGATGAGCCCTGAGGACGGGCAGGGCGCGAGGAACGAGAAATCGTAGAGGTTGGCGGGCGGTGCGATCGAGATGAAGCCCTCGACCTCGGGGCGGCGCATCAAAAGCTGCATGCCGATCCAGGCGCCGAAGGAGAAGCCGGCAACCCAGCAGGCGCGCGCTTCGGGATTGATGGTCTGCGCCCAGTCGAGCGCCGCGGCCGCGTCCGACAATTCGCCGGTGCCGTGGTCGAACGAGCCCTGGCTGCGGCCGACGCCGCGGAAATTGAACCGCAGCACCGAGAAGCCGCGATGCGCGAACGCGTAGTAGCACTGGTAGATGATCTGATGATTCATCGTGCCGTGGAACTGCGGATGCGGATGCAGGACCATCGCGATCGGCGCGTTCTTCTGCTTGGCCGGATGGTAGCGGCCTTCGAGACGGCCGGCGGGGCCGGTGAAAATAACTTCAGGCATGATGATCTCTTGATTGATCCCTTGAAGACGCTCTTCAACAATCAACCGATTGTGCGGATTTCATCGGCTGCTGGGCCGATCAAGCCGCGAATGGAAGGGTGGAGCGGCGCCCTCGGATGATGCGCGAGCGGCGCGCGGCGAACTGACGCGCGCGTTCTAGCATGAGGCGAGGGTCAAAAAGCAAGCATCTTGAACATCGCCCAATGAGCTCAAGATGTTAGCGTGCCATACCTGCCTCGTCGCGCGATCGGGATTCGGAATCGAGATTGCCAAGTGCTCCATGGGCGCCCATGTCCGGTACCAGCGATGGCGCAACAACCACATCAGTAGGTAATATAATACTCTATGCCGACCCGCGTCTATCTCGACTGGAATGCGACCACGCCGCTTCGCCCCGAGGCGCGAAGCGCAATGCTTGCCGCCTACGAGCTGGTCGGCAATCCGTCCTCGGTTCATGCTGAGGGACGCGAGGCGCGTCGGCTTGTCGAGGAGGCACGGACAACGCTAGCGATGGCCGTGGGAGCGCTGCCGCGGAACGTCGTCTTCACGTCCACGGGAACCGAAGCCAACGCGCTGGCGCTGTCACCGGGCCTTCGGGGGCCGTCTGGCGGGCCTGTCGAGCGGCTCCTGGTCTCGGCCGTCGAGCATGCGTCGGTGCTGGCGGGCGGCCGGTTCCCGGCGGATAAGATCGGTCAGATCCGGGTTACGCGCTCCGGCGTAATGGACCTCGATCATTTGAAGGCGCTGCTCAGCGACGGCCCGCCGGCGCTGGTCTCCGTCATGGCCGCAAATAACGAGACGGGCGCGCTGCAGCCGGTCACCGACGTCGCGGGAATCGTTCACGAGGCCGGCGGCCTCCTGCACGTCGATGCAATCCAGGCGCTTGGAAAAATCCCTTTCGATATCAAGACTATGGGCGCGGACCTTGCGACCCTTTCTGCGCACAAGATCGGCGGCCCCAAGGGGGTCGGCGCGCTGGTCGTGGCCGAGGGCGTGGCCGGACTTGAGCCGGTGCTGCGGGGCGGCGGGCAGGAGCTGAACCGGCGCGCGGGAACCGAGAATGTCGCCGGCATTGCCGGCTTCGGGGCAGCGGTGCGGGTTGCCCTTCAGGCTTTGCCGGAGGATGCGGAGCGGACGGCAACCCTAAGGGATCATTTGGAAAATGGTATTCGCTCCATAGCCGGCGCCAGGGTCTTCTCAGATGATGTCAAGCGGTTGCCCAATACCGTTCTCTTCACGGCTCCCGGTTTGAAAGCCGAGACTGCGGTGATCGGGTTTGACCTCGAAGGTGTCGCGGTGTCCTCGGGCTCTGCCTGTTCCTCAGGCAAGGTGCAGCCGTCCCACGTATTGGCGGCAATGGGGTATGATCCAACCGTCGCCCAGGGAGCGGTGCGTCTCAGTCTGGGCTGGTCCACGGAGCCGGGTGACATCAACAGGGCGTTAGAGGCTTGGCGAAAGCTCGGTAATACCCTACTTAAGGGATAAGCGATGAAACACGGCTTGAACGGTTCTAAGCACGTGCGTCCCGCCAAGAAACATCGTAATAGTCGTCCGAGTTTGATGATCCACCGCGGTCCTTGAAACCGCGAGCGGAGGATAGAATGCCAGCCGTGCAAGAGACGGTCGAGCGCGTGAAGCGCATCGACGTCGATCAGTATCGTTATGGGTTTGAGACCCTGATCGAGTCCGACAAGGCCCCCAAGGGGCTGTCGGAAGAGACCGTCAAGTTCATCTCCGAGAAGAAGAACGAACCCGCCTGGATGCTCCAGTGGCGGCTCGAGGCCTATCGGCGCTGGCTGACCATGACAGAGCCGACCTGGGCGCGCGTCGACTATCCCAAGATCGACTTCCAGGACCTCTATTACTATTCGGCGCCGAAGCCGAAGAAGACGATCACCTCGCTCGACGAGATCGATCCGGAGATCCTCAAGACCTACGAGAAGCTCGGCATTCCCTTGCGGGAAGTCGCCATGCTCGAAGGCGTCGAGCCCAAGCCCGGCGAGGAGGATCCTAACCGGCGCAAGATCGCGGTCGACGCCGTCTTCGATTCGGTCTCGGTTGCGACCACCTTCAAGGCGGAGCTGAAGAAGGCCGGCGTGATCTTCATGCCGATCTCGGAGGCGATCCGCGAGCATCCCGAGCTGGTGCAGAAGTATCTCGGCTCCGTGGTGCCGACCTCGGACAATTTCTATGCGACGCTGAACTCGGCGGTGTTCTCCGACGGCTCGTTCGTCTACGTGCCGCCGGGCGTGCGCTGCCCGATGGAGCTGTCGACGTACTTCCGCATCAACGAGCGCAACACCGGCCAGTTCGAGCGTACGCTGATCATCGCGGACAAGGGCTCCTACGTCTCCTATCTCGAGGGTTGCACCGCGCCGCAGCGCGACGAGAACCAGCTGCACGCGGCCGTGGTCGAGCTCGTCACCCACGACGACGCCGAGATCAAATATTCGACGGTGCAGAACTGGTATCCCGGCAATTCGGAAGGCAAGGGCGGCATCTACAATTTCGTCACCAAGCGTGGCGATTGCCGCGGCAACAATTCCAAGATCTCCTGGACCCAGGTCGAGACCGGTTCGGCGATCACCTGGAAGTACCCGAGCTGCATCCTGCGCGGCGACAATTCGCGTGGTGAGTTCTATTCGATCGCGATCTCGAACGGCTATCAGCAGGTCGACTCGGGCACCAAGATGATCCATCTCGGCAAGAACACGTCGAGCCGCATCATCTCCAAGGGCATCGCCGCCGGCAGGTCGCAGAACACCTATCGCGGCCTCGTCACGGCGCATCGCAAGGCGACCGGCGCCCGCAACTTCACCGCCTGCGATTCGCTGTTGATCGGCGACAAATGCGGCGCGCACACCGTGCCCTACATCGAAGCGAAGAACTCGTCGGCGACATTCGAGCACGAGGCCACCACGTCGAAGATCTCCGAGGACGTGCTGTTCTATTGCATCCAGCGCGGCCTCACCCAGGAAGAAGCTGTCGGCCTCGTCGTCAACGGCTTCGTCAAGGACGTGCTGCAGCAACTGCCGATGGAATTCGCGGTGGAAGCACAGAAGCTGATCTCGATCTCGCTGGAAGGATCGGTCGGCTAGCGCCGGCCTCATCCTGAGGAGGCCGCGTAAGCGGCCGTCGCGAAGGATGGATATGGAAAGATTGTTGGCCTCAATCCTTCGAGACGCGCCTGCGGCGCTCCTCAGGATGAGGAGATAGATGGAAACAAGATAATGGCTTTGCTTGAAGTGAAAGACCTCAAGGTTCGTGTCGAGGAGCGTGAGATCCTCCACGGGCTGACGCTGACCGTGAACGAGGGCGAGATCCACGCGATCATGGGGCCGAACGGCTCCGGCAAGTCGACCCTGTCCCACGTCATCGCCGGCAAGCCGGGCTATGAGGTGACCGACGGCGAGATCCTGTTCAAGGGCGAAGACCTGCTCGCGATGGCGCCCAACGAACGCGCCGCCAAGGGCGTGTTCCTGGCGTTCCAGTATCCGGTCGAGATTCCCGGCGTCTCCACCATGAATTTCCTGCGCACCGCGCTGAACGCGCAGCGCAAGGCGCGCGGCGACAGCGAATATTCGACGCCCGACTTCCTGAAGAAGGTCCGCGAAGTCTCGAAATCGCTGAACATCCCCCAGGACATGCTCAAGCGCGGCGTCAATGTCGGCTTTTCCGGCGGCGAGAAGAAGCGCAACGAGGTGCTGCAGATGGCGCTGTTCGAGCCGAGCCTGTGCATCCTCGACGAGATGGATTCCGGCCTCGACATCGACGCGCTGCGGATTGCGGCCGACGGCGTCAACGCGCTGCATTCGCCCAAGCGCGCGATGGTCGTCATCACCCACTATCAGCGACTGCTGAACTACATCGTGCCTGACGTCGTGCATGTGATGTCGAAGGGCCGTGTCGTGAAGAGCGGTGCTAAGGACCTGGCGCTGGAGCTGGAGTCGTCCGGCTACGCCCAGTACGAGGACGCGTAAGGAATTTTGCGATGAACGTTGCTGTGGCAAAGACCGGAAACGGCCGCGCGGTGAGCGATCTCTTCGCCAGCGCCGAAGGCCGCCTGCCGGGTTCGCCGGCCGTGATCGCGGTGCGCCGCGAGGCGTTCGAGACCTATGAGCGTCTCGGCCTGCCGCACCGCCGGATCGAGGAATGGAAATACACCGATCTACGCGCGCTGGTCGGTGAGGTGTTGCCGCTCGCGGCTGCGCCTGATGCGGCTGCGTTGAAGCGCGCCGCGGATGCGGTGAAGGCGCATGCGATCGCCGGTGCCCGCAAGCTGGTGCTGGTCGATGGCGTGTTCGTGGCCGATCTTTCCGACGTCAAGGCGCTGGCCTCCGAGGCGGGCTTTAAGACATTGCGGGAGACGCTGGAGAAGGATTCCGGTCTGTTGAAGACCGCGGCCATCGATGCTGTGATCGCGCTGAACGCGGCGATGGCGACCGACGGCGTTGTGCTTGATATCGCCGACGGCGCGCAGCTGTCCGCGCCGATCCAGATCATCCACGTCGCGATCGCTGCTTCGGCCTCGACGTTCACCCGCTCGCAGATCGCGGTCGGGAAGGGCGCTCGTGCCACGATCATCGAGAGCTTTGTCGCGGCCGGCGCCAAGGCCTACCAAGTCAACGATGCAGTGCTCGTAAAGGTCGGCGACAACGCCGACGTCGCGCATATCCGCCTGATGGACGATTCGCCTGACGCGGTGAACATCACCTCGCAATTCGTCACGATTGGCGCGAACACGAAGCTCAATTTCTTCAACATGACCACCGGTGCTGCGGTCAGCCGCATGCAGGGCTTCATCACGCTGGCAGGCGAGGGCAGTGAGCTCTCCGTCAACGGCGTGAACCTGTTGCAGAAGACCGAGCATGGCGACACCACGCTGGTGGTCGACCACGCCGTGCCGAATTGCGTGAGCCGCGAGGTCTTCCGCGCCGTGATCGACGATCGCGCCCATTCGGTGTTCCAAGGCCGCATCATCGTTCGTCCCGACGCACAGAAGACCGACGGCAAGATGATGATCCGCGCGCTGCTGCTCTCGGACGAGGCGGAAGCCGACAACAAGCCAGAGCTCGAGATCTTCGCTGACGACGTCTCCTGCGGTCACGGCGCCACCGCCGGCGCGCTCGACGACAGCCTGCTGTTCTATCTGAAGGCGCGCGGCCTGCCGGAGAAGCAGGCCCAGGCGCTGCTGATCCAGGCTTTCGTGGGCGAGGCGATCGAGCAGATCGCCGACGACGATCTGCGCGAACACGTGATCGGCATTGCCGAGCGCTGGCTGGAGCGGCGCCAATGAGCACGCATCCGGCAGTCAAGAACGGCGCCTACGACGTCGCGCGCGTGCGCCAGGATTTTCCGGCGCTGGCCATGCAGATCTACGGCAAGCCGCTGGTCTATCTCGATAACGCCGCCTCGGCACAGAAGCCGAGCGCCGTGCTCGATCGCATGACGCAGGCCTACACCTCCGAATACGCCAACGTGCATCGCGGCCTGCATTACCTCGCCAACGCCGCCACCGAAGCCTATGAGGGCGGCCGCACCAAGGTGGCGCAGTTCATCAATGCGCCGCGGACCGAGGAAGTGATCTTCACCCGCAACGCGACCGAGGCGATCAATCTCGTCGCCTCGTCCTGGGGCGAGCCGAACATCAAAGAAGGCGACGAGATCGTCATTTCGATCATGGAGCACCACTCCAACATCGTGCCCTGGCATTTCCTCAGGGAACGCCGTGGTGCCGTGATCAAATGGACGCCGGTCGACGACGAGGGCAATTTCCTCATCGACGAATTCGAGAAGCTGCTGACGTCGAAGACCAAGCTGGTCGCGATCACGCAGATGTCGAACGCGCTCGGCACCATCGTGCCGATCAAGGACGTCGTGAAGATCGCCCACGCCCGCGGCATTCCCGTCCTGGTCGACGGCAGCCAGGGCGCGGTGCATCTGCCTGTCGACGTCCAGGACCTCGGCTGCGACTTCTACGTTTTCACCGGCCACAAGGTCTACGGTCCGACCGGCATCGGCGTGCTCTGGGCCAAGTACGACCACCTCGTCGCGATGCGCCCGTTCAACGGCGGCGGCGAGATGATCCGCGAGGTCTCGCGTGACGTCGTCACCTACGGCGATCCGCCGCACAAATTCGAGGCCGGCACGCCGGCGATCGTCGAGGCCGTCGGCCTTGGCGCCGCCATCGACTACGTCAATTCGATCGGCAAGGAGCGGATCGCCGCGCACGAGCACGATCTCGTCACCTACGCCCAGGACAAGCTGCGCGAGATCAACTCGCTGCGGCTGATCGGCACCGCGCGGGGCAAGGGCCCGGTGATCTCGTTCGAGCTCAAGGGCGCACACGCCCATGACGTCGCCACCGTGATCGACCGCCAGGGCATCGCGGTGCGCGCCGGCACCCATTGCGTGATGCCGCTTTTAGAGCGGTTCAACGTCACAGCCACATGCCGGGCGTCTTTCGGCATGTATAATACGCGGGAAGAAGTCGATCATCTGGCACAGGCGCTGTTGAAGGCGCGGGATTTGTTCGCATGAGTGACACGGCCGAAATCAAAGCCAATCCGATGGAAACCCAGTCGGCGCTGCCGCCTGAGGAGACCGAGCGCTTGACCACCGAGATCATCGCCGGGCTCAAGACCGTGTTCGATCCGGAAATCCCGGCTGACATCTACGAGCTCGGCCTGATCTACAAGGTCGAGATCAAGGACGATCGCTCGGTCGACGTGCAAATGACGCTGACGACGCCGAACTGTCCGGCCGCCGGCGAGCTGCCGACCATGGTCGAGAACGCGGTCGCCAGCGTTCCCGGCGTCGGCGTGGTCGACGTCAAGGTGATCTGGGAGCCGGCCTGGACGCCCGAGCGCATGAGCGACGAGGCCCGCCTCGTGCTCAACATGTGGTGACGCGTAACCTGCTTTCGATACCTGCTTTCGATCCTTGGCATTGAATTCGCTCGGCAACGGACCACATCATTGACATGACACAGATATCGTCGGGCTCGACACCAGCATCCACTCCGAAGCCGCGGCGGCCCCGCCCGCAGGTGATGCGGCTGACGGACGCTGCTGCCCAGCGCATCAGCGAGCTGACCCAGCGGGCCGATTCCGAGATCGTGGGCCTGCGCGTCGGCGTCAAGAACGGCGGCTGTGCCGGACAGTCCTACACTGTCGAATATGCCCATGATGTCCGCCCGACCGACGAGGTCGTTGAGGACAAGGGTGTCAAGATCCTGGTCGATCCGAAGGCCGTGCTGTTCCTGCTCGGAACCGAGATGGACTACAAGGCCGACAAGATGCAGGCCCAGTTTGTCTTCAACAACCCCAACCAGATCTCCGCCTGCGGCTGCGGCGAGTCGGTCGAGCTGCGCCCGGCGCAGATCGACGGGTAGGCCGGCTCTATCGTCTCACTCCGCCGTCGTCCTGGCGAAAGCCAGGACCCATACCGCGTGATCTCGCGGTGATCGTCGGTGCGAATACCGACGCTGGCACGACCGGCAGTCTTCGCTAAACTCCTTCCTGTGGTAATGGGTCCTGGCTTTCGCCAGGACGACGATAGGGAAACAGTTCGGCCATGGACCGCGAATTCCTGATCGACCTGTTCGCTGATTTCGGCCCCGTCGCCATCCGAAAGATGTTTTCCGGCTACGGCATCTCTGCCGACGGCATCAATTTCGCGCTGTCTCTGCGTGCCGGCCTGTTTTTCCGCGCCGACGAGATGACGATCCCGGACTTTGAAGCGGAAGGCTCAAAGCCGTTCCAATACGCGACCCGCGCCAAGACGGTGCTGGTGAACTCCTACTGGGAGCTGCCGGCCCGCCTGTTCGACGATTCCGCGGAGCTTGCGCAATGGGCGAGGGCGGCTCTCGCCGCCGCCCAGCGCGCCAAGGCGAAGAAGCGGCCCAAGGTCAAGGAGACGCCGAAGAAGGCGGTCAAGAAGCCAGCGAACAAGGTCGCCAAGCCTGCGAAAGCGGCGAAGAAAGTCGGCAAGAAGAGCCCGGTTCGGAAGCGCGCCAAGTGACTGGGGTAAGCTCAGTCAACGGCCTTTGTCAGGCCAACCCTCATGTCTTTGGCGATGTAAACGCAGACATCAGCCAGCACGCTGCGGCGCGCGTCTTCGTCGTCACGCCACCCGGTTGTGCGTCTCGACCGCGAATTCCGGATCGGCCTCGCAGATCACGCGGTTGCGGCCGTTGCGTTTGGCGGCGTAGAGGCAGGCATCCGCCCGTTCGATCAGCGCATCGGTGTCGTCGCCCTGCTTGAGCATGGAGACGCCGACGGAGATGGTGACGCGGCCGAGGATTTCGCCGGTGGACTTCTTTTTCAATTCCTTGGCCATCACCGCGCGGCGAATGTGATCGGCCACCGTGAGGGCCTGGCGCAGCGCTGTGTTGGGCAGCACGACCACGAATTCCTCGCCGCCGTAGCGCGCGGTGATGTCCTGGCCCTTGATGGTCTGCTTCAGCGACAGGCCGACCAGCCGCAGCACCTGATCGCCGGTGAGATGCCCGTAGGAATCGTTGAACGACTTGAAATGATCGATGTCGACCAGCAGCAGCGACAGCGGCTCGCCCGAGGCGAGCGCGCCTTGCACGGCCATGTCGATCATGCGATCGAAATATTTGCGGTTGCCGAGCCCCGTCAGCGGATCGGTCAGGCTCTCGGCGCGGATCGCCTCCAGGCTCTGCTGGAGGTTGCTGATCTCGCTCTTCGAGAGCGTCAACCGGTCTTCCAGCGCCTTGTTGGTCTCGCGCATCTCGCTGGTCGAATGCAGCAGCGTCTCGACGATCGACTTGACCTGCTCGCGGCTCTTGGCCGATGACAGCTTTTCGGTCGCGCCCGACAGGCTGGCATCGTAGGAGCCGGTCATCCCAAGCGCGTCGCCGAGTACCTTCATGACGTCGTCGATCTCGCCGATGACGCGCGCGCCGACCTTGTCGATGCGGTCAGTGGTTTTGATGTGGGAGAGGTAGGTCTCGTAGATCTGATCGAGATCGGCTTCGGTCAGCTTGCCGCTCCGCGCCAGTGTCTCGTTGATGATCTTGTTGAGCGGGGCGTTGTAGCCGGTGGCGTAGACGTACCAGATCTCGTAATTGCGGGGAATTGCCGTCTGCCGCAGCGATCGGATCTGACCGAGCGCTACCTCGGCGAACGCCATCGTGCGTTCGTGTTCGTCGAGCACCTTGACCACGGAACATACCTCACAGCGATCGGCGCGCCGTCGACCGCAGCAATACTTAAATTATGTTCGTAGGCTAACGGACGATCGTGAACGCCCCGTAAATATACGTCCACGAATGCGTCCGAAAAAGTGCGCGCCAGCTTATCTCAACCAAAGCCGGGCGCGCATCGGGCGTCAGGCGCCGGCGGGGGAGCGAACCGGCCGCAGCAGAAAGGCCGGCAGATGCGAGTGGTCGCCCGGCTCGCTGTCGGCCTCGCGTTGGCGGCGCGGCTCGGGACGGCCGATCGACGGCACATGCGACGGATTGGCCTGCTGGCGCGCACCGTCACGCGGCTCGGATGATGGCTTGGCTTCACGAGAAGGCCTGGCTTCACGCGGGGGCCTTGCTTCACGCGAAGGCCTGGCCTCGCGCGCGGGCCTTGCTTCGGACGCGGGTCTTGCCTCGGGAGCGGACCGTGCTTCGGGTGAAGGCTGTGCCTCGCCACGCGCTTCGCGCGGCTCCTGGCTGCGCTCACGATCGCGACCGCGCTGGGGCTTGCCGCGTCCGCCGCGTGAACGTTCACGGCCGCGCTGCTCGCGCGGACGCTCGCTCGTATCGGAAGCATCGGTGCGGACTTCGAAATCGCCTTCGGCGCGCGGAATGCTCTGGCCGATCAGCTTCTCGATCGCGACCATCGACTTCTGGTCGAGCGGCGTGACGAGCGAGATCGCCATGCCGGACCTGCCTGCGCGACCGGTGCGGCCGACGCGGTGGACATAGTCGTCGGGATGGTGGGGGACGTCGAAATTGAAGACGTGGCTGACCTCGGGGATGTCGAGGCCGCGGGCGGCGACGTCGGATGCGACCAGCAGGGGCAGCTCGCCCTTGCGGAACTGTTCGAGTGCCGCGGTGCGGGCCGACTGGTCCATGTCGCCGTGCAGCGCGCCGACGCTGAAGCCGTGCTTTTGCAGCGATTTGTGAACGACGGCGACCTCGCGCTTGCGATTGCAGAAGATGATCGCGTTCTGGAGATCCTTGGCCTCGCGCAGCAGTCGGCGAAGCAGCTCGCGCTTCTCGTGCGCCTCGCGCCCGGCCGGGACCTGACACTGCGTAACGGTGACAGCGGTGGTGGCGGGCTTCGATACCTCGATCTTCTGCGGATTGTGCAGGAAGGTTTCGGTGATGCGCCGGATCTCCGGCGGCATGGTCGCGGTGAAGAACAGGGTCTGCCGCGTGAACGGGACGAGCTTGCAGACGCGCTCGATGTCGGGAATGAAGCCCATGTCCAGCATGCGGTCGGCTTCGTCGATGACGAGCAGCTCGACGCCGGTGAGCAGCAGGCCGCCGCGCTCCGTGTGGTCGAGCAGGCGGCCGGGCGTGGCGATCAGCACGTCGACACCGCGCGTTAGCTTGGCATCCTGGTCGCCGAAGGAAACGCCGCCGATCAGGAGGGCGACGTTGAGTTTCTGGCCCGCGCCGTAGCGGTCGAAGTTTTCCTTCACCTGCGCCGCGAGTTCGCGGGTCGGCTCAAGGATGAGCGTGCGCGGCATGCGCGCCCGGGCGCGGCCCTTTTCGAGAATGGTGAGCATCGGCAGCACGAAGGCCGCGGTCTTGCCGGTGCCGGTCTGGGCGATGCCGAGCACGTCCTTGCGAGCGAGGACGTGAGGGATCGCCTGTTCCTGAATGGGGGTGGGGGTGGTGTAACCGGTAGCCGCCACTGCGGCGAGGACTTTTTCGGATAGTCCGAGATGGGTAAAAGACATTGAGCCTCTGGTCGAAACCGCCGTTCGGAATCGAGGGTAATAAGGCTGTCGCGTTCCACCCCAAAACGGCGCGCTCTCAAAGAAGCTGGGGGTGCTGACTCACGCGAACAAAGCGCCAAGCTCAGGAATCGCTCTTCGATACCGAGCCGCGTCGCCACGGAACATAGGCGGGAATCGGCCAAAGTCAATGGAGCAGCCGCGGGAAGGCCCTAAAAAACCTGAGGTTTTCGCCCAAATAGCGGGCGAGGCTGCGGTTTTCCGCCCAATCCAGCGGTCGGCCGGTGCTCTCCAAACGTCGGCTAACGCCCTTCCGGACCTTGGGCCCGGAAGCCGCCGGGGGGCATCCCATAGGCGGCGTTGAAGACACGGTAATAGGTCGCGAGGCTATCGAAGCCGCAGGCGGTCGCGATGTCGGCGACCAGCCGGTCGGGGGCTTCGCGCATCAGGCGGCGGCTCTGGTTCAGGCGTTCGTCAGTCACGGTTTGAGAGAAACTCCTCGCCGCGCTTTCGAACAGCATATGCAGGTGACGCACGGAGACACCGAGCAGGTCGGCCACCATGGTCGGCGCCAGATTTGGATCTTGCAGGTGACGCGCGATCAGGCGCCGCGCCTGCGAGAGTCGCGCGGTCCGCAGCGCAGCCTGCCCGAGGCGGCTGCCGGGCCGCAGGATGCCGCGCTCGATCAGCGCCAGATGGGCTAAAGCCTGGACGAGGGAAGCGGCATCGGCGGCGCCGTCATCACCCGCGGCGACCTCACCGAGATCGGCAAAGCAGGCGCCCAGCAGGGGCGCCAGGCTGGGATCGTCGAACGTCCGGGGCGCCAGTTCGCGCATGCGCTTGTCCTGCGTGGAGAGGCCGATCACTGGAATCTTCAGGATCCGCAGGTGGAAGCCTCCTGCGCCCAGTGGCGCGGTGCGATAGGGCTGGTCGGTATGGCTGGTGGCGAAGCCGCCATTGGCAATCGTGAAGTCGCTGCCGCGCATGCCGCCGAACCAGCCGCCGCTGCCGAGCTGCTGATAGACGCAGATGCTGTCGCCCGGCGCGTCGGCGATGTCGGTCATGCTGCGCTCGACCGTGTAATGCGAGGCCTTCAGCTCGACGAGGCCGGCTCCGCCAAGCTGGCGTAGCGAGAATTCGCCGAAGAAGTCCGCGCGGCGTTCGCGCTCGAGTTCGGCGGTGACGCCGAACAGGCCCTTGGTGCGCACCTCGCGCCAAAAGTCGAAGCGATCGTGCGGCTCGACCTCATCAGTGCACCAGCGATACACGGCGGCCCCCACTTCCAGCGGAATTGCCCACAAGAATTGACCGAGAAAAAGCAAATTCCGGTGGCATCTACTACCATAGGCTGGACGACAGAACCTGAGTCCTCAGGCTGTTGAACCAGCGCTATGTCTGGGCCGACTATCACATCAGCGACGCGGTTCCCATGAACCGCTGTTCGAGAGAGCCGGCGTGGGCCGTTCTTGAGGGATTTTCGATGACGCGTCGGCTTTTCAGAGTACTGGCAGCGCTTGGCCTCGCGGCGGAGCTCAGCGGTTTCGCGCTTCCTGCCTGTGCCGAAAAGCGCGTTGCGCTCGTCGTCGGCAACAACGACTACAGGAACGTTCCGAAGCTGCTCAAGGCGGTCAACGACGCCCGCACCATGGGCGATACGCTGAAGCAGCTCGGATTTTCGGTGATGGTCGCCGAAAACCAGAGCCGGCAGCAATTTTCGGAGACGCTGCTCGCGTTCGATCGGACGATCGAGCCCGGCGACACCGCGTTCTTCTTCTATGCCGGCCACGGCTTCGAAATCGCAGGCCAGAACTATCTGCTGCCGACGGACGTGCCGGCGGCGACGGAAGGGCAGGAAGAGCTGGTGCGTGACGCCTCTATCCTGGCCGATCGCATCGTCGAGCGGCTCCAGAACAAGAAGGCGCGAACCTCGATCCTGGTGTTCGACGCCTGTCGCAACAACCCGTTCGAGCGCAAGGGCACCCGGGCCGTCTCCGGTGGTGGCGGGCTTGCCCCGATGGTGCAGCTGCCCGAAGGCGTGTTCTCGGTATTCTCGGCGGGACCGCGCCAGACCGCGCTCGACCGCCTCTCCAACGACGACGCCAATCCCAATTCGGTGTTCACGCGCACCTTCGCCAAGGAGCTGCTCCAGCCCGGCGAGAATCTGGTGCAGGTGGCGCAGCGTACGCGCCGTCTCGTCAGCGAGATGGCCGACACCGTCAAGCACAGGCAGGTGCCGGTCTATTTCGATCAGATGGTGGACGACGTCTTCCTCAGCGGCATCGCCAAGGATGCCGCCGCGCGCCCGGCCGATCCACCGGCGCAGAAGCTCGCGGCGCTGCCACCGGTCTCGGTGCCGCGCGTGCCGAAGGAGGAGACCACCAACGCGCCGATCGCGAGCTTCTCGCGCCACAATGGCGGCTGGAGCGTGGTGTTCTCCTTTGCCGATCCGACCCTCGGCGTTTCCTGGCGCATGGCCGGCAATGGCGACTTCCGCGAAACCGGCTTCATCGATACGCTCGACCCGCGTACGCGCAAGAGAATGCCGAACCCGTCGATCGAATTGCCGCCGGACGCGCAGGCCGGGATCATCGAGGTCCGCTATGTCGACCAGTCCGGTGACATGCAGGGGCCGTTCCCGATCAGGTTCGATCCCGAAGCCGCGCTGATCCGCGACCAGCGCAAGATCCTCGACATGACCGCGACGAGCTGGCTGTCATTCCGCGAGTTCAACGGGCTGCTGGTCTACTACACGCACCTCGTCTCCTACCGCTGCGCCATCCGCGAGGTGCGCATCGGCATCGACACCGCCGTTCCGAACCAGGTGTTGAAGATGCCGGGCTGCGACATGCGCGACCCCAGCGCGATCAGCGCCGGCATGCCGCTCTACATGAAGCTCGCGCCGTCAACGCAGTTCATTTCGGTGGAGCTGACCTATCGCGACGGCAGCGTGTCGGAGATCAAGAGCTTCCGCAGCGCGAACCGCAGCAACAACTGAGGTGTGGAGCCGGCCGCGTCCGCCGGAGCTCTTCGCGGCGCATCCTGATGAAGCGCTTGACGGCCTCGATCAAGGGCAGAGGCAGCGGGACGAACGCGCCGATCGATGCCGATCGAGACGATGACGTGGCGCAGCAGGAGCTTGTCTACTCCTCGTACGGATAGCCGTTCTGTTCGATGCGCAGCCGCGCCAGCCCCGGCCTGCGCGGCGAGATCATGATCACGACGAAAAGCACGTTGATCAGGATCCAAACGCCGAGCAGTATGAGGATTGTCTGCATCGCAATTTCCTGAATCAGTCGGAATTGACGGCAAGGCTAACGGCCATTCACAACTGCGGCAAATGAATCTTGCTTGCTGCACTGCACAGAAAGCTTGGCTCATAAATGAGGACCCGGCCGTGAAATCCGATACGTCGCAGCTTCCCCAGGGCTCCTCGGTGAAAGTGCGGTGTTGTATCGTCGGCGGCGGACCGGCGGGCATGATGCTCGGCTATCTCCTCGGGCGCGCCGGCATCGATGTCGTGGTGCTGGAGAAACATGCGGATTTCTTCCGCGACTTCCGCGGCGACACCGTGCATCCCTCGACGCTCGAGGTGATGGACGAGCTCGGGCTGATCGACGGATTCCTGAAGCTGCCGCATCAGCGCTTGGAGAAGATGGACGGCCTGTTCGGCGGTACCCCCGTTCGCATCGCCGATCTCAGCCGCCTCCGCACCAAGTACCCCTTCATCGCCTTCATGCCGCAATGGGATTTCCTGAATTTCCTGCGCGAGGCCGGCCAGCGTTTCGCCTCGCTGAAGGTGATGATGAACACGGAGGCCGTCGATCTGATCCGCCGCGGCGAGACCATCGCCGGCGTGCGGGCGAATACGCCGGACGGCATCGTGGACATCGAAGCCGATCTCACCATCGCCTGTGACGGCCGGCATTCGACCGTGCGGCTGCGTTCCGGCCTCGAGGTCGAGGAGATCGGCGCGCCAATGGACGTCCTATGGTTCCGCGTCGGCCGCAAGGCGAACGAGACCGAGAACGTGTTCGCGCGCGTCGAGCCCGGCAAGATGATGATCACCTTCGATCGCGGCGACTATTGGCAGTGCGCCTATGTCATCGCCAAGGGACAATACGACGCGGTGAAGGCGAGGGGGATTGCAGGCGCTGCTCGATGACGTCGTACGCATGGCGCCGATCCTGAAGAGCGGCATTGGCGATGTGAAGAGCTTCGACGATTTCAAGCTGCTCACCGTCGCGATAAACCGCCTGTCGCGCTGGACGCGGCCGGGCCTGCTTCTCATCGGCGACGCCGCCCATGCGATGTCGCCGGTGGGCGGCGTCGGCGTCAATCTCGCCGTGCAGGATGCGGTCGCGACCGCAAACCTGCTGGCGGACAGGCTGCAACGCGGCTGCCCGTCGGAGGACGAACTCGATGCCGTGCGCCGTCGCCGCGAATTCCCGGTCAAGATGACGCAACGAATGCAGATGGTCGTGCAGAACAACATCATCAGCGGCGCCTTGCAGGGTGGCGACCGGCCGCTGAAAGTGCCGCTGATCGTGCGCCTCATCACCGCGCTGCCGTGGCTCCAGGGCATTCCGGCGCGCCTGATCGCGCTTGGCGTCCGGCCCGAGCACGTGCAGTCGAAGGCGGCGCCGGCAAGCTAGCACAGGGACCCGGTAGGGATAACGCGGCGTTAAATCGCGCTCGGAGCGTTGCCTGCGTGCAACATCGCAAACGGATTGAAGGCGCGCTGCTTGCCAATCCGACGTCTTAACTGTGTTGATTCAAATTTGAGTAAGACCTGCGTGTGAGCGTGCACCCATCAAAGGACACGGGGTGTACCATGCGTAACAAGTTGATTGCCGCCTTCGCCTGCACGACCGCTCTGGTTTCGATCGGCGCCGCTTCCGCCGCCGATCTCGGTGCACGGCCCTACACAAAGGCGCCGGCCTATATGGAGTCGATGTTCAACTGGACCGGCTTCTATGTCGGCGGCCACATCGGCGGCGCATGGACCAACGAGCGGTTCATCAACAACGGGACCGGCGCACCGTTCGGCGATCTGACCCCGGGGCAGGGCTACCGTCAGCGCAACTCCGGCATCTTGGGCGGCGCCCAGATCGGCTACAATTGGCAGGCCAACAACTACGTGTTCGGCATGGAAGGCACGATCTCGGGCCTCGACAACAAGGGCTCGTTCCTGAACACCGCGTTCGGCGCGGGTGACGACGTGTTCTCCTGGCGCGCCAATGTGCTTGCCACCATCGTCGGTCGCGCGGGCTTCGCCGTGCAGAACAACCTGTTCTACATCAAGGGCGGCTATGCCGGCGTGAACAACCGTCTGTCGGTCACCGACACGGTCGGCCCGGCCACCGGCTCTGGCGGTCAGACCCATTGGGCCAACGGCTGGACCGTCGGCGCCGGCTGGGAATACGGCATCACCCGCAACTGGATCGTCGGCCTCGAGTATAACTACGCAGCCTTCGCCAGCCAGACCTATCAACTTGGCGGCACCTCGGGCAATTACAGCTTCGATGCCAAGCCGCGCGACCTCCAGTGGGCCGTCGTGCGCGCCAGCTACAAGTTCGACGCGCCGGTCATCGCCCGCTACTAAGTGGGTCAACGGACGACCAAGCAGCCATAAAAGACGATCACTGCCCAAATTCAAAAGCCCCGGCATTGTCCGGGGCTTCTTTTTTTGTGCAGGTTTATCGCGGACGGCCTACGCCATTACCGAGAACCCGCCATCGACGGGGATCGCGGTGCCGGTGACGAAGTTGGAGGCGGACGAGGCAAGGAACACCGTGATGCCGGCGAAGTCGTCGATGTCGCCCCAACGGGCCGCAGGCGTGCGTGCCAGCACCCGCTCGTGCAATCCCGATACCTGCTGCCGCGCACCGCGGGTCAGGTCAGTGTCGATCCAGCCCGGCAGGATGGCATTGACCTGGATGTTGTCGGGCGCCCATGCATTGGCGCAGGCGCGCGTGTACTGAACGATGCCGCCCTTGCTCGCCGCATAGGCCGTTGCGAAGCTCGCCCCGAAGATCGACATCATCGAGCCGATGTTGATCACCTTGCCGTTGCCGGACGCCTTCAGCGCCGGATAGGCCAGCTTCGAGCACAGGAAGGCGCTGGTGAGATTGGTGTTGATCACCGTATTCCACTCGTCGAGCTCGAGCTCGTGCGGCGGCTTGCGGATGCTCATGCCGGCATTGTTGATGAGGATGTCGATGCGGCCGAGATCCCCGACGACGCGATCGATCATCGCGGCGATGGCCGCCTTGTCGGTGACGTCGGTAGGAACACTGATCGCCTTCACGCCGCGCTGGCTGAGATCGGCGACGGCGGCGGCGGATTTGGATTCGTTGCGTCCGACCACGGCGATGTTGGCGCCGGCATCGGCGAGGCCACGGGCCATGCCGAGCCCGATGCCGCCGTTGCCGCCCGTGACGATCGCGACCTTGCCGCGGAGATCGAACCGACTGGATGTCATGCTGCTATTCCCTGGTTTCTTCTATTGGTTGCTCTGCCAGATCAGCACCAGCCCGAAGCCGGCCATGGCTGCGCCATAGCCGGCCCATTGCAACTGGTTGACCATGAAGCTCGATCGCGGCCACGCGACGGTGCCCGTGCCCTGTCCGATCCAGAGCAGCCCGACGGCAAGGGCAAACAGGCCTGCTACAAGCAGAAATCTGCGCATGCATTCCTCCCCATTGGTCCGCTTCTGTCGTGACGCGGCTTGACGATTGCCGCGGCCCGAAAACTTGGCGGGAGACTAGCCGTAGCCGTGGTTGGGATACAATGGCTGCTGATGCAGGCCGCAGGACAGAAGCATGTCCATACGCAAGATCCGCTGCAGCACCGTACAACGAAAAAGCCCCGGCGATGCCGGGGCTTTGACGTCTGAAGATTAGGTCAGATCAGATCAGTACTTCGCGACGACCGGACCGGTCCAGTTGAAGCGGTAGACCAGCGAGGTCGAAATCGTCTGGTTCCAGCTGTTGGCGCGGATGCTGTTGGCGAGCGGAAGGTTGCCGACATCCGACAGCTCGGTCTGGGTCTTGGCGCCGTAGAAGGCCGAACGATACTCGGTCTTCATGAACCAGCCGGGCGACTGGATGCCGAACATGTTCAGGTTGTTCTCGACGCCGCCACCGATGAACCAGCCGTTACGGTTGTAGCTGCCGAGATGGGTGCCGGTGGGAACACCACCCAGCGTGGTGAAGTTGGTCTGGCCGAAGTGAGCGCCGGAATAACCGCCGTTGACGTAGGAGAGGACGTTCGGCGCGACCAGCCAGCCGAGACGAACACCAGCGGCCCAGGAGTCTTCGAGCTTCTGGCTGCCGGTCCAGCCATTGATCGGATCTTGCACCGTCGCGCGGATGCTGCCGAACTGACCGTCGGCGAACACGCCGGCGACCCAGGTGCCGCTGAACTGCCAGTCGTAGCCGAGACCGACGGTGCCGAACCAGCCCGAACCACCCTGACGCTGGGCGATGGTGAGCGGAAGTGCGCCGACCGTGGTCTGGACGCTCTGGTCAGAGTTCGAGAGGCCGCCACCGCCACCGCCGAAGATGTAGAAGCCGGTCCAGTTGGCGACGGGAGCCGCCATCGGGGCCTTCACGTAGGGGCGGGCGCCAAGGTCAGCGGCCGAGGCCGAACCGGTCATCGCGGCAACCGCGGTCAGTGCGAGCAAAATCTTCTTCATCTTAAAATCCCCAAGCTTTGGTCTGTCCGGCAGGCGCGAGCGCACTGAAGTCCGTGTGATCTGATGTCCCGGACTATACCTGCTTCTCTCCGAAATGCTGTTGCAGGGCAGGCACAGTCGCCGGGAAACGCAGCACGGCAGGGATTTTGAGGGTCGCTGTCGAAATGTAAGATAATCCAGTATTATCAACGTATTGCTTCGAATTTTGCGATTTGTATTTCGGTAACTTCTCGTTAGTGGATCCGGCTTTGTCCGAAACGGAGGCAATCCTGCATCAGCCCGGCTCGGTGAGTCGCTGGCCGAGTCGCGATGCGACGAGGCCGGGAATCAGCGAGTCGAGGTGGACCGTTGGCGGGATGGTCGGGCAGAGATCGTTGGGCAGGGATCGCCAGGAAAGGGCGGTTGTCGTCCCCAAAAACAAAAGAGCCCCGGGCTTCATGCCGGGGCTCTGGATGGGATACGACCGGCAGCGCCTGCGGATCAGACGTCCAGCAAATCGTCATTGGCGAATTCGGCCTTGTCCGAGATGAACGCGAAGCGCGCTTCGGCCTTGGTGCCCATCAGGCGCTCCACCGAATCCGCCGTGGTGTCGCGGTCGTCGGCGAGCAGAACCACTTTCAGCATGGTCCGCTTGGCCGGATCCATGGTGGTTTCCTTGAGCTGCGCTGGCATCATCTCGCCGAGGCCTTTGAAGCGATTGACCTCGACCTTGGCGTTGGCATTGAACTCGCTCTTGATCAGCGCTGCCTTGTGCGCGTCATCGCGGGCGTAGACCGACTTCGTGCCGTTGGTCAGCTTGTAGAGCGGCGGCACGGCGAGGAAGAGATGACCTTCGTCGATCAGCCGCGGCATCTGCCGGTAGAAGAAGGTGATCAGCAGCGAAGCGATGTGGGCACCGTCGACATCGGCGTCGGTCATGATGATGATGCGCTGATAGCGCAGATCCTCTTCGCGATACTGCGCGAGCATCCCGCAGCCGATCGCCTGCACGAGGTCGGCGAGCTGCGTGTTCGCGGTCAGCTTGTCCTTGCCCGCGGACGCGACGTTGAGGATCTTGCCGCGCAGCGGCAGAACGGCCTGGGTCTTGCGGTCGCGCGCCTGCTTGGCGCTGCCGCCGGCCGAGTCTCCTTCGACGATGAAGAGTTCCGAGCCGTCCAGACCGGCATCGCTGCAATCGGCGAGCTTCCCCGGCAGGCGCAGCTTCTTGCCGGCGGTCTTGCGCGCGGTCTCCTTCTCTTGCCGGCGGCGTAGCCGCTCCTCGGCGCGGTCGACCACGAAGTCGAGCAGCCTGTTGGCCTGGTTCGGATTGCCCGACAGCCAATGGTCGAACGGATCCTTCATCGCCTGTTCGACGATGCGCTGCGCTTCGGCGGTGGCGAGACGGTCCTTGGTCTGGCCCTGGAATTCAGGTTCGCGCACGAACACCGAGAGCATCACGGCTGCACCCACCATCACGTCTTCAGACGTAATGGACGACGCGCGCTTGCCCTGGCCGACGCGTTCGGCGTGGTCCTTGAGGCCGCGCAGCAGCGCGCTGCGCAGGCCGGCTTCGTGCGTGCCGCCGTCGGGCGTCGGCACGGTGTTGGTGTAGGAAGACAGGAAGCCGTCGGCATCCGCAGTCCAGGCGACGGCCCATTCGCAGGCGCCATGCGCGCCGTTGCGGCCCGACTTGCCGGAGAAGATGTCGGGATGCACCAGCGTGTCGGCATGGATCGCGGCCGCCAGATAATCCTTGAGGCCACCAGGAAAGTGGAACGTCGCTTCCGCCGGTACGTCGTCGACGCCCTTGAGCAGCTCGGGCGCGCAATTCCAGCGGATCTCGACACCGCCGAACAGATACGCCTTCGAACGCGTCATCTTGAACAGGCGCTGCGGCTTGAACGCTGCTTTTGCACCGAAGATATCGGTGTCCGGCTTGAAGCGCACGCGGGTTCCGCGGCGGTTGTTGATCTTGCCGAGATCCTCGAGCTTGCCCTTCGGGTGCCCGCGCTCGAACGTCATGCGATAGAGTTTCTGGCTGCGCGCGACCTCGACCTCGAGCAGCGAGGAGAGGGCGTTCACCACGGAGATGCCGACGCCGTGCAGGCCGCCCGAGGTCTCGTAGACCTTGGAGTCGAACTTGCCGCCCGAGTGCAGCGTGCACATGATGACTTCGAGCGCCGACTTCTTCGGGAATTTCGGATGCGGATCAATCGGGATGCCGCGGCCGTTGTCCGTGACGGTCAAAAAGCCGTCCGCGCTCAACTCGACTCCGATGAAAGTCGCATGCCCCGCGAGCGCCTCGTCCATCGAGTTGTCGATGACTTCGGCGAAGAGGTGATGGAGCGCCTTCTCGTCGGTGCCGCCGATATACATTCCGGGCCGGCGGCGCACCGGTTCCAGACCTTCGAGGACCTCGATGTCGGCGGCGGTGTAGTCGGCCTCGGCACCGCCCGCGCGCGGGGTCACCTTGGCGGCGCGGGGCTTGGGCTCATCGCCGCCGAAAAAATCGTCTTTTGCTTTGGGCTTCAACTGCTTGGACATATATCTTTATGCGTTTTGAGGGCCGCATGAGCGGCGAATCGGTTGCGCCGACTATGCCACTTCTGACCTGGAAAGGTTATCGCAGGGCGGACCGGGCGGTGGGGTTGGGAGGCAATCCCGGCGATTTTACGCCGCACCCCCATCAATTCCCGGCAATTTGACGTCTCGGTCCGGTCTGGACCGGACTTTGTGACTTGATGTCACACAAGTCCTTGGCTTACCAGTCCTTTTCATCGAGCAGCACCTTCGGGCAGGACGGAAAGGCTATTGTTGAATGGAGCAGTTTGCGCACGGGCTCGCTGATTTCGTGCGCGCTCACCAGACGTGGGCAGCTCCCATCGTATTCATGCTCGCCTTCGGGGAGTCGCTTGCCTTCATCTCGCTGCTGATCCCGGCTTGGGGCGCGTTGGTCGCTATCGGCGCGCTGATTGGCGCGAGTGGCATCAGCTTCTATCCGGTCTGGATCGCCGGTGGCATCGGCGCGGCGCTGGGCGACTGGGTCTCCTACTGGTTCGGCTACCGCTACAAGGAGAAGGTCGCGCAGATGTGGCCGCTCTCGCGCTATCCGGAACTCCTGCCCAGGGGCGAGGCCTTCGTGCGCAGCTGGGGCGTGCCGAGCATCTTCATCGGCCGCTTCTTCGGCCCCTTGCGTGCCTCCGTGCCGCTTGCAGCCGGCATTTTCGAGATGCCCTATTGGAGCTTCCAGGCCGCCAATTTCGTCTCGGCGCTGATCTGGTCGGCGGCGCTCCTGCTGTTCGGCGACGTGATCGCGAAGATCATGGAATGGATCTGGCGCGTGGTGTGACGTCCGAACCTTGACGCGAACCGCAACTGGCCCTATAGCCCCGCGCCATGATCAACGCCGCGACCATTTTGTTCGCCCGTCGCCGCCGCCGCTCTTTAGCGGTTTGGGCGGTCGATCGCGTTTGAGATCATCGTCTTTGCCGCTGGATCCGATCCGCGGCATTCTCCCTCCTGTCAGCGCGATCTGATCCGGCGGCCCCCAAGGAGGCCCAGCAGGAGACAACGATGTACACGCCACCCTTTTTCAAGCCGGACCGCGCCGCGAGCCTGAAATTTGCCGACACGCGCGGCTTCGGCACCATGTGCGCCTTCGACGGCCACAAGCCGGTCGCCTCGCCGCTGCCGTTCTATTTGACCTATGCCGCCGATGGCACGCCGCAGGTCGCCTTTCACGTCGCCCGTCACAATCCGCTGCTAAAGTTTGCGGACGGGACGACCTCCTGGCTGCTCGCGGTCAACGGCCCCGATGCCTACGTCTCCCCGGACTGGTACGTCTCGCCGGATCAGGTGCCGACCTGGCTGTACCAGTCGGTCCACCTGACCGGGCCGGTGCGGTTGTTGTCGGACGGTGAACTGGCAGTGCAGATCGACACGCTCAGCGACAAGTTCGAGAACTGGCTATTGCCGAAGAAGCCGTGGACCTCAGGCAAAATGACGGCGGGCCGGCTTGAGGCGCTGAAGAAGGGGATCGTGGGTCTGATCATGACGGTTGAAGAGGTCGAAGGCAGCTTCAAGCTCAACCAGCACAAGTCCGACGCCGACTATACGGCGATCGCCAACGCGCTTGGCGCGCAAGCCGGTGCCGACGCCAGGGAGATCGCGCAACTGATGCAGGACGTGAGGCCGGAGGCCTTCGCATCCGAAACCAACATGCTCGAAAGGAGCGCGCCATGACCTTTTCTGAAGCCAGCCTCGTTGACACGAAAAATGCCTCGAAGACGGGCGCTGCGACAAAGCCCGCCACCGTCTTCGTTGACGGCGGCTCCGGCACCACCGGCCTCGGCATCAACGAGCGGCTGAAGCTCCAGAACGACGTGGTCGTGAAGACGATTGCCGACGACAAGCGCAAGGATCCCGCGGCCAAGAAGGCGCTGATGGAGGAGGTTGATCTCGTCATCCTCTGTCTGCCTGACGATGCTGCGAGGGAAACGGTTGCGCTCATCGACAGCATGGGGCCGTCGGGCCCGAAGGTGCTGGACGCCTCGACCGCGTACCGGGTCGCACCCGACTGGGCCTATGGCTTTCCGGAACTGACGCCGGACCAGGCTGGCAAGATCAAGGCTGCGAAGAAGGTCTCCAATCCCGGCTGCTATCCGACCGGCGCGATCGCGCTGCTGCGGCCGATCGTCGATGCCGGCCTGCTGCCTGCGGACTATCCCGTCACCGTCAATGCGGTGAGCGGCTATTCCGGTGGCGGCAAGTCGATGATCGCGAGTTTCGAGGACGGCAGCGCGCCGTCCTTCGAACTCTACGGCCTCGGCTTCGAGCACAAGCATCTGCCGGAGATGCAGCTCTACTCGAACCTGACGCGGCGCCCGATCTTCATCCCGTCGGTCGGCAACTACCGGCAGGGCATGCTGGTGTCGGTGCCGCTCCAGCTCGACACGCTGCCTGGCAAGCCCAGCGGCGCCGATCTCCAGGCCGCCCTGGCAAAGCGTTACGCCGGCTCGAAATACGTCTCGGCGATGCCGCTTCAGAACGAGGCGGCCAGGGGCGGCCGGATCGAGCCGGAAGCGCTCAACGAGACCAACATGCTCGAGCTCTACGTCTTCGCCAGCGACCAATACCACCAGGCGGTGCTGGTCGCCCGGCTCGACAATCTCGGCAAGGGCGCATCCGGTGCGGCCGTGCAGAACATGCGGCTGATGCTGGGTCTTGCCGAAGAGTAGCCGATCGCACGTTGCCCGCGAGACCAGTCCGGTGGACGAAGCGACGCCGCAACTTTCTGCTCCGGCAAGACGATCCTGCGACGCCTGAAAGGAAACGTGTGATTAGTTCGAAGAAAATCGGCATTCTCGGCGCCTCCGGTTACACCGGGGCCGATGCGGTGCGTCTGCTGGCGCGGCATCCGAATGCGGAAATCACGGCACTCACCGCCAACACACACGCCGGCAAGGCCATGAGCGAGGTGTTTCCGCATTTCTTCATGCTGGATTTGCCCCAACTCGTGGAATGGGAAAAGGTCGACTGGACCAAGCTCGACGCGGTGTTCTGCGGGCTGCCGCACGGCACCACGCAGCAGATCATCGCGGCCGTGCTGAAGGCCAACCCGAAGATCAAGGTCCTCGACATGTCCGCCGATTTCCGGCTGCGCGACAAGGAAACCTACGCGCAGTGGTACGGCCACGAACATCAGGCGCTCGAGCTGCAGGGCGAAGCCGTCTACGGCCTGACCGAATTCTATCGGGAGAAGATTACCGCGGCGCGGCTGGTCGCCTGTCCCGGCTGCTATCCGACGGCAGCGTTGTTGGCGCTGGTGCCGCTGGCGAAAGCAAAACTGATCGACGTCGATGACATCGTGATCGACGCCAAGTCAGGCGTCACCGGGGCCGGACGCGGCCTTAAGCAGAACACGCTGTTCAGTGAGGCGGGCGAGGGGATTTCGCCGTATTCGGTCGGCACGCACCGGCATGCGCCGGAGATCGAACAAGAGATCGGCGTCGCGGCGGGCGCGAGCGTGACCGTCAATTTCACGCCGCATCTCATACCGATGTCGCGGGGCGAACTCTGCACGTCCTACGTCAAGCTCAACGGCGCGACGCCGGACGATTTGCGGGCCGCCCTCGAGAAAGCCTACGCGAACGAGCCCTTCGTGCATGTCGTCAAGAAGGGCGTGCTGCCGCAGACTCAGAACGTTCGCGGCTCGAACTATGTCCAGATCGGTGTCATCGCCGACCGTATCAAGAACCGCGCCATCGTGATTTCGGTGCTCGATAATCTGGTGAAGGGCTCGGCCGGTCAGGCGATCCAGAACATGAACCTGATGTTCGGATTCCCCGAGACCGCTGGACTGGAGCAGATCGCGCTGTTTCCCTGATCGGAGTGGCCGCCGTGGACGAAGGGACTCTGCAATTCTATCGGAGCAACGCCAAGCCCTATGCGGACTGGGCGAAGGCGCCCTCGACGCGGCTGCGAGGCTTTCTCGCTCTGCTGCCGTCCGGCGGCTCGATCCTCGAGCTCGGCTGTGGCGCCGGCAATCATTCGGCGGTGATGCTGGCCGAAGGTTTCGAGGTGCGCGCCACTGACGGCTCGCCTGAAATGGCCGAAATTGCGTCGCAGCGGCTCGGTCATGCCGTCGAGGCGATGCGGTTCGACCAGCTCGACGCGCACGAGGCCTATGACGGCGTCTGGGCCAGTGCCTGTCTCCTGCACGTGCCGCGCGACGAACTCGCCGGCATCCTGTCGCGAATTCATCGCGCGCTCAGGCCGTCAGGCGTGTTCTACGCCAGCTACAAGATGGGCGAGGGCGACGGCCGGGACAGTCTCGGGCGCTATTACAATTATGCGTCGCCAGAATGGCTCGAGGCGACCTACGCCAGCGCAGGTCCATGGATCACGCTGTCCTCGGACAGGAACGTGATCCAGAGCTTTGACGAGACGCCGGCGAACATGCTCCATCTCGTCGTTCGCAAGGCCTGATCTAAAACGACAAGGCCTGATCTCAAACCACCTTGAAGATCGCGACGGCCATCACGGCCTGCGCGATGAAGCCGACGGTGAAGGCCACCGCCGGGGTCGAGGGAGAACGTCTATGTCCGGGCCTCGGCCTCACCGAAGCGGCTTCGGCCGCGCATGCGCGACCAGCCCGGGCATGACGACTGCGAGGGGCGCTTTTTCAGTACTTCGCGATGATCGGGCCGCCGAATTTGTAGTTGATGCGGGCGGTGATCAAATCGACGTCCTGGCCGATGCGGTCGGTGCGTGAGAACGTGCCGACCGGCGTCAGCGCGCCGTTGGAGGTGAGCGTGACGTCGTGACGGCCCATGAACAGATGGTCGTATTCGAGGCCGACCGACCAGTTCGGGGCGAAGCCGTATTCGATGCCGATGCCGACCGTGCCGCCCCAGCGGGTGTCGTCGGCACGATCGAACTCGGCTCCGGCCAGACCACCCGTTCCGATACCGCGGTAGCGATCGCGGGTGACGGCGGCGCCGCCCTTCAAGTAAAGCAGTGCGCTATTCCAGACGTAGCCGACCTGGCCGGTGAACAGGCCGAAAGCATCGACGCGGGTGCGGTTCGCGACGCCGGCCACGGTGCTGGCGTTCCGGCCCGAGAGATCGGCCCAGTCGCCCTGCGCTTCGAGGCCGAACACGAAGGCGCTGCTCTGCCAGCGATAACCGATCTGGCCGCCGGCGACAGCGCCCGTCGCGTCATGGCAGCCTTCCGCAACGCCGGGCGCGAAACCAACAGTCTGGTCCCAGCAATTGCGTGACGAGCCATAGCCGCCGTTGGCGCCAATGTAGAAGCCGCTCCAATCATAGATCGCCGCGATCATCGGCGGCGCCTTGGTGTAGGGACGGGCGGCGAGATCTGCGGCACTGGCCTGGGTCGCGACGGCTGCGAGCGAGAGGCCGGCGAGCGCGGATGCAATCTTCAAATTCATGTTTGCCCCGAATCATCAATGCGATGGCCAAATATACCTGTGGATGGGGGATCCTTCGTGTCAGCCCAGGGATCGCATCCCTGTTTTTGTCGCACTGTCATCCTTTGGCAACACCGGCGGCCGCGGCAGGGCTTCGAGGATTTCCCCCCCTTTGTTGCCGGCGCTAAGCCATCGGAGATCCGATCAAACCACCTTGAAGATCGCGACGGCGAGCACGGCCTGCGCGATGAAGCCGACGGTGAAGGCCACCGTGCGGAACACCGGGATCCCGAGCGCATAGACGATCAGATGCGCGACGCGCGACCAGAAATAGACGGCACAAGCAAGCACCGTCCATTTCGAGGAGTAGTCGATCGCGTTCAGGATCAGCACCAGCGGCGCGAACAGCACGAGGTTCTCGACGGCGTTGTCATGCGCGAACATCAGGCGGTTCGCCCATTCCGACTGCGGCTTGTCGGTGCGCGAGGGATTGGCCATCGCGCCACCGAGACCGCGAATCTGGCAGCGGTTGATGGTGTAGGGAATCCAGAGGATTCCGGTCAGGACCACCGTCAGTGTCAGCCAGAACAATTCACGCGTCATAACCCGGTCCCCTCATCAATTTCTGCTGCAGGCGTGGAGCTTATACGAAAGCGCGGAAGATTCTGCTATGCGCGAACCCTGACATAGCTGCCGGGCGCGTCCTCGATCGGGGGAAACGCCTCGCTGCCGACCGTGCGGGCCGGGACTTCCTCGGGATCGAGTGCGCCCAGCCATTGCCGCCAGTCCGGCCACCACGAGCCCTTGTGCTCGACCGCGCCCTTCATCCACTCGGTGACGTTAGCGGACTTCGCGTTGTCGTTGGTCCAGTACTGGTATTTGTTCGAGGCGGGCGGATTGACCACGCCGGCGATGTGGCCCGAGCCGGACAGCACGTATTTCACCGGGCCGCCGAAGAACTGGGAGCCGTACAGCACCGATTCCGCCGGTGCGATATGGTCCTCGCGGGTTGCGAGATTGTAGATCGGCACCATGATCTTGGAGAGATCGAGCAAGGTGTTGTCCAGCACCAGCGTGCCGGTCGAGAGCCGGTTCTCAAGGTAGCAATTGCGCAGATAGTACGAATGGTTCGACGCGGTCATGCGCGTCGCGTCCGAATTCCAGTGCAGCAGGTCGAACGCGCTCGGCTGCTGGCCCTTGAGGTAATTGCTGACGACATAGGACCAGATCAAATCGTTGGAGCGCAGCATGTTGAAGGCCATTGCCATCTTCGAGCCTTCGAGCACGCCCGCCGCCTTCATGTCCTGCTCGAGGGATGCGATCTGGTCCTCGTCGACGAACACGAGCAGATCACCGGCATGGGTGAAGTCGACCTGTGCCGCAAAGAACGTCGCGGACGCCACGCGCTGGCGGCGCTTCTCGGCGAGCCAGGCCAGCGTGGTCGCGAGCATGGTGCCGCCGACGCAATAGCCGGCGGTGTGCACCTTCATCTCGCCGGTGACCTTCTCGATCACGTCCATCGCCGTGAGCGGGCCTTCCTTCATGTAGTCTTCCCAGCTCTTGGCACCTAACCGCTTGTCGGGATTGACCCATGAGATCACGAACACGGTGATGCCCTGGTCGACGCACCACTTGATGTAGGATTTCTCCGGCTTGAGATCGAGGATGTAGAACTTGTTGATCCAGGGCGGGATGATCAGGAGCGGCGTGCGCAGCACGTTCTCCGTCGCCGGCGCATACTGGATCAGCTGCATCATCTCATTCTGGTAGATCACCTTGCCCGGCGTCGTCGCCATGTTCACGCCGACGACGAGATTGTCCGGATTGGACTGACGGATCTTCAGCGTGCCCTTGCCGGCGGCGATGTCCTCGGCCAGCATCTTCAGCCCGCGCGCGAGATTTTCGCCACTGCTCGCCACCGTCGCGCGCAGCACTTCCGGATTGGTCAGCACGAAGTTGGAGGGCGAGATCGCGTTGGTGAGCTGCTGGACGTAGAACTCGGCCTTGCGGCGGGTCAGCGGATCGAGCCCTTCGGCGTCGCGCACAAGCTCCTGCGCAAATTTGGTCGTGAGCAGATAGAGCTGCATCAGGAAATCGAAGAACTGGTTCGACTTCCATTCCGGATCGGCAAAGCGCTTGTCGCGCGGCGAGGGCGCGATCGCGGGCGGGGCGTCCTGACCGGCCATGCGGCGCGCCGCCGAGCCCCAGAGGTCGAGATAGTCCTTGGCGAGCTTGGTCTGGAGTGCGGAGGACCGGGACGTATCCGACAGCCAGTATTCGGCGACGGCGGTGAAGGTCTTGACGACCTCGGTAAGCTCCGCCGGCGGACGATCCTGCACCTCGCCGCTCTCGCGCGGCTTCAGGTACGCGGCGAGCGCCTTGCCGCCGCTTTCCATCGCCCGCGCGACATTTATCGCGAAGGCTTCCGCATCAAACTTCATCTCAGGTTTGGGCGTATCGGTGGTGGCCATACTCATGAGCAGAACAGTAACGATTCATTCCGTATTCGTCACCGCGAAGCTCGCATGTTTGGCGTTAAACACTCTCGAAGATGTGTTGCAGTGCGATAAATTTTCTTGGTTCCGTCACAATCGAGCCGCACCGCTCGGCTTGGTGGTCCCGGGGTTGTTTTCTCGCTCGCACCATTTGGGCAGCAATGGTTTGAGCTTGGGCGTGGACTTGGGTAATGTTGCCCGGGGCCGTGCTTTGGGACGAGGTGGGGATTTCCCTGGTGTTGGCGTTGAGGGACCTGCAAAAGTCGCGACGGATCTGTGGCGTGCTGCTGATGGCGGCGCTCGCCCTGGGCGGCTGCTCGAGCCAGCTTGCGGATATGACGCCTTCCGATGCGCAAGCGCATCCCAGGGAGGCCGGTAGCTATCTGCCGGTGCACGATCTGCCGCCGGATCGCGGTCAGGTGGTCATGCCGCCGGATCAACGCGCCAAGATCGAGGCCGAGCTTGCTGCCGCGCGCGACCGCCAGGCGGTTGCCACCAAGGACGCGAAATAGGGCGCCGCAAGGTAATCGCTGGCGCGTCCGCCTCGCCGTGCTAAAAGACCTCAGTTCAGCCGAGAGTCAGGGCGAACGACTTCAGTCACCGTCGTCGATAATTGCTCTAAGTGTTTGATCTTGGGTAATTTTCGCGAGGGAGGTGGGCGCCTTTCCGCATGGCCGTTTATGGCCTGTCGATTCTGTCCTGACCGGTTGCCCGGAGCCGAGAGAGCCATGGAAGAGTTTTACCGCATCCGCCGCCTTCCGCCTTACGTGTTCGAACAGGTCAACCGGGCCAAGGCAGCCGCGCGGAATGCCGGCGCCGACATCATCGACCTCGGCATGGGCAATCCGGACCTGCCGGCGCCAGCGCATGTGCTGGAAAAGCTGAAGGAGACGCTGGGCAAGCCGCGCACCGACCGCTACTCGGCCTCCCGCGGCATCCCCGGACTGCGCCGGGCCCAGGCCGGCTACTACGCCCGCCGTTTCGGCGTGAAGCTCAATCCCGACACCCAGGTGGTGGCGACGCTCGGCTCCAAGGAGGGCTTTGCCAACGTGGCGCAGGCGATCACCGCGCCCGGCGACGTCATCCTTTGTCCGAATCCGAGCTACCCGATTCACGCCTTCGGCTTCCTGATGGCGGGCGGCGTGATCCGCTCGGTGCCCTCGGAGCCGACGCCGCAATTCTTCGAGGCGGTCGAGCGGGCGATCGTGCATTCGATCCCGAAGCCGCTGGCGCTCGTCGTCTGCTATCCTTCGAACCCGACCGCCTATGTCGCGAGCCTCGACTTCTACAAGGACCTGGTTGCATTCGCGAAGAAGCACGAGATCCTGATCCTGTCCGATCTCGCTTATGCCGAGGTCTATTTCGACGAGAACAACCCGCCGCCCTCGGTGCTGCAGGTACCGGGCGCGATGGACGTCGCCGTCGAGTTCACCTCGATGTCGAAGACCTATTCGATGGCTGGCTGGCGCATGGGCTTCGCGGTCGGCAACGAGCGCGTGATTGCGGCACTCGGCCGCGTCAAATCCTATCTCGACTACGGTGCGTTCACGCCGATCCAGGTCGCCGCGACCGCCGCGCTGAACGGACCGGACGATTGCATCAAGGAGATGCGCGACACCTACCGCAAGCGGCGCGACGCGCTGGTGGAATCGTTCGGCCGTGCCGGCTGGGAGATCCCGCCGCCGGAAGCGTCGATGTTCGCCTGGGTGCCGCTGCCGGAAGCCTTCCGCAGCGTCGGCAGCATGCAGTTCGCGACCCTGATGGTGGAGAAATCCGGTGTCGCGGTCTCGCCCGGCGTCGGCTTTGGCGAGCATGGTGAAGGATATGTCCGCATCGCCATGGTGGAAAACGAGCAACGGATCAGGCAGGCCGCGCGCGGCGTGCGCCGCTTCCTTGAAAGCGGCATCGAAACGTTGCACAACGTCGTTCCGCTCGCCACTCGGCGTTAAGTTCTCTTCCGCAGGTTTTCCAAGGCATCATGGTTGCACCCCTGAAAGTGGGCATAGCGGGGCTCGGCACCGTGGGCGCCGAAGTAGTCCGTCTGATTGAAACGCAGGCGCGCGTGCTTGCCGGCCGCAGCGGCCGCGGCATCCGTGTCGTCGCCGTCACCGCGCGCTCGAAGGCGAAGAAGCGCGGCGTCGATCTGCGCGGCATCGAATGGGTCAAGGATCCGCTTGCCCTTGCCACGCATCCCGGCATCGACTGCTTCGTCGAGCTGATGGGTGGCTCCGGCGATCCTGCGCTGTCGGCGGTCGAGGCCGCGCTGAACGCCGGCAAATCCGTCGTCACCGCCAACAAGGCGTTGCTGGCAAAGCACGGCCTCAAGCTGGCAAAGGCCGCCGAAAAGCATGGCGGCGCGCTGAATTTCGAGGCAGCCGTCGGCGCAGCGATCCCTGTCATCAAAACGTTGCGCGAAGGTCTTGCCGGAACCGGCATCAACCGGGTCTACGGCATCCTCAACGGCACCTGCAATTACATCCTGACCCGGATGGAGCAGGAGGGCCTGTCCTTCGCCGAATGCCTGAAGGACGCGCAACGGCTCGGCTATGCCGAGGCCAATCCGTCATTCGACGTCGACGGCCACGACACCGCGCAGAAGCTCGCCATTCTCGCCAGCCTCGCTTTCGGCACGAAAGTTGCTCAAAGCGCGGTCTATGTCGAAGGCATCTCCTCCATCGCGCCGGAAGATCTCCGCGCCGCTGACGATCTCGGTTACCGGCTCAAGCTGCTCGGCGTCGCGGTTCGCACCGCCAAGGGCATCGAGCAGCGCGTGCATCCGACCATGGTTCCGAAATCCTCGTCGATCGCTCAGGTGATGGGTGTCACCAATGCGGTCACGATCGATGGCGAGGGCATCCCGCCGATCACGCTGGTCGGCCCCGGTGCCGGCGGCGCGGCGACCGCATCCGCCGTCGTCGCCGACATCGCCGACGTCGCGCGCGGCATCCGCGCCAATCCGTTCGGCCGGCCGATTTCGCAGCTGCGCGATACCAAGAAGGCGCCGATGGAGCGCCACGAGGGCGGCTACTACATCCGCCTTCTGGCACGCGATTTCCCGGGCACCGCGGCTGCGATCGCAACGCGGCTCGCGGAGCAGAAGATTTCGATCGAGTCGATCGTGCAGCGCCATCCCAATGGCGGCGCTGCGCCGGCAGACGGCAAGGCGGTCCCGGTGCCCGTCATCCTCATCACCTATGCCACGCACGAGGACGCCGTGCGCCGCGCGCTCGCGGCCGTGCAGAAGGACAAGGTGATCAGCGGACGGCCGCAGGTCATCAGGATCGAGAAGAACTGACACGGTTCGAACGAACTGTGGGTGTTACGAGTTGATGCGGCGGAGATGTCCGTCCAAAACTGTTTCGAAGGAGTGAGCCGATGTCGACCCATATTTCAGTCCCGCCGCAAGCGTTGCTCGAGCGCATTCTCACGCTGGAGATCGTGCGTGTGACGGAGCGGGCGGCGGTGTCTTCGGCGCGTCTGCGCGGGCACGGCAACGAGAAGGCGGCCGACCAGGCCGCGGTGGACGCGATGCGGCGCGAGCTCAACAAGCTCCCGATCGAGGGCACCATCGTCATCGGCGAGGGCGAGCGCGACGAGGCGCCGATGCTCTTCATCGGCGAGAAGGTCGGCATGAACGCCGGCCCGCAGGTCGACATCGCCGTCGACCCGCTCGAAGGCACCACGCTGTGCGCCAAGAACATGCCGGGCTCGATCGCCACCATGGCGATGGCCGACGGCGGCACGCTGTTGCACGCCCCCGACGTCTACATGCAGAAGCTCGCGATCGGTCCCGGCTATGACAAGGGCGTCGTCGAACTCGATGCGACGCCGGCCGAAAACGTCCGCCGCCTCGCCAAGGCCAAGGGCGTCAAGCCCGACGGCATCACCGTTCTCGTGCTCGACCGCCCGCGCCATGCCAGCATCATCGAGAGCGTGCGCTCGACCGGCGCCGCCGTGCGCCTGATCACCGACGGCGACGTCGCCGGCGTGATCCACTGCGCCGACCCTGATAACACCGGCGTCGATATGTATCTCGGCACCGGCGGCGCGCCCGAAGGCGTGCTCGCGGCCGTGGCGCTGCGCTGCATCGGCGGCCAGATGCAGTGCCGTCTCATCCTCGACTCCGACGAGAAGCGGGAGCGCGCTGCCAAGATGGGCGTCAACGATCCCAAGATGATCTACGGCATCGAGGACATGGCGCGCGGCGACTGCCTGTTCGCCGCCACCGGCGTCACCACGGGCTCGCTGCTGTCAGGCGTCAAATTCCGCAAGGACGGCGTCATCGAGACCGAAACGGTGGTGATGCGTTCCGTCACCGGCACCGTGCGATACATCAAGGCCGAGCACCGCGAACTGGCGAAGTTCCACTTGGATTAAGTTCGCGATCGTCCGCGCGCGATCGTTCGGCCAGTTCAGCCGGACATCGCTGCGTATGGCACCAGGACGGACGTGATCCATCGCTTGTCCGCTAAGGCCTGCGCGGTGCGGCCGGCATGAACATGAACGCGTCGCACAAGGTCAGAGCGAGTTGGAGCGCTTCTTGAAGCCGGCCAACTTCCTCAGCCCAAGGCTGCAAAAAAGACCTCGCTGACGCAATGTCTCCGCTCGCGAGCGCGCGGCGCGCATTCGTGTCCGCCTCGGCATAGGCGTCGGTCGCGAGCATTTTGGACAGCTCCTGCGACACGCCGCCATCGAGGCTCTCGAGGCGAGTTTCCGAAACGTAGTGATCTGGCCGCAGCTCTATGAGATTTTCCGACTTCGTCGGATCGAAAAGCCCGACCTTGCCCAGCATGATCAGAAGCGGGTGATTTCGGGCGAGAGATGACGGAATGATCTGGTAGGTCTTGACCCTTCCAGCCCGGTCTTGAAGAGAAAAGAGTGAATGACCGGCCCGATCCGAAAGCGCGAATTGCGATGGAGCACCGCAACGTGATGATCGACCTCGGAGTCGGCCTCGAACACGGCACCGCTCTTGGGCCCGGCCTCAATGCCGTTTGCGATCAGGTAGGATGAAAGGCCGGCAACGCGGGCACGGCAGTGACGATGCGGGTGCTTTCTATCACACTGGGCTTCGCGGTTTCCGCCCCCTTCGCAGCAGAGCCCGTCATCGAGACGACCAAGTGCGCACGGTGCTTCCCCAGCGCCTGCAATGCCTCCGGCCATCCCGAGGAGGCCAGTTGCCACGCCGATTGATTGATCGGCGTTGGCGCGCGCATCAAAAGGACTCCCGCCAGATGATCGCCGACGCGGATCAGGAGCAGATCATCGGCTTCCGCATCTGCTGCGGCTGTGCTGATCTCCCAATCCAAGCCTGGATGACGGCGGCGTAGCGTCTCCATCAGGACCTTCTTTTCTGGAAGGCCGGCGTTCTCTAACAAGACAAATGCAACAGGGTTGGTCATGACATACGCTGCACCCCGACTGGTTGAGGCCCGTCACTTTGTTCGTCTTGCGCGTGTTTGGTGCGCCGGACTACCGCTATTGTTGCATGGAAAAGATCATGCTTTAAAGCCCTTCATCTGAGACAAAGCCACCCGGGGCGCGGGAAATCCGCGAAGCGAAGCATGACTACAACATCAGACCTCTCCGTCGTCAAAGCCCTGGTCTTCGACGTGTTCGGCACCGTCGTCGACTGGCGCACCAGCCTGATCACGGATTTCATGTGGTGGGCGAGGGGCCGCGGCATCAGCGCCGACTGGACCGCCTTGGTCGACGGCTGGCGCGGCATGTACATGGCCTCGATGGATGACGTGCGCAAACATCCAGAGCGGGGCTATGTCATGTTAGATGATCTGCATCGCCGCTCGCTGGAGAAGCTGGTCGCGCAATTTTCGATTCCAGGCCTGACCGAAGCCGATCTCGATCACCTCACCAAGGGTTGGCACCGCCTGCACCCGTGGCCGGACAGCGTCGCGGGCCTGACGCGGCTGAAGACGAAATTCGTGATCTCGCCGCTGTCGAACGGCAATGTCGCGCTGCTGACCAACATGGCGAAGTTCGCAGGGCTTCCCTGGGACCTCATCATGTCGGCCGAGCTGTTCGAGCACTACAAGCCCGATCCGGAAACCTATCTCGGTGCCGCGCGGCTGCTGTGCCTCAAGCCGGAAGAGGTGATGATGGTCGCCGCCCACAACGGCGATCTCGCCGCCGCGCAGAAGAACGGGCTGAAGACCGCCTTCGTGGCAAGGCCGACCGAATACGGTCCGTTGCAGAAAGTCGATTTCGAGGCCACCGGCAATTGGGACATCGTCGCCAAGGATTTTGGCGGGATCGCTGACAAGCTCGGGTGCTAGGGCGCGGCCCGGGCGGCGCGTGCGCCACCCGGACCTGATCAATGGATCTACAACGTCATCTGCATCGGTTCGGGATAGTAATGGAATCCCTCACCGGCCTTGGCAACGTGACCATAGCCGGGCCAAGCGAAGTGATAGGACATCACCGGGACCTTGTTCGCCGCGAGCATGGTCAGCAGTTTTACGCGCGACTCGGCCGCCTGCTTCGGGTCCGTGTCGTAGGAGAATTCCATCCGTGGCCGTTCCAGCAGCAGGACGGGATGGTGCGAGAGGTCGCCAAGGAAGGCAAAGGACTTGCCGGCCGACGAGACCATGAAGATGGTGTGGCCGACGGTATGACCGGGCGCCGCGATCGCCTGCACGCCGGGCAGGAATTCCTGGCCGTCCTTGAAGAACACGATGCGGTCGCGGACCGGCAGCAGGTTCTTGCGCGCGTGGACGACGAAATCCTTGGCGTCGCTGCCGAGCTTGCCTTCGTCGGTCCAGAAGTCAAAATCGGTCTGTGAGATGTAGATCTGCGCGTTCGGAAACAGCGGCTTGCCGCCGTCGTCCACGATGCCGCCGATGTGGTCGATATGGGCATGCGAGCAGACCACGGCGTCGATGTCCCCGGGCTTGATGCCTGCCTCGGTCATGCTCTTCTGCTGCCGGCCGGTGGTGGCGCCGAACATCTTGGATGAGCCCATGCCGGTATCGAACAGGATGAGCTTGTCGCCGGTGTTGACGATCGGCGAGTTCTGCTCGAGCACGACATTGTCCGGCGACAGGAAATTGTCGACGAGCATCTTCTTCACCTCTTCCTTGGAGACACCGGTGAAGGTGCCCGAGGGATCGCCGAGCGGAAGCGGTCCATCGGAGACGACGGTGACTTCGGCGTCGCCGAGAACGAAGCGGTGCCAGTAGGGCGTCTGGGTGCCGAGCTTGGGAGCGCGCGCCATCGCGCTGCTGCCAAGCATTGCGCTGGCACCAAGGCCAGCCCCGAGGGTCAACAAGGACCGACGTGAGACATCGATTGTCATGCGTTTCCTCTGCTTTTGTCTTTTGTTTTGCGCAATTGTTTGCGCGTTACATTCGGCCTGCGCCGACACTCGAATGCTGCGCCGGTTCGGACAAGCGAGCAAGCGGAATTGATTTGGCGATGATCGCGGCTCGTTGAAGTTGGATGCGCAATTCCGGCGCACGACAAAAGACATCCGTTGCCGACGAGCCTCGCGTCAGCACGATCCGACCAGTGCCGCCGAATGCAGTCAATGATTGTGTCGCGATTGTGTCTGCTGGTCGCGCGATACTGCGGGACCGCAAGATTTTTTCTACGTCGCGAACGCCGTCTCACGCAAATCTCGGCGCGAGCTCGCTTCCTTCCGTTTCGGCAAAGCCCGCCTGCAAAACCTCTTCGCGCTTGTGGCGCAGATGCGCACGCAGGATGTGGGCGAGGCCGACGCCGTCGCGCCTCTGCAGTGCGTTCAGGATCGCATCGTGCTCCTTCACGGCGACCGCCCAGCGCTCGGGCGTCATCGGCGTGACGTAACGCGCGCGGCGGATGCGCGCGGTCACGGACGTATAAAGCCCCGCGAGCACCGGGTTTCCGGCCGCGGTGACGATGGCTTCGTGGATGGCGCGGTTGCCGCGATAGTACTGAATGAGATCGCCATCGCGATAATGCCGCACCATGTCCCCGTGCGCGGCGGCGATCGCGTCGATCTCGGCGTCCGTGATGCGCTCGCAGGCGAGTTCGCCGGCGAGCGCCTCGAGGCCCTGGCAGACCTCGAACAGGTCGCGCATGTCCTTGTCGGTCAGTTTTGCCGCACGCGAGCCACGATGCGGCAGGAGCTGCACCAGCCCTTCGGCGGCGAGCACCTTGAGCGCCTCGCGTAGCGGCGTGCGCGATATCTGGAGCCGCTCGCACAGCTCGCGCTCGGGAATCCGCGCGCCTGGCGGGATCTCGCCGTCGAGCAGGATGGCCCGGATCCGGCCGACGACGTCCTCATGAAGCATAGGTCTAAAGTCCTTTTGCATTCAAAAATGAAGATATATTCGAAAGATTGCAAGTTCCACCTTGTAAATCGAAGCTTTTGCATTCAAAAATGTAAAAAAGCAGAAGGACATGAGGAAATGGACCAGCAGGTGGGGGCGGAAGACCTCGTTTTCGAGCGCCAGGACGATGTCGGGCGGATCACCTTCAACCGCCCGCAAGCCCGCAACGCCTTCACCTTCGCGATGTATGAGCGGCTTGCCGCGATCTGCGAGGGGGTCAACGCCGATCACGCGATCAAGGTGCTGGTGCTGCGCGGGGCCGGCGACAAGGCGTTTGCCGCGGGCACCGACATCAATCAGTTCCGCGATTTCAAGTCGCCCCAGGACGCGATCGACTACGAGAACCGCATCGATCGGGTGCTGACCACGCTCGAGCAGTGCCGCGTGCCGACGATCGCGGCGATCAACGGGTTCTGCACCGGCGGCGGCGCGGGCATCGCCGCGGCTTGTGACCTCCGCATCGGCACCCAAAGCGCGAAAATCGGCTTTCCCATTGCCCGCACCCTCGGCAATTGCCTGTCGATGTCCAATGTCAGTCGTCTCACCGCGCTGATCGGCGCTGCCCGCGTCAAGGATCTGATCTTCACCGCGCGCCTCGTCGACGCGACGGAGGCCGCCAGTGTCGGGCTGCTCGGCGAGGTCGTCGAGGATCTCGCCGCGCTCGACAGGCGCGCGGACGAGGTTGCCCGGCTCTTGGCCAGCCACGCGCCGCTGACGCTGAACGCGACCAAGCAGGCCGTGGCGCGCCTGCAAAGGCGACTGACGCCGGACGAGGGCGAAGACCTCATCCGGATGTGCTACACGAGCCAGGATTTTCGCGAAGGGCTCGATGCTTTCCTCACCAAGCGCGCGCCGCAATGGCGCGGCCAATAGGACGCCCCGATGCAAAGCGATCGCTCGGAATCAACCTCCGGCCGTTCGGGGCCGCTTGCCGGCCTCAAGGTCATCGATCTCACCCATGTCATGGCAGGGCCGACCTGCACCTTGATGCTGGCAGACATGGGCGCCGACGTCATCAAGATCGAGAAATCGCCGAACGGTGACGACACCCGCCATTCGGTGCCGCCGAAGATCGGCGACGAGGCGGCCTCCTTCCTGATGATGAACCGCAACAAGCGCGGCATCGTGCTGGATCTGAAGACCGATGGCGGCAAGCAGGTGTTGCGGCGGCTGATCGCGGGCGCCGACGTGCTGGTCGAGAACTTTGCGCCGGGCGCCATGGAGCGCCTCGGCTTCGGCTACGAAGACCTGCACAAGCAGCATCCAACGTTGATCTATTGCTCGCTGTCGGGCTTCGGCCGCACCGGACCCTACAAGCACCGCCGCGGCTTCGATCTGGTCGCCCAGGCCATGAGCGGCATTATGAGCTTTACCGGCGAACGTCCCGATGGTCCGCCCGTGAAATGCGGCCCGCCGCTCTCCGACATCACCGCCGGCCTGCTGGCGAGCATGGGCATCCTCGCGGCCTATACGCACCGTCTCAAGACCGGCGAAGGGCAGTGGGTCGAGACCTCGCTCTATGAGGCCGCGCTGGTGCAGACCTATTGGCAGTCGACCATCGCGCTGGCCGCGGGCACTGCACCGCGCGCGATGGGCTCGGCCCATCCGCTCAACGCGCCATATCAGGCGTTCGAGGCCTCGGACGGCTGGCTGGTGGTCGGCGGCGCCAACAAGAAGCACTGGCTGTTGATGCTGGACGCCCTCGGTGCGAGCGAACTCGCCTCCGATCCGCGTTTCATCAACGGCGCCGACCGCATGGCCAATCTGAAGGAGCTCGAAGCGGTGTTGAGTGAGCGCTTCCGCACCCGGACCCGCGCGCACTGGCTCGCTGCGCTGGACGAGAAGGGCGTGCCGTGCGGACCCGTGCACGACATGCTGGAGGCGCTCAGCGATCCGCAGACGCTGGCGCGGGAGATGGTCGTCGAGGTCGAGCATTCCACGCTCGGTCCCGTGAAGACGATCGGCTTGCCGGTCAAGTTTTCGGAGACCCCAGGCAAAGTGCGCACGGGCGCGCCGGTCTACGGTGAGCATACAAGCGAGGTGCTGGTCGAGCACGGGTTCGACCAGAAGCAGATCGAAGCGCTCGAAAAAGAAGGCGCAATCGTGCTGGCATCGGGAAGACGCGAGGAACGCGTCGCCTGACCGGACGTCGAAAACGACAAGAAAAGACAAAAATCAGCTGGAGGAAATCATGGGTCGGACGTCAACACTTTTGCTCTCCGCGGCCGCAACCGTGCTCGCCGGCACGATGCCGGCGCTCTCGGCCTGGCAACCCCAAAAGCCGATCGAGTTCGTTGCGACCGCCGGGCCCGGCGGCGGCACTGACAATCTCGCGCGCGCCGTGCAGAACATCATCACCAAGCACAAGCTGGTGGAGCAGCCGATCGTCGTCGTCAACAAGGGCGGCGGCAGCGGAGCGGAAGGCTATGTCTACGGCAAGGCGTCCGCCGGCGATCCCTACAAGGTGATCTTCGGCACGTCGAATGCCTGGCAGCAGCCGCTCGTCTCCAAGGTCGCTTTCAACTACACCGATCTCACTGCGATCGCGGCGATGGCGCAGGACGAGTTCCTGCTCTGGGTCAAGCAGGACGCGCCCTACAAGACGGCGGGCGACTATCTGAAGGCGGCCGCGGCGGGCGAATTCAAGATGGGCGGCGCGCAGTCAAAGGACACCGATGAGGTCCTGACCCGCATGATCGAGAAGTCCGGTCACATCAAGCTGACCTACATCCCTTTCAAGAGCGGCGCCGAGACGGCCGTGCAACTCGCCGGCGGACACCTCGACTCCCACGTCAACAATCCCAGCGAAAGTCTCGGGCAATGGCGTGGTGGAACGCAACGGCCGCTTTGCGTTTTCAGCCCCAAGCGGCTGCCGCAGGGCGCCAAAGTCACCGCGACCGAAGGCTGGGGCGACGTTCCGACCTGCGTCGAGCAGGGTCTCGACATCAAGCAGTATGAGCAGCCGCGGACAGTGTGGCTCCCCGGCAAGGTCACTCCGGACCAGGCCGCGTTCTATGTCGACCTGATGAAGAAGGTGCAGGCGACACCGGAGTGGAAGGACTACATCGAGAAGAGCTCTCAAATCGACACGTTCTTGACCGGGGACGAGTTCGACAAGTTCATCAAGGAGGACCTCGAGCGGGTCAAGCAAGTCGCAGGCGAGCAGGGCTGGTTGGTCAAGTAGGACGGGATTCTTGCATGGGTGGTGACCACGTGGGCAGGCCTTCCAGCTACATCTCGGCGTTCGTGCCACAAACTCCCCCGTCGTCCCGGCGAAGGCCGGGACCCATACCGCGTGATCTATCGAGAAGGCTTGGTCGTTGTACCGACGTGGATTTGAGCCTTCGTCAAACTCCTCCCTGGGGTCATGGGTCCCGGCCTTCGCCGGGACGACGCTTCACGGCGGGAAGAGCACGCGCGTTATGCACGACCAGCCGTCGCCCGCCGACTGAGCGGGGCCCTCAATGATATCGCGCCGCGCTCTCGAACTTGCGACTGCAATCCTCACCGGCAGCTTTGGTGTGGTCGTCGTCGTTTCCAGCCTCGATAACGGTATCGGCTGGTCGAGCGCGGGCGTGGACGCCGGGACGTTTCCGTTTCTGACCGGGATCATCATCGTGCTCGGGAGCCTCTACAACCTGGTGCGAGGTGTCATGCCGGCCGCGACGCTCGCCAGCGTCCCAATTGCCATCACATCGATCGAGCTGCGCCGGCTTGCCGGCCTGTTCGTGCCGGCCGCGATTTTCGTGGCTGCGATCCCGTTGGCTGGGATGTACGTCGCCTCAGCCCTGTACATATTCGCGGTACTGGCGATCCCCAGACAACAATCCGTGCCACGTGCGCTGACCATGGCGGCGGCGACAGCGCTTGCGCTCTACGTCGTGTTCGAGCGCATGTTCCAGGTGAGCTTGCCGCACGGCGCACTCGCCGCGGCGTTCGGCTTCTGACGGAGAGGCCGATGGACAATCTTGGCGAACTCCTTCACGGCTTCAGCATCGCGATCACGCTGCCGCATCTGGCGCTGATGGTGATCGGCGTGCTGCTCGGCATTCTCGTCGGCGTGTTGCCCGGGCTGGGTGCTCCGAACGGGGTGTCGCTGCTGCTGCCGCTGACCTTCGGCATGCAGCCGGTCTCTGCCATCATCCTGCTCTCCAGCATGTATTGGGGCGCGTTGTTCGGGGGATCCGTGACCTCGATCCTGTTCAACATCCCGGGCGAGCCGTCGTCTGTCGCCACCACCTTCGACGGTTATCCGATGGCGCGCGATGGACGGCCGACGACGGCGCTCGCCACCGCCTTCGGCTCGGCGGCATTCGGCGCGCTGATCGGCGTTATCCTGATCACCTTCCTCGCATCATGGGTGGCGCAGGTCGCACTCGCCTTCGGGCCGGCGGAATATTTCGCGGTCTATTTCCTGGCCTTCGCCAGCTTCGTCGGCATGGGCGGGGCGGCCCCGATCAAGACAGTCGTCGCGCTGGCGATCGGTTTCGCCATTGCCGCCATCGGCATCGACACCGTCTCCGGCAGCGTCCGCCTGACGATGGGCGTCGACGAACTGGTCAAGGGCGTCAACTTTGTCGTCGCGGTGATGGGTCTGTTCGGCATCGGCGAGCTGCTCGTGGCCGTCGAAGAGGAGTTTCATGCCCGCGCGGTCTCGTCGAAGATCGAGTGGCGCGAGGTGTTTCGCGCGATCGGCCGCCTGCCGCGGCATAGCGTGGCGCTGCTGCGCAGCGCTGCCATCGGATGCTGGATGGGAATCACGCCGGGCGGCCCGACGGCGGCATCCTTCATGAGCTACGGCATCGCCCGACGCTTCTCGCGCCGCGGCCGATACTTCGGCACCGGGGAGGTCGAAGGCATCATCTCGCCGGAGACGGCCGATCATGCCGCCGGCACCAGCGCACTTCTGCCCATGCTCTCGCTCGGCATTCCCGGCTCGGCCACTGCGGCCGTCATGATGGGCGGGCTGATGATCTGGGGTCTCAATCCCGGGCCGATGCTGTTCGTCGACCAGAAGGACTTCGTCTGGGGTCTGATTGCGTCGATGTATGTCGGCAATATCGTTGCCGTCGTCCTGGTGCTGCTGACCGTCCCGGTCTTCGCCGCCCTGATGCGGATTCCCTTCGTGATCATCGCGCCGCTGATCGTGATCATCTGCGTCGTCGGCGCCTATTCGGTGTCGAACTCCTATCTCGACGTCGTCATGATGCTCGGCTTCGGGATCGTCGGCTATCTCTTCAAGAAGCTCTTCTATCCGCTGGCGCCGCTCGTGCTCGCGATCGTCATCGGCGACAAGGCCGAGGACGCGTTCCGGCAGTCGATGCTGATGTCCAAGGGATCGCTCGGGATATTCTTCGCCAACAAGCTGGTGACGTGCCTGATCGTGGCCGGCATCGCGCTGTTGCTGCTTCCGCTCGTGCTGCAGCTGCCGCGTCTCTGGCGCAAACCCGCATCCGCTGCGACCGAGACAACGGCCCAAGAGGCAGCTCGAGAGAAGGTGATCATATGACCGCACAGCCGCTCATTGCATTGGCAATGGGAGATCCCGCCGGCATCAGCCCGGAATTGACCGCCAAGCTCGTGGTGCATGACGACATCCGCGCCCGCAGCCGGATCGTCGTGATCGGTGACCGCCGCATCTTCGACGCGGGCGCGCGCGTTGCCGGCGTCAAGCCGGAGCTGACAACAGTGGAGCAGGGGGCGGACTTGCGCGCGGCGAAGGGCGAGACGCTGTTCGTCGATCTCGGCCACCTCGATCCCGGCGACATTCAGCAGGGGATCGCGAGCCTTGCCGGCGGCAGGTTCGCGCTTGCCAACTATAAGCACGCGCTCGAACTCGGCCGCGACGGCCGGGTCGATGCCGTCTGCTTCACCCCGTTCAACAAGCAGGCGATGCGGCTCGCGCGCGCGGAGTATGACGACGAGATCGCGTTCTCCGCGGAAGTGGTCGGGCTCAAAACCCCCGCGAGCGAGTTCAACGTGCTGGACCGGCTCTGGAACGCCCGCGTGACGTCCCACATCCCGCTCAAGGACGTCGCCGCTCGACTGTCCGGAGAACGCATCCATCGCGCGCTCAAGCTGACGGATGCCTGCATGCGCAATGCCGGCTTCGCCCGGCCGCGCATCGCGGTCGCCGGTCTCAATCCGCATGCCGGCGACGGCGGCAATTTCGGCCGTGAGGAGATCGATGTCATCGCCCCCGTGGTCGCGGCCGGCCAGAGCGAGGATATCGCCGTCGCGGGGCCGTTCCCGGCCGACACGGTGTTCCTGCGCGCCAAGGGCGGCGCCTTCGATGCGGTGCTGACCATGTATCACGACCAGGGCCAGATCGCGATGAAGCTGATGGGCTTTGATCGCGGCGTGACGTTGCTCGGCGGCTTTCCGTTCCCGATCTGCACGCCAGCGCACGGCACCGCCTACGACATCGCAGGCCAGGGAATTGCGTCAATCGGCGCCAGCCGCGCCGCGGTGCTGCTCGCGGCAGAGATGGCGGCGCGTCACCTCACTTGATCCGGCACTACTTCGGCAGGGGCATCGTCAGTTCCTTGTCGGCTGTATCCACGACGAACACGGCAAGCAGCTTCGCGGGCTCGGTGTCGCTGGCATTGGCGCTGACGGCATGACGGTCGCCGGGCTTTTCGGAGAAGTTTTCTCCTTTGTGAAAGACCTTGGCGGGACCGTCATTGACCTGGCTGCGGATCGCGCCTTCCAGGACAGTGGCGTAGATGAAAGCCGAGGGTGCGTGGATGTGGGCCGGTGAGGACCCTCCGGGACCATATTCGACCAGCACGCCCTTCATGCTCTTGCCCAGGAGATTGGGCAGCGCCTGGTCGAACACGACCGTTACCTTGGCCGTGGGTGCCGCCGTCTCGGCGGCATGCGCCGCCAGGAATGATGCGGCATAGACAGCGGTTGCGATCAGCAATCTGCGCATGGGAGTTTCCTCAAAGTCTCGCAAGCCAGGTTGCGAGCGGCGTTTTGCCAAGCCGCGCCTCGCCGAGCGGGTTCAGCGATGTGTCGTCGATGGGCGCGCCGTAGTACGTCGCCTTTGGGTCTCCCACCACCAATCGGGTGTCGCCGGACGCCTTCAGGCGCCGTGCGATGAATTCATTGAAGGGCGCCTTCTCAGGTCCTGCGATATCGATCGTGCCGTTGAGCGGCTGGCCCATCGCGACCTCTGCGAGGCGATCGGCCACGTCGTCGGCTGCGATCGGCTGAAACAATGCGGAGGGAACGACGATCCGGCCGTCGGCTGCCCCCATATCGCCGATGGCGCTGAGGAATTCGAAGAACTGGGTGGCGCGGACGATCGAGTAGGGGACCGGAGATGCCTTGACGATGGTCTCCTGCGCCAGCTTGGCACGAAAATAGGCGATGTCGGGCGAGCGCTCGGTCCCGACGATCGAAAGCGCCACATGATGCTTCACGGCGGCGGCAGCCTCAGTCGCGGCGAGGTTTTTGCTCGAACGCTCGAAGAATTCGAGCACGGCGGCAGGCTCCCAGGACGGCGCGTTGGCAACGTCGACGACGACATCCGCGCCCGCCAGCACTGCTGCGAGGCCTTCCCCGGTCACGGCGTTCACGCCTGATTTCGGCGAGGCCGCGACCGCGTCGTGGCCTTGCTGCTTGAGCTTCGCTACGAGCTTGGATCCGATCAATCCAGTCCCGCCGATCACGACGATCTTCATGGCCTGTCTCCTCGGCACGTTGCCGGCGCGAGCGTTTGAGGGTCAACGGCGCGCGCGTCGCGAAAGCGATGAGGCGACTCTTACCGGGGAAATGGGGCAGGCTCTTGCCTGTAAACGGGCTACCTTGTCCAAAAATGCTGAAGACGTCTGTCCGATCGCCGATAGATAAAGCTGCGTATCGAAATAGTCCGACGCGCGGAGCGCACCCCTGACGCCGGCATCCGCCAGCGGCACTAGCTAGATTGCAGCACGTCCTTGTTGGCGTTCGGTCACGGAAGGCATTCGCACCACGCAGCGGAACCCGACATGGCTGGTCGAGGTATCGATCGGCTCGGCGTGCCGCGCAGCCGGGCGATATCGGCGGCAATAGTTCGGCGCGCAGAGGTGCGAGCCGCCCTTGAGGACCTTGCGCGGAATCTGGATGTCGGGGAGGCGAGGGTCGTAACTTGTGTGCTCACCGCCGCCGCGAGGATTATTGGGGATGCAGCAGGGCTTTGCAGCGTCGGCGACGTGTTTTGACGACCACCAGTCTGAGGTCCACTCCCAGACATTGCCGATCATGTCGTTGAGGCCGTAGCCGTTCGGCGGGAAGGCCATGACCGGCGAGGTACGCTCGTACCCATCCTCGCCGAGATTCTGGACGGGGAAGTTGCCCTGCCAGACATTGGCCATGTGCTTACCGCCCGGCATCAGCGCATCGCCCCAGGCGTATTCCTCCGCCTCGAGGCCGCCACGCGCCGCGAACTCCCACTCCGCCTCCGTCGGCAAGTCCTTGCCGGCCCAGTGGGCATACGCTGCCGCATCGCTAAAGGAGACGTGAACGACGGGATGGTCGTCCAGGTCCTTGATATTGCTGCCGGGACCATAGGGATGGCGCCAGTTGGCGCCGCGCAGGAAAGTCCACCACTGGCTCCAGTCGGTGAGATCGGTGATGCGCGGCAGCGGGGAGAACACCAGCGATCCCGCGTAGAGCATCTCCGCCAGCGCGCCTGGATAGTCCTTGGGATCGGGAACGACCTGCGCCTCGGTGACATGGCCGGTTGCGTTGACGAACCGCTTGAACTGCCGGTTAGTCACGGGCGTGCGGTCAATCCAGAAGCCGTCGACAGCGACGCGATGGCTCGGCGCTTCCTCGGGATAATGATGGCCGGAGCCCATGCGAAAGGTTCCGCCGGGAATGAAGACCATCTCGCCGGTCTTCAAATTATCCGGCAACCACTCGCAGTGATCCAGATCCGCTCGCAGCATGGTGGAAGCTCCGATACGCGCATTCCACCTGATGCTACTGCGCCAACTCTGGCAGACTTTGACGATAGCTCTTTGCCCGGCACGTTGGACGCATTGTCTGGTCCCCTGTTTTCTGGTGCTCGGGGGAGAGGCGAATGCTGAATTGCGTCAACATCTCTTTCCTTTGCACGCACGGTTTTCGATCACGCGGCAAATCCATGCCGCGTCCGCTCTGCCATCCGCAGAGCGCGTCCGCTCAATATCGCTAAGGTTGCAAAGGTATCGGAAGATTGGACGGCTGTGATGTGCAGTTTGTGCCAGTCTGTCCGAGCATTTGGTGAGACCTAATGTCCCATGCCGCAAATCCCTCAACGCCGAGGCATTTCAAGACAAATCTTGCGACAAATTCGGCGATGATTTGCCTCAAAACGCGAAGTCTGCTTGTCGCACCAACTTCGCGTTGTGGTGGTATTTCGCTGCTCTCTGCCGCAGAATTGTCGCGCTTCAGTAACAGGGTACAGCCATGGGGCAATTCCTTCTGGTTGATTCGCGCAAGCTGGACGGTTTCGAAGGCCTTCATCAGGCCGTCCACGGCTCGCATGTCGATGTGATGCAGCTCGGCCGCGGTCGGTTGCGCGGAACGTTGTCCCATGTCGGCATCGGCGACTTCTCGCTCAGCATTGGTGCTTTCAACGTCGGCATGCGCACGCAGCGGGTTTCCAGCGACAACAAGCTGATCATCGGGATGCTGCTCGCGGCTGAAGAGCGCGTCGCCCACTGGTCGTTCGACATGCAGCTCAACGATGTGCTCGTCATTCCGCCGCTGCTCGAACATGACGGTGTTTTTCACGGCCGCTCCGCTTACGCCGCCATGCGGTTCGACCTCGACGAGGTCGCGACGCTGTTTGGCGGAGAACCGCGGCTGAGCGATCCCGACACCTGGCGCAGCCGCGGTCATTTCCGCGCGGACCCCGATACCGGCCCGATCGCCTCGCGCCGCCTGGTCCGGGTCATGTCGCACCTGCGCGACAACAAATATGGGCTGACGCCGTCAACTGCCGATTTCTGGAAACGATCGATCGCCGAATGCATGGTTGCCAACGTCGCGTCGTCGCTGCCACCCGACGGCAACGGCTGGCTCCCTTCCGCGCGACGGCTGATCCGCAGGGTCGAGGAGTATCTCGACGACGCCGGCACGCGTCCGGTGCACGTCTCGGAAATTTGCTCGGCGCTGGGCGTATCGCGGCGCACCCTCCACCGCGCCTTTCAGGAGGTGTTCGGCCTCGGCCCGGTCAGCTTCCTCAGGCACAAGCGTCTTTGCGCTGTTCATTCCATCCTGCACCGGAGCGCACCCGGTTCGACCACCGTGACAGCCGTCGCCATGCAGCAGGGCTTTTACGAGCTCGGCCGGTTTTCGCAATATTACCTTGCAATGTTCGGGGAGCGTCCGTCGCAAACGCTCGGAATAGCGACGCTGCGGGCGGGCGACGGCGATATCGCCAGAGCCTAGCGCTCTGAGCCTGGACCGGGCACGACGCCAGGATCGCATGCATGCCGGTGTTTTGCCCGCGTGAAACCACGATAAAAAACCGTCATGAAAACAACCAGATGGCTACTGTGCATGGGGTTGTTTTCACGGTTTTGAGTTGGATAGGCAGGCCGCCTCCAGCTTCACGCCCCGCAGATGATCACGCCATACCAGCCGAGGCCGCGATAGGTCTCGTAGCCCGGCGTGGCGTGGAAGGCGATTAGCGCGCCGGTGCGGTCCTGATGGAAGCCGGAGCGCTGGCCGTCCAGCGCGAGCGGGATGCGCTCGGTGAGAATGCCCTGGCCGTCCGAGGCGGCGATCACGCGAAGACTGGAGTCGACCAGCAGCACGCGCGCCTTGTCGCTGTCGCCGACGCGCACGCCTTGCACGATGGCGCGGGCCTGTGCCTCCCAGTCGAAATGGATGGCGAGCACCCCGATCGGCGCGCCGTTGGCCTGGCCGCCGGCGCGGACGCTGGCGCAATAGGTCGCGACCTGGGCATTGCCGAGCAGCGGCTGGTTCTCGACGTCGCCGGCGACATAGTCGTCGCCGGAGCGCAGGGTCTTCGCCTCGCGAAACCATTTGGTGTGGGCGACATTCTGGCCGACGGCGTGAAAGCGGTCGGCCCGCCCGTTGGCGATGACGTTGCCCTCGAGGTCGCAGAGCCAGAGGTCGAGATAGACGGTGTAGGCCCCCAGGATCACGCCGAGACGCTGCGAAGCATGGGAAACGGCTGCGGTATCGGGCGAGGCGGCGCAATCGACCAAGGCTGAATCGGTCGCCCACCAGCGCACGTCGCAGGTCCGTTCATAGAGGTTGCGGTCGATCAGCTCGATGGCGTTGAGCGACAAATCGACCATGCGCTCGCCGCGCGAGCGCTGGCTCATCCGGTCGATCGAGGAGACGAGATCGCCGGTCCGTTTTGTCAGCTGGCTTTCGAGCTCGCGGGCGATGGTCTCGACCTGCTGGCCGACGCCGCGGACCTCCTGCGCCACCACCGCGAAGCCCGCGCCCTGCGCGCCGGCGCGGGAGCTTTCGATCAGCGCGTTCAGCGCCAGCATCTTCATCTGGTTGGTGATCTGCTGGATCGCCTTGGTCTTGTCGACCGCGATCTGGTTGACCTCCGCCGTGAGGCGGTTGATCAGCGCGGAGATGTCGGAATCATCATCAGCGGGTTCAGTTGCGATCGGCTTGGCTTTGAGACCCAGCGCAGCAGACATCGGGGGCTTCCCTTGGCAATGAGCTGATCTGCAACGAACCCGGAACAATCACTGACAGATCGAATACGAGTCTTTTTCGAAGATTCCGCCTAACGCCTGCTTAATTTGCTGTTTTGCGGAATGCTCAAATGATAGTCAATCCGCGCAGCAAAGCGGCAATCCACCGCTTTGTGCGGCGCAGACATTGCAAATCCCGGGGGATTGCGGGCCAATCATCCGGTCGACCGGGCGATGCAAGACCTCCGGCTCCCAGGTTCCTCAAACCGACCGCAACTCATGACGCCGCCCGCCATCGCCTTGCCCGTCGAAGCGCCCCAGGCGTTCCTGGGAGTGGCGCGCTCGCTCACCGACAAGCTCTGGCGCGACCGGCTGGATGCGCGCGGGGCGGCCAAGGCGCTTGCCATCGTGCAGCGCCACCAGCTGCCGGAGCTGTTGGCGCGGGTGCTGGCAGGCCGCGGTGTCGACAGCGACGCCGTCGCAGATTTCCTCGATCCAACCATCCGCAAGCTTCTGCCGGACCCGTTCACGGTGACGGAGATGGAGGCCGCCGCGAAGCGGATCGCGGATGCCGCTGCGAACGGCGAGAAGGTCGCGATCTTCGGCGACTACGATGTCGACGGCGCGACCTCGGCGGCGCTGTTGACCTGGCATCTGCGCCATTGCGGGCTTGATCCGCTGATCCACATTCCCGACCGCATCTTCGAGGGCTACGGGCCCAACACGGAAGCCGTGCGTGCGCTGGCCGCAAAGGGCGCCACGCTGCTCGTCACCGTCGATTGCGGCACCACCAGCATCGAGCCGCTCGCCGAAGCAAAACGTCTCGGCATGTCGGTCGTCGTGATCGACCATCACCAGGCCGGCACGGAGCTGCCGGAGGTCGACGCGCTGGTCAATCCGAACCGGCTCGACGATCTCTCCGGCCTCGGCCATCTCGCCGCCGTCGGCCTCGTGCTGGTGACGCTGGTCGCGGTCAATCGTGAATTACGCCAGCGCGGCTTCTGGAATGCGGGGATGCCCGAACCGGATCTGCTCGGCATGCTGCATCACGTTGCGCTCGGCACGGTTGCCGATGTCGCGCCGCTGATCGGTCTCAACCGCGCTTTCGTCGCCAAAGGCCTGATCGCGATGCGGCGGCGCGACCATGTCGGCCACACCGCGCTGATGGACGTGGCGCGGCTCAACGGCCCGCCGGAGGCCTGGCATCTCGGTTTCATGCTGGGGCCGCGCATCAATGCCGGCGGCCGCATCGGCCGCGCCGATCTCGGCGTGCGGCTGCTTTTGGAGGGCGACAGCGTCGAGGCCGCGCGGATCGCCGCCGAGCTCGACCGTCTCAACAGCGAGCGCCGAGTCATCGAGCAGGCGGCCGAAGCGCAGGCCGAGGCCGAGGCACTCGCCTCGATCGGGCTCGAGGACAAGATCGGCGTGATCGTGACGGCCTCCGAAGGCTGGCATCCCGGCGTGGTCGGTCTCGTTGCGTCCCGGCTGAAGGAGAAGTTCTCGCGGCCCGCCTTCGCAATCGCGCTGGAGCCCGGCGGCATCGGCACGGGCTCCGGCCGCTCGATTGCCGGCGTCGATATCGGCAAGGCGGTGCGGCAGGCGGTCGCCGACGGCATTCTGCTCAAGGGTGGCGGCCACGCGATGGCTGCCGGCGTCACGCTGCGGAAGGAAAAGCTCGCCGAGTTTCGCGCCTATCTCGAGCATGCGTTGGCGCGCGACGTTGCCGAGGCGCGCCACGTCAACGAGCTCTACATCGACGGCGCGGTCTCCGCGCGCGCGGTGACGACCGAGCTTGCAACGACCCTCAACCGCGCAGGTCCCTTCGGCAGCGGCAATCCGGAAGTGGTGTTGGCGCTGCCGGCGCACCAGCTCGTCTATGCCGACGAGGTGGGACAGGCGCATTTGAGGCTGCGCTTCAAGTCGGGCGACGGCGCCATCGTCAACGGCATCGCGTTCCGTTCGATCGGACAGAAGCTCGGCAACGCGCTCGTTGCCAATCGCGGCCAGCCATTGCATGTCGCGGGATCATTGTCGGTCGATCGCTACCAGGGCGCCGAGCGTGTGCAATTCCGGGTCATCGACGTCGCGCTACCCGACCAGGGACCATCCATGATTAGATAGGAAGACAAAAACAAAAATGGGAGTGAACATGGCAGGGCAGGTTGAGGGTAAAGTGGCGCTGGTGACGGGCGGTGCCTCCGGCATCGGCGAGGCCGTCGTCGAGCTGTTCGCGCGCGAGGGCGCCAGCGTCATCGCCACCGACATCGACGAACTGCGAGGTCCAGAACTCGCCAATCGCATCACCAAGGCCGGCGGCAAGGCGATTTTCCTGGAGCAGGACGTCACCAGCGAAGAGCGCTGGATCGAGATCACAGCCGAGATCGCGAAGCGCTTTGGCCGGCTCGATATTCTCGTCTCCAACGCCGGCATCGGCATTGCCGTGCCCTCGATCGTCGACATGACGCTCAGCGACTGGCGCAAGCAGAACGCGATCAACCTCGACGGCGTGTTCCTCTCGGTCAAGCATTGCCTGCCCTTGATGCGCAAGACCGGCGGCGGCTCAATCGTCATGATGTCCTCGCTTGCGGGCCTGCGCGGCGCGCCCGGGCTGTCGGCCTATTCGGCGACCAAGGGCGGCGTGCGGCTGTTCGCAAAATCGATCGCGATGGAATGCGCGGCCGCCGGCGACGGCATCCGTGTCAACTCCATCCATCCCGGCATCATCGACACGCCGATCTGGGGCAAGATCCCGACCGGCGCGACCGGCAACCACGGCAACGCGCCGATCGATCCCGAGGAGCGTGCGCGCGTGGTCACGCCGCTCGGCCGGGCCGGCCAGGCCGCCGAGATCGCCTCCGGCGTGCTGTATCTGGCCTCCGATGCCTCGCGCTATGTCACCGGCAGCGAGCTCGTCATCGACGGCGGCATGAACGCCGGCGGCGTGGCCCGGCGGCAATAGCCGCCGCGCGGGCTGCGAAGGGCAGGGTGGCGCCCGCAGGGGCTGACGCGCAGGCGCAGCCCCTGTACAACGCGGGCGTCTTCCGACCGACAGAGGTGTCCTTCCGCCATGGCGCACAGCCTTCACTCTTCTTCATCCACGCCAGCAACGTTTCGCTCGAACCGTCCGGATCTCGCGAGCGATGCGATCCGCAGCGCGCGCGAGGATCTTGCCGCCTGCTTCCGCATGGCTGCGCGCAACGGCTTTGAGGAGGGCATCTGCAACCACTTCTCGGCCGTGGTGCCGGGCCATGACGATCTCTTCCTGGTCAACCCTTACGGCTACGCCTTCCGCGAGCTGACCGCGTCAAAGCTGCTGATCTGCGATTTCCACGGCAACGTGCTCGACGGCGAGGGGGTGCCCGAGGCGACCGCGTTCTACATCCATGCCGAGATGCACAAGCGCCTGCCGCGCGCCAAGGTCGCCTTCCACACCCACATGCCCTACGCCACGGCGCTGTCGATGACCGAGGGCGATCCGCTGATCTGGGCTGGCCAGACCGCGCTGAAATTCTACGGTCGCACGGCCGTGGACCGCGACTACAACGGCCTCGCGCTCGATAACCGCGAAGGCGCGCGCATCGCATCGGCCGTTGGGGATGCCGATATCATCTTCATGAAGCATCACGGCGTGATGGTGCTGGCACCGACCATCGCGGAGGCCTGGGACGATCTCTATTATCTCGAACGCGCCGCCGAGGTGCAGGTGCTGGCGATGTCGACCGGGCGACAGGTATTGCCGGTCGATTCCGCCATTGCGGCCGAGACCTACAGGCAGATGCGCGAGGGCGATTCCGAATCCGCGCGGCTGCATCTTGCGGCGATCCGCCGCCAGCTCGATGCGGAGGAGCCGCAATACCGGCATTGAGCCGGCCTATGACCCCTGGCGCAGCTTCGCCAGCACCTTCAGCCCGCCATAGCCGTCCGCAGGCGCGATGCCCGCGCGCTGCTGAAAATCCTTGATCGCCTTCATGGTGTCGTTGCCGACGCGACCGTCGGTGCCGCCGGTGTCGAAGCCGGCCTTAGTCAGGCGCGTCTGCATCTCCTGCACCTCGGCGAGCGTCAGAGCGCGCTCGGAGCCGGGAAACGGCTGGATGAAAGGCGGGCCGCCGAGGCAGCGGTCGCCGAGATGGCAGATCGCCAGCGCATAGTTCATCGAGGGATTGTAGCTCTTCACCGCGTTGAAATTCGGCCCCAGCAGAAACGTCGGCCCGCCCGCAACCGGGGTCCATATCTGCGCGGACGCGGAGGGTTGCGGGAACGGCTGGCCGTCGGCGCGGGTGACGCCGGACGCCTGCCATGCCGCGTAGGTCCGGCTGCCGCTCATCTCACTGGGCGCGCGCACCTCGTAGCCCCAATGCTCGCCGCGGTGCCATTTGCCGCGATTGACGAGATATTTTGCGGTCGAGCCCAGCGCGTCGTCGGGCTTGCCGAACGGCGACACCTTGCCGTCGCCGTCGTAGTCGATGCCGACATTGAGCCAGACTTCCGGCATCCATTGCGAATGTCCCATCGCGCCGGCCCAGGATCCCTGCATTTGCTCCGGCGTGCTCCAGCCCTTGTCGACGATGCGCAGCGCGTTGATCAGCTCGGTCTCCCAATAGGCTTTTCGTCGCGGCTCATTCCAGGCGAGCGCGGCAAGCGAGGGAAATACCGGCGTCATGTGGTTCTGCTGCACCAGCGGATCGCCATAGGCGGACTCGACGCCCCACAGCGCCAGCAGCGTGCCGCGCTCGACGCCGAAATCGCGCTCGATGCGTGCGAGCAGCGCCTCGTTGTTCTTCAGCGCGATCTTGCCGTTGATGATGCGCCAGTCGGAGACGCGGCGGTTGATGTATTGCCAGACCTGCTCATGGAATTCGGGCTGGTTGCGCATCTGCTTGAACACGCTCATGTCGGGTTCGACCCGCGCCATCGCGCGCTGCCAGGTCGCGGCCGAGATGCCCTTGGCCATTGCGCGTGCGCGAAAACCCTCACGCCATTCCTCGAAGCCTGGAGGCGCGGCCAGGATGCGCGTCGGGATTGCGACGAGTGCGGCTGCGCCGAGCGTGGATCGAAGCAGAGCGCGGCGGCTGCGTGAGGCTATGGAATCAGCGTGTTTCATGGAGCCATTCTAGCGGGAAACATGGCGGCTGTGACCTGGTTCCTAGAACTGCAGAAACAGACGCGAGCCTCGCGTTCCCCGGAACAAACTGTCGCACTCCCGCATTTCCCCCGCATCACGATTGAGGAGGAGAAGATGAGGAAATATCTGTTTGCCGCCGCCATGGTCACCGCCATCGCCGCGCCCGCGTTTGCCGACGAAGTCGGCGTTCACGTCGGTCCGGTCGGTGCCGGCGTGACGGTCGGACAGTCTCACGAATATCGTGAGCGGGACCGCGATCGCGACCGCACCACGATCATCAAGGAGCGCGAACCCGCCGACCGCACCACGGTGATCAAGAAGGAAGATGAATTCGGCAATCGCAGCAAGACCGTGATTCATCACGACAACGACTGATAGAGTGGGCCCCGGCCGATCGCCGGGGCCCGCCGTCGCACGCCGTCCGTTCATCAAGAATTCGGGGTGGAATGAAGATACGCGCGCATGCGGAAAGTCATGTCGTCGAGCTCGACGACGGGTCGCAATGGCAGATCTTTCCCGGCGATCTCGCGACCACGCTGAGCTGGAAGCCCGAAACCGATCTGCACCTGGAGCGAAGCGGCGACCGCGTGAGTCCGCATGAGCTGGTGAACGACGCCGATCAAAGCCGCGTCCGGGTGATCGCAGCGGGCGAGACCTGGCCCGGCGGCGAGGTTAAGAAAGTATTGAAGGGCAAATAGGGCGCGCTCGTAGCAAATAGGCCACGCGCCCGAACGGATATCCCCAATTTTGAGCCTGTCGCTTTACGGTCGATTCGCTTCCGTCTGCGCACAATGCGTGGATGCAGGAACTGTTCGACATCATCCGTGCCAATCCCTGGCCTTTCGGCGCCGGGTTGTTCGTCGTCATCCTAATGATCCTTGCGGAGAACTTTGGGCGCGGTATTCAAGGCGACGGCGCCGTCAGTGACTTCTCGGATTCGGACGGTGGCGACTGCGGCGACTAGATCCCGCCAGCGGCAAGCGCGCTTCGCCTAGTCCTCCTGCAAATCGGCCGCGATGCCTGCGAGCCATCGGCGAATGCTTGCTTCGGCCTTGGCGTCGAGCCCGGCGGCAAGGCGCTTCTCCAACGCAATCACCCGTTCCCGGCACGCTTTCAAGAGCGTCGCGCCGCGCGGCGTCAGCGTCCATTGCTGGATGCGGCCGTGGACGGGATGGGGCGTCATCAAAATCGCACCGTCACGTTCGAGATTGCGGATGATGACGCCGACGGTCTGGGGCGTCAGAAAGGTGAGGCGGGCAACGTCGGCGCCCGAGAGGCCCGGATAGGCATTGAGCATGGTCAGCACCGCGAATTGCGGTGAGGTGACACCGAGATCGACCAGCGACCGCTCCATCGTCAGGCGGACAGCGGCGTGGGCCTGGCGCAGCAGATAGCCGAGATAGCCTTGCTCGCCGCGCTTGCCTTCCCCTGGGGCTGGCACGCGCACCGCCGGGGCAGCCGTGGGTGCCTTCCGCCGGAGTTGCGATCTCGTGATGTCGGCCGGCTTGCGCATCATATAAGTGCTCTTATACTGTATCAGTGCTCTTACAATACCACGAGGTGAACGGCAATGTCACACGCCCGCAGCGAATACGAGGATTTCAAGAAGATCGCGCCCGATGCGTATGAGCTGGTGCTGGCCCTGGGCCAGGTGGCGGCCAAGGCCGGCCTCGACAAGCAGCTTCTCGAACTGGTCAAGCTGCGGGCCTCGCAGATCAACGGCTGCGCCTTCTGCCTGCAGCATCACATCCTGCTTTCGGAGCGGATCGGCGTGCCCGTCGACAAACTCAATCTGGTCGTGGTCTGGCGCGAGGCGCCGATCTTTTCCGCGCGCGAACGTGCCGCGCTGGCCTGGGCCGAGGCACTGACCTGCCTGCCCGACGGAGTCGGCGAAGAGGTGTATGCCGAGGCGAGCCGTGAATTCTCCGAGACGGAGCTGACGTACCTGACCTCGGCGGTCGCATCGATCAACGTCTGGAACCGTTTTGGTGCGGCGTTTCACTGGACGCCGGCGACGCGGCCGGTCGCAGCGAATGCGGCGGCATCCTGATTGCCACGAAGGGAGGTTGTCATGACTGCAATGAATTTGGCCGCCACACAACGCCCGGTGCCATCGCGTTCGATGGCGATCGCCGTCGTCGGCGGGCTCGCCTGTGCCCTTGCGATCGGAAAGGCGCTGCCGGTGACGATGGACGCCATATCCGGCGCACTCTCGCCGCTTTGCGCCACCGCCGCCGAAAGCTCGCCGCTGGACAAGGTCGAACCGATCGGCTCCTACGCGCTGCCGAACGTACCGGGCAAGCGCGTCACCATCGTGCGTGTGTTCTATGGTCCCGGCGGGTTTTCGCGGCCGCATCGTCACGCAGGATCCGTCACCGCTTACATCACCAAGGGCGAGATCCGCTCCCAGCTCGGCGGTGGCCCGGTCGAGACGTTTGGCGTCGGCCAGTCCTTCTTCGAGCCGCCCGGCTCGACGCACCTGGTCTCGGCCAATGCCAGCACCACGGAGCCGGCGGAATTGATCGCGGTCTTCGTGGCGGACGAGGGCGCGCAACTCACGACGCTGTTGGAGTAGCTGGCACTCACAATCCGAAGCCGCTTTTGTTCAGGTCGGCTGCGATCGCTTCAGACGTTTCCATAACGGCGAAAGACCGTATGCGACGCCCGGTATCGCAGCTGCGCCGACGAGGAGCCCAACGACGCCTGAGATGGCTGCCTCGACCGACCATTCGACGATGCCGGCGATGGTGGGAAGGAGATGCACGGCAGCCTCCGTCGCGGAATGGACCGTTTGGCCGACCACTGGTGGGCCGTATTGTTCGATGCCGTGCAGGATGATGCCGCCCCCGACCCAGATCATCGCGGCGGTGCCGATGGTGCTCAGTACCGCAAGGAAGGCAGGCATGCCGCGGACGAGCGCACGTCCAAGCAGTCGGATTGCGCCGCCAATGACCGAGGCGCGATCATACCGCGCAAGGGCCAGGCCGACATCGTCCGCCTTCACGATCAGGGCGACCACGCCGTAGACACCGACTGTGATGAAAATGGCGACGAGCGCCAGCACGAGCGCCTGCGTCCAGATGCTGCCCGCGGGGACGGCTGCCAGCGTGATCGCCATGATCTCCGCCGAGAGGATGAAATCCGTCTTGATGGCGCTCGCGACCTTCTCGTCCTCGACCGACCGCGCGTTCAACGCAATCGGCTGGAGCTGAGCTTCTTCGTGGCGCGCATGATGCGGCATCGCGGCTTCGAGTACCTTCTCGACACCCTCGTAGCAGAGAAAGGCTCCGCCCAGCATGAGCAGCGGCGTGACCGCGGCGGGAAGGAAATAACCAAGCAACAGGGCGATCGGCAGCAGGATCAGCAATTTGTTGCGCAGCGACCCAGCCGCAATCTTGCCCACGATCGGCAGTTCGCGTTTCGAGGCAAAGCCGATCACGTAGTTCGGCGTGACGGCTGCATCATCGATGACCACGCCCGCCGCCTTTGCTCCCGCCTTGGCCGTCTGGCCCGCTACATCGTCGAGCGAGGCCGCCGCCACCTTTGCAATCGCCGCGATATCATCGAGAAGACCAATCAGTCCGGCACTCATCAACCCTGTTCCTTCGGCCGCCCGGCATGGGGACGAGCAGCGTCAATTCTCTTCGCCGCTCGATCCTTCGCGCTGGTCCGGCTTGATCACGTCCTCCGGCAGCGCATGCGCCACGGGCTGCGGCGTGCCTGCGATCTCCGGGCCAACCTCGCGGCCGCGGGCGCGGATCAGGCGCTCATAGGCGGAGACCAGCGTGACGTAAGGACTGACCCAAATCCAGCCGTCACGGGTGAACACCTGCACGTCAAAATGCAGGTGCATCGAGGTGCCGGCGGGATGATCGAGATAGTTCGAGACCACGCCGATCTTCTCGCCCTCCGATACGATGCGGCCATTGAGCACGCCATCTGCGTTCAGCGCCTGCGGGTTCATATGCATGTAGCGGAAACGGATGTGCTCGGTCCGGCTGTTGACTTGCAGCGTCACGGCCTGGTCCTTGGAGGCGCGGATGACCTTCGCATCGCGCACGGCGACGACGGCGCGCTGCTTGGGATCGCAGGCTTCGCGGCCTTCACCGGGCGGGGGGCACCCGGCCGCGCGGATGTCCTCGCCCTGATGGCCATAGCCGCCGCCGCATTGCCAGACCTCGAAACTGCGGGATTCGCAGAAATTGTCGCGCCAGGGATAGGCGGTCGTGCTCTCCATCTTGTCGCGCTTGGCATAGGATTGCGAGCGCACGAACGCGGGCGCCTTTTCGAGAGGAAAGCGGATCTGTGCATAGGCCATCACGTCGGGATGGCCGCCCAGCTTGCGATAGCCGGTGTTCGGGATGATGTCGCCGCTCGGCCGGTAGGTGAAGTCCGCAGAACGCCCCGCCGGACGATCGAGAATGTTCGAAGCGATGTCCGTCAGCGACCGCATGCGCTGGCCGCCGGCCACGCGCAGCGCCTTAAGGAAACGCTCGGCGACCGGATGGGCCTCCTTGCAGGCAAGCCGCCGCGGCTTGGCGACGCTGTCGAGGCATTGGATCGAGACCACATAGGGGACGCCGAAACGGGTGAAAGCGTAGCGGACATAGCCTTCCCGGATGAATTTTCGCAGGTCCGGGTAGAGCGTTGCGAGCGGTTTGACCGGCTCGCCCTTGCCGCCCGAGGGGTCGGCAATGTCATAGACGAGCGCCGAACCCGTGATCTGCACCTCGACCGGCCTTGCGAAGACCCGGCTCGGCATGCCGTCTCCGGCGCCAGGCTCGAACGAGAAGGTCGCGCTGTATCCGGCCGGGCCGGCATCGAACATGTCGACGGAATTGAAGTCGGCCTGGTAGCGCGGCAACGCGAGGGTCGCCGGCGCGCCATTGCGCCGTGCTTCGAAATAAGCGGCTGCGTCGAACGGCAGCAGCACGGGCACGGAGCTGCGGGCGATGCCGGTGAAGAATTGCGAGGAGATCGCGTTGAGCTGCACCAGCGCCGGCATCGTGCGCGGATCGTAGCGCGGCACCGAACGACGCGGTGCGAAGATGAAATCGTCCGCGGCCCGGGGATGGGCGTTGATTTCGGTGCGGAGCTGGTCGAGCGCCGCGCGCCAATCGGCGCGCAGGGCTGTGAGGGAGGGGCTGCGGAATTCATCCGCAGCAAGCGGAGAGGCAAGGAGGAGCGAAAGCGACGCCAGAAGTTGCGAGACGAAGCGGAAACTTTTCCCAACCACTGTCTCGCCCCCCGGCGGCACCTGTTGCGCTCGCTTTGGCCCCGTCAGTCCTTGGCGCGCTCGGAGTAGGAGCCGTCTTCGGTCATCACCACGATTCGGGTGCCGACGGCGATGTGCGGCGGCACCGTGGTGCGCACGCCGTTGGACAAAATCGCCGGCTTGTAGGACGAGGAGGCGGTCTGGCCCTTGGTCACAGGCTCGGTCTCGACCACTTCGAGCGTCACGCGCTGCGGCAACGCGATCGACACCACGTTGACGTCGTGCGTCGACAATTTAACCGTCATGCTCTCCTGAAGATAGGCCGCGGCGTCGCCGATGACGTCCTTGGACACCTGGACCTGGTCATAGGTTTCCGGGTTCATGAAGTGGAAACCGTCACCGTCTTCATAGAGATAGGTGAAGTTGCGTTCTTCGATCGTGGCCTTCTCGACCTGGTCGGTGGTCTTGTAGCGCTCGGAGATCTTTACCCCGTCCGAGATTCGGCGCATTTCGATCTGGCTAACCGGGGTGCCCTTGCCGGGATGGATGTTCTCGGCGGTCACGACGACATATAGCTTGCCGTCTTGCTCGATCACGTTGCCCTTGCGAATAGAACTGGCGATGACTCTCAAAGCTTTATTTCCTGCTTGCTTGGCCCGGCTCGGGCCAGGACGTGGTCAAATTGATGGGGGACCTGGGGCCCCAAATCAGACCGCGGCACCCGTTTCGGGCCGCAACATACTGGTTTTGCCGTTGGATGCCAGCATTTTGCTGGCCTGCGGGACGCCCGGTTAATGGCTGGGGACAAGCCGATGTCGCCGTTCTGGTCCCCCTCGCGGCATCTCGACCGCCGGCCCTTCCTGCAGGCCAGGGGAGCAATCACCGGGGCTCTACGGGGGTTTTTCGCCGAGCAGGGCTTCGTCGAGGTCGAAACCTCCGTTCTCCAGGTCTCTCCGGGCAACGAGACCCACCTGCACGCCCCCCGGACGGAGATCATGCGACCCGACGGCAGCCGTGTGAGCCGATATTTGCGGACCTCGCCGGAATTCGCATGCAAGAAGCTGCTGGCGGCCGGGGAGACCCGGATTTTCGAGTTCGCCCGGGTGTTCCGGGACCGCGAGCGCGGCGACCTGCATTTGCCCGAATTCACCATGTTGGAATGGTACCGGGCAGACGCCCCCTATGACGCCATCATGGCCGACTGCGTCGTCCTGATCGCCCGCGCGGCCCAGGCGACCGGGATCGGCACCTTCGCCTTCCGCGGCCGGACCGCCGATCCCTTCGCGGAGCCGGAGCTCGTGACGGTGGCCGGCGCCTTCGAGCAGTTTGCGGGAATCGACCTGCTAGCGACCATTTCCGGCGGCGAGGGCGACCGTGCAGCGCTCGCCCGGGCCGCTGCCGGCAAGGTCCGCGTGGCCGAGGACGACACCTGGTCCGACATCTTCAGCAAGGTCCTGGTCGAGCATGTCGAGCCTCATCTGGGGCAGGGGCGTTTGACCATTCTGTTCGAATACCCATCTCCAGAGGCGGCACTGGCGCGCGTGAAGGCGGGCGATCCCCGCGTTGCCGAGCGGTTCGAGATCTATGCCTGCGGTGTCGAACTCGCCAACGGCTTTGGGGAACTGACCGACGCCGAGGAGCAGCGCAAGCGCTTCACGCAATCCATGGCAGAGAAGCAACGCCGCTACGGCGAAGCCTATCCGCTGGACGAGGACTTTCTGGCCGCGGTCGCGGCGATGCCGGAGGCGAGCGGCGTCGCGCTCGGCTTCGACCGGCTGGTGATGCTGGCCAGCGGCGCATCGCGAATTGATCAGGTGGTGTGGACGCCGCCAGCAAATGAAACGTTAAGCGAAACATGACGAAGAGCAATCTTGCACGGACATTGCGCGAGCCGGCCGAACTAGTGGCCGAGCAGCTGGCGCCCGCCACAGCGCTGCCGGCGCTCGATCGCGTTGCCGCGCGCTATGCGGTTGCGATCACGCCGGCGCTGCTCGATCTGATCGACAGGTCCGATCCCGACGATCCCATCGCGCGGCAATTCGTTCCGACGGCCGCGGAGCTGGTGATGCAGCCGGGCGAGAACGCAGATCCGATCGGCGATCATCCGCACTCGCCGGTTCCCGGGATCGTGCATCGCTATCCCGACCGCGTGCTGTTCAAGCTCGTTCACGTCTGCGCGGTCTATTGCCGCTTCTGCTTCCGCCGCGAGATGGTCGGACCCGGCAAGGAGAACGCGCTCTCGGACGACGCCTATCACGCGGCGATCGACTACATCCGCTCGCACAGCGAGATCTGGGAGGTGATTCTGACCGGGGGCGATCCCCTGATGCTGTCGCCGCGGCGGATGAGCGAGATCATGGCCGATCTGGCCGGCATCGATCACGTCAAGATCATCCGCCTTCACACTCGCGTGCCGGTGGCCGAGCCCGCGCGCATCAGCGACGAGATGGTCGCGGCGCTGAAGGCCGAAGGCGCGACCACCTGGGTGGCGCTGCATGCCAACCATGCGCGCGAACTGACGGGGCCGGCGCGTGCCGCCTGCGCGCGGCTGGTCGATGCCGGAATTCCCATGGTCAGCCAGTCCGTGCTTTTGCGCGGCGTCAATGACAATTCGACCGCTCTGTCGGATTTGATGCGAGCTTTCGTCGAATGCCGGATCAAGCCCTACTACCTGCATCACGGCGATCTCGCGCCCGGCACGGCGCATCTGCGAACGACACTCGCCGAGGGGCAGGATTTGATGCGGCAGCTGCGCGGACGGGTGTCCGGCTTGTGTCAGCCCGACTATGTCATCGACATTCCCGGCGGCGCCGGCAAGTCGCCGGTGGGGCCGAATTACGTGGTGCCGATGCAAAATACCGCACCCGATGCGCGTGATGCAGATCAAGAAACGCGCTATCGTATCGTGGATTATTGCGGCGACGTTCACCTCTATCCGCCCGAGACCTGAGCGGTCGCGATGGAGATGCTGGCTCGAGGAATGGAGGGAGAGACATGAAGAAGATCATGGTGGCAGTATCGCTCGTGGTCTTGCTCGGCGGCGCGGCGGTTGCGCAGACCGGCAGCCCCAAGGGATCGACATCCGGGGGCGCGACCTCTGGATCGACGCCGTTGGCACCCGTGGGCCATCGTCAGCCGCGCGTCGCCGATGTGCCCAACGAGAAGAACCTGAGCGACCCCAACGATCCCCTCAGCAAGGAAAATCAGGCGCTCGACAAGAAGATCAAGAGCATCTGCCGCGGCTGCTAGGCGCCGGAGCAGCGGGCAGGGTGCGACAGCCTCACCCCGCCCGCGATCGTTCGTCAGGCTGAGCGCTCGTGCAGCCCTGCGCGCTTGGCGTTGCGCCGGATCTCGACCGCGTCAGCGAGTTGCTTGAGCACGGTTGCCGTGGTCGCCCAGTCGATGCATCCGTCGGTGATGCTCTGGCCATAGGTGAGCGGCTTGCCCGGCACCACGTCCTGGCGGCCGGCGATGAGATTGCTCTCGACCATCACCCCCATGATGCGGTTCTCACCGCCGGAAATCTGCCCGGCGATGTCGGCCGTCACGAGCGGCTGGTTTTCCGGCTTCTTGCTCGAATTGGCGTGGCTCGCATCCACCATCAAAAGCGGTGCCACGCCGGACTTCGCCAGATCGTTGCAGGCCGCTGCGACGCTTGCCGCATCGTAGTTCGGCGCGCTCCCGCCGCGCAGGATGATGTGACAATCCTCGTTGCCCGCGGTCGAGGCGATCGCGGAGCGGCCGAGCTTGGTCACTGCCATGAAATGATGCGGATTCGACGCCGACTTCACTGCGTCCGCTGCGATGCGCACGTTGCCGTCGGTGCCGTTCTTGAATCCGACCGGGCAGGACAGCCCCGAGGCCAGCTCGCGGTGGATCTGGCTTTCGGTCGTGCGCGCGCCGATCGCGGCCCATGACACGAGGTCCGCAATGTATTGCGGCGTCGTCATGTCGAGGAATTCGGTGCCGGCGGGCAGGCCGAGATTATTCACCGCCGAGAGCACGTTGCGCGCCAGCCGCAGGCCCTTGTTGATGTCGAAGCTGCCATCCAGATCAGGATCGTTGATCAGGCCCTTCCAGCCGACCGTGGTGCGCGGCTTCTCGAAATAGACGCGCATCACGATCTCGAGTTGGTCGGCAAGCTGTTCGCGCAAGCTCGCGAGGCGCTCGGCGTATTCGAGCGCGGCCTTGGGATCATGCACCGAGCAGGGGCCGACCACGACCAGAAGCCGGTCGTCCTGGCCATTGAGGATCGCATGGATGGCGTTGCGTGCCGCCATCACCACACGCGTCGCGGTGAGCGTGCGCGGGACTTCCCGCATCACCTCTTCCGGCGTGCTCAGCTCTTTCAGTTCGCGGATACGAAGATCGTCGGTCGTGCTCAGCACGGCGGGCTCCTGTCATTTTGAGACCCGACCGGCCAATAAAAAAGCCGCCAGGTCTGGCGGCTTGTTCGGACGTTTGCTGCAATGTTTCAGATTGAGCGCGATCCTCCTGCCGCCAGCGAGCTGTCGTAGCTAAAGTACCAAAAATAGCTGGTGACGAGGGTGATCATGGCCAGTCATATAGCGTGCGATCGGCGGGTTGTCACCCCCCAAAGGAGGTGACGGCCACGGGGGCGCCTCAACTGTTGCTTTTGCGTGCCGCCAGCGCCATGCCGATCAGCGTGGCGCCGCCGAACAGCAGGTTGATGCCGACGAGGATGCCGATCGCCCATTCCGCTGAGCTCGGCAGTCCCGTGATCACCATGAACGAGATCGCGATGTCGACGAGGCCCGAGATCAGCAGCCACGACCAGCGGCCACCCGGCTCGCGGCGGTGCTCCAGTGCGTACATGATGGTGGCGATGCCCTCGGCGAGGAAATAGGCGCCGAGCACGATGGTCAGCGTCAGCACGGCCTGCATAGGTCGCGCCAGCAGCAGCATGCCTGCGAGCACGGCGAGCGCGGCCGAAATCAACGACCACCAGAAGCCCGGCGTGCTGCGCGCCCAATAGGTCGCGATCAATCCGCCGATGCCGCTGATCAGGAACATCCAGCCGAGGAAGATCGCAATCGCAAGGCTTGCGAGCGGCGGCAGGATCAGCGCGGCTACGCCGAGCACTGCAAGCAGGATGCCTTCGAACAGGAAGGCCTTCCAATGTGCCTTGACCGTCCGGCTCATGGCGGATTGCAGCCGGGAAAAATCCTCAGGCGATGTCATGGGCGGACTCCGGATCGAGGTGTATGCGTTCAATCTAGTCTAGTACGCCCGCACCGCGCTCGCCATCCCGCGGCTCAGCCGCCGCCGTGCGCCGACGAAAAACCTTCGCCGGTGGTGCGGATGCGGTTGCGGCCAAGAACATAGATCGCGGTAGTGACGATCAGAAGTGCGAGGCCGAGCAGGATCGAGACCAGGCCGATCGGAATCAGGGCCAGCGTCAGATTGCGCTCGGGATTGATGAGCCAGTGATGGATCGAGGTCAGCACGAAGGCAAGACCGAGAAAGCCGACGCCGCCGCCCGCGAGCAGCAGCGCCCACATCCGGCGGAGCTGGCTGAGGCGCTCCCGCGCGACGTCGGTCCGGGGCGCGTGATGGCGCGCGACGCGCCGCACGAGACGGATGGCGAAGGCGATCGAGCTGAAGCCGATCAGCAGGCTCGCGCCGCCCAACCACATCCGCAGCGTCGGATCCAGATCCGGCATGCGCTGGAGTGTGAGCAGGGGGAAGTCGAAGGCCGAATGCAGGGCGAGCGGGCCTGCGAAGATCAGGAGGCGGCTGGAGAGACGGGCCCAGTCGCGATGATGGCGGTTCGCACCCAGCGCCGTGCCGGCGCGCGCGATGGTCAGATAGGCGCCGGCGATAATGCCGAGTGCGCCGTGGAACGGAACGGTCAGCACGCTGCGCAAGGCGGCCAGCGAGCGCCACATCTCGGCGTGCTGGACCAGATAGGCGAGGTTCTCGTAGGCGGCGAAGCCCAGGCCGACCGCGGCGCCATAGACTACGGTGTCCATCGGATTGGCGAAGGTCCGCCGCTTGGTCGAGGCGACCAGCACGATGGCGATCACCTTGACCGCTTCCTCCGGCAGCGCGACGCCGAAGATCGAATGCATGGCCAGCGCCGCCCACGGGTTGTCCGGGGCCGCGACCATCTTGGCGAAAGGGGCGCGGGCCAGGCCCAGCAGCGAAATGCTGGCTGCGCCGAGCAGGAACGCGGTCCAGACCTGGGCCGGCGGTCCCGGGCGTTCCTCGGCGGCAATGACAAGCCACAGCATCAGCAGCGCCGGGGCAATGGCGGCTGTTCCGATCACGGTGGGTAGCGCTTCAATCAGGTACATCGGCGCCGAAAATAGGTTCCCTTGAGCCGCTTATCTACATTCACCGATGCGACCTTGTGTCATGCGCTTGCTGTCGCGTCTCTTAACAAGCGTGACAGCCTGCGTTTATCAGGACGGTCGCCGACGTGTGGAATATGGAGCGGAATCAATTGCATGACAGAACCACTTCGTCGTCCATGACAACGGTCGCGCCCCCGTCATCGGATCGCGATTGGCAAGTCGGATCAAGGCGATGTGCAGGTTTCTTCGATTCACGATGCACGGGTCGCCGAGGCAAGTCCAGAGCCGGGATCGTCCCGTCGGGGCGACGCGCGGCCGGTCGGGCCGGCCTAGTCACGCTTCGTCGCGCGGGAGGATGATGCGACCCGGCGTGTCCGGACCTGCTCGAGTTCCCAGAAGGCGCGTATGAGGCACGTGCCAAGACAGAGCACGATGAGCAACAGCAGGAAGGCTTGGTCGACGGGAGGGATCTGAGTCATGGCAATGATAAAGCAACGCCCATGCCATCTGTTCCTGCCACGGCCCGCACCGTCAGCAACGGCGCCGGTCCGAAGCCCGCTTTGACGGTCTCAATGCCTAGTGAACGGCGGCGGCGCGTCGGGCGCGATGTCGAAGGCGCCGAGATGGAATTCCTCGCCGATGGACGCGTCCGGCTCGGAATGCTGCGCCATCAGCGTGAACGCGGCCTGCGGGTATTGCTTCCAGATATCGAGATCGCCGGCGGTGATGGTGAGCCAGCCGAAGGTGTACATGTAGCGTCCGGGCTCGGTGACCCGGCCGACCCTGTCCCAGGTGATCTTTTCGACCCTGATTTTCTCGACTGCCATTCGGTCCCCCGATCGCAAGTCTGCAGGTGATGCCCGGCACGAGGTGCGGACCTTCAAAAGCTGACCCCGGAATGGGGCTGCGATAGGGCGGCGCGGCCGGGGGATCAGGCCGATTGCAGCATGGGCGAGCGGACGATCAGCCGGACGACGTCATCCCGCGACTGTTTTTCCGCGAATTTGACCGCAAAGCCGTTTTCGAATTTGCGGATCACGCGCCCGACGCAAGCGCCGACCGCAAGCGGAGTTCCCACTGGCGGATCGTATTCGCAGGAGATCGCGACACCGGCCGTGGAGACGTCGATGATGAAGCAGGCATGGGTGCTGCCGTCGGCGAGCGTCAGGAAGGTGTGCGCGACCTGCGGCACGAAGCGTGCGTCATGCCGCAGCTCCTGGATACTGGCGTCCTTCTGCTTCTTCTCGAGCCAGGTCAGCTTTTCCGACATCCAGGCGCGGCGGGCCCGCGTCATGTCGAGCTCCATCAGGAAGCCCAGTTTCAGCGTCGCGCTGATGGTGCATTGGAATTCGCCGAAATCCTGGAAGTAGGAGGTCACGCGCTCGCCGACCTTTCCGACCACGGGAAAGTCGACCATCATGCGGAACGGCGACACGCGGCTGGTTCGGCAGGCGAAGGTGCGCAGCTTGCCCTCGCAATCGTACCAGCGCGGCAGCGAGTAGCTGCCACTCACGGTGACTTGCACGGCACGCTGTCTGAGGAACTCTGCGACGGACATGGGCGCCAATCGTGTTGCGGAGGTTTTCCGTAATTCCACGGTAGCAATCAAATTCTAAGCAAATGATACCGGCGCTCACGAGCAGGGGTAAATTTTTGGTAAATGCGCAGATCGGGATGGGCGGCATAGCGCCGCGATTAGCAGGCCCGCGATCTCACGATTGCGTCATCCGAGCAGCACCAGCAGAGCCAGCACGCCAATGGCCATGACGAGCTTGATCGTCGCGCAGGTCAGGCTGCCGGGTCCGCGCTCAAATCCGAACCACGGCAATGCATGCCGCATGGCGCGCGTTGCGAATGCTTCGACGATGACGAACAAAAGAGCGATTCCGGCGAGGAAGGACCATGATGCCTCTGGCAGCATCCATGCCGCGAGCCACGCGGGGACGGACGGCTTCAGCGACGCCAGCAGCGCGAACCATCCGAACAGCGATACGAAGCCCTTGATGATGTCGGGCCCGACCGTGTCGGGCTCGAGACGGATGCCGATCTTTCCAAGAGCGAGCTCGATGCGCTCGCCATCGGTGAAGAAGAGGAAGGCGCCGAGGTAGAGCGGGACGCGCGACTGAAACAGCAGCGCGATGATGCCGAACAGGACGGCGTAGCCGTAGGCGTCAGCGAAGATGTTGGTGCCGGCCATATGCAACGGCTGCGGCGCAGCCGTCGCCTGGCGCTGCGGAAGCGATCTGGCACGCGCCATGTGCTCCAGCATTCTGGCACGCCGCTCCGGCACGTAAGCTGCCGTACGGTGCATCCATGGCGGCGGCGCCGGCGAGGCAATTCCGGCCTGGTCGTCCGAGGGGGATTTGCGCTGCGTCATGGGGGCCTGCAACCGGTTCCAACAGGACATTGGTCGGAGCCGAGGGGCAGGGAGGTTCATGCGGGGCGGGCCAATTTCGCCGCGTCATCCAAAACGCCCGGATGATGGCGCTCCCTAGCGGAATCGAACCGCTCTCTCCACCGTGAAAGGGTGGCGTCCTAACCGATAGACGAAGGGAGCAAACCCAGGGCCCCGCCGCTTATCGCGGCACGGCCGCTGGCCGCCCGAGTCATGCCCGGCGGCTGCAGCGGGCGAACCTATAATGGCCTTTGGCGCCCTGGGCAAGCCGTTCGGGAACGGTCTTTTGGCACCGGTGGATAGCCTCCGCCCCCGGATCATTCGGGGCGAATTCAACGGTTTCTTAGGTTCCCTGAGCTAGCGCTGGGCTGGGAGAATTTGAGCCGATGCCACCGCCCAAGAAGCGCGCAGCCCGCAAGTCGCTGTCGCAGCATGCCTGGATCACGCTCGAGGGCGGATTCGCGGCGCGGCAATGCCTGGTCCAGGACATCTCCGCCACGGGTGCCAAGATCACGCTGGACGAGGATGCGAGCCAGCTTCCGGGCGTGATCCGGATGGCGTTCGCGCGCGATGCGCGGACCGGGCGGAGTTGCCAGGTGGTCTGGCGCCGCGGCAAATCGGCCGGCATTAAGTTCATCTAAAGCCCCCTGATGGCGCGCGGCGCCGGTCCGGGTTAGAACGGCCCGCATGCGTGCGCCGCTCCTCATCCTGATCTCGTTGCTGACCATGTCCGCGGCCGCGGCAGAGGACTTGCGTCTGCCACCTCCGGAGCGCCCACAGGCCGGCAAGGCCTTGCCGCTGAAGGGTGCCGGCGGAAGCGCGAAAGCGGGCTCCTGCGCCGCCTATGGCCGCGGCTTCCATCTGGTCGAGAGCACCGGCACCTGCGTCAAGATCGGCGGCTCGATCAGCGTCGAGACCACGATCAGGCGCTGAAGCCCCATGCCTCCGGACATCATGCGGCCCGAGATCATCGTCCCGTTCGTGATGTATTGCGCGCTGCTGTGGTGGATCGGCCGCGGCCTGAGCTGGACCGCGCGGCTCGCCACGGCAGCCGTCACCCTCGTGCTGATCGTAGGCGTGCTTCTGTTCGAGCGCGGCTGGCCTTAATAAAAAAAACGCGAAAACAACCCCATGCACAGTAGCCGCCCCCTCCCGGCGGCGCGCGGCGGAATGCCGATTCATCGTGCTCGTAACGGACCTTAAGCCGCGTCACCGCTCACGACATCGGCGGTGCCACAAATTGCGCGAATCCGGGCCGTTTGCCGAGCTCGGCGAGCCAGCGCGTCAGATGCGGCTGCGCGGGCCGGACGATACCCTCGACGCCGAGCCAGCGCCGCGCATAGGCGCCGATCGCGATGTCGGCGAGGGTGAACGCATCGCCGTCCATGAACGGGCGTGTGGAGAGCAGGCGGTCGGCGATGGCCCAGACCTCGGCGGCGGCATCGGCATCCTTCTGCACATGGATCATGTCGCGCTCGGCGGGCGCCGTGCGCACGATGCCCCAGAACACCGGGCGGTCGACCGGCTGCACCATCGACAGCGTCCAGTCGAGCCAGCGGTCGACGCTGGCTCGTAGCTTCGGCGCCTCGGGATAGATCGGCGTGCCGCGCCCGTGCGCGAGGCAGAGATAGCGCATGATCGAATTGGATTCCCACAGCGTGAAATCGCCCTCGACCAGCGTCGGGATCCGCGCATTGGGGTTCATCGCGAGATAGTCGGCCTCGCGGGTCTTGCCGAACGCCATGCCGGCGTCGATGCGCTCGTAAGCCAGGCCGAGCTCGGTAAGGCACCACAGTACTTTCTGCACGTTGACCGAATTGGCGCGGCCCCAGATCGTCAGTTTTTGGTCCGGCACATCATCCTCCCACGCGTTTTTCGTGTCGCAGGTGATAGCGGAATCCGCCGCCGCGAGCGATCCGCGATTGCGGCGAGCCCCTCATGCAAAAGCTCCGCACGCAAAAAGCTCCGCCTGGGGCGGAGCTTTCATTGCAAGGTCAAGCTGGTCAGGCGATCAGCGGCCGAAGAACAGCCACAGCAAGATGATCACCGGGATCGGCACACCCAACATCCACAACAAAATTCCTCGTCCCATCGCGTCCTCCTCCAATTGCATTGTCGAAGAAAGAACGCTTGGGGCAGGGGCTGGTTCCAGCAAAAAGCTCTACCAATGGCCGGTGTTGGGCATCGACGACCACGGCTCCTGCGGCGGCTTCGGTTCGCCCTTCTGCAAGATCTCGATCGAGTGCAGATCCGGCGAGCGGACGAAGGCCATGTTGCCGTCGCGTGGCGGCCGATTGATGGTGACGCCGGCCTTCATCAGCTTCTCGCACGTGGCGTAGATGTCGTCGACCTCATAGGCGAGATGGCCGAAGAAGCGGTCCTCGCCATATTTTTCCTCGTCCCAATTCCAGGTGAGCTCGACCAGCGGCGCGCCACGCGACTGCGGCTGCTTCTTCAGCGCCTCGAGATCGTCCGACGAGCACAGGAAAACCAGCGTGAACCGCCCCTTGTCGTTCTCGATCCGGCGCACTTCCTTCAGCCCCAGCGCATCCTGGTAAAACTTCAGCGCGACATCGAGATTGCGCACGCGCAGCATGGTGTGGAGGTATCGCATGGTTGTTGCTCCCTTGAACGGATGGAGGGTTTTTGGGTCGGCGGGGCCGGCAGAAGGAGGAGATAGCAGGAAATGAAGAGAAGGGGCAGGGGGCGGGCGCACGTGTGCGTGAGGGTGAAGCCGGCTGACCAAGCAGATCAGCCGGCGAATTTCAATGCACATTCACCGCAACCGAGTGCCGCACGCGCGCCACCGGCAACGTGTGCGGGCCGGTCTGCTGCCGCGGCCTATTGCGCCGCGAGGCGCTTTCCAGCCTGCTCGATCGGCGGCATGAAGAGCGATACCGCGGTGCCTTCGGGGTCACGAAACTGGAACGTCTTGTTGCCCCATGGCATCGTTTTCAGCTCATGCACCAGCGTGACCTTGTCTTTTAGGCGCTCATAATCCGCATCGATGTCTTCAACCTGAAACTCGATCACGGCGGTCCGATTGGCGCCGGGCTCGGCACTGTTTTCTTTCCAGAGCGCGACCGTCTCGGCTGCGCCGATTGCCAGGTTGGCGCCCGGCGTCACGATCTTGGCGAACACCGGCGCGAGCCATTCGGCGGAAACTCCGGTGATCATTTCGTAGAACGAAACCATGCTTTTGATGTCGGTGGCGATCAGGCGAGTGGAGGCGAACTTCATGGCATGTCCTTTGGTTGACCGCAGATTTGAGCGGCATCGCGGGGCTCGTCGCACACCGCTGCTGCCACCCTGATGTCAGCAGTCACGACGCCGCGCCGAGCGCGCGAACTAAGGGCATGAATTGCGATGGCAGTGCTCAAGCGCTAGACCACGAGCCCCTTCACGCGAAGCGCCCCACAGCGCGAACCGGGCCGTCAGAACGGTGACGCAAACCGCAGAATTGGCCACCTCACTCACGGGTGGACAGGGTTGTGTAGCCGCTCGCAGATGAACTCCGCGCGGAGATGACGCGACTAACCGCCATGGCCAATATCCTAGGCGAGCTTCTGTTTGCACTTATCCGCTCGATTGTTGCTGGATGGGCGTATGCGCTCTGGGTCAAACTGGCGACGTGGCTCGACCCGAAAATCCAACGGCGTTGGGTGAAGGTTGCCGTAGGAGGCCTCCTGGGCCTGGTAGCCTTTTTTATGATTCCGGTCGTGATAGGGCTGCTGGGTCTTTGAAGACGATGAATTCCGTTCTCATCGTCGCGTTGGCAATCGGCGCGATTGTCTCGACGGTGCTGCTCGTCATGGAGCAGCTCACCGACCAATCCATCGCTGTGATGGCGTGGGAGATGCCGGGCATCTCCGCGGCTTACCTTTTCTGGGGAGCTTTAGGCAGTTCCGTTTTGCTGGGCGTAGCCATTGCCTGGGCCGTGAATGCCATCGTTTACGGGGCGCCCGCCTTCGTCGTCCTTACAGTCGTCAAGCTGGCGATCCGCGGTTTGCCGAAATAACCTGGCAACGACCGTGATGCTGGTATTGGCCTATCCGTCAGGCTGATACGCGACGGGCCGGCGTGGAACAAGCATCGCCGCCAAGCGTAGGTTCTGCATGAGCGAGAACCTGTCCCATCTCATTGAACACTCCGTGCAGATCGCCTGGGATTACCTGGAGCGCACGGGACAAATCAGCGACGCCGCATTTGCCAGCCGCTTTCTCTCGAGGACTGTCGAAGAGATGGTCCGCAAGGGCGAGCGCCGACGCCTCATGCTGAGCAACCGGGCCATCACGGCGTTCGAACGGCTTTCCAACAGAGAGGCTGCATAGATCGGCGGCCGACTTCCGGGCGCCTTCCGGTCATCATAGCGCCCGGTGATCCTGCGATCTCCGGGGCTCCCTGCCTTCTGTTGTTGAACCCCGCCAACGGCGGCAACGACTAATCGGCATGCTTGAAAGCCTGCCCGGCGCGATCGTGGAAATACTCCTGAGTGCCGCGTGGGGCGCCATCATCAGATTCTTCGGCCTGGAAAACCTCGCCGAACTGGCGACGGCTATCTTCGGCCTGGGCTGTATCGTGATCGGCTTCACGGCCTGTTGGCTTGGCCATTGAAGAGGGAACATCGTGAAGGCGATCACACTGCTCGCGGTAGCGGCCATGCTGCTGGTGGAGACCTTCGGGACGAAGGCGAGCGTCGGCGGCTCGATGAGCTTCATGCTGGTCTTCGTGCTCGTGGTGCTGGCTGTCGCGATCTACGAGGCCTGGTCGCACCAGCGCGGCGCGACGGGATGGATCGTCAATTTGTTCGCTTCTCTCCTTGGCGGGCTGGTCGCGGTTGCCCTGATCGGAATGGGCATGGAGGCGTTGCTGCCGCACCTTCACCTCGAAGGTTCGCTCGCGTCGTCGCAGCATCCCCTGAAATATGTCCTGGTCGCAGCCATTGCGATCTGCATGGTGCTGGGATCGTGGATGCCGCTGTGGGCCGTCAACCGGTTTCGTCACTGAAGCGCATCCGGCATAGCGCTCGCTAGCGCTTTGCTTCCTGCTTGCCGCGCCTGATATCCTCGGCCTCGTCCACGAGCTTCAAGGCGGTGCCGTCGTAGCTCAGCTTCAGCCCACGGCCGACGGTCCATATCCATCCCTCCCGAGCGTCCCTGGTCGGCTGGGCGTTGAATTGGTCGGATATCGATTTGACGGCAGCGTCTTCGGGCCCCGGATTGTTCAGCTCCGCATTAACGCGCCAGATGGGATGTTTGGGGCCCACATCGTCGCTAAAAATCGTGACCTTGGCGCCGTCCACTGCGCACTCGAGGACGTAGGAATCGCGAAGCTGACGGCAGCGGTAGCGACGTTGGGTGATGAGCTTGTTGGTCTCGTCGAATGTCATGCCGGGCGAAAAGCCGAGGATGTCGGACTTCTGCACGAGTGCCAGTGACGCAGGCTTCAGAAAGCTCGGCTGGACCGCCACGAGCACGGCGGCAGCAACAACGATCACGCCGGCGACAACAATGGCAATCTTCATCAGCCCCTCGCAAGAAACGTCCGACCATACAACAGCCGGAGCGTTCTACCAGCATCGCGCTGCATGGTTCGACACGTCAGCTATCGTTGGAGGATCGCACCACCGAAAGATCGCATGGTCACATCGCCTGGTCATGAACGTGAAAACCGCCCCTGGCATGACCAGGGGCGGTTTTAGCAAACGGGGTTTTCGAAACGCGAACTAGTGACCGGTGCCGGGCTTCGTCGTCTTCGGCGGCTTGCCGTCTTCGATCCGGCCTTCGTTGCGCAAGTCGCGACCTTCCTGAGCCTTCTTCTGGCTCTCAGGGGACTTGCCGTGTTCGTTCATCTCTTCTTTGATGAACCCGGCGCCTTCCTTCACTTTACCTTCAACGCTCATGACGATCTCCTTGTCCTGGTAATAGGTCAACTCGCGCGAGACCTGACCGTTCCGGTGCGCGCACCTTTGTGAGGAGTGCAGGATTGAGGGGGCACTTTGAAGGGTGCACTTTGTAAGAGTGCACTTGCCGGGAACAGGTTAGTTGTCAGCGCGTACCGATGCGTTGATGTCGCGGGCAGAAACCGGAAAAATGCGCCGCGTCCAACATCCCCATTGCGTCCGGTTGTCACCCGGCAGTGCGTTGGACAACGCGGCTTCGGACGACAGGTTTCCATAAAGACCCGTCATGAAATGGCCGCGCCGCCTTGTGGAAAGCGACGCGGCCAAGAGGCAAGCGGTACAGGAAACTGGCTTACTTCATGTTGCTGCGGGTCTTGGTGCCGCCCTGGTCGCTGCCGGGGCCGGAGCCGCCCTGGCCGGAGGCGTCGGGCTTCACCATTCCGCCCTTGCTCATGCCATCATGGCTCATGCCGGTCGTGCCCTTGGTCATCGTACCCTTGTCCGTGTTGGTCATGCCGGGCTTCTGCATGTTGTCCGACTGCGCGGCGGGGCCGGTCTGGGTCTGGGCAAAGGCAGAGCCGCACATGAGGCCGAGGGCGGCGGTCGCAATGATGAACTTCTTCATCTCAAACTCCTGGTTGGTTGAGTGAGCCAACGGGAGCGCAGAAGCCCAGTTCCTAAAACAGGGTGTTCCGGAGTGCAAAAATTCTCGTGTGCGCGCGAACCGCTATCGACGTCGCTTGAAAGCGCTCTAAGCCGCGATCCGCTGGTCGGCCGGGCCCGTCAGGTGCTTGAGCACTTCCGCATGCTCCAGGTCGGGAACCGCGATGGCGGTGTGGCTGTAGCTCGCATGGGTCCGTGATTTTGCAATCTGGTCCAGGATCTCGCCGCCCTTGATGACGTGGAGGCCCATGCCCTCTCCGGACGGGAAGATCGCGAGCACCACGTCATAGGCCGTGATGACGGCGCGAAGCGCTTCGGCCTTGTCTTCGGCAATTTCGACGAACACGCGAACATCGGCCGCGAGTTCACGCAGCTCGTTAAAATCCAGCACTGTGGGTACTCCAACGCAACGATACTGAGAGGAGCTTGGAGGGGTTAGGTTACCGAAGTCTCAACGGCGCATGCCCCGGTCACAGGTTTCTCGACCACGCGTCCCTCGCGAGACCGATATACGAGCGGGCGTTGCCGCCTGCTCGACAAAGGCCGGCACGGGAAGAGCATCTGGAGCGGGGAGGGACGAAGCGCGCCTCGTACCCCTAAGGGCGTCACACGATGCGCGCGTGACTTATTCGCGCTTTACTTGGCGTACCCCTGGGAGCGGAGCCACGCGATCTTGCGGTCGCCGTTGATCCAGTCGTCGGCATCTGCCTTGCTGGTGAAGCCCTTGATTTCGCGCTGTTCGCTGTCCGGATAATCCGCCAGGATTTTCCAGTCGTTGTCTGCAATGCGGACGGTTTTGAAGGTCACTTTTGTTTTTGCCATGCCGCATTATGCCGGAGATGGCTGGAAAAGAGAACCTGCCTTGTGACGGTCACCCGCGTGGCCCGGGCGCAGGCCTCGGGAGCCGGCCTGATCGGAATTGCGAGGCCGGGTCCCCGGAAAAGGCGAAAGCCCCGCCTGGGGGAAGCGGGGCTCTCTGATGGGGGGTGAAGCTTGGGGACTTCAAAGAGTTAGACGCCTCAGGGAGAAAATGGTTCAACGCGAAAGCGGCGCGGGCTGCGGCATCTTTCCCACGGCGTCCGGCCGCCCACAGAACCCCCTGCTTGCGTTTTGGGCGTCGATGGGTTCTAAGCCCCGTCACTTCATGAAAGTTGGCATGAATCAGAAGCGCGTTGCGCGGTTTGACCGCGTCCTGAGCAAAGCCTGCTCGCGCGCATAGAAGGAAATTCAGACATGGCGAAGATGACCAAGACTCAGTTGATCGATGCAATTGCCGAGGGCACGCAGCTGTCGAAGAACGACGTGAAGTCGGTCATCGAGTACATGGCGACCGTCGGATACAAGGAGCTCAACGAGTCCGGCGAATTCGTCATTCCCGGCTTCGTGAAGATGTCGGTGGTGAACAAGCCGGCGACCGAAGCCCGCATGGGCGTCAATCCCTTCACCAAGGAGCCGATGCAGTTCGCGGCGAAGCCGGCGAGCAAGTCGGTCAAGGCCTCGCCGCTGAAGGTGGCCAAGGACTCCGTCTAAAGGTTCGCGTTTTCGTTGCGGCGGCTGCTTTTCGCGGAGCGCCGCAATGATTGCTTGCTTGTGCTGAACCAATAAGGAACTGTCTTAAGGAACTCTCGGCCGTCGTCGGGCTTTGCTTCCGAAAGGGAGAAATCAAATGACTGGTCTCAGCGAAGTAGAGATTCGAAACCGCGCCTATCACCTCTGGAAGGAGGCCGGCGAGCCCGCGGGCACGATGGACACCTTCTGGTATGAGGCCGAAAAGGAGCTTCTCGCCGAGCGGACCAAGCAAGGCGAAGTCCCGCCCGGGATGACCGACAATTTGCCGGTCTGACGGCGGACAGGGGCGAGCGGGCCGACAGTCTCCAAAGCAGCCACCCGGCGTAACGCCCGGGTGGCTGTTTTGTTGTTCGGGCCACCGCTTGGAGGAAGGCGCATCCGTGGAGGCGCCTCAAAGAAAAACCCCGGACCTGGGGACCGGGGCTCTTCAAGCTGGTCGGCCGCGTCGCGACATGCCGCCAGCACCACTGAATTCGGCTGACAACGCGAGACGGAAAAATTTGTTCCGGTCGTTACTCCGGCGACACGGACACGTCGATGATCGCCGGCGTATCGATCTGGCGCTCGCGCCAGACCACGAGATCGCATTTGGGATTGAGCCACTGATATTCGGACCCGCGCGCCTTCAGATGCGCAAGCGCTGCATCATGCGCGGCGGTCGGGTCCGGCGCTTCGACCATGATCTCCACGGTCTCCTCGATTTGACGAACGACTTCGACGGCGTAATATTTTCTGGTCACGGTCCCTCGCTCCGGAATGACTAACGGGGAGGGTGATGGCGCGTTCCCCAAAAGAAAAACCCCGCGCTTTCGCACGGGGCCTTCTTGGCTGGCGGCGATGGGATTTTCAGCGCCTGGCCGCCGGCCGCATTCTCGAACTTAAGGTTGAAAACCCAAAAAGCAACTGCGCCGGCGCGCGCAAGGCTCCAGGCGATGTGACCAGGGAATTTCGAGAGGAAGGGCTGGACTTTTTGTTCCTATTTTGTTCTAGTGAAGCATCTCTTTTGGTGGCGACCATTCTGTTGGAGGTGTTCATGACCGTCGAGAAACAACGCGAAGTGATCAGACTCTGGAATCAACTCAGGAAGCTCGAGGGCCCGGCCGCGGAAGAGCTCCGCATCCAGATCCTCGAATGCTTTTCGGAGAGGGACGTTTCGGAGAAGAACTTGTCGGCGAAGAACACGGTGAAGCGAGCGGCGTGATGAGCGTCGCGCGACGTCGATGATAACAGGCAATCACGCCTGCCTTCACCGATCGTTAGGAATCGTTTTGCGCTGATTCCTCGACTCCGATTCGTTCCTTGCGAACGAAATGGAGTCGGATGCAGAACAAGCCGTGCCTTCTGTGTCGATGCGGGACACGCCTGTCCTGACCAAGCCGGCGTGATGCTTCGCACAGTCCCGTCTACGCGTCCTCGCTACGAGATCAGGCGAGGAGACGCGACATGGATGCGTGCTGGTTTCTCGAGATGTTCGTCGAGATCGCAAAAGTGTTTTGGTACGACCGGCACCCGCGCTTGCGCAAAGGCAGGCCGTCGGTGCCGCAGGTGCCGCCGCGATCGAAATCCGAGGACGCGAGTTGAGCGCGCGATCGTCGGCGACTGCGCTCGTTTGCGTACGAACGAATTCTTAAGACTTGCTTCGCGCCGATTTCTGCGATTCCGATTCGTTCTTCGAGAACGAAAGGCAGGTGAAGCTGGAACAAAGCCGGATGGCGGATAGCCACAAGCTTCGGCTTCGAGCCTGAGGCGGCTCGCCGGGTTCTAAAGGCGCTTCGCGAACTCCTAACGGAAGCTTGCCGCGAAGCCGATAACCCTATTCGGTTAGGTTAAAAGCGCAATCGCGTTGCGCTTGCCGCTGCTTGCGATAGGTGTCTGGCGAAGACGCGATCCGACTTTGCCAACAAGCAATTTTGCCAAGAACGAATTCATGACACCTTTTTCAGAACCGTCCTTTTATCAGGGCGACCGCCACACCTACCGGCGCGTCGCCATCGTCGGCACGCTGTTTTGTCTGGCTTTCGTGGTGATCAGCTTTTCGCTGCGGCCGCAGCTCGAGGACACGCATGTCGCGGTCAAGGCCGACAGGCTGATGCGCACGGCGGGCCAGCCACCGCACACGAATTAACGGTCGTCGCCGGAGATCTGATGGTCGGCGCAATTGCCTGGGCACGCGGTGCCGTGTGAGGCGAGCGCGACGAAACCGGCATAGCCGGACAGGTTGAGCAGGACTTCGAGCCAAACGGGCATGTCGGCCTCTTTTCTCCTTGAAGGCTACGCCAACGTGCGCGCGAAGCGCATGTTCCCGGACAAGACGGACCGGCGCCTCAAAGCGGCGTGGTGGGGTCGAGCCGGCGGCCGAGAGCGCCTACGGACTCGCTCGACGGCTGTTCCTTCAGGAACTCGGCAATGGCCCGCGCCAGTTCTCCGTCGCTCATCGGCGTCGGCGGCGGGCGCAGCGTACCGACACCGAAACTGCGAACGATCTCGTCGTAATGCTGATCGCCGGATCTGGGAACCAGCCTGCGGATACGGGCCAGCAACGTGGATATCGGCACTTTATCCTCCTAGGCGCTCCCCGCTGGCAGCAATTGTGGAGCATTGCCAATTTGCCGTCCGTGAAACTGAAAACCCCGCCAGCATTGGTGATGCTGACGGGGTCTTCGTGCTGTTGCCTCGACCGGATGGTGGAGGGTTCCGCACTTGAACAAGCAATTCGCGGAACGCGCGCCCGTTCCATGGATGGCCGGATTTATTCCGAGCCCGGTTCCACAGGCTGAGCGCAACCATCGCACCGCGCCAGCGTTGTCTGTGCGAGATACGAAGGAGGAGATTTATGATGAGGAAGACACTGGCAGTTCTGGCTACCGTTGCGGCCGTCGGCGTGACCGCGGTGGCGGCGCCTGCGCCCGCTGAGGCGCGCGGCCGCGGCATCGGTCCGGGCCTCGCGTTCGGCCTCGCCGCCGGCGCCATCACCGCGGGCGCCGTCGCCGCGTCCCATCCTTATGGTTACGGCTACGGCCCGGGGTATGGCTACTACGGTCGCCCCGCCTATGCTTACGGCCCCGGTCCCTACGCCTATTACGGTGATGGACCGTACTACCGCCGCCATTATTACCGTCACTGGTAACGGCTGAACAAACGAAAAGCCCGGAGCAAACGCTCCGGGCTTTTTTCATGCTCGGTGATCTGGTGTCGTTACGGCCAGAGCGAGGGCCGCTCCACCTTGCGCGCGTTGTCGAGCGTCGAGACGAAATACTCGTCACGCTCGCGTTTGAATTTTTCCTGGGTGGCACGGAAGGCGGCGACACGGGCGGCGATCTCTTCGCGTTCGCGGATTTTACGTTGTTCGTCCTCGGTCATGTCAAATCCCCTCTGCACGTGAGTATGTGTCCTAGTGAACTCAAGCACTGCCGCCGCAATCACGTTGAGTCGCGTCAACACATGCATTGGCGCTTCTGATTGGGGCGTCAATGGGGAGGAGGCATTGCAGGATTGTGATAAGCGAGGGTCGGAAAAAATTGCCGACCACGTCGTGCGGGGCAGTGGATAACAGCGTCAACAATCTTGTCGCTTGCACATGTTGCAGCTAGCGCAAAAGCAAATCAGCAAGACCGATCGGCCAAGCTATTCGGCAAAGCAAAACGGGAGGCCGCGTTGATTGCATCGGATCTTCGCAGCGGCATCGAGCGTCTCGGCGACATGATCGCCGAAGCCAAACGGATCGTGCCGTTCACCGGCGCCGGCATCTCGACCGAATGCGGCATCCCCGACTTCCGCTCGCCGGGCGGAATTTGGACGCGCAACCGCCCGATCCCGTTCGACGAGTTCGTCGCCAGCCAGGAGGCGCGCGACGAATCCTGGCGCCGGCGCCTCGCGATGGAGGAGGTCTTTGCGGCGGCCAAGCCCGGCCGCGGCCATCGCGCGCTCGCCTCGCTCTACCGCGCCGGCAAGGTTCCCGGGATCATCACCCAGAATATCGACAATCTGCACCAGGCCTCCGGCGTCGCGAGCGACCACGTGATCGAACTTCACGGCAACACCACGTATGCGCGCTGCATCGGATGCGGTCAGGCCTACCCGCTCGACTGGGTGAAGCGCCAATTCGACGAGGAGGGCGCCGCGCCCAACTGTACCGTATGCGACGAGCCGGTGAAGACCGCCACGATCTCCTTCGGCCAGATGATGCCCGAGGACGAAATGCAGCGCGCGACCGCGCTGTCGCAAGCCTGCGACCTCTTCATCGCGATCGGTTCCTCGCTGGTGGTATGGCCGGCCGCGGGCTTTCCGATGATGGCGAAGAGATCAGGCGCACGTCTGGTGATCGTCAATCGCGAGCCGACCGAGCAGGACGACATCGCCGACCTCGTGATCCGCCAGGACATCGGCGAGACGCTCGGGCCCTTTGTCGGTAATTGAGGCAGCAATTTGATTCGCGGCTATGCAAGCTGTTCATAGGTTCCGCCGAATCTCTTTTTTGTCTATGCGTCGCAACCGGGAGTGTTATCTTTTGAGTCGAAAGATTCGCGTCGCGTCGAGTTGAGAAGATTCTCTAAAGACGCGTGATTCGGCGCCGCCATTCAGGCGGGTTGCATGGCATGTGTGGGGTCCGGGGTTATGGGGTCGTCGGACGGATTTGAGTCCAAGAAGGTCGGAGTTCCCGCGGTGGGCGAACACGGCGGTGGCGGTCGCGACAGCGCACTCAGTCCGTTCACCGGACTTGGTGAGAGCAGCGCCAACCTCGTCGAGGTTCACGGCGTCATCAAATGGTTCGACGCCTCAAAGGGCTACGGCTTCATCGTTCCCGACAATGGCTGGCCCGACGTGCTCCTGCACGTTACCGTGCTTAGGCGCGACGGCTTCCAGACCGCCTACGAGGGCGCCCGCATCGTCGTCGAGTGCATCCAGCGCGCCAAGGGCTACCAGGCGTTTCGCGTCGTCTCGATGGACGAGTCGACTGCGATCCATCCAGCGCAGATGCTGCCGCCGCGCACCCATGTCACGGTCACGGCGACCAGCGGGCTCGAACGGGCCCAGGTCAAATGGTTCAACCGGCTCCGCGGTTTCGGCTTCCTGACCTGCGGCGAGGGCACTCCCGACATCTTCGTGCACATGGAGACGCTGCGCCGCTTCGGCATGACCGAGTTGCGGCCCGGTCAGTATGTCCTGGTTCGCTTCGGACCCGGCTCCAAGGGTATGATGGCGGCCGAGATCCATCCCGAGACGGGATCGCCGGTCTCGTCCCACTGATCCAATTCCCGCAATCGTGAGCAGAGGCGCGCTGGCTGGCTGGCGCGCCTCTGGCTTTTCCGGCGACCGCCACGTAAGGACTGGTCCAGTCCCACGCCTCGAGAGCCATCCATGAATTTCGATCGAAAGGCCGTCTTCGCCGTTGCGAAGGGCTGGCTTGCCGCCATCCTCGTCATCGCCGGCTGTGCCGTCGCGAGCGCGCCGGTCCGCGCCGCCAGCTTCCAGCCGCTCGAGATCGTCACCAAAAACGGAGTGCAGGTGTTCTCGGTCGAGATCGCGACCACCGAGGAGGAGAAGCAGACCGGCCTGATGTACCGCAAGGAACTGGCCGATGGCAAAGGCATGCTGTTCGACTTCAATCCCGAGCAGGAAGTGTCGATGTGGATGAAGAACACCTACGTCTCGCTCGACATGATCTTCATTCGCGCCGACGGCCGCATCCTACGCATCGCCGAAAATACCGAGCCGATGTCGACAAAGATCATCTCATCCAGGGGGCCAGCGCGAGCTGTTCTGGAAGTGGTGGCTGGCACGGCACAAAAATATGGCATCCGCGCCGGCGATCGCGTCGGCCACCCGCTGTTCGGCAGCAAGTAGGCGGGAAGAGGCTATTGGCCCCCTCCTGGCGGTCTTTTGGGAAGGTTGCTCACGCCTTTGGAAGGCTTGCTGGCGCTTTGGGAAGCGTGTATCGACGGGGCTCGCCGGACATTCGGGGTATAGCGCAGCCTGGTAGCGCGGCAGTTTTGGGTACTGCAGGTCGTTGGTTCGAATCCAGCTGCCCCGACCAGTCCCGAGGTGGGCAAGACCCGCGCCTCAGAACAACAGTCAATCTGCGAGGCGCCAGGCGATCTAGGCGAGCGCAGCTCCAGCCGAGCATGGCGATCCCGGCCAAGCGCGTTCCGTGCTGACGCCCGGAGCTGCCAAAGTCCTCCTAACCCTCGGCGCTCATTCCCTGCGCAACGCGACTTCCGCGCGATTTTTCAAGGCATTGGGCGGGTCGGGCGGAGCGGAAATCGTAAAACTTGGTCGAACCTTTAGGCGTCGCCCCAGACATATAGGTGTTGGGGGATTTCAGCGCCCAATGCCTAACGGACGCCGCCAAGCGATGATATTCCGCTTGCGCGGCGTTACGCTTTTCCAACCATCAGTTCGTCGCGTACCAGCCGAACGGAAACGGCACGAACGGCCAGGCCAGCTGATTGTCGTTGGCGACCTTCCGCGGCTCTTGCGCCGGCGTCTTCGCGGGCAGAGTAGGCGGCGTCGATCGCAGCGCCAAGCGCAGACATGCACATTGCAAATTCATCGTGGTGGCCCCCGCCCATCAATCGTTTTCAAAAATTCGCGTCAGCCCGGAAATAACCGCGCGTCCTCAAAACGACGCGCTCATTCTCAAATCGTACACAGTCTAGGAAAATCGGCGACCGCTTTCAACCGGTCTTGCCACACGCTCACAGGAAGTAAGGTTGATCGGTTAGGTTAAGGGCGAGCGGTTGTTGCGGGCGACTTTGTGACTGTTATCAGATCGGTCCGGCTCGCGATGGTCTGCGTGAAATTCGTGCTCACACGGCATCACAGTTCGTCGCAGCGCTCGTATCCTGTGAGTTCTGCATCATGTCTTTCGATCGCAACGTCCGAACCATCGGTCCGCAGGCGAGCTGGACCGAGATCTGGCACCTCTGGACGGTGTTCGTGCCACGCCGCTCGATCAACGGGCAGCTCGTTTACGGCAAGGTCTGGCGCCGCCACGACGGCCGCGACTGGATCTACAAGAAGTTCACCGAGTACGACAGCGAGGCGGCGGCCTAACAGGCCGCGCCGCTTAACCCGAATGCCTCTCGCCCGCGGCCGATCCCGGCGTCTGCACACGCGGCAGCGGCAATTTGAAGTGACGCTTCGCATAAGCGACGATTTCGTTGTCGGAGGGATGATCGGCCGCCTCCACCGCGACAATCCGCTCGGCAATATCGGGCGCGTGTGCGCGAATGTGGCTGGCAAGCTCCGTCTTCCCACTCGCCGGACCGATGATCAGGATTTCGCCGGCATCGGCGAGGGCTTTGGTCACTTCGGCAAGGAACGCCTTGTCGGGCGCGGCATGACCGCTGCCAATCGCGTTGGCCTTGTGATGAAGATGACGCGTCGCCAGCTGTGGATGCAGCGTGATTTCGTCCGAGCCGCTCAGACCGAGATGGAAGATCCGGGCCTGCGAATGGTCGATCCATACCACGGCGTGAAAATGAGAGGGCATGTGCTTGGGCCTTGTCCGAGGGGGAGGGGCGCCGAAAATCGCTGCGGCGGGGTGCGTCGCGGCGACATTAGGCCGGCCTGCGCCGCCTTGGTTGAGGCAGGTCAATCCGATCCCGGGTAAGCCGAAACAGTCCAGGGGACCAGCCGGAGCCTGGAGGCCCAGGCGCCGCCGGCTCAGCCTGCCTTTGCGGCCGCAGGCTTGGGCGGCGGCGGCTTCAGCGGCTTGTCCTGCCTCTTCGACCAGGAGATGTAATAGGCCACCGTCGTCATGATCGCGATGCCGGCGACGCTGACGAAGATCTGCGCGAACAGCGAGCCCGAGCTCATCGACAGCTCGAAATGACCGACGAAGGACAGGAACACTCCGACGCAAAATACGGCGAGCGACTGCTGGCCGCACACGATGATGGGGTCGAACCCTTTCCATTCCAGGCCCGGCCAGTCCTTCGGCACGAAGCGGATCACCAGGATCACGATCACGACGAAGTGGATGAAGCGGTAGGGCGCGAGGTTGGTCTTGTCATTCGGGTTGAACGCCGAGAACAGCCATTCCGGGAACATGCCGCCGAGGACCGGGAAGCGGCCAGCCATGGTCATGACCAGCGCGAACAGCATGTAAGCCAAGCAGAACCAGAGCGTGACCGGTGCGTTGATCAGCGTCATCGAGCGCCGCGCGCCGCCCAGGGCGCACCAGGCGCCGAACACGAACAGCACCTGCCAGCAATACGGGTTGAAGTACCACTGGCCGGCCGGATAGGCGTTCAGGTTCAAGCCGAAATGGCGCGCGGTCAGCCACAGCACGATGGACAATGCCATCGTCAGGTCCGGCTTGCGCAGCATGAACCAAAGCACCGGCGGAAACAGCCCCATCAGCACGATGTAGAGTGGCAGCACGTCGAGATTGAGCGGCTTGAAGCGCAGGAACAGGCCCTGGCGCAGTGTCTCGGTGGCGTTGTCGACCAGGCCGGCGACGTTGAACTCGTTGATCATCTCGGAATCGCCGAAGCGCAGCGCCAGATAGCTGATCGAGGCGATGTAGATCACGAACAGGATGATGTGGGCGACGTAGAGCTGCCAGACCCGCTTGGTCAGCCTCGTGGCGCCGACGAGGAAGCCGCGCTCGAGCATCATCCGCGCATAGACGAAGGAGGCGGTGTAGCCGGAGATGAAGACGAACAGATCGGCGGCGTCGGAAAAGCCGTAATTGCGGGTGGTGATCCAGTTCACCACGTTGTCGGGGATATGGTCGAGGAAGATCGCCCAGTTCGCAATACCGCGAAACAGGTCGAGCCTGAGGTCACGGCCCTTCTCGGGGAGCGTGGCGTTGATGTTCAGGAAGGACATGCGACGGGAGCTTTCGGAGGGGACGGACAGGTGGGCGTCAACGAAGCACGGCGGCCGGGCGAGATCCCGGCGCGGAAGGCGGGTACGCAATTGTCACGATGCAGCATAATGATTATACCCGTCGGCGAGCCATCCCGGGGGGCCGGAATCACCGATCAGTTCCCAAAAGGTGTCTCTATACTATGCCCGCGGTTTCCACCAACTGCTACCGTGACGCATCGAAATCGAACGAAAAGACGAACAAGAGGCCGGACCATCCATGACCGCACGCATTTTCAAGCCCGCCAAGAACGCGATGCAATCCGGCCGGTCGAAGACCAAGGAATGGCAGCTCGACTACGAGCCCGAGCAGCCGCGCGCGGTCGAGCCGCTGATGGGCTGGACCTCGTCCGGCGACATGAAGCAGCAGATCACCCTGCGTTTCCACAGCAAGGAAGAGGCCGTCGCCTATTGCGAGCGCAAGGGCATCGCCTACCAGGTGATCGAGCCGCAGGAGTCGGTGCGCAGGCCTGTGGCCTATTCCGACAATTTCTCGTTCCGCCGCGGCGAGCCCTGGACGCATTGAGGGCGGGCCACGCGTCGAGACCCTCGTCATGCCTGGGCATGCCGTCTTCGCTGAAGCTTCGCCGGCCCAACACCGAATGCCTGGCGAAGCCTTGGCGGAGCCGGGTCCCGGGCGTCCACGTTTTAGCCTCCGCCTGAAAGTCCGCGGATGGCCGGGGCAAGCTCGGCCAAACACGCGGATGCTTCCCATCGTCCTGCCCTTGGCAGGCATTCCGCCCCGTGCTTCGCTGCCTCGCATGAGACGACCATGACGAGGTGGATATGGCGGGGCGTGACCAGCTCGACGGCGTCGATCTGAAAATACTCTCCGAGTTGCAGCAGGACGGGCGGGTTCGCAACAACGAGCTGGCGTTGCGCGTCGGGGTGTCCGGGCCCAACTGCGTGAGGCGGCTGAAATCGCTGTTCAGCCGCGGCGTGATCCGGGCGGTGCGCGCCGTCATCGACGAACGGCTGCTCGGCTACGAGGTGGTGTCGTTCGTCTCGATCCAACTCGGCAGCCAGGCCCAGCCGGTGCTGGCGGCGTTCGAGAGCTCGATCGCCGCGATCCCGCGCATCCAGCAGTGCTGGCGGATCTCGGGCGACACCGACTATCTTCTCAAATGCGTGGCGCCGAGCGTCGAGAGCATGCGCCAGCAGCTCCTGCATTTCGCCGCGATGCCGAACGTGAAGAACGTCCGCAGCTTCCCGGTGCTGGGCGTGGCGAAGGACGTTCCGCTGCCGTTGCAGGAGATCACGGCGGCAGGATAGCTTGGCGGCGACGGGTCCCCAAACGTGGCTCGCACAACGATATCCAAAAATCCGAAGGCGCGGAGATGATTCCCTTACCGGATACAGGTTCGGATAAGGCGGATAAAAAGTGAAGTAACTCACCTAACTGTGACATGTGATTTGGGAAGCCCTGCAATGCGGCCAGCCGTGATTGCCGGTTCGTGGCGCCGGCCTAGATGCGAGGTGTGAACCTCAGCCTGCGTCGCATGCCGAGGCCTCTTTTGTGGGACCCTGAAGCAGGAAAAGACAACATGACCTTGACCTCGAAGACGTTCGTCGCATCCGCTGCGACGCTGTTTGCATCTGCGTTTCTCATGATGACCGCACCGGCTGCCCAGGCAGAGGACTACTGCATCACCAATGGCGCCCAGGCCGCGCATGGCTGCGGCTATCCGACGATGGAGGCCTGCCGGGCCGCGGCCGGCGGCATCGGCGGCTCGTGCTCGCAGAGCGGCGGCGCCAAGACGTCGACCGACGCGCTGGCCTTCCAGCCGAAGCAGACGCAGTCGCGCACCAAGCTTCGCCCGGGCGGCCAGACCAACTCGAACTGATTGAGCCCGGTTCGAAATGGTGCGGCCTCCGAGTTGGATCTCGGAGGCCGCATCAGCATGACAGCCCGCGCGTCAGCGATACCTGCCGCGAAATTCGCGCGGTGAGGCACCGGCCCAGGTGCGGAAGGCGCGGGAAAAGCTCTTCTCGTTGCGGAAGCCCGCGATCTCCGCGATCCGCTTGATCGGGCTACGACCGCGCATCAGCTCCTGCTTGGCGAGCTCGAATTTTGCCTCTTCCTTGAGATCGCGCAGCGAGGTCGCTTCATCGCGCAGGCGCCGATGCATGGTGCGGGTGGAGAGCGCCAGCTCGCTCGCGACATCCTCGGCTCCGAGACTGCGTCCGCGCGCATTGCGGAGCACGCGGCGAACGCGCTCGACCAGGAGCCGGTCGCGCCGATAGGGCAGCACGGTCAGCCGCAGCGCGCCCTTGAGCATGTTGTCGAGGTCCGCCGCGCTCCGGGTGAGCGGCAACGACAGATAATGCTTGTCAAAGGTGATGGAAGCGCGGTCCGCATCGAAGCGGATGTTTCGGCAAAAGATGGTCGGATAGACCGAGACGTGGCCGGGCTTGGGATACGGAAATTCCGCGGCGCGGAGCGCGATCCTGGAATCTACAGCCCAGCAGGAAAACCCCAGGACATAGCGGAGCAGGGTGACCAGGCAGAATTCGCGCAAGGGTCCGAGGTCGGCCAGTTCGCGGATGGACACGACCGCGGTCTCCTCGCCGACGGCGAGATCGAGCAGCACGTCCTCGGTGAACAGACGATGGTGCCGGCACCAGCGCTTGAGCGCGACCTCCAGCGTCGGGGCGGTGATCGAGGCGCGGCACAGCATGCCGTAGGTGCCGAAGGGCAGCCGCCGCGAGAACCAGCCGAGCGCCTCGTCATCGAGTTCGCGCATGGCATGACCCGCCAGCGCCTCGAACTGGCCGGCCGTGACCCGCCCATCCGGAGAATTGACAAGGTCTGGCGTTACCTGACCCCGGCTCAGCGCCTCGGTTGGATCGCGGCCGTAGCGTTCGTAAGCCGCAACGACGCCGCGGACGAAGGCGGCAGGGGTTACGGCACGGCGCGGGATCGCGGTTGCGACTTGAAAAGGCATTGGACATCCTCTGGGAAAATCCTCGCCAAGTTTGGCGGAAAATGCAACCTTTTCGACCGCAGAAGGGCCCCGATGCCGCTAGGTTCGGTCCCCAAAATACGGAGGAATCGCCTTGAATATCCCGAGCATCGATTTCGATCTGGGCGAAGACATCAGCATGCTGCGCGACACGCTGCGCGCCTTCGTGGAGGCGGAGATCGCCCCGCGTGCCGCCGATATCGAAAAAGCCAATCTGTTCCCGGCAGACCTGTGGAAGCGCCTCGGCGACCTCGGCCTGCTCGGCATGACCGCGCCGGAGCAATATGGCGGCTCCAACATGGGCTATCTCGCCCATATCGTCGCGATGGAGGAGATTTCGCGCGGCTCGGCCGCGGTCGGGCTCTCCTACGGCGCCCACTCCAACCTCTGCGTCAACCAGATCCGCCGCAACGGCAATGATGCGCAGCGCGAGCGCTATCTGCCAAAGCTGATCTCCGGCGAATATGTCGGCGCGCTCGCGATGTCCGAGCCCGGGGCCGGCTCCGACGTCGTCTCGATGAAGCTGCGCGCCGACAAGCGCGGCGACCGCTACGTGCTCAACGGCTCGAAGATGTGGATCACCAATGGCGGCGATGCCGACGTGCTGGTGGTCTATGCCAAGACCGATCCGGAAGCGGGCCCGCGCGGCATGACCGCCTTCCTGGTCGAGAAGGGGGCCAAGGGCTTCACCCACGGTCAGCATCTCGACAAGCTCGGCATGCGCGGCTCCAACACCTATCCGCTGTTCTTCGACGAATGCGAGGTGCCGGAGGAGAACGTGCTTGGCAAGGTCGGCGAGGGCGTCAAGGTGCTGATGTCCGGGCTCGACTATGAGCGCACGGTCCTCTCCGGCGGCCCGCTCGGGATCATGGCGGCCTGCATGGACGCGGTGGTGCCCTACATGCACGAGCGCAAGCAGTTCGGGCAGCCAATCGGCGACTTCCAGCTCATGCAGGGCAAGCTTGCCGACATGTACGCGACCTGGCAGGCCACGCGTGCCTATGTCTATGCGGTGGGGCGTGCCTGCGACCGCGGCGATCACGCGCGCAGCTTGCGCAAGGACGCCGCCGCTGCGATCCTTTATTCCGCCGAGAAGGCGACCTGGATGGCGGGCGAGGCGATCCAGGCGCTGGGCGGGGTCGGCTACACATCCGAGTTTCCGGTCGGACGTCTGTGGCGCGATGCAAAGCTCTACGAGATCGGCGCCGGCACCTCGGAGGTCCGGCGCATGCTGATCGGGCGCGAATTGATGGCCGAGACGGCTTAAAACCTTCACGCAATTGGAATCAACATGCCGCTCCATTCCAGCATCGATACGTCTTCATCGGACTTTGCCCGCAATTCCGAGGCCATGCGCACTCTCGTCGCGGATTTGCGCGAAAAGCTGAGCTTGGTCGCGGGCGGCGGCGGCGAGGTCTCGCGCAACCGCCACACGTCGCGCGGCAAGATGCTGGCGCGCGAGCGCGTCGACCTGCTGGTCGATCCCGGCACCGCGTTCATGGAGCTGTCGCCGCTCGCGGCCTATGGCCTCTATGGCGGCGACGTGCATTCGGCGAGCGTCGTCACCGGGGTCGGGCGCATCTCGGGCCGCGAATGCGTGATCGTCGCCAACGATGCCACCATCAAGGGCGGCACCTATTATCCCATGACAGTGAAGAAGCATCTGCGCGCGCAGGACGTGGCGCGGCAGAACAATCTTCCCTGCGTCTACATGGTCGATTCCGGCGGCGCCTTCCTGCCGCTGCAGGACGAGATCTTTCCGGACGAGCGTCACTTTGGCCGCATCTTCTACAACCAGGCGCAGATGTCGTCGCAAGGCATCCCGCAGATCGCCATCGTGATGGGTTCCTGCACGGCCGGCGGCGCCTATGTCCCCGCGATGTCGGACGAGAGCATCATCGTGCGCAACCAAGGCACCATCTTCCTGGGCGGGCCGCCGCTGGTTAAGGCGGCGACGGGCGAGGTGGTGACTGCCGAGGAGCTCGGCGGCGCCGACGTGCATTCGCGGCAATCCGGCGTGACCGATCATTACGCCCAGAACGACGCGCACGCGATCGGCATCGCCCGCCGCATTGTCGGCACGCTGAAGCCGTCCGTGCGACCGAACCTCAACATGCATCCGCCGCGTGATCCCTTGTTTGCGGCGGAGGAGATCTATGGCGTGGTGCCCGTCGACGGGCGCAAGCCGTTCGACGTGCGCGACATCATTGCGCGCGTCGTCGACGGCTCCGAGTTCGACGAGTTCAAGAAGCTCTACGGCACCACGCTGGTCTGCGGCTTCGCCCACATCTGGGGTTTTCCGGTCGGCATCATCGCCAACAACGGCATCCTATTCAGCGAGAGCTCGCTGAAGGGGGCGCATTTCATCGAGCTGTGCTGCCAGCGCGGCATTCCGCTGGTGTTTTTGCAGAACATCACCGGCTTCATGGTCGGCAAGAAGTACGAAGCCGGCGGCATCGCGCGGGACGGCGCCAAGCTGGTGATGGCGGTCGCGACGGCGTCGGTGCCGAAATTCACCGTGGTGATCGGCGGCTCCTACGGCGCCGGCAATTACGGCATGTGCGGCCGCGCCTACTCGCCGCGCTTCCTGTGGATGTGGCCGAACGCCCGCATCTCGGTGATGGGCGGCGAGCAGGCCTCGATGGTGCTGAGCCAGGTCCGCCGCGACAATATCGAGGCGAAGGGCGATAGCTGGTCGAAAGAAGACGAAGATAAATTCCGCGAGCCGATTCGCGCGCAATATGAAAGCCAGGGGCACCCGTATTACGCGACCGCGCGTCTCTGGGACGATGGCGTGATCGACCCGGCCGACACAAGGCTGGTACTCGGCCTCGGCCTCTCGGCGGCGTCGAATGCGCCGATCGAACCGACGAAATTCGGCCTGTTCAGGATGTGATGCGATGGACCGCTCAAAGCTCTACCGCCGTTTTCGCACCCTGCTGATCGCCAACCGCGGCGAGATTGCCTGCCGCGTGATCCGCACCGTGCGCGCCATGGGCCTGCGCACGGTCGCGGTCTATTCCGAGGCCGACCGCGACGCGATGCATGTCGCGCTGGCCGACGAGGCCGTGCTGCTCGGGCCCGCACGCGCCCGCGACAGTTATCTCAATGCCGAACGGCTGATTGAGGCCGCGCGCAAGACCGGCGCGGAGGCGATCCATCCCGGCTACGGCTTCCTGTCGGAGAATGCCGAATTCGCGCAGGCGTGTTTCGACGCGGGCCTGGTCTTCGTCGGGCCGACCGCCGCGATGATGACGGCGATGGGTTCGAAGTCCGGCTCCAAGGCTTTGATGGAAAAGGCCGGCGTACCGCTGGTGCCCGGCTATCACGGCGAGGCCCAGGACGATGCGACGCTGGCGAAGGCTGCCGAGAAGGTCGGTTTCCCCATTCTGGTGAAGGCGTCCGCCGGCGGCGGCGGCCGTGGCATGCGCATCGTTCGCTCCGCGGATGAACTCGCGCCTGCGATCGTCAGCGCGAAGCGCGAGGCCAAGGCCGCGTTCGGCGACGACCGCATGCTGATCGAAAAATACGTCGATAACCCCCGGCATATCGAGGTGCAGGTGATCGGCGACAGCCACGGCAATCTGCTGTCGCTGTTTGAGCGCGAATGCACCCTGCAGCGCCGCCACCAGAAGGTGATCGAGGAAGCGCCGTCGCCGACGCTCAATGCAGCCCAGCGCGACACGGTCTGTGCCGCCGCGCGCAAGGCGGCCGGAGCCGTCAACTATGTCGGCGCCGGCACCATCGAGTTCGTCTCCGACGGCAAGGACGTGTTTTTCATCGAGATGAACACCCGCCTCCAGGTCGAGCATCCCGTGACCGAGCTCATCACTGGGATCGACCTCGTCGAGTGGCAGCTCCGCGTAGCCTTCGGCGAAGCGCTGCCGCTCAAACAAGATGAGATCAAGCTCAACGGCCATGCTGTCGAGGCGCGCGTCTACGCGGAAAACCCGACCAGGAATTTCATGCCGTCGGTCGGAAAGATCTCGACCTGGCGCCTGCCCTCCGAAACCGGGGGCCTGCGCATCGACTCCGGCTATCGGGAAGGCGATACGGTCTCGCCGTACTACGATGCGATGCTGGCAAAGATGATCGCCTGGGCGCCGACGCGGGATGTCGCGATCGAGCGGCTGAACCGCGGCCTGGAAGAGTCCGACGTCCGCGGCATCGTCACCAACATCCCGTTCCTGTCGGCGCTGATGACGCATCCGAAGGTGAGGGCGAACGCAATCGACACCGGTTTCATCGAACGCGAGCTGGCCGTGCTGACGCAGCCCACGCCGGCGCCGAGCGAGCTCGAGCTCTGCGCCGCGGTGGCCGCTGTGATCAACAGCGAACGGCAGGCTGCGAAGGCGGAAGCGAATTCGCCCTGGCAAACCTTTGGCTGGATGCCGGTCGGTCGCCGCCAGCGCAACTTTGCGTTTCGCGCCGGTCATGGTGTTCATCATGGGCCCGAGCAGAAGATCACGCTGAACTATGGCAGCGGACCATCGACGCTGGTGATCGGCGAACGCGAGCTTGCGTTTGCGGTTGCGACCCGCGACGGCGGCTTCGACCTGACGCTTGACGGCGTGAAAACGTCGGTCGCGGCCGTGATCGACGGCCATGAGCTGTATTTGCGCACGCGCAACGGCCGCTTCGATCTGCATTTGGTCGATCCGTTCGGAGGCGAGACCGAGGAGCAGGCCGGTGCGGACAAGATCGCGGCACCGTTGCCGGGCACGGTCGTCGCCGTGCTGGCGGAGGAGGGTGCCAAGCTGGAGAAGGGCGCGCCGATCCTGACGCTGGAAGTGATGAAGATGGAGCAGACGCTGCGCGCGCCCTATGCTGGCGTGCTGAAGTCCATCAAATGCAAGGTCGGCGACATCGTCCAGGAGGGCGTCGAGCTCGCCGTGGTCGAGCCTTCCGGAGAATGAGATGAGCGATCAGGTCCGCATCATCGAAATGGGGCCGCGCGACGGCCTGCAGAACGAGAAGACGGCGGTCAGCGTCGAGGCCCGCATCGCCTTCATCGAGGCGCTGGTCGCCGCCGGCCTCAATACTGTCGAGGTCGGCGCCTTCGTTTCCCCCAAGGCGATCCCGCAGATGGCGAGCTCGGACGCCGTGCTGCGCGGCGTCAACCATTTGACCGGTGCCGAATTCCACGTGCTGTTGCCGAACGAGAAGGGCTATGACGCCGCGCGCGCGGCCGGCGCAAAGATCGTCTCGGTGTTCGCCGCGGCCTCCGAGGGCTTTTCGCGGGCCAACATCAATTGCACGGTGGCGGAGTCCATCGAACGCTTCAAGCCGGTGCTGGCGCGCGCCAAGGCCGATGGCGTCAAGGTCCGCGGCTATATCTCCTGCGTGCTAGGCTGCCCCTTCGACGGCGAGATCAAGCCGAAAGCCGTCGCAGATCTCGCCAACGCGCTGTGGGAGCTCGGCTGCTACGAAATCTCGCTCGGCGACACCATCGGGGTCGGCACGCCCGATAAGGCCAAGGCGATGCTGCGCGCGGTCGGCGCCAACATTCCTGCCCACAAGCTGGCGATGCATTTCCACGACACCTACGGCCAGGCGCTCGCCAACCTCTATGCGGGGATGGAGGAGGGCGTCCGCGTCATCGACGCCGCCGCCGGCGGCCTCGGCGGCTGTCCCTACGCGCCGGGCGCGACCGGCAATGTCGCGACCGAGGACGTCGTCTACATGCTCGAAGGCATGGGCGTCAGGACCGGCGTCGATATGGACCGGTTGCTGGCGGCGACCAACGAGATCAGCGGCCTGCTCGGCAAACCGCCGGTGAGCCGCGTGGCGTCCGCGCTGAACGCGAAGAGGAAGCGAGCGGCTTCGTAGGGTGGGTTAGCGAAGCGTAACCCACCTCTTCGGTTTCTGCGCTGACAGAAGTGGTGGGTTACGCCCTGCGACTGCGCGTTGCGCAGCCGCAGGTCTAACCCACCCTACGAAACGTGCGGTCAGGCCGCCTTCAGCCCGACATCGGGCAGGCGCGGACGGCTCTTGAGGGCCTTCACCATCATCGCCTCGACCTCGGCCTTCTCCTGCGGCAGCAGCGCGAGGCGGGGCGGGCGCGTCAGCGCGGTGCCGCGGCCCATGATGTGCTCGCACAGCTTGATGCACTGGACGAGGTCCGGGCGCGCGTCGAGATGCAAGAGCGGCATGAACCATTCGTAGAGCGGCATCGCCTCGGGATAGCGTCCCGCCTTGGCGAGCCGGAACAGCGTCTCGCCCTCGCGCGGGAAGGCGTTCGACATGCCGGAGACCCACCCCACGGCGCCCATGGCGATGCTCTCGACGATGACGTCGTCGAGGCCGGCGAACAGCACGAAGCGATCGCCGACCATGTTCCTGGTGTCGATGAAGCGCCTTGTGTCACCGGAGGAATCCTTGAAGCAAACGACGGTCTCGACATCGGTGAGCGAAGCCAGGATGTCGGGGGTGACGTCGTTCTTGTAGATCGGCGGATTGTTGTAGAGCATCACCGGCAGGTCCGTCGCGGTGGCGACGGCGCGGAAATGCGCGGCGGTCTCGTGCGGCTTGGACGAATAGACCAGCGCCGGCATCACCATCACGCCGTCGATGCCGACGCGCGCGGCCTCCTTCGCGGTTTCGACCGCGAAGGCCGTGGTGAATTCGGCGATACCGCACAACACGGGCACGCGGCCGGCCGCGACGGACTTCGCCGTCTCCATGATCGCGACCTTCTCCTTGCGCTCCAGCGAGGTGTTCTCGCCGACCGAGCCGCAGACGATCAGGCCGGAGACGCCATCACGGATCAGCCCGTCCATTACCTTCGCGGTCGCGTCGATGTCGAGCGAGAGATCGTCGTGGAATTGCGTGGTGACGGCCGGGAAGACGCCTTCCCAGGAAACGCGGCGGCTCATGGTTTGACTCCAAGTGGATTTTGCCGGCGGGGGCTGGATCCGCCGGGTGTTATGAGGGGGATGGGTGGGGTCAGAGCGTGGCGCCGACCTTGCGCAGCTCGGCGAGGACAGGTGCCTTGGGCAGCCAGATCTTATCGAACTCGGCAATGACAGCTTCGGTATCGCCGGCCGGCACCTGGCGGATCGGGATCGGGGCGTTCTTGAAATTCTCGATCAGCGCGGGCTCGTTGGAGGCCAACTCGTCGATCTGCGCATCCAGCGTCGACTTGACGGTCTTGGCGATCAGCTCGCGGTCGGCGGCGGGGAGCGACTGCCAGACCCGGCCCGAGACCACGGCGGCCATCGGCATGAAGACGGCGTTCATCTGCAGGATCACCTTCGACACCTTGTCGAAGCGCTGGTTCCAGGAGAATTCGAGGTCGGCCTCGAGGCCGTCGACCTGGCCGTTGGCCATCGCGTCGAACACCTGCGGCGTCGGGATCGGCGTTGGCGCGGCGCCGAGCGAGGAATAGAAATCGCGATAGACCGGGGTCGGATTGATGCGCAGCTTCATGCCCCTGATGTCGGCGAGCGTTGTCAGGTCCTTGGACGAGAACACCGCGCGCATGCCGGTGATGCCCCAGCCGAGTCCGATCGTTCCGGTCTCTTGCGGCAGCACCTCGAACAGCTTGATGGCCGCCGGATGCCGCACGAATTTCGCGACTGCTGGCGTCGAGCGGACGATGTAGGGCGCGTTGATCGCAGCGATGTGCGGCACGCGCGAGCCGAGCTCGGCGGCCTGGATGAAGCCCATGTCGAGCGCGCCGGACTGCAATTGCTGCATCATCGCGGGCTCGTTGCCGAGTTGGCCGGAGTGGAACACGGTCAGGGTGAGGCGGCCGTTGGTAGCGGCTTTGAGGTCTTCGCCGAACTTGAGCGCTGCCTTGTTCCAGGAATGGCCGTTGGGCGTAATCAGGCCGAGGCGGAATTCCTTGGCCTGCGCGAGCGCTAGCGAGGGCGCGAACAGCGGCAGGGCGGCGCTGGCGGTGAGAAAATGGCGGCGTGAAAGCGGCATGGTTGGGCTTCCTTCTGGACGGCCTATTTGATGAGGATCAGCGAGAGCGACGGATAGAGCGAGAGCAGCACCAGCAGGACGCAGGAGATGACGAAGAACGGCAGCGTCACCATGAACATCTTGCCGGGCTTGGCGCCGGTGACGGCGGCCGCGACGAAGAAGCAGAGCCCGACCGGCGGCGACAACAGGCCGAGCACGAGGTTGATCACCACGACGACGCCAAAGTGCCGGGGATCGATGTGGTAGACGTCGGTTGCGACCGGCAGCAGGATCGGCACCGTCATGATCAGCCCGGGAATGCCGTCGATCACCGTGCCGATCACCAGCAGGATGACGTTGCAGATCAGCATGAAGCTGATCGGGTCCTTGGCGGCCGTCTGGATCCAGGCGGCGGTTTCCTGCGGCACCTTGCCGAAGATCAGCACCCACGAGAACACCGCCGCGGCGGCCACCAGGAACAGCACGATCGCCGAATAGATCGCGCTGCGCAGCATCATCTGCGGCAGCTGCGAGAATTCGAACTCTCGGGTCCAGAACTTTCCGACCAAGGCTGCGGCAACGGCGCCGACGGCGGCGGATTCCGTCGCGTTGGCGAGACCGCCGAGGATGGTGCCGACGATGACGATCGGGATCAGCAGGGTGGGCGAGGTTCGCAGGATCGTCGCCACGCGCTGCCGCGGCGTCTGATAGTCGGCGCGGGGATAGTTGTAGATGTATCCCATCAGCGCGATGACGACGCAGAACATCACGGTGAGGATGACGCCCGGCACGATGCCGGCGATCAGCATGTCGCTGACCGAGACCTGCGCCAGCACGCTGTAGACCACGAACATCACCGACGGCGGGATGATCGGACCGAGCATGCCGCCATAGGCGGTCAGTCCCGCCGCGAACGTCTTGTCGTAGCCCTTCTTCTCCATCTCCGGCACCATGATCTGGGCCATGATCGCGACCTGTGCAGTCGCAGAACCCAGGATCGAGGAGATGAACATGTTGGCGAGGATGTTGACGTAGGCGAGCCCGCCCTTCAGCGAGCCGACGAACGCCATCGCCATGTCGACGATGCGCCGCGTGATGCCGCCGCCGTTCATGATCTCGCCGATCAGGATGAAGAGCGGAATGGCGATCAGGCCGTAGCTGTCGACGCCGCCGAACAGCTGCAGAGGATAGGACTGGAACAGCACCGGATTGCCGGACGCCGCGATGTAGACGAGGCCCGCGAGGCACAGGCAAAGGCCGATCGGCACGCCGACCAGCATGATTGCGAGGAAGGCTGCTGACGTGACCATCAGTTGACTCCGTCGAGTTCGGAGAGCGCAAAGCCCCTCGGTGGCGTGCGCGGGACCAGCTCGAGATCTTCCAGCAAATTGGCGAGACCATGAACGGTCATCGACACCGCGAAGATCGGCAGCGTCAGATAGAGCACCCAGGTCGGCCAGTTCAGCGTCTGGGTGTGTTCGGTGTAGACGAAGTTGAAGGTTTCCGCCGCGAGCTTGCGGCCGTCGAACCCGGCGCGGGCCAATCCGATCGGATCCATCCAGAGCACGCAGGTGACGATCAGCGCGATGCCGAATACGACGACGAGGCCGGTCGAGATCACCTTGGCTATCTTCTGGCGGCGGGGCGAAAGACGCTCCGTCAGCATCGTGACGGCGAAGTCCAGTCGCAACCGCGTCATGGCGGAGGCGCCGATGAAGGTCAGCCAGACCACGCAATAGACCGCGGATTCATCGATCCAATAGATCGGGAAGTGCGAGTAGCGGGTGACGACGTTCACCAGGATCAAGCCGGTGAGCAGGTACATCAGGCCCATCAATGCAATGCGCTCGACGGCGAGCAGGGCGCTGGAGGCACCGACGACCATGCGTTGAACGCTGAACGCGCGCGTGGCCGGCATCGTCTGCTCGATCATGAAGAGGCCCCATTGCCTGCAAGATTTGTCGTGCGATAGCCGAATGTATAATTTATACATTTTGGCTGTCAAATGGAATTGCGGGCTGCGTGGAAGGCGTGCACGCGCTTTTTGCGGGGACGAGATGACCTCAACATGCAAGACAGGGACCGTTCCGGCCGGCCGAGTCGGAGAGGGACGGAAGATCGGATGAAAGTGCCTCTGAAGCATCGCACCCTGTCGGCTGCGATCGTCGACCAACTCCGGCAGGCAATCCTCGACGGGACCTATCCGGCCGGATCGCAACTGCGCCAGGATGCGCTTGGCGAGGCCTATGGCGTCAGCCGCATCCCCGTGCGCGAGGCCCTGTTTCAGCTCGAAGCGGAGGGCCTGGTGCGGATCGTTCCGCAGAAGGGCGCCATCGTCTCCGAGCTGTCACTGGACGAGATCAATGACGTCTTCGACTTGCGCCGGATCCTGGAGCCGCGGCTGCTGGCGCACTCGGCCCCCCGATTCACTGCAGACGATTTCGACGGCCTCGACGACATCCACAAGAGCTTCGAGAAGGCGATCAAGGCCCGCAACGTCAGCGAATGGGGGCAGCTCAATGCCGACTTCCACATGGCGCTCTATGTCCATGCCCCGCAGCCCCGCACCCGGGCGATCGTGCTGTCACTGCTCCAGACCAGCGACCGCTATACGCGTCTCCAGCTCTCCAACACCAAGGCGATGGGGACCGCCGAGAAGGAGCACGCCCATCTGATCGCACTCTGCCGCGCGGAGAAGGTCGAGGAAGCCTGCCGGTTCCTGGAGCGTCACATCGAGGCCGTGCGCAAGGATCTGTTGCAGGTGGTGGGTGGCGGCGCGATCACGCCGAAGTCGCGGCGGAACGAGAAATCGTAGGGTGGGTTAGCGAAGCGTAACCCACCATCGTCCAGCGAATGCGGGACGAAGTTGGTGGGTTACGCCTCGGGGACTGCGCTTTGCGCAGCTACGGAGCTAACCCGCCCTACCAACGTGTCACCTGCTCCCGTCCGGCCCCATCACCAGGTCCGGCAGCGCGGTGGAGATCCCCGGCACGAAGCACAGCAGCAGCACCGCGACCATCATCAGCAGCACGAACGGCAGCGTGCCCCAGATCACCTCGCGCAAGGGGATGTCGGGCGCGACGTTGCGAATGACGAAGATGTTGAGGCCGACGGGTGGATGGATCAGCCCCATCTCCATCACGATCGTCATGACGACGCCGAACCAGATGATGTCGAAATTGGCGGCGCGTAAGGGCGGCAGGATGATCGGCGCGGTCATCAGGATGATCGAGACCGGCGGCAGGAAGAAGCCGAGCACGACGACCATGACGAGGATCGCGAACAAAAGGCCCCAGCGCGGCAGATGCATCGCGACGACGGATTCGGCGGCAGATTGCGAGATGTGGAGATAGCTCATCACGTAGGAATAGAGCAGCGACATGCCGATGATCATCATCAGCATGGTCGATTCCCGGATCGTCGATTTCAGGATGGGGGCGAGGTCGCTCGGCCGCCACACGCTGTAGATCGCAGCGATCAATGCCAGCGCCAGGAGGCCGCCGAGGCCGGCGGTCTCCGACGGCGTCGCGTAGCCGCCATAGAGCGCGATCATGACGCCGGTGAGCAGCAGCACGAAGGGGATCACGCGCGGCAGCACGCTGAAGCGCTCCGCGAGCGTGTACTCGTCGCGGGCGAGGATCGCAGCTTCCGGGCCGCCGTTCTTGTAGATCGCTTCGGCCGCGGCATATTCCTGGCGGAAGCGGATCACTGCGTAGACGCCGAACAGCGAGACCAGCAGCAGGCCGGGTCCGATGCCGGCGAGGAACAGCCGTCCCAGCGATTTTTCGGCGGCGACCGCAAACAGGATCATCGTGATCGACGGCGGCAGCAGAATGCCGAGCGTGCCGCCGGCGGCGATGATGCCGGCGGCAAAACCGCCGGAATAGCCGCGCTTGCGCATCTCGGGGATGCCGGCCGAGCCGATTGCCGAGCAGGTCGCGGGCGATGAGCCCGCCATCGCCGCAAACAGTGCGCAGGCGAACACGTTGGCGACCCCGAGGCCGCCGGGGACGCGGTGCAGCCAGGCGTGCAGAGCCGAGTAGAGATCCTGGCCCGCGCGCGACTTGCCGATCGCGGCGCCCTTCAGGATGAAGAGCGGGATCGACAGCAGCGTGATCGAGGCCATTTCCTCGTAGACGTTCTGCGTCACCGTATCGAGAGAGGCGGCGGGCATGTAGATGCCCATGAACACGACCGCGACTGCGCCGAGCGCGAACGCGATCGGCATGCCCGAAAACATCACGACCAGCGTCGCGATTCCGTACGCGAGGCCGATACCGAAAACGCTCATGAACGCCTGGCTCCAGCGAAAGGCAGCGCAAGCTGCACGAGAATCTGGACGCAGAGCAGACTCATGCCAAACGCCATCAGCGAATAGGGGATGGCCAGCGGGGGCGACCACATCGAGTTCGAGACCTGGCCATCGACATAGGCTTCATGCGCCAGCGTCCAGGACTTCCAGGCGAAGAAAGCGCAGAACAGAAGCGTCACGGCATCGACCAGCCAGAGTCTGATCCGGTTCGCCAGCGGCGAGAGCAGGCCGACAAAGGCCTCGATGCCGATGTGACCGCGGTTCTGCTGCACGTAGGCGGCGGTCATGAAGGTGGCGCCAACCAGCAGGAACACCGCCGCCTCGTCCTGCCAATAATTGGCGGCCTTGAACAAGGCGCGGCTGAGCACGCTGTAGCTCAGGATGGCGCAGGCGGCGATCAGCGCAATCGCTGCGAACACGACGATGATGCTGTTGAGGATGGCGAGACCGCGATCGATCGCCGCCGCAAGGCCGGTCCTTGCGGCGGCGTTTGCCTGGTCGTCACGATCCGGAAGCGGACCGTGGCTCATGCGGCGACGTCGGTCGCGAGCTTGAGCAGGTTGGCCGAGGTCGCGGTCTTGGCGCCGTAGTCCTTCCAGGCGGTGTCGCGGGCGATGTCACGCCACTTTCCGACGGTCGCGGCATCGAGCGCGGAGACCTTGGCGCCGGCCTTCTCGTAGACCTTGGCGACCTCGACGTCGTCGTCCTGCGCGCCCTTGCGGCCGAAGGCTTCGAGCTCGGTGCCGACCGCGAGCAGGACGTCCTGCTGGTTCTTCGGCAGCTTGTCGAAGATCGCCTTCGACATCATCAGCGGCTCGAGCATGAACCAGTAGGACGCGCCTGCGCCCGAGGTCAGCGATTTCGCGACCTCTTCGAGACGGAACGAGATCAGGCTGGTCGAGGAGGTGATGCCGGCATCGCAGGCACCCGTCTGCATCGCTGCGTAGATTTCGTTCGAGGGCACCGACAGCACCGAGGCGCCGGCGGTCTGGAGCACCATGTCCATCTCGCGCGAGCCGCCGCGCACCTTGAGACCCTTGGCATCTTCGGGGGCCACGATCGGCTTGGAGCGGCTGGCGACGCCGCCGGCCTGCCACACCCAGCTGAGCAGGATGATGCCCTTGTCGGCGAGGAAGTCGGTCAGCGCCTTGCCGACCGGTTCCTTCTTCCAGCGCATGCCCTGGTCGTAGGTGGTGACGAGGCCCGGCATCAGGCCGATATTGGTCTCCGGCAATTCGCCGCCGGCATAGGGCATCGGATAGAGGCTGATGTCGAGCGCGCCCTTCCGCATCGCGGAGAACTGCGCGTTGGTCTTGATCAGCGAAGAGTTCGGATAGATTTCGGCGGCAATGTCGCCATTGCTGCGCTTGGCGACTTCGGCGGCGAACATGCGGCAGAGCCGGTCGCGGAAATCGCCCTTGTCGACGGTGCCGCCGGGGAATTGATGCGAGATCTTCAGCGTGGTCGCGGCATGCGCGGTGCCGGTGCCGAAACGGAGAATGGCGGGTGTGGCGACGGCGGTCGCGATCAGGTGGCGGCGCGTGAGCATGGTGTGATTCCCTTGGACGGTTCTTTGGACGGTTCTTTGGAGGGCTCTTGTTTGCCGTGATTTTGGATTGGTCTTTGGAGACCGTGCTGAGGCCCATCCTAGCCGGTCTTTCAGACAATGTTCTCTCATCTGATAGTTCGAGACCGAATGCCGCGGCAAGTGCCGGCCATGCTGCGTTGCACACTTCTGATTTTCTGCATCCGTCGAACGAAGGACGGCGGCGGGCGCCTGGAAATTTATCAGCCGCCGCGTAACAATGCCCAGTGGCAATCCGTCGAGATCAGATAGCGGCGTCCGTCGCTGACAAACATCATCTCGAAGGGAAGACCAGTCATGACCATTCGTACCCGCATCGCGCTCGGCGTTTCGGCGGCCGTTCTCTCGCTCGGCCTCGCACTGTCGCCGGCCGCCTTTGCCCAAGACAAGATGGGCAAGGATGACGGCATGATGAAAAAGGACACGATGTCCAAGGACGGCATGAAGAAGGACACCATGTCCAAGGACGACGGCATGAAGAAGGACACGATGTCGAAGGACGGGATGAAGAAAGACGACGGGATGATGAAGAAGCACTGATCTTCCATCGTCGAGGCGGCGCTTGCGACAGACAGACGCGCGCCAAAAATCCGGGGGCGGTCACGTAGACCGCCCCCCAGAATATTGTTTCAGTCCAAATTCAATTGAACGTGACTTGCGAGCATTAGACTTGCGAACGTTACTTGCGCTTCGCCTTGCGGGCGGCGTAGCGGGCGTCTCGCTTGGCCTTTTGATCGGCCTCGGCTTCGGCCGCCTTCGCAACGGCTTCTTCGGCTTCGCGGGCGATCCGCGCGGCCTCGAGCGCGGCAGCCTCTTCTTGGAGGCGCTTCTGCTCGGCCTTTTCCGTCTCGCGCGCAGCCTTTGCCTCGGCGCGCTTGGCCGCAAGGGCCTCGCGCTCCGCACGCTTCGCCACAACCGCGGGATCATCCGGCCCCGGCTGCGACTTGAATTTGTTCAAAAGGTTTTTGCGTGCTTCCTGTGCCGCCTTTTGTCGGTCGGAGAAGCCTGGTTCCCTAAATCCACTCATCGGCGAACCTTGTCATCCTCGCTTTCGATCCTACATCACTGCGTGTTGGTACGTCGGCTGGGCATAGCGGGCGCCGCGCGACGCAGATGCGTGTACATCGGCGCGCGTCGTGATGCCACCTATAATCGCAGCCGATCAGGTAGACGAAAATCGCCGCCCCCGACGATCTCTCGTAGCCCCGAAAAACTGCCGAATTGTGATGCCCCTCATAAAGGGGCACCAGGGCGGCGCCTAGCGTCCCGCCCGGTATGAGCCGCGGAGCACGGGCATGACGATCTCAAGACTGAGCCTGAAGGCGCTCGCAATCGCCGTCGCGGTGGCAGCCCTGGCCGGTGCCACGCTGCTCCTCGCCCGTCCGCAGCCGATCGAAAGTGCCGTCCTGGGCGCAGATTGGGAATGCACCCAGACGGCGTTTGTGCTCACGACCTGCGCACCGCGGGTTCAGCAGGCGATCCCGGCGGCCGAAACCTCGCGCAAGGAAGCGATCCGGCCGACCCGGGGGTAACCGGGGGAGCTTGGGCGGGATGTGACGCCACGCCGCAGAGGTGATAAAGCCCGTTCGCCCCGTGATCGGTCAGCCATGTCCAAGTCCGAAGCCAAATCCGAGCCTAAGCCCAAACCGGCCGCTAAGTCCCAATTCCCTCCGAGACCTCAATCCGGTGACAACCGCCGCGGCGCCATCGCCGGCTTGATCATCGCGATCGTGATCCTCTGCGTCGGCTGGTGGCTCGCCCGCGATCTCACCTCCGCGAGCAAGATGCAGGACTGCCTGATGTCCGGGCGAAGCAACTGCAATGTGATCGAACCGGCCCGCTAGAAGCACTCCAGCGCGGCCCGCGCGGACGAAAAAATGTCGTGATCTTAATCATTTGTAACGGGACTTGGCCGACCAAAGCAGGTCAGTCATGTCAGCCGGCATCAGCTCAGCGCGAGCCGAATCGTCTATCGCGCCAGGCGTCACGGCCATTGACGGCAATCGAGAGAGTAGGGGGCAAGCACGCATGAGTGCGTCCAGTCGCATCAAGATCATCATTCCATTGGTTTCGGCGATGTCGTTGCTCGCCATCCCGGCGCAGGCTCAGGAGGCCAGGCCGCCGAGAGACGCCGCGCAGCCATCGGCCGGACCAGGCGCCGGCGCGCCGCCTCAGAACATGCGCAAGGGTCCGCCGCCGCAGCAGGCTGCCCGGCCCGCACCACAGGCCGGCGGCCAGCCTCACGCTGGCGGTCCTGGTCATGCAGGTCCAGGTCCAAATCCCGCTCTCGCAGGTCCTGCGCCGCGCAACGCCGGCGGTCCGCCGCCCGGACGCAATTACGCCAGGGGTCCCGCACCGGCGCGCGATTGGGGCGGACACGCCTATCGCGGCCATCTCGCCTGGGATGGCGGACGGTGGCGCCACGAAGTCCACAACGGCCGCTCCGGCTGGTGGTGGGACGTGGGTGGCGCGCGGTATTATTATCCGCAGCGGATGGAGGGGCCCCCCGCCTACATCTCGGAGGATTATTATGACGACGTGCCGGTGGCCTATGCCCCGCCCGTCGCCTACGAACCACCGCCGCCTCCGCCGCCGGCCGATCCTGGCGCGAGCGCCCTTGGCGGCGCCATCGTCGGCGGCGTGCTGGGCGGCCTGATCTCGGGCAACGCCTCGGGGGCAGCCGCAGGTGCTGTGATCGGCGGTGCCACCGGGGCGATCGCCGGCGCCACGGCTGCTTCGCGCCCCGGCTACTATCTGGCCCAGGGCAACTGCTACTACCGCTATCCGAGCGGCCAGTATGTGCAGGCCGATCCCCGCGCGTGTTACTGAGCACTCCGGACGAGACCTGAAGCGGAGAGGCGGGCCAAGATCCCGCCTCTTTCGTTCTGGCGCTGGCCGTCAGCTGGCCGGGAATTGAAGGGGAATCGCCCCGCGCGTCAGGATACCAGCCAGCCGAAGAACGCGATCGCGGCCCAGACCAGGCCTGCGATCCAGGCCAGCATCACGATGCCGATGGTCGCAAGATATGCGATGCCGAGCGGGTCGGATCTTTCGCGTCGCGTCGGGACGGCAATTTCGGCTGCGGCTTCTTGTGTCATGACGGGAACATCTCCCATGCCTTCTCGCTCTCTTGGAGCGCTGAAGTCTGTTTAGCGGAGACGCCGGGCGCCGGCTGTGACGCACTTCACAGATCGGAGCGCCTCAAGCCCACAATGGGTGCCGGTCGTTCGACAGATGCGTGAGCTGGATCGCGATGCAAATCCGCGAGGGCGGCATTAACCCCGCAATCATACGGACGAAATTGCCACGCGCTTGTCCAGATCGTCCGGCTAGAATTGGCTTCATGTGTACCAAGTACGATCCACAGCATGAAGCCGAGGCGGCAATGAAGCGCGCCGTGGCAGCCGAAGGTCCCGACCGGCAACGTCTCATCGAGCTGGCTCTGGCCTGGCATCAACTCGCCCGCGATCGGCGCGAAGAGCGGACGGACTGAGCCTACGCTCGTACGACAATATCCGTATTCACAGAAAAACCCCGTGCTCGGGGGACAAGCACGGGGTTCTCGAGAGCCGATCGGGGCTGGCAGATCGGCACCACTCGATGTCGAACGCGCCGATCGCAGGTTCGTTCCGCGCCCCCTCAATCCTTTCGTGCGAGATCATGGAGGCCGACCGGGCGAGGGGCTTACCGATGGAACGTCGGTTCCCCGCGGACGTTGAGCTGCTATGACCGATACCGAGTTGCGCGCAGAGTCCTTCGAGATTGCCTGGAAATATCTCGACCAATCCGGCCTGCTTACCGGCGAGCGCAGGGACGCGGCCCGATTCATCCTGAACAGAATCGACCGCATGATGCGGGGTGGCGAACGGCGACGATTGCTGCTGTCCAACGCCGCGATCGACGCCTATCGGCTACGGCCCGTGCTCGTGACGCTCGACGCCTGACGCGAGGCGCCGAAACGCGGCGTTAAGACTCGTTCGGACGACGATTTTCCGATCGCGATTCGTTTCGGGGAACGAAGCGGAGCAGGACCGTGAACAAACTCAAAGTCCGCGAAGGGACTTGCAGGCTCAGGCTGCTTCCGACTTCGGCACCGCGTCGGCATTGACCGAAAGCTTGACGACATCACCTTCGACGGCCCCCACATATTTCGTGTCGATGTAATGATGATGGTCCTTGTGACCTTCCGGGCTGTCCTTCCGCGTCAGCTTGATGCGGTTGCCCTCGACGCGGTCGACGGTGCCGACATGCGCGCCGTCCTTGCCGATGATCTTCATGTGCTCCCTGATATCGCTCATGATGTTCTCCTTGTGCAGTGTCAACGGCGAGGACTGGTCTTCGTTGCAAGGATGAGCGAGACCGACTGTTGGAGCCAATGCGTTCGCCGAACGTTGAAAGGCAGTCGCAATTGCCAAGACCATCCTCATCAGATCCGCATGGAGACCTCCGAGGCCTATCTCGAACGAAAGCACGGGGAAATCGGGCTGCTGAACGATTGCCTGAGACGCCCGCTGCATCTGGCTCGGCCGCAATCGGTCGACGAGGTCGTGGACTGCAAATTTCGGCTCGCCGCCGCGCTACGCGCGGAGAATGCGCTGCAGGACTGGAAGGCAACGGAGACGGCCTGGTCGCATGCGGCGTCTCCCACCAGCGGTCCGTTTTCGTTCAGCTACGATTATCAGCGCGCGGACCTCAAGGTGCGCGGTCCCTCGTTTTATGAGCCCGAGCGGAGCTGCAGGAGCGAGGCGATCTATACCGCCTCCGGCATGGCCGCGATTTCCGCGCTGCTGCTCGCGTCCACACGAATCATAGGCAAGGCAGACATCGTGGTGCTGCCGGGCACCTACGGCGAGACACTGGAGCTGATCGACAGCCTTGTCCCCCATTTGCGGCTTGTTACCGCCAGACTCCCGCTGGGCGAAGCGTTTGCTGCGACAAGCTCGCCGCGTCTTCTCCTGCTGGATTCATGCGCCCCGGCCGGAGCGTTCGAGGCCGCTTTACGTTGCGATGGTTCGGCGCTCGATCTGCTGATTTTCGACACGACATGTTTCGCCGGCAGATCGGGACGCATCCGGCGCGTCCTGAGATGGGCGGCGCGATGGGACATTCCCGTAGTGTTGGTGCGAAGCCACAACAAGCTGGATTCGCTCGGCGTGGAATACGGCCGGCTCGGCTCTGCCGTGTTCGTGCATTGGAGCCGGAAGGACCTCAAGGCAGGCCAGCTGCTGTCTGAAAGCCTGGCGACGGAAACCCGCAATGCGGTCCGGCTTCTCGGTGGCGCGGCGTTGCCGGCGCACTTCCCACCATTCGTGGGCTCAGTGGCCTATTGGGCCCTGACGAAAAGGCGCGTCGCGGCGATCCTGCGCAACGGTCGCCACACGGCGCGATACTTCGCCTCCGAGCTCGCTTCGCTCTCGGCCGAGCTGCATTTCACCCACGGCCTCTATGTCACGCTTCGCGGCAGGCGCGCCCTCGATGAGGCGACCGCGCGGCAGGCGGCCGAGGATATGAGCCGCGACCTTGGCGGCAAAGGCTTCCCCATTCGCCACGCCGGCAGCTTTGGTTTTGATTTCGCGGCGACCGAATGGTTTCGCGACGCGACCACGGATCGGTACAGCGTCCGGGTCGCCGTGCCGGATCTGCCGACCGAGTTGTGGAAGGATCTAGCGGCGGCGATCGCCGAGTGGTGGGCAGCGAATCAGTGAGAACTCGGACCTGGAGAAAAACCGTCCCAGCTTCGACTGAGTTTCGCGACTCCAGGGCAATTGATCGACGCCCGGCCGATCTAGCGCGGCGCCTGAATCAATCGATCGCCAGGCATTCTTCGAGGGCAGGCTTCTGGTGGCTGCGACGCGCCCACGCCTGAATGGCGAAGGCGAGCTGATGCTGACTCACCGCCGCGTTTGCGATGGAAGCCCGCGCCGTCGCGATGGGCTTAGTTATGACGCCGGAGTTCACGACTCCCGCATCGATTGCCAGGAACGATATTGCGACAACCGCCACCGCAGATGCGATAGCCATTCTCGTCAAGTCGGATAGTGGCATCGAAGTCCTTATCGGGCGCACCTCGCCCGGCGGATAGATAGGGTTCGTTTGCCCGGATCAAAGCCCGAAGCGAGGTTTCCCACGCGTTCGTGAAGGGCCGTGGATTCTGCGGATGCGCGTCGTAGACCGGGCTCACGATGAACGTTTGCGACTGAAAATGGCGATCCCGGCAGGAATCGAACCTGCAACCCTCAGAGTAGAAATCTGATGCTCTATCCAGTTGAGCTACGGGACCATCTTGAGCCGCCCTGGTTTGGGGCCGGCTGTTCATCTACCATGCCATTATGAAAAATATCGTCTTTCGCCAAGCCTGAACCGAACCGTTTTCCTCGAAGCCGCGACAAAGCGGAACGGTGGGGTGTCAGGGTGCCGGGTTGAGCGGCAGCGGACTGGACGATGGATCACATCGCCGGGAACGCTGGCCAGCTTCCGGGACACGGCCGCCGGTCGACTGGTCGGGTATTGCTGCGCCATCAGGACGGCGTGCGTAGCGGTAGCTTGATCGGTCTCCTCTGGGCGTGCCTTGTCATGGCGAATGCGACGGTCTGCACCTTTGGTTCCATCGCCTTGAGTCCGTCACCTTTCCGCGCATTTCATGCGACAAGCGGCGTTCGTCCGCGATTTCCGGGAGTCCATCCATGATCGGTCTTGTTCGCGCCGTCACACTCTGCGCCACGCTCGCGTTCGGCCTTAGCGTAGCGCAGGCCGCCGACAAAGCCTTCAAGCGCGACGATCTCGCCGATTCCGCGATCAAGCTGGAGGCGCAGATCAAGGGCGAGGCGGGACCGGTCGCCAAGACCGGCGCGAGCTTGCGCACCGACGCTGACGCCGCCTTCCGGCGCAACGACTATCGCACCGGCCTGTCGGTGCTCGGCCAGATCGCGGCGACCGCACCGGAAGACGCCGGCAACTGGCTGCGCCTGGCGAAAGTCATCTTCCAGATATCGCCGAAGAGCTCGAGCGAGCAGACCTTCCTGCTGGAGCGCGCCTCGACGGCTGCATACATCGCCTACCAGCGCGCGGGTAATGCGGGCGAGGAGGCCGACGCGCTCGCGGTGCTCGGCAAGTCGCTGTCCGAACGCAAGCTGTGGCGGCCGGCGCTGGATGCGCTGCGGCTGTCGCTCGACATGCGCGAGGTCGCCGACGTCCGCGGCCAATATGAGAAGATGCGCGACGAGCACGGGTTTCGGCTGCTCGACTACACCGTCGACTCGGACTCCGCCAGTCCGCGCGCCTGCTTCCAGTTCTCGGAGGAGCTGGCAAAACGCACCGATTTCGCGCCGTACCTCGCGCTGGCGGGCCAGGACAAGCCTGCCCTGTCGGCCGAGGGCAAGCAGCTCTGCGTCGACGGGCTGAAGCATGGCGAGCGGTACAACATCAATTTGCGCGCCGGCTTGCCGTCCACCGTGAAGGAGGGCCTGCCGAAATCGGCCGAGTTCAACGTCTATGTGCGCGACCGCAAGCCCTTCGTGCGCTTCACCAGTCGCGCCTATGTGCTGCCGAGGACGGGCCAGCGCGGCATTCCCGTCGTCAGCGTCAACACGCCAGCCGTTAACATCAATGTGTTCCGGATCGGCGACCGCAATTTGATCAACACCGTGGTCGACAGCGATTTCCAGAAGACGCTGTCGAAATACCAGCTCAGCGATCTCGGCGGCGAACGCGGCGTGAAGGTCTGGACCGGAGAGCTTGCGACCGCGATGACGCTGAACCAGGACGTCACCACCGCATTCCCGGTCGACCAGGCGCTCGGCGAACTCCAGCCCGGCGTCTATGTAATGACGGCCGCGGCCAAGGGGCCGGGCTCGGACGACGACTACCAGCTCGCCACCCAATGGTTCATCGTCTCCGATCTCGGCGTCACCGCCTATTCCGGCAATGACGGTATCCATGTCTTCGTGAATTCGCTGGCCTCGACCGATCCGGTCGGCAAAGCCGAGGTGCGCCTGGTCGCGCGCAACAACGAGATCCTGGCCACCCGCAAGACCGATGAGAGCGGCCATTTGCTGTTCGAGGCGGGGCTTGCGCGCGGCGAGGGCGGCTTGTCGCCGGCGATGCTCACCGTGACCGGCGAGAAGGCCGACTACGCCTTCCTCAGCCTCAAGTCCTCCGCCTTCGATCTTTCGGACCGCGGCGTTTCGGGCAGGGCCGTGCCTGCGGGCGCCGACGCCTTCGTCTATGCCGAGCGTGGCGTCTATCGCTCGAGCGAGACCGTCTATGTCACCGCGCTGCTGCGCGACGGGCAGGGCAACGCCGTCACCGGTGGGCCGATGACCCTGGTGATCGAGCGTCCCGATGGCGTCGAATACCGCCGCGCCGTGCTGGCCGACCAGGGCGCCGGCGGGCGCACCTTGTCTGTGCCGCTCAACTCGGCCGTCCCGACCGGGACCTGGCGGGTGCGCGCCTTCACCGATCCGAAGGGCTCTTCGGTCGGCGAGACCACTTTCATGGTCGAGGACTACGTCCCTGATCGGATCGAATTCGACTTGTCTGCCAAGGACAAGCTGATCAAAGCTAACGCTCCAGTAGAGCTTAAGGCGGACGGGCATTTCCTCTATGGCGCGCCGGCCTCGGGCCTGGCGCTCGAAGGCGATATGCTGGTCGCGCCCGCGTCCGAGCGGCCGGGTTTCGCCGGTTACCAGTTCGGCGTCGCCGACGAGGAGACCACCTCGAACGAGCGCACGCCGCTGGAAAACCTGCCGGAAGCTGACGCCAACGGCGTTGCGACCTTCCCGGTCACGCTCGACAAGCAGCCGGCCTCGACGCGACCGCAGGAGGCGCAGATCTTCGTCCGCATGGTCGAGACTGGCGGCCGCGCCGTGGAGCGTAAGATCGTGCTGCCGGTCGCGCCTGCTGCCGCCATGATCGGCATCAAGCCGCTGTTTGGCGACAAGAACGTCGCCGAGGGCGACAAGGCCGAGTTCGATGTCGTGTTCGTCTCGCCCGAGGGTGAGAGGCTTCGCCGTGACGGCCTGCGCTACGAGCTCCTGAAGATGGAGTCGCGCTACCAATGGTATCGCCAGAGCAATTACTGGGAGTACGAGCCGGTCAAATCGACCTCGCGCGTCTCTGACGGCGACGTGACCGTCGCCGCGGACAAGCCGTCGCGGATTTCGCTGACCCCACAGCCCGGCCGCTATCGGTTGGACGTGAAGTCGAACGACGCCGACGGCCCGGTGACCTCGGTGCAGTTCGACGTCGGCTGGTATTCCGACGGCAGCGCCGACACGCCGGACCTGCTGGAGACCTCGATCGACAAGCCGCAATACGCCTCGGGCGACACGATGACCGTGTCGGTCAATGTCCGCAGCGCCGGCAAGCTGACCGTCAACGTGCTCGGCGATCGCCTGCTGACGACGCAGACCATCGACGTCAAGGAAGGAACCGCGCAGGTGAAGCTCCCGGTCGGCAAGGACTGGGGCACCGGCGCCTATGTGGTGGCGACGCTGCGCCGTCCGCTCGATGCGGCCGCGCAACGCATGCCGGGCCGGGCGATCGGACTGAAATGGTTCGGCATCGACAAGCAGACCCGCACGCTACAAGTGAAGCTGACGCCGCCAGCACTGATCCGGCCGAATGCGATGTTGAAGGTCCCGGTGAAGCTCGATGGGCTCAATCCGGGCGAAGACGCCAAGATCGTCATCGCCGCGGTCGACGTCGGCATCCTCAACCTCACCAATTACAAGCCGCCGGCACCGGACGATTATTATCTCGGCCAGCGCCGCCTGAGCGCGGAGATCCGCGATCTCTATGGGCAACTCATCGACGGCATGTCGGGCACGCGCGGGCAGATCAAGTCCGGCGGCGACGCCGGTGCCGCCGAGCTCCAGGGCTCGCCGCCCGCGCAAAAGCCGCTCGCGCTCTATTCGGGCATCGTCACCGTTGCCGCCGACGGTACCGCCGAAGTGAGCTTCGACATTCCAGAGTTCGCCGGCACCGCGCGCGTAATGACGGTGGCGTGGACCGCGACAAAGCTCGGCCGCGCCAATACGGATGTGGTGATCCGCGATCCTGTCGTGCTGACCACGACCCTGCCGCGCTTCCTGCTCAACGGCGACCACGGCACGGTCAATCTCGAGATCGACAATGTCGAGGGGCAGGCCGGCGATTACGTCATCAACGTGAAGACCGGCGGTCCGGTGAAGATGACCGGCAATCCCGCAACCACGGTCAAGCTTGCCGCCAAACAGCGCAACTCCTTCTCACTCGCCGTCGACGCGACGGCGGCGGGGCAGGCGACGTTCGACGTCGACATCAAGGGACCGAACGGCCTGGCGCTGGCGCGGCACTATGCGCTCGACGTCAAGGCGGCGACGCAAGTCCTGGCGCGGCGCTCGATCCGGACGCTGGCGAAGGGCGAGAGCCTGACGTTGACCTCGGATATGTTCGCCGATCTCGTGCCGGGCACCGGCAGCGTCTCGGTCTCGGCCAGCCTGTCGACTGCGCTCGATGCGGCGACGATCCTCAAAGCGCTCGACCGCTATCCCTATGGCTGCTCGGAGCAGATCACCAGCCGCGCCATGCCGTTGCTCTATGTCAACGAGCTCGCGGCCGGCGCGCATCTGGCCTTGGACACCGAGGTCGACCAGCGTATCCGCGACGCCATCGAGCGGCTCTTGGCGCGCCAGGGCTCGAACGGCTCGTTCGGCCTGTGGTCGGCGGGCGGTGACGATGCCTGGCTCGACGCGTATGTGACGGACTTCTTGACCCGCGCCCGCGAGAAGGGATTTGTGGTGCCGGACGTGCTGTTCAAGACCGCGCTGGATCGTATCCGCAACTCCGTCGTCAACGGCAACGAGCCTGAGAAGGACGGCGGCCGCGATCTCGCTTACGGCCTCTACGTGCTGGCGCGCAATGGCGCTGCTCCGATCGGCGACCTCCGCTATCTCGCCGACACCAAGCTGAGCAACCTCGCGACCCCAATCGCGAAGTCGCAGCTCGCGGCTGCGCTCGCGCTGGTCGGCGACCGCAACCGCGCGGAGCGGGTCTATGGCGCAGCGCTCGACAGTCTCGCGCCAAAACCGGTGCTGGAGTTCGGTCGTACCGACTACGGCTCGCAGCTTCGCGACGCCGCAGCCCTTGTGTCGCTTGCCAGTGAGGGCAATGCCCCGAAAGCGACGCTGACGCAGGCGGTGTCGCGGGTCGAGACTGCGCGCGGGCTGACGCCCTACACCTCCACACAGGAGAATGCGTGGCTGGTGCTGGCGGCGCGCGCGCTCGCCAAGGAGAACCTGTCGATGGAGGTCGACGGCCAGCCGGTCAAGACCGCGCTGTACCGCAGCTACAAGGCCGTGACCTTGGAGGGCAAGCCGTTGAAGATCACCAACACCGGAGATGCGCCGGTGCAGGCGGTGGTCTCGGTGTCGGGTTCGCCGGTGACGCCGGAGCCCGCGGCATCAAACGGCTTCAAGATCGAGCGCAGTTTCTTCACGCTCGACGGCAAGCCTGCCGATATCAGCAAGGTCAAGCAGAACGACCGCTTCGCCGTGGTGCTGAAGATCACCGAGGCCAAGCCCGAGTACGGCCACATCATGGTGTCCGACTATCTGCCGGCCGGCCTGGAGATCGACAATCCAAAACTGGTGTCGTCGGGTGACAGCGGCACGCTGGGCTGGATCGAGGATGGCGAAGAGCCCGAGGATACCGAGTTCCGCGATGACCGCTTCACGGCGGCCGTCGACCGGGCCTCGGATTCCAAGGCGGTCTTCACGGTGGCCTATGTCGTGCGTGTGGTCTCGCCCGGCAAATACGTGCTGCCGCAGGCCTATGTCGAGGACATGTACAATCCCTCGCGCTACGGCCGCACCGGGACGGGCACCGTCGAGGTGCGGGCGGCGAAGTGATGAGCGAGGTGACGCCTCATACTCAGTCGTCATGCCCGGGCAAAAGCGCGAGGCGCGTCTTCGCGCAGATGTCCCGGGCATCCACGGACTTGGTTGCCGCGAGCAAGAATGTGGATGGCCGGGACAGGCCCGGCCATGACGGAGCGAAGGGCAGGGGCTTTCGTGTCCTCTCTGCCGCGGCACTCATGCTCATCCTCGCCATCTCCGGCTTCGTCGCCTGGGTCTATTCCCTCGGCCCGCTGCCTTTCGACGAAGCCCGTCAGGTCTCCACCACCATCGTCGATCGCAACGGCGCGCTGCTGCGCGCCTATGCGATGACGGACGGGCGCTGGCGGCTGCCGGTCGAGACAAAGGCGAACGTTGATCCGACCTATCTCAAACTGCTGCTCGCCTATGAGGACCAGCGCTTCTACGCACACGACGGCATCGACCCGCTGGCGCTGGGGCGCGCTGCGTTTCAGCTTGGAACGCGCGGCCACATCGTCTCGGGCGGCTCGACCATCTCGATGCAGCTCGCACGGCTGATGGAGCCGCGGCGGCTGCGCTCGCTCTACGCAAAGCTGCGGCAGATGGTACGTGCGATCGAGATCGAGCGCAGCTTGAGCAAGGAGCAGATTCTCGATCTCTATCTCGCGCTCGCGCCTTACGGCGGCAACCTCGAGGGTATTCGCGCCGCCTCGATCGCCTATCTCGGCAAGGAGCCGAAGCGGTTGTCGCTGGCTGAAGCCGCGTTGCTGGTCGCGCTGCCGCAATCGCCGGAGACCCGCAGGCTCGATCGCTATCCCGATGCGGCGCGCAGAGCGCGTGACCGCGTGCTCGACCGCATGGTCGAGGAGCAACAGATCAGCCTTGATGATGCGAAGCAGGCCAAAGCCGTTCCCGTACCGAAACTGCGCAAGCCGATGCCGATCCTCGCGCCGCATGCCTCCGATGCGGCGCTCGCGACGGTCAAGGATACGCCCGTCATCAAGCTGACGCTCGATGCCAACCTCCAGAAGGTGCTGGAGCCGCTGGCGCGCGATCGTGCCATTGCGTTGGGCCCAAACATCTCGGTCGGCATCATCGTCGTCGACAATGAGAGCGGCGACGTGCTCGCGCGCGTAGGCTCTGCGGATTATTTCGACGAGGGCCGGGCAGGGCAGGTCGACATGACCCGCGCCATCCGCTCGCCGGGATCGACGCTGAAACCGTTCATCTACGGGCTCGCCTTTGAGGACGGTTTTGTTCATCCCGACAGTCTGATCGACGATCGGCCCGTACGGTTCGGCTCCTACGCGCCGGAAAATTTCGACATGACGTTTCAGGGCACCGTGCCGGTGAAGAAGGCGCTGCAGTTGTCGCTGAACGTGCCCGCGATCGTGCTGCTCGACCGCGTCGGCGCGAGCCGGCTGGCCTCGCGGCTGCGCCAGGCCGGTGGCAATCTGGTGCTGCCCAAGGACGAGGCGCCGGGACTTGCCATGGGCCTTGGCGGCGTAGGCGTCACGCTACAGGACCTCGCTCAGCTCTATGCGGGCTTCGCCCGGCTCGGCACCACCAGGCCGCTGCGCGAGATCATGACCGACAGGGACGACCGCGAGCCGCTGCGGCTACTCGATCAGGTCGCGGCCTGGCAGGTCGGCAATGTGCTGCTCGGCACTCCGCCGCCGGAGAACGCGGCTCACAACCGCATCGCCTTCAAGACCGGCACCTCCTACGGCTACCGCGACGCCTGGTCGATGGGCTTCGACGGGCGCATGACCATCGGCGTCTGGGTCGGCCGCCCCGACGGCGCGCCGGTTCCGGGCCTGATCGGGCGCGTCGCCGCCGCGCCGATCCTGTTCGACGCCTTCGCCCGGACCGGCAAGACGCTCCTCCCGTTGCCGAAGCCACCGAAGGGAACCCTGATTGCCAGCAACGCCAAGCTGCCGTTGCCCTTGAAGCGGTTCCGCCCGGTCGGGGATCTGGTGCGGACTGGAGGCGAACAGGCCCTGCACATCCAGTTCCCGCTGAACGGCTCGCGGATCGACGTCGATCGCTCGGGTGGCGTGGGGGGCGCAGCCATGCCGGTCAAGGTCGCCGGCGGCATCCTGCCCATGACCGTCATGGTTAACGGAACGGCGCAGGGCGAGATCGACGGACGGCGCCAGCGGCTGATCGATCCGCCCGGTCCGGGCTTCGCGCGGCTGACCGTCATCGATGCCACGGGCGCCGCGGACACAGTTGTCATTCGAATTCAATGACACTGCCCCAAGCGGTTGTGGCGATGGCGGTTTCAGCGTAAGCGGAACCGATGGCCGAAACCTACCCAGCACCCCGTTTTGGAGCTCCTCGCGAGCCGAAATCCCCGGTGAATCCGGGCAGCCGGCTCGTGTCCATGTTCGACATCGCCACGGCCAACCACGTCCGCGCCGTTGCCTTCCTGCTGCTGTGCGCGCTGCTGCTCTTCCTGCCGGGCTTCTTCACGATTCCGCCGGTTGACCGCGACGAGGCGCGCTTTGCGCAGGCGACCAAGCAGATGGTCGAGAGCGGCGATTATGTCGACATCCGCTTCCAGGAGGACGTCCGCTACAAGAAGCCGGTCGGCATCTATTGGCTGCAATCGGCCGCGGTCGAGACGGCATCAGCGCTCGGTCTGCCGCGGGCCGAATTGCGCATCTGGGTCTATCGGCTCCCCTCGCTGATCGGCGCGATCGGCGCCGTGCTCATGACCTATTGGGCGGCGCTCGGCTTCGTCACGCGGCGCGCCGCGGTGCTTGCTGCGCTTCTGATGTGCGCCTCCGTGCTGCTCGGCGTCGAGGCGCGGCTTGCGAAGACCGATGCGATGCTGCTGTTCTGCGTGGTCGCCGCGATGGGCGCGATGGCGCGGGCTTATCTGTCCTGGCAGCGCGCCGAGGACGAGACTCATCCGCCGTGGAGCTGGCCCGCGATCTTCTGGACGGCTCTCGCTCTGGGCATCCTGATCAAGGGCCCGCTGATCCTGATGTTCGCAGGCCTGACCATCGTCGCGCTCGCGATCCAGGATCGCGATGCCTCCTGGCTATGGAAGCTGCGCCCGCTCTGGGGCCTGATGTGGATGCTGGTGCTGGTGCTGCCCTGGTTCGTCGCGATCTTCTGGCGCGCGGGCGATGCTTTCTTCGCCGATTCCGTCGGCGGCGACATGCTCAGCAAGTTGGGTGCCCAGGAATCCCACGGCGCGCCGCCCGGACTGTACCTGGTGCTGTTCTGGATCACGTTCTGGCCCGGCGCGCCGCTCGCGGCGATGGCCGCCCCCGCGGTCTGGCGCGCGCGGCGCGAGCCCGGCGCGCAGTTCCTGCTGGCCTGGCTGGTTCCGTCCTGGATCGTGTTCGAGGTGGTGCTGACCAAGCTGCCGCATTACGTGCTGCCGCTGTACCCTGCGATCGCGATCCTCACCGCGGGCGCGCTGGAGCGGCGCGTGCTGTCCTGGTCCTGGCTGATGCGCGGCTCGGCCTGGTGGTTCGCGATCCCCGTGGGCGGCTCGATCATCGCCGTCGTCGGCGCCGTGATGCTGACGCGGCAACCGGCCTTCGTGGCCTGGCCGTTCATCGCGGCCTCGCTGATCTTCGGCCTGTTCGCCTGGTGGCTTCACGACAACAACCACGCCGAGCGCTCCCTGCTCAACGCCCTGGTCGCAGCCCTGATGCTGGCGGTCGTGGTCTACGGCATCGTGCTGCCGTCGCTGACGCCGGTGTTTCCCAGCATCGAGGTCGCACGTGCGCTTCGCAACGTCGCCTGCGTCGGGCCGAAGGCTGCCGCGGCCGGCTATCACGAGCCGAGCCTCGTCTTCCTGACCGGCACGCAGACGCTGCTCACCGACGGTTCGGGCGCGGCGGATTTCCTGCGGCAGGGGAGCTGCCGTTTCGCACTGATCGAGCAGCGTTCGGAGCGCGGCTTCGTGCAGCGCGCCGAGGCGATCGGGCTGCGCTACAAGGTTGGCACGCGCATCGACGGTTATAATTTCTCGCAGGGGCGCGCGATCTCGATCTCGATCTTCCGCTCGGAAGGCACCGAGTAGGATGTCGGCGCCAACCGACATCGCGCCGCGCGCGAGCTATCCCGCGCAATTGCTCGCCCTGTCGAGGCGCGCCCTGGCACAGCTTGTGCGCACGCCCTCGCATTCGCGCCGCGCCGAGGCAGCGCGAAAGCTGGCACGGCATTCGCTGTGGCTCAGTGCGGCAGGTGCAGCCCTGGTCATCGCGCTGATGGTCGTGTTCGACCTGACCGAGATCCAGCTGATGCCGGCGCGCGGCACGCCGGGCCTGTGGCCGATCCGCATCCTCACCGATTTCGGCAAGGATGAGTATGTGCTCTCGGTGCTCGGGGCCGTGCTGGTGGTGCTGGCGCTGGTTGCGGCGGGATTGCACGGCACAAGCCGCGCATTGCTGCTAGGCCTCGGCACGCGACTGCAGTTCATGTTTCTGTCTGTTGCCGTGCCGATATTCGTCGCCGAGATCCTGAAATATCTCATCGGTCGAGGACGTCCGTTCGTCGGCGGCAAGGCCAATCCGTTCAACTTCGTGCCGTTCGAGGGGACGGGGGCCTATGCCAGTCTGCCGTCGGGTCATGCGGTGACAGCGTTCGCGCTGGCGTTTGCGGTCTCGGCGCTATGGCCGCGCCTGCGCGTGTTCATGTTCACTTACGCGATCGTGATCCTGCTGACGCGACTGGTGCTGCTCGCGCACCACCCGAGCGACGTGGTGGCCGGCGCCCTGGTCGGCATGGTCGGCGCCATGGCGGTGCGCTACTGGTTTGCGGCCCGCAGGCTCGGCTTTGCCATCCGTGCCGACGGCACCATTGTGCCTCTTGCAGGGGCGGTCTCGGGCCGCCTCAAAAGGGTTGCCCACGGGGCATCCGCCCCATAAAAGCGGCTGCCTGCCGGGACCGCCGGTTCCCGAGCCGAGCCAAGCCAATTCCAACCACGAGCTTCGATTTGTCGTCCCAGCCCTCGGTTTCCATCGTCGTTCCCGTGCGCAACGAAGCCGACAACATCGTGCCGCTGATCGAGGAGATCGGCGCGGCGCTCGACGGCCGCTGGGCCTATGAGATCATCTACGTCAATGACGGCTCGACCGACGCGACCGGCGAACGGCTCGGCGCGGTCATGAAGCAGCGGGACAATCTGCGCCAGCTGCGCCATGCCAAATCAGGCGGTCAATCCGCGGCCGTGCGCAGCGGCGTGCGTGCGGCACGCGGCGCGATCGTGGCGACGCTCGACGGCGACGGCCAGAACAATCCGGCTTTCCTGCCGGACCTGATCGCGGCGGTCGAGAACGGAAGCAAGGTCGGACTTGCCGCCGGACAACGCGTCGGCCGCAAGGATACCGGCTTCAAGAAATTCCAGTCGCGCGTCGCCAACGGCGTCCGCAACGCGATCCTGAAGGACGGTACGCGCGACACCGGCTGCGGCCTGAAGGCGTTTCGGCGCGAGGTGTTCCTGATGATGCCCTATTTCGACGGGCTGCATCGCTTCCTGCCTGCGCTGGTGCGCCGCGAGGGCTACGAGATCGCCTATGTCGACGTGATCGACCGGCCGCGCCGCTCCGGCGTGTCAAACTACGGTTTCTTCGACCGGCTGTGGATCGGCATCATGGATCTCGTGGGCGTGTGGTGGCTGATCCGCCGCAAGAAGCCGACGCCGGATGTGACTGAGGTGAAGGCATGATCATCCAATACGGTCAGGCGCTGAGCAACTATTTCTACGACGTCTTCGTGGCCAAGTTCGACTTCTGGCTGGCGTTCGGACTCGTCGCGCAGCTGTTCTTCACGGCGCGCTTCCTGGTGCAGTGGATCGCGAGCGAGCGCGCCGGCAACAGCGTGGTGCCGATGGCGTTCTGGTTCTGCTCCATGGGCGGCGGGCTGATGACGCTGGTCTACGGCGTCGTCAAGCGCGAACCTGTCATCATCCTCGGCCAGGCGCTCGCGACCATCATCTATATCCGCAATATCATGCTGATCGTGAAGAACCGCAGCCGCGGCTCGAAGACGCTGGAGCGCTAATCCACGCTAGCGCGGCAGCGCCGACGCCGCGCCTGTTGCGGGCAGGGCGGCGGTCTCCGCCTCGTGCCTGCGATGGGGCTCGCCGGCCGCGTCGAGCACGGGATAGGCGACCGAGCAGATATGCGAGTGGATGCGGCGCAGGTCCCGCAGCACGTCGAGATGCAGCGATGTGGTTTCGATGGTCTCGGGGCGGCCCTCGCGCAGGCGGTCGAGGTGGCGCTCGACGGCAGCAAGCTCGGTGTTGCGTAGCGCCGTTTTCTCCACCAGCAGCTTGCGTGCCTCGTTGGCGTCGCCGGACATGAAGACGCCGAAGGCGATGCGGAGCGAATCCATCGTGCGCTTGTGGAAGGCGGCGAGCTCCTCGGCGCCCTCTGGCGAGAACTGGAAGCGGCGCTTGATCTTCTTGGTCGCGAGCTCGCTCAGGCTCTTGTCGATGATGTCGCCGATGTGTTCCAGATTGATGGCGAAGGAGATGATCTCCATGGCGCGCCGGCCCTCGCTCTCGTCGAGGCTGCCGCGCATGAGTTTGGTCACGTAGAGCTTGATGGCTTCGTCGAGACCGTCGACGATGTTGTCCATCTTCGAGACCTGGTCTACCAGCGCACGGTCGCCGCTCATCATCGCCGCCATCACCTTGCGCAGCATGATCTCGACGAGATCACCCATGCGCAGGGTTTCGCGGCCGGCATCGGCCAGCGCCAGCGACGGCGATTCCAGCGCGGTCTCGTCGAGATAGCGCGGCCGGGCCGGATCGGCCTCCTGAACACGATCGGGCAGGAGTCGGGTCAACAGGCGCGACATGGTGTCGAGCAGGCCGATGAAGATGATGGCCGTGCCGATGTTGAAGGCGATGTGAAACGCCGCCGTCATCCTGGCGAGATCGGGCTGCCAGGCGTGCATGTGTTCGGCGATCTGGCCCAGGAAGGGCAGGACCAGGGCGATCCCGATCACGCGGTTGACGAGATTGCCCACCGGCAGCCGATAGCTGGCGGGATCGTCACGCTTGGCGCCTTCGAACACGGGATTGATGGCACTGCCGAGATTGGCGCCAAGCACCAGCGCGAGCGCGGCGTAAGGCGAGATGAACTGCGAATAGGCGAGGGACATGATCAGCAGCACGCTGGCGACGCTCGAATGGACCGCCCAGGTGACGAGCGCCGCGATCACGATGCACAGAACGGGATCGCCTGTGATGGAGGACATCACGACGCGGACGCCCGGCGCGTTCTCGGCCGGCGCCAATGTGTCGAGCAGGATGTGCAGCGACAGCAGCATCAGTCCGAGACCGATCAAAACACGTCCGATGTCCTTGATGCGCGAGCGCGGACCCGCGCGGAAGGCGACCAGTCCGAGCACGAACAGGACCGGCGCAATTGCGGCGATGTTGAACGACAGCACCTGCACGATCAACGTCGTGCCGACATTGGCGCCGAGCATGATGGCGAGCGCGGTGACCAGGCTGAGCAGGCCCTCGGCTGCAAACGAACTCGTGAGCAGCGCGGTCGCGGTGCTGCTCTGGAGCAGCGCCGTCAGCCCGAGACCGGCGGCAAATGCGTTGAAGCGATTACCAAGCGCCTTGCCGAGCAGCCGTCGCAGGTCCGGGCCAAAGGCACGCAGAATCCCGCTGTGGACCATGTGCAGGCCCCACAGCAACAGCGCCACGCCGCCCATCAGATCGAGCAGTACCAACGTTCCCATGCTCCGAGTCCGGATTGGAGTCGATTGGTGAGGCTAGCGCCAAATGCTTGAGGTTCAAACCATTTGTTGGCGCATCGGCGTTAACGTTTGCGCGGGTTGCTCGTTCCCGCGGCGCGTTGCCTTGTGAGCAGGCTCACATTGCCGCCTTGAGGGCAGCGAAGCCGCGATCGAGATCGGCCTTGAGATCGTCGGTGCTCTCGAGTCCGATGTGCAGACGTAGGGTAGGTCCGCCCGGCGCCCACTTGGTCGCGGTGCGATAGCCGTCGCATTCGAAGGGAATCGCAAGGCTCTCGAAGCCGCCCCAGGAAAAACCCATGCCGAACAGTTTGAGCGTGTTGAGCATGGCATCGACCGCCTTCTGCGGGGCCGGCTTCAGCACGATGCTGAACAGGCCCGAGGCGCCGGTGAAGTCGCGCTTCCAGATCGCATGACCTGGATCGGTCTCGAGCCCGGGATGCAGGACGCGCGCGACTTCGGGTCTGGCCGCGAGCCAGCGCGCCATATCGAGCCCCGAACGATGATGCTGCGCCAACCGCACCGAGAGCGTGCGCAGGCCGCGCAGCGCGAGGAAGACGTCATCAGGGCCGGCACAGACGCCGAGCAGGCGGATGCCTTCGGCGATCTGCGGCCAAGCCTTGGCATTGGCCGAGATGGTGCCGAACATGATGTCTGAATGGCCGCCGATATATTTGGTGGCGGCCTGCATGCTGATGTCGACGCCCTGTTCGAGCGAGCGGTGATAGAGCGGCGTCGCCCAGGTGTTGTCGTCGATGACGAGCGCGCCGTGCGCATGCGCGACCTCGGCGATGGCGCGGATGTCGGGCATCTCGAACGATTGCGAGCCGGGCGCCTCGACCAGCACGGCGCTTGTGTTCGGCTTGAACAGCTTGTCGATGCCGGCGCCGATCATCGGATCGAAGTAGGTGGTCTCGACGCCGTAGCGGGTGAGCATGCCGTTGCAGAAATTGCGCGAGGGCCGATAGACGTTGTCGCAGACCAGGATGTGGTCGCCGGCCTTCAGCACCGAGAGCAGGGTGGTCGAGATCGCCGACAGCCCGGACGGCACGATGCCGACGCCGGCGCATTGCGGCCCCTCCAGCGCCATCAGCGTCTCCTGGAACGCCTTGGTGGTGGGGGAACCATGGCGGCCATAGGTGAACTCGCCGCGATGGGCGTGCAGGTCCTCGGCAGTCGGATAGAGCACGGTCGAGCCGTGGAAGACGGGCGGGTTGACGAACCCCTTCTGCGCCTTGGTGTCGCGGCCGGAGGTGACCAGCCGGGTTTCGGCCTGCTGCTCGGAGGGGTGTGAGGAATCCATGCGTCTGCTTTCAAAACCGCGTTTCCACCGGGCGCGCTGCGCCCGCGGGCTGGCCGAAAGGCCGCTGTCGTTAATAACAGAACACAGAAGAGTCCCGTCAACCCCTTGACCCGGCACGCCAGTCGTTCTGTTATCGCAGGTGCTATTCAGTCGCCGCATGTTGAGGGGCCTGCCGCGACCTTCGATCCATCGCCTGACCGGACCATGCGCCACAGCCGTAACGGCGGGCGCCTTGCGGCGGGGATTAAGGTAGGGCCTCCCGGGATCGGCGGGTGATCAGCAAGGTTTCCAGCATGACTCTTGCAGGGGTGGTCTTGATACGGCTAGCCCTGGCAGAGACGATCGCAAACACAACGTTCCTGACCTTGAGACGACTTTGAAAGGCCCAAAGCCCATGAAACGCGTAACCCTGGCTCTCACTCTCGCTCTCGCCGCCGGCCTGACAGCCCAAGCCGCCGATGCGCAAACGCTCAAGACCGTCAAGGACCGCGGCATGCTGTCCTGCGGCGTCAGCCAGGGCCTGCCCGGCTTCTCCTCGCCGGACGACAAGGGCAACTGGACCGGGCTTGATGTCGACGTCTGCCGCGCGATCGCCGGGGCGATCTTCAACGATCCGACCAAGGTCAAGTACGTGCCTCTCTCCGCCAAGGACCGCTTCACGGCGCTGCAATCCGGCGAAGTCGATGTGCTGTCGCGCAACACGACCTGGACCATTTCGCGCGACACCTCGCTCGGCGCCAACTTCACCGGTGTGACCTATTATGACGGGCAGGGCTTCATGGTGAAGAAGTCGCTCAAGGTGAACTCGGCTCTCGAGCTCAACAGCGCCTCGGTCTGCGTCCAGACCGGCACCACAACCGAGCAGAATCTCGCCGACTACTTCAAGGCCAACAACATGAAGTACGAGGTGATCGCGTTCGGCACCAACGACGAAACGGTCAAGGCCTACGAGGCCGGGCGCTGCGACGTCTTCACCACCGACCAGTCGGGCCTGTACGCCAACCGCCTGAAGCTTGCCAATCCCGGCGATCACATGGTGCTCCCGGAAATCATCTCGAAGGAGCCGCTCGGACCAATGGTGCGCCACGGCGATGACCAATGGTTCGACATCGTGAAATGGACGCTGTTTGCCATGATCACCACCGAAGAGCTCGGCGTGACCGCGAAGAACGTCGACGAGAAGGCGAAACAGGAGAATCCTGAGCTGAAGCGCGTCCTCGGCACCGACGGCAATTTCGGTGAACAGCTCGGCCTGAGCAAGGACTGGGTGGTGCGCATCGTGAAAGCCGTCGGCAATTACGGCGAAGTGTTCGACCGCAACGTCGGCGCGGGCTCGCCGCTTGGTATCAATCGGGGTCTCAACAATCTCTGGAACAAGGGTGGGCTCCAGTACGCGCCGCCGATCCGCTGACCCCGCCTGATCCGCGCTCGCGGCGATGAGCATCGAGGCCCGCAAACCCCCGCGCCAGATCGCACTGAAGATCAGGCGCGTGCTGGGTGGCAAGACAGGCTGGAACGGCATCGCCGTCCAGTTTGCCTTCGCTGCGGTCCTGGGCTGGATTGCCTATGAAATCGTCTCCAACGCCCGTGCCAACCTCGAGAACCAGCACATTGCCGCCGGCTTCGGCTTCCTCGCGAACAACGCCGGTTTCGACGTCAATCAGACGCTGATCTCCTATACCGGCTCGGACACGTTCTTGCGCGTGTTCCTGGTCGGGCTCCTCAATACGCTCGTGGTCTCGGTGGTGGGCATCGTGTTCGCCACCGTGATCGGCTTCATCGTCGCGCTGTGCCGGTTGTCGCCCAACTGGCTGCTCGCGCGCATTGGCGAAATCTATGTCGAGATCATCCGCAACCTGCCGGTGCTGTTCCAGATCCTGTTCTGGTACCTGGCGGTGCTCGCGGCCTTGCCCAATCCACGACAGAGCATTTCGCTGCTCGGCATCGCCTTCGTCAGCAATCGCGGTCTCGTCATTCCCCGCCCGATCGGCGAGAGCGGCTTCGAGGCGTTCCTTGCGGTGCTGGCGTTCGGCATCGTGGGTTCGGTGGCGCTGCGCATCCATGCGCGCCGGGCGCTGTTCCAGCGGGGTCAGGTGATCCGGATCTGGCCCTATGTGCTGGGCCTGCTGTTCGGACTGCCGCTCGTCACCATGCTGGTAGCGGGTCTGCCTTTCAGCTTCGAGTTGCCGCAGCTCAAGGGCTTCAATTTCGCCGGCGGCTCGCGCATCATTCCGGAGTTCGTGGCGCTCACGTTGGCCTTGTCGACCTATACGGCCGCCTTCATCGCCGAGATCGTGCGCGCGGGCATCCTCTCGGTCCACAGCGGACAGATGGAGGCGGGATCGTCGCTGGGCCTGAGCCGCGGCACCACGCTCCGCCTGGTCGTCGTGCCGCAGGCGATGCGCGTCATCGTTCCACCGCTGACCAACCAGTACCTCAATCTCACCAAGAATTCGTCGCTGGCCGTCGCGATCGGCTATCCCGACCTCGTCTCCGTGTTCGCCGGCACGTCGCTGAGCCAGACCGGGCAGGCCATCGAGATCATCGCCATGACGATGGGCGTCTATCTCCTGATCTCGCTGATCACCAGCGCCGTCATGAGCGTCTACGGTTGGCGCATCAGCCGGAGTCTCGGCGCATGAGCGATATCACCTCGTCCAGCTTCGTCCGCCAGGATCTTCTCGATGAGCGTCCCGCGCCGGTGAAGACCACGGGCTTCGTCGGCCTGGTGCGGACGCGCCTGTTCAACTCGCCGACCAACATCCTGCTGACGATCGTCGGCGCCTTGCTGCTGTGGTTCACCATCATTCCTTCCGTCAAATTCCTGATGGTCGACGCAGTCTGGACCGGCAAGGATCGCACGGCCTGCCTCGCCGAGAACGCCGGCTTTGCGGTCGGTGCCTGCTGGCCCTACATCCAGGCCAAGCTGCCGCAACTGATCTACGGCTTCTACCCCGAAGCCGAACGCTGGCGGGTCGATCTCACGCTCGTCCTGTCAGTGGTCCTGTTGGTGCCGTTGCTCATTCCGCGGCTGCCGTCGAAAGCATTGAACGCAGGCCTGTTCTTCTTCGCGTTTCCGGTGGTCGCATTCTTTCTGCTGCATGGCGGCGGCATCAAGGGATTTGGCCTGAGCTGGACCGCTGACCTGCTGCAATTGTTCGATGACAGCATCATCGGCGCCGGGAAGGCTCTGCTCGATCTCGGCAAGGCGTCCTCTGCCGCACCGCTGTTGTGGGTCGTCGGCAATGTCATCGTGCTCGTGGGTACCGCGATCTACTGGCTGATCTTTCCGCTGACCTGGCTGCGTGACCAACTGCAGGGGACGGGCCAGTCGGTCTGGACCGATTTCACCATCACGGCCGCGGTCGTCTCCGTGATCGCCTTCGTTCTTGGCGGCGGCCTCCGCACCGGCGGGCGGGCCCTGACGTCCAGCATCGTCACCTTCGTCGCCATCGCAATCGTGATCAAGCTGATGGGGCTCGATCATGGCGGACTGCCGATCGTGCAGACGAACCTGTGGGGCGGACTTTTGGTGACGCTGGTGGTCTCCGTCACCGGCATAGTCACCTCGCTGCCGATCGGCATTGCGCTGGCGCTTGGCCGCCGCTCGACCATTCCGCTGATCCGGATCTTCTCGATCGCCTTCATCGAGTTCTGGCGCGGCGTGCCGCTGATCACCGTCCTGTTCTTCGCGACCTACATGCTGCCACTGTTCCTGCCGGGCAATTTCACGGTTGATGGTCTTGTGCGCGCGCTGATTGGAATTTCGCTGTTTACGGGCGCCTATCAGGCCGAGAACGTCCGCGGCGGGCTGGCCGCGATCCCGCGCGGGCAGGGCGAGGCGGCCGCGGCATTGGGGCTGTCCTGGTGGAAGACGACCTCGCTGATCGTGCTGCCGCAGGCACTGCGCCACGTCATTCCGAACCTCGTCAACAGCTTTATCTCGCTGTTCAAGGACACTTCGCTGGTCTCGATCGTGGCGCTGTTCGATCTGCTGGGCTCGCTGCGGGCGTCGTTCTCGGATCCGAAATGGTCGTCGCCATCGACCGCGTTCACCGGGTTCGCCTTCGCCGGGATCATCTACTTCATCTTCTGCTTTGGAATGTCACGCTACTCGCTCTTCGTCGAGCACCGCCTCAACGCTCACCGCCGCAACTGATCGAGGCCACCATGTCCGACCCCATCGTCAAGATATCCGGCCTGAACAAATGGTACGGCGAGTTCCACGTGCTGCGCGACATTGACCTTGCGGTCGAGAAGGGCGAGCGCATCGTGATCTGCGGCCCCTCCGGCTCGGGCAAGTCGACGCTGATCCGCTGTATCAACGCGCTCGAGGAGTTTCAGGAAGGCGAGATCGTCGTTGACGGCATCGAACTCGGGCCGAACCTGAAGCACGTCGACGCGGTGCGGCGCGAAGTCGGCATGGTATTCCAGAGCTTCAACCTGTTTCCGCACCTGTCCGTGCTGGACAATTGCACGCTGGCACCGATCTGGGTGCGCAACATTCCCAAGAAGGACGCCGAGGCGGCGGCGATGAAGTTTCTGGAGCGGGTCAAGATTCCGCACCAGGCCAACAAGTTTCCGGGACAGATGTCCGGCGGTCAGCAGCAGCGCGTCGCGATCGCCCGCGCGCTGACGATGAACCCGAAGGTGATGTTGTTCGACGAGCCGACCTCGGCGCTCGACCCCGAAATGGTCAAGGAGGTGTTGGACACCATGGTCGACCTCGCCGACGAGGGCATGACCATGCTGGTGGTCACCCACGAGATGGGCTTTGCCCGCGAGGTCGCCAATCGCGTGGTGTTCATGGACGCGGGCCAGATCATCGAAGCCAACACGCCCAACGAGTTTTTCGCGGCCCCGCAGCACGCCCGCACAAAACTGTTCCTGAGCCAGATACTGCGCTGAGCAACCTGCAATCCGCTGGCGTCGCTGGTCTAACGGACCCGCCAGCTTGGCACCATGCGAATCGGCCAGCCTCTTTTCGGGCCATATCCGGAGAGAGACTTTGCAGAGCAGCGCCGGCGAGCGCGCATTCCAGAACGCGCGATTGCAAAAGAAATTGAAGAAGCAGGCGGACGCGGTCATGTCCGCCGCGGTTCAGGCACTTGGGCAGGGCCGATACGCGGAGGTCGAGACACTCTGCCGCCGGATTCTGACGGAGGTTCCGGATCATTTCGACGCCGCGCACCTGCTCGGCCTGCGCGCGTATGATGGAGGGCGGCTCGAGGAGGCGCAACAATTGCTCGAGCGCGCGACCGTGCTCGACCCGCGGTCGCCCGATGCCTACGGTAATCTCGGGGCAGTGTATTTCACCCTCCAGAAGTTTCAGGACGCTCGCGCATGCCAGGAGAAGGCCATTGCGCTGAAGCCGAATTCTCCGATCGCCTTGACCAATCTCGGCAATACGCTACTGCACATAGGCCTCGCCGAGCAGGCGATCGAGTTGCACGAACGCGCCATTCGACTGAAGCCGGACTATGCCGATGCATTTTGCAATCGTGGCATGGCTGAGCTGATCGAAGGCCAGTTCCAGCGCGCCAAGGAGAGTTTCGATCGCGCCCTCGCGTTTCAGCCGCGTCACGCGGAAGCGATCGCCGGCAAGGGCATGGTATGCATCGAGCTCCGGCACTACGAAGAGGCGGCCGCCGCCATCGCGGCAGGGCTCGCGATCAAGCCGGATTCACCGAAGATTCTGGCGCAGCGCGGACGGCTCAATCTCGATCTGTCACGGCTGGAGCATGCGCTCGCGGACTTCGATGCGGCGCTGGCGCTTTCGCCAAGGCTCGAAGTGGCCTTGCAGGGAAAGGCGCAAGTCAACATTCTCAAAGGCAACACGGCCGAGGCGATTGCGGCGGTCGAGACCCTGCTGGAGGAAAATCCGCGGTCCGACATCGGGATTGCGCTCCTGGCTTCGTGCTATGCGAGCCAGGGAGACATCGCGAGGGCGCTCGAACATCTCGATGCGGGGCTGGCAATCGCGCCTGATTATGCGGACTTGATCGGGCGCAAGATATTCTTTCTGGACTATCTCCCCGACGCCGGTTTCGCGGTCCAGCAGGCCGCGCGAAAACAATGGTGGGAAGCGGTCGGCGCCAGATTGCCGCGAAGGGCGTTGTCGCCCCGCACGCTCGATCCGGACAAGCGGATATTGATCGGATATGTCGCTTCCGAGTTCAGGAACCACTCGGCAGCGTTCGCTCTGTTGCCGGTGCTGCGCCACCATGATCACGCCAGGTTCGAGATCGTCTGCTATTCGTGTTCGCCGTTACAAGATCAGATAACGGACGAATTCAAGTCGATGGCGGACGGCTGGGTCGATGCCTGGCAGCTTTCGGACGACGAGCTGGCCGATCGCATTCAGGCCGACAAGGTCGATATCCTGATCGACGTGTCCGGGCACACGACGGGCAACAGGCTCCATGTCTTCGCTCGCAAGCCGGCCCCGATCCAGGTCTCAGGGTTTGGTCACGCCACGGGCACGGGCCTTCAGACCATGGACCATGTGCTCGCGGATCCGATCTTCATTCCGCAATCGGCGCGCCATCTGCTGGCTGAGAAGGTCTACGACCTGCCGTGCCTGATCACGATCGATCCCATTTTGGATCTACCTGCATCGGAGCCACCCATGCTCCGCAACGGTCATGTGACCTTCGGCGTGTTCAACCGCATCTACAAGATCTCGGACGAGGCCATCCGCGTGTGGTCGAAAGTGATGCGCGAGGTGACCGGTTCGAAGATCATCATCAAGCATACCCTGCTTGACGATCCCATGCTGCGCGACAATTTGATCGCGCGGTTCGTGGCACAGGGCGTTGCCGAGGAGAATGTCACCTGCCTGGGCTCGTCGCCGCGCCACGAGCATCTGCTGGCGTTTGCGAACGTCGACATATCGCTCGACACGTTCCCGCAAAACGGCGGCGTCAGCACCTGGGAATCGCTCTATGCGGGCGTTCCGGTCGTGGCCAAGCTCGGCAACGGCGCCTCATCGCGTGCCGGCGGTTCGATCGTGGCTGCGGTCGGTCTCGACGACTGGGTCGCCGAGGATGACGAGGGCTATGCCGCGATCGCCTGCAAATATGCGGCGCAGCCTGCGCATCTGGCGAAGTTGCGCGCGGAGTTGCCCGCTCGGATCGTAGCGTCCCCCGCCGGCAATGTCGAAATTTACACGGCCAGGGTCGAGGCGGGTTATCGCCAGTTCTGGCGCGACTATTGCGCCGCGGCTGCCGAAGGCAGCGGGGTTGCGTAGGGGACCCGCAGCGCCGGGCCGCTGAGCCCCGGGACATCCCGGGGTGTCACCGCGCCAGCTGACCGGCAGGTCGGGCTCGCGAATCAGCTAGACTCGCTCCGGGCCATCCTCCGGAGAGACACCTTGCAGAGCAGCGGCGGCGGCGCGCGCGCATTCCAGAACGCGCGATTGCAGAAGAAATTGATGAAGCAGGCGGACGCCGTCCTCTCCGCCGCGGCCACCGCCTATGGCCAGGGCCGATATGCCGAGACCGAAGCACTCTGCCGGGATATCCTGAAGGCGCTGCCCGATCATGTCGATGCTATGCACCTGCTCGGCATGTGCGCGCATGACGGCCGCCGCCTGTCGGAGGCGCAACAGCTGCTCGAGCGCGTGATTGCACTCGATCCGCGCTTGCATGATGCTCACAACAACCTCGCCACCGTGCATTTCGACCTCGGCCATTACGAGGAGGCGCGGCGGTGCCAGGAGAGGGCCATCGCGCTAAAGCCGAATTTTGCGGTCGCGCTGACCAACCTCGGCAACACGCTGATGCATCTGGGGCGGTACGAACAGGCGCTCGAGTTGCATGAGCGCGCCATCAAGATCAAGCCGGATTATGCCGATGCATTCTGCAATCGCGGCATGGTCGAAATTGTGCTTGGACAGATCATGCGCGCCAAGGAAAGCTTCGACCGCGCCCTGCTGTTTCAGCCCCGTCACGCCGAGGCTATCGTCGGCAGCGGCATGGTCAGCATGGAGCTGCGGCACCACGACGAGGCGGCCGCCAAGTTTGCCATGGCGCTCGCGATCAAGCCCGGCTCGCCGAGGATCGTGGCCCAACGCGGGCGGCTCAGTTACGAGTTGCAGCGCCTGGAGCCAGCGCTTGCGGATTTCGAGGCGGCGCTTGCGATCTCGCCCAAGCTCGAGCTGGCGCTGCGCGGCAAGGCCCAGACCTGCCTCGTCATGGGAAAGACCGCGCAAGCGATGGCGGCCGCAGCGGCCCTGATCGAGCAAAATCCGCGCTCCGAGATGGGGCTGGCGCTGATGGGCTTCTCGTATTCGAACCAGGGGGACATGGACGCCGCGATCGAATATCTCGATCGCGCGCTGGCGCTCCGGCCGGATTATGGGGATGCGATCAGAGGAAAGATCTTCCTGGAGGACTATCGCGCCGAGGCCGATTTCGTGGTCCAGCAGGCGGTGCGAAAATCCTGGTGGGACCAGATCGGCTCCAAGCAGCCGCGAAGGGAGCTGCCGAAGCGGCCGCTGGATCCGGAAAAGCGGATCGTGGTCGGCTACGTCGCTGCCGAATTCCGACAGCACTCCGCGGGGCTCACTTTGCTGCCGGTGCTGCGCCATCATGATCACACCAAATTTGAAATCATCTGCTACTACTCTTGGCCGGGCGCGGACGAGTACACCGCCATGTTCAAATCATTGGCGGACGTCTGGGTCGATGCGTGGGGGCTTTCGGATGACGAGCTCGCCGATCGTATCCAGGCGGACAATGTCGACATCCTGATCGACGTTTCGGGCCACACGACCGGCAACAGACTGCAGTGTTTCGCGCGTAAGCCGGCCCCGATCCAGGCCACTGGCTTCGGACACGCGACGGGCACAGGCATGCCGCTTATGGACTACGTGCTCGCGGATCCCATTTTCATTCCGCCGTCGGTTCGGCATTTGTTTGCCGAGAAAATCCACGATCTGCCCTGCCTGATCACGATTGAACCAGTCTCCGATCTGCAGCCTTCAGAGCTGCCGATGCTCCGCAACGGCTACGTCACTTTCGGCGTGTTCAACCGCATCTACAAGATATCGGATGATGCGATCCGGGTGTGGTCGCGCATCATGCAGGAGCTGCCGGGATCGAAGATCATCCTCAAGCATGGTCTGCTCGATGATCCCCTGCTACGCGATAGCCTGATCGCGCGTTTCCTGGCGCAGGGCGTTGTCGAAGAGAGCATCACCTGCCTCGGCACCACCTCGCGCGACGAGCATCTGGCGGCTTTCGCCCAGGTCGATATTTCCTTCGACACGTTCCCGCAAAATGGCGGCATCAGCACCTGGGAATCTCTCTACAAGGGCGTTCCCGTCGTGGCCAAGCTCGGCATCGGGGCCTCTTCGCGTGCCGGCGCCTCTATCGTGACTGCCGTCGGTCTCGGCGACTGGGTGGCCGAGGATGACGATGGCTATGTCGAGATCGCCCGCAGGTTTGCGTCACAGCCGGAACATCTGGCGAAATTGCGCGCGGAATTGCCGGCCCGGATCGCGGCTTCGCCCGCCGGCAATGTCGAGACCTACACGCGTGAGCTCGAGGCGGGTTATCGAAAGTTCTGGCGCGACTATTGTGCCGCCGCCTCGAATGACGCCGACATTGCGTAGGCGAGGCCTGCGTTGGGCACCGGCTTCTTCCGGAGATCGCCGGGCCGCCTAAACCGGCGGCTCTGGCCGCGAATCAGCTAGAATCGTCCCGGGCATCCTCCGGAGAGAATCCTTGCAGAGCAGCGGCGCCGGCGCCCGCGCGTTCCAGAACGCGCGGTTGCAGAAGAAATTGAAGAAGCAGGCGGACGCGATCATTTCGAGCGCGAATACGGCCTATGGCCAGGGCCGGTATGCGGAGACCGAGGCGCTCTGCCGCCAGATCCTGAATGAACTTCCGGAGCATTTCAGCGCCTTGCACCTGCTTGGCTTGGGCGCATTCGCGAGCCGACAGTTCGAGGTAGCGAAACAGGCACTCAAATATGCCGTAACGGTCGACCCACGCTCGGCACAGGCATTTTCCGATTTGGGAGCCACGCATTTCGCACTTGGGGAATATGAGGACGCGCGTACGTCCCTGGAGAAGGCCATCGCGTTGAAGCCGAGCTTCCCGATGGCCTTGGCCAACCTCGGCAATACCTTTTTGCACCTGGAGCGCGTCGAGCAGGCTATCGAAATGTACGATCGCGCGATCGGGCTGAAGCCCGATCATGCCGATGCGCTCTGCAATCGCGGCTTGGCAGAGCTTGCGCTGCGCCAGCTTGATCGCGCCAAACAGAGCTTCGAGCGCGCACTGTTGTTTCAGCCGCGAAACGTGGAGGCGCTCGTCGGCAAAGGTTTGGTCAATCTCGAGCTCAAGAACTTCGACGAGGCCAAAGGCGCACTGGAGGCGGCGCTCGCGCTCAGGCCGGGTTCGGCGAAGATCCTGGCGAACCGTGGACGGCTCAATCTTGAGACGTCGCGGCTGGAACAGGCGGCGGCGGATTTTGACGCGGCCCTTACGCTTGCGCCCAAACTCGAGGTGGCCTTGCAGGGGAAGGCACAAGTCGCGCTCGCCATGGGAAATACGGCGCAAGCGATTCTGGCGTGCACCACGTTGCTGGAGGCATATCCACGCTCCGCGATCGCGATGGCGCTGCTGAGCGCTTGTTTTGCAAACCAGGGAGAGATCGCATCGGCGATCGAGCTTCTCGATGCGGCGCTGGCCATTGTGCCGGATGCATCCTTGATCGGGCGGAAGATCTTTTTTCTCGACTATCTCTCCGACGCCGATTTCGCGGTTCAGCAGGCCGCACGAAAGCAGTGGTGGGATGCGATCGGCTCGAAGTTGCCGCGTAGGACTCTTGCCCCCCGGCAGCTCGATCCCGACAGGCGGATCGTGGTTGGCTATGTTGCTGCCGAGTTTTGGTACCACTCGGCGGCGTTCACCCTGTTGCCGGTGCTCAGTCGTCACGATCACGCCAAATTCGAGATCATCTGCTATTCGTGCGCGCCGGTAAGAGATGAGATGACCGCCGCATTCAGGTCCTCGGCGGACGTCTGGGTCGACGCCTGGCAAATGTCGGACGACGAGCTGGCCGATCGCATTCAGGCCGACAAGGTCGATATCCTGATCGACGTGTCCGGGCACACGACGGGCAACAGGCTCCATGTCTTCGCTCGTAAGCCGGCCCCGATCCAGGTCTCAGGGTTTGGTCACGCCACGGGCACGGGCCTTCAGACCATGGACCATGTGCTCGCGGATCCGATCTTCATTCCGCAATCGGCGCGCCATCTGCTGGCTGAGAAGGTCTACGACCTGCCGTGCCTGATCACGATCGATCCTATTTTGGATGTGCCTGCATCGGAGCCGCCCATGCTCCGCAACGGTCATGTGACCTTCGGCGTGTTCAACCGCATCTACAAGATCTCGGACGAGGCCATCCGCGTGTGGTCGAAAGTGATGCGTGAGGTGACCGGTTCGAAGATCATCATCAAGCATACCCTGCTTGACGATCCCATGCTGCGCGACAATCTGGTCGCGCGGTTCGTGGCGCAGGGCGTTGCCGAGGAGAATGTCACCTGCCTGGGCTCGTCGCCGCGCCACGAGCATCTGCTGGCGTTTGCGAACGTCGACATATCGCTCGACACGTTCCCGCAAAACGGCGGCGTCAGCACCTGGGAATCGCTCTATGCGGGCGTTCCGGTCGTCGCCAAGCTCGGCAACGGCGCCTCATCGCGTGCCGGCGCTTCGATCGTGGCTGCGGTCGGCCTCGACGACTGGGTCGCCGAGGATGACGAGGGCTATGCCGCGATCGCCTGTAAATATGCGGCGCAGCCGGCGCATCTGGCGAAGTTGCGCAGCGAGTTGCCCGCTCGGATCGCAGCGTCCCCCGCCGGCAATGTCGAAATCTACACGGCCGGGGTCGAGGCGGGTTATCGCCAGTTCTGGCGCGACTATTGTGCTGCGGCCTCGGAAGGCGGCGAGGGCGCCTGACTCTGCCTGCCGGGCGAACGCCCCAAATTGCGAAGGTCTCGGGTTAGTCGTCCGGAAACCATGCGGCGCCGCGCGACCGTGCCGGTTCATGGCTCCGAAAGCTATTTCTGGGCATATGGCGCCAAAATGGGTGCGCCAATGCTCGGTTTCGTCTTCGGCTTGAACGCCCGGCTCGGGCGATTGCATTTCTTCCTCGCCACGGTCGCGCTTGCGATCGTGATGACGGCGATCTGCTTTGCAATCGCAATGGCCGTGCTGAACAACACCTCGCCCGGCGCGATCCGGCCTGAAGACCTCACCGGCAGCTGGGCGATGATCGCCGCCATCGTCTTCTTCGGAGTAGCGACCTTCACGCTGCAATCGATGCGTATCCGCGACATCGGCTGGGACCCGGTCTGCGTGGTGCCTGCCTGGTTCGCGCTCATGATCGTCGACCATGTCGTCGCGGGCCGTTTTCCGGCTTGGGCGATCGGGCAGGAGCACCAGGCAACGGCAGTCGGCGCGCTCGTCAACCTCGCGCTGATGCTCGCGCTCATGTTCTGGCCGAGTGGCGACAGCGATGGCTCCTACGGCGCTCCCCTCCCGCCGCGCACGCGCGCGATCAAGCCTTCGCTATCGAACGAGCGTCTCGCACGGGTGTCGCAGGGATCGTCTCGCTCGAACTGGAGCTAGACGGCCGGCTTCCGGAATGTTCTAGACGAACGGCAGCTTGATGTTGCTGCGCTTCTCCAGCCATTCCGGCACCGGAAGGCTCTTGGCGCGCATGAAGTCGGCGTTGAACAGCTTCGACTGGTAACGGCTGCCGGAATCGCAGAGCACGGTGACGATCGTCTTGCCGGGCCCGAGCTGTTTTGCGAGACGCATCGCGCCGGCAACGTTGATGCCGGTCGAGCCGCCCAGGCACAGGCCTTCGTGCTGGAGTAGTTCGTAGATCACCGTGACCGCTTCGGCATCGGGAATGAGATAGGCGTCATCGACCTTCGCGCTCTCGACGATTGCGGTCGCCCGGTTGAGGCCGATGCCCTCGGTGATCGAGCCGCCCGGCGTCGCCTTGGCATCGCCCGTTCTGAAGTATTCATACATGCCGGCGCCGTGCGGGTCGGCGCAGGCGATCCTGACGTCCTTGTTCTTCTCTTTCAGGAAGCGGCTGGTGCCGGCCAGCGTGCCGCCGCTGCCGACAGAGCAGACGAAACCGTCGATCTTGCCGCCGGTCTGCTCCCAGATCTCGGGACCTGTGGACTCGTAATGCGCCTTCGCATTGTCGAGGTTGTTCCACTGGTCGGCGAACAGCACGCCGTTCGGCTCCGTCTTGCGCAGCTCGTCGGCAAGACGACGGCCGACATGCTGGTAGTTGTTCGGATTGGAATAGGGCAGTGCCGGTGATTCCAGCAGCTCGGCGCCGCACAGCTTCAGAAAATCCTTCTTCTCCTGGCTCTGCGTCTCCGGAATCACGATCAGCGTGCGGTAGCCGCGCGCGCTGGCCACGACCGCAAGGCCGATGCCGGTATTGCCGGCGGTCGATTCCACGACGAGACCGCCGGGCTTGAGCTCGCCGCGCTTCTCGGCCTCCAGGATCATCCATTTGCCGGCGCGATCCTTCACCGACTGGCCGGGATTCATGAACTCGGCCTTGCCCAGGATAGTGCAGCCGGTGAGTTCGGACGCGCGCTTGAGCTTGATCAGCGGGGTGTTGCCGATGGCTTCGACAACGTCGTTGTTGATGGTCATGTCAGGGGAAATCACTGGCAAAGGGGTTGATCAGGTTGGCCAGAACCTAGTGCTTGGGCGGTCAAAGGGGAAGGCTTTTGCGCTGCGGCGAAACCGGCGAAAATGCCCGTAAGCAGTGAATTTTAGGAGGTGAGATTGCCGATGCTGCTGCTGTGCTATGCCGCGGCATATCGGTAGGAGGATGTGGCCGGCCTCTACCAAAACATGGAAGATAAGGATCGTCGCCAGCACACCTTCCATTGGATGGGCGGCGTCCCATTGGACGAGAGGCGTCGCCTTCGAAGAGAACGCCTATTCGTTTCGACGATGGACGACCTCGCGAGAGTGGCCCGCCCCGGTTTCAAGACCGGACTGAAGCCGCATCGCGAGCGGCGCAGGCGGATTGAAGTGGACTGGCGTTGGTGTGGCGGCAATATCACATGAAATCTTGGTAAGCTTGAACGCACTCTGGAATGGCCCTGAAATTCAAAAAGTGCCTGCAGGACAGCATCATTTTGTATTTTCGCAGATCTAAGATCGTCCTGCTTTGGCGGGTATCTCGCAACTGCGGGACTGTCCCGCAGTTGCGCACCCGGCTAGGATGGGCGTCAGGTTCCGCAGAAAGCATCACCGCCGTGAACGAGTTGTCCAAAGCCTTCCGACGGCCGCGCCGCGAATCGGTTACTCCGGCTGCGCGGTGGCGGCTCGATCTGCCCGGCGGGGGGTGTGTGTGACACAGGATGTTCCTGCGATCGCCGTGCGGCGGTCTCCAGGCGCCACGACCCGGACGCGACGAGCGGCGCGCTGGCTTGCGGTCGCTGGCCTCGCCGCCGGCTCGGGCGCTTGCGTTTTGACGCAAGATCTTCCTGATCCGGCGCTGGACGTTCCCACCCAGTACAAATATGCGGGCAGGGCGGATGCGCCGCCGTCGCTGGATTGGTGGCGCAGCTTCCGCTCCGCGGAGCTCACACAGCTGATGGAAGAGGCGCACACCGTCAACCTCGACATTGCCGCCGCCGTCTCGCGCATCGTCCAAGCCGACGCCCAGGCGCGGCAGGCGGGTGCGGCGCTGCTGCCGAGCTTGTCTGGTACCGGGCAGGAGGCCTATTCACGCACCTCCGGCTCCTCCGCCTCGGGGCTCACCAATGGCGGCCGCGAGGTCGTCAACTACCAGGCTTCGCTGAGCGCGAGCTACCAGCTTGATTTCTGGGGTCAGAATCGGGACGCCTTGCAAACGGCGGAAGAGACGGCAAATGCCAACCGCTTCGATCGCGACGTCGTTACGCTGACGACGCTTGCAGGCGTCGCCAACGCGTATTTCCAGGTGCTGGCCTCACAGGATCGCATCAGGACCTCACAGCGCAACATCGCGAGCGCGCAACGCATCCTCGACGCCGTCAGGGAACGGCGCAAGGCTGGCACCGGCACCGATCTCGACGTCGCGCAGCAGGAGAGCGTGCTCGCAAACCAGAAGGCACTGGTGCCGCCGCTGCGCCAGACGCTCGATCAGAACGTCAATGCGCTTGCAGTCCTGGTGTCGCGGCCGCCGGAGAGCGTGCGCGTGCTCGGCGGCTCGCTGAACCGGATCGCGATTCCCCGCGTGACGCCCGGGCTGCCGTCGGAGCTCCTGACGCAGCGGCCCGACATTCGCCGGCAGGAGGCCCAGCTCGCCTCCGCGACCGCGAACGTCGGCAATGCCCGCGCGCAATTCTTTCCGACCATCCAGCTGACCGGCAATGGCGGCTATCAGAGCTCGGCCCTGGTTTCGCTGTTCCAGCCGCATGCGGCATTCTTCCAGCTGGTCGGCAGCGCGACGCAGCCGATCTTCGACGGCGGCAAGATCCTCGGCAATTTCGAATTTGCCAAGGCGCGTCAGGACGAATTGCTACAGACCTACCGCAAGACCATCATCCAATCGTTCACCGACGTCGACAACGCGCTGTTCTCGATCAAGCAGACCACGATCAAGCTGCAATTGCAGCGAGACGTCCTGACCGCCTCGCGCCGCGCGTTCGATCTCTCCGAGCAGCAATTGCGCGCCGGCACCGCCGACATCGTCACCGTGCTCAACACCCAACTGACCCTGTTCCAGGCGGAAGACGCGCTGTCACAGGCGCAACTTGCCCGCCTTCTTGCTATCGTCAGCCTGTATCAGGCGCTCGGCGGCGGCTGGGAGCCGAGGATGGAGAAACCGGTCAATGCTCTTTAAGCCGGATGCGAAGCAGGGCGCGAAGGAGGGAGCGGCGAAGAAGTCGCGCGGGCGCGGTTTCGTCATGACCCTGATCACGCTGGCGATCCTCGGCGGGCTCGGCTACTACGGCTGGACCACCTGGCACCAGCAGCCGCAGCAGGCCAACGGCCGCAATCAGCGGCCCGATCTTCCGGTCCCGGTGCTGGCGGCGACGCCGCGCGTTCAGGACGTTCCGGTCTATCTCGACGGCGTCGGCGCGATCCGCGCGCTCAACACCGTGACCGTCCGTTCGCAGGTCGACGGCAAGCTGATCGCGGTCAACTTCACCGAGGGGCAGGACGTCAAGAAGGGTGACGTGGTCGGCGAGATCGACCCGGCGCTCTACCAGGCGACGTACGATCAAGCCGTCGCCAAGAAGGCGCAGGACCAGGCCCAGCTCGCCAACCAGCGTATCGACCTCACGCGCTACGAGCAGCTCGCGGCGTCCAATGCCGGATCCAAGCAGCAGGCCGACACCCAGCGCGCGCTGGTCGCGCAGACCGAGGCCCTGGTGAAGGCGGACCAGGCCGCGATCGACAATGCGGCGGCGACGCTGAGCTACACCAAGATCGTGGCGCCGATCTCGGGCCGCGCCGGCCTGCGCCAGGTCGATCAGGGCAACATCATCCACGCCTCCGACACCACCGGTCTCGTGGTGATCACGCAATTGCAGCCGATCGCGGTGTGGTTCAGTCTGCCGCAGCAGCAGATCATGCGGGTCAACGCCGCCGCGTCGAAAGGCACGCTCGCGGTCGACGTGTTCGGCAATGACGGCCTCACCGTGATCGACACCGGCAAGCTCACCGGCATCGACAACCAGGTCGACCAGACCACCGGAACGCTCAGGCTCAAGGCCGAATTCCCCAACGCCAATTACCAGCTTTGGCCGGGCCAGTTCGTCAATGTCCGTCTCAAGGTCGAGACCTTGACGCAGGCGCTGGTGGTCCCGACCTCGGCCGTGCAGCGCGGCCCGATCGGCACCTTCAGCTATGTCATCGGCGAGGACAATGTGGTTGCGGCCAAGCCGGTGACGGTGACGCAGCAGAACGAGCATGACGCCGTCATAGCCAGCGGCCTGTCGGCGACCGACAAGGTCGTCACGACGGGCTTTGCCAATCTGTCAGACGGCTCCAAGGTGGTCATCGGCCGCGACGACCAGACGCCGTCGGCCGATCTCGCGCCGCGCAAGCGCTCGCGCGGGCCGGATGGTCAGAAGAAGGATGGCGCAAAAGACGGCCAGAAAGACGGGCAGGGCAAGGACGGCGAGTTCCGCGCCAAGCGGAAGAGCAGCGAAGGCGACCAGAAGGGCCAGACCGGACCGGCACCAGGACCTCCGTCAAGTCCTGGAGCATCGGGAAGTGGAGCCAAGCAGCCATGATCCCGACAACAGCCGCCTGAGCGGCAGGCGAATCTCATGGGCGTCTCCGAACCCTTCATCCGACGGCCGATAGCGACCTCGTTGCTCGGCATCGCGCTTCTGATCGGCGGGCTGCTCGGCTATTTCGCGCTGCCGGTGTCTGCGCTGCCGCAGGTCGATTTCCCGACCGTGCAGGTGACGACGCAATTGCCCGGCGCGAGCCCCGACGTGATCGCCTCGCTGATCACTGCGCCGCTGGAGCGGCAACTCGGCCAGATCCCGTCACTGTCGGCGATGAACTCGACGAGTTCGTTCGGCGTCAGCCAGATCTCGCTCCAGTTCGATCTCAACCGCGACATCGACGGTGCGACCCAGGACGTCCAGGCCGCGATCAATGCCGCGGCCGGCGTGCTGCCCAAGACGCTGCCTTATCCGCCGACCTACGCCAAGGTGAACCCGGCCGATGCGCCGGTGATGACGTTGGCGCTGCGCTCCGACACGATCTCGTTGCGCGCGATGAGCGACATCGCCGACACGCTTCTGGCGCAGCGGCTGAGCCAGATTTCCGGCGTCGGACGCGTCTCGGTGCTGGGCGGGTTGAAGCCGGCTGTCCGCATCCAGGCGGATCTGGCGCGGTTAGCTGCCTATGGCATCGCCATGGAGGACCTAAGAACCGCGATTGCCAATGCCAACGTCTCGGGGCCGAAGGGCTCGCTCGACGGCGCGCAGCAATCCTACATCATCGCCGCCAACGACCAGATCGCCGCCGCCGACGCCTACAAGCCTGTCATCATCGCCTACCGCAACGGCTCGCCGGTCACGATTGGCGACGTCGCCCAGATCGTCGACGGCCTCGAGAACGATCGCACCGGCGGCTGGTACCAGGGCTCGCCCGCCGTCATCATCGACATCCAGCGTCAGCCCGGCGCCAATGTCATCGACGTCGTCAGCCAGATCCGCGCGGAGATCCCCAAGGTCCAGCGCGCTATTCCGGCCGGCGTGAACCTCACCATCGTCTCCGACCGCACCGTCACCATCCGTGCCTCGGTCCGCGACGTGCAGTTCACGCTGATCCTGAGCGTCGTGCTGGTGACGCTGGTGGTGCTGCTGTTCCTGCGTTCGCTGCGCGCCACGCTGATTGCCGGCGTGGCGCTGCCGCTGTCGCTGATCACAAGCTTCGGCATCATGTATTTCGCCGGCTTCAGCCTCGACAATCTGTCGCTGATGGCGCTCACCATCGGCACCGGCTTTGTCGTCGACGACGCCATCGTGATGATCGAGAACATTGTCCGCCACATGGAAAACGGCGACAGCGCGATGGAGGCTTCGCTGAAGGGCGCCAGCGAGATCGGCTTCACCGTGATCTCGCTGACGGTGTCGCTGATCGCGGTGTTCATCCCGTTGTTGTTCATGTCGGGCCTTGTGGGCCGCATGTTCCGCGAATTCGCGCTGACGCTGACGATCGCGGTCGTGACCTCGGCCGTGGTCTCGCTGACGCTGACGCCGATGATGTGCTCGCGTCTGCTGAAGCATGCCCATGAAGAGCTGTCAGTGCCGGGGCTTGCCGCCGTCAGCCGCTTCATCGACCGCACCGTCGAGTTCTATCACCGCACGCTGCTCTGGGTGCTAGAGCGCCAGCGGGCGACCCTGGTCGTGACCTTCGCCACGCTGATTGCGACCCTGGCGCTCTACGTCGTCGCGCCAAAGGGCTTCCTGCCGCTGCAGGATACCGCCTCGATCACGGCGGTGACGGAAGCCGGTCCGGACGTGTCGTTCGCGGAGATGCAGAAGCGGCAGGCCGCGGCGGCCGACGCCATCAAGGCCGACCCCGATGTGACCGGCGTGGTCTCGGTGATCGGGGCAGGGTCGGTCAACCCGACCACCAATGTCGGCCGTCTCGTCATGACGCTGAAACCTCGCGGCGAGCGGCGCGACGATGTGAGCGTGGTTATCACCCGGCTGAAGGAGAGGGTGTCGGGCATCCCCGGCATGACCGTCTATTTCCAGCCGGTGCAGGACGTGCAGATCTCGACCCAGTCGAGCCGCTCGCAATACCAGTACACGCTGACCGGCACCGACGCCGTCCTGGTGTCGGAATGGGCGCGCAAGCTGGTCGCGGAGATGCGGCACGATCCGCTCTTCCGCGACGTCTCCTCGGAGGCGCAGGAAGGCGGTCTGCGGGCGCAGCTCACGGTCGACCGCACCCGGGCCGGCCAACTCGGCGTCAGCCTCCAGGGCATCACCGACACTCTCAACGACGCTTTCGCGCAGCGCCAGATCTCGACCATCTACGGCCAGGCCAACCAGTACCGCGTGGTGCTGGAAGCGCTGCCGATGTACCAGCGCGATCCCTCGATCCTGTCGAAGCTCTATCTGCCGGGCGCGGCGAGCGCGACCGCCGGCGCGCCTAACGCACAGGTGCCGCTCTCCGCCGTGGCGACGCTGACCCGCACCACCGCGCCGCTCGCGATTTCGCACCAGGCGCAATTCCCGTCGATCTCGCTCAGCTTCAACCTCGCGCCGGGCGCGGCGCTTGGCGACGCCGTCGAGGCCGTGAAGACCATCGAGACCCGGATCGAGATGCCCAACAGCATCGTCGGCGTCTATGCCGGCGACGCCGCCGAATTTTCCAAGGCTCTCGCCGGCCAGCCCTGGCTGCTGCTGGCGGCGGTGATCACGATCTATATCGTGCTCGGCGTGCTCTACGAGAGCTACATCCATCCGATCACGATCCTCTCGACGCTGCCTTCGGCCGGCGTCGGCGCGATCCTCGCGCTGATGCTGTGCGGGCAGGACCTCTCGGTGATCGGTCTGATCGGCATCATCCTATTGATGGGCATCGTCAAGAAGAACGCGATCATGATGATCGACTTCGCGCTCGAGGCGGAGCGCCGGCAGGGGATGTCGCCGAACGAGGCGATCGTACAGGCGTGTCTCCTGCGCTTCCGCCCGATCATGATGACGACGCTGGCCGCGCTGTTCGGCGCGCTGCCGCTGGCGATCGAGAGCGGCACCGGCGCCGAGCTGCGCTTCCCACTCGGCATCTCCATCATCGGCGGCCTGCTGCTCAGCCAATTGCTCACGCTCTACACCACCCCGGTGATCTACCTCGCGCTCGACCGCATCAACCGCCGCCTCGAGCAGGCGCTGCCGCCGGCGGAATCCGGCGGGCCGCCCGTGGCGGGCGCGACCGAGGGGATGCAGTGATGGCATCGATCTCGGAGCCCTTCATCCGCCGCCCGGTCGCGACCACGCTGCTGTCGATCGGGTTGTTCCTGCTGGGTATCGTGGCCTACGAGTTTCTCCCCGTCGCCTCGGTCCCGAACGTCGATTTCCCCGCCATCTTCGTTTCCGCCAGCCGTCCCGGCGCCGACCCGTCCGTGATGGCCGCGACCGTGGCCTCGCCATTGGAGCGTAGGCTCGGCGAGATCGCGGGCATCAACCAGATCACCTCGACCTCGTCGCTCGGCACGACCAACATCCAGCTCCAGTTCGACATCGGCCGCAACATCGACAAGGCCGCGCGCGACGTGCAGGCGGCGATCAACGCGTCGCTGGTCGATCTGCCGAGCGATTTGCCGACGCTGCCGCGCTTTCGCAAGGCGAACACTGCCGGCGCTCCCGTGTTCGTTCTGGCGCTGACCTCGAAGACGCTGTCGGCGAGCGCGATCTACGACGTCGCCGATACGGTTCTGGCGCAGCGCATCTCGCAGGTGCCGGGCGTCGGCGACGTCACGGTTTCCGGTGCCGATCAGCCGGCGGTGCGGGTGCAGCTCAACCCCGTTGCGCTGTCCAACGCCGGCATCGCCACCGACGACGTGCGGACCGCGATCATCAACGCCAACCCGCTCGGTCCGGTCGGCATCTTCAACGGCGAGCGCCAGAGCGAAACCCTATCGCTCAACAAGCAGATGCGGACGGCGAAGGAGTTCCGCGATATCGTCATCAAGAGCTCGAACGGCAATTTCGTCCGGCTGGCCGACGTCGCCGACATCGAGGACGGCGTCCGTAACGCGCGCTCCATCGCCTGGTTCAACAAGCAGCCGGCGGTGCTGATCCAGATCACCAAGCAGGGCGACGCCAACGTCATCGACACCGTCGACCGGGTCAAGGCGCTGATCCCGGCGCTGAAGCAATGGATCCCCGCTGGCGTCGACATCTCCACTTTGGTCGATCGCACCAGCACGATCCGCGCCAGCGTGCTCGACATGCAGTGGACCTTGCTCGCGACCGCCATCCTCGTGATGGTCGTCGTGTTCGTATTCCTGCGGCGACTGACGCCGACGATCGCGGCCGGAATCTCCGTGCCGCTGGCGCTGGCGGGGACCTGCGCCGGCATGTGGGTCGCGGGCTTCTCGATCGACAATCTGTCGCTGATGGCGCTGGCGATCTCCGTCGGCTTCGTGGTCGACGACGCCATCGTCATGATCGAGAACATGTACCGCAATCTCGAGCACGGCATGCGGCCGCTCCAGGCGGCATTGGACGGGGCCCGGCAGATCGGCTTCACCGTGGTGTCGATCAGCCTGTCGCTGATCGCGGCCTTCACGCCGCTGATCTTCATGGACGGCATCGTCGGCCGGCTGCTGCGCGAGTTCTCGCTGACGCTGACCTTCGCGATCCTGGTCTCGACCCTGGTGTCGCTCACGGTGACGCCGATGATCTGCGCCCATTACATCCGGCAGACCACGTCCGGCACGGCGACCCTGTTCGACCGGATCATCGAAGGCTCGCTGTCGCGCATCGTCGCTTTCTACACCCGCACCTTGCGCACCGTGCTGGAATATCCGCTGCTGACCCTGCTGGTGTTCTTCGCCACCATTGGGTTGACGGTGACGCTCTACATCAAGATCCCCAAGGGCTATTTCCCGACCGACGATTCCGGCTTCGTCATCGGGGCGACGCGCGCCTCGGCCGACATCTCGTTCCAGTCGATGCTGAGCCTGCAGCAGCGGCTCGCCGACATCGTGATGCAGGATCCGGCCGTGGCCGGCATCGGCTCGACGGTCGGCAGCGGCGGCGGGCCGGGCGGTGCGACCTCCAATCGCGGCACCATGTTCATCAGCCTGAAGCCGCCGGAGGAGCGCGACCACGTCTCGACGCAGGTGGTGATCGACCGTCTCAGGCGGGCGCTGTACCCGGTCCCCGGCATCCGCCTGTTCATGTTCGCTGCCCAGGACGTGCGCGCCGGCGGGCGGCAGAGCGATTCCGACTACCAGTACACGCTGACCAGCACCGACCTTGGCCTGTTGCAGAAGTGGGCGCCGATCGTGGCAAAGCGCATGGAAAGCGTCGAGGGCATCACCGACATCTCCAGCGACCGCGATCCCGGCGGGCTTCAACTGACCTTGTCGATCGACCGCCAGAAGGCCTCGGCGCTCGGCGTCCGCGTCCAGGATATCGACAATGCGCTCAACAACGCCTTCTCACAGCGGCAGATCGGGATCATCTACACCCAGCGCAACCAGTACATGACCGTGCTGGAGATCGATCCGAAATTCCAGGTCGACCCGTCCAACCTCGATCGCATCTATGTTGCCGGCGCGGGCGACGCGCAGGTGCCGCTGTCGGCCGTGGTGCGCGCGACGCGCGGCCTTGCGGCGCTCGCGGTCTTTCATTCGCAATCGTTCCCATCGACCACGGTGTCGTTCAATCTGTTGCCGGATGTGCAGATCCAGGCCGCAACGCAGAACATCCAGCGCGCGGTCGAGGAGCTGCACATGCCGGAGGGCATTCGCGGCAGTTTTGACGGCAATGCCGGCGATTTCGCCAAGACCAGCGGCCGCCAGCCGCTCCTCATCCTCGGCGCGCTGGTGGCGATGTATATCGTGCTCGGCGTGCTCTATGAGAGCCTCGCCCATCCGCTCACGATCATTTCGACGCTGCCCTCGGCGGGCCTCGGCGCGCTGCTGGCCTTGCAGCTCACCAACACACCACTGACGGTGATCGCCTTCGTCGGCATCATCCTGTTGATCGGCATCGTCAAGAAGAACGGCATCATGATGGTGGATTTTGCGCTCGATGCCGAGCGCCAGCGCGGCCTATCGTCGGCGGAGGCGATCTTCGAGGCCTGCCAGGCGCGTTTCCGGCCGATCCTAATGACGACCATGGCGGCATTGTTCGCCGGCATTCCGCTGGTGGTGGCGACCGGACCCGGCACGGAGCTGCGCCGCCCGCTCGGCATCACCATTATCGGCGGGCTTTTCGTCTCGCAGATCCTGACGCTCTACACCACGCCCGTGATCTACCTGCTGATCGACCGCCTGCGCCGGCGCCGCGAGCCGCACCCGCTGGCTGCGCCCGCGGAATAGGCGGGTTGTTGAACCGCCCTGCAAAGCGTATAGCGGCGACCATGTCGAACCCCACCGCCGCCGTGCCGGCCGATCCGATCCCCGAATGCCCGCACTGCCAGAAGCCGATGCCGCTGTGCATCTGCGACAGCGTCACGCCCATCAAGAACCGGCTCTCGCTCCTGATCCTGCAGCATCCGCAGGAGCAGGACAGGGCGCTCGGCACCGCCCGGCTGCTTGCGAAGCACTTCGCCGGTGCCACGCTGCGGGTCGGCTTGTCCTGGCCGAGCCTGTCCAAGGCGCTGGGGCAACCGATCGAGAACGCCTCGCACTGGGCCGTGCTCTATCTCGGCTCGGCGCACGCCGCCGATCTCGAGGCCGAGGGCGAAATCCTGGCGCTCAACCGCAAAGGTGAGGTCGCGGACAACCAGCGCGCGCGCCTCGGCAAGCTCGAAGGCGTGGTGCTGCTCGACGGCACCTGGAGCCAGGCCAAGGCCCTGTGGTGGCGCAACCCCTGGATGCTGAAATGCCAGCGCGTCATCCTCAACCCGGCCGCCCCATCGCGCTACGGGCGCCTGCGCAAGGAGCCTCGGAAGGACGGACTGTCGACCATCGAGGCCGCGGCGACGATCCTCTCCGTTCTGGAGAAGCGCCCGGACATCGCCGAGACGCTCAATGCCAGTTTTGAACGGATGTTAACCCGCTACCGCGAGGTCCAGGTCGAGATGCCGGAACTGGCTCCGAAGCCGCCGGTGAAGGACCGCCGGCGCGGTGTCCGGCGAGGCAAGCGAGCCTGACTTCGGTCCGGATCATCCGTACGGCCGATTGTCCCGCGAGAGGCGGGCCGATAGAGACCATCGGCCAACAGGCCGCGATCTGCTATCCTGTCGCGCCATCGAAACGCCGGAAGCGGAAGGGGCCGTCGCATTCAGCTTGCAGCCAAGGAGATCCTTGCCCAGGCGGCGCGGTTCGATCGTTGGGGCACGCTCGCCCTGATGGACATTTCGCTGCGCTATCGGCGTACCGTGATCGGCCCGCTCTGGATCACGCTGACGCTCGCTGCGACCATTGCCAGCGTCGGCACGGTCTATGCGGCACTGTTCAGGCAGGACATCGCGAGCTTCCTGCCGCCCTTTGCCGTCGGCCTGATCGTCTGGACGCTGATCGCGACCACGCTCCAGGAAGGTTCCAACATCTTCGTGGCCTCAGGCCATTTGATCAAGGCGGTGCCGGCGCCGCTGATCGTGCATGTGCTCCAGATGATCGCGCGCAACGTCCTCATCTTCGCGCATCATCTGGTGATCGTGGTCCTGCTCTATCTCGTGATGCCGTGGCCGCTGCATGGAAGCATGCTGCTCGCGGTGCCGGGCTTCGCGATCCTGCTCGTCGTGCTGCTGGGCGGCTCGGTCGCGCTCGGCATGCTCTGCGCGCGGTTTCGTGACATCGGCTCGGCGATCGTCAGCGGCCTGCAATTCGTCTTCTTCCTGACGCCGATCATCTGGACCGAGGACAGCGTGCGCGGCACCGCGTTTTATTGGCTGATCCGCGCCAATCCGTTCGCGACGCTGCTCGATCTGGTGCGCAGGCCGCTGCTCTCGCAGCCGACCGATACGGAGCAATGGCTGCTCGGGATCATCTATGCGGCCGTCGTGGCCGTCATCGGCCTCGGGAGCTACGCGAAATACCGCCATCGCGTGGCGTATTGGCTGTGAGGCGCGAGATATGACACCCGCAGCTCATATCGCGCTTCGCAACGTCTCGGTGAGGTTTCCGGTGCTGTCGTTCCGAGACCGCTCGCTGCGCAGCCGGTTCGTCAACGCGATGACACTGCGGCGGACCACGGCGACCCCGCACATCGTCTCCGCGTTGAATGACGTCAGCCTCGACATCCGTGCCGGCGACCGCGTCGCCATCATCGGCGCCAATGGCGCCGGCAAGACCACGCTGCTGCGGGTGCTCGCCGGCATCTACCATCCGACATCCGGCAGCGTGGATGTGCTGGGCCGCTGCCTGCCGCTGTTCGATCTCTCGGCCGGATTCGACGAGGAGGCGACCGGCTACGAGAACATCATGCGGCGTGGCCTCGTGATCGGCGCACGGCGCTCCGAGATCGACGCCAAGCGCGCGGAGATCGCCGCATTCACCGAGCTCGGCGACCGGCTCGACCTGCCGCTGCGCACCTATTCCAGCGGCATGATGCTGCGCCTGATCTTTGCGGTCGCAACCGCCGTCGAGGGCGAGATCGTGCTGCTCGACGAATGGATCGGCGTCGGCGACCAGCAGTTCCGCAAAAAGGCGCGGCAGCGGCTCGACGAGATCGTCGTGCGCGCCGGCATTCTGGTGCTCGCCTCGCATGACATCGAGCTGATCAAGAGCACCTGCAACCGCGCGATCCTGCTGGAGGAGGGGCGGATCGTGGCGACCGGCCCGACCGATGAGATTCTCGGCCAATATCTCGGCGGCGGGAAGGCGTAGCTGCCCGGCCGGGGTTGCCTAAACCCGTGATCCCCTATATTGCTCCGCCCTCGTTGGGGCCACGTGGCGGAGTGGTTACGCGCCGGTCTGCAAAACCGTTTACTCGGGTTCGAGTCCCGACGTGGCCTCCATCACAAGCTCCTGATATCTCAGCAATATTCGATCGTGTCGCGGCTGCCATCGGGCCCGCGTGACGATGCGTGCTGGCCCCGCACACCGGGTTTGCCCGGGCCCGGTGGAAACCCGCCATTCAGCCCGCTGGCATAGTCTTCGCATCTGCGAAGTGATGCATCCCAACGATTGAGCGCTGGAGAGCACGTGAGCGAAATCGTCCGATTTGTCCCGAAATCCGAGCTGGAGCGGGCTCGCCTCATTCGCGAGGCCCGCGCGATCTACGACAGCATCTTTCCCTCGGCCGCACCCGACCGGGCGCCGCTGGAGGGCGAGGACCGCGTCAAGACGTGATCGCGGTCGCGCCGGATTTCGCGGCGTAGGGTCCATAGCAAAACGCCCGCAGGGCGCGGGCGCATCGGCTCACGGTAAAATTGGCTTCAGCAGGCCGCGTACCAGCCGTCCGGGAAAGGCAGCAGGGGCCAGGCGCCCTCATTGTCGTTGGCAGCCTTGGGCTTTGCATAATAGGTCCACGAGCGCGGCACGAAATCCTCCCCCGGCACGAACGCCAGATCTTCATGGACCATGGCGTCCTGGACGGCATCCAGCAGCAAGTTGAATTCGGCTTCGCTCATCACACCCTCCGGACCGCGGATGGCGCAATGTCGCAAAGCCGGCTTGTTTCCCGATTGAGCCGATCGTTCGCATTTTAACGATCAGCCAATCGGGTCCCGATTGGTTAGCGAGTCATGAAAATCCCCTTGGGGATATTAGGTTCCTGCCGGGTGCCCGCAGTGTGAAGGAGGTCACATCTTCCGCTGTTAATTTTCCCTACCCCTTTGCACACCGGCCAAAACAGGTCGGCCAAGACAGGCCGGCGGAAGGCAGATGGGAGACTGGTCATGAAGGCGAGGTTCTTGCGGTTTGCGGGGGTGAAAAGCCGGGCGCGTCGCGCCTCGACGGTCGGGCTGTTCCTGACGCTGTTTGCCTCCGCCGCCCACGCGCAGCAGGGAACGCCCGAGCAGCGCCGGGCCTGTACCCCCGACGTCTACCGGCTCTGCGCCGGCGAAATCCCCAACGTTCGCGCCATCACAGCGTGCCTGCGCCGTAACAGGTCAAGCTTGAGCGAGGCTTGCCGCGCCGTGTTCGATCAGGCCGGCGGCTGCATGCCGGGCCTGTGGGTTTGTGCGCAGCAAGTGGCTCGCGCGGGCTCGCGAATCCGGCATAGTCGGCCTGTGGATAGGCCTGTGGGTATGCTGCGGAGAGGCTGTGGAAGGCAGTGATGTGCTTCGGATGTCGGGCGCAGATGCGTCCTTCGATTGTCATATTTCTGTCAAATGACTTCACCGAATGAGTCTCTGATCGGGCAGATCGGCGTGTAGAGCAGGATCATTTGGTTCTCCCGAATTCGGAATTGGGTGCCGCGAGCATCCCTGACGCGAGAACAGTTTTTGTGCAGCCTCCTGCCCAAATGGCGGGCTCCCTCCATCCAATTTTTTGTACGCCCGCGGACAAGCTTTCCGATCCGCTCTCCTCCTAGGCTCGCTTCCGAGATCTGGAACATGGCCATTGCCATGACAATTCGAAGGAGCTGGAGATGGAGAGACCGGTATTGCCCCAGGCGCGGGGGAACGCGCGTGCATCGCTGTCTTGGCGCAAGGCTGCGCTCGGCGCTGCGGTCACTTTCGGCGCGCTGGCAGCCGCGCCCCTGAGCGTGCAGGCTGCTGCGCCTGCGGCCTGCGCCGCGCTTCAGGACAAATATCCGGACTGGAAGGGCAAGACCCTCGTCAACGCCATCAACCCGCACACGCCGGGTTATGAGACCATCGATCCGAAGGACCCCAGCAAATATATCGGATTCGACATCGATCTCGGCGAAGCCATCGGCGAATGCCTCGGCTTCAAGCTGACCTACAAGCCGGTGACGTTCGCGGCACTCCTGACCACGCTCGCCGCGGGACAAGCCGACATCGTGATTTCCGACATCTACGCCACCAAGGAGCGCGCCAAGGCCGCCGACTTCATCACCTATTCCAAAGTGTTCGACGGCGTGCTGGTCGCCAAGGGCAACCCGAAGGGCATCAACGGCATCAACATGTCGATGTGCGGCGCGGCTGCCGCCGAAAACACCGGCTATGTCGAGGTGCCCCTGATCCAGGCCCTGATGCCCGAGTGCAAGAAGGCCGGCAAGCCGGAGCCGACCGTCCAGCTCTACGACAACAACGCCAACTGCATCCAGGCGATCCTTGCCGGTCGTGCCGACACCTATGTCAACGACGTCAACACCGTCGACAGCGCGGTCAAGGCCTATCCGGACAAGCTGGAGAAGGCGACCGCGGTGACGATCCCGTATTCCGTCGGCATCGCCGTCCCCAAGGACAAGCCGAAATTCCGCGACGCCGTGCTCGCAGCGCTGATCGAGGTGCAGAAGGCCGGCACCCATATGGAGCTTCTGAAGAAGCATGGGCTTGACGTGAACAACTTCAAGGAGCCTGACATTCTGACGGCCGACTGATGTCGCTGTTCCTCCATTACCTGAGCATGCCGTATCTGCTCGAGGGCATCGAGCTCACCCTCGAGGTGACTGCCCTCGGGCTCGGCGGCGGATTGATCCTTGGATTGATCCTCGCCGGCATGCAGCTCTCCCGCTTCTGGCTGCTGGCGGCGATCGCTAGGGCCTACACCGTGATCTTCCGCGGCACGCCGCTGATCCTGCAGATGGTGTTCGCCTACGACGCGCTGCCGCATATCGGCATCAAGCTGCCGGCGGTGCTGGCCGCCGGCCTCGCGCTGGCCTGCAACGAGGCGCCGTTCATCGCCGAGATGCTGCGCGCCGGCGTGCTCGGCGTCGATCGCGGGCAGGTGACGGCCGGCCAGGCGCTCGGCATGACGCCGCGGATCCTGATGTGGCGGGTGATCGCCCCGCAGGCAATCCGGACCATGATCCCGGCCTTCGGCAACGAGGCCGTGAGTGCACTGAAGAATTCCTCGCTCGCCTCCGTGGTCGCGGTCCAGGAGCTGACCTTGCGCTCGACCCAGCTTGCGTCTTCGACCTTCGACTTTTTCTCGATCTTCTTCGCCTCGGGCTTACTGTATCTGGTGCTGACCTTTGCCATCAGCATCATCCAGCTTTTCGTCGAATGGCTGCTTGATCTCGATCGCACCAAGGGTCGCCAGCGCAGGCTCGCCGATTACCTGCCGTGGCGTCGCGTCGACCTCGCCACCAAGCTCGAACTTGCCGCGGTCACCGCGCATGAGCCCGAACCCGTGGCTGCGCAGGCTGTCGACACGCCGCCGCGGGCGCTGACCCGCGAGGAGCGGACCCGGCGTGCGGCGACGATTTCGCGCAACAACATCGCGGTCGAGACCAGGGACCTCACCAAAGCATACGGCGCGCAAAAGGTGCTCGGCGGCCTCGATCTCACCGTGCGCGTCGGCGAGGTCGTCGCGCTGCTCGGGCCCAGCGGCTCCGGCAAGAGCACGCTGCTTCGCTGCATCAATCATCTCGAAAGCTGGGACGCAGGCACGGTGCGCGTCGGCGGCCGCCGCCTCGGTTTTGACGACGACGGCAAGCTGCTGCCGCCGCGCGCGATCGCCAATGAGCGGGCAAGCGTGGGCGTCGGCATGGTGTTCCAGCAATTCAACCTGTTCGCCCATCTCTCGGCGAAGGAGAACATCGCCGGTCCCTTGCGCTGGGTGCACGGCATGACCCGCATCGATGCCGATCGCCGCGCCGCCGAGCTGCTCGACCGGGTCGGGCTGTCGCACCGCGCCGACGCGCTGCCGCGGCATCTCTCCGGCGGCCAGCAGCAGCGCGTCGCGATCGCCCGCGCGCTGGCGCCGAACCCGAGCGTACTGCTGCTGGACGAGCCAACCTCGGCGCTCGATCCCGAGCTCGTCAGCGAGGTGCTGGAGGTGATCCGGCGGCTCGCCATCGATGACGGCCTCACCATGATCATCTCGACGCACCAGATCCGCTTCGCCGACGAGGTCGCCGACCGCGTCGCCTTCCTGAGCGGCGGCACGATCATCGAGGAGGGGCCGGCGCACGAGGTGCTTTCCAATCCCCGCAATCCGCTGACCGCGCGTTTTCTCAGCGTGATGGAAGCCGACAAGACTCCGGAGGCGGTGCGATGAGAGCCGAATCCACAACGTTCAAGACCGCGTTTCCAGAAGAGGCCACCTCATGAAGCATGTCACGCTGCCGGTTTCGCCGAAAACGGTCCACTGGGGATATTTCTCCAAGAAGGTCGCGCCGGCCCTGACGCTGCGCTCGGGCGATCGCGCCACCATCGAGACGCTGACCCACCACGCCAACGACGATTACGAGCGCATGATCCAAGGCGATCCCGGCGCCGAGAGCGTGTTCCAGTGGACGCGCGAGCACAAGGCCGTCGCGCGGCGCGGCTCCGGTCCTGTCGAAGGCCCCTTCATTCGTGGCGCCGGCGAGGGGGTCGGCGTGCATCTCCTCACCGGTCCGGTCGCGATCGAAGGCGCCGAGCCTGGCGATATCCTCGAAGTGCGCATCCTCGATATCAGGCCGCGGCCGAGCTGCAGCGCCTGTCATGCCGGGCGCTGCTTCGGCTCCAACGTCGCCGCGAATTGGGGGTTTCACTATCACGATCTGATCGAGGAGCCGAAGCCGCGGGAGGTCGTCACCATCTTCGAGCTCGACACCTCCGGCGAGCCCTGCGCCAAGGCGGTCTACAACTACGTCTGGACGCCCCAGATCGATCCGGACGGCATCGTGCATCCGACCATCGATTATCCTGGCGTACGCGTCGATCACGCCACCATCAAGAAGCGCGAGAACATCCTCGCAAGCGTCAAGGTGCCGGCACGCCTGCATTTCGGCACCATGGGGCTCGCTCCGTCGGAGGCCGATTTCGTCAGCTCGATCCCGCCGAGCTATACCGGCGGCAACATCGACGACTGGCGCATCGGCAAGGGTGCGCGGATGTTCTATCCCGTCGCGGTCCCCGGCGCCTATTTCTCGGTCGGCGATCCCCATGCCGCGCAAGGCGACAGCGAGCTCGGCGGCACCGCGATCGAGACCTCGCTGACCGGCGATTTCGAGTTCGTCCTGCACAAGAAGGCCGATCTCGCCGGCACCAGCCTCGAAGGTCTCGACCATCCGATGCTGGAGACCGATCAGGCCTGGTCGTTCTACGGCTTCACCTATCCGAACTATCTCGCCGCGCTCGGTGTCGACGCACAAACCGAGATTGCCAACCACTCGAGTCTCGACCGCGCGATGCGCGACGCGTTCCGCAAGCTCAGGAGGTTCCTGATGACCGTGCACGGCCTCAGCGAGGACGAGGCGATCTCGCTGCTGTCGGTTGGCGCCGATTTCGGCGTCACCCAGGTGGTCGACGCCAATTGGGGCGTCCACGGCACGATCCGCAAGAACATCTTCCGGTGCGATTGATGGGCCGTAGCCCGGATGGAGCGCAGCGCAATCCGGGTATGTCACGGCGGACTCAAAAGGCCCCGGATTACGCTTCGCTCCATCCAGGCTACGCATCGTGCTCGACGTTGATATCCCGCTCTAACACTCTGAAGAACAGTTCGTTTCCAGGATGAGCACGTGACCAGCGAACCTCATCTGCGGCCCGTCGCTGCGACGGATGACCGCGTACGTCTGGCACAGAGGTTGCTTCGATCCACTGCAATCTGGGTCGATCCGATGAGCTTCCGTCCCTTCACCAGCGAGTCCTATGCGCAAGGCGACCGCCCCGAAGCCTGGCGGGACGTGCTGGCTGTGGTCGGGCTGCAGCCGGCGGTCGGCCATTCCTTCCTCGACGGGCATGCAACGGCGTCGCATCGCCACGCCGCCGGCGTCGCGCTGACGCGCATGGCAGCCGGCGCCCAGACCATCGGTCCGCTCTCGCAACCAAGCGAAGACCTGCCGATTGCGCTGATGCCGGTCGAAGACGGCATGGTGCTCAAGAGCGCCGCCGGCCATCGCATCGTTCCGGTCGGCCATCTCGTGCTGCTGCCGCGGAGCGGGGACTGGAGCATCGTATTCCAGCGCGACATGCGCGCCGTCGTCCTGTCGGTGACGTCGGAGGCGCTGCATGGACGGCGCTCGGGCAGGCCGCGGCTCGGCGAACCCAGGGTGGTTCCGCCCAGCGGCTTTTCCGACGTCTTCGCGCGCTTGATGGACGCGACCGCGCGCACGCTCGACACGCTGAGCGATTCCGAATGGAATGCGGTCGCGCAGTCGCTCGTGGATCTCCTGCTGACACTCGCCCATCAATTGGCGGCTTCGACGTCCGACGCCGGATCGAGCGCGACGCAGTCGGCGCTCCTGCACCGGATCTGCCAGACCATCGAACGCCGCCTCGACGATCCCGAACTGGTGCCGGCGCGCGTCGCGCAGGCCGAAGGGATTTCGGAGCGCTATCTGCAAAAGCTGTTCGAGACGGTCGGCGACAACTTTACCCACTACGTTCGCGAACGGCGGCTCCAGCGGGCCTGGGCCGATCTGTCTAATCCGTCCGAGGCGCATCGTTCGATCTCGGAGATCGCCTACGCCTATGGCTTTGGCGATTCCGCGCATTTCAGCCGCGCCTTCCGCCATCGCTTCGGACTGCCGCCGCGCGAGTTTCGCCAGCAGGAGGCGGAGCGGGCGACGACGCAGCAGGGGATAACCGGTCAGCGCGGCTGGCCGCAGGATGCGCTGGCGCAGCTTCGCGTGCACCAGGCGAGTGCCGAGGCGCGCGGCAATCTCGCCCGTACCGACATCGATGAGCCGAGAACGGCCGAACGCAAGCATCATCATCTTCCAATCGAAGCCGATCGTGTTCATTGGGGCTATTTCAGTCGCTCGTTACAGCCGCAGCTCGAGATCGCCTCGGGCGATACCATCACCATCGAAACCCTGACGCAGCATGCCTCCGACGATCCTGAGCTGATGATCGCGGGCGATGCCGCCGCCGAAGACGTATTCGGCTGGACCAAGGCGAGGAAGAACGTGGATCGCCGCGGCGCGGGTCCGATGGATGCCAGCATATTCGGGCGCGGCGCCGGCGAAGGCTTTGGCGTGCACATCTGCACCGGGCCCGTGGCGGTGAAGGACGCCCAGCCCGGCGACGTGCTGGAAGTGCGGATCCTCGACATCGTACCGCGCACGAGTCGTCATCCGAACCATTCAGGCCGCGTGTTCGGCTCCTCGGTTGCGGCCTGGTGGGGCTATCATTACGACGAATTTCTGTCAGGGCCGAAGCCGCGCGAGGTCGTGACGATCTACGAAATCTTCGACGACACCGATGCGCCGCACGCCCGCGCGCTGTATTCCTATCGCTGGGAGCCGCAGACCGACCCGTTTGGCGTAGTACATTCCGCTTACGACTATCCCGGCGTTCCCGTCTTGCCCGGCACGGTGAAGCGCCGCCACGCCGTGCTCGACGGCATCCGCATTCCCTTGCGCCCGCATTTCGGCGTGATCGCGGTGGCGCCGCGCGAGGTCGATTTCATCGACTCCGTGCCGCCGTCCTATTTCGGCGGCAATCTCGACAATTGGCGCTTGGGGAAGGGGGCGGCCGTCTATCTTCCGGTCTCCGTCCCCGGCGCATTGCTATCGGTCGGCGATCCCCACGCCACGCAAGGCGACGGCGAATTGAGCGGCACCGCGATCGAATGCTCTATGACCGGGACGTTCGAGGTGATCCTGCACAAGAAGGCCGACCTTGCCGGCCAGCCCTTCGCCGATCTCTCTTATCCCCTGATCGAGACCGAGACCGACTGGGTCCTGACCGGATTCAGCCATCCAAACTACCTCGCTGAGTTCGGCGCTCAGGGCCAAAGCGAGGTCTACGCAAAGTCCTCGCTCGACCTCGCCATGAAGGATGCGTTTCGCAAGATGCGACGCTTCCTGATGAACGTGAAGGGCCTCAGCGAGGACGAGGCGATCGCGCTGATGTCGGCCGCCGTTGACTTCGGCGTCACTCAGGTGGTCGACGGCAATTGGGGCGTGCACGCGATCATCAGCAAGCGCTTGTTCCAAACCTTCCCCTGAAAGACGCGCCGTAACAAGGATACCCCAGTGAAATTCCATATGATCAGCGGCGGCCCGAAGCCGGTCGCGCCCTTCAGCCACGCGGTCGAGACCGACGGTTTTGTCTTCGTCACCGGCCAGATGCCGGACACGCCGCAAACGCCGGGCGTCTTACCTGACGGCATCGTGGCCCAGACCCGCGCGGTGATGGAGAATTTGAAGGTGGTTCTGGCGGGCGTCGATCTCGGTCTCGAACACGTCGTGATGACGCGCATCTATCTCACGCGTTTCAAGGAAGACTACACCGCGATGAACGAGACTTATCGCGGGTTCTTTCCGCCGGACCGCCTGCCGGCCCGCACCTGCGTCGGCGTAACGGGGTTGGCTTACGACGCACTGATCGAGATCGACATGGTGTGCCGGCGGCCCTGAGGTGATGCCGTAGCCCGGATGGAGCGAAGCGCAATCCGTGATTCGTTCTGCGGATACAGAGCCCCGGATTACGCTTCGCTCCATCCGGGCTACGAGACTACAATCCCTTGCGTTGCCTGTCGGGCAAAACACACAAGCTGCCGGTCAATCCACCTTCGCGAAAATATTCCACTTTACCGAAATTCGGCTTTGGCGTATTCATCTCGCCACCTCACCCCAGTCAGAGGGGCGTATCGCGATCGTCACGAAACGCGGGGTGAGCTGCGGTGGACGCTAGTCACATCGGCGCGAAAGGCTTCGCAGGGCGGGAAACCGTGAGCGAAGGCGTCGCGCACACGACCGGTGCGACCAGCGTACGGCAAAACCGTGTCGTCCTGACGCCCGGGGTCTGTGCGTCAAGTCTTGTGGTGATGTGGGCTGCCCGACCGGGCAGGCGCATCAGCCATCCGCAAGGCGACGGGGGCAATAGTGCATCGCTCCCCGGGGAGAGCTCGGCATAAGCCGTAAAACCACTGCGCAGGGAAGGCCGTGTGTTGGGCTTCACCTGTATGCCGCTGTGCAGCCTCTTGTAGCGCAACCTTCGCACAGTGGACCGTGGGTGCCAGCCGGCACCCGGTCTTCCCTGCGCCCTCAGACGGAAGAGGGTGATGAGATGAAGCAAAGCTCGGGCGGAGCATGCCGCGGGGATGCGAAGGTGTGTCTGCAAGTTACGACCTACGTTATGAGAACGTCGAATGCGGCTTGCTCCGTCATTGCGAGCGAAGCGAAGCAATCCAGAATCCCTCCGCGAAGGGGTTCTGGATTGCTTCGCAAGAGCTCCTGGCAATGACGTGGAGAGAGCGGTGCCTCGCAATTAAGTGCCGTGCGATGGGTTCGCAGTATTACCTCAAATTCCAACTCACACGTGCAGGAAGTCTTGATCTCGCGATCTAGGAAGTGATCACGCGCCTTGAACGCAGACCCGAGCCGCCACGACTAATTGCAGAGTGCCCTAAGGATCAGTGGAACGTGATCAAGCCTCTTCTTCCTAAAGCACCAAAATGGTACTTTGGTGCTTTCCATGAACCTGTCATCCCGAAACGCGCCGTCCGCGCTGCGTTACCGGCTTGCCCCTGACCCGGCCGCCAAGGCCGCGTTGGAGGCGACGTTCCAGGCCTATGACCGCATGATGGAGATCCTGGACGAGGTCGCGCGGAGCCATAATGTGGGCTCCAACGTCGTCCTGCTCCACGCCCATGCCTATGAGCCGATCCGCAAACAGACCGCGCTGCCATCGCGGCTGGTAACGCTGGGCCTGCGCGATCGCGCCGACTATCGCGCCGCCAAGGGCCGCCGCCTGCCGCTCGACGACAAGCTCGCCAAGATCAAGGGGCCCACCACCATTTCGATTGCGACCGTGCAAGGGCGCTTCAGCGTGCCCTTCGACTACGCCGGCTATGCCGAGGGCTGGGGGCAGAGCGCGCCCGCGCACCTGATCCGCACCGACGACGGTTTCGAAGTTCACTACGGCGTCACGCCGAACAATCTGCCAGAGGAGGAGAACGCCATGGATACCATCGCTGCCGCTCCCGAGAACTTCCTGTCGCGGGTCGGGCGCCTGATCGCCGGGATTGCCTACGACGCGATCGAGCAGGCGGAAGGCAAGAACAAGCTTGTGGTGGTCGGACAGGCCATCCGCGAAATCGAGCGCGCCGAGGCCGAGGCGCGCGATGCGCTCGCGTCTGCGCGGGCCGAGGAATATCGCCTCAACGCGCGCCGCACCGAGATCGAGCGCGAGATGACCGATCTCGCCGCCAAGATCGAGGGCGCGATCGCGGATAGCCGCGACGATCTCGCCCGCGCCGGCATCGCACGGCAGATGGATCTGGAGGCCCAGTTCGAGGTGCTCTCCCGCGCTATCGACGAGAACAACGAGAAGATCGAGCAGTGCGTGACGTCTCTGCGTGCCGTACTCTCGGCGCTCCAGGATGCCGAACTGCGCCGGGCCGACCTGGAAAAGAGCGAGGCGGCCGCAAGTCACCAGGCCTCGACGTCACCGCGGAAGCCCGGCGGCACCTCGGCGGCGGCAAAGGCGCTGCGTGCGAGCAGGGCGGTGGCGCGCGCCACCGGCGTTCCGGCATCCATCCCGTTCTCGAGCGACATCGACGAGCTCAGCACGTTGCATCGCGACAAGGAGATTGCAGCGAGGCTGGCGCGGTTGAAGTCGCGCTCCTGAGTCCTGTGTCATGAGCGCACTGCTCGAACACGTCATGTCGCCCGAGGTCAGGCCGTTCGCGATCGCGGCGGCCATGATCCTCATTGTCGGCTCGATCGAAGTGGTCTCGATGCTGGTCGGGGCCTCCTTGAGCGAAATGCTCGGCACCACCATCGATTTCGGTCATCCCAGCGACAATGGCGTCCTCAACGCCATCTCCTGGATCAATGTCGGCGGCGTGCCGCTACTGATCTTCCTGCTGTTGCTGCTCGGTGCCTTCTCCATCACCGGCTTCCTGATCCAGGACGTCGCACGGATGGTGGCCGGCCCCTTGCCGGCAACGGTCGCCTCGGTCGGGGCGGTCGTCGTCTCGGTTCCGCTGGTCCGCGCCGCCAGCGGCGCCATCGCGCGGGCCATTCCCAAGGACGAAAGCTATGCTGTCGGCCTCGGCGATCTCGTCGGCCGCGTCGGCGAGGTCGTCGTCGGGCCGCTCGACCAGGGCCCGCCCGGCCGCGTCAGCGTCGCCGACATTCACGGCAACAGGCATTTCGTCTGGGCGGTTGCCGCACCTGCGTCATCGCCTTTGCCGCAGGGAACCACGGTCCTGCTGGTCGATCGCGCCGGCACCCGCTTCGTAGCGGTGAAGGCCGACGATGAACTCAAACCGTCCAAGCCACCTCTAAGCAGCTAGCCAGTCATTTATTGGAGAACATCATGTTCGACATCGCAGTCCCGGCCATGATCGGCGTCGCGCTGATCGTCGTCCTCGGGATCGTCTTCACCATCCTCTACAAGCGCGCCACCCGCGACGAGGCCTTCGTGCGCACCGGCCTCGGCGGCAAGAAGGTCGTGCTCGACGGCGGCGCCATGATCCTGCCGATCTTCCACTCCTATGCCAGCGTCAATCTGAAGACACTGCGGCTGACAGTCGAGCGCAAGGAGCGGGAATCCCTGATCACCAGGGACCGGCTGCGCGTCGACATCGTCGCCGAATTCTACGTGCGCGTTCGCCCCGACGACGAGAGCATCGCGCTGGCGAGCCAGACGCTGGGCGCGCTGACCAACGACGCCGAGGCGCTGCGAAACCAGGTCGAGGCGAAATTCGTCGACGGCCTGCGTTCGGTGGCGGCGACCATGTCCATCCTGGAGCTGCAGGAAAAGCGCAGTGATTTCGTCAAGCACGTGCAGGCAACGGTCGAGTCCGACGTCAAGTCGAACGGGCTCGAACTGGAATCGGTGTCATTGACAAAACTCGACCAGACCGACGTCAAATTCTTCAATCCGGAGAATTTCTTCGACGCTGAAGGTCTCACCCAATTGAAGACGGTCACCGAGACCCGCCGCCGCGACCGCAACGCCATCGTGCGCGACAACGAAGTGGCGATCGCACAAAAGGACCTCGAGGCGCGGCAGCAGACCCTGACGATCGAGCGGACCAAGAAGGAGGCCGAGCTGTCGCAGGAGCGCGACATCGCCAACAAGACCGCGAGCACCCGCGCCGAGGTCGCAACTGCGACGCAAACTGCGCGCCTGACCGAGGAGAATGCCCGCATCGATACCGACCGGGCGGTCGCCGAGAAGGAGGCGGGCGCCAAGCAGGTGAAGGAGACTGCGGTGATTGAATCGGATCTGGCGATCAACAAGCGCAAGACCGACGCGCAGCGCGAGATCCAGATCGCCACCCAGGAGAACGAGATCCAGATCGCGTCCAAGAGCAAGCAGACTTCGGAAGCCGTGACCGAGGCCAAGACGGCCGAAGCGGTCGCCGTCTCCGCGGAAGAAAAAGTCGTGACCGCGCGCGCCGTCGAAGTTGCCGATCGTGCCCGTCTCACCCAGGTGCTCGCGGCCCGCACCGAGGCCGAGCGAAAATCGACCGAGGTGATCGTCGCGGCCGAGGCCGAGAAGAAGGCCTCCCTCGATCGCGCCGAGGCCGTCAAGACACTGGCCACCGCCGAAGCCGAGTCCAACAAGATCAAGGCTGTGGGCGTCAGGAATATCGGTGAGGCCGAAGCTGCCGTCATCACCATGAAGAACGAGGCGCAGAACAAGCTCGGCAGCAACGTCATCGACTTCGAGATCGCCAAGAAGCGGATCGAGATCATGCCCTCGGCGCTGGCCGAGATGGTCAAGCCTATCGCGAACTTGAAGGACGTCCGCATCCTCCACACCGGCGGTGCGTTCGGCGGCAACAGTGCGGGGGGAGGCAATGTCGGCTTCGGCGAAGGCCTTGCCGGTGAGCTGCTCAAGGTGCATGCGCTGCGTCCGATGATCGACGAGATCCTGCGCCAGGGCGGCTTTGCGCCCGGCGACGATCCTGTGAAGACGTTGGTCAACGCGGTTGCCGGAAAGAGCAACGGTGCGGCGGTGCCGGCGACCGCGCCGGAGACAACAAACCCCGCAAATCTATGAATGCCGGTTCATTGCTGCGGAGAATTCGAATCGGTAAGAATTGGCGCGTTGCGCGTCTCACGCCGTGCAACGAGCCGGAGCGCGGATCGATCGCGTCTTGAACCTTTCGATTGCGCCTCCGACGAATCCTTCAAGGCAACGCCATTGGTTGCCGCGGCGCCTGCGCCGATCGACGTCAGGCACCGAAGCCCGTTTCGATCGGGGGAATTTCATATGAAGTATTTTCTGTCTGCACTGATTGCGATCGGACTATCGATGGCCGCCGCGCCGTCGTTCGCGGCTGACGCCCGCAACGTCACCGTCGTCAACGAGACCGGCTATGCCATCAAATTTCTGGGCTTCAACGCCCCGGACGACGGCATGGACGAATGGGACAACGAGCTGGACAAGGTTTTGCAGAACCAGGCGAGCACCTATGTCGAGTTCGACGATGACGACGATGGGTGTGTCTGGAACATCCGCGTCGACTGGCAGAACTACGACGAGACCGTGCTCTGGAAGAACGTCAACCTCTGCAAGTTCACCGCGCTGCGGCTGCGCTACGATTCCGGCACCAAGACCACTTCGTTCGTCGCCGAGTAACTTGACCTGAGGTCAGGCGGAGGAGGGGCCACGCGCCCTTCCTCGCCGCAATGTGCCAGATAGCGAATTGGTCCTTTGCAAGCGCAAGCGGCTTTGTTATACGCAGCCGCGCGCGAACGACGGGTTCGCCCTTTTCCTCGGTAGCTCAGCGGTAGAGCATCCGACTGTTAATCGGATGGTCGCTGGTTCGAATCCAGCCCGGGGAGCCAAATTCCGCTTCATTTCAATGACTTGCGTCCAGACTCTGATCTGGCGTGCGATCTCGTTGCGGCAAATCCTCAACTAGATGTGTACCGTGGCGAGCCTGCATCCCCCGCGGTGACGCCAAAACGACTCAATTGAAATCGAGCTTCCAGAGGCCGGTCCTTTACGGAGCTGATTCCCATGCGAGACATCCTGGTCGACCGTTCCCCGCTGGCTCCCTCCATTCTGCCGGCGGACATCCCCGAACTCAGCGACGACGAATGCCTCGCCTGTCTGGCGCGCGCGGTCGAGACCCACGATTCGGCACGGCTGGATGAAGTCGCCGCATTGATCGGCCGCCTCGCGGTCACGATCGAATAGGTCTCGCCCTCTCGACGTTGCGAGTTGCGGAAGGGCCCGGTTCGCGGGGCCAAAGCCATGTTGCGTTTTCGCAGGGCCTGTTCCAAAGATGCCGCCAACTTTCGTCCGCGGCATCGTCCGCCTTGCAGGGTCCGCAAATGTCCGTTTTCTCGACGGCGCGCCTAAAAATGGTCGATGGCCAGGTGCGCACCAGTGACGTCACCGACCGTCGTGTTCTCGACGCCATGCTTACGGTTCCGCGCGAGGCCTTCGTGCCGGCCAGCCGGCAGGCATTGGCGTATCTCGACCTCGATCTCGACGTCAGCGAGGGCGGCGCCAAGCGGTTCCTGATCAAGCCGCAACTGACCGGCAAGCTGCTCCAGGCCGCCGAGATTGGCGAGGGTGACAACGTGCTGGCCGTCGGATGCGCCACGGGCTATCTCGCTGCGCTGATCGCCAAGCTCGCGCGCCAGGTTACCGCGACGGAATGCGATTCCGCCTTGGCCAAGAAGGCAAATGACGCCTTCGCCGCCCTTGGGCTCGCCAACGTGACCTGCAAGGCAGCGGCCTGCACCGAGGGTGATGCCGCTGCTGGCCCATATGATGTGATTATCCTCAACGGCGCCACCGAGGTGACGCCGGCAGGGCTGCTCGGGCAGCTCAAGGAGGGTGGGCGCCTGTTGGGGGTCTCGGCCGAATCCAGGCCGCCGCGCGCCATGATCGTGACCCATACCCACGGCGAATTCGGCCATCGGGCGCTGTTCGATGCCGCAGCCCCGGTCCTTCCCGGGCTGGAACGGGCGGCCGCCTTCGTCTTCTGACGGCGCGATAGCGGCTTTGGCCCGTTAAAATCCCGTTCTGAATCAGAAGTGTGGCCGGGATGCTGCACGTGAAGAGTTTCCACTGCGAACACCCCTCAGGTAGTTCCGTCGCGCTTGACCGCGTCCTATGTTGCGGCGGGGCAACGACTCCACTCGCAGACGGTAACCCAGCTCGCGGGCACGAGCCGGGCGTTAGAATGAACGGAATTTTTGGATGCATGGGGTGAAGCTCTTCACCGGAGCAGCGGTTTCGGTCCTGCTGCTGGCGCTTGCCGCGCCGACGCCTGCCTTGGCGGATACGATCGAGGCTGCGCTGGTGCGCGCCTATCAGAACAATCCGCAGCTGAACGCGCAACGCGCCCAGGCACGCTCGACCGACGAGAACGTGCCGCAGGCGCTGTCGGGCTACCGCCCCAAGGTCAACGTGACCCTCGGCACTGGATATCAATATCAGGATATCCAGGCGACGCAGAACCCCACACCCCCCAGCCCCAAGTCGATCTCCGGCCTGCTTCAGCCCAACAGCGCCAGCTTGACCGTCAACCAGACGCTCTACAATGGCAATCAGACCGCCAACAGGACGCGCGCGGCGGAGAGCCAAGTCTCGGGATCCCGCGAGGCGTTGCGTGTGCTCGAGCAGACGGTCCTGCTGCAGGCTGCCACGACCTACATGGACTTCCTGCGCGATTCGGCGACTCTCGAAGTTCAGCGCAGCAACGTGCGTGTGCTCGAACAGACGCTCAAGCAAACCCGCGATCGCTTCAATGTCGGCGAAGTGACGCGCACGGACGTGGCGCAATCCGAAGCGCAGCTCGCGGCCGGCAAGACCCAGGCCCTGACTGCCGAATCGAATCTCACGACGACGCGCGCGAATTTTCGCCGGATCATCGGCAACGAGCCGACGAACCTGGCACCGGGCTCGCCGGTCGATCGATTCCTGCCCGCGACGCTCGCCTCCGCCGTCGGTCTCAGCCTGGTGGAGAACCCCAGCGTCACGGCTTCGATGTTCGGGATCGACGTCAACTATCTCCAGGTCAAGATCAACGAGGGCGCGCTGCTGCCGACGGTCACGGTCCAGGCTGGTCTCAGCACGTCGTACCAGCAGACTCTGAATGTCTTCCGAACGAATACGGCGTCCGCCATCGCGACAGCTTCCATACCGATCTATCAGGGCGGCGCAGAATATTCGCTGATCCGGCAATCCAAAGAGAACCTGGCGCAGCAGCGCCTTAATCTCGAAACCACCCGCGATCAAACCCGCGCCAACGTCGTGCAGGCCTGGGGCCAGTTGGAAGCCGGCAAGGCGCAGGTGCAGTCTGCGCAGGCGCAGGTCACGGCCTCCGAGATCGCGCTGAACGGCGTGCGCGAGGAAGCCAAGGCCGGCCAGCGCACCACGCTCGACGTGCTCAACGCGCAGCAGGCGCTGGTCAATGCGCGCGTCGCTCTCGTCACTGCCCAGCATGACCGCGTGGTGGCGTCCTATTCGGTGCTGAACGCGGTCGGCCGTCTCGCGCCGCAAGTCCTCGGCCTCAACACCACGGTCTACGATCCGAGCGTTCACTACCAGCAGGTTCGCGACAGCTGGGCCGGCGTCCGCACGCCAGACGGACGCTAGAGTCCCGTAATCATCCGGTCGGCCTCGCGAATAGCCGAAGCCGACCGGTGCTTTGCTTGCAATCAGCAAAATCCCTGACATAGCCTTGCCAAGAAGATGCGGGCCGATTCGCTCCGCATCCGATGCCGTGTGCGTAAAGCATGAGTGCCGAGGGCAGGGGCGCACCGCTGCACGTTGAGCGGTCATCTGGGGACAAGTCGGGCTGCCGCGACGAAAATGTCGGGCCACCCATCCGGAACCGGCCAATCCTGTCGTGCTTGGTGTAAAACAACGCATGCGAGGGCGTTGATGATGTGGAGTCGGAGATGACGCAGCCTGCAAAGGTCACAGAACCCTCGATGGAGGAGATTCTGGCCTCGATCCGGCGCATCATTGCCGACGATGAGGCCAAGCCGCCGCCGGCGGATGCAGCCAAGCCCGAGAAAGCTGCCGCCCCCGCCGCGCCACCGAAGCCGCAGGCGATCAACGATATTCCGCCATCCAAGGTCGCGCCGCCCAAACCGGCCGCCGAGAAGCCCGCACCGGCTCCGGCCGCAAAGCCGGCGCCGCCGCCGGCCCCCGCACCCGAGGCGGATGCATCCAACAATCAGGACGATATCGACGCGCTCTTGGCAGGGCTCGACACGGCTACGTCTGCGCCCGAAATCCGTGCTCCCGAGCCGGAGCCCGACCCTGAGCCTGACGTGCTGGAATTGACCGACGATATGGCGCTGGCGATGGAGCCGACGCCACCTCCGCCGCCGCCGAGCTTCCGCAAGGTCGAGCCGCGCGACGATCTCGAATTCGCCGAATCGCCGCCGCCGCGTCCGACGCCGGCCCCGGCATCCTATGCGCCGGTGGACTTCGATGCGCCGCCACTGCCACCCCAACAGCCGATCCTGGCGCAATCGACGGTCTCGGCGGTCGAATCCGCCTTCAATTCCCTGGCCCACACGGTGCTCAGCAGCAATGCGCGCACGCTGGAGGATCTGGTCAAGGAGATGCTGCGGCCGATGCTGAAATCCTGGCTGGACGACAATTTGCCCGGCCTCGTCGAACGCATCGTGAAGGCCGAAATCGAGCGGGTATCGCGCGGCGGCAGGTAGATCGGGCCGCAGAGCCCTCATAAAGCCCTGCTTGTGCGCCATATTCGGCCTCCCGACCGGATCGGAAAGCCCCATTGCCGCCTGGCTTTCCTTTGACTTGTCCGTTGACTTGGACCCCGTGCGCGGCTTTCTAACAGCGCCATGATCGAGAAAAATTACCAGCCCGCCGATATCGAAGCCCGCATGTCCGTCGTGTGGGAGGACAGCCTTGCCTTCAAGGCCGGCCGCCCAGACCGCCGCGACGCAGTGCCCTTTACCATCGTGATCCCGCCGCCGAACGTGACGGGCTCGCTGCACATGGGCCACGCGCTCAACAACACGCTCCAGGACATCCTGTGCCGCTTCGAGCGCATGCGCGGCCGCGACGTGCTGTGGCAGCCCGGCACCGACCATGCCGGCATCGCCACCCAGATGGTGGTGGAGCGGCAGCTGATGGAGCGCCAGCAGCCCGGACGCCGCGAGATGGGCCGCGAGAAGTTTCTGGAGCGGGTCTGGCAGTGGAAGGCCGAAAGCGGCGATACCATCATCAACCAGCTCAAACGGCTCGGCGCCTCCTGCGACTGGTCGCGCGAACGCTTCACCATGGACGAGGGCCTGTCCAAGGCCGTGGTCAAGGTGTTCGTCGAGCTGCACCGCGACGGCCTGATCTACAAGGACAAGCGGCTGGTGAACTGGGACACCAAGCTGCTTACCGCGATCTCCGATCTCGAAGTGCAGCAGACCGAGGTCAAGGGTAGCCTCTGGTACCTGCGTTATCCGATCGAGGGCAAGACTTTCAGCCCTGAGGATCCCTCGAGCTTCATCGTCGTTGCCACCACGCGTCCGGAGACCATGCTCGGCGATACCGGCGTCGCCGTGCATCCCGATGACGAGCGCTATCAGAAGCTGGTCGGCAAGAACGTCATCCTGCCGCTGGTCGGCCGCAAGATCCGGATCGTCGCCGACGATTATTCCGATCCGGAGAAGGGCTCGGGCGCGGTCAAGGTAACGCCGGCGCACGACTTCAACGATTTCGAGGTCGGCAATCGCCATGGCCTCGCCCGGATCAGCGTGATCGACAAGGAAGGTTGCGTCGATCTCCTCGACAACGAGGATTATCTGCGCGACCTGCCGGAAGGTGCCTCGCAGTTCGCCGAGGAGTTCAACAAGCTCGATCGCTTTGCAGCGCGCAAGCGCATCGTCGAGCGGCTGGAATCGTTCGGCTTCGTCGAGCGGATCGAGCCCCACACCCACATGGTGCCGCATGGCGACCGCTCCGGCACGGTGATCGAGCCCTATCTCACCGACCAGTGGTATGTCGACGCCAAGACGCTGGCGAAGCCCGCGATGGCCGCAGTGCGTTCGGGCGAAACCACCTTCGTGCCGAAGAACTGGGAAAAAACCTACTTCGAATGGATGGAGAACATCCAGCCCTGGTGCATCTCGCGCCAGCTCTGGTGGGGTCACCAGATTCCGGCCTGGTACGGTCCCGACGGCAAGGTGTTCGTCGCCGAGACCGAGGAGGAGGCCGTCAGCCACGCGCTCGGCTATTACGTCGAGCAGGAAGTCATCACGGTCGAGCAGGGCCGCGAGATGGCGCTCGACCGCAACAAGCGTGAGGGTTTCATCACGCGCGACGAGGACGTGCTCGACACCTGGTTCTCCTCGGCGCTGTGGCCGTTCTCGACCCTCGGCTGGCCCGCGGACGCGCCGGAAGTGCAGCGCTACTACCCGACCAACGCGCTGGTGACCGGCTTCGACATCATCTTCTTCTGGGTCGCCCGCATGATGATGATGGGCCTTCACTTCATGAAGGAGGTGCCGTTCTCGACGATCTACATCCACGCCCTCGTCCGTGACGAGAAGGGCGCCAAGATGTCGAAGTCGAAGGGCAACGTCATCGATCCGCTCAGCTTGATCGACCAATATGGCGCGGACGCACTGCGATTTACGCTGGCGGCGATGGCCGCGCAGGGACGCGACATCAAGCTCGCCACCAGCCGTGTCGAAGGCTACCGCAATTTCGCGACCAAGCTCTGGAATGCATCGCGCTTTGCGGAGATGAACCATTGCGCCGTGACTGAGGGCTTCGAGCCTGCGAAGGTCAAGGAGACGCTGAACCGCTGGATCGCGCATGAGAGCGCGCACACCACGCGCGAGGTGACCGAGGCGATCGAGGCTTATCGCTTCAACGACGCGGCAGGCAGCATCTACCGCTTCGTCTGGAACGTCTATTGCGACTGGTATCTCGAGCTCGCAAAACCCGTGCTGCTCGGTCCCGACAGCCCTGCCAAGGCCGAGAGCCGCGCCATGGTGGCATGGGCGCGCGACGAGATCCTGAAACTGCTGCACCCCTTCATGCCCTTCATCACCGAGGAGCTGTGGGAGGTGACGGCCAAGCGCGACGGTCTGCTCGCGCTGGCACCGTGGCCGCTGAAGCCGGCTACACCGACGCCGGAGCAGCTTGCGATGCTCGCGGCGACGACGGGGCCCACCGATGCGCTCGTCTCGCCGGTTTGGGTGCTGCCGATCTTCGACCATGCCGACTTCACCGATCCCGCGGCCGAGGCCGAGATCGGCTGGGTGATCGACCTCGTCACGCAGATCCGTTCGGTGCGCGCCGAGATGAACATTCCGCCGGCGACCCTGACGGCGCTGGTGCTCGCAGGCGCCTCGTCCGAGACGAAGGAGCGCGCGCCGCGCTGGAGCGACGTCATCAAGCGCATGGCGCGGCTGTCGGATATCGCCTTCGCCGAGCGTGCGCCCGACGGCGCGGTCCAGCTCCTGGTGCGCGGTGAAGTGGCTGCACTGCCGCTGAAGGGCGTGATCGACGTCGCCGCCGAGCGCACGCGTCTCGACAAGGAGATCGGGAAGGCCGACGCCGACATCAAGCGCGCGGAGTCCAAGCTGGCCAACGAGAAATTCGTCGCCAACGCGGCCGAGGAGGTCGTCGAGGAGGAACGCGAAAAGCGCGAGGCCGCACTCGCCCGCAAGGCCAAGCTGCTCGAGGCGCTGGAGCGGCTCAAGCAGGCGTCGTGAAACGCCGGTCATTCCGGGTTCGGCTCTTCGAGCCGTCCCGGAATGACCATCAGCGAGGGAACGGCTTGCTCAGGAATTTCGAGCCCCTGACGCCATAGCGCCAGGGCAGTTCGACGGCCTTGGTGATGCCGATCCGGATTCCGGCCACGACCTCCAGATCCTCCGTCCGCGCATGCAGCGCGATCGGCGGACGGTCCAGCGGCAGGGCATTGTGCGCGATGGTGATGCCGAGCGCTTCGGTCAGCTTGCCCGGGCCCGAGCACAACGCGTGCAAATCCTGAAGATGGCGCCGCCGACGCATCGCAGCCAAGCCGTGGGTCGGCTCCAGCGCGCGGATCAGCACGGCGCTGGCCGAGCCTTCTTCCTCGCAGACGAAGTTCACGCACCAGTGGATGCCGTAGGAGCGGTAGACATAGGCAAAGCCGGGCGGGCCGAACATCACCTGGTTCCGCGGCGTTGGCCCTCGATAGGAGTGCGCCGCCGGCTCGGTATGATGATAGGCCTCGACCTCGACGATGATCCCGCCGACGCCGTCGATCAGCATGGTTGCACCGATCAGGTCGGGCGCGACCTCGTGGACGCTGCGCGCGAAAAAGGCACGCTTCAGGGCTTTGCCGAGCCGGGGAGTAGAGGTCTTTGAGACTGGAGCCATTCGAGGTGAGAATCGCCAGAGAACAGAGCAGGATATTGCCCATATCTGCCATGTTCCCTGAAGCAGGGCGAGCCGGGTTGCGATGCCCGGCCAGACCGATTAGGTAGGACTTGGTCAGACCGGACACCCCATGGTCGTTATTGTCGATACCATCTCGAACCCGTTGCGCCCACGTCACCCCGAAAAGGTGAATCGGCCCGATTCCGCTTCGCCGCCGAAGCCGGACTGGATCCGCGTACGCGCGCCCAACACCCGCGGCTATGCCGAGACCCGCAACATCGTGCGCGCCAATGGCCTGCATACGGTGTGCGAGGAGGCGGGCTGCCCGAATATCGGCGAGTGCTGGGACAAGAAGCACGCGACCTTCATGATCATGGGCGACACCTGCACCCGCGCTTGTGCGTTCTGCAACGTCAAGACCGGCATGCCGAACGCGCTCGACGCGGCCGAGCCGCAGAACGTCGGCGAGGCCGTGGCCAAGCTCGGCCTTGCCCATGTCGTCATCACGTCCGTCGACCGCGACGATCTTGCCGACGGTGGCGCCGAGCATTTCGCCCAGACCATCCGCGCGATCCGCGCTGCATGCCCCTCGACCACGATCGAGATCCTGACGCCCGACTTCCTGCGCAAGGAGGGCGCGCTGGAGGTCGTCGTCGCGGCGAAGCCCGACGTGTTCAACCACAATCTCGAGACCGTGCCGTCGTGCTATCTCACGGTGCGGCCGGGCGCGCGCTATTTCCATTCGATCCGGCTGCTGCAGCGGGTCAAGGAGCTCGATCCCACCATCTTCACCAAGTCCGGCATCATGGTCGGCCTCGGGGAAGAGCGCCACGAGGTGCAGCAGGTGATGGACGATCTGCGTTCGGCCGACGTCGATTTCCTGACCATCGGGCAATATCTCCAGCCGACCCGCAAGCATCACGCCGTGATGCGCTACGTGCCGCCGGACGAGTTTTCGTCCTACGAGAAGGTCGCCTACACCAAGGGCTTCCTGATGGTGTCGGCGAGCCCGCTCACCCGTTCGTCGCATCATGCCGGCGAGGATTTTGCGAAACTGAAGGCCGCGCGGGCAGCAAGCGCCCGCTGAATCGCTATGCCCAATTTTTCGAGCAAGCGCCGTGTCGATCACAGTGCGTCCGAGATGTTTGATCTGGTCGCCGACGTCGAGCGATACCCGGAATTCGTGCCGCTGTGCAGCGCGCTGAAGGTCCGTCAGCGCATGGCGAAACCCGACGGCACCGAGGTGCTGGTCGCGGACATGACGGTGTCGTTCAAGCTGGTCCGGGAATCTTTCACCAGCCGCGTGACGCTCGACCGCGCCAATTTGAAGATCCTGGTCGAATATCTGCAAGGTCCCTTCAGCAATCTGGAAAACCGTTGGACGTTCGAGCCCAAAGGCGAGAGCGTTTGCGATGTCGGCTTCTTCCTTGCCTACGAGTTCAAGAGCCGCATGCTGGCGCTCCTGATGGGCTCGATGTTCGACGCCGCGTTCGCGCGATTTTCCATCGCGTTCGAGAAGCGGGCGGATGCGATCTACGGACGACGGAAGCTGGCGTCGTCGTAGTGGTTGCGGACGGGCACGCTCTCTCCTCCGTCATTGCGAGGAGCCCTTGCGACGAAGCAATCCAGAATCCCTCCGCGGAGAAACTCTGGATTGCTTCGCTGCGCTCGCAATGACGATGGCGGAGGCAGGCGTGCCAAAATTTCAATCCACCGCCTTCACGACATCCGGCGGCTGCGAGGCATAGTACGCCGCGGCCTGCTCGATCTCCTGCGGCGTCATCGCACGCGCGATGTTGCGCATCTGCTGGCTGATGTCGTTGCGGCGCTCGCCTGAGGCGAAGGCCTGCAATTGCGCCTTCATGTAGGCCTCGGACTGGCCTTCGAGCCACGGGCTGCCGGTCTTGTTGTCGAGGCTGCCGTGGCAGGCACCGCAGGGCGCGATGCCGCGCATCGGTGCGCCGTAGATCACGATGTTTGGCTTGGGCAATTGCGGGGTCGGGTGATAGGCCGGCAGCCGTGGCAGGTAAGCGTAATAGTTCGAGAGATCTGCGATCTCCTGGTCCGTCAAATTTACGGCGAACGGCGACATCACGGCATTGGTGCGAGCGCCCGTGCGGAAATCATGCAGCTCCTTGTAGATCACCGCCGCGTACTGGCCGGCGAGATTGGGCGAGTCCGCGCGGCTGACGCCTGTCGGGCCGTGGCAGATCGCGCAACGCTGCGCCAGCGTGGCGCCGCGGCCGATCGCCTCCTGGCTCGGGCGCGACAGCGTGTTCGACGTGAGCACGACCTCCGACATGCGCTTGCTCTGCTCCGGCGCCGTCACGCTTGCCGCGCGTTGCGGCACACCGGCGGCGCTACAGATCGCGTCCCAGACGTTTGCGAACTGAACCCAGGGCTGTGCGAAGGGCAGCACGATGAAGCCCGCAATCGCCGTCACGACGAAGATTGCGGCCGTGATGCCGACACTCGTCTTGAAATGACGATTGGTGAGGGTGAAGAGCTCGCGGGTGCTCATCACTGCGCTCCCACATAGACGGCCGGCACCGAGGTGCCCTCGCTCAGCGCCAGATTCAGGATCGGATAGCCGTAATTGGTGAGGGTGAGGGCGATCATCAGCGCCACCCACAGTGCGTGGGTGTTGAGGGCGACCGGGACCGTTGTGGGCTGGTGCACCGCCAGCGCGAAGCGATAGGGGCCTGCGTCGACCTGCGGCGCACGCATGCCGCGGGCCAGGATCACGATGAACATGATGCCCGACGCCAGCAGGATGAAGCCGCCGATGGCCGAGAGGGTGACCGAAAGTGCCTGCGGGGCGATGGCGGGATCGCCGAAGTCGAAATAGGCCATGCGGCGCGGCATGCCGAGAATGCCGACCCAGTGCCAGGGAAAGGTCGTGACGATCATGCCGATGAACCACAGCCAGAGCTGGGTGCGGATCAGGCGGATATCGATCAGCTCGCGTCCGGTCAGATGCGGCCACAGATCGTAGGCGATCGCAAAATACATGATCACGATGGCGCCGCCGAAGATCAGGTGGAAATGGCCGGTGATCCACTGCGTGTTGTGGATCGACGCGTCGAGCTGATAGCTCATGTTGATGAGGCCGCCGGCGCCGCCGAAGCCGAGCATGACGAAGGAAAATGCGAGGGCCAGCATCATCGGGTTGTCCCAGGGCAGGGCCCCGATCCAGCCGAACATGCCGCGGCCGCCGCGCAGGCGCGCCGCGATCTCGACGGAGGCGCAGATCGTGAACACGGTCAGCAGCGTAGGCAGCGCGACCAGCGCGGTGAAGGCCGAATGAATGAACTTGAAGCCGGCGCCGACCTGCGGATCGGCGAAGGTGTGGTGCATGCCGATCGGCATTGCGACCACCAGGAACAGGATGAAGGAGATCCGCGCCATGCTGTCGGAATAGATACGGCCGCCGATCGCGCGCGGCACGATGGTGTAATAGGCGATGTAGGTCGGCATCAGCCAGAAATAGACGATGGCGTGCAGCGTCCAGGAGAAGAACACGCGGGCAAGGCCGGCATCGATGGTGGCCTTCAGCCCGGCCGCGACAGGAATGATCTGGAGCAGCAGTTCGAGCGCTGCGCCGACCGCAGTCCAGGCCCACAGATACGAGCCCGCGACATTGGCGAACATCGCCAGTGGCACCGGCGCGCCGGGATGGGCCTTGCGCCAGACGCGCAGATTGACCGACATCAGCGCGACCCAGATCCAGGAGCCGACCACGACCAGCACGACGCCGAGATAGTAGAAGACGTTGCCGATCAGCGGCGGGTAGAACGTGTAGAGCACCGACGCGCGGCCCAGCGCGATCGGGACCATCGCCATGATCGCGCCGACCACAATCAGCCAGAATCCGGCCCAGGCCCAACGCACGCCGACAAGACGCTGCTCCAGCGCGGACTCGCTGATGGCGTAGCCGAAGCCCATCGCGACCAGGGTCGGGAAGACGTAGCCCATCACCGTGCCGTGCGCGGTCAGCGAACGGTAATAGAGCTCGGGGTTGGACAGCCAGGTGCCAATCGGGCTGCGGATGAACATCTGCCAGGCGCCGAGCGTGAGCGCGATGCCGAACACGGCGAAGGCCAGCCAGAAATGGGCGAGGATGAGCTTTCTATTGACCAACACAGCTCAGCCTCCCGCCACCCTTCGCGCGGTTCGCGAAGTCCGTCTTGTCGATCACCTTGACCTTGCCCCACATGCCCTCGTGGCCGAAGGAGCAAAACTCCTGGCAGGGCATCAGATAGTCGCCGGTCTTCGTAAAGCGCATGAGCTGTTCGGAGATGTAGCCCGGCACCAGCATGGTGTTGACGTTGGTGCCCTGGATCAGGATGCCATGTACGACGTCGGCGCTGGTGGCGCGCAATGTGATCGGCGTATCCGCGGGCACCACGATGCAGGCCGGCGTGAAGGAATATTGCTGCCCGATCGCGCGCACGGTCACATTGCCGTTGGCTTCCAGCATGCTGCCGAGATTGCTCTCGACGAATTCACCGGTCAGATGCAGCCGCGAGGGATCGGTGGTCTCGACGCGCGGCTGCGGCATGGTCGCGCGATGGATACCGGCGAATGCGGCCAGCAGCGCCATCATCACGACGATGATCACGGCGATAGTGGCCCAGCGCCGCTCGACACGGGCTGCGACCTCGGCGCTGGCGCTACCGTTGCTGTGGGCTCCCTCGACGCTCATTGCAGCGAGCCGCGCGGCAGGAACACGAACAGATAGAAGGCGAACCACATCGCGACCACGCAGGCCGTGGCGATGCCGGCGAGCACGATCGCACCGGACGGGCCTTGCGCCACGACTTCTTCGACGGCCTGGTCGGCGGCGGCTGGGCTGGTCGGCGGATCGGAATTGAACATGGCGGCCCTCAGTTCAGCGGTGCCGAGCGCAGCTCGTTGGCCTCGCGCGCCGAGACCGGCGTGCCGCGATTGCCCCAGGCGGTGCGGATGTAGGAGACGACGGCGGCGACCTCGTTGTCGGAGAGGAGGCCGGCGAAGGGCGGCATGCCGTAAGGCATCGGATTGCCCTTGGTGCCCGGCGGATAGCCGCCATTGAGCACCATGCGGATCGGGTTGACCGCCGACTGCATCTCGATCGATTGGTTGTTGGCAAGCGGCGGCCAGTGCGGCGGTTTGCCCTCGCCCTGCGTGCCATGACAGCTCGCACAATTCTTGTCGTAGACGGTCTTGCCGAGGCTGATCAGAAGGCTGCTTTCGCTGGTGGGCAGTGCCGAGCTCGCGGCCGGCGGAGGCGAGGGCTCCGCGATCCCCTTGAGGTAGACCGCCATCGCCCTGGTGTCCTCGTCGTTGAGATATTGCAGGCTGTTGTGCACGACTTCGGCCATCGGGCCGTAGACCACGCCGCGCATGGAGACGCCGGTCTGGAGCAGATCCGTGATGTCCTTGATGCTCCAGTCGCCGAGCCCGGCCTCACGGTTTGACGTCAGCGAAGGCGCGTACCAGTTCTGCATCGGGATCAGGCCGCCTTTGAACGCGTCCGATTGCGAGGTGCCGCCGAGCGCGTTGATCGGCGAATGGCACATGCCGCAATGGCCGAGGCCCTCGACCAGATAGGCGCCGCGATTCCATTCCGCCGATTTTTTCGGATCGGGCTTGAACTCGCCCTCGCTGAAGAACAGCGTGCGCCAGCCGAGGATGAGTTGGCGGTTGTCGTAAGGGAAACGCAATTCGTGCGGCTTGTTCTTCTGATTCACCGGCGCGATCGAGCGCAGATAGGCGAAGATGGCGTCGCTGTCGGCGCGCGTGACCTTGGTGTAGGATGCAAACGGCATCGCCGGGTAGATCAGCCCGCCGTCCGGGAAACGGCCGCTGTGCATGGTCTTGTAGAAGTCGTCGGCGCTCCACTTGCCGATGCCGGTCTCCGGATCGGGCGTGATGTTGGAGGTGTAGATCGTGCCGAACGGGGTCGGCATGGCACGGCCGCCGGCAAACAGACGGCCTTCCGGCGCGGTGTGGCAGGCGGTGCAGTCGCCCGCACGGGCCAGATATTCGCCGCGCGCGATGATGTCGCCGGTCTTGTCCTGCGCTGCTGCTGCCGTGGTGAACGCGGCGAGGGCGAGCAACTTGACGGACAGGAGCTTGATCGACAATTTGAAGCCCATCATCCGCCTCGTCAGTTGGGCTGGCTACCGCAGCCAAATGGCAGCGCGTAGGTGCCTTTCGGCACGGGGGCTGGGTTGCTCGGGGCAGGCCGCGTCGCAAGCCAGGCTGCGACGGCGGTGACGTCCGCCTCGGTCAGGTGCCCGGCGACGAGCTGCATGCAATCAGGCGATTTCGCGGTGCGGGTGCCATAACGCCAGCCGCCGAGCTGGGCGCTGATATAATTGGCGCGCAAGCCCAGCAGGCCGGGGATGCCCGGCTGCATCCCCGTCAGTCCCGGGCCATGACAGCTCACGCAAGCCGGAATGTTGCGGCCGGCATCGCCGCTGGTGGCGAGCAGCTCACCGTGCGCGAGGACGTCCTTGCTCACTTCGCTCGGCGCGGGCTGTGGCAGCGGCGGGTGCTCGCTGGCAAAATATTCCGCCATCGCCTCCAGATAGGGATCGGGCAGGAACTCCAGCAGATAGTTCATCGGCGGGTATTTGCGCCGGCCGCTGCGGAAGGCGAGCAGCTGGTTGTAGAGATAACCGGCGGGCTTGCCCGCGAGACGCGGAAAATAGACGTCGCTGGTGCCTTCGCCCTTGTTGCCGTGACACGGCGTGCAGGCCTCGACGCGCGCCGCCATTGTATCCGGCGGCTGGTTGACGGTTTGCGCGGTCGCACCGTCGGTTGCGGCCAAGACGGCCATAGTGGCCAAGGCGGTAATGGCGGCAATGGCGACTGCCGGAGCAGTGTAGCGAGCGAACACTCTCGTCGCCCTCCAGGGCTGGGCCGGGTTGATTCCCGGCCACAACGTAGAGCGGCATTATTGCGGCAATATAGTCGGGCGCAAGATGCGAAGGAGCCGATGACGTTTGCTCGCGGTTGCACATTTGCGATCCCGATCGGTTTCGACAAAAATTGCGTGCATTTTGACAAGCAAACACAGGTTTGAAGTCTCGCGACGCATCGCGCCCGAGCTTCGCTTTGTCTCGTACACCCTCTTCCGTCAGAGGGCGCAGGGAAGACCGGGTGCCGGCTGGCACCCACGGTCCGCTGTGCGAAGGTTGCGCTACAGGAGGCTGCACAGCGGCATACAGGTGAAGCCCAACACACGGCCTTCCCTGCGCAGGGGATATGCACAGGCAAAAAAGTCTTGATAGATCAAAGCGCAGCGCCGGTGGTGTCGGCCTAGTGTCAAGATGTGCCGCAAGTACTACACACCTCGCAGGAAGGCCGTACAGGCGCTTTGACCCGCGCCGCGGCGTTTCCCCGTCCCGAGCGAAACAACGCGCTACGCTATCCGGCGTCGTTGAGCCTGGTGATCGCCTCGGCGAGGCTGTCGGCGCGCGGCCCCTTGCAGGCGGCGTCCTGTTGCGCGCGCGTGTGCTGTGGAAGTTCACAGCCTGAAAGCGACCAAGCCACGGCCATCCTGTCGCCGCTTTTGATAACCCGAAAGTTGCCATTTAGGCACAAGACGACTGTTTCGAGTCACTTAGCTTTCAGATGGAAGTTGGGATCGAACCCAATTCTACAGCACAGTTTCGAAGGTCGCGCTTTGCAGCGACAGGGATGGAGAAAATGCAATGAGAAAACTTTTGCAGGCTGTAGTTGGTTTCGCGGCATTAGCCGCAGCGGCTCCCGCATTCGCCGCGGACATGCCCGTCAAGGCGGCGCCTCCGCCGGCGGTCCCGATTTATAGTTGGACCGGCTTCTACATTGGGGCCCACGTCGGGGGCGCGCGGACTGAAACGGACTGGTTCTACCCATGCTCCGCGACGAACCTCCTTATCGCGTCCCCGTGCAATTTGGCGCAGGGAGGCCATAGCGCATCAAGTTGGCTTGCTGGCGGCCAAGTCGGGTTCAACTACCAGGTCGGGCGATTTGTGTGGGGCGTCGAGGCCGACTTCAGCGCAACACGAATGGAGGGAAACAATCTGGATGCCGCGTTTCCGCTCCAAGAATTTCTTCATAGCCGCACGGACTTCATCGGCACTGTGGCACCCCGCGTGGGCGTGGCGTGGGATCGAGTGCTATTTTATGCCAAAGGTGGTGTCGCTTGGGCGCACGATGACTACTGGCTGACGCTTACTCCCAATCAATTATTGGCGGGCCAAACATTTGCGACCGGCGACGCAACGCGGTGGGGTTGGATGGTTGGCGTCGGGATCGAGTACGCGTTCGCGCAAAATTGGTCCGTCAAAGCCGAGTACAACTATATGGATTTCGGAACCGAACGCATCTTCGTCAAGAGCACCGGCATAGAACCCACACAGCCAAATTTCGACGAGGACATCAGGCGAACGATCCAGGTTGCAAAAGTCGGTTTGAACTACAAGTTCGACTGGGGCGGGCCGCTCGTTAGATATTGACAGCATCACGGCCTTGAACTGCGATAGTCCGGGTTGTGTTAAAGCCAGTGCCGCCGAATTGGCGACCGCATGTCTGACACCGACAACTGGTTGCGCGGCATCGAATTCGTCGGCGAGTCGAACTTGTGCCACCTCGACCGAATGCAAAAGGCCGATGTACGCTCCCAATATTCAGAAAGGAACCAATCCGACGCGCCGGCCGGCCGCGTCGCGCTCTCACTACACCGCGAACTCACCACGCAAAACACCGAATGCCTTGGGCCAGGCAATCGCCTGGTGACGTCCTCGGTGCACTGAGATCGGCGAACCCGCCGCCCTCGAAGGCCAGCGCCGGCCTACTTCTCCAGATCGAGTAACAGCGGCGGTGCCCAGGGAAACGGCGCCGGCGGTTGCTCTGGCCTTTTGGCCCGCGCCTTTTCGATGCGATCAAGCTCGCGGACGATGACTGCGAGTTCGCTCTCGATTTCGGACATGCGTTTTTGGCTGATGGGCACGGTGACGCTCCTCGTTTGGGTTGCAGCCACCGCATTTTGCTACCGCAAAAGGATTGCCCCGCATAAGTGTCCCATGGGGCATTGTCCAATGGTGCATCCTTCTCGAAACGGGACACCCGCTCGCCGCGCTCGATCGATCCCAGGAAGCGAACCGCAAGACGCTGACGACATGGCGGGCCGCGACGGCGGCAGCGATGATCGGGTGATGCGAGGTCGGGCGGCGCCATGGCACAAACTGCATAGGCGCCCGCTCGTAGCGGGCGCATCATACTACCCGGTTGGCGTGTATCGGGGGGACACCATGATCAGCTTGACCCGCGTCTTTGACATCGCCGTGCTCGCGTTGGGCACGTTCAACGTCGTGCTGGTGGGATTGCTTATCCTTTCCTTCTGAGGTGCTTGCTGGCCGTCGCGGGTTGGCGAGCAGCCCGCGCTCTGCGCGCCTCAATTCCACCATCCGACTCAGGCTGTGGTTGCATTCGTTGCCGGCGTCTCGTCGTATGCGGCGGTTTTCGATCCCGAACCGGCGCGCGACGAAGCGGAGCCGAAGGCCCGGAGAGAACCCCATCAAACCGGGCCTTTGCGCTCATTAATTTGCGCGAAGCGCACTGCTCCAACGTCATCGCATGATCGTGCCGAAAAGTCGCTTGAGCAGCCATGTTGCCTTCTCGGGTCCAGGTTGAAAAGCCGACTTCGCTGGCTGTTTGGATCGGGTCGGCTTTGGGCCATAAGCCGACGTTATCCGCCGGCCTCGTTTCATAACGAAGAGCCAAAGCCTATCTTGCGGCAAGCCATCCAGAAGCGGTGCAGATCATCGTCCGACGGAGCATCCGAATGGTCCATCCCGGTTTCGATACACTCTTTCTTGAGTGCTCTGTATTGCGGTGATCCGTAGATATAGAGACCTACAAGCGTGGCGAGCGCCAAGACTACACCCATCATGGCGCGCCGCATTAGCCTTCGCTGTCAATCATGAGCTTCCTCGTCGTAGCTTCGTGGAGAACCGTCAGCGCGGACCGCTTATAAGTCTAAAGCGGGATAGGTGGCGGCCTTTTGGATACGGTCCTCAACCCAAATGCAATCACACGGGTAATTGCTGCGATTGAACAGCCACGAATGCTCAGGCGATACCCACTCAACCATCATGATCGGGCCGCCGCTCTTATGCGAACGCGGCGCCGTCGGTCAACGTGTCGAGGGTGATCGACGCAGCTATCCCGCCGCACCCGTCGTGGAGTTGACCGTGAGCGCAAAGGTGAATCCGTCAGATGCCGCGGCAGTCAAGCAACGCGTCCTCGACCATGCGAGCGCGCTGCTTGCGGCGGCCTGAAGAGGGCTTGGTGATCCTGCGCGGGATATCGTAGAAGCGATCCGAACAGGAGAGTCTGAACAGGAGATTTGGCGTAATGGTGGACGACACGAATGTTCGGGCCGGCCAGTGCCATTGCGGCACGGTGCGTTTCGAGGCGACGCTCAGCGACGGCTTCAATTCGATCCGCCGCTGCACCTGCTCCTACTGCCGCATGCGCGGCGCCGTCGTCGTCATGGCGGCAATGGGCGGGATCAAGTTCCTCCAGGGCGAGGATGCGCTCACAAGCTACCGCTTCCATACCGGATCAGCGCAGCACTTCTTCTGCTCCCGCTGCGGAATCTACACGCGCCATCAGCGACGATCCGACCAATCTCTCTATGCCGTCAACGTCGCCTGCCTGGATGGGGTAAGCCCGTTCGATTTCACCGAGGTGCCGGTCATGGATGGCATCAATCACACCAACGACACTGGCCAGCCGACGCGGCGGGCCGGCACGCTCCGCTTCATTCCAGCCGACTGACGGTGGTGGTTGCCTGGCTCAGCCGCGCGGCGACCGCGGCGGCCTGCGCTTGGCCGCATGCCGCCGCGGGGAGCGTGTCACGCGGGGACGGAGGCGGGTTGCGGCGGCGGCGCGTTTCGGCTTGGCCTGGGCTGGGCCGCGGGCGAGATCCATCAGCATGCGCAGCGCCTCGACCACCGAGCGCTGACGCACGGCGGTGCGGCCGATGGCGCCAAAACGATGCTCGCGGTGCACGATGCGGCCGTCGCGCGCGGCAACGGCGAAATGTACGAGGCCAACCGGCTTGCCGGGCGTGGCGCCGCCGGGGCCGGCAATGCCGGTGATGGCGACCGCAAGATCGACTCCGGCACGCTCCAGCGCGCCGACCGCCATGGCGGTTGCGGTCTCCTTGCTGACGGCGCCAAAATTCGCCAGCGTGCCCGCCTCGACCCCCAACATCGCGCGCTTGGCGTCGTTGGAATAGGTGACGAAGCCGCGATCGATGACGTCGGAGGAACCGGGGATGTCGGTCAGCGCGCCGGCAACCAGGCCGCCGGTGCAGGACTCCGCGGTCGCGATCGTCAGCTTGCGCATCCGGCACAGATCGAGCAGCGAGCGGGAGAGGGCGCGTGCGTCGCTGCCGGCCATGGGCCTAGACACTCCAGGGAAGGCGGATGGTGGCGCTCGCGGTGGCCGCGATGCCTTCCTCGCGGCCGGTGAAGCCGAGCCGCTCGCTGGTGGTCGCCTTGACCGCGACGCGGGAGATGTCGACGCCGGAGATCTCGGCGATGCGCGCGCGCATGGTGTCGCGCAAAGGGCCGATCTTCGGCCGCTCGCAGATCATGGTGACCTCGAGATTGGCGATGCGGCCGCCGCGCTGGGAGACGCGCTCGATGGCGTATTTCAAAAACTGGTCGGAGGAGGCGCCCTTCCACTTCGCGTCGCTGGGCGGAAAGTGCGATCCGATGTCGCCGTCGGCGAGCGCGCCGAGGATGGCGTCGACCAGCGCATGCAGGCCGACATCGCCGTCGGAATGGGCCAGAAATCCTTTGGTGTGCGGCACGCGCACGCCGCAGATCATGAGATGGTCGCCCTCGCCGAAAGCATGCACGTCGTAACCCGTGCCGGTTCTGATGTCGCCGAGCAGGCTGGCCAGCCGCGCTTCCTCGCGCACGAAATCCTCGGGAGTGGTGAGCTTCATATTGGCAACATCGCCTTCAAAGGTTGCAACCGTCAATCCCGCCCATTCGGCAATCGCGGCATCATCGGTGAAATCGCTGCGGCCGTCCCTGGCGGCACGACGATGCGCTTCGAGGATGACGTCGAAACGAAAGGATTGCGGCGTCTGTGCGATTCGCAACCGCGCCCGGTCCGGCGTGTCCTCGACATTGCCGTTCTCGCCGGTGATCTTGATGGTGTCGGTGACGGGAACGGCGGGGATGGCTGCGCCGGTGCGGCTGGCGGCATCGATCGCGCGGGTGATCACACCTTCCGAAACGAAGGGGCGCGCGGCGTCATGGATCAGGACGATGTCGGGCTTGTGCCTGGCGAGCGCTTCGAGACCGGCGAGCACCGAGGCCTGCCGGGTCGCGCCGCCATTGACCGACGCCTCGTGGCTGAGCCCTGCGACCGCCGCCGTGAACATGGCGCTGTCGTCGGGGTTCACGACCGGCTGAACCGCGAACACGTCCGGATGACGGCTAAAGGCCTCCATGGCACGATAGATCACGGGTACGCCGCCGATCTCGCGATATTGCTTGGGACCACCGGCGCCTGCGCGCAGGCCGCGTCCGGCCGCGACGAGAACGACTGCGGTGCGCTGTGATTTCGCCATAGGACTCAAATACTCATTTGATGATGAAGAGAGTCGGGGAGTGGGGTGATTGCCGCATGCCTCTAGCACGGCAGGCCCGCAAAAAAAGGGGGTTTCCCCGGATTGTGGGAAACAGCATTTTGCTGCACTGCACTTGAAAGATTTGCAGAACTGTCTAAACTGTAGGCATGACGCTTGACTGCACAAGAATTGTGCGCAAGATAGATCATGGCAGGCGCGATGAGGCGCTGCCAACGCAACGAGACCCCTGTGACCGGCTCGGTAGTATCTGGCTCTAAGCCATTGAAGATAGGCGATATTGATGTCGCCACCCCGGTCTTCCTGGCGCCGATGTCGGGGGTGACTGACTCGCCCGTCCGCCGGCTGGCCGCGGAGTTGGGGGCCGGTCTGGTGGTATCCGAAATGACGGCCAGCGACGAACTCGCCAATGGCCATCGGATGTCCCGGTTGCGCTGCGAAGCCACCGGCATCGGTCCACACGTAGTCCAGCTCGCCGGCTGCGAGACGCATTGGATGGCTGAGGGTGCCCGGATCGCCGAAGCCGAGGGCGCCGACATCATCGACATCAACATGGGCTGTCCGGCCCGTCACGTCACCGGCGGCCAGTCCGGTTCCGCCTTGATGCGCGACCTCGACCACGCCGTCAACCTGATCGAAGCGACGATCGCGGCGGTGAAGGTACCGGTGACGCTGAAGATGCGGCTCGGCTGGGACGACCGCACCCGCAACGCGCCGGAATTGGCGCGGCGGGCGCAGGCGTCAGGCACCAAGCTCGTCACGGTGCACGGCCGCACCCGCTGCCAGTTCTACAAGGGCGAGGCCGATTGGGACGCGATCCGCGCCGTGCGCGAGGCCATCTCCATTCCGCTCGTCGTCAATGGCGACATCACGACTTACGAGAAGGCGCTCGCGGCGTTAGAGGCCTCCGGCGCCGACGCCGTGATGATCGGTCGCGGCGCGCAGGGCCAGCCCTGGCTGCCCGGCCAGATCGGCCGGCGCCTCCAGGGCGGGGCGGCGGAAGCCACGCCGTCGCTCGAGACCCAGCTGCATTATGTCCGCACGCTCTATGAAGGCGTCTGCGCGCTCTACGGCCTGCGCATCGGACTGCGGCACGCGCGAAAACATCTCGGCTGGGCGCTCGACGTCGCGGCCGATGTGAGCCGTGCGCCGGCCGAGAAGCTGAAATCCTGGCGCCAGAAAATCCTCACGTCGGAGGATCCGCGCCTCGTCCACCGGTCACTGCAAGATGCCTTCGACGACTTCGCATGGAGCGCCGCTGCATGAGCTCAGCCGCTGAACATCGTCGGCCCGTTGCGTCCGACAGCGATGCCATCCTGGACGCACTGCCCAATCCCATGCTCATGATCGGGCCGGACGGCAAGATCGTCGCCGCCAACATCGCAACCGAAGCCTTCTTCGATATCTCGACGCAGTTCTTGAAGCGGCAGTCGCTGAAAGAGCTGGTGCCGTTCGGCAGCCCCTTGCTGGCGCTGATCGACCAGGTGCGTTCGACGAACGCACCGGTCAACGAGTACAAGGTCGATCTGGGCACGCCGCGCATGGGCGGAGACCGCCAGGTCGATCTGCACGTTGCCCCTGTCACGGAACGGCCCGGCCATATCGTGGTGATGCTCCAGGAGCGCTCCATCGCCGACAAGATGGATCGCCAGCTCACCCATCGCAGCGCCGCGCGCTCGGTGATCGCGCTCGCCGCGATGCTGGCGCATGAAATCAAGAACCCGCTCTCCGGCATCCGCGGCGCGGCGCAGCTCCTGGAGCAGCAGGCCTCCTCGGAAGACCGCATGCTGACGCGGCTGATCTGCGACGAGGCCGACCGCATCGTGACGCTGGTCGATCGCATGGAGGTGTTCGGCGACGAGCGCCCCGTGGTGCGCGGCCCCGTCAACATCCATTCGGTGCTCGATCACGTCAAACGGCTGGCGCAGTCCGGCTTTGCCCGCAACATCCGCTTCGTCGAGGACTACGATCCCTCGCTGCCGCCGGTGCTGGCAAACCAGGACCAGCTCATCCAGGTGTTCCTCAACCTCGTGAAGAACGCCGCCGAAGCGCTGATCGACGTTCCCGACGGCGAAATCCAGCTCACCACCGCGTTTCGCCCCGGCGTACGCCTGTCAGTCCCCGGTCAAAAATCCCGTGTATCCCTGCCGCTCGAATTCTGCGTGAAGGACAACGGACCAGGCGTGCCGGACGATCTTCTACCCAACCTGTTCGATCCCTTCGTCACCACCAAGCAGACCGGCTCGGGTCTGGGCCTCGCGCTGGTCGCAAAGATCATCGGGGATCACGGGGGCATCATCGAATGCGAATCTCAGCCGCGGAAGACAACCTTCCGCGTGCTGATGCCGATGTATTCCACATCGGTGAAACATGCCGATCAAAGCAGTCGCGACGGCTCTGCCGGGAAGTCGTCGTCTGCGTCACAGGGGGCAAAATGAGGATTAACGATGCCCGCAGGTAGCATTCTCGTTGCTGATGACGACACCGCCATCCGCACGGTTCTCAATCAGGCACTATCGCGCGCCGGCTACGAAGTGCGGCTGACCGGCAATGCCGCGACGCTGTGGCGCTGGGTCAGCCAGGGGGAGGGCGATCTCGTCATCACGGACGTGGTGATGCCCGACGAGAACGCGTTCGACCTGTTGCCGCGGATCAAGAAGATGCGGCCGAATTTGCCGGTCATCGTCATGAGCGCGCAAAACACCTTCATGACGGCGATCCGCGCCTCCGAGCGCGGCGCCTATGAATATCTGCCAAAGCCCTTCGACCTGAAGGAGCTGATCGCCATCGTCGGCCGCGCGCTGGCCGAGCCGAAGGAGAGGGTCTCGGCGCCGAACGAGGACGCCGAGATGGAGGCGATCCCGCTGGTCGGCCGCTCGCCGGCGATGCAGGAAATCTATCGCGTGCTGGCGCGCCTGATGCAGACCGACCTCACCGTGATGATCACGGGCGAGTCCGGTACCGGCAAGGAGCTGGTGGCGCGCGCGCTGCACGACTACGGCAAGCGCCGCAACGGCCCGTTCGTCGCGGTCAACATGGCGGCGATCCCGCGCGACCTGATCGAGTCGGAGCTGTTCGGCCATGAGCGCGGCGCATTCACCGGCGCCAACACTCGCGCCTCCGGCCGGTTCGAGCAGGCCGAGGGCGGCACGCTGTTCCTGGACGAGATCGGCGACATGCCGATGGAGGCGCAGACCCGCCTGCTGCGTGTGCTTCAGCAGGGCGAATACACCACGGTCGGCGGCCGTACCCCGATCAAGACCGACGTGCGCATCGTCGCGGCTTCCAACAAGGATCTGCGCGTCCTGATCCAGCAGGGCCTGTTCCGCGAGGATCTGTTCTTCCGCCTGAACGTCGTGCCGCTGCGGCTGCCGCCCTTGCGCGAGCGCATCGAGGATCTGCCGGATCTCATCCGGCATTTCTTCGCGCTGGCCGAGAAGGACGGACTGCCCCCGAAGAAGCTCGACACGCTGGCGCTGGAGCGGATGAAGCAGCATCGCTGGCCGGGCAACGTGCGCGAGCTCGAGAACCTCGCCCGTCGCCTCGCGGCGCTCTATCCCCAGGACGTGATCACGGGCTCGGTCATCGACGGCGAGCTGGCGCCACCCACGGTCAGCCCGGGTGCCGCAGTCCAGCATGGCGTCGACAATCTCGGCGGCGCGGTGGAAGCTTATCTCTCCTCGCACTTCCAGGGCTTCCCGAACGGCGTGCCGCCGCCGGGTCTCTATCACCGCATCCTGAAGGAGATCGAGGTGCCGCTGCTCACGGCCGCGCTCGCGGCCACCCGTGGCAACCAGATCCGCGCCGCCGATCTGCTCGGCCTCAACCGTAACACGCTGCGGAAGAAGATCCGGGATCTCGATATCCAGGTATATCGGAGCGGGGGCTAGCCCCCCGCAACGGACGGTGGCTCAGCTCCCCCTACCAAAGCGGAGCTGAGCCTGTCCGGATCGCGCTGGCCGTCGTGGCTGGCGCGGTGAGCAGAAGTCCCGATCGGACTGAAATGTTCCGCAGGAACATTCAAATCATCATTCAGCCGCGTGGCGCGGCCACCCCTACCTGACAAATCGGCCTGACACCGGCATCGCGCTGGCGACGTTCGCCGTGGGCTCCTGCACCCCGACACCATTGACCAGCAGGTCGGCTGCCACGATCAGCAGCAGCACGGCCGACACCATCATTGCGAGAAAGAATTTGTGCATGTCGGTCAAGCCGCCGGGGCCGGAATCCGTTCCCGCCCTCCGGCATGTCGCTGTGGATGCGCGGGTCGGTCGCGGCGGGGGCGCCGCGGAATTGTCGCAATTCGGCAACAATGTGGTACGAATACATCAGTATCCGCCCGCGCCGCGGACCCCCCGTTTTCAGCACCCATTGCCGGAATGACCAGCGCAGACACCTCGGCCGCATCCTTTGACACGGCCCCAGCGGAAGAGCCCCGGCGTTGGTCGGCGCGACGCTGGCTGGCGCCGTTCGCCGTGGCGCTGGCCCTGCTGTCGGCCTGCCTGACGTTCCTGGTCCTGACCGGCCTCACGTCGATCGAGCCGACCCCTGCGGTTGTCCGCTCGTTCTATCTGATCAATGCGGGCACGATCCTGCTGCTGGTCGGCATCATCATCCGCGAGCTCTGGCAGCTGATCCTGGCGCGACGGCGGGGCAGAGCGGCGGCGCGCCTCCATGTCCAGATCGTCAGCCTGTTCTCGATCGTGGCGGTGCTGCCGGCGGTGCTGGTCGCCGTCGTCGCCAACGTCACCATCGAACGCGGCCTCGACCGCCTGTTCTCCGGCCCGACCAAGGAAGTGATCCAGAATTCGCTGACGATCGCGCGGGCCTACATGCAGGACCACGCGCAGCTGATCCGGGGCGACATTCTCGGCATGGCCAACGACATCGCCCACGCCCGGCCGCTCTACGACCAGGATCGCCGCTCGTTTCGCGAATTGCTGACGTCCAGCGCCGCCTCGCGCAATCTGCCGGGCGCGATGATCATCGACAAGAACACCAACATTCTCGAATCCGCCGACACCGGCATGCGGCTGGCCTATTCGCCGCCGGCGCCGGACTTCCTCAGCAACGTCAACGAATCCGAACCCGAGATCGCGGTGCTGCCCGATGCGAGCTTCGTCGCCGCGGTGGTCCGCTTGCGTGCCTTCAGCGACACCTTCCTCTACGTCGCGCGGCCGCTCGATCCGAATGTCGTCAACCAGCTCAAGCAGACCGAGGTCAGCGTCGCCGAATACGCCCAGATCGAGTCGCGCCGGCTCGGCATCCAGGTCGCGTTCGCGCTGATGTTCGCGGTGATTGCACTGACCATCCTGATGGCCTCGGTGCTGATCGGCCTCAACTTCGCCAACTCGCTGGTCTCGCCGATCCGGCGGCTGATGAACGCGGCCCAGACGGTATCGACGGGAAATCTCCATGTGAAAGTGCCGGTGCACCAGTCGGAAGGCGACCTCGCCCAGTTGGGTGAGACCTTCAACAAGATGACGGAGGAGTTGCGCAGCCAGCGCGACGAACTCGTCAACGCCAGCGACCTCATCGATAGCCGCCGCCGCTTCATCGAGGCGGTGCTGTCGTCCGCGAGCGCCGGCATCATCGGCGTGGATACCTCAGGCAGCGTCGGCATTCTCAACCGTTCGGCCGAAAAGCTGATCGGGCACTCCGAAGCCGAGACGCTCGGCCACCCGCTCTCCGACGTGCTGCCCGAACTCGAAGAGATGATGAAGACGGCGCGGGAAGGGACCCAGCGCCTGGTGCAGGGGCAGATCACGATCACGCGGGACGGGCAGGAACGCAATCTGTCGGTGCGCGTCAGCGCCGAGAAGACCAGCCAGCCGCACGACAGCTACATCATCACGCTCGACGACATCACCGAGCTGGTCTCGGCGCAGCGAACTTCGGCGTGGGGCGACGTCGCGCGCCGCATCGCGCATGAGATCAAGAATCCGCTGACCCCGATCCAGCTCTCCGCCGAGCGCATTCGCCGCAAATTCGGCAAGGACATCACCGAGGGCAAGGACAAGCAGATCTTCGAACAATGCACCGACACCATCGTACGTCAGGTCGACGATATCCGCCGCATGGTCGACGAGTTCTCGCGCTTTGCGCGGATGCCGAAGCCGGTGATGGAGGGTGAGGACGTCGCTGATGCAGTGCGGCAGGCGGTGTTCCTGATGAAGGTCGCCCACCCCGAGATCGAGATCGAGGCCGAGTTCAAGGAAGACCCGCTGCGCGCGCAGTTCGACCGGCGGCTGATCTCGCAGGCCGTCACGAACATCGTCAAGAACGCCACCGAGGCGATCGAGCAGGTCCCCCTGGAGGAGCTCGGCAAGGGCCGGATCGACGTCATGGTCTCGCGGGAAGGCGAGGACGTATTGATCGACGTCGTCGACAACGGCATCGGCCTGCCCAAGGTGGCGCGCTCGCGCCTCCTCGAGCCCTATGTGACGACACGCGCCAAAGGCACCGGCCTCGGGCTCGCGATCGTCGGTCGCGTGCTGGAAGACCATGGCGGGCGCATCGAACTGAAGGATGCCGCGGACTTCCGCGAGGGCCAGCGTGGCGCCTGGATGCGGATGCGTTTTGCGATCTCCGGGGCTCCCGCGAAAACCGAGGGGGCCGAGGCAGCGACCAGGCCGGCAATCGGCGAAACGGCCACGCCATCCGTCAAGGATCCGGAAACAAAGCAGGCGGCCGTCGAAACCAAAGAGCCGGCTGAAAAGACCAATGATTCAACGAAGATCGAAGCCTCAACAGGCAGCTGAGAAAACAGGCGACCCATGGCAAGTGAAATTCTGATTGTCGATGATGAGGCCGATATTCGGGATCTCGTTGCGGGCATCCTCGAAGACGAGGGCTTCGTGACCCGGACCGCGCGCGACAGCGATACCGCACTCGCCGAGATCGCCAATCGCAGGCCGCATCTGGTCTTCCTCGACATCTGGCTGCAGGGCTCCAAGCTGGATGGCTTGCAGCTGCTGGAGCAGGTCAAGAAGGACAACCCCGATCTGCCGGTCGTGATGATCTCCGGACACGGCAACATCGAGACCGCGGTCGCCGCGATCAAGCGTGGCGCCTACGACTTCATCGAGAAGCCGTTCAAGACCGACCGGCTGATCCTGGTCGCGAACCGTGCACTGGAGAACTCGCGGCTCAAGCGCGAGGTCAAGGAGCTGAAGCAGCTCGCGCCGAGCGCAAGCTCGCTCGTCGGCCGCTCGCCCAGCATGAACCAGCTGCGCCAGACCATCGAGCGTGCGGCCAAGGCCAACAGCCGCATCCTGATCGTCGGTCCCGCCGGTGCCGGCAAGGAACTGACCGCCCGCACGTTGCACACGGCCTCGGGCCGCTCCGACGGCCCCTTCGTCGTCATCAACGCCGCTGCGATCACGCCCGAGCGGATGGAGCACGAGTTGTTCGGCATCGAGCAGTCCAACGGCGAGCACGCGCGCAAGCCCGGCGCTCTCGAAGAGGCCCATGGCGGCACGCTGTTCATCGACGAGATCGCGGACATGCCGCGCGAGACCCAGAACAAAATCTTGCGCGTGCTGGTCGAGCAGTCGTTCCAGCGCGTCGGCGGCAACGGCAAGGTGCAGGTCGATGTCCGCATCATCTCCTCCACCGCGCGCAACCTCGAAGAGGAAATCGCGGCCGGTCATTTCCGCGAGGACCTCTATCACCGACTCTCGGTGGTGCCGATCCGCGTGCCCGCGCTGTCGGAGCGGCGTGAGGACATTCCGGAATTGATCGACTACTTCATGGAGCAGATCTCGGCAGGCAGCGGCCTGCCAAAGCGGCAGATCGGCCAGGACGCGATGGCGGTGCTGCAGTCGCATGTCTGGCCGGGCAATGTGCGCCAGCTCCGCAACAACGTTGAGAGAGTCATGATTCTGGCCGCGGGCGGGCCGGAGGTCATCATCACCGCCGACATGCTGCCGCAGGACGTCGGCTCCATGGTGCCGGCGATGCCGACCAGCAACAATGGCGAGCACATCATGGGCCTGCCGCTGCGCGAAGCGCGCGAAGTGTTCGAGCGCGACTATTTGATTGCACAGATAAGCCGTTTTTCAGGAAATATTTCTCGCACGGCCGAGTTTGTTGGCATGGAACGGTCGGCGCTGCATCGGAAATTGAAGGCGCTGGGCGTCGGCTAACGCCGCGACATCGCGGGGATAGGCGAGGAAAATCATCGATTTCCGTAGTTTTTCGGAGCAATACGGCGTCGGCTGCCGCGTGAAGCGGCTTGCCTAATAAGCTTACCTGTCCTCTAATTGAACCGCTGTCCCTTCGAGGGGGATCTCATGAGGGACGGCAACCGGACGAGGACCCCGAATTTTCAAAAGAGGGCCGCAACCGGCGCAATAAAAAGAAACTCAAAGCGAGAAAAAAACAATGGCGGCAGACCGCGCACAAAACCTGCAGGACACCTTCCTCAATCACGTTCGCAAAACCAAGACGCCACTGACGATCTTTCTGGTCAACGGAGTGAAGCTCCAGGGCATCGTGACCTGGTTCGACAATTTCTGTTTGCTGCTTCGGCGCGACGGTCACTCGCAGCTCGTCTACAAGCATGCGATCTCGACCATCATGCCGGGCGCTCCGATCCAGCTGTTCGAAGGCGGCGAGGATCAGCCGGCTTGAGAGTGATTTGATTGGAACCCCGGAATTTCGACGGGGATGCCGACCGTCCGCGGTCGGCGGGGGGTAAGCAGACGGGGCGGGTGCTTGTCATCGGTCCCTATTTGCGGGTGCGCGCAGGCAATGCCGACGCGCAATCGGAAGCTCATGTCCTGCGTGACGCGGAGGCCCGGCTCGACGAAGCCGCCGGCCTCGCGCGCGCGATCGATCTCGTCGTTGCCGACGCCATCATCGCGCCGATCGGCCAGATCCGCCCCGCGACCTATATCGGCAAGGGCAAGGTCGAGGAGATCGCCGCGCTCGCAAAGAGCCTCGACGTCGAGCTCGTGGTGATGGATTGCGCGCTTGCGCCAATCCAGCAGCGCAATCTCGAGAAGGAGTTGCAGGCAAAGGTGCTCGACCGCACCGGCCTCATCCTGGAAATCTTCGGCCGCCGCGCCAAGACCAAGGAAGGCTCGCTCCAGGTCGAGCTCGCGCATCTCAACTATCAACGTTCGCGCCTGGTGCGCTCATGGACGCATCTCGAACGCCAGCGCGGCGGCTTTGGATTCATGGGCGGTCCCGGCGAGACGCAGATCGAAGCCGACCGCCGCCTGATCCAGGAGCGCATCTCGAAGCTCGAGGGCGAGCTGAAGAAGGTGCAAGCGACGCGGCGCCTGCATCGCGCGGGACGCCAGCGCGTGCCGTACCGCGTCGTGGCGCTGGTCGGCTACACCAATGCCGGCAAGTCGACGCTGTTCAACCGCCTGACCCGCGCCGACGTGCAGGCCGCCGACATGCTGTTCGCCACGCTGGATCCGACCCTGCGCGCGCTCACCCTGCCGCATGGCGGCAAGGCGATGCTGTCGGACACCGTCGGTTTCATCTCCAATTTGCCGACGCAGCTCGTCGCCGCCTTCCGCGCCACGCTGGAAGAGGTGCTGGAGGCCGACGTCATCCTGCATGTGCGCGACATCTCGCACGACGACGCCGAGGCGCAGCAGAGCGACGTCGACGCGGTGCTGCGCCAGCTCGGCATCAATCCCGATGACTCAGGCCGCATCATCGAGGTCTGGAACAAGATCGACCGTTATGGTCCCGAACAGCGCGAAGAACTGTTGAACATCGCCGCGCGCAGGCCGGAGGATCATCCGGCGATGCTGGTGTCCGCCGTGTCGGGCGAGGGTGTCGACGCACTGCTCGCCGCGATCGAGGAGCGCCTCGCTGCCAAGCGCCACACGCTCGATCTCTCCATCGATGCCTCCGACGGCGCCGGCATCAGCTGGCTGCATCGGAATTCCGAGGTGCTGGCGAAAGAACTGCACGATGGCCGTTTTGATATGACGGTACGGGTGGACGAGACCAAGCGGGATATCGTGGTGAACCGGTTTGACGCCGTGCCGCGACTGTCCGCGTAGTTGGTGTCGTCCCGGCGAAGGCCGGGACCCATACCGCGTGATCCATCGAGGCAGGGCGGTCGTCGTACCCACGAACACTTTCACTCCAAGTCTTCGCCAAACTCCTCGCTGTGGTTATGGGTCCCGGCCTTCGCCGGGACGACGGCGGCGTCAGCGGCGGGTTTGCTGGCGTCCGTCTGGTGCCGACTTTGACTCGCCCTTCGCCTCATTCCACAACGCGTCCATCTCCGCGAGCGACGCTTGCTCCAGCGTCCGTCCCTGCGCCTCCAGCGCCCGCTCGATGAACGCAAACCGCCGCTCGAACTTCGCGTTGGTCGCGCGGAGCGCGGCTTCTGGATCGGCATCGACATGGCGGGCGAGGTTGACCAGAGCGAACATCAGGTCGCCGGTCTCTTCCGCCAGGCCCTCGCTGTCGTTGCGGTCGAGGGCGGCCTCGATCTCGTCGGCTTCCTCGCGGATTTTCGCCAGCACCGCGCGCGGATCGTTCCAGTCGAAGCCGACAGTGGAGGCCTTGCGCTGCAGCTCCATGGCGCGCGTCAGTGCGGGCTGGCCGGCCTTCACGCCTGACAGCAGCGATTTGTGCAACGGCGCCTCCTGCGGCGGCCGGCGCGCGGCGCGCTCGGCTTTCTCCTCGGCCTTGATCCGATCCCAGACTTCCTTGACATGAGAGGAGGCGAGATTGCCGTCCTTGTCGGCGAAGACGTGAGGATGGCGCCGGATCATCTTGCGGGTGATGGCCTCGACGACATCGCCAAAAGCGAAAGCCTTCTGCTCCTCGGCCATCTGGGCGTGGAACACCACCTGCAACAGGAGGTCGCCGAGCTCCTCGCAGAGGTCGTCGAGATCGCCGCGGCTGATGGCCTCGACCACCTCATAGGCTTCCTCGATCGTATAGGGCGCGATGGTCGCAAAATTCTGCTCGAGGTCCCAGGGACAGCCGGTCACCGGCGTGCGCAGCGCCGCCATGATCTCGATCAGGCGGGAAATGTCGCGGGAAGGGGTCATTGCGGGGCAGTCTCCTGGCTCCCAAGTCTTATGCCAAAAGCGAGCTCCCGTTCCCAGCGCAGTGCGGCGGAACAGGGTGATTTCCACCGATTGGCGGGCCAGATTGGCGAGCCGCGTGCGCAGTGCTAAAGCGCGGGCCATGAGTGACGCATCTTCATCCGAAACCGCCTTGGTGCTGTTTTCCGGCGGCCAGGATTCCACCACCTGCCTCGCCTGGGCGCTGAACCGTTTTACGCGCGTGGAAACGCTGGGGTTCGATTACGGCCAGCGCCACGCCATCGAGCTTGCCTGCCGCGACCGGCTGTTCGAGGGCATCAAGGGCCTGCGCACGGATTGGGCTTCCAGGCTCGGCGAGAGCCACACGCTGTCGATCCCGACGCTGGCGGCCGTGTCCGAGACGGCGCTGACGCGCGACGTCGCGATCGCGATGGGCGCCGACGGCCTGCCGAACACGTTCGTGCCCGGCCGCAATCTGGTGTTTTTGACTTTCGCCGCGGCGCTGGCCTACCGGCGCGGCATCAGTCACATCGTCGGCGGCATGTGCGAGACCGACTATTCCGGTTATCCCGACTGCCGCGACGACACCATCCGCGCGATGCAGGCCGCGCTGTCGCTCGGCATGGCCCGCAAGTTCGAGCTGCATACGCCGCTGATGTGGATCGACAAGGCCGCGACCTGGAAGCTCGCCCGTGACCTCGGTGGCGACGGGCTGGTCGATCTCATCCGCGAGCAGTCGCACACCTGCTATCTCGGCGAACGCGGCGCGCAGCATGATTGGGGATACGGCTGCGGAGAGTGCCCGGCGTGCAGCCTGCGCGCGAAGGGGTGGCGGGAGTACGTGGCGGGACGGTGAGGCCACACATGCGGTGTCATCACCCGCGAAAACGGGTGATCCAGTACTCCGAGACGATCGTGATAATCGCGAGGCCGCGGCGTACTGCATTCCCCGCCTTCGCGGGGAATGACGGTGTTGGTTGGGGCGAGAATGTACCCAGGCAACACGCAAAGCGACTACGGCACAAAATCCTCCGGCCGCAGCTCGATCGGCTTGCCGTGCGGCGTGCGATCGGCCGCATGGTCCCAGGCGTCGCGGTAGCGATGTAGCGTCTCCGCCGAGGCGACGCCCTTGCGCGCGACGAGGCCCTCCAGCGTGGCGAGCCAATGGAGATAGTAGGTCTCGCCCGTATCGGGATCGCCGGCCGCCTGCGCGCGCTTGATCTCGGAGGCCAGGGCTGCGGCCCATTCGGGCCAGGTGAACACGCCGCGCTCGTGCAGGGTCAGCGCCATCGCGAAGGCGTGCGCCTCCCAGGGCGCACGGAACACCGGGCCGTCATCGTCGCGTGGAATGCTTGGGATCGCGACCGTCGCGGCAGCAGCAGCCGTGCTGCTCATCACGCCGGGTCCAGATACGGCTCGAACGCATCGATCGAGACTTTCGAGGTCGGATCACCGTCCGCACCCCAGAGATCGCGGCCCTCGAACACCACCGTATAGAGCCATTGCGGATTCTCTCCGAGCTCCATCGCCGCCGAATCCGGAAATACGTGGCAGCCATGGTTCAGCTCGACGATGCCGACATGGCCGCGCACGTAGCGCGGCAGGCGGGTGTGGGTCGCCGGATGAATGTTCTTCGCACGGACCTTGTCGCCGATCTTGAATTTCGCCGGCGCCGGGGCAGGACGGGCGAACTTGCCGCGCACCATGATGCGCTCGACCTGGCCGAGATCGAACTTGCCGTGCTTGAGCGCCTTGGCCGGCTGCATCGCGTGGCCGGCGGCGACTTCCTCCCGGGTGAGATAGCCTTTCTCGATCAGCATCTCCTCAAGCCCGAGAAACCATTTCTTGTAATAGGAGCTCGAGAGATAGACGTGGGGCGGGATCATCTCGCGATAGAAGCGCGAAGTGTCGATATTGAAGGCGCCGGCGGCACCCATCGCGCGCACCATGGCGAGAACACGCGACTCCCATTCCTCGTGGAACACCGGCTCGTTCGGCTCGGGCTCAACCTTGCCGAACCCGTCCATGCCGCCCATGTCGTGCACGCCGTTCATGACGGCGCTCCGGGCGCCTTGGGAAAGCCCGTGCCGATCATGGAATCGCGCGTGACCAGCTCGGCGAGCTGCTCCTCGCTCCAGCCTTCGGTGCCCGCGGGGCGCATCGGCAGCACAAGAAAGCGCGTTTCGGCGGTCGAATCCCAGACCCGGATTTCAACGTCCTTTGCGACCTCCACACCGAAATCGGCGAGCACGCCGCGCGGGTCCTTCACTGCGCGGGAGCGATAGGGCGCGGCCTTGTACCAGACCGGCGGCAGCCCCAGCATTTCCCAAGGATAGCAGGAGCACAGCGTGCACACGACCATGTTGTGACGCTGCGGCGTGTTCTCGATCACCACGAGGTGGTCGCCGACGCGGCTGACATGGCCGAGCGTGCCGATCGCCTTCGAGCCGTCCTCCAGCAGCGCCTCCTTGAACGCCGGATCGCTCCAGGCCTTGGCGACGACGCGCGCGCCGTTATGGGGGCCGATCCGGGTCTCATAGGCCTGGATGATGGCGTCGAGCGCGGTCGGCTCGACATAGCCTTTTTCGGTCAGGATCGTCTCAAGCGCGCGCACGCGCAGCTCGGTCTCCGACAACTCGGAATGGTCGTGATCGTGGTGATGATGATGGTCGCTCATGGGGCGAAGATAGTCCCAGAATCCGGGCGTTGTCGAGGCGAAGACTCTGCTAACGTCGCACCATGGGCTGGGCTGTACGAACCGGAATAACCGCCGCAATCGCGGCTCTGGGCGCATTCGCGGGGCAGGATGCGCGCGCCGCGAATGGCGCCTATGCGGTCGATGCCGCCGACATTTCCGAGGTCGGCTCCTGCAAGGTGGAAAGCTGGCTGTCGGCGGCTTCAAACACGGATTTCTCCGCGGTCGCCAATCCCTCGTGTGTCGTCGACCCCTTCAGGCCGATCGAGCTGAGCCTGCAGACCATCCGGGCGCGGAGCGATGGCGACTGGAGCACAACGGTTGCGCCGAAAGCCAAGACGAATTTCGTCCCGACGGGAATAGGCCGGTGGGGATTGTCGGCATATGGCGGCGGATCGTTCGACGCGGCGACCGGCGATGCCCTGTCCGCCTTTGTCGTCATCCCCGCGACCTTCCGCCTGTCGGAGACCATGCGCATCAACGTCAATGGCGGCTGGCTCTGGGATCGCACGGTGGATCGCCATTACCTGACCTACGGCATCGGCTTCGACTGGAAATTCACCGACACCCTCCAATGGACGATCGAGGCGTACGGGCAGGCTGGCGCCTCCGAGGTCGCGAGCGAGGTGCAGCCGCGCTTCCAGACCGGCGTGCGCTACCGGCCGAACGAGATCTTTTCCATCGACGTGATCTACGGCCGCAACATCACCGGCGAAAACGCCAACTGGATCACCATCGGTACCACGTACCGATTTCCTGTCCCCGAGGCGCAGCCCGAGCATCGCCGCACCGGTCATCTCTAGCGGCAAGAACAACAAGAACTGGGAGATTGCGTTGACTGACTTTGTCAAAATCGAGAAAGGCCTCGGGCCGGAGGGACGGATCGCGGTGGTGCGGTTCGACCGCGGCGACGGCATCAACGCGTTGTCGCCGGAGGCGCTGCGCCAGCTCACCGCGGCCGCGCGCAGTTTTGAGGATGATTCCGCAACCTCTGTCGTGGTGCTGACAGGCAGCGCGGCTGCGTTCAGCGCCGGCTTCGACCTCAAGGATGCCGAAGGGCGCTCGCGCAAGGACATGGATCTCGGCACGCTGCGGCGGCATCTCAAGCTCGGGCCGCGCCTGACCCACGCTTGGCAGGAGATGGAGCAGATCACGATCGCCGCCATCGAGGGCTTTTGCGTCGGCGGCGGCGTCGCGCTGGCCGTCGCGCTCGACTTCCGCGTCATGGGACGCGATGCCCATCTTCGCGTGCCCGAGATTGGGCTCGGCATGAACATGAGCTGGCAGAGCATTCCGCGCATACTGCATCTGATCGGCCCGGCTCGCACCAAGCAGGCGGTGATCCTTGCCGATCAGCGCATCAGCGCGGATGAGGCCTATGAGTGGGGCCTGGTCGAACAGGTGGTCGATCCCGGTCATGCGTTCGATGCCGCGATGGAGCTTGCGCGCAAGGTGGCAGCGCAGCCGCCGCTCTCCGTTGCCATGACGAAACTCACGGTCAACCGGCTGGCGCATGCGCTGGATAATCTCGCCAGCCACATGGACGTCGACCAGTTCGCCCTGGCAAGCCTCAGCGAGGACCACAAGGAGGGCGTCGAAGCGTTCCTGACGCGACGCAAACCGAAGTTCAGAGGGCGGTAGAAGCCGGCTCGGGCCATTGATTGCGCCGCGGACAGTCCGTATACGCCGCGCTGGGACAAAATAGGCCCGATCAACGGGCCGGCAGACTATAACGACGATCGAGGGGGGAGGGCCCATGACCGCTAGCTCGCAGGCGCCTGAGGCGAAAGGGTTTCGCTGGAAGCTGATCGCGCCGCTTGCGGTGTGGCTGCTGATCTATCTGTGGCCGGTGCCGGCAGGGCTCAACGTCAATCAGTGGCACTATTTTGCCGTCTTCGCGGCCGTCATCACCGGGCTCATCCTGGAATCGATGCCGGTCGGCGCGGTCGGCCTGATCGGGCTGACGGTTGCTGGCGTCGGCGGTTATATCGATCCCGACCCGACCAAGTCGCTGCGCTGGATGCTGGCGGGCTTCGCCGAGAGCACGGTGTGGCTGATCGTCGGCGCGTTCGTGTTCTCGATCGGCTATCGCAAGAGCCAGCTCGGCCGCCGCATTGCGCTCGTGCTGGTGCATAAGCTCGGCCGCAACACGCTCGGCCTCGGCTATGCGGTGGCGATGTCGGACTTCTTGCTGGCGCCGGCGACACCGTCCAACACTGCCCGCAGCGGCGGCATCGTCTATCCCATCATCAGCAACATCCCGCGCATCTACGGCTCCGAGCCGGGACCGACCGCCGGCAAGATCGGCACCTACGTGATGTGGACCGCGTTCGCGTCGACCGCCGTCACCAGCTCATTGTTTTTCACCGCGCTCGCGCCCAATGCGGCAGCACTCGCCATCGCCAAGAAGACCGTCGGAATCGACGTCAGCTGGGCGCAGTGGTTCATGGGCTTTGCGCCGCTCGGCCTCCTCCTGATGGTGCTGGTTCCGCTGCTCAGCTACGCGGTCTGCCGCCCCGAGGTGAAGAGCAGCCCGGAAATTTCCGAATGGGCATCGAAGGAGCTCGCGGAGATGGGCCCGATGTCGCGCAACGAGTGGATCATGCTTGCCCTGATCTTGCTCGCGATGTTCCTGTGGATCGCGGGCTCGAGCCCGGACATCCGCGTTCCGCTCCTGGGCTCGAATTTCGTCAACGCCACCACCGTCGTGTTCATCGTGATCTCGCTGATGCTGGTAACGGGCGTAATCGAGTTTGCCGATATCGTCGCCGAGAAGGGCGCCTGGGAAGTGTTCTTCTATTTCACCTCGCTGCTGACGCTGGCCTCGGGCCTCAACGAGATCGGCTTCATCAAATGGTTCGCGACCGAATATGCAAAGCCGCTCGCCGGGCTGTCGCCGTCGACCGCGATGCTCCTGCTGGTCGCGCTGTTCTTCTGGATCCACTATTTCTTCTCGAGCATCACCTCGCATGCCGCCGCCGTGCTGCCCGTGGTGCTCGCGGTCGGATCCGGCATCCCCGACCTGCCGGTCACGACGCTTGCCATGCTCTGCATGTATTCGCTCGGCCTGATGGGGGTGATCTCGCCCTACGCGACGGGACCGGCGCCGATGTATTTCGGCAGCGGCTATATTGGCAAGGGTCAGTTCTGGGGCTTTGGGCTGATCTTCGGGGTGCTCTATTTCGCGGGGCTCCTGCTGATCGTATGGCCCTGGTTGCAGGTCCACTGAGCCGGGCGGGAGGCCCATACGACGGCAGATGAATTTTCTTCAGCGGGAAGAAATTTGGAAAACTTCGTCCAAGCCCGCGCGGATATCTGACATTGCCAGAGAGAGCTGAAAGGGCGATGGTGCGTGCTGCGGTGCAGCGCGCTCCAGCCGAGCCCTCATCGCGGTTTCACTCTCCGTCGCTTGATGCGACCGGTTCCCGGATGCCCCAGGGGGCAAGCGGAACTATTGTGCATGAAGGCCGCCTCCATGAACGTCCACCCGTCGCTCGCGATCGGACAGCCGATCGAAAAGCTTGACGCGATCTTACCTGCTGCGACTGCGCCCGCAGCGATGGTCCGCTTCGAAGGCATCTCGAAAACCTATCCGGCCTATCGCGGCAAGCCCGGCGTCAACGCCCTGAGAAACATCGACTTCGCGATCCCGCGCGGTTCGATCACCGGGGTCATCGGTCGCTCCGGCGCCGGCAAATCGAGCCTGGTCCGGCTCATCAACGGGCTGGAGAGGCCGACCACGGGCCGCGTCGTCGTCGATAACAGAGATATCTCGGCGCTCGCGGGCCGGGACTTGCGGCTGGCGCAGCGCTCGATCGGCATGATCTTCCAGCACTTCAATCTGCTGTCCTCACGGACGGCAGCCGCCAACATCGCGCTGCCGCTCGAGATTGCCGGCTGGGCCAAGGCCGATATCCGTGCGCGCGTGGCCGAGCTGCTTACGCTTGTCGGGATCGGCGACAAGCACGACCGCTACCCGTCAGAGCTCTCCGGCGGCCAGAAGCAGCGTGTCGGCATTGCGCGAGCCTTGGCGACGCGGCCGAGCGTGCTGCTGTCGGACGAGGCGACCTCGGCGCTCGATCCGCAGACCACGCGGGCGATCCTCGATCTGCTCGCGAACATCAACCGCGAGCTGGGCGTGACCATCGTGCTGATCACCCACGAGATGTCCGTGGTGCGCCAGCTCGCGGGGGACGTCGTGGTGCTCGATGCCGGCCGCGTCGTCGAGAGCGGCCATGTCGCCGACATCTTCACCCACCCCAAGCATCCGATCACGCAATCCTTCCTGGCCGAAGCGATCGGAGACAGCCTGCCGGTGTCGCTGGCGAGCCGGATCGTTTCGGAGCCGCCTGCGGCCGGACAGGCCGTGATCCGCGTCCAGGTGCGAGGGGCAGGGGCCGGCGACACGCTGGTCGCGCGGCTGGCGCGCGAGCTCGGCCTCGACGTGTCGCTGCTGTCGGCCCGCATCGACGAGATCGGCGGCCAGCATGTGGGCTCGCTGACGCTTGGTATCCCTCTCGGCATGTCCAGCGGCGAAGACGCGACGACGCGCACGCTGGCCTGGCTCTCACAATCCCAATTCCCCGCGGAGCGTCTCGGCTATGTCGCCTGAACTCATCAACCTGATCGTCCAGGCCACAGGCGAGAGCCTGTACATGGTCGGGCTCGCGGCGCTGATCGGCACCGCGTTTGGCCTGCCGCTCGGCGTTTTTCTCGCGACCAGCCGGAAAGGCGAGCTGTTCGCGGCGCCCGTCGTCAATCGCGTGCTCGGCATCGTCGTCAACGCGACGCGGTCCACACCTTTCATCATCCTGGTCGTCGCCATCATCCCGTTCACGCGGCTGGTGGCCGGCACTTCGATCGGATCGACGGCCGCGATCGTGCCGTTGACGATCGCATCGGCGCCGTTCATCGCGCGCCTGGTCGAGGCCGCAATCCGCGAGGTCGATGGCGGCCTGATCGAGACCGCGTCCTCGTTCGGAGCCTCGCCGATGCAGATCGTGCTCAAGGTGCTGATCCCCGAAGCGCTGCCAGGTCTTCTGCTGGCGCTGACGCTCGCGGTGGTCAGCCTGCTCGGCTATTCCGCCATGGTCGGCGCCGTCGGAGGCGGGGGCCTGGGCGATCTCGGCATCCGCTACGGCTATCAGCGCTTCATGCCGGAGATGATGCTCGCCGTCGTCGTCGTGTTGATCGCGCTGGTGCAGCTGGTCCAGAGCGCGGGCGATTATCTCGCGCGCCGGGTCAACCGCCGGCTGCGACATCGCTGACGCCGTTCCAGACATTTCGAACAAGCACTCTCTTGTCGGTCTGGAAGCATTCCAAACTTCGAGACACGACTGAGCGCATTCGTCGCACGCGCTGCGCACGCGTCTGGAGAAATTCTAACGCAGTTCCTATCGCACTCCGAAATCGCCTGCGTTAGGGCGAGGCATCAAAAACGATACCGGCGAAGCCGGCAATGCGTGGGGCCTCGACAGACGTGACCGACTTCCAACTTTGTTCGCGTTCCGACACGCGTCGTCGACAGATACAGATTCTCTTCCTCGGAGCGGCCAGCACGTTTGCTCTCGTCGTTCCCTTCGGTGCCGTGGAGGCGCAGACGCAGATTCCCGCCGTCACCGTCGAAGCTCCGGCTCAGCGCGCCCGGCCTGCGGCGGTCGCTTCATCGCGAAGGTCAGGGGCGACACGCGCCGCGCGCGCCAATCGTCACTCTCCAGCGCAGCAAGCCGCGCCAACCCGCTCGGCATCGTCGAACGGCGCTACGGGTGAACGCGCCAACGGTCCGGTGCGCGGTTTCGTTGCGACGCGCAGCGGCACCGCGACCAAGACCGATACGCCGCTGATCGAAACCCCGCAGTCCGTATCCGTCGTCACGACCGACCAAGTCAGAAATCAGGGCGCGGTCTCGATCGGCGAGGCGTTGCGCTACACCGCCGGCGTCAGCGGCGACGTCAATGGTGGCTCCGACACCCGCTTCGGCGCCCTCCAGATCCGCGGCTTCGACACCACCATGTCGGGCCTCTACGTCGATGGATTGCGGATTCCCTCCAGCAATTACGTGCACTTCAACGGCCTCGATCCCTACGGCGCCGAGCGCCTCGAGGTCCTCAAGGGCCCGTCCTCGGCGATGTACGGCGGCAGCGGCACCGGCGGCATCCTCAACTACGTGACCAAGCTGCCGACGGCCCAGCAGTTTGGCGAGGTCTCGATCTCCGGCGGCAGCTTCAACCGCTATCAGGGCCAATTCGACATGGGCGGCCCCGCCAACAAGGACGGCACCGTGCTGTGGCGCCTGACCGGCGTGGTGCGCGACGGCGAAACCCAGGTCGACTTCACCAAGGACAACCGCGTCTTCATCGCGCCCGCCGTCACCTTCAAGCCGAACGAGGACACCACAATCACGATCCTCGCCAACTACCAGCGCGACCGGGCAGGGTGGGGCCTCCAGTTCCTGCCGGCCTCGGGCACGGTTTGGCCGAACAACGGCCGCACCATCCCGGTCTCGTTCTTCGCGGGCGTGCCGAGCTTCAACGCGTTCAACACCGAGATCGCGACCGCCGGCTACCAGCTCTCGCACAATTTCACCGACAACATCACGTTCCGGCAGAATTTGCGCTACGCCTATCAGCACAACGAGGAGAAGGTGTTTTACGGCGGAGGCTATACCAACGAGGCCGCGGGACAGCTCGCGCGTTTCGGCAGCTATAGCAACTCCTACATCAACTCCTTCGCGGTGGACAATCAGCTTCAGGGCAAGTTCACCACGGGTTTCCTGAGCCACACCACGCTGGTCGGGATCGACTATCGCAACACCAGATTCCGCGACACCGCCTTTGGCGTCACGACGTCCGCGCCCGAGATCAACGTCTTCAACCCGGTCTACAGCTACGACTGGACCATGGGCGCCATGAGCGACGACACCGGCGTCAAGCAGTCGCAGGTCGGCCTGTACGCGCAGGACCAGATCAAGCTTGGCCGGCTCTCGTTCCAATTCAGTGGCCGCCAGGATTTCGTGACGACGCAGGTCGACAGCGGCGTCTTCAATACGTCCGTCTCGAAGGATGCGTCGGCCTTCACCGGCCGCGCCGCGGTGATGTACAATTTCGACAACGGCATCGCGCCCTATTTCAGCTACTCGGAATCATTCCTGCCGGTGCTCGCGACCGGTGTGACCGGACAGCTCCTCAATCCCGAGACCGGCGTGCAGTACGAGGTGGGCGTCAAGTACCAGCCGCTCGGCTGGAACGCGCTGTTCACCTTCGCCGCCTTCGACCTGACGCGCGACAACGTCGTCACCTTTGCGCCTCCGCTCAACATTGCCGAACAGACCGGCCAGGTTAAGTCGCGCGGCCTCGAGCTCGAAGGCACGATGTCGCTCGCCGACGGCTGGAACCTGCGCGCGGCCTATGCCTATGTCGATGCAATGGTCACGCAGGATCCGGTGAATGTCGGCAAGGCGCCGGTCACCGTGCCGCTCAACCGCGCCTCGCTGTGGAACGACTACACGCTTCAGACCGGGCCGCTCGCGGGCCTGCAGTTCGGCGGCGGCGTCCGCTATGTCGGCGCGACCTGGGGCGACGACGCCAACACGTTCAAGGTTGGATCCGCGACCGTGCTGGACGCGCTGCTCGCCTACAGCAGGGACAATTGGCGCCTTTCGCTAAACGTCACCAACCTCGCCGACACCCGCTATGTCGCCGCCTGCTACAGCCTCTCGGGCTGCTTCTACGCGGAGGGACGCAAGGCCATCGGCAAGCTAACCTATCGGTGGTGAGTTCGACGTGAGGACGGTCCGGCAATGGCGGCCGGTCCCGCTTGATGAGAGAAGACGATGAGAGCGATATTCGGCAAGCTGCATCGCTGGGCGGGACTGCTCACGGCCGGATTCCTGTTCTTCTCCGGCATCACCGGGGCGATCATCTCCTGGGATCACGAGATCGACGAGGTTCTGAATAGCCATCTGTTCGATCTCAGCAGCAAAGGCCCGGCGATTCCCTCGATCGATCTCGCGAAGATGATCGAGCAGCGCGATCCCCATGCGCGCGTGGTCTATCTGTTCATGACGCCGGAGGAGGGCCACTCGCTGTGGTTCTTCGTCATGCCGCGGATCGATCCCGCGACCGGCAAGCGCTACGCGCTCGACTACAATCAAATCTTCCTCGACCCCAACACCGGCGCGGAGCTCGGCCGGCGCTATTGGGGCGCGGTGTGGCCGGTGACGCGAGAGAACTTCGTCTCGTTCCTCTACAAGCTGCACTACACCATGCACATCCCGGAATTCTGGGGTAGCGACCGCTGGGGCATGCGCCTGCTCGGAATCATCGCCATCATCTGGACCATCGACTGTTTTGTCGGCTTCTACCTAACGCTGCCCTCGCGCCGGCGCGCCAGGGCGGCACGGGCGCCCCAGGTCGCGCGCCAGCTCGAACGCGGCTTCTGGGCGCGCTGGGCGCCTGCGTGGACCATCAAGACCTCGGGCAGCGCCTACCGGATCAATTTCGACATCCACCGCGCCTTCAGCCTCTGGACCTGGGGCGTACTGTTCATCATCGCCTTCACGGCGTTTTCGCTGAACCTCTATTTCGAGGTGTTCTCGCCGCTCATGAAGATGGTGTCGAACTACACGCCAACGCCCTATGAGCAGCGGCCGTATCGCGATCTCGACGACCCCATCGAGCCCAAGGTCAGCTTCGCCGACATCGCCGCGCGCGCGCGGGCCGACGGCAAGGGGCGCGGGTGGACCGTCCCGGTCGGCTCGATCAATTACGGCCCGGCCCACGGCGTCTATGCCGCCGCGTTCTTCCATCCGGGCGACGATCACGGCGCCGCCGGCGTCGGTCCGGCGCAGCTCTATTACGACAGCGAGGACGGCCGTCCGATCGGCGAACGGCTGCCCTGGGTCGGCACCGCCGCAGACATCTTCGTGCAGGCGCAATTCCCGCTGCATTCGGGCCGCATCGTCGGCCTGTTCGGCCGCATCCTGATCTCGATCATGGGGCTGGTCGTGGCGGCACTCTCGGTCACCGGCGTTGTGATCTGGTGGCGCAAACGCCGTGCCCGTATCCACGTGCGGGAGACGGCTGGGACGCGCCTGAGCCGGCAACTCACGCCGGCGGAGTAGGGCGCTCGCGCCCCCGCCGGCGATCGCCACGGCGTACAGGTTTGATCGGAATCAAATCCGCCCATGCGAACCTTCGCTAGCTTCACTGGGTGTTTAACTCGATTTGCGTTCCCGAGGGCTGATGGCCCCTGTTTGCTTTCCTCTCCAATAGGTTGGCCAAGCACGCCAGGACGGATGGACGCGAGAGGATACTGATGCTGCGCACTTACTATTTCGACATGAAGGATGGCGTTCCGGCTCGGGACAAGTCAGGTCTGGAGTTTGGAAGCGATGGCGCTGCCATTGCCCACAGCAAAAGCCTGGCGGAAGACGTACGCACGAAACGGCCGGGAGGACATCCGGATCTCCGGATCGTCGTCATCGATGAGAACGGTCGGGAAGTTCATCGCGAATCGGTCTATTCGAAGAACCGCTGACCATCGTGGTCTACTTGCGCCGGCGGAGAAGGGCCCCGCGACGGCACGCCCATCGCAGATGAACCTTCCCGCGAAACAGAGGCACAAAGACTGAAGACAGCTCTTGCGTCGTGGGATCGCCATGAAGTGCCTTGCCTTACTCTGCCTGCTCGCCTTGGCTACGCCCGCTTATGCGGCGACGCCCGAGCAGCACTATCTCGACCTGCGCGATCGCTACATCGCAAAGTTCGCGAAGGCTCCGGAAAACGACGAGACCAGCAAGCAGCACGATGCGGCGCTCAAGGAGCTGACAAATGTGCTGCGCGGCCTGATGGGGCCGATCACGATCAAGGGGCTGCCGGCAGAGGGCCAGTCGAACGCCGACACGCTCTTCAAGGGCGACTCCGGCTTTGGCCATCTCGACGGCCTCGGCTTCGCCTCCGAAGGCGACAAGATGCAAGCCGTCGTGACCACCACCGCGCTGCTCAAACACTGGCTGCGCGAGCACCGCGAGGACGGCATGCCACAGGAGATCGGCGCCGCGTTCAAGTCGGACCGCTTCTACTATCAGGTAATCCAGGACTCTGCCTTCGCCAAATATGCCGAGTTGCCGATCACGAAGCCCGCGGGAGCAAGCGCGGCGGTCGCCGTACAGGGCGTGCGCGGCAATGGCGATTTGAAAGGACCGCCGCATGAAATCGACGTCGTTGCGATCCAGGGCGAGAAGGTCTTCTTCATCGCCGCAAGCGACGCCGTGAAGACCGCCGAGATCCCGGCCTGCGAGAAAGTCTGGAAGCAGATGATGGCCAAGCCCATCGACAAGAAGGACCCCCGCGGCGACATCACCCGCGAAGACAATGCGATGAATGCGTACACGGCGTGCTTCGCCAGGGAAGCACCAAGCCAGGGATGGTATGCGACGGCCGTGAAGAAGGCGCAGAGCCAGTTGGAGCTGCTGCTGGTGCGGTAGCTGAGCAGCTTCAGTACACTCCGCACCTCATCCGGAGCAGCCCGCAACGCAGGCGTCTCGAAGGATGACCACTGGCGAGAGCTGGGCCATTCATGGTTCGAGACGCGCGTTCCGCGCTCCTCACCATGAGGGTCTCGGATCAACGCACGCTGCCACCGACATTCCAGCCGCGGCCACCTTCGCCAAAGATCTCGTAGCCCGCCGCCGTCACCGCAACCGTGTCCTCGAGCTTGATAAACCCGCGCTTCGGATGCTTCATCGTGGTCTCGATCGACACCACCATGCCTGTTTCGAGCGGCAACCGGGCATCGGTGTCGTCGTAGGGGATCGGACCCTTGGCGGTCAGGCGAGGGGCCTCGTGGCTGACGAGGCCCATGCCGTGGGCCAGAAACTCCGTGCAGTCGCGCTGGGTGATCTTCGCGAGCTGCCGCTCGGCCGCGACGTAGATGTCGCCGCCCATGGCGCCGGGCCGGACCGCGGCGAAGGCGGCGCGCTGGACCGCCTCGATCTCTGCCAGACAGTCGTTCAACTCTGCATCGGGCTCGCCGAGCACGGCCATGCGCGCGAGGTCGCCGATATAGCCGTGATAATTACCGCCGGAATCGAGCGACAGCACCTCACCTTGCTCCCAGCGCTGCGCCGACGGCGCCCGGTTGTGGCTGTTGCCGCAGGCGAGCAGGCAGTACTCGAAGGTCAGCCCGCGATTGGCTTCGGCGATCCGCAAGGCATCCGACAATTGCTGCTTGGTCGTGCCCGGCCCGTGCCCGGCGATCACCTCCAGCATCGAGGCGATGACGAGCTCGGAGGCCGCCTTGAGTTTCGCCAGCTCGTCGGCCGACTTGACCGCCCGCAGCCGCTCCAGCACCAGCAGTGCGTCCTTGAGCTCGGCGCCGGGCAGGGCGTCACTGAGCGCCCGGCCCGCATCCATCGGCAGGAATGCCATCTCGACCCCGACCCGCTTCAGGGGCACGCCGGCATCCCGGATCAGGCTTACGGCCCGCGCGATGGCATCGACCGAGCCGTTGGACTCGGTCCGGACCTGCGCCACCCATGGCGGCGCCACGGCGCGCTGATGGGTCTCCAGCCGGTGCCCAACATAGACCGCTTTCTCCGGCGCGCCCTTGGGATAGACCAGAACCGGCAGATAGCGGCTGACCCCCAGCGCATCCATGTAGTCGAAGAAGATCGCGCGCTCGGCCCCCAGCAGGTACTGCACATTGTGCTTCGAGGTGGCGACCAGGACGTCGAGGCCGGCGGCCTCCATCAGGCCATCGAGCTTGGCAGCATCGAATGGAATGGCGCGCGAACGGTCTGCGCGGGCGACGTTCTCCTGCATGACGAACCTCCAAATGCTGCCGTGGCCTCAACCGCTACGTCGGTTTGCCGGGCTTGTTGATGGCAAGTGTGAGCTGAGAGAGGCGTTCTGGGTAGCTACGGAATTATCCGGCCTGATCTGCACAGCCATATCCATGATTCGCATAAGGTATATTATGGAATATATTTATATACAATCAGATCAGTTATTTAGCGATGGTTCCTCTCACTGCACCTTTGTTCCTCGTCCTTTCCGGGCCGGCCGTCGCATGTCGCTCCGGCTTTCGGCGGCTACTGTGCATGGGGTTGTTTTTCGCATTTTTGAATCCGGCCCATGCCTCCGAAAGCCGATATTGCCGTGACGATGTCCGGCTGCAATAAGCGAGGCTTCGCGAGATCGCAGATGACCTTCTGACCTTCCGTCCGTATAGGTTTGCATCTCAGAACAACAACAAACTTTCCGAGGAAGCAGACCCATGAGCTTTTCCCGCCGCACGCTTCTCAAGGCCTCCGCCGCGACCGCGGTCCTGGGCGGCCTCAGTGCGCCCCATGTGGCCCGCGCCCAGAGCGCCGAGTTCACCTACAAATACGCCAACAACCTGCCGGACACCCATCCGCTGAACGTGCGCGCCAAGGAGATGGCGGCGGCGATCAAGGCCGAGACCAATGGCAAGTTCGACCTCCAGATCTTCCCGAACAACCAGCTCGGGTCCGACACCGACATGCTGAGCCAGATCCGCTCCGGCGGCGTCGAGTTCTTCACGCTGTCGGGGCTGATCCTGTCGACCCTGGTGCCGGCGGCGTCCATCAACGGCATCGGCTTCGCGTTCCCGGACTACGGCACGGTCTGGAAGGCCATGGACGGCGATCTCGGCGCCTTTGTCCGCGGCGAGATCAAGAAGGCCGGGCTCGAGGTCATGGACAAGATCTGGGACAATGGCTTCCGCCAGACCACGTCGTCGAGCAAGCCGATCACCGGTCCGGACGATCTCAAGGGCTTCAAGATCCGCGTGCCGGTGTCGCCGCTGTGGACCTCGATGTTCAAGGCGTTCGATGCGGCGCCCGCCTCGATCAATTTCGCCGAGGTCTATTCCGCGCTGCAGACCAGGATCGTCGAGGGCCAGGAGAACCCGCTCGCGATCATCTCGACCGCCAAGCTCTACGAGGTGCAGAAATACTGCTCGCTGACCAACCACATGTGGGATGGCTTCTGGTTCTTGGCCAACCGCAAGGCGTGGAGCAGCCTGCCCGAGGATGTGCGCACCATCGTCGCCAAGAACATCAATGCCGCAGCGCTTAAGGAACGCGAGGATACCGCCAAGCTCAATGCCAATCTCCAGCAGGAGCTCGCGGGCAAGGGCCTGACCTTCAATCAGCCCGCCGTCGCGCCGTTCCGCGACAAGCTGCGGTCCGCCGGCTTCTATGCCGAGTGGAAGGGTAAATATGGCGACCAGGCCTGGGACCTGCTGGAAAAGGCCGTCGGCAAGCTGTCTTAACGCGCTGGAGCCGTCATGGCTCAGGTTGTGGTCGAGGTGAGCGGAGTGGCGGGCGAGGCGACTGTTCGGTCCCCTCGCCGACCTTCCTTGCTGGCCTCGACGGAGCGCACACTCGGCCTCCTCGTCGAAATTCCGGCGGCCATTTTGGTGATCGCCGAGATCGCGATCCTGTTTGCCGGCGTGGTCGCGCGCTACGGCCTGCACCGGCCGCTGATCTGGTCGGACGAGCTTGCCTCGATCCTGTTCCTGTGGCTCGCCATGCTGGGCGCGGCGGTCGCGTTCCGCCGCTCCGAGCACATGCGCATGACCGCGGTTGTCGGCAGCGCCAGGCCGGCCACGCGGGCCTGGCTCGATCTGGTCGCGACCTGCGCGGCGCTGGCCTTCCTGGCGCTGATCGTCTGGCCGTCCTGGGACTACGCCTACGAGGAAAGCTTCATCACCACGCCGGCGCTGCAGATCTCCAATATGTGGCGCGCCGCGGCGTTGCCGGCCGGCATCTGCCTGATGGCGGCGTTCGCGCTGTTGCGGCTGCTGCGCGCAGCCGATTATCGCATGGTGCTGACGGCCGCGGTCGCCGTTGCTGTCGTCGTCGGCTTGTTCTGGCTGGCACAGCCTTATCTGCGGCCGCTCGGCAACCTCAACCTCGTCATCTTCTTTGTCGGCGTCGCCGGCTTCTGCGTCTTTGCCGGTGTTCCCATCGCGTTCGGCTTCGGGCTCGCAATCTACGGCTATCTGGCACTGACCACGCGGACGCCGGTCATGGTGCTGGTCGGGCGGATGGACGAGGGCATGAGCCACCTCATTTTGCTCTCGGTGCCGCTGTTCGTATTTTTGGGGCTCCTGATTGAAATGACCGGCATGGCACGGGCCATGGTGGCGTTCCTGGCGAGCCTGCTCGGCCATGTCCGCGGCGGGCTGCATTACGTTCTTGTCGGCGCGATGTACCTGGTCTCGGGCATCTCCGGCGCCAAGGCGGCCGACATGGCGGCGGTCGCGCCCGTGCTGTTCCCGGAGATGAAACAGCGCGGCGCCAAGCCCGGTGATCTCGTCGCGCTGCTTGCGGCGACGGGCGCGCAGACCGAAACCATTCCGCCGAGCCTCGTGCTGATCACGATCGGATCGGTCACCGGCGTCTCGATCGCCGCGCTGTTCACCGGCGGCCTGCTGCCCGGCGTCGTGCTCGCGATCACGCTGTGCATGCTGGTGTGGTGGCGCTACCGCCACGAGGACATGAGCCACGTCCGCCGCGCCACAGGTGGCGAGATCGGCAAGACCTTCGTCATCGCCCTGCCCGCGCTCGCGCTGCCCTTCGTGATCCGCTACGCCGTGGTCGAAGGCATCGCGACCGCGACCGAAGTCTCCACCATCGGCATCGTCTATGGCGCCCTGGTCGGCCTCCTCGTCTATCGCCGCTTCGACTGGCGGCGGCTGTTTCCAATGCTGGTCGAAACCGCAGCGCTGTCGGGCGCGATCCTGCTGATCATCGGCACGGCCACCGGCATGGCCTGGGGCCTGACGCAATCGGGCTTCTCGCGCGCGCTGGCGTCCGCCATGACCGGATTGCCGGGCGGCGCGGCGACCTTCATCGCCGTCTCGATTCTGGCCTTCACCATCCTCGGCAGCGTGCTGGAGGGCATCCCGGCGATCGTGCTGTTCGGGCCGCTGTTGTTTCCGATCGCGCGCGCCGTCGGCGTCCACGAGGTGCACTATGCCATGGTCATCATTCTCGCCATGGGTATCGGGCTATTCGCCCCGCCGTTCGGTGTCGGCTATTATGCCGCCTGCGCCATCGGACGCGTCGATCCGGCCGAAGGCATCAGGCCGATCTGGGGTTATTTGCTGGCGCTGCTGGTGGGATTGATTGTCGTCGCCGTCTTTCCGTGGATCTCGATCGGATTCCTGTAAGCCGGCGCGTGAGGGAGGTGTCGATGAGCGAGCGGCAGAACCAGTACAATATCGGCCTCGACAAGACGCCCGCCAACTACGTGCCGCTGAGCCCGTTGAGCTTCCTGGCACGCAGCGCCGCGGTCTATCCCGATCATGTCAGCACGGTCTACGAGGGGCGCAGCTTCACCTGGCGCGAGACGCATGAGCGCTGCAAGCGCTTTGCTTCGTATCTTGCCGGCAAGGGCATCGGCGTCGGCGACACGGTCGCCGCGATGCTGCCGAACATTCCGGCGATGAACGAGGTGCATTTCGCCGTCCCCATGACGGGTGCCGTGCTCAACGCACTGAACATCCGGCTCGATGCGCCTTCGATCGCATTTCAGCTCGGTCATGGCGGCGCAAAAATCATTCTGGTCGACCCCGAGTTTTCCGGCGTAATCACCGATGCGCTGTCACAGATGACCGGACGAAAACCGTTCGTGATCGACGTCGACGACGCCGCCTTCAAGGGCGGCAGGCGCATCGGCGAGATCGAGTACGAGGCCGCCCTCGCGCAAGGCGATCCTGACTTCGCGGCGATCCCGCCCGGCGACGAATGGGACGCGATCGCGCTGAGCTACACCTCGGGCACCACGGGAAATCCCAAGGGCGTCGTCACCCATCATCGCGGTGCCTATCTGAATGCCGTCAGCAACATCCTCGCGGGCCAACTCGGCCAGCATCCGGTCTATCTCTGGACACTGCCGATGTTCCACTGCAACGGCTGGTGTTTCCCCTGGACCATGGCGGCGGCCGCCGGCATCAATGTCTGCCTGCGCAAGGTCGAGCCGACGAAGATCTTCGAGCTGATCAAGCAGCACGGCGTCACCCACATGTGCGGCGCGCCGATCGTCTACAACACGCTGATCAACGCGCCCGATGCACCGAAGGGCGATGCCGCGCGCCGCGTCGTCGGCCTGATCGCCGGCGCCGCACCGCCGGTCGCGGTGCTCGAAGGCGCCGAGAGCATCGGCATCAAGTTGACGCACGTCTACGGCCTGACCGAGGTCTATGGCCCCGCCTCCGTCTGCGCCGAGCAGCCTGGCTGGGATGATCTGCCCGCAGCCGAGCGCGCCAGCCTGAAGCGGCGGCAGGGCGTGCCCTACCCGCTCGAGGAAGGCGTCACCGTCATCGATCCGCAGACCATGAGGCAGGTGCCGCGCGACGGCGAGACCATCGGCGAGGTCATGTTCCGCGGCAACATCGTGATGAAGGGCTATCTCAAGAACGACAAGGCGACGAAGGAGGCCTTCGAGGGCGGCTGGTTTCACACCGGCGACCTCGGCGTGCTCGACGCGCACGGCTACGTCATCATCAAGGATCGCTCCAAGGACATCATCATCTCCGGCGGCGAGAACATTTCTTCCGTCGAGGTCGAGGACATCCTTTACAAGCACCCCGCCGTGCTGTTCGCCGCCGTGGTCGCAAAGCCCGATCCGAAATGGGGAGAAGTGCCCTGCGCCTTCGTCGAGCTGAAGGACGGCGCGAGCGCGAGCGAAGCCGACATCATCGCCTTCTGCCGCTCGCATATGAGCGGCTTCAAGACGCCGAAGGCGGTGATGTTCGGACCGATCCCGAAGACGTCGACGGGAAAGATCCAAAAATTCCTGCTGCGCAACGAAGCGGGATCGGCGAAGGCGATCTCAAGCTGAGCTTGTCTCGACTCCGCGGCGGTTGCGTGTCGCCGCGAAGTCGTTGCGCAGTTTCGGCGAGATCGGGTTCGCCGAGTCCCGTCGTCCTCACATCTTCTTGTAGGCGTCAACCAGCGCCTGACCGTCGGCGCCAGCCTTCTTGAGCCAGTCGGCGGTGAGCTGTTCGCCGATCTTCTGGAAGCCGGCCTTGAGCGCGGGCGTCGGCGGCTCGACCGTCATGCCCTTGGCCTTGAGCTGGTCGATGTACCAGGTGCTCTTGTCCTGCCAGGCCTTCCAGCCGCGGGTTTCCGCGGTCGCGGCAGCCTTGAGGATGGCCTCCTGGGTCGGCTTGTCGAGCGCGTCGAACGCGGCCTTGTTGACGAAGGTGTAGTCCTTCGGGATCCAGGCCTGCACGTCATAGAAGTACTTCAGCGACTCCCATGCCTTCGCATCGTAGCCGGTGCCGCCGGACGACATGAAGGAGTTCACGACGCCGGTGGCAAGCGCCTGCGGCAACTCGGCCGCCTGGATGGTGACCGATTGCGCGCCGACGAGCTCGCCAATACGCGCGGTCCCAACGTTATAGGCCCGCCATTTCAGGCCCTTCATGTCTTCGATGGTCGCAAGCGGCTTGTTGACATAGACGCCCTGCGGCGCCCACGGCACGACGAACAGCAGCTTCAGCCCTTGCGCCTCCAGCTTCTTCGTAATCAGCGGCTTCGACGCCTGGTACAGCTTCATGGCGTCCGGAAAGCTGGTCGCCAGAAACGGCACGACGTCGACCCCGTACACCGGATCCTCGTTCTCGTGGATCGACAGCAGGACTTCGCCCATCTGCGCCTGCCCGGTCATCACCGCGCGCTTGATGTCGGGCGCCTTGAACAGCGAGGCGCCGGGATGAACCGTGATCTGGAGCTTGCCGGATGTCGCGGCATCGACGTCCTTGGCGAACGCGACCAGGTTCTCCGAGTGCGGATTGTCGGCCGGATATGCCGCCGGCAGATTCCATTTGGTCTGAGCCAAAGCGGGTGTCGCGGCCAGCACGGCGCCGGCGATCAGGGATGCGCGGAATAAACGAGACATCATCGGACTTCTCCTCACAGTCAATTTCAAAACCGGTACGCTCAGTCTGGGAAAGCGAGCTTGGGCAAGAACATCACGATCTGCGGATATTCCGTGATGATAAACACGGCCGCGAGCAGCAGGACGAAGAACGGGAATGCTGCCCGGGCGACCGTCAAGGTATCGCGGCCGCTCATGTTCTGGAGCACGAACAGATTGAAACCGACCGGCGGCGTGATCTGCGCCATCTCGACGTGGATGATGAGATAGACGCCAAACCAGACCAGGTCGAGGCCGGCCTGCTTGACCATCGGCAGCACGATCACGGCGGTGAGGACGATCATCGAGATGCCGTCGATCAGGCATCCCAGGATGATGTACATGATGCTCAGATACAACGCTAGCATGCCCGGCGTCAGCTGCTGGCCCTGGACCCAGGTGGCGAGCGCTGCTGGAATGCCGGTATAGGCCATCGCTGCGGTCGTGTAGGCAGCGCCCGCCAGGATCAGCATGATCATGCAGGTCAGGCGCGTCGCGCTCATGATGCTTTCGAGGAAGTTCTTGCGTGTGAGCGTGCGGCTCCACCACGCCAGCAGCAGCGCGCCCGAAACGCCCCAGGCAGCGCATTCCGTCGCCGTCGCAAAGCCGAGCACGAGCGAGAGAAAGACCGCCAGGATCAGCAATAGGCAGGGCGCAAGCCTGGCCGACTCGCTCAGCTTCTGGCGAAACGGCATCGGGGGATCGCGCGGCGGAATCTTCTTCGGGTTCAGCAGCGACCAGATGATGATGTAGCCGGAATAGAGCACCATCACGAGCACGCCTGGCAGGAAGCCGCCGAGGAACACCTGAAGCACGGAGACATTCGCCGTGACGGCATAGACCACCATCGGAATCGACGGGGGGATCAGCAGGCCGAGCGTGCCGGAGCCCGCGAGCGAGCCGAGACTCAAGCCCTTGTCGTAGCCGCGCTTGTCGAGCTCTGGCAGCGCGATCTTGCCGATGGTCGCACAGGTCGCCGCCGACGAGCCCGACACCGCCGCGAAGATGCCGCAGCCGATCACGTTGACATGAGTGAGACGCCCCGGCAGCCACTGAACCCAGGGCGACAGGCCTCGAAACATCTCCTCGGACAATTTGGTGCGGAAGAGAATCTCGCCCATCCAGATGAACAGCGGCAGCGCGGCCAGTGTCCATGACGAGCTTGCGCTCCATGTCGTGGTCGCAAGCACCGAGCCGAGCGGCAGGCTCGTGGTCAGCGCCATCGCCACGAAGCCGACGAGCCCGAGCGAAACCGCGATCCAGATGCCGCTTCCCAGCAGCACGATCATGACGCCGAGCAGAATGAACGACAGTTCGATCATGCCGAGATTGGCCATCGTCAACCTCCGCCGCCCTGTGAGATCCGCTCGATGAATTCGTCCGGGGTCTCGTCCGGCGAGCCCTTCTCGTAGCTCGGCCGGTTGCCGCTGATGACACTGATCATTTCATCGATGAGTGCGATCGACAGGATCGCGAGTCCGCCGGAAAACCCGAGCTGCGGAATCCAGAGCGGAAGCGCGACGACGCCCTGCGCCACGTCGTTGAAGCGCCAGGAATCGTAGGTCATCTGCACGGCATGCCGGGTGAAATAGAGGATGAAAGAGGTAGCGATACCGAGGGCCACGACCTCCGCAACCTGTTTGGTGCGCCCATGCAGACGCTCCAGCAGCAGGCCGACGCGGATCATCTCTCCGCGCTTGAAGGTGTGAGCGAGGCCGAGGAATGCCATCGCGGCCATGCACCATGAGGCGAAATCATCGCCGGCGGGAATGTTGACCGCAAACTGGCGTCCGATCGACATGATCATCATGATTGCAAAGATCGCAACCATGAAGGCGCCGGCGGCGTAGCCCGCACCCAGATAAAGGAGATCCAGCGCGCGTCGCACCGGTCCCCGGCTCGTGACATCGTCCCCAGCCAACGCGATCCCCATCCTCACACGAAGCGATTCAGACGGTCCCGACGATCGCACGTCGCGCGCCGGTCCTGCATGAATATCGCCCCTGCCCAGCGCCTGTCTTTCAGACGTTAGATCAACATGATGGGCCCAACGCAAGCAAGGAGTATGCCGGCCTGTGCCGGAATTACCACCGCAGGTTCAGCGCGTCTCCAGCCGCAGCCCGTCATACGCGGGCACCACGCCCGCCGGCAACGACTGCCGGATCACCTCATAATCGACGTCGGCGGTCATGTTGGTGATGACGGCGCGCTTCGGCTTGAAGCGCTCGATCCAGGACAACGCGTCGTTAATGCTGAAATGGCTGACATGGCTGGTGTAGCGCAGGCCATCGACGATCCAGAGATCCAGATTTTCCAGGGCGCCCCAGCTCTCGCGCGGGATGTCGTTGAGGTCGGGTGTGTAGGCGGCATCGCCGATGCGATAGCCCAGCGCGGGAATGTTGCCGTGCTGCACCAGGAAGGCGGTCATCGTTACTGCGCCGCCCTTCCCCTGGATGGTCTGGCTTTCACCGGCCTCGATCGAATGTCCCGTCAGGATCGGCGGATAGTCGCTGCCCGCCGGAGAGACGAAGCAATAGGAAAACCGCGACATGATGTCGTTCGCAGTCGTCTGATTGAGATAGGTCGGAATCCGCCGGCGCATGTGCATCACGACCGAACGAAGATCGTCCATGCCGTGAGTCTGATCGGCGTGCTCGTGGGTCAGGAACACGGCATCGATGTGGTCGACATTGGTCGAGAGCAATTGTTCGCGCAGGTCCGGCGAGGTGTCGATCACGATACGCGTGGTGCCCTCGTCCGATGTCTGCTCGACCAGCAGCGAACAGCGGCGACGACGGTTCTTGGGATTGTTGGGATCGCAGGCACCCCAGCCGAGTGCCGGGCGCGGCACGCCGGCGGAGGAGCCGCAGCCCAGGATCGTCAGCGTCAGCGTCATGCGGCTCCTAGTTCTAAACTTTCACCTTGGAAAACAGGCGAAAGAAGTTCTCGCTTGTCTGGCGCGATATCTCGTCGAACGACACGCCGCGTGTTTCGGCTAGCACTTTTGCGACCTCGACCACATAGGCCGGTTCGTTGCGTTTGCCCCGGAACTTGCCGGGCGCAAGGTAGGGCGAGTCTGTTTCGACCAGAATACGGTCGGACGGCAGTTCGGCCGCAAGCGCGCGCAAGGCCTCGGACTTCTTGAAGGTCAGGATGCCCGTGAAACCGATATAGAGCCCGAGCGAGACCGCGTTCAGCGCCAGCTCGCGCCCGCCGGTGTAACAATGCAACACGGCGCGAAACGATCCCTTTGCCGTCTCCTCTTCAAGGATGCGGCCGCAATCCTCATCCGCCTCGCGGGTGTGGATCACCAACGGCAGGCCGGTGGCGCGGGCGGCGGCGATGTGGGCACGAAAGCCCCTCGCCTGCGCCTCCGGCGAGCCGTTGTCGTAGAAATAGTCGAGCCCGGCTTCGCCGAGCGCGACGACCTTGGGAAGCTGCGTCAGCGCGATCAGCTCGTCCGGCGCGATGCCGTCTTCCTCATCCGCGTTATGCGGATGGGTGCCGACCGAGCAATAGACGTCGTCGTAGCGCTCGGCGATGGCCAAAAGCTGGTTCAGCTTTCTCACCCGCGTCGAGATCGTGACCATGCGGCCGATGCCGGCTGCTCGCGCGCGCGACACGATCCCGTCGAGATCCTCCGCAAAGTCCGGAAAATCCAAGTGGCAGTGGCTGTCGACCAGCATGGTGCGAACGCCCTTAGGCTGCCGGCTCGATGTAGCGCGGGAAGGCCGGCGTCGGCGCGGGCAGCGTCGTACCGGGCGCGATGCGCGTTGCACCGCCGAGCGCGGCAAAGTTGCGCTCCCCTTCGGGGATACCGAGGCTGTTCAGCAGCAATCCCGAAGCCGTCGGCATCACCGGCTGGGCCAGGATCGCGATCTGGCGCACGACTTCGGCGGTGACGTAGAGCACCGTCTTCTGTCTGACAGGATCGGTCTTGGCGAGCGCCCACGGCGCCTCGCCCGCGAAATAGCGGTTAGCTTCCGCGACCACGGCCCACACGGCGTTGAGCCAGTGATGGATTTGTTGCGTCGCCATCGCTTCGCGGGACGCCTCGAGCATGCCGTCAGCTTGCGACAGGATCGCCTTGTCGTTGTCGCTGAATTCGCCGGGCTCCGGGAGTACACCGCCGAGCTGCTTGGCGATCATCGACAGCGAGCGCTGCGCGAGATTGCCGAGATCGTTGGCGAGATCGGCATTGATGCGCGCGACGATGGCCTCGTGATTGTAGTTGCCGTCTTGGCCGAACGGCACCTCGCGCAGGAAGAAATAGCGCATCTGGTCGACACCGTACTGGTCGGCGAGGTTGAAGGGATCGACCACGTTGCCGACCGACTTCGACATCTTCTCGCCCCTGCTGAACAGGAAGCCATGGGCATAGACCCGCTTCGGGAGCGGGATCCCGGCCGACAGCAGGAAAGCCGGCCAGTACACCGCGTGGAAGCGGATGATGTCCTTGCCGATGATGTGCACGTCGGCAGGCCAATAACCCCAGTTCTTGTCGCTCTCGTCGGGGAAGCCGACGCCGGTGATGTAATTGGTGAGCGCGTCGACCCAGACATACATCACGTGCTCTTCGTCGCCGGGCACCTTGACGCCCCAGTCGAACGTCGTGCGCGAGATCGAGAGATCGCGCAGGCCGCCCTTGACGAAGCTCACCACCTCGTTCTTGCGGGAGTCAGGCCCGATGAATTCGGGGCGATCCGCGTAGAGCCTGAGCAGCCTGTCCTGATAGGCCGACAGGCGAAAGAAGTAGCTCTTCTCCTCGACCCATTCGACCGGGGTACCCTGGGGCCCGAGCCGCACACCTTCGTCGTTCAGGCGTGTCTCATCCTCGGCGTAATAGGCTTCGTCGCGCACGGAATACCAACCGGCATAGGTGTCGGCATAGATGTCACCGTTCGCTTCCATGCGCCGCCAGATATCCTGGCTGGAGCGATGATGCTGCTCCTCGGTGGTGCGGATGAAACGGTCGAACGACACGTTCAGGCGCTCGTCCATTTGCTTGAAACGGCCAGCATTGCGGGCCGCGAGCTCCGAGACCGACATTTTTTCGCTGGCCGCGGTCTGAACCATCTTCTGGCCGTGCTCATCGGTACCGGTCAGGAAGAACACATCCTTGCCGTCGAGCCGGGCGAACCGCGCCAACGCATCGGTCGCGATCGCCTCATAGGCGTGGCCGATGTGCGGACTGCCATTGGGATAGGCGATCGCAGTCGTGATGTAGAAGGCGTTGTCGCGCGCGGAGACGGCCACGGGCGTGGTGGCCCTCGGCGCGGCGACGGGCGTCGGTGCGCGCGGGGTCTTGGGCTTCGATACTTTCGGCTTCACAGCCGGCGTGACGACAGGAGCCGGCGCGGCGGTCACGGCAGGCGCAACCACCCTCGCCTTCTTGGTCACCTTCTTCGCAGGAGCCTTGACCTGCTGCTTGGCGGGATTCCTGGCGGCCTTCTTTTTCGAGACCTTCTTGGCAACGACCTGCTTCTTCGCCGCCTTCTTTGCCGTTTTCGCGGCGCTCTTCTTCACCCGCTTCTTGGTGACAGTCTTTTGGGTCTTCGTAGCTTTCTTGACCTTCTTGGCAACCTTGCGCGCGCGCGCCTTCACGGCCTTCTTTGCGGCATTCTTCTTTACGGCCTTCGTGGCAGCCTTCTTGCTGCTCTTGCCCTTAGCGGTTTTCTTAGCTCGCGCTGCCACGACGAATTCCTTTACCGGCTTCTCGAAATTTTGAAACGAACCTGCGTTAGTTTATTGTCTTGAGCATGATCCCGTCGGAAAACCGCTGCACACTTTTCCGGATCATGCTCTAGCGCGTTGCGTCCGCCAGCCAGCCGAACACCGAGAAAACCAAGGGCTTTCGCTCCAGATTGTAGGTTTCGGTGTCGCGCGCGGCGCGGACGATCTTTTCCCATACCTCAGCTAGGCGCGCAAGGCGCGGCAGATTCTGGTTGGCATTGGCCTCGTCGGCGTGCAGGCGTTCCGCGATCCAGCGATCGATGCCGTCGATGAAGGCGGCAAGCGCAACGCGGTCGCTGGTGCCGAGCGATTCGCCGAGCGTGTGCAATTCGCGCGGATCGACCTGCGGCAGTCGCGCCAGCAGCGCGGCCGTACGCTGCTGAAGCTTCAGAGCGTCACCGCCGAGCAGCGTCAGCGCCCGCGCGACGCTGCCCTCGGACGCCTCCGCCGCCTCGCGCAACGCCGGATCGTTCGGGTCGAGATCGGCAGCGGTTGCGGCTGCAGCAATCACGTCGTCGATTGCGAGCGCGCGCAGGCGCAGCTTGCGACAGCGCGACTGGATTGTGGCGAGCACCCGCGCCGGCGCGTGACTCACCAGCAGAAACAGCGATTGCTGCGGCGGCTCCTCGAGAATTTTCAACAGCGCGTTGGCAGCATTCGGATTGAGCTCGTCGACGGTGTCGACGATGCAGACGCGCCAGCCTTCGGCCGCTGCGGTCGAGCCGAAGAAACCGATCGTCTCGCGCGTCTCGTCCACGGTGATGACGGTGCGCATCACGCCGCGGTCGTTGGCGGTGCGCTCCAGCGTCAGCAGGCCACCATGCGAGCTCGCCGCAACCTGCCGCGCCACGGCGTTATCAGGATTGATGGCGAGGTCTTCGGCGCGTTGCACGAAGGGCGCCGACGGCTGGCCGTGAGCGAGCACGAAGCGCGCCATCCGATACGCCAGCGTCGCCTTGCCGATGCCTTGCGGCCCGCCAATCAGCCAGGCATGCGGGATGCGCCCGCTACGATAGGCGGCTAGCAGCGCGGTCTCGGCCTCGCGATGGCCGAACAGAACGCTCGCCTCGCGCGGATGAGAAATGGGCGTTTCGCGCTCGGTCTGACGCGGGCTCATATGGACACCACCGATGCCGGCGTCGGAAGCAGGCGATCGCGCAGCGCGGTCCAGATGCGCCCGGCAACCGTGTCGGGATCGGAATTGGCGTCGATCAGCACGCAGCGCGCGGGCTCGTCCGCCGCGATCTTGAGATAGGCCTCGCGCAGGCCCTGATGGAAACCGGGCTTCTCGGCCTCGAACCTGTCTGGCGTGCCGCTGCCGCGGCGTGCGGCCGCACGCTGCAAGCCGATCTCGACCGGCAGGTCGAGAATGATGGTGAGGTCCGGCTTGAGATCGCCGATCGTGACCCGCTGCATCGCGTTGATCAGCGCCGCCGGCACGCGGCCGAGGCTGCCCTGATAGGCCCGCGTCGAGTCAGCGAAGCGGTCGCACAGCACCCAGGTGCCCTGGTTGAGCGCGGGCTGGATCACGGTGTGGACGTGGTCGTCGCGGGCCGCCGCGAACAGCAGCGTCTCGGCCTCGGGTCCGAGCAGCTTGCCCATTCCTGACAGCACCAGATGCCGCATGATCTCGGCGCCCGGCGAGCCGCCCGGCTCGCGCGTGACGAGGATGCGCATCCTTGCCGCCTTGAGACGGTCGGCGAGCCTCTTGATCTGGGTCGACTTGCCCGTGCCCTCGCCGCCTTCAAAGGTGACGAAACGCCCGCGTCCGGACGGCCACTTTACCGCGCTTTCACTCATGATCAGAGCTTCTCGGCGCCCGCGCGGAACATGCCGATCACGAGCTCGCTGGCGCCGTCGATCGCGCGGCGCACGGTCGAGCCAGTGCCGATCGCGTCAGCGGCATAGACCGGCGTCTCCACCGCGATGTTGCCGCTGCGCCAGACCCTGACCAGCCCGACCTTCTGCCCGGCCTCGACCGGCGCGCGCACCGGACCGCTATAGACGACGCGCGCGATCAGCTTGTCGCTGCCGTTCTTGTGCACCATCACCTTCACGGGCGTCTTGGCCACCAGCTTCACCGAGCGGCTCTCGCCGCCGAACACCTTGGCATAGCCGACGGGCTGATCGGCCGCGATCAGGGTGCGGGTCTCGAAATTGCGAAAACCCCATTCCAGCATCTTCTTGGCTTCGGTAGCGCGATCGTCGGGGTCTTCCAGCCCGTTGATGACGACGATCAGCCGCGTGCCGTTCTGCACCGCCGAGCCGACCATGCCGTAGCCGCCTTCCTTGGTGTAGCCGGTCTTCAGACCGTCGGCGCCTTCCATGGAATTGAGCAGCGGATTGCGGTTGGGCTGGCGGATCTTGTTCCAGGTGTATTCCTTCTCGCCGAACAGTTTGTAGAATTCGGGGAAGTCGAGAATGATGTGCCGGGCGAGGATGCCGAGCTCGCGCACCGTCATCTTGTTGCCGGGGTCGGGCAAGCCGTTGGAATTGCCGAAGGTCGACTTCGTCAGGCCAAGCTCGCGGGCGCGCTTGGTCATGAAGTCGGCGGCGAAAATCCGCTCGCTGCCCGCCATGGCTTCGGCCAGCGCAATGCAGGCATCGTTGCCGCTCTGAATGATCGCCCCGTGCAGGAGATCATCGACCGTGACCTTGCTGTTGATCGCGGCGAACATGGTCGAGCCGCCGGAGGGGGCGCCGCCCCTGCGCCAGGCATTCTCGCTGATCCGGTATTCGTCGGTCAGCTTGATGTCGCCTTTCTTGATCGCGTTGAAGACGACCTCCGCGGTCATCAGCTTCATCATGCTGGAGGGCGCGCGCAGCTCGTCGGCGTTCTTCTCGAACAGCACGCTGCCGCTGGAGGCTTCGATCAGGATCGCGGTCGGGGCGTCGCCATCGAAGCCGGAATCATCTGTTTTCTTGGCGCCCTGGACGCTCTGATTGGCGGCGTAGAGCGCCCCGCCCCAGCCAATGGCCGCCACCACAGCCGTCGCGATCAGCCCACGCGCCAGCGCTCCCGCGGTGAACCGGGTGCGCCCAAACGAGGAAAGATGAAATTCCATGGCCAAGCCCTGAGAGCGGCGTTCTAACAGTTGGGACCGGTGCGAACAACACGGGGTGGCCGCTTGTCCCGAGATTGCACGATTCTCGTCCCGCCCCTATCGTGGCACCTCAGATTTTCTGACCAAACCCCTGAAACAAGGCGGAAAAGCGATGTCCTCCACCCGCGTGATCAAGGCCAACGGGATCGACCTGTTCATCCGCGAAGCCGGTCAGGGTCCGCTGGTAGTGCTGTGCCATGGCTGGCCGGAACTCTCCTACTCCTGGCGCCACCAGATCCCGGCGCTGGCGCAGGCCGGGTTTCGCGTCGTCGCCCCCGACATGCGCGGCTACGGCCAGAGCTCAGCGCCGCCCGACGCGAGGGCCTATTCGATCTTCGACACGGTCGGCGACATCGTCGGCCTCGTGCAGGCACTCGGCGAGACCAAGGCCATGGTGGTCGGCCACGACTGGGGTGCACCGGTGGCCTGGCACGCGGCGCTGTTCCGGCCCGACATCTTCACCGCGGTCGCCGGCCTGAGCGTGCCGCCGCCGTTCCGCGGCCGCGGCAAGCCGCTCGACCTTCTGCGCCAGGGCGGCATCACCAATTTCTACTGGCAGTATTTCCAGGCGCCCGGCGTTGCCGAAGCCGAGTTCGAGCATGACGTCGCGCGCACCATGCGCATCGTGCTCGGCGGGCGCGGCCTTGCCGATCCCTCCGCGGCCATGTTCGTGCAGGAAGGCAAGGGATTCCTCGGCCACGGCAACCCGGAGGAGCCTCTGCCGGCCTGGCTCAGCGAGACCGATCTTGGCTATTTCACCGAAAGCTTCCGCAAGTCCGGCTTCCGCGGCGGGCTGAATTGGTATCGCAACCTCGACCGCAATTGGGAGCTGACGGCGCCCTGGCAGGACGCGCAAATCCACCAACCCTCTCTCTTCATTGCCGGTTCGAAAGACGCCGTCATCACCGGCCTGATCGGAGCCAAGCGCGTCAACGAGCTCGAGCGCGTGCTGCCCAATTTGAAGCGACGGCTGATTATCGAGGGCGCCGGCCATTGGGTCCAGCAGGAACGGCCCGAGGAGGTGAATGCGGCGCTGGTGAAGTTCTTGAAGGAGAACGCGGCTCAGTAGAGGCCGCGGCCGCTCAGGATGCCGCGGGCCTCGGCAGCGCCGTCCGAGGCGTAGGCACCGGACTGTGCGCTCTCGGTCGCATAGCGGCCGAACCCGTCATAGGACACGGCGCGCGCATTCTGGAGCGCCCGGCCCCGGTTGCGGCTCGAGGCCGACATTTCCGAGGTCGCACTGAGTGAAGCCATGTCGGCGGAGGTGTTGCCGAGATTGTAGGGCCGTCCCTCCGGCGTCGGAACTTCGCCGCGCATGGCGCCGCGGTTCGACGGCGGCAGCTCCGGCACGAACGGTCGCGCGGAGGCGACCCGGACCATCGACGGCGACGGCGCCGGGGTCCCGGTGCGCAAGGTGGCCATCAGCTGGCGGTCGTCGGAGCCTTCCAGCGGCGCCCGGCCGACATATTCGACACGGACCTTGGCGATGCCATTGCCTTTGAATTCAAGCAGTTCGGCGGCCTTGTTCGAGACGTCGATGAGCCGGTTGCCGTGATAGGGCCCGCGGTCATTGACGCGGACGATCAGCGACTTGCCGTTCGAGACGTTGGTGACCCGCGCATAGGACGGCATCGGCAGGGTCGGATGCGCCGCAGTCAGCGAGCCCATGTCGAACACTTCGCCATTGGCGGTCAGGCGGCCGTGGAAATCGTCGCCGTACCAGGACGCCATGCCCTCGGCTCGGTAGTTGACGTCCTCTTCGGGCACATACGTCCGGCCACCCACCACATAGGGCTTGCCGACACGGTAGGCGCCGCCGCCCTTCGGGACCGGATCACCCAAAGCCACGACCCGGGGGCTCGACGACACGCCGTATTTCGGATCGACCCGGCTGGCGAATTTGTTGGAGGAGGCGCAATTGGCGAGCGCAAGGCAGGTTGCGGCCGCCGCGGCAGCGCGCGCGACCCGCAAAACCGAATCTGACCGTCGGATCCCCATTCGCCCCAAATACCATTCCGCCGGAGGCGTACCTACCCCGCTTTGGCTACGGGGCAGCGCTGTCCGGTCCTTTGCTCCGAGGCGGCCCACCACCGCGTCGGACGTGGTAACGATAACGCAACCCGAACACGGCGGAAATGGGGAGCCCACAGCGATCACGCAGGGATGGTAAACGGGGCGTTTGCTTTCGCCCCGTTGAACTACGGGGCGCGGACACCCTGCTCTGTGCCACCGCTGGACATTCTGTTGCGCCAAATCCTCACTCCACCCCCATTGTCGCGCCGCTCACTGGAATTCTTTTGACTGTGCAAGGCCGCCCGCGTTTTCTCGCGTGCAGGGCGGAATGGAATGAGACGATGATCGAGACGGTTTCGGCACTGATGGGTTTGGTAAGCGCGGGGATCTTCCTGGCCCACGCGTTTGAAGGTTACCGCACGAGGGCCTGAGGCACTCGCGCGGGCGGCAAGCATCACCCTTTCAAGACGGCGCGTTCGGATATTTTTAATCGATCCGATCGAGCATCGCAGACGAGAGCGGCAGGTGTCCTATGCGCAACCATGACCTCGTATCCGATGGCTTCCTGGCATTGACCGCCGGTGGTTTGGTCCTGCTGTGCTCCAGCCTCGTGGCATTGGCCTTCGCCTGAGCACCCCGGCACTTCCCGACAAATACGCTTAGCGCAGTCCAAACAGCGAGCGCCGATAGAGGCTGTCACGGGCCTCGCTCAGGCAGACGAAGCTGCCGTCAAAACCTTGGCCGTACCGCTTCTGGCTTTTGCCGTAGTAGACGCCTTTGCTGAAATCGAGCCAGACCACCCGATCGTGCGGGCAATGACGCTGCGCCTGCGCCTCGTAGCGAAACGGCGTTAGCGGCGTAGCCGATACCTCAGCAGCGCTGCAGCCGACCAAGATCGTAGCGGCGAGCGCGATCGCGCCGGGCCGCTGGCCGAAGCTGCTCCAAGATACTGCGCAAGACACCACCCGCCTCCCGATCCCAGCCGTCGCACGATGGCCGCTCGGGCACGGTAGCACGAAACGGCACGGTCCTCGGAAAGCGAACTTCGCCGCGAACCCGCCCGCCCTTGCCGCGGCTGGGTTTGGTTCGACGATCGGCTTTGCTTTCACTTGTCCGCTTCGAATTGCTGCAACGCCTGGTGCATGCATTCCTGAAGCTTGGCTGCGACCTGTTCGCGCGCGACGCCTTTGCCTGCAAGATCGCCCGACACCTTGTCGAGGATCTCGCCCATCGTCTGGTTCTCCAGATGGTCCGTCACCAACGCCGTCGCGTAGCTGGCCGCGGCATCGCCGCTGAGGCCGAGCTGGGTTGCGGCCCAGAGCCCGAGCAGCTTGTTGGACCGGGCCGCAGCCTTGAACATGAGCTCCTCGTCGTGGACGAACTTGGCCTCGAAGCCCTGCTCGCGCTTGTCGAACGTGGTCATGGTCAGCTCCATTGTCGTTTCGCTGATGGGATCGGACTGGTTGGAAGCGAACGTCTCCGTGGCTCAAATCAGGATCATTTGAAGCTTCCGGCGGAAGCCAAACGCCGTCAAGCCCGCTGGGCTGCGCCCGCCGGGCGTGTGCAGGACACGGACCAGCTCTACGCCAGCCTGCTCGGCTAGGCCAAGGTGTTTACTGTTCGTTAAGCAGACTCAGCGCCGCATGGCCCGGGTACATCGAGAGCTGACGCATGAACAAAGAACTGCGGGAGTTTCGACGGCTTGAACGGGTCTGCTTGGAGCAGGCAGCCCTATCCACCATGGACCTCGCGCGAGGCGGGTTGCTCAAGGCCGCTGACGATTGTCGCATCGCAGCCGAAGCGATCGAAGCGCAATCGCCTCGCAGACCTTTCGCAAGTGCCGTTCAGGCGCTGAAGCAGGCATTGAGCGTGACGCGCGTGCCTCACCGGCACTGAGGTCGGCGCTCTCGGGCAAGGACATCTTTGACGGGGCGACCGTGCGGTCAGCCCTTCGCCTCGGTCTGCTCACGTGCCAACCGTTCGGCTCTCAGCCGTTCCTTGTTGGCATAAAACGCCTTCTGCGCCGCTTCGTGCTCGCGCATGGCTTTTTCGGCTTCGATACGGCGTGTCGCATCGCGCGCCTGCCGCTGCTCGGGGGTCAAGGGCTTGCGCCGGTAGGAAACATCTTCCGTCATGGCAAAATAACGCGGACGTCAGGAAAGAGTTCCGCATGGTCCCGCTGGCCGGCACTGGGGGGCCGACTGCATAATCTGCGAAAACAACCCCATGCACAGTAGCCAAGTCCCTCTGCAGAAAGAACTTTTTTATCGCGCTGACGGTGCGTTTGACCCGGCCGGGATCTCGATGTCTGCAATAACGGGCAAATGGTCCGAATAGGCCCTCGCCCCTTCGTCGGTCCAAACTTTCCCGATCCGGCTGTCGGACGTTGCGTAGATCCGGTCAAGCCGCAGAAGGGGCAGATGCGACGGGAAAGTTCGCAGCCGCGTCCGGTTCGGGCAGACCTGCGCGAGCACGCGCCGCACCGATTTGATCCAGAACCAGTCGTTGAAATCCCCGAGGACGACGGTCCTTCCGGGTTTCACCAGGCTCACCAGCGCCTGGGCCTGCGCATGGCGCTCGTGGATGCTCAAGCCGAGATGCGTGGCCACCACGCGGACATCGCCAACCGGCGTCAGCAGTCCCGCTGCAATCGCCCTGCGCGGCTCGCGCTCACGATACGACACGTCGACGATCTCGGGCGGGCCGGAGAATGGAAAACGGCTCAGCAGCGTCTGTCCGTATTCGCCATCCGCCGTGACGATCGACTTGGCGTGAACACCGTGATCGCCGACGACGCTCGCCAGCTTCGCAAACGGATCGTCCGATCGGGATCGCGAATCCACCTCCTGAAGCGCGACGACATCGGGAGCCCATTTGCGAATGATGGAACAGATCCCCTCCAGATCGAACTTCGGATTGAGATTGAAGGTGCCATGCACATTCCATGTCATGAAGCGCATCGGCGCCATCAGCGCCTCCCCGCGAGCCACGTCGCGACGAATTGCGCACCTGCGCAGATCGCGAGCCAGCCCAGGAACGCCAGTGCGAGCAGCACTATGTTGAGCCAGGACGCATGCCTGGCGAGATCTGCGATCTGGGCACCCAAAACTGCCATGGCGAGAATGCCCGGCGTCATGCCGAGCAGCGTTCCGACCAGGAAGTCACGCAGAGGCAGCGTGCTCGCGCCAGCCACGACATTCACCACCGAGAACGGCGCGATCGGAATCATCCGGATGACAACGACGGCCAGGATGCCCTTGCCGACAACACGCTCCTGGATGCGCGCGGTACGTCGCCCGAGCAAACGCTGGAGGCGTTCGCGGCCGAGTGCCCGCCCGATCGCAAACAGGACAAAGGCGCTGAGCGAGACACCCGTCATGGCGGTGACGAAGCCTAGCCATGGTCCGAGTGCGGCAGCAGTCGCCGCAATGAGCACGAGAACCGGAAACACGACCAACCCGCCGACGACGAAAGCTGCAATCGCGAATGGCGGCCCCCAGACGGACTGCGAATAGGCGGACAGAAGCGTCGACATCCGGCCCGCGTCGGCGAAACCGTTCAAGGAGGTGTACGACCAGGCCATCGCCAGTCCAAAGAGCGCCACGGCGATCGAGACCATCCCGATGATCGTCTTCGTGCTCCACATGCGCGATGCCGCTCGCTCCAGATGTAGAGGCCGCTCAGGGTCCGCCACCGGCTGAACCATCGTGGCCAGAGCGTTGGTCAAGACCGAGGATTCCACCTCCCGCAGCGCCTTCGTCGCACCGGCTCTTGAGACATCGTCCAGCAGCGCAAAAAGACGATCGTCGTTCTGCGCGACGGCCTGTTCGTCGAGACCGCAGAAATGGGCGATCAGACGACGGCGAACCGAGGCGATGAACTCCCGATGCTCGTCTGATGCGGCTTCGAACATCAGGTCACATTCGCTGTCGGCGCCCATCGATCGATTGTTCAAATTGGCCGAACCGACCCTCAAGATCCGATCGTCGACGATCATGAGCTTGCTGTGCACCATCACGGCCGCTTCCGTGTCCCCGTTCCCCGACACCGGGTAGACGAAGCGGATGCGATCGGCGACGCCGGCCGAACTGAAGCAGTCGATGAAGGCGCCCCGGCCGTTCTGCATGGCTTGTGATTCCAGCCACGAGGAATGCAGTTTTGGCGTGACGACCACAACCCGAAGCGAAGGCACGCGCAGCATCTGCTCCGCCAATTCCCGCGCGATTCTGGTGGCGCTGGTGAACTGGTTCTCGATGTACACGAAGCTCGTCGCGGACCGGATCGCTGCTATCAATGAGCGTTCGACCTCCCGGATCGTCGAACCTGCCGGGCAAACCACCTCGGTCCTGGCGATACCCACCGGCATATGCCGAGCCTCGACCGGCACATTCGCCGGCCAGCGCAAGCTTTTCAGCGGGCGCCGATCATCAATTTGTTGGCCTGCCGCGCGCCAGCGTTCCTCCACGAGGTCGAACAACTGCGCCGCCGCATCCCCGTCGACCATGCATTGAACATCATGAAACGGCAGGTAAGGCTTGCCCTGGGGATCACAGCGCAATGCGTGATCGGGGCGATGATCGCTCGTGTCCCAGCGCCTGATCGTCAGATCGAGCCCGCCGACGAACGCCAGTGAACCGTCGACACAGACGATCTTCTGGTGTTGGGCCGAACCAAATGGAAGCGTGGCATCCAGGTGAAACCGGACGCGGCCATCGGTGTCGGCGCTGAATTTGGCCGCGGAATTCCATTCCCGCTCGGAGGTGTAGAACGAGACGAAGTCCCAGACCAGAATGTTGATCCGCAAGGCGGGACGACGTTGGACCAGCGCGCGCAGCAATGGGCCGAGTTGGTCCGGCAGGCCATCATCCGCTCGCCCGGACTCGCCGACCAGCCGGGTCTCGCTGTGGATATCCCAACCGACGATATAGACGAGATCCTGCGCCTGCAGCAGCACCTCGCGCAGGGCCGCGAAATAAGCGGCAGCATCATTGAGAACCGCTACACGCCGTGCCTCGCACCGCCGCCAGACGGTGTCGCCGGGGATCAGGGTCGATGAGCTCTGAAGCAGGGAGACCTCGCAATTCGCATTCGCGTTGAAACGCGTTGAACGCGGAAGGGGTTCCCCAACTCAGAACCGGGGGTGACTGTTCAGCGTGTGCAGATTACGGCGCAACAGTCGCCCACTACTTGGTTCGGACAGTCTTCGCACCCGCGCCTTTCAAGGCGTCCGCGATCTTCTCGGGAGCATCGCCGTGACAATCCACGGAAACCTCGATCCGACCTTCCAGCTTTTGATGCCCCTCCGGCGCAGGCGCGGCCTTGGCGTCAGGACCGGCCGGGCGTGTCCCCGACGTGTTCGCATCGCCGACCGGCTGGACGAAGACATCGCTTCGCGGCACGCCGCATTCCTGCACGACATGCTCAACCGCAAGCTCGGCGCCGCGGCGCGTGTCGAATTCTCCGATGATCGTGCTTTCCAAGGGCGCCCTCCGTGGCTGGACCAGAGTGCGAACAACAGGCCAGCGTGGGCCAGGTTCCTGAACGCGCGGGCGTTCCTGGCGGCCTTTTGGGACGCGCGAACAAGAACCAATCCAAGAACTAATCCAAGAACCAATCATTGCGCGGGACGTTGAGTCCGCGATGTCAGACGCTTTTGATTATTTCCGAGCGCATGCGGTCCGGGCCCTTTGCAAGGCCCGGGCGATGCCTCGCGGACGTATGAAACACCTCCAAACCGTCGTGGCCCGGATCTACCACCTGCTGACCAAGGAGGCCGCGTATGGGCCGAACCTGCAGCACATGGACGACTTCCGGGCAGCCCGGAAGCTCGAGAAGTCCATCGACTGAACTGCAATAACGGTGACGCCGCACGCCCTCTCTCGATGCGTTCAGCGTCCTTTGCGAACGGTCCCTGACTGCGACCCGCCAAGGCCCGGATTGATGGCCAGCGACGCGCCGGCGGCGCCGCCGGCTTCATAGGCCGTCATCGACACCATCCGGCTGGTGCCGCGCTGGGTCCGGATCTTGAGGTCGAGCTTGTCGAATTCCGCATCGACCATTGAGGTCTTGAGGACGACCAGCCCGCGGCCGGTGCTTTCGTTGACCTGATCGCGACCGGCCTTGATCGCCAGCAGCCTGTCCGCGATTGACGCCACCATCCCGAGCGCGAAGGAGGCATTGGCCAGATGCCGCTCCTGGTGCCGGAACCTGCTGTAGTCGACCGAGGTCTTGAAGCGGCCAAGTTCGGCGCGCACGGCGCTGTCGATCAGCTCGGCCAGATAATGCGCGACCTCGACATCAGCGCCGAGACCGAAGAACACATAGCTGCTCTCGCCGGCCGCGTTCTTCTCGCGCCAGACCCGACAATCGCAGAAATGAGCGATCGCGCCGATGCAGTCATCGAGCGGAATTCGTTTCTTGCGAAAAGTCTCGTAGACCCTCCGTTCGCAGGGCGAGGCGCGCAATTCGACATCGGAGAGCGACAGATCGTGGCGATCCAGCAGCTCGGCGACCTTGGCGGCGGCAGACAGCGCCTCGTCCTCGGTGCAGCCATTGGCGATCGTCTTGGCGTGCAACGCCTGAATGCGGAGCTTCAGCTTGTCGAGCGCGGCCGGATTGGATGTCTGATTCACCGATCACCTGTCCGGGTAAACCCGCCGGATAGAACCCGGTCGGATAGACTGGCGGAAGGGGTGTCTTGTCAACTGGATTGATCTTCGACGCCTTTTTCGGACGGACCTCGCTCCTTCTACCGTACGCTGCACGACCTCGCCGCACTTGATCGAAAAATGCAGAGACGAGGCCTCACTACAATCGACGCTCAACCTCCAACGCAACTGACAAATCACTGTTCGGAAGCAGACCACCACAAGCCGAACGAGGTTGCGCCTTGGCTTTGGCGGCTGCGTCGTGTCACAGTATTTCGAGCTTGCAGTCAGTCGGCCTTGATCCCCGCGCTTGCTGAGGTTAGTCGCAGCAGACTGGTGGATTGAAAGACGCACTGATCAAGGCCGCCGATCGGTTTTGTTGCCGCGACACATTCATGGACTGGACTTCGCCGTTAAGGTTTAGCGGTCAGGTTAACCCCAGCGAACGTTAGGCTGAGAGCGTGGACTTCGATATGACCTCGAATAGAGGAATATTCGAATGTCCAATAGAACCGCATTTCAAACTGCAGATGCAGACGAGCCCCACAACTTTTTCGATATCGCCATTCCCCTCACCTTCAGCGCTGTAGCCCTCCTTGCCACAGCTGTTTCGCTGGAGGCGATTGGGTTCATCGCTTGGCAGCCAGCCACCTTTTTGGTTGCCTGTATCTTTGACTGACGCGATTGGCTGGCATGAGCGAATTCGAGGGCCTATCTGACCAGTTCATTCTGCGGATGCACGAGTTCATCCGCCAAGAGGTGCAAGCAGATAGGCTAGCCGGCACGCGTTTTGTCGGATTCTCAGCGAGGCTGCGTGCGGAGGCTCTTGCGCGCGAAATCGAGCGGCGCGGCTTGTTTTGCACGGCAATTGACTGGCCTCAGCATCTTGAGCCTGGAGCGGACAAATACGCGCCGACCATTGGACACCGGAAGACGATCTAAAAGGCTCCCGCGTAGCGGCCTCGGTCTAACCAGTCCCCGGCCCCTCCGAGCCGGGGCCGTCTCTCCATGAGCCTATCGCTTGGTTGCCGGCTCGCGCAGCGAACTCCCGGTCAAGATCTTTCAGTCGCCCGAGCAGGTTCTCGACGATCTCCATGCAATCGGAATGTCCCAACGATTGCACGCCGCGCGCCGCTAGCTCGCGCTCCAACATGGCGGCTATAATGATTTGAATGCTCACGAATTCTCCGCCGACTTCGCCCCAGAGACGGTACGGCTCAACTTGGAAATGGGTTTCGCTAAAGCGAAAGGCCGCAGGGTGGTTCCAGCCCCCACTGCGGCCATCCCGGGCAAATTAGAAACTGGTACTTAAATCTCGCCGGTGTTCTCACAGTAGAACACCGTGTTCCGAAAAAGGATTCCGTAAGACTACCGGAATTCCAAGCGCCCCGGATTGTCACCAGGATGTGGAAATGGCACCGCTTCCTTACCAGCCCCCATGCTCCCGGCTATCGATCAATTGCGGATCAGAGCGTCGGGAGCGACGCGAGCCTGGTACGTAGACTTCCCAGATTCCGGGGTCGCTACCGCCACAGCCGGCGCGTAATGTTGAACAACGCCGCAAGCGGGACGCCCACCAAGACACCCAGCATGCCGTACGACGTGACCAGCAGCGCAGCGCTAAGCGGCCCCGCGCTTGTCGCAAATCCATAGGCTGCGCCTAAGCCTCCCAGCGTTCCGGCAAAGACGACCATGTTGCGGTCGTTGCGCGCCTCGACGTTATAGATCGGGGGCCTTTTGCGGTGAAGAATGGGAGGACCGAACGGCACCTTCGAGCCGCAATTTGGACAGGCCGACGCACTCGGTGAAACCGGGTGGTCGCAGTCGTGGCAACCGATCAGCTTTTTGGTCCGTCCCATGCGCTCTTACACACAAAAAGACGGATTAGGACACCGTCGGACAAGGAGGTGGCGGAAGGGGTGGGATTCGAACCCACGGTACCCTTGCGGGCACGCCGGTTTTCAAGACCGGTGCCTTAAACCACTCGGCCACCCTTCCCTCTTGGGAGATCAGGCACTTAGCAAAGTGCGAGACGTATTGAAAGAGCCTGTTGCCACCGGATTGCCACCGAGAATGGCGACTTTTGTTCTTATTTCGTGCGACGGAGCTCGCGACTGTTAAATGGGCGAGCCCCGTCTGCCGATCTTCAACCGTCAGGCGCGTTCGTAGTCGTTGCCCTGCCCCGTGTCCCAATGCCGCTGGTCGACGTTCAGCGAGCTGCCGAGGCTTGGCTCGTCCTCATGGGGTCCGCGGCTCGCCATGTCTGCGAAGCCGTGCTGGTCGTCGTGCCATCCGAGTGCCGGTTCGTCATCGGACGGATCTTGCTCGGTATCGATCAGCCATGCGGATCCCTGGTACGGTGTCCAAGCATCGGTCTGGTTCATCGGGTGGTCCAGCGCGCCGAGGGACGGCTCGTCGTGTGTGCCGTCGTCCTCGTCGTAACCGTCGTCCTCTAGCTCGGCCACGACATAGTCGTCGCTGGCATCAAGGAACGAGATCAGTCGCTCTATTTCGGCGGATGCCTTTTCCCGCAGTTTAGAGAGTCGCCTGAGCGTTTTCTGCCTCTCCCGCTCCTGGACAGCGAGGCGGGCCGAAAACTCATCGGCGGGGCGCGCTACGTGTTCTACGTTGGTTTGCATGGTGGTTGCTCACTGGTTTGGCTTTCGACAGCCGAGCCCCGAAACGGACGGGGCACCCGGGGGGTCGAAACCAGCCAGTGAGACTGGTCGGACGCTTTTAAGAGGCGGGACTGGGAAGTCTGACCTCTCTGGACAGCACAGTCCGCCCCCGGGCTTGCCCTCCGCGAGCGGAAAGGCAATAATCGTCGGGTCGGAGCCGCGCCGCCAAGCGCGTCCGTTGTTTCCCCAATTGGGGAAACATTTCAGCCGTCACCGCTCGACGCCAATCGAGCGGACATGCAGACCAAGCATGAAGCGGCTTATCACTGGTCCGGGTTTCGACACCCACGGACATCCTGTTCCTGATTTGCGAGATCGGCAAGGCCCTTTGGGGCCCGGCCTCTCGTTGTCCTGGGCTCGGTGAAAGCGACGTTAGCGGGCGAGGCAATCTCCTGCGACGCAACAAATAGCCCAAACGTTGCGTTCACTTTTCTACGCTCGCGCTCGCCTCGCCATCGTATCCACCATCGCCCCGGTCAGCTTTCCACCGGCGGCGAGGATGCGCTCCGCCTCCTCTCGGATCGGTTGGGGCAGCTTCGGCGATGCCAGTTTGAACAGCACGGCTTGCGGCAGGAAGCGCACGAGGTCGAGCCGGTGCGCATAGAGCTTGGCGGCGCGCATACGCTGACTTGGCTCTTCCGAGCGCAAAAGCCCCAGCTGGCGCGCGACGTGGCCGATCCGCGAATTCTTGTGGCCACCCTTGTGCTGAAGCAGGATCAGGCCCTGCTCAATGGCCTTCACGGCGCCATCTTCGCGCCGCGGCTCGGGCTCGCTCGACTTCTGTCGCTCCGGTTTTGGCTTGGGCGGCTCGAAGATGGGCTTGAGGCGCTGCACCAGCATGCCGGCGATGGCGGAGCGAGCCAGTTCGCCGGCGGGCTTCAGCGGCTTGGCGAGGGCGACAAGCTCGCGGAGCGCGATGGAGTCGAAACACTCCAGCCAGAGCGACACTTGTTCCGGCCATGAGGGATGCGCGCGCACGACCGATGACACGGCCAAGATCGCCTGTTCGATCATCGCGTCCGCGTTCCCGGTGGTCTCGGTGAACGTCTTTAGAACGATAACGACGTGATCCTGCCCGTGCTGCTCGAGCAGGCGCTGGAGAGTTGGGCCGCATCGGGTCGTCATTGGGCTGATGGCCTGAGCCGTCGTGATCAGCTCAATCTCCATAGAGCTGAGAAGCCGCAGCAGTGCGTCACTGGGCGGGTGCGCATGGTTCCGAGCCTTCACCGGGAATGGCACGGGCGAGGCTCTAGACTGCGCTATGGTGGCCTGCATCGTTCCCCCCTGAGAGATCGTTTTACGGCAACTGCGGTCGAGGCCGCTTCAAACCACTGGAGGCAGACGGGTGGAATCCAGCAATTGAATCGCGCCAGCAAGTTTCTGGACTGCCGCATTGACGGCCAATGGATCTGTCCGCATCCAGTCCGGACGCTCAGCATTGATCTTCTCGAGCATGGCCTCGAACTCGCCGATGTCACCGCCGTCCTTCACCACTTTCTGACGCATCAGCGAGAACATCATCTCATTGAGGTAGGCGATCGCGTGCTTCGTCATCAGCAGCGCCGTTTCCCTGTCCAGATCGAAACTGAGCGCCACCGCCTCCGCCATCATGGCGTGGCCCAGCTTCTCGCGATCAAGGCCCTTCATCTTTCCGTGCCGGGCCGCCAAAGCGGCGTGTGCCATGCACTTCGCGATCATGTCTGCCATTGAGGGCGCTCCCGTTTCCTCTTGTCAGCTCACCCATTCCAGGCCGTGAAGCCGGTCGGGATCGTGTCGGCAAACGACGTGCTCCCGACATTAAGAGTCGCGCTGGCTGCTACTGCGCCGGAGATGCAGAAGC
>NZ_PYFX01000040.1 GCF_003020115.1 Bradyrhizobium sp. MOS002
TCCCACACTGGCTTATGATCGGCGGCGCTTTGCTCGTGTTCGTCGGGTTAGTCGGCGCTGCGCTTCAAAGAAGACCAGCGGCAGCCAACCCATCAGAAAGTAAGGTCGCCGATGAGCAACCGGCGGCGCCGCTGCCCAAGTCGCTCGACCGTGCGGCTGGTTCGCTATCCCGGGAAGCCTCCCCCGTAGAAATCCGAGTGTCCCGGCCTTCGCAGATCGAGTAATCGCAATCGTCATGCGACCACACGATGTTGCCCAGCGACCTCCCGCGTGCGAGAACTGCGAGCGCGAAATGCTGCTGCTCGGAAGATTGCCCCAGATCGGAATTCACAAAGCCCTGCACGTCTACAGATGCCTGCCTTGCCGGTGCATTGCCACAACGGACGGCTGAGGCATCGGCTGACCAATGCTGGCGTGAAGGTCGGAGCCGTCACCGGGGGTGAGGACGGTGACGGCTCCGTGGTCTCGATGCATCGGTGTCCCAGATGGGACGGAGGTGATGGTCTTCCCGACAGGTTAACGAAGTACTAACGGGCGCTTGCCCGGTGTCCTGTAGCCTGCGCTGGCGGCCCGCTTGCAGTGACCGTGGCGTCCGATAACAAAAGATTGGCGCGCCTCAACAAGCAGCAACCGCAGGCATGCTATCTTATCCTCGCTGGCCCACGTGGCGGTTGTGGCGGCGAAGAGGAAGGCAACGACGATGCAAGTAATGCAAGCCAGCGATCTCGGCTGGCTCTTGGTCATTGTCGCCGTGGCCGCATTTCTAGCCGGGCGTCAGGGCGAACGCCTTCGCGCGAGCCTGGCACCTCAAGCATGGCATAAGCGGGAGCCGCGTTGGAGAAGAGGTGAAGGAATTCCCTTCAAGGCGGGGTGGAGAAGAGCTGGGGGAACGGTTCCCTTTAAGTGGGAAGCCGCTCCTGTCACTGACGCAGCAGAGCAGCTTCGCCTCGTCATGGGTGCCGAGTTTAAAAAGTGCCGCCTTCTCTCACGGTCGGAGGCTTACGTTTTGTACGCCGCCGAAAGGGCAATCAACACTGCGGCGGACCTCAACTGGCGTGTCATGGCGCAAGTAAGTTTGGGTGAGGTTCTCGCCTGCCCCGATGCACGGGCCTACAGCGCGATCAACAGCAAGCGCGTCGACCTCCTCGTAGTCTCCCGCAATGGCGATCCGATTGCGGCGATTGAGTATCAGGGACACGGCCACTACCAAGGAACTGCTGCCGCGCGAGATGCAGTCAAGAAAGAGGCGTTGCGAAAGGCTGGCGTACTGTACATCGAGGTCACACCCGACAGCGGCACGGAGGAAATGGTCCGGGTGATTTCGCGGTTGGCGCAAGCAGAAAGGCTGAAGCCAGCACCATCGCTAGACGCGTGACGCTGGCACGGTCACCGTGATCGAGGCGCGCGATGATGGCCAACGTTTAAGGCCCGCCCTCCGCAAAGGCAGCCCCCCGTCATGGGCCATTCAAGGTACTGCCCGCAGAGCGGAGGGTGCCGGGACCGCGCGACGCCGGGTTCCCAGCATATTTCAAATCAAGCATTCCGTGGTGGCGGTGGCTTGCCACGCCGCTGCGGTCGGCGGCAGATTGGCGGCGGGCGGCAAATCCCCCAATTTGGGGGATTTGGATTTGCCCGTCCGCGCGGGCCGATTGGAAGGGAAAATGCGATGGCAGACGAACCGCAAGCCGGGACCGTGAGCGCGGAGGAGGCGATGCTGCTGCTGCTGCTCGAAGGGCCAGCCGAGCTGAAGCGGCTGCAGCGGAACGGCGCATTCAGGCCGATGGCACCGGGCCGCTACCGGCTGATCGATTTGGTGCAGGGCTATGTGCGCTGCATCCGCAAGCCGGATGCAAGCGAGCCGGTGTCGGCATCCGCGCTGGCTCAGCATCTCGATTGCGTGCGCAGCTACATCGACAAGCTGGTCGAGCAAGGCGTGATCACAAGGCTCGCGGACGGTCGCTTCGATCAGGACCAGTGCCGCGCGGGCTACCTCAAGCATCTGCGGGAAGCCCGCAAGCTCTCGCCTCGCGGCGCTGCTGACGTGGCCCTGCAGCAAGCGAAAGCGGAGCTGGTGCAGCTTCGTGTCGCTGAACGCAAAGGCGCGCTGATGCCCGGCGTCGAGCATGAGGCACGCGTCGAGGCCATCGCGGGCGTGGTATTGTCGGCCCTGTCAGCGATGCCCGCGCAGTGCGCGCCGGTTGGCGATCTGCCCGCCAGACGCAAGCTTGAACGATGGGTGACCGATGTGCGCATGGCGATTGCCAAGACGCTGAACGGGATCGCAGATGCCGAGGACGAGCCGGAGGCTGCAGATGGAACGCATCGTGAGGTGCGCGCATTGCCAGCGCGCGAACGTGTCAACGCCTGACCATCATTGCGACGATTGCCGCAGGGCGTGGCAGAGCCGGTGCTGGCGCAGGTTCGCTGAGGCGATGATGCGCGGCGTTGAGCCTGAGCAAGATCGCCAGACGCTGCATTGAGGGTGATGTGCTGAATTGAGGGTGATGTGCTGACCAACGCGACCGGCGGCGCTTGGGTCAGCGCGCGAATCATCGAGGCAGTGTCTGAAACGGTCGAGCTGCGCCTTCGTCGGCGGTCGCTCGCCAGCCGCTAGGCGATGGCGGCAACGACCCGCTCCGGTCCTGCGGCGTCAGCCGGGGTGCGCAAGCGACCAAAACGACTGATGATTGCGCATGTCCGCTACGGGGTCATTCGGTGGATCTGCGGCGTGTTCTCGATGCACGCTCTAGTCCCAACTGCCGACGTGCCGGACATGATGCCGATGTTCGCCTTCGGGCCAACAGCGGAAGTGGCCGCGCTCATTCGATTACCTCGTCGGCGCGAGAAATCAGCGTTGGTGGAAGGCTGAGGTCAAGTGCCTTGGCGGTTTTCAGGTTGATGACCAGCGCAATCTTCGTCGGTTGCTCCACCGGAAGTTCACCGGGCGCCGCGCCATTCAGAATCCGTCTCACGTAAGATGACGCCCGGGTAAATAGATCCCGCTCGGTCGTCCCATATGTCAAAAGCCCGCCCAAAACGGCGAACTGCGAATAATTGGAAAAGGTGGGAATCCGATGTTTAATGGCCAGCGCTGCAATGCGGTCAGTCAGATCAACATTGCCTGAATCGGTTATGAATTGCAGCGTGTCCGGACGCTGCTCCGCAAGCGCCGAGAACACGGCATCAAGTTCGCTGGGCAATTTCAACGCGAATGGCAGCACTGTCATCCCCTTCGCGCCCGCAGCTACACTGAGTCTGGCAACGAAAGGTGGATTTGTGGGATTGGCCGGATTGAACAGGGCGGCGATAACGGCCGCCTTCGGAACGACTTCACGTTGGAATTCAAGCGTCTTCGGTGTCAGGTCTTGATGCAACGTCGCCATGCCTGTCGTATACCCGCCCGGCCGCGCGAGACTCGCAACAAGGCCGGTTCCTACCGGGTCATTGATCGTGAGCATCACGACAGGTACCGGCGGATTAACATTCTGTGCTGCGCGGGTGGAGGCGATTGTGTTTACCAAGAGCATGCGCGCACCGGCTTGAACTAACTTACGCGCCATATCCGGAAACAGCTCATAGTCGCCCGCCGCAAATTGCACGTCGAGGACGTAGTCTCGCCCATCTACTAAACCATTCTCGCGCAGAGCTTGCTTAAGATTCTCGATCTGAGCCGTGCTATTTGCCGATCCCGCCGCGCCGCTGGCCAGAAATCCAACGCGTACAGGAGCCTTTTGGGCGAGTGCTCGTACTGGCCAATTTGCTGTCGCGCCCCCAAGAAGGGCGATGAACTCGCGTCGCTGCATGTCCGCCCCCAAACGTTCAGAAGACGGCAGTGTAGCTGATAAAGCTCGATAGTTGGAAGACGCCTCGGGGCGCGGAGGCGAAATCATGGGCAGCTCGCCGATGTCTCCTGTGGGTCCTCATTCGCGTCATTTTGCCCCCGGACTGACGACTTCCGGCTCCCATCCAACACCGGACATATCGTTGCACCGCACGAATAACGATTGGGTTTTGGTCGAGACCGGCGCCCGTCATTTGCTCCGCTGTTTGAGCGCCCACAGCCGGTAAGCCTCGTCCTCAAACGGGTGCGGCTCTGTCAGCGGCGGCACCAGCTTCGCGCCCTCGCTGCGGAAGTGGTCGAGGCCGCGACGCTTGAGCCCTCCTTATTCGGTACAGGTGCTGAGGCCGACCTCCCCTGCGAAGCAGGAGCGTCCGCTTGTACGCTTGGCTCCCGAATTAACCACGAAATCCGATCAAATTTTAATAAGGCAACAACCCTGCTTGTTAGCGGAGGTCGCGCCAATCAACGTGCAGGTATTGCCGTTTTCCGAGCGTCGGCGGGACCGGAAAACTGACTTCGAACGCGCGAATCGCAATCGCCGCGGTTCGTTCCTTTGGAAGCTCAATTCTCATTCGGAGCATCTCGCCATGAACGAGCGTCGTGCAATGAAGCGCATACCGATCAACCGGGCGGCGCGGCTGTCATTTGATGAAATCAGTGGGGTTCATCCGTGCATGGTGCGCGATATGAATGCTCTGGGGGCCTGCATCTCCACGCCATACTACATATTTGCCAGCGAATTTGTGCTGTCGTTCGACGGCCATTCCGGCATCTTTATCTGCCGCGTCGTTTGGAGGAAGGAGACGCTTTGCGGCGTAAGCTTCCTCCTGCGTCGCCGCTCGCCGAAGGTGGCGAACGATTGCAGCAACCATACAAACGTGGTGCGACTTGATCAACGGATCGCGTGCTGCCGGGGGCGCTTGACCTTAACTTAGAAGCGTCAGCATTAGGCGGTCGAATAGACCCGGCCATTTCGGGTATGGCTCACCGCGCGGACTTGCAGAGGGTCCAGCGCGAATGTGCGCTTCTTGCTCATGAGACCGTTGGCCTCGTCGCTACTTCGTTTGTGCCCAGCGCGTCATCCCCAACCATGTATAGCGGCTTGCCCGGCCACTGTGGCTGGTTGATTTAGATCAACGCAAAGGGATGCGAGGGGCGATCATGGGCCAGCAGAAGGCGCTTAGCAGCGTGTCCCGAACACAGTTCGTGGGGACGCCGGAGGAGACCGATGCGCAGATGCGGGCTCAATATATTCTTTACGGTGTTCCTGTGTGCGCTGTCGAATGCTGCACAAACCTCAGAGGTTAGTCGCATTCCCCTTGGCAAGCACGAACTTGCACCGATTGGCCTCACGAAGTTCTGCCTACGCAAGCCCCTGCGCTGCGCCAAGACGCACGACATGAAGCTGATTTCTTTCGAGGAGGCCCGCAGCGAGATTGAACGAATTAATCATGAGATAAATAGCAGCATCATCCCGCGGGCAGATCCGCCGGACGAGCCGCCTTGGAATGATGCTGCGACCGCTGGGGATTGCGAAGATTATGCAATGACAAAACGCTCTCGATTGCTCGATCTCGGTTATCCGTCAAGCGCCCTGCTGCTCGCTGTGCTGTCAATACCGACCCAAGAGCTGCACGCCGTATTGATCGTCGAAAGTGATCAGGGAGACTTCGTGCTCGACAATCTGGAGGACCAAATAGTCCGGTGGGAGAAACTGCCCTATCGGTGGATTAAAATAAGTACTCCGGCGGACCCACAGATTTGGCGAAAGATTCAACAGCGGCAGGAACTTTGCAACCAAGATTCCAACGACGCCGACTACTCAGTGACGAGAGCTGGTGATCGTCACAGAAAATGCGTCGCAAAGGACGGCAACTTATCGAAACGAGCACAGGCAAAGCTACAAAGCCGGGTCAATCACCCGAGGTAGTTTGCAGCCTTCGGTTCGCGTACAACGCGCCAGAGCTGAACTCGGAGCCCAAGAAGCATGTCGTCTGGTTTGCGCTCAATGACGACAGCCCGCGTACCGCCTTCGCGGGCATCTGGACGCCGTTCAATGGAGATCGCGGTACGAACTCCAACCCGGCGCCGGGCCGCATCAGGTCTACGGCTTCCTGACTACGTCGCCGAACGGCGTGGTCGAGCCGATCCATCCCAAGGCGATGCCGGTGATCCTGACGACCGACGAAGAGCGGGAGTTTTGGATGCGCGCGCCGTGGGATCAGGCTAAGGCATTGCAACGACCGCACCGGATGATGCCATCAGGATCGTAATGCGCGGGCCTGACAAAGAGGATCGCGCGGCCCAGCAGCAATGGCGACAACGGGACGCCGCGCGCTTAAATTAGAGATATGGTCGTAGGAAAGGAACAAACGTGCGGATTTGGGAACACACATTCGAGAAGTTAACGGGCGGGCAGCAAGGTCAAGGTGACAACGACGGCGAAGACGTTCGGAATGAATATTACGTGGATGATCATTCGACGACGAACACATGAGGTCTGCGGATCCCGAAGGTGGTGGTAAAACGCGAGACCGCGCGAGGTCAGCGAAAGGCAATGGGTGGCATCTGTCCACCGGGAGAGCAAGCAACAATGACCTACGTGGAAGTGCCGATCAATGTTTGCGCCCAATTTGAGCTTGAACGCCTCTGTATCGTCGCCGAGTTAGTAGCGGCTACACATCAGTTCGTATTCAACGACAAGGCAGTAACCGTCCATCTGCCGGGTCCTGAAAAGCCCAGCGTGTCATTTGACATACATAACCTTCGCGTTATCTCACGGAGGTCAGCCGACAAAGTTCCGCTGAAGTACTCTGTTCGCACTGTGACGTTAGAAATGGCGCTTCCTGAGCCCATCCACGTTCCCGATGAGCTGCTCCGTTTACCCCCGAAGCAATACAAGCTGGTGCAGCCGGACGAAAACGAGCGGTTGGATCAGACTGTTCGCGAAGCAGGGGAAGAGTTGCGGGCAGCGTTTGCTCATTGGCTGGCGATAGTGCGATGGAAGTCGGGCATCGGATACATCGGAGAGCCGAGCATTTCTTACGGAGGCGACGGCCAATCGGCGGCGCTTTGCGAGAGGGCAACCGGGCACCGACTATGGACTGAAACGGTACGGATTGCAGTGCAGTTAGATCGCGCCGTCACGGAAGCGGATTGGGCTGCCACGCAATCTGCGCTGGTAGCTGGCAAGACTGCACCAGTGTGGTTTGATTTCCTGTTCGACAGCGAGATGCGCCTCAACAACAAAGACCTTGTCGGTGCTGTATTGAGCCTTGCGATAGCTCTCGAAACCAACATTCGCTATATCTTTTTCGGCGAACTCAGTAAGGCGACCGTTGATCCCGTTATCGTCGAGATACTCGACCTCACCAACGTACGCGCATTGCTCAGCCGATTGAAGAAAACAGAGCGCTGGACCGAAGAATGGGCTTCCGCGACGGACGTGAGCACGTTCCATCGCCTGATGGACCTCCGCAATAATGTTATGCACCTTGCAATAACGAACGACGTCGACGCGCAAGAGTTACGCAAAATGCACAAGGCTGTGACCACGTTTGCTTACTTCACGTCTGATGCGTTGGGCCTAAGTTAGTCCGCCCGTCACGCGCAGGGACTGGCGCTGGCCAACTGCACAAAGCCTGCGCATCAAGCTGTATGAATTAGAATTTCCATTGAAATGGGATCGAGCCGCACGGGTTCTCCGGTATCTTTTCCGGGAACAGTTTCTGACCGTGGCTGGCCGCAACCGTGAGGCGGTGGGGGCTGCAGACGAGCGTATAGTCACCTGTTTATTGGCGATACGGCTTCGTTCACGTTGACGCGCGTCCAATCAAGCTGTCCCGACCTTCATCCGGCGATGACCGACGCCCGCCCTATGCACCATGATCAGCGGCAGTCTCACCACGGCTTCGATCTACCTCAAGCGCGTGCCCGCGCGGCCTCGAAACGCACTTTCCTGCTGCAACATCAGCATTTTATGGATGTGACCTGTAACCGCCTGTCCTCGATCAGCGAGGCGGGCCGGATGTTCTCCAAGCGAGGGAAGCATCCGGCCCTGACGCGACGGATCGATGTCGTCGCCGTCGCGCGTTCATGGTAGAGGTGCGCAGGACTGGCCCAGAGAAACCAGCCCTACGCTGCGCATCCATCCCCTGATGAGTTGGCACGGAGCCGGAGCGGATGCGCATCTCGCTCACCGCTTTCGCCCAGCGCCGCGAACGTCGTAAGCATGCTCGGGAGACGTTGGCGGCATAGCGTCTGCGCGCGTTGCTGTGACCAACCGCAGACCAAGGAGCGCGGCCGGCGAGATGTTAGCGCGATGCTCGACGGGTATACGGCAGCAACAGCCAACCTCGTAGTCGGCCGGAGTAACCTCAATCCAAAGCGCGGACTGCTTTGCCGCCAATGGCAGTAATCGCGCGCGCGCGCCGGCCCTTGCCCCGTGCCCGATCCGGATCAAACTCATCGACCGCATTCTGCCAAGCCACGATCTCGTCCTCGTACCAGACGCGGCGGTTCGGGCTGATGTAGGTGCATTTCGGAAACCGGCCGACCTTCTCCATGCGGTAGAGCGTGGTACGGCTGATGGGAATGATTTCTAGCACTTGAGCCTCGTTGAGCATACGGCGAGGCCCGGCATTATCGGTCCGCTGTCGTTGCGCAATGATCATCGCAGACTCCAAAATCGACAGATTGAGCACTCGTCCGACACTGCTCCGGTGCTGCCAGATATCCTGGCCTTCGAACCTGTGACTGAGCATCTAACGTCTTGATTGTCTTTCGCTGTAAGCGATAGATGCTTATTCACATTCCATACTTCACGATCCCGGCCTGCTATGTGTCCTCGGGCGCCTCACGTGCATATATTCTGGCGAGGCGGCCGAGGCTGAAGGCTTCGCTCCGACGCTCGCGCCTATAGCCGCGCGCAATTGAGCGCCCGAGAACGTCAGGAGGGTCGTCTGGATGCGCGCCACCGAGCCGGGGAGCCGAATTCGGATTGGTCCTAAATTCATAGCTCATAACTTGATCGACAACGGCAGCAACGAACGCCGCTCGTGCCCTTTCGGTTTCGGACCAATCGAATCCAATTTCGCTCTCAACTACTGTCGCTATTTGGAGGAGAGCGAGAAGCAGATCCGCGGTATCCCGACCCCTCATTTCAAGAAGGAAAGAGAAATAGAGACGGTCACGGATCTCTTCCGAGAGGGACTTCCCGCTCTGCTCGGCTGCACGATCAAGCTGTGATCGCTGGTCATCATCGAGTGTGATCTTAAGTTGCGAAGACATCTTTTCAGTGGCCTTTTTTGATCGCTGTGCAAGGTCAAAAAAATATGGTTATGACCCTTTAGAATGTATAATCTGGCCTTGTAAAAAGGTCAATTAGGCGGTATTAGACATGACCAGACAGGCGAGACTAGCTCGCTTCCAGCAGCTTCAGCGCGGCCCGATCTACGATGCGAAGTGGGATGGCCGTTCAACGTTTTCGGTTGAAGAGGCCGGTTGTGAGATCCTCGGACTTTCGAAGTGCAGCGCATACGCTGCCGCGAATTCGGGTGTCTTGCCGACGATTAGGGTCGGTCGCCGTTGGATCGTCCCGCGTCACGCGCTGGAACGGATGCTGAGCGGCTAGCAAAGCAGGCAAGGGGAAGTCCTCGGGCGCTAATGGAGAGCGCAGGCAATTCCTATTGCGCAATTCGCGGTTGAGCGACGCGCAGACCTAAATTCCCGCAGCAACTCGGGATTGGCAACTGCTTCGAGCCTGATCGAAGCAAGATGGCGAGTAGGTAAAATGCCTAAGAACGCATTTGGTTTCGATACTGGCCCCTCCGGTACCTTCACGAGCATCATGAAGTACGACGCGCGTGCCGGCCGTTTCTTTCGGATGGATCGCGTCCAGGACAACACCGGCAACTTCGTGACTGAAGACGTCGATATCACCCATTCGCTCAAGGCGATTGTCGACTTTAAAAACTTGATGGTCGGCTGGATGCACTTCGCTACCGGTACTGCGCCTGACTTCAAGCTGGTGCCGTACGGCAATGACATCCCGGATCGTCCTAGCGACAAGCACAAGAACGGTGTGCGGATCATGATGAAGCTGTCGAAGGATTGCGGTGGTGATAAGCCGATCCGCGAGCTGGCTGGCACGTCGAAGGCATTGATCTCGGGGCTGGAAGCGTTGTTCGTGCAGTATCTCGCGGAAAAGGACGGCTATCCTGGCAAGCTGCCTGTGGTCGTTCTGGAAAAGACGACGCTCGTCAAGTCCGGATCTGGCGACAAGGCTTCGACCAACTATCAGCCCGTGTTCAAGATCATCGCATGGGCGGAGCGCGGCGATCTCGGCAGCGTTGCCCCGCCGCTGAATCCGGACAGCAATCCGCCCGCTGCGGGGTCGACGCTGGCCGAAGCGCCGGTGGCCGCCGAAATGGTCGACGCCGACGATTTCTAGCGCTGTGGGGCCAGGAAGGTTGCACCCAGCCTGGCCTATGCAACCCTGACGCTTCCTGCGATGTAAACTCCCGAGCGACGCACAGGTGCGCTTTGATTTTATCGAGTAAAGCGCACCTGTTGCAACTGCTCGGGAAGGAGGCGTGATGATCTGTCCCTCCTTCTTTTCAGATTTTGATCCTGACTTCGCCAGTCCGGCGGAATGGGCTCGCATGTATCGCGGCTGCGGTCTGCAGGTCATCCCGAGCTATTCTCCGTCCGAGGTCGCAAGGGGAGCTTCCTGGAAGCGCCCGAAGCTCACGGAGTGGTCTGAATTTCAAGGCGGTCTCGTCCCCGATGCAGTGTTTGCTCGTTGGTATGGGCCCGTGGGTGAGCACTCAGCCCGGGACAACATGGGCATGCTGACCGGCCATGCCAGCGGGAATGTCTTCGTGATCGATCTGGATCTGCAGAAGGGGCCCGCTGCCGGTGAATGGTGGCGTGGCGTCCTTGCAGTCCACAACAACGGCATCGAACCAGAAACGTGCTGGCAGATAACTGGCGGTGGTGGCCGACAAATTCTGTTTCGGGCTCGTCCGGACTGGCACTCCCCCACCATCAGGACACCTATCGGTGTGGATATCCGGGGGCAGGGCGGCTTTGCCGTCCTGCCGGCGTCCCTCCACGACAGCGGTCAACGCTATCGGTGGGCTTCGGGCTCTGCCCCCTATGAGATCGAAATTGCGACTGCACCTGAATGGCTGCTGGGCGCGATTGACGCTTTGGTAGCGCAGCACGGCGGGGACAAGGGCGGCCCACGGGGGACGCCGATCGCCGCATCCGGCGGCGACTATGACGCATTCGGACACCAGCGGGATGGACGCGAATGGAAGATGACCCGGCTGACCTGTGGTGCTGTGGTCGACTGGTACCGGGAGTGTCCGATTAAGCCTGGCGAGACCGAACAGAGAGCGAAGGCGCTCCAGAAGTACGAAGTCTATGAAGGTCTAGTTGTTAGCCGGCTGCGAGATCCGACCAAAACCAAGGCCGAGCTGTTGGAGCAGGAAGGCCGCGGCTGGACGCTGTTCTGGCAGAAGTGGAAGGTCCTCATGAGGCAATGGGAGGGCAAGGTCGCGGAGAAAGCTCGGGGGCCAAAGCCGAACGCCTCTCGTTCTCAGGGGCTTCCGGAGCAACGTGTTGCCGCTATTGAAGTCCCGTTGCCGCTCCTGTTGAGCGCAGATCAGTTCGTGGCTGGTTTTTCGCCACCCGCATATCTGATCGATGGCATGCTGCAACGCGGCTACCTGTACGCCCTGACTGCTAGGACTGGGCACGGCAAGACAGCAGTTTCCTTGTACGTCGCACAGTGCATCGCGCGTGGCGTGCCAATGCACGGCCGAGCAGTCAAGGCCGGCACCGTGTTGCTGCTTGCCGGCGAAAATCCGGATGACATCAGGGCGCGGTTTCTGGTGCTCGCCGAAGCCTATGGGTTCAAGGCTGAGGATCTCGAAATGCGTTTCGTGCCCGGCGTGATCGACATCGCCGTCAAACTGCCTGAGATCAGGGCCGAAGCGGGAAAGATCAGCGATCTTGTCTTGGTTATCGTGGACACGGGGGCAGCTTATTTTCCTGGTGATGAGAGCAACAGCAATTCTCAGCAGGGAGCTTATGCCCGGTTGCTGCGGCAACTGACGTTCCTCCCCGGCAAGCCAGCCGTGTTGGTCAACTGTCATCCGGTCAAAAACGCTTCGCGTGAGAACCTGCTGCCGATGGGCGGCAGCGCCTTCTTGAATGAGGTGGATGGAAACCTGACACTTTGGGTGACCGCCGAGCGGCAGACGACCCTGCACTGGCAGGGCAAGTTTCGTGGGCCCGAGTTCGAGCCGATGACGTTCGAACTTGTGATCTCCGACAGCGCCCGTGTGGTCGATGTCGAGGGGCGCCTGATACCATCTGTCGTCGCCAAGCCCATCTCCGAACTCAAGTTGCAGCTGGATGAGGGCAAGCAGGAGAGCGACGAGAACGCGCTCATGCGCGCCATTGCCACCAACCGGAACAGCTCGATCGCAAACCTCGCTGTCGCTTGTAAGTTCGTTGGCGCGACCGGCCAGCCGCAAAAATCGAAGGTGTACGCCATGTGCAGCCGCCTCGTTGAGGAGAAGCTGCTGGAGCGCCGCGGCAACAAGTACCGGATCACCCCGAAGGGCAAGCGGGAGATCGGCTGGAAAGACAGCGACGATGCATGATGGCGTGAACGATCGTCTGAACGGCAAAGAGGCCAGAAACAGCCCGTTCGTTCAGTCTGAACGACGTCTGAACGGTGCGGATAAATTGGGCTCAACCCATTGAAATTGAAATCGTTCACGCTCGAACGGCTCGCCGACGAACGCTCCCTCCCGGTGGAGGAGCGTTCGTTCGGAGCGTTAGCGTAGCGTTAGCGTCCCCCGAAAGTGAGTTGAATGCTGATGACGGGGTGACCTAAGGAGCCAGACCGCAGGAAGCGATCCGGCGGTCACAGGCCTGCGTGCTAACGGAGGAAGCCTGACCCGGCAGATCGATCCTCGGCAAAATCAGGGAGACCCTTCGTCGGCGGATGCGGCAAATCGCCGGCGGGGCAGGCACAGGACCACCCTGGTACCTGGTTGGACAATCGAGTGGGGCGACGAGTAGTTTCAAGAACGATTTCGAGTTAGGATCAGGGCGATAAACGTACCAATACGGGAGAGGCATGGGCAGGCCGATCGGTAGCGCGAACAGGGAAAAGCCATTTAACGACGCGCTCCGGATCGCGCTCCGCAGCCGTCCCTTGGCTTTGCGCAGGGTTGCGGACCAACTGCTCGACAAGGCGGAGCAGGGCAATTTGGCCTACATTCACGAGCTTATCGACCGCCTGGATGGCAAGGCGGTTCAGGTCGTTGATCGGCAGGATGTTCCGATCCATGAGCTGAGCGATGCTGCACTCTACCGCATCGCTGCGGGCGGCGGATTAAGCCCGGACACGATGCTGCTGATCCCGCCCGCAAAAGTCAGGTCAGACGATCCGGGTTGAGAGAGACCTTATCTGTAAACTGCAGGCGGCTGAGCATTCTGATGACTTGGGTAGCTTGCCACTTGCCGCCTCGGGCGGTCGTCAAGCCTCGCTCGTTCAGGATCACCGAGATGCGCTTGGCGGGAATATTGCGCAGCGGCCCGAATACGGGGCGAAAATGCTCGGCGAGCAGGTCCGCTTCAGCCTTGCGGGCTTCTCCGATTGCAGCATTGCCGAGCACCTGTCCGCGCGCCTTGGCAGCTGCGAGGGCTTCCCTGGTGCGCTGAGCGATGCGCTCACGTTCTTTCTCAGCCACTGCGGCATGGATGTGCAGCATGAACGGGTCAACGTCCGGTCCGAGCTCGGTGACGATGAACGGGATCCGCTGCACCATCAGTCCGCTGATGAAGTGAACGTCGCGGCTCAATCGATCCAGCTTGGCAATGATGATCGGAGCCGCGCCTGACTTGCCGCCTCGACCGAGCTTACGAGCGAGCTTCATGGCGGCCGCGAGCTCGGGCCTGCGGTCCAACGCATCAGCACCTTTACCGGTCTCGACCTCGCGGTACTCAGCGTCGATGCTGTAGCCGTGCTGTGCGCAGAATACCCTGATTGCAGCCTGTTGCGCTTCGAGGCCGAGACCGCTGCGGCCCTGTTTAGGTTTGGACACGCGAATGTAGGAAACTGCCGGGTGCATAGAAAATTTATCCTCCAAAGAATTACGCGTGGTCGCACGTTCATGTGTAAACGTCACTGAATCTATCTGATCGATGCACAATTCGGAATCCACTTTCTTCGGAAATGAAATTCGTCGTGCAATGACTCACGGCTCATCACCGAGCGATGGCGTGTTTGCAAGCGCAGGGGGGCTGCAAGATCAGACCAGCCCGAGATTTCTGACCAAAGGGGTGGGGGGAGGGGAAAAGTTTTGCGGAAAGCATGCTTGTGTGGATAGAGCCTCCGCCGAAATCGATTGCTCGAATTTGAACCGATCGTGCGGCGCAGGTGCCATCGGTTGATCGCGCCTCGGGCTCGTCTCTCCGAGCCGCTGGTCGCCTCGCAAACCATTTTGCCCCATTTCCGGCACCTTTGCCGATCAACAGAGTTACAGTGCCTGTGGTTCGGTCAACCGTCTGACCTCCTGCGCCGGGCCCAAGGACCTCCGATTGGACTTTGCGGCGGCGCGACACTGTCGCAGCGCCTCTTCATACACGAGGGATCCAGCATGAAACGCATGGTCGTGACCGGCATCGTCCTGCTCTCGCTCTCTTCCGTGGCCGAAGCGCATCGTCTCTCCGGGAGCGCCACTTACTACGGCGGAAGTGACCGCCTGTGCGGTCGCCGAACAGCTTCCGGGGGCGTGCTCAACTGCGCTGCAATGACCGCCGCCCACCGGACGCTGCCCTTCGGGACGGTACTGATGGTTCACAGCGGCGGCCGGTCGGTCCAAGTCACGGTGACAGATCGCGGTCCATTCAGCGGGGCGTTCCTTGATCTGTCGCCTGCGGCCGCGAGTGCGCTCGGCTGTCGCTGCAACCATCGCAACGTGACCGCGACGATTGTGCAAATGGGATCCGGTGGGACTTTGGTCGCGAGCCGAGGCCGCCAACGTCCCGCCGCTGCGGCGGCCATGCCGGGGTTCTTTCAACCGATGCAGGACGGCATGGGTCCGTTGGGAACGTTCGGATCGTCAATGGCAATGGCACCTGCGCCGCGTCATCACCGTCGCCACTAGTACAGGAGGCAGCCCGTGGCATTGCGGCGAGTTGCCAAATGCTCGACGGCAGAGCCATAGTCAACAAATCGCATATCGAGGAGCCCCGTGATGCGGTTGTCCAGTTTGGCTATTCTCGCGCTTGTCGTGGGTGCCTCCAACCCAACTTATGTTTCTATCGCGATGGCAGCTCCAGAATGTTCAAGATCGATGGAGCTGGCGGATTGGGGAGAGAA
>NZ_PYFX01000041.1 GCF_003020115.1 Bradyrhizobium sp. MOS002
CGTCCTTGTCCGGTAAGACGCGCCGGGCCTAACCATTCCCTGCTTTCCCCGTAAGGTTTGGCTGAGCCAGCATAGAGCGATTCTACAAGCGTCTTATAGGTCTACGTCTCTGTGACATCTCCATCACGGAAGCCCTCGTTGCGGGCGCGCGAGAATGCCGAATGATCCGGGACAGCAGATGATCTTCGGGTACCGCGTCGCCAAGACGAAACTCATAGAACAGTTGACCTTGGTCACTCTTCAGACGGCCCATCATGGATCGACCTCGCCGAGATTCGCGTCAACACAACGGAATCACGGTTCGTGACTTGTCTCAACCGACTTTTGCAACAAAATCGGCCCGCAGCGGACATTCGATAATCAACCGGCAGACTTCCCCAAAGGTACGCTTGGCACAAAGTGCATAGACCCTTACAATCCGGGCATGGCAGTCTTTCGCCTGCTAAGGTTGGGGGTAGAATGCTCAGTGCAAGCGAATACCGAAAGTTTGCTAGTCAGTACCGCACGCGAGCGCGGGTACGGGGCCTCGCATCCAACGAAGCCACGCTGCTTAAGAACATTGCGCGTACCTTCAGCACGCTGGCGAGCCAGTTCGAATTATTGGCCGAGTACGATGGCCCGAAGACCAGGAAGACAGGCCCGAGGCGCAATGATGGAGCGAATTGTTGAAACGCCCCATGCGGACCTCCTGAAACTAAAGCTGTTTCGTCGGCGGTTCCGTTGAAGCTGGCTCAAGCTCAGGTCGAAACCTTGGTAAATTGTAGACGTAACCGAACGACCTTTTCGAAGGGCTGCTGAGGTTATGGCCCCGGGCTCCTAGGCACTCCGGGGCCTCCTCTCCAAGGAGGTGGCAGTGGAAACCTTAGCGGATGCCGAGGCGCCCTCGAACGGATTGAGCGAGGCGCCGCAGAAGTCCAGATCAAGAACGCCGCAAAGCACTCCTAGAATACATTGAGGCGCATCGCGAGGTTATCAAGGAGCTGCGACGGCGGCTCTACAATTAAGGCCCCCTTAGTGGGCGACTGTTTCTTAGCCCGCAAGTGCCTTCCGCTGTGGCCCATAGCTGACCTGCTGCGAGCAGCCGGTGCAGGACCGCTTATGACCGAAAGCGGTCGTTTTGATCTGAATCAACACAAAACAACTGGCTTTTCCTTTCTTGCTTGCTTGATGCAGCAGTCAGAGCAGAAGAGATTCAACCTCACGCCTGCGGTTCGTCGCGCGATGATTGCGACCAATGACCAGAAAGTGTTTCGCACTGACGGACCGAACGGCAGCGCTTGGAAGAGCGAGCGCAATGGCGTCTCGCCGCGCGTGCTCTGGAAACTCCTCGCGAACGAACTGATCGAGGACGAGCCACAGACGGCCGTCGAGACGGCCGCATCCGCAACCATCCGCATGCGCCTGACTAAGGTCGGGCTGGTCATTTTGAAAGCGAGCTTAGACGGGAAAGCATGACGCGGCCGAAGATCATTAGGGGAACGTCCTCAATTCTAGGAACGAAGAACAAAGCCCTGAGTTGCGATTCTTTTGGGGCATTGATGCTCAACTCCGAGGAATACCGGCAGATCGCCGAACAATACCGAGAACGCGCCAACAGCGAGAAATCGACGCGCTTGGCCAATGTCCTTCTTAGCGTTTCCAATGCTTATCTAGTGCTGGCGAGCCAACTTGACCTCCTTGCATCGGTTGAGCGCCAAGAGAGCGCAAGGATCGCCAGCGGAAACGCTCCATCGACGAGCCCCTGAAGGGACACCCAACTTGTCGCTTCGCTAAGCCCTGGGTAGGCAAGACCAGGACATGAGTTCCTTTGACCCGATGGGCGCGGCCCTTGATTGGCTTGATGCCTACCTAGGGCGCGACATTTCAATCATCGATCTGTACGCGGGCAATGCCGCGCTGGAATGCAACTGCCATGGCCAGAGCACCGTCGGCCGAGCCGCGCTATACAAGTATTGGCGCCAGCGTTTTGCCGAAAAGCCCGCGGGCGCGCTGGCTGCGCTGACGACAAACGGCGGGGATGTCGTGATCTGCTACGCTGTGCCGGACGGCGTCGCGAGCAGGCTTCGTTCACGTTCAAAGCTCGTGGCAAGATCGTCCATTGCCAGTGCGGTCCTTTGAGGCCCGAGTGAACTTCACCGGTGCGCGCGCTAGGCTTGAGCGGGGGCTGATCATTTGGCATGCCTGCTTGTGGCCCTTAGCCGACCTGCCACAAGCAACCGGTCTAGGAGGCGCATCATCGAGGACTATGCCGCAAACCTCCGCGAACTGATCAGGAAGCTCCGCCAAAAGCTGCACTTCTGAGAGAGTGCGTATTCGATTGCAGTACCCTCCGATGTGGCGCACCGTTAAGCATCGCCGGCCAGAGGCTTGTCCATAGGCGTCGGTGCCTGAGAGACCAGTTGTGCTCCCGCCTCGACGGGAGCACACGTCATGGCCCTGCCGTTCCGCAGTGAAACCCTCGAGCTCTTAGATCGAGCGCAACGAGCGATAGATACCTCGATCCGACTTCGCCGCGAACGCCATGCTATACTGGAACAAATGCGAATGTGGCATGCGGCGATGGAACTTCGTCTAGGCCAAGCACGCGCCTTCGACAGCTCGCGGCATGCTGCCATAACTTACTTAAATGCAGAAACCCCCATCCGCGCCATGGTGGCGCATGATCGATTCGATATTCACCGAGGCCAAAGTTGCGCGAGAGGAGAGCCGCAGGCTGCGCAACGAGGCCCGTGCGCTTCGCCTCGCTCTGAGCGAACAACGTACCCTTCTCCGCCTTGCCCGTACCAATGCAGCGATGGCCCGGGCGGAGGCGACCGTGCAACGAGAAAACCTGCTCTCCTACAGTGAGCGGACGGCCACGCGAGATCCGGGCGGCCCGGCGCGACGCTAGGAACCATCCGGCACAGCGCCGATTTGAACCCCATGCCACGTTTTTACTTCGACGTTCACCATGTTGGCGGGATTATCATCGACGACGAAGGCATCGACCTGCCGGATCTGCGCGCGGCAGGAAAGCAAGCCCTGGTCGCCCTAGGTGAAGCCATCCTGCATGATGCGGACGAGCTAAAGAGTTGGGCGACAAAGATCGAAGTTAGAGACGCTGCACATCGTGTGGTGCTCCGCCGCTGTGGTCGTTTTTGAGGTTCTTCAATCCTAAAGCAATTCCACAGTGGGAGCACGTCGGCTGTGGCTTTTCGCTCTTGCGAGTTTCGGTCATTGATATCAGCTGGTGTTAGCCGAACGCCGAGCTACGCTCGCCTCGACACCCGCTTTCGAGCCGTTGCGCGTTAAGCGCGGTCCAAATCGACAAGATATGCTAGGACCAAGTCTTCGTTCTGAGCTTGGATAGCGACGTCTCGATAGATGATAATCTCGGCTTCATCGGCTCTGCGAATTGTCAACTTCGCCGTGGAGGAGCAAAGCGGGACGCCGTTCGATGTCATCGTGATCAGGTCCTCGCGAACCCAGTCCTCTTTGCATAACTCGAAGGCCTCGGAGAAATTCTTCGCCTCGAAGGCGAACGTAGCTTTGCCGTCAACGTCCATTGCGAATACGGATCCCGAGAAAACGGTCATTGATCTCACTATTGGGCATCGGTCAGCCGTGGGCCAAGTACGGTCACACGAATGTTTTGCAGGCGCAATGACAATGCGGGCGGGGGTAGTGTTATGGCATCTGTGCTTCTGATCGAGGATGAAGCGCTCATACGCATGATGATAGCGGACATGCTCGTCGAGCTAGGTCATAGCGTCGCTGGGGAGGCTAACGATTTGCACAGTGGGCTTTTGCTCAGTTCTCGGCCGGGCGCTGATGCCGCCATCCTCGACATCCAGCTTGGCGACGATAGTTCTGTCTCCATCGCGGAGGCGCTGCAAAGCAAAAGCGTTCCGTTTGCGTTTGCGAGCGGATATGGGCGGACGGCGTGCCGGAAGGATTTCGGAATTATCCGGTCCTTCAAAAGCCCTTCACAATCGAGGAGCTTGAACGCTGCTTAGCCACTCTGTTGCGTTAACAAACGCCAGTCGTCTGTTGCATCACGCGCGCGAGGTCTTCTTCAGAGAACGGCTTCCTGAGCATCGGGAAGCCATCACGCCTCCGCTCGCGGCCAGATAGCTGAAGAACCTTGAGCGTCGGACGAATGCGCGTGGCACGCTCCGCCAGTTCATGGCCATCCATGTTGGGCATGTTGATGTCGGTGATCAAGATCGAAATGTTTTGCTGGCGCGCCAACGTTTCCAGAGCTTCATCGCCGCTGTGTGCGCATACCACGTCGCAACCAATGTCTTCGAGCATACTCGCGATCACGTCGAGCACGTCGGCATCATCATCGACGACCAGAACTGTATGGGTCATGAAAGAACCTCTCCGTTTTAACATACGTGAAGTTGAGAGGTTCCGGATGTAATTCCTTTGTGGTTGAAAGCCATCGATGCAAGCGATGATCACGAGCAGAACACCGGACGGAAGCTGTGAGCGGCTGGCTCACGGCGCAACCCCGACCTTTGACGGAACCGGAACTAACTTTGTACGTTACGCCCCGGTGTATCGATTGGGAAACGAGATGGCCCAGCGAAACAGGATTATCCAATCTACCTCCCTTGAAGTACGGCTGAGCCAGGAAGCGAAGCGTCTTCGCGAGGAGGCCTTGCAACTTCCTCCAGGTGCTGCCCGCGAAGAACTGATCCGAAAGGCTCGGCAAGCGGAAACCGGTTCGCATATGAGCGAGTGGCTAACATCTCCCGGGTTGCAGCCGCCTAATTGACGGTTCAGATCGAGCTAGAACTTTATTTCTCTCGTCGTAGGTTAGCCTGGCATCGCCAGTCAGGTCATTCATTCTGGTCGAGAACTTCCCTCACGCGCAACGCGAGTTTTGCTTGGGAAATTGGTTTCTCCAGCAGATTTACGCCTTCGTCCAACCTGCCTTGATGGACGACGGCATTGCGCGAATACCCCGTCATGTACAGGACCTTTAGGTTTGGTCGAATTTGATGCGCGCGCCTTCCAAGTTCGCGTCCGTTGATTCCTGGCATGACAACGTCCGTCAAGAGAAGGTCCACCTTGGAGTCGTCCTGAAGAAGAATAGTCAGAGCGGCTTGAGCACTGCGAGCCGTAAGGACGCGGTAATTGAGATCGCGCAGGACGTCGGAAATATAGGCCCGGAGATCTTCGTCATCCTCGACGACGAGAATCGTCTCGTAAATCTCACCCTCTGCGCGTTCCTCAGGTACGATTTCCTCCGGTCGTGCGTTCCCGGTGAAGCGTGGAAAGTACATCTTGATCGTGGTGCCTTGCCCCACCTCGGTATAGATCTTTGCGTGACCTCCCGACTGTTTGACGAAGCCATAGACCTGGCTAAGTCCAAGACCCGTGCCGTGGCCCGGATCTTTCGTAGTAAAGAAGGGTTCAAAGGCGTGACTGAGAACGTCTGGCGACATTCCGCCTCCCGTGTCACTCACGCAAATGGCGACGTATTGCCCAGGCGCTAGCTCAGGATTGAGACGGCAGTAATCCTCGTCAGCGGAGATGTTGGCAGCTTCTAAGGTCAACTTGCCGCCTTCAGGCATGGCATCGCGAGCGTTGATCGCGAGGTTGACGATGGCTGACTCCAGATGATTGGCGTCCGCTTCGATTTGCCATAGTCCCGCACTCCCGACGGTCTGGACTTCTATGCGCTCTCCGAGCGTGCGTTGCAGGAATTCCTGAAGGCCATTGATGTAATTGTTCACATTCACCGGTTTAGGATCCAGCGCCTGCCGTCGAGAAAACGCGAGCAAGCGACTGGTCAACGCCGCGGCTCTCTGCGCGCCTCGCTTCGCGTTTGCGAGGGCGCGGTTCAGGTTGGGTCCGGCTAACTTGGCATGCCGTTCAGCTGTTTCGAGGTTGCCAAGAACGATCATGAGCAAATTGTTGAAGTCGTGCGCGATACCACCGCTGAGTTGCCCCACGGCTTCGAGTTTTTGAGATGCCGCCAGTTGGTGCTGGACGTGCTTTAACTCCTCCTCGGCCTTCTTCCGGTCCGTAACGTCGCGCGTGACCTTTGCATATCCAACGACGTTTCCAGCCTCATCCGTGATGCGATCAATGATGACTGACGCCCAAAAGCGGGAGCCATCTTTGCGTACTCGCCATCCCTCCGCTTCGAAGCGGCCATGTTCCGCGGCTTCGGCAAGCGCTCGCTTGGGCACTCCGAGTTCGAGATCCTCGGGAGTATAAAACGCGCTAAAGTGTCGGCCGATGATTTCTGACGGCGCGTAGCCTTTGATTCGCTGCGCTCCGGGATTCCAGGTCGTCACGTTTCCAAGCGGGTCCAGCTGGAAAATCGCGTAATCGACCACGGCTTCAATTAGCTGGCGGTAACGCCGCTCACTGTGGAGAAGTTCTTCGAGGGCTTGCTGCCGCTCGGTGATGTCTCGCGTGACTTTGGCAAAGCCAATAAGTTCACCGCCGTCATTACGGACAGCGTCAATGATCACAGAGGCCCAGAACCGACTCCCGTCTTTGCGGACTCTCCATCCTTCAGCGTTAAAGCGGCCTTCTTGGGCAGCAACGCTCAAGGCGCGCTGTGGCAACTCTTTGATACGATCTTCGGGGGTATAAAACGAGGCGAACGACTTGCCGATGATTTCATCAGGCGAGTAGCCCTTCAATCGCTGGGCACCAGAGTTCCAGCTGCGGACGGTGCCGTCCAAGTCGATCATGTAGATGGCGTAGTCCACGATTGCGTCGATGAGCAATTGAAGTCGCGCGGTATCTCCGATCCCGTCAAGCTTTGACCGAGGGCTTTGCAAATCGTGGGCTCCAATGGCGGGGATTAGCGAACAACTGCACAGACAGCATATGGTTCCGGAACGGGAGAGTATAGGATGCACAAGGCAACGCTCGGTCGAATGGCTGAATGAAGATCCTGAGCAAGTCGCCCTGGAGCCTGCGCAAAACCAACCTCGCGCGGCTGCTGGCGCGCCCGGTCGACGGCATCCAGCTCGCGCGTTCGAGCAGGGCGAGGTCGGCCCGGACCTATTCCGCCACGTCTGCCAGCTTGACCTTGAGGGCTGGTGTCGAAGCATCGCGACAGCTGGTACCGCGCCGGCCGCAGCGAACAATGGATCAAGGTCAAGAACCGCTCACACCCGGCGATGGAGGCGTTGGTGCCGTGATCAATCTCCGGCCTCAGACCGATTAGGGCTAATGCAGGCGGCGGCGGAGTTGCTTGATGATGGCCCGCAACTGGTCGGCGTAGTCGGTGATGATCCGGCGCGCCAGTTCTGTGCGCGACAGCCGGCGCCTTTTACCGACGCGTTTTTTGACGGGTGATTTCACGCCACCACGCTCTCTGCACGACCACAGGATGCGTTGAGCTAGATCAAGCGCGAGCGTCCGTCTGTCTTCATTGAGCCATGGCCGGAACGGGGGCTGGAACAACCGATAGCGCCGAACTGGGGCTCCGTTGATCTAGGTCAACGTGAGCGAATCCAGGGATGCCCACGCTCTGTTGAGCCGCATCGTGACGGCTCCAATCATCTTTCAGTTCCACAAGTGCGCGAGGAGCCGCCATGCATTCGAGGAAGCGTCTTTCGATCAAGTCAGCAACAGTAGCCGGGCTTGCTGCTAGCGTTCTGTTGGGGCTTGCAGGCCTCACGCTGAATGCAGCGCCAGCCAGCGCGGTCGTGTACTGCACCTACGTTGGATATCCTGGCGGGTGCGTTGCCCGGGCAGGCGTCGTGCTCAGGCCTCGCCCTGTGGCGCGTGCCGCTGTCCGTCACAACGCTGGTGGCAATATGAATGGCGGCGTCAATCGCGTCGGTGTTCGGCGGTAAGACAGTTTACATGCGGGCGCTTCGGTTTCCCGGACCTAGCGCCCCCGTGTTGCTGGAGCCTAAGCGCCGCGCCAGACGTGCAACACGCCTTCGCGAAAGCCGCCGACGAAATGGTCGGACACGTCCTCTGGCAGTATCTCGCTGAGATCATCGAACGAGCCGCTGACCATGGTCGCAAGCTCATGTGCTGAAGCATGCTCCGCCCATCGGCGCCCCAGCTCCAAACCCCGTTGGCGATCTTCCTCTGCGTCCATCGTCTCGGCTGTCTCTCGCGTTAGCAGGCCCCGACAAGGCTGCTGACCACGCCGGGGCCTTCTACGTTCTCGCCAAGCTTAGGAAGCTTGGGGGCTGGAAAGATCGGCGAGGCGCACCCCAGACAAGCACAATCCCAGTGCTTGGCTAGTGCACCTTGTGCCAATGCAGCTGCGACCGCGGCCTACTGGCTGCCTCCAAGCGCACGCCCCAGTCGTTCGAGTTCAAGCGTGACACAGAATAGGGCAAACAGTGACGCTACGAGTTGCAGCCCGCGTCGGGACATGAGCCAAAGATCGGCACCTTGATTGATCTCGGGCAAATGTCTGAAGAACACGACGCCGAACAGCGACCCACCGAAAATGAAAGCAAGGCGCCCTAGAAACAGGAACAGGTGACTTAAGATGGGATTGGAGCGCTGAGGGGGAAGCGGAACGCGTTGCAGCCGATACCAATAGGCGATTTGCATCACAACAATCATGATTGGCGCTGCAAGATTGTCGGAACGTTCGAACGGCAGCTGCTCACCTGGATGGATTACCAAATGTCTAAATTCGGGCAGTCCGTCCAAGATAATAAAGAGCGCTCCTGTCAGTTGGCCCAAGAGAAGAAGCAAATAGAGGGCTCTCGATTTCAAGTTTGTCATGCTGGAGATCCGTCCCGTCCCTAGGCCGCTGGCAGTGCGTGATGCACCAGCCTTACGTTATAAGTCGGGTGCCCGACAAAGTGTCCGCTTGGACAGCCTGACGGTCTCGGCAAGAGCCGTTAGAGGTTGCAACTGCAAGCAGAGCATAATGTTTGCCCTCATCACTGCAAGGGCCGCGAGGCTGGGTGAAGGGGGCCTCAAATGCCTACAGTCGAACAGTGCAGAGCGTACGCGGCACACCACAAAATTCTTGGAGCTAATCCGAGAAATTCCGACCGCCAAAGGACGTTGTTGTTGAGCATCTCGCGTAGCTGGACGGCGCTAGCAAACCAACTTGAGAGCCTTGCTCTCGTCGTAAAATCGGAAGGGAAGTAAGTCGCCTAAACTGCGGCGAAGCTGGAAGCGGACTTGGCAGCGAGGTCTGAGCGCTTCGCGCATCGGCGTTTCGTTTCTGAGCGCGTCATCCGGCAGCGGTCGTTGCAATGCCTTGGCTTCATCCCACGGTGCCCGCATCCACAAGTCCCACTCTTCGTCGGTCGTCGGGATCACGGGCATCGCCTTCATCACCGATTTAGTTCAACCAACAAGAGGAAGCCTGATCCGGAACGTCGCCCCGCCGTGATCCCGATTTCTTGCCGAAATATGCCCATTGTGCGCCTCGATAATGGTGCGCGCGATGGACAACCCCATGCCCATGCCTTCGGCCTTGCTGGTGTAGAACGGCTCGAAGACCTCTTTCAGTTTGTCTTCGGGAATGCCATGGCCGCGATCAGACACGGATAGCTGAGCAAATTTTTCGACGCGCGAAGTCCGGATGCTGACGATCCGATTTTCACCGGGCACGTCTGCCATCGCGTCCATCGCATTAACGACCAAGTTGGTAACGACTTGCTGGAGTTGGATGCGATCTCCGATGATTGGGAGTGCGGCGGGCGCGAGGAAAGTTTTCAATTCGACTTTCCGCCCGACCCCCACCGCCGAAAGAAATTCGACGGCATCTCGCACGACTTCGTTGAAGTCCAAGTTTTTCGGGTCGAAGGGTGCCCTTTTCATCACGTCACGTATCTTTCGAACGACGTCACTTGCGCGTCGGTTATCCCGTACAATATCGTCAACGATCTCATTCAGCTCCACGATGTCAGGGTTCGAAGATTTCAGAATTGCCTGTGCCGTTTCGGCATTCGTCAGCACAGAGCCGAGCGGCTGATTGATCTCGTGGGCAATTGTTGCGGTAAGTTCGCCTGCCGTCGAGAAGCGGTTAACGTGCGCAAGTTCCTTCATGCGCTGCCGCGCCTGCATTTCGGCCAAATAACGCCCACGACGCTGACTTAGCAGGGCCGAGATAAGCCCAGCCTGCACGAGAATAACGGCGAGCGTGAGCGCGATTTGCCACGAATAACGCTGCCATGCCGTCGGCTCCCGAAACAGGACCTCGCTCCCCGGCGGGAGGCGGCTCTCGCTGATGTTCCAGCGCTCAAGTTGCCGCCAATCGTATTTCGGCGCTGGGAGTTCTATCGGAGGAACCCTGATGTCACTTCCCTTCTCGCCTCCCAACATTCGCACGGCAACAGCAGCAGTAGGGCGAGCAGCCTCGGCCGGTGAAAACATCGGGCCGCCAACAGCGACATCTCTACCGAGAGGCGTGTTGATCTTAAAAATCGGCGCGTTGGCGACCTCGGAGATGCGCTTGATTGGGTTCTTGTCTCCATAGACGGCACCTGCGCCGTCCACCATCAGCTGCTGAAAAAGGATTGCACTATGCGGCGGCAACTTCGCAACCGCTTTCAAAATCTCCGCGAAGGGCCGCTCGTTGTAAAAGATCAATTCAACCTTGTTCTTCTCGATCAGCCGCTTCAGTTCCTGTTGCAGGTCGCCAATCCACAATCGCTCAGCGGGAGAGTTTCCGATGATCATCGCGATTGTCTTCGTCTCCGGCAATAGCCGCAGAATGTTTTCGATAACAGCCACATGATCGTTCCGCAACGCAACCACGGCGTCTTGCTCGGACAACATGGATGGTTCAATCCGGAGAACATCGACTGACGCGAGCAGCATCGGAGTAGTCGGAAACAGGTCCGGCCTGTGTTGCTGGACGAAGCGAGCCGCGGGTCCACCAAGAGAAACGATCAAATCGGGCGGCGATTGAGCATAGAGCGCCCCAAGATATTCAACAAATTTGGCTTCAGTTGCCGTGTCGCCATTCCGAGCCGTGACGATGGAATGGTCTTGAATGTCAAGCGGCCATGGCGACTGTCGGACCATTTCATCGCAGATTTCCTTGCCCCAAACGGCCCACGGCTCGAAATTCTGGCCATACGAACGAAGGAGCAGGATTGTTTTCGGCTTAGCGGCAGTTTCGCCAGACTTAGACTGAGCCGTAGTCCCGCCAATTGAGACCAAAAGAACGACGACGGCGGCGACCCACATATAGACAAGCCGCCTCGGGGTGCGTGATGCGGCCATGCGGCCCCCATGGGGCGCGACCAGTCGGTACAGGATTTCCCATCGCCCGGTTAGAGGATCCAACGTAGCTGCCTCATCGCCCGCATTGCCTTACCAGTAGATGACCGCGTTGGCCAACAGATTGAGGGCACTTCCGGTCTGGGGTGTATAGATCACCGGCGTGGGATTATTGGTGTAGCCGAGCCCGATGCCAACACGAATTCCGGGCGCGATTGACGCATAGTATGCTGCGGTGACCGAAAAATTGCCGGTATGCGCGAGTTGGCCGCTCCGCAATGCGGCTTCGACCACATAGTCGCTAAAAACATTTCGGGAGAAAACCAAGGATACCATATCGCTTGGCCGGGACGGCAGAAGGCCTATCCCGTAAAGGCGTGCCTCATAATACTGGCTGACGCGATTGAATTGCGGCGGCGCGAACATTGCGCTGGCGCCCGCATACCATCCCCTCGCGGCCTGACCTTCTACTGGGGCCAATTGGACAAATTGTCGATCCGCCAGAAGATAAGCTGCGTAGTTGCCGGTATTCCGTCCGCCAAATTCGAAATCGACGTATCTGCTGGAGTTGACGATCCCTGCGGCACGCACCCAGGTCGCAAGCTGGCCGGGGGCGGCCTCCTTGCGATAACCAACCTCGTCGATTGCGAGAGCCCCGCTGTTCGGTGTGGACCAGTCGAGGCCGGTCGGGTTAGCAGTCTTCTCAGCGACAGGACCATCGGGACTGCTCGCGACCTGCAAGCCGAACTTGTTGTAAAGTCCGCCGGGACCATTGACCTTGATGTTGATGGCCGGTTTCGTCAAAGCATAAGCGCTAAGGCCAGCCTCCACCGTTATTGATCCGCTCGGTCCAAAGATGCTGGACGACAAATTGCCCGCCAGAAAGCCTCCCCAATATTCGAAAGCATTGTTCAGATACCCAACCTTCAACTCTACCTGCTTGTTCAGGAAGGTCTGATAATAGCTGACTGTCGCGAGGCTCAACGCGTTCGGCCCGCCGGGGTCCCATGTGTCAAAATTGTAGATGCCGCCAACCACGATCTGCCGTCGGAAATACCGTATCTGCTGAGGTCGAAAGTCATCTGCATCACATTATTCGTGAAGAAAGTCGGCTTCTGACCGTTATAGACCTGCTTGCCGAGCGTACTCTGTTCCGCAGGGAGCACGTTGTCGAAAAAATTGTTGTTGCTGTAGCCGATGTATCCGATCCCGAGCGCTGCGAGACTTGATCGAATGCCCGCGAAATCAGGATCGATGGTATCCTGCGGGCCGGGCAGCGCTACGGTAAGCCCCTTGATCCGAAGCGACTGGAAATCCGGCGTCGGCGCGGCTGGAGCGCTGCCGAATGCGGTGTTTCCCGTCAACTCTGCCGCATGGCATGTCGCCCGCAGAAGGAGTGCCGCACACATCGATAGTGTGATCGTCTTCAACATGCAGGCTCAATCGAAAAGGCAAGATGGCACAAGAACGTGCCAGCAGTACGCTGACACGATTAACCGACCTCATCAAGTAGCGGATACAATGAGGTTTCCTCCTCCGTCAGTCAGTCCTGCTCATCGAGCGGCGGCTCACCGCACTTGTCGGCCATCTGCTGGCAGACGTTGGCAATCTCGGTGCGCACCTCGAACACGACCCGCTCAATGCTGCGCCGGATCGCAAGATCACCACGCGGTGCGCACCGCGCAGGCAGGCTCGACAATGCGGTCAGGGTGACACCGGCAATCCCATCGATCAGCGCATCGACATCCTCTCGGCGCACCAGTTCGCGCTTCTTTTCCATGAGCCGCAGTTGCAGCATCTCGGTCTTGACTTTGACGTGATCAGCGTCCGCTTCCGCGCGGGGCGATTGCTGACGCTCGCGCCGCAAGTGTCGCAGGTAGGCAGCGCGGCTCTGATCGAGCGGGAAGCCCTCAGCTTGGCGCAGGATCACGCCTTCGGCTTCGAGCTTGCCGACGTAGGTCCGGCTGCAATCGAGGTGCAGCGCCAGTGCCGACGCGCTGACGGTCGTCGGCTTAGCGGATCGCTTTCGAGAGACCGCCGCCCTGGCGGCGGTCGGGCGCTCATTAGTGACGGTCTCAGCCATCGTGTTCGTTCCTGTTGCGTTGCGGAAGGATACCTCATTTCCGCTTTGGCCGCATAGCGGACATGGCTGGGCTGGCCGCAGTCGCGACCCGGTCGCGAATTACTCACAGTGGTCGAGACGACGTCTGGGAAGTTCGGCTGATTCGCATTGACCATGCACGCTGTAAGCGCATGGCCTATATAGGTCGCCAATGCGAGAAACGCTCGATGAAACGGATGCGTCTGTAGCTAATGCTGGTTGGAAATAGCGATCAACCTCATTGTTATATTTGGGCCGTTGCTGCTCTTCATCGCTTTTGATGCTTTCCTGCAATCCCGCGATTTCGCGCTACCGCGCTGGTCCTATGGATTGCCGAGCTGTTGGGCCGTCGTTTCAGGATGGGTTATTTTCTCCTGCACCTTGCGTGACAACTGCCTATGACTGCTATTCACGAGTAGCCATTTCTCCCATTCGCGTCATTTCGCAGCGCCGCGGAATTTGGTCGCTTCCGACGCTTGAGTAGGACGCGCCGCCCCTGCAAACAACCACGGATTTCTGGGACCAGATACCCTCAAAAGATACGGTCGCGCGGTCCCGCCAGTTAGTCACACGGCCCAAAGTACCTTGGCGACCGACGATGGGGGTCGTCACCCTCGACGGTCAGCGCCTCAAGGGCCGTGCAGCCAAGGCCGATGTGAGGCGCAACGGCGCGCCGCACGGGCCACGGATCGCACCGTCACCGCGTCATAGTCACCACCGCGACGCGACGAGACGGCAGGTAACGCAGCGGTGGCACAAACTGCATGTCGTCTTCGAACGGACAGATCAGCCATGCCCCCAAAGAGGAAAAAAAGATACTCAATTACTCTGAATTTCCCGGTACCCTCTTTTCAACGGAGGGGGACCGGTGCAGGGGCTTGTGCATATTGTTGACGACGATCTATCCTTTCTGACGGCGATGGAGCGTCACTTGAAGCACGCCGGTTATGAGGTCGCCGTCTATGCGTCAGCACAGGCGTT
>NZ_PYFX01000042.1 GCF_003020115.1 Bradyrhizobium sp. MOS002
ATCTGCGTAGGCCCACAACACGCCGACGACCGGGACGCGACCTGATTGCTGTGCACTCACTCGAAGCGGCCAAGCCGCCGCGCCGCCAAGAAGGCCGATGAATTCCCGCCGTCTCATACTCGCGTCCCCCGGGCGGCAATATAATAGCAGTACTCGCGTCGATGCGTAAGCGTCTGTTTCGCGCCAATGGTCTTCAAATGGGCAAGCGGCGGCTGCCTCGCCCGATCCGCCCGTCTACTACTTGGCGCGGTTACTCTCAGTAAAGCGGAGTGCTCCGGTGCCGCGATCCAAGGCGCGCACAAAAGCCTTTCAGGACGGGGGCAACCTTGTTTTGGGCAAGCAGAACCAGTGTGTCCGAGGCGGCACAGTCATGCGGCTTGATATTGCTGTCCCAACTTTAACATTGTGGGCCGGGCGGAGACTGGCTATTAAAATCCGGTTCTTCTTTTGTAGTCCGGAGAGGCGCCGTGGCGAGTATCTGGCGCGTTTCAATTGCTGGTCTATGCGGGTTGATGCTGGCGCATTGTGCGAGCTCGATCGACTTGGCCAAGTATAAGCTTGCGAATCCGAGTCGGCCTGAGCTGCCGCAGCAATCCTCTTCTGCGGATGATGTGGCGCTGGACGGTATGTCTCGGAGGCGGGAGTATTCCTCAAAAGCGCTGCCCGTGACAACTGGTTCACTGGCAAGGGCACCTGCGGACGCGGAGCGTGGTTCGGCTTCAGGGCGTCAGGTCGGCCCTGGCACGACCGCCAGAGCAGCGAGAACGGTGGGCCAGAGCGCGAGGTCTCCGTCGATAGACACCGGACCGGGGTTCCTCGATCAGCTCACTGCGGCGGATCCGGAAAACGCGTACTTGGCTGCCAAGACCAATATCTGCCGAGGTTGCTAAGTGTAAACTCTCGCGCGGATAACTGGAGACTCTTGCTCTTCATGAAGGCCGGGTGAGCTCATCTTTTCCACTTTGAGGGCGTCGTTCATGCAACCAAGCTCGCGAGTGGCGTTGCGGACGATCAATTGCTCCTATGTGCCCCAGCAGGATCGCGTTCTGGTTACGATAAATCCGGGCGAGCAGGACATGTGGGCGTGTTGGGTCACTCGCCGTTTGATTTGGGCACTGTTTGAGCGGGGGCGCCAGCTTCTAGCCACCACCTCAATTCTCGCAAAAAAGGCTCCGGCAGGAGCGCGGGATGAACTTGTTTCGTTCGAGCGCGACGCTGCCATTGCAAGTACCGCAAATGCGATGACCCCTACCGCCGCGGGTGTCCTTCAGGAAAGTGCCAGGTCCGCCGAGTTGCTCGTTCGTATCACCATCAAACCTGACAAGCATCGATTTCACCTGGAACTTGTCGCCGAGAGCTGCCAAGGAGTTGCAGGTGTACTCGCTCGCGACCAATTGCAACGGGTTTTTCTAATGCTTGAGATGGAAGCTAACAGAGCGCAATGGTTTGAGCGGCGAGAGAACTTGCCGGAAGCCGGGAAAGAGCGTGCTAGATCGACCCAACACTAAAGTGCGCGGGCGAACCCGTTTAGTGGAGCACAGGATTGCGGTTCCAACCCGAGTTTAGCAAACGGGCCTACTTGGTGCCGGCTCGATTTCATCCACAACGACGATGGATACAAATGGTCCCAGTCGGTTTGTACCGAAACCCACCGAAAGTGTTGGCAAGGCATCTGCCGATTGACTAATCCAAGCTTCGACCGAACCGTCGATGCCTCCAACGGTTGACGTTCGAGACTCGGGACGAAAGTGCGCTCTCAATGACGATCTATCGCCCCGGCAAGACGGCGAATCGCATTCGCTGTATGGATAATCTGCTCCCTTCTAATCCAGTCCGCATTGCAGTTCAGTTCGCTGCATCATTGGCTGGTTTGCTCGGTTGGTACGTCTATGCCTATTCGCAATCTCCCTATCGCCCGGGCAGCGGATCGCCCGTGGGCTGGTGGGGATGGTGGGATCAGTCCAACTACATGAAGTCGATGCTGGCGATCAGTCATTTCGACCTGTCGCCGACGTCGTACTTCGCTCCACCACTATATTCCTTCCTCGTCGCATTTTTGAGTTTTGTTGCACCACATCCGTTTGCGGTTGCCGACGGTCTTCTGCTGCTTGTGTATTTTGGAGTGATACTGACGATTGGATGGCGCCTATATGGCTACTGGATCACCATCTTTGTTACTGTGGCGACGCTGGCGGTTTTTTCAAAGATCACACTCGATCAATGGATCATTCCGTGGAACAGTTCCCTAAGTGCGGCGCTTCTGTCGGCGCTGTTCGTGATCTTTTTCTATTTTGATACGATGAGGGAGAGGTGGCGCCCCCGCTCAGTCGGGGAGTGGGGGGCGGTCGCTTTGTTTTTTGTCTGCTTCGGCGCCATGTTCGCAACGCGACCTCTCGACCTGTGTGTTGCCGCTCCCGTCGTCGTATCGTTTCTCGGCAATCTACTCAGGGCACGCCAGGCAGGAGACGTGACGAGATCGACGTTACCTTATGTGTCACAGGTTCTGTTAACGGCCGCAATCAGCGCATCTATAGTTCCGCTGCTCTATTTGGCCTTCAACTACGCGGTCTTTGGAAGTCCCTTCGGCGGCTACTTCGTGACCGCTGGTGCAAATGGCTATTTTCCACTGACCGCACCAAGGAAAGCCGTTTCGATCCTCCTGGACAGTTCCGCGTATGGAGAAGACGGACAGTCGCTGGTCGAGAATTTCTGGCCGGCGATGCTTGCACTGCCCGTGCTGGTCACGTCGCTGTTTTTTGCCAAAAGAATCGTCAGGATTATTTCTCTGTCTATTCTGTTGCAGTTTGCAATCTACCTGCCGTACGCAGATCTTCTGCCGGCCAATCTGATCCGATATATGACCATACACTATTTCAAATGGACGCTGCCATGGATGGCGCTTCTTGCTGCCGGTCAACTCTTGCATTGGCTTCAGCCGAGGGGCACTAAATCGGGCGGAGCAAAGGCAATTGCGTGCACAATCATCTTGAGCTTCCTGTTTTTTAATCTAGAAGTCGTAGTCCCCGATTTCGCTTACTATCGCGATAGCCGAAGCTCCGAACGGCATGACATACTAATCGATGTCGATCGCGAGAAGTGGTTTGACACGATCGACGTGAAGGACGGACCCAGGTCGTTTTCGGATCTGATGTTCGAACTGACCTACGTCGAGATAGACGGTCAACGGTTGCGTCCGGTTGCCGATTTTCGGATGTTTCCAGCGCAGTGGGGCACAAGAATTGTTTTTACTCGCACTGTGTACGGCGGAAAGGTGCGCGTGGTGTTCGCCCCCTGGACCAAAGAGCTGTCCTCTGGCCCAGGTATCTCAAGGATGGGAACGCAAGCTGTCGCATTTTGGTGCCGCATCAGATCATGTCGCGACCAAGACTTTGCGCGATCTCCGACTCCGGTGGAGGTGACTCCAACTGTGCCGCCACGTGAAAATGCGCACGAAAGAATGCGGATTGTATTCTCCAGCGGTGGAAATTCCGCAGCTTTCGTGAATCATGGGTGGGAAAAGCCGGAAGATTGGGGAACTTGGACGTCAACAGGGCTGGCAACCGTATCAGTTCCCGCGCAAAACATGCCGATTGAGCGTATACAGCTTGAGGTGACCGGGGTCTTGAGCGGCTTGCGTCCTTCCCAACCGCTCTCGGTCTCGATCAATGATTGCGTAGTGATCACGCGCAGTCTGCACTTCCCTGGAGATCTCGGCGCTAGTTTGATGTCCGCCGAGGTGCCGCCCAATTGCACCAAAGCAGATGCATCCAATGAAATAGCGATCGGGACAGATCAGACCAAGAGCCAGGCCGAAGTCGGTCGGATACTGGACGATAATCGGCAGCTCGGAGTTGGTGTTCTAGCGCTATCGATCTGGTAAACCGCCTGTGAGCGCCTACTCCAGCGCGCGACCGAACCGAGTGGATTTCGCCCGATCAGGAGGCGAGCTGCCTTCAATCGGCTTGCGTCCAAGTCTTGGACTTCAAGTCCAGCGCGCAGAGCCCGGCCTCTACGCCGTTGCGCTTGGCATAGCGGATGACCCGGGCCGCGTAGTCAGGAGCAAATGGTGTGTGAAGATCCCAACCATCGGGAGTGAAGGTCGTCATGCCATTGAGAGTTGGAATTTTCCGTATTTCTGCGATCAGCATCGCGTCCGCGCTATGACCATAAAACACATCAATGGCCATATTGCCTGACGGAGGAAGCTGCGGCACGGAAACATAGAAGCTTTTGCATTGTTGTGGGGCAGGCGGAATGCTGTCCAAGAACTGGAGCTGTGCTGTCCGATTGAGATCGAATGGAAGATCGTTTCGAATCTGCTCGATCGCGATGAACAGGAAAAGCACTGCGCCAACGAATGCCGGCAATCGGCTTAGCCCCATCATGGCGATCACGATGACGATGGGGGACAAGAAAAGCAGATAGCGCATGGGCACGCGGAGCGCCTTTGCTCCAGGTACAAAGCGCGCAAACAACTCCCAGACTGCCCGCTCTCCGAACTTTAGGCAGAGCAAGGCAACGATTGCGCACGCAATACTCAAGGCCAGCGCCATTGCTCTCGGTCGTTCGCGACTTGAATTGTACGTTGCTACGAGCCAGACAGTAGAGCCCAAGAACGTCAGTGAAAGGATAGGGGTAAATCCAGTCGAAAGTTCAGACGAAGTCAGCGGTGTTCCGGTAATCTTGGGGTAGATTGATGCTAGGACAGGCGACCAGACGACATTGCCGGTCCCGACATTCCACAGATCGATCCATCGACCGGCAAGGGATCGCAGGCCTTCGACACTATGGCCGTGACTGAGAGCCCGACCGTAGATTGCTAGCACGGCGACCACGGCGGCGCCGAGCGCGGCCAGCGCAAAAGCTACAAGGCCCGGATGACAGGTCAGGATCTTGGTGGACTTGGTGCGCGTTCGTTGATCCAGCGCGGCGATCGCCAAAAAATAGGCGAGCAAGAAGAAGCAAAAAATATAAAGTGAATAGAAAGCCGTGAGAGCCCAAAGTGCAATGAAAGCCGCGAGTCCCGATATGGCGAGCAGGATTGGCCATTTCCGTTCCCCCTTGAGCGTGGCCAAGTGCTCAAAGGCCGCGGAGAAAAGCAGGATGCCGAGTGGGAAGAACGATGCAAACAGCAATTGTGAGTGCGCCATGCGATAGGCAAGGTTCGTCACGATGAGAAAAAGAAATCCGCTGCCCATTGCATACGGAAGTCCGAGGCGGAGAACCTTTCTTGCGAGAATGATGGTGCTGACAGCGCCGACGACGCGAACGAGCCAGTTTACCAGCTCGTAGGCGAGATATGGATCGGTTCCCAATCCGCGAAACAGTGAGTAGGCGGCGCCGCTCAAGACATTAGATTCGTTGAGGGCCAGCGCACCCTTGAAAGGATAGAAGTAGATGGGGTCGAGCGGTCGCTCTTGTAGCTGATACACGTTGTGCCAATGCTCGAGCATGGCAATCATGATCTGACCGTCGTACGGGTCACTGGAGACCGATGAGAATCCCGTTCTGATGATCGGCCAGTAAATCAGGAAAATGCCAATGACGCATACGGCAGACGTCAGGCTTGCCCAGAGAAGCCAGGGCCGCTTAGTTTCTGAAGTGAACATCAGGTCAGACTGCGAGAGTTCTCGAACCAACGCTTGTCAGCGTTTGGCAAGAAAGAGGAAAAGATTCGACGAGAAAGGACCGAGCCGAAGTCCCGTGTACCCGATTTTATGATCGCAGTCGAACTGGTGCGCAATCCGCCGCAGCTTTTGCCAGCTCATCAGGATCAGATTTTGCTCGTCAGACCATGACGCCTTCCCGGTGCAAAGGCAGGCCAGTCTGAAGCTGATATCCGTGTATTGCAGCAGGGGAATGGCTGTGTGGTGCTCGATCGGAAAGAAGCGATGCGGCACCGTAACAAAAACGGTCTTCGCGATACGGAGCAATTCGCCCACCAAGTGAATTTGATGGTGGCTGCTACCAACGTGCTCAAGTACAGCGTTGGCTGTCGCGATATCGAAGGTGTCGTCGTCAAACGGCAGCCGTTCGTTCGCAGAAATTTGCTTGTAAGTGACTTCTGGAAATGCGCCCTGGAACTCGCTCGCTTCGCCAAGGCCACAGGCGGTGATATTGCCCTTGTACTGGTACTTTCGTTCGAGAAAATTGGCCGCATCCGAGATGACGTCCGAAACGCCGACATCCACAATGAGCGCTTCAGATGATGGATTTGTGTGCGCGAGAAAATCGGCGAACATGCGATCGCGCGCAGCAATCAACAATCTCTCCCCGAGAGAAGCAGGTTTGATGACTTCATAATACTTTCGATCGACGACATCGGACATGCTTCAGTCTTTCGCAATGTTAGCTCTATCCATGAGCACGAGAGGAGGCCGGGAGTCAGGCGCGAGGCTCGTGTCACTTCTGGGCAAAGCGGGGATAGACAGATAAGCCAGGCGTTTCATTTCCTGCCTGCTCCTTGTGACGACGTCGAGAATTAGCCCAGTGAACAAGCCGGTGAACCCAAGCATAACCAAACCGCTCGCAAGAACGGCAGTCGGAAGCCGTGGCACAAGTCCCGTCTCGAAATAGTCGAAGATGACGGGAAGGCCAAGCAAGAAACCTGTTGCCGCTATTGCCGCACCAAGCCACCCGAAGAAAAAGAGGGGACGCTCATTTTTGACCAGTTGCACGATCAAGTTCAGGATCCGGAACCCGTCGCCGTAGGTGCGCAGTTTGCTCACCGAGCCCTCAGGGCGGTCTTTGTAGCGGGTGGTCATCTCATCACTCGGCAGGCGTTGCTCGAGCGTGTGCACTGCGAGTTCGGTTTCAATCTCGAAACCGCTGGAGATCGCTTGGAAGGATTTTACGAAGCGTCTTGAAAGCACCTTATAGCCGGAGAGCATGTCCTTGAAGTTGTTGCCAAACGCGAGGGCAACTAAGCGGCTGATGGCATAGTTTCCGAATTTATGGCCGGGCCGATAAGCATTCTTGATTTCGGTCTCTCGGGCACCGTTGACGATGTCGAGGCCGCGGCTCACAAGCCGTTCAATCAGCAGCGGAGCCGCGCTCGCGTCATAAGTGTCGTCCCCATCAACGAGAACGTAAACGTCAGCTTCCACGTCAGCAAACATCGAACGAACGACATTACCCTTGCCTTGCAGTTGCTCGTTCCGAACGATGGCACCGGCTGCTGCCGCCAGTTCTGCTGTCTGATCGGTTGAGTTATTGTCGTAGACGTAGATTCTGGCGGTCGGCAATATAGTTTGAAAGCTTGCGACAACCCTTTCGATCGTCGCCGCTTCATTGAAGCAGGGGATCAATACGGCAATGTCCGGTTTGTGTGGAGCGCCCATGGCTATTCCTATCATGGCGGCAGGTAGCTCGTCATTACGGCAATCCGCATTCGAAGGCTGTTGCGAATATGCAACATTCCCTTTATTCAGATGATGCAAGCTGGCGCCGCCCCCGCGCCGCGTCGGCCAAAATGGACCAGGCGCCGCTCTACAGCTCGATCGACAGTTGGAAGCCAATCGCGCGAACAAGCCGCTCATGCGCGAAGGCGAGCCGTCCGTGCCTCGACTGGCGGCAGCACATGGAGATGCCTCGTGGTCGGGCGACCTCGAACCACCGCTGGGCTGAATTCGAGAACTGCGGGAAGAAGCGATCGCCGATGACAGCTCACTCGGCGGGTCCCAATTTGCCTCACGGCGAAAGGACGTCGGGCAGCGGTCCAAATCGCGGCGCCCCGGCTGCTCGCTGAGCGCAAGCACGCCTTCGTGACGATCTCGGTTCTCCGGTTTCCCGACGCCCGCGTGCTCCCGAGGGAGCCGGCGGCGTGACGCCGTATCCTAACGCTTGAGAGCGCAGAGTGCAGTCCCTGTCAAAAAAATAGGGCGCGCAAAACTTAGGTTCCGGGCGCGTTAGGGCACGGCGCGCTTGCTTCGACAATCCAAGTTCCGTTGAGTTATCGCAAACTCGAACATGACGAGGGGCGTACCCCTCGTCTCACCGCCACCGCAGTTCCCGCGAGTTTGCCTCTGGGCACGCTGGCTCCGCGCCGCCTCGCTTTAAGGAATAGGGGCCAATCCAGGGCGCCGGACAGGTGCGACCAGCAATCGCTTATTCTCCACGTTCGGCGCTGCTTCTCGTCAGAGATCTGCCCTTCACGACGTCGCTGTCACAGCGATCAATCAAGAGGCAAGCCGTTGCGGCGACCGCAACAGCATCTTGCACCGGCCCCGTGCGATCCGAAAGTCCAGTCCGTAGTCTAGCGATTGGTCGAAATCGATCTGCCAAATCTGTTTGCCGGGTCCAAGTTGCGGATTGGAAATAGCGGCGAACCGCGTATGTTGCCGATTTGATGACGAGCTAGCTGGAGAATGGGTCGGGTGTATAGGGCAGGGCGAGGATGACTCTGAATTTGCGTGCCGGGCTGGTAGCCCGAGTTCGGAAACACGTACTTTCATTGCCCGCCGTCGTGCTAGCTTTTCTCGGTTGGTATGTTCTGGCGTACGTCGACTCGGTCTATCGTCCTGGCAATGGGACTCCTATAGGCTGGTGGGGGTGGTGGGACCAATCCAATTACCTGAAATCAGTGATTGCCTTCAGTCATCTCGACTTTGCAGGTTCAGAGTACTTCGCGCCGCCTCTGTATTCGCTGCTTGTCGCATTCACGGGCTTTGTCGTTCCAAGCCCGTTTGCCGTGGTCGATACGCTACTCTTTCTCTCGTATCTGGCGGTGATGCTATCCATTGGAGCGCGGATTTACGGTAGATGGATAACGGTTGCCCTCGTCGTTCTGACGTTGGCTGCCTATCCGAAACTGACGCTCGATCAATGGGTCATTCCCTGGAACACCTCGCTGAGCGCCGCCTTGGTGTCGCTGCTTTTTGCTCTCTTCTTCCATTTTGCATCTAGGGCGGCTAGATGGAATCTAACATCCTCGTTCGACTGGACTAAAGCAGCTATTTTCTTTGTCGCATATGGCGCTATCTTTGCGACTCGGCCGCTCGACGTCGTTGTGTGTTTCCCGATGGCGCTCGTGTTTTTCTTAAAGGTGCTTGCGGCAAACTTCATCGGCGCCTCGCGCAAGCTGTCCTTTGCTGGCTTCTCATGGTTTTGCATAATCGTTGCCATTTCTGGATCGGCGATTCCAATTGGATATCTGGTATTCAATCACTTCGTCTTTGGAAATGCTTTGGGCGGGTACTTCGGAGCGGCTGGAGCTAACGGCTACTTCCCTCTCAGTGCTTTCAGGAAAGCAGTCTCGCTCCTTCTCGACAGCTCCGCGTACGCTGAAACCGGGCAGTCACTTGCTGAGAATTTTTGGCCAGCGATAATCGCCTTTCCCACGTTAGTTGTATCGCTCTTCTTCGCTCCGCTTACAGTGAGAATAGTCTCTCTTACTATTCTGCTGCAATTCGCAATATACATGCCCTATGCCGATCTGCTTCCGGCGAACCTCATTCGCTATATGGTTGTCCATTATTTCAAATGGACGCTTCCTTGGATGGTTTTGATCACCTGTGGGCAGTTCGTGCAGTGGGCCCGATCAGCCAGGGGCAAGCGGGGCGGCTTGATTCCTGTCGGAGCCTCGATCGGGTTGAGCATCCTTCTCGCAAATCTGAAAGTAGTGATTCCGGATTTCAGCTATTATCAAGACTGGAGGAGCGCGGAGCATCATGCCGTCTATTTGCAGGTTGATCCTCTCAAGCAGTTCGACACGATCGATATCAAAGGGGGGCCGAACTCATTCGCGGAGTTGATGCTGGGCTTTCAATACATCTATGTAGATGAACGCCGATTGCGGCCCATTGCGGACTATCGAATGTTTCCCGCGGAATGGGGATCAAGAATCATTCTTAACAGACCTATTCAGGGCAACAACCTGCGAGTGGTATTCTCTCCACCGGCAAAGGAGTTGCTGCCGGGCGCTGGCGTTTCGCGACTGGGGAGCCAAAAGATCTTTTTGCGTTGCTATGTTTCCCTTTGCGTCTCCCAAGAATTCGACGCGACTGCCGTCCCTGCCAAAGCAGCGTCGCCGAACCAGCACAAGAATGAAACGCTGCGGATATCATTTGCTGACACGGGTAACTCAGCAGAGTTTACGAAGGATGGTTGGTTAGCGCCAGAGAGTTGGGGCCGTTGGACTTCAGAGCAGCGAGCAACATTGCGTTTTGGCCGGCAGGCTGTGCCGGTAACGCGCATTGAACTCGAAGTAACCGGATTGCTCAACAGCCAACGTTCAATGCAGCCCATCGCCGTTTTGATCAATGGCTGCGAAGTTGGGAGGACCACCCTCAATTTCCCGGAGGACGTAGGGGGCAACTTGATCACCGCAGCCGTGCCATCGTCCTGTACAAAGACTTACGAAGACAATGAGGTCGTAATCGTTACAGACCGAACGCCGAGTCCGGCTGAATTGGGGACGTCAGGCGATGCAAGAAGGCTGGGAGTCGGGGTTCAGACCTTATCGATCTGGTAAATCGCGTGATCAATTCGAGGCAATTGTCGCTCCCCTGCTGTCCCGCACAGGGAACCACTGTAGGCAGCGCTCCCACAAGGCAGACAGCGAACTTTTCAAAATTGAAGCGGTTGCGTAGACGTCAACGCCATCAGTTGCTTTTTTGGCAAGATCAAACTCGTCCGATGTGAGTTCAACAGACGACAGGCCGCCTGGGCAGTATATCGAGATCACCTGGTTAGCGCGGACCTTCTTCGTCTGACAAATGCCGTCCTTGCTCGTCGCAACAACATCGATCAGCGGATACGTGGGGGGGGCAAACCACGGCTCCCAGTGACGGCCAAATGAGATCGAAGCTACGGTCGGATGGCCCGCAGGTACAATTACAACGCCCCGACCTATGTCGGCTGTGGACGCTGGAGTCGAGGAAACTCTCGATAGATCAAGCAATGCCGATAAAATCACAATTGCACAAACAGATGGCCAACATCTCCGCAGCGAGATGGCGAGCGCACATAGCGCCACAAGAACTATAGCCAAAAACAATAGCACTCGCGGAAGGACCAGATTGACGCCTTCGACAGGAATGAATAAGCCCGAATTTAGGTGCCCTATTTTCGTGAACAGGAACTCAAAAACTCGATCTGATTGTCGATTCTCTAAAGACAGGTTCGGCTGCAGGATAAAGATAAGCGTGTTGATACCGGTTAGCAGCGCGAGCATGCCAAAAATGAACTTGTTCAAGACGCCTCGGCAGTGGTCGATCCAATAGGCGAGGCCTACTGATAGGAGGGGAATGGAGGTGACCAGGAATCTTCCCGGCCAGCCCTCTCCGGGATTCTCGCCAATTGAGGTGGTCAACGCGACAAGAGCGAGAATGGTGCACTCGATGGCAAACCGCTCTCTACGGGCAGATGCGACCAGCAGCCCTGAATATCCAAGAACCCAAATAGGAGCATAGGGAAGGAGACCTTTGATCGTAACGAAATTGGTCCCGAGAACCTCGTAAAGCTCCCGAGGGTAGGGGGGATGTGCAGATGTCACAGATCCCTTTATCGATCCGTAGATATGGAAATTGAGCGCAGCTAAGATAAATGCGAACGATGCCGCCACTGCGAAAAGTGTCATGATCGTCCGCGGCGGGACAGACGATCTTACGCGGAGCAAGAACTCTGCGAATAGAGCAGCCCCCACAACCGAAGCTCGCAAATGAATGAATGGGATGAGCAGGATCGCGATCGCGCGAACCCACACGTTGCGACCTCGTTGAAGGCAAAAGAGACCGCCGCTTAGTGAGGCAAAGATAAAGATTTCAATCCAATAGGTGTGCAAATAGCCAAGTACCGGAAAAGACAAGGCTGCAACGACGATCGAGACTAGCGCTGCTCTTGTCGTAGCAATCTGTCGAATTGCTGCATACAAGAAAACTAACCCAACTAGCCCAGCGACTAGAGCAGATGATCGAAGCCCCAGTGCCCCGAAGGAAGATATGGGTGAAAGCAGGACGGCCAAGTATACCGGGTGTGCTAGATAAACATTGCTCCAATCGAGATAGTAGCCGAGCAATTCTTTCGATTCTTGCTTCCATTGCTCTTGCGGCATTATCAAATGCAGGGTTTGCCAGAAGCTCTTCGAGTAGAGCATGTATCTTGGCTCGTCACCCGTGATAGCCTGAACGTTGAGCGACACCATCATCGTGAAGACTGCAACGATTATCGCGGCGACATAGATTGCCTCTCGGCGCAAGTTGTTCATTGTTAATCAACCTGGACTAAGGCTTGCGGCTGAGGTTACCGCAAGTGTCGCTGCACCCGGATGCCCTCTTCGAATCAGGCCATTCCACCGTCAGGGATGATGGCATGCGGTCAGCGAGAACAACAGGTTTGAGACATATCGGTCATCAGTACTTCCAGTCCAGTTTTTTGAGCAAGTCATGGCTCTAGCGATGAAGGTCGGGGCGCTCTGTCACTCAGATTCACCTAGCCGGTCAATGTTGGTCATTTGCAAGCTGCCAAAATTCTCTGCTCTACAGCGCTCGGATTGCGAATAGACCACCTTCAGCGCTCCGCCAATTCCAGCGAGGTCGCGACACGGATGCGTTCCGGCCTGAATGCTGCTCAGGTGATGCTGGCAATCGCGGAGCCGACTGGGGGAAAAGGACTTTGCCTTTTGGAAGTACATTGAGGCAGGAAAATCGGCGGCCGCCCGAACTTCAACCCGGAAGACAATACTGATGCGTGGTTCTTTGTCGGAGGAGAGCCACTTGGTGCACATCAGACAAGTCGCGGCCCGCCGGGGCGTTCGAGACCGTACGAATGTCGCAGGCATCGTAGAGGGGTGACTACTTTCAACGTCAACCCTCTCTAACGTACGACCATCTGGATTTCTACACTATCCCTGCGGCGGCTGGACGCACCAGGCGGTCAAGTTTTCTCGGGTCCCCAAACGGACGAACACTACGGAAATCGCTCCACCAACGATTGCCGGACGCTGGCTCCCCGGGCTGGATTCGAACCAGCGACCATTCGATTAACAGTCGAATGCTCTACCGCTGAGCTACCGAGGAAGATAAGGGTGCCGCCCGATGAGTTTTGGGGTGGGTGGGGTCTCATCGGGCGGCTCGCGAGAGCACCATGGACGTCTTGGGGTATGAAATCCAGGGTAATCAGACTTTGCCCGACCGTATTCGAGATGCAACAGGACCCTGAAATTAAGCTTGCTTTGAAACCTTAACGCTTCGAGGGCACTCATGAGCGAAAAGACTTTGGTCCCGAGGCGTGCGTTGTCAGTGCACTTTTGCACGCTCGCCGTCGTATAAATTCCAAGGACCGATTCACATGATTAAAGGCTGGAACAGCCCATACCTGCGACCTCAGACGCACCGGAGCTGGGTAAGTCATTTCATTTCGGTATCATTGCAAACCCCGGTAGGGCCGCTGTTAAGAGCAGCGGCCCTTTGCATGACGACTGCGAGAAAGGCTCAGTTCGCAAGGCTGCCTACACCTTGGCCTGCTCTCCCGGGCAAGTGCCTTCGCCTCCTCCTCTTGGATCGCGGCACCGGAGCGCCCCCGCGTTACTAACAGTAATCGCGCTAAGAAGTAGACGGGCTGCCGAGCCGCGCGGATCGAGCCAGCCGCCGCTTGACCGTTTGAAGGCCATCCGCGCGAAACAGGCGCTTACGGATCGGCGCGAGTACTGCTAGTATTGCGTCCCGGGGGACGCAGCATGAGACGGCGGGAATTCATTGGCCTTCTTGGCGGCGCGGCGGCTTGGCCGCTCGGAGCGAGGGCACAGCAATCAGGTCGCGTCCCGGTCGTCGGCGTGTTGTGGGCCTATGCAGAC
>NZ_PYFX01000043.1 GCF_003020115.1 Bradyrhizobium sp. MOS002
CGGTCCAGGCGATCCCGGAGACTGATCGCGAGCCTGCGTTGGGTGGGCGTCACGATCGCTAATAAATTCAAAGTACGAAAATTTTGGCGGGAAGGTATGCGACCGCCGTCTCCTGTGCATTTGGGGGGCGCCAGGGGGCGGGTCGGCGGTTCTGTGGTCTTATGTCGAGTCAGGAGTTACAAGGCGAAACAAGCATGAGGCGCCTACGTGATGACTACACGAAGTGATCAGCAGCTGCTGCGTGACACGGTCTACGATCGTCACCAACTTTCAAAAACTCTACTTTCTGGAAGATCGAAATTACCCTTGCTTTGTCGCGCTTTTTAGATTCCAAAAGTGTCTCTTTCAAAATGGGGACAGAAATGAAAATTGGATATGCGCGAGTGAGCTCGGGTACGCAGGATCACGGTGCGCAGATCGAGGCCCTGAAGGCCGTCGGATGCGAACGCATTTTCAGTGAGAAAGTTTCTGGCACATCGATTAACGGGCGGCCAGAGTTCGCCAGGCTGATGAAGATCATCACACAAGGCGACGTGCTGGTCGTCTCGAAACTGGATCGCTTGGCACGGTCAAGCCGCGATTTGCAAAACATTCTGCATGAGCTCCAGGAGATAGGGTGCGGCTTTGTTTCGCTCGGCGAGAGCTGGTGCGACACCACGACCGATGTGGGTCGGCTGGTCATGACGATCATGGGCGGCATTGCCGAATTCGAGCGCAGCCTGATCCGCAAGCGGTGTGAAGAAGGTATTCAGCGGGCACGGCGTAAAGGCACGAAGTTCGGTCGGCCCACTGCTCTTGATCACGGTCAGCGCCGAAGACTGGCTGAGCGGTACGCTGCCGGCGAAACGATGGCGGAGTTGGCCCGCGAGTATGAGTGCGGCGAAACCACAATCTGGCGGGCGCTCCAATAAGACCTCTTGGAGTGATAGCCTCTCCGCGCCCCTGCGACGGTCAAGGAGCGCCTGTTTCTTCACTGGTCTTGGGGACTCGAAGCCACCAAGAGCGCATCAGCGGCCCGCGTGGAGTCGTAGCGAGCCATTCCGGCGGTGATCACCCCGAGGCGATTAGTCCACGACGCCAGCAGCGATCAACCGCCGGTATAGTTCATTGTAGACCTCGCCCCGCTCTCGCGGCGGCGCCTCACGGTCTGCTAGCACCTGCAGGACGTTTTTCACGAACCTTCGCGCCGCACTGGCTTCTTGCGGGTTAAGCGCGTCGAGCCACGCTTCAACGGCGATCCATTCAATGCCGCACGCCTCGATTTCGTAAATTCCCCGGCGATCCAGCTCACTAATCCACTGGTTTGTTGCTATTTTTGCCCTCAATTGCGTTCGGGCGCGTCCAATCCGATCGGTTCTGTCTCGGCTGTGCTTCACCGCAGCAGCTTGCCAAAGCTTTGGCCGAACTACCGGTACAAATCGCCCACGTTCATCCCTGATGATCGACGGCATGGGTTTGCCTCCATCCGACTGCGCAATCGCGCAAGTTTCACATTCAAATCGCCCTCACTGATCAGGCCGCGCGACATTCGCGCCCAAATCCACCTAATCGCGTCGGAGAAGGCTGGTAAGTCACGGTCGAGGAGATCGAGCTGGAAGCCTTGCCTTGCTGCCCATGCTTGGCAAGATGCTTCGTCAGAGGGGACCAGCATGATCGTCTTGCCCGGCTCGCGCGGATCGCGGCGCCAGACAACGCAGAGCCGGTTCCGTTCTGCCCGCATCTCTGCGCGTTGGATGCGGTCCAGGTCTCCAGAAAGGCGTGCGGCTACAAGTCGTGACCGCTTGGCCGCAGCGTTGTGGCGAAAGCAGGTTTGTTGGTTCTGCATTCGTGCTGCTCTACACGGCTGACCCAGCCGAGTTAGCGCGGCGCAACGTGGCATCTCGCGGTTCGGCCCATTACAGCACCGCGCGCGGCCGATCATGAAGTTCTGGCGCTGCGTCTCAGATTGAAATCCGCGAACGCGGCCGCTCTTTGGGTCTCGCCCGCCTCGGCGTACGTGCATGACAATCTTCTCACGGCGGTTATCGGCCCAATTATAGCATGATGCCGCCGCATGCGGACGGTCAATCGTTGAGACGCGAGGCTTCGTCTTGTACGCCCGCAGCGGCCGTGCGGGTCCAAGCTGTCACTACGCCCGTGCAATGCCAACGTCTTCCAGCGGATCGTTGAGGCTTGCACCGTCGCGGATGGCATCGAGCGGATCGTAAATGCTTGTGCTGACTTTGGTGACCTCGGCACCGGGGAAGATAAGTTTTGCCTTGGCGATGTCGGGGTACATGGACAGGAGGCGAGCGATTTCGTCGAGCGTGTAGACGGCCATAGCGCGTCCCTCGGTGATGACAGCGCGAGCATCGTCCCTGCCAGGAACGATGGCAGCGACAGTGCCATCTGCGAGCGCCACCTCCCACACCAGCGGAGAAAGGGCCGCCTTGCCTGCCGCCCTCGCGGCCTTATCGAGCGCTAGCCACGCAGTGATCATGCGCTTGGCTTCGCGGCGAACGGCATCGAGGTCGCCGTGCCAGATGGCGGTGTTGAAGAAGTACCGTTGCCTGTCGAATTTCTCTCGCATTTCCGGCGAGGCCAGCAGGCGCAATCGTCCGGCTCCCCACCGCGCTTCCATCTGGGCCGCCGTCAGGTCCGCCTCATCGATATAGGCGCGGCCGGCGAGGTAGGAGCCATGTGTACGCGACCACGAGGTCGGGTCGCCCAGAGGGCGGGTATCAGTCTCCTTAATCTTGCCCATGACAATTTGCTTTCCTTTTCTGCTGATGAACTCGGCGGATCTTCCTGTCGAGCAGATCAATCCGCCGCGTCAGGCTCGCCCGCCGCTGTTTTGGGTGCGGGTCGCTCGACCTGTTGAATGTTCCCATGATCTCCCTCATCATGGCCTTCCGCTTGGCCTTTAAGGTCTCAACCTCGTCTGTCATCCGGCCCCTCCAAACAGTCAAAATTCGGCGACGCTAACGCTACGCTAACGCTCCGAACGAACGCTCCTCCACCGGTGTGGAGCGTTCGTCGGCGAGCCATTCAGGCGTGAACGATTGTATTTCAAGGGGTTGTCTCCAGTTCGATCGCATCGTTCAGACCATCGTTCAGCCCGAACGAACGGCGTGTTTTCCAACCCCTCCTCGTTCAGAGGATCGTTCAGGCCCACAGCGTGTACGAAGCCGTCAATCATCGTCGTCCTTCCAGCCAATCTCCCGTTTGCCCTTCGGTGTGATCCGGTACTTGCTGCCACGGCGCTCCAGCAGCTTCTCCTCAATCAGACGACCGCACATGGCGTGCACCTTGGATTTTTGCGGCTGGCCGGTCGCGCCAACGAACCCACACATCGTGGCAAGGTTTGCAATCGAGCTGTTCCGGTTGGCGGCAATGGCGCGCATGAGCATGTTTTCTTGGCTCTCCTGCTTGCCCTCATCTATTTGCAACTTGAATTCCGAGACTGGCTTCGCAACGACGGAAGGCATTAACCGCCCCTCTGCGTCGATCACTCTGGTGCTGTCGGCCACTTCGAGCTCGAACGTCATGGGCTCGAATTCAGGCCCGCGGAACTTCCCCTGCCAGTGCAGGGTCGTCTGTCGCTCGGCCGTCGTCCAAAGCGTCAGATTGCCGTCGACTTCATTCAGGAAGGCGCTGCCGCCCATCGGCAGCAGGTTGTCGCGGGAGGCGTTCTTGACCGGATGACAGTTGACCAGCACTGCGGGCTTGCCGGGCAGGAAGGTTAGTTGCCGCAGTAGCCGGGCATACGCGCCCTGCTGAGAATTGCTGTTGCTTTCATCGCCCGGGAAGTAGGCCGCTGCTGTGTCCACAATGACCAGAACCAGATCGCTGATCGTTTCCGCTTCAGCTCTGATCTCCGGCATTTTGGCGGCAATGTCGATCACTCCAGCCACAAACCGCATCTTGAGGTCTTCGGCCTTGAAACCATAGGCATCGGCCAGGACCAGGAACCGCGCTCTGATGTCGTCAGGATTTTCGCCGGCAAGTAAGAGCACCGTTCCCGCCTTGACCGCTCTGCCATGCATGGGAAGGTCACGGGCGATCGATTGCGCGATGTACAAGGCGACGGCCGTCTTGCCGTGCCCGGTTCGCGCAGTGAGCGCGTAAAGATAGCCACGCTGCACGACGCCATCGACCAAGTAGGCAGGTGGTGAGAAACCCGCCACGAACTGCTCCGCATTCAGCAGCAGCGGCAGCGGTTGGCCAGTCTTGGGATCGATCCTGGGTTCTTCCAACGGCGACTGATCGGAGTTTGGGTTCGGCTTGGCCGCCTCCTCCACCATCTTGGTGCTGCCCCATTTCGCCATTTCCCGGCGCCACTTCTCCCAGAATGCGGCCCGTCCCCGGCCCTCGCGCTCCAGCAGTGCCGTCTTGTCGACTCCCTCAAGCCGGCTTTTGACCTTACGCTCGTAGATCTGATAGGCGGCTTCGGCACGCGTCTCCCATTCGGTCTCCGCAGGCTTGATCGGACATTCCCGATAACATTCCAACACGGCGCGCCAGACCACGTCGCGCATCTCCTCTTCGCGACCGTCGACGCGATTGCCGAAGGCATCATAGTCGCCGCCGGGAGACCCTGTATGCTCACGGCGACCATGCCCCTGGTCGCCGCCATGCTGCGCGACCAGCGACTCCAAAGCAGCCAGTAGCCATTCCGGTGCGATGGCGATCTCGATCTCGTAGGGCGCGCACCCGGGCGCCCACGCGTATCGCCGCCCGCTCTCGTGCACGGAGGACGGCAGCACTGCAAACCCGCCTTGCCCACGGATATCCACGCCTATCGGCGTCCTGTTGGTCGGGACGCGCCACTCGGGCGGGGCCCGAAACAGGATTTGGCGACCACCGCCCCCGGTCTGCTGACGCCAGGTTTCGGGCTCGATGCCGCTGTTGTGCACGGCGAGAATACCGCGCCACCACTCACCAGCAGCGGGACCCTTCTGATCGTCCAAATCGATCACGAAGGCATTGCCACTGGCTTGGCCGGTCAGGATCCCCATGTTGTCGCGAGCCGAGTGTTCGCCAGCAACTCCATACCAGCGCGCAAAGACTACATCCGGGACGAGAGTTTCTTGGAATTCCGTCCACTCCGACAGCTTGGGACGCTTCCATGAGGTCCCTCTCGCCACCTCCGACGGTGAATAGCACGGGATCACCTGCAGACCGCGTGCGCGATACATGGCGGCCCATTCCGCCGGACCGGCGAAGTCAGGATCGAAATCTTCGATCGATGCCGTGCTAATCATTTCCGTGCCGTCGAGCGTTGCGCCTTGCGAAGGATTTTTTCTACGATCACGTGCTGCTTGGTGCTCAGTTCGTAGTCCCGCGAGTAGCGCGCGGAGACATCGACGGCGAACTGGAATTCCCATTCGGTCAAAATGACTTCGTACCGGTCCGGGTTATCGGCAATTTGAGCCAGTCGCTTGAGCATGGTATCTGGTACCGGCCTGGCGCGCAGATCATCGTTCGGCGGCTCAGGTCCAGGGCTCTGCCGAGGGTGTAGGCGCTGCTCCTGTCCACGGGCGCCGTAGATCAACTCGACGATGGTCAGACCGTGCTTCTCTGCCATCGCCGAAATCACGCGCGCTGCGTTCGCGCGCTCGCCGTCAAATGACGAGCCCAGCATGCCCAAAAGTTTTTCAAGTCGGGCATTTTCGGGTATGTCCAAGACGCACCTCGAATGCAGCAGGTCCTCGAAGGCTCAAGCGTGACGTGGTGCGGGGTCAGGTCGGTTGCCGCCAACCTGACCCCCACGGTTTCAGTCAACCGAAATCCGCGTCCATCCCTTCCTCCTGCGGCGGAGGCTCGGCGCGGGTCGAGCCGGTGGACGGCGGAGTGGGACCCTGAGGCGGCGGCTGCGGTGCGGGTGAATTGGGTGACGTGCCCTTGGGCACGAACGTCAAATCGCCACGAGAGGCCCAGCTAACGATGCGCAACGTCGGCTGAAAGTTGGTGCTGCTCTTCGCGCCGCTGCCCGTCTTGATGGGCGTGACCTTCTCAAGCTCGACGACCGGAAGCTTGCCGGGATTGGCAGGTTTCTTCTGCAAGTAATCCAGATAGAGCGCCTCGATGCCGGACAGGAATGCCTTGCTGGTGCCAGCAAGCTCCCGGACAAGGGGAGACCCGCCGGCGCAGTCCTTCGAAAGCTTCAACATCAAGCGAATGCCGTTCTTGTGCTTCGCACTCGGCTTGTCGGGAAGTTCCTTTCCGATCGGCACCAGCTTAAAGTCCGGCGGGGAGCCGGGAAGGAAATCGAACCACCCCGTTTCGACGTTCTCGAGGTCGAGAATCGCCTTGAAGTTGGCAGTGATATCGACCGGCTTGCTTTCAAAGCCGTTGCCGGTATCGACGCGGTCCAGTCGATAGAAGCGGCCAGCGCGGGCGTCATACTTCACGATCGGCAAAAAGTCGCCGCCAGTAGATGGCGCTGTAGAAAAGCCGAACACATTGCTCATGTGACTCTACTCCTGTCTTGCTGCTTCGATCAGGCTCGAAGCCCGCCAATCCCGATCGCTGCGGGAACTCAGATATGCCAGTGCTCGTAGGCGAGTTGCCTCGCCGGCCCGCCCCAATAGAAGCTTTCCAAATCGGGGGCAGTGATGCTCTTGAAGAATTCAGGGTCATCCGAGAGCGCGAGCAAATTCTCGATCCTCACCGCAATCTGGCGCAACGCCTCGCGATGCTCGCAAATGTTTTCGAGTTCGTAGGTCTCGCACTTCTTTGGCGTGACGTAGGTGAGCCGCGCGGCCATGTTGTCGGACGCTGCATAGAATGAGGCCTGCCTGGCGTGCGAGAATTTGATCTGCGATGGCATCTTTTCCGTTGTTTTGAGATCGATGATCACACCATGCTGCGCCCACTCGAAGTCAAAATAGCCAATGATGGGCAGACGCAGACCTTTCGGCTGCCATTGAACAAGGCCTTGCGTGCGCGATGGCACGCCATAGCGGCGCAGTTCGTCGAGCGCCAACCTCACCATTTCCTCGATAGTGTCGCGATACTTCTCGCGGCGGGTATCGGGCGACAGCGCCATGAGCGTGTCGTATGCGACCATCGCGACCTTGACGCACTCGGACACCGGTGCATCAAGTTTCATGAGGCCATGCATGACGCCATTTTCGACCGCAACACCGCGGTGCGCCGGCGCACCAATCGGCTGTCGCAAACCAAGCAATTTCTCCAACACCCACATCGGCGTGCTAGCGCAAAAAAGGTTGAGAGAGTGCGGCGAGTGATGGTCGTAATCGTTTGCGCTCATGTTCGCCCCACTCTTTATGCAGAAGGGCGCGATGCGGTGTGCTGAGCCCTGCGCCCCGCCATTTCGCGCTCGCGACGCCAAGCTGCCGCGGCCTCAACGCTGATCAGGGTGCGCGCACCGACCTTCATCCTCACCGGCCCGGAGGCCGCCCGCTGCATGCGGAAATAAGTATCAACGCTGATGCTGTGTGCCTCGCAAAACTGCTTGATCGAGTAAGCCTTCGGTTCGATCGGCAGTGACTTAAGATCGACGCGAGGGTTGCGGCCGACTTTCCCGCACTTGATCATCACTTTGCTCCGTAGTGCCGTTATATAGCTGGAGCATGCGCAAACTTGGCGCTCTGCGCAAAGCGAGTGAACATTCACCTTAGGTGCGCAAATCCGATGGATAGAGCGAAAAAGCCAGCGTTGTCCTCGGTACCTCCCTTGAACTAAAAGTTAGCTTGAGCAGCCCCTTCAACAAAACTTGATCAGGTCCGTCAATTCGCCAGTGATCTGCGGGCCAGCTTCAGCGACCGCGTAACGCGCACGTCGGGATAGAATCGATTTTCGAGAGAGGGATCTCGAGCCGCTTCATAGTATCGTGCAATGCCTCCGATCTTTCCCGCTTCCGATTGCCAGGATGAGACGATAGCGAGATCGGGACATCGTTGGATTAAGCTTTTGCTTCAAGTGGCGGGATCTTGAAGCTTTACTTCAATCTGGAAGCAGTCACCAAACGTCTGCTACAACAGCGGAGTTGTCGCAACATCGAGCGCGACCGTGTTGTTTCGAGAACGGGACAGAAAGGCGCCGCAATGCCCGAGAACTCCGCGCAGCGTCGTGGACGTATTATCAACGAGAAAGAAGTTTTGGAAATCATTCGACTTAGCCGCACAACTCTTTACCGGCTGGTGAAGGCCGGAAAATTTCCGCAGCCCACATACATCAGTGAGAACCGGAAGACCTGGCGGGATCACGATGTCTACTCGTGGTGGGAAACGGTCGATGCCCGCAATCCCAATCGCGGGCGCGGCAAAGGGCGTCGCCCTCGAAATGTCTAGCGTCCGACGCGCAGGCTAGAAAGGAATGCCGACAAGATCCAAACAGCCTCGAAGCCTCTGAAGACATCGCCCTTCGATCCGACGGGGTTTGCTGACCGCACATCATCGGCAAAAAACGCGCGGTCTCGCCGTAACTGCACCTCGGATTTCTAGCAGCATTCTTCTCGACAAGTCACGGTGGCGCGGTCCCCGCAGAAACTACGCCCTCCGAAGGACCCCCAGGGGGCCAAGCCGCGCAATCGGGCGTCGCTCGGATCAATAGGCGCAGATATAGTTGCCGTACACATCGTAGCAACTGCGGCGATACGCAGCAGCGCCAACGGCAGCCGCGCCTACCGCTGCCGCTCCGACACCATAGCCGCGGTAGCCGTAGCCGCGATAGGCCCCACCACGATAGGCGTAGCGCCCGCCGCGCACTGCCACGGCTCCCCCGCCCCGCGGCCCTCGAACCGCGACCGCACCGCCGCGATAGCCGCCGCCACCCCGATAGGCGCCACCGCCGCGAGCGCGAGCATCGGCGTCGTCGGGAGTGAAGGTGACTAGCAGCATGGCTGCAGCAGCCGATGCGATGAGAATTCGACGCAACATTGGGCGTACTCCTTCATTCAGACTGGAAGCCGCGGAATCTCAGTATCCCGCTGACCGCGGTCCTGTCCGAATCCTCGGGCGCGGGAGCTACGCGCCCTTGACTTGGATCAACCCTCCACGTTCATCTACGTGAACGGAACTGCGCATGACGCTCCGTCGTGAGAAGCCGGCAATCGTTACGCGTGTTGGCCCGGCTCGCTGCCAGCAGGCGCTTTATCTCTGGGTTCGACTCTACTTCGCTTTTCGATCGTCTTAAGGCACCGCCTCGAATGCTTCCGGTGCCGTTTCAAACGTAGGAACTCCAAGATCGAACATCTGGCGGAGGTCAACCGCAAACTGACGCACGCTTGTCGTCGCGATGAAGCCCAAGGTGATCATCTGTCTCGAATTTGAAAGCTGGGTCGACCCAACCCAAGCCGGCGGCTTCCAGAACCCGCGAGCGAATTTGTAAAGATTTGCATGGATCTTCCGGCCGTCTGGATCGCGCTGCGGAATAATCTCGGCAACGGATGTGCGCATGCCTGCGCCTCTCGCCGCTGTTTCCGCATTCGGTTCATCAATTGGAATTATCACCCACAGGTGACCATCACTCCCGATGTCCGGAGCCTAATTGGGTTGATCCATAGCTTGCGGGAATTGGGTCTGTAACCATCCCCAATCTCGTAGGTCACTGGCTGAAGCCTGTCGTTGCTTACTGAATAGTTGTTCAACCGTCGTCGTCATTTTGAAGCGCCGCCAAAACCACGTAGACATGATCATGCTGCCGCTGTCCGATCCTCTTTATCGGTCCCGCGCATGACGATCTTGAGCGCGTCATCCGGCAGTGGTCGCTGCAACACCTTTGCTTCGTCCCACGGCGCACGCATCCACACGTCGCGCTCTTCGTCGGTGGTCAGGATCACCGGCATCGCCTTTGGATGGATCGGCTCGACCACCGCGTTGGGCGATGTCGTCAGGAAGCCGTAGACCTGATGCGGCCCCTGCACCGGCTTGGACTTAGTGCCGCGATCACCGTTGAACATGGTCCAGATGCCAGCGAAGGCGGTCAGCGGCCGCTCATCGTTGAGTGCGAACCAGACGACGTCCTTTTTCTTGGTGTCTGGGTTCGGCTCCGGCGCGTATTCTGCGAAGCTGTTGAAGGGCACCAAACAGCGGTTCTCCGGCTTGAGCCAGCGGCGCCAATGCGGCGACGTCGTGTTGCGGATGTTGGTGACCGGCGGCCCGCCTGTGCGAAGCGGCGGCGGCATACCCCAGCGCATCATGGCCAGCTCGCGCCCGGTCTCGGTGTTGCGGATCACCGGAGCCGGATAATCCGGAAACACGCCCGGCATTGGTGCGAGGTTGCCGACATAGCGGTTGACGACGCGGAAGAGCGCCGCGATGGCGGCTTGGTTGGTGGTGATCGAGTAAAGGTTGCACATTGGCGGGCCGCGTTACTCCTTGCGCAGATTTTTCCAAGGCGTGCGTGACACCGGCCCCATGAAATACCCGTCCCGCATACAAGAAGCACCCGCAGCTTCGCACTTACCATCGATGTTAGGCTTGCCGGCCCCGGCTTTCTTACAATTCGCAGTCGCCTGCGTGCAGGTGGTTGCGCTTGCCGATGTGACGAAAACGGTCATGAGGACAGAAAAGACTATCAGTATTCGCACGGCATAATTCTCCGGCGCCGAGCCGCAAGGTCGTATACACCGCCGATCCTACTGGCATTGCCCTCAGCCGCAAGGGCTGCTGTCACGCAAGCAAACGAACGCAAATGGCGGGCTACCGCTCGCCCGGCCACCACGTCGAGGGCGGGTCGCTGGCTGAAATCTTGTAAGGTCAGCGTGCGACCAGATGACTGAGCTTGTAGGGATAGCCGCGAAGTTCGGAGCACTGGCGGCAGCCGATTGTAGCGTTCGACTTCCTGGACCGGCCTTGTCGGTCACCGCACCTGACTTGGGACGGTGCCGAGCGCGGCGATGCGCTAAGCTTCAGGCCGCAGCGGGCCTCCGTCGTTGAGCTTTGTGATCTAACAGTCGAACGACATTGGTCGGAAGGTCGGTCGTTTCGCAAACAACCGGCTCCGGCAGCGCGACTGGCGTGAGCGCCGGTTCGGCCAACGGCGCTTCAATCGAGATGAGAAATTCACGGCCTTTCGCCGTGATCTGCCATCCGCTGGGCTCTCGTAGCACGTAGCCGCTGGTGAAAATGTCCAATTCCGGCGCACGTGCAGCGAGCCGCTTCATTCTTTGAGACCATTCGGCCCCGCTACAAGTCAGGACCGCGAGATACTGCTTCAGATCTGCAAGCGATGCATGGCCCTGAGGGTGGCCCGCCAAAACTTTCAAAACTGTGATCTGAATACTCACGCGAACCCCGCCGCAACAGGAACGCAACCAACTGTGTCGGTGAGGCTATTACCGGGATGAATTCGGGTCCACCTCACGTAAGTGCAAAATGGTAAGGCGTCGCTGATTCCAGCCATTCGTGCTAAATTTACAACAGGGGCGCACGGGCTCCCGTTCGTTGGTTAAGCGGCGGCTCATCCTGTTCGTCTGCCAGCTAGGTGAGGCCTCGGCAATGTCGGTGCGCAACTCGCGCAGTATGGCTCGGCGCAATCACTGGGAGGTATCATATGAGACAACCCGCCATTGCTAGCTCGACGCCGGCAGCGCTCTTGCGGCGGGCCACTGCCTGGTGGCTCACACAGGTGAAGCATGCGCTTCCGCCGACAATCTTCTTCTTCGTCGGCTTCAACCTGATCCTGTACACTAAACGCCTGATCCTGCAGGAGCACGGCATTGAGTTCAGCGGCTTCTTCACCTCGCTGGTAGCGGCGTTGCTAGTCGGAAAAGCCGTTTTGGTAACCGACAACATGCGTTTCATGCGTCGCTTCGACGGCGCGCCAATGCTCCAGCCTATCCTGTTCAAGAGCGCTATCTACTGGCTATGCGTCCTGATTGTGCGGCTGGCAGAGGAACTCGTCCATTTCGTCGCCGCAGGCGGCGCTA
>NZ_PYFX01000044.1 GCF_003020115.1 Bradyrhizobium sp. MOS002
CCTCGGCGGACCACAGCGCCAGCCAGGACATCGTCATCACCATCACCGGCACCAACGATGCGGCCAGCATCAGCGGGACGGCGAGCGGGGCAGTTGTTGAGGCCGGCGGCGTAAATAACGGCATTGCCGGAACTCCGACCGCGTCCGGCACACTGACCGACGTCGACGTTGACGACCCTAACAACACCTTCACAAAAGTCATGATCCCAATCCCCAGTGCCAACGGCTACGGCACGTTCACGATGACAGCAGGTGGGGTGTGGACTTATCAACTCAACAACAACAACGCCACTGTCCAGGCGCTCAATATCGGTCAGAGCCTGACCGATAGATTCACAGTCGCCACCGTCGACGGCACGGCTAGGATCATCACCGTCACCATCAATGGGGCTAACGACGCCGCCGTCATCTCCGGGACCACGACTGGGACCGTGGTGGAGGCCGGCAGCGGCACTCCGGGTACGCCGAATGCCTCGGGCAGGCTGACCGACGCCGATATCGACAATCTCGCTAACAGCTTCACCGCGGTCTCCACCGCGACAGCAAGCACCTGCGGCTACGGCACCTTCACCATGTCGGCGGAGGGGTTGTGGACCTATACGCTCAACAATAGCAATCCCACGATACAGGCGCTTAAAGCCGGCGAGACCTTAATCGATACATTTTCGGTCACTACTGTGGATGGGACTGCCCAGGTCATCACAGTCACCATCAACGGGACCAACGATGGATTGACAATCGCTTCGGGTAGGACCTTCAAAATCAACGGAGACACGCTGGAGGAGCCCTCCATTTATGTTGAAGGCACGCTGCAAGGTTTCGGTAAGGTCACCGGAGATGACGGAGCTCTTGCCAATATTGTTGATAACGGGCTGATCGCAGCGTCATCGAGCCACGCCTTGTTGTTAAACGCCAATATCTCTGGGACCGGCGTTCTTGAGCTCAGCAACAATACCACTATGGAATTGGGCGGGTCAGTCGCGGCCTCTCTAAGCGTGGTTTTTGCTATCGGCGCAGGTTCGACGGGGAAGTTGATCCTGGACGATCCAGCAGAGTTTCAGGCGTCGATCTCAGGTTTCGCGGGAACTGATGTCATAGATCTGCGAGGCTTTGCTTACTCGAGCACAACGAAAACGGTGCTTAGCAGCAGCAATCCCAATGCCACCATAGGCGCCGAGAAAATCAGCCTGGTCATTGGTTCGACGGAAACTATGATTACCATAAGCGAGGGGCTCACAAGCGCAGCTATCAAGCTGGAGGGTAATTACTCCGGACACAGCTTCACTTTTTCAAGCGATGGCATGGGAGGAACGCAGTTCATTGATCCTCTGGTAATCGATAGCGGCACCACCTTGGTGCTTCCAGACTCGAGTTTCGATAGTATCCTGTTCGCCAACAATAATGGCATTTCGGGTATGCTCGTCCTGAGCAAGCCAACAAGTTATACGGGTACCATTTTCGGCTTCACGGGCACCGATCCACAAACTTCAGATCTGATTGACCTGCAGGGAATAGTTTTCGATGCGGGCACCTCCTGGACTTACTTCGACAGCCTAGGAGCGGACAGCGGCGGGGTCCTTACGATCTACGAAACCGTCAATGGCGTCACCAAGGTGGTGGATAGCATTACGTTCGGAGATGGCGACTTCACGACCGCGAACTTCATACTAGAGGACGATGGTCACGGCGGAACGATGGTTATTGATCCGCCATTCCCGCACGCCGGCGCCGCAGCGCATTCGTTACCTAACCTGACCACAGACGCGCCCACCCTGCCTTCGATCAATAGCGGGGGCCAGGGGACCGACGCTCATTTGCCGGGCAATGGCGGAAAGCTCACCATCGCAAGCAGCGACATGCATGCAGTCGATGGAAGCCTCTCTACGGTTACCAAATTCTCCCTCGAGGAGCACACGAGTAGCCCCTGGCTTACAAATACATTTGCTAAAGACACTGTTCCGTTGCCCAGCGCCGTAGTCGCAATAGGGGGGCACGACCAAGTGTCTGCCTCCAGTTTACTTGATCTCTCTCTTGTCGGCTCTCTCCCGCTATCGGCCAATAAAGCTGTGAAAAATGGAGCAGGAGATTCGGCGGGTGGCGTCGTGCCCGGTCAAGTGGTCACCAGCAATTCGTTGCCTAATAATGAGGTGCTCGAAGTGTCCGAGCACCACCATTCCGCATGGATCGGAGGGGAGCTTCTCATTTTCGAGTCTCCTGGCCATCCAATAACCGTCGTGGGACTAGACTCAACCCATTTTGCCCCCCCTTGGCATCCTTAAACGGGTAAACGGGCAACTTGTCAGCAAGATCTGACGATTGCTCCAGGCTGACGCACACCGAGCGACACTTCGCTTGCCTGAAAGTCTTGGCGAGGGGCGCAATCGACGTCTCGCGGCCATTTGCGGTTACGCCACTGCGAGTTCAAGAGCCCGAGATCGATGATCGCGCTCTTGTGTCCGGCGTAAGCGTCTTTCAGCTCCGGCTTTGAGGGCTTGAGTGCCAGGACAGCAGCCGGCCTGGTCATGACGGGACCGGCGAGCGGTTGAGCGGTTGGACGTCGTTAGGCTTACAGGTGCCGACCAGAGCAGACGATGCCAGGACGTCGGGAGGGGGACCGCAAAAACCATCGCTTACCTCTCGAGGAACTTCAGCTCGTTGTTTCCATGAGACTGATCGGCAAGCTTGTCAGCTGTTCGGCCGAAAACGAACAGATAGTGGGCGAATGGGATCAACGTGCCGCAATACGACGCGACAAGGTGGCGCAGTGGGATTTTCAGAGCATGGGCCCATTCATAGTACTGATGCGGCTCGATGCGTGCGATTCCGCTCTCCAGCTGGGAGATATCTATAGGGTGTCGGACTGATGCGGTCCGCGAGCTCCCGCTAGCTCGATCCGAGAAACTCCGTCGATCTCAGCAACGAGCCGCCACGCTTTCCAAGCCGTCTCAGCTCTTCGCGAGTGAATTTAGAATCACGAAATCGTTCCTACTCGGTCTTGGATCTGTTCAATGGCCTAACCTGACAGGGGTATTTAGCCCCGGTTTTTAGACAAATCCCACCGATTGTATGCAGTGGAAAGGCGCAGGTCTGCTGACAAGGTTCGAATGGTTGCGCGCGGCCCGGCGTCTAGCTGAAAACGCGATTCACCATTGCTACTCAGCGTCGAGCTGCACCGCGTCCTCCAGTTCGATGTCTCGCACGGGTCGCACGCACTAACCAGCACAGTTGACTAGGAATTCCGAAACCTGAACTGCGTGAGCTGGCTGGCACGAGAGGCATTGGTGACGCGAGCTTTGTTGTTACAGAGGAGTCGAACGAGGGGGCGCAACTCCATTGTTCTCGCATCCGTGGCGGTGGCCGCCACGCGGGATGCGGCGACGAGATTGGGATGCTCGGCAATAACCATGTCCATGATGAGTTTTGACCGGAATTTTCCGAAAATGTTATTCGCCGCGCTTATGTCCTCAGCAATCACGCAGAGCGTCAGGATCTCACGTAAAGCGGCATCATGCATGAGGTCATCGTCCATGCAAAATGCGAGAAGTAGCGCGCGCTCCTTTGCGGCCCGATATCGGCTGAGGGCGATTTGGCGATGCTCATTCGATCCCCGTTGGGGAAAATCATTTGTCCGCCGAACCAACTCGCCCTCGGCTGAGCAAAGCTCGCGCACCATTTTGGCTCTAGAGATGTCTCCGCTCGGCTCGAGATCCGGGCACGGTTTCATCAACTTCCTTTGAAACCATTTCATGGGTCACCTGATCTGGACGCTCTAGGCGACTGTTCGAGTTCTCACCGATGGGATGAAGGAAAGGCTGTTTGGCGCAGCCCAAGTGTCACACCGCACGCTTTCGCACGTAACAGACGTTCTCCAGCGTATCCTTCGGGCGCTCGCGCTTGCTTCTCGCAGCTTCGAAACCTTGTCGCTGCGCCGATCGCGCAGTGCTGAGGATCGGCTCAGGAAGGTCGATCCGTTGAGAAGAGGTCGTTTTGTCTCGAGCCAACCCCAGCATTGCGGTCCACCCGCGAGGTAGGAGGGCCATGCGGCCGAGCGTGTTAAGCCGAGGCTTGAGCGGGCTGTGCACAATCGCTGCAGCTGGAGGTCATTTCTGAACGCAAGCATGAAAAACTCTCAAATCGCTAGCTCGCCGGCCAAACCGATCGCATGCCAGTGCAGCCGGTTAACAAGCAGAATGCCAAATATCAGAAATAATATTTCGTAAAATTAGTATAAATCCTTTTGAAAAAGCAAGCCAAAATGTGCAAGCGCACCTTTGATCTACGAGCTATTCCGGCTGATCGGGAGGAGATCTAACGTCCGGCCGAAGCATGTTGGGATTAATGCTGCGTCCGTCCTGCCAGTCGCCTTAAGGCATGGCAGCTCCAAATGAGGTTGAATTCGTGCAGCCGTAAAACGGCTTCTCGCAGTGGAGAAACGGAATCGTAACTCTATCGTCGGCAGCAACCGCTGGCGCTCACACAAACTTCATCCCGAGGTTCTAAACAGCGCAAGTCAAAGAGGTTAAACCATGTCGCGAGCCAAATGCGCTGCCGCTTCTCTAGCTATCGCGCTTCTTGCCGGGCCGGCCGCGGCGACGCCGAACTGCCTTAAGGACCAGAAAGCTTACCAGCTTACCGGCGATACAATTGAATGGTCCATGACCATTGCCCCGGGCTCGGACTGCATTCAAGGTCTGCGCTGGTCAACGATGCAAATCTACGGCGTTGCCGTGGCCGAACAGCCGGTAAATGGTCAATTGAAATTGGTCGGCCCGGGTTTTCGCTATTTTGCTAGCCCTGCTTTCACCGGAACAGAAAAATTCACGCTGGTGGTCTTTGGGAAGAACCGCCGCGAGGAGGGCGCTTCTACGGTGGAGATTACCGTCTCGGCACTCACGCCACCAACTGTGGTCGGCGAACTGCATTGATCGATCGCCGTGGTGGGCATCATCGCGGCTCGACCCTCAGCTAGCCTGGTTAGGCGCGCCTCCACAATTAGGTGGCCTCAGCAGGCGGTCTGAAGTTTCTGCAGGCGGCGTCGGTCATAGCGGCAATTTTTCTCGTACGGAAACCCACGACTCTGTCTAGCCCCTTGAGGCTCGTTTGAGCAGGATAATGAATGTTGAATTCGGGGTTGCCCGGCTTGTCGTAGAAGTCGATGGTGAGCATACGATCTGCTCCTGATGGGAGGTTTGCTTGCGCGATTTGTCTGTGAGAACGTTCAGAAACTCGGGCGAGCGGCGTGTCCGCGCTTAGGGGTTCGCAGACCTCCAAGCCGAAGTACTGCTGGATGCCATTTGTGAACGCGGCCAGACGGGCGGCTCTACAAGAACCAGCGGCGCTGCAACGGTAGAGCCGGATCGGAAGCGGTCCGCCGGTCGACGTGAGAGGCTTATGCCTCGTGAACAATCATCGTCACAGCCTAATGCAGCCGCGAAGGAGCGCCAGCGAAAGCGCGCCCAGGTGGGTCTGCTCCGAAAAATCGCCGGACAGAACGAGGTCTCGCAGCTCCGCAGGCGTGACTGCAACAACTTCTATCCCAGGCTCCTCCACAAAGTCGTCTACTCGCTGGCCGGCTTCTATGAAGAACGAGTGACTGAGGTTGCTAATCCTGCTGCTGCAGGTAGGACCTCTTCCAAGAAACGTGATCGCTGTCGTTCGGTACCCGGTCTCCTCCAGCAGTTCTCGTCTGATTGCATCTTCTGGCCTTTCGCCCTGATCCAGTAATCCCGCAGGAAATTCCAGGGAGTATCGCTCTATCGCCGGCCTATATTGGCGCACGAGGAGAATGCGGCCCTCAGGGGTCGTCGCGACAGCAGCCAAATATTCAGGCTGGGCAATCGCATAGTAAGTGTCTGTGGCGGAGCCGTCGGCAAACTGCACTTCGCGCGCAATTAGCTCGATCCAAGGTGAGATCTTGGTTTGGACGCGCTGAATGATTTTTGGCCAAGAATCATGCATCGCCAGGTTCCTTACAGCTAGCTGCTCCACTCACGAGCGTTTCACACGGTCGACGCACGAAGCCAATCGAAAACATCGTCTGTTGAGAGCACGTTGCGAGGGCCCCGAACGCAAGCAGCTCAGTACCTAGCTTGCAGCCAGCGCCCACCGGCGGTGAGGCATGGAACCGCAGCGCAGCACATGATCACCATGACATCATAGTGTTCGAGGCCGAGCTTGCCTCAACCTGGATAGCTCGAATTTGGGCATTGAAGAGGGACATACCCAGCAGTTCACGGCTGCCAGGTAACACAATTCCACGCGACGAGTCGTCGGGCAGGCCGAACCGCTTTGAAGGACTCTAATGCTCTGAGACGAGCGAGAAGCTTGCCGATCCGAAGCCAACGGTGAGCGGAGAACCCGACCTGTTCCCGCTCCCGGGTACTGCGTTAGCTGCAGTACCGGCATTTGAGCCACCGGTAACGATGCCTGATCCTGTTGCGCCGCCGCCGCCTGACGTGCCACCGCCGCCGCCGACGCCCGCTCCAATACTGCCGGTCGTAAGTGAACTTTCGGCTTCTGCGAAACTCACTGGGCTGCACATGCCATTGCAAGCTGAGTCAAAGGACCAACTCGACGAAGGCTGCACCTCAATATTGATCTGTGCGCCGTAAGCCTTGATGATTGCCGTATCGCCAACGTTTACGAGCTGGACACATTTGCCCCCCGCGCAAACTTGGGATCGTCCATCCTTTAGCACGACCGTGTTCTGCGCTGGCTCGATCAGAAAGTCGAGTGTTGTGCCGCGAACGCCCATCGTCGCGATCGGCGTTGTGATGGCATAGGCCTCTTTTGCTGAGTGGCCGGTGATGAAACGAAATGTGCCCAAGCTGAGTTTAACGGCGATATCTCCGATCGACTTTTCGTCGGTGAACACAGCGCGATCCAGCTTGAGCTTGGAGCTCGGCCCTAAGACCAGATTAGTGCTGTCCTTCAGAACGAACTTGGCACCGCTGTCAGCCAAGGTCTGCACGACCTCATCACGAAAGATGTCGTCACCTTGCAGGATCTTGGAAACCTTTGGCTCGACTTGCGATACTTCGTTTTTGACGGTGAGGGCGAGACCGATCTGGTCGGGGGACGCCGCCAGTGCGTGCAGCGTCGACGCGCCCAAGAGCAGGCACGTAGCCCAAAAGCCGGTATAAAAAAAGTTTCGAGGCATAAGTGTTGCTCAAATTTTGCAATAAAATTCTGACAGCTCGCTGCCTGTCGCGTGACGAGAATAGGCGAGGGTCAACCGCGATCTCGCCCACAAGCGGCAGGCTGGCTCCTATATAGCAAAAAAAGCGCTTAGCACAAAGACGGGTTGGGATAACAAACGTCGCGCCAAACAGGGTTAAGGTCGTAAAAAACACCTTTTAGTTGCATAAGCGGGGGTAAAACGGGAATCATCGGTCGGTGCGCCGCAGAATCCTGTTCAAAACGAGTGCAGTCCCGTTCTGCGCACCCGGTCGTGTCCCCGGTCGTGGCCCCGGTGGTGGTGTAGCTCGGCAGAGCAAAGCCGCCCGGACGCGCCCCCCCCATAGCCGTAAGGGCGGGCGGCCTTGCGGTAGCCAACGTGAGTTCTTCGGCAGGATCGGGTTGCAGCACGCCAACGCAACCGAGGAACCACAGATGACCGACCACATGATGAACCTGCGCACGCTCATGGAGAAGACCCCTGATGCCGATCCGCGGCGCGAGATGATCGGCTGTGCCGCCCCGCGCCTGATGGAGCTGGAAGTCGAACGCCAGACCGGGGCGGCCTATGGCGAGAAGAGCTCCGAGCGCCTGGCCCAGCGCAACGGTTACCGCGACCGGATCTGGGAGACCGGTGCTGGCGAATTGCGCATCCCCAAGCTGCGCAAGGGCTCCTACCCGGGCTTTTTGGAGCCCCGCCGGATGGCCGAGAAGGTGCTCACGGCCCTAGTGCAGGAGGCCTATATGCTGGGGAGCGACCCGCTCTGTGGACGATCTGGGTGCAGGCGATGGGCATGACCGGTATTTCTCGCCCCCGATCGAGGGCGACTGGCGGTATCTGTGGATCGATGCCACCTACGCGAAGGTGCGCCAGAATGGCCGCATCGTGTCGGTCCCGGTGATCGTCGCAGTCTGCGTCTATAGCGACGGCCGGCGCGAGGTTCGCGGCAAGGACATCGGGCCGTCCGAGGCCCAGACGTTTTGGATGGCGTTCCTGCGCAAGCTCGCTGTCAACGGTGCCGTGTCCACTTCATGCGCAACGCGCTTGCGCATGCCGGCAAGAGCGGACGGCGTGTCGTTCCCGCCTTCATTGCCACAGCATTCGCACAGGACGATGCCGAGGCCGCGCGAGCCTATTGGCGCAAGGTCGCCGACCAGCTCCGGCCAAAGCTGCCGAAGTTGGCCTGCTTCCTCGACGAGGCCGAGACCGACGTGCTCGCCTACATGACCTTCCCGCCCCAGCAGGGCGGACCGAAGTAATCGCCCCCAACGGTTGGTCCATTGATTATCCAAGGTCGTCGACGCGAGTCGTGCAGCTCATCATGCAAACGAATGGTGTTTGTGCGGTCTTTCTCAATTATATGCGATATCATGGAGACTTGACAGGGAGTGACGCATGGCACCGGTCAACGCAACGTCCCATGCCCTTGGGCCCTTAAGCGCATCGAAAGAGCATGGTACCGGGATGATCCGTTTTGCCCCTCGATCGGGCGGAGCAGTTGTCGACGGCGTTGAGTGGAAAACAGTGCGGGAGCGGCCGCTGGATGATGGCGGCCCAACCAATCCTTTCGAAGTGCTGCCCCTCGAATTTTCTAGCGGTCCGGCGATCGAACATCTGGGCCGCGTCGTTGACCGCTTTCCTCACAAAATCTGCGTTGATGACGGAACGAACCAACTGACATTTGCGCGGCTTCATTCCGTCGCGGTCAACTTGGCCAATCTACTCTCTGCGCTCGTCCCTCCCGGACAAGCAGTGGGGCTGATGATGCCGAACTGCATATGGCAGCCTGTTGCGATGATCGCCTGCATGGCGGCAGAGCGACCTTGCCTTCCCCTTAACTGCCGTGACCCAGCTAGCCGAAACGTCGAAATTTCGACCGACGCAAGACTAACTGTCGTGATCGGCTGCGAGCAGGACGCTCCGCGGAGTTTCGCAAACCTTGCGGGGATGCGCTGGATCGATATCACAAGTTTGACCGACGATGAAAATGGCGGCTCCGTCGCTTCCCCTTCGCACGCCGTCGATGAGCCGGCTCTCATCCTATACACGTCGGGAAGCACTGGACGTCCGAAAGGGATCGTGAACAGCCAACGCAGCCTCCTCCAGCGCGTATTGCAGTATGTGAACGCGGCTCATCTGACGCACGAAGATGTGTTCTTCCCGCTGAGCGGGCCCGCCACGATTGCCGGCTGCAGGGAAATGCTGACGTCACTATTGATCGGTGCGAGGCTCTACATAGTGGACATTGAGTCACTTGGCCTTCATGGGACGCGGCAGGCAATTGGCTCCCAGTGCGCTACGGTCATTTATTCCGTTCCCACGCTGCTCCGCGCCATGATCTCTGCCGGACATCACGATGATTTTCAGTCAGTGCGAATCCTAAGAATTGGCGGCGAGAAGGTCTTAACGGCGGACATCGAGTTTTTTCGTCAGGCGATGCCGAGCGCTTACGTTCAGATCGGCTACTCTTCGACGGAGACGACAGGCTCCCAGTGCTTCCCTCCGGCACAATTCGCCGAGGATGTCATAGCGGCTCCGGCGGGATGCCTGTTGCCGGGGATTTGGTTTGCCGTGGTTGGCGACGATGGATCTTCCGTTGCACAAGGCAAATCCGGCGAGCTCATCATATCTAGCCCCTTCGTAACGCTCGGGCGATGGGAGAAGGGAGTACTGATTCCATCCCGCATTGATCCCACCGACCCGAACCGTCGGATACACGCTACAGGCGATCTCGTCATGTTCGATGATCGAGACGTCATGCACATTGTCGGTCGTAAAGACCGGCAGATCAAAGTCAACGGAAGACGCCTCGAACCCGCGGAGCTCGAAGTTGCGGTTCGTCGGATTCCACACGTGGCAGACGTGGTCGCCGTCGCCACTGTTGCGAGCGAATTGGTGATCTTTGTCGTTCTTGAACCCAACTCCCGAATCGCATTCCCAGGTGCAATCTGGGAAGCCATCCGCAGGACTGTTCCGGGATCGCTTCACCCCAAGCGAATACATGAAATTGCGAGCATCCCCCGACTTGTGGGCGGCAAAATCGATGTCGTCGCCCTGCGTGCCAACGATGAGGCTTTCGCCGGAACCCGTCTCAGCTCGCCCGCACGACAGGCACCAGATGAACTCCGTTATGCGTACTCGGCAGTCGAGCAGGGATGGAAGCAGGTACTTGGTACGCGGAGCGCGGTAGGTTCGTGGGATGAAGCGGGAGGAAATTCTCTGCAGCTTCTCCAGCTTGTCATGGAATTGGAAACCCGAATTGGCAGGCAACTTGACCTCAGAGCATTTGCGTTGGATGCGGATATAGCCGGTATGGCTGCCGCGGTGGCCCGCGCACTTGGCGAGGATACGGATCTGGATTGTGACCAATCGAGCAAGCCGCCGTTGTTTCTGGTGCCGGGTTCAATCGGGTTCGGTCCCAGCTTGATCGCTTTCGGGGCCACTTTGGACGACGTGGCCCAAGTCACCACCATCCGATATCCGGCTCTAAATGCGCTGTTATCCGGGCAATCAGAAGTCGCAGACATGGCGGCTGCAGCCATGGAGCAGATCTGCCGCGTCCAGCCCAGTGGCGACGTAAGGCTTTTGAGCTATTCGCTGGGAGGTGCAGTTGCTTTCGAGCTCGGGCGTCGACTCATAGCCGAGGGTAGAAAAGTAAGATTTTTCGGCATACTGGACACCAATGTGGGAAATGAATCTACCGGCTACGCGGAAACAGTCAGCCGGACGCTTCACCGCGTCCGGACTCACCAGGTTACCGTCTACAGGATGCTCTGCCGTTCCTGTACCAAGATCCTTGTGCGCTTGGGTCGAGAGCAACTGCTCAGGCGCGTGCTCGAGTTCAGGCAATGGAAGTTCGCTCCAGCTACCCACTTCATGCTCACGCTGGAGGCAGAGGAAGTTTTGCGTATGCGCGCGTTTCGGGATTGGGTCCGTCAAGCCCATGAGCAACTGCCAATCACCGGCACGCTTTTCTCCTGCAGACGTCCCCACGTCGCTCCGCGCATGGGCTGGGATCGACTGGTGAAGCGAGTGGAGGTCATTCCAGTCAGTGGAGAACACCTGGACCTCATCGTTGAACCACATTTGGCAATCAATCAGCCGCTCATCGAAAGAGCTCTTATCGCAACCTACCGAACGTCGGCGATCTGCTAAGCGAGCTGAAAAAGTGGGTCGTCTTTCGGGATCCCGTCGATTGCAAGCACTTCGTGCCCACGACGCAGCGCAAGAGTCCGGGTTTGGCTCTTCTCGTTCCGACAACTTTCGGTTTCGCGCCGCTGTTGGATTTCAAGCGGACATCACGCGCGCCTACTCGATGGTCTCGTCGGCAAGCAGACGCGTTGCTGAAGATATCTCAACACCCAACAAGGTAGCCGTCCTGAGATTCAGGCAGAAGTAAAATTTCGGTTCTTGGATCGGAATGTCGCCGGCCTTTTCTCCCCTCAAAATCTTGTCGACAAAAGTGGCGGTGTCGTACCAAAGCGTCGGGAAGT
>NZ_PYFX01000045.1 GCF_003020115.1 Bradyrhizobium sp. MOS002
CGCATCACGCAGGACGTGGACATGCTCACGGTGCGCGTGAACTACCGCTTCGGCAATTACGGCAGCCCGGTCGTCGCGAGGTACTGATCTCTCCAGGGTCTGACGTCTTCAGGGGGCCGGCAGTCATGTCGGCCCTCATTTTTTTGGTCTTATCGCGCAAGCCAGTCAGCGTCTGCCGGCGCGATCGACTGGACGCCGCGGTTGGTCGGAGTGCCAGGCCGCACCGCTTCGCGTGCGGCAGCGCGCGCGACGGGACGCGCTCCGAGGACGACGCTCGGTCTCACGACGCAATGCGCAGGATAGTCCACATATTGGCAATATACGACCGCGTTGGCGCTTTCGGGACTCCCGAAGACGAGCCCGGTCGTCATCAGTGCAGCGGCTAGTCCGATGGGTGACTTCATTTGCGCCTCCTCTGTTTGGAGCCGCAGTCGATGTCAGCGTCCTGCCTGCGAGTTGATCCAGATCGATGGAAATATCGCGCTCGCGTCGCCATTGCGCGGGTGTGCGCCACGGCGACAACAAGAGCGCGTGTGCTCGAGAGAATCCGAGGAAGACCTACCAGCCGGAATAGTAGCTCCGCCTCGCGTAGTAGCCGCCATAGCCGCCATAGCTTCCGTAGGCGCTGTAGGCACCGGGCGGACAATAATCATAGCCGTATCCTCCGCCGTAAGAGGAGTATCCGCCGCCGTATGAGGGATATGCACCATAGTAGCCGGAGCTTGCGATCGCGCCACCGACGACAGCGCCCGCGACCACTGCGCCGGCGCCCCAGCCACGGTAGCCCCGATATCCGTAACCCCTGTAGCCATATCCGACACCGCGATACCCCAAACCACGATAGCCCAATCCCGCTCCGCGGTAGCCTCCGCCCCATCCGCCGCGATAACCCCAGCCTCCGTAGCGCACTTTCACCACGTCGTTATCAAGCGTGGCTCTCATCGCGCCGACGTTGGTGGGCAAAGGCGCTGCTTGGCTTCCGGGTACAGAGATCATGGCGCTCGCGACAGTAAGACTTGCTGCAAATGCCCCTTTGATGAACCTCATAATGTCCTCCACCTGGTTGAAATCTCGAATGGCCGGCGAGGGAAAGGCCCCGTCGCGCCGGCGACATCACCGTGCACATGAATGTTGCGATCGATACAGTGTTTCAGGCCGAGCGTAAGCTGAACCCGTCCGGACCTCAACCGCAGGAGACCCGCGACGCTTGATCTGGATCAAGCCAGCTGAGCGAGAGCAGGAGCTAGTTCGCCTCAGCATGCGCGGCATGAGCTGAAGGCGAGTCCGTGAAAACACTCCGCCAGATATTCTCCGGAGACGAGATCATCCAGCTTCTCATCCGGCTGGGGTTGCTGGGGCTGTTGCTCATCTGGGCGCTCCTCCTGGTCCGCCCATTCGTGCCCATATTGGCCTGGAGTGTCGTGCTTGCCGCTGCGCTCAATCCGGTGTTTCGGCGCCTCAGTGACATTCTCGGTGGCCGACCGAAGCTTGCAGCGACGATCCTTACTCTCGTCAATCTTGCTGTTGTGATCGGACCCGCGACCTGGCTGGGCATGGGGGCGGTCGACGGGATCACCGATCTTGCCGCCCAGGTGACGGCTGGCGAACTACACGTGCCTGCGCCGCCGCAATCGCTCAAGGATTGGCCCGTCATCGGCCCTCAGCTCTTCCATCTCTGGGACCAAGCGACGACCAATCTTCGGTCGCTCTTGCGCGCGGTCGTGCCTTACCTGAAACCATTCGCGGCGACCTTGCTCGGATTCGCCGGCAATGCCGGGGTGGGAACCGTCAAGTTTCTGCTGTCGGTGGCGGTGGCCGGGGTGCTGTTTCCTTATGGACCTCAGCTCGTGGCTGCGGGGCGCAGCTTTCTTTCGCGCGTCGTGCCGGACCAGAGCGAGCACTTTCTCGACCTGGCAGGTGCCACGATCCGCGCGGTGGCCCAAGGCGTGATCGGCGTCGCCATCATCCAGGCCTTGCTGGCGGGTATCGGCTTCAAGCTGGCCGGCATCGCCAGCGCGGGGCTGCTGGCATTCGTGGTGTTGTTGCTGTCGATCGTGCAGATCGGCGGGGCCATCGTCATCCTGCCGGTCATCATCTGGATATGGACCGACAAGGAATTTCCGATCGCGCTCCTGCTGACGGTGTTTTTCGTGATCGTATCGGTTCTCGACAACATCCTGAAACCGCTCGTCATGGGCCGCGGCCTGACCACGCCAGCGCTCGTCATCCTGATCGGGGTGATCGGTGGAACTCTCTTCCATGGGATCATCGGCCTCTTCATCGGACCGATCATTCTGGCGGTGGTCTGGGAGCTGACGGTGGCCTGGATTCGGACCGAACGTGCTGTGCCGGTGAAGCTGGCGATCGAGCGTTGACCAATCAATTCGACCGAGCCTTTCAGGTAAGGCGACACGACAACGAAGTCGGAACGTGGTGGTGGGAATGTCTGGCCCGCTGGTGCTGTTGCTATGACCGCCGGTGTTGATGCAGGGCTTCGGCATGCTTCAACGAGTGCGACGTGAGTGCCATGGATACCATCCTTGTCATCGATGCCGGCTCTTCCCAGCTCAGGTTCCGGATCTATTCGGTCGAAGGAGAAGGAAGCCTACGGCAGCAGGTCAAGGGGCGGATCGACGGCATCGGGCGTTGCCCGCGACTACAAGCGAGCAGTGCCGGCGGCGATCCGCTTGCCAATCGCGCCTATCCGATCGAAGCAGTGCCGGATATTTCGGCCGCACTGAACATTGCAGGTGCCTGGATGCGGGATGAGCGTCATATCAGCCCCATTGCTGTCGGGCACCGCGTCGTCCACGGCGGTGCGGAGCATGACCGGCCGGTCCTGATTGATCAGGGGGTCCTGGCTCGTCTGGATGGACTGACGGCGTTCGCGCCGCTTCATCTGCCGCACAATCTCGCTCCAATACGTTTGATCCTGGCTGACTTTCCAACGCTTCCGCAGGTCGCCTGCTTCGAGACCGCATTTCATCGAACCCATGCTGCGGTGGTCGACCATTACGCGATCCCTCGTGGGCTTCATGCCGAGGGCGTACGGCGCTATGGATTTCATGGCCTCTCCTACGAATACATCGCGAAGACCTTGCTGAGGGTTGCGCCGGAAATCGCAATGGGACGCGTGATTGTCGCGCATCTCGGCAGCGGGGCATCAATGTGCGCGCTCCATGAAGGACGGAGCGTCGAGAGCACCATGGGCTTCACCGCGATTGACGGACTGCCGATGGAAGTGCGACCAGGGCAGATCGATGCGGGAGTTGTGCTTTATCTCATCTCGGAAAAGGGAATGGCAGCGTCCAGGGTGCAGGAGTTTCTCCACGGAGATTGCGGGCTGAACGGCCTCTCGGGCCTCAGCAGCGATATCCGTCAGCTCGAGGCAAGTGAAGATGTCAACGCGAAATTTGCGATCGACTACTTCATTCACTGGGTCGGCCTCAACGCCGGTATGCTCTCAGCCGCGTTGCAGGGGCTCGATGCGTTCGTCTTCACCGCCGGGATCGGCGAAAGCTCCGCGTCGATCCGTTTGCGCGTGGCCGAGCGGCTCGCATGGCTCGGTGTCAAGCTTGACGTGGCGCAGAATGCGCGGCAATCGCAGCTGATATCGTCTACCGCCAGCCGCATTCCGGTCTACGTCGTGCCGTCCGACGTGGATCTCATGATCGCGAGACACACGTTGGCGCTGCTGATGAACAGCAGCTCGACAGCATCAAAGGGGGCATCGTGATCGGTTCTCCTTGATCGGGGTTGCAGTCAAACGTTGTTTCGTGGTCGGCGCTTGCCGGATCATCGGACGACTTCTTCGATGTCCGCGCTAAGGAGTGCGCAATGGCGGTTCAATTCCTGCTCGGTACCTTGATCAGCGTGATCAACATCATGATTCACGCGCTAGTGACCGTTGCGGCCATCGACATCGCCCGTACCGCCGGATTGAAGCATACGGCGCGGCCCCGGTCGCACCTGATGGCCGTGATGGTCACCACCGCCGTCATTTTGATGGTCGCGCACACTGTCGAGGTTCTCATTTGGGCGCTCGCCTATGCGACAGTCGGCGCGGCACCTCCGGGAAGCGATCTGCTATATTTCACCTTCGTAAACTACACCACGCTCGGCTATGGGGACATCACGCCCGTGGCGGGCTGGCGGCTGACGGGACCCATGACAGCCATGAACGGCATCCTGATGTTTGGTTGGTCAACCGCGGTTCTTTTCGAGGTGCTGCGCAAGACGGTTGAACATCTCGCGGCCATTGCGGCGCCTAAGTCTAGTTCTGGAGATCGAGGCTAGCGAGCTTCAGCCTGTCCAGGAGCACGATCTGGCGCTGGGTGTTTCCGATGAAGCCGAGGATACCGAGCTCATGCAATCGCGATAGTGCGCGGGAGACGGTTTCCAGCGTTAATCCGAGATAATCGGCGATATCACGCCGCGACATCGGCAGCGCCATGATCCCGGCGGCCGTCAGCCGCTTGTCCATCTCGATCAGGAAGGCTGCGACCCGCTCCAGCGACGTCTTGCGGCCGAGCAGCAGCATATGGTCTTCCGCATGCTGAAGGTTGGTCGTGGTCATGCTCAGCAGGTTACGAGCGACCACGGGGTCGTCCTGCGCAACCAGCTCGAGACTTTGGCGCCTCACCAGGCGAACCGTGGTGTCGACGATCGCTTCCGTCGTGAACCTGTGCGCGCTGCCGTTTTCCAGCCCGAAGATGTCGCCCGCAAGATGAAATGCGCCGATCTGGCGTCGGCCGTCCGACAGCAGCTTGTAGCTCCGCACAGCGCCTTTCTTCACCTGATAGACGTACTCTGCGGGCTCCTTTTCGCCGTAGACTTCGGAGCCCTTTTTATAGGTAAACTCGTTTAGACTGATGATCGGATTTGAATCGGTGTTTAACCCTAGCTCGCGGAGCGAATGAAGCCGCGAGGAGGCGTCGGCAGCGGTGCGAACGAACATGGCCAACTCCCGAACTGATGGTGACGCGGTATTTCCATCGTCGGGAAGAAGGAGGCCGCCGAAAATCCGCTTCCCGCGAAGGTTGTTTAGGCCATAATTGGGGTTTTCAACCATTGTCTGTAGGTGCATTGTACCAAGGTACAGGGAGGCGCATGAGCTGGATCAAGATCCTGTCAGAGATTCTGTCGCACTATGCGGCAATTGGTCAGCGGCGGATGTTCCGTTTTGCATTGTGCCATTCCGGCAAGGCTGCTTTCTTGGGGGCACTGACAGCGCGGCAGCTGCCCTTGAGTTGCTTTGTCGGACCCGCGCGATAACTTGGACTTTCCACGTTTCAAGAAATTGTCGAGGGAAACATTGTCCGGCTTCGTATACGTCGTAGACGACGACGCATCCTTTCGGGTGGCGATCCAGCGTCGGCTCAAACTGGCCGGATATGAAGTTGTGACCTACGCGTCCGCGCAGCAGCTACTGGATGATCCGCCAGGGTCCGAACATCCGGGATGTATCTTGCTTGACGTGCAGCTTCCGGGCCTAAGCGGGCCGGAGTTGCAAAGCTCGCTCGTCCAACGCCATTCGCCGCTGCCGATCGTCTTCCTGACCGGACATGCCGATACGGCGACGACGGTCCGTGCAATCAAGGCCGGCGCGGAGGATGTTCTTACCAAACCGGTATCGTCTGAGCAGTTGATCGATGCGATCGAGCGGGCGATGGCTCAACATGAGGTGGTGCGCGGTCAGCGGAGCAAGCTCGATTCGCTTCGTTCTCGCTTGACGTCTCTATCCCGGCGCGAACGACAGGTGTTCGACCTGATCGTGCGCGGTAAAATCAACAAGCAGATCGCCCACGAGCTCGGAACGACCGAACGCACGGTGAAGGCGCACCGCCACCAAGTGATGACAAAGATGCAGGTACCGTCGTTTGCCGAACTGGTGTCAGCTGCCGAGCGGCTCGGCCTTCTCGATTCGGCAAAGGTGTGATGCAGGCCGCTTTTCGTGCGCCGCGTCAGATCTGTGATCAGACCTGTACGATGGGACAATATGAAATGTTATTGACATAATTCGACCCCGACTGCCTACATACCGACATCGCCAGCCGTCGGATTAGCGCAGGAACCTTTGCCGCGTAGCGTCGTTGCGACGCGAGTGCCAGGTTTCGAATGAGAAAGACGGGCCCATTGTTTGCACGTAAGCCGATTTACGTCGTGGATGATGATTTATCGATGCGCCGAAGCTTGGAGCGGCTGCTTCGAAAGCATGGCTTTGACGCGGTTGCTTTTGATTCCGCCGCTGCGCTGCTCCGTTATGGCTGCATCGAAGAGGCGTGCTGCATCGTTCTGGATATCAATCTGAACGGAGAGTCGGGTATCTCACTCCGCCGCAGGCTCGCTAGCGAGGGTGCCACCACCCCCATCATCTACATTACCGGCAACGACTGCCAGGCGAATCAAGTGGCCGCGATTCAGTCCGGGTGCGCCGCCTATCTGGCCAAGCCCTTCGCAGCAAGCGCACTCATCGATTCCATCGAACGCGCCTGCGCCGATCATGGCTGACCCGGCCGTTGCTCACTCCTCGATGTCTTGCTCCAGCGTCTGAGCGGGCGCGCCGTTGTGAGCGGAGGCGAATTGTGCCAGCGGCAACGATGTCGTCAGAGACAGAAGGTTGGAATCGGTGACCTCGAGCACCAGAGCCTTGCCGGCCTCCATGTCCTCGATGAACCTGGAATCGGTTGCGTCGGCTGCGATACAGGCATTGTTCAGGCACCAGGTGTAGGGCAACGACCGCGAATACCCTTGATCGACGGTCAGCTTGGCAGGCCGCTGCAGATACATCCCGACGGGGACAAACACTTGCAGCCGGGCAGTGCGGTCGCCGTCGCGTTCGATCAGGTCCACGCGCACCGCCATCTGGCCCGTTGCAAATTTGCCGGTGATCGAGGTCCGGCACAGCATCGGTGCACCGCCCGGCTTGACGCAAAGCTTCCGCCAGTCGTCATAGGTGATGTCCTTGGCGTCGCGCTGCCCGCGAGACGCGATTTCGGCGGGCCTTGCCTCGCGCGCATGCTCCTGCGCTGCCGCGTTCTGGAATGAAGCGGGTGCGGCGATAGCCGTTGTAAACAAAAGCAACAGATGGGCTCGCGTAGGCTTACGCCGCGGTTTGAGAGCTGGGTTGATCATGTTGCGCCTCCAGGCGTCGGCGTCTGCGGCTAATTTTGCGGGTCGACGAACTGTTCGACCAGTGGTGACCACGTCGCGATGCCGCCGCCAGGTAGGTCACTGTTGAAGCATGCCGCAGAGTCACGCGGGCCTCCTTCAACCGGCGAAAGTGCTGGCCACGATGATCGGTCCAAGCACGGTCAGCACAACATTGCCGACAGCGTAAGGCACGGCGACCCCGAGCACGGGCGTCTGGCTTTCTGCAACTTCGCAGGCCCCGGTAACGGCGGCGTCGACGGTCATGGCGCCGG
>NZ_PYFX01000046.1 GCF_003020115.1 Bradyrhizobium sp. MOS002
TCCGCCATGCCACGATGGTGCGATGGGCGTCGCAGATAATCGGGCAAGTCGCGAAAGAATGTCACGCGACTCCGAGAGAAATCGAAGCTGCCCTGTTTATGTGGGGATATAACGTCATGTGGCAATGTAACGTTGCGGATCAATTTCAACATTAGCGGGCGTCGATTTACCGCAGTCGCTGCTTCGAGCTGAGTATCTACCGCTTAGACTGATGCCGGATCGATCCGTGGAGCGAAAATGGAGCCCGCAAAACCCCGCAAATGGACCGAAGAAGAGACCCAGCTGCTGATCGAACTCGCGCAGCGGAAGGAACGAGTGCCGGCGATGGCGCGAGAGATTGGACGTCACATCGCCTCCGTTAGACGACGAGCTCGCGAATTGGGTTTGCCTCTGCCGCCCGGCCGAGGTGAGAGGCCGCTTTAACTTTTCTCCCGCCCTCGTGTGGCCGCCGACCCGGCGATAGAAATCGACCCCGGCGGCCATCCCGCTCCGCTCGCGCCAGACCCGAAGCCGCTGCCGCAAACCGTTCGACATGTTGACTCATTTCGGCCTCCCGAATCGGTTGCATCTAGCAACGTGAAACCGGCGTCTCGCCGGGTGGCGAATCATCCTGACCCACCTCGCGAGCGGAGTTTCAAAGGCCCTGGGATCCAGCCCCCAAGCCCCCGGGGCCTTTGGGCTGTCTGATGCGGCCAGCCATTGACCAGCGCCTGGAAGCGCAACCGCGACTACGAGGAGAGATGATGCGGTTCCGGTCAGTCATCTGGGGACAAGCATACATTGATCGCGTCGGCCTGATAGACTGACCGGAGCCATTCCGGCATGCGCTCGAAGCTCAGGACTTGCGCCTGCTAGCCGCCCAGTTTTGTTCGACGTGAGCCCGGCACATCAAGCGCGGCCTGCCAGGCCGGTGTACCGAGGACAATCTGGCAACCGACTGTGGTGCGGTTGGCCACCGGGTACGCTTGTTCATTGGCGGTGCGCAGCGCGGTCTCAATGTCAAGCGGCTCGTGTCCGGGTTGACCTCCAACACCTCTGTGACAACGGTGGTCACGGTGCGGACATCGCGGGTGCGGTCGGCAAGCAGTACGGCGGTGTTGGAGGGAAAGTGGCATGACCGGAGGATAGCACCCCGCCATTACGCCCCCGGATTGCTCCGGGGCCTTGTGCTTGCCTGCACAACACTCGGCTCAGCTGGAAAGCCGAAACTCACGTGGCGACTTGCCAGTCCATCGACGGCAGGCGTGAGTGAAGGAACTCGCCTCCTCAAAACCGAGAAGCCAAGCTATCTCCGAAATCGGCATGTCCTGGTCCTCTAGATAACGGATCGCCAAGCTTGCCTTGAGCTGTTGCAGGATGTCATTAAATGTCGCGCCCTCTTCAACGAGTCTGCGCGCGAGGGTTCGCCCACTCATCCCAAGTTTCTGGGCAACAACGTCCACCTTCGCCTGACCGTGCGGCAGCAGCGGACAGATTGCATTCTCAACCGCGATGCGGAACGCGCCCCTGTCCTTCTTGGGCACGCCTAGGGTCTCTTCGGCGGTTTTGAGCAAAATTCTGCTCAAGCGCGGATCCGCAGCGGCCAACGGCCATTCCGATGAGCCGTGCGGAAATCCGATCTCGTCCGTATCGCCGCCAAATTCAATATCTTTCCCAAGCCAACCGGCAAACCTGGCGTTACCTTTAGGCCGGACATGAACCAAGGACACTCGCGAGGGAAAGAACCGACGAGCACTCAATGCGCGAGACACTCGGACCATCGCGATCACGCAGAATTCCATCTGCTGCCGATCCGCATGGCGTGGAATTCCCGCATAAGCCAGTCGCAGCACAGGCTCGCGCCCCTCTCGATATTCCAATATAATGGCCTCATTGGTGATGCGACTGTACCGCGAGGCGCGCTTCAACGCATCTCCGAGCGTGTCGGCAGTTGCCATGACGTAGTACAGCAGTCCAAGCTCTCGAAGATCGAACTGCTCAGCGAGACGAAAACCGAGCAAATTATCGTTAAGCGCTTCGGCGGCGGCCTCAAGAAACGCGATCTGCTTGGAGGCGCTAAGGCGTCGTTCGGGTTCATCGATTTGGTCGACGGTCAATCCAACCCCCGACAACAGCGGCTGCAATTTGATCCCCGCTTGGCGCAGGCGATCAACGGCAAGTCTCGTCAATCCTCCTTGCACGGTCGGTAGACCCGATAGTCGGCTTGTTGATCGCCAAGTGGATTTTCGTTGTTTGTTTAAAACTTTCATTTGGCGGACAATAACAAGTAGTTCCTTGGGAAGCAATTTATTAAGGAATAAACAACTTCAAGAAGGAGGTATCGATGACCCCGTTTTCCCTTAACGCCGCGCTTGGTGCCCCCGTGGACTCGGTCGCTGGTATGCTCGCCGACAAGGCCGAGTCTTTCGCGGACTATTACCTACACGGCGCTGCGCCATCCCGATCAATCAATCCGGACCCGCGCGACTTCATCCGCAAGAAGGCGGACGATGCTCGCGACATCGCGGCGACGCTAAGGCAACCGGTCGGCTTCGTTGCGTTGTCAATCGCCGCCAAACGTCTCGCCAAGCATTGTTTGGCAGTCGGCGACGTCAAGATGCACGGAGAACTGGTCGCGCTTGCAAACAGCCTCGTCGCGCGGGCGGCGTAGCTACGCACGGTGTGGGTCTAGATCGAGAGGCGTACCAGTGAGCATGCGGGCATACGAAATCGCGCAGATTGAACGGAACGAGGACAGCTGAACATGCAAGGCATCAAGGTGCTAACTCAGGAAAAATACGACAGCATTCCCGCCTTACTCGAGCAGGGATTGGACCGGACACAAATTGCCGCACTGTTTGGCGTCACGCCAGCATCGTTGCAGGTGCAATGTTCGAGGCGCGGTATTTCGTTGCGCCAAGGCGGGCGACGCATGCCACGTCGTGACCTGTCGCTGGCAGATGCGAAGCTGGATTTGAACCAACATGTCATGATCTCGCTGCGTGAAAAGGCGCGTTCGATGGGCGTGGACGAGGTTCGGCTGGCCAGCGATTTGTTGGAAACCATTGTGACCGACAATCTCTATGGCGCCGTGCTCGATCTTGAAGAAACGGCGTGATGAGCATCCACACCCCGGCGGCCTTGGCCTCCCGGCGTCAGTAAAACTGGCAAGGGAGCAAGACCATGAACCTATGCCTGACGCGCGAAATGATCGCGATGACGCCGACATGACTGCCGAACAGATCATGGCGCGCCTCCGCTGGCTCGAGGAAATGCTGGCGGAGCTGCAACGCGCAGGCGCGGCTGCAGCGAAGCTGGATGGTGCGAGTTCATCGGCGATTTTTCGTACCCACTAACCCTTACACTCCGGTGGCCTCGGCCTACCGGGGTTGAGGCGTCAGGAGACCCCGACAAACGGAGAGTGAAAATGAAACGCCAATTGCCACTTGCGCTCACTGGACTCAACTTACTGACCGGTGTCGCCTACGCCAAAGAAAAGCCGATCGCAAAGGACAAGGCGACAATTGCGAATGTCGTCGGCGATGAAGACGATGCCAAGCCCACCAAGGTGGACGTCTACTTCAAGAATTGCACCGCCGCCCGGGCGGCCGGTTATTCGGACATGCTCCTAGCGGCTTAAATACGTGGCAGCCGGCAAGCAACTAGCGGCTGTTAGTTCCGGACTCGGAACAGCGTAGTAATCCTGAATTGCCTGTCCTGAATTGCCCGTTTTGATTCATCCCCTAGGCTGCAGTAGCCGGGGTTGGCATTTCATCACTAACATCATCATGCCGGTAACGGGGCGCCAAAGGCGGCGCTTAAATTCATCCGACACCCAGCCCGAAGCACTGGCCCTCCAAAGAAGATGTTATTATGTCACTCCTCTGCCTTGCTGCGCCTCCTCTTTGCTGCTGATGAGCAACTCACAATGTTAGTGCGACGACTCGACCGCCTTTGTCTGGCCTCTTTACTAAGACAGACGATTTCTACGATCTAAGATAAAGGGGATTATGGTGTCAGACGCAACTATCCAAATACCATCACAAGTCAGAGAATTGGCTGAAAAGGCTGTCGATCAGGCCGAAAAGGCAATCGCTGGTTTCCTCGACGCAGCAGCAAAATCCGTAGAGATGGTCCCGGGTCCTGCCAAAGAGGTCTCGAAGAAAACCCTGTCGATGACTGAGCAAAATCTCAAAGCTGCGTTTGAGCATACCCGAAAGCTGATTCAGGCATCTGACCTCCAGGAATTTATGCGGCTCCAGACTGAGTTTTTCACGTCGCAATTCTCCACTGCTCAAGATCACATGAAAGAGTTTGGCGGTGAGATGTTGTCATCTGCCAAATCGGTCACGCAGAACGAGGCCCACTAGCGCTTCACTACTATCCCTTGAGAGAAGGCCCGACGGTCCTCTTTCGAGGCGATCGAACCTTTGATCACTAGAGCAAAATGCATGGAACCCACGTGCAGCAGCCCTTTACATGTGGATCGTGCTCCATATGCATGTCAGCCTATAACTTGAAACGAGCTGCCAGATGAGTAAACGGACCAAAACCCGTGATTTGAAGAGCTCAACGAGCCTGTCCAAGTCTTCTAAGAAGGACATGAAAATCGAGGACCTGAAAGTGCAACCTCCGAAGGTCGAACCTATCGGGGCCGTGGATCCTCTCGAGGAGATCGCAAACGTTACGGAACATTTTGCGACGGAAGCCTCACACGAGGTTGTTTCGGCTGAGTCCACGGTGGAGGATCAGAACGCCAAACACGGTTTCAGCACTGGCCCCACTGCCTCTATGTTCCCGTGGCCTCAACAAGAAAAACTGCTGGAGATGACTGAAGCGAATATGAAGTTCATCTTGCGCTTCGTTGACTCGTTTACCCGAGCAAGATCTCCGTACGATCTTCTCGCATTAACAGCTGCGTTCTCTGAGGAAGGCACAATGCTGTTCCAACAACAGTCCAGTGCGATGTTGAGTGTTTTTGTTAGCCAGCCCGGGGACTAAATAATCCGGACACTATATTCGGCCATTGAAAACGGCGCAGTGAACCGCCCCGGGTTTGCCGGAGGCCATTTGGTTTAAGTTATGCCGCCATAGCTGGTTGTTCCAGCATGGCGTAGTAGCGTTGCTCGGCTTCGGCCGGCGGGATGTTGCCGATGGGCTCCAGGAGCCGCCGGTTGTTGAACCAGTCCACCCATTCCAAGGTCGCGAACTCGACGGCCTCGAAGCTGCGCCACGGCCCGCGCCGATGGATCACTTTGGCCTTCTAAAGACCGTTGATGGTTTCGGCGAGTGTCATAGGAATCGCCGACGCTTCCGACGGAAGGTTCGATGCCAGCTTCGGCCAGGCGCTCGGTGTATTTGATCGAGACGTATTGGGCGGATTCAAACGGTCGTCGCAACACTCGCACATTGGAGGTTGCGATGAGTATTGGAGGACGGAGATCGGCACGATCTGGACGAGCGCCAATGCCATCGCCGGGGCGGCCGCAAGTTGCGGGGCGTGATGAACAGAGCAGATTTTGGCGGGGGATTGCCGCGGGGCTAAGCAGTGAAGAAGCTGCGCTTGAAGCCGGAGTATCGCAGCCTGTCGGATACAGATTGTTCCGAAAGGCGGGCGGCATGCCACCAGCAATGTTCAGATCCTCGGCAAAGCCGCTCTCCGGGCGGTACCTGTCGTTTGCCGAGCGCGAGGAGATCGCACTTCTCAAGGTGCAGGGCCACTCCATGCAAGAAATCGGGCGCCGCCTCGCTCGGTCCGCCTCGACAATCTCCCGTGAACTGCGACGCAATGCAGCTACCAGAAGCGGCGGGTTGGAGTATCGTGCGACGACTGCCCAGTGGCATGCAGACCGATCGGCATGTCGCCCCAAACTGACCAAACTTGCGCTCAACAAAAGCTTGCGCACTTATGTGGAGGAGAGACTTGCCGGCGTCGTCGTGGCACCGAGCGGCGCTTCCGTTCCCGGTCCGGTCGTTCCGTGGAACGGTCGCCGGCATGGCCCGCGAAGAGATCGGCGATGGGCCAAGGGCTGGAGCCCGGAGCAGATTGCCCGACGCTTGCCGATCGACTTCCCGGACGACAACACGATGCGCATCAGCCACGAAGCCATCTATCAGGCTCTCTTCGTTCAAGGCCGGGGAACGCTACGCCGCGAACTGACGGCCTGCTTGCGAACGGGGCGCGTGCTAAGAGTGCCCAGAGCACGCGTAAAAAGGCGAGGCAAGGGCTTTGTCTGTCATTCGGCTTGCAATATTGACCCCCTAAGCCGGGGGATCGGCGTCCAAAATTGGCTCTGACGCAATTTTGGTGCAACACGGGTCATGTGGCACCGATTAGCCGAGCCTGCAGCAAGTCGAGCTTGGCGCGTCCGTACATTTGGCGCTTGACCAGTTTGAGCTTGGTGATCTGGCCTTCGGTCTGTCCGTTGGACCAGGAGGTCGTGATCGCTGCGCTGACGGCGGCCTTGTCCTTGATGACGCCGTTGGCGAAAGACATGACGAGGCTTGCGCATGCTCGTTCCAACCATGGTTCAAGCTCTCCGTGAGCCTTCTTGCGGATCATCGCATGGAAAGCGGCTATGATCTCTCGAGCTTCCACCAGGAGAGGAACGCCCTGCTCAATCGCCGCAATGGTGACGGTCTCTGACTTTGAGAGCGTATCGCGGCCATTGGTCATCAGGCGGGCGATCGTTCTCGCGGATGGTACGCGCTGCAGGTTCTGAGCATCGGGCGTTTCGGCACGCCGACGGCGTGTCGCCCATTCGGCAACGACTCGCACCGAGCCTCTAAATCCCTGCGCCTTGAGGCGACGCCAAAGGTCGGCGCCATTACAATGGCCAGCGGCCCACTGAACATCCAGCCATGGCAGGTAGTGCTCGAGCGAGCTCTCGCGCACCCTGAACACATCGGATCGCTGACCTCGCAATACCCTGCGGACGAGACCCCGACTATGTCCAGTGAGCCGTACGATCTCCTTTATGGAGACGCCCGTCTCAGCCTGTTTGAGGATTGCCGCGTTGGTGTCCTCACGCCGAAGATAGCCCTCATACTGGATGCGCTCGGCGGCGGTCAGCAAGTCGGGATTTATGGTGGCGGAGCCGACC
>NZ_PYFX01000047.1 GCF_003020115.1 Bradyrhizobium sp. MOS002
GAAATCTTATCCGTGTTTCGTTCGATCCACCCAAAGGTTCCCTTTTGGCGATAACTATTATCTACACCGCCCCAATGCATTATCGTCCGCAGGATGGTGCAAACGTCGCTATTGGAATCAGTTTGAATGGCGGACTGCAGATCGGCAGCTAATCGATCAAACTCGGCCTTGCTCCCAAGAAAATTTTTCCCATGCCAGGCATATTTCGATAGCGCATCCGCTAGGCCAACCGCCGACCACTTGCCATCAACCGTTCGGGACCAAGCGTGGGATCTCCCTCTAGAAGGAACGGCATAGGAATGCTGACGGTTTCCAACCCATTCACGGGCAAGGAACTGACAAAATTCGCGTATTTGCTCGTGATTAGAAGGTGTGTATTTCCCTCGCTGCCCATACCGGGTGAGGGTAGACACGAGCGGCTGCGAGGGCACGGCGCACGCGCCCGCCAACACTCGAAACGGTTCTGCCATGATACCGCCGCTACCTTATCTTTCGCGAACGACGTTTTGACAGATGAGGTTCGACAACAGAATCAAAAGCCCGCGAAGTCGGGCATTCTCCTCACGAAGTGAGCCAACGTCTTCGGTGTGTTCGTGATCACGAAGTGAAGGTTCATCCTCTCGAAGGGCATTCTCAAGGAGGGAGAGAGAGTCGCCGGTCGGTTCGGCAAACCAAAGGGACGGTTTGGCTTGATTGTTACGCGGCTGATGATCTGTTTCCATGACTGATACTCCAAATCAAATAATCAAAGCACCCCCAGTTGACCTATCCAAAGAGATTTGAGTCGGGAGTCAAATTTGAGTCCAGAAATTGAAGAGCTTGGGGCACTCGTTAATGGCGCTGCTTTACCGGCGAAGCATCTCAGAGGGCATTAAGCGCCTGCTTATGACAACGATGATGTCCTTTAAACCGGCACATTCAATGCGCGCAGCAGATACGACAATCCACGCCAACGCAGCAACTGGAGCACTAGCGGCGCAATCACCGATACGCGAGCTTATCTGCAACCTGGAAAGGCGCTCGGTGGCCACGCTCGGCGGCTTGTAGAAGTGGAGTAGGCCCTGACCGATCTGGTCAACCCGGCTTGTAGACTTCGGCGAGGTCCGCCGCTCGCATCCAAAAATAATCGTCTGGAGTTCGGGGGAGCTGGGTGTTGTGTTTCGGATCTGAGTATTAGGCAGCTTGAGCGACCGCGTCGCAAACGTCGCTTATCAGGCTGTCGACCAGTTCCTTGTCCTCGGCCTCGCCCATGACCCGGATCAGAGGTTCAGTACCCGAAGGACGCACCACGAGACGCCCCCCGCTGCCAAGGCGGGCTGTTGCTTCCTTGATGACCTTCGCAACGACCGCATTATCAAGCGGCCTGCCACTTCCAAAGCGTATGTTGCGCAGCACCTGAGGCAGAGGTTCGAAACGGTGGCAGATGTCACTCACAGGCTTGTCGAGGCTCTGCACGACTTCGAGCAATCTGATGGCGGCAACCAGACCATCACGCGTTGTTGAGTAGTCGGCAACGATCAAATGCCCAGACTGCTCACCGCCAAGATTGTAGCCTCCCTCTCGCATCCGTTCGATCACGTAGCGATCCCCAACCGCAGTCCGCTCGAGCCCAAGGCCGAGACCGGCCAGATGCCTTTCCAGGCCGAGGTTCGACATGATGGTCGCAACAATGCCCGATTTCGTGAGGCGCCCCTCGTCGCGCCAACTCTCGGCGAGGACCGCCATCACTTGGTCCCCATCGACCACATTGCCCTTTTCGTCCACCAGGATCATGCGGTTCGCGTCCCCGTCGAGCGCAATTCCTATGTCCGCCCGTGTCTCGCGGACCTTGCGCCCGAGGGTGCGCTTGGCGACTTCAACGTAACGCGCTTGGATGTCGATTCGCCCGACACGTCCGAGATTGACCGCCCCAGCTAGCATCGGTGTAATATCCGTCTCTAGAAGAGACTCGATACGCGCCTCAAGCTCATCGGACAACTTGTACCCGTCAGAATTAAATAACTTGATGCCATTGTCTTCGTAAGAGTTATGCGACGCGGAGATCATCACGCCGAGGTCGCCGCCCATGCATCGGGTCGCCATGGCGACGGCCGGCGTGGGAATTGTGCCCAAGAGTACCGCGTCAACACCGGCCGAGGTAAATCCCGCGACCAACGCACCTTCAATTATGTCGCTGGAAAGACGGGTGTCCTTGCCGATCAGGGCGCGCGGGCGATGTTTGCCGCGTCGAAGCGCAACGCCGGCCGACTGGCCGACCCTCAGCGCCAGGTCTGGCGTTAACTTGACATTGGCTCGACCGCGAATGCCATCGGTGCCAAAGTATTTATTGGTCATGGGAAATTTACCTTCCAAAAAAGTCCGCGCGAAAACGAGCGGTGGCCGAGTTCTCACGCTGCCAGGGGCGGTTGTTGTAACGACAGTCTGCGTCCGCGCGCTGAGCTCGTCTGCGATGCGCTCGCCTGCATTCCGCGCCCCGAACGGGCTGATTTTGCAAGAAGCTCCCGTTCGTTGGACGACGTCAGTTCACGCACTCGGTCGACAATGGCGTCGTAGTCGGATCCGACGAGGCGTCCGAAACCTGCCTCCACGGCTTCCGGCCGCTCGGTGGTGTCGCGCGTGATCAGGATGTGTAATCCAAAAGTGGGCACCTCCTCCTGAATGCCGCCGGAGTCACTGACGACGCACCAAGCCTTGGAAAGCAGATGCACGAGATCCGGATATTGCAGAGGAGGCAGCAAGTGGATGTTCGGAACGCCGCCAGGATCTCTAGAACTTGCCTTCGGACTTCTGGATTGAGATGGACCGGCAACGCAACAATCTTGTCACCGTCCTCGCCAAGCGTTCGCAGGGCACGCAGAACGTTTCCCATCGGTCCGCCGATATTCTCTCGGCGATGCATCGTCGCGAGCACGATCTTCTTGTCGGCAGGCAACGCCGCCAGACCGGGTTCGATCGGGCGATAGCCGGTCCCAATCGCTCCCTCGTGTACAACAGGGCGTCCACCACGGTGTTGCCGACTTCCACGATGCACTCTGCCGGAACGTTCTCATTCCGGAGGTTGGATGCCGCGCGCGGTGGGCGCGAAGCGCAGGGCCGATGCGACGGAGATGACGCGGCGATTGAATTCTTCCGGCCACGGTGACTGGAGGTCGTTGGTTCTCAACCCGGCCTCAACATGTGCGACCGGCACCCGACAGAGAAAACCTGCCATTGCAGCTGCCGTCGCGGTAGCGGTGTCGCCTTGCACGACGATCCAGTCGTAACGCGTGTTCAGCAACGCACGCTCAAACTGTCGTGTCATTTCGCCTAGCTTGCTTCCGAGACCCGGTTGCTGCATCACGCTCTTGCCGGAGTTGAACGTCACGTCGATGTCGATGTCAAACAGGTCGAGCAAGCCGTCAGCCAGCTCGAGGTGCTGACCGCTCCAGAACGCGTGCACGTCACTCCATCTCGCTTCCGCAGCGCCTGCCAGACTGGGCCGAGTTTAATGATCTCCGGTCGTGTACCGAACGCAATGAGAATGCGGATGACTTGGCCTCTTATCGTTTGATGTTGACAAGATCGTCGGGAATTTCGTGTTGAGTTTTCGCCCACGCAGACGGACGCGTAGCCAAGGCGGAGTTCCCCTACGTAGATCTTCCAGGCACGCCAGACGGCAGCCATATTGACGTAGAGCCCGACCGGCCATCGCAAGGCGATCCCAATCGGATTCCAGATGCCGTACACTTGGTGACAAGCGGCCACCCGCACGACATAGCGCAGCAGGAGGAACACCAGGTTGGCGCCAAACGAGGCAGCCAACAGGTTCTGCAGCTCCGGTGAGGTTGCGGATGGGTCCGCCGCACCTAAGAGGAGCAGCAGCACGAAGGCCAATGATGCCGCCGGCAGGAAGTTGGTGATGGCACCCTTGCGATCGCGCACGAAGAAATACCGGTCCCACGCATCTCCGGCCCATCCGAGCTTGGTGGTCGCCTCGAAGTTGATGCCGTAGACCCACCGGGTTTTCTGCTTGATCGAAGCCGCGAGCGACTTCGGAAAGAACTCCCGCGTGGCCACATAGTCGCGGCCACGACGTTCTCGCGCGGAAACGGCAGCGAATGTCGATTTGAAACCGGCGCGCTTCGCCTCTACGCCAAGAATGTAGTCTTCGGTGACGCAACCGGTCATCAGCACGTTGCCGCGTGTGCGCACGAAGTGCTCGATCAGCCGTCTCGTCAGACAGGTGCCGACGCCCGCCGACGGCACCGTCGCGCCGAGTGCATTGCGTACGATCATCTCCCTGGTGTGGCGCTCCGCGAATTCGTCCATATACGTGGCCGCGACCACCGAGCGATCGATGGAATTGAGCGAGAAAACCGGCACCTGGATGAAATCGTGCTGTTCAGCATAGCTCGCATAGATATCGAAGGTGCGCGGGCGCCAAAACCGTCGGCGAGGCGCTGGCGCTGTTTGAGCGGTACTTCCGGATCGTCAACGAGGCAGTGCGCCTCAAATTACTGGGCGTGCCTCATGGAGTCGTCTTGCAAGTCAGTTTTGCCGGGCTTTCGAGATTTCACGCCCAGCAAAACGCCGAATTCGGAATCGCTGCGATCTTGAAGGCTCTTCTTGAAGCCGTCGGCCGCAACATCCGCCCAGCCAAGGTTGGGTTTCATGCAGGGGCATGCCTCCAATCTCCGGTAATTCAAGCGCTTCTATGGCTGTTCTGTCGAGTTCCGAGATACCGATTACCTCGAGTTCGCGACTCCAACGCTGGCTCTGCCGCTCGTCACGGAAGATCAGAACTTGCTCGAGACGCTTAAGCCAATTTGCGATGCCGCCTTGCGAGACGCGGCACTCGAAAGGGAAACGCTTCGTGCCGCGGTCGAGAACGAAGTGCACAGAGCACTGCCCCACGGCAACATTAGCAAACCGAGCATTGCGAAGGCGCTTGGCAGCAGCGCGCGAACGCTCTCGCGCCGGCTAGCCGACGAGGGAGTGACTTACGCTGAAGTCGTGGATGAACTGCGGCGGACGCTCGCTCTGCAGTACCTCAAGGATCCGAGCATCTCGCTATCCCAGATAGCTTGGTTGCTGGGATACGAAGGATCGAGATCCCTCAACCATGCGTTCGGACGCTGGACCGGACGGTCGCCTTCCGCGCTACGCCAGGAGGGACGGAGCGACGTGGTCTGATCCAGACGCTGTGCGCGTTGACCGGGGCGGCGCGGCTCGACTGTCCTGTATCGTCATCACCCAACTGCCGGCTCCGCTGCCGGTCTTGCAGGTTGCCTTCGCGATGTTCAACAGCGCGACCGTGATCGCCAGCGCGAGCAGGCGCGGAGCAGGGTGTTGGTCGGCAGTCACTGGTTAACCGAGGCGGAAAACGACGACTCAACAAGATCGGGAAGGCGTTGGGCGCGATGGCGGCGGAAGCCGCGAAGCTGCGAGCATTTGATTAAAGCTCTAAACTTTAATGGTAAATCGTGTTCCGTGTTTTCGTGAGGCGCGATGTGCCGTAGCGTCAGCGTTGATTAAGCATGCTGTTCCTGAAGTACGAAGCCAGCGCGGGCAACGGATTGAGGGCTGCACATGACCGATTATTCCGTCGATGGCCTGCTTTGTTTTCCAGGCCGAGAATTACGTGTCGTTGGTTACGGCGTCACTCGCACACACGCTCGACTGCATGCAGACAAATTCGGCTTGGTGCCCCTAATCTTCCACGTTACGTTTGACGGCTTCTGCACCGTTGCTAGATGTCGGGTGGTGTGGAGGTGGCGGGACGATATTGGTGTCGAGTTCGAAAGATGGCTTGATGTCCGCCAAACGTATCGCAGGTGATAAGGCAGGTACTGGCGAGGTGAACCGCCCCGGGTTTGCCGGAGGCTCCAACTCCTGAGAGGATGGAGCCATGACAAGCAAGATGACGAACAAGTTTTCACCCGAGGTCCGGGCCCGCGCGGTTCGGATGCTTCTGGATCACGCCAGCGAGCATCCGTCGCGCTGGGCGGCAGTGACATCGATTGCCGCGAAGATCGGCTGCACGCCGCAGACGCTGCATGACTAGGTCAAGAAGGCCGAGATCGATAGCGGGCAGCGGGCCGGCGTTCCGACCGACATGGCCGAGAAGCTGAAGGCCCTGGAGCGGGAGAACCGCGAGCGTCGGCAGGCCAATGAGATCCTGCGCAAGGCAAGCGCGTATTTTGCGATGGTGGAGCTCGACTGTCAATCGGCTTGCAAATTTGACCCCTCATCGGCGTCCAATTTTGGCTCTGACTCACTTTTGATGAAGTTCAAGCGTCGGCTCGCGTTGGTTTCACAAAGGAATCAATACCATGCAGCGAGCCCTACGTCCGTCGGCCTTGGTCCCTCGCGGGTTTAACGTGGAGAGCGCCGTCTGTGACGGCGCCGCGACCGTGATCACCATCCGTCCCACGAGCGGGACGAGCCTCTGTCCTGGATGCGGAGCCAG
>NZ_PYFX01000048.1 GCF_003020115.1 Bradyrhizobium sp. MOS002
TCCTTGCGGGCAAGCTGCGCATGTTTGCGCAGGTCTACGCCGTCCAACCACAGGAGATCGAAGGCGAAGAAAACGAGGCGGTCCTGGTCGCTCGACCGAGATCCGCCTGAAGTTCGGAGAAGTTGGTACGCTCTTCGTGGATGACGACCACCTCACCATCGACAATGGATTGCCCCTCGATGTCGAAAGCGCCGGCAATGACCGAGAACCTGTCGACCCAATTATGCCCGTTTCGGGTGAAGGCCTTACGGTCGTCGCCGTCGATGTGGAGCTGTACGCGGTAGCCGTCGTATTTGACTTCGTGAATCCACTGAGCCCCCGAAGGGGCTTTCATCTTCAGGGTCGCAAGCTGGGGGCCGATAAAGCCCGGCATGAAAGCTCGCGGCTTCTTGGCCGGTGCTCTGGTACGCTTTGCCACTTACGCAACTCACAAAAAGCCCGCCGTCGGTGTTGAGAGCCGACGGCGGGGCAGTCTACCTACCTTAGATCACGACTCTCAACCGCGAAGCCAAACGGGCGTTCCCACGCGCTCTCTCATACAACCGCAATCGCGATTCCAGGTTGTATTTTCAACGTCAACGAGAACGGGCGCTGAACGGCTAGAGAACGCGGTGTGATAGAGCGTTCTTCCAGCGGAACGCCCTCGATGCTAGGGGTGCCGTTCTATCTCGATCTGATCGGTTAAGTAGGCGCTGTAGCCCGGGAGATGCGAGCCACTCGCTCATATGCGAACCGGTTTCCGCTTGCCGAGCCTTTCGGATCAGTTCTTCGCGGGCAGCACCCGGAGGAAGTTGCAACGCCTCCTCGCGAAGGCGCTTCGCTTCCTAGGTGAGCCGTAGTTCAAGGGAGGTGGATTGGATGACCCTGCTACGCCGTGCCATGCTCTCGTTTCCCAATCGGTGCACCGACGCAAAACGTATAAGCAAGGTTCCGGTTCCGTCGAATTGAGCCGGCCGCGCATTGGTCCCTGGTGTGGTCTGCGCCTGGTCGCACCGAGCGTGGCTCTCAACCACAAAGGGATGTCATCTGGAACCTCCGAAGTTCACGTATGTTAATACGCAGAGGTTCTTCATGACCCATACAGTTCTCGTCGTTGATGATGACGCCGCCGTACTCGACGTGATCGCGAGCATGCTCGAAGACATTGGTTGCAACGTGGTATGCGCACACAGCGGCGATGAAGCTCTGGAAACGTTGACGCGCCACCAAAACATTTCGATCTTGATCACCGACATCAATATGCCCGGCATGGATGGTCATGAACTGGCCGAGCGTGCCACGCGCATTCGTCCGACGCTCAACGTTCTTCAGCTATCCGGCCGCGAGCGGAGGCGTGATGGTTTCCCGATGCTCAGGAAGCCGTTCTCTGAAGAAGACCTAGCCCGCGTGATGCAGCAGACGACCGGCGTTTGTTAACGCAACAGGGTCGCTAAGCAGCGTTCAAGCTCCTCGATTGTGAAGGGCTTTTGAAGGACGGGATAATTCCGAAATCCTTCAGGCACGCCGCCCGCCTCATACCCGCTCGCAAACGCAAACGGAACGCTTCTGCTTTGCAGCGCCTCCGCGATGGGGACAGAGGCTGGATGTCGAGGATGGCGGCATCAACGCCAGCCGCCGAAGCGAGCAGAAGCCCTCCCTGCACATCGTTAGCCTCCCCAGCCACGCTATGACCTAGCTCGACCAGCATGTCCGCAACCATCATGCGTATGAGCGCTTCATCCTCGATCAGAAGCACAGACGCCATAGCTCCCCCCGCCCGCATTGTACCTGGCTACTATCCCAAGCTATGCTGTCTTACATGGCTCTGGGCTGACCTGAATGTCCAGTCTCGTCATTGCGCCTCCAAAACTGACCGATGCGGCATTAACAGTGAGATCAATGACCGTTTTCTCGGGCTCCGTATTCACCATGGACGTTGACGGCAAAGCTACGTTCGCCTTCGAGGCGAAGAATTTCCCCGAAGCCTTCGAGTTATGCAAAGAGGACTGGGTTCGTGAGGACCTGATCGGCATGACATCGAACGGCGTGCCGCTTTGCTCCTCGACCGCGAAGTTGACAATTCGCAGAGCTGACCAAGCCGAAATCGCTATCTATCGAGACGCCGCCCTCAAAGCTCAGACAGAAGATTTGGTCCTGGCGTATCTTGTCGATTTAGATCAAGCGTAGTGCGCAACGGGTTACATCTACCGCTCATACCCAAGAGATAGCTGGTCGCCATAGCCCAGCCGTTTGGCTCGCGCCCTATCGGCGGAATGAATGATCGATCTCACGCACGAGTTTCAGCGCCGCGTCCGTGTAGCGCCCGTACGACATCTGCTGGTCTGCGAGACTGGCCGCCGCCAGTACAAGAGCAGCTATGGTTACGCCCTTGATCATCGGGAGAACGGTAGCCTTGCCGAGTAAAAGAGTCGCTAAATGGTAGCGCAGGCTCAACTCACTTTGCCCGACCAGCCTAGGTAAACGATTTCTGTATTTGGCCCCCAAATTGTACCGCGACTTTCCGCGACAGCTTTATCGATCTGTAAGAAAAGCTGGCTTAAAACCCGGCTCATGGAAAAGCGAACCGCTCGCCGCCGACGTGTATTCAAGTCGGCACTCATCGAGTTTCCCGGAGGCGCCTTCAGTTGCGTCGTCCGAAACTTCTCCGATCTGGGCGCCAATCTGGACGTGCCCAGCGCATCTGGCATTCCGCACGAGTTCACATTGATCATTCCGAGCGCGCAGTCCCAGCTTTCCTGTCGAGCGGTGTGGCGGTCGGAAGGACGGATCGGCGTTGCGTTCTCCTGATCATCGCCCTGTGCTGGCCATTGGCGCGCGCGGGCTAGAAGGCACGCCTCAGGGACGCCCATGATCCCGGCTTCGCGGTGCCTAGAGATCGTCTTGCCGGCCGGAACCGCAGATCTCGTCGGTGACCGGTTGACTTATCGCAAGCGCTAAATCACGGTCCTGCTCGCCGGCACCGGGCGGGGCTAACTGATGACCGATCAGAAGAACTACAATGAGCGCTATTTCCTGCGCTTGCTCCAACATGGCCCGTTTGAGCGGCGGCCGCGCGGAGGCTGGCGCTTCGGTGTCAAGGTAATCAGCGATGCTGTGGTCGAGCGGCTCCTCGCCGGTGGCCGCGCGGAGATTACCGGCTCGCAATTAAGGCTGAAGCCACTGGCAAGCTCACCTCGAATCCGCCGAGCAGATCGAGCTGAGCTACGACCTCGCCATGATAGTGCTGGCGGAACACCTGACGCGCGCGCGTAACGCGGCCACCACCCCGATCGGCTGGTTGATCTGCATTGTTCAGGACGACCGCCCGCGCGATGCTGTCGCCGAGGTCTTGGTCGACGCGCGCGTGACGCAAAGGCGGAAGAGCCCATGATCAAGGCCGTCGCTATAGCTGCTCTCGTACTGGCGGCGACCTGTCTTGCGGACCAGCAGTGGTCCTATGGGCAATATACTGACGCGGCGCTGAGGCTCCTGCGTGAGATCAAACACTCATTCCGCTAGTAGGATTGGCCGATTACCACACAATCCTCGGGTGCCGGCAATCAATGCCGCGCTACGTCCGCTCCGGCTCGGGATGAAATGCTGCCTTTTTGGCGAGCGCGGTTTCAATCAGCTCGGCTATGCTTGCGCCATCCGGTCGTTGATGCGGGATGCCAAGCGGCGGTAGCGGGTGATTTGATCGTCGCAGTGAAGGCAGCGCTCACACATGGCATCCTCTCGGTAGAGGGCGGGAGCGTGAAGCACTCTCAGTCACCGATATAGGCCTTGGACCGAGCGGTGATTTCGGCACCATAAACTCGATCTTGGGTTTTCGACACACCCGATTTGCGATCGGGGCTCGGACCGTCGAGGGCCGCCCCGCCCGCCTTGGCTCAGCGACCCGCCGTGGCACGAGGACGACCTTTGGTGCTCCAGTTGGGCCGAACGTCGGCGCCGCGCCCGCCGCAGGCCGTGCAGACAAAGCGCTCCTCGATGTCGGAGAGCGGCGTCTGGTCCGGCCACGGGTCCGCGCTGATCGCGACCCAATGGCTGCAACGGTAGTTGGCGCACCAGACCACGACGCCTCGAACGCCCATCTCTCGCAGCTCGCCGAAGGTGATCTTATCCGGGCGACGACCGACAGGGGTGGCGTTATGGCGCGCGTGGCGAGGCATGCCCCACTGAAACGCGGTTCATTACGGGCTGCAAATTGTCGATTGATAGGGGCATCGGGAGGCTGCGAGCCACCGCCCATCGTGGGTGTGGATAAGCGTCATCGCCTACCCCAGAACGATCGTGTCGACTCTCAGGCACGGGAGGCATCTGTAAGCATACATTGCGGGTAGGTTCACAATCGCTGGCAGCGTCGCGAGGTAATCCATTCGCCGCCTGCATTTGCTGCAAATGAGGATCGGTGGGCTGCCCCGCTCCTTGCTGCGCGTCATCTGAAATGGTCCCAAAAGCAGGCAGGGTAGTTCCATCTAGACGGCTGCGCATGTCCGGTGGAGTACCGAGGCCTATCGGAAATCGGCACATCCAATCAGGCTGGCTATTCGCCTCCACCCAGGATCAGGAGCGAGCACTGACCATTGCCATTTCGTCTCAAGCAACGTCCAGCCCCATGCCGCGGAGTCCACGTAAGTGTTTGAAATCTCAACCGCCGCAATTGCAGCGACCGCGCTAGGGAGCGCTCATATCGACCACTTAGCACCCTCTCCCGCCGCCGCGTTCAACAAATGGCCAATATACCCGTGCGCACAGGTAAACAGCCGCGAAGCCATTCCGTGAGCACCGTGAAGTATCTCTGAAACAATCCGTGCTTAGCGTGGTTGCCAATCAATAAGGGGATGGCGGTCATGTTGAACGTGCTTCTGGACGCGATTTACGGTGGCGTCATTTCAGCCTCTCTTCCCGGCATGAAGAGCCATGGAGCGTTACACCCAAGCACCCCCGCGACCAGCGCGGCTTGGTTATCGGAATTGATCCAAGCGCTGGATAAGGTCGATGAGCTCCCCTCGCCCCGTCAGCCGGAGATCGACGCATGTCATGCTCGGTTGCGTCTTCCGAGTGCGCCCGCTCAGGTGACGCTGCACTGAGCGCGGCATGATATTTAGAAGGGCGGTCTCCGCCTAAGCGCGCGAAGCCACTCGCAAATCATGTGGACGCCGCACTCGCCAGCCTGTGGAGTTCGTCACCGGACGATCATTGCCAGCGACCACTCGGCTTCGTTCGCGCGGCGATCGTCGTCTCGATTTCCTGAACCATCTCTTGTACCCGTTCTGCGAGCCGTTCGAACAACGCTCGCGTCTGCCTATCGGGTACAGGTCTCGCCAAGCGAGCACAATAACCTGCCTCCGCTCGAAACTTCTCAAGTTGAGCAATAAGTTCTTCCATTCTCGCTCTTCTACTCCCCCCACGCTCCAGAAGTTGTTTAGTGAGCTGCTGCCGGTTTGATGGACAGCGGGTTAAGCTAATCCCACCTTGCGCTCGAACTCAACAGGGCTGAGGTAACCGATCGTCGAGTGA
>NZ_PYFX01000049.1 GCF_003020115.1 Bradyrhizobium sp. MOS002
CGAGCTCGCCTGGCTACTCGCTGCCCATCTGAGGCTCTTAACTCGCCGCTTGGCCAGACCTTGAAGACGTCTACGCTTTTTGAGTCAGGCTGTAAGGACACGCAAGGTTGGTACCTGACCCTAAGCAGACGGCGCCTAATGCGATTCGCAAGTTGCCAGCAATGCAATCATTTTTGCAGCAGGTTATGCCTCGCCGATGAGGTGATCGAGCTTGAAATGTTGTCTGCTGGCTGCCCGCATCGTACCTCCGAATGTGAGACGAACCCTCCCCTGAATGGAACCACGACACTGCTTGCAGGTTTGAGTTCCGCAGTTCCTAATCCCAGGGGGGATATGATGAGTAAGGTCAAGTATCGCCTGAATAATCCGCGTTTGGCGCCACGCCGGACGAAACTTGAGATTCCCGGTTGGGCAGGCAAGCGCGACCCGCGCGCAGACGGCTCGCGCGAGCAGGTATGGCATTGTGTGCCGTTTTCGGAGGGCGCACAGTACGGGATCGAGTTATTCTACCCCTACGACTTCGAGCTCCATGTCAGCACCAAAGACGGCCATCTGAACTTCGATGCCGATTGGGGTGAGCCGCCGAACGGAGGGGCCGAGTGGCCGCCCTTTCGGAATTTCGGCGATGCTTTCTACACCTATCAAGTCCTGCTCGACCTCAAGGTCGAGAAAGGCATGGCGGTTCGCACCGAACCGCATCCGCGGTTCTATACCGACCGGACCGATACCGTGCCGGTCGCGGTACCGGCTCTCATCCGGAACTGGTGGCCGATGCTTTTCTTTTGCGTCTTCAAGGCGCCTGCGGAGGGGCGGACGCACATTTTCAGGCCGAACGAATCATTCGCTCAGATGATCGTGATTCCGGAGGAAGCCAATTTCGATCTCGAACCGATGGGTGAGGTGGAATGCGCCGAGCGCGAACTGCAATCGCGGCGCATCTATGCCAACCGGCCGAACCTGGCGGCCGGGACCGAGTGGACGTCCGATACCAATACTGTGTTTGACGGCACTTACCGCCATTTGCACCGCGCCGCGAAGGAAAAGGCCCGGCGAGAATAGGATAAAAAAACAGGACCTCCCGGTCCTGTTTTCATCACTTAGAGCGCGTAGTTCAATAGTCGCGGCGATAGAAACTGTGGTGGTGGTGGTGGTGGTGGTGGTGGTATCGGCGATACCGGGGCACGACTACGACGCGCGGATAGTAGCTGTGGTGGTGCCGATAGAAGCTATGGTGATGATGGTGATGATGGTGATGATAGAATTGGGCAAGCTGGACGTTCCCCGCCGCTGGATCTGGTGTGTCTTCGTCAACGGCTTGCAGCAGCGCGACGGCGTTCGGGATAGGTTCCAGCAGGTCGGCATATGAGTTGGCCCGCAAAACATCCGCCGGAGCGGGTGCAGGACCGGCCTCGGCAGCGGTAAAGGTGCCAAGCGACGCCACCGCTCCTAGTAAGCCAGCGATCTTCTTGTCCATGGTTGCTTCTCCAGTTCATGGCGCCGGACGCGAGGCCGGCAAGCCGCAACGCCACGGATTGCCGAATGTTCCCGGCGCCGTTGGATGCAAGTGTCGATCATGAAGCGCGCTCGCAAGCATATACATTGCGGAACGCAGAGATGGCGATAGTGGCGAGCCGGGCGCGGGATCGGCATACGTGCTGGACGACACGACGCAGCGCGCCCTGCAAAACATTGAGATAGGACCTTATGACTGATCGGCTGCATTACGGTACCCCGGCTAAAGTGCTCCATTGGCTCGTCGTGGCCCTTCTGGCCGTTCAGTTCTCAATTGGTTGGCTTATGCCAGACGTTCATGCGGGTCCGCCGGGCAGGGCCATGACGCTCCATATCTCCTTTGGTCTGACGATTCTCGCGGTGATTTTGTTGCGGCTTGTCTGGCGTGTCACCCACCCGGTGGCGCCGGAGAGTTCACTACCGCCATGGCAGCGAGTTTCCTCAGAGGCGGTGCACTGGCTGCTGTATATCTTGGTTCTCGCTGCAACCATCACAGGCTGGCTATTCGCATCGTTCCGAGGTTGGTCAGTCTATTATTTCGATCTTATCCCGCTGCCGATGCTGACGGAAAAAAACACGACCGCGATCCATCAGATCGACGGCTGGCATCAATTAGTGGAGTGGGCGTTGCTGATCGCAATCGGCATTCATGTGGCCGCAGCCTTCGCTCACATTTTTATTTACCGCGACGGCGTCATGCAACGAATGCTGCCAAGCCGTCGGTGACTTTGCGAATGTCTTTTGTTGGCCCTCAGCGGACAATCGGGAGCAGCGGTCCAGGACCGCTTGTGGATCATAGCGGCCAATCGCGACATTGCGGGCTGATGCTGATCGTCGACGGCTTGTCGACGAGGCCCGTGCCGCACGAGAGCAGGCGCGGGCGCTTTCAGAGGAAGCGGCGATGGCCGTCTACGAGCTCCGCCGGTCAATACGGGCTTCTTCTCTCCAGGCGTACCGGCGCATCTACGCTGGCGCGCGAGTCGAGACAAAGGCCCGGCGCGAGGCCCGGTCCGTGGGAATGGCAGAAGTTCGGCAGGTGGTGCGGGAATATATCGACCACCAACGTTCGCTGCTGCGCGGCTCTCCACGGCTGCGTCCATTGAACGAGTAACACGGCGCTGGACCGAGAACCAGTCACCATTAATGACCTGACGTTGCGCGGCTTCGAGTACCCCTCCGGTGCGTGCAATCGGGGGGCGCCACTCGTCACCCTCCAGAATACAGCGCACGTTCGTGCCAGGCTATCGTGGACTTCCTTCTCATCCGGCATCGCTCATGCCGCGCCCAACGGAGTTCTGCTGGATCAGTAAGCCGCATTGTCCATTCAAATTTATTGCATTGTGCCACGAACCACTGACAAAATAGCCCGCATAGCCGGGTGGGTGGCAGGTCGTGAATTTCCAGGTGTCCATTTTGAAGTTACTTGCTAGCTACCCCAATGGGCTGGCGACGCTTACGGATATCAAACGCGACCTCGCATTTTTGGCAACGAGCGGCACTGATTGGGCAAGCTACAGCAAGCGGCTGGGTGCTACGCTCCCGTCGTTGGACGTCTTCTCCTTAGGCTTTGTGCAAAGATATTCGTTCGGTTGGCGATTGACGGCAAAGGGCGCAGCCGCACTCGAACTTATGGAACAGAAGGTAAAAACTCCCGTGGCTGATGTAGAAGCAGAGGCGGCAACGTCGGAAACCTTGCTGGAAAAGTGTCCGCCACCTATAGGGTCCGCTGGAAAACCTGATCAGCCGAGTAGCTCACCAGTTGATCGGCGCGCGCTGTTCACGGTCATCGACGGCGGTCGAAGCCAGGCTGCTTAATAGTCACAAACGGGATGCCCCGTGCGGCGCGACGGCGACTGGTCTCAGAGGGCGCTGCCTGCATCTGCGCGCGAGGAGGTTGCTAGCCGACGTGCGGAATGACAGAAATCGCCGGCCTATGTAACATGCCTCAGCGTCGTTCACCGGGTTCGCGAGCGGGGGAACGCTTTTAGAGGCGGAGTTGTCGATCAGGAGCGCGACCCGGCGTTCGGGGTGAACAGAGCCGCACGCTAAGTACAGCAACAAAAACAATGCCCCCCCAGCGCAGCAGGCCGATAGTCGCCTCATACTAAAGCTTCATCACTGCCCAGGAGCAGCCACGGTCACGGTCTCTTCCATGATCTTCGCCACGCTGCCGTCTCGGACCACGATTGCGGTATAGTAGCCGTGTAGCGGTTGGTCGCCGATCTTGGCCTGCCACTCGCCAGCATTGAACACGAAATTGCCGAAAGACCGCGACACGTTGCGCTCTACAGAGTAGTCGTGCAGGTCCAAGTTGACGACATCCTGCAGATTACGCCGAATCGCTTCTCGGCCTACGAACATACCACTTGGCGTCACCCTAATGGCGTTGTCGGTAAAAGCTGCAGCCATGGCATCGACGTCTTTGCGATTGTATGCCTCGGCAAAATTCTTCTGCAGGTCGGCATACTGGTCGGCGGTAGTCTGCTGAGCGGCAGCAACATAGCAAGCCGACATCAATAAGAATGCGGCAACTACGATGGTACGCAGCATCGGGCTCCGCCTTCGTCAGGACAATGGGGTCAGAACCACTCGCCCGGCATGTACTTGTCGGCAACAATAATGCTGACCGACATGAGCAAGCCGGCAAAGCAGAATAGCGATACGGACACGAACGTCTCGAAGTCGGCAATCGCCTCGACCGACGCCTTGGGAGAAATACGGGTAGCCAATGCCGCCATGTTACCCTCCAAATTGCTCTATCGCGGCTGAGCCAAACTCGCGCTCAGCCCATCCCGGCGCGGAAGTTCACGCCTATTTCGCAGTTTCGATCCGCAGCATCTCGTCAAGCCGAGCCTGGCAGTACTCTTCATAGAGTGCGTTGATGATTGTCCACATGACGTGAGGTCCCTTATCCACCTGATGAAGGGTAGGGCCGGTCTGTTTCAGGATCGCTTCGTGGGGCCTGCCATATGGTTTCGATGTTCGAGCTGTCGGCCTCGCGCATCGAGGCTGCTGTTCCAACCAAGGAGACAGAACCAAGCAAGGCCTGAGGGCCAGCTTTGACACACAATGCCGCCTCCCAAAGATATTCGGCTAGGCGGCATTGTGCTTTTTGGAAATAACCACGTTCAAGACAGATCGGCGAGGCTGGTAAGAGACGCTTTATGCGGTCACTTGGGTAGAAAGCTTGAAGTGATCGGCTTGAAGGCTTCCTGCGCAAAGGTCCTGTAAAGCTCGCCGATCTTGGTCGCTTCGGCGAAGAACATTTCTTGTGCGGATTTGGCGTATTCGGCTGTCAATTCCGTGAACTTGTCGGGCGACTTCACGGCTGCAAGCTTCTCGAAATAGGCCTTGCTGGCCTCGAACGACGACTTCGCGAAATCGGTCTGGGCGGTTGTGATAGCAGTAAGATGCTGCTGAATGCTGGAATAATCGGTCATCACAAATTGTCCTTCGTCGATCAGTTCCGGAGACATCTCCGATCCAATTGATCTCGAAGTCTTATGAAGCTTTCAATGCCTCAACAGCAAGCATCTTGGGTGCACTGCAGCAATGATAATTTTGGCACAGTAGTTCTACGGCGCCGCATCTGGCGCCTGTCTCGCTTTAAAAAGCAGCGCAACCGTGACTCCGTCTTCGAGTGTCGCGCTGAAGCTCTAAGCTCCCGCCCCTTGAGCCGTCTTTCTCCCTGGAGCGCAACCGCCATTGTACGCCTTGGGGACCCTGGGAAGTTTCCCAGGTGTCCGGCCGATAGGTCACCGCTATGAGCTGCTGCCGGTTTGATGGACACCGAGATTGGGTGTTTTATCGAGCCAGAGGTGGGTCATGCAGAGACGGAAGTTCAGTCGAGAGTTC
>NZ_PYFX01000005.1 GCF_003020115.1 Bradyrhizobium sp. MOS002
TGTCGCACTGGTCGGCCGGAACGAACATGGAATGATGCTTGCCCTGGATTTCATCGAGCCGATAGCCGAGGGCGTCGAGAAAATTCTTGTTTGCCGCGATGATCGTCCCGTCAAGATTGAATTCGATCATGGCCTGCGAGCGGCCGATGGCGTCTAGCCGAGACTGTGCATCACTACGGGACTTGCGGCTAAACATCCAAATGTCTCCTCGTTGAGAAATCGTTTTGCGTGGCGCGCGGCATTGCCCCGAAATTTCGGGCTCTTTGGTCACTCGAATGTACTGGTGGAACTATCGCCCCAGCATCCCGACATGGGCGTCTCGACAGCTCTCGAGTAGATTTACGGGCAAGGAGCAAAGATTAAATTAACGACGCTACCGGAAGCGCGCAGCCAAACGCCGCAGAACTACGCGACTGAGCACCGCAAACTTTCTGTACGAAATACTTACGCTTCAATGCGCAGCCTTCTGCGTCCATTCCACCACAGCGCCAGGTTCCACACCACACAGGTTGCAAGCGCCAGAGAAAGACCTATCACCAGTCCAAATTTCACGACCGCAACGTGCAACACGGCGATCGCCATTCCGAATCCGAGCAGGCCCCAGGCCGAATTGGCCAGCACCGCGGCGGTCGGCGGACCGCCGATGCGCGGATGCAGGATTACCATGATGCTGGAGAACACCACCGGATAGAGCGCGATGATGCCGCTGATCCGGGGGCCGACCCAGCCCGAGGTCGAGACGACGATCGCGACGAGAGTCGCGACCAGCGCAGCCCGCATCGGCACATCATACCAGCGCCGCGTCACCAGTGGCATCTTCACGTGGCGATAGCCCGCGAGCAGCGGAATGCAGATGCCGAACGCGATCAGATTGGCGGCGAGCCCGGCGGTGAGCGGCCAGTCGAACTGCTTGATGATCGAGGCGAACACGATCCAGACCGCGACCGCGCTTCCGCAACTCACCAGAAGGCTGCGCCGCTGTGCCAGCACCACATAGGTAACGCACATGAAGATCGTCGCTGCATTGACCGGCAAGCTCGACAGTGCGCCCTGGGCGATGAAGGCGGCATCGTGATCGAGCGCGAGGAAGACGTAGGATGGTCCGGCCGAAACCGGCAAGGTCGCGACCAGCGCGCCGATCACCGGCCCTGAGCGCTCGGTAATGATCGACGCCGTCACGACGAACGCCGCCGCGACCATCATGCGCAGAACGAGGATGAGGATGAAGTGGAGCTCGGGGGACATTTTTTCTTCGTCGTCCTGGACAAGCGAAGCGCAGATCCAGGACCCTAACCACAGGCTTCGCTGTGTTGGACGATCGTCGTTGTCAGTGCCGCAAGGCAATCAGCATCTGGGGTAATGGGTCCTGGCTCCAGTGCGCAGTTGCGCACAAGGCCAGGACGACACCGATTGTCAGGCTGCGCTCCTCGCCTCACATCCGCTGCATCGAGACCGAGACCTTCGGGCCGTTCTTGATGGTCTGATAGACCACGCAATAGCGCTCGGTGAGCTTGAGCAGCAGGTCGAGCTTGTCCTGCGGCGCATCGGTGTCGACGTCGAAGCGCAGTCGGATCTCGGCGAAGCCGACCGGGGTCTCCTTGTCGACGCCGAGCGTGCCGCGGAAATCGAGATCGCCCTCGGCATAGACGTTGCCGGTCTTCAAGGGCACCTCGATCGCGGTCGCGACCGATTTCAGCGTGACGCCGGCGCAGGCGACCAGCGCCTCGAGCAACATGTCGCCGGAGCAGAGCTCGAGGCCGGAGCCGCCGGTCGCGGGATGCAGGCCGGCCATTGCGATGGCGCGGCCGGTCTCGACCTTGCAGGCGATGCCTTCGCTGTCGGTCGAGCCCTTGGCCTTCAGCGTGATCATCGCGGTCTTGGGGTCGGTCTTGTAGCGCTCCTTGATCGGGGCCTGCATCTGGCGCAGTGCTGCGGCGTCCATTTTGTCTCTCCCGGGAAAATCGTCTCTGCGAAGTACCGGCTTGCGATGTACCGGCTCGGAGAGAAATTGTCACCACCACATGGCCTGACCGGGACCCTGGGTTGCGTCACGGTCGGGCACGCCGCGATCGAGCGAACGGTCGAGTGACGTCAGCACACTTCGCTTGAAATTCTCGAACAGCGGCGAATTGCGGTCGCGTGGCCGGCCGAGATTGATCTCGATCTGGTCGAACAGCCGGCCCGGCCGCGGCCGCATCACCAGCACGCGGTCGGCCAGCACCACGGCCTCGTCGACGTCATGCGTCACGAGGACGAGCGTCGGCCGCGTGTCGGCCCAGAGATCGAGCAGATGATCCTGGAGGTCCCTGCGGGTGAAGGCATCGAGCGCCGAGAACGGCTCGTCGAGCAAGAGCACCTCGGGCTGCGGCACCAGTGCGCGGGCAATCGCGACGCGCTGTGCCTGCCCGCCCGAGAGCTCGCGCGGCCAGGCCTGCGCTTTCTCGGCGAGCCCGACACGCTCGAGCGCACGCGCCACCTTTTCACGCCGCTCGGTCGCGGGCCCATCGGCCAGACCAAAGCCGATATTGTCGGCGACGCTGAGCCAGGGCAGCAGCCGCGGCTCCTGGAAGATGATGCCGATCTTGGCATGGGGCGCGGCGATCGCCTCGTTGTCGAGCGTCACCGTGCCCGAGCTTGCGCGGTCGAGGCCCGCGATGGCGCGCAGCAGCGTGGACTTGCCGCAGCCCGAGCCGCCAATGATGGCGACGATCTCGCCTTGCCTGATCTCGGCGGAAAAGCGCGCCAGCGCCTGCACGCCGTTGGGATAGGTCTTGCTGACCCGGTCGAGCGCCAGCATCGCCTTATGCTCCCGTCGCACGCCCGAAGGCGTCCTGCCAGCGCAGGAAGGGCGCGGCCGCGATCTCAATCAGCCAATCCGTGAGCTTGCCGAGGATCGCGAAGATCACGATGGCGGCGAGGATCTGCGCGGGCTTGCCGAGCTGCTGGCCGTCGAGCAGGAGATAGCCGAGGCCTTCGGACGCGCCGATCAGCTCGGCCGCCACCACGAACATCCAGCCCAGACCAAGACCGACGCGCAAGGACACGACATAGGCCGGCAGCACCGCGGGCAGCAGAATACGGCGGATCATGGCAGGTCCGGAGAGACGAAAGGTGCGACCGACCTCGACGATCTTGCGATCGACGATGAGGATCGCGCCCATCACGCCGAGATAGACCGGGAAGAACACCCCGACCGCGATCAGCGCGATCTTCGAGGTCTCGAAGATGCCGAGCCAGAGGATGAACAGCGGCACCCAGGCCAGCGACGGAATTGCGCGCAGCGCCTGCACGGTCGGATCGACCAGCCGCCGCGCCAGCGACCAATAACCGGATATGGCGCCGAGCAAGGTGCCCGCGACCACGCCGAACCCAAAGCCGAGACCGACGCGCCCCAGTGTCGCGGCGATGTGACGGACCAATTCGCCGGAGCGGGCAAGATCAATAATGGTGGCGAACACGCGCGAGGGCGGCGGCACCAGCCGGCCGTTGGACCAGCCGCGCCAGACCAGGAACTCCCAACCGAGCGCGAGGGTGAGCGGCAGCAATATTCCCAGCAATGGACGCGCGTAGCGGTTGAGCCGAGACGGCGCCGCGGCGCCCTCGGCCGGTTCCGAGGTTTGTTGCAGGACTGGCGCGTCGGAGATCATGGCCGGTAGGAAGCGCGTCTGGTTAGGGATTGCAACACTACTCTTGCCGGGCCTTCCTCTACCTGAGTAGCCCGGATGGAGCGAAGCGCAATCCGGGAATCGTGCCCCAGGATGGACCGCCCCGGATTTCGCTGCGCTCCTTTCGGGCTACAAGGCGAACCTCAATTCGTCGGCAGCGGGACCTGGTCGTCGATCAGGGCGTCGAGCGTCGCCTTCACGTCGACCTTGGCATCGACGACGCCGGCCTGTTGCAGGGCGAGCCCCGCGGCGAGGATCGATTCGCGCTGGGGCGCGCCGATGCGGCTGTGGGTCAGCTCGGTGCGCTCCTTGAGCTGCTTGTCGACGACAGGCTCCGGCAGCTTGGTCACGGCGATGAAGGTCTTCTTGAGCTCGTCGTAATTCGTCAGCGAATATTTGCGGGCCTCTTCGTACACCGCGAGCACGCGGCGGGCGGCGTCCGGATAGTCTTTCAAGAACTGCTCGCGCACATTGAGGATGCCCCAGGTGTTGGCGTCGGCCTTGCGGTAGAACAGTTTTGCGCCATCCTCGACCTCGGCCTGCGCCATCATCGGATCGAGCCCGGCCCACGCATCGACGTCGCCGCGGATCAGTGCGGTCTTGCCGTCGGCGTGCTGGAGCAGCACCGGGGTGATGTCCTTTTCGGTGAGACCTGCGCCAAGCAGCGCGCGCACCAGGAAGATGTGCGGGTCGGTGCCGCGCGTCACCGCGACGCGCTTGCCCTTGAGGTCGGCGACATCCGCGATCTTGGAATCCTTTGATGTCACCAACGCCGTCCATTCGGGACGCGAATAGACGTAGACCGACTTGATCGGGTTGCCGTTGATGCGCGCGACCAGGGCCGCCGAGCCCGCGGTCGAGCCGAAGTCGATCGAGCCCGCATTGAGGAATTCGAGCGCCTTGTTGGAGCCGGCCGACTGCACCCAGGTGACGGTGATGCCATCCTTGGCGAACTCCTTCACCAGGAGCCCCTTCTGCTTCAGGACCATCGACACCGGATTATAGGTCGCCCAGTCGATACGGATTTCCTTGAGCGGATCCGCCGCCCGCGCCGCGGGGGACATTGCGAGAGCGACCGCTCCCGCCAGCAGTATGCGCCGTGTAATCGTAGTCATGCCCAGCCTCCTCAAAAACTTCATTGTTTTTCAATGAGTTATATCTAGAGGTCAACGAGAAAATCCGCCCCTTGAAAGCACGTCGGCTGAGAACAGCTTTGCCCAAAGCCGCACCTTTCCAGCATGGAACGACTATTGCGAGAGAATGGCGGGTGACAGCGCCTGCCGCCTCTTATATCCGGTGAGACATGGACAGCGTCGCGACTGAGCAAAAGGCTGAGGTGGACGATCGCTTCGACACCGCGCGGATCACCGCCGCGGTCGATGCGCTTGCCGAGAAGCACCAGGGACGCGAGGACGCGTTCCGCACGGCCATGGCGCAACTGCTCAAGGCCGAGCTGATTGCGTCGCGCGCCGCGGCACAGACGATCCTGCTGAAGGACCGTCACGGCCGGCGCTGCGCCGAGCGTCTGTGCCACGTGCAGGACGAGATCATCCGCATCCTGTATTCGGCCGCCACCCGCCATCTCTACCGCTCGCCGATCCCGAGCGGCGCCGAGCGCATGGCCGTGGTGGCGACCGGCGGCTATGGCCGCGGCCTGATGGCTCCCGAGTCCGACATCGATCTGCTTTTCATCCTGCCCTACAAGCAGACCGCCTGGGGCGAGCAGGTCGCCGAGGCCATCCTCTATTGTCTTTGGGACATGGGGCTGAAGGTCGGTCACGCCACGCGCTCGGTCGACGAGTCGATCCGGCAGGCGCGCGGCGACATGACCATCCGCACCGCAATCCTGGAGACGCGCTTCCTCACCGGCGACCGGCCGCTCTATGACGAGCTGGTCGCCCGTTTCGACAAGGAGGTCGTGCAAGGCACTGCGTCCGAGTTCGTCACCGCGAAACTCGCCGAGCGTGAGGAGCGGCATCGCCGCGGCGGCCAGTCGCGTTATCTGGTCGAACCCAACGTCAAGGACGGCAAGGGCGCGCTCCGCGACCTGCACACGCTGTTCTGGATCGCGAAGTACGTCTACCGCGTGAGCGACACCGACGAGCTGGTCGACCGCGGCGTGTTCGACGCGCAGGAATACCGCACCTTCCGCCGCTGCGCCGATTTCCTCTGGTCCGTACGCTGCAACCTGCATTTCTACTCCGGCCGCGCCGAAGAACGCCTCTCCTTCGACCTCCAGCGCGAGATCGCGGTCCGGCTCGGCTACACCTCGCATCCCGGCATGCAGGACGTCGAACGGTTCATGAAGCACTACTTCCTGGTCGCCAAGGAAGTCGGCAATCTCACCGCCATCCTCTGCGCCAAGCTCGAGGACCAGCAGGCCAAGCCCGCGCCGGTGCTGAGCCGGATGATGGCGCGGCTGCGCCCCACTGCGGTGAAGCGGAGGGTGCCCGACAGCGACGACTTCATCGTCGACAACAACCGCATCAACGTCGCGGCACCCGACGTGTTCAAGCACGATCCGGTCAATTTGATCCGCATCTTCCGCCTGGCGCAGAAGAACAATCTCGCCTTCCACCCGGACGCGATGCGCGACGTGACGCGCTCGCTCGGCCTGATCAACGCGCAGATGCGCGAGAATCCCGAGGCCAACCGGCTGTTCATGGAGATCCTGACGTCCGACAACGCGGAAATCGTGCTGCGGCGGATGAACGAGACCGGCGTGCTCGGCCATTTCATCCGCGCCTTCGGCAAGATCGTCTCGATGATGCAGTTCAACATGTATCATCACTACACCGTCGACGAGCATTTGATCCGCTGCGTCGGCTTCCTCCAGGACATCGAGCGCGGCGGCATCGAAGAATTCGCGGTGGCCAGCGACCTCATGCGCAAGATCCGGCCCGAGCATCGCTCCGTGATCTACATCGCGACGCTGCTGCACGACGTCGCCAAGGGCCGGCCCGAGGACCACTCGGTCGCCGGCGCCAAGGTGGCGCGACGGCTTTGCCCGCGGCTCGGCTTCAGCCCGGCCGACACCGAGCTCGTGGCCTGGCTGATCGAGGAGCATCTGACGATGTCCACCGTCGCGCAGTCGCGCGATCTCTCCGACCGCAAGACCATCGAGAATTTCGCGGCCGTGGTGCAGTCGGTCGAGCAGATGAAGCTGCTCACGATCCTGACCACCGCCGATATCCGCGGCGTCGGCCCGGGCGTGTGGAACGGCTGGAAGGCGCAGCTTTTGCGCTCCCTCTACTACGAGACCGAGCCGGTGCTGACGGGCGGCTTCTCGGAGGTCGACCGCGGCAAGCGCCTCACGGCCGCCTACGGCGAATTCCGCAACGCCTTCGCCGAATGGCCCGCGGACGAACTCGATGCCTATATCGGCCGGCATTATCCGGCCTATTGGCTCAAGGTCGAGCTGCCGCGAAAAATCCGGCACGCCCGCTTTGTCCGCTCCAGCGAGCAGGCAGGCCACAAGCTCGCGATCAATGTCGGCTTCGACGAGGTACGCGGCGTCACCGAGCTGACCATCTTCGCGGCCGACCATCCCTGGCTGCTGTCGATCATCGCGGGCGCCTGTGCCTCGGCCGGCGCCAACATCGTCGATGCCCAGATTTACACCACGACCGACGGTCGCGCGCTCGACACGATCTCGATTTCCAGGGAATACGACCGCGACGAGGACGAGGGACGGCGCGCCACGCGCATCGGCGAGATGATCGAGGACGTTCTGGAAGGCAAGCTGCGTCTGCCCGAAGTGGTGGCGCGGCGCACCGTGCGCGGCAAGGCGCGGCCGTTCGTGATCGAGCCGGAAGTGACCATCAACAACCAATGGTCCGACCGCTACACAGTGATCGAAATGTCCGGCCTCGACCGTCCCGGCCTGCTCTACGAGCTGACCACTGCGATCTCGAAGCTCAACCTCAACATCGCCTCGGCCCATGTCGCGACCTTCGGCGAGCGCGCCCGCGACGTGTTCTATGTCACCGACCTCCTGGGCGCGCAGATCAGCGCGCCGACACGCCAGGCCGCGATCAAGAGCGCGCTGACCCACGTGATGGCCGGCGACAAGGCGGTTCAGCCGGCGGCGTGAGCGGGGAGACCTAAACCGCCACGCCTTCATGCCGCAGCAGCCAGCGCTTGCGCGCGAGGCCGCCGCCATACTTCACCAGAGAACCATCGGCGCCGATCAGGCGGTGGCACGGCAGCACCACGCTGATCGGGTTGGAGCCGTTGGCATGGCCGACGGCGCGAATAGCCCTGGGCGTGTCGATCCTTGCGGCGAGCGCGCCGTAGCTCATCGTGGTGCCGGCAGGGATTTGCGCCAACGCATTCCAGACCTTCTGCTGGAACGGCGTGCCGGCGATGCGCCAGGCGATGCCTGAGAGCTGGCCGAGATCGCCGTCGAAATAGCCCGACAGCGCAGTCCGCATGGCTGCGGGCGCGGGCTGGTCATTCAACTCCACCACACCGTAATGCAGCCGCAAGAGCTCGCGCATGCGGTGCTCGTAGTCCTCCCAGTCGAGCGCGCGCAAGGCGCCCGCGGCGTCGGTGACCAGCAGCGCAATCCCGATCGGCGTCGCCAGCCGATCGAGGCCGAAGCTTACAGGTGGTCTGGTCGGTCGCGCGGGCATTGCGGCACCATGGCATCGAAACACGCCATCGCACTTGCCACGCCTGCCGTGCTAACGTCCACCCGAAAGCTGACGCTGGGGGAGCTCAACTTGATCTGGATCGCGAATATCCTGGTGGCGCTGGTCGCCGCACTGCACGCTTACTTCCTGATCCTGGAAATGTTTCTCTGGGACAAGCCGCAGGGCTTGAAGGTTTTCCGCAACACGCCGGAGAAGGCAGCGATCACCAAGGTGCTGGCCGCCAACCAGGGACTCTATAACGGCTTCCTGGCCGCAGGCCTGGTCTGGGGGCTGGTGCACGGCAATCCGGCCTTCGCGTTCCAGATCAAGGCGTTCTTCCTGCTCTGCGTGATCGTGGCCGGCGCTTATGGCGCCGCGACCGTCAGCACGCGCATCCTGATGGTGCAGGCGCTGCCGGCGGCGCTCGCGCTGTTGGTCTTGTTCCTGACCTGAGACGTTAAAGCGCGGCGCCGCGATCCTTGCGCGTCGCCTGCCGTTCCTCCACAATCTCCGACAGCGATGGCGACCGTTGGCAATCAACGGGACAAGACCGTCGGTCGGAAATTCCGTCAGGAGGAACACCCCACATGAGCAATCGCAGAGCCTTCATAGCTGCCACGGCGACGCTCGCCTTCGCGTTCTCCGCCAGCCAAGCCTTCGTCAGTGAAGCCCTCGCCCAAAAGAAGTACGACACCGGCGCGAGCGACACCGAGATCAAGATCGGCCAAACCGTGCCGTTCTCCGGCGCCTATTCCGTCTACGCCAATATCGGCAAGACCCAGGCCGCCTACTTCAAGATGATCAACGATCAGGGCGGCATCAACGGCCGCAAGATCAATCTGATCCAATATGATGATGCCTACTCGCCGCCCAAGACCGTCGAGCAGGTGCGCAAGCTCGTCGAAGGCGACGAGGTGCTGTTCACCTTCCAGATCATCGGCACCGCCGCGAACGCCGCCGTGCAAAAATATCTCAACGGCAAGAAGATCCCGCAGCTGCTGGCCTCGACCGGCGCCGCGCGCTTCAACGATCCGCAGAACTATCCCTGGACCATCGCTTATAATCCGAACTACGTGTCCGAGGGGCGCATCTACGCCAAGTACATTCTCAAGGAGCATCCGAACGCCAAGATCGGCGTGCTCTATCAGAACGACGACATGGGTCGCGACTATCTCGCCGGCCTCAAGAGCGGTCTCGGCGACAAGGCCGCCAGCATGATCGTCGGCGAAGTCTCCTACGAGGTCACCGATCCGACGGTGGACTCGCAGGTGGTCAAGCTGAAGTCGTTGGGCGCCGATCTTTTCTATGATGCCTCAACACCCAAGTTCGCGGCGCAGGCGATCAAGAAAGTCGCCGAGCTCGGCTGGACGCCGGTGCACATTCTCGACATCAATGCGAGCCCGATTTCGGCGACGCTGAAGCCGGCCGGCCTCGACATCTCCAAGGGCATCATCTCCACCCAATACGGCAAGGAGCCCGGCGATCCCCAGTGGAAGGACGATCCGGGTGTGAAAGCGTTCTTCGCCTTCATGGACAAGTATTTCCCCGAAGGCGACAAGCTCAACACCGTCAACACCTATGCTTATTCGGTCGCCGAATTGCTGACGCAAGTTCTGAAACAGTGCGGCGACGACCTGTCGCGTGAGAACGTGATGAAGCAGGTCGCCAGCATCAAGGACTTCACACCGAGCTTCGCGCTGCCCGGCATCAAGATCAATACCGGGCCGAACGACTACCGTGTCAACAAGCAGATGCAGATGATGAAGTTCAACGGCGAACGCTGGGAGCTGTTCGGCCCGATCATGGAGGATGCAGGTCCGGCGGGTTAGTCTCTCGGAGATTTCATAAAGTGGGTTACGCCCGGCGGGCGCGCTTCGCGCATCCGCCGGGCCGGCCCACCTGACGAACTTGCTGCGAAGTTGCGTATCCTACGAACTGCGGGCCCGCGCCCACCTTGCGTTGCAACAACGCCTCATCCACTATCGCCCTCAGCGGTGACATCAGGTGCGCATGAGCGCGCCGGATTGATCACCGGCAATAAACACTGAGGAAACGCGAATGAGGAATGGAATGCTGCATCTGGCCACAGCAACGGCGCTGACCCTGGCGCTGTCGGTTTCAGCGGCCAATGCCCAGAAGAAATATGATCCGGGCGCCAGCGATACCGAGATCAAGGTCGGCCAGACGATGCCGTTTTCTGGACCGGCGTCGGCCTATTCGTCGATCGGCAAGACCCAAGCCGCCTATTTCAAGATGATCAACGACCAGGGCGGCGTCAACGGCCGCAAGATCAATCTGATCCAGTATGACGACGCCTACTCGCCGCCGAAAGCCGTGGAGCAGATTCGCAAGCTCGTCGAGAGCGACGAGGTCCTGCTGACCTTCCAGATCATCGGCACGCCGGTGAACGCAGCCGTGCAGAAATATCTCAATTCGAAGAAGGTGCCGCAACTGTTCGCGGCGACCGGAGCCTCGAGGTTCACGGATCCGAAGAACTTTCCGTGGACGATGGGCTTCAACCCCAACTACTTCGTCGAAGGCCGCATCTACGGACAGTACATCCTGAAGGAGCATCCGAACGCCAAGATCGGCGTGCTCTATCAGAACGACGACCTCGGCAAGGACTATCTGAACGGCATCAAGGCCGGCCTCGGCGACAAAGCCGCCAAGATGATCGTGACTGAAGCTTCCTACGAAGTCTCCGATCCGACTGTCGACTCGCAGATCCTTAAGATCAAGGACGCCGGCGCCGATTTGTTCTTCAGCGCCACCACGCCGAAGCAGGCGGCGCAGGCGATCAAGAAGATCGCCGAGATGGGCTGGCATCCGGTGCAGATCGTTGACATCAACGCCACCTCGGTCGGCGCGGTGCTGAAGCCGGCCGGACTCGACGCCGCCAAGGGCCTGATCAGCGTCAATTACGGCAAGGAACCGCTCGATCCGACCTGGAAGGACGATGCCGGCCTTAAGAGGTATTTCGACTTCATGGCCAAGTATTATCCGGATGGCGACAAGGACTCGAACTTCAACACCTACGGCTACAGCACGGCGCAGCTGCTGGTCCATGTGCTGAAGCAGTGCGGCGACGACCTGACGCGCGAGAACGTGATGAAGCAGGCCGCGTCGCTGAAGGACGTGACCAGCGACACCGCGCTTCCCGGCATCAAGGCCAACACCTCACCGACCGACTACCGGGTCAACAAACAGCTTCAGATGATGAAGTTCAACGGCGAACGCTGGGAGCTGTTCGGCCCGATCATTGAGGATGCGGGTCCAGCGGGTTAGTTCTGCACGGTCATTCCAGGCTGGCGCGCGAGCGCCAGACCCGGAATCTCGAGATTCTCAGGTGCGCAATTGCGCACCTGAGTTCGATGCTTTCGCATCGCCCGGGAACGACGTGGCTCTACTCCGGTATCTCGCCGAAGTTCTTTCCCACCGGCAGCACGGCGTGCCGAATGAGCCGTGAATCCTCCACCGCGGCCTGCCTGTGCTTCACCGCTTCGCGATAGACGGGATCGCGGATCATCTCGACGAAGGCGGCGACGCTTGGGTATTCGGCGATGAAGCAATGGTCCCAGCGCTCGGCCTCGGGGCCGATTAGCATCAGCTCGAATTTGCCCTGCCAGACGATGCGGCCGCCGAGGCGTTCGAACACCGGGCCGCTCTCGCGGCCATAGGCCGCATAGGCCTCCGCGCCGCTCGCCTTGCGGCCATCCGGATAGGCCGCCTCCTTGCGCAAGCGCACCAGGTTGAGCATGTGGATCGGACCGGGGCGGTCGTTGTCCCGGAACTGCGCGAAAATCTCCTTGGTCGGATCGATGTGGCCCATCTGCGTTCCCTGTTGTTTTATGCCGGCGATCCTAGCCCCGCCGTCGAACCAGCGGAACTGCGGCCATCGAATGCCGCACCTCCTAATCACGCGTTAAGCTCTGGGTAACCGGGCCTTAAACAGCGACCGCTAGCGTGCGGCGGGGCGGGCTGACCGGGCGTTTGCGTATGGGGTTGGGAAAGAAAAAGGGTGGGCGGAAGGAGCCGTTGTTCGGCTTGCCTGCAGCACTCGCCGATCTGCGCCTGACCGCGGCCGACCGTATCCCCGGCGGCGACGACAAGCCGAAGAAATCAACGAAAACATCTGCCAAGCGCAAAAGCGAGGATGCCGGCGACGAGCCGCCGCGCGAGCGGAAGGCGCCGGCCGGCCGCGGCAGTGCCAAGCGGCGATCGAAGTCGCGCATCGGCGCGAGCCTTGGCCGCCTGGTCTATTGGGGCGCGGTGCTGGGCCTATGGGGTGCGATCGCCGTGATCGGCGTCGTGATCTATGTCGGGGCTCATCTGCCGCCGATCCAGTCGCTGGAAATCCCCAAGCGGCCGCCGACGATCCAGATCGTCGGCATCGACGGCAGCATGCTGGCGCAACGCGGCGAGATGGCCGGCGCCAACGTCGCGCTGAAAGAACTGCCGCAATACCTGCCCAAGGCGTTCATCGCCATCGAGGACCGCCGCTTCTATTCGCATTTCGGCATTGATCCCGTAGGCATCCTGCGCGCGCTCGTCACCAACGTGCTTCATCGCGGCGTGTCGCAGGGCGGCTCGACGCTGACGCAGCAATTGGCGAAGAACCTGTTCCTGACCCAGGAGCGCACCATGGCGCGCAAGCTGCAGGAAGCCGAGCTCGCGATCTGGCTGGAGCGCAAGCATTCCAAGAACGAGATCCTGGAGCTCTATCTCAACCGCGTCTATTTCGGCTCCGGCGCCTATGGCGTCGAGGCCGCCGCGCAGCGCTATTTCGGCAAGTCGGCCAAGAACGTCACCGTCGCGGAGGCCGCGATGCTGGCCGGCCTGGTCAAATCGCCCTCGCGGCTCGCGCCGAACCGCAACCCCGAAGGCGCAGAAGCGCGCGCGAAAATCGTGCTCACGGCGATGGCGGATGCGAAATTCATCACCGAGGCGCAGGCGCAGGCCTCGATCGGCAAACCCTCCTACAATGTGAAGCCGGTCGGCGCCGGTACGGTCAATTACGTCGCCGACTGGATCGGCGAGGTGCTGGACGATCTGGTCGGCCAGATCGACGAGAGCATCAAGGTCGAGACCACGATCGATCCGAAGCTCCAGAGCGTGGCGGAAGCCGCCATCATCGACGAGCTCGCGGCCAAGAGCGTGAAATTCAATGTCAGCCAGGGCGCGCTGGTGGCGATGACGCCTGACGGCGCCGTTCGCGCCATGGTCGGCGGCCGGAACTATTCCGAGAGCCAGTACAACCGCGCCGTCACCGCCAGGCGCCAGCCGGGCTCCTCGTTCAAGCCGTTCGTGTACCTGACCGCGCTCGAGCAGGGGCTGACGCCCGACACCCTCCGGCAGGACGCGCCGATCGAGGTCAAGGGCTGGAGACCTGAGAACTATACGCACGAATATTTCGGCGCGGTGACGTTGACCCAGGCGCTCGCGATGTCGCTCAACACGGTCGCCATCCGCCTCGGCCTCGAGGTCGGGCCGAAGAACGTGGTGCGCACCGCGCACCGGCTCGGCATCACCTCGAAGCTCGAGCCCAACGCCTCGATCGCGCTCGGCACCTCCGAAGTCTCGATGGTCGAGCTGGTCGGCGCCTATGCGCCCTTCGCCAATGGCGGCTTCACGGCGACGCCGCATGTCGTCACGCGGATCAGGACGCTCAGTGGCAAGCTGCTCTACATGCGCCAGGCGGACGAGCACAACCAGGTGGTCGACCCGCGCTATGTCGGCATGATGAACGCGATGATGCGGGAAACGCTGATCAGCGGCACCGCCAAGAAGGCGGAGATCCCGGGCTGGCCGGCGGCCGGCAAGACCGGCACCAGCCAAGACTACCGCGACGCCTGGTTCATCGGCTACACCGCCAACCTCGTCACTGGCGTGTGGCTCGGTAATGACGACAACTCGCCGACCAAGAGGGCGACCGGCGGCGGCTTGCCGGTCGAAGTCTGGTCGCGCTTCATGAAGACGGCACACGAGGGTGTGCAGGTTGCAGCCTTGCCGAGCTCTCCAGGTGGCTGGGGTCTGTCGAACCTGGCGCAGGCGACGTCGCAGGTGTCGCCGCCAACAGCGGCAGCGCCCGCACCGGCACCGGCACCGGCCAGCAACGGCGGCTATCGCCCTCCCCCCACGCGCGCCAATGCGCGACCGGAAGCAGCGGCGGGGCTCGATGGCTGGCTGATGGACCGGCTGTTCGGCGGGAATCGCTAGGTTCTGCTTGAGGTCCGGGTGACCTCAAAACAAAAACTGCGAAAACAACCCCATGCACAGTAGCCGAGGATAACGAAATCAACGGCTTGCGCGGGCAGCACAAACGCGCGCGCTGGCTGTCATTCCCCGCCAAGGCGGGGAATCCAGTACGCCGCGGCTTCTCGATTCGACAACAGCCGCCTCTGGAATACTGGATCGCCCGCTTTCGCGGGCGATGACAGCGTCACATGAGGCATCAACGAGCCCTAATCCTCGACCCCATACCGGTGCAAATCGTTACCGTACGTATCGAGCCACTTCTTGGCGCGCTCCATCGACGGGCAGACCTTGCCACAGACGCGCCAGAATCGCGCCGAGTGGTTCATCTCGACGAGATGGGCGACCTCGTGGGCGGCGAGATAGTCGAGCACGTAGGGCGGCGCGAGGATCAGGCGCCAGGAGAACGACAACGAGCCGGCCGAGGTGCAGGAGCCCCAGCGGCTCGATTGATCGCGGATCGAGAGCCGCTTGACCTTGACGCCGAGCTCGGCGGCATAGGATTCCGCGGCACGCTGAAGATCGCGGCGCGCCTCGCGCTTGAGGAAATCGCTGACGCGACGGTCGGCATGCTCGACGCCGCCGGCAACGCAGAGAATGCGCTCACCGCTATCGCGCACTTCCGTCCACACCGTACCGCGCGTGCCGGCGCGATGAACGATACGATGAGACACGCCGCGAAGCGGTATCACTGTGCCAGGTTGGAACGGTGCGGCCTTCGGCAAACGGCCGAGACGTGCCGCGATCCACGCGCCGTGGCGCTGCGCGAAGTCTTTTGCTTCGGCGAGCGTGCCGCGCGGCGGCATGGTGAGGATGGCTTCGCGATCGCTCGGATGAATTCTGAGCGTGTAACGGCGCGCGCGGCGATGCCGACGCAGTCGAATCGCAAAATATTGCGATCCATGGGTGATCAGGAGGGTCTTCGGCTCGTGGGGCCGCCGATAGAGGAGTGCGCGAGTGGCCATGTCTGTCAGTCCGGGGGGCAGGAGAGCGCCCGGATTCTGCCATAACCGCCGCCAGGGAAAGCGCTCGGCGCAAAAACAAATCATTTGCCCAATATACAGGGGTCTGGCGTCCGGGAGACCCTACAGACTGGGGTTGGAACCGGCTTTTTTCGCCCCCGTTGGACGCATGCGACACCCCCAAGGGCTGAGGTTGGACTCACTCCTACAAAGCTACCCAAATACCTCGAATCTGGCCGGGAACTCGCCCCTGTCGGAGCCTCCGACAGGGCGTTGATTTGCAGCGGGAAAGCCGAAAACGCGATTATTCGGCCGCGAGCGCCTGCAATGAGCTCGGATTCGCCGCCGAGACCATGAAGTCATGAATGCGCGGCACGATTTCCGATTTGAAGCGCGAGCCATTGAACACGCCGTAATGTCCGACGCCCTTCTGGACGTAATGAACGCGGCGATGATCGGGAATTGAGCTGCACAATGTGTGTGTTGCTTCGGTCTGACCGATGCCGGAGATGTCGTCGTTCTCGCCTTCGACCGTCATCAACGCGACGCGCGTGACCTTGGAGGGATCGACGCGTGTTCCACGATGGGCCATCTCGCCCTTCGGCAGCGAGTGCTTCACGAACACGGTGTCGACCGTCTGCAGGTAATACTCGGCCGAGAGATCCATCACCGCGAGATATTCGTCGTAGAAGTCGCGATGCTTGTCGACGAGGTCGCCGTCGCCCTTCACCAGATTGGCGAACAGCTGCTTGTGGGCGTCCATATGCCGGTCGAGATTCATGCTGATGAAGCCGTTGAGCTGCAGGAATCCCGGATAGACGTCACGCATCATGCCCGGATGCGGGAACGGCACCTTGGTGATGACGTGGTTGCGGAACCAGTCGATGCCACGCTCCTGGGCGAGGTTGTTCACCGCGGTCGGATTGCGACGGGTGTCGATCGGGCCGCCCATCAGCGTCATCGAGGTCGGCACGAAGGGATCACGCAGCGCTTCCATGATCGAAACGGCAGCGACGACGGGAACCGAGGGCTGGCACACCGCCAGCACATGGGTGTTGCCGCCGAGGACATGCAGCATCTCGATGACGTAGTCGATGTAATCGTCGAGATCGAAGCGGCCCTCGCTGAGCGGCACCATGCGGGCATCGGCCCAATCGGTGATGTAGACCTCATGCGCCGGCAGGAACGCCTCGACCGTACCGCGCAAGAGAGTCGCGTAATGGCCGGACATCGGCGCCACGATCAGCACGCGCGGCTGCGGGCTGCGCAGCGGGCGGGTGAATTTGCGATCGAAGTAGAGCAGGCGGCAGAACGGCTTTTCCCAGACCGAGCGAACCTCGACGGGGACGCGGATGCCGTTGACCTCGGTGTCGTTGAGGCCCCATTCCGGCTTGCCGTAGCGGCGCGTGGTGCGCTCGAACAATTCGCAGGCCGCGGCAACCGACTTGCCGACTTCGGTGCGCGCCCATGGATTAAGCGGATTTTGAAACAGCAGCTTGGTTGCGTCTGTGATCGCACGCGCCGGATTGAGAGAGGCTTGCCCCATCTCATACATCCAGTACATCGGCGTCGTCAGAACCGGACTGCCTTCGGCCACCAGGGGCGGCGCGCCGCCAAACTCACCAATCGGCATCGCTATATTCCTCTTCGCATCGCAGCATACTGCCGAATGCGTAATATTGCGTCAATGCATGGTTCCGTACATCTACGTGGCCCAGGTGCCCAAACCGGGCTGAATCCACGAGAAAGTGACGTTATTCGCCGCCTGACAGCAGCGAGCCCTGCATCCGGGCGCTGCGCAAAAGGGCAAGGAATGCCCCAAAAGATGCAACCAACAGCACCGCGTTGATGGCCAACGCGCTCAGCATCAGATCGGTCCTGAAGGTGTTTTCGATCAGCAGCGCGCGCATCCCTTCGAACACGTAGGTCGGCGGCAGCGTCCAGGCGACATATTGCAACCAGACCGGCAGCACGCTGACGGGATAGTAGACGCAGGCAAGCGGCATGATGCCGAACATCAAGGTCCAGACGATGCTCTCGGCGCCGAGGCCGTTTCGCAGCACGAGGCCGGAGACGAAGATGCCGACCGACCAGCTCGTGAAGATCAGATTGCAGAAGAAGGCGATCAGAGGCACGCCGAGCGCATAGACGTTGAAGTGAAACAGGAACAGCGCGAGCAGCGTCATCGGGATGACGCCGATCGCGAGCCTGATCAGGCTCATGATCATCAGCGACAGCAGGAATTCGATCGGCTTCAACGGGCTCATCATGAGATTGCCGAGGTTGCGCGCCCACATCTCTTCTAGGAACGAGATCGAAAAGCCGAGCTGCCCGCGAAACAGGATGTCCCAGAGGATGACGGCGCCGATCAGCGTGCCGCCGGCACGCGCGAAGAAGTTCGCATTCTGCGCGATATAAAGCTGAAGAAAGCCCCAGGTGATGACTTGCAGCGCCGGCCAGTAGAGCAGCTCGAGCAGCCGCGGCCAGGACGACAGCAGGAGGTACCAATAGCGCAGGATCATCGCGCCGATGCGGTGGAGGGAGATGCCGCGGTGGAGGGAAATCTCGGTCATGGCGCCCTCCCGTAGCCCGGATGGAGCGAAGCGCAATCCGGGGCCAGACGCGAGAATCCCGGATTTCGCTGCGCTCCATCCGGGCTACGAATACAGTCACTCATCGTGCGACCTCCTGCGCGCCATTCACCCTTCCGCGCGCGACGTCCAGGAACACCTCTTCAAGCGTGGTGCGGTTGTAACGCGCCATGATGGCTTCGGGCGTATCGTCGTCCTCGATACGGCCGCGCTTCATGATGATGACGCGGTCGCAGAGCCGCTCGACCTCGAGCATGTTGTGCGAGGCCAGGAGGATGGTGGCGTTGTTCGCCTTGCGATAACGCTCCAGATGCCCCCGGACCCAGTCGGCGGTGTCGGGATCGAGCGAGGCGGTCGGCTCGTCCAGCAACAGCAGCTCGGGCTGGTTGATCAACGCCTTGGCAAGCGCAACGCGCGTCTTTTGTCCCGCGGAGAGCTTGCCGTTGGCGCGGTCGATGAACTCGGTAAGATCGAGATCATCGCCGAGCTCAGCGATGCGGTCGGAGAGGTTCTTCACCGCATAGAGCTTGCCGAACACGGTGAGGTTCTGACGCACCGTGAGCCGCATCGGCATGTCGACATAGGGGCTCTCGAAATTCATCCGCCCCAACACGGAAGCACTTTCCTCCGGCATGCGATGCCCGAGCACCTGCACGCGGCCGGAGGTCGGCAGCACGAGGCCCATGATCGTCGCGATGGTCGTGGTCTTGCCGGCGCCGTTGCCGCCCAGCAACCCCGTGATGCTGCCGCGCGGAAGCGAAAAGGAGATGTCGTCGACGGCGCGGGTCTGCTTGTAGACCTTGACGAGGTGATCGACCGCGATTGCCGCGGACAGGCTGCGATCCGCGACAGTCGGCCAGCTTGAAGCCTTGTCATTCTCGGTCATGCTGGGCGTTCTTCTGCTATTGCAGCGGAGAGCGCAAGGCTTGTAATCCGGTGGTTCCGTGAGCCGCGCGCTTGTGATCGAGAAGGCACCGCCCCATTGGCCGAAATGACCGAACTTGCCGCTTCCGACTTTCGCCCCGCGCAGCGGCATATCCGCCTGGATACCATCCTGCGGCTGCGCTGGCTCGCGGTGCTGGGCCAACTCGCCGCGATCTTCATCGTGGCGCAGGGACTGGAATTCAACGTCGAGATCGTCCCCTGCGTCAGCATCATCGCCCTGTCGGCGGCGCTTAATCTGGCGCTCCAGACCGTGTCCAATCCGCTGCAGCGGCTGGAGCCGATGCAGGCGGCCGGGCTGCTCGCGCTCAACATCGTGGAGCTGGCGGGTCTCCTGTTCTTCACCGGCGGGCTCCAGAACCCGTTCTCGTTCCTGTTCCTCGCGCCCGTGCTGATCTCGGCGACCGCGCTGCCGGCCCGCTTCACCTTCGGCCTCGGCGTGCTGGCTGTCGCCTGCGCCTCGGTGCTGTTCTTCTTCCATCTGCCGCTGCCTTGGGATTCCGACGATCCGCTGGTGCTGCCGCCGATCTATCTCGTCGGCGTCTGGCTCTCGATCGCGCTCGCGATCGGCGTCACCAGCCTCTACTCGTTCCAGGTCACCGAGGAGGCGCGCAAGCTCGCCGACGCGCTCGCCGCGACCGAGCTGGTGCTGACGCGCGAGCAGCATCTGACCCAGCTCGACGGCCTGGCTGCAGCCGCGGCGCACGAGCTCGGCACGCCGCTCGCGACGATCTTCCTGATCTCGCGGGAGCTGGAGAAGACGGTGAAGGAGCCGAACTTTGCCGCCGACCTGAAGACCCTGCGCGAACAAACGCAGCGTTGCCGCGACATATTGAGCAAGATCACCCAGCTCTCCTCCACCGGGGCGCCGTTCGACCGCATGAAGCTGTCGGAGCTGATCGAGGAGGTGGTGGCGCCGCACCGCGATTTCGGCGTCGATATCAAGGTGCGCATTGCCGTCGCCATCGCGGCCGAGCCGGTCGGCTCGCGCAATCCGGCGATCCTCTACGGCGTCGGCAATATCGTCGAGAACGCGGTCGATTTCGCCCGCACCACCGTCGAGGTGAATGCGTGGTGGAACAGGGACACGATCGAGCTCGTGATCTCCGACGACGGTCCCGGCATTCCGCCTGACATCCTGAACCGGATCGGCGAGCCCTATTTGTCGCGGCGGCGCAGCAAGGACGAAGGCGGCGGCCTGGGGCTCGGCGTATTCATCGCGCGCACCTTGCTGGAGCGCACCGGCGCCAAGGTCTCGTTTACCAACCGCATCTTTCCGGACCATGGCGCGGTGGTCCAGATCACGTGGCCGAGAGACCGTTTTGAGGCTATCGAGACCTTCGAAGAAACAATAGGATAGGCCGCGACCTTGCGTCGCACAACAGGGCCGATCGACTATTGGCGCCCTTGGCACCGCCCGATTGCGCCGCCATATGTAGACGCGCTGGAGAGAGGACGAAACCTTGAACGCCATCGCCGAACTGAACGAACAGACCGACCGCTCGCTCCTGATCGTGGAGGACGACAAGCCGTTTCTGGAGCGGCTGTCGCGCGCCATGGAAACGCGCGGCTTTGCGGTGACGTCATGCGACACCGTCTCGGACGGTCTGGCGCAGATCGGCAAGGCGGCGCCGGCATTCGCCGTGGTCGATCTCCGGCTCGGTGACGGCAACGGTCTCGACGTGGTCTCGGCGCTGAAGAAGAAGCGCCCCGACGCCCGCGCGATCGTGCTGACCGGCTATGGCAACATCGCCACCGCCGTCACCGCGGTGAAGATGGGCGCGGTCGATTATCTCTCGAAGCCCGCGGACGCCGACGACGTCGTCGCGGCGCTGCTGTCGACCGGTTCGGACAAGTCCGAGTTGCCGGCGAACCCGATGTCGGCCGACCGCGTGCGCTGGGAACACATCCAGCGCATCTACGAGATGTGCAACCGCAACGTCTCGGAGACGGCGCGGCGCCTCAACATGCATCGCCGCACGCTGCAGCGGATTTTGGCGAAGCGCGCGCCTCGGTAATCCGGGGCGTTTACTCATGGCGCGCAGATGTCGGCCTCGCGGCTAAGACGCTGATAGTCCGCTCGGTCAACGCATTGCTGCGTTTGACCCGGAACAGCCATTTGCTGGAGCAGCCTGCAACGTCGCTTTTGGCACGTTGTGAGTGGAACCGAGACCACACGCTGATTCCGGCAACGCGCAGTTCGGCGGAAGCGCGCGTGGTCTATTCATGACCATAGTAGCGCTGGTTGCATTGGTGGCGGCCCCGCTCGTAACTCGCCTCTCGGTACGCGGGCCCTTTCATGACGCTACTTACGTCGGCGAGCATCCGTGCGTTCTTAAGGCACTCCACGTAGGGCTTGTTTGAAAGCCAATCGAGGCCGAGTCCGCCAGCATAGGATGACTGCGTCGAGGTCACGAACGAACTCAGTCCGGCTAGCGCGGCAAAGGCAAAGAGAGCGGTGCGGAAGCTTTTCATGGTACATTCCTTGTGGCGGGTTAATTCCCGAACAAGCGATATCGCGCGGCACGTCTAACGTATGTGCGGCCCGTCACGTCCGCTGCGCCGGAACAAGAGTTCGGCACCGTGATCATCGTCGGTGTTGGCCGCGAGGTTTCACATGGTCCGGTGAACAGACGGTGGCCCGCAAGACGGAATGGCCAGATTGGCGTCCGCCTGCAGAGATGGTTGTGCGCCACCCTATCTGCCGCAGTTTATGGCAGGCGGTCCCGGCCATCCGCTCCGCGCTCGGGCATCTGGATGGAGCCTACTCCCAAAACTCCGCATGCCCCTGCGGATCGACCAGCCGGTTGATCCGCAACGCCGCCGCCATCGCGAACCGCACCGTCATCTGCTTGCGCGTGGCCGCAGCGAGCTTGTGCTCGGGCGCCTCGCACTGCAGGTGCGCGCCATAGGCATCCGCGATGATCAGGCCGGTGTCTTGCGGAAAGATCTCGCAAGGCAGGTCCTGCGTGAAGGCGAAGAACAGCCGGTCGCAATGCGCCCCGTATTCGTGCCATTTCTGATCGGCGCGCAAATCCTCCACCGACGACTTGATCTCGACGATCCAGATTTCGCCGCGCTCGTTCAGCGCGACAAGATCGGCGCGACGCCCCGAGGGCAGCGGCAATTCGCTGATGCAGGTGAAGCCGAGCGAGCGCAACAGTCGCGCCGTGCCGCGCGCGATCGCCAGCGCCGTCTCGGATTGACGGCGGTCCGGCGGCGGAACGAGGGCAATGCGGGCGGTGTTGTCCATCGGGAGAGGATAGCCGATTCCTCCGTCGTCGTCCTGGCCTAGTGCGCAATTGCGCACGGGAGCCAGGACCCATTACCCCAAGAGATCGTTGGTGCACGAGCTGATAACCACCGGTCCTCGTCAAACTTCGCCCTGTGGCAATGGGTCCTGGATCTGCGCTTCGCTTGTCCAGGACGACGGCGGGTGCGGAACCTGACCTTCCCAAAACACTTATCACGCAGCCGCCGCACCTCGGCGGAACCACCGAGGCGGCGCGCGCATGATTGACGATCTCTGGTACAAGAACGGCGTGTTCTATTGCCTGTCCGTCGGCACCTATATGGACGCCAACGGCGACGGCATCGGCGACTTCAAGGGCCTGCTGCGCCGGCTGGACTATCTGCACGGGCTCGGCATCACCACGATCTGGCTGATGCCGTTCCAGAATTCGCCGGGGCGCGACGACGGCTACGACATCGCCGACTATTACAGCGTCGATCCCCGCTACGGCACGCTGGGTGATTTCGTCGAGTTCACCCATGGCTGCAAGCAGCGCGGCATTCGCGTCATCATCGATCTCGTGGTCAACCACACGTCGGATCAGCATCACTGGTTCAAGGAGGCGCGGCGCGACAAGAATTCGCCTTATCGCGACTGGTATGTCTGGTCCGACAAGAAGCCGGCCGGCGCCAACAAGGGCATGGTATTTCCCGGCGTGCAGAAATCGACATGGACGCGCGACAAGGAGGCGGGCGCGTATTACTTTCATCGCTTCTACGATTTCCAGCCCGACCTCAACACGTCGAACCCGCATGTGCAGGCCGAGATCCTCAAGATCATGGGCTTCTGGATCCAGCTTGGCGTCTCCGGATTCCGCATGGACGCGGTGCCGTTCGTGATCTCGACCAAGGGCGCCAAGGTGAAAAAGCCGGTCGAGCAATACGACATGCTGCGCGCATTCCGCGAATTCCTGCAATGGCGCCAGGGCGACGCCATCATCCTCGCCGAAGCCAATGTGCTGCCGAAAACCGACATGGAATATTTCGGCCGCGACGCCGACCGCATGCACATGATGTTCAACTTCCACGTCAACCAGCATCTGTTCTACGCGCTGGCCTCCGGCGACTCGCGCCCGCTGGCGAAGGCGCTGAAGGCGACCAAGCCGCGGCCGGCGTCGGCGCAATGGGGCCTGTTCCTGCGCAATCACGACGAGCTCGATCTCGGCCGACTGACCAAGGCGCAGCGCGACATCGTGTTCAAGCGCTTCGGTCCCGACAAGGACATGCAGCTCTACGACCGCGGCATTCGCCGCCGCCTCGCGCCGATGCTGGGCGGCGACCGCAGGCGGCTCGAGCTCGCCTACAGCCTGATGTGCACGCTGCCGGGAACGCCGGTGATCCGCTACGGCGACGAGATCGCGATGGGTGAGGATCTATCGCTGCCCGAACGCAATTGCGCGCGCACGCCGATGCAATGGTCGACCGAGCCGCATGGCGGCTTCACCACGAGCGACAAGCCGGCCAGCCCGGTCATCGACGAGGGACCTTACGGCTTCCAGCACGTCAATGTCGCAAAACAGCGGCGCGATCCCAATTCCATGCTGAACTGGACCGAGCGCATCGTCCGCATGCGCAAGGAGGTGCCGGAGATCGGCTGGGGCGATTTTTCGATCGTTGCGACGCGCGATCCCGCCGTGTTCATCATGCGCTACGACTGGCGCAACAATTCCGTGCTGTTCGTGCACAATCTCGACGAGAAGCCGCGCGAGATCGCGTTCTCGGCGGGGGTGCCGGGTGAGACCGGCGCGCACCTGATCAACCTGCTTGCGGAGGACCACAGCCACGCCGACAAGCGCGGCCAGCACCGCGTCGTGCTGGAGCCCTACGGCTATCGCTGGTACCGCGTCGGCGGCTTGGATTACCTGCTGAAGCGGAGTGACATAGACAAGACGGTGCGGGGTAACAAGCATCCGGGGTGACACGCCGTCGTCCCGGCGAAGGCCGGGACCCATAACCCCAGGGAAAAATTTGGCGAAGACCCTCGTTCGGCACTCCTACCAATCACAATAGATAGATTCCGCGGTATGGGTCCCGGCCCCCCGTGCGCAATTGCGCACTAGGCCGGGACGACGACTAGGCGGGCGGCGTGATGATAACGCCCTCATTGCCGCGCAAATCCAGCACGCCTTCGAGCCGCTCCCCTTCGCGATCCAAAAACGTCGACAGCAATACCTCGCTGCCGAACCTGATCGCGCTGGTGGTGACCGCGATCGGCTCAGGGGCGAGATTGAGCACCACGATCACCGCCCTGCCCTCGGCCTCGCGGCGATAGACCAGGAGATCGCCTTGCGCCGCGACCGGATGATAGTCGCCCGCGACCAGCGGGGCGCATCCCTTCCGCAACGCGATCAGGCGCTTGTAGAGGCTGAGGATCGAGCGTGTGTCGGCTTCGAGATTGACGACGTTCTCGTGGACATGATCCTCCGGCAGGGGCAGCCACGGCCTGACCTCCGAGAAGCCGGCGAAGTTGGACGAATCCCACTGCATCGGCGTGCGGCAGCCGTCGCGGCCGACACCGATGCCTGGCACATTCTTCTCGAAGGGGTCGCGCACGTCCTCAGGCGCGATCGCGAGCTGATGCATGCCGATCTCGTCGCCGTAATAGAGTGTCGGCGTGCCGCGCAGCGTCAACAGCAGCATGGCGGCGACGCGGGCCTGCTCCGGCCCGACGCGGCTTGCGACGCGCGGGCGATCGTGATTGCCGAGCACCCAGTTCGGCCAGGCGCCCCTCGGCAGTGCCTTCTCGTAATCCTCGATGATCTTCTCGATCGAACGCGCGCTCCAGAAGGTCTGGAGCAGCGCGAAATTGAACGGCATCTGCGCGCCGGTGAGATCGTTGCCGTAATAGGCCATCAGGCGATGCAGCGGCAGATAGATCTCGCCGATCAGGACGCGGGCATCATAGGCATCCGTGACGCGGCGCATCTCGGCGATGACGTCGTGCACCTCCGGCTGGTCGGTGGAATATTGTGTCAGGATTTTTTCGTTGGGCGGCCGGCCCTCGACATAATGCGGATTGGACGGGTTGTCGCGGAAGTCGGTGTCCTTGATCAGATGCCAGATCACGTCGACGCGAAAGCCGTCGACGCCCCTCTCCAGCCAGAACCGCATCACGTCGTAGATCGCCGCCCGGACATCGGGATTGCGCCAGTTGAGGTCCGGCTGCTGGGCCAGGAAGGCGTGATAGTAGTATTGACCGGTCGTGTCGTCGAACTGCCACGCGCTGCCGCCGAACTCCGACAGCCAGTTGTTCGGCACGCCGCCACCCTCGCCCGGGTCGCGCCAGATGTACCAGTCGCGTTTGGCATTGTCGCGCGAGGAGCGGCTCTCGACGAACCAGGGATGCTGGTCCGAAGTGTGGTTCGGCACGAGGTCGAGGATCAGCTTGAGGCCATTGTCATGCGCGGCGGCAAGAAGCGCATCGAAATCCGCCATCGTGCCGAACAGCGGCTCGATGCCGGTGTAGTCGGAGATGTCGTAGCCGAAATCGGCCATTGGCGAGGGGAAAATCGGCGACAGCCAGATCGCGTCGACGCCGAGCGATTTCACATAAGGTAGCCGCCGCAGGATTCCGGCGAGATCGCCGACACCGTCGCCATTGGAATCCTGAAACGAGCGCGGGTAGACCTGATAGAAAATGCCGTCGCGCCACCAATTGCTGCCGCCCTGAGCCATGCGGGAATCCATCCAAAAACTGCTTGTCGCGCGGGAGAACGCGGAAGGAGCGCCCCGGTTCAAACCAGCAGGCGAATTGGGACGGCCGTGTGACGATGTCCGCGGCTGTTCCCGGCCAGGGCACGAATCTTTTGCTTGGCGGCATGGCAATAATCGGCATTGTGAGCCGCATGAGCGAGCAAAACGAGACACAGACCGAGGCTGGCGCGAAGGCGGGCGCGATCATCGTCCCCGTGACGCTGTTCGAGCAGAACTGCACCATCATCTGGGACGAGCCTTCCAAGAAGGCGGTGGTGATCGATCCCGGCGGAGACGTGCCGAAGATCCTGGACGCCATCAAGCAGACCGGCGTCACCGTGGAGAAGATCTGGCTCACTCACGGCCATATCGACCATGTCGGCGGCGCGGCCGAACTGCGCGACGCGCTGAAGGTGCCGATCGAGGGCCCGCATATCGCGGACAAATTCCTGCTCGACAACGTGATCGAGAGCGGCGCGCGCTTCGGCATGAGCGGAGTGCGCAATTTCGAGCCGGACCGCTGGCTCGACGAAGGCGACAGCGTGGCGATCGGGGATCTCAAGTTCGAGATTTATCATTGCCCCGGCCACTCGCCCGGCAGCGTGGTGTTCTTCAACAGGGACTTGCGTTTCGCCCATGTCGGCGACGTCCTGTTCGCCGGCTCGGTCGGGCGCACCGATTTGCCCGGCGGCAGTCATGCGACCCTGATCGACTCCATCAAGACAAAGCTGCTGCCGCTCGGCGACGATGTCGGCTTCATCTGCGGCCACGGCGCCGGCTCCAGCATCGGCCAGGAGCGGATGACCAATCCGTTCATCACCGGCGAGATGTGAGCGTCTATTCCGCGGCGTCTGCGAACGCCGCGGGCTGACTCAGCTTGCGGTCGCCCCAGTCGCGGATCGCAGCGACGACGGGCACAAAGCTCTTTCCCTTCCGCGTCAGGCGATACTCGACCTTCGGCGGCACCTCGCCAAAATCCTTGCGATCGATCAGGCCGCTTGCCGTGAGCGCCTTCAATTCGCGGCTCAGCACGCGCGGGGTGATCTCCGCGCTGCCTTCCGTGCCGCGCAACAGGCCGCTCCTGATCTCGCCGTAGCGGCGCGGGCCGTCCTTGAGGTCCCAGACGATGCGCAGCTTGTACTTGCCGCTGATCATCTTCTGAAACGCCGCGACCGGACAGCTGCGCGCGGGGACTGTCTTTGTACTAGCCTTGGCCATGTCGTTTCCTCCATGGGCGAGCGTTCTTGTTTTGACGCGTTTTCTTCGCGCGAACCGGTATCCACTTCGCTCGAAAACGCTTTGGGGGAGAATAGGAGCGACGCCGAAAAAGTCCATACTATCAATTTTGTCCGTACTTGCAGGATCGCATCCAGCACGCAGATGATGACGCACCACGCGAACAGGGAGCGTCACATGAAGCACTTCATGATCCGGTACGAATTCAAGAACGGCACGACGGAGGCATGGCACCAGGAGGTCGACCGCTTCATCAAGGCGATCGACGGCGACCCGGAGCTGAAAGGACGGATCGGCTATCGCGTCCTGAAAAACCGCGACAATGGCAGCTATTTCCATCTCGCCAGCGTCAGCGACGATGCCGCGCAAAAGGCGCTGCTATCGCGCGACTTCTTCAGGGCCTATCAGGAGATGACACGCAAGGTCGCCGGAGGCGAGGTGACGGCGACGCCGATCGAATGGATAGGTGCGACGGCCTGAGTTACTTCATCAATCCCGCGGCCGTGAGCGCGCGCGTGATGATCTGGCCGAGATCGAAGCCGCGGGCCTCCTCGCGCTTCGGCTCGGCCGCCTCTTCGGCGACCGCGGTGCGGATCGAGCGGGCCAGATGCGGCGCGGGCGAGCGGGCCGGTGTCGGCTTTGGCTCGGCTTTCTTCGCCGCATCGGGAATCCAGCCGGTAAGGCCGAAGAATTTGGCGATGTGATAGGACGAGGAGATGCCGGCCTCGATCAGGAACGCGCCTTCCACGCCATAGCGCTGGTCGTTGTCGGCAAGGCCGAGCGGCGTGCCGTGCGCCATGTCGGTGATGGCATAGGATTCGACGAGAGTCTCGCCGTCCTTGTTCCACCAGGCCTGGCGCGGATAGCCGTCGATGTCGGTTTCCGCCATCGGCGCATCCGGCAGATCGTGCAGGTCGAGCCACTGCTTGACGATCTCATTGGCATTGCCGGGATTGACGGTGCGATCGGCGCTGCCGTGCCACACCGAGATCCTCGGCCACGGCCCGCGGTGATCCGAGGCCCGCCGCACCAGATCGCCAAGCTCGCGCGCCGGCCGCACCGGGGAATGAAACATGCCGTCGAGCGCCTCGCGCAGATTGGTCGCGATGCCGTAGGGAAGTCCCGCGATGACCGCACCGGCCGCGAAGACTTCAGGGTAGGTCGCGAGCATCACCGACGTCATGCCGCCGCCGGCCGACAGGCCCGTGATGAAGATGCGCCGGGGATCGACGCGATGGGTTTCGATCATGTGCGCGATCATCTCGCGAATCGAACTCGCCTCGCCGCTGTCCCGTGCCGTGTCTTCCGGATTGAACCAGTTGAAGCAGGTGTTGCTGTTGTTGATGCGCTGCTGCTCGGGCATCAACAGCGCGAAGCCGTAGTGCTCGGCGAGCGTCGACCATCCGGCACCGAGGTCGTAGCTTGCCGCCGTCTGGCCGCAGCCGTGCAGCACGACGACGAGCGCGCGCGGCTTCTGCAGTTGCGGCGGCACGAACGCGAACAGGCGCAGATTGCCGGGATTGTCGCCGAAGCCGGTGACCTCTTGCAACGGACTGGCGGCATCGGCGCTCCGGCGAAAGTCGGCGAAGCGCAGTCCGTCCAGCTTTGGCAGACGTCTCAAGAGGTCGACATTTCTGGTTAACGACACGGCAACTCCTGGCAGGCGACGTCCTAACGTCCACACCAACCAAATAGTTGCTGCAGCGCAAAATAAAAAGACCGTGTGCTGTCGATGACGCTCCTAAATCGCAGGAAACCCTGCAGAAATCCGCACGTATTAACCGCAATGCCTCAACTTGATGCAGATGCACGGCGCATCCACGCCAGGAATGCGGCGCAGATCATGATTAATGTCACAAACAGCGCGAGCGAGACGAGAAGTCCTGCGCGCGCTGATCGCACGGCTTCGACGGCGAAGAACACCGCGCCGATTGCGGCCACTCCGGCCGCATTACCGATCTGCGCCGTGGTGCCGTACATGCCGGAGGCAGAACCTGCGGCCACAGGCTTCACCGTCGAGAGCACCGCGCCGGAGAGCGGCGCCATCACCAGGCCCTGACCGTAGCCGAAGACGATCATGGTGAGCGCGAGCAGGAGCGGGGACGGCGCATCGACGGAGAACGCGACAAACGCAAGCGCCGTAAGGCCCGCGATCTGAAGCGCGCAGCCTTCGATCAAGACCCTGGTGCCGCGATGGCGCGCCCGTGCGCCGCTATGGCGCGAGCCCACGACGAAAGCGATCGCGAGCGGAATGAAGGCCGTGCCGGCCGCGAGCGGCGGGATTTTCAGCCCTCGCTGCATGAACAGCGTCATGACCAGATAGAAGGAGAGATTGGCCGCGAAGAAAAAGAACGCCGCGCCAAGGCCGCGCAGGAAAGCGGCGTCCGCCAGCAGCGAGAGATCAATCAGCGGCATGCCTCCGGCGCGGGCCACCGCATGCTCCAGTTTGGGGAACGCCAGGAGAATCACCGCGCCGATCGCCATCACCAGCCACAGCCACGATGCCCAGCCGACATCGTGACCGAACAGCAGCGGACCGATCACGCACAGCAATCCGACGAACAGGACGATGCTGCCCTTGATATCGAGCCGCGTGCCGGCGCGATGCGGCGCCGAGGGCATGATGCGCCAGGCCACGGCGGCGATGACGAGACCGCACGGCACATTGACGAAGAACACCGCGCGCCAGCCGGTGCCGGCGAGATCGATCGTGACCAGCAGACCGCCGAGCAGGAAGCCCGCGGCACCCGCGAGTCCCAGCACGATGCCGTAGATGGCGAAGGCGCGGTTGCGCTGTTCATCGGTGAACAGGAGATGCAGCGTCGCCAGCACCTGCGGCACCATCAGCGCGGCGGAGGCACCCTGCGTCAACCGCGCGACGATCAATTCCGCACCGGATTGCGCCAGTCCGCACCACAGCGACGCCAGGGTGAAGCCGAGCAGCCCAGCCAGGAACACGTTCCTGGTGCCGTGAATGTCGCCAAGCCGGCCGCCGGTGACGACCAGCGTGGCATAGCCAATCAGGTAGATCGCGATAACGGATTCGATCTGCGCCGGCGTCGCATGCAGGTCGACCGCGATGGTGGGAATGGCGACGTTCACGATGAAGGCATCGACGCCGAACATGAATTGAGCAGCGACGACGATCGCCAGCACGGCCCAGCGGCGCGACGAATCGACTTGTCTTGTGACGGTTTGATGCATCGGCGCGCGAACCTTCCGGCATTTGGTTGCGCGCATAACTCGCAGATCGGCGTCATCCGCGCGATTACCTCCGAGGTAGGACTTGCTTTCCTCCCTGCCGCTTTGGCCCGATTGCTGCATGGCAGTTCCCGCTGGTTTTGCGGGCTCGGAAGTCTTCCGGATGTACGACTACGACATGGTGGTGATCGGTTCGGGCCCATCGGGGCGCCGGGCCGCGGTGCAATGTGCCAAGCTCGGCAAGGCCGTGCTGGTGGTGGAGATGGGCCGGCGGGTCGGCGGCGTCTCCGTTCATACCGGTACCATTCCCTCGAAGACCCTGCGCGAAACGGTGCTGAACCTCTCCGGCTGGCGCGAGCGCGGCTTTTACGGCCGCTCCTACCGCGTCAAGCAGGACATCGCTGCGAGCGACCTGATGACCCGGCTGCAGAAGACGCTCGACCACGAGGTCGAGGTGCTCGAGCATCAGTTCAGCCGCAATCTGGTGCGGACCGCCAATGGCGAGGCGCGGCTGGTCTCGCCGCACGAGGTCGAGATCACCAGCGCGATCGGCGAAGTGAAGGTGGTGTCGGCCGCCTTCATCCTGATCGCCTGCGGCACGCGCCCGTTCCGGCCCGACTATGTGCCGTTCGACGGCGCCACCGTGCTCGACAGCGACGAGATCATCGAGCTGCCGAAGCTGCCGCGCAGCCTCGCCGTGATCGGCGCCGGCGTGATCGGCGTCGAATACGCCACCATCTTCAGCGCGCTCGACGTGCCCGTCACCCTGATCGAGCCGCGGCCGACCTTCCTCGATTTCATCGACAAGGAATTGATCGACGAATTCATGCACGAGCTCCGTGACCGGAACGTCGCGCTGCGGCTCGGCGCCAAGGTCAACTCGATCGAGAAGAATGCGCAGGGCAGCATCGTCACGCATCTCGCGGACGGGCGCCATGTCACCACGGAAATGCTGCTGTTCGCGGCGGGGCGCGTCGGCGCCACCGACCGGCTCAACCTCGAAGCGGCGGGCATCGTCGTCGACCATCGCGGCCGCATCTCGGTCGATCCCGTGACCTTGCAGACCAGCGTGCCGCACATCTACGCCGCCGGTGACGTGATCGGCTTTCCGAGCCTTGCCTCAACCTCGATGGAGCAGGGACGCGTCGCTGCCTGCCATGCGCTCGGCATGGAGCCGATGGCGCCGCCGGAGTTCTTTCCCTACGGCATTTATTCAGTGCCGGAGATCTCGACCGCAGGCCTCACGGAAGAAGAGGTGCGGACCCGCGGCATCCCCTACGAGGTCGGCATCGCGCGCTTCCGCGAAACCTCGCGTGGCCACATCATGGGGCTGAACAGCGGCATGATGAAGATGATCTTCTCGACCAAGACGCGCCGCCTGCTCGGCGTGCACATCCTCGGCGAAGGCGCCACCGAGCTGATCCATATCGGCCAGGCCGTACTCAATCTCAAAGGCACGATCGACTATTTCATCCAGAACACGTTCAACTATCCAACGCTGGCCGAGGCGTACAAGATCGCCGGCCTGGATGCGTGGAACAGGATGACGCGGTAGTCTTCCTTCACCTCTCCCCGCTTGCGGGGAGAGGTCGGATCGCTCTTGCGATCCGGGTGAGGGGGTACAGGTCTCACGGCCATCTCATCTGTGGAGAGAGGCCCCTCACCCCAACCCTCTCCCCGTAAGAACGGGGAGAGGGAGAAGACGCATCTCGCCTCTACATGCATGCCTGCATTCCGCCGCGCGGGACACCGCGCGATTGCGTTCGCTTCCTCCACCACGTAGCCTCATCGTCTCAACAAACAAAAAACCAGCCGGAGAGAACGCCATGGCGCGCCTGAAGTTCGGAGCCTTCCTTGCCCCGCATCATCCGATCGGGGAGCATCCGATGCTCCAGTTCCGGCGCGATCTCGACCTGGTCGAGCAGCTCGATGCGCTCGGCTATGACGAGTTCTGGTGCGGCGAGCATCATTCCTCCGGCTGGGAGATGATCGCCTCCCCCGAGATGTTCCTGGCGGCGGCCGGCGAGCGCACCAAGCGAATCAAGCTCGGCACCGGCGTGGTGTCGCTGCCCTACCATCATCCCTACAACGTCGCGCAGCGCATGGTGCAGCTCGACCACATGACCGGCGGCCGCGCCATCTTCGGCTCCGGTCCCGGCGCGCTCGCCTCCGACGCACATACGCTCGGCATCGATCCGATGACGCAGCGCGACCGCCAGGACGAGGCGATCAGCGTGATCCGCCGTCTCTTCAATGGCGAGCGCGTCACCGCGAAGAGCGACTGGTTCACCATGAACGACGCCGCGCTGCAGATCCTGCCGTTGCAGGAGGAGATGCCGTTCGTTGTGGCCTCGCAGATCTCGCCCTCCGGCATGACGCTCGCCGGCAAATACGGCATCGGCATCATTTCGCTGGGTTCGATGACGACGCAGGGGCTGATGTCGCTGCAGCAGCAATGGCAGTTCGCCGAGGACGCGGCAAAAAAGCACGGCACCAAGGTCGATCGCGCGAACTGGCGCGTGCTGCTGACCTGGCACATCGCCGAAACCCGCGAGCAGGCGCGCCGCGAGGCCGGCGCCGGGCTGATGCGCTGGCACAATGAATATAACGTCGGCACGCTGCAGCGGCCGGGCCTGACCGCGTTCGCCTCACCCGACGAGGCCGTGGACAAGACCGCTTTCGTCGACGGCGCGGCCTCCGTCATCGGCACGCCCGACGATCTCGTCAAGATGATCAAGAACGTGATGCAGGTCTCCGGCGGAATCGGCGCTGTCATCGGCTTCGTGCACGACTGGGCCAATCCGGAGAATACGCGCCGGAGCTGGGACATGGTCGCGCGCTATGTCGTGCCCGAGATCAACGGCTACATCGACAGCTTGCGCAAATCGCAAAAATTCGTGATCGAGAACCGCGCGATCTTCGAGCGTGCGGGACAGGCCGTGATGGCCAAGATCATGGAAAACGAGAAGGCCGCCGAGGCGCTGAAGGTGACCGGCGCCGGCCGCATTGCGATTCCGGCCGTCAACGCCCCGGATTTGCAGAAGGAAGCGGCGAAACGGTAGGCCGCAAAACTATCTCCACAGGTCGTCCCGGCGAAAGCCGGGACCCATAACCACCGAAATGTGTTTGGCGAAGACACGCAATTATCAGCTCGTGACAAATTGCTCCCTGGGTTATGGGTCCCGGCTTTCGCCGGGACGACGATGGTGCATCTTAGGCGCAAGATAACCGGATTGTGTTATGTTGGGTCCAGCCAACCGGAGCAATCGTCATGTCGATGCAGAATGTGGCCACCCCTGCGCTCGGCTTCACTCCGCCCAAGCGCAACGAGCTGACCCACATCCCTGGCGACGAAGGCTGGCCGATCATCGGCAAAACCTTTCAGGTGCTCGCCGACCCAAAGGGGCATATCGAGGCGAACGGGGCCAAATACGGCCTGGTCTATCGCACGCATTTCTTCGGCGAGACCAATGTCGTGCTGCTCGGCCCCGAGGCCAACGAGCTCGTGCTGTTCGACCAGCAAAAGCTGTTCTCCTCGACCCATGGCTGGAACAAGGTGCTCGGCCTGTTGTTTCCGCGCGGATTGATGCTGCTGGATTTCGATGAGCACCGGCTGCACCGCAAAGCGCTGTCGGTCGCGTTCAAGTCCGGCCCGATGAAGTCGTATCTGAGCGATCTCGACCGCGGCATCGCCGCCCGCGTCGCGCAGTGGAAGGCCAAGCCCGGCGAGATGCAGCTTTATCCGGCGATGAAGCAGCTCACGCTCGATCTCGCCGCCGCATCCTTTCTCGGCGCCGATATCGGGCCGGAGGTCGACGAGATCAACCGCGCCTTCGTCGACATGGTCGCCGCCGCCGTCGCCCCGATCCGCCGACCGCTGCCCGGCACGCAGATGGCGGCCGGCGTCAGGGGACGCAAACGCATCGTCGCCTATTTCCGCGAGCAGATTCCGCTGCGGCGCGGCAATCACGGCGGCGATGATCTGTTCTCGCATCTCTGTCGCGCAACCCACGAGGACGGCGCGCTGCTCTCGGAACAGGACATCATCGACCACATGAGCTTTCTGATGATGGCGGCGCACGACACGCTGACCTCGTCACTGACGTCGTTCATCGGCGAGCTCGCGGCAAATCCCGGCTGGCAGGACAAGCTTCGCGCGGAAGTTATGGCGCTGGGGCTCGCCCCTGGTGCGCCAAGCAGCTTCGACGATCTCGAAAAGATGCCGCTCTCGGAGATGGCGTTCAAGGAAGCGCTGCGGATCAAGCCGCCGGTGCCCTCGATGCCGCGCCGCGCCATGCGCGATTTCACCTTCAAGGGCTTTTCGATTCCGGCCGGCACCGCGATCGGCGTCAATCCGCTCTACACCCACCACATGAAGGACATCTGGCCGGAACCGGATCGGTTCGATCCGCTGCGCTTTACCGAGGAGGCCCAGCGCAACCGCCACCGCTTCGCCTGGGTGCCGTTCGGCGGCGGCGCGCATATGTGCCTCGGCCTGCACTTCGCCTACATGCAGGCCAAATGCTTCGCGCGGCACTTCCTGCAGAACATCGAGGTATCGCTGGAGCCCGGCTACAAGGCCGACTGGCAGATGTGGCCGATCCCGAAGCCGCGCGACGGATTGCGGGTGCGGGTGAAGGCGGTGTGAGCACCGCAGTCGTCATTGCGAGCGAAGCGAAGCAATCCAGACCGCTTCTGCGGAGGCTGCCTGGATTGCTTCGTCGCTTCGCTCCTCGCAATGACGAAAACTACCCGGCCCCCTGATCGAACGCCTTGCGCAGGGCCACGTAGCCCTGCTGCTGCTGGCTCCAGTTGCGGCCGCCGGTCATCGCGCCGTCGATGACGAGGTCATGGCCGTTGATGAAGCCGGATTCGTCGCTGGCCAGGAACACCGCTGCGTGGGCGATGTCGTCAGGAAGGCCGGCGCGCGGGATCGGCTGCGCGGTCTTGTAGACCTCGCGCATCACCGCCGGCGTCTTCTCCGCCGCGTCGGTCGAAAGCCCGAGCGCCTTGCCGAAAATGCCGGTCGCGATGGCGCCGGGCGAGATCGAGTTGACGCGGACGTTGGATTCGCCGAGCTCCATCGCCACGCATTTGGTGAGATGGATCACCGCCGCCTTGGCCGCACCATAGACCATCGATGACGAGAAGCCGGCGAGACGGCCGGCGATGCTGCCATTGTTGATGATGCTGCCAAATCCCTGCTTCTTCATGTGGGGCGCGGCGTGCTTCATGCCGAGCATGACGCTGCGCAGCAGGGTCGCCATCGCCGCGTCGAAGCGCTCGACCTCGAGGCCTTCGATGCCGCCGGTCTGCGCCGGGCCACCGGCATTGTTGAACAGGCAGTCGATGCGGCCGAATTTGTCCACCGCGAGCGCGATCAGCGCCCGCATCTGCGCTTCGACGGTCACATCCGTCTGGCGGAAGACGCAATTCGCCCCGAGCTGCTTCGCCAGCGCCTCGCCTTCCGGTATGCGCCGGCCCGCGATCACAATTTTGGCACCTTCGGCAACGAAGACTTCTGCAGTCCGCAACCCGATCCCGCTCGTCGCGCCCGTGATCACCGCGACCTTGCCATCCAGCCTGCCCATGGAATGTCCCTGTTTTCGAACCCCTTGACGCCAAATGGCGGACACCGATCGACGACGGCGCCGCGAAAGTCGGCGCCGCAGCGGGCACTATTCCTGCAGGCTACCGACAAGGCAAGCTTTGCTTGGGGCCGGCGACATGCGTAACATTCCTGGCGATCGCTCGATTGTCGAACGCATATCGCGACCGGACTGCGCATGGGGAAGCTGATCGACGAATTCCGCAAGGGCTGGTACGGCGTGGCACCGCCGTCGCTCGGCCTGAGCCTTGCGTTTGCGGTCGCCTGCCTGCTGGTTGCGACGCTGGCGCGCTGGGCCCTCGCCCATGTGCGGCCCGACGTCTATTTCACGCCGTATTTCCCGGCCGTGTTCTTTGCGGCCGCGTTCGGCGGCTTCCGCATCGGCATCATCACGGCGCTGGTCGGCGGCGTGCTCGGCGTCGTCGTGAATTTCGGCGATACCTTTGCCGATAACGCGCGCTTCGCCCTGCTGGCACTCTATTGGGCGGTCTGCGCGCTCACCATCTGGGGCGTCGAGCACTATCGCTCGCTCCTCGGCGAGCAGCGCCGGATTTCCAGACGCCTGATCGAGGAAGAAGACTACCGCAAGCTGCTGGTCGACGAGCTCCAGCACCGGCTGAAGAACAAGCTGTCGACGGTGCATGCCGTGCTGCATCAGGTGCTGCACGATCAGCCGCAAATCTGGGCCCGGATCGATCCGCGGCTGCGGTCGCTCGCCGCGACCGACGATTTGATTTCGCGGATCGACAAGGCCGGCTGCGACATTCGCGACCTCCTGATCTCCGAGCTCGGCCCCTATGGCCATGTCCGCTTCACGCTCAACGGCGAGCGGCTGTTCCTGCCGCCGAAGCTAGCGGTCACGCTGTCCCTGATGTTTCACGAGCTCGCCACCAACGCAGGCAAATATGGCGCGTTCTCCGCGCCGCGCGGATTGTTGCAGGTGTCGTGGACCGTCAGCGACGACCGTCTGACCGTGACATGGGATGAAACCGAGGGCCCGAGCGTCGACAAGGTCTCCGAGCCGGGTTTCGGCACCAAGCTGTTGAAGTCGGCGCTGTCGGCCTTCGACGGCAAGACGGAGGTCTCCTATCTCAGGACCGGACTTCATTGCACCATGCAATGCCGTATCCCCAAGGACGGTTAGACACGGCGCAAACGAAACCCGTTCGCGCGCGTCGTTCGCGGTTTCGCCGGACGCGTTGACGCCCTGTTAATGACGATGGGCCGCGCGCGTCGCATCGCCGCAAAACACCACCGTAATTCTCCGGACCCCTTAACCAAACTTAAGAGGGAACCGCGCAAGATCGCCGCCATTGCAAATGCGCGCTGAAACAACAAGATTCATGACTTCTATGAACGACAACAAATATTCCGGCGCGAGTGAAGCCGAACTCGGATTTCTCAAGGAAATCGTTAGAATGCTGCCTGCCGGCCTGACCGTGCAGGACGCGCAAGGCGAACTTCTCCTGGTCAACGATGTCGCGGCCGCCCAGCTCGGCATGGACGGCAGCCGCCCCTCGCGCGATCTCGCGCCACGCCAGGAAGCCTGCCGGCAGGCCCTGAGCTCCGGCCGTGCGGTGGTCGCCGAGGAAGCGCTCCACGACGGAACCGCGCGCCAGGTGCTGCTGACCACGCACCGTCCGGTCCGCTTCGACGGACGCGAGCTGCTTATCTCGGCCTCCTCCGACATCACCGAGCAGAAGAATTTCGAGGACCAGCTGTTCCGCTCGGCCTATTTCGACGAGCTGACCGGCCTGCCCTCACGGCGCGTGATCGAACATCGCGCCACCAGCCTGCTCGCGCAGGGTCGCGCCGGCGAGCGCTTTGCGCTCGCCTTTCTCGACGTCGACAATTTCAAGCACATCAACGACTATTACGGCCATGCGGTGGGCGATGCCCTGCTGGTCGAGCTGTCGAAGCGGCTTGGACGCGGCTTGCGGGACTCGGACATGCTGTCGCGCATCTCCGGTGACGAATTCCTGCTGCTGCTGTCGCCGATCCAGAGCCAGGAGGAAGTCGCCGAATTCATGCAGTCGACGCTGGAGCGGCTGACAGCGCCGTTCTTCATCGACAATTCGGAAGTGTTCGCCTCAACCTCCGTCGGCATCAGCCTCTACCCCGATCACGGAAGCAGCTTCGAGACACTGCGTCAGAACGCCGACATCGCGATGTACCGCATCAAGAATGACGGCAAGGGATCGGCGGCCTTCTTCGACTCCAGCATGGAGCGCGAGGCCCTGGCGCGGATGAAGATCGAGCAGTCGTTGCGGCTCGCCATCCTCGAGAAACGCTTCTGCTGCGCCTTCCAGTCCAAGGTCGACATCCGCACGCAGGACGTGAAGGGCATCGAGGCCCTGGTGCGGTTGCGCGACGACGAGGGCGTGATCCAGGCGCCCGGCTCGTTCATCAATCTTGCCACCGAACTCGGGTTGATCGACGAGCTGACCCATCTCGTGCTCGCCGAGATCGTCAAGTCGATCGACCTGATCAACGAGACGTTCGGTGCGGAAGCGACCATCAGCATCAACGTCGCCGCCAAGCAGGCCGGCAACCCCGAATTCATGCGCAGCTTTGCCCAGGCGCTCGACGACACGGGGTTTCCGCAACGCTTCATGATCGAGGTGACGGAAGACGCCTTCGTCGCCAAGAATCATTTCCAGGCCGAGATCCTGCCGATGTTCCGCAAGCTCGGCGTCGCCATCTCGATCGACGATTTCGGCACCGGCTATTCTTCGCTCTCGGCGCTGGCCGACATCACCGCGGACGAGATCAAGATCGACCGCTCCTTCATCACCGATATCCATAAGCGTCCGCGCAACCAGGGCATCCTGCGCGCGATCGAATCCCTGAGCGAAGCGCTCGGCATGACCGTGATTGCCGAAGGCATCGAATCCTACGAGGAGCTCGCCTACCTCCAGGCTGCGACCAAGATTCGTTACGCGCAGGGCTATTATTTCTCCCGTCCGATCTTCCTGGAGGAGCTGAAGCTCGCAACGCCCGCCTCCAGCGAAGCACGCGCCAGCGTCACAAACCGCTCGACGCAACAGAACCGGCAGGGCTATTCCCGGGCGCACGGATACCGGCGGTAACCCGGGCCTGATCGATACCTTGCAAAGCTTGGGCAACCCGTCCCACGGGTGAGGTCAACACGTCATCTGCCGATTTCCTCGGCATCCTCGATCCGGCGCGGCCGGGCCGAGACAGTATCGCACATGCCCGTCGCGTGGTCCGCCGGAAGGTGGAATTGCAATGTCTGCAAGGTTGTGCAAATCGCTATGGCCAAAGAATTCATCAGGAGGGACCATCGTGCGCCGATCGCTCATCTTAACAACAACCATCCTCGCCCTCGCCGCGGGCACCTCCGCACGGGCCGACGATCTCAAGGTCGCGCTGATCTATGGCAAGACCGGCCCGCTCGAAGCCTATGCCAAGCAGACCGAGACCGGCCTGCAGATGGGTTTTGAATACGCCACCAAGGGCACCATGACGCTCGACGGGCGCAAGATCGTCGTCATCACCAAGGACGACCAGGGCAAGCCGGATCTCTCCAAGGCCGCGCTCGCGGAAGCCTATCAGGACGACAAGGCCGACATCGCGATTGGCACGACCTCGTCGGCCGCGGCACTCGCGATCCTGCCCGTCGCCGAGGAGAACAAGAAGATCCTGATCGTCGAGCCCGCGGTCGCGGATCAGATTACCGGCGAGAAGTGGAATCGCTACATCTTCCGCACCGCGCGCAACTCGTCGCAAGACGCGATCTCGAACGCGGTGGCGATCGGCAAGCAGGGCGTCACCGTCGCAACGCTGGCGCAGGACTACGCCTTCGGCCGCGATGGCGTCGCCGCCTTCAAGGAGGCGCTCGGCAAGACCGGCGCGACGCTCGCCGCCGAAGAATATGCCCCGACTTCGACCACCGACTTTACGGCGGTCGGCCAGCGCCTGTTCGACGCGTTGAAGGACAAGCCGGGCCGCAAGGTGATCTGGGTGATCTGGGCCGGCGCCGGCAATCCACTGGCAAAGCTCCAGGACATGGATCCGAAGCGTTACGGCATCGAACTGTCCACCGGCGGCAACATCCTGCCGGCGCTCGCGGCCTATAAGGGCCTGCCCGGCATGGAAGGCGCGACCTATTATTTCTACGAGATCCCGAAGAACCCGGTGAATGACTGGTTCGTCGCCGAGCACCAGAAGCGCTTCAACGCGCCGCCGGACTTCTTCACCGCGGGCGGATTTGCGGCCGCGATGTCCGTCGTCGCCGCCGTCACCAAGGCGAAGTCGACCGACACCGAGAAGCTGATCGCGGCCATGGAAGGCCTGGAGTTCGACACGCCGAAAGGCAAGATGATGTTCCGCAAGGAAGACCATCAGGCGCTCCAGAGCATGTATCACTTCAAGGTCAAGGTCGATCCGAACGTCGCCTGGGCCGTGCTCGAGCCGGTGCGCGAGCTGAAGATCGAAGACATGGACGTTCCGATCAAGAACAAGCGCTGAGTTTTCTTGCTTCACCTCTCCCGCTTGCGGGAGAGACCGGGAGAGGGCTCTGTCCTCTTGGGGGTTCCCGATTGCGGAGACCCCCTCTCCCCACCCTTCCCCCGCAAGCGGGGAGGGAGCGCAGCGTGGCCGCGGATATATCTTGTTTCACCATTTGCCAGATCCCCAATGACGCTGACCCTCGAAACCCGCGACCTCACCATCCGCTTCGGCGGTCATGTCGCGGTCAACAGCGTCACCTGCAGCTTCCGGCCGGGCGAGCTCACCGCCATCGTCGGGCCGAACGGCGCCGGCAAGACCACCTATTTCAACCTGATCTCCGGCCAGCTCCGCGCATCGAGCGGCAGCATCCTGTTCGACGGCACCGACATCACCCAGCATTCCGCGCCGATGCGGACGCGCGCAGGCCTGGGGCGCGCCTTCCAGCTCACTAATCTCTTTCCGAACCTCTCGGTAGAGGAAAACGTCCGCCTCGCGGTGCAGGCCGCCGACGGCACTCACTACGACATGCTGCGGCCCTGGATGGTCCGCCGCGACCTGATCGCCCGCGCCGATGCTATTCTGGATCAGGTCGCGCTCGGCAGCCGCCGCGGCGTCGCCGCGACCGCACTGTCGCATGGCGACCAGCGCAAGCTCGAAGTCGCGCTGATGATGGCGCTCGAACCGAAGGTGTTCATGTTCGACGAGCCGACCGCGGGCATGAGCATCGACGAGGTGCCGGTCGTGCTGAACCTGATCGCGCAGCTCAAGCAGGACAAGAGCAGGATCATTCTCCTGGTCGAGCACAAGATGGACGTGGTGCGCTCGCTCGCCGACCGCATCATCGTGCTGCATAACGGACAGCTTGTGGCGGACGGTCCGCCGGCCGAAGTGATCGCGTCACCGATCGTGCAGGAAGCCTATCTCGGCGTCGCGCCCAAGAAAGTTGAAGGGAGCACCGCATGACCGACCTGTTGAGGCTCTCCGGGGTGCACACCCATATCGGCCGCTATCACATCCTCCAGGGGATCGATTTCGCTGTCGCGCAGGGGCAGACCACGATGCTGCTCGGCCGCAACGGCGCCGGCAAGACCACCACTTTGCGCACCATCATGGGCCTCTGGCAGGCTTCCTCCGGCGAAATCAGCCTCGCCGGCGAGCGCATCGAGAGCCGTGCGACGCCCGACATCGCGCGGCTCGGCGTCGGCTACGTGCCGGAGAGCATGGCGGTATTCTCCGACCTCACCGTGAAGGAAAATCTGGTGCTGGCGGCGCGCGACGGACCGCTCGACGACGCTCAGCTCGACTGGATTTTTGGCTTCTTCCCCGCGCTGCGCCGGTTCTGGCTGTCGCGCGCGGGAAGTCTCTCGGGCGGACAGAAGCAGATGTTGTCGATTGCCCGCGCCATCATCGAACCGCGCAAGCTCCTGTTGATCGACGAGCCGACCAAGGGGCTGGCGCCGGCGATCGTGATGGCGCTGATCGAGTGCCTCAAGGAGATCAAGCGCAAGGGCGCCACCATCCTGATGGTCGAGCAGAATTTCTTTGCCGCCCGCGAGCTCGGCGACAACGTGCTGGTGATGGACAACGGCACCATCGTCCATCGCGGCGAGATGGCGGCGTTGGCCTCCGACGTGCCGCTGCAGGAGCGGCTGCTCGGCCTGAGCCTGGAGACGCATCAATGACCGAGCTCGCCGCAACCGATCCGCTGCCGAAACCGAAGCGCGACATCGCACCGATCCTGCTGCCGATCGCGGTCGCCCTGGTGATGATCCCGCTGATCGGCTCCCCCAGCACCTGGCTGACGCTGACGGCTGCGAGCCTCGCGATGGGCATGATGATCTTCATCATGGCCTCCGGACTGACGCTCGTGTTCGGCCTGATGGACGTGCTCAATTTCGGCCATGGCGCCTTCATCGCGGTCGGGGCCTATGTCGCGACCCTGGTGCTGGCGCCGTTCGCGGCCTCGCTCCAGGCGGATTCGCTGTGGATCAACCTCGCGGTGCTGGCGCCGGCGGCATTGCTGTCGATGGCGGTCTCCGGCGCGCTCGGCCTGATCGTCGAGCGGGTGCTGATCCTGCCCGTCTACGGCCAGCATCTGAAGCAGATCCTGATGACGACGGGCGGCCTGATCGTCGCCGAGCAGACGCTCTATGCGGTGTGGGGGCCGCAGATCATCCCGATGCCGCTGCCGACGTCGCTGCGCGGTTCCTTCATCCTCGGCGACGTCGCGATCGCGAAATACCGCGGGTTGGCGACGCTGATCGGCCTCGCCGTCTTCATCGCGATCCAGCTCGTGCTCAACCGGACCAAGCTCGGGCTTCTGATCCGCGCCGGCGTCGAGAACCGCGAGATGGTCGAGGCGCTCGGCTATCGCATTCGCCGTCTGTTCCTCGGCGTGTTCATGACGGGATCGGCGCTGGCCGGCCTCGGCGGCGTGATGTGGGCGCTGTATCGCGAGCAGGTCCACGCCTCCATGAGCGACGACCTCACCGTCTTGATCTTCATCGTCGTCATCATCGGCGGCCTCGGCTCGATCGGCGGCTGCTTCATCGGCGCGATCCTGGTCGCGATGATCGCCAATTACGGCGGCTTCCTGGTGCCGAAGCTCGCCCTCGTCTCCAACATCCTGCTGATGGTCGCGATTCTGATGTGGCGGCCGCGCGGCCTCTATGCGGTGACCAGCCGATGATGATTCTGTCAGGCGATCCGCCGAAGAGCCGCGTGCTCACGCTCGTTCTCGTCCTCATCATCCTGGCGCTGGTGGCGACGCCGTTCCTGTTCCCCGGGGCGAAAGCTCTGAACGTCGCGGCCAAGATCTGCGTCTTCGCCGCGCTGGTCGCCTCCTACGACCTCCTGCTCGGCTATACCGGCTCGGTGTCGTTCGCCCACACCATGTTCTACGGGATCGGCAGCTACGCGATCGCGATCGCGCTGTACGGGATGGGCCCGAATTGGGGCGCGGTTGCAACTGGCATCGTGGTCGGCCTGCCGCTTGCCGCGCTGCTTGCGCTTGCGATCGGACTGTTCTCGCTGCGGGTCGCGGCGATCTTCTTTGCCATGATCACGCTCGCGGTCGCATCCGCCTTCCAGGTGCTGGCCTCGCAGCTGTCCTGGCTGACCGGCGGCGAAGACGGGCGCAGCTTTCAGCTGCCCGAGCTGCTCAGGCCCGGCACGGTGCTGATCTCCAAGAATCTCATGGGATTCGAGGTCAACGGCCGCATCCTGACCTACTATCTTGTGTTCGCCGTCTCGGCCCTGATGATCCTCGCTTTGCTGCGGGTGGTGAACTCGCCGTTCGGGCGCGTGCTGCAGGCCATCCGCGAGAACCGCTTCCGCGCCGAGGCGCTCGGCTTCCGCACCGTCTTCCACCTGAGCTACGCCAACTGCATCGCCGCGCTGGTGGCCGCCGGCGCCGGCATTCTCAATGCACTGTGGCTGCGTTACGCCGGCCCCGATACCTCGCTCAGCTTCTCGATCATGCTGGACATTCTCCTCATGGTCGTGATCGGCGGCATGGGCACGATCTACGGCGCGATCATCGGCGCCACCATCTTCATCCTCGCCCAGAACTATCTGCAGGCGCTGATGGGCGTCGCCGCCAAGGCGGCGTCGGAAGCCGGCCTGCCGCTGCTGCCGGGGTTGTTGCATCCCGACCGCTGGCTGCTGTGGCTCGGGCTGCTCTTCATCGCCAGCGTCTACTTCTTTCCGACCGGCGTGGTCGGACGGCTGCGCAATCCCGGCGACAAGAGCGCGGGCGGCTCGCATTAACGCGCGATTCATGATGCGGCGCAGCGGCTCGCTAGACACGCCTGCGTTCACGCAACGAGATTAACGCTCAGGTAACTGGCTTTCCTAAGCTTTACGCCATTTGTGTGATGTATTCCTGTCCCTCCAGGGAGGGGGAATGCGCCAGGTCTTTGCAGGAATTGCAGCCGGAATGTTCCTAGCCGCGAAGCACGGCTGGGAGGCAGCCATTCGGCGCGGACCGGTGCTGTGGCTCACTTTGTGTGGCGTGTTGCTGGTCGCGGGGATCTTCGCGGTGACCGCCATGGCCGTCGGCGAATTTCGCGAACGTACCCTGGCCAACCGCGAGCGCGAGCTGGAAAATACGGTGCAGCTGATCGCGCGGCACTTCGATCAGCAATTTGAAGATTCCGACATCGTCGCCGCCGATGTGATCGGGCAGATGAACCTGCCGGAGATCAGTTCGGCCGCGATGTTCCGCGAGCGCATGTCCGGACCTGCGACGAACCAGATGCTGCGCAGCAAGATCAGCTCCGTGTCTTACCTCGGCGACATCGCGATCTACGATGCCGACGGCGAACTGATCAACTGGTCGCGGGCCCAGCCATTGCCCAAGATCAACGTCTCCTCGCGCACCTACTTTCAGACCTTCAAATCGAATCCGATGGCCGAACCAGTGATTTTGGAGTCGGTTCGCAGCTTCATCATCGGCAAATGGACCACGGTTGTCGCGCGCCGGCTGAACGGCGTGGACGGCAGCTTCTTCGGCACGATGGTCCGCCGGATCGATCCGGACAGCTACCAGAACTATTTCGCATCCGTTGCGCTTGCGGAGGGCACGGCGATCTCGCTGTTCGACCGCAATGGCAAGATGCTGTCGCGCTATCCGCATGTCGAAGAGCTGATCGGCAGGGACTTCAAGGACGCGCCGCTGATGCGCAAGATGCTGGCGGAAGGCGGCCGGCACACCCTGCGCGTCAAGGGCCCGATCGACGGCGAGGATCGCCTCGGCTCCGGGGCCTCGCTTTCGCATTTCCCGCTGGTCATCGTCGCGACCAACACCACGAGCTCTGCGCTGGCCGACTGGCGGCAGCAGACCGGTTTCATGGTCACCACCGCCGCGCTTTCGGCCACCGTGATTGCGCTGATCCTGTTCCTGATCGTTCGCCAGATCAACCGGCAGAACCGCGAGGCGCAGCAACGGCTGGAAGCGGAGCGGGGCCGGCTCGACACCGCCCTGAACAACATGTCGCAGGGACTGATCCTGTACGACGCCGCCGGCTACATCGTCACCTGCAACCGCCGCTACGCCGACATGTTCGGCCTCTCGCACGACGTCATCAAACCCGGCTGTCACATCCGCGAGGCGATGTATCATCGCAAGGAGCGCGGCGCGTTCGAAGGCGATGTCGAGGCATTTTGCGCCGACGTCATGAGGATCGTCGCGGAAGGCACGGTCTCGACGAGAAGCCATCAGTTGCCGAGTGGCCGCGCTTTCCAGGTCATCAACACTCCGCTGGCGCATGGCGGATGGGTGGCCACGATCGAAGACATCACCGAGCGCCGCAAGCTGGAGCAGGAACGCGACCGCAACTACATGTTCCTGCGCGAGATCATCGATCACATCCCGTCGCAGATCACCGTGAAGGATGCTCAAACGCGGCGATATCTGCTGGTCAACCGGACCGCCGAAGAGCAATTCGGTCAATTGAGTGAAGACATCGTCGGCAAGACTCCCTTCGACATATACCCGGATGCCTCCGCCAGGATCGTCACCGACGACGACAGCAAGGCGCTGAAGGCGGGCGGGGGATTGTTCAAGGACGAACATGCCTGGCAGAGCCAGGCCAAGGGACTGCGCTATATCACCTCGACCCGGATCGGGATCCGCGACGAATCCGGGGAGCCGCGTTACCTCATCAATGTCGTCGAGGATGTCACCGAACGACGGAGTGCCGACGAGAAGATTGCGCATATGGCGCATTACGATGCGCTCACCGACCTGCCGAACCGGGCGCTGTTCCGCGAGCAGATCGAGCGTGAACTGGAGAAGGTCGGCGGCGGCAATCAGTTCGCGCTGCTCTATATCGACATCGACGAGTTCAAAGGCATCAACGATTCGCTCGGTCATCACATCGGCGACGAGCTTTTGAAGGGGATCGCGGCCCGCATCCGCGGCTGCCTTGGACAGGGCGACCTGATCGCGCGGCTCGGCGGCGACGAATTCGCGGTGATCCAGACCGGGATCGAGTCGTCCGCCGACGTGGTGTCATTCGTGACGCGGATCTTCGAGGCGATCCGCCGGCCCTATCATTGCTTCGGTCATCAGCTCTCGACCGACGCCAGCATCGGCATCGCGATGGCGCCGCAGGACGGTACCGATCTCGACCAGCTCATCAAGAATGCCGACCTCGCAATGTACGGCGCCAAGGCCGAGGGACGCCGCACTCACCGCTTCTTCGAGCCGGAGATGGATGCGAGCGCCAAGGCGCGCCTCAGCCTGGAGCAGGATCTGCGCCAGGCCCTGGTGAACGGCGGCTTCGAGATCCACTATCAGCCGCTGGTCGACCTGCGCACCAACCATGTCACGGGTTGCGAGGCGCTGCTGCGCTGGCGGCATCCCGAGCGCGGCATGGTGTCGCCGGCGGAGTTCATCCCGATTGCCGAGGACACCGGCCTGATCAACGAGCTCGGCGACTGGGTGCTGCGCATGGCCTGCAACGAGGCCGCGACCTGGCCGGCGCATGTGCGCGTCGCGGTCAATGTCTCGCCGGTACAGCTCAAATGCGACACGCTGGCACTGCGGATCGCCGGCGCGCTCGCGGATACCGGACTTGCCCCGTGCCGACTCGAGCTCGAGATCACCGAGGCCGTGCTGATCCGCGACGACGAGGCGGCGCTCTCGATCCTGCACCAGCTCCGCGCCATCGGCGTGCGCATCGCGCTCGACGATTTCGGCACCGGTTACTCCTCGCTCAGCTATCTCAAGCGCTTCCCGTTCGACAAGATCAAGATCGACCGCTGCTTCGTCGCTGATATCGCCGAGACGAGAGGAGCGCCCGTGATCGTGCAGGCCGTGGTGAACATCGCCGCCGCCAGCAACATGACCACGGTCGCGGAGGGCGTCGAGACCGAGGCGCAACGCGAGATGCTGCGCGCGCTCGGCTGCACGGAAATGCAGGGTTACCTTTTCAGCAGACCGAGGCCGGCCAGCGAAGTGCGACAGCTGTTCGGCCCAAACCATGCCTTGCCGGTGGCGGCGGTGGCCTGACATGACGAAGCCGGGGAAAACGTCAGCCAAGACGGTCGACGTTGCGGATTCCTAGGCCGTCTGCCGGTTCCTGGCCGCGCGGCCCGTAAATCAGCTTAGCCGGAGACGGCGGAAGCGGTTGCCCACCCCCCGCCAATCGGCTAAATGAACCCGACTAGCACCCGTAGCTCAGCTGGATAGAGCGTTGCCCTCCGAAGGCAAAGGTCACACGTTCGAATCGTGTCGGGTGCGCCAGTCTCTTCCAGTGCGCGCTGGGGGCACCCTCACCCGACTTGCCTTGTGACCGCTCGCGCCGGAGCCATCGCCTGCTCAGCGCAAGCCCACGCTCAATTCAGCATTGAGATGATCGCCTGGATCTGGTCGGAAGCCGACGTCACCAATCCGTCGTACGACGTCTGACCGTGTGCGGCCGCCTTCAGGATGCATTCGGCGACGGCCGCTTTCAGGCCAAAGACCGACTGGTCGGGCGGCACGCTGGCCATCACGGCCTCCAGCGCCTGACGCATCGTTCGAATGAGTTCGGAGCTGTATTGCATGGGCTATCCTCCGCAGGCTCATATTAGAGCGCATGCCCATGCGTGCCACTCACAAGCCTGAGACTGCTTTTTGATGAAGTGGTACATCTCAGCGGCGGTCAGCCTGTCTCGACAACTGAATCACACCCCACCTCGCGCTTCGCCTCGCTCAATTGTATCATCTTGCCATGAGCGAATCCGACACGGCGGCCGGCGACGCCTCGCCCGTCCGCAAGATCATCCATATCGACATGGATGCCTTCTACGCGTCCGTGGAGCAACGCGACCATCCGGAGCTGCGCGGCAAGCCGGTCGCGGTCGGAGGCTCGGCGGAACGTGGCGTCGTCGCGGCCGCCAGCTATGAGGCCCGCGAGTTCGGCGTTCGCTCCGCCATGCCATCCGTGACGGCGAAGCGACAATGTCCCGATCTGGTCTTCGTCAAACCGCGCTTCGATGTCTACAAGGCGATCTCCAGGCAGATCCGCGACATCTTCGCGGAGCACACTCCGATCATCGAGCCGTTGTCGCTCGACGAGGCCTATCTCGACGTGACGGAAAACCTGCAAGGCATCCCGCTGGCGCGCGACATCGCGCTCAAGATCCGCGAGAGGATCAAGGCCGAGACGGGCCTCAACGCTTCGGCCGGCATCTCCTACAACAAATTTCTGGCCAAGCTCGCCTCCGATCATCGCAAGCCCAACGGTCAGTTCGTGATCTCACCGGAGATGGGACCCGCCTTCGTCGAGACGCTGCCTGTCGGAAAATTCCATGGGATAGGCCCGGCCACGGGCGCGAAGATGAACGCGCTCGGCATGTTCACCGGTCTCGATATTCGCCGTCAGACGCTGGAGTTCATGAATGCGAATTTCGGCAAGTCGGGCGCCTATTATTACTGGATCTCGCGCGGTGTCGACGAACGGCCGGTCCGGGCCAACCGGGTCCGCAAGTCCATCGGCGCGGAGACCACGTTCTCAAGTGACCTCACCGAATTCGACACGCTGGTCGCCGAGCTCAAGCCGCTCGTCGACAAGGTGTGGCGCCATTGCGAGGCGACGGGCAGCCGCGGCCGCACCGTCACCTTGAAGATCAAATTTGCCGACTTCGAGATTATCACGCGCAGCAGGTCCGCCCCTTCGCCGGTTGCAGGCCGGGACGATCTCGAGCGGCTGGCTTGCGGCCTGCTCGAGGGCGAGATGCCGCTGCCCAAGAGCGTCAGGCTGCTGGGGGTATCGCTGTCTTCCCTTCAGGCCGGGGATGATGCGGAGCCGCAGCTGACATTCGGTATCTGAACCGAACTGACCGGCTTTCGGCGAACGCAGCAAGCCGCGCAGACCGCGCTCGCTGCGCGAACTACGATGGCGGGTTTTCAGACTCGCCACCGAAGGTCGATCCGCCGGGGCCGATCAATGCCTCACGTGCCCGAACACCACGATCACGCCCGTCGGCTCGGGCTCATGCGCCATCAGGCGCGTCAGTTCGGAATCGCCCTAATCGGCGAGGCTGACGACTTCGCCGCTCTGGCGCTCGGTGCCGGGCGGCGCCGTGGGCTCGACGACCTTCAGTCCCGTCTCATCGACGAAGAAAGTGTGCTCGCCGAACATGCTGTTGAGCTGCGGCATGGCGGGATGCTCGTCGGGCAGCACCTGAGCGCCGAGCTGGTTGACGGTCTGCTTCACCTGTTCGGATGTGAGCTTCATGAGCTGCTCCGTTTCTGTCACGTCGGGCAGGAGAAATTGCACTTGTGGTTGTAAGCAGTTTGTGGATAAACTCCCCTTAATGAGCCTGAGGTGGGGAAAGGCGCATGTACATTTTTTTCGTAGGATTTTTTTCTCGACTTTCTATTCCCGCTGCGCTGTTGGCTCTGGCCTATTTTTTGTGTCTGCCCTCAAATCACGCAGATGGCCAGACATTGCCTGCGAGTCAGGTAAGGGTGCTTCAGGAAGCCTTGATCTGGACGACCGATTACGAAGGGCTTGTCGACGGCAGGCTTGGACCGGGCACGAAACAAGCGATAAGCAGCTTTCAAAAGCGGGGCGGCAACGACGTCACGGGCGTTCTGACGCCGGTGCAGATTGAGCAGCTGATTAAAGAGGGAAGCACAAAAAAGGAGAAATTTGGGTTCAAGCAAGTCGAGGATGCAAATGTGGGTATCGCTGTAGGTATACCCCTTGGACTGCTTGGGAAGCCGACGTTTACAAAATGGGGGAAGCATTGGAACAGCCCCGAGAATGGCCTCTCAGTCGATCTGATCCGCTTTGGGGCGGATGTAACACTCAAGGATTTCCATGATCGATTGGTCGGCATCAATAATCGCAGAGTCGCGTACGACCGGTTTGTTGACAATGATTGGTTTGTTATTTCAGCCTTCGAAAAGGATGCTGCGGTTTATGTGAGAGCCAACGTCGTTCAGCTTTCCAGTGGAGCTTCGGAAATTCGCGGTTTCTCAATTTGGATGAGCAAGGATCGACCCTCGGGCTATCAGGCCATCGCTCCCGCAATGCTTTCGAGCTTCCGTTCGAATGACGACAAAACTAACGACGCAACATTATCGGCAACGCCGAGAGGTGGGCCGCTTGTCCCGCCTCCGGCCCTTCCCGTGAACCCACCATCAACTCGAACGCTCGATGCTCCAGCGCGAGCACTCGATACGACGGGAACAGCCGCACCGGGGAGGTTATGCCTGAATGGCTTGGGCGATTGCCCACAGGTGCTTAACGCCTTTCGGTGATGTTCATTAAGTAGCGAGGTAAACTTCCATGTGCACTACGTGTACAAGACGAAGCTTCCTCATGGCGGGGGCCAGTTTGGCTTTCGCGTCATCGCGAGCCGACGCGGACGGGCGCGTGGCTTGTGCTTTGAGTGGCGACGGCCTTAAGGACGGCGGATCTACCCTGCTCTCGAAATCAGATGATCCCGCCTTCGACAATGCCCTGATCGCCGAGTTGAGGCGCATACTTAGAATAATCCCAATTAATCCGGGCTTTAAATATGTCTCTGACAACAATGCTTACGCCACCGATACAACCATCGTTGCGGGAACGAGTGGCACAGTATTAATCGGCCTAAAACTCGTCAGGGAGCTTTTGAAGCCGAGCCAAGGCGGCGTGGCCGTCGCGTGCGTACTCGCTCACGAGTGCGGTCATATTTTTCAGTTCTTCTCTTCCGAGAAATATTTTGATCGCTTGGACGGAACGACCCAACGCTACCGCGAGCTCCATGCGGACTTTCTGGCTGGATACTATCTGGCAAAGCGGATGGGAGCAGCCACTGCTCAGATGCGTGAGGTTGAGAAGGCGCTCGTCGACTTCGGCGATTATCACGCCGGAAATCCAAAGGATCACGGGACGCCCGGACAACGTTTAGCCGCGCTGGATAAGGGCTATGTGCTGTCCCTAGGTGGCGCAGAATTCAAGGATGCTGCAGCTGAGGGCGAAAAATATGTCAAGGTACTTTAGGAATCGTGGAGCGCGGGCGCCTCGTTTGCGCGGTCTGGGGAGCATTTCAACTGCGATAGGCTTGACGTTATCTTTTTGCAATGCGGTCGCTCAAGATTCTCTGCCACCCGCATCGGTGTTGCAAAACCCCAGCACGGGCGCAAATTTAACGCGCTTCTTCTCTTCTAAAACGCCCTACGAGTTCTGGCTGACGTGCCTGATTGCAACCCTTGGCCTCGCGATCATTGCAGTTCTTATTCAGGGCATACGGAGGATCAGCCCGGCGAGACCAGAGGACATCACGCGGCCTGTCATTGTTCTTACGGTGATCGTAGGAACCCTGATCCTAGTCACCGCCGGGTACAGCAACGAACAGATCGCTCCTGCCTTTGGACTGTTTGGGACGATCGTTGGATACATGTTGGGACGCCTGTCATCGCCGACATCTGCACAGGAACCGTCGAATGCCCCGGGGCCACAAAAGGAAAAGGACCAATGACCAAAGCGTGGGCGTCGGGGCTTGGGCTAATGTTGCTAGGGCTAGGAAACCTTGCGTTTGCCGAGGACTCGCCAACACCCCGCCGTCCCATAGGCCCGCAAGGCAGAACATTGGAACTTCAAACACCCGCGCAGGAGATCATTCAGTTGCCCACGCGCCCGATTTCGCCTGACAGCATTCGCATTCAGAATGTTGGGGATAGGACACTGGTTTTCTCTTATTGGGACGCTGATCCCTCTTGGAAGGTAATCTCGATCAACGCTGGCTCGGCCCTCGATCTGGCCTGTAAGAAATGCGTAGGACAGGTCTCCATCGCATTCAACAACGGCAAGGCGTTGAAGGAAACAAAGGTGTCAATCGGCAACTCTTATCTGCTGGGATGGTCAGATTCCGGGGGCGTGTGGGAGTTGACCTCGTCACGGTGACAACCCCCGCACCCGTTGGGCGCGCCCACTTGCGGCGCGGCTTCCTTCGACCCGCTACCTGCACTCTGGATATTGTTCGGGTATCAATGCCTCACGTGCTCGAACACCACGATCACGCCGGTCGGCTCGGGCTCGTGCGCCATCAGGCGCGTCAGCTCGGAATCGCCCCAATCGGCGAGGCTGACGACTTCGCCGCTCTGGCGCTCGGTGCCGGGCGGCGCCGTGGGCTCGACGACCTTCAGTCCCGTCTCATCGACGAAGAAAGTGTGCTCGCCGAACATGCTGTTGAGCTGCGGCATGGCGGGATGCTCGTCGGGCAGCACCTGAGCGCCGAGCTGGTTGACGGTCTGCTTCACCTGTTCGGATGTGAGCTTCATGAGCTGCTCCGTTTCTGTCACGTCGGTTTCACTGAGGTAAGCCAGAGCGGGCGTTCCCTGCGCCGATGTTCGCCTGGCCCAATCTCCCGAACAGGTGCTACGCACAAATGTTCCGGAAAAATGTAATTCGTGATCGCGCGTGGCGACCGCCCCGCTCATGGCACGGGATCGCCACACGATGTCCACGATCCGGCCGATGCAGCGCTACTCGGCGGCTTCGACGATCCGGATGTCACGATCGGCGCCGTCGCCGAGCAGATCATGGGCGGCCTTGTAGGCCGGACTTTCATATGCCGCCTTGGCGCTCGCGACGCTGTCGAACTCGATGAGCACGACGCGTTCCATCAAGCCGAGCTCGAATGTTGCAGCCGGCATCCCGCGCGCGATCACGCGGCCCCCAGCCGCTTCGATGGCTTGGCGCGACACCTTGGCATAGGCCGCCATGGCGTCGGGGTTCTTGATCGCGCGATAAGTGGCAACCCAATAGGCTTTTGCCATGATTGTTCTCCTGGTTTTCGTGACCTAATGATCGCTTCTGTTCTCGCCGACGGATAGCGCACAGACGCGTGACAGATATGTGTAGGACAGCCCGGTCTCCTCGGCCCAGGCGTTGAACTGCGCCTGCACCTTTGCCAGATCGCCCTTCGACTTGACCTCTTCGGCGATGTCGAGACCGGCATCGCGCAGGCAGGCGACGACGTCCCTGGACGTCACAAAACCGTCCCAGCCGACGAACCGCAGCAGCATCTGGCCGGTGTTGCCACCCAACCGGCTGCCACGCTTGCTCAGAAGATCGAGCAGGCCGATCTGGTCGGACGACGGCCACTTCGCCAGAAACCTGCCGAAGCTGCCGTGCTCTCTTGCGATCGCCTGAACGAAGGCCGCGTTGTCGCGCACCGACATGATCTTGGCACCGTTGCGCACGATGCGCGCGTCGCGCAGCAGGCCCTCCCAATAATCCTCCGGCTGGAAGGTGAGCTTGGCCGGCTGGAATTGCAGGAAGGCCTTTTCAAACCCGTCCCATTTCGTCTCGATCACGCTCCAGGCAAAGCCGGCGCAAAACACACGTTTCGTCATCTCCGCGAGGATGCGGTCGTCGCCGCGTTTTGCGAGGCCTTTCAGGTCGGGCTTTTCGGGCATCAGCTTTTCGAGCGCCTTGGGCCCGCCCTTGCGTTTTTCGGCGCGAGCACGAATGGTCTTGAAGGAGGTCATGCGGACACGAGCGGTTGAGGGTGCGCAAGGACACCAGAATTCGGTGATCCGGTCCAGCCCGGCGACGCTTCGATGCTTGCGCCAGCGGATGCGCCGCAGCATACTGCCCGCGTTGAATTGGCGAGAGATGCGGCTGGTCTGCTTCTTGCGTTCAGATATTTTGCAATCCCCAACATTTTTGACATCGAACTCGTGGATTTCCAATGCGCTGCCTGGTCGTGGCCGACCTGCACTATTCGCTGCCTCAGCTCGACTGGCTGGTCAGCGCCGCTCCGCAATTCGACCTCGTGATCTTCGCCGGAGACGCTCTCGACATCGGCTCGATGGTGGATTTTCGCGCGCAGATCGTGGTGGTGAAGAAGTACCTCGCGCTGCTCGCCACGAAGACCCGCGTGATCCTGTGCTCCGGCAATCACGACCTCGACGAGCGCAATGCAGAAGGCGAAAAGATCTCGCGCTGGATCTCCGAGGTGCGCGAGTTGGGCATTGCCTGCGACGGCGATAGCCTCACCGTCGGCGACACCCTGTTCACGGTGTGCCCATGGTGGGATGGGCCGCTGGTCAAGCAACGTCTCGTCGCACAGCTCGGCGCCGCCGCGGCCGACCGGCCGCAGCGCTGGATCTGGATCCATCATGCGCCGCCGGCGGATTCACCGACGAGCTGGGGCGGCAAGCGTTTTTTCGGCGACGTCGAGCTGGTGCAATGGATCATGCAGTACCAGCCCTCGATGGTGATCTCGGGCCATGTGCATCAATCGCCGTTCATTACAGATGGCTCGTGGTTCGACCGGCTCGGCCAGACCTGGGTGTTCAACGCGGGCCTGCAGCCCGGCCGCCCGCCGACGTATATCGTGCTGGACCTCGATGCGGACAGGGCGTTCTGGCTTGCGGCCGGCGAGGCGCAATGGATCGATCTTGGCGCACCGCTGCAGCGGCCCGCCGCTCCGATCGAGGCCCCGCCCGACTGGCTCACATTCTTGGATCGGATTGCCGATCCGAGCCTGGCGAGACCTCGAGCGGCGGCAGGTTGATCATGCTCTGGAGCACCTCGCCGACCATGGCCAGATGCGTGCCGTGGCCGGCATATTGCTGCTTGAGATCGGCGAGATAGGTGTTGGCGACATTGAGCCGCTGCGCCAGCATCTTGGCGATCAGGAGCGCCACGCCCGCCTCCTGCTTGAGGAACGAGGCGGCATCCTCGAATTCGTAGACGACGGAGTCGGAGCAGGCTCGTACGGTCGCAGTGTGCGGCTGCCCCAGCAGCACCGACATTTCGCCCAGCACCGCGCCGGGCTCGGTCACGGTGGCGACCACCATCTCGCCCTTGAGCACTTCGAGCTTGCCCTGCATCAGCACATAGAGATGGCCTGTGGTGCCGCCCTCGGCGACGATAAGCGTGCCGGCCGCAACCTGCCGCTCAGTCCCGCCGGTGCAATAATCCAGAACTGCGCGCATCCGACCCAAGCTCCCGTGGCAGGGAGATACTAGGGCACGATCGGCGTCGCGCGCTTGCTCAAATTTGTGGCAAGCCCCGCACCCGCGACAGACGCTTCGCGAGATGGACCGATTGCCAGTCTCCGAGACCGGTGTCCTCGAACCCCGCCTTCTTCGCAAGGCCGCGCATCTCGGCGTTCACGCGCGCGGTCTCGGCTGCAATCATCTCGTGACCGAGATCGCTCGCGTGCCTCTCCATCGCCGTCATCATCCGGAGGCCGACGCCCTGGCGCTGAAAGCCATCGGCAACGGAGATGGCGAAATCACCATGCCGTGCAGCCGCATCGTAGGCGTATCTGGTTTCGCCGATGATCGTGCCTTGCCCTTCCTGCCTGATCTCGGCGAGCAGGGTGAAATGATCGGGATGGCTGGTCTTGGCGACGCATTCGGCCGCGACCACGGCAAAGTCCGCCCGCGCACCCATGAAGCGCTTGTTGCGCGATGTCGTGGACAGGCTCGTGAAATAGATCGAGAGGCTCTCGACATCAAGCGCGCTGGCGGGCCTGATACGGACCGTGGCGTTGGCTTCGGCTGACTCGACAACGGCATCCGGCAATAATTGTAACATGCGCGAAGCTTTCGGCAGGTTGCATCGAATGCACACCTAGCCGAGACCGCGCGCTTAGCGCTTGGACGGTGCCGCCAATCTTGCGGCCGAAAACGAACAGCTCGTTCCTCAGTGCCGGGCGTCACACACGAGAGAGTGAAGGCATCTCCTCCGGCACGATCGCCTGGAGGCCGCCGAAGCGACGCTCGCGGCCGTGGAAGGAGACCAGGGCCGCAGCGAGATCGCCCGCGTCGAATTCGGGCCACATCCGCTCGGTGAAGTGCAGCTCGGCATAGGCCCCTTCCCAGAGCAGGAAGTCCGACAGCCGCTTCTCACCCGAGGTGCGGATGATGAGGTCGACGTCGCGCAAACCAGCCTCGCCCGTGACGAGCTGCGAAAATGCCTCGCGGGTGAGACTCGTCAGCGCCGCCGCCTTCGCCGCCGCGTTGAGGATGGCATCGCGCGCGGAATAGTCGACGGCGATGCGCAAATGAAGCGTGCCGCCTTGCGCGGTGGCCTCTTCCGCGCGCGCGATCGCATTGGCGATGCCATCGGGCAGGCGGTCGCGGCGGCCGATCACGGTGAGGCGCACGCCGTTCTTGACCAGGCTCTGCACCTCGTTGGCGAGGTAGAAGCGCAGAAGCGTCATCAGCGCGGCGACCTCGGTCTTCGGCCTTCGCCAATTGTCGGTGGAGAAGGCGTAGAGCGTCAGCGTGCCGATGCCCTGCTTGGGCGCGGCTTCGACGATGCGGCGGATCGCCTCGACGCCGGCCTCGTGGCCGCGCACGCGCGACAGGCCGCGCCGGGTCGCCCATCTGCCGTTGCCGTCCATGATGATGCCGACGTGAAGCTTCTCGTTGCGGGACGTAAGGTCACTTTGCATTGCAAAGTCTCCGGTCAAAAAAGGGGAAGGATCAGGTCGAGACGATGCCGAGACGGCCGAGCGGCGCCGTCTCGCGGCCGGCGGCCTTGGCTGCGTCGCGCACCAGGCGTTCGAGCACGGCGAGATAGTCGAGGAAGCGGCGGCGGCCGGCCTTGGTCAGGCGGCAGGTCGTGTGCGGACGATTGCCTTCATAGCCCTTGGTCACCTCGACGAGGCCGGCTTCCTGGAGCACGGCGAGATGCCGGCTGAGATTGCCGTCGGTGAGGCCGCAGAGCTGCTTGAGATCGGCGAACGCCAGACCCTTCGGATGCGCCATCAGCGAGGTCAGAAGTCCGAGCCTCGCCTTCTCGTGGATCACGCGGTCCAGTCCTTCATAGGAGAAGGGTGCACTGTCAATCTTCGACATCATGGTCTCCGGATGCGAAATACAGAATGCCCGCCATCACCGACTGTCCGATCACGAAGGGCAGGCCCATGGTCCATGGCGACAGCGTATGGGTTTGGCTCGCGAGCACCACCACCGCAAAGCCGGACATGAAATACCAGGCGCCGGCGAGCGCCACGGTGCGCGGCAGCGAGCGGACGGAGGCGAAAATGCCGAGCGACACCAGGATCTGCCACAGGCCTGGCAGCAGCCACAGCGTTTCGCCCGCGAACTTCCACATCACCACCGCAAGCAGCACACCGGCAACGCCTGCGGGCAGGAACTGCTCGACGGCCTGGTGGATCATGGCATCGGCGAGGCCCGAATGATGGCGGCGCGAACGTGCGCGCATCTCGATGCCGATGATCAGGCCGGAGAGCGCTGCGGCGACGAACCAGCCGAAGAAGAAACCGAGCGGCTCCCCGGTGGGATCACCGAGCAACCAGAATTCCAGGATCGCGGTGAGAAGGGCGACCGCACCGGTCGCGGCCATCGTCGCCGGGCCGTAGCCGCGGAATGCCGTGCCTGCCGCAATCTGGCTGCGGATCGCCACGATGTCGGCCAGTGCCTTGTCGAGATCGCGCATTGGCAACGCCAAAACCTCGTTCCGCCCATGCTTGCCGGGGATATCGGCCCCGTTACTTTGTACCGCAAAGTATATCGGATCGCAAAGTAAAGGCAAGTCCCGAACGTCGCCTTTTGACACTGGTCCTCGCCGGACAACTGCCGGTTGCGCGACGCCTTCTCCCGCAGATAAGATACGCGCGAACGCGCTCTGGGGGGAAAGCATGTGGCTTAAGTCATTCATCGTTGCGTCGTTATTGCAGCTGAGCATTGGCAGCGTTGCGCACGCGGCCGGGCCATTCGGCAGCGTCAAAATCGGCAACTGGGTTGGCGGCGCGTTCAGCAATGACGAAACGGGAGCCTTCTCGCATTGTGCCGCGACAGCGCCTTATGCCAACGGCGTCATTCTCGTCGTCGGCCAGAATAGTGGGGGCTCGTGGATCTTGAGCTTTGCGAGTCCCAGCTACCGCTTCAAGCAGGGCGAGAACGCCGCGATCGACGTCATCTTTGACGGACAGGAGCAAGCCAGACTGTTCGCCACGGCCAACCAGACCAACATGCTCAGCTCCGTCATGCCTGCCAACGTGGTGCGAACGTTTCAAAAGGCAAGCCTGATGGTCGCGACGAGCGGCCGCACCGTGCTGAATTTCGACCTGACCTCGGCCGGACCCGTGGTTGCGGCATTGGCCAATTGCGTCACCAAGGTGAAAGCCGATGGGCTCGACAAGGCCGGCGATTTTACCAAGATCGCCGCCAAGCCGCAGGCCGCGCCGGACAAGCAGACGCCACCGGCCGGCAGCAAACCTGCCAGAGCCAAGAGCGGCACCGGCTTTGTCGTGAGCGCCAGCGGACACGTCGTCACCAACAACCATGTCATCGACGGCTGCGTCGGCGACATCAAAGGCAACCTCACCGGCGACGCCTCGATGGTGCTGCGCGTCGTGTCGAGCGATGCCAACAACGACCTCGCTCTGTTGCAGGCGCCGTCGACGGCGACATTCAAGGACTATGCGCGGATTCGCGACCGCTCAATCCGGTCCGGCGATTCCGTCGTCGTGATCGGCTTTCCTTTTCATGGATTGCTGACCTCGGACTTCACCGTGACGACCGGGATCGTGAGTTCGCTCAGCGGCTTGCGCAACGACACGCGTTTCCTGCAAATCAGCGCGCCGGTGCAGCCCGGCAATAGCGGCGGCCCGCTGTTCGACACCACCGGGCAGATCGTGGGCGTGGTTACCGCGAAGATCCCCGCACTGCGCATCGCCGCTGCGACCGGCAACATCCCCGAAAACATCAACTTCGCGATCAAGACCGGCGCACTGCGCGATTTCCTCGACAACTCCGTGGTGCCCTACCAGACCGCGGAACCGAGGGGCGAGATCAAGACCACCGACATCGCCGGCAATGCGCGGCCGTATACGATGCTGATCTCGTGCAACGGCACGGAGCAGGCTGAGGCGAAGCGGTAGCGGCGACGCAGGCGGCGCCTGCGCGGCCGCGGATGGCGCGAATGCGACCCGGGGCTACCAGGTCAAACCGCGAGTTCCTTAATACGGCGCGACGGGACGCGTGCGCCGCGGCTGCCGCGGGTGTGGCAGGGATGATTGACCGTAGGCGACGAGCGGGTTGGCCCCGCAGGCCATGAGCCGGCCCGACACACTGGCCTGACATTGTCCATAGGTGCTGTAGGTGCAATCGCCTGGATAATCGTAGCCGCCGCCCTGGGCACACCAGGGATAGTCGTGCGCCGCTGCGGGCGTGACCGCGGCGAAGCCGGCAAGGACCGTCGCGCCGAGGCCCAGCAGTGCCAATTGCGTCTTGCGCATGATCCCAACTCCTCTCCTCACGGCGCGAGATACGCGCCATATAACATCAGGTTTCGCCACGCCGTTTTATTCCAGATCGACGCGCGCGGACACGCAAGAAAGCTTGACACGCAGAAACCTTGGAACCTTGGCCCGCAAGAAAAAAGCCCCGCCGAACGGGCAGGGCTCCAATCACGGACATCACAAGATCGCTACTCGACCTTCAGGCCGGCGAACTCGACGACCTTCTTCCATTTCTCGGTCTCGGCCTTGATCTCCTCGCCGAACGCCTCGGGCGTCTGCGCCCGCGGCTCGCCGCCGAGCTCGACCAGGCGCTTGGCCATGTCCGGCTCCTTTATCAGCGTGTTGATCTCGCTGTTGAGCTTGGCGATGATCTCCTTGGGCGTGTTCTTCGGCGCACCCATGCCGAACAGCGCGCTTGCCTCGTAGCCCTTAACGGTCTCGCCGATCGCCGGCACGTCGGGCAGCTGCGGCGAGCGCTCCGCCGTGGTGACGCCAATGGCGCGGAGCGAGCCGGAGCGAATGTGCTGGATGATCGAAGGCATGTTGTCGAAGATCACCTGCACCTGGCCGCCGAGCATGTCGGTGATCGCGGGCGCGGCGCCGCGATAGGGCACGTGCTGCATCTTGCAGCCCGTCAGCGCCATGAACATCTCGCCGGACAGATGCACCGAGGTGCCGTTGCCCGAGGAGGCCATGTTGACCTTGCCCGGATTGGCCTTCACGTATTCGATGAATTCGGCGACGGTCTTGGCCGGCACGTCCTTGTTGACGGTCATCACGTTCGGCACGCGCTGGAACGAGGCGACCGGCGCAATGTCGCGCACGAAGTTGAACTTCAGGTTGGTGTAGAGCGAGGCGTTGATGAAGTTGGCCGGATTGACCAGTTGCAGCGTGTAGCCGTCGGGTTCGGCGTTGATGACCGATTCGGTGGCGATATTGTTGCCGGCACCCGGCTTGTTCTCGATCACGAATTGCTGGCCCAACTTCTCCGACAGCCGCTGGCCGATCAGCCGCGCCAGGATGTCGGTAGCCCCGCCCGGCGGATAACCGACCACCCATTTCACCGGGTGGGTCGGGTAGTCGGCGGCAAGGGCCTTCGACAGCGGGCTGGCTGCAAGCGGACTGGCGGCGAGCAGGCTCAGCGCGGTACGGCGAGTGATCATCTCAAGGGTTCTCCCAACGTGTTGTTCTTGAAGCCGGATAGCTTGAAAATGGCGTCGGCGCGGTTGTAACAAAGCTTGCCGCAGGCGGAAAGTGCACGGGGCGCATCACGACGAAAGGATAAGGCATGTCGGTCAAGGTCGAAGCCCTCGATCATCTCGTGATCAACGTCGCGGACGTCGCAGTGACCGCCGAGTGGTACGGCAAGATTCTCGGCATGGAAGTCAAGGTGTTCGACCCCGGCGGCGGCAAAGCGCCGCGGACTTCGTTGCAATTCGGTAACCAGAAGATCAACGTCCGGCCGCGCGATGCCGACAAGGTGGAGTGGTTCACCGCGGACCACCAGACCGCCGGCAGCGAGGATCTGTGCTTCCTCACCTCCGCCAGCCCTGAGGAGGTGGTGGCGCATTTGAAGGCACATGGCGTCGCGATCGAACAAGGCCCGGTTCTCAAGCAGGGCGCCCGCGGCACCCTGCGCTCGGTCTATTGCAGGGATCCGGATGGCAGCCTGATCGAGATTTCGTCGTATGAGGACGGCGGCCGGTAAGGCCAAGCCGCCTGCCCCGCGCTGTCATTGCAAGGAGCCCTTGCGACGAAGCAATCCAGACTGTCCCAGCGGAGGGATTCTGGATTGCTTCGCTACGCTCGCAATGAGGGCGGAAAGAGCAGGAAGACGCAATAAACAAAACGCACCCGCCAGCAAGATGCAGGCTGCACGGGAGGACACATGCCGAATTCGCAAGCCGCCGCCGGAATCGTGGGTCCATTCGACGGGCTCGACGTGCCCTGGCTGCTGAAGATGCGGGCTGAGGTGCGTAGCTCGCATCCGTTCCTGATCTGGGCGCCGTTCGACGCGCCCGCGCGGCGCTGGAGCTACGGCGAGTTTCACGAGCGGGTCGGCGCGCTCGCGGCGGGACTGGCAAAGCGCGGCGTGAAGCCGGGCGAATATGTGCTCATTCATCTCGACAATTGCATCGAGGCGCTGCTGACCTGGTTTGCCTGTGTCGAACTCGGCGCTATCGCGGTGACCACCAACACGCGCTCGGCACCGGCCGAGCTCGACTATTTTGCCGATCATTGCGGGGCGGTCGCCGCGATCACGCAGCCGGCCTATGCCGAGATCGTCGCCCAGAATTGCCGCAACATCCGCTGGATGGCGGTAACCTCGCACGATTCGGGCGCGGCGCCTGCGCAAGCGATCTCGCGCGGCGAGAGTTTCGAATCGTTGTTCGCCGACAGCGCCGACCGTCCCAGGCGCGCGATCGATCCGCTCGCGCCGTGCAGCGTGCAATACACCTCGGGCACGACATCGCGCCCCAAGGCGGTGCTGTGGACCCACGCCAACGCGCTGTGGGGCGCCAAGATCAACGCCGCGCACGAGGACCTGCACGCAAGCGACGTGCACCAAACCTATCTGCCGCTGTTTCACACCAACGCGCTGGCCTATTCGATGCTGGCGACGCTATGGGTCGGTGCCACCTGCGTGATCCAGCCGCGCTTTTCCGCCAGCCGGTTCTGGGCCGCCGCGCGCGAGCACGGCTCGACCTGGACCTCGACGATCCCGTTCTGCATGAAGGCGCTGCTCGAGCAGGAAGTCCCGCGCGATCACAAATTCCGTCTATGGGGAACCGCGATCAACGAGCCGCCGGCCTTCGCCGCCTTCGGCGTCAAGATCATCGGCTGGTGGGGCATGACCGAGACCATCACCCACGGCATCGTCGGCGAGGTCGACCAGCCCAACATCCCGATGTCGATCGGCCGCGCCGCGCCGGAATATGAAATCCGCATCACCGACGACGATGGGCGGCCGACCGAGGTCGGCGGCACCGGAAATCTCTCGATCAAGGGCATTGTCGGCCTGTCGCTGTTCGCCGAATATCTGCACAACGAGAAGGCGACACGCGAGAGCTTCGACGAGCACGGCTACTTTCTCACCGGTGACCGCGTGGTGCGGCTGGAGAACGGCTATATTCGCTTCGGGGACCGCAGCAAGGACATGCTCAAGGTCGGCGGCGAGAACGTCGCCGCGTCCGAGATCGAGCAGGTGGTCGCACTCGTCCCCGGCGTGCGCGAGGCCGCCGTGGTGGCGAAGACGCATCCAATGCTCGACGAGGTGCCGGTCGTCTTCATCATCCCGCAGGGTGGCGTCGCCGGTGCGCGGCCCGATCTGCACGAGGCGGTGATAGCCGCCTGTCGCGCCGGCCTCGCCGACTTCAAGGTGCCGCGCGAGATCCGTTTCGTCGACGACATGCCGCGCTCGACGCTGGAGAAGGTGGCGAAGGCGGAGCTGAGGAAGATGGTGGGGTAGCACGAGCGATTGCCACAACGTCGTCCTGGCGAAAGCCAGGACCCATACCGCGTGATCTATGCAATAGGCTGGATGGTCGTTGTTACAGTCTTCGCCAAACGAGCGCTCGGGGTAATGGGTCCTGGCTTTCGCCAGGACGACACCGAGTTCAGAACGACCCCAGCGCCACCGGGCGGAACGCCTGCAACAGCTGCTGGTCCAGCTTGCCGCCCATGCCTTCCATCATCGTAAACGCGCGCGAGTGGGTGAAGGGCATGCGATAGGCGCGCTTCTCCACGAGGGCCGCATAGATGTCGACGATGGTCGTGACCCGCACGATATCGCTGATCTGGTTCGACGAGAGATTGTTGGGATAGCCAGAGCCGTCGAGGAATTCGTGGTGATGCAGCACGACGTCCAGCATCTCCGGCGGGAAGCCGCCCTGGGCTGCGAGCGCGTCATAGCCGCGGCGCGGATGCTGGCGGATTTCGGCCATTTCCTCGTCGGTGAGCTTGCCGGGCTTGTCGAGCAGCGCGGAGGGAACGAACGCCTTGCCGACGTCGTGCAGCAGCGCGGCACGGGTCAGCCGGCGCTGGTCGTCCTCGCGCATGCCGAGGTGCTGGGCGAAGGAGACCGCAAATCCGGTCACGAACAGGCAGTGGCGATAGCTGCCGACATGGTGGCAGCCCACCGTGGTGAGCCACTCGCGCAGCGAGGAGTGCTTGATCGCCTTCAGGATCTTGCTCTCGGCGGCGATGACATCGTCGAAGGTCAGAGGCACCCCGAGCGGCAGCTTCTCGAACATCTTCTTCAGCACCGCATGCGCGGCCTCGACGCCGCGATTGAGCGTCTTGCCGCGATCGGTCGCGTCATAGCTGGCGGTGTCGGGAAACGCGGCGCGGATGCGCTGCAGGATGTCCTCGGGCTGGAGCGGCCGCGAGATGGTGTCGGTGGCGCCCAGCGCCCAGGCCTGCATGGTGCCGTGATGCAGGGCATCGGCAAGCACGAACAGACGCGGCATCGCGCGATAGGCATCGCCGCGCAGCTTGTTGCGCACCCGCTGCACACTCTCCGGCGAGCGCAAATTGATGTCGACCACGAGGCCGGAGAGATCGCGCGAGGGCTGCTCGGGAATCTCCTGGGTCGTCACCGTGGCGACGTCGCCGACCGCCTTGAGGATGCTGGCGAGTTCGGTGCTCTCGTCGCTCCGGTCGGAGGCGAGCAGAAGCCGGCGTTTGGCGGCGGGTTTGGCTGAGGCGTTCATGGCTTCCCCAAGAGCACGGGCGTGTTTCGGGCAAAAGCCTAAGCCGGATCAGGTTCTCCGGCCCTTAAGAGGCGTGCTCAATGGAACCCTGCGGAATCAGGGACAATTTTACGGAATTCGGTTCCCGCAGCCTCTCATCAAAAACAGCGAAAACAACCCCATGCACAGTAGAACGACCATTGATAACAAAGGGAAATTTTGGGCATGGACCGTCCCCGCCCACGGCCGTCATCGCCCGGCTTGACCGGGCGATCCAGTACTCCGAGACGGCGCGGCTAGAACCGAGGAGCCGCGGCGTGCTGGATGCCCCGCTTTCGCGGAGCATGACAGCGACTATGCGGATGCGGTGTATCACGCACAAGAAATCCGCCGGGGGCTGCCCCCCGGCGGATCATGTCAGGTCACAATCGCAACCAGCCTTACGCCTTCATCGCGCCCTTCACGGCTTCGGCCGTGATCGGCAGGGCCCGGACGCGGGCGCCCGAGGCATTGAAGATGGCGTTGCCGATCGCGGGTGCGATCACTGTCACCGCGGGTTCGCCGACACCGGTGGCCTTCTCGCCATTGGCGATCACGGCGATCGCGACCTCCGGCACCTGGCTCATGCGCAGGGGCGTGTAGCTGTCGAAATTTGTCTGTTCGATGCCACCGTCCTTGAGCGTCGCCTTCTCGTACATCGCCAGCGACAGGCCCCACAGCGCCGCGCCCTCGACCTGGGCGCGGATGTTGTCGGGATGCACCTGCGTGCCGACGTCGGTGGCGACCGTGAGCTTCTTCACGGTCACCTCGCCCGAGGGTGCGACGGCGACATGGGCGACGCAGGCCGTCCAGCTCGCGGTCGCGCGTTCCTGCGACGAGACGCAGGCCACCCCCATGCCCTCACCCTTCGGCAGCTTCTTGCTGCCGTATCCGGCGAGACCCATCGCGGCGAGCAGCGTGTTGCGCAGCCGCTGCGCGCCGCCGTCGTTCTTGCCCGCGCCGTCGAGCAGCGAGATGCGGAACTGCGCCGGGTCCTTGCCGGTCGCAGCCGCGATCTCGTCGATCATGCTTTCGACCGCCCAGAAGGTCCAGCCGGGCGCCACCGAACGGAGCTGACCGGACGGCGTGGCGTTGTGCGCCATCTCGTTCTTGATCGCGCGAACATAGTGATTGGGCACGGTGTAGAAGAAGTCGGCCCCGTTCACCGTAAAGGAGTCGAGCGGACCTTTCTTGTCGACCGAGGGCGTCAGGAAATCAGGAATTCCCCAGCGCTGGGTCGGCCAGGCCGAGACGACGTCGTGGCTGAGCGCGACGAGCTTGCCGTCGCCGTCCACGCCGGCCTTCACTTTCTGCAAGGTGAGCGGACGCGAGAAGTCCATCGTCATGTCGTTCTCGCGCGTGTAGATCACCTTCACCGGCTTGCCGACGGCCTTCGCCGCCTGCACCGCCGGAATCATCATGTCGGCATCGAGCCTGCGGCCAAAGCCGCCGCCGAGCCACATCTGATGCATGACGACGAACTTCGGATCGATCCCGGCCGCACCCGCTGCGATCGCGCCGGAGCGCGTTGCGAACTGGTTGCCGGAATAGATGTGCAGGATCTCGCCCTTGAACTCCGCAGTGGCGTTCATCGGCTCCATCGGTGCGTGGATGTTGATGCTGGTGGTGTACTCCGCCTCCAGCACCTTGGCCGCCGTGCCGAATGCCGCCACGGGATCGCCGTCCTTGACGAAGAACTGCCCGGAATCGTCGAGAGCCTGCAACCGCTTGGCCTCGGCATACAGCGACTCGCTCGACACCTTCGCGTTCGGACCGCCGTCATAGGCGATCTTGAGCGCCTGCGCCGCCTTCTTGGCGTTGGCATAGGTGCCGGCGACCGCGACGACCCAGCCCGAGGTCGTTCCGGTCTTGTCGTCGAGGGTGACGGCCTTGATGAAGCCCGGCACCTTCTTGGCGGCGCTGTCGTCGACCGATTTCACCGTAGCGCCGAAGCGCACCGGTGGCGTGACCACCGCGCCATAAGCCATGCCCGGAATCATCACGTCGATGCCGTATTTGGCCGTGCCGTTGGTCTTGGAGGGGATGTCGAGCTGCGGCACCGACACGCCGATCATGGTGTATTGATCCGGCGTCTTCAGCTTGATCGCCTTGAGCTCGTCCGGCGTGAAGGTCTTGGTCGCCTTGCCGCTCTTGACGACATCGGCGAACGACATCTGCTTCTTCGACTTCGGATGCGAGATCATGGAATCGCGCACCACCAGTTCCGACGCCGGCACGCCCATCGCGGCGGCCGCGCCTTCCGTCAACGCCATCCGTCCGGCGGCACCCGCGCGGCTCATGGCGTCGAAGTTCATCATGGTCGACCAGCTGCCGCCGGTGATCTGCGCGCCGAGCACGGGATCGTTGAACTTCGGATCGTTGGAGGCAAGCTGCACGCGCATGTCGCTCCACTTCGCGCCTAGCTCTTCGGCCACGATCTGCGCCATGGTGGAGGCGATGTGCTGGCCCATGTCGGCCTTGCCGCAGGTGACGGTGACGAGACCATCGGGCGCGATCGCGTACCAGACGCTAGGCTCGAAGTTGGAGGGCGCCGCAAGGGCCTCGCCGATGCCGGGCACGCCGGCATAGCCGAGCACGAGGCCGGCTGCTGCGGTGCCGACCAGGAAGGAGCGGCGGCTCAGATCGGTCGTTTCGGCTGTGACGCTCTTGATGTGCTTATTCATGTGGGCCTCCGTTCGTTGCCGGAGGCGGATGCGGTGCGCATCTCGGTTGCGGCGCGCATGATTGCCTTCTGGATCCGCGAATAGGTCATGCAACGGCAGAGATTGCCGTCCATATGCGCCACGACCTCTTCCTTGGTCGGGTTGGGATTCTTCGCCAGCAGCGACGCCGCCTGCATGATCTGCCCGGACTGGCAGTAGCCGCATTGCGGCACCTGCTCGGCGATCCATGCCTTCTGCAAGGGATGGTCGCCCTTGGCGGCGAGGCCTTCGATGGTGGTGATCTTCTTGCCGGCGACATCGCCGACCATGGTCTGGCACGAACGCACGGCTTCGCCGTTGACGTGCACGGTGCAGGCCCCGCACAGGCCGGCACCGCAGCCGAACTTGGTGCCGGTCATCTGCAATTGCTCGCGGATCGCCCAGAGGAGCGGCGTGTCGTTCGCCGCATCCACGGACAGACTCCGCCCGTTGATGGTGAGAGTTGGCATAGGCGTCTTCCCCTGCCGGTGCATGAAGCCGCTTACGGCGGCAACTTGTATTGGCGGACGCCCACCGGGCCGGCGCCAGCCTTGATCGCAAGAATGATCGTGTTCAGGCGCGGAGGCAAATGCAATTTGGAATCGATCGAAACAAACGAGGCACGCGCATCTTGTGCGTTGCGAGAACGGCGATGGTGCAGCGACTGGACGCAACAGAGTGCACGCCAAGCATGCAGGCCATCGCGTCACGGCGGTTTCTTCCAGGTAACTTGGCGGGCTAGAGTGCGAGCCCGCGTTGGGCGTCCCTTCTCCCCTTGCGGGAGAGGGTGCACCGTTGTCGCGGTGAGATAAAACAAAGGACGGGAGCAATGCCTGGGATCAATCGGGACGGCGTCGGAATCTACTACGAGATTCATGGCGAAGGTCCGCCGCTGCTGCTTACCCACGGCTACTCATCGACCTCGGCGATGTGGCATGGGCAGGTCGAGGCGCTGGCCAGGGATCACAAGCTGATCTTGTGGGACATGCGCGGTCACGGCCAGTCCGACTATCCCGACGATCCCGCCGCCTACAGCGAAGCGCTCACGGTCGGCGACATGGCGGCGATCCTCGATGCGGTCGGTGCCGAGCGGGCCATCATCGGCGGACTGTCGCTCGGCGGCTACATGTCGCTCGCCTTCGCTCGCGCGCATCCGAAGCGCGTCCGCGCGCTGCTGATCATCGACACCGGTCCGGGCTTCAAGAAGGACGACGCACGCGAGGCCTGGAACGCGCGAGCGCTCGCCACCGCCGACAAGCTCGATCGCGAAGGGCTCGACATGCTGAAGGCGGCGACGCGCGAGCGCGCCACCGCGAGCCATCGCAATGCCAGGGGATTGGCGCTCGCCGCACGCGGCATGCTGACCCAGCGCGATGCGAAGGTGATCGAGCTGCTGCCGGAGATCAAGGTGCCCAGCCTGATCGTGGTCGGCGCCGACGACACGCCGTTCCTCGCCGCGTCGGACTACATGGCCGCGAAAATTCCCGGCGCACAAAAAATCGTGATCCCCGCCGCCGGACACGCCGTCAATATCGACCAGCCGCAGGCTTTTGTTGACGCGGTCCTGCCTTTCCTGAAGAACTTGCCGGAATAGGTCGGACAGGAACACTGGCAATGAAGCGAGCGATGTTGGCTGCGGGCGCGGTGGTGCTGTCGATGTTGGCTTCTGCGCAGGCCGAGCAATTCGGCGGGACACCGCCCCGCCTGCCCTTCGTCGCGACCTTGTCGAACAACACGCCGCTCGCCTTCGGCATGGATGCCGGGCAGACCGCGCGGGCGCTGGGGCAACCGCTGCAATATGTGCGCGGACGTCCCGGCAACGAGATCTATCTCGCGCTTCGCAACATCGGCGGCAGCGGACTGATCTCCAACCGTCACCGCCTGTTCCTCCAGTTCCGTCATGGCCGGTTGGCGGGATGGAAGGAGGATTACGGCGAGAACTGGATGTGGGAGTGATCCTCATGGTGAGGAGGCGCGAAGCGCCGTCTCGAACCATGCAGGCCCCCACCGCCACATCTCGGCCTGCATCCTTCGAGACGCTTGCTACGCAAGCTCCTCGGGATGAGGGGAGAGATTAGAATCCGCGACTACGACCAACGAGAAGGACAAACCGCGTGGGACAAGACATCAAGCTGACGGCCTCCGATAATTTCCAGCTCGGTGCCTATCGCGCTGACCCCGCGGGCACGGCGAAGGGTGCGGTGGTGGTGATCCAGGAGATCTTCGGGGTCAACCATCACATCCGCTCGGTCTGCGATCGCCTGGCCGGAGAAGGCTATGTCGCGATCGCGCCGTCGATCTTCGACCGGACCTCGCCGGGCTTCCAATCCGGCTACACGCCTGACGAGATCGCGGAAGCGCGCAAATTCGTCGCCAGTCCGGATTGGAGCGCGATGCTGCGCGACACGCAGGCGGCGATCGATGCGGTGAAGAGCGTCGGCCCGGTCGGCATCATCGGTTTTTGCCTGGGCGGCAGCGTCGCCTTCGTCGCTGCGACGCGACTGTCGGGCCTGAAGGCCGCGATCGGCTATTACGGCGGCGCCGTCGTGCGCTTTGCCGACGAAACACCCAAAGTGCCGACGCAGCTGCATTTTGGCGAGAAGGATGCCGGCATTCCCCTGACCGACGTCGAGACCATCAAGACCAAGCGGCCGGACGTGGAGGTCTTCGTCTATCCGGGCGCGCAGCACGGCTTCCATTGCGACGAGCGGGCGAGCTACGACAAGGCCAGCGCCGACATCGCCTGGCCGCGCAGCATGGAATTTTTCGCCAGGCATTTGAAGTAGCGCCGCTGATCTCTCAACCGTCATTCCGGGCTCACGCTCCGGAATGACGCGGGCGGAGAGCAGGAATCGGGTGGCTGCATGCTGTCGCCCGGCCGTAGAGGTGGCTGATCAGGCCAACCCACGCCGGGAGATCGTCATGCAGCAGGCCAATACGAACATCGTCATCCGCAATCCGTTCGGCACTATGGACGTGCCCGCGCCGGACGATCGCGACGTCATGGAGTACGCCGCAACGGCGGCGCCTGCCGGCGATGCGGCCGATGTCAACGCGGCGGCTTGGGGCTCCATCGCCGCGCCGTCCGATCCACTCGAAGGCGCCTGGGCGAGCCGCTGGAATGGCGGCGCCGATCCGACCATTGCGGGCGATACGCCGGAGACATGGAAGCAGGGCCGTGCGGAAGTGCGCGTCGCCGGGAACCGGATCTATCTGCGCTTCGACTGGGACAATGGCCGCCGGCACGGATTGATCGATGCTTTGCGCGACGACGCCGGCCGCCTCGTTGGCAAGTACATCAACCTGACCAATCCCGCGATCACGCGGCCATGGATCGGGCGCGTAGTCGACGCCGCGCGCATTGACGGGTGTTTTCCGAACGGACGGCTGGATTTCAGAAGGTGAGCTAGAGCTTTTTCGGTTCTGATTGTATCAGAACCGAAGCTCTAGATTCTTTTTTTGACGCGTTTTCTTCACGCGAACCGGTATCCACTTCGCTCGAAAACGCTCTAGAACCAGCGTTCGCCGACGAACACGGTGTCGCCAGGGCTCAGAGGCGTGCCGAGGGGCACCACGGCGCGCATGGCGCCGCCGGCTTCGGTGTGCGTGACGGTGACCACGTCGCGCTTGGCGCGGGGCGAGAAGCCGCCGGCAATGGCGACGGCGCTTTCGACCGTCATGTTCGGCACGTAAGGATACTGGCCGGGCGCGGAGACTTCGCCGAGAATGAAGAACGGGCGATAGGCCTCGATCTCGACGGCGACCGAGGGCTCGCGGATGTAGCCGTTGCGCAGGCGCGCAGCGATCTCGCCGGCAAGGCCCGCCGGAGTGCGGCCCCGTGCCGGCACGCCGCCGATCAGCGGCATCGTGATGGAACCACCGGCGTCGATCGCATAGCTGTTGGTGAGACCTTCCTGGCCATAGACCACGACGCGCAGCCTGTCGCCGGCGTCGAGATGGTAGGAGGAATCGTAGCGGACCGGCGCCGCCATCGGTGCGGCATAACCGACCGGCATGGGCGCAGGCGAAGAGACAAAGGAATTGCGCAGCGCCCCGATGGCGCCGCCACCGTCGGCGACCGGCTGTGGCGCGTAATAGGGCTGGCCATAGGCCATGGAGTCGAGATCAGCACGCGGCTGCATCACCGCGACAGGGCCGGCGGTCTGCATGCAACCGCCAAGGGCAAGCGCGGCGGACGCTGCCAAGGATGCTGCCGAGATCGACCATCGAAACGCGCGTGCAACCGGCACCAGACCTATCCCTCGAAACGAGACAGATCCAGTGATGCACCGGTTATGGTTAATAAAGCGTTGAGGGGGCGGGTGGCGCGCCGCTGCGGTTACGGCGCAATGCGCTCCCTCTCCCGCTTGCGGGCGCGGCTAGCGCATATGGCCTTTTGGGCCAAGGTGAACAAGCGCCTCGTCCTTCGAGACGACCGCTCCGCGGTCTCCTCAGGATGAGGCTAATCGGCATTGGTGCCTGCTGGCACTGTTGCCGCAGACGCCGTCCTCATCCTGAGGAGCCCGCCTAAAGCGGGCGCCTCGAAGGATCGGCCGCAGGAAACTGCTCTCAAATGCGTCGACCTCTCCCGCAAGCGGGAGAGGTGCAGCACCTTCGCGGCTGGCTTACGCGCTCACACCGACGCCGATCGGGCAGGACACGCCGGTGCCGCCCAGGCCGCAATAGCCGGCGGGATTCTTGGCCAGATATTGCTGATGATAGTCCTCGGCAAAGTAGAATTCGCCGGCGGGTGCGATCTCGGTGGTGATGGTGCCGAGACCTTTTGCAGCAAGCGCCTTCTGATAGAGCGCCTTCGATTGATCGGCCGCTTTCTTCTGCGCGTCTGAATAGGTGTAGATCGCGCTTCGATATTGCGTGCCGACGTCGTTGCCCTGACGCATGCCCTGCGTCGGGTTGTGGCTCTCCCAGAACGTCTTCAACAGCTTCTCGTACGAGACCTTGTTCGGATCGAACACGACCAGCACCACCTCGGTGTGACCGGTGCGGCCCGAGCAGGTCTCTTCATAGGTCGGGTTCGGCGTGTGGCCGCCGGCATAGCCGACAGCGGTGGCGTAAACGCCGTCGCCGAGCTCCCAGAACTTGCGTTCGGCACCCCAGAAGCAGCCGAGCCCGAACACCGCCTGCTCGAGACCGGCGGGATAAGGCGGCTGCAACTTCGCGCCGTTGACGAAATGGGTGGTCGCGGTCGGAATGGCTTGCGCACGGCCCGGCAGCGCTTCCGTGGCGCTCGGCAATGCGGTGGTCTTGCGCATGAACAGCATGGACGGATCTCCAAGAACGAGCTGCCCGTCGCCAAGGACAAGCTATTGAGCCAAGGCGATGAGCCAAGCGCTCAGGCGGCGTGCTCGTGATCAGTTGGGAATATAGGTCTTTACGCGCAAAGGGGCAGCCCTGTTACGCCGCCCGCGCGCCGGCCCAGTCGCGAATCGAAAGCTCAATCCCGGGAATAGCCGATCAGCGGCTTGCGCGGGCGGAACAGGATCATCAGGAGGATGCCGAGAATGCCGAGGACGGCGAAAACCGGCTGATCCAGCACCAGGCGGATCACAGAGGTCCAGAGCCAGGGCGCCTTGGCCTCGACCCAGGTCCGGAATGCCGTCTGGCTGGCCTGATTGATGTCGTTCCAGAACTGGCCGAAGCGGGTGAACCGCAGGGTCTGGTCGGCCACCCAGCGGGCGCCATCGTAGACCATGAAGATGAACCCGCCGGCGAGCAGCAACAGCCCAATCAGTCGGAAAAAGCCGCGGATCATGCCTCACCCTCTATAGTCGTCCGATCGGACGACCCTCGGAACGCCGCCAGCCAATACAAGGGAGACGGCAGAAATTCAACCTCTTCAGGGCGTTACGGCACGCATCCCCGCCCCATGGGGCTGCTTGTCCAGCCCGGGAAAGCGTTGACGGTGCCAAAGACCCTCTCTATAAGGGCGCCAACTGGCGGCGGGCGCAATCCTGCCGCCGCTGTTCTTTGAGCAGTTGCAGGCTCCTTGGGCTTTAGAGGCTCCTAGGGCCTCAGAGACGCCCGCAAGGCTGTCGCTCATGTTCCGGGAACAGCCTAGCAACCGAACACCCTAATTCCGAGCGTCGATTACGCGGTCAAGCAAGCCGGCGCTACCCGACCAAGACGCGACCGGTACCCGCAAAGGACATTGAGACCATGGCCAATACCACTTCCGCCAAGAAAGCGACGCGCAAAATCGCCCGCCGCACCGCCGTCAACAAGTCGCGCCGCACCCAGATGCGCGGTGCCGTGCGTAACGTCGAAGAAGCGATCAAGACCGGCGACCGCGCCGCAGCCGTGACGGCTCTGGCGAATGCCGAGCCCGCCTTGATGCGCGCCGCGCAGCGAAACATCATTCACAAGAACAATGCCAGCCGCAAAGTCTCGCGGCTCACCGCGCAGATCGCCAAGCTCGCCAAGTAAGCTGGCCAAGTAAGCTCGCGAGCGATCTAGCGGCATTCGTTCGATCGGACGATCCGGTCGCACATCGCATGCGTCAAACAGCCCGGCATCACGCCGGGCTTTTTTGTTGCCTGTCATATTCACGCAAGCAGTCACCCAAGGCGCGATCTTCGACTGGAAGATTTCCTTCGTGCGCACCAGGACGCATCCCGTAGTTTTACCTGCGAGCGAATTTGCAACAGCGGAAACTTCCACCGCGGTGCAAAAAGTCGTTGCAAAGCGGGCACAACTTGAATTCGCGGCGCCGCGAGTTTTGCACACCGTAGATTCCCCGGATCGAATTGACCGGTGGAGTTACCCTGTGAAACGAGACTCAAAAAGCGATGGCTCGCTAACCACTTATCGGCATAGCGAGGCCAAGCATTTGGAAAAATCGCCAGCGCGTCGTGCGCGTGACGCTTTTGTAAAAAATTTTTGGCGGTGGCGGAGAATTGTCACATCAAACGCGGCGTCTTCGATTCTGTGCACGAATCCAAAAACTTGCTCTGAAGCCTGTGCACAAGTCCGCGTGGCGTTAACGCAGATCAAGATTTTTGATGCCTCAAGTGTGAATCAATTCCGTTGCGAGTCTTCCCGCATAGTGTATTCCTTAAGACGTCAGCGGCGCCCACGATCTTGAGACCAGCGCGGTATCGGAAACGGGGCGAGCGTGCAAATCGGCGGCGATGTGCACGTAGGCGGCGCTTCAACAAGCGATTGTCGGATCACAACCCACAGCAATGCGGGAACGGTAGCTCTTTGTCTGAATGTCTCCAAGCGGGATCTTTCTCTCGCGCTTAAGAGACATCTTGAAAGCTGCCCCGACAGGCATGATGGCGAAGCCGAGCGGACGACGAGTACACGGGCAGGCATCCGACTACGACGCGGGTGTCGTTTGGACACGCAGGACCTTGTCGTGAGCAATCACGGCAGGACGGGGAGGTATCATGTCTTACGAACTCAACGCGGTATTGAAACACATTTCGACTTCCAGCATTTCGACTTTCTGCGATGCCGTTTTAGATTCGTCGGACACCAAGCCTCCCGCGTGTCACGGAGCGCCGAGTACGCGCTGACCTCGCGACCCCTCCATCTCTAGACATTGCTGATCGGACGCGGCGTTTCCGCCGAACGGTCGAGCCATGCCTGCAGGTGAAATCGCTTGAGGTCGCGCCATTGCAAGTCTCCCAGGGCAGGTATTGCTGGCAGGAACTCTGCATGGCGCTCACCACGCAACCTTATCTCTCAAGAAAAGTTCTCAAATGATGACAACCCCGGAACAGGATCGCTGGTCACGCGTGAAGAGTCGGCTGCGCTCGAACGTTGGCGAAGACGTCTATACGAGCTGGTTTGCACGCATGGATCTGGAAGGCGTCCAGGACGAGAGCGTGCGTCTGTCGGTGCCGACCCGCTTCCTGAAGAGCTGGATCCAGGCCCATTATGCCGAGCGCGTGCTGTCGTGCTGGCAGGCCGAGATGCCCGAAGTGCATCGCATCGATCTCACCGTGCGCTCGGCCGTGCGCCCCGTGGTTCAGCAGAAGGAAGCGCCCGCGCCGGTCGAGACGCGCCGCTCGCCTGCGCCGGAGCTGCGCTCGACCGCGACCGCGCCGGTCTCGGCCAATCATGATGCGCTCGGCGGCTCGCCGCTCGATCCGCGCCTGACCTTCGCGAGCTTCGTCGTCGGCCGCTCCAACACGCTGGCGCATGCGGCTGCGCGTCAGGTCGCCGAGGGTCGTCGCGGCGATCCCGTCATGTTCAATCCGCTCTACATTCATGCGGGCGTCGGCCTCGGCAAGACGCATCTCTTGCAGGCGGTGACCTGGGCCGGCAATTCCGGCAACGAGCGCAAGGTGCTTTATCTCACCGCCGAGAAATTCATGTACGGCTTCGTCGCCGCGCTGAAGACGCAGACGGCACTCGCCTTCAAGGAAGCGCTGCGCGGCATCGACGTGCTCGTGATCGACGATCTCCAGTTCCTGCAGGGCAAGTCGACCCAGGCCGAGTTCTGCCACACGCTGAACGCGCTGATCGATGCCGGGCGCCAGGTCGTGATCGCGGCCGACCGGCCGCCGTCCGATCTCGAAAGCCTCGATGACCGCGTGCGCTCGCGGCTGGCCGGCGGCCTCGTGGTCGAGATGGCCTCGCTCGGCGAGGAGCTGCGGCACGGTATTCTGAAGTCGCGCGTCGCCGCGGCCCGCGCTCATCATGCCACCTTCGAGGTGCCGGAGGAGGTGCTGACCTATCTGGCCCGCGCCATCACCCATAACGGCCGGGATCTCGAAGGCGCGATCAACCGCCTGCTCGCACACTCGAAGCTCAACAACCGCCCGGTAACGCTGGAGATGGCGGAGCACGAGGTGCGCGACCTGATCCGGCCGCAGGAGCCGAAGCGGATCAAGATCGAGGACATCCAGCGCGTGGTGGCGCGGCAGTATAATGTCAGCCGCTCCGACCTCTTGTCCTCGCGCCGGACCGCCAACGTGGTCCGTCCGCGCCAGGTGGCGATGTATCTCGCCAAGACGCTGACCCTGCGATCGCTGCCGGAAATCGGCCGCCGGTTCGGCGGGCGCGACCACACCACGGTGCTGCACGCCGTTCGCAAGATCGAGGCCCTGGTTTCCAAGGACACGGCGCTGTCGGACGAGGTCGAATCGCTCAAGCGCCAGCTTCAGGAATAAACGCCTAGGTCTTTTCTCTTCGCTCCCGCCGCCCCGGCCCTGCTGGGCGGCGGCCTTGGTCTGCCTGGGCGGCGGGCCCCGTCTTTGCGGGTAAATCGTGGGGAACCATCGCGCAATCCCTTGAAACGGATGACTTTACGCGCCACCTTGCGCGACCCTGACGGCTTTGGTCATATCGGCTGGATGATCCGGCTTTCCGGGGTCTTCGGTGCCGTGGCGCGCGTCCCGCCGCCCGGCTTTTTCAGATTTGTGTTTCCTTGGGGATCGGGCGAGTAGTGCAATGAAGGTTACGGTCGAACGCGCGCAACTCCTGAAGTCGCTGGGCCACGTCCACCGCGTGGTCGAGCGCCGCAACACGATTCCGATCCTCGGCAACGTGCTTGTTAGGGCCGAGAACGCGAAATTGTCGCTGAAGGCGACCGACCTCGACCTCGAGGTCACGGAAACGCTCGCGGCGGAAACCGCGACCGCGGGCTCCACCACCGTTCCGGCGCACATGTTCTACGACATCGTGCGCAAGCTGCCGGACGGTTCGCAGATCGTGCTCGAAGCCGACGGCGACCGCGCCGTGCTGGCGATCCGCGCCGGCCGTTCCCGCTTCACGCTGCAGACCCTTCCGGAGAACGATTTTCCGGATCTCGCCGCCGGCGACATGTCGCATTCGTTCAATCTCGCCGCCAAGGACGTCAAACGGCTGATCGACCGCACCCAGTTCGCGATCTCCACGGAGGAGACCCGCTACTATCTCAACGGCATCTATCTGCATGCCGCAGGCTCGGCCAAAGCCGCCACCCTGCGCGGCGTCGCCACCGACGGCCACCGCCTCGCCCAGCTCGACCTGGTCCAGCCCAAGGGCGCCGAGGGCATGCCCGGCGTGATCGTGCCGCGCAAGACGGTCGGCGAGGTGCAGCGCCTGATCGAAGACAACGAGGCCGAGGTCACGATCGAGCTGTCGCAGGCCAAGATCCGTTTCACCATCGGCAATGTGGTGCTGACCTCGAAGCTGATCGACGGCACCTTCCCCGACTACGGCCGCGTGATCCCGCAGGGCAACGACAAGGAGCTCGTCGTCGACAAGAAGGATTTCGAGAACGCGGTCGACCGTGTCTCGACGATTTCCAGCGAGCGCGGGCGAGCCGTGAAACTCTCGCTGTCGCCGGGCAAGCTGGTGCTGTCGGTGACCAATCCGGATTCCGGCAGCGCGACCGAAGAGCTCGAAGTCGAATACGCCTCCGACGCCCTCGATATCGGCTTCAACTCCCGCTATCTGCTCGACATCGCCGCCCAGATCGAAGGCGACGTAGCAACACTCCGGCTCGCCGACCCCGGCTCGCCGACCCTGGTGCAAGACCGCGACGACAAGAGCGCGCTCTACGTGCTGATGCCGATGCGGGTGTGAGGGCTACCGGCGCCCCTTCGCATCGACTACATCCGTCATGGCCGGGCTTGTCCCGGCCATCCACGTCTTTGGAGGACCCAAACGTGGATGCCCGGCAATGACAAAGACATCATGACCCCCTCCCGCATTCATCGCCTGACGCTGACGCATTTTCGTAATTACCGGGCGGCGGGGCTCGAGGCGAAGGCTGACATGGTGGCGCTGGTCGGGCCGAACGGAGCGGGCAAGACCAATTGCATCGAGGCGATCTCGTTCCTGTCGCCGGGACGCGGCCTGCGGCGCGCGACGCTGGACGACGTCGCCGACAACCAGGGCGACGGCTCCTGGGCGGTGTCGGCACAGGTCGAGGGCGCGCTGGGCCTTGCCACGCTCGGCACCGGCATCGATCCGCCGCGCGCAGATAGCCCGGTCAGCCGGCGCTGCCGCATCGACCGCGAACCGGTCAATTCGGCCGCGGCGTTCGGCGACCACATCCGCATGGTATGGCTGACGCCGGCGATGGACGGGCTGTTCATGGGCGCGGCGTCCGAGCGGCGGCGCTTCTTCGACCGCCTGGTGCTTGCCATCGACAGCGACCATTCCAGCCGCATCTCCGCGCTCGAACGTTCCCTGCGCTCGCGCAACCGCCTGCTCGAGACGCGCAATTACGACGACCATTGGTGTGACGCGATCGAGCGCGAGACCGCGGAGCTTGCGGTCGCGGTCGCCGCGACCCGCGGCCAGACCGCGGCGCGTCTCACCGGCATGCTGAATGCACGCGCGCAGGCCTCCGCCTTCCCCTCGGCGCAGATCGCGCTCGACGGCTGGATGGAGAACGCGCTCCTCAACGAGACCGCGACGTCGGTCGAGGACCGCTACCGCCAGATCCTGCGCGACAACCGTCCGCGTGACGCCATCGCGGGTCGCACCACGGATGGTCCGCATCTCACCGATCTGCAGGTGATCTACGCGCCGAAAAGCATGCCGGCGCGCGATGCCTCGACCGGCGAGCAGAAGGCGTTGCTGATCGGGCTGGTGCTGGCACATGCGAGCCTGGTCGCCGAGATGACCGGCATCGTGCCGCTGCTGCTGCTCGACGAGGTCGTCGCGCATCTCGATCCTGGCAGGCGCGCTGCGCTGTTCGACGAGCTGCGCAAGCTCGGCGCGCAGGTGTGGCTGACCGGCGCAGACCCCGCCGCCTTCGCCGAGATCGGCACCGGGGGCGAAATCTTCGACGTCGAAAGCGGACAGGTATCGGCCCGGCGGTAGCGCCGTCGTTGAACCAGCCCCGTTCCCGCCGCGACTAGTTGCCGGAGGCCGCGCCGACGGTGTCGCGGCCGGTTTGCAATCGCGCAATGACATCACGCGCGAGACCCCTGGAGAGTGAGATGCGGGCGGAAAGGTCCGGGGCGCAAGCCCCGGCACGATGGCGGGCGTTTGCGTGCGGCTTCTTCCTGCTTGCGATCTGCATGCTCGCGGCAAGCGCCGGCGCCTGGATGCCGCATCTCGCGGCGCTGTTTTCGGCCGACCTCACACCGGATCCCGATGCCAGGCTGCCCGCACCGACCCGCTACAGCTTCAGAGGAATCCACACCACCCTGATGCGGGGCGTCGAAGCGCCGCTTCGCGTCAAGCTCGAAGCCACCGTGCCCGCCGAGCTCGGCGACGTTCTCACCTTCTACCGCACGGAGCTCGGAAAGCTCGGCTGGCAGGAGCAACACGATGGCGCCGTCGTCTCCGCCCATCACGTCCGGCTAGCGTTCGTCTCTCCGCTCGGGCCGGCCATGCTGGAGCTCGGCCGCAAGGACAGCAGCACCTTGGTCCATCTCGTGCAGAAGAACTCGGATACTGCAACCAGGGCGAACGTCATGCCCGAACCGGGCCAGGCGAAGCTGGTGTTCAGCAATATCGGCGAGACGGAAGCAGTGCTCGGGATCGACGCGCGGACGATCAAGCGCGCCGCCGGCGCGAATGCCGTATCGCTGGATCTGGCACCCGGCAAATATTCCTACGAACTGGGCGTGCCCGGCCGTCCGGCCCATACCAACATCCTCACCGTCGCGGCCGGCGACGCCTGGGAGCTCACCGTCGGGCGCGACGGCGAGGCATGGTCGCCGCTCCAGCTGTATTGACCAGTCCGGGATCTTTGAACCTGCCCGGTTCCTGCCGCGACTTCTCGTCTGAGGCCCCGCCGACGGTGTCGCAGCCGTTGCAATCGCGCGCGCCCAAGCGCCGCGCGGCATCCTGGAGAACTAACGATGGCGATGATCCCGCGCGGGACGCAAGTCCCGGCACGTTGGCGGCTGTTTGCATGCGGTCTCTTCCTGATGGCGAGCTGCTCGATCGCGGCCGGCGCCGACGAGGGAATCGTCGACGTCCACGCGCTGCCGCGGCTCGAAGGTGCGGTGGAAGACACCTCGCGCCCCGATCCCTATCGCGTCGAGTATCGCGTGCCGACGCCGCAGGCCGCGACACTGCCCGCGGTCCAAAAGCTCCTGAGCGCCAACGGCTGGGTCGCCTATGTGATGCCGCTGGAGGAGAAAAGCACCCTGCTGAAGTTCAGGAAGGGACGACAGGGCCTTTCCGTTCATTTCACGCAGGCGCCCGGCCGGCCCGACCAGTCCGTAGTTTACTACACCACCGACCGGATCTACGGGAACGTGCCGTTTCCGGAAGGCGCAGGCGACATCGTGTTTGACGGGACCCGGCCATATCTCGGCTGCATCGCGCCGACGCCGCTCGATGCAACGTCGAACTTCTATGCGAGCCAGATGGCCGCGATCGGCTGGCAGAAGCTCACGCCGGAAACCGCCGCGCACTGGACGACCAGTCTGGATGAAACCGTTCCCAACGGCCTGCGCGCGTTCTACGCGCATGCCGACAGCAAAGAGAGCGGCTTCTATCAGCAGAAGCCCGTGATGCTGACGCTGACGCGCCGGGACGACGGCCGCACCCATGTCGATATCCGGGTCGCGCCCTTCGCGCTACCCAGCGAGCTCAAGGCCGATAGCGATCTGGCCGGCCTGCCGCGGCCGAGCCCGACCAAGACGGCCAGGGGCCTCGGCGGCGCGAGCGACAACAAGCGCGAGATGTCAGCCGCCGCGATGGCCGAGCTGCCCGCCGTGCTCGCCTTCTATCACCGCGAGCTCGCCGCGCGGGGCTGGCAGGAGGACGGCAACGCGCCGCTCGCACCCGGCGACGAGGTCGCGATCAGGATCTCTTCGGCGGAGGAAACCGGCCTGCTGCGGCTTGGCCGCAAATACGATTTCACCATGGTCAGCCTGACCGCCCAGGTGAAGGACTCCGCGCTTGCCGCCCGTGCCAAGGCGAAGAAGGAAGCCGACGAAAAGTTCCTTGGGGACGCGTTAGGTGCGGCCAAGCAGCTCATCACCGCCGACGAGGCCAGACGCAAGGTGCAGGCGGCCGCATTGTCCGACGCGCCGCTCAACGCACTCGCCGACAGCAAGACTCCGGTGCCGCTGCCTGAAAACGCCGAAAGCGTGAAGTTCGAGGGCGACGACGGCAGGCTCGAATTCTCCTCGACCTCAAGCGTGAAGGCGCTCACCGCGTTCTATCGCGCATCGCTCAAGCCAGCGGGCTGGAAGGAGCAGCCCTCCGTCATCAATCAGCCGAACATGGCGGTGATGGAATTCTCCAAGAGCGGCAAGTCGATCTCGATGACCGTGATGCAAATGGGGCCGAAGGTGAACGTCAGCGCCAACGGCTCCGGTCTGGTCATCGCCGCGGCGAAGCCCGCCGAGGTCAAATCGACCCAAGCCAAGGCTGTCCAGACCGAATCGAAGGAGCCGCTCACGCCCGATCCCGATTCCGCCCTGCCAGTGCCGACACAGCGCAGCTCGACCGGATTAAGCTCCACGAAATTCCCCGGCAGCGACCAGTCGTTCCGGACCGAGCTTGAAGCCAGCGTCCCCGCCGAGCTTGGCGAGGTCCTCGCCTTCTATCGCACGGAGCTGACCAAGCGCGGCTGGCAGGAGAAGACCGACGGCGCAACCGTGACCGCCGAGCGGGCGGAGCTCGCGTTCACCTCGCCGCAGGGACCGGCCGTGCTGAAGCTCGGCCGCGCCAGGGACGAGACCACGGTCAGCCTGATGCAGCGGAATCCGCAGGCTGCGGCCAAGGCCGACATCATGCCGAAGGCCGGACAGGCGAGGCTAATGCTCGGCAATATGGGGCCGAAGGAAGCATCTCTGACGATCAACAATCAAACCGTGAAGATCGCGGCCGGCGCCGGCGGTCCGCAATCGCCGAAAGGCCCGATGCTCGATCTACCGCCTGGCAAGTACCAGTACGCGCTGCGTCTGCCGGGACGCCCTGCTCGCACTGAGACCCTCACCGTGGCCGCCGGCGATGCCTGGGGCCTCCTGGTGGGGCCAAGCGGAGACGTGCTGCCGCTTCAGATGTATTGAGCTGCAAAGGCCGTTCCGGGGCGTTTCAGGCGCCTCGGAACATCCTTCGTCCCCGCAAAATCCACGCCTTTCAGCAACCCGAAACGGCCTCCCGAATCGCGCTTTTTTCAACGCCTGGAATCGGCCTTCGAACGCCTTGAAAACCGGTCAAAAATCCCTATTTGATCAAGGACTTGCCGGGAGATACTTTGCGCTAGGCGCAATCCGTCTTTCATGGCACAAATAGCCTGCATATCAGCGCCTTTTGCGCGGCTGATTCGGGCGACATCTCGAAGGCCTCTCATGACAGAACCTGCTCGGCAGACGCCTGCCGAAAACGAACCCTCAAATCCAAGCGATTACGGGGCGGAATCGATCCGCGTGCTCAAGGGTCTCGACGCCGTTCGCAAGCGCCCGGGCATGTATATCGGCGACACCGATGACGGCTCAGGCCTGCATCATATGGTCTACGAGGTCGTCGACAACGCGATCGACGAGGCGCTCGCGGGCCACGCCACGCGCGTCGACGTGATCCTCAATTCCGACAATTCCGTCACCGTGCGCGACGACGGCCGCGGCATTCCCGTCGACATCCACAAGGGCGAAGGCATCTCGGCGGCCGAGGTCATCATGACCCAGCTCCATGCCGGCGGTAAGTTCGACCAGAATTCTTACAAGGTTTCCGGCGGCCTGCACGGCGTCGGCGTCTCCGTCGTCAACGCGCTGTCGAGCAAACTCGGCTTGCGCATCTGGCGCGACAACAAGGAACACTACATCGAATTCGCCCATGGCGATGCGGTCGCGCCGCTCAAGGTGGTCGGCGATGCGCCCGGCAGGCGCGGCACCGAGGTGACGTTCCAGGCCTCGACGGAAACCTTCAAGAACATCGAGTATGACTTCGCCACGCTGGAGCACCGGCTGCGCGAGCTCGCCTTCCTCAACTCCGGCGTCAACATCGCCCTCTCCGACATGCGTCACGCGGTCGAGAAGCGCGAGGAGATGCACTATTCCGGCGGCGTCGAGGAATTCGTCAAATATCTCGACCGCAACAAGAAGGCGATCGTGCCGGCGCCGATCATGGTGCGTGCGGAAGCCAACGGCATCGGTGTCGAGGCCGCGTTGTGGTGGAACGACAGCTACCACGAGAACGTGCTGTGCTTCACCAACAACATCCCGCAGCGCGACGGCGGCACCCACCTCGCCGGTTTCCGCGGCGCGCTGACGCGCCAGGTCAACGGCTATGCCGAGGCCAATGCGAAAAAGGAAAAGATCGCGCTCACGGGCGATGATTGCCGCGAAGGCCTCACCGCCGTTCTTTCGGTGAAGGTGCCGGACCCCAAATTTTCGTCGCAGACCAAGGACAAGCTGGTGTCCTCGGAGGTGCGGCCCGTGGTCGAGAACGTACTCAACGAGGCGCTGCAGGCCTGGTTCGAGGAGCACCCTTCCGAAGCCAAGATGATCGTCGGCAAGGTGATTCAGGCGGCAGCTGCCCGCGAAGCCGCGCGCAAGGCGCGCGAGCTGACGCGCAAGAGCCCGCTCTCGGTCTCCTCGCTGCCCGGCAAACTCGCCGACTGCCAGGAAAAGGATCCGGCCAAGTCCGAGCTCTTCATCGTCGAGGGTGACTCGGCAGGCGGCAGCGCCAAGCAGGGCCGCAACCGCGAATTCCAGGCCGTGCTGCCGCTGCGCGGCAAGATCCTCAATGTCGAACGCGTGCGTCCCGACAAGATGCTGGGCAGCGAGCAGATCGGCACGCTGATCACCGCGCTCGGAACGAGCATCGGCGACGAGTTCTCGATCGAGAAGCTGCGCTATCACAAGATCATCGTGATGACGGACGCCGACGTCGACGGCGCTCACATCCGCACGCTGCTGCTCACTTTCTTCTACCGGCAGATGCGAGAAATCATCGACGGCGGCTATCTCTACATCGCCCAGCCGCCGCTCTATAAGGTCAACCGCGGCAAGTCCGAGCAATATCTGAAGGACGAGCGGGCGCTGGAAGATTATCTGATCGATACCGGGCTCGACGATTGCGTCTATATCCCCGGCACCGGCGGCGATCGTACCGGCCGCGACCTGCGCTCGCTGGTCGACGACGCCCGCGCCGTCCGCGGCATCCTGCGCAGCCTGCACACCCGCTACAATCGCAAGGTGATCGAGCAGGCCGCCATCACCGGTGTCCTCAACAAGGCGATCTACGGCGATCCGGAGAAGGCCGCCGCGGCCGCGCAATACATCGCCGCCCGCCTCGACACGCTCGCCGACGAGGTCGAGCGCGGCTGGATCGGCCAATACGTGGAAGGCCAGGGTTTCCAGTTCGAGCGCACGGTGCGCGGCGTCAAGGAAGCCGCCCTCATCGATGACGCGTTCCTGGGCTCGGTCGAAGCCCGCAAGCTCGACGAGTACACGGTCAAGCTCCAGGACGTTTATGCCCGCCCCGGCAAGCTGCGGCGCAAGGACACCGAGCACATGGTTTACGGCCCGGTCGATCTGTTCGAAGCCGTCACCGACGCCGGCCGCAAGGGCGTCTCGCTGCAGCGCTACAAAGGGCTGGGCGAGATGAACCCGGAGCAGCTCTGGCAGACGACGCTGGACGTCAATGCGCGATCGCTGCTCCAGGTGAAGGTCAAGGAGGTCGACGAGGCCGACGACATCTTCACCAAGCTGATGGGCGACGTGGTCGAGCCGCGCCGCGACTTCATCCAGGAACATTCGCTGAGCGCGACGATCGATATCTAGGGCCGAAGGGCTTTGGATTTCGAACTGCTGGCCAAGCGCTCGCTGCAACCTCTCCCGCTCGCGGGGGAGGTCGACGCGAAGCGGCGGGTGGGGGCTTTCTCCGCTTGGGATTGTCCCGTTGCGGACACACCCTCTCCCCTGCCCTCTCCCGCAAGCGGGAGAGGGGGCACACCGCCTTCGTGGCAACACCTCGGCTGAACCTCACCACCCACCATCGCGACGAAGTGGCATGAACCCGTTGGCCAATTGCGGCCGGGAAGCGCCCCGTCATGACCAGCTCCACCGCGACCAGTTCAGCCGTGCCATCCCGCCGGCTCGGCATCATCGGCAGCCTTGTCGGTGTGCTTGCGCTAATGGCGGCTGTATTGCCGCATTGGGTCGTGCCGATCGTGTTTTCCCCGCCGCCGGCGGACCAGGTCATCGTCGACACCGAACATCGCATCAAGGACCGCATGATCGCGCGCGTGAAGGGCGTTGAGTATCAGGCGCCCAAGGTCGAGAAATCGGCCGGACGAAGCTGGAGCGAAACAGCTTCAGCCGCCGCTATCTCGCTCGGCCTGCTCGCCATCCTGCTCTCGGTCCTCTCGCTGATTTTCCGCGAGGAACGGCTCCTCGCCGGCGTCGCCGCCATCCTCGGCACCTGCGCCATCGCGATCGAAATCTCCTTCGTGATGATCGGCGCGCTGATCTTAATCGCGATCCTCTATGTGGTCGGGAATATCATCGGGCTGTTCTGACCGCCCGCCACGAGCTCCGAACCTCATCCTGAGGAGCCCTCGACAGCGGGCGTCTCGAAGGATGGCCCCCGGGCGAAAGCCGGGCCCTCCATGGTGCGAGACGCGCGTTCCTCGCTCCTCGCCATGAGGGTCTGGCAGCCACATGGGCGCGGGCAGCCGCGGCTGGCGCAATTGCTACCGCGCTCAATTCTCTGTAGTTTCCGCCTCGAAAACCCGTCCGCCCCACCAATAAGACAGCGAGAGACCCCGTGGCGCCCATCCAGTACATTGTCGAGGGCGGTCACCGGCTCTCGGGCTCGATCGAGCCGTCCGGCAACAAGAATGCGGCGCTGCCGATCATCGCGGCAGCCCTGCTCACCGAGCATCCGGTGACGCTGGAAAACGTGCCGCGGATCCGCGACACCGAGACGCTGGTCGAGCTGATCCGCTCGGTCGGTGCGGCGGCGGAATGGACGGCCCGCAACACGCTTCACATCCACGCCAAGAGCATCCGCGCCGCCGATCTCGATCCGGAGTTGTGCGTCCGCATCCGCGCCTCGATCCTGCTCGCGGGCCCCCTGCTCGCCCGCTGCGGCGAAGTGATGCTGCCGCCGCCCGGCGGCGACGTCATCGGCCGCCGAAGGCTCGACACGCATGTGCTGGCGCTGGAGCAGTTGGGCGCCAAGGTCACCGCGACCGACCGGCTCGAATTTCGCGCTTCGAAACTGACCGGCGCCGACGTGTTCCTGGACGAACCCAGCGTGACCGCGACCGAGAACGCGCTGGTCGCAGCCGTCGCCGCCGAAGGCATCACGTATTTGCGCAACGCGGCGTCCGAGCCGCATGTGCAGGACCTCGCCAATTTCCTGGTCGCGCTCGGCGCCAAGATCGAGGGCATCGGCACCAACACCATGATCGTGCACGGTCCGGCGACGCTGGGCGGCGCGACCTACCGGATCCAGCCTGACCATATCGAGGTCGGCTCGCTGATCGGGCTTGCGGCCGTGACGCGCTCACCGCTTCGCATCGTGCGTGCCGGCGTCGAGCATCTGCGCTCGATCCGCATGGGCTTCGAGCGGCTCGGCATCGTCTGCCGTACCGAGGGCGACGATCTCATCGTGCCCTCGAACCAGACGCTGAAGATCCAGGACGATTTTGGCGGCCACGTGCCGAAGCTGGAGGACCAGCCCTGGCCGGCCTTCCCGGCCGATCTGATGTCGATCGCGATCGTCACCGCCACGCAATGCGAGGGCGTGATCCTGATGTTCGAAAAAATGTTCGAATCGCGGATGTTCTTCGTCGACAAGCTGATCGCGATGGGCGCGCGCATCGTGCTGTGCGATCCGCATCGCGCCATCATCGCCGGTCCAAGCCGGCTGCACGGCGCGACGATGACCTCACCCGACATTCGCGCGGGAATGGCCATGCTGCTGGCGGCCGTCTGCGCCGAGGGCACCTCCACGATCAACAACGCCGACCAGATCGAGCGCGGCTACGAGCGCATCGACGAACGGCTGAACGCGCTCGGCGCGAAGATCAGGCGCGTGCCGGAACGGAAGGGCTGAGGCGCTTCGGCTCCCAATCCGAAAATGGTCTCGTGCCCCGGACGCAGCGCAGCACTCCCGGCGATGCGAAGCATCGTCCGGTGTGATGCGCTGCTGAGCCGGGGCCCATGCGGCCAGGAGCCGTGCACGCAACTTCTGGGTCCCGGCTCTGCGCAGCATCGCTTCGCGCTGCAGCGCGTCCGGGACACGAGTGCGGGGAGCCATGTTTTCGTCGCCCGGCCGTGCTATTGAGCCCGCCATGCTCGACACCGTCCAGCCTCGTTCGCAGCCGCAAGCCGGCGTGCCGCCAAATCCTCTCGCCGACGAATTCGTCGAGACGCTGCGGCTGGCCGTGCCGATGATGCTGACGCAACTCGGGCAGATCGCGATGATCACGACCGATCTCGCGCTGATCGGCCGGCTCGGCGAGAGCGCGGTCGCAGCAGCAGCGCTGGCGCATACGGTCTACTTCGTCAGCTTCACCTTCGGGCTCGGATTGATGGCGGCGGTATCGCCCCTGGTCGCGCAGGCGTTCGGCGCCGGCGATGTCAGGCGCATCCGCCGCTCCTTGCGCGTCGGCTTGTGGGTGGCGTTGCTGATCTCGCTGCCGATGATGGCCTCGCCGCTCTATGGCGAGCACATCCTGGTCGCACTCGGTCAGGCGCCGCACTCGGCCGCGCTCGCCCAGCGCTATCTGAACGGACTGGCCTGGGGCATCGCGCCGGCGCTCGGCTTCATCGCGCTGCGCAGCATGATGAGCGCGGTGAACCGGCCGCAGGCCCCGCTGTGGATCACGCTCGCGGCGATCCCCGTCAATGCCGCGCTGGTCTATGTCCTGATCCACGGCCTGTTCGGCCTGCCGGAGCTCGGCCTGTTCGGCGCGGGGCTTGCCACCACGCTGGTCAATCTCGCCACCTTCGTCGCCACGCTCGCCATTGCGGGGCTGCGCAAGCCGTTCGCGGACTATCGTCCGCTTGCCCATCTCTGGCGGATCGACTGGCCGCTGATGCGCAAGCTCATCGCGATCGGCGCCCCGATCTCGTTCTCGCTGCTGCTGGAATATGGCCTGTTCTCTTCGGCGGCGTTGCTGATGGGGTTGATCTCCACCACTGCGCTCGCGGCGCATCAGATCGCGCTCCAGGTCACCGCCGTGCTGTTCATGGTCCCGCTCGGCATCGGCATGGCGGCGACCGTGCGGGTCGGCCATGCCTTCGGCCGCGGCGAGCCGCTGGCGGTAAAGCGCGCAGGTCTCGTCGCCGCGGTGATCGGGATCGCGTTCGTCTCGGCCCTGACCGTCGCGATCATCGCCGGTCGCTATGAGCTCGGACGGCTGTTCTTCGGCAGCGGCGAGGCGAGCATGGCGACCGTCGAGCTGACCGCAACGCTGCTGCTGGTCGGCGCAACCTTCTTCATTGCCGATGCGATCCAGACCATCATGGGCGGCGCGCTGCGCGGCATCAATGACACCAGGATGACGCTGGCATTCGCCGCGATCGGCTATTGGTGCGTGGGCTTTCCGATCGCCTGGTGGCTGGCTTTTCACACCAATCTCGGCGCGGTCGGGGTCTGGATCGGACTGTCGATCGGATCGTTCGTCTATGCCGGACTTCTGATCTTGCGCTTCCGGATGCTGACGCGCAAACTGGCGGGATGAACGGGACCGTCCGCGAAGTCACCCCTGAGGTCGACGCCGAAGCCGTGCTGGCGGGTGCGCAATTCATCGACACGTTTCGCGTCGAGATCGGCGCGGCGACGGTGAATGCCCGCGAGGCCTGCACGAGGATGGTGCTGCACGGTCCGCGCTGGATCGATGCGCTGACACGCCTGCGCAACATCCTGGTGACGCCCTTTGGATTGAAGAAATCGGGTGAAGGCGCACCGGCGCCGGGCGGCCTGATCGGCCTGTTTCCGGTGCTCAGCGAAACGCCGGAACGGCTGGTCGCGGGCTTCGACGATTCCCATCTCGACTTCCGCATCGTGGTCGAGGTTGCCGGCGAAGCGGTGCTGCGCCACGTCACCTTGACCACGCTGGTGCGGACCAACAATCTGCTGGGCCGCACCTATCTCGCGTTTGTCACGCCCTTCCACAAGCTCGTCGCCCGCAGCATGATGGGGCGGCTCGCGGAGCCGGCGCGATGACGCTCTCCGTCGACCTCTTCTACTCCTTTCGCAGTCCGTTCAGCTATCTGGCGCTGCCGAAGACGCTGAAGCTGGTCGAAACCTACGATCTGGCGGTGAATTTGCGGCCGGTCTATCCGCTCGCAGTCCGTGTGCCCGGATTTTTCAAGAAGGCGAGCCCGAACTTCATTCGCTATGTGGTGCTCGACAGCACGCGCGTGGCGCAGCACGAGGGCATTCCGTTCCGCTTTCCGAGGCCAGATCCGATCGTGCAGGACAAGACGACGTTCGATGTCGCCACCGAGCAACCCTACATCCACCGCCTGACCCGGCTGGGCGCCATGGCGCAGCTCGAGGGACGCTCGCTCGCATTCACCGACGCGATCGCCCGCGTGCTGTGGGACGGCTCGGTGGCGGGATGGAACGAAGGCGATCATCTCGCGCGTGCCGCCGAGAAAGCGGGCTTCGATCTCGCGGCGATGGATGCGGCGATCACGGCTGACGCCGATCGCTACGAGCAGGTGATCACGGAGAACGAGAAGGACCACGCCGCATCAGGCCATTGGGGCGTCCCGACCTTCGTGTTCGAGAACGAGCCGTTCTTCGGCCAGGACCGTATCGACCTGCTGCTCTGGCGCATGCAGGGCAAGGGCCTGACGAAGCGCTAGCTCACTCCGCCAAGCGCGTGGGCTTATCGGCCGCGGCCTCTGACCATTCGCCGACGACGCGATCGAGATCGCAGAGATTCTGGTGCATCTGCTCCAGCGAAAAGCCGAGCGCGAAGAAGCGCTCCGCGGTGTCGCTCGGCTGGCCGCGGATCAGGCCGTCCTGGCGCACGGCCGCGACCGCCTCGGCATAATGCTGGAGCGCGACATGCACGGGGTGGATCGGCGGGGCGCCGGCGCCTTCGCGCAAGGCGGCGGCGGCCGAACGCAGAAAGCGTGCGATCACGGTCGAGACTTCCGTCAGCGGCGCGGCAAGCCGCGTCTGCACCTCGGCCGGCAGCGGCACCACGGTCGAGCGGCCGATCATCACGACGTCATGGCGCAGCCGCAAGATCGTGCGCAACAACGGGCCGGTGTCCGGCCCGCTCGACAATCGCGCAGAGCGCTCGCGCTCAGCTTCGGCGCCAATGGTATTCATGCCGACCATTGCGGTGCCGATACCGTCCTGAATCCGATGCAGCGCGTCATTGTCCCGGCCGCGCGTCAGGCCCGCGAGCAATTCGGTGAGGGCCTCCGCGATCAATTCAAGCAGCTTCGCCGCGCTGGCACGGATTTGCCGCACCGCGCGCGATGGCAGCACCAGGAACGAGACGAGCAGCCCCGTCACCGCGCCGACCGCCACTTCGCTGACGCGATCAATCGCCGAGGCCATGGGATCGGCATGATGCATCGACGGAAGCACGAGCACGATCACGGCCGTCACCGTTGCAGAGCTCAGATTCGGATAGATCGATGCGACAAAGGCAAGCGGCGCCACGGCCAGCACCAGCAGACCCAGCAGGCCCAGTTCGCCCGAATAGGGGATCAGGATCGCGATGGCGCCGCCATAGATCGCGCCGCCGATGGTACCGAGCATGTAATCGCGTGTCGCCTTCAGCGAGCGCCCGACGCTCATCTGGGTCACGATGATGGACGTGAGGACGGCCCAGAGCGGCAACAAGAGATGCAGCGCGGTGGCGAGCGCGTAGGCGCCGGTGGCCGCCACCGTGACCCGGACCGCGAGCCCCAATTGGGTCTTTCGCGACCAGACCCGGTCGAACAGCTCTCCTGCGAATGACATGGTCGCGTATCCCGGTCCAACTCTCGTAAAGCCAGCCAAAGCATAGCTGGTGCCCGCGGCCGCGAGGCCGCTTGAAAGGCCAAATCAGCCCGCCTAACTTGCGCGCCAAAACGAGGAAACACGATGGCCCACGAAACCGCAACGCTCGCCGCCTATGTCACCGGCCTGAAGTACCAGGATATTCCGGAGGAAGTGCTGGATCGCGCAAAAGTGCTGACGCTGGACTTCCTCGGCAGCGCGATCCGGGCCCGCAGCGAAGCGGAATCGACCCCCTCGATCCTGAAGATGCTGGAGGCGCTCGCGCTCGACACCAAGGGTGAATCCACCGTGTTCGGCGACAGCAAGACCTGGACGCCGGCGGTCGCGGCGCTGCTCAACGGCGCGCTCGGCCATTCCCTCGACTTCGACGACACGCATGCGGACTCCTCGCTGCACCCGAGTGCGCCGGTGGTTCCGGCCGCCTTCGCCATCGGCGAGATGGTCGGCGCGTCGGGCCGCGACGTGCTGACCGCGATCGTTGCGGGCTATGAGGTCTGCTGCCGGCTCGGCAACGCGCTCGATCCGACCTCGCACTATGCCCGCGGCTTCCATCCGACTGCCACCGCCGGCACCTATGGCGCAGCCGCGGCCGCCGGCAAACTTTTCGGCCTCTCCGAGCAACAGCTCATCGCCGCCTTCGGCGTCGCCGGCAGCCAGGCCGCGGGCTCGCTGCAATTCCTGGTCAATGGCGCCTGGAACAAGCGCTACCAGGTCGGCGCCGCCGCCATGAATGGCGTGATCGCCGCGACGCTGGCGCGCAACGATTTCGTCGGCGCGACCGAATCGGTCGAGGGCAAGCATGGCCTGCTCGCCGGCTACACCGACAATGCGCATCCCGACAAGGCGGTCGCCGAGCTCGGCAAGACCTACGAGACCATGAAGATCGGCGTCAAACCGTATCCTAGCTGCCGCTACACCCACGCCGCGATCGACGCGCTGATCGCGATGCGGCGCGAGCACAATCTGACGCCCGACCAGGTCAAGCGCGTCGAGATCGGCCTGCATCGCAACGGCATCACGCTCACCGGCGACGCAGCGACCAAGCGGCACCCGACCTCGATCGTCGGCGGCCAGTTCTCGATGTTCTTCACCGGCGCGCTCGCGCTCGACCAGGGCTCATTTGGCTGGGACGACTACAACCGTCTTGGCGACGCCGCCATCGACGCGCTCGCTGACAAGTTCGACGTGGTGCAGGACGATCGCCTCGAGATCGGCCGCACCCACCCCTTTGGCGCGCGCGTGAGTATCACGACGGACGATGGCGTGCATGAGCGGCTCTATGCCGATCCCTCGGGAGAGCCGACCTCCTTCCCCGACGCGCAGGCGATGCAGCAGAAGTTTTTGACGCTGGCCCGCCCGGTGCTGAATGCGCGCGCGGAGACATTCGCGGACGCGATCATGACGCTGGAGCGGTTTGACCGCGTGGCAAAGGCGACGGAGCTGGGGCGGTAGGAGGTCTCTTCACCTCTCCCCGCTTGCGGGGAGAGGTCGGAATCCAAGCGCAGCTTGGATTCCGGGTGAAGGGGACTCTCCGCGAATCCAACTCTCACCTCCCTTGCGGAGGCTCCCCCTCACCCCAACCCTCTCCCCGCAAGCGGGGCGAGGGAGAAGAGGCGAGGCGCGTTGCCGCAACCACATCTCGCACCAGATCGAACACACCGTCCGCTGCCGGCGGCGCGTTCGGCGAACGGCCGAGCCGCACGATCACCAGACGCTCCGACGGAATCACGATCGTGTACTGCCCGATCGTGCCCTTGGCGAAGAAGGCATCGCGCGGCCAGCCGTGCTCGACGCGAAAGGTCGCACCAAAGCTGTCGCCCTGGTTGGTCCAGAAGCCGGCGCCGATACCGACCCAGGCATTGGGCGTCGCCGACGCCGAGTAATTCACCCATCCCTCGGGCAGGATGCGCCTGCCGCCGGCGACGCCGTCGTTGAGATAGAGCTGGCCGAAGCGTGCCCAGTCGCGCGCGGATGCGAGCATCTCGCTCGAACCCTCGATCGTGCCGGCACCGTCGAGCTGGAGCGTGACATGGCGCATGCCGAGCGGCGCCAACAGTTCGCGGTGCGCGAAGGCAAGCGCTCCTTCGGGATTGCCGCCGGCAGCGTTGCGGATCAGATGCGAGAGGATGAGGGTGTTGCCATCGTGATAATTCCACACCCTGCCCGGCGCGGTCGCAAGCGGCATGCTCGCGGCATAGGCGGCCATGTCGCCTTCGATGAATTTCATGCGATTGACCGGCTCGAAGGCGGAGCCGAGCGAGGCCTGAAGCGAGCTGCCGAGCGCCAGGCCCGCGGTGTGGCGCAACAGTTGATCGACAGTGATGGCGTGACGCGGATCGTCCGGATTCTTCCAGGCCGCGACCGGTGCGGGCCCGTCGAGCTTCAGTCTGCCCTGGCGCACGAGGATTCCAGTGAGAGCCGAGATCACCGACTTCGTCATGGAGAAGCCGAGCAGCTGCGTCTCCGGTCCGATACCGTCCGCATAGCGCTCGGCGATGATCCGGCCCGCCTTCATGACGACGATTGCGCGGGTGCGGCGGTAAGGTGGTTGCGCAGGCTCGGCGAAGGCGCGATCGAGCGCGGCTGACAGCTCCGGGCTTTGCGGCGACACGACCGCGGGGCCGGCGATCTCCGGCAGCAGCGCAGGCTGCCTGTCATCCGGCGGCAGCGCGACGTCGGCAATCTCCGCGCCGTGCTCGAGCGTGCAGCCGAGCCCTTCGCGATAGACGGCATGGCTGCGGCTGATTCCGAACAGCGTCACCGTGACGTCCTTGCGGACGCGGTCGACCTGATAGTCCATCGCCCAGGTCAGCAGACCGACGCCCGGCATCGCATCCGTGGTCTCGACGAGGTTGCGCCTGATATCGAGGCCCGAGACGAAGGTCTCCGAGCAGAGCAGGTCGGCGATGAAGCCGGTCGCGACCATGGGTACGTCGCGGGCTCGCGCGACGCCGAGGGCGAGGCCGGCAAAGGCGATGGTGGTGGCGAGAAGGACGATCTTGCGGCGGCGGGTCACGGGCTTGCTCCGGCTTGAGGCGTGTGCCGGAGACGAAGCGGCATTCACGCGGTGCCCGCTCGCCGGGTTTGGAAAACGGCATAGCCGAAACCGCGAGGCGCTCGCCGATTCTGAAATAATCTAGATATTTCAGTGCACTAAAGCTTAGGCAGCATCCACCTTCAGCCGCCGATACTCCGTCGGCGTCACGCCGGTCACGGCCTTGAAGGCGCGGTTGAACGGGCCGAGCGACTGGAAGCCGGAATCCATCGCGATGGTGATGACGGGGACCGCGGCCTGGGCGGGATCGGCCAGCGCGGCCTTGGCCTCCTCGATGCGATGGTTGTTCAGGAACACATTGAAATTGCGGTAGCCGAGCCCCTGGTTGATCAGCCGGCGCAGCCGGTATTCGGGAATTTTCAGCCGGCCCGCCAGCACGCCGATGCTGATGTTCTCCTGGCGATAGATCCGCTCGTCCGCCATCAGCCGCATCAGGGCGTCGATGAGCTTTTGGTCGGCGGCGGCGTCGGTCGCGGGCTGACTGAAAACAATCGGCGGTGCCGGCTCCGCCGCGGCCGGAAACAGATCCGCCCCGTCAACGCGCATCATGGCATAGACGATCGCCGCGACCGTGCAGGCGAGCACGCCGGCATTGATGGTTTCGGCGACATCGCCGACGTGGTGCCCGGCGACGGCGATCTGGAGCACCGCGTTCAGCCCGCCATAGAGCGCGGTCGCGCAGACGATGAAGACGCGAGCGCTGCGGCGGCGCTCGACCAGGTCGGCCGGCCAGGAGGCGATCGTCTGCATGATCGCGAGCGCGATGAAACCGAGCACGATCAGATTGACCACCGTCACCGAGAACCGCACATGGCCGCTGGGTGCAATCCAGGCGCAGCCTGCGAAGCTGAAGGCCGTCACCAGCGCCCAGACTGATCCGTGCCACCAGCGGAGGTGAAACTCGTCGTCGAACAGGGAGCGTGTGAACAGCCAGAACACCACGATGCTGCCGGTCGACAACGCGATCAGCGGTGCATGCCAGAACGGGATCCGCGACGTGACATCCAACGAATAGCTCACAGCATGCGCGGCCGAACTCAGCGCAAAGGCCACGCCGAGCCGGGCCGCCAGCACCGTGCGGAAATCGGCGAGCAATGACGCCGCCAGCACCAGCAGCAGCGCGACGCTTGCGGCGCGAAAGGCAAGCTCTGTCGCGGCAAGTGTCATCAGGTGATGCGATCGGTCGCGGTTGACATCAGCTGAACATCCTTCGTTGCGCCTGTTTTTTCAAGGACCATCCGCACCCCAACTGTCATCGTCCGGCTTGACCGGACGATCCAGTACTCCGAGACGGTCATGATTAAACCGATAGGCCGCGGCGTACTGGATCGCCCGCTTTCGCAGGCGATGACGGCGGAGTATGTGGTCCGGGCTTAGCCGCGACGGCCGCACGAAATCCTGCTACGATTTAGCTCGAAAAAGCCAAAAGGAGTCCACCATGAGCTGGCAACCCTCGAACGATCCCGTGCTCGGCGATCCCATGTCCTGCGATGCGCTCGATCTCGTCATCGTGCCGCGTACGCGCGATCTCGGCGACGGCTTCGCGGTACGGCGCGCGTTGCCGCACGGCAAGCGGCAGATGGTCGGGCCCTTCATCTTCTTCGACCATTTCGGGCCGGTACAATTCGTCTCCGGCAAGGGCATGGACGTGCGGCCGCACCCGCATATCGGGCTTGCCACCGTCACCTATCTGTTCGATGGCGCGATCATGCATCGCGACAGCGAGGGCAACATTCAGGAGATCCAGCCCGGCGCGATGAATTTGATGACGGCCGGCCGCGGTATCGCGCATTCCGAGCGCACGCCGGATGTACAACGCGCCTCGGGGCAGAAGATGCTCGGCCTGCAAAGCTGGATCGCGCTGCCGGCCGGATCGGAAGAGATCGCGCCTTCGTTCCAGCACTACGGCGCGGGTGACCTTCCGATGGTCTCCGAGCGCGACTTCACCGCGAAGGTGATCGCGGGCTCGGCCTTCGGCGTCACTTCGCCGGTTACGATGGTTTCGCCCTGGTTCTACACCGAGGTCACGGCGGTCGCGGGCGCGACCGTGCCGCTCGACCCCGATCACGAGGAGCGCGCCATCTACGTCGTCGATGGCGAGGTCGAGATCGCGAACGAGCGCTACGAGGGGCCGCGGCTGCTGATCTTCCGTCCGGGCGACCGCATCACGGTGAAGGCGCTCAAAGCCACACGGATGATGTTTCTGGGCGGCGACGCCCTGGAAGGCCCGCGCCACATCTGGTGGAATTTCGTCTCCTCCAGCAAGGAACGGATCGAGCAGGCCAAGCAGGACTGGAAAACCGGCCGCTTCGCGGCTGTTCCGCAGGAACATGAGTTCATTCCGCTGCCGGAATAGGCTATCCCGGTTTCCGGTCGCGCGATCAGGCGCGGCCGGATTCCCCGTCGCAAGGCCTTGCTCCGAAAGTTCTGCCGATGACCGCCATGCTCTCCAGCGACCTGCCGCTGCCCAAGATCGGGCGCGGCAAGGTGCGCGATATCTACGCCGTCGATGACGACCGCCTGCTGCTCGTCACCACCGACCGCATCAGCGCCTTCGACGTCGTGATGGGCGAGACCATCCCGATGAAGGGCGCGGTGCTCACGCAAATCAGCGCGTTCTGGTTCAACGAGTTCGAAGGCGTGGTGCCGCATCACATGATAAGCGCCGACACCGGCGAGATCATGGCCGCCGTGCCGGCCTTGAAACCGCATCGCGCCGAAATTCTCGGCCGCGCCATGCTCTGCCGCCGCACCACGGTGTTTCCGATCGAATGCGTGATCCGCGGTTATCTCTCGGGCTCGGCCTGGAAGGAATATGCGGCAAGCGGCACGCTGGCCGGCGAGAAGCTGAAAGCGGGGCTTGTCGAGAGCGAGAAGCTGGAGCCTTCGATCTTCAGCCCGGCGACCAAGGCCGAGACCGGCCATGACGAGAACATCACCATCGCAAAGATGCGCGAGGTCGTCGGCGACGAGACGGCCTACACGCTCGAGAGCATGACCCGCGCGATCTACACGCTCGGCGAGGAGCTCGCCCGCGAGCAGGGCATCATCATCGCCGACACCAAGTTCGAATTTGGCCGCGACAAGGACGGCCGTATCATCCTGATCGACGAAGTCATGACGCCGGACTCCTCGCGCTTCTGGGCCGTCGACGCCTACAAGCCCGGCCAGCCGCAGGCGAGTTTTGATAAGCAGCCCTTGCGCGACTATCTCGACGTCGAACGCCGCGCCGGCCGCTGGAATGGCGACGCCCCGCCGCCGCCTTTGCCGGCAAGCGTGGTGGACGCGACCAGCAAGCGCTATCTGGAAGCGTATCGTCGCGTGACGGGCAGCGAACTGAAGATTTAGCGCAGGCCTTATCGTCGTCCCGGCGAAGGCCGGGACCCATACCGCGAGGTCTATCGATCGCTGACGGTTCTAATCCCGAACAACCAATCTTCGCCACACATCTCCCTGGGGGTATGGGTCCCGGCCTTCGCCGGGACGACAATGAGTATGTGTGCCTGCTCGGCTCTCTGCATCCGCCTGCTGCGCATGATTGGCCGTTCGCACGCCGTGGACCGCATCCTCGCCGGATGCCCCCCGAAACTGTCGGGTACTTCACATTTGAAAGAATCCTGTTGCGCTAGGCTCGCAGTCGTCTACCTCTCGGAGGGGAATATTCACGAGCGAGTGTCACGGCGTGACAGATCCAGCAATTGGCTTCACTCCGTCGACCGGGCTCAATCCGGCCCTCAAGCGTGCGCTAACTGATATATTGGGCGGGAGCGCCGCCAGCGTCCTGACCGTCACGTTCGGACTGTCCTACTCGCTGCTGATCTTCGCGGGGCCGTTGTCGCCCTATCTGTCCTACGGCATCACCGCAACTTTCGTCAGCTCCGCGGTGCTTGCGGCCGTCGTCGGGCTCGGCAGTTCCCTGCCCTTTGCAATTGCAGCCCCCGACAGCTCGACCGCCGCGGTGACGGGTATCCTGGCGGCCTCGGTGGTCGAACGCATCGAGACGGCGAACCTGTCGGCGCCGTTGCTGTCACCGATCCTGATCACGCTCGGCCTGTCGACGATGCTGACAGGATTGGTGCTGTGTGGACTGGGCCTGACGCGGCTTGGCCGCGCCATCCGCTACGTGCCTTATCCGGTCGTCGGCGGCTTCCTCGGCGCAACCGGACTTCTCATTGTCATGGGTGCAGTCCGGGTGATCACCGACCACCCGCTGCAATTCGCGACGCTGCCGCACTTCGCCGACCGCACCATCCTGCTGGAGCTGGGTGCCGCCTGCGCGATGGCGCTGGTGCTGTATCTCACCTGGCACCGCTCGCGCAGCCCGTTCGGACTGCCGATCATCCTGGTCGGCGGCGTGCTCACCGCGCATCTGGCGTTCTGGGTCACCGGCGTTTCCTTCGATGACGCGCGCACGTTGGGCTGGACGTTTCAGTCCCCGCCGCAAGCGGTCTTCATGCTGCCCTGGCATACCGACGATCTCGGCCGCTATCCCTGGTTTGCCATACCGGACCTGCTTGGCAACGTCGTCGCCGTCATCTTCGTCACGGCCTCCAGCACGCTGTTCAACACCACCGGCATCGAGGTGGCCACGCATCGCGAAGCCAATCTGGAGTGTGAGCTGAACGTCACCGGCGCCGCCAATATCCTGACCGGCATGCTGGGCGGCTACCCCGGCTGCAGCTCGACGAGCCGCTCGATGCTCAATTTCAGCAGCGGCGGCCGTGGGCGCCTGTCCGGGCTCACCGCCGCGGCGCTGTCGCTGCTGGTGCTCGCCGTCGCGCCCGACCTGCTCGGCTTCATCCCCAAATTCGTGCTCGGCGGCCTGTTGCTCTATCTCGGCGCCGATCAGCTGCACAAATGGATCATCGAGTCGCGCAAGCGGCTGTCGAAGCTGGAATATTTGTCGCTGATCGCCATCATCGCGATCATCGTCGCCTGGGGTTTCGTGCCGGGCATCCTGATCGGCATCATCATCGGCTGCACGACGTTTGCGTTCAGCGCCGCGCGGGTCGAGTCGATCAAGTACAGTTTCGACGGCTCGGAGTACCGCTCCTCGCTCGACCGCTCGCGCGACGACCAGGACGTGCTTCTGGCCCATGGCGGCAAGATCCGCGGCCTCAATCTCCAGAGCTATCTGTTCTTCGGCTCCGCCAACCGGCTTTACCAGCACGTCAAGCAGCTGCTGCAGGAACGCCCCGAATGCCGCTATCTGCTGTTCGACTTCAAGCTCGTCACCGGCGTCGATTCATCGGCCGCCTATAGCTTCGCCCAGATCAAGCGCAGCGCCGGCGAACTCGGCGTCGAGCTGATCCTGGTGCATCTGTCGGCTGCGGCCGAGAAGGTGCTGCGCTCCAGCGACTTCGTCGGCGAGGGCGTCACCATCATCCCCGAGCTCGATCGCGCGCTGGAATGGTGCGAGAACGAGCTCATCTCGCAGCATCAGGAGCTGGCGCAGGAAGAAGCCAGCCTGCGCGACTGGTTCACGCGAATGCTCGGCAGCGAGGACGGCGCCGACGAGTTGATCCGCCGCTGCCAGCGCATCGAGGTCGAAGCCGGCGAGGTCATCGTGCAGGCCGGCGACCCTGCCGATTCCATGCATTTCATCCTCGACGGACGCGTCGGCATCATGATTCCGGCCGACGACGACCGCACCACGCGCGTGCGCAGCCTCGGCCGTTACACCACGATCGGCGAGATGGGGCTGGTGTCACAGACACCGCGCAGCGCGACGATCCAGGCCGAAGTCGACAGCGTGCTCTACGTGCTGAATACGCACCAGTTCGACGCCATCAAGACCGAGGATCCCGCGCTCAGCCACAAGCTGCTGACTTATTTCGTGTCGGTGATGGCGGAGCGGCTGACGTTTGCAAACCGGACGATCGCGGTGCTGAGGCGGTAGCCGAGCCCGGGCTACGCCACTTCTACTTCCTCTCCGAGGACCAGGGAAAGCTCACATACTGGTCGCGCGTGTCGTAGCAGATGTTCCCGTACATCCGGAGATAGGCATCGCGCCGCGCGGGATCATTGAACACGGCTGCTGGATTCTCCAGATCGGCCTCATAGCGAGCGATGTTGGCCGCGGTCAACGCGCTCGGAAGAATGTCCATGGCTTGGGGAATGCTCTTGCCGTCGAGCCAGTCTGCAGCATGCTGGCCCATCGCGTAGCCGAACACCGAAGACGCCAGACTGATACTGATCTTGTAGGGGCCGCCCTTCTTCATTTCATCGACGGCCTCGGCTTCCCCATCGATTCCGCCAAAGAACTGGTGCGGCCGAACTTTCCCCGCTTCCCTGACCGCCTGCAGAGCGCCAAGAACGACCGTGTCGGCGCCCAGCACGACGTCGATATCCGGATGCGCCAACAGGATCGTCTGCATCATCCTGTATCCACCTTCCTTGTTCACCGTCGGCGGCGAAATGTCTGCCACGACGTCGACGCCGGGAAGGTCTTTCAGAGCATCTCGCATCGCTGCAAATCGAGGAGCGAGAAATTGCAGGCTGTCATGCGTGAGCAGGACAACATTGGCTTTGCCATCCAGTTTCGTTCGTATGTAGTTCGACGCCGCGTCGCCGAGCGTCTTGCCGGTGAGATATTGCGGCGCGTTCAGCAGCGATGTCGCGGGCGGCGGCACCACCGCGCCGACATAGGCGCCTTGCCAGATCATCGTCCGCAAGGCCGGCGCCAGCGATACGGGATCGACCGGCGCGACGACGAGACCCCCCGCCACCGCGGATCGGAAGCCCTCGACCTGTTCGATCATCTTTCTTGCGTCGTTATTTGCAATGGACACCGAAAAGCCAAGGCCGCGGTCCTTTGCGGCCATCGCAAGCCCTCGCGCAATGCCTTTGACGAATTCGCGCTCGTTGTCTTGTGCAAAGGCAAGAGACTTGTTCAACGATGGAGGAGGATTGCACCTGGCTGCGTTGCGATCGAACGGACCGAAAACGCGAGGTACGGTGATCCCGGCCGGTCCTTCCTCTGCCGATACACTCGCGTTACACGTGATGGCCGTGCAAGCGATGAGGGCCACCAGCCAAGTCGGGGCGCCAGGCTTCATGCGGATACGCCATCTTCAAGGGAGGGAAGAGCCAGTTCACGCGGCAAGACTATCCGGAAAGTCGTACCCTTATCCAGTTCGGAGGTTGCGGTAACATCGCCGCCGAGGTTTCTCACAACAGTCCTCGCATAAGCAAGCCCAACACCCTCGCCGGCCTGGTCCTGCTTGCCAACCCGGCGAAACAGCTCGAATATGCGACCCAGATCTTGCGGCGCGATGCCGCGCCCGTTGTCAGCGACCTCGATCGCGACTTGATCGCCAGGCAGCGTCATGCTGCTCACCTTAAGCAGGAGCGGCCGCTCCTTCGCACGATACTTGACCGCATTGTCGAACAGATTGCCGATCACCTGCTCCAGTGACAGCCGGTCGGTCACGATCGACCGAACTTCAAATTTTGTATCGATCCTTCCATCCGCCTCCGAAATCTGATGCTGGATCGCGGATGCGCTTGAGACAATGGTGCGCTCAAGGTCGACGGATTCCGGTCTTGGGTCGCGGCGACCGTCCCGCGACAGCAGGAGCACGGCATTCAGGAGCGTCTCCATCTTGGATGCTGACTTGCGAATATAGCCGATGGCTTCGGGCATATCCTCATTGGTGATCTTCTTTGCGTGCTGCAAATCCGCGTCGTCCGCCGCTATCGTCTGTTCGAAATACTGCGCGAGATCCTTCGCGCCTTCAGAAATCTCCTCGGAAAAGCCCACAATGCTGATCAGCGGGGCGCGAATATCGTGGGATACGAGATGTGTGAAACGCTGCATCTCTTCGTTGGCTCTCGCGAGAGCTTCCGTCCGTCGCTTGACTCGGCCCTCCAGCGACACGTTGAGCGCGGCGACCTCGTCGCGCGCTTGCGTCAGCTCTCTGGTGTAACGCAGCAGCGTCGCGGATACAGCGCCGACGACCAACACAATCAATAGCGACGCTACAATTGAAGCAAATCGCAAGTTCGCCGCGTTCGCCCTCTGCTGGACGACACCCAAGGTCAGTCGATTGTCCATGGCCCGAACGATGCCTGCGACGAAGAGGTTGATTTCGTCCATCAAAGCCTTGCCGCGGTTTGTGTTCGTGATGGCGAGCGCTTCCTCGTCCTTTCGATCGTTCTTCAGCTCGATCGTCTTGTCCATTTCGGCGAATTTATCGACAACGAGGATACCTAGTCGCTGCAGCACCGCGCCAAACTGCGGATCGTCGCCGAGATTTCGCTTCAGGCTATCGATCTGACGATTTGCAGAGGTCTTCGCGGCGGCGTAGGGCGACAGATAAATTTCGTTGCCGGTCAGTAACAATCCTCGCTGACTTGCTTCCGCCGATTGCACCGCGCTGCGAAGCTCGACAGCGGCAACGCGCACATCCCGCAGTTGAACGACTTGATCGAAATGCTCGTTGGCACGATCGCCGAGCCAGACGGTCATGCCGACAACCGCGAGCAGGGCGACCAGACCGACCACAAGCAAAACAAGCGAGAGCGGCACGATGAGGCGGTTCGCAATATACATGTTGTGCCAATCCAGCCGGTACACCGGCAAATTCAATTGGATCACAAGACCTTAAGGAGGAAGCAACATCAAGGGCCAGCCTCGCGGTTCCATGCGGGAGGCGGGGCCAGCACCGTCGAATTGCGGCCGCGGCACGCCGGTGTCCCGGCCGTGTGACGGCCGTGGATTGCGATCGGGCAGGCTCAGCCGTCCGACAAGAGGCAGGATTTTCCCTGCCAGGGAGTACTCACACCCCCGCCATCATCACGTATTTGATCTCGACATATTCTTCCATGCCGTGATGCGACCCTTCGCGGCCCAGGCCGCTTTCCTTGACGCCGCCGAAGGGGGCGACTTCGGTGGTGATCAGGCCGGTGTTGACGCCGACCATGCCCGACTCCAGCGCCTCGGCGACTCGCCAGACGCGGCCGAGATCGCGGGAGTAGAAGTATGAGGCGAGCCCGAACGGCGAGGCGTTGCACATCGCGATGACGTCGGCCTCGTCCTTGAAGCGGATCACCGGCGCGAGCGGGCCGAAGGTTTCCTCCTGCGCCACCAGCGAGTCCGGCTTGACGTCGGCAAGGACGGTCGGCTCGAAGAACGAGCGCCCGAGCTCGCTGCGCTTGCCACCGGTGACGACCTTGGCGCCGCGCTTGACGGCATCGGCGATGTGGCGCTCGACCTTGTCGACCGCCTTCAGATTGATCAGCGGGCCCTGCGTGACGCCGGTTTCCGTGCCGTCGCCGACCTTCATCGCCGCGACCTTCTTCGACAGCTTCTGCACAAATTCGTCGTAGATCTTGTCCTGGGCGTAGAGGCGGTTGGCGCAGACGCAGGTCTGGCCCATGTTGCGGTATTTCGAGACGATCGCGCCTTCGACCGCCGCGTCGATATCGGCGTCGTCGAACACCACGAACGGCGCGTTGCCGCCGAGCTCGAGGCCGAGCCGCTTCACGCCGACGGAGGCCTGCCGGTAGAGAATTTTGCCGACCGCGGTCGAGCCGGTGAAGCCGACGAAACGCACAGCCGGATGCTCGCACAGCACCTTGCCGATCGGCGCTGCATCGCCGGTGATGATGTTGAGCACGCCCTTGGGGATGCCGGCCTTCTCGGCGAGCACGGCCAGCGCCAAGGCCGAGAGTGGCGTCTCGTTGGCGGGCTTCAGCACCACGGTGCAGCCCGCGGCCAGCGCCGGCGAGACCTTTCGGGTGATCATCGAGTTCGGGAAATTCCACGGTGTGATGGCGCCGCAGACGCCGATCGGCTGCTTGATCGCAAGCAGGCGTGCGTCGGGCCGCTGGGTCGGGATGGTCTCGCCATAGACGCGGCGGGCTTCCTCGGCGAAAAACTCGATATAGGCGGCGCCGATGTCGACCTCGCCGAGCGCTTCGGCAAGCGGCTTGCCCTGTTCGGAGGTGAGGATCAGCGCGAGGTCCTCGCGATTGGCGATGATCAGCTCGAACCATTTGCGCAAAATATTGGAGCGCTGCTTGGCGGTGTGCTTGGCCCAGGCCGGAAAGGCGCGCTCGGCGGCCTCGACCGCCTTGGTGGCGTCATCGGCGGAGAGCTGCGGAACCTTTGCAAGCTCGACGCCACTCGCGGGATTGTTGACGGGGAAGACCGGCGAGCCGACCCAGGCGCCGTCAATGTAGCAGGCCTCCTTCAGAAGCGACGGGTCCTTCAACCGGTCGCGCAGATTGGACGTGGCGTGCTGAGCACGTGCGGTGGCGGTCGGGGTCATGGCGTTGCTCCCAGAGGGCTTTTCGGGTTCGCTCGGAATATAGAGAGAAGCGGCGCGCAATGCACCGTCCCGCAACGCACATCTGCTGGGAGCCAGGCTCGGAGCGGCGGAGTTACGCCGCGCCGCTCAGATAGGTCTCGCGCCGCCCGATCATGCGCTCGGCGGCCGCCTTGGCGTCGGCCTTCGAGGAGGTCGCACAGGTCCGGTATTCGAGATCAGGGACGTCGGAGGCGTTGCGGCGGCCGAACCAGGACTTCGAGCCGACCGGCAGCAGCGCCAGCGCCTGCGCCAGATTGTCGACCGCGCCAAACGAATAGAGCGCGCCGGTGCCGGCGATGCGGACCTCGTAGATACCGGGCGCGATCGGCGCCTCGAGATTCTCGCCCCGTCCGGGACGGGGATAGCGCTTCCATTCGCTCCAGGTCGAAATCATCTGAGGTCCCCCTTCGCGGCCGGTGGGCGGCCGCGAATTTGCATCAAGTCTTAACGTTGGCCGCCGATCGGCCGAGAGCTGAACGCCGCAGCTCACAAAATGTTTCAAGTGCTTCAAACAGTCGAAACGCCAGCACCATCCACAGTCCCGGCCGGTTGCGGCCATCCACCGCAGATTGTGACGGAGCGTTGCAGTTCAGCCGCCTTGTCGTCGTGCGCGGGGAGCCGACCGTCAAGTCACGACATCGCGACCGCGGCAGGTGCGTGGATGTGCTTGCCGCGCGGCGCACGCGGGAGGACAATCGATCGCTTCCAACAATAATCAAACCGGAGGAAAACGCGTATGCAAGGCAAAGCTGAGATCGACGAGATTCTGCGCCAGAAGAGCGAGGCCGGAGAGATTCCCGGCGTCGTCGCGATCGCCGCCAGCGGTACCGACGTGCTGTATCAGGGCGCGTTCGGCAAGCGCGACCTGTCCAAGCCGGATGCGATGACCGCCGACAGCGTGTTCTGGATCGCATCGATGACGAAGGCGGTGACATCAGCCGGCGCGATGCAGCTGGTCGAGCAGGGCAAGCTGTCGTTGGATGCGCCGATCGGCGAGGTGTTGCCCGATCTCGCCAAGCCGCAGGTGCTCGAAGGTTTCGATGCCAAGGGCGAGGCCAAGCTGCGGCCGGCCAAGGGGCCGATCACGCTGCGCCAGCTCATGACCCATACTGCCGGCTTCTGCTACAACATGTGGAACGGCGATCTCGCGGTCTATCTGGACAAGAACGGCATCCCTGCCATCACCACCTGCCAGAACGCGGCGTTGAAGACGCCGATCATGACCGACCCCGGCACGCGCTGGGAATACGGAACCAATATCGATTTCGTCGGCAAGGCCGTGGAAGCCGTCAGCGGCAAGCGCCTCGATGCCTATCTGCGCGACAACCTGTTCGCACCGCTCGGCATGAGCGATACCGCTTTCAAGATCACCGCCGACATGCGCAAGCGCCTGGTCGGCATGCATGCGCGCGGCGAGGACGGCCAGCTCGCCGCGATCCCGTTCGAGCTCGAGCAGGAGCCGGAATTCCACATGGGTGGCGGCGGCCTTTATTCGACCGCGGCCGACTATATCAGGTTCACCCAGATGATCTTGAACAAGGGACGCGGCAACGGCAATCAGGTGCTGAAGGCCGAGACCGTCGCGACGATGGGGCAGAACCACATCGGCGACCTCGCCATGGGCAAGCTGACCACGGCGGCGCCGATGTATACCAACGACGTCGATCTCTATCCGGAGCAGGTGAAGAAGTGGGGCCTCAGCTTCATGATCAACACCGCCAAGACCGCCGAGGGGCGCAGCGCGGGCAGCCTCGCCTGGGCGGGCCTCGCCAACACCTATTACTGGATCGACCCGGCGCGCGACGTCACCGGCGTGATCCTGATGCAACTGCTGCCATTCGCCGATGCAAAGTGCCTCGAGACTTTTGCCGGCTTCGAGCGCGGCGTCTATGCCGGGCTCGATGCCGGCAGCGGGCAGAAGGCGGCCTGAGGCGCGCCTGACTCTCGCGACGCGTCACGGCCGGGCTTGTTGTCCCGGCCGTCCACGCACCAGACTGGAGGACACGATCTTGGCAGACAAAGCCGACAGTTACGTTTGCGGCATCTCCGACACGCCGCTGCTCGGCGACACGATCGGGCGCAGCCTCGATCAGGCCGCGCGGCGCTGGGGCGATCGCGAGGCGCTGGTCTCGCCCAGCCACGGCGTGAGATGGACATGGAAGGAGTTTGCCGAACGGGTCGATGCGCTCGCCTCCGGCTTTGTCGCGCTCGGCCTCGAACGCGGCGCACGGATCGGCATCTGGTCGCTGAACCGGCCGGAATGGACGCTGACCCAGTTCGCCGCCGCCAAGGCCGGTCTCATCCTGGTGACGATCAATCCGGCCTACCGGCTCAGCGAGCTGGAATTCGCGCTGCACAAGGTCGGATGCAGCGCCATCGTCACCGCGACGGCGTTCAAGACCAGCAACTACATGGACATGCTCAACACGCTGTTGCCGGAGCTCGCGAGCGCCAAGCCCGGGCAATTGCGCGCCGCGCGGCTGCCGGCGTTGCGCATCGTGATCCAGATCGGCGGCCCCGCCTGCCCGGGCACGATTCCGTTCGACGAGGTCGCCGGCATCGGTGGAACCCTGCATCGCGAGCAGCTCGCCGCGCTCGGTGCCTCCCTGCAATTCGACGATGCCGTCAACATCCAGTTCACCAGCGGAACGACGGGATCGCCCAAGGGCGTGACGCTGACCCACCACAACATACTCAACAACGGCTATTTCGTCGGCCGCGCCATGCGCCTGACCGAACAGGACCGCATCTGCATTCCGGTGCCGCTCTATCATTGCTTCGGCATGGTGATGGGCAACCTCGCCTCCGTCACGCTCGGCGCAACGATGGTCTATCCCGGCGAGGGGTTTGATCCGCTCGCGACGCTGCGGACGATCGAACAGGAAAAATGCACCGCGCTGTACGGTGTGCCGACGATGTTCATCGCCGAACTAGACCACGGCGAATTCTCAAACTTCGATCTGACGTCGCTGCGCACCGGCATCATGGCCGGTGCACCCTGCCCCATCGAGGTGATGAAGCGCGTCAACAGCGAGATGAACATGGGCGAGGTCACGATCGCCTATGGCATGACCGAGACGAGCCCGGTCAGCTTCCAGAGCGCCGTCGACGATCCGCTCGATCGCCGCGTCTCGACGGTCGGGCGAATCCATCCGCATGTCGAGGTCAAGGTCGTCGACCTCGACGGCAGGATCGTCAAGCGCGGCGAACGGGGCGAGCTCTGCACCCGCGGCTACAGCGTGATGCTGGGCTACTGGGAGGAGACGGAGAAGACCGCGGATGTACTCGACGCCAACGGCTGGATGCATACCGGCGACATCGCCATCATCGACGACCAGGGTTATTGCAACATCGTCGGCCGCATCAAGGACATGGTGATCCGCGGCGGCGAGAACCTCTATCCGCGCGAGATCGAGGAATTTCTCTACCGTCACCCCAAGATTCAGGACGTGCAGATCTTTGGCGTTGCAGATACCCGCTACGGCGAGGAGCTCTGCGCCTGGATCCGCGTCAGGTCCGGCGAGACGCTGACGATGGAAGAGGTGCGCGCGTTCTGCGACGGCCAGATCGCCCACAATAAGATCCCGCGTTATGTGGAATTCGTCGACGAGTTTCCGATGACCGTGACCGGGAAGATCCAGAAATTCCTGATGCGCGACGACGTGGAGCAACGGCTTGGGTTGAAAGCCGCGAAGACTGCGTGAGTCGCATCTGTCATTCCCCGCGAAGGCGGGGAATCCAGTACGCCGCGGCTTCTCCGTACCCCACTAACGGCTCTGGAATACTGGGTCACCCGGTCAAGCCGGGTGACGACAGCGGAGAGTGCCGCTCGCAATGACGGCGAGAGAGCCCCGCGTTACACCGTCAGCCCGCGCTGCCCGGCGAGCTCCTTCAGCGACACAAGCGGACGCGCGCCGATGTGCTGGATCACTTCGGCGGCCGCGAGCGCGCCGAGCTCGCCGCACTGCTTGTACGCAAGGTTGCGCGACAGGCCGAACAGGAAGCCGGCAGCGAAGAGGTCGCCGGCGCCGGTGGTGTCGACCAGCCGGGCAATGGGGGATGCAGGCGCGGCGACGGCGTCTTCCACTGACACCACCATGCAGCCCTTTTCGCTGCGGGTGACCACGCCGAGATTGACGTCGTTGCGCAGCTGCTTCAGCGCGGTGTCGAAATCCGAGGTCTGGTAGAGCGAATGCAGCTCGGACTCGTTGGCGAACACGATATCGACGGTGCCGTTGCGCATCAGCCCCAGGAACTCGTCGCGATAACGATCGACGCAGAAGGAATCCGACAACGTCAGCGCCACCTTGCGCTTGGCATCATGGGCGATCTTGGCCGCCTTGACGAAGGCGTCCTTGGCGTTCTTGGGGTCCCAGAGATAGCCCTCGAGGTAGACGATGCCGGCCGCAGCGATCTCGGCCGGGTCGATGTCGGCGGGCGAAAGGTCCTGCGCGGCGCCGAGATAGGTGTTCATGGTGCGCTCGCCGTCATCGGTCACCAGGATGTAGGAGCAGCCGGTCGCAGGGCCGTCCTTCGCCGCGGGCGTGTTGAAGGCGACGCCGGCGGCGCGGATGTCGTGGACGTAGAGCTTGCCGATCTGGTCGTCCTTGACCTTGCCGACATAGGCGGCGCGCGCCCCGAGACTGCCGATGCCGACGATGGTGTTGGCAGCCGAACCGCCGGAAACTTCCGTCGCCGGGCCCATGTCCTTGTAAATGGCGGCGGCCCGCGCCTCGTCGATCAGGGACATGCTGCCCTTGGTCATGCCGTGCTTGCCCAGAAAGGCTTCGTCGGTCTTGACCAGTATGTCGAACAGCGCGTTGCCGATGCCGAGAACGTCATATTTCACGTCAGCCATTCACCTTGATCCTGTTTGGCGGATTGCGATACCCGCGAAAATCCGCTTCCTGTCGGTCTGAAATCTGGCTCGCGGCCTATCACGACCGGCCCTTCGCGGGCAAGCAACGGTATTATGCAGTTCCGATGATCCGCTCCTTCCTGACCGTCTCGACGGGGACACTGGCTTCACGGCTGCTGGGCTTTGCACGCGATTCCCTGATCGCGGCGCTGCTCGGCACCGGCGCCGTGGCGGACGCGTTTCTGGCGGCATTTCAGCTCGTCAACGTGGTGCGGCGTCTGCTCAGCGAGGGGGCCCTGAATGCGGCGTTGATCCCGGCCTGGCTGCGCGTTCGTGACCGCGATGGCGAGGCGGCTGCGGCGGCGTTCGCGGGACGCGTGCTGGGTACGGTCAGCGCGGGCCTGATCGCAATCTCGATCGCGATTGCACTTCTGATGCCGCTGATCATCATGATCATCGCGCCAGGCTTCGTCGGCAGCGCATCGCTCGATCTCGCCGTCCAGAATGCGCGACTGATGCTGCCTTATCTTGCCTTCGCGGGACCCGTCACGGTGCTGATGGGCCTGCTCAACGCGCAGGGGCGCTTTGCACTCACCGCGTTCTCGCCGCTGCTGTTCAACATCGCCCTGATCGCCGCGATCGCAGTACTGCTGCTGTGGCACGCCGATGCAACCGTCGCTGCGTGGATGCTGGGGGCCACCGTTGGCATCGCCGGTTTGTTGCAGCTCCTGATGCTGCTGTCGCAGCGAAGTGCGCGTCTTGCGACCCCGCTGCGTGTGAGCTTCGACAAGGACATGCGCGGCTTCTTCGCCAAGGCGATCCCGGGCATGATCGCGAGCTCCGGCCCGCAATGGCTGATGGTGGCCGGCGCGATCATCGCCTCAGCCACGCCCGCCGCGGTCTCCTGGCTCTATTTCGCCAATCGCCTGATCGAGCTGCCGCTTGGTATTGTCGGCGTCGCCATGGGCACGGTGCTGGTGCCGGAGCTGACGCGCGCGGTGAGGAGCGGCGACCGTGACGCGGTCGCGCATGCGGAATCGCGCGCGCTGGAACTCGCAACCGGGCTGGCACTGCCGGCGACGCTCGGCCTGATCGTGCTGGCCGAACCGATCGTGCGGCTGCTGTTCGAACATGGCGCCTTTGGCGCGGAGGACAGCGCGGCCACGGCGCGCGCCCTGATGTGGCTGGCGCTGGGCCTGCCGGCTCATGTGCTGATCAAGGCGCTGTCGCCGGCCTATTTTGCCCGCAGCGACACGATGACGCCGCTGCTGGCGACCGTCAAAGGGTTCGTGGTCGCGGTCGCGCTCGCAGTCCTGCTCGGTCACTTCTTCGGCGCAAGCGGGATCGCTGCCAGCATTGCCGCCGGCGCCTGGAGCAGTGCGATCTCGCTGCTTCGGAAAGGCACGCGTGAATTCGGCTTCTCGGTCGACGTCGCGGCCCGCAATCGGCTGCCGCGAATCGTGCTCGCCGCGGTCGCCATGGGCGGCCTGCTGTGGCTGACCGCAGGCCTCTTGCCTTCGGACGCCCATGAGCTCATCCGCTTCATTGCGCTGGGGTCACAGATCGCCGCCGGAATCGTCGTCTATGGCTTGCTCCTGCAATTCCTCCGCGTCGCGTCCTGGCGCGAGGCGGCCGTTGCCTTGAAGCGCCCCTCCCAGGCCGATCCCGGCGACCGAGTTTAACGAAATACCCTTGACGGGGCAGCGCCGCTGTTGGAAACGACGCCCCGTATCTTGCAGGAAAGCTGCCATGGCATTCGTTGAACGGGTTTTTTCGGGCGTCCAGCCGACGGGCAATCTGCACCTCGGCAATTATCTCGGCGCGATCGTCAACTTCGTGAAGATGCAGGAAACCCACAACTGCATCTATTGCGTCGTCGACATGCACGCGATCACGCAGGGCGTGGACGTCTGGGGCGGACCGGTCGAGCTCGCGCGCAACACCCGCGAGGTGACCGCGGCGTTCATCGCCAGCGGCATCGATCCGAGCAAGCACATCGTGTTCAACCAGAGCCAGGTCTCGGGCCACGCCGAGCTCGCCTGGATCTTCAACTGCGTCGCGCGCATGGGCTGGCTGGGCCGCATGACCCAGTTCAAGGAGAAGGCCGGCAAGGACCGCGAGAACGCGTCCGTCGGGCTGTTCGACTATCCGGTGCTGATGGCGGCCGACATTCTGCTTTACCGCGCCACCCATGTACCGGTCGGCGAGGACCAGAAGCAGCATCTCGAGCTCTCGCGCGACATCGCGCAGAAGTTCAACAACGACTTCGCTGACTCGATCCGCAGCCAGGGCGCCAATGACGGGCTGTTCTTTCCGTTGCCGGAACCCTTGATCACGGGCCCGGCGACGCGCGTGATGAGCTTGCGCGATGGCACCAAGAAGATGTCGAAATCGGACGCGTCGGACAATTCGCGCATCAATTTGACCGACGACGCCGACACCATCGCGCAGAAAGTCCGCAAGGCCAAGACCGACCCGGAGCCGTTGCCGACCGAAGAGAAGGGTCTGGAAGCGCGCCCCGAGGCCGACAATCTCGTTGGTATCTTCGCCGCCCTCTCCGGCCGCTCCAAGGCCGACGTGCTCAGGGATTTCGGCGGCGGCCAGTTCTCCAGCTTCAAGAACGCACTGGTGGATTTGTGCGTCACTAAACTCGCGCCGATCGCCGGCGAGATGAAGCGCCTCGTCGCCGACCCCGGCCATATCGACGCGATCCTGAACGACGGCGCCGACCGGGCGCGTGCGATCGCCGACGAGACCATGAAGCTCTCGAAGGACATCGTCGGCTTCATCCGCCGGCGCTAAAGCGCGCTCGCGAAACGCGGCCGACGCCGCGGCGCCGGCCGCTTCTCCTCTCCCCAAGCAGGACAGAGTGTGGCAGCATGTCAGCCGTGCACACGCCGGGACATGCATGACCAGCAAGCGACTTTGCTTCGAGCCGGGTCACAAGCCCAAATGCCTCGTCATCGTCGACGACACCGCCGAATGGGATCGCGCGGTTTATTACGCCAGCCGCTGGGCGATCCGCGCCGGCGGCGGCGTGGTGATGCTCCGCATCATCGAGCCCGAGCAGCAGAGCCAGGAATGGCTGGGGGTCGCCGACATCATGCGCGCCGAAGCGCAGGAAGCGGCCGAGGCCGCACTCGACCGTGCCGCCGGCCGCGCCAACGGCATCGCCGCGATCACGCCGGAACGGGTGATCCGCGAGGGCGCCGCAATGGAACAGCTGCTCGCGGTGATCGACGAGGACCCCGACATCGCCATGCTGGTGCTCGCCGCGAATCCGGGCGCGGAGGGACCGGGGCCATTGGTCTCGCTGCTCGCACACGCGCTGGGCACGTTCCCGGTGCCGGTGACGGTCATTTCCGGCGCGTTGAGCGACCAAAGCGTGGATTCGCTGTCGTAGGCTGCTGCTCTGCACCTCGCCCCGTTGGCCGGGGGGAGGGAGAAGCGGGCACCCTAACCCGCTGATATAACAGGTGAACGGCCAGCTCACCCCTTGACCGTGCGTTCGCCGTCGCCATCTGCTAGTGGATAGAGCACGCGCCGGCCTTGAACCGGCGACGTCTGGAGAAAACCATGTTCATTCAAACCGAAGCCACTCCCAATCCCGCCACGCTGAAGTTCATTCCCGGCCGCGTCGTGGTCGATGGCGGTCCGATGGAATTTGTGAACCGCGAATCGGCCGCACGCTCGCCGCTCGCCGAAAAGCTGTTCGAGGTCCCCGGCGTCACCGGCGTATTCTACGGATCGGATTTCATCACCGTGACCAAGGCGAACGGTGAATGGCAACAGCTCAAGCCCGCGATCCTCGGCGCCATCATGGAGCACTACATGTCCGGCGCGCCGCTGCTCGCCGACGGTGCCGCCGCGAGCGATGTCGATCTCGACGACGAGGACGAATTCTTCGACGAGGCCGATGCCGAGACGGTCGACATGATCAAGGATCTGATCGAGACCCGCGTGCGGCCGGCGGTCGCCAATGACGGCGGCGACATCACTTTCCGCGGCTTCAAGGACGGTATCGTCTATCTCAACATGAAGGGCTCCTGCGCCGGCTGCCCGTCATCGACCGCAACGCTCCAGCACGGTATCCAGAACCTGCTCAAGCACTTCGTCCCCGACGTGGTCGAAGTCCGGCCGATGTAGGCTGGGGGCCGCAAAGGCGTGGATGGCCGGGACAAGCCCGGCCATGACGGCGAGCATTCCATGACGGATGGTGCTACGATCGTTCCATGCTGATCCTTGCCATCGATACCGCGCTGGAAGCGTGCGCGGTTGCCGTTCTCGACACCGATTCCGGCCAGCTCCTCGCACAGGAGCAGCTTCTGATGAAGCGCGGCCACGCCGAAGCGCTGATGCCGATGATCGCGCGCGTGATGCTATCCGCAAATCTCGCCTTCACCGCGCTCGACCGCATCGCGGTCACCATGGGCCCCGGAAGTTTCACCGGCCTGCGGGTCGGCATTTCGGCGGCCCGCGGCCTCGCGCTTGCTGCGAAGCGGCCCGCCGTCGGTTTGACCACCTTGTCGGCCTATGCTGCCGCCGTCGTCGGCCAGAGCGGAGCGGCGCCGGTGATCTCGGCGATCGATGCGCGGCATGACCACGTCTACTTCCAGATCGTGGCGGGTGACGGCAGCCAGCTGGTGCGGCCGGGGGTCGCTCCCATCGATGAGGCGATCGCGGCTTCGCAATTCGGCACGCCGCATCTGGTCGGCAATGCCGCGAAGATCCTCGCCGAGCGCTGGCCGAAAGATATGCCGCAGCCGGTCGCGGTCGACGCGCAGCCCGCTCCCGACATCGGCTGGGTCGCATGGCTTGGCGCCGCCGCCGATCCCGCGACAAATCCGGCGCGGCCGTTCTATCTGCGGGCGCCCGACGCAAAGCCGCCCGCGCAACCGCCGCTTGCAGCACAAGCCGCAATCTCATGATGAGATGGTTGTCGGAATGGTGGCGCGGCGGCCCGGCCGTCGTCGAGCCGGCTGTCGCGCGCGACGTCACACGGCTCGCGCAGCTCCACGGCGCCTCGTTCGCGCGCGGCTGGGGCGAAAGCGAGTTCGAGAGCATGCTCAGCGAGCGCAACACGCTGGTGCACCGGTTGCGCCTCGGCCGCAACACCGTGGGCTTCGCGGTGTCGCGGATCGGCGCGGACGAAGCGGAGATCCTCTCGATCGCGGTCGACCAGGCCCATCGCGGCCGCGGCCTCTCACGCACGCTGCTGATGACCCATCTCGGCCACCTGGCAGGACGCGGCGTGCGCACAATATTTCTCGAGGTCGAGGAAAATAACCAGCCGGCGCGGCGACTCTACGACCGAACCGGATTCATGGTGGTCGGACGCCGCGAACGCTACTATAAGCAGCCAAACGGGGAACAATTGAACGCACTTCTGATGCGACGTGACTTGTCGTAACATTGATGGCAGAAAGCGCCCCGTCAGGCGGACATCACATGACTGGTCTTAAACCTTCCCCCGCTTCCAAGGCGTCCGGCATCGAGGCACGCTGTGCCGCCACCGGCATGCGCATGACCGAGCAGCGCCGTGTCATCGCCCGCGTGCTCGCGGAGGCGGTCGATCATCCCGATGTCGAGGAACTGTACCGCCGCTGTGTCGCCGTCGACGACAAGATCTCGATCTCGACCGTGTATCGTACCGTCAAACTGTTCGAGGACGCGGGCATCATCGAGCGCCATGATTTCCGCGAAGGCCGCGCGCGCTACGAGCAGATGCGCGACAGCCATCACGACCACCTCATCAACCTGCGCGACGGCAAGGTGATCGAGTTCACCTCCGAGGAGATCGAGAAGCTCCAGGCGGAGATCGCCCGCAAGCTTGGTTACAAGCTGGTCGATCATCGGCTCGAACTCTATTGCGTCCCGCTCGACGACGACAAACCCACAACTTAAGTGCCCATCGATCTCGTCATCTTCGATTGCGACGGCGTGCTCGTGGACAGCGAGGTGATCTCCTGTCGCGCGCATGCTGATGTGCTGTCCAGACACGGCTATCCGATCACATCGGAGCAGGTGCTGGTCCGCTTCCTCGGCGTATCCGAGAAAGACGCACGGCAAATGGTCGAACGGGAGATCGGCCGCAATCTTCCCGACGATCTCGAGAGCCAAGTGAATGCGGCGACGCTGCAATTTTATGCCAGCGATTTGCAGCCGATCACCCATGTGGCCGCAGCGATCGGCGCAATCGGTTTGCCCAAATGCGTTGCGTCGAGCGGCACGCCGGAGAAAATTCATCATGGCCTGACCTGCGCTGGTCTCTACGATCTGCTCGCGCCGAATATCTTTTCCGCGAGCCAGGTCGCACGCGGCAAACCCGCGCCCGATCTTTTTCTGTTCGCCGCCGCGCAGATGAAAGTCGCGCCGGAGCGGTGCCTCGTGATCGAGGACAGCGTCCCAGGCGTGACCGGCGCGCATGCCGCCGGGATGACCGTGCTGGGCTTTCACGGCGGCAGCCATTGCCCGCCGGGCCACGCTGAAAAACTACGGTCCGCCGGGGCAGGATTGACGTTCGACGATATGCGGCAACTGCCGGAATTGGTCCGGCGGGCCGCGGCGGAGACCCTGGCGGGTTGAATCTCTCCTCTCGGCGTCATTCCAGGGCGATGCGCCAGCATCGAACCCGGAATCTCGTGCCAAAACCTCTGGATTCCGGGTTCGCGACTGCATCGCGCCTCGGAATGACGACCGAAAGGACCCCCAATCGCTGGATTTCCGCGGCCCCAGCCTATATCTGAGGGCGGTCCTCCCACCTCAATTCCGGGTTCCATGACGCCGCCGCGCAAGCTGCACATCAAATCATATGGCTGCCAGATGAACGTCTACGATGCTCAGCGCATGGTGGACACGCTGGCTCCGGAAGGATTCGTTGAGACGGCCAGCGCTGATGACGCCGACCTCGTCATCCTCAACACCTGCCACATCCGCGAGAAGGCCTCGGAAAAGGTCTATTCGGAGCTCGGTCGCCTGCGTGTCGCCAAGGACGCAGCCGCGCGTGATGGGCGCACCATGCAGATCGCGGTCGCGGGCTGCGTGGCACAGGCCGAGGGCGAGGAGATCGTGCGCCGCGCACCCGCGGTCGACGTCGTGGTGGGCCCGCAGAGCTATCATCATTTGCCGCAGCTGTTGAAGCGCGCCGGCAGTGAAGGCCGCGCCATCGAGACCGAATTCCCGGCTCAGGACAAGTTCGGCTTCCTCGCTCAGCCCAAGCCCGGCGCGATCCGCGCCCGCGGCATTTCCGCTTTCGTCACGGTGCAGGAAGGCTGCGACAAGTTCTGCACCTTCTGCGTCGTGCCTTACACGCGTGGTTCGGAAGTCTCGCGGCCGGTGGCAAAGATCGTCGATGACGTGAAACGGCTCACCGAGAACGGCGTGCGCGAGCTCACGCTGATTGGACAGAACGTCAATGCCTATCACGGCGAGGGGCCGGACGGAAAAAGCTGGCCGCTCGGCAGGCTGTTGGAACACCTCGCGGCGCTCCCGGGCGTCGCGCGGCTGCGCTATTCGACCAGCCATCCCCGCGATGTCGACGACAGTTTGATTGCAGCCCATCGCGATCTCGATGCCTTGATGCCGTTCGTGCACCTGCCGGTGCAGTCGGGCTCGGACCCGATTCTGGCCGCCATGAACCGGAAACATACCGCCGATGATTATCGGCGTGTCGTCGACCGTTTCCGGTCCGCGCGCCAAGACATTGCTTTTTCATCAGATTTTATCGTGGGCTTCCCGGGCGAGAGCGAGCAAGATTTTCTCGCCACCCTCGCGCTTGTCACGCAAATCGGCTACGCTGCGGCGTATTCGTTCAAATACTCCGCCCGGCCGGGAACGCCGGCCGCGGACATGCAGGAGACGGTGTCCCCCTCCGAGATGGACCAGCGATTGGAGCGGCTCCAGGAACTGATCGACAGCCAGCAATCGGCCTTCAACAAGGCTGCGATTGGCTCAACGGTCGATGTGCTGTTCGAGCGTCCGGCCCGCAAGGAGGGCCAGATCGTCGGTCGCACCGCGTTCCTCCAGCCCGCGCATGTGATGGCCTCGGCCGACATCATCGGACAGATCCTGCCGGTCCGGATCGACAGCCTCGAACGCTACAGCTTCCTCGGTGAGCTCGCCCTGGCGCACGAGCCCGCTTTATCGTCCATCGCCACTGGAGCCTGAACCCTTGCCCAAAAGCGCATCGGATTCTTCTTCTATCGCTCCCAGCCGCAAATTTGACCGCGAGATGCAGGTTCCGCCCGAGACCCAGGTCGTCATCGACTTCGACGACAACCGCGCCGCGTCCGCGCTGGTCGGCCCTTACGGCCAGCATCTGGCGCAGATCGAACGGCGGCTCGGCGTCGTCGTCGATTCCAAGGGCAACCACATCACGATCGGCGGCTCGCGCGACGGCTGCGATGCCGCACGCCGCGTGCTGGAGACGCTCTACGCCCAGGCCGTGAAGGGACAGGATCTCGACCAGGGCGAGGTCGAGGGCGCGATCCGTGCCGTGATCGCTCAGGGCTCGCTGTTCGAGTTCGACGCCAAGTCGGCCAAATCCACCTTCGACAGCATCAATTTGCGCAAGCGCCCGGTGCGCGCGCGCACGGCGGCGCAGGATTCCTACATCCGCGCGCTGAAGCGCCACGAGCTGGTGTTCGGCATCGGACCCGCCGGCACCGGCAAGACCTGGCTCGCGGTCGCGCATGCCGCGCAACTGTTCGAGCGCAAGGAAGTCGACAAGATCATCCTGTCCCGCCCGGCGGTGGAAGCCGGCGAGCGGCTCGGCTTTTTGCCCGGCGATCTCCGCGAGAAGGTCGATCCTTACCTTCGCCCGATCTACGACGCTCTCTATGACCTGATGGACGCGCGCATTGTCGAGCGCGCGCTGCAGACCGGCGAGATCGAGATCGCGCCACTCGCCTTCATGCGCGGTCGCACGCTGACCAACGCGGCCATCATCCTGGACGAGGCGCAGAACACCACATCGATGCAGATGAAGATGTTTTTGACCCGTCTCGGCGAGAACAGCCGCATGATCGTCACCGGCGATCCCTCGCAGATCGACTTGCCGAACGGCCAGACCTCGGGCCTCGCCGAGGCGACCCGCCTGCTGAGCGGCGTCGAAGGCATTGCGCAAGTTCATTTCAAGGCCGAAGACGTGATCCGCCACGAGCTCGTGGCGCGGATCGTCTCCGCCTACGAAGGGGCGCCGCAGCGGCCGGCCGCCGGTAAATCCTGACGAGACAGCAACCGGACCATATGGGCGCGGACACGGCGCCCCTTCGTTCCGAACAAGGACAATGTCACACCCCAACCTTCCCATCACCGAGGTCCTCGTCGTCGCCGATTGCTGGCAGCGGGAGCCCGAATCCGAAGCCGTGATCCAGCGCGCCGTGGCGGCCGCCGCCGAGAATGTCGACGAAGACGTTGCGGAGGCGGAAGTGGCGGTGATGCTGACCGATGATGCCGGCATCCGTACCCTGAACAGCAACTGGCGCGGCATCGACAAGCCGACCAACGTGCTGTCGTTTCCCGCGCTGCAGCCGGAAGGCGACTGGAAGCCGGGCGATGCGCCGCGCATGCTCGGCGATATCGCGATCGCCTACGAGACCATGCGGCGTGAAGCGGACGAGGAACAAAAGCCGTTCGATCATCATTTGAGCCATCTCGCCGTGCACGGCTTCCTGCACCTGGTCGGCTACGACCACGAAAACGAAGACGACGCCGAGGAAATGGAAGCGCTCGAACGAGAGATCCTGGCTCATCTCGGCATTCCCGACCCCTATGCCGACCGCCCGGGGACGCATTGAGATGCCGGATTCGGACCCGATTCACGACAATCCGCGCAACACGGCCAATTTACCGGTCGTGGTGACCTCAGGCGAGGTGCTGCGTCCGACCGCCGACGGCTGGCTGCTGCGCGCCATCCGGACGTTGTTCGGCTGGAAGGCGGGTTCGGTGCGCGACGACCTCCAGGTCGTGCTCGACGCCACGACGCCCGACGACACCGGCTTCTCGACGGTCGAGCGCACCATGCTGCGCAACATCCTCGGCCTGCATGAGCGTCGCATCGCCGACGTCATGGTGCATCGCGCCGACATCATCGCGGTGAAGCGCGACATCCCGCTCGGCGAGTTGATGGACCGCTTCGAGAGCGCCGGCCATTCGCGCCTTGTGGTCTACAACGAGACGCTCGACGATCCCGTCGGCATCGTCCATATCCGCGACCTGCTCGCCTACATGACCGCGCGTGCGCGCGTGTCGGGGGTCACGAAAACCAAGCGCAAGAAACCGCTGCCGGCCGGGCTTGATCTGCGTACGGTCGATCTCGCGCTGCCGCTCGAAGAAGCGCGCATCATCCGCAAGCTGCTCTACGTCCCGCCGTCGATGCGGGCGATCGACCTGCTCGCGCAGATGCAGGCCACCCGCATCCATCTGGCTCTGGTGGTCGACGAATATGGCGGCAGCGACGGGCTGGTCTCGCTCGAGGACATCGTCGAGCAGATCGTCGGCGAGATCGACGACGAGCATGACAGCGACGAGCCGCCCTCGATCGTACGGCTGCCCGACAACGCCTTCATTGCCGACGCCCGCGCCAGCCTCGACGACGTCCGCACCGTGATCGGCGAGGACTTCGTCACCGGGGAGGCCGGCGAGGAAGTGGAGACGCTGGGCGGCTATCTCGTCAGCTTCGTCGGGCGCCTGCCGGTGCGCGGCGAGGTGATCTCGGGCCCCGGCCATTACGAGATCGAGGTGCTCGATGCCGATCCCCGCCGGGTCAAGCGACTGCGGATCTCGACGCGAAAGGAGCGTCCCGCGCCGCGCACCCAGCGCGAGAGCCGGCGCCGCGAGACTGCGCCGGATGGCAGCCAGCCGACGGCCAGCGACACGCCCACCCCGCCGCCAAGCGACGGGACCGGTCCGCAGTGAGCCCGTTCCAGCGATTTCGCCAGATCGCGCTTGCCATCATCCTGACCTGGGGATGGAAGCGCGCGCTCGTCGCGATGGCTGCCGGTGCGCTCTCGGTGCTGGCGCTGGCGCCGTTCAACGCCTTCCCGGTGCTGTTCATCACCTTCCCGGTGCTGGTCTGGCTGATCGACGGCGCTGGCGCCGGACGATATGGCGGCGTCCCCGCCGCGGCGCTGACCGGCTACTGGTTCGGGCTCGGCTATTTCGTGCCCGGCCTCTACTGGATCGGCTACGCCTTCTTCGTCGACGCCGACGTATTCGCCTGGCTGACGCCGTTCGCCGTGCTGGGCCTGCCGGCCTATCTTTCCATATTCACGGCAATGGGCTTTGCGCTCGCCCGCCTGCTCTGGACCAAGAACGCGACGCGCGTGCTTGCGCTCGCGGCAAGCCTCACCATTACCGAATGGCTGCGCGGTCATGCGCTGACCGGCTTTCCCTGGAACGCGTTCGGTTATGCGCTGTCCGAGCCGCTGCCGCTGGCACAAACGGCGTCGCTGATCGGCCTCTGGGGCATGACGTTCCTGACGGTCGCGATCTTCGCGAGCCCCGCGGCGCTGATCGACCGCACGCCCGATCGCCGCCTGGCGTGGCGCGCGCCGGCCGCAGCCGTGGCGCTCCTGCTCGTCATGGGCATCTTCGGCGCGATCCGCCTGTCGCTGCATCCGACCACGATGGTCGCGGGCACCAAATTGCGCCTGATGCAGCCGGATCTCCAGCAAGACGCAAAATTCAACTACGCCGCCAAGGCGGAGGTGATGAAGAAATATCTGGCCTTGTCGGATCGCGCCTCCGGGCCGCAATCGACCGGCGTGCGCGATGCGACCATCCTGATCTGGCCGGAATCCGCCTTTCCGTTCTTCCTGACTCGCGAAGCCGACGCGATGGCGCAAATCGCGGAGCTTCTGCCCAAGGGCACGGTGCTGATCACGGGCTCGGTCCGCGCGCCCGACCTGCCGCGGGGCACGCCGATCACCCGCGCCTACAATTCGATCTACGTGATCGACCACGACGCCAGCGTGCTCGCAGTCTACGACAAGCTGCATTTGGTACCGTTCGGCGAATTTCTTCCCTATCAGGGGCTGATGGAGAAGCTCGGTTTCGAGCAACTCACGCGTGTGCGCGGTGGCTTCATTCCCGGCACCGTGCGGCACGCGCTGCCGGTCCCCGGCGCGCCGTCCGCGCTGCCGCTGATCTGCTACGAAGCAATCTTTCCCGGCGAGGTGGCTGGACGCAATGAACGTCCGGGCTGGATCGTGAATCTCACCAATGACGGCTGGTTCGGAATCTCGACCGGCCCCTATCAACACCTGGAACAGGCGCGGATGCGCGCGATCGAGCTCGGATTGCCGCTGGTTCGCTCCGCCAATACCGGCGTTTCCGCGGTGATCGATCCGGTGGGGCGCATCGTCGCCAGTCTCGGTCTCGGGATCGAAGGCATTTTGGATGCAAATCTGCCCGCCGCGATCCCGCCAACCATCTATGCGCGCGTGGGCGATGTACCCGCGGCCATGCTCGTCGCGCTCGCCGTGTTTCTTGCAGTCCGCCGACGTGTTGCCAAACGGCACCCCTGATCACGCAGCTGCGGCCGATAACTTTTGACAACCGTAGTCCCACGGTTGACAGACTGCACGCGGCCTCCTCATTCTGCACCCGCTGCAAAAGACAGTGGGTATTGCTAAATTTCTCCGCAATGTTTCCCAATAACAGGGTCTGATTTTGACGTTGCTTACACCTGAGGCATTCCTGATTGCGCCGAAGGTGATGTTTGGAGGGCTGAGGAAATGTCGAAAGCGCCCAACCCTGTTGACAAATATGTCGGCAGTCGCGTGCGGATGCGCCGCATCATGTTGGGCATGAGCCAGGAAAAGCTCGGTGAAGCTTTGGGCCTGACTTTCCAACAAGTTCAGAAATACGAGAAGGGCACCAACCGGGTCGGCGCGAGCCGCATCCAGCAAATTGCCGAGATTCTCCAGGTACCGGTGTCGTTCCTGTTCGAGGGCGGTCCGAGTGGCGTGCCGGGTCCGGATGGCTTCAGCGAAGGCGCATCGCCGTCTTACGTCTCGGATTTCCTCGCGACTTCCGAAGGACTCGCTTTGACCAAGGCGTTCACCCGAATCACCGATTCGAAGATGCGCCGCTCCATCGTCGATCTCGTCGAGCAGATCGCGGCCCGCGAAGGCCCCGACAAGCGCTGACGCGCCATCTCGATCCGATTTGAGGCTGCGTCAAATCTGGCCTATGTCGTCATTTGCGGCCGCGCTTTGATGCGCGTCCTCCCCGATGATGCGATTCAAAGGCACAGATGCGCTCATGGCCAGCTCCAATTGGTTCGATACTCAAACTATTCTCGATGGCATCCGCCGCTGGGTGGAGGTCGAGACGCCAACGGACGCGCCTGAACAGGTCAACAAGCTGGTCTCGATGGTCGCGGAGCAATACCGCGATCTCCCTGTTACGCTCGAGCGCATCGCCGGCGTCGATGGCTGCGGCGATCATCTCGTGGCGCGCTCGACCTGGGGCCAGGACCGACCCGGCATCCTGGTGCTGAGCCACCTAGATACCGTTCATCCCATGGGATTCATCGAGCGCCTGCCGTTCAAGGTCGAAGGCGACAGCGCGTTCGGTCCCGGCATCTACGACATGAAGGGCGGCGCCTACATCGCCCATCACGCCTTCCACGCGCTTTGTGCCACGGCCGATCGCTCGCCGCTCGGCATCACCCATCTGTTCACCTCCGACGAGGAGATCGGCAGCCCCACCTCTCGCGCACTCATCGAGACCGAAGGACGCAAGGCGAAGTACGTGCTGGTGACGGAGCCGGCGCGCGACGGCGGCAAGATCGTCACCGGCCGCAAGGGCGTCGGGCGATTCGAAGTGTTCATCAAGGGCGTGCCCGCGCATGCCGGCACGCGGCCCCAGGATGGCCGCAGCGCGATCCGCGAGCTCGCCAACGTCATCCTGGCGCTGGAAGCGATGAACGATCTGGCGCGTGGCGTCACGGTCAATGTCGGCGTCGTGCGCGGCGGCACGCGGCCCAACGTGACGCCGGAAGAAGCCCATGCCGAAATCGATCTGCGCGTGCTCAGCCTCGAGGACGCGGATGAACTCGTCGGCAAGATCCTCGCCCTGACATCCAAGACGGATGGCGTCACCGTCAAGGTCACGGGCGGGCTCAATCGTCCTCCTTACGAGAAGAGCAATGCGGGCGCCTCGCTGTACGAACATGCAAAGACCGTTGCCACGGAGGTCGGCTTCGAGCTGCTCGACGTTCACACCGGCGGCGGCTCGGACGGTAATTTCACCGCCGCCCACACCGCGACGCTCGACGGGCTCGGCGTCGACGGCAAGGGTGCGCACACCCATTATGAGCAGCTCTATGTCTCGTCGCTCGAACCGCGCGCGCGGCTGCTCCATCGCCTGTACCAGACGCTACGATGAGTGAGCGTAAATCAGATCCCGATCGCGAGGACAGCGAGCGCGCTTTCTTCGGACGCCGCAAGGGCCACAAGCTCAGGCAGCACCAGGCCGAGCTGATCGATCATCTGCTGCCGCGTCTTGCGCTGGCCATCGACCGCGAAGCACCGGCGGATGCCCGCAAGATCTTCGTCCCCGCAGTCGACGATTTGCGGCTCGAGATCGGCTTCGGCGGCGGCGAGCATCTTGCGGCGGAAGCGCAAAACTTCGCCACAACCGGCTTCATCGGCTGCGAGCCTTACGTCAACGGCATGGCGAAGATCCTCGCGCAGATCGAGGCCGCCGACATCGGCAACATCCGCCTGTTCGCAGGCGATGCCGCCGAGCTCCTCGCCTGGCTGCCGAAGGCTTCGCTGTCGCGGATCGACCTGATCCATCCCGATCCCTGGCCGAAACGGCGACACTGGAAGCGGCGCTTCGTCCAGGACCGGACCATCGCCGCGATGGCGCACGTGCTGAAAGCCGGCGGCGAATTTCGCTTCGTCTGCGACATCGACGATTACTGCGCCTGGACGCTGTCGCATCTGGCGCGCTCGAAGGACTTTGTCTGGCTCGCGGAGCGCGCCGATGATTTTCGCCTGCCGTGGGACGGATACACGATGACGCGCTACGGCCGAAAGGCCACGCGCGAAGGCCGCAAGGCGGCGTATCTGCGGTTTCGACGGCTCTAGATCGTCTGCCGGTTGCGCCAGAAATTAACGACGCGCTCCGCGGTCGTCGGCATCAGGCGCGTGAAATTCGCGCGCGCCTGCTCAAGATCGGCATCGGCTGGCGTGCGATTCGGGCCGTACCACATCAGGATCAGCGCCCGCACTGTCGGCCAACCGACATTCAGCACACGCCCCAGAACCAGAATTGGATCGTAGCGGTCACCCGTGATCAGGCGGTCGAGGACCGAGAGGCGGACTCCGGACATCGCCGAGAGTGAAGCGATCGCCTCCTCATATTTGTGCGCCTTGGCGAAGCCAAACAGCGCGCTCTCGCCAAGATGGCCCTCGCGATGCAACGCCAGCACGGTGCGCTGTGCCCCCGAGAAATCGCGACGCGGCCCGGGCGGCAGCGTGGCTTCCTCGATGGCCACCATAGCGCGCTTGATCTCGACCTGGCGCGCGGGATTGACCACGCTCGAGAGGCGACGGCGGATGACGTCGAGCGTACCGTCGAGAAGCTGTTTCAGGTTCTCACCCGACAGATCGCTACGCTGGCCGATTCTGAGCGTCAGCACGCCATCCTGCGCGGCACGCTTGATCAGCTCGGAATAGCTGCCAGGCGAGAACTCGGCGCCGGCGTTACCCGCAGCGCGGCGCACCACGTCGCGATCGCCGCGCTCGACCAGCACGTCGGTGATGACAGCCGACAGCGTGGGGCGCTCGCTCATCGCCAGCAGATGGCCCTGGCCCTTCAGTCGCGCGATCTCGACGAGAGCGTCATCGTCGAGCACAGGGGAATGGCGCAGCACGGGGCCCGCCACCGCAATTTCGTTTTCGCGCGCGAGCTGGCTCACCAGACGCCGCGGCGCGTTGTTCAGGCGCGAGAAGCGTTCGGCAAGATCGACGCGCGAAGCGAGCTCGGCATGCGGGACGAGATCTATCAGCAGATTATCGAAGAGAGCGACGAGATCGGGACGGAGATTCTCGGCGTCCTGAAAGAACAAATGGGAGATGGCGTGCGCGATCTCGCCGCGACGCCGCGGGTCGCCGCGTTTGACGATATCGTCCAGTCCGGGAATGAGCGACGTGGCAACGGTCATGAAAACGCAAACTCGTAGGAGGCACGCCGCGGGTGCGCCCTGGTCCAAGCCGCCCCACAATCAGGAAATTTAGGCCTTGGAGGTGAAGGAAGCGTTGCGCGGGCGGGCCGCGGAGCGGGCGCAAAAAGCCTCGCGCGCCGCTGCAATGGGCCTTGTCCGAGAGGGCGGAAAGCGCTATATCACCGCCAATTCATCTTCTCATACGATCCGCGTAGTGAGAGTGGGCCCGAAAGGACCCGCTCTTTTTTATTACCTGAACGCGGCTCGGTGGAAGATGTGAGGCCCGGCGATCTGTCGGGAGAGTTCCGAAGCGAGCTTTGAAATCCTAAACCCAGCCTTAACCATATCGAGCGACTTGACCCCTGATATGACCGAACCGAACCCTGGTTCCACGGATGCCGAGCTGCTGGCCGAGCCGAGGCTCGTGGTCGAGCCGGGCGTGGCGGCACGGGTGTCCGCAGTCGCGGGGCCGGTGCTCGAAGGCATGGGCTACCGCCTGGTGCGGATCCGCATTTCGGGGGAATCTGGCTGCACCGTGCAAGTCATGGCGGAGCGGCCGGACGGCTCGATGCAGATCGAGGATTGCGAGGCGATCTCGCGGGCACTGTCGCCCGTGCTGGATGTCGCCGACCCCGTCGATCGCGCCTATCGGCTGGAAATCTCCTCGCCGGGGATCGATCGCCCGCTGGTGCGCCGCTCCGATTTCGAGCGTTACGCCGGCCATCTGGTGAAGATCGAGATGGCGGTCGCCCACGAGGGGCGGAAGCGGTTCCGCGGCACGATCGGCCCGGTCGAAGGCGACCGCGTGCATCTGCATCGCGACGACATCAAGGCGGGCGAGACTGCCGACGTTCTCCTGACGATGGAAGACATCGCCGAGGCACGGCTGGTGCTGACGGACGAGCTGATCGCGGAATCCATGCGCCGCGGCAAGGCCCAGGCACGCGAAATGCGCCGCAATCTCGGCCTGGAGCCGCCGGCGGCACCGCACGCCAGCATCAGCGAAAAAACGACCAAGAACACCAAGCCGGCTAAGAAGCCGGCGCCGGCCACTACGAAGAAGCCGGCTCCGACCAATACCAAGAAACATCGCCTGGCCGCCGAACGCGCGCGACGGGGCGAGATCGATCCTGACGAAGGAGACTAGCCATGGCAGTCAGCGCCAATCGACTTGAATTGCTTCAGATCGCCGACGCCGTTGCGCGCGAGAAATCGATCGACCGCGGCATCGTCATCGCGGCGATGGAGGATGCCATCGCGAAGGCGGCGCGGGCCCGTTACGGCAGCGAGACCGACGTTCACGCCGAGATCGACCCGAAGAAGGGCGAGCTTCGGCTGTCGCGCCACATGCTGGTGGTCGAGACGGTCGAAAACCATTCCAACCAGATCTCGCTGGTGGATGCGCAGCGCGCCAATCCCGGTGCCCAAGTCGGCGACACCATTGCCGACACCCTGCCGCCGCTGGAATATGGCCGCATCGCCGCGCAGTCCGCCAAGCAGGTGATCGTGCAGAAGGTGCGCGAAGCCGAGCGCGACCGGCAATATATGGAATTCAAGGACCGCATCGGCGACATCGTCAACGGCGTCGTCAAGCGCGTCGAATATGGCAGCGTGATCGTTGATCTCGGCCGCGGCGAGGCCATCATCCGCCGCGACGAGATGCTGCCGCGCGAAGTGTTCCGCAACGGCGACCGCGTCCGCGCCTACATCTTCGACGTCCGCCGCGAGACCCGCGGCCCGCAGATCTTCCTCTCCCGTACCCATCCGCAGTTCATGGCAAAACTGTTCGCGCAGGAAGTGCCCGAGATCTATGATGGCATCGTCGAGATCAAGGCGGTCGCCCGCGATCCCGGCTCGCGCGCAAAAATCGGCGTGATTTCCCGCGATTCCTCGGTCGATCCGGTCGGCGCCTGCGTCGGCATGCGCGGCTCGCGCGTGCAGGCGGTGGTGAACGAATTGCAGGGCGAGAAGATCGACATTATCCCCTGGTCGCCCGACATCGCGACCTTCGTGGTCAACGCGCTGGCGCCGGCCGAGGTCTCCAAGGTCGTCATCGACGAAGACCGCGAGCGCATCGAGGTCGTCGTGCCCGACACCAACAACCAGCTCTCGCTGGCGATCGGCCGCCGCGGCCAGAATGTGCGTCTGGCCTCGCAGCTCACCGGCTGGGACATCGACATCCTGACCGAGCAGGAGGAATCGGAGCGCCGCCAGGCGGATTTCGAGAACTCCACCCGCGTCTTCATGGAATCGCTCAATGTCGACGAAGTTGTCGGCCAATTGCTGGCGTCCGAAGGCTTCACCTCGGTCGAGGAACTCGCGATGGTGGACATCAAGGAACTTGCCGGCATAGAGGGTTTCGACGAGGAGACCGCGCAGGAACTCCAGAACCGTGCTCGTGAATATCTCGAACAGCTGGAAGCTGAGATCGAGGCCAGGCGCAAGGAGCTCGGCGTCGAGGACGCCGTCAAGGACGTGCCCGGCGTCACCTCGAAGATGCTGGTGAAGTTCGGCGAGAACGACATCAAGACGGTCGACGACCTCGCCGGCTGCGCCACCGACGATCTGGTCGGCTGGACCGAGCGCAAGGAAGGCGGCGAGCAGACCAAATATCCGGGCGCGCTCGATGGCCTCGATATCTCCCGTGACGATGCTGAAGCGATGATCATGCAGGCCCGCGTCAAGGCCGGCTGGATCACCGAGGCCGACCTCGCCAAGCCCGCCGAAGAGGCCGAGGCGACCGAAGATCAGCCGGCTTAGGGCGAAGGAGGATGTCACCCGGATGCTCGCTGATACTGACCCCGAACTCGACCATGGACCGCGGACCGAAAGGTCCGCGACCGTGCGGATGTGTGCGGTCAGCCGCGAGGTCCGGCCGATCGTCGAGCTGATCCGCTTCGTCGTCTCTCCCCAAGGGCACATAGTTCCCGATCTCAAGCGCAAGCTGCCCGGACGCGGCATGTGGGTCAGCGCCTCGCGCGAGGTGGTTGCGGAAGCCGTTCGGCGTCACCATTTTACGAAAGCCTTCAAGCGCGAGCTGCGCATCCCTCAGACGCTTCCCGCCGACCTCGAGGCGCTCCTGGTCCGGAGCGTGGTCGAAGCCCTTGGGATTGCGGCCAAGGCGCGCCAGATCGTCGCCGGTTTCGGCAAGGTCGAAAGCGCGCTTCGGGAAGGTACGGTCGAGGTCCTGATCCATGCCAGCGACGGGGCCGCGGACGGAATCCGCAAATTGGACATGCTGGCGCGTCAAAATGAGGGAAATCGCGGCGCCAAGCCGCAGATTCCCGTCGTCACCGCACTAAAATCGACAGAATTGGATTTGGCACTTACCCGGTCAAATGTGATACATGCTGCCCTGCTCGCGGGCCCGGCGAGCAAGTCATTCCTGTCACGTAGCCAGATGCTGGTCCGATACCGGATGGCGGACGCTGACAGGACTGCCGAAAAGCCCGGCCAGGATTTCTGAGAGACAACGACCACCCGATAGCACGGTGCGGCAACGCACAACGACAACAAGATCAGGATTAGGACTGCTTAATGGTTGATACCAAGACCCCTGGCGACAAGAAGCTGAGCGTTCCGAGCAAGACGCTATCGCTCAAGCCGCGCGTCGAAACGGGCACCGTGCGCCAGAGCTTCAGTCATGGCCGTAGCAAGCAGGTCGTGGTCGAGAAGCGGGGCAAGCGCCGCATCGACGGCAGCCCCGAGCCACAGGTGGCCGAGGTGGCGAAACCCGCGCCGGCCGCCGCGCCCAAGCCTGCTCCGGCCCGCCCCGCGCCGCCGCGCAACGCCGGCTCCGGCGTGGTGCTGCGGACGCTGACCGAGGACGAACGTTCCGCCCGCGCCAGCGCGCTGGCCGATGCCAAGGTGCGCGAAGTCGAAGAGCGCCGCCATGCCGAGGAAGAGGCCCAGCGCCGCGCGGTCCGCGAAAGTGCGGAGCGTGCTGATCGCGAGGCCGCCGAAGCCCGCCGCAAGGCCGAGGAGGAGCGTCACCGTCACGAAGAGGAAGCCAAGCGGAAGGCCGAAACCGAGGCTAAAAAGCGTTTTGGCGAAGGCGAGCAACCGCAATCTGCGGCCCGCCCTGCAACGGCGACCTCGGCCGCTCCTGCCGCGCGGCCCGGAGCGCCGATGGCGCGACCCGGCACAACCACCCCGGCACGTCCGGGAACAACGACCGCACGGCCCGGAACGACCACGCAGCGGCCGGGAGGCCCGGTGGGCCGCGCCCCCGCTGTCGCAGCCGGACCGGACGAGGACGAGGGTCCGCGCCAGATCCGTCGCGGCCCCGGCGGCGCTGCGCGGCCTGTGGTCGCTCCCAAGCCCACCCACAAGCCCGGCCCGCAGAAGGAGCGCGGCCGCCTGACGGTCGTCACCGCCTTCAATGCCGACGACGTCCGCGAGCGCTCGATCGCCTCGTTCCGCCGCCGCACCCAGCGCCTGAAGGGCCATGCCGCGAACGAGCCGAAGGAAAAGCTCATCCGCGAGGTGATCATTCCGGAAGCGATCACGATCCAGGAGCTCGCCAACCGCATGGCCGAGCGCGCGGTCGACGTCATCCGCATGCTGATGAAGCAGGGCGCGATGCACAAGATCACCGACGTGATCGACTCCGACACCGCGCAACTGATTGCCGAAGAACTCGGTCACACCGTCAAGCGCGTTGCCGCGTCCGACGTTGAAGAAGGCCTGTTCGACGCCATCGACGATTCCACCGACACCGAGCCGCGTTCGCCGGTGGTGACCGTGATGGGTCACGTCGACCACGGCAAGACCTCGCTGCTCGACGCGCTCCGCCATGCCAACGTGGTCTCCGGTGAAGCCGGCGGCATCACCCAGCATATCGGCGCCTATCAGGTGCTGTCGCCCGAAAGCGGCAAGAAGATCACCTTCATCGACACGCCCGGCCACGCCGCGTTCACCGCGATGCGCGCCCGCGGCGCCAAGGTGACCGACATTGTCGTGCTGGTGGTTGCGGCCGACGACGGCGTGATGCCGCAGACGATCGAAGCCATCAACCACGCCAAGGCGGCGCGGGTGCCGATCATTGTTGCCATCAACAAGATCGACAAGCCCGACGCCAAGCCCGAACGCGTGCGCACCGAGCTGCTCCAGCACGAGGTGCAGGTGGAATCCTTCGGCGGCGAAGTCGTCGACGTCGAAGTGTCGGCGAAGAACAAGACCAATCTCGACAAGCTGCTCGAGATGATCGCGCTCCAGGCCGACATCCTTGACCTCAAGACCAATTCGGATCGTCCGGCCGAAGGCACCGTGATCGAAGCCAAGCTCGATCGTGGCCGTGGTCCGGTCGCGACCGTTCTGGTCCAGCGCGGCACGCTCCGTGTCGGTGACATCATCGTCGCCGGCGCCGAGATGGGCCGCGTCCGCGCCCTGATCTCGGATCAGGGCGAGACGGTGCAGGAGGCAGGTCCGTCAGTGCCGGTCGAGGTGCTCGGCTTCAACGGTCCGCCGGAAGCCGGCGATCGTCTCGCCGTGGTCGAGAACGAAGCCCGCGCCCGGCAGGTCACCAGCTACCGCGCGCACCAGAAGCGCGAGAACGCGGCTGCCTCGATCTCCGGCATGCGCGGCTCGCTCGAGCAGATGATGTCGCAGTTGAAGACGGCGGGCCGCAAGGAATTCCCGCTGATCATCAAGGCCGACGTGCAGGGCTCGCTGGAAGCGATCCTCGGCTCGCTGGAGAAGCTCGGCACCGACGAAGTCGCCGCGCGTATCCTGCATGCGGGTGTCGGCGGCATCTCGGAATCGGACGTGACGCTCGCGGAAGGCTTCAACGCCGCGATCATCGGCTTCTCGGTTCGTGCCAACAAGGAGGCCGCTGCGGCCGCCAAGCGCAACGGCATCGAGATCCGCTACTACAACATCATCTACGACCTCGTGGACGACGTGAAGAAGGCCATGAGCGGCCTGCTCGCGCCGACCCTGCGGGAAACCATGCTCGGCAACGCCGCGATCCTGGAGATCTTCAACATCTCCAAGGTCGGCAAGGTCGCCGGCTGCCGCGTCACCGACGGCACCGTGGAACGCGGCGCCAACGTGCGCCTGATCCGCGACAACGTCGTCGTGCACGAAGGCAAGCTGTCGACGCTGAAGCGCTTCAAGGACGAAGTGAAGGAAGTCCAGTCCGGTCAGGAATGCGGCATGGCCTTCGAGAACTATCACGACATGCGCGCCGGTGACGTCATCGAGTGTTACCGCGTGGAGACGATCCAGCGCTCCCTGTAAGTCCAAATCTTACCGAAGCGCCTGGATCTTTTTTGAACTGAATTGCGGGAGTGCGATGGCCGGATTTTTTCCGGCCATCCACCCCTCTTCGTTTCAGCAGGACAAATGACAATGCCCGTGTCCCAAACGCGGGCATGACGAGGTGATTTTCAGACCATGCCCCGCCATCATCAGAAAAAGAGTTCCGCGTCCGGCGGCTCGCAACGTCAGTTGCGGGTCGGCGAGCAGGTTCGCCATGCGATAGCCGAGATTCTGGCGCAAGGCAGCGTGCATGATGCTGACCTTGAAGGCCACATCATCACCGTGCCGGAGGTGCGGATGTCGCCCGACCTGAAGCTCGCAACAGTCTACGTGATGCCGCTCGGTGGCCGCGACACCGAGATCGTCCTCGCTGCGCTCGAGCGCAACAAGAAATTCCTGCGCGGCGAGGTCGCGCGGCGCGTTAACCTGAAATTTGCACCTGACCTTCGCTTCCGCGTCGACGAACGATTCGACGAAGCGGAACGGATCGAGAAGCTTTTGCGAACACCCGCGGTGCAGAAGGACCTGGAACAGGATCCGGATTCGGATCGGGAAGAAGAACGATGACGATGGACCCGGCTCACGGCACGATCGGCGGCGAAGAGGCCGATCAGCTCGACGTGCAGAAAAATAATTTTGCGGACATGGGCGGCAATTCTCAGCCGCCTCAGGAGCCGCGCCGCGTCAACAACGATCCCCGCGCCAACAAGCAGAAGGGCAACCAGCCGCGCCGCGACCGCCGCGACGTCCACGGCTGGGTCGTGCTCGACAAGCCGATCGGCATGACCTCGACGCAGGCTGTTGCCGTGCTCAAGCGCCTGTTCAATGCCAAACGCGCCGGCCATGCCGGCACGCTCGATCCGCTGGCCTCCGGCGGCCTGCCGATCGCGCTTGGCGAGGCCACCAAGACCGTCCCCTTCGTCATGGACGGCCGCAAGCGCTACCGGTTCACGGTATGCTGGGGCGAGGAGCGCGACACCGACGATATCGAGGGCCGGGCGACCGCAACCTCGGACCAGCGCCCGACCCGGGAGGCCATCGAGGCCCTGCTGCCCCGTTTCACCGGGGTGATCCAGCAGATCCCGCCGCGCTATTCCGCGATCAAGGTCCAGGGCGAGCGCGCCTACGACCTGGCCCGCGACGGCGAGGTCGTGGAGTTGGCCCCCCGTCCGGTCGAGATTCACCGTTTAAGCCTTGTAGATCAACCGGATAGCGACCGGGCCGTGTTCGAGGCCGAGTGCGGCAAGGGCACCTATGTCCGCGCGCTGGCGCGCGATATGGGCCGGATTCTCGGCACTTACGGCCATATCTGCGCGCTTCGGCGGACCCTGGTCGGCCCATTTGGCGAGAACGACATGATTCCGCTGGATCAGTTGGAGGCTTTGTGCGATAGAGCCGCGTCCGGCGAGGGTAGCCTCGCCGACGCGCTTATGCCCGTTGAGACCGCGCTGGACGACATCCCGGCACTGGCCGTCACTCGGGCTGATGCGGCAAGGCTCCATCGGGGCCAGGCCGTTTTGTTGCGCGGACGGGATGCGCCCACTTGTAGCGGCACAGTCTATGTCACGGTGGCAGGCCGGCTTCTCGCGCTTGCCGAAGTCGGCAATGGCGAAATCATCCCCAAGCGTGTGTTCAACCTGACCGGCCTGACTGCCAGCGCCGATCGCAACGAGAGAAATTGACGATGTCGATTGCCGCAGAACGCAAAGCGGAAGTCATCAAGACGAATGCCAACAAGGCCGGCGATACCGGCTCGCCAGAGGTTCAGGTCGCGATCCTGTCGGAACGCATCGCCAACCTCACGAACCATTTCAAGACCCACGTGAAGGACAACCATTCGCGTCGCGGCCTCTTGAAGCTGGTCTCGACCCGCCGCTCGCTCCTCGACTATGTGAAGAAGAAGGACGAGGCGCGCTACAAGTCGCTGCTCGAGAAGCACAACATTCGTCGTTAAGAGTTCCTGCGCGCGCCAAACGGCGCGCGTTTTCGCGCGTGATTTCGAACGAAAGCGTTTGTTTAAAGGTTTTTCGTCGAGGCTGCGTGCGCGTCGGATGCGAGCCGTTGACGGCGAGCATCCGGGGCATGATAGGCGAGCACCGAGCTTCGGCGTTCGCGTTCGTGCCGACTGACAGTCCAGCAGCAATCCGGCGGCTGGGCACAACGGGCAAGGCGCCCGTATGACCCGAAGGGATGGACGCCATCCGAAATCCAAAAACCATGGCAGGATCGCAGGACGCTGATCGCCCGCTTCGATCAACGTCCCGCAATCTTGCGCATGGTTTTTGTTTTTCGACCCGTCCTTCTTTCGAGAACCCATGAAAGAAGACCTCTATGTTCAATAAGCATTCAGTCGAGATCGACTGGGGTGGACGCCCCCTCAAGCTCGAAACTGGCAAGATCGCCCGCCAGGCCGACGGCGCCGTCGTCGCGACCTACGGCGAGACCGTGGTGCTCGCCACCGTCGTTGCCGCGAAGTCGCCGCGCGAAGGCGTCGACTTCCTGCCGCTGACCGTCGACTACCAGGAGAAGACCTACGCAGCCGGCCGCATTCCCGGCGGCTATTTCAAGCGCGAGGGACGTCCGACCGAGAAGGAGACGCTGGTCTCCCGCCTGATCGACCGTCCGATTCGTCCGCTGTTCGTCGACGGCTGGCGCAACGAGACCCAGGTGATCGTCACCGTGCTCTCGCACGACATGGAGAACGATCCCGATATCGTCGCGCTGGTGGCCTCGTCGGCTGCCCTGACCCTGTCGGGTGCTCCCTTCAAGGGCCCGATCGGCGCCGCGCGCGTCGGCTTCGCCAATGACGAGTTCATACTCAACCCGACGCTCGACGAGATGGTCGACACCCAGCTCGACCTCGTCGTCGCCGGCACCGCAGACGCCGTGCTGATGGTGGAATCGGAAGCCAAGGAGCTGAACGAAGAGATCATGCTCGGCGCCGTGATGTTCGGTCACCGCCACTTCCAGCCGGTGATCAACGCGATCATCGAGCTGGCCGAAAAGGCCGCGAAGGAGCCGCGCGAAGTCACCACGATCGACAATTCGGCGCTCGAAAAGGAAATGCTCGGCATGGTCGAGCAAGAACTGCGCGCCGCCTACGCCATTCCGGTCAAGCAGGATCGCTACGCCGCGGTCGGCAAGGTCAAGGAAAAGGTGATCGCTCACTACTTCCCGGAAGGCCAGGAGCCGAAATACGACAAGCTGCGCATCGGCGGCGTGTTCAAGGAGCTCGAAGCCAAGATCGTTCGCTGGAACATTCTCGACACCGGCAAGCGCATCGACGGCCGCGATTCCAAGACCGTGCGCAACATCGTCGCCGAAGTCGGCGTGCTGCCCCGCGCCCACGGCTCGGCGCTGTTCACCCGCGGCGAGACCCAGGCGCTGGTCGTGACCACGCTCGGCACCGGCGAGGACGAGCAGTACATCGACGCGCTGTCGGGAACGTACAAAGAGACGTTCCTGCTGCACTACAATTTCCCTCCCTACTCGGTCGGTGAGACCGGCCGCCTCGGCGGTACCAAGCGCCGCGAGATCGGCCACGGCAAGCTCGCCTGGCGCGCGATCCACCCGGTGCTGCCGCCGCACCACGAATTCCCCTACACCACGCGCGTGGTGTCGGAGATCACCGAATCCAACGGCTCCTCGTCGATGGCATCGGTCTGCGGCGCCTCGCTCGCGCTGATGGACGCCGGCGTGCCGCTGAAGCGGCCGACTGCGGGCATCGCGATGGGCCTGATCCTCGAAGACAAGCGCTTCGCGGTTCTCTCGGACATCCTCGGTGACGAGGACCATCTCGGCGACATGGACTTCAAGGTCGCCGGTACCGAGCAGGGCATCACCTCGCTCCAGATGGACATCAAGATCGAGGGCATCACCGAGGAGATCATGAAGGTCGCGCTCGGCCAGGCCAAAGATGGGCGTATCTACATCCTCGGCGAGATGTCGAAGGCGCTCACCAACGCCCGCGCCGAGCTCGGCGAATACGCGCCGCGCATCGAAACCTTCAAGATCGCCACCGACAAGATCCGCGAAGTGATCGGCACCGGCGGCAAGGTGATCCGTGAGATCGTCGAGAAGACCGGCGCCAAGGTCAACATCGAGGACGACGGCACCGTGAAGGTCGCCTCCAGCGACGGCGAGGCCATGAAGGCCGCGATCAAGTGGATCAAGTCGATCGCCTCCGATCCGGAAGTCGGCCAGATCTATGACGGCACCGTCGTCAAGGTGATGGAGTTCGGCGCTTTCGTGAACTTCTTCGGCTCCAAGGACGGTCTCGTCCACATCAGCCAGCTCGCCTCGGCGCGCGTGCAGAAGACCTCCGACGTCGTCAAGGAAGGCGACAAGGTCAAGGTCAAGCTGCTCGGCTTCGACGATCGCGGCAAGACCCGCCTGTCGATGAAGGTGGTCGACCAGGAGACCGGCGAAGACCTCGAGGGCAAGGGCGGCGAGGGCGAGAAGGCCCCGCGCGAAGCAGCCGGCGAGTAAATCTCGCTTCCTGCCAGAAACACGAAGGGCGGCCTCACGGCCGCCCTTTTTGTTTATGCGCCCTTATTGCTTGCGCGCCTCGGCAATGTGCGATTCCGCCGCAGCGTCAGAATGCCTTTGGCTGAAACCGGCAATGCGCCTTGACCCGTAACTGAGCGCACTTGCCCACGCCGCATCTCACCGGCGTCTACCCCCTGAAGCGAAGGAAGTTTAAATGTCACCGATCTCCAGGCGCCATCTCATGCTGGCCGCCACCGGCATTGCGGCGGTCGCCGCCGCCCCGCGTGTGTTCGCTCAAGCCGCGTCACCGGCCGCCGCAGGTCCCTTCATGCTGCCGCCGTTGACCTATCCGATCGCGGCGCTCGAACCGCATATTGACGCGAAGACCATGGAGATTCATCACGACCGGCATCACCAGGCCTTCATCACCAACCTCAACAATTTCGCCAAGGATAATCCAGGGATTGCCGACAAGCCGATCGGCGACGTTCTCGGCAATCTCGCCGCGGTGCCCGAATCGATCCGCACCGGCGTACGCAACAACATGGGCGGCCACGCCAACCACACGATGTTCTGGCAGATCATGGGACCGAACGGAGGCAAGCCGGAAGGCGAAGTGCTGGCCGCAATCGACCGCGATCTTGGCGGCATGGAGAAATTCCAGACCGACTTCAACGCTGCCGGCGGACGGGTGTTCGGCTCGGGCTGGGTGTTCGTCACCGTCGACAAGGAGGGAAAGCTGGCGATCGAGACGCGCCCGAACCAGGACAATCCCATCATTGACGGCAAGCGCGCTTTGCTCGGCAATGATGTCTGGGAGCACGCTTATTATCTGAACTATCAAAACCGCCGCGCCGACTACCTCAAGGCCTGGTGGAACACAGTGAGCTGGAGCAAGGTCAGCGAACGTTACGCCGCGGCGAAGGCCGGCACGCTTGGGGTGTAGACGCCGCAAGTTCGACCAAAAAAAGGGCGGCTTCTCAGCCGCCCTTTCATTACCGATTGCTGAACTCAGCTATCAGGTCGCGATGTCGTAGCGATCGAGGTTCATCACCTTGGTCCAGGCCTTGGCGAAGTCCTTGACGAACTGCTCCTTGGAATCCGACGTGGCATAGACCTCGGCGTAGGCGCGAAGCTGCGAGTGCGCGCCGAAGATCAGGTCGACGCGCGTGCCGGTCCACTTGACCGCGTTGGTCTTGCGGTCGCGAGCCTCATAGGTGCCGTCGGTGCCGGCTGGCGTCCACTGCGTGCTCATGTCGAGCAGGTTGACGAAGAAGTCGTTGCTCAGCGTTCCTACCTTCGAGGTGAGCACGCCGTTCTTCGAACCGTTCGCATTGGCACCGAGCACGCGCAGACCGCCGACGAGGGCCGTCATCTCCGGGCCGGTAAGCCGAAGCAGCTGCGCACGATCGACCAGGGCTTCCTCGGGCATCATGAACTGCTGCCGCTTGCCGATGAAGTTGCGGAAGCCATCGGCCCGCGGCTCCAGCGGAGCAAACGAAGCGGCGTCGGTCTGCTCCTGCGAGGCATCCATGCGGCCCGGCGTGAAGCCGACCTTGACGTCGACGCCGGCATCCTTGGCGGCCTTTTCGACCGCGGCGGTGCCGCCGAGCACGATGAGGTCCGCCAGCGAGACCTTCTTCGCACCGGATGACGCGTTGAAGTCCTTCTGGATCGCTTCGAGCTTGCCCAGAACCTTCGAGAGCTGAGCCGGCTCGTTCACCTCCCAGTCCTTCTGCGGAGCAAGCCGGATGCGCGCGCCGTTGGCGCCGCCGCGCTTGTCCGAGCCACGGAACGTCGAGGCCGAGGCCCAGGCGGTCGAGACCAGCTCAGAGACCGAGAGGCCCGAAGCCAGGATCTTGGTCTTCAGCGACGCTATGTCCTGATCGCTGGCCAGCTCGTGATTCACGGCCGGGATCGGATCCTGCCAGATCAGCGTCTCCTTCGGCACCAAGGGGCCGAGATAGCGCTGGATCGGGCCCATGTCGCGATGGGTGAGCTTGAACCAGGCGCGGGCGAAGGCGTCCGCGAACTGGTCCGGGTTCTCGAGGAAGCGGCGCGAGATCTTCTCATAGGCCGGATCCATACGCAGCGAGAGATCGGTCGTCAGCATCGTCGGCCGATGCTTCTTGGACTTGTCGAAGGCATCGGGAATGATGGCGTCGGCGTTTTTGGCCGTCCACTGCTGCGCACCGCCCGGGCTCTTCGTCAGCTCCCATTCGAAATTGAACAGGTTCTCGAAGAAGTTGTTGCTCCACTTGGTCGGTGTCGTCGTCCATGTCACCTCGAGTCCGCTGGTGATGGAATCGCCCGAGTGGCCCGACGCGTGCTTGCTCTTCCAGCCGAGGCCCTGATCCTCGAGCGCGCCCGCTTCCGGTTCCGGTCCGACCAGCGACGGATCGCCAGCACCATGAGTCTTGCCGAAGCTGTGGCCCCCGGCGATCAGCGCGACGGTCTCTTCGTCGTTCATCGCCATGCGGGCGAAGGTCTCGCGGATATCCTTGGCCGCGGCGACCGGATCCGGCTTGCCGTTCGGGCCTTCCGGGTTGACGTAGATGAGGCCCATCTGCACCGCGCCGAGCGGTTCGGCGAGCTGGCGTTCGCCGCTGTAGCGCTCATCGCCCAGCCACGTGCCTTCCGGACCCCAATACAGCTCTTCCGGCTCCCAGACGTCGACGCGGCCGCCGGCAAAGCCAAACGTCTTGAAGCCCATCGATTCCAGCGCGACGTTGCCGGCCAGCACCATCAGATCGGCCCAGGAGATCTTGCGGCCGTATTTCTGCTTGATCGGCCAGAGCAGACGGCGTGCCTTGTCGAGATTGGCGTTATCGGGCCAGCTGTTGAGCGGCGCGAAACGCTGCTGTCCGGCGCCGGCGCCACCGCGACCATCGGTGGTGCGATAGGTGCCCGCGCTGTGCCAGGCCATGCGGATCATGAGGCCGCCGTAGTGACCGAAGTCGGCGGGCCACCATTCCTGCGAGTCGGTCATCAGAGCGGTCAGGTCCTTGATGACCGCGTTCAGGTCGAGCGACTTGAATTCCTTGGCGTAGTCGAAGTCCTTGTCCATCGGGTCGGACTTGGCCGAATTCTTGTGCAGCATCTCGATGCTGAGCTGGGTCGGCCACCAATCGCGGTTCGCCGGCACTCGTTTTCCACCCGAAAACGGGCACTTTGAAGTGTCGTCCATGAATACCTCCTCTGGTGGCGTCGAACTCGCGCCTTTGACCAGGTGGAAGCACTCTAAGCTTCACGTTCGATCAGGGGAAGTTGACTTTAATGATCGCAGCGATAAGATTTTCTGATGCTAAACCTCACGCTGCGCCAGCTCCGGTATTTCGACGCCTTGGCGCGTCACAGTCATTTCGGCCGCGCGGCTGAGTCCTGTTCGATCTCGCAGCCTGCCCTGTCGATGCAGATCAAGGAGCTGGAGGAGGCGCTCGGCGGCCTGCTGCTGGAGCGCAGCGCCCGGCAGGTGGCGCTGACCCGATTTGGCGAGGAGCTCGCGCAGCGCGTCCGCGACATCTTGCGCTCGGTCGACGAGCTCGGCGATTTCGCCCGCGCCTCGCAGGACCGATTCTCCGGACGGCTGCGCATCGGCATGATTCCGACGATCGCGCCCTATCTGCTGCCGACGATCACCAAGAATCTGACGCGCATGCATCCGGAGCTCGACATCCGCGTGCGCGAGACGATGACGCCGCGGCTGATCCAGGAACTGGTGGAAGGTCGGCTCGATACCGCCATCGTTGCGCTGCCGGTGTCCGAGCCTTCGCTCACCGAGGTCGCTCTGTTCGAGGAAAAATTCCTGCTGGTGCGACCGAGCGCGGATGAGGGAACGCCGGCACCGTCGCGAGAGATGATGCGCGAGATGCGGCTGCTACTGCTGGAGGAGGGGCACTGCTTCCGCGATCAGGCGCTGTCATTCTGCAACATGCAATCGGCGCCGCCGCGCGAGATGCTGGATGCCAATTCGCTGTCGACGCTGGTTCAGATGGTCAGCGCCGGCATCGGCGTCACCTTGATCCCGGAGATGGCCGTGTCGGTGGAGACGCGATCGGCCTCGGTCTCGCTGACGCGCTTCCGCGACCCGCAGCCGTCGCGCACCATTGGCATGGTCTGGCGCAAGACCAGCCCGCTGGCGCGGCAGCTCCTGCAAATCTCCGAGGTGGTGTGCCTGTCGGCGGGCAAGGTGCGCGCACGCCCATCCGTGCGCAGCAAGCCGACCTGAGGCCTCGATGTCGCATCCCATCATCCGCCCGGCCCGCACGGACGAGTACGACGAGATCGGCCGTGTCTGGATGGAGAGCTGGGTTTCGACCGGGCTCGGCGAGGCGAGCGAATTCCTGCTGGCCAACCTGCGTGCGCGCATCCGGCGCGAGATCGAGGACGGCTGGAGCCTGTTCGTCGCCGACGACAACGGCACGATCGCCGCAATGCTGGCGCTGCATTTGCCAAAACTCTATCTCGACATGCTGTTCGTCGCGCCCGCCTATCAGAGCCAATCGCTCGGCCGCCAATTGCTCACCTTCACGCGCACGCAAATGCCGGAAGAGATGTATCTGCGCTGCGTCCGCGAGAACGAAAAAGCCTGGCGCTGGTACGAGCGCGAAGGCTTTGTGTTCGAGAAGCAAGAGATCGAGCCGTCGAACGGGTTTGTGATGAAGTATTATCGGTGGACGAAAAAAGGAAACGCGCCATGATCAAGCTCTATTGGTCGCCCCGCTCGCGCTCGTTCACGACGCTCTGGCTGATGGAAGAAAGCGGTCTGCCCTATGAGCGCGTGCTGACCGACATCTCGACCGGCGCGCAGAAGGCGCCGGACTATCTGAAGGTCAATCCGATGGGCAAGGTGCCAGCGCTCAGTGACGGCGATGCCGCACTGGGCGAAGCGGCAGCGATCTGCGCCTACATCGCCGACCGCTATCCCGAGACCAGACTTGCGCCAGACGTGACCGATCCGCGCCGCGCCCGCTATCTGCAATGGCTGTTCTTCTCGCCGGGCTGCATCGAACCCGCCATCATCCAGATCTTCACCAAGATCGAGATCCCGACCTCGACCGCGGCCTGGGGCAGCGCGACGCAGGTCTTCGACGTGCTGGAAGCCGCACTCGCGAGGGGACCGTGGATCCTCGGGGAGGAGTTTTCAGCCGCCGACATCACGATCGGATCGGGCCTGAACTTTGCGGTGCGCCAGTTCAAGATGGTGCCGTCGCGCCCGGCCTTCGATGCCTACCTCGCGCGCTGCATGGCGAGGCCGGCGTTCCAGCGTGCGGAGAAGATCGCGGCGGGGTAGAGCATGATCCGGAAAAGTGCGAAGCGGTTTTCCGAAAAGATCGTGCTCAAACCAGAACCAAAAGCGCGATGACGATTCGTCCCGGTCTCATCGCGCTTTAGTCTTCCGTCTTCAAATCGTCAGGCCTCGGCATCAGGACGATGTTGTATCCGGAATCGACATAGTGGATCTCGCCGGTCACGCCGCCGGACAGATCCGACAATAGATACAGCGCCGAGCCGCCGAGCTCGTCGAGCGTGACGCCGCGGCGGAGCGGGGAATGCTTCTGCATGAAGGCGAACATCGCGCGCGCCTCGCCGATACCGGAGCCTGCGAGCGTGCGGATGGGGCCTGCGGAAATCGCGTTGACGCGGATGCCGCGCGGCCCGAAGTCCGAGGCGAGATAGCGCACCGAGGCTTCCAGCGCCGCCTTGGCCACGCCCATCACGTTGTAGTTCGGCATCGCGCGCATCGAGGCGCCGAAGGTCAGCGTGATCATGCTGCCGCCATCCGTCATCAGCTCTGCGGCGCGTTTTGCCACTTCCGTGAAGGAGAAGCAGGAGATCACCATGGTGCGGGAAAAATTCTCGCGGCTGGTGTCGGCGTAGCGGCCCTTGAGCTCGTTCTTGTCGGCGAAGCCGATCGCATGGATCACGAAATCCAGCCGGCCCCACTTTTCGCGCAAGGCCGTGAATGTAGCGTCGACGCTGGCGATGTCCTCGACGTCGCAGGGCAGCACCATGTCGACGCCAAGCTGCTCGGCCAGCGGCTTGACGCGCTTGCCCAGGGCCTCGCCCTGGAAGGTGAAGGCGAGCTCGGCGCCATGGGCATGCAGCGTCTTCGCCATGCCCCAGGCGATCGAATGATCATTGGCGATGCCCATGATCAGACCGCGCTTGCCTTTCATCAAACCTTCCATTGCCTCTTTGCTCCCACTATTCCGGGGTCATCGCCCGCCTTGTGCGCGCTTGCGCACTGGGGCGGGCGATCCAGTATTCCAGAGACGTTCGTAATAAATTGAGAAGCCGCGGCGTACTGGATGCCCCGCCCCCCGTGCGCAATTGCGCACTAGGCGGGGCATGACAGCGTCCCAAGATCACACGTCCAGCCGGCTGAACACCAGCGTGGCGTTGGTGCCGCCGAAGCCGAAGGAGTTCGACAGCACGGTGCCGATCTTGACGTTGTCGATGCGCTTGCGCACGATCGGCATGTCGGCGAACGCGGGGTCGAGTTCCTGAATGTGGGCGCTCTCGCAGATGAAACCATTGTTCATCATCAGCAGCGAATAGATCGCTTCCTGCACGCCGGTTGCGCCCAGGGAGTGCCCGGTCAGCGCCTTGGTCGCCGAGATCGGCGGGCACTTCTCGCCGCTTCCGAACACCCTGCGGAGCGCGTCGATCTCCGGCGGATCGCCGGCCGGCGTCGATGTCGCGTGCGGATTGATGTAGTCGACCTTGGTCTTCACGGTCGACATCGCCATGCGCATACAGCGCTCGGCGCCCTCGCCTGATGGTGCGACCATGTCGTAGCCGTCGGACGTCGCGCCGTAGCCGACAATCTCGCCGTAAATGCGCGCGCCACGCGCCTTGGCATGTTCGAGCTCTTCCAGCACCAGCACGCCGGCGCCGCCGGCAATCACGAAGCCGTCGCGGTTGACGTCGTAGGGACGCGAGGCTGTGGCGGGCGTGTCGTTGTACTTCGAGGACATCGCGCCCATGGCGTCGAACAGTACCGACAGTGACCAGTCCAGCTCCTCGCAGCCGCCAGCGAAGATGACGTCCTGCTTGCCGATCTGGATCGTCTCATAGGCGTTGCCGACGCAATGGTTCGACGTGGCGCAGGCCGACGAGATCGAATAGTTCACTCCCTTGATCTTGAACCAGGTCGCAAGCGTCGCGGAGGCCGTGGAGGACATCGCCTTCGGCACTGCAAACGGTCCGACGCGCTTCGGTCCCTTGGTGCGGGTGATGTCGGCGGCCTCGACGATGGTGCGCGCGGACGGGCCGCCGGAGCCCATGATGATGCCGGTGCGAATATTGGAGATGTCGTCAGGCGAGAGACCGGAATCCTGGATCGCCTGTTCCATCGCGACGTGATTCCACGCCGCGCCCTGACCGAGGAAACGCATGGCGCGGCGGTCGACCACCGTCGAAGGATCGAGCGTCGGCGCACCCTGCACCTGGGAGCGGAAGCCGAGCTCGGCATATTTCTCAGCCCGCGAAATGCCCGACTTCGCCTCGTGAAGGCTCGCAAGCACTTCCTGGGTGTTGTTTCCGATGGAGGAGACAATGCCCATCCCGGTGACCACAACCCGCCTCATGACAGCCTCGCCTCAATCGTTGTCTTCGTGGTGATGCGCTCAGCCCAGGCTCGTGCCCTGCTTGAACAGGCCGACCTTCAAATCCTTCGCGCGATAGATAATCTGGTCATCGACCGAAAGCCATCCGTCGGCGATCCCGAGCACCAGCTTTGAACGCATCACGCGCTTGATATCGATGTTGTACACAACCTTGCGGGCTTCCGGCAGCACCTGACCGCTGAACTTCAGCTCGTTCAGACCAAGCGCGCGACCGCGACCTTCACCGCCGCTCCAGCCCAGATAAAAGCCGACCATTTGCCACAGCGCATCGAGCCCGAGGCAGCCGGGCATCACCGGATCGTTCTTGAAGTGGCAACCGAAGAACCAGAGGTCGGGCTTCACGTCGAGCTCGGCGCGCACCACCCCCTTGCCGAATTCACCGCCGGTCTCGCTGATGTCCGTAATGCGGTCGAACATGAGCATCGGCGGCAGCGGCAATTGCGCATTGCCAGGGCCGAACATCTCGCCGCGGGCACATGCCAGCAGATCTTCATATTCGTAACCGTTGCGCCTGTTCAGCATGCGGAAGCCTTTGTGTTCGAACCCCGATTGAGCGGCGTTTCCGGCGAAAATGGGCCCCATCCTGTTCGAAAAGCAACATCTGTTGCCATTGTCAGACGAGAATACCGAAGGACCCGGGATGGATAGCAAGCGGCCCTCAATGCCGGGTCGCGCCAAAATCGGTTAAGCGGAACCGCGGGCTCTCTAACACAGGCCATTTCGGGTAGCAAAGCGCTCTCATGAAGGTAAAATGACGGCCCGCCAGGCCGGTTCCAGTGGTAATTAGAACCACTCTAGTTGCGAGAAACTTGCATCTGCATCTATCTCTCCATATATGTTGCAGGACCACAGTGTTCACGCGTGCCCGAAGCTGGAAATGAACGAAAATAACGCGCCCCATCGCGACGAAGAGGCCCACGCGGCGGCTCTTATGTCCGGCCGCCAGCCGGCTTTGACCGGTTGCCCGTGGCACGACGTCAACGAAATGCTCCAGTCCGCGGGACTTCGTCCGACGCGTCAGCGCATGGCGCTCGGCTGGCTCCTGTTCGGCAAGGGTGCACGTCACCTTACGGCTGAAATGCTCTACGAGGAAGCGACGCTGGCCAAGGTGCCGGTCTCGCTGGCGACCGTCTACAACACGCTGAACCAGCTCACCGACGCCGGTCTGCTCCGTCAGGTCAGCGTCGACGGCACCAAGACCTATTTCGACACCAACGTCACGACCCACCATCACTACTATCTCGAGAACAGCCATGAGCTGGTCGACATCGAGGATCCGCATCTGGCGCTGTCCAAGATGCCGGAGGTGCCTGCGGGTTACGAGATCGCTCGCATCGACATGGTCGTGCGGCTGCGCAAGAAGCGCTGAGACCTATCCTGAACTGCTGATTTGATCGTCATGGCCGGGCTTGTCCCGGCCATTGCCATTTACACTATCATTCCGGGATGGTCCGAAGGACCAGACCTCAGGTGCGCAATTGCGCACCGGGGAATCTCGAGATCCCGGGTTTGATGCTGCGCATCGCCCCGGGATGACGCTTCGCGTCAGTTCACCTGCTCGTCCGAGTAGACGCCCCAGAGGCGTTCTTGCTGGATCCACCCGTCAAAGCCGTTACCGCTGACGCGGCACCAGCTTGCAGTGCACTTCTTCACCTGAGTGACGACGCCGGCCTGGAGCCTGGCCGCAACCGCGCTGTCGGGATCGGCGCGATCGTAGATTGGCGCGAGCTCGTCCTTGTGCTTCATCGTGACGACAGCGGTACGGCGGCCCGACAGCAGCGAGTGATAGACCCAGCCCTCCGCACCCTCGGAATCGCGGACCCGGCGCCAGTTCTCGAACTCGGCGGTGATTTCGACCGGCAGGCCGGAGCGGGTGTAGACCCAGGCGACGTCATTGTCCTTGGTCGGGCCGGCGCGGACGTTGACGTGATCCGATTTCAGGCTGACGTAGCGCGGCACCGGGAGGCCGCTGGCCGTCTGGGGTGTGCTGTCCTTTGCCGAATGCCCGGGGCTGACCGAAGCGCTCAACCAGGTGCAAACGAGCGCCATCACCGAACAAAAACGCCCCAACGCCATCAACCCGTCTCCTGTCGAAGGTCCGGCCGAGCCGGGCCCTCACCCCAAATTCCAAAACCAAGCCGCTGTCGCCCCTGACCCGCCCCACGCGGGTGTTCCCGAGCCCTTTGCCCGTGGTTCTTGTCTTGGCCCGGCCTTCTGCTAGAGAGGACGGGCATCTGAACAACCGGTTTGTCCCGATTTTCCGGCCGGAAATGTCGGGAGAGCTTGAAGGAAACGCCGGGGACGACACGGCAAGCGCAGTGTCGAACAACCGGGTTAATGAGGCCTCAACGGCCGGCCTTTGGTGACAGAGGCGGCTCGCAGCGCCTCATGAGGGCAGGACATGTCGGTGAAGAAAAAGCCCCTCGTCGTGGTGACGCGCAAGCTTCCGGACTCGATCGAGACCCGGATGCGCGAGCTGTTCGACGCGCGGATCAATCTCGATGACACCCCGATGTCGCCCGAGCAGATCGCGGAAGCCGCCCGCACGGCCGATGTGCTGGTCCCGACCGTGACCGACCACATCTCCGCCGACATCGTCAACCAGCCCGACTGCAGGCTGAAACTGATCGCAAATTTCGGCAACGGCGTCGACAATATCGATGTCGAGGCCGCGCATGCCCGCGGCATCACCGTCACCAACACGCCGAAAGTTCTGACCGAAGACACCGCCGACATGACCATGGCGCTGATCCTCGCCGTGCCCAGGCGGATGATCGAAGGCGCCTCGATCCTGACCGAAGGAAAGCCTTGGCCCGGCTGGTCGCCGACCTGGATGCTCGGCCATCGCATCGGCGGAAAGCGCCTCGGCATCATCGGCATGGGCCGCATTGGCCAGGCGGTCGCACGCCGCGCCCGTGCCTTCGGCTTGCAGATCCACTACCACAACCGCCGCCCAGTGGCGCCGAAGATCGCCGAGGAGCTCGGCGCGACCTATTGGGAAAGCCTCGACCAGATGCTGGCGCGGATGGACATCATCTCGGTGAACTGTCCGCACACGCCGGCGACCTATCATCTGCTGTCGGCACGCCGGCTGAAGCTGATCCGCAAGGACGCCTACATCGTCAACACCGCGCGCGGCGGGGTCACCGACGAGGACACGCTGATCAAGCTGATCGAAGGCGGCGAGATCGGCGGCGCCGGCCTCGACGTCTACGAGCACGAGCCCGCTGTGAATCCGAAGCTGGTGCGGCTCGCCAAGGCCGGCAAGGTGACGTTGCTGCCGCATATGGGCTCTGCCACGATCGAGGGCCGCGTCGAAATGGGTGAGAAGGTGATCATCAACATCCGCACCTTCCTCGACGCGCACAAGCCGCCGGATCGCGTGCTGCCGAGCATGCTGTGACGTCTATTTGCTGCGCGCCTCGCGCTTGCGCCAGTCGGCGACGAAATCGATGAAGGCCCGCAGCGCCGGCGGCGTTTGTCGCCGGCTTGGATAATACAGGAACGGGCCCGGAAACGGCTCGCACCAGTCCTGAATCAGGCTGACCAGCGCGCCCGACTTCAGGGCTTCGCCGACATAACCATCAAGCGTCGCCCAGATACCGACGCCGTCGAGCGCAGCGCGCATGGAAAGGCCCATGTTGGTCGAGATCAGCTTTGCCGGCGGATCGACCTTCACCAGTTGGCCGGCCTTCTCGAACTCCCAATCGTGCATGACACCGCTGGAGTAGCGGGCGCGGATGCAATCATGGTCGAGCAGATGCTTCGGATGCTCAGGCTTGCCGCGGCGCGCGAGGTAATCGGGCGAAGCGACCACGACATAGCTCTGCGGGCCGCTGAGCGGGATCGCCACCATGTCCTGCGCGAGATGCTCGCCATAGCGCACGCCGGCATCGAAGCCCGCACTGACGATGTCGACGAACCCGCTTTCGGAGACCATGTCGAGGTCGACCTGCGGATAGGCCTTAAGGAACGGCCCGACCATCGGCGCCAGCACGAGATCGACCGCGGGCGGCGGCGCGTTGATGCGCAGCCGGCCCGAGACCACTTCGCGCAGGCCGCGGACCTGATCCAGGGCGTCGCCGACATCACGCAAAGCGGGCGCCACGCGCGACAGCAGCAGCTCGCCCGCCTCGGTCAGGGCTACGCTACGTGTGGTGCGGTTCATCAGGCGAACGCCGAGGCGCTCCTCCAGCTCCCGTAATCGCTGGCTAAGGCTCGACACCGACACGCGAATCTCGACCGCCGCGCGCCGGAAATTGCGGGTGCGGGCCACCGCCACGAAGACATCGAGATCGCGCAGGTCAGGCTCGGCCATTGTTCGCCATAGTGAACAAGCCATTCTGGATTGTCCAGCTTATCGGCGTAATCGATCAGGCGCATATCTGGCCTCGTCACGCGGCGCAGTCAGCCGCCTTTCGAGGAGAGCAGCATGGAACAGCGCAAACTCGGTTCAACCGGCCCCACCGTCTCAGGCCTCGGCCTCGGCTGCATGGCGATGTCGGATGCCTATGGTCCTTCCGATCGCGGCGAGAGCATCGCCACGATCCACGCCGCGCTCGATGCAGGAATCACGCTGCTCGACACCGGCGATTTCTACTCCATGGGCCACAATGAAATGCTGGTGCGCGAAGCGCTCAAGGACGTGCCGCGCGACAAAGTGCAGATCAGCGTGAAGTTCGGCGCGCTGCGCGGTCCGGCCGGCGAATTCACCGGCATGGATTGCCGTCCGGCCGCAACGAAGAATTTCCTCGCCTATTCGCTGCAACGGCTCGGCACCGATTACATCGACATCTACCGCCCGGCGCGTCTTGATCCCAACGTCCCGATCGAGGAGACGGTGGGCGGCCTCGCCGATCTCGTGAAGGCCGGCTACATCAGGCATATCGGCCTGTCCGAGGTCGGCTCCGACACCATCCGCCGCGCGCACGCGGTGCATCCGATCGTCGATCTCCAGATCGAATATTCGCTGATCGAGCGTGGCATCGAGCGCGACATCCTGAAGACCTGCCGCGAGCTCGGCATCGGCATCACGGCTTACGGCGTGCTGGCGCGCGGCCTGATCAGCGGCCATTGGTCGAAGGACAGCGGCAAAACCGGCAAGGACCACCGGTTGATGACACCGCGCTTCCAGGGCGCGAATCTCGACGCCAATCTCGCATTGGTCGAGCAGCTGCGCGCCATCGCCACTGAGGTCGGCGCGACGCCGGCGCAGGTCGCGATCGCCTGGGTAGCGGCGCAGGGCAAGCAGATCGTGCCGCTGGTCGGCGCCCGCACCCGCAACCGCCTCACCGAGGCACTCGGCGCGGCCAGGGTCACGCTGACGCCGGCTCATCTTGCGGTGTTGGCAAAGGCCTTCCCGCCGGACGTCGCTTCCGGCACGCGCTATGCGGCCGAGCAGATGGCGCATCTCGACAGTGAGAAGCCGGCCACGACGTAACGGCTGCAATCAGGTGCGATGGGTGCTGAGGTCAGTGATCACAGGCCCATCGCCATTGAGCGGATTGGCCGGATCGCGCGCGTAACGCAGCGTCTCGAAGCGCATCGCGCGCGCATCGATCATCAGGAGACGGCCAACCAGGCCGTCGCCAAAGCCGACGATCTCGCGGATTGCCTCCAGCGCCATCATCGAGCCCATCACGCCCGCGAGCGCGCCCATGACGCCGGCTTCCGCGCAGGCCGGCACGGTCCCGAGCGGCGGCGCCTCCGGGAACAGGCAGCGATAGGTCGGATTGAATTCGCCCTGCTCGTTCTTCTCATGCGCGCGGATGGTGGTCAGCGAGCCATCGAAGGTGCCGAGCGCCGCCGTGATCAGCGGCCTCTTGGCGAAGAAGCAGGCGTCCGAGGCCAGATAGCGGGTCGAGAAATTGTCGGAGCCGTCGAGCACGAGGTCATAGTCGCCGATCAGCGACAGCGCATTGTCGGCATTGAGCCAGGTGGCGTGGCCGACGAAGCGGACATGCGGATTGAGCGCCGAGATCCGTTCGGCCGCGCTCTCGACCTTGTGCCGGCCGATATCGGGCGTGGTGTGAATGACCTGGCGCTGAAGGTTCGACAGCGACACCACATCGTCATCGACCACGCCGAGCGTACCGACGCCGGCGGCGGCAAGGTACATCAAAGCGGGCGCACCGAGCCCGCCGGCGCCAATCACCAGCACGGAGGCCCGCTTCAGCGCAGCCTGCCCGGGACCACCGACATCGCGCAGTACGATATGGCGGGCATAACGTTCGAGTTCGTCCGGGCTCAGCATCGCTATCCTTCCAGATCCTCTCCTCATGGTGAGGAGGCGCGAAGCGCCGTCTTGAACCATGAAGGCCCCCGCTGCGGCGGCACGGCCTTCATCCTTCGAGACGCCGCTTACGCGGCTCCTCAGGATGAGGAGCTAGACCTCTCCTGCCGGTCTGAACCACCGCAACATTGTTCGCGACCAACGAGATGTGCTTCAATGGCATTGCGTTCAATGGGCTGGCTGGATTTGTCATGAGATCGATGCTTGCGGCAACACTGATGTTTGCGGCTGCGACGGGCGCGAACGCCCAGATGACGACGCCGCAGCTCCCCGGCACCAAGCCGAAGCCGGTCCAGACCGTTCCGATCCGCCCGCCCGCACTGCAGACGCCGTCGGAGACGGCGGATGCCATGGCGCAGGCGGAGCGGCTGTCGCTGCAGTCCGACCTCGCCTGGGTCGGCCAGTACAATGGCGCCATCACCGGCGACGTCAGCGCGCGCATGGTCGAGGCGATCAAGGAATATCAGAAGCTCAAGGGCGGCAAGCCGACCGGCGTGCTCAATCCGCAGGAACGCGCCGCGCTCGCCGAGACCGCGCGCCGGAAGCAGGAGAGTGTCGGCTGGAAGATAGTGACGGAGATGACCAGCGGCGCACGGCTCGGCATCCCCGGCAAGCTGGTCCCGCAGCAGGCGACTGACGCCAACGGCTCGAAATGGACCTCACCGACGGGGACGGTGCAGGTGCTGCTCAGCCGTCGCAAGGAGGCGAATCCGACCACAGCAAAGCTCGCGGAAGTGGAAAAGAAGGAGCCGGGTCGCAAGGTCGACTACACCGTGGTGAAGCCCGACTTCTTCGTGCTGTCAGGACTTCAGGGCCTGAAGAAATTTTACGTGCGCGGCACTTTCAAGGGCGACGAAGTCCGCATCATGACGATCCTCTACGATCAGGCGACCGAGAACACGGTCGAGCCGGTCGTGATCGCGATGTCGAGCGCGTTCAATGCATTCCCGTCGGGACCACAGGCCGGGCCGCCGCCGCGCAAGACCGTCGAATATGGCACCGGCCTCGTCGTCAGCGACGATGGCGCGATCGTCACCGACCGCCTCGTCACCGATTCCTGTCTCGCGATCACGATCGCCGGCTATGGCAGCGCCGACCGTCTCGCCGAGGACCGTGAACACGATCTCGCGCTGCTGCATATCTACGGCGCCCGCGGCCTGAAGCCCTTCAACCTCGCGGCCGGCGCGGCGAAGACGAGCGTCGATGTCATCGGTGTCGCGGATCCGCAGAGCCAGGGCGGAGCAGCCGGTGTGTCGAGCCTCAAGGCTGCGCTGGCATCCGTCGGTGGCGGCGATTCCGCGCTATCGCCGCCGCCAGGGGTCGGATTTTCCGGCAGCGCCGCGATCGACGGCGACGGCAAGTTTGCCGGCATCGCGCTGTTGAAGCCGGCGATGGTTGCGGGCCCCGCGACAGCAGTGCCGGCGTCGCAGGCGGTGATGGTCCCCGCGGAAACCGTACGCGATTTCCTGAAGGCAAACGCCGTCACCGCGAACGGCACGTCGACGGATGCGAAAGCCGCCGTCGTGCGCGTGATCTGCGTGCGGAAGTAGTTCGGACGACGCCCGCGCTTTTTCTTATGTCCCGACGCATGCGGCCAGGAAATGTCGCGCCGCTGAGCCATGCTGCTTCCGGTCCGCCTCACGGGCCTTTTGAGGAAGTTGCCAGATTTTCGAGGGGGGCGGTCAGGCGGCAAACGAGACCGGCCGAATCATAGGAAACGTCGACCGCCCCTCCAAAATCGTCTTCCAGGACCCGGGAGATGAGGCGTGAACCAAAGCCTACGCGGGAGGGCTTCGACGCCATCGGCCCGCCAAATTCCTGCCAGACGAAAACGAATTTTGGCGCTCCATCCTGATCCTCGCATGTCCATGTAATCGATACGCGGCCGCTCGCCACGGTCAGTGCGCCGTATTTCAAAGCGTTGGTCGCCAGCTCGTGGATCGCCAGGGACAGACCAAGAGCCTGTCGAGATTTGACAACGAGTAGCGGACCCGAAACCGTGAAGCGGCCTTCGCCTGTCCGATAAGGGATGAGGGCCGTGTCGATCACATCCGGAAGGGGCGCGACAGCCCAATTTGCTGCGGTCAGCAAGTCGTGCGCCCGTCCGAAGGCGCCAAGGCGTGCCTGGTACTTCTCGAGATCTGCTTTGCTCGTTGGGTCGCGAAATGTCTGGGCGGCTACCGCGCTCAGGACGGCAAGAGTGTTCTTCACGCGATGCTTCAATTCCTCATTGATGAGGCCCAGCGCTTCCCTTGTTGTATGCTCGGACGTGACATCCTTGCAGACCACAAGCACGCCGCCCACCTTGCCTTCGAGATCGATTGGACCAAAGCTGTAAGTCCACCAAACGTCCTCGCGGCGACCGTGACGCGTAACCGGTACAAGCTGGTCCTCGTGCCAGGTCGCGCCCTTAGCGGACATGACATACTCGATCTGCGGACCAATGATGTCCCAGATCTCGGCCCAACACTCGTGACCACGTGCACCCAGCGCGCTTGGATGCCTTTCGGGCCCCATCGTCTCCCGGTACGCATCGTTATAAAATTGGATGAGGTCTGGCCCCCACCAGATGAACATTGGGTGGCGCGAGGTTAAAACGAGCCGCACCGTAACCCGAAGACTTTGAGGCCAGGTTTCCGGGGAGCCCACCGATGTTTTCGACCAGTCGAATGCGCGCGTCAAAGCGCCCATCTCGCCACCCCCAGCCAGGAAGTCGCTCGCTCGATCCCCACCCATATGCCGCAACCTTACTCAGACACCGACCGTCAAACCCGTCGGAGTTGCGCAACATACAGTGCCCGATTTATGTCGTCACCCGCCTCGGTCGGGTCGAGCATGCGACATCTGCCGCACAACAGCGAACGCCCTTGTCCAAAAAAATTGCCGTTGAAGCTCAAAAAACGCCAGCACAATTTGTGTCCGCTGAAGCAGCGCGATGTCTGTAGTATCCGAAAACCGGCCCGCGCCTTGTTTTCGGAACACTCCACTAACTCAACCTGAACCGCACACCGCTTCGCGCGAGCCCTCCCGAAATTCCCACAGGCGTCCCGTCCGCGCGCCAGCAGGCAGCGCCGGTCATGCTTCCGTCGTCATGAAAGGCGATGCCGTTCATACCGCCGGCGACTGTCGCAACCGGCTGGACCTTGTGACCTAGCCCCGCGAGTTTCACGCGCACGCTCTCCGGCACCTTCTGCTCGACCTCGAGCGCATTGCCCTCGGTCCAGACCCGCGGCGCTTCGACGGCTTCCTGCAGGCTCATGCCGTGGTCGATCAGATTGACCAGCGCTTGCATCGCGCTTGGGAAGATGCGCTTGCCGCCGGGTAAGCCAAGCGCATAGCGCAGCTTGCCTTCACACAGCGCCATCATCGGCGACATCGAGGTCGTCACGCGCTTGCCCGGCGCGAGCGATAGCGCATGGCCGGGACGCGGATCGAACAGGTTCATGTAGTTGTTGGCGATGGCGCCGAGGCCCGGGATCATGATCTTGGCGCCGAACAGATTGTTGATGGTCTGGGTGGTCGCGACGACGTTGCCGAACGCATCGGCCGCCGTCATGTGCGTGGTGTGAGCGCCTTCAAGCTGCGACACGCCGGCGCCCCAGGTCTGCGCCCGCGCCGGGTCGATCGCACCGCGGCGCTCCTCGGCATAAGCCTTCGAGGTCAGCCGCTCCACGGGGACGCCGACATAATCAGGATCGCCGCTGGCCGCGGCGCGATCGGCGAATGCGATCTTCAGGACCTCGGCGAGATAGTGGATCGTTTCCGGCGTGCCGAAGCCAAGCCCTTCGATGTCGTAGCCCTCCAGGATGTTCAGCATCTGCGCGATATGCACGCCGGAGGCCGCGGGCGGCGGCGGGCCAAAGATGGTCCAGCCGCGGTAATCGGCGCGGATCGGCTGTCGTTCGACGGTCTTGTAGCTGGTCAGATCGTTGCGCCGGATGAAGCCGCCGGCCTTTTCCATGTAGTCGACGAGGATGTCGCCAAGCGGCCCCTCATAGAGCGCGGTCTCGCCATGATCGGCGATGTAGCGGAGCGTCTCGGCATATTCTGATTGCACCACGCGCTCGCCGACCTTGAGCGGCTCGCCGTCTGGGAGATAGATCGCCGCGATCGGCTTGTCCTTGCGCATCTCGGCGGCGCTCTCGCTGATGCATTCGTGCAGATAGGGCGTCGCCGCATAGCCGCGTGCGGCATGCTTGATCGCGGGCTGCATGACGTCGGCGAGACTCATGGTGCCGAAGCGGTGCAGCGTCTCGCACCAGGCCTTCAGCGAGCCGGGTGTGGCGACCGCCTTCGGGCCGTTGAGGTTCTCGTTGCCGACGGTGTCGAACACGTCATGCGCCGAGCCCGGGGTGGGGGTGTAGCTGGTGTCAATCACCGCCGCGGGAACGGTGCTCTGCCCGTCGATGAAACGGTGACTGCCGTCGGCGAGCCGGATGTGCGCCATGCCACCGCCGATGATGCCGACCATCATCGGCTCGACCACGGTCAGCGTGAACAGGGTCGCTATCGCGGCGTCGACGGCGTTGCCGCCGGCGGCCAGCATCTCCGCGCCAGCGCTGGAGGCCAGTGGATGGTTGCTGACCACCATGCCGCGGCTCGAGACCGCAGGCATCTTCTGGCATTCGAAATTCGTCGCCGTCCGGTCGCGCCAGTTTCCGCCCATGCCGCCTGTCCTTTTGATTCACGGCGCCAAGCACAGCATACGTACGAGTACGGGTCCAGTAATGGTACGGATTCGCTGGACTTCCCGAGTCCGCCATCATCGTTACTGCTGATTCGGACCTCCGCGATCCCCCTTTGGATCGGGCCGGCACGTCCTGAGCGAGAAGAGCTCGGCATCGAGATCGATGCACGTTCGCGTGGCGTTTCCCTGACCCGAGCACTCCAAAGGATTGATCTTCAATGCACACGATCGTACTGGCCACCCAAAAGGGCGGCAGCGGCAAGAGCACGCTCGCCATCGGCCTGGCGCTGGCAGCAAAGCAGGCCGGCTTCACCGTCCGCCTGATCGAAACCGACCCGCAGGGCACACTGTCCAACTGGCAACGCCGCCGCACCGCCGATGATCTCGTCGTCGAGCCGATCTATCATGCCGCCGACATCGAACCGCGTCTGAAGATGCTGGCCGACAGCGGCCTTCAGCTCGCGATCGTCGATACCGCCGCCGGCCTCAGCGCCGCGACCACCGCCGCGATCCGCCATTCCGACCTCTGCTTGATTCCGGCCCGCCCGAGCGTCGCCGACATCGAGGCCACCGTCTCCACTCTCAGCGTCGCGCGCGCCTGGAAGCGGCCTTACAGCTTCGTGCTGAACCAGACTCCGATCCGCGGCCAGCGCATCGACAATGCCGCCAACAGCCTCGCCGAGGAAGCAGCCCTCGATCTCGCCAAGGTACTCGCACGCCCGCTGATCGTGATGCGCAACGACCACCAGGATTCGCTCGCGAGCGGCCTTGCCGTCAGCGAGTTCGCGCCGAACGGCAAGTCGGCAGACGAGATTCGCGGCCTCTGGCGTTGGATCGAGACCCGCCTGGAGCTCGAAGCCACGACCAATGTGCTGATCGACCACGTCATCTCGGCCGCGGACGGCATGCTGCACGTCGCTTCCGAGCTGGCAGCGGACGAGACCACGACACTGGCGTCCTGAGCGGGGCAATCGCTCAGACGGCAGCCGGCCCTTCACCATCCGGAAGGGCCCCAGCGACGAAGCAATCCGGCCACCAGCCCGGCCGGATTGCTTCGCTTCGCGTTTTTGAGGGACTCTATCTCCGACGTCATTGCGAGCGCAGCGAAGCAATCCAGAATTTTTCCGCGGAGAGACTCTGGATTGCTTCGCTGCGCTCGCAATGACGGGCTCTTTGTAGCCCGGATGAAGCGAAGCGAAATCCGGGAAGGTCTGTCCGCGGAGAGGCTGGACCCGGATTGCGCTGCGCTCCATCCGGGCTACGGCACTTCACGTTCTCAGGCTTGGAGCCTGATTTTCACTTCTGACATTTCGGGCACCAGAAGGTCGACCGGCCGTTCTGCGTAAAACGCTTCACGGTGCCGCCGCATCGCGGCGTCGTGCATTTCTCGCCTTCGCGGTCATAGACCTTGAACGAGTGCTGGAAATAGCCGAGCTCGCCCGAGGTCTGGCGATGATCGCGCAAGCTGGAGCCGCCGGCCTTGATGGCGTCGTTCAGCACGGTGTGGATGGCGCCGACCAATCGCTTCGCATGATCGGTGGTCTCGCCCTTCTTGGTCGAGAGCGTTGCGGCGATCCGGCGCGGCGACAGATGCGAGCGATGCAGGGCTTCGCAGACATAGATATTGCCGAGCCCGGCGACCACGCGCTGATCGAGCAGCGCGGCTTTCAGGCTCGTGGTCTTGCCTGCGCAGGACCGCGCCAGCATCGCGGCGTCGAATTCGTTGCCGAGCGGCTCGGGGCCGAGCCCGCGCAGCAACGGCTCGTCGTCGAGGGCACTGCGCGCGATCACTTTCATGTAACCGAAGCGGCGCGGATCGTTGAAGACGATGTCGGCGCCGGAGGACATCCGAAACAGCACGTGATCGTGCGTGGAGTCCTTGGCTTTCGGATAGTGAAACTCGCCAGGCTGAGCCTCGTTGTCCGGCTTGATGACGCGAAACGAGCCCGACATGCCCAGATGCATCAACAGCACGTCGCCGGAGGCGAGATCGGCCATGAGATATTTTGCACGACGCCCGAGCCCCGTGACGACCTGCCCCTGCAGCCGGGCCACGAAATCCGGCTGGAACGGAAAGCGCAGATCGGGCCGGCGGGCCTCCGCGACGAGGATTTTCGCACCCTCCATGACCGGCTGAAGGCCGCGGCGGACGGTCTCGACTTCGGGCAATTCGGGCATGGTCAGGCATTCACCTTATGAGGGCGGTGTGATAGCGCCATTGCGGCGGGCGCGCTATGGTCCGCCTCGTGGAGTAGAGTAATGGATCGGCCGGGCGAAACCACGCATTTTGGCTTCAGGGATGTTCCCCTGGGGGACAAGCAGACGCTGGTGAACGATGTGTTTCACAGCGTGGCGTCGCGCTATGATTTGATGAACGATTTGATGTCCGGTGGCCTGCACCGGGTCTGGAAGGACATCATGATCAACGCGCTCAACCCGCCCAGAGGCGACCGGCCGTTCGCGCTGCTCGACGTTGCCGGCGGCACCGGCGACATCTCGTTCCGCGCCGCCAAGGCGGCAGGCGCGGGCTTCCATGCCACCGTCTGCGATATCAATTCCGGGATGCTGGCGGTGGGCCGCGAGCGTGCCGCGAAGCGCCATATCGAGACCCAGGTCGATTTCGTCGAGGGCAATGCGGAAGCGCTCGCCTTCGCCGACCGCGGCTTCGACGCATATACGATCGCTTTCGGCATTCGCAACGTACCGCGGATCGATCTCGCGCTGGCCGAGGCCTATCGCGTGCTCAAGCCAGGCAGCCGCTTCCTCTGTCTGGAATTCTCCACCGTCGAGATGCCCGGGCTCGATCGCCTTTATGACCTGTTCTCGTTCAAGGTGATCCCGCCGCTCGGCCGCATGATCACGGGTGACGCCGAGTCCTACCAATATCTGGTCGAGTCGATCCGCAAGTTCCCAAGACCCAACGCCTTCGCCGACATGATCCGCGACGCCGGCTTCGCCCGCGTGAACTGGCAGATATTGTCCGGCGGCATCGTCGCGCTGCATTCAGGCTGGCGTTTGTGATCTCTGCCATAACCCATAGTGCGCGCCTGATGCGCGCCGCGTTCGTCTTTGCGCGCGAGGGCGTGTTCGGCGCCGTCGATCCGAGTCTGGTGCCGCCACACGGACAGCTCGCGCTGAAGCTTGCGCGCATCATCGAGCGGCGCGGTCCGAAGCAGGGCCCGCGGCTGTCGCGCGCGCTGACCCGGATGGGCCCGGCCTATCTCAAGCTTGGACAATTTCTGGCGACCCGCCCCGACGTCGTCGGCTTCCTCATGGCGCGCGACCTCGAAAGCCTCCAGGACCGCCTGCCGCCGTTCTCGCAAGCCGAAGCGGAAGCTGCGATCGCGACCTCGCTGGAACGGCCGCTGACCGATGTGTTCGCGAGCCTCAGTGCGCCGGTCGCAGCCGCCTCGATCGCACAGGTGCATCGCGGAGAAGTCCTGCGTGACGGCATCCGCAAGGCGGTCGCCGTGAAAGTGCTGCGACCCAATGTGGCCGCACGCTTCCGCCGCGACCTCTCCGACTTCTTCTTCGTCGCATACAAGGCCGAATCCTATTCGTCCGAGGCGCGGCGCCTGCGCCTCATCGAGGTCATCAACACCATGTCGCGCTCGGTCGCGATGGAGATGGACCTGCGCCTCGAGGCCGCGGCGCTGTCGGAGATGGCGGAGAACACGCGCGACGATCCCGATTTCCGCGTACCGACCGTCGACTGGGACCGCACCACGCACAACGTGCTGACGATGGAGTGGATCGACGGCATCGCGCTGAACGATCACAAGCGCCTGGCCGAGTCGCAGGTCGACCTGCCCGATCTCGGCCGCAAGGTGATTCAGAGCTTCCTGCGCCACGCGCTGCGCGACGGCTTTTTCCACGCCGACATGCACCCGGGCAATCTGTTCCTGGATGACGCGGGCCGCCTCGTCGCGGTTGATTTCGGCATCATGGGCCGACTCGGCATGAAGGAGCGGCGCTTCCTAGCCGAAATCCTGCTCGGCTTCATCACCCGCGATTACCGTCGTGTGGCGGAAGTGCATTTCGAGGCAGGCTATGTGCCCGCGCATCACTCGGTCGAAAACTTCGCGCAAGCGATCCGCGCGATCGGCGAGCCCATTCACAACCGCACGGCGGAAGAGATCTCGATGGCGCGGCTGCTGACGCTGCTGCTCGAGGTCACCGGCCTTTTCGACATGACCACGCGGCCCGAGCTGATCCTGCTCCAGAAGACCATGGTGGTGGTCGAGGGCGTGGCACGCGGCTTCGATCCCAAGCTCGACATCTGGAAGGTCGCCGACCCCGTGGTGCGGGAATGGATCGAGCGCAATCTCGGTCCCATCGGACGGGTCCAGGGCGCGATCTCCGGCACTGGCGATCTCGCGCGCATCCTGATGCGTCTGCCCGATATCGCCGCACGCTCGGTTGCGGTGCTCGAACAGCTGGAGACCATGACCCGGGAGGGTATCCGGCTATCGCCGGAGAGCATCGCGGCGATGGGCCGCAGCGAGGGCCGCAAGAACCGCTGGCGCACCGTGGCGCTCTGGATCATCGCAGCGACCTTCATCGGCATCCTGATCGCCGTCCGGAATCTTTGATTGCAGTGCAATCACACGAATGATAGCATCGCCATCATTCGTGCTGGAGGGGCGTCATGGCGAGCCTGACCATTCGCAAGCTCGACGAAGGCATCAAAACTTACCTCAGGTTGCGCTCGGCCAGGAACCGTAGGTCGGTCGAGGAAGAGGTCCGGGTCATCCTCGGAGAGCTGATCGAAGGCCGCGAGGAGCCGCTGACGCCGTTCGCGGCGCCGCCCGCGGCCTCCTCGACTCCCATGCCCCAGCGCAGCGGTGCCCTCCCCGAGGCCAGCGTCACCCTGATCATCGGCGGCGGGATCGCGGCCTACAAGTCGCTCGACCTGATCCGGCGGCTCAAGGAGCGGCGGATCGAGGTGCGCTGCGTGCTGACCAAGGCGGCGCAGCAATTCGTCACGCCGCTGGCCGTGAGCGCGCTTTCGCATGAGCGCGTCTACACAGACCTGTTCGATCCCCAGAGCGAGTTCGACGCCGGTCATATCCGGCTGGCGCGCGAGTGCGACCTGATCGTGGTGGCTCCTGCGACCGCCGATTTGATGGCCAAGATGGCCAACGGCCATGCCGACGATCTCGCCAGCGCCATCCTGCTCGCGACCAACCGCAAGGTCCTGCTCGCGCCGGCGATGAACCCGCTGATGTGGAACAACGCGGCGACGCGGCGCAATGTCACGCAGCTTCAACGCGACGGCGTGATGCTGATCGGGCCGAATTCCGGCGAGATGGCGGAAGCGGGTGAAGCCGGCGTCGGCCGCATGTCCGAGGCGATCGAAATTGCGGCCGCCACCGAGCGCCTGCTGCGGCCGCCGGTGCCGCGCCCACTCGCCGGCAAGCGCGTGCTGATCACGGCAGGTCCGACCCACGAGCCGATCGATCCGGTGCGCTACATCGCCAACCGATCCTCCGGCAAGCAGGGCTTTGCGATCGCTGCCGCCGCACAGGCCGCGGGCGCCGAAGTGATCCTGGTCAGCGGCCCGGTCGATCTCAGCGATCCCCAGGGCGTGATGGTCAAGCATGTGGAATCGGCACGGCAGATGTTGGAGCAAGTGCAGGCCGCGCTCCCCGCTGACATCGCGATCTTCGCCGCCGCCGTCGCCGACTGGCGGGTCGCCAATGAAGGCGAGCAGAAGTTGAAGAAGAGTTCGGCCGGCATGCCACCGCTCCAGCTGGTCGAGAACCCCGACATCCTCGCGACTATTGCCAAGCTGACCGACCAGCGCCCGCCGCTGGTGATCGGCTTTGCCGCCGAGACCGAGCACCTCATCGACAACGCCAAGTCGAAGCTTGCCCGCAAGGGCTGCGACTGGATTGTCGCCAACGACGTCTCCCCCGCAACCGGCGTGATGGGCGGGGACCGCAACACCGTGCACCTTATCAGCCGCAAAAATGGTGCTGAGAACGGCGAGATCACGGTTGATTCCTGGCCAGTGATGACCAAGGAACAGGTCGCCATTGAACTGGTCGCGCATATCGCAAAGAGCGTGACCGGCAAATCCCGGGAGTCCGCATCTTGAGCACCAAAGTCAGCGTCGAGCTGCAACGCCTGCCCCATGCGGAGGGGCTGCCGCTGCCGGCCTATCAGACCAATGATGCCGCCGGTCTCGACCTGATGGCGGCGGTGGCCGAGAACGAGCCGCTGACGCTTGCGCCCGGCCAATACGCGCTGGTGCCGACGGGCCTCGCAATGGCGTTGCCGCCCGGATACGAGGCGCAAGTGCGGCCGCGTTCGGGCCTTGCGGCCAAGCACGGCGTCACAGTGCTGAACTCACCGGGCACGATCGACGCGGACTATCGCGGCGAGATCAAGGTGATCCTGATCAACCACGGCCGAACCGCCTTCGTGGTCAAGCGCGGCGAGCGCATCGCACAGATGGTGATCGCGCCAATGGTGCAGGCCGCGCTGGTTCCCGTGGCGACATTGTCAGCGACCGACCGCGGCGCCGGCGGATTCGGCTCGACCGGCCGCTAGTGCGCTGCAACTTCCACCGAATCACCCGAGGAACTGCGTGAATCGGAACACCAGCCCGGCATTTTTTTGGGACCGCCTTTGCGTTCACGATCTGGACTCTTACCGGTGGAGTCACGGTGAGGGTATTGTCGTTTGATTCGCGCGCGACGGGGGTCGCCGCGCGCAAATTCGTGCGATCTTGGGGCAACTATGTCAGGCGTGATCGTGTCGATGCGTCGGACGCTGCTGTCGTGCACATCGCTCGTGCGCAACGGCTTGTTGGGAAGCGCTCTCGCGGCGCTGCTGCCGGCTGCGCCGGCTGAGGCCGCCGACCTCGTCGACACACTCTCAACGTTGCTGGATTTCAACCGGCAGGAGCTCGCGGTGCTGGCCACCGCGCTGGCCTTGCTCGGCTTCTCGGTGGTCGCCGCAATCCTCCTGATGCGCACGCGCGTGCGCACGGCGAAGAACGAGGCGCGGCTGCGCGCCCGGATCGGGGAACTCCAGCTCCAGGCCGACCGCTTCGGCGCACTACTCTTCGCCGAGCCGCAGATCCTGATCTCCTGGCCGGCCGGCGACAATCGCGCGCAGATCTCCGGTGACATCTCCTTGGTGCTGCCGCGCGACTCCTCTCCACAGCGCGTGCTCGCGTTTGGAACCTGGCTGCCGCCGGAACCGGCGCTCCAGATGGATCACGCTGTCGACGCGTTGCGCGACCGTGGCGACGGGTTCCAGCTGACACTCACCACCGCGCATGGTCACACGCTGGAGGCCATCGGCCGCGCCATCGGTGGCCAGGCCATCGTCAGAATTCGCGAGCTCTCAGGGCTCCGCCGCGATCTCGCTGAGACCAATCTGCGTTACAAGGCGCTTTCCGACGAGACGGAGATGCTGCGCGGCTTCGCGACCGCCGCACCCTGGCCGATCTGGGCCAAGGGCGAGAACGGCGCGCTGGCTTACGCCAACCCCGCCTATGTCCGTGCGACCGAGGCGGCCAGCATCACCGACGCCCAGGAGCGCAAGCTCGAGCTGCTCGACAGCGCCGACCGGACCGCGATGGAGCGGGGGCTGAAGGAAGCGGCCAATTTCACCTCGCGGCTGCCGATCGTGATCGGCGGCGAGCGGCGCATCTATGACGTGCGCGCCGTCAATGTCGGCGGCGGCAATGTCGGCGTTGCCATCGATGCCAGCGAGGCGGATGCCTTGAGCTCGGCGCTGGTGCGGATGGCGGAGGCGCATCGCCGCACGCTCGACCAGCTCTCCTCCGGCGTTGCCGTGTTCGACGGCCAGCGCCGGCTTGCCTTCTACAACGATTCCTACCGCCAGCTGTGGGACCTCGACCGCACCTTTCTCGACGCCAACCCTGATGATTCCAGCGTGCTCGACAAGCTCCGTTCCTCGCGCAAATTGCCGGAACAGCCGGACTTCCGCGCCTGGAAGGCCAAGCTGCACGAGGCCTATCGCGCGGTCGAGGCTGCCAAGGACACCTGGTACCTGCCCGACGGCCGTGCGCTCTCCGTCGTCACCACGCCGAATCCCGAAGGCGGCGTCACTTATCTGTTCGACGACGTCACCGAGAGCCTTGAGCTCGCTCGTCGCTTCGACGGCATGATCCGGGTCCAGCGCGAGACGCTGGACAGCCTCGCCGAGGGCGTTGCGGTGTTCGGCAGCAACGGCAAGGCGCAGCTGTTCAACCCGGCCTTCGTCCGGATGTGGAAGCTGTCCGCTGACGCCATGCGCGACGAGCCGCACATCCAGACGGTCGAGGGCTGGTGCCATCAGCTGTTCGACGACGCGATCGTCTGGCGGCAGATCCGCGAGGCCGTCACCTCGATCGAGAGCCGCGCCGACGTTCCGCTGAAGCTCGAGCGCAAGGACGGCAGCGTGCTCGACGGCATGATCCGGCCCCTGCACGACGGCGCGACGATGCTGACGTTCCAGGACATCACCGATACCGAGAACGTCGAGCGCGCGCTGCGCGAGCGCAACGAGGCGCTGGAGGCCGCCGACCAGATGAAGGTGGATTTCGTCCACCACGTTTCCTACGAGCTGCGCTCGCCGCTCACCACCATCATCGGCTTCGCGCATTTCCTCAGCGATCCTTCGACCGGGCCGCTGACGCCGAAACAGGCCGAATATCTCGACTACGTCACCAAATCGACCAATGCGCTGCTGGCGTTGACCAACAACATCCTGGATCTCGCCACCATCGACGCCGGCGCCATGAAGCTAGAACTCGGCCCGGTCGACGTCAGCAAGACCATCGAGCTCGCCGCCGAAGGTCTCCAGGACCGGCTCGCCACCGACCGCATCCGCCTCAAGGTCGAGATCGCGCCCGATGTCGGCAGCTTCACCGGCGACGAGAAGCGCGTGGTGCAGGTGCTCTATAACCTCCTTGCCAACGCCGTCGGGTTTTCTCCACCGGATTCCACCGTCGGCATCAGCGCCCGCCGCACCGAACGCAGTGTGGTCTTCACTGTGACAGATTCCGGGCCTGGAATACCTGCCGACATGAAGGACAAGGTGTTCAACTGGTTCGAGAGCCGCTCGCAGGGCTCGCGTCATCGCGGCGCCGGGCTCGGTCTGTCGCTGGTGCGCTCCTTCGTCGAGCTGCATGGCGGCAATATCCGGGTCGATTCGATCGTGGGTAGGGGCACGGTCGTGATCTGTGACTTCCCGACCGACCAGGCGGCGCATCGCGACGCCGCCGAATGACTGCGCCAACCACATTCTCCGTCGCGCTCCACAACGAGACTGCCACTGCGCAACTGATGGCCGACCTCGCGCTGCTGGTCGGCCCCGGCGATGTCATCACCCTCACCGGCGATCTCGGGGCCGGCAAGACCGCGGCGGCGCGGGCCATGATCCGCTACCTCGCCGGCGATGAAGCACTGGAAGTGCCGAGCCCAACCTTCACGCTGGTGCAGGGCTACGAGCTGCCGCCATTCCCGGTGATGCATGCCGACCTCTATCGCGTCGAGGACGAGAGCGAGCTCGAGGAGATCGGGCTGTCGCCGCTGCCGGACGCAACCCTCGTCCTGATCGAATGGCCGGAGCGCGCACCGTCGGCGATGCCTCAAGACCGCATCGACATCGCGCTGACGCACCGGCCGGCGCTGGGCTCGAATGCACGCGCCGCCGACATCACCGGCCATGGCAAGGCTGCCGCCACCGTCGCGCGGCTGAAGGCGCTGCGCGAATTCCTCGATGCATCCGGCTACATGGTGGCAACGCGCAAACGCATGGCGGGCGACGCCTCGACCCGCTCCTATGCGCGGCTGCTGCGCGACGACGAGATCGTCATCCTCATGAATTCTCCGCAGCGCCCGGATGGCGCTGCGATGTACAACGGAAAATCCTACAGCGCCGCGGTGCATCTCGCCGAAAACATCAGACCCTTCGTCGCCATCGACGAGGGCCTGCGCGCGCAAGGAATCTCCGCGCCCGCGATCCATCATTCCGACCTAGACCACGGATTCCTGATCAGCGAAGACTTCGGCAGCGAAGGCGTGATCGAGGGCGATCCGCCGCGCCCGATCGCCGAACGCTACGAAGCCGCAACCGATTTGCTGGCCGTGCTGCACGGAAAGACGCTGCCGGAAACGCTGCCGCTGGGGGGGCAGACCTACGCCATTCCCGTCTTCGATACCGAGGCGCTGCTGATCGAAATCGGGCTGATGCCGGAATGGTACCTGCCCGATCGCAACGCGCCGCTGGACGACGGGAAGCACGCAGAATTTTTCGCGATGTGGCGCGAGTTGCTGCAGAAGCCACAGGCCTCGCCGAAGACGTGGATCATCCGCGACTATCACTCGCCGAACCTGATCTGGCTCGGGAATCGCACCGGCATCGAACGCGTCGGCGTGATCGATTTCCAGGACACCGTGCTGGGACCGCAATCCTACGACGTGGTGTCGCTGCTCCAGGACGCCCGCATCGACGTGCCCGAGGCGATCGAGCTGACGCTGCTGTCGCGCTACATCAAGGCGCGACGCGCGAGCGACGCGAGCTTCGACGCGGCCGGCTTCGCCGAGCTCTACGCCATCATGTCGGCGCAGCGGAATACGCGCCTGCTCGGCACCTTCGCCCGCCTCAACCGCCGCGACGGCAAGCCGCATTATCTGCGTCATCAGCCGCGGATCTGGACCTATCTCCAGCGCTCCCTGGCGCATCCCGCGCTCGCTCATCTGCGCGACTGGTATCTCGCCAACGTCCCACCGCCCCAAGGGCGGGCCCAAGGCTGAAAAGGCTAGTGCAGGCGGAAAAGGCCGATTCGGGGCCCGATTTACCGGCTGTTAGCCAAGACACCGGTAATCTGGCGGCGGAGCAGCCGGATGATTACGGGGCTGGAGCAGGGCAGATGGCGGTGAAGACGGACCAGCGCGGCAACAGCCGGGTTGTTTTCGAGCGCGGGATCGCGGCCCAGATGATGGGTATCGACGGCACCTGGCGGCGCGACTGCACCATGGAGGACGTCTCCGACAGCGGCGCCAAGCTGACCATCGACGGCTCGGTCGAAGGTCTGCATCTGAAGGAGTTTTTTCTGCTGCTGTCGTCCACCGGACTTGCGTACCGACGCTGCGAGCTCGCCTGGGTCAATGGCGACCAGATCGGCGTCAACTTTCTCAAGCTCGGCGACAAGAAGAAAAAGGCGCGTTCCACATCCATCGGGGCGTAACGGCAACACCGTCGTACAAGCGTCACGGCAGGTGGTTAAGGCGGTTAAGACGCGGTGCGGTCAGTCGAACCTCGTGTTAGGATTGCTGCGGACGCGAAATCAGTAGGTCTGAGAAAGCGAAGGATGTCCGTCAAACCGACCAAAGCCATGGTGCTCGCCGCGGGGTTCGGCCTGCGTATGCGTCCGTTGACGGACAAGATGCCGAAACCGATGGTTCCGGTGGCCGGCCAGCCGCTGCTCGACCACGTGCTCGACAAGCTCGGCCAGGCCGGCGTGAGCGAAGCGGTGGTCAACGTGCACTATCTGCCGGACCAGATCATCGATCACACCGCATCCCGCCAGCATCCGCGCGTGATCATCTCGGACGAGCGCGATCAGGTGCTCGGCACCGGCGGCGGCGTGGTCAAGGCACTGCCGCTGCTCGGGGACGCACCGTTCTTTCACGTCAATTCCGACACGCTGTGGATCGACGGCGTGCGCTCGAACCTGACGCGGCTCGCCGAAAACTTCGATCCCGCGCGGATGGACATTTTGCTGCTGATGGCGCCGACGGCGACCAGCATCGGCTACAGCGGTCGCGGCGATTACGGCATGCTAGCGGACGGCGCCCTGCGCAAGCGCAAGGAAAAAGAAGTCGTTCCGTTCGTCTATGCCGGCGCGGCGATTCTGTCGCCGTCGATCTTCGCCGATGCCCCGAGCGGCGAGTTTTCGCTGACAAAGATGTTTGATCGCGCCAACGAGCAGGAGCGGCTGTACGGCCTCCGCCTCGATGGCGTCTGGATGCATGTCGGCACGCCTGATGCCGTCCACGCGGCGGAAGAGGCGTTTCTGGAGAGCGTGGCTTAAGAGCTGCGCTGTTGTCCCGGACGCGGTGCCGTAGGGTCGGCAAAGCGACTTGTCCGCCGTAGCTCGAGGAGCGAAGGGGGAAGTGTGCCCACGACTTCTATAGCAACTGCGGATAGATGGTGGGCACGGCGCTTTGCGCCTTTGCCCACCCTACGAGATCCCGCGCTTACGCCGCCTTCTTCTTCGCGCTGATCAGCTTGCGGTTGATCAGGACTTCCGCGATCTGGATCGCGTTGAGCGCGGCGCCCTTGCGTAGATTGTCCGACACGCACCACAGCACGAGACCATTCTCCACCGTCGCGTCCTCGCGGATGCGGCTGATATAGGTGGCGTCCTCGCCGGCGGCTTCATACGGCGTGGCGTAGCCGCCGGGCTCATGCTTGTCGATGACGAGACAGCCCGGCGCCTTGCGCAGGATGTCGCGCGCTTCGTCCGCGCTGATCGGATTCTCGAACTCGATGTTGACGGCCTCGGAATGGCCGACGAAGACTGGCACGCGGACGCAGGTCGCGGAGAGCTTGATCTTGGGATCAAGAATCTTCTTGGTCTCCGCCATCATCTTCCACTCTTCCTTGGTGTAGCCGTCCTCCATGAAGACGTCGATCTGGGGGATGACGTTGAAGGCGATACGCGTGGGAAACTTCTTATTGACCAGCTCCTGGTTGGTGTAGACGGCCTTGGTCTGCGAGAACAGTTCGTCCATCGCATCCTTGCCCGCGCCCGATACCGATTGATAGGTCGAGACCACGACGCGCTTGATCGTGGCCTTGTCGTGCAAAGGCTTCAGCGCGACCACGAGCTGCGCGGTCGAGCAGTTCGGGTTGGCGATGATGTTCTTCTTCTTGAAGCCCGCGGTCGCGTCCGCATTCACTTCCGGCACGATCAACGGCACGTCCGGGTCCATGCGCCAGGCCGAGGAATTGTCGATCACGACCGTGCCGGCGGCGCCGATCTTCGGCGACCATTCCTTCGACACCTCGCCCCCCGCCGACATCAGGCAGATGTCGACGTCGGAGAAGTCGTAATGCTCGAGCGCTTTGACCTTCAGCGTGCGGTCGCCGTAGGAGACTTCGACGCCCATGCTGCGGCGTGACGCCAGGGCCACCACCTCGTCCGCGGGGAATTTGCGCTCATCCAAAATGTTGAGCATTTCCCGTCCGACATTGCCGGTCGCGCCGACGACTGCGACTTTGTAACCCATCGTTCACTCTCCGACGAAAAAGCTCTTTCCTGAAGCTGAGGCTTAAACAGGAAGAGCAGCGCTTCTATGCGAGAACCGGCCTCAAGACAACGTTGGACCATGCCCGAAGGCCGTGGATGCAGTCGCCCGAGGCCAGCACGGCCGCAAACCCCACCCAGATCCATCTGGCGCTTGCTGCCTTCGCCGACGAGGTCGTCGGCACGCTGGCGCGCCTGTTCGCCTATGTGGGGGCTTTGGTGCTGTTTGCCATCCTCGGGCTTGCGGCACTCGGCCAGCTGCCAACCTTGCGCGACGACGATGAGCCAGTGCTGAAGCCCGGTTGGGCCGTGGCCGACCGCTCGCCTCCGGCCTTCGCCCTCAGCCGCCTGGATTCGGCAGAAAAAACAGCCTCTTACGCCATCTTCAGGCACCCCGAAGGCGGCCGCAGGGACGTGATGCGCTGGGCCAGCGAGGGGGACAAGGCCGTGGCCGAGTTCGAAATTTACCGGGAGGGCGGCGAATTTGACGTCGCGCGCCCGGCAACGATGGACCTCGCGGTCCGGATGGGACTGGGCACCACGACCCCGCTGGAGCAAGCCGGCCTGATCGACACGAAATTCGGCCCCGTCGCCCTATTCCAGCCGACCGGCATGGCGGAGGGCGCGCGGGCTTGCCTCGGCTACCTCAAGCGCAGCGAGGAGCCGGCGCTCCAGATCTCCGGCTTCTCCTGCCAGGGCGACAGCCTGCCCGCCCGGCGCGCGGCGATCGCCTGCACGCTGAACCGGCTGACGCTGCTGACCTCGGGCAACGAGCCGAGGCTGGCCGAATTGTTCGCCCATGCGGAGCTGAAGCGCCGTCCCTGCGCGCCGCCGGGCTCGTCGGACTGGCTGCTCGGCGCCGCCAACGCGCAATTGCGCGGCACGCTTTGACGGCATCAAGCTCAAGTGGCTGTATCCATGCAACTTTTGCCGGCGCGCACGATTATTCAGCGCTGGTGTGACCCAATAGACCTAGTTGCAGCCGCCCCGGCCGGGTTAGTATGACGGCGAAATTGATTGGCGGCTTGCCGCCTGAAGGGGACGTGATGAGCTCGAATTTCTCTGCCGCGAACAAACTGGCGATGTGGCTTGCGGCCGGCGCCGTGATTGCCATGTCCTCAGCCTTCGCGACACCCGCCTCGGCCGACACCAAGAAGCAGCGCTATGACAACGGCCGTCCCTATTACGGCCCGAGCGGCCCCAACGCGACCTATCAGCAGGGCCGCACCCGCATCTATGTGAGCAAGCGCTCCTGGCTCGACGGCGGCACCGAGGTCAATCCGGGCGACCGCAAGTTCTCGGACTACGCCTTCCCGCCGGCGGTGGGCTATCCGACCTTCGCGCGCGAAAACCTCAACCGCCCGATCGATCGCCAGCCGCTGAGCACGCCGCAGGATGTTGGCGGCTATCCGCAGAATTTCCCGCTGTACTGAAGCGGACATATCGACCGAATCAAAATGGCCGGGCTCGCGCCCGGCCATTTTTGTTTGTGATGTAGCCCGGATGGAGCGAAGCGAAATCCGGGATTTTCGACGCGCGGCAAGAACCCCGGATTTCGCTTCGCTCCATCCGGGCTACGGCTCTACGCGTGCAGCTTCTGCAATTCCTTCAAGATCGCTTCGCCCATCTGCGTGGTCGAGGCGGCAATGGTGCCTTCCGACTTGATGTCGGCGGTGCGCAGGCCGCTGGCCAGCACCGCGGCGATCGCGGCGTCGACCTTGTCGGCGAGATCGCCCATGTCGAAGGAGTAACGCAGCGCCATGCCGAAAGACGAGATCATCGCGATCGGATTGGCGAGGCCCTGGCCAGCGATATCAGGCGCCGAGCCGTGCACGGGTTCGTACAGCGCCTTGCGCTTCTTGCTCTTGACGTCGACCTCGCCGAGCGAGGCCGAGGGCAGCATGCCGAGCGATCCGGTCAGCATCGCCGCGATGTCGGACAGCATGTCGCCGAACAGATTGTCGGTGACGATGACGTCGAACTGCTTCGGCGCCTTCACCAGCATCATGCCGCCGGAATCGGCGAGCTGGTGCTCGAGCGTGACATCGGGATATTCGCGCTTGTGGACCTGGGTCATGACCTCGTTCCAGAGCACGCCCGACTTCATGACGTTGCGCTTCTCCATCGACGTCACCTTGTTCTTGCGCTTCCTGGCAAGCTCGAAGGCGACGCGGCCGATGCGCTCGATCTCATAGGTGTCGTAGGCCTGAGTATCGATGGCGCGCTTCTGGCCGTTGCCGAGATCGGTGATGGTCTTGGGCTCGCCGAAATAGACGCCGCCGGTGAGCTCGCGCACGATCATGATGTCGAGGCCCTCGACGGCCTCGCGCTTGAGGCTCGAGGCATCCGCGAGCGCCGGGTAGCACACGGCGGGACGCAGGTTGGCGAACAGACCGAGATCCTTGCGCAGGCGCAGCAGGCCGGCTTCGGGGCGCACCTCGTAGGGCACCGCGTCCCACTTGGGACCGCCGACCGCGCCAAAGATGATCGCGTCGGCGTCCTTGGCCTTGGCCATGTCCCCCTCCGAGATCGACACCTTGTGCGCATCATAGGCGGAGCCGCCGACGAGGCCGGTGTCGGTCTCGAACTTGACGATCCCCGCCGAATTGAGCCAGTCGATCAGCCGCTTCACCTCGCCCATCACCTCGGGGCCGATACCGTCGCCGGGAAGCAGCAGCAGTTTGTGGGTCGCCATGGTCTTCCTCCGTTTCGTCATCGCCGGGCTTGATCCGGCCATCCACGTCTTGCCTCGGTGCGAAAGAACGTGGATGCCCGGCACAAGGCCGGGCATGGCGGCATCTCGTGAATTCGGCCGGATTGCTAGAGCGGCGTTGCGTGCTTGGCAAGACACCATTGCCGCTTCGGTTCTGTGCAAGGCGGGCAGGGCCTGCCACACTGCGCATGCCGGAGTACCCCTTGCACGCACCTGACCGCTACCCGCCCGCCCACCCCGCGCGGCTGATCCTGACCCTGTCGCTAGCCGCGACGGTCGGGCTCGGTATCGGCCGCTTCGCCTATTCGCTGGTGCTGCCCGACATGCGGGAAGACCTTGGCTGGTCCTACTCGGCGGCTGGTTTCATGAACACCATCAACGCGGTCGGCTACCTCGTCGGCGCCCTGGTCGCATCCCGGTTGATCGAACGGGTCGGCTGGTCGGCCGCGATCCGTGGCGGAACCCTGGCCTGCGTCGCCGCGCTCGCGACCTGCGCGCTGACCGGCAATTTCGTTGCGCTGAGCCTGGCCCGTCTCGTGCTGGGCGTTGGCGCAGCGGCCGGCTTCGTCGCCGGTGGCGCGCTGGCCGCTTCGATCGCGCAGTCGCGCCCGGAGCGGGCCAATTTCCTTCTCAGCCTGTTCTATGCCGGACCCGGCATCGGCATTCTCTCCTCCGGCCTGATCGCCCCGTTCACGCTGCAATATTTCGGGCCGGGCTCGTGGTGGGTGGTGTGGTGGGCGATGACCCTGCTGTCCGTCGTGATGACCGTGCCGCTGTTCCTGGTCCGCATCGAGAGTGGAGCGCGGTTCTCGCAAGGCAGCCACGGCGCCTTCGCGATTCTTCCGGTGCTGATCTATCTCGCCGGCTACTTCCTCTTCGGCGCGGGCTACATCGCCTACATGACCTTCATGATCGCCTATGTGCGCGACGGCGGCGGCGGGGCCGCGGCGCAGGCCGCGTTCTGGAGCCTGATTGGCTTAAGCGCCTTCGTCACTCCGTGGGCCTGGCGCCGCGTGCTCGCGCTCGATCGCGGCGGACTGGCCACCGCCATCATCCTCGGCACCAACGCGCTCGGCGCCGCCCTGCCGATGCTCGGGCATTCCCCGGCATGGCTCGCGGTCTCGGCCGTGGTGTTCGGCGTCGCGTTCTTCGCCGTGGTCGGCTCGACCACCGCCTTTGTGCGCTTCAACTATCCGCCGGAGGTGTGGCCGACGGCGATCGCGGCGATGACGATCTCGTTCGGCGTCGGCCAGACGCTGGGCCCGATCGTGGTCGGCGCGATCACGGACGCGCTGGGGAGCTTGAGTTACGCGCTGAACGTCTCGGCGGCGCTGCTGGCGCTGGGGGCGGTCGCGGCGCTGTGTCAGCGGAAGGTGGGGCCGGCCTCATAACAAGTGTCGTCCCGGCGAAGGCCGGGACCACACCGCGTGATCTATCGATGGATGCAGGCAAGAGTACACTAGGAAGACGCTTCACTACGAGTCCTCGCCAAACGTCTCCCTGTGGTTATGGGTCCCGGCTTTCGCCGGGACGACAATCAGGTTAACTCCGCACAACTAGCTCCCGCTGAACGAATTGTACCCCTGGTCTTCCCAATAGCCGCCCTTGTAGTCGTTGGTGACTTCCATCGACACCACGTATTTCGGGTTCTTGAAGCCGAGCTTGGTCGGCACGCGGATCTTCATCGGAAAGCCGTAGGCGCGCGGCAGGATCTCGTTCGCATATTTGAACGTCATCTGGGTCTGCGGATGCAGCGCGGTGCGCATGTCGAGCGGTGAATTGTAGCCATCCTTGTCAGCGCACTGGAACCAGACGTACTTGGCGCGGGTGTCGGCGCCGATCAGCTTGAGGAAGTCGCGCATGGGCGTGCCGGTCCAGCTGCCGATCGCGCTCCAGCCCTCGACGCAGATGTGACGCGTGATCTGCGTGACCTGCGGGAGCTTGTACAATTCCGGAAGCGTCCACGACTTCTTGTTGTCGACGAGACCGCGGACTTCGAGCTTCCAGTCGGCACCGTCGACATCCGGCGCGTCGTCGAGATCGTAATAGGCGTTGAACGGAAACGGTTTTGTGATCGCGCTTTCCGGGAAAGTCGGGGCCAGTGCGTCGGGATTGAAGATGAAGGCCTGCACGGCATCGTTGAATTTCGAAACCGACTTCAGCATCTCCTCGGCGGAGGACGAGTCGATCACGTCGCAGCCGGTGAGCAGCGTCAGCGCCCCTAAGCTGGCGCCGCCCGCGATGAAGCGGCGGCGGCTGACCTCTGGCATCGTCTTGATGGAGTCCTTGATCAGCAGCCGCTTGTCGACGCCGGGGATCAGGAATGAGCGCTTCGCCATGACTCTCTCTCCGCTCTAGCGGCCGATGATCATCGCGCGCAGGCTCTTCGGCACCAGCAGCGCGAGTAAAACGTGAATGACGAGGAACGCGCAGATCGCGGCCATGCAGAAGAAATGGATGTAGCGCGCGGTCGGATAGTCGCCGAACAGGCTTACGAGCCAGTGCAATTGCACCGGTTTCCACATCCCAAGGCCCGACAGCACGATGATCACGCCGATCAATATGATGCCGGCATAGAGCACGCGCTGGACGTAATTGTAGACGGTGAGATCGGCATGGCCGAGCTTGAAGGTCAGGGCAGCCCTGACATCGTGAAGCACGCCGGACGGGGTGATCGGTAGCAGCTTCTTGCGGAAGCGGCCGGTGGCAAGCCCAGTGACGAGATAGGCGAGGCCGTTGATCATCACGAGCCACATCGCCGCAAAGTGCCAAAGCAGGCCGCCGCCGAGCCAGCCGCCCAGCGTGTAGTCGCGAGGAAAGCTGAAACCGAACAGCGGCGAGGCGTTGTAGATCTGCCAGCCCGACAGGATCATCAGGATCATGGCGAGGGCGTTGATCCAGTGCATGACCCGCACCCAGGCCGGCTGGATCACTTTGGCCGGGGTGGAGCCGACCTGCTCGTCGGTCACAGTAAGGCTCGACATGTTGGTTCCGTCCTGAACATCGTCTGACGGCAATTATACGCCGATGCGTCCGCTTTCGTTACGCCCTGTCCGGCATCGAATCGATACCGGCGGGCTATCGTGGTCACAATAAAGCGAGCCGGGGACCCCCGGCTCGCCATTTCGTCGCATCCGGTTCGGGGATGAAGCCGGGCCGCGCGGCCTTACGTCGCCGGCATCAGCACGGTGTCGACGACGTGGATCACGCCGTTGGACTGGTTGACGTTGGGGATGGTGACGGTGGAAGACCCGCCCTTGGCATCAACGATCATGACCGAGCTGCCGGACTTCTTGACGGTCAGCTCTTCGCCTTCGACCGTCTTGAGTTTCTTGCCGTCGGTGAGGTCGGACGCCTCGAGCTTGCCGGCGACCACATGGTAGGTGAGAATCTTCGTCAAGGTCGCCTTGCTCTCGGGCTTGACCAGGGTGTCGACGGTGCCGGCGGGCAGCTTGCCGAAGGCGGCGTTGGTCGGCGCGAACACCGTGAACGGGCCCTTGCCTTCCAGCGTCGGCACCAGGCCGGCCGCCTTCACCGCCGCAACCAGCGTGGTGTGGTCCTTCGAATTGACGGCGTTCTGGACAATGTTCTTGGACGGGAACATCGCGGCGCCGCCGACCATGACGGTCTTTTCCTCTGCGCGGACGGGCGCGACGACGGTCGCGGTGATGGCCAGCGCGCTGAAGGCTGCAGCGGTAAGATAGGCAATACGCTTCGACATGGAGGGTCTCCCGATTGGATGGTGACCGGCGGTTGCCGGCATTCGAGTTGGGCAACAACGGTGGCTGCGACCTGTGAGCGTGAAGCTGCAGCGACGTCGTTGGCTCGAATTACGGGAGGGTTTGCGAAGCGGTTTCGGATTAAACTTCTTTGTGATGCGTGAAACTATAGGGCGGCGCATCCGTGTGGTGAGCGCTACAAACTCAATTGTCGTCCCGGCGAAGGCCGGGACCCATACTCCCGATAAGCAGTTGTAGCGCGAGACAGGTAACCACGTGTCTTCGCCAAACCACGTCCTGTGGTTATGGGTCCCGGCCCCCGTGCGCAATTGCGCACTAGGCCAGGACGACAAGTGACCTCTCAATCCCTGTTGTGCGGCGTTTGAATAAACCCTCGATTATGCGTCGGGCTGATCAGCAGTTCGTTGATGCACACCCGCGCCGGCATGCTCGCGATGAACGCGATGGTGCGGCCGAGATCTTCGGATTGCAGCATCCTGGCCTGCTCCTCCTCGCTCGGCACCACCGGACGCAGCTTCAGGATCGGGGTCGCCACCTCGCCCGGCATCAGGCAGGAGGCGCGCAAGCCGTTGACGCATTCGTCCATGTTGAAAGAATGGGTCAGCGCCAGCACCGCATGCTTTGTCGTGGTGTAGGCCGGGCCCGGCATTTTCGAGACGTGGCGGCCGGCCCAGGACGAGACGTTGATGATGGAGCCGTCCTGCTGCTTGCGCATCGTCGGCAGCACCGCGTGCATGCAATAGAGCACGCCGTTGAGATTGACCTGGACCAGCTGGTCCCAGCCCTCCAGCTCCATGTCCTTCCAGCTGCGCTTGGGGACATTGATGCCGGCATTGTTCACCAGCAGGTCGATCCGGCCGTGCTTCGCAACGATTTGATCGGCCGCCTTCTGGGCCGCGGCGGCGACCGACACGTCCAGCGCGATGGCCTCGGCGGCCCCGCCCGCCTTGGTGATCTTCGCCACCACGGTATCCAGGGCGTCCTTGCGCCGGCCCGAGATCACCACCGTCCAGCCGTCGGCCGCGAGCGCCTCGGCGCCGGCCTCCCCGATCCCGCTGCCGCCGCCCGTCACCCAGGCCACACGTTTCCCGTTTTTGGTCATGCAAACTGTCTCCGTTGCTTCATCGGGGCGGTTTTTGCTAATCCAGCCCTCGGTTTTGACCGGCCTTGTCTGACGAGCCTTGTGGTCAAGCCTTGCGGTCGAGGAAATCTTGCATGAACCAAGCTGCCAACGCCAATTTGTTTTCCCGCCTGTTCGACGGCCTGGACGATCCGAAGCGCCTCGCGATCGAGACGCATGACGGCGTCCGCATCAGCTATGGCGACCTGATCGCCCGGGCCGGGCAAATGGCCAATGTGCTGGTCGCGCGCGGCGTGAAGCCCGGCGACCGCGTTGCGGTTCAGGTCGAGAAATCCGTGGCCAATATCGTGCTGTACCTGGCCACCGTGCGGGCCGGCGCGGTCTACCTGCCGCTCAACACCGCCTATACGCTGAACGAGCTCGACTATTTCATCGGCGATGCCGAGCCCTCGCTGGTGGTGTGCGATCCCGCCAAGGCGGAGGGCCTCGGCCCCATCGCCGCCAAGGTGAAAGCGAAAATCGAGACGCTCGGGCCGGACGGCAAGGGCTCGCTGACGGACGCCGCCGACAAGGCCAGCAGCGAATTCACCACCGTGTCGCGCGCAAACGACGATCTCGCCGCGATCCTCTACACGTCCGGCACCACCGGCCGCTCCAAGGGCGCGATGTTGACCCACGACAATCTGGCGTCGAACTCGCTCTCGCTGGTCGGCTTCTGGCGCTTCACCGACAAGGACGTGCTGATCCACGCGCTGCCGATCTACCATACCCACGGCCTGTTCGTGGCGACCAACGTGACGCTGTTTTCGCGGGCGTCGATGATCTTCCTGCCGAAGCTCGACCCGGATCTGATCATCAAGCTGATGGCGCGTGCCACGGTGCTGATGGGCGTGCCGACCTTCTATACCCGTCTGCTCCAGAACGCTGCGCTGTCGCGCGAAACCACGAAACACATGCGGCTGTTCATCTCGGGCTCCGCCCCGCTGCTCGCCGAAACCCATCGCGAATGGTCGGCGCGCACCGGGCATGCCGTGCTCGAGCGCTACGGCATGACCGAGACCAACATGAACACCTCGAACCCCTATGACGGCGAGCGCGTGCCCGGCGCAGTCGGTTTTCCCCTTCCCGGCGTCTCCGTGCGCGTCACAGACCCTGAAACGGCCAAGGAACTGCCGCGCGACGAAATCGGCATGATCGAGGTCAAGGGCCCCAACGTGTTCAAGGGCTATTGGCGCATGCCGGAAAAGACCAAGGCGGAATTCCGCGACGACGGCTTCTTCATCACCGGCGATCTCGGCAAGATCGACGCCAAGGGTTACGTCCACATTCTCGGCCGCGGCAAGGATCTCGTCATCTCCGGCGGCTTCAACGTCTACCCGAAGGAGATCGAGAGCGAGATCGACGCCATGCCCGGCGTGATCGAATCCGCCGTGATCGGCGTGCCGCACGCCGATTTCGGCGAGGGCGTCACGGCGGTGCTGGTCTGCAACAAGGGCGCCGATGTGACCGAGGCCGCGGTGCTGAAGGCGCTCGACGGCCGGCTGGCAAAGTTCAAGATGCCCAAACGCGTCTTCGTCGTCGACGAGCTGCCGCGCAACACCATGGGCAAGGTGCAGAAGAACGTGCTGCGGGACACGTACAAGGATCTTTACGCAAAGAAATAGGGGCGCAGACTTCAGGCAAAGTCGCGCCATACCTTCGCCGTCGTGCCCTCGCCGTCATGCCCCGCGAAGGCGGGGCATCCAGTACGCCGCGGCTTCTCGATTCAATCACTATCGTCTCTGGAATACTGGATTCCCCGCCTTCGCGGGGAATGACACTGAGCGCGTAGCGCGTATGCGCCCCAAGACGCTCACTGCCCGCCCACCAGACTCATCACAAACCTGCTGCCGACGATAAACAGATAACATCCGAACGCCACCTCCAGCGTCCGCTTCGACATCGCGTGCGCGGCTCTCACGCCGAGCGGCGCGGTGACGAGGCTCATCGGCATCACCAGCACGGCGCCGATCAGGGAGACGTAGCCGAGCGCGAACGGGACCTGCAACGCTGCGACGGCTGGATAGCTCGCCGCCGCCGGCCAGCCGGCGTAGATGTAACCAAGCGCGCCGGGGATCGAGATCAACACGGCGAGCGCCGACGAGGTCGCGACGGCCTGATGGATCGGGCGGCCGTAGAAGGTCATCAGCAGGTTCGAGAACAAGCCGCCACCGACGCCCATCAATGTCGAGAGGATACCAACGCAGAAGCCGTAGAGGCGCATCAGCGGGCCCTTCGGCAAGTCATCGCCGAGCTTCCAGCTTTCGCGCGCGAAGATCAGCCGTACCGCGGCCGACCAGGCGACGGCGACGAACACGATCTTGAACAGCCGCTCCGGCGCGTAGCGCGCGACGACGCTCCCCGAGACGACGCCGATCACGATCGGCAGCCACCAGACCCGAAGGATCGCAATATCGACGGCACCGCGCTTGTAGTGCGCCTGGAACGAACGGATCGAGGTCGGAATGATGACGGCGAGCGAGGTGCCGATGCAGAGCGGCATGCGCACCTCCAGCGGCACACCGGCGATGCGGAAGCACTCGTAGAACACCGGCACCAGAATCGCGCCGCCGCCGATGCCGAACACGCCGGCCAAGAATCCGGAGAGCGCGCCGGTTGCGATCAGCAACAGCGCGAGCTCGACGATCTCCTTGATATCAAGTCCTGCAATCACCCCTGACCTGCCCCGGCGATGGGTCGCAACTTCTCCGATGCATCGCTCGGACAGCTGCCCGGAATGCTCTAGGCGATCTGATTTGTCGGGTCGACCGCCGCATCGCCGGTCTGGGGTGGGATGCGGACTGCGCATATCCGCCCGTCTCGCGAAAAATCGGTGCGCTTGACGGAAATTGAAATTGCTCGCCGATCATCCCTGCCGGTTCGAACGTCATGAACTGACCGGTTCGACCCCTCGCCGGCCTGCGGCGAGTTAGAGCCGTTCCAATAGTAATTTCAATGCGCCGCAGCTCTCTCGCAAGAGTTGAATTTGTGTTCTGTCTTTAGTCGGTGCGCCTTGGCCGTGGTATACCAAGCCGCCGATTGGCCTTGTTACATCAAGGGCCTAGAGCTGAACCCGGGTTCGATTTATGGCGATTTGGTGATTGCGCAGGTGAAATCGACTCCGTAAATAGAGCCGACCTTTCGCGATCCCCGCGTGCCCCATGCTGGGCCGCAATAAAGCAATTGAAGCCCATGACCGCACGGATCGAACGACCGCTCTCGCCCCACATGCAAGTCTACCGCTGGACGCTGACGATGGCGCTTTCCATCGTCCATCGCGCCACCGGAATTGCCCTCTACGCCGGAACGCTGCTGCTGGCCTGGTGGCTGATTGCGGCTGCCTCCGGCCCCACCGCCTATAGCCACGTCCAGGCCTTCACCGGCAGCATCATCGGCCGGCTGATCGTGTTCGGCTACACCTGGGCGCTGATGCACCACATGCTCAGCGGCATCCGGCATTTCGTCTGGGACCTCGGCTACGGCTTCAAGGCCAATGAGCGCGAAGCGTTGACCTGGGGCGCGTTGATCGGCGGCATCGTGCTCACGGTCCTCGTCTGGATCATCGCCTACGCGATCGGAGGGGGACGATGAGTTTCGACGAATCTCACGGCGCTCCGAAGGGCTCCTCCATGCGCACCCCTCTCGGCCGCGTCCGCAATCTCGGCGCGGCGCATTCGGGCACGTCCGATTTCTGGCGCCAGCGCATCACCGGCGTCGCCATGACACTGCTGATGATCCCCGTGATCGTGATCGTGATGATGCTGCTCGGCCGCAACCAGGCCGGTGCCGCACAGATCCTCGGCTCGCTGCCGATCGCGGTGATCCTGCTGCTCTTCATCTTCGCCAGCGCCTGGCACATGAAGATCGGCATGCAGGTCGTGATCGAGGACTACATCCATAACGAGAAGCTGAAGCTCATCTCGATCATGCTCAACAACTTCTTCTCGATCGCCGTGGCGCTCGCCTCGACCTACGCGATCCTGAAACTTTCCTCCGGAGTCTAAGCCATGGCCGCAGACACGAATGGCAAGGCCAACGGCGCTCCCGCCACCAACGGGAAAGCCTATCCGATCGAAGACCACACCTACGATGTCGTCGTGGTCGGCGCCGGCGGCGCGGGCCTACGCGCCGTGGTCGGCTGCAGCGAAGCCGGCCTCCGCACCGCCTGCATCACAAAGGTGTTTCCGACCCGCTCGCATACGGTCGCTGCGCAGGGCGGCATCTCGGCTTCGCTCGGCAACATGCACAAGGACGACTGGCGCTGGCACATGTACGACACCGTGAAGGGGTCGGACTGGCTGGGCGACCAGGACGCGATCGAATACATGGTGCGCAACGCGCCCGAGGCGGTCTACGAGCTCGAGCATTGGGGCGTGCCGTTCTCACGCACCGAAGACGGCAAGATCTACCAGCGCCCGTTCGGCGGCATGACGCTGGACTACGGCAAGGGCCAGGCGCAGCGCACCTGCGCCGCCGCCGACCGCACCGGCCACGCCATGCTGCACACGATGTACGGCCAGTCGCTGCGCCACGCGGCCGAGTTCTTCATCGAGTTCTTTGCCATCGACCTGATCATGGACGACCAGGGCACCTGCCGCGGCGTCATCGCGCTCAAGCTTGACGACGGCACGCTGCACCGCTTCCGCGCCCAGTCCGTGATTCTGGCGACCGGCGGTTACGGCCGCGCCTATGCGTCCTGCACCTCGGCGCACACCTGCACCGGCGATGGCGGCGGCATGGTGCTGCGGGCCGGCCTGCCGATGCAGGACATGGAGTTCGTGCAGTTCCACCCGACCGGCATCTACGGCTCGGGCTGTCTCGTCACCGAAGGCGCGCGCGGCGAAGGCGGCTATCTCGTCAACTCCGAGGGCGAGCGCTTCATGGAGCGCTATGCGCCCTCCGCCAAGGATCTGGCCTCGCGCGACGTCGTCTCGCGCGCAATGACCATCGAGATTCGCGAAGGCCGCGGCGTCGGCAAGAAGAAGGACCACATCTTCCTTCATCTCGATCATCTCGACCCCGCGGTGCTGGCCGAACGCCTGCCGGGCATCTCGGAATCCGCAAAGATCTTCGCCAATGTCGACGTGACGCGCGAGCCGATCCCGATCGTGCCGACCGTGCACTACAACATGGGCGGCATCCCGACGAACTATCACGGCGAGGTGCTGACCAAGAAGGACGGCGACGACAACGCCATCATCCCCGGCCTGATGGCGATCGGCGAGGCGGCCTGCGTGTCCGTGCATGGCGCCAACCGCCTCGGCTCCAACTCGCTGATCGATCTCGTCGTGTTCGGCCGCGCCGTGGCGCTGCGCCTCGCCGAGAAGCTCACGCCGAACGCCAGCCAGCCGGAATTGCCGGCGAACTCGTCCGACCTCGCGCTCGGCCGGCTCGACCACTACCGCTACGCCTCCGGCGGCACGCCGACCGCGAAGCTGCGCGAAGGCATGCAGCACGTGATGCAGAACAATTGCGCGGTGTTCCGCACCGGCGACATCCTGAGCGAAGGCCAGAACCTGATCGAGAAGGTCCACAGCGGCATCACCGACATCGCCGTGTCCGACCGCTCGCTGGTGTGGAATTCCGACCTGATCGAGACGCTCGAATTCGACAATCTGATCGCGCAGGCGGTGGTGACGATGAACTCGGCCGCCAACCGCACCGAGAGCCGCGGCGCGCATGCCCGCGAGGACTTCTCCGAGCGCGACGACAAGAACTGGATGAAGCACACGCTGGCCTGGCTGGAAGATTCCGGCAAGGTCAAGATCGAGTACCGCCCGGTTCACGACTACACCATGACCAACGACGTGCAGTACATCCCGCCGAAAGCTCGCGTTTACTGAACGGCGCGCATGTACTGAGCGAACAGCGAAAGCTTTATCGAAATGGTTGAATTCGCACTTCCGAAGAACTCCAAGATCACCGGCGGCAAGACCTGGCCGAAGCCCGCGGGCGCGACTGAAACTCGCGAATTCCGCGTCTATCGCTGGAATCCGGACGACGGCAAGAACCCCAGCGTCGACACCTATTACGTCGACACCCATGATTGCGGGCCGATGGTGCTGGACGGCCTGATCTGGATCAAGAACAACATCGACCCGTCGCTGACCTTCCGCCGCTCCTGCCGCGAGGGCGTCTGCGGCTCCTGCGCGATGAACATCGACGGCCAGAACACGCTGGCCTGCACCCGCTCGATGCACGACGTGAAGGACGGCGCGGTGAAGATCAATCCGCTGCCGCACCAGCCTGTCGTGAAGGACCTCATCCCAGACCTCACCAATTTCTATGCGCAGTACGCTTCGGTCGAGCCGTGGCTGAAGACGACCTCGCCGACGCCGCAGAAGGAATGGAAGCAGAGCCACGAAGACCGCGAGAAACTCGACGGCCTCTACGAGTGCATCCTCTGCGCCTGCTGCTCGACCTCGTGCCCGAGCTATTGGTGGAACAGCGAGCGCTATCTCGGTCCCGCCGCGCTGCTCCAGGCCAACCGCTGGGTGTCGGATTCGCGGGACGAGGCCACCGGCGAGCGACTCGACAATCTCGAGGATCCGTTCCGCCTCTATCGCTGCCACACCATCATGAACTGCGCCAAGGCCTGCCCGAAGGGCCTCAATCCGGCGGAGGCCATCGCGGAACTCAAGCTCAAGATGGTCGAGCGCCAGATCTAGGCGTCATTCATGCTGCGATCCCCCGGCCGGAACGGCCGGGGCGTTCTACGGCACGCCCGTGTTTGAGTAGATTTTTGCCTCTGCCCCTGTGCGGGCAAGCCGGCGGGTTGCAACCTCTGGTTCCCGCCACAAGCCGCTTTCTTCCCGGCGCGAAATTCAAGTAAGCTCTCCGGCGTGGGACCGGAGCGACCGTGCAGGGCGCACAACGCAATTCGCTGAGATTGCTGCAGTGGATGATGGCTGCGTCCCTGGCGCTGCCGATTGCGCTGTTCGCGATCGCCGCCTCGATCTCCTACACCTCGACGAAAGACATCGCCGACCGCGAGATCGAGCGCACCCTCGACGTCGCGCATGAGCACGCCCTCAAGGTGTTCGAGACGATCGACCGCAGCCTCGCCGAGATCAACGAGGTGGTGCGCGGCCTTCCCGACGACGTCATCCGCGCCCGCGAACCGGCGCTGCACCGCCGCCTGAAGCGGCTGGCCGATTCGCTGCCGCAGCTCAAATCGGCCTGGATCTTCGATGCGGACGGAAAGTCGCTGGTCAACAGCCTCGCCTCGCCGCCACCGGAGCAGAGTTTTGCGGACCGCGACTATTTCTATGCCCATGTCGATCAGACCATCGGCACGTTCATCGGCGCCTCGCTGACGCCGCGCCAGCCCTATCAGGGTGCGCGCTTCTTCGGGGTAAGCCGCCGCCGCGAGACCGACGACGGCCGGTTCATCGGCGTGATCCAGGCCTCCGTCCTGCCGGATTATTTCGAGAGCTTTTATGCAAGAATCGGCTCCGATCCCGGCAGCTTCCTCGCCATGGGACGCACCGACGGCGTGGTGCTGGCGCATCTTCCGCGGCTGGACCGCGACCTCAGGCTCGATGCGAACGGGCCGGTCGGCCGCAGCATCGCAGCTCACCCCGAGCATGGCCTCATCACCATCGCCTGGCCATCGGACGAGGTCGAGCGGCGCATCGGCTACCGACGCATCGCCGAATACCCGATCTATGTCAGCGCGGGCTTGGAGACCTCGGCGATCCGCGCGCGCTGGTTCGCCACCATGGGCCAGCACCTGGTGTTCGGCATTCCCGCCACCGCGCTGCTGTTTCTGCTGCTGGCGTTCGCGTTCCGGCGCACCCAGCATCTCCAGGCCGAGGCCGCAGCGCGCCGCGAAGCCGAGGAGGCGCTCAAGCACAGCCAGCGCCTGGAGGCGCTCGGGCAGCTCACCGGCGGCGTCGCGCACGACTTCAACAACCTCCTGACCGTGATTCGCGCCTCCGTCGACCTGCTGAACCGGCCGCAGCTGAGCGAGGAGCGGCGCCAGCGCTACATCACCGCCATCGCGGACGCGGTCGGGCGTGCCGCCAAGCTGACCTCGCAGTTGCTCGCCTTTGCACGGCGCCAGACCCTTAAGCCGGAAGTGTTCGACGTTGGCGCGCGACTGCAGTCGCTGCACGACATGCTCGCGACGCTGCTCGGACCCGCGATCGAAATCGCGATGCGGCTGCCGGCCGAGCCTTGCCTCGTCAATGCCGATGCAAGCCAGCTCGAGACGGCATTGATCAACATGGCGACCAATGCGCGCGATGCCATGCACGGCAAGGGCAGGATCGTCTTCAACGTCGAGGCCGCGGCGACCATTGCCGACACGCGCGCTCCCGTCTCGGGCAACCCTGATCTTTCAGGTAGCCATGACCTTCCTGGCAAACACGGCTTCGTCGGCATTGCCGTCAGCGACACCGGCATCGGCATTCCGGCTGCGCGGCTCGAGCGCATCTTCGAGCCGTTCTTCACCACCAAGCAGGTCGGCCACGGCACCGGTCTCGGCCTGTCGCAGGTGTTCGGCTTCGCCCGGCAGTCCGGCGGCGAGGTGACAGTCACCAGCGAGGTGGGCCACGGCAGCACCTTCGCGCTCTATTTGCCGCGCGTGGCGCCGCATTTGCTGCCGCAGCGGCAGGCACCGAACACGGCCCCGGCCATTGCCGGCAGCGGCATGTCGGTGCTGCTCGTCGAGGACAATATCGAACTCGCCAATTTCGCTGCCGACGGCCTCACCGAGCTCGGCTACAGCGTCACGCTGGTCGACAATGCAACCGATGCACTCGCCGAGCTGGTCATGGATTCCGATCGCTTCGATGTCGTTTTCTCGGACATCGTGATGCCTGATATGACCGGGCTCGATCTCGCGCAGGCGGTCCGCGACCGCGGCATCGGCGTGCCGGTCGTGCTGACCACCGGCTACAGCGAAGCGCTGTCCCAGGACGGCAAGATCGATTTCGAGCTCGTGCAGAAGCCCTACGCGATCGATCAGCTGTCGCGCGTGCTGCACCGCCTCGCACGGCGCCGCCGGGTCCGCAACGGCGCCGCCGAATGAGCCAACACCGGGAACCATCGGGAACCGTTTGATTTCTCTTGCGTTATCCGGCCATGCAAAAGCCGGCAAGAAAGCGCGAAACGGGCAAGAAGCCGCCCATAGTCGAAATCGTCGGCGAGACCGGCGAGGAAGTGGCTCCGCCGCCGCCCGAGCTGGTCGAGCCCGACCCGGAGCTGTCGCCCGAAGAGGCCGAGCAGGCCCGCAAGGACTATCTCCTCACCCGCTTCTGGATCAGCGCGCGCGGCTTCTGGGGCCGCAACGGCGACCGGCTCGCGTGGCTCTACTCCATCGGCCTCGGCGTGCTGATCGTCCTGACTGTCGGCTTCCAATACGGCATCAATGTCTGGAATCGGGCGATCTTCGACGCGATCGAGAAGCGCGAGGCGTCCACCGTCTTCCATCTCACCGCGGTGTTCTTCCCGCTCGCGATCGGCAGCATCGTGCTCGGCGTGGCGCAGGTGTTCGCGCGCATGGGCATCCAGCGGCGCTGGCGAGCCTGGCTGACCGCAAGCGTGCTGACGCGCTGGCTCGGCAACGGCCGCTATTACCAGCTCAATCTCGTCAGCGGCGACCACAAGAATCCGGAGTACCGGATCGCGGAGGATCTGCGCGTCGCGACCGATTCGCCGGTTGATTTTCTCGCCGGCGTGACGTCCGCGCTGCTGTCGGCCGCGACCTTCATCGTCGTGCTCTGGACCATCGGCGGCGCGCTCACCGTCACGCTTGCGGGATCGACGGTGACGATTCCCGGCTTCCTGGTGATCGCCGCGATGCTTTATGCGGGAATCGCCTCAGGCTCGATCCTGGTGATCGGCCGCCAATTCGTGCAGGTCTCCGAGGACAAGAACCAGGCCGAGGCCGATTTCCGCTACACGCTGACGCGCGTGCGCGAGAACGGCGAGAGCATCGCGCTGCTCGGTGGCGAGGAGGAAGAGCGCGACGGCATCGACCGCAACTTTACCAACGTGCTGCGGCAATGGGCGCGGCTCGCGGGTCAGCACATGCGCACCACGCTGGTGTCGCAGGGATCGAGCCTCGTTGCGCCGGTCGTGCCGCTGCTGCTCTGCGCGCCAAAATTCCTCGACGGCAGCATGACGCTGGGGCAGGTGATGCAGGCGGCTTCCGCTTTCACCATCGTGCAGAGCGCGTTCGGCTGGCTGGTCGACAATTATCCGCGGCTCGCCGACTGGAATGCCTGCGCTCGCCGCATCGCCTCGCTGATGATGTCGCTCGACGGCCTCGAGCGCGCCGAGCAGGGCGACGGCTTCGGCCGCATCAAGCGCGGCGAGACCAGCAATGACGCCATGCTGGAGCTGAAGGATCTCTCCGTCACGCTCGACGACGGGACTGCCGTAGTCGGCGAGACAGAGGTGGTGATCGAGCCTGGCGAGCGGCTGCTGGTGGCCGGCGAATCCGGCACCGGCAAGAGCACGTTGGTGCGCGCCATCGCCGGGCTCTGGCCCTGGGGTGGCGGCAGCGTCAATTTCCATCCCGACCGGCGGCTGTTCATGCTGCCGCAGCGACCCTATGTGCCGTCAGGCTCCTTGCGCCGCGCGGTCGCCTATCCCGGCGCGGAAGACGACTGGACCGTCGAGGAGATCGGCGAGGCCTTGCACAAGGTCGGTCTCGACCATCTCAAGGAGAAGATCGAGGAGGAAGCACCGTGGGACCAGACCCTGTCCGGCGGCGAGAAACAGCGCCTCGCCTTCGCGCGGCTGCTATTGCACAACCCTGATATCGTCGTGCTCGATGAGGCGACCTCGGCGCTCGACGAGAAGAGCCAGGACAAGATGATGAAGATGGTCACCGACGAACTGCCGAAGGCCACCATCGTCAGCGTCGCGCATCGTGTCGAGCTGGAGGCCTTCCACAGCCGCAAGATCGTGCTGGAGCGCCGCAAGGGCGGCGCAAAACTCGTCAGCGACATCGAGCTGATCCCGCGCAAGGGCAAGCGCAAGCTGCTCGGGCGATTCCTGAGGCAGCGGAAGACGGCGAAAAAGGCGGCGTAAACCTCTCTCTCCGTCGTCCCGGACAAACGCAGCGAAGCGAAGCGCAGATCCGGGACCCATACCCACAGGCCACAATTTGGCGAAGGCTCGGAGTGGGCGTCTCGGGTACCACTCCTTCCAGTGGTTATGGGTCCCGGCCCCCGTGCGCATTTGCGCACTAGGCCGGGACGACAGCGGTTATGGAGCGTTGGAGTCCTCATCAAAACCGGCTATGCATGCGCCGCTTGCAATGAGGACTTTGACTTGGCGACCGACAATGCCCCTTCGTCCGCGCCGTTCGGCGCGTTCGCGCCGAACGCGGCGCAGGCCGCGATCATTCGCCTCGCGACACAATCGGGACTGAAGCGCGGCGCGTTCCGGCCCTGGCTGTCGCGCTTGGTGAACCTGCTGCGCGGTGGTCCCGTCGACGTGCAGTACCAGGGCGCCTCGTTCCGCTTCTATCACCAGGGCAGCGCGACCGAGCGCGGAGCGCTGTTCAATCCCGACTACAATCTCGACGAGCTCGACTTCCTGCGCCAGCACACCCCGGACGGCGGCGTGTTCGTCGATGTCGGTGCCAATGTCGGCACCTTCGCGCTGGTGATGGCGCGACAGGTCGGGCCATCGGGGAAAGTGGTCGCGATCGAGCCGCATCCGATGACGTTTGGGCGGCTGTCGTTCAACCAGGCCGCATCGAAAGCGACGCAAGTGCGCCTGGTGCAGGCGGCCGCCGGCGACAGCGACGGCGCGCTGATGATCGAGAGCGGCGGCGGCAATCTCGGCGCCACGCACGTCGTCACCGGCACGGCCAGCGCGGAGGCCATCAAGGTGCCCTCGCTGCGGTTGACGCGTATTCTCGACGAGGCCGGCGTCACGAAGGTTGACGCGTTGAAGATCGACGTCGAGGGCTTCGAGGATCGGGTGCTGATCGGCTTCTTCCGCGACGCGCCGCAATCGCTATGGCCGCGCGCGGTGGTGATCGAGCATTTGTCACACAAGGAATGGCGGGAAGATTGTATCGCCGACATGGTCGCGCGCGGCTTTGTGGTTGCGCGCAAGACGCGAAGCAATACGTTCCTGTCGCGCTGACGACGAACGACGGAGGTTACGATGATCGACCATATGGGCTTTCCGGTCTCCGACTATGCGCGCGCCAAGGCGTTCTACGCCAAGGCATTGGCGCCGCTGGGCTACAGCCTGATCATGGAGGTCACGCAGGAGCAGACCGGACACGATCCGGCCGCCGGTTTCGGCGCCGACGGCAAGCCGGATTTCTGGATCGGCGGTGAGGGCGCGCTGAACAAGCCGGTGCATGTCGCGATCCTCGCGAAGGACCGCGCCACGGTGGACGCGTTCTACAAGGCGGCGATTGCGGCGGGCGGGCGCGACAACGGGCCGCCCGGCATCCGCGCGCATTATCATCCGACCTATTACGGCGCCTTCGTGCTCGACCCCGATGGACACAACATCGAGGCAGTTTGCCACGCGCCGGAATAGACAAGTTCCATCTTCCGGCCGGAACCTCGTTCCGCGCGCGCCGTTGTCGTCCCTTGCAAGAAGGAGCACGACATGGCCAACGACAATGCCCGGGACATCGATCGCGTATGGGATCTGATGAAGACGATCGGATTTGCGATGCTGGTGACGCGCGATGGCGACAAGCTCCGCGCGCGGCCGATGAGCGCCTATCTCGATCGCGACGCGGACACGATCTATTTCCTCACCGACGCACGGCGTCACAAGGACGAGGAGATCGCGCGCAATCCGTCGATCAATCTGTCGTTCGCGGATGCGGGCAGCCAGAAATACGTGTCGCTGACGGGCACCGCCGTCGTCTCCAACGACCGTGCCAAGATCAAGGAGCTGTTCACGACGCCGGCCAAGGCGTGGTGGGACTCTGCGGAAGATCCCAACATCCGCGTGCTCAAGGTCACGCCTGACGATGCCGAGTTCTGGGACTCGCCCGGCACCGTGATCTCCTACGTGAAGATGGCGGCCGCGGCGGTCACGAACACGCGGCCCGATCTCGGCGAGAACCGCAAGGTCTCGATGTAATGCCGATCGAACCGCCCGAGATTCCGCCGTCGACGCCGGGCACGCCCACCGAGCCGCCGCCGGGGATTCCGCCGGGCAATCCGCAGCCTGAAATCGCGCCACCGGTGCGCGAGCCCGGCTTGCCAGCGCCGCCCGACGAATTGCCGGGCCGCATGCCTGAAGAGATTCCATCACGCGGGCCGAACGGACCGCTCACGCCGAATCCCGCGACGGACGCAAGTCCGCCGCGGGATCACGCATGAGGCGACGCATCACATCCGAGGCAATTGCAACCTGCGTCTGAATGCGCAATGAACGTCACCATAGTGAGGTGATTTGCGTGCAGAAATAAATCGGGCCGCGTCCGCTTCGTCCGCCACAATCCGGCCTAACGCGTAGCTGTTCATCCCAACACTTCGTCAAAGAACCTTCCGGGGAAGTTCACCATCATGACTAATCTTCGTTTCGTGCTGCTTGCCACCACGGCTCTGACCGCGATGCAATTCGCAGGCTCCGCATCGCATGCGCAAAGCGCGCCGCCGCTCGTCGTCGCGCAGGCGCAGCCACAAGAGACCGGCCCTGACGGAAAACCGAAGCAGCCGCCGAAGGGACCGCCCGCGGCCGCGCCGCCTGCGGCGCCCGCGCGCCCGGCCGCACCGCCGCCCGCAGCTGCACCTCCCCATCCGCCGGCAGCGCCTCCGCCGGCTGCCGCACCGCCGCGCCCAGCAGCGCCGCCACCGCCTCCGCCGCCACCTGCAGCTCGTCCGGCACCGCCGCCGCCCCCGCCGCCTCCTGCCGCCCCGAAGCCGCCTTCGCCGCCCCCGGCTGCAGCTCCGCAACAGCATGCGCCGCCTCCTGCACCGCCCGCGGCACGCCCGGCTCCCACGCCGCCAGCGCCGCCGCCCGCCGCGGCTCCGCAGCAGCACGCACCCACGCCTCCGCCGCCCGCGGCTCACCCGACGCCACCGCCGCCACCGGCAGCGGGTCCTGCGGGACGGCCCGGGCCTGCGCCCACGGCGGCACCGTCGTCGGCACCTGCGGCGCCGACCTCAAGACCGGGTGCGCCCGCTCCGGCCACCACACCTGCACCTGCAACCACACCTTCACCGACACCGACTCCTGCGCCGACCGCGACGCCGGCTCCAGGCAGCACGCCGCCGACTGGCCGCCCCGGTGCGCCGCCTCCCGGCGGACGTCCTGGTGCGCCTCCGGCCGCGGGATCACCTGCTCCAGGCGCCACCCCCGCGCCGACGGCCACGCCGACCCCCGGTGGCGCTCCGACGCTCCCGCCCGGACGTCCAGGTTCGCCTCCTGCGCCGGGTGCAACCCCCGCCCCGACAACGACGCCCGCCCCCGGTGGCGCCGTGACACCGCCCCCGGGACGTCAGGGTGGTGCGCCTCCTGCTGGCGCACCGGCTGCTGGAGCGCCCGCGGCTGGCGCGCCCGCCGCCGGAGCTCCGCCGACCCAGCCGCAGGCAAGCGCCCCGCCCCGGCCGCCGGCTCCCCCCGCCGGCGCCGCGGCACCGAGCACCGTTCCGGGCTCGGCGGCTGCGACCCCGCCGCCCAACAGGGCGCAATACGCGACGCCTACGGTTGCGCCGGCCTTCCGCGCCGCGCCCACGACGACCACGCCCCTGCCGCCAGCGCCGCGTCCGCCGCAGCGTGACCTGACACCGCTCGCGATCGGCGCAGGTGTCGTCGCCGGTGCTGTGATCGGCGCTACCATCGCCGACTACCGCAACCAGCGCCGCGAAAGCATCGAAGGAGGCCGCACCGTCTACACCGAGCCGGACCGCATCATCATCCGCGATCCGGGTGGGCAGACATACGTCCGCGGCAACGATCTCTATCGCTTCCGCTATGGCGCCCGCGACATCCGCACCGAGACTGTCGGCGCCGATACCCGCACGGTGGTGATCCGTCCCGACGGCAGCGAGATCATTACTGTTGTCGGTCAGGACGGTCGGCTGCTGCGGCGAATCCGCAGGGATCCCGCCGGGCGCGAGATCATCATCATCGACAACAGCTACCGCGATCCGCAGTCGGTCGGCGGCTTCTATGTCGACGCGCCGCCTCCGGTCGTCAACATGCCCTACGATCGTTATATCGTTGACGCGCAGGAGGCGTCGCCGGACGTGATCTACGAGACGATGGTGGCGCCGCCGGTGCAGCGGATCAACCGTCGCTACACGCTCGACGAGATCCGCTACAGCCCCAACGTTCGCATGCAAATGCCGAGCATCGATCTCAACACGATCAACTTCGAGACGGGATCGTGGACCATCCCACCGGACCAGGCGGCGAAGCTGCAGTCGATCGCCGACGGTCTCAACCGTGCGATTCAGGCGAACCCGCGCGTGGTGTTCCTGATCGAAGGTCACACCGACGCGGTCGGCAACGACGTCGACAATCTGTCATTGTCGGATCGTCGTGCGCAGTCCGCGGCCGAATTGCTGACACAGCAATTCGGTGTGCCGTCTGAAAACCTGACGTCGCAGGGCTATGGCGAGCAGTACCTGAAGGAGCAGACGCAAGGACCGAGCGCGATCAACCGACGCGTGACCGTCCGCAACATCACGCCGCTGCTCAACGGTGGCCAGGCCTCGCTGCCGCCGCCCCCGCCCGGCACCGCGCCGCCGCGCTGAGGCGAAGCACAAAATGCGAAATGGCCGGGAGCAATCCCGGCCATTTTATTTGGATTGCGTACTCGTCGATCCTGACGGCAGGCAGGCCTCGCAAACGGCCGCGACATGCCTGTGATCGGTACCGCAACAACCGCCGAGTATACGCATTTGCGGAAACGCGCGCCTGAGAGAGAGGTAACGGCGGCCGAGATCGACGGGATCTCCGCTGTCGAGCGCCTCCGCCTCGTCGAGCTCGGCATGGCTCTTCACCGATGCATTGGCTCTGATGCCGTGGATGCGCTGGACCCACGCCTCGCCGGCAACGAGTGCGCTCTCGAAATGGGTCGGATGCGCGCAGTTGATCAGGAAATATTCGCATGCACGCTCCGTTGCGGAGTCGACCGCTTCGATCGCCTCGCGCAAGGACTCTCCCCTCACGAGGCAGCCATCGGTCTCGACCGTGAAGGAGATCGCGACGGGAATTTTCTGACTCATGGCCGCACGCACAACGCCTACGGCCTCGTTGATGCTATTCAGCGTGAATGCAGTCACCATGTCGGCGCCTGCCTCGGCGAAGGCCCCGATCTGGGCCGAGTGGTAGGCTTCCGCCTCTACCGCGTCCATGTTGCCGGCCTTGTAGCCGTCGCCGCGCGGACCGATCGCGCCGTTGATCACGCATGGCGCGCCAGGCGTTTCCCACGCGCCGCGCAATTCCTCGAGAAAGCGAATGGCGCCCGTGTTAACGGCCTTGAGCGCAGTCTCATCGTAGCCGAGCTTGGCAGCCCAATCAGGATTGGCGCGCCAGGTCGGACTGTCGAGCACGAAGCCAACCCCATGCTGCCGCGCGATGCCGAGATAGGCTTCGTAGTAGCGCTTCAAACGGGCACGGCCGTCCGTGCTATCGAGCAGCACGAATGCCGCGAAATGCGGCAGGTCCACTCCCTCGTGAAAGATCAGGGTGGTCTCCATGCCACCATCGGTCAGAAAGATGCCGCCGCGGCGCTGGGGCAGATCGTGTCGATATTTCGCCATTGGTCGCTCCGTCGCTGCGAGGCCCCCTCTCATTCGGTCGTTCCAATCTCCTCCAGGTCTCATGGGAGACGGTGCCGCAAAATGTCGCGCGGCACGCGGCGGCTATTGTCCGGCGGCGAGCCCAAGCGCATCGGCCATGACGCGAAACACCTCGGTATTGTCCATCGAGCCGTGCACGCGCTCGCTGCCCGGCCCGGCCGCCGTCAGGATGACGTCCTCGCCCGAATGCACGCTGGCACTGATCATCGCGGACAGATTGCCGGGACGCAGCACCGCGCCCGGGACGTCCTTGTATTTGTCGTTGGCCTTGAAGGTGCCGTCGTCGCCGGCCTTGACGGTCGGCTCGTTGGGATTGTCGAGTTTCGGCCGGAAGGTTTCGTAATGGTCCGGCAGGCTCGCCGAGAAGATCGCGAGCCGGCGGCTCACGTCGACGCGTGACGGATAGCCTTCCGCATCGGGCGCCGGATAGTTCGGAAATCCAGCCTGGTCGTAGACGCCGACGCGTTCGCGCAAGGGCACGTTGGGCGTCGTGCCCATATCGTCGTTCACCGTGCCGACAAGGCTGTTGGGGTGATTGTGGTCCGCCAGCACCATGATCAGCGTATCGTCACCGCGTGCACGCGCCCATTCGCGCGTCTGGCGCACGGCATTATCGAGCATGATCGTGTCGTAGACCGCCCGCTCCATGTCGAGCACATGCGCGTATTTGTCGATCAACCCGGACTCGACCATCAGGAAAAAGCCGGTCTCGTTCTTCGAGAGGACGCTCAGCGCGGCCTGCACCTGCTCGGTCAAATCAGGTTGCTCGGGAAACTTCTTCACACCGCCGCCCTTGAGGAATTTGCGGTCGAGCACGCCGTCCATGTTGGCGGTGGCGAACAGGCCGAGCAGCTTGCCTGTCTCCGGCTTTGCGGCAGAAGCGTTGAGCTCGCCCGCAGTGGTCGCGACCTGATAGCCGGCGTCGCGGAACTTCGCGATGTAGTCGGTCTCGTCCTTGCGTCTGGAGCTGGCGGCGGATTTCGGCAGAAGATTCGCACTGCCGCCGCCCATCAGCACGTCCGGCCTGGCTGCGAAGAACTGCTCGATGATCTCGTCATAGGCGGCGCGACGGCGGGTGTGCGCAACCATCGCGGCAGGCGTAGCATCCTCGATCTCGGTATTGGTGACAATGCCGATCGCCATGCCGTGCCGCCGCTTCGCAAGACTGGTGATGGTTTCGACCCTAGGATCGTCGAACGGGCTTGCGGTACGGTCCGCATAAACGCCGAGGGCGTTGACCGCGCTCTTGTGGCCGGTTGCATAGGCACTGGCCGAGTTCGCGGAATCCGTGATGATCGAGTCCGAGCCCGCGGTCGCCACCAGCGCCATGTGGGGCATGTCGTCGATCGCGAGCTTGCCGCGGCTTTTGCCCTCCGCAATCCCCTTGGAGAGGATTCGCGCCGCGACCCGATGCGCCGGTGACATGCCGTCGCCAATGAACAGGATGACGTTCTTCGCCGTGCGCGGGCCGGTGTCGTACACCGTCCACGCGACGCTACGCTGCTGCGTGCCGTCGCTGACTTCAACCGTGACAGTGCCGGGTTTGGTCAGCGTGACATCGCGCAGGATCAGCGCCGACTGATCCTTGCCGTCCTCGCGATCGACGAAGGTCGCAGCACGGCCGAACGCGGCGGCATGGTCCGCACCGTTCACTGTCACCTTCAACCTGGCGGGATCGACCGGTCCGGGAAACTCGACCTTGAAGTCGAACCGGGCGCCGGCAAGAATCTCGGCACGATCGATCGGGTAGACCGTCTGCGCCGACAGTGACGATGTCCAGCAGAGGACGATGAGAGAGGCGAGTACCGATCCCTTGAACATGCGCGATGCTCCGCAATCCCGTTTCCGAAGGAAAAGGGAAGCGTAGCGATCGAGAATGACACCGTCATTAAGTCGCGCGTCGCCCGGCCGGGCGACAAAAGGCCTCAGCCCTTATCGCTCTCGAGCTTGAATATCTGCGAGCCTTCGCTGCCCGAGAGCAGGCCGGTGTCGGAATAGAGCTTCAGCTTGGCGCGGGTATCGTTGATGTCGAGGTTGCGCATGGTGAGCTGACCGATGCGATCCGCCGGCGTGAACGCCGCGTCCTCGACCTTCTCCATGCTGAGCCGCTCCGGCGCATAGGTCAGGTTCGGGCTCTCGGTGTTGAGGATCGAGTAGTCGTTGCCACGGCGCAGCTCGAGCGAGACCTCGCCGGTGACGGCGCGGGCGACCCAGCGCTGCGCGGTCTCGCGCAGCATCAGGGCCTGCGAATCGAACCAGCGGCCCTGATAGAGCAGGCGTCCGAGGCGCATGCCGCTGATGCGATACTGCTCGATGGTGTCCTCGTTGTGGATGCCGGTGACGAGGCGCTCATATGCGATGTGCAGCAGCGCCATGCCGGGCGCTTCATAGATGCCGCGGCTCTTGGCCTCGATGATGCGGTTCTCGATCTGGTCGCTCATGCCGAGGCCGTGACGGCCGCCGATGGCGTTGGCTTCGAGGAACAGCGCGACGGGATCGCTGAAGGCCTGGCCGTTCAGCGCGACCGGCTGGCCCTCCTCGAAACGCACCACGACCTTCTCGGCCCTGACGCTGCAGTCGTCACGCCAGAACGGCACGCCCATGATCGGGTTGACGATCTTGATGCCGCTGTCGAGGCTTTCGAGATCCTTGGCTTCATGCGTCGCGCCGAGCAGATTGCTGTCGGTCGAATACGCCTTCTCGGCGCTCATCTTGTAGGCAAAACCCTGGGCGGTCATGAACGCCGACATCTCGGCGCGGCCACCGAGCTCGTCGATGAACTGCTGGTCGAGCCAGGGCTTGTAGATGCGCAGGCCCGGATTGGTCAGAAGGCCGTAGCGATAGAAGCGCTCGATGTCGTTGCCCTTGAAGGTCGAGCCGTCGCCCCAGATGTTGACGCCGTCCTCCTTCATCGCCGCGACCAGCATCGTGCCGGTGACGGCGCGCCCGAGCGGCGTGGTGTTGAAATAGGTGATGCCGCCGGTCGAGATGTGGAAGGCGCCGGACTGGATCGCGGCGATGCCTTCGTGGACGAGCTGCGTGCGGCAATCGACCAGCAGCGCTTTCTCCGCGCCGAACTCCATCGCCTTGCGCGGAATCTCGTTGTAGTCGGCTTCATCGGGCTGGCCGAGATTGGCGGTATAGGCGTAGCAGCGCGCGCCCTTCTGCTTCATCCAGAGCAGCGCCGCTGACGTGTCGAGACCGCCTGAAAAAGCGATGCCGACTTTCTCACCCTTGGGCAGGCTTTTCAGGATCGTGGTCATGGCGCTTCCAATCGGTCTCGAAGGGCTGATGTGCGGGCGGGTTGACCGCGCGATTATCAAATTTCGCGGGTCTCGGCACCCATTTAATGGCTCAAACTGAGGGCTCGGCACCCGTGTTGCGGCCGAACAGGCGCTGACGCAGGCGGTAGGCGGGCATGTTCAGCCGGGTCAGGGCGGCATCGACCGCGTCGTCCGAAAACCGGGTCCGCGGCCAGCGGTAGATCAACGCATAGGCAAACCAGATCACGACGAAGGTGACGAGGCCGGCGATTGAGACATCGGTGAAGAAGTGGCCGCCAAAGGCCATCCGCAGCCCGCTGGTCACGAGGCCGAACACCACGGCTCCGGCATAAGCGAGCGGTCGCCACGGCGGGGGTGCCAATGCGGCGGGCGCCAGCGTCCAGAACGCGGTCGCGCCCTCGCCCGAGAAAAACGAGCAATTGCGCGCACAGCCGCCGCGTGGATCCCACCACGGCACGAATTGCTGGTCGCCGGCAAACTGCGTCACCACCACCGGGCGCGGCCGACCCCAATAGGACTTGAAGGCGAGATTGGTGAGGATGCCGGCCGACATGATGATCGTAACCAGCAGGAAGACGATCGCGCGCCCGGATACCATCAGCGGGCGGTCAGGCCGGACCATCTTGACCACGAGCGCGACCAGCGCAGGCAGCACGAATGCCCAGGCAACCCACATCGCGGCATCGCGCGCGAAGCCGGCCCAATCGTTCAGCTTGAGCGGAAACGACCTGGTATCAGGGTCGAAGAACAGCGCGGCGAGCTTGAGATCAAGCTCGGGATAGAGGCCGAAAACGACGCCGATCACGAGCCACAGCGCCAGGGCGATGAAGAGTCCAGTCCGGTTCATGGCGCGCGGTTTAGCCGAGTGGGGAGTGGATGAAAACCCTGGAATCGGGCGAGGCTGGTGGCACTTTTATCAAGACGCGCGATGTGCCCACGATGTCGTCCCGGCGAAGGCCGGGACCCATAACCACCTGGACAAGTTTGGCGAAGATTCGTTGTCTGGTACCATTATCGAGCCCCTACGGATGGACCTCGCGGTATGGGTCCCGGCCTTCGCCGGGACGACACCGAGGATGTGGCGCGTTGCCTCTCATCACTCCGTCACCGCGCATCCGGTCTTGAATTCGACGGCAGCGGCGGAGGCGGCTTGCGCGGCACTGGCGGATTGCGCCAGGCGCCGGCGTTGCGGCCGGCGACCAGCCAGTAGACGACACCGGCGACGATGCCGGCGCCGGTCATGATCTCCAGGTGCCGCCGCACGATGCCTTCGAACTGCAAGGTGTCGGAGTGAAAGGGAACGAGACCGAGATAGCAGGCGAGCCCCACGACGCCTCCGCCCACGGCATAGGCGAGCGCGCTGCGGATGTAGAGCGCCTCGGTGATCGCGACGATCACCGCCGCCGGCACCAGCGCAAAACCGGAGACGAAGATGAAGCCGAACCCGAGCAGGATATCGATCGTGCCCTGATCGACGGGACCTGCGCCGAGATCGGCGAACTCCGGAAACAACAGCGCGACCACGACGATCATACCGCCGATGAAACAGGCGGCGAGAAAGCCGATGAAGATGACGATGAGGCGGCCGATCAGGGACATGCTGAGGAAGCCAACGTTACCGTCATTGCGAGCGCAGCGAAGCAATCCAGAAATGCGCCCACAGAGGCAATCTGGATTGCTTCGTCGCTGCGCTCCTCGCAATGACGGGGAAGCAACACAGTGCACATACCAAGCTAGTCCGTCATCGCCATGGCGCGCAGCGCCTGTCGCTCGCGCACGGAAAGCTTTTCCGTCTCCGACTTGAGCTGGCCGCAGGCGGCGAGGATGTCGCGGCCGCGCGGGGTGCGCACCGGCGAGGAATAACCGGCGTTGAAGATGTATTCGGAGAATTTTTCGATCTGGTCCCAGTCCGAGCATTCATAGGCGGTGCCGGGCCAGGGATTGAACGGGATCAGATTGATCTTGGCGTGAACGCCCTTGAGCATTTTTACCAGGAGCTTGGCATCGTCCAGCGAATCGTTGACGCCCTTGAGCATCACATATTCGAAGGTGATGCGGCGCGCATTCGAGGCGCCGGGATAATCGCGGCAGGCCTGCAGCAATTCCTTGATCGGATATTTGCGGTTGAGGGGCACCAGTTCGTTGCGCAGCTCGTCGCGCACCGCATGCAGCGAAATTGCGAGCATCACGCCGATCTCCTCGCCGGCGCGCACGATGTTCGGCACCACGCCCGAAGTCGACAGCGTGATGCGACGGCGGGAAATGCCGATGCCTTCGTTGTCGCCGACGATGAGCAGCGCATCGCGCACCGCGTCGAAATTGTAAAGCGGCTCGCCCATGCCCATCATCACGATGTTGGTGACACGGCGCGTGCCATCCTCGCGATCGGCCCAGTCATTCAGACGATCCCGCGCGACCATCACCTGTCCGACGATCTCGCCGGCGGTGAGATTGCGCACCAGCCGCTGCGTGCCCGTGTGGCAGAAGGAGCAGTTCAGCGTGCAGCCGACCTGCGAGGAGACGCACAGCGTGCCGCGATCGGTTTCGGGAATGTAGACGCACTCGACTTCATGCGCCCGCTCGACATTGTCGCCGCTCGGCAGCCGCAGCAGCCATTTACGGGTGCCGTCGTTGGAGATCTGCTCGGCCACGACTTCGGGCCGGTCGACGGTGAAGCGCTCGGCGAGCGAGGTGCGAATCCCCTTCGAGACCGACGTCATCTCGTCGAAATTCCGGGCGCCGCGGAAATAGAGCCAGTGCCACAGCTGCTGCACGCGCATCTTGCGCTGCGCGGGCGCGACGTCGATCTCGCCGAGGCAATCGGCCAACTCGGTGCGCGACAGGCCGATCAGCGACGGCTTGGCCGGGGGCACGTAGGTTTCGAGCGGAGTCTTCTCCACCAGCGTTGCGTTGTGCGGCTCGGTCATCGGTTGCATTGAATGGACCTGATCAGGTGGTCGTTCCGGGGTGGTCCGAAGGACCAGACCCGGAACCTCGAGATTCTCAGGTGCGCAATTGCGCACCATAGTTCGATGCTCCGCATCACCCCGGAATGACGGGAGAAAATCTGGAACGCGCCCTATATAGCAACCGGCACCGCCGATTGCGACCTTATCAACCCCAGGCTTAACGCCTGCAATCCTGCGCGATCTTGTCCAGCGCCTGGGCGAGGCCCTTCAGCGAAAAGGTGTCGGTCGTCTCGGTCCCCTTGGACGACATGCCCTTGACCACGAGATCGGCGGATTTACGCATGGCCTCGACCATCCGCTCTTCCTCGGCCGCGTTCTTGATCCAGAGACCGTCACCCTGCGAGTACATGGCGAAAGCAGCACCGCCGACCTCGACCGAGGATTCAGACCCCGGCTTCAGCGCGTAGCCGATCATGACCGAGACTTCATTGTTGACCTTCTCCGCCGGGCGGGTGGAGACGAAGGCATAGGCAGGGTCGCGCGGCCGATTAGGCGGGTTGGTCTTCGACGACGACGGTTTGGCCAGCGCGAAGCAGACCTTTTTTCCATTGGGCGCGGCCGAATAGGCGCCCCAGGTGCCGAACTGACCGATCAGGGTTGGCTCGGCGCCGCCCGCAACCGCCGCGTGCGGTGCCGCCGGCTTGCTCTCGGGCTTTGCAACCGTCTTTCCGGTGGTATTGGCCACCGGCGCAGCCGGTTTCGGCGCCGGCTCTTTCGGTGCAGTCTTGGGCGCAGGTTGCGCCGTCTGCGCCCGCGCGGAATCGGTGATCCCACAGGCCGCCACGCCCGTCATCAAAGCTAAAATCAGCACCCGCCACATGCTGGAGTGGTTCCCTCAATATTGTGACTGGAAGATGGCCCGGTCGCGCATTGTCCGCGGGGCAGGGATAGCCGGGAAAGTCCAATTTGGGAAGGCAGTTAGCGAAGCTCGCGGCGACTAGGCTCTGGATCGCGCGGCGCGCTGCTCCGACCATTGCGCATCGGTCCAGCCCAACAAATCCTCGGCGCCGGAGCTGCGCAAATGCGCGCCACCGTCGATCACCACCATCTCGCCGTTGATATAGCCGGCACGATCGGAGACCAGGAAGCTGGCGAGGTCGGCAAGCTCGCGGTGCTCGCCGGCGCGTCCCATCGGGTTACGCGCGGCCCACCCTTCGTCGCGACCCTCGGGGCGGAGCTGACCCGAGGCGCCGGCGGTCGGGAACGGTCCCGGCGCGATTGCGACGGTGCGGATGCCCTTCGGACCCCATTCCACGGCGAGACTTTTGGTCATCGCCAGCACGGCGGACTTCGCCATCGCCGACGGGACGGTGAAGGCGCGGCCGGTGATGGTCGAGGTCGAGAGGATCGAAAGCACGACGCCGCCATGCTTGCCGTCGATCCAGCGCTTACCGGCGGCAAGCGTGCAATACATCGTACCATGCAGCGTCGGCGCGAGGATCGCATCCGCCGCGCGGAATGAGAGATGTTCGCTCTGCGCAATGAAAGTGGCCGCCGCGTTGTTGACGAGAATATCCAGCGGCGCCTCGCGCCAGACGGCGTCCATCATGCTCTCGACGACGGTGCCGTCGCGGATATCGCAGGCGATCGTCGTGACCTTGCCGCCGGTCTCTTCGCGCATCCCGCGCGCCGCCGCCTCGAGGCGATCGGGCTTGCGGCCGCAGATCACGAGCTCGGCACCGAGCGCGAGGAAGCGGTGCGCCATCGCAGCACCGAGACCCGAACCGCCACCGGTGACGAGGATTCGCTTGTCCTTGAGCAGGCCTGTTTCAAACATGGTTTGAATCCTCCTTGTTTCGTCGTTGCGAGCGCAGCGAAGCAATCCAGAAACCGTACCGCGGAATAGTCTGGATTGCTTCGCTGCGCTCGCAATGACGGGAGGATAGGCCTTCGCTCTGCCCAAACAAAGAAACCGGATTGTCGCCCGTGCCTAAATCCGGCAGAAACGGGCAAACTATAATTTCAACTCGAAACACCCAAGGTGCCGCCATGAAAGCCATCCTCTGCTCGCAATATTGCCAGCCCGACGATCTCGTTCTGGCCGACGTGCCGGATCCGGTGGCCGGTCCCGGCGAAGCCGTGATCGCGATAAAGGCTGCGGCGCTGAACTTTTTCGACATCCTGATGATTCAGGGCAAGTACCAGATCAAGCCGCCGTTCCCGTTCTCGCCGGCCGCCGAAGTCGCGGGCATGATCGAGAGCATCGGCCCCGGCGTGACCGATCTGAAGGTCGGCGATCGCGTCGTCGCCTCCTGCGGCCACAACGGCGCGCGCGAGAAGATCGCGCTGCCGGCGGCATCGATCGTGAAGATCCCCGACAATCTCGATTATGACCGCGCGGCCGGCATCATCATCATCTACGGCACCGCGCTGCATGCGCTGGAAGATCGCGCGAGCCCGAAGCCGGGCGAGACGCTCGCAGTGCTCGGGGCCGCCGGCGGCACCGGACTTGCCGCTTGCGAGCTCGGCAAGCTGATGGGCCTGAAGGTGATCGCCTGCGCCTCGTCGGACGAGAAGCTCGAATTCGCGAAGGCGCACGGCGCAGAACTCACGCTCAATTACGGCAAGGAAGATTTGAAGGAAGGCCTGCGAAAGCTCACCGGCGGCAAGGGCGTCGACATCATCTTCGATCCCGTGGGCGGCACCTATGCCGAGCAGGCACTGCGCTCGATTGCCTGGGAAGGCCGCTTCCTCGTGATCGGCTTTGCCGCCGGCGACATTCCGAAGATGCCGCTGAACCTCGCGCTGCTGAAAGGCTGCGACATCCGCGGCGTGTTCTGGGGCGCATGGACGCGCCTCAATCCGGAAAAGAACCGCGCCAATCTCGAGAAGCTCGTGAAGTGGACAGCGGAAGGAAAGATCTCCTCGCACGTCGACCGCGTCTTCCCGCTGGCGCAGACGGCGGATGCGCTAAAGGTGCTCGCGGGACGTCAGGCCATGGGCAAGGTGATTTTGCGTCCGTGAGGATGTCGGCGCGTAGAGTGTCGCGACATCGTCACCACACACTCAGCTGTCGTCGCCCGGCTTGACCGGGCGATCCAGTACTCCGTGACGAGCATTGCTCAATCGATGAGCTGCGGCGTACTGGATTCCCCGCTTTCGCGGGGAATGACGGCGGAGGATGCGGCGACAGCTACTGCGCGACTTCCGCGTCCGCCTCATCCACCCCGCGCTTCAGCGCGGCGCGGGCGGCTTCGCGATGCTCATTGGTGATGTGGCTGGCGACCATGCGGATCGCAGTGGCGAGCACGGCGGCGTCATCAGTGAAGCCGAGGATCGGCATCACGTCGGGAACGAAGTCGAACGGCAGGATGAAATAGGCAATCGCCCCGAGCAGCGACGCCTGGACATGGCGCGGCGTCTGTCGGTCGAAAGCGCAGTAATAGGCGGCGAGCAGATCCTCCGCGAACGGCAGTTGCGCGGCGACGCGCTTCAGCTTGCGCCAGAAGCGGCGGCGCACGCTCTCACGATCTTCCGCGAGCCGGTCGGCCGGCTCGAAACCGACGCTGTGTTCGGCAGCCATCTTCGACACACTCCTCGTTCAGCCAGGGGTGGCCGATCGCCGCATCCCGTACTGATCACAAGATGGGGACGCGGCCGGTCCCTGCAAGTCGTCAGCCTGGTGTCAGCTTGGCGATGGCGTTCATCGCCTTGGCGAGCTCGATGTCGAGCGCGGTGACGCCGCCGGCGTCATGGGTCGACAGCACCACCTCCACCGTCTTGTAGACGTTGCGCCATTCGGGGTGATGGTCCATCTTCTCGGCGACCAGTGCCGCGCGGGTCATGAAGCCGAACGCCTCGTTGAAATCCTTGAAGACAAAGGTTTTCCCGATCGCGTCGCGTCCTTGAACCTCGGTCCAGCCAGGTAATCCGCCCAGCGCCTGCCTGTGCGCCTCCGCCGAGAGCCGTTCTGCCATGGTCGCCTCCGTCCTTCAGGGGAACTTTACCCTAACATCGCACTGACGCCTCGGGTTCATACGAGATTCGACCCCATCCGCTAACCATGACGGAGATGTAACCCTGCCGGACAAGAAATTTGCTACACTTGGGGGCGTAAATCGCCGGCCAAGATGAAACTGAGCCTCAAGCGACTGTTCGGGAGATCGATGACCGGGGGATTGGACCTGGCCGAAGCGCCCACCCCGCCTTCGCCGCGATCATCGGCGCGGAAGACGGCGCTCGTGACTCTCGCCCTGGTGCTCGCGATCGTTGGCGCGCTCGCCGGCGGCTACTACTTTGCTATGCGGCCGGTGACGCTCAAGATCGCGGTCGGCCCCGCCAACAGCGATGACGTCAAGGTCGTGCAGGCACTGACCCAGGCCTTCGCGCAGCACAAGAGTTCCGTGCGGTTGCGCCCGATCCAGACCGACGGCGCCACCGCCAGCGCCAATCTGCTCGCGGAAGGCAAGGCCGACCTCGCCATCGTGCGTGGCGACGTCGACGTACCGAAGAACGCGCAAGCGGTTGCGACCCTGCGCAAGAACGTCGTGGTGCTGTGGTCCGTGTCCGGCAAGGGCAAGAAGAAGGGCGCGAAGATCACTAAGATCGCGCAGCTCGCCGGCCATCGCGTCGGCGTGGTCGGCCGCACCCAGGCCAACGTCAATTTGCTCAAGGTGATCCTGCAGCAATACGGCGTCGATCCCGCCAAGGTCGAAATCGTGCAATACCCGGCAAACGAAGCCGTCGAGGCGATCAAGGCCCAGAGGGCTGATGCCTATCTCGCGGCCGGTCCCGTCAACAGCAAGATCACGTCCGAGGCGATCGCCGCTTCCACCAAGGATTTCGGCACGCCGACCTTCCTCGCGATCGATTCCGCGGATGCGATCGCCCAGAACCATCCGGTCTATGAAGCGGCCGAGATTCCCGCGGGCACTTACGGCGGCTCGCCCGATCGTCCCGATGACGAGGTCAAGACCATCAGCTTCTCGCACCACATCGTGGCGCGCAAGACCGTGTCCGAAACCACCATCGCGGCGTTCACGCGCCAGCTGTTCGCCGTACGCCAGCAATTGGTGACGGAATTCCCGCTGGCGGCGAAGATCGAAACGCCCGACACCGACAAGGATGCGGTGATTCCCGTGCATCCGGGCGCCGCCGCTTTCGTCGACGGCGAAGAAAAGACCTTCCTCGACAAATACAGTGATTACATCTGGTGGACCCTGATGGCGCTCTCGGCCATGGGCTCGCTCGGCGCCTGGTTTGCAGGCTATTTGAAAAAGGACGAACGCGACAACAACAGCCATCTGCGCGAGCGACTGCTCGACATGATCACCGCTGCACGAAAGAGCGAGACGACCGAAGATCTCGATCAGATGCAGACCGAGGCCGACGAGATCCTGCGCGACACGCTGCGCTGCTACGACCACGGCGCGATCGAGGAAGGTGCGCTCACCGCCTTCAACATCGCACTCGACCAGTTTCATGCGGCGGTTGCCGACCGCAAGGCGGTGCTGTTCAGCCTGCCGCAGAACCTGCAGCGCGCCGGTGCGCAATTCCGGGCCGCCGGCAACGCGTAAGCGCTTGCGCCGTAATCGCTGCGTCACATTGTCCCAATATAGCGTCGGGCTTCACCCGTGGCGGCCGCTCTGGACAGCCGCCTCACGCGATATCGAGACCGCCTCATGAACATCAAGTTCTCCCGCCGCCGTTTCCTGGCGACCAGTGCCGGCGCACTTGGCGCTGTCGCAATGCCCCATCTCTCTCGCGCGGCCGACCGGCCGGCGGTGACCCATGGCGTGCAGTCGGGCGACGTCAGCATCGACAGCGGCGTGGTCTGGGCGCGCACCGACCGACCCGCGCAGATGCTGGTCGAGGTGGCGACGACGGAGTCGTTCAGGGATGCCCGCGCACTGCCGCCGATCGCGGCGCTGCCCGAGAGCGACTTCACCGCAAAGATGCTGATCGAAAACCTGCCGGGCGGACAGGACATCTTTTATCGCGTCCGCTTCCGCGATCTTTCGCACACCGCGGTGGCGGGCGAGCCGGTGACCGGCCGCTTCCGCACCGCGCCCGCCGACCGCCGCGACGTCAGCTTCGTCTGGGGCGGCGACGTCGCAGGACAAGGCTGGGGCATCAACCCCGATGACGGCGGCATGTTCACCTTCTCGGCGATGCGCAAGCACCGTCCGGACTTCTTCCTGCACTCCGGCGACACCATCTATGCCGACGGTCCTATCCAGTCCGAGGTGAAGCTCACCGACGGCAAGATCTGGAAGAATGTCACGATCCTTGAAAAGGCCAAGGTCGCCGAGACGCTGGACGAGTACCGGGCCGCGCACAAGTACAATTTCACTGACGACAATCTTCGCGCCTTCAATGCCGAAGTGCCGATCTTCGTGCAGTGGGACGACCATGAGGTGACCAACAACTGGTCGCTGTCGAAGGAGCTGCCTGCGACCTACAAGGAGCGCGACATCGCGCTGCTTGCGGCCCGCGCAGGCCGTGCCTTCCACGAGATGTATCCGATGCGCGAGAGCATCGTTGAGCCCGGCCGCGTCTATCGCCAGATCTCCTACGGCCCGCATCTCGACGTGTTTGTGCTCGACGAACGCAGCTATCGCGGCCCGAACGGCCCCAATCTCGAAACCGCTTACAGCCCGGCCAGCTATTTCCTCGGCCCGGACCAGATCGCCTGGCTCAAGCGCGGCCTGTTGAATTCGCGCGCGACCTGGAAGGTGATCGCCTCCGACATGCCGCTCAGCCTCGTTGTATCGGACACGCCGAAGGGTGGATCGGAGGCCATTGCGCAGGGCGACGGCCCGGTGCGCGGCCGCGAGTTCGAGATCGCCGATATCCTGCGTTTCATCAAGATGGCGCCGGTCAGCAACACCGTGTGGCTGACGGCGGACGTGCATTACGCCGCCGCGCACTATTACGATCCGAACAAGGCACAATTCCAGGATTTCGAACCGTTCTGGGAGTTCGTGTCGGGCCCGCTTCACGCGGGCACGTTCGGTCCGAACGCGCTTGACAACACCTTTGGACCCGAGGTGCGCTTCATCAAGGCGCCGGGCAAGGACAACCAGAACCTGCCGCCTTCGGCCGGCATGCAGTTCTTCGGACACGTCAAGATCGACGGCGCTTCCGGCCAGATGACGGTGACCTTGCGCGACCGCGCCGACGTGGCGCTGTGGTCGACCACGCTCGATCCGAAGCAGGCCTGACGCCGTATCGCTAGTCCGCCGCGCGTAGCTGGAGCGCCGCCTCCAGCGCGTCGCTCGAACACGGCTTCTGCAGTCGCGGCTGGCCGGCAAATTCCGGCGGGATACGCGCATCAGCGCCGTAGCCGGTGACGAAAACGAAGGGAATTTTCAGCGCCGCGAGCCGTTCGGCGACCGCAAAGCTGTTCTCGCGACTCAATCCGACATCGAGCAAGGCGAATTCAGGGGCACGCGCCGCGATTGCGGCCAGCGCCTGCGCCACTGAACCTACCGTGCGCACGCTCTTCACGCCAAATCCGAGCAGGCGATCCTCGAAGTCGATCGCGATGATCGGATCGTCCTCGACGATGAGGACATCGGCGGGACAGTTTGAACCATCGGAAACAGCGGGTGCCATCATCGCAGCTTGAAGCATGAGGTTTCTCTGACTGGGATACCGGGTCACGACGCCTGCACCCAGCGCGGAGGGTTCCCGGAACGAAACCACCACATCACAGTTGTCAGGTCTGTCCACTTGTGCACACAGGACCTCGACGGAACTCGCTAATGTAGAGGTGGATGGGGAGTTTAAGATGGACGCGCGGACCAGCAACGCCACCGAGATCGACAGCCGGCCTACCAACAATCTGCTGCGGCGCTTGAGTGCGGCGGACTTCGCCCTGCTTGCGCCACATGTCACGCTCGAAAGCGCCGCGGCGAATGAATTGCTCTACAACCCCGGCGACGACGTCCAAGTCGTCCACTTTCCCTGCGGACCGTCGCTTGCAACCTTCCTCGTCCCCAATGAGGACGGTCGCGATGTCGAGACCATCCTGGTCGGCCGCGAAGGCGCGGTGGGCGGCATCGTCAGCGAGGGTTATCTGCCGGCCTATACCCGGATCTGCGTGAAATTCGGCGGGCCGTTTGCGAGAATTCACGTCAGCAAGCTGGAGGCCGCCAAGCAGCGCTCGCCCTCGTTGCGCCATGTATTCGTTCGCTATGCCGACTGCATGCTGGCGCAGATCTTCCAGTCCACCGCCTGCAACGCCATTCACTCGATCGAGCAGCGCACCGCCAAATGGATGCTGGCGGCGATGGAGCGGACCGGCGACGAGAGCAGCGTGCCTCTGACTCACGAACAGCTCGCGACGCTGCTCGGCGTCGGCCGCAGCTATGCCAGCCGCGTGCTCCAGTCGTTCAAGGCGGAAGGCGTGCTCGACACCCGACGCGGATCGATCCTGGTCCGCAACCGAGAGGGCCTCCGCCTGCGCGCCTGCCTGTGCAACGAGGCCGTGAAGATGCACTTCGAGGAGGTGCTGCGCGGGGTCTATCCGACCGAGGAGCGGCAAGCCGGCTAGCCGCCTGCCTCGCTCCTCTTCGGGGATAAGAAGCGGCCGCACTATCCCGCAGTGCGGGAACCTGGGCTAATGTCTCCGCATGAGCGGGGCTTTGCTTCATACTCTCTTCGATGTTGGGGCGTGGCTGGCTGCGGCCGCGGCGCTCTACTGGCTGTCACGACAGGGCTTGCGGTTTCCGGCGCAATCCTTCGAGCGGTCCTACCTCGCCGCTTTAGTGTTCGGCGCAGGCCTCGGCGCCTATCTGTTCGGCTCCACCAATCTGTGGCTGTCGGGCCAGAGCGGCATCGCGCGCTCCGTGGAAGGAGCGCTCGCCGGCGGCATCGTGGCAATCGAGCTCTACAAATGGTCCGCAGGGATCACGGTACGAACAGGCGCCCGTTTTGCGCTGCCGCTGGCGCTCGGCATCGCGATCGGCCGGCTCGGCTGTTATTTCGCGGGCCTCGACGATTTCACCTACGGTACGCCGACGGCCTGGCCCTGGGGCCATGATTTCGGCGACGGCATCCTTCGGCATCCCGTGCAGCTCTACGAAAGCGCCGCGATGGGCGTATTCGCGCCGCTCTACGTGCTGGCGGTCTTGAACCGGAGCGCGTTTGTGATCACCAATGGTTTCTACCTCGTCCTCGTCTACTATGGCGCACAGCGCTTCCTGTGGGAATTCCTCAAGCCCTACGGCACGCTGATCGGCCCCTTCACGCTGTTTCACCTGCTGTCGCTGTCCATCCTGCTCTACGCCGTCGTCATGCTGGCGACGGCGCCCAAAGCGAGACCCATGCATGAATGCGCCGTTGCGTAAGTCGCGCCCCTATATCTTCTGGGGCCAGACCCAATCTCTCTGCGAGACCTGCCTGAAGCTGGTGCCGGCCAAGATCCAGATCCTCGACAACGAGGTCTGGTACGAGAAGCGCTGCAAGGAGCATGGCGTCCAGTCCACGCTTGTGTCGACGGACGCAGCCTATTGGCGCCTGTGCAAGGATTTCATCAAGCCCGGCGACCGGCCGCTGGCGTTTCAACGGCATACCGAATTCGGCTGCCCCTACGATTGCGGCCTGTGCCCCGACCACGAGCAGCATTCCTGCCTGGCGCTGATCGAGATCACCGAGCATTGCAATCTGACCTGCCCGGTGTGCTTTGCCGATTCCTCGCCGGCGCGGACGAGCTTCACGCCGCTGGCCAAGGTCGAACGAATGCTGGACGCGCTGGTCGCGAGCGAAGGCGAGCCTGACCTGGTGCAGATCTCCGGCGGCGAGCCAACGCTGCATCCCGACTTCTTCGCGATCCTCGATGCGGTGCGCGCGCGTCCGATCCGCCATGTCATGATCAACACCAACGGCCTGCGTATCGCCCGCGAAAAGGATTTCGTCGCGCGCCTCGCCGAGAACAAGCGCGGGCTCGAGGTCTATCTCCAGTTCGACTCGCTCGAACGCGACGCTTTGATCAACCTGCGCGGCGCGGATTTGCGAAAGATCCGCCAGCAGGCGCTGGAGAATCTCGAGCATTACGGCGTGTCGACCACGCTGGTGGCGACCATCAAGCGCGGCGTCAACGATGCCGAGATCGGCGACATCGTTCGCCACGCGCTGACCTGGAAATGCGTGCGCGGCGTCACACTGCAGCCGGTGCAGGATGCCGGCCGCAACGAGAATTTCGACAAGAACACCGACCGCATCATGCTGTCGGAGATCCGCAAGCGCGTGGTCGAAACCGGGGTGTTCGGCGACAAGGACATGATCCCGCTGCCCTGCAACCCCGAAAGCATCTCGATCGGTTACGGCCTGCGCAACGGCGACAAAGTCCTGCCGCTGACCTCGCTGATCCCGCAGGAGCAGCTCGTCGCATTGTTGCCCAATACGATAAGCCCTGAGAAGCACCCGGCACTGAGGGAGAAATTCATCGATTTGTTTTCGCTGTCCTCGGGACCGCTGAACACCAGCGAGCGCGTCTGCGAATTGCTGTGCTGCCTGCCGAGCTTCGAGGTACCGCAAGGCATCACGTACGAGAACGTGTTCCGCGTCACCATCGTGCAGTTTCTCGACCGCTTCAATTTCTGCGTCGGCAACGTCAAGCGCAGCTGCATCCATTTCGTCACGGAGAGCGGCGCGATCATCCCGTTCGACACCTACAATCTGTTCTACCGGAACGGAAAGATCGACGGCATCCGTGCCGAACTCGCGGCGCAGTCAACCGAAGGAGTCCTGCAGGCATGAGCATCAGCGACACGCCGCCGCCAGCCCCCCCGGGACCGCCTCCTGCCCCGACAAACCAGCGCAGCGGCTGCCTGACCGCGCTCATGGCGATCTTCGGGATCATCCTGCTGCTGCCCGGCGCCTGTGCACTCCTGTTCGGCGGAATCTCAATATCCGACAGAGGCCGGATCGATTCCGACGTCGCGCCCCTGGTCTTCCTGGGCCTGGCCGTGGGGCTGGGCGGGGTCGCCCTGATCTGGGCCGCCATCAGGGGCCGGCGCGGCTAAGCCCGGCTTTTCGCCTAACCCCCGGGAATCCCCGGACAAAATTCAATCAACCAACGGCCAAAGAACACATTGTTTTTTGGCCGTTTTTGCCTATATTGCGCCGCAACGCGTAGGGTGCCCGGTCGATATGCCGGGCTTTCCCTTTTGGGCGGAAAGCGCCCCGTTTCCAGTCTTCAAGCGTTGTTTCGAGAAGAGGTCCCGGTCTGACCGGCGAGATCGCGCTTAACCCATTGTCCGACCGCAAAGAAGCTCACTCATGAACCTTCGCAACATCGCCATCATCGCCCACGTCGACCACGGCAAGACGACCCTGGTCGACCGCCTCCTCCAGCAATCCGGCACCTATCGCGAAAACCAGAAGGTGACCGAGCGCGCCATGGACTCCAATGATCTGGAGCGCGAGCGCGGCATCACCATCCTGGCCAAGGCGGCCTCGGTGCAGTGGAAGGACACCCGCATCAACATCGTCGACACCCCCGGCCACGCCGATTTCGGCGGTGAGGTCGAGCGCATCCTCAACATGGTGGACGGCGCGCTGGTGCTGGTCGACGCCGCCGAAGGCCCGCTGCCGCAGACCAAATTCGTGGTCTCCAAGGCGCTCAAGGTCGGTCTGAAGCCAATCGTCGTGATCAACAAGGTTGACCGTCCCGACGCGCGGGCAACCGAAGTCATCAACGAGGTGTTCGACCTGTTCGCGGCGCTCGACGCCAGCGAGGAGCAGCTCGACTTCCCGATCCTCTACGGGTCGGCCAAGCAGGGCTGGATGGCCGAGAGCCCGGACGGGTCGCACGAAGCTGGCATGCAGCCGCTGTTCGACCTGATCGTGCGCCATGTCGCGCCGCCGACCGTCGAGGAAGGTCCCTTCCGCATGATCGGCACCATTCTGGAAGCCAACCCCTATCTCGGCCGCATCATCACCGGCCGTATCTCTTCCGGTTCGATCAAGCCGAACCAGGCCGTGAAGGTGCTGGGCGCCGACGGCAAGACCATCGAGACCGGCCGCATCACCAAGATCCTCGCCTTCCGCGGCATCGAGCGCACCCCGCTCGACGAAGCCGAGGCAGGCGACATCGTCGCGATAGCCGGCCTGACCAAGGGCACCGTCGCCGACACCTTCTGCGATCCGTCGGTCGATACCCCGCTCGTGGCGCAGCCGATCGACCCGCCGACCGTGTCGATGTCCTTCATCGTCAACAACTCGCCGCTCGCCGGCACCGAAGGCGACAAGGTGACCAGCCGCATGATCCGCGACCGCCTGTTGCGCGAGTCCGAAGGAAACGTCGCGCTGCGGGTCGTTGAAGCCTCGGACAAGGACGCGATGGAAGTCTCGGGCCGCGGTGAATTGCAGCTCGCGATCCTGATCGAGACCATGCGCCGCGAAGGCTTCGAGCTTTCGGTGTCGCGTCCGCGCGTCGTGCTGCAGAAGGACGAGGCCACCGGCGCCACGCTGGAGCCGATCGAGGAAGTCGTCATCGACGTCGACGAGGAGCATTCCGGCGTCGTCGTGCAGAAGATGAGCGAGCGCAAGTCCGAGCTGATCGAGATGAAGCCGTCCGGCGGCAACCGTCTGCGCCTGGTGTTCTACGCGCCGACCCGCGGTCTGATCGGCTATCAGGGCGAACTGCTCACCGACACGCGCGGCACCGCGATCATGAACCGCCTGTTCCACGGCTACGCGCCGTACAAGGGCGAGATCCAGGGCCGCCGCAACGGCGTGCTGATCTCCAACGATCAGGGCGAAGCGGTGGCTTACGCGATGTTCAAGCTGGAAGATCGCGGCCCGATGATGATCGAACCGGGCTGGAAGGTCTACAAGGGCATGATCGTCGGCGAGCATACCCGCGACAACGATCTCGAGATCAACGTGCTCAAGGGCAAGCAGCTCACCAACATCCGAACCACGTCGAAGGATGAAGCGGTGCGCCTGACCCCGCCGATCCGCATGACCCTGGAAAAGGCGCTGGCCTATATCGAGGACGACGAGTTGGTCGAGATCACGCCGAAGTCGATCCGCCTGCGCAAGCGGCACCTCGATCCGAACGAGCGCAAGCGCGCGGAAAAATCCAAGGAAGCGGTGGCGTAAGGCAACCGCTCTCAACGCTGTCATGCCCCGGCTTGGCCGGGGCATCCAGTACGCCGCGGCTTATCGGTTCAATCACAAATGTCTCTGGAATACTGGATCACCCGCCTGCGCGGGTGATGACAGCTGTGCTTGCGGCGGCTTCAGCACTCTTCACGAACGTGCTAGAGCCCGCCCATGACCTCCCTGCCCTCCTCCGTCGACGTCGCGATCATCGGTGCGGGCGCCGCCGGCCTCGGCGCGGCGCATGCGCTGGCTGGCTCCGGCCTCTCCGTGATCGTGCTGGAGGCGCGCGACCGGCTCGGCGGCCGGGCCTGGACGGTGCAGGCCTCGCCCGAAGTCACCTTCGACGTCGGCTGCGGTTGGCTGCACTCCGCGGATAATAACTCCTTCGTCGCGATTGCAAAGCAGCTCGGTTTCGAGGTCAACAAGGACCTGCCGCCCTGGCGCGAGCGCGCCTATGGCAACGCGTTTCCGAAAGCCGAGCGCGACGATTTCATGCACGCGATGGACACCTTCTATCAGCGGCTGTGGAGGACCGCCCAGAAGGGCAAGGATGTCCCTGCGAGCTTGAGCCTGGAGCCCGGCAATCGCTGGAACCCCATGATCGACGCGATCTCGACCTACATCAACGGCTGCGAACTCAAGGACATGTCGACGCTGGACTGGGACGCCTATGAGGACAGCGACCTCAACTGGCGCGTCCGCCGCGGCTACGGCGCTCTGATCGCGGCCTATGGCGCGCCCTGCCCGGTGGCGCTGAACTGCAACGTCACACTGATCGATCATTCGGACAAGCGCATCCGCATCGAGACATCGCAGGGCACGCTGATCGCAGACAAGGTGATCGTCACCGTGCCGACCAATCTGATCGCCAATGAGGCGATCCGGTTCTCGCCTGCCTTGCGCGCCAAGGTCGACGCCGCAGCCGGCCTGCCGCTCGGCGTCGACGACAAGGTGACGCTGGCCCTCGAGAACGCGGAAGCCTTCCCGAAAGAAGGGAATTTGCGCGGCGCCACCATGCGCACCGACATGGGCACCTATCATATCCGCCCGTTCGGCCAGCCCTGCATCGAAGGTTTTTTCGGCGGCAGCTTTGCACGCGAACTGGAAGACGCCGGCGAGGGCGTTCTTGCCGCGCAAAGCATTGACGAGATCGCAGGCTTGCTCGGCAACGACATCAGGCGAAAGCTGACGCCGCTCCACGAGTCGCGCTGGGCGCATGACCCTTTCGCAAGAGGCTCCTATTCGCACGCGCTGCCGGGCCACGCCGGCGACCGCGCCGTGCTGGCGGCGCCGGTGGACGGACGGCTGTTTTTTGCGGGAGAAGCGACATCGCCGAACTTTTTCTCGACGGCGCATGGGGCGCGGGACTCAGGGGAGCGGGCGGCGCAGGAAGTGCTGGGGATTCTGGGCAAACCGTAACCACACACGCCGTCATTGCGAGCGCAGCGAAGCAATCCAGAATCTTTCCGCAGCGGCAGCCTGGATTGTTTCGCTACGCTCGCAATGACGAATTACTCGATCACCCGCGCCCGCAAATCGGCATCAGGCACGAAGCACGAATCATACTTGCCGAAGATGCGGTAGCGGTTGCGCGCGACGAGGCTGTACATCGGGTCGCGCAACGCTTTCGGCACAGCGAATAGCATGCTCACCCAGCCCCAACCGGGAAGCTGCGAGAGCACCATCAGCGCAGCGTCGGATTTCATGAAGACCTCGCCGCCGTGAACCACGGCATTGGTGTCGGGATCAGCGGAATCGATGCCGAACGTGCGTGCGAGCCGGGCGCCATAGTCCGACTGGATCGGCGTGAAGCGAAATCGCTTCGCCGGATCGCGTTTGGCGACGAAACGAACCCAGCGCGAGCAGAAGATGCAGACGCCGTCGAACAGGATGACGTCATCGTCAGGCCATTTGAGCATCAGCGATTGTCCAACATCAAAAGCGCGACAAACATCAGCACGATCGCCGGTCCCGTCTTCACCAGTGCACCGAGCGGCTCGATCCAGAGATCCGGCGTCAGGATCGCGGCACCAAACATATAGCCGAGCGAAGCCATGATGCCCGCAACGAGTCCGATCGCGGCGGTGCGGCGGAAGGCGATCAGCACCCCAATGCTCATGTCCATCAGGCTGGTGCCGATTGTGATGGGATCGACCAGCGCCGAGGGAAAGTTGTGCGCACTCAGGATGCCGGCCGCGGCACGATAGGACACGAACAACGCGATGAAGCCTGAGACGGACCAGAACGCAACCAGGCTCGCGAAGATCAGCGTCTTGACCAGGAACAGCCGCGCGAACCATTTGTCCTGGATCGTGGCGGGGTGGCGCCCGACGGTCTGAGCCAACGATTTTGGCGCGATGCCAGTGGCGGCGATCCACGCCGAGGGATCGCCGCTCACGCCGCGGCGCAGCTCGGTGATGGCCGTGGAGCGCATCGGCGGCGTCCAGCCGAGATAGTTGGCAAAATCGCCGCCTTTCGCGCTGAAGTCGAGCATGAAGGACGGCATCTCGACGCGCGACCAGCCGGCCGTGCCGAACGCGATACGAAACTGCCTGACGACGCCGGCCATCGTGAGCGGTTCGACCTGCATCAGGTCCCAGTTCACGGCCTTCACCGATGCGTCATCGATATCGCGCTCGGCAAGCCAAGCGATGGTAGCCGAGATATCATCGACCGCAACGGGCTGGAACGGCGTCGCCATCTCCTTCTCCGGCAAGTCGATCGGAAAGGCCGCAAGCGCGCGGAGCATCGCGCTGCCGCCATAGGCTGACGGCGCGACCACGAAGCCAGGCCGCAGGATGGCGTGGGGAATGCCGGAAGCCGCGATCAAACGTTCGGCCTCGCGCTTCGTCGTTGCGAACGCGGTTCGATCCTCGCATGCGGTCCCGGGAATCGAGATGTGCACCAGCCGGATCGCACGACCGCTGCCGCCGATCGCCTGAAGCAATCGTGCGACGAGATCGCGGTGCACCGCGTTGGTGTCACTGCCGGGACCGTCCTGGAGCACACCGAGGCAGTTCACCACGACATCGACGGCGTGCTCGCTGAGGAGGTGCGTCAGAGCTGTCGCATCGAGCGAGAGGATCGGCTGCTCGATGTCCAGCACGCTCATCTTCTGGGCGGGCGACAGTCCGCGCGCCACGCCGACCACGCGAAATCCCCGCGCGCGAAGATCGTCGGTGACGTAGCGGCCGATCAGGCCAGAGGCGCCGAGCACGAGAATGGTTCGCTGGCTCATGACCTTCCTCAAAACGGTTTTGCGATCATCAGCCAGAGGATCAGCATCGTGGCGCCGAAGCCGGGAAAGCCGAATGCGAACCAGCGGCGGAACAGGACGAAATAGCGCTCCGGAAGCGCGCCACGTTGCTCCGCGGCCTTACGCGCGAGGTCGCGCATCTCGATCTGCATGAAGATCACGGGGACCCAGAACAAGCCAGCAATGACATAGAGCGCAAGCGAGGCAAGCAGCCAGCGCTCGGCGATCGACATTGCCGAGAACATCATCAGCAGGCCGCCCGTGACCGGCTGGAGGACCACGGCGGACAACGTAAAGATCGCGTCCGCGATCACCACCACCGAAGCCGTGCGCGCGATGAACTCCGCGTTATCAGTGCGATGTGCCATCAGCATGAAGAAAGCGATACCGGTTCCAGTGCCGAGGATGACGATGGCACCGAGCACGTGCAGATATTTGATGAGGACATACAGCGTCATGGCTTCTTGGTCGCCATGGGCTTGGGCAGGTTCAGCACGCGCGCGATGTCGGCACTCGCGGCTTTGACGCCGGCCTCGCTCTCGATCATCCAGTGCCCCTCGCTGCCCACGGCCGGCAGCGCACGGAAATCGACCTTGCCGCCGCTGCGGCGAAACGCCTCGGCCAACGCGATCGAAAATGCCGGTGCAAAGTAGCTGTCATTGGCGGCAACCAGCCACGTGACGGGGATGCGCGCGGCCTTGCCGAATTCAGCCGCCGCCGCGAGAAGCGTATGCGGCGCGCAGATCCGGTTCGACTCATCATTGGCATGGCCGCCGCGGCCCGGCGCAAAGGCGATGATGGCGGAGATCGCCTTCGGATCGGCATTCGCGAGCGCCAGCGCGCCCCAACCGCCAGCGGAATGGCCGATCACGATCGCGGCGTCCTTGCGGATAAAATCCTGCTTTCGCAAATCCTCCAGCGCGAGCGCGATTTCGTCGGCCGTTGCGCGGCCCGAGCGCACATAGTCCGCCTCGTCGCAGCCACCCTGGTCCTCGACATAGCGCCCCCCGGTCGCGCCATGGCCGAGCCGTTCCGGCACCAGCACGGCGAAGCCGCGCGCGATGAGGAACGCAGTGAGTGCGCGGTATTCCGGCTGGGGCATTTGCGCGCGCCGCAAGCCATTTTGCGTCGAAGCATGTGCGATCACTGCAAGCCGGAACGGGCCGGCACCGGGCGGGCGAAACAGCAGGGCATGAGCGGCGGTGTCGGTATCCGGCGATGGCACGCGCCATTGCTGCCGGCGAAACGGATCGCCCTCGGCTCCGGACGAACCAAACGTGACCTGAGCGCGCACGGGCGGCGCAGTCAGTAAGGCCAGCAGAGGCAGAAGCACGAGGATGTTGAGGAGCCGCATGAATTGCCGGAGGCGAGAACAGCGACGGTCAGACTAGTAGGAACGAATCAATATCGGCAGACTTTCTGCGTTGCCATTGCCGTTCATTCGTTGCCGCAAAGCAGTTTTGCACCGACGCATGGCACTCCGGTGCCGTTCGAATTGGCGTCTTGTCTTTTTTCGGTACAACACCGGTCAAATACTGATGCAGAAAGTCCACAGGTTAACCGATAATTAAGGATAGGTCTTGCCGCCGGCGCGGCGACTTGGTTTGATTGCGTTCATGAGCACAACCCTGATCGAGGTCCGGCCGGCCAAAGCCGCAGATGCAACTGCGGTGGCGTCCACCCATGACGAAGCCTGGCGCTCCGCCTATCAGGGCATCATTCCCGGCGCCGAGCTGGAAAAGCTGATCAACCGCCGCGGTCCGCAATGGTGGGACAGCGCGATCCGCAAGGGCAGCCGCGTCAGCGTGCTGGTGTTCGGCGACAAGATTGCAGGCTACGCCAATTACGGCCGCAACCGCGCCCGCAGCCTGCATTTCGACGGCGAGGTCTACGAGCTTTATCTGCGTCCCGAATTCCAGGGCCTGGGCTTTGGCCGCCGCCTGTTCACTGCGGCCCGCCGCGACCTGATGCAGAGCGGCCTGAAGAGCATGGTGGTGTGGGCGCTCTCGGACAACGATCCAGCCACCGAGTTCTACCGTGCCTTGGGCGGCCGCATGGTGGCACGCTCCTCGGAGCGTTTCGGGCCGAAATCGCTCGACAAGGTTGCCTTCGCTTGGACCAATTGAGCTGCTGAAGTCCAACCGGCAGCGTTTCCCTTCCGTCGATACCGTTGCCTTTTGAGCCGGTGATCGCTGGATTCATTATTTCACAAAAACGCGATGGATCGGCGGGCCAAGCCCGCGTATGACAGCGCCAAAATCGCTGCCGGGTGCGATTTAACCTCGGCAACAACGGAGCCTTGAATGCGTATCGATGCGATCTCGATCGGGAAAAACGTACCACACGACATCAACGTCATCATCGAAGTCCCCGTGGGCGGCGAACCGATCAAGTACGAGATGGACAAGGAAGCCGGCACGCTGGTGGTCGACCGCTTCCTCTACACGCCGATGCGTTACCCCGGTAACTACGGCTTCATCCCGCACACGCTGTCCGATGACGGCGACCCCTGCGACGTCCTCATCATCAACACCCGCGCCATCATCCCCGGCGCGGTCATGAGCGTGCGCCCGGTCGGCGTGCTGTTCATGGAAGACGAAGCCGGCGGCGACGAGAAGATCTTGGCGGTGCCCTCGTCCAAGCTCACCCAGCGCTACGACAAAGTGAAGTCGTATTCCGACCTGCCGGACATCACGCTCCAGCAGATCCAGCACTTCTTCGAGCACTACAAGGATCTCGAACCCGGCAAGTGGGTGAAGATCCTGCGCTGGGGCGGCCCCGAGGATGCGCACAAGCTGATCCTCGAAGGCATCGATCGCGAGAAGAAGAAGAACGGGTAGGTCTTGTGTCCCGGACGCGGCGCGGCATGAAATGACGCGACGCTGAGCCGGGACCCATGGCGCCACCGTACTGGGCCCCGGCTCAGCAACGCATCGCTTCGCGCTGCGTCCGGGGCACGAACGTCAGCTACACCGCCGGCTTCGGCAGCCCTGCAATCGCGCAGGCCGCGCGCAACGTGTTCACCAGCAGGCAGGCGACTGTCATCTGACCAACGCCGCCCGGCACCGGCGTGATGGCGCCGGCCACGGCGAGCGCTTCCTGATAGGCAACATCGCCGACGAGACGCGTCTTGCCGTCGTCCTTCGGGATCCGGTTGATGCCGACGTCGATCACGGTCGCCCCCGGCTTCAGCCAGTCGCCGCGTACCATCTCGGACTTTCCGACGGCGGCGTAGACGAGGTCGGCGCGCCTCACGAGGCCGGGCAGGTCGCGCGAGCGGGAATGCGCGATAGTCACCGTGGCGTTCTCGTTCAGCAACAGCTGCACCAGCGGGCGGCCGACGAGGTTGGAGCGGCCGATGACGATGGCGTTCATGCCTTCGAGCGAAGCATGCACGCTCTTGGTCAAAATGATGCATCCGAGCGGCGTGCAGGGCGACAGCGCCTCGAAACCGCCGGCGAGCCGGCCGGCATTGTTCGGATGCAGCCCGTCGACATCTTTGGCGGGGTCGATGGCATTGACGACGGCCTCGGTGTCGAGGCCCTTGGGCAGCGGCAGTTGCACCAGAATACCGTGCACGGCGGGATCGCGGTTGAGTTTTGCGACCAGCGCCAGGAGATCTGCTTGCGAGACGTCGGCCGGCAGCTTGTGCTCGAACGAGGCCATGCCGGCGGCCTGGGTCTGGGTGTGTTTCGAACGGACATAGACTTCGCTCGCCGGGTCGCTGCCGACCAGGACCACCGCGAGGCCCGGTACCAGATTGTGCTCGCGTTTGACGCGTGCGACCTCGTCCGCGACGCGGGCGCGCAGTTCCGCGGCGATGACTTTTCCGTCGATGGTCTTGGCGGTCATGTCAGTTCCCTCAGTCTGTCGATTTGGCTGATGCGAGCTGGCGCAGGGCTTCGCCGAGCCGCGCCGGATCGCCGTCGACCGCGATCTGCTTCAGCCGCGAGGTCGCTCCCGACAGGAGTTTGACGCTGGCCTTGGGCACGCCCAGCGATTTCGCCAGCAGCACCAGAACGGCCTTGTTGGCCTCGCCGCCATCGGCGATGGCGCGCACCCGCACCTTGAGCACGCTGCGGCCGTCGGCCAGGTGCTCGATCCCGTCGATGTCGTCGCGGCCACCGCGCGGCGTTACCCGCAGCGCGATGCTGATTCCTGCGGCCGAGTAACGCCAAGGTTCCTTGCTAGCAAGGGTCTTTGGCAACCCAGGGCGCTCCAGCTGCTTAGATCACGTTCGGGTAGATGTAGTACAGAATCACCCGCTCGATGAACATGATGAGCAGGATCAGGATGATCGGCGAGATGTCGAGGCCGCCGAGGCTGGGCAGAAAATTGCGGATCGGCGCCAGGACCGGCTCCGTGATTCGGTACAGGAACTCCGCCACCGCCGACACGAACTGGTTGCGGGTGTTTACGACGTTGAAGGCGATCAGCCAGGACAGGATCGCGGACGCGATCAGCAGCCAGACGTAGAGATCGAGCACGATGATGACGATGTCGAGAACGGCACGCATGGCTTTTGTAACTCTGGCTTTTAAAAACTCTGGCTTCGGTCGGGATTGACGTCTTTTGCTAGATATCGGTTCCCCCCGGTCCAAACAAGGGAAGTCGGTGTCGGGATGGCTAAAACCGGGTTACAGCCGTCCTTGACTTGACCTTGGCGGGGACTTAAATGGCGCCCGGTTGTCGGCCGCATTGACCAGAGCGGCCAACAAAAGGGGCCATAGCTCAGCTGGGAGAGCGCGTCGTTCGCAATGACGAGGTCGGCGGTTCGATCCCGCCTGGCTCCACCACGCTTCGCCCTTCGGGCTACGCGTGGCGCAGCCGCGCGGAGCTCGAAGGGCGAAGCGTGGTGTCCGGCGTAGCCCGCAGGGCGAAGACGGACTGCTCCCGAAAAATCCCCACTACCTCCCCGTAAATCTTGGCGGACGCTTCTCCATGAAGCTCGCGACCCCCTCCCGGAAATCGCTGCCGTTCAGCGCCACCATCATGTCCCGGTTGGCCGCGATCGTCGCCTCCGCCAGCGTCTGGAACGGCACCTCGTAGAGCTGCCGCTTGATCACGGCCATCGCGCTCGGCGAGACGAAATCGGCGAGGTCGCGCGCATAGGCGTAGGTCTCCTCTCGGAGTTTCTCCGGTGAGCAGAGCCGGTTGACCAGCCCGATCCGCAATGCCTCGTCGCTCCCCACGCGTCTCGCGGAAAGCAACAGATCCATCGCATTGGCGTGGCCCACGATTCGCGGCAGCATCCAGCTGATGCCGTGCTCGGCGATCAGGCCGCGCCGCGCGAAGGCGGTGGTGAACACGGTGTTGTCGGCGGCAAAGCGCAGGTCGCAATAGAGCGCGTGAACCACGCCGATGCCGGCGGTTGCGCCGTTGAGCATGGCGATGACGGGTTTTCCGATCGACGGATAGAAGCCATAGCGCGTCTGCCAGTCGGGCCGCCGGTTCATGTCGAAAGGCGGAAGGTTCGATGCGCGCCCGACATCGTCTGGGTCGAGCCCCTTCAGTGCATCCATGTCGGCACCGGCACAGAAGGCGCGGCCCGCGCCGGTGATCACGATGACGCGGACATCGTCATCGGCGCTCGATGCTTCCATCGCATGGCGCACGTCACGCTCCATGATGGGCGTCCACGCATTCATGCGGTCGGGGCGGTTGAGCGTGATGGTCGCGACCTTGTCGCTGACCTCATAGAGAATGTGTTCGTAGGCCATGGCGCTCTCCCCTTGCTTGCCGGCGCAATTTCGCGCGCGCTCGTTGGCAATGAGCCTAGCATACAAACGGATGAGAAGAGCTTGCGCTTAGGCGCGATCACTCGGCGGCTTGCGCCAGAACGGGCCGGCGCGCCAGCCAGCCATCGATGAAATGATCGAGCCAGGCGCGTTCCGCGGCATCGTAGACGGCACGGTCCGCGAAATGATGATGCCGCTGCCGCGCGCCGGGCGCGCTGAGGCCGTCATAGCCGCGCGTGGTCCAGCAATGCATCATCGCGTAGGTCACGTCAGGATGAAACTGCACGCCGAAAGCGTTGCCGGTGCGGAACGCCTGCACCGGAAAATCATCACCTTCGGCAAGCAGTTCAGCGCCGACCGGCAGCTCGAAGCCCTCGCGATGCCAGTGATAGACCCGCGCCGGCCAGTGCGGGCAGAGCCCGTGTCCCGCGGGTGTAGGGCGGATCGGGTAGTAGCCGATCTGGGTCAGCGCGTCCGCGTGCGGCGCGACGCGGGCCCCTAATTGTTTCGCGAGCATCTGCGCGCCAAGGCAGATGCCGAGGAACGGCCGCTGTTCGCGGAGCGGAATCTCGATCCAGTCGATCTCGCGGCGGATGTAGTCGTCCGGATCGTTGGCGCTCATGGGACCGCCGAAAACCACAGCGCCGGCATGCCGGTCGAGGGTCTCGGGCAGCGGATCGCCGAAGCGGGGACGGCGAATGTCGAGGCGATGGCCTAGCGCGCGCAGAGCATTGCCGACGCGGCCGGGCGTCGAGGATTCCTGATGCAGGATGATCAGAACCGGCAACCGGATTTCGGAGGCGACGACATTCGGCGTCCTTCTGGGGAAGGGCACCAATTCTGCGCCACCAAACCTGTCCGTCCGGAACGACATGGTCTCTGCAAGTGCTATCGGTTCAGACCGCCAGCATAACTAAGCGATCGTTAATTTCGTGTGAGTTTGCGCACACACACGCCCGATAGAAAGCAAGCTCCGGGCCACTACCGACCGAGGGCTCTCTCTAGTGTCGTTGCCTCTGAAACCGGCTGGTGGCGGACAGGATGAAGCCCCGCGGGAAGAAGCGTAGCGCGAAGGGCACAACCTTGATGCCAAGACCGGGGAGCACTGCCCGCTTGTTGGCCATCAGGCCGCGATAGGCCTGCCGTGCGACATCGGCGGCAGGAACATTGAGAAGGGCTGTATCATGGCCGGACCCAACGCCGGCGCGCGCCTGGAATTCGGTGGGCACCGGGCCCGGGCAAAGTACGGTGACGCGAACGCCGTGCGGTGCAAGTTCCGCCCGCAAGGCCTCGGTGAGGGAAACGACATAGGCTTTGGACGCGTAGTAGACGGCCATGCCGGGGCCGGGCAGAAAGCCGGCGACCGATCCGACGTTGAGAAGACCGCCCTTGTTCCTGATGAGCTGATCGGCAAAGCGCAGCGACAGATCCGTCAGAGCCCGGACGTTGACATCCACGATGCCGAGCTGCTCGATGCGGTCGCGCTCGATTGCGTCACCGAAGACGCCGAAGCCGGCATTGTTGACGAGATGATCGAGCTCGACACCTTCGGCAGCGAGTGCGGCGGCGATCTTCTCGCCGGCATCCGCGTCCTTGAGATCGCAGGCGATCACGATCGGCTTCTTGCCGCCCTTGGCGGCGAGCTCGTTCGCGAGCGCCTCGAGCCGGTCCGCGCGTCGCGCCGTCAGCGCAAGACGGTGTCCGTTCGCGGCGAACACACGCGCCAGCTCCATGCCGATGCCCGCCGAGGCACCGGTGATCAACGTTACCCGCTCAGTCACGATCGAAGTCTCTTGAATTGAAGTTTTTTGGCCGCGCAATGCTGGAACGAGAGCATAAGCCGTGCGCGACAGGCAAGCGGCGCTGACAGCATGGCCGCTTGAGCGGGTGACAAGGGGTGCAAAAAACCCGGGATTCTACGGACGAATCCGGAGCCCAGAGGACCGGGAGCTACATTAAAGTTTCGTCATGTGGTCAGGACAACCGCCAATTGGCCGTGCTGACACAGATCATCCACCAACCGCGCTGTCCTTGACCTGGCCACCGGCACGGTCAGCCACGGCGTGCTTCAGGTCGATCCGGTCGCGCTGGGCGATCCCGAGCAGGTCGGAGGCGCGCCAAACCACATTGTCCTCGAACTCAGTGACTTGGCCGTCGGCGTAGACCAGCTCCCACATCATCTGGACGACCCGTTTGCGGCCCTCTTCGTCGAGCGAGCGCATGATGACGCTGGTGAAGTGATAGAGGTCGACCGCCTCGCCCTCGACCTCTGTCGCATCCGCAATCAGACGATCCGCGGTGCCGCGATCGAGCCCAAAGTGGCTTTCGATCAGGCTGTGCAATTTGCTCTGCTCGGCAGCCGTCGGCTGGCCGTCCAGCGAGATCACGTGAACCAGCAGCGCGGTCGCCGCCAGCCGGTAATCACTGTCACCGAATGCGCGGTCCTGGGCATGAGGAGCAACAATGTCGGCGATGAATTGGCGCAGGCCGTCGAGCATAAGGTCCTACCGAAATCGATGAAGCCGCGGGAGCGCGGCCGCTACCACTATTATATGAGCAGGAAACTCAACCGGCGCAACGTGCGTCAGTTCCGCGCGCGGCATTACGTTTCGGCAATCTGGGAGCGGTGATTGAGGCGCGAGGAGCAAAGCCAATCCTCAGACGTCGTCCCGGCGAAGGCATAACCACAGGCTGCGGTTAGGCGAAGACTTTGGCAACAACCAGCCTGCCCGTTTCAGAAATCACGCGGTATGGGCCCCGGCCTCCGCCGGGACGACACCAACTACGGTATCTCGTACACCACCATCTTGTCGGCGATGCCGCGTAGTGCGGCCTGCTTCTGGATAGGCCTGATTTCGCGCTGCTTGAGGACTTCGGCGACCGCCGGCGCATCCAGCACCGGGCTGGTGATGTGGATCTCCTGCGCGGTCGAGAGGCTCTGCACGCGGGCGGCGATGTTGACGGTCTGGCCGAAATAATCCTGCCGCTCGTTCAGCATCACCGCGAGGCACGGACCTTCGTGGATGCCGATCTTGACGACGAGGTCGGCGGTGCCGCGCTTTCTATTAAGCTCGTCCATCGCCGCGCGCATCCGCAAACCCGCCGCGATCGCATGCTCGGGACGGACGAAGGTTGCCATCACGGCGTCGCCGATGGTCTTCACCACCGCGCCTTTTTCCGATGAGATGATCTCGAGCAGCGCGTGGAAATGGGCGCGCACGAGATCGAAGGCGGCGAGATCGCCGACGCGCTCATAGAGCGCGGTCGACCCCTTCAGATCGGTGAACAGGAAGGTCAGCGAGGTGATCTGGAGGCGCTGGTCGAGACTGAGATTGTCCGCCTTGAACACGTCGCGAAACGTCTGGTTCGACAGCATCCGCTTGGCGGTAAGGAACGGCTTGCGCTTGCCGATGAGGTGATGGAGCGCCTCGGCCGCGATGAACACAGACGGCAGCACGCGCACGCCGGCCTGGTTCTCCAGCGACAGCCGCAGCGGGCCCGGCCGCATGGTCGTGGTTCCCGTCGGCGCCTGCACCCTGTTGTACATGATGGCGAGCTGCTGACGGTCCTTGGTCGGCTCGCCCTGCACGTCGATGAAATGGGCGGCGTGCGTCACCGGTTCGAAGATGATGATGAAATCGTTCGGCAGTTGCAGCGACATGGTCGCCTTCTCGCCGGCCGGCAGCTCCATCGTATCCAGCGTCACCTCGTTGGCGAGCGCCGCAAACGATTCCTTGTTGAAGTCGACGCCGGAGCTCCAGAATACCTGCTTGAAATACTCCCACACCGGAAGCGTATCAGGATCATGCGCCGCGATGCGCCGGACACGCGAATTGACGGTGAAGGAGACTTCGACCTGGTCATCGACGGAAGTCTTGTAGCCGCAGGCGCACAGCGCGCAGTGATACTCATCCGGCTTGAGCGCCTTCAGGGTCGAATGCGCGCCCAGCACGCCTCCGCAGCCCGGGCACAGCACGTTCCAGCCGAGATCGAACAGGCCAAGACGTGCCGAATGCAAGAACGCCGAGATCACGCGCTCTTCGTCGAGGTTGTGCTCTCTGGAGAAGTCCAGGACATTGACGCGGTTGAGTTCGTGATCCTCGCCATGCTCGATGAGGCGCGTGATGGCATCGACCACCTTCGCATCAGCGGTCTGCTTCAGAACGGAAAACTGGGCCTGGATGTCGCTCATGGCGTAACTCTATCTGATGTGGATCACGCCGTCGGCCAGGCGAATGCCTGTCACCGGCGCGTGATGCGGAACAGGGGTGAACGGTCCGGCTGGGTCGTGACGACGCCGAGCGGGATGACAGGGCTGGTATCGGCAAGCTCGACACGGAACGCACCGATCAGCCGGGCCAACGCCAGGACGGATTCGGCTTGCGCGAACGGTGCGCCGACGCAGACGCGCGGACCCGCGCCAAAGGGCAGATACGCAAATCGATCGGGCGCTTCTGTCGACATGAAGCGTTTTGGAATGAACGCGTTCGGCTGATCCCACAGCTTCTCGTGCCGGTGCAGCAGCCACGGCGCGATCATGATGATGTCGCCCTTGCCGATGGTGACGCCGGCCGCGTTGTCCTTCTCGCGCGCGGCCCGGGCGATCAGGAAGGCCGGCGGATAGAGCCGCATGGTCTCCTCGATCACCGCGCGGGTGAACTTCTGGCGATCGATGTCGGCCATGCTGTCGAGGTGCTCGCCGCGGGTCTCGGAGGCTATTTCTTCCTGCGTGTCGGGGTCGAGGGCGAGCAGATAGAGCGCCCAGAATAGCGCGGTCGCCGTGGTCTCGTGACCCGCGAGGATCATGGTCGCGACTTCGTCGACGAGTTGCTCGTCCGAAAAGCCCTTGCCGGTTTCAGGGTCGCGCGCCCCGTCCATGAGATCGAACAGATCGCACGGCGGCGCGCCGTCTTTCTTGCCCATCTCACGCCGCTCGGCGATCAGCATCGCGACGAATTCGGTCCAGCGCTTACGGAAACGGGCGCGGGCAAAATCCATCGGGCTCGGCCAGGACAGGGGCAGCACCATGTCGAGCAAGTACGGCCGCCCGAGTCGGGCTCCATACTCCATGACGAAGTTGCGCAATGTCGGACCATGCCGGTCCATGCCGAACGAGAACATGGTGCGTCCGGCGATCTCCAGCGTCATGCGCTGCATGACCTCGCGCAGATCGAGCGGCTCGCTTGTTCGCGCGTCGAGCTTCGCGATGGTCTCGTCGAGCACCGCCGTCATGTGCGGGACGAGATTTGCAGTCGCACGCGGCGTGAACGCCGGCGCGAGCGTGCGGCGCTGAAACGTCCACGAATGACCCTCCGCAATCAGAAGACCGTCGCCGAGCACGGGACGAAGCATGCGGATGCCCGCCGGGGTGCGCGAATAATTTTCGTAATTGCTGAGCAGGACATGCCGGATCGCATCCGGCCGGTTCAGGATGAAGCTGTTGCGGAAGAAGAAGCGGCCCTCGATGACGTCTTCCTCATAGGCGCGCTGCCCCCAGGTCGCGATCATGTTCCGCTTGAGCACGGCAAGCCGGCCGAGGAACGACATGTCGTCGGGCGCACGGGGCGGGGTCGGAGGGATGATGGGCCGACGCACGCTGGCGATGTTCATGGCTCTCTCCCGCAGAGGTGACGCAGGCAAATAGCTAGTAAGTCAGCTCGGCAATCGCAATCCTGTTCTCGGAGGCAGGCCAGGCGCGTGCCACAATTCGTTCTTCGCCAAATTGGGTTACGATGTTACGCCCGACCTCGCCGGCCGGAAGGCGCAGTGTTGCTGTCGAATCCGTGGGCACACCCGATTTGACGTCAGCCGGCTCCTTGCCGTCGAGCAGCACCACGTCCCGCGGCAGGCCGAAATAACCGCGCGGCCGCGACATGATCACGACAGAACCGGCATCCTTGTCGGCGGGCCCGAGCGGACGCGCGGCGCGCAGATGCACCAGGTCGGACGAGCGCGGGAAGGGCGAGCGATAGATGTGCGTCGTCGGCGCGTCCGGCGATGCGAGGACGAATTCGAGCGACCAGGAAGGCTCGACCTGCGCCGGTCCCCAGCGGCCGTCGGCGCCGGTCTTCGCGCTGTGCACGGCGCTGCCGTTGCGCTCTCCGGTTTCAGGATCGAGGCGAAAGATATCGACGGTTGCGCCGGCCACCGGCCGATTGGTCGGCGCGCCGCCCGGCGTGCCCGTCACGAGGCCGCTCAGCTTGACGCTCTGCTCCGGCACGATCGCGATGCGCGCGGGCTCGTGGGCGGCGATGAATTTGTAGATCTCGCGGAAGGCCCGGGGATGAAACGCCACCTCGCGATGATCGAGTGCGCCGAGCACGAGGTTGGTGGCCCCCTTCAACTCCGGACCTTCGACGTTGACGCCGGTCGGCGTGCCGGGCTTGCCGATGAAGCGGCCATCGGCCTGCGCGTATTTGTCCATGCCGTCGCTGCGCAAGGTCAGGAAGGCAACACCCGGCGTCACCTCGCTCTCGCCCTCGTTCAGGCCGCGCAGGAACGCGCCGCGGCCGTTGAACTCGCTGTTGGGCTGATCGTCGGTCGCGAACACACCGTGATTGGGCGTGCCGCACAGCACGGCGTGGCTGACATCGCCGGCACCGCCGCTCTTGATCACGTTGCGGATGGCATAGCCGCCGCGCGAGCTGCCGACCAGCGCCACGCGGGATGCGCCGGTCCGACGCTTCAGTTCGGCTATGGCGGCAGCGAGCTCGCGGCGCTGGTCCTCGGTCGAAGAGCGGCCCGCCTGCTCGACCTTGTCGTCGCTTCGTGCATTGGGATCGGTGAAATTGATCGCCGCCATGCGGTCGCGCGCGATGCCGTTGGACTCCATCCGCCACAAGGTCGTCATCCAGAGCGCATCGTAATCGCCATTGCCGTGGACGAACAGGATCGGAGGCACCTCGCTCGGCGCAGCGGGCGCGGGTTGAGCCAACGCGCCCGTCCGCAAGCTCGCAATTGCGAAAGGCAGGCTGCCGGCCCCTTGCAAGATCGTCCGTCGCGACAGCTTCATCTGTTCCTCCCCGGCAAAACCATCTCTTTGCACCGCTTATACCGGCCTAACCACTGGACAGCGAAGGACTTTCGCGGGCATCACTGAACTTGCCGGAATCGCCCGAAGACCACTCCCAGACAACTTCAAGACCACTTCTGCCAGCCCAATTGGAAGGGGATATGACCGAGCAGACGAACCGCCAGAAAATTGACGCCGACGGCATCATGGCGCCGCTGCGGTACACCGTGTTCCGGCGCATCTGGCTCGCCAGCCTGCTCTCCAATCTCGGCCTGCTGATCCAGGGCGTGGGCGCTGCCTGGGCAATGACGCAGATGGCGGCCTCGGCGGACAAGGTGGCGCTGGTGCAGACCGCCCTGATGCTGCCGATCATGCTGATCTCGATGCCGGCCGGCGCCATCGCCGACATGTATGACCGCCGCATCGTGACCCTGATCGCACTCATGATCGCGCTGACTGGCGCGACCGCGCTCACGGTCCTGGCCTGGTTCAACTACATTTCCCCGGAAACGCTGCTCGTCTTCTGCTTCGTGGTCGGCAGCGGCAACGCACTGTTCGGTCCGGCCTGGCAGTCCTCGGTCAGCGAGCAGGTGCCGCCCGATGCCCTGCCGTCGGCCGTCGCGCTGAACGGCATCAGCTACAACATCGCGCGCAGCTTCGGTCCGGCCGTCGGCGGTGTCATCGTCGCCGCGCTCGGTGCGGTGGCGGCATTTGCGTGCAACGCGATCCTCTATTTGCCGTTGCTGGTGGTGCTGCTGCTCTGGCGGCGCAACACCGAGCCCTCGCGCCTGCCGCGGGAGAAGCTCAACCGCGCCATGGTGTCGGGCTTCCGCTACATCACAAATTCGCCGCCGATCAAGATCGTGCTGTTGCGCACGCTGGTGATGGGCCTGATTGGCGGTGCCATCATGGCGCTGATGCCGCTGGTCGCGCGCGATCTGCTGCATGGCGGCGCGCAGACCTACGGCATCATGCTTGGCGCCTTCGGAATGGGCGCCGTGGTCGGCGCGCTCAACATTCACGAATTGCGCAAGCGCATGAGCGGCGAAGCCGCGATCCGCGCCTGCACCATCTCAATGGCGTTTGCGATGGCCGCGCTCGCCGTGAGCACGGAGCCGGTGCTGACCGCGGCTGCCCTGGTGCTCGCCGGCGCAGTCTGGATGGCCGCCATCGCGCTGTTCAATATTGGCGTGCAGCTCTCGGCGCCGCGCTGGGTCGCCGGCCGCTCGCTCGCGGCGTTCCAGGCCTCGATTTCCGGCGGCATCGCGATCGGCGCCTGGGGTTGGGGCCATCTCACCGACTATGCCGGCGTCGAGGTCGCGCTGCTGACGGCCGCCGGCCTGATGCTGATCTCGCCGGTGCTGGGGATCTGGCTCACGATGCCGCGCGTCGGCGCCCGTAACGAAGACGCCGACGTGCTGGCCGATCCTGAAGTCAAGCTGTCGCTCACGGCGCGCAGCGGGCCGCTGGTGGTCGAGATCGAATACCGCGTCGCCCAAGAGAACGCGCGCGCCTTTCACAACGTGATGCAGGACGTGCAGCTCTCTCGCCAGCGCAACGGCGCCTATGGCTGGTCGATCGCGCGCGACATCGCCGATCCCGAATTGTGGACCGAGCGCTATCACTGTCCGACCTGGCTCGACTATCTGCGCCAGCGCAACCGCTCGACCCAGTCCGAACGCGCGCTGCATCAAGAGGCGATCGATTTCCACATCGGCCCCGATCCGGTGCGGATCCGCCGCATGCTCGAGCGTCCGTTCGGCTCGGTGCGCTGGAAAGAGGAGACGCCGGACCAGGCCTCAAGCGAGGTGCTGCCCGTGGTCGCCACTGCGGCGGGAAGCAGCACGTAGGGTTTTGCGAGTCCGACGCGACGTCTTACTGCCCGTGATCCGTCAGGACCTTGTCGCAGCCTTTGGTGAGCCGCGTACGGTTCTGCTTGAGGCAGGCGAGCACAGCCTGATCGCCATTGTTCATCACCGGGCGGCAGAAGCGCGTCACATCGCGCGCACAGGCGTCGTGACCGGGCTGCTGCGCTGACGCGGCCGATGCAAACAGGATCAATGGAATGATGAAAAGAAATCTGGTCATCGCGTAATGCCTCTTACCCGGAAGATGTGCGGGCGAAGCTAGAGCGACGATCCCGAAGCCGCAACGGCTTTATTGACAGGCGGGCTTGCGCCGCCGCGTGGCTCCGGCATTCACGCCGGGGCACATCGCGAGGGAGCTAAGCGACGCAACGATCGTTGCGCTTACTGACTGTCCTGGGCGTCAGCGACCTTGCGTGACGCGCCGCCCTTGGCGAGTTCCTTGTCCATCACGGTGCGGCAACCGGCGCTCAGATCCGAACGATGCTTCATCATGCACGCCGTGATCTTCGGGATGTTCGGGATTTCCGACGAGCACAGGCGGAAGGCGTCGCCGGTGCACTGCTGCTGCGCTTCGGACGAGAAGGCGAAGCTCGAGCCGGTCGAGGCGATCGAGACGATGGCGGCAAAGCCCAGAGCCAGGCTGATGTCGCGGATCTTGCTACTCAAGGACTTGGTGTTCAGAGACTTGGTCATTTGAAGCTCCCATTGGCACCGCTGGAAGCGGGCCCGTTGTTGATGGGACCGACCATGCTCCAGCAAAACAGTTTCCACTGTGATGACGGTCACGGGAGGGGGCCCCTCTGTGACTTCGGTCACGTTGGCGCACCTCGCTGAAATTCCTTCGTATCCGCTGTCGTGTTGGTGTCACGTTAACTGTTCCTTCGCATTAATGGCTCGGCGAGCGGGAAATTCCGCCGGTTTGGTTGCGTAATTGGAAAGAATAGCGATGCGTAATGCGTTGGGCCTGATGCTGGCCAGTGTGTTTGCGGCGGTCGTGATTGCCGCCGGCGGTTGGTTTTATTATTCCTCGCGCGCCGACCAGGCCGCTCCCAAGACAATTGCCGCCCGTGCCGCCGATCAGTTGCCGGCACAGGCGAAGCTCGCCGCCAAGGACGACGTAGCCACCACGGCGGCGATTGCGGCCAAGCCGGCGGCAGCCGTTCCGGCGCCCGCACCCGCGCCCATGCCGGTGCAGCAGAAATCGACCTGCGCCAATCCCAACGCGCTCGGCGTCTCCCGCGTGGTCGAGATCGACACCACCGGCGGTCCGGGCTTCGGCTTCGATCATTTCAAGCAGTTCGACTTCCTCACCGACAAGGAGGTCGTGCTGACCTTCGACGACGGTCCCTGGCCGGTCAACACGCCCGCCGTGCTGAAGGCGCTCGCGGACGAATGCACCAAGGGCCTGTTCTTCTCGGTCGGCAAGCATGCGACCTACCATCCGGAAATCCTGCGCCAGGTGCTGGCTCAGGGCCATACGGTCGGCGCGCACACTTGGTCGCACGTCAATCTGAACGGCAAGAAGATGACGGAGCAAATGGCCAAGGACGAGGTCGAAAAGGGCTTTAGCGCAGTGAAATTCGCGCTCGGCACCAACCCCGCTCCGTTCTTCCGCTTCCCGCAGCTTCAGCACAATCCGGCGATCGTGAGCTATTTCGCCACCCGCAACGTCGCGATGTTCTCGACCGACATCGACTCCTTCGACTTCAGGAAGGGCGCGACACCGGAGAAGATCATCGAGACCGTGATGACCAGGCTCGACAAGCTCGGCAAGGGCATCATCCTGATGCACGACTTCCAGAAGCACACCGGCGAAGCCATGCCGGCGCTGCTCGCGCGGTTGAAGGCCGGCGGCTACAAGATCGTGCAGATGAAGGCCAAGACGACCTTCCAGACGCTGCCGGAATATGACGAGGCGCTGCTGAAGGACCTGAAGGTACCGACCTCGAGCGCGCGTCCAATTGGGAGCGTGGTGCAGACGGTTTCGCAGTAGCGCACCCGATCCAATCGAAATTTCTGCGTCATGGCCGGGCTCGTCCCGGCCATGACCTTTTTGGGACCAATGCCCCTTACCAATAGATGCCGTGGCGATGCAGCTCACTGATGATGCGGCCTTCGGTCCAGGCGCGCTTGTGCTTCGGCTTGTCTGCCTTGGCCGCCGTCTTCGCGGCGGGTTGGGTCGTCGTCGCGGGCGCTGAGGTGATCGTGGTCGTGGGTGTGGCAGTCGCCGCAGGCGGCGTGAGCGAAACCGCCGGCGGGCGATCGAGATATTTCGGAGCTTCGACGGCAGGAGCTGCTTCGCTCACCTGCGTCGGCGCGGCAGCAAGTGCCGGCGCCGTTTGCTGAGCCGAAGCCGGCTCGCTCGCCGCGGACAGCGACAGGCTGCGCGGGCCTCCGGCCTGGGCAGATGCAGAGACCAGCACCATGGCGGCCACCAGAATGATCTTGCGCATATGAAATCTCCCCGTGTTTGGCATGAGCTGGACACTAGGGGAGCCGCGCTGGGGGTAATGTGATGCGAGTCACGCCGGCGGCATCCCTCGCATCTGTTCATTGGCTACCGGCGAACGCTCAGCTCGCGGATCGCGAAACCGAGGTCGCGGGGATCGCCCGGGAAATGCGTGACGGCGTTGGTGTCCAACTCCACCACGAGCGTCTCGTCGCCTGCGAACTGATCCAACGGAAATGACGAAGGGCCCGCAGGCACGACGCCTTTGTAGATCTCACGCCCATTGATCTTGACCAGGAATTCGTTGCCGGAGATCGGCATGGGCCACAATTCAAGCTTCAACGTGCGCGCCGGCATCACAGGCTTGTTCGGAATCTCGAGACGCGCGTTCGGTGATGCCCATTGAAGCGCACCTCCAGGGGTTGTTTCCTTGCCGAAAAGACCGCGCGTTGCGATCCCCGGCGGGGCTTCCGTACCGACCTCGAGCACATTGCGCTGCCCATCCAGGAATTCGCGCGAAGACCGGTCTGTGGCCACGGATATCATCCGCTGCCCCGGATTGGCCGTGAGCCGCCCGGACGCCACCAGGCAGTCGAACTTTTCAAAGCCTTCCGGAAAATACGGCCGCCCGGCTCTGTCGGGCCAGGACGTGACTCGCGCCGCCGCCCAAGGCACCCGAAGGTCCGCTGCGAGTCGACGCAACAAATTGTGCATCATCGGATTGGCAACCTCGATGACGAGTCCGTTGCAGCTCTTGATGTCCGCGGACAAGCGATTGTAGTCCCAGTCGAGAGACGTCGCCTTTTGCACGTTGACCTGTGCGGCGGCGGTTGGAAGACCCGGAATACCCGCGCCCATCGCTTGCATCACCAGCAGTGGCCGCAACATGCCAAGGCCGAGGTGAACAGCCACGACGACGACAACGGCGGCAACGGCGCCCGGATTCCACCGCTTCGCAGCCAAGGGGCCCAAGGGCGCAACGACGAGAGTGAAGAGCATCGGCGTCGCCATGGCCAGGCCCTTGCCCGCGGCCCAGCCATGACCGGCCGCGACAATGGCAATGGGCACGAGGCATCCGGCAAGGCTGCCGGCCAGGAGCCGCGCGGCGCTTCCGTCCGGCTCGGCGCGCCAGATCGTCCACGCTGTTCTTGCAATCCCCCTCAACAGCACGAACAGAAAGCCATAAAGCAGCAATTTCCACACGACCGCGATCGCGGCAGGCCAGCCCGCGGACGGCAGCACCGCATAAAGGCCGAGACCGGCGAGCGCGGATTCGACGGGCAATGAGAACCAGGCGTTCGCCAATTCTCCGAAACGACTTTCGGGACTGGCGATGACATCGAGAAAGTTCGCGTCACTGCCGAACAGGTAACGCTGATAGTACTTCCACCAGTCGGGCGGGTTGGCGGCTGCATGGCTCAACTGGCGGAAGACATAGGCAACCGTGCCGGACCAGAGCGGGATGCACGCGAGCAGCGATATTCCCACACCTGCCGCCAAGCCTGACGCAGCCACGGGCAAGGCCTTGCGCGAGGCGCGATGCCAGCAGCCCATCGCGGCCGCAACCGCCGCGGCGGGACCGTAGATCGTCAGCGATTCCGGATAGAGAAAGAACGCGCCTGTCATCAGCGCTGCAAAGATGGCTCCCAGCCGAATGATCGAGCTTTGCGTCTGCCCGAAGCGATTGGTGTCGAAGGCGAACGCGACGAATGCGAGGAGAAGCAGGAAGATCGGCTGCGTCGCAAGTTGCGACCATGCGTTGATATCGAAGACGTACTGCTCGAAGAATCCGATCGTAAGCGCCGCGGCGCACGCAAATGCCAGCCAGCGCCGCATCGAGAGCGCGTTGACGAAGACGAACAGCGCCGCAAACAGCATGTTGAGCTGCATGCCGACCATATATGGATAGGTGCAATCGACGACACCGCCGCGACTGATGGCGGCGATTGCCGCATGGATCATCGACACCGCGCCGCGATAGTCGACGAACCACAGCGCCATCACCGAAATTGGATTGGACTTCGCATCGTCCGCGCCCTGGACGGCCAGGGTTGCGTAGTCGAGCACCCGATACGAAACCGAGGAGCCCAGGTACAACATGTGATCGTAGACGTTGGCCTGGAAAACGCGAAAGCGCGCGCCTCCGGTCCAGCCGGGAGCAAGACAAACCATCGCGATAGCCGCGACCGCTATCGCCATCGCAAGCCATCGTCCGGGCGATGGCTTGGACCGCCGACGCAGCGCCAGGAAGCGCATTGCCCCGGCAGTGACAAGACCGGCGATGGCCATCGCGGGCAGCGTCACCCATGGAGCGACGCCGGAAAGATACAGGACCGCGGTTCCGGCGGCGAGCAGGCCGAAGCCGAGCGGTGGCGCGAGCGCCCAGCGCACAGCAAAATGGTCCGATGGCAGAAGCAGGGAGAACGGAAGACCAATGGCGCCGCACGTCAGCGCGACGAGCCCAACCACCAGGATATCGTGCATGCTGCCTCGCGCCGCCGAGTTCCGTGCAGTTTCGGCCGTCCGGACACGCTGTCAATCCAAGGCAAATGAACAAAGCACGCGAGCCGCGAAGCATTTGGTCGTCGGCTTCATGCACTATGATCTGGGATACTTCGACCTGGAGCAGAAAACCTGCAACCTCTCGACAACCCGTTCGGCACGAGGTTGTCCCATGTCTTAGGTACGTTCCGTACTTAGGTGCGTTCCGTTGCCCATGTCTTCGGGACGGACATTGAAGGCGCTGGTGCCGCAAGAGGGATTCGAACCCCCGACCCCGTCATTACGAATGACGTGCTCTACCAACTGAGCTATTGCGGCGAACCCTGCCGGGGCCCGCGCGAGGCCGGTCCCGTTACGCGCGCTCCTGATATCGGGCGGGGCCCGAATTGGCAAGGTGGAGCCGGCTCCGAAATGCCGCTCATCCGCCCCAGCGAGACCAGAATCCGCGCCAGCCGCCGGCCTGGGCCTTTGCATGGTCCCTGGGCGTGCCGATTTGTTCCGTAAATTCATCGCTCGGACCCTCGTCATCGATCCCGGGATCATCAGGGGCGCGGACGATCGGGATGACGACGGGAATAGGTGCTTGTGCAGGTTTGCCGAGGTCGGCGCGGGTTCTGAACACCGGCGTTGCCGCCGCTGGCGATGATTCGGCAACCTCAGGGACCGGTTTGACCGGCTCGGCGGGCGTGACGACCGGCTCTTCCTTGACGGTTTCCTTCGCGGTTTCCTGGACGGCCTCCTTTGAGATTTCCTGGGCCTCAAGAGGCGGCGAATTGTCCTGCGCGGCGGGCACCGGATCCGGTGCCGTGACAGCCGGTTCCACCGGGCCTTCGCTCGGGGCCGCCGTCACCCGCTTCGGCGGCGGGGCCGCCAGCATGGCTTCCTCGAAGGCCGAGGATTCGATCGTATCGCCCTTGCCGGAAGGAAGGCTCGCGACCGGCGTCTGCCACTGGAACGCGTCGAGGCGGCCCGTGACCGGGGACACCGGACGCCAGCGGTCGCTGACATAACCGTCCGCGGTCCAGGCCGGGTCATGGCGGGCGCGCACCGCGCGCAACGTCCAGGCGCGGGCCCGGCCGCCATCACCATGCTCCGTGCGCTCGAGTTCGGCCATCAGCAGCGCCACGCGCTGGGTCGGATCGTTGACGTAAGGCGCCAGCACCGCGCGTGCACGGGCGAACTCGGACGCATCGATCGCGGCGCGCGCGATCGCCAGCTGGCCCTCGACATGGCCGGCCCTGTCGGCAGGAATCTTGGCCGCAAGCGTCTCGACCCGCTGCAAACGCTGCCGCGCGGAATCGCCGAGCTTCACATGCGCATAGGCATCGGCGAGATCAGGATGCGGATTGGCAACCCATGCGGCTTCGACCAGCTTCATGGCGCGGCGTACCTGATGCGCCTCGCTCTCGAATTTTGCAGCGAGCACTGCGGCCGGGACCAGCGTCGGCGCGAGCTTGACTGCCTGCATCACGCTCTCGCGCGCGACGTCGCGGTCCATTGTTTCCAATTCCAGCGCGCGTGCGGCGAGCAGCACGCCGCGCTGGCGGCGATAGGCCTGCTTGTCGATCAGGCCCGCGGACAGATTCGAATCGAGGATCGCGAGCGCGCCGCTCCAGTCACCGCGCGCGCAACGGAAGCCGAGCACCGCATGCGAGGCCCAGGTCGAGGACGGCGACAGCTTGATCGCTTCCTCGGCGATCATCACCGCGCCGACCGCATCGTCGGCGCGCTGCGCCTCGATGAACAGGCCGCGCAGGCCGAGCAGGCGCGTGTCCTCGCGCTCGGCCATGGCACGGAAGACGCGCTGGGCCTCGTCGCGATTGCCCTCGAGCTGCGCCGATTGCGCATGCAGGAGAAGCGCGAGCGGATCGTTCGCGGCCAGCCGCCGCGCTGTATCGGCGTGACGACGGGCAAGAGCGGTGTCGCCATGGCCGATCGCAAGCAGGCCGTGGGTGATGGCGTGGCGGCCGCGAGCATGACGCTTTTCGTGACGACGGCGGCGCAGACGCCCCGGCGCGCGCCAGACCATCGTCAGCAGGCTCCAGACCAGCACGACGGCCGCGGCAAAGAGGCCAAGCAAGAACACGAATCGGGGAAGCGTCGTCGTGGCGCGGAAAGCGCCCGCGGTCAGGACGAGGTCGCCGGGCTGATCGGCAACCCAGGCCGCGCCGGCCGCCGCCAGCGCGATCAGGACGAGGAAGAGGACGATGCGAAGCATGACGATCCCTATACGCGCTGATGATTGCGCGAACCTTTATTGACCAGGCTTGACGAGATCCGCCATGGCGGCGTCGGCGAATTTGCGTGAGGCGGCGAGCGCCGCGTCACGGGCATCGGCCTTATCGAGCCAGGCTTGCGCCGGTGCACGATCGGCTTCGGGCAACGTCTTCAACTCGCGCCGTGCTTCGACGAAATCGTTGCGTAACGCAGCCGCCGTCACCCGCGCGACGATGGCGCCGCGATCATTGCCCACCCCGTCGGTACGCTCGATGCGGACGAGTTTTGACGCCCCCGCCTGAAGGCGCTCGACGATGCCGGTGCCGCTGGCCGGGGCTTCCGCCGGCGGGGACAATTTTGGCACGATGTTGAGGAGCTCGCGGCTCAACGCGACCGGCGTCGGAATGCCTGACGATGCAAAGGTGTCGAGCGGCTTCAGCATATCCGGCTTTGCTGCCAGCGACCGCGCTGCGACAAGTTGCGCCTCGTAGGCGTCGCCGTGGCGAACGGCGACGTCGAGCAGGGCGGCCGCCACCACATGGCGCAGCGGCTTGTCGTCCATCGCCCTCGCGGCGGCAACCTTCTCGCTTTGCTGCGCGAGTTCCGCACGCTCGGTCTTGCTGGCACGCTCGAGCTGAGCGAGGCGGTCGTTGAGAGCGGCAAGATCGGGCGCAGCAGCGCGCGGCGCCGATGTCGCGTCGTTCAGGGCGCTAGCAGTCTTGTCGGACTGTGCGCGCAGACTGGCGATGTCGCTGCGCAGGCTCGTTGCGGATTTCTCCAGCGCATCGATCCGCGCCACCATGGCCGGATCGACGGCAGGCTTGCCTGCCTTGGCTTCGACCGCGGCAACGCGCCCGCTCAGCGCGTCGACGGCTGCGCCCGTCACTTGCGGAGCGGCCGGCGGCGCCTGCACCGCAGGCCAGCCCAGCATCCAGCCGACCGCGATCACGATTGTGGCTGCGACAGCGCCGGAGAACGGAGCGATAACCCAGGGTGAAATCGACGGCGATACCGACGCGGGCGCAACCGAAGACCCCTCCTCGACAGGTTCGGGCTGCGGCTCGGCATTAGCTTCTTCGGGCTTGGCCTCTTGAGACTTGGCCTCCTGAAACTTGGCCTCTTCGGACTTGCCCTCTTCGGACATGGCCTGTTCAGACTTGGCCTGCTCATGCGCGGCCTGTTCGCTCGCTGCCGCAGCCTCAGGCTCGCCCGCCACCCCCTGTGGCTGGGTCGAGACTTCGGTTGCCTCGAGGTCGATGGTGGGCGGGGTGCGCTTGGCGCGGCCGGACTCGGGAGCCAATCCTGCGTCTTCAGGCTTGTCGTCGGCCATCGTGACGGTTCCTCACACTTACATGCCCTAAACGGACCCGATTGCGTCGGATTCGGCCCGACCTCTTACGCCAAACGGGTGCGCAAAGCACGCTCCAAGGTGTCAAATAAGGCATTTTCGTCTGGCGTAGCCGCCACCAGAACCCGCGAGGCACCTGCCTCGCGCAGCACGCCTGCGACCGTCTCGGACAGGCAGCATTGCGGGATCGCCAGAGCCGAGATTTCGACACCTTCGTCCCGCGCGGCCTCCAGGAAAGCCCGCGCGCTGCGCCGGGAGTAATGCAGCACCGCTTCGATCCCATGGGTGGCAAAACCTTCACAGACATCACGTGGCAACAGCTTGACCGGAGCCATGCGATAGGTCGTCTGCGTGACGACGTTGAAGCCTTCGGCGCCCAGCTCACCGCCGAGGTCGCGCGACAGATCCGCGCCCGCGAGATAGAGCAACGTGCTCTTTTTCTTCAGCCGCTTGTCGCGCGCGCCCTGCATCACCTTGTCGCGCAAGGCCGCGGCATCGCCGCCGGCGACGACCACCTCGGCAAAGCCGGCATCGCGCGCGGCGGCGGCCGTGTGCTCACCGACCGCGAACAGCGGCAGCTCCAGAAGACCAAGGTCCTGCAATTGCGGTGCGACGCCACGAATCGCATTGGCCGACGTGACGATGACGGCGCTGTAGCCTGTCTCACTCTCGTCATGGAAGGCGACCGGCTCGAACTTGAGCACCGGCGCAAGCAGCACCACATGACCCCGTGCACGCAGACTTTCCGACGTCGCCTCATTGTCGGGATGCGGCCGTGTGACAAGAATGGACATCGCTTGTGTTCCCGAACCACGTGGCGGTGGCGCTTTCACGAGGAACGGCCGCGCGTGACGATTGCGTTGGCCGACCCCGGAATGCTACCGGACGTACCAGAACTCTGCTTTGCGGATGAGCGCAAGGGGGGTGAGAAGGGCGCAAATTGGATAACAATTCGCCAATGCTGGTACTGGGCATCGAAACCACCTGCGACGAGACCGCCGCGGCGGTGATCGAGCGTGCGCCTGACGGCACAGGCAAGATCCTGTCCAATATCGTACGGTCGCAGGTCGAGGAACATGCCCGCTTCGGCGGCGTGGTACCGGAGATCGCGGCCCGCGCCCATGTCGACCTGCTCGACGGCATCATCGACCGCGCCATGACTGAGGCCGGCATCGACTTCGCCCAGCTCGACGGTGTCGCGGCCGCGGCGGGGCCGGGGCTGATCGGTGGCGTCATCGTCGGGCTCACCACCGCGAAGGCGATCGCGATGGTGCACGATACGCCGCTGGTCGCCGTGAACCATCTGGAAGCGCATGCGCTGACGCCGCGCCTGACCGACGCACTCGAATTTCCCTATTGCCTGTTTCTCGCCTCGGGCGGCCATACCCAGATCGTCGCCGTCACCGGCGTCGGCCAGTATGTGCGGCTCGGCACCACCGTGGACGATGCGATCGGCGAGGCCTTCGACAAGGTCGCGAAGATGCTGGGACTCCCCTATCCCGGCGGGCCGCAGGTCGAGCGCGCGGCAGTCAGCGGTGATCCCGCGCGATTTGCGTTTCCGCGGCCGCTGCAGGGACGCCCCGACGCCAACTTCTCGTTATCGGGTTTGAAGACGGCGGTCCGCAACGAAGCGAGCCGGTTGGCCGAGATCACACCGCAGGACGTCAGCGATCTCTGCGCGAGCTTCCAGGCCGCCGTGCTCGACTCCACCGCCGACCGGTTGAGTGTCGGCCTGAAACTTTTCCGCGAGCAGTTCGGCGCACCGCGTGCGCTGGTGGCGGCCGGCGGCGTCGCCGCAAATCAGGCGATCCGCGGCGCGCTGCATGACGTTGCGAGGAAAGCCGGTACCCAACTGATCATGCCGCCGCCGGCGCTCTGCACCGACAACGGCGCGATGATCGCCTGGGCCGGCGCCGAACGTCTCGCACTCGGGATGACCGACACGATGGAAGCACAGCCGCGCGCGCGCTGGCTGCTCGATGCGAACGCGACGGCACCGGCCGGATACGGCAAGACGCGCGCGGGATATTAGCAATGACCACGTTCCAATCGGTTGCGGTGATTGGAGCCGGCGCCTGGGGCACGGCGCTGGCGATGGTGGCGGCGCGGGCCGGACGGAACGTGACGCTGTGGGCGCGCAATCCCGAGCACGCGACGCGAATCGCGTCGAGCCGCGACAATCCACGGCTGCCGGGCGTGCGGCTTGCGCCGGAGATCATCATCACGAGCGACCTGGCCCTCGCCGCGCGCGCGGACATGCTGCTGATCGCAGTGCCCGCGCAGCATCTGCGCGGTGCTGTCAACATGCTCGCCTCGCACCTGGAAAAGCCGGTGCCGATCATTGCCTGCGCCAAGGGCATCGAGCACGGCACCCATAAATTCATGACCGACGTGATCGCCGAGGCCGCGCCTCACGCGCAGCCGGCGATCCTGTCGGGCCCGAGCTTTGCCGACGACGTCGCGCGCGGCCTGCCGACGGCAGTGACGCTGGCCGCAAAGGACGACGCCTTGGCCAGCAGCCTGGTGCAGGCGCTGGGCTCGCCGACGTTCCGGCCCTATCACTCGACCGATGTCCGCGGCGTCGAGATCGGCGGCGCCGCCAAGAACGTGCTGGCAATCGCGGCCGGCATCGTGGTCGGCCGCAATCTCGGCGCCTCCGCGCTCGCCGCACTGACCACACGCGGCTTCAGTGAGCTGGCACGGTTCGGCCGAGCCAGCGGCGCGCGCACGGAAACACTCTCAGGTCTTTCCGGCCTCGGCGACCTGTTGCTGAGCTGCTCGACCGCGCAATCGCGCAATTTTGCGCTCGGGATCGCGCTCGGTCGCGGCGAGGCCGCACCGGCCGGCAAGCTTGCGGAAGGTGCATTCACTGCGCCGGTGCTGGTCGAGCTCGCAGCCGCCGGAAATGTCGACATGCCGGTCTCCCAAGCGGTGGCGGCCATCCTGGATGGCAGGTTGACGATTGACGCCGCGATCGAAGGGCTGCTGACACGGCCATTCAGGGCCGAGGAATAGCGGCGCTCCCCTCGCGTCGCAGGTAGCACTTCACGCGCTCTGCACGCTGGTCTAGCCTAGCGGCACACCGCAGGATCCCGGTCCAACAACAACGAAACGGATCCCAGGGGAAACGCATGCGCAAACCGCATCATGCGATCGTTTCGATCGCCATCATCACACTTGCCGCCATTACGCTCTCTACCGCGGCCGGCGCCCAGGCCGCGCTATCCTATGACGAACTCGCCAAGAACGAGGCCGCCGCCAATGCCGAAAACGGCAAGCGGGTCGCGCCGGTCAAGTCGATCGCCAATCCCTCCGGGGACGTCAGCTCCGATATGCAGGCCATGATCGGCGCGCCGTTTCCGCCGCACTTCAATGCGGACCCAAAGACACCAGCGGAGTGGAAAGAGCTGATCGATCGCCGCGCAAAGCTGTCGATATCAGGCATTCCGGCGATGAAGGAAAAGCTAGGCGTCAAGGTCGAGGAGACCAAAATCGCCGGCGTGCACTGCTTCATCGTCACGCCGAACAAGATCCCGTCCGAGAACCGGCAACGGCTTCTGGTCCATGTCCATGGCGGCGGCTATGTGTTCGGACCCGGCGAAGCCGCGCTGCCAGAAGCGATCATGATGGCGGGTTTTGGCGGCTTCAAGGTGATATCGGTCGATTACCGCATGCCGCCCGACTTCCCCTATCCCGCCGCGATGGACGACGCGATGGCGGTCTGGAAAGAGATCACCAAGACGCACGACGCCCGCCGGATGGCGATCTTCGGGACGTCTACGGGCGGCGCGATGACGCTTGCGATGGTGCTGCGGGCTAGGGACGAGAAGCTGCCAAAGCCGGCGGCGATCGCACCGGGCACGCCGTGGTCCGACATCGACAAGGTCGGCGACACCTACGCCAGCAATGAATGGGTCGACAATGTGCTGGTGACCTGGGACGGCTGGCTCGGCCGGGCCGCAAAGCTCTACGCCAACGGGACGGACCTGAAGAATCCCTACATCTCACCGATCTACGGTGACTTCAAAGGCTTCCCGCCGACCATCCTGACGTCGGGCACGCGCGATCTGTTCCTCAGCAACACGGTTCGCACGCATCGCAAATTGCGTCGCGCCGGCGCGATTGCTGATCTCAACGTCTATGAGGGGCAATCCCACGCGCAGTACCAGTTCAACATCAATGCGCCGGAGACCAGGGAAGCCTTCACCGACATCGCTAAATTCTTCGATAGACATCTGAAGCAGTGAGTGTTGCGTTTGATATCGGATGCCCGCGCTTGTCGCGGGCATCCGCGTGCCCTAGATATCGCGGCACGTAAGCGGCGTATCCGTGAATGGGGCAAGTTGCGATGAACTACTGGCTGGTGAAATCCGAGCCGTCGGTGTGGTCCTGGGACCAGCAGGTGGCGAAGGGCGCCAAGGGCGAAGCCTGGACCGGCGTGCGCAATTACACCGCGCGCCAGAATCTCGTTGCCATGAAGAAGGGCGACAAGGCGTTCTTCTATCATTCCAACGAGGGCAAGGAGATCGTCGGCATCGCGGAGATTATCAAGGAGGCCTACCCCGATCCGTCCGACAAGACCGAGAAATTCGTCTGCGTCGACATCAAGGCCGACAAGCCGTTGAAGACGCCGGTGACGATGGCCACGATCAAGGCCGAGAAGAAACTCGCCGACATGGCGCTGGTGAAATATTCGCGCCTCTCGGTGCAGCCGGTGACGGCCGAGGAATGGAAGCTCGTCTGCAAGATGGGCGGGGTTTAGTTACTGCAGTAGCCCGGATGGAGCGAAGCGCAATCCGGGAAAGTCATCATGTGGCACAAGACCCGGATTACGCTCCGCTCCATCCGGGCTACGATATCGGAGCTTGCTTCTCCGGCAGCGCAAATACCTCGCACGGCGCGGCAATGCCGCGCAGCGAGTGCGATCCAAGCGCGACCAGCGGCATGTCGGTCTCCGCGGCGAGTGCGCCCGACACCAGCACGGTTCTGCCGAGCGGCTTGCACAATCCTTCGAGGCGGCTGGCGAGGTTGACGGCGGGACCGATCGCCGTGAAATCGAGCCGGTTGGCGGCGCCGATATTGCCCCACAGCATTTCGCCGAGATGCAGCGCGGCACCGAACGCGAGCGGCGGCACACCTTGGGCTCGGCGCTCCGCATTGAGATACGCCATCCCGGCTTCGGCTGCGCTCGCGGCGCGCAGAGCTGCATCGCACGCGTGGCGCGGTGACGCCTCGACCACCGGAAAGATCGCGAGCACGCCGTCGCCGATGAATTTCAGCACCTCGCCGCCGAACGCGTGAACCGCGCCGGCGATGCGATCGAACCAGGCATCGAGCGCCGCGATAACCTGGGCAGGCGGATTGGTTTCCGACAGGGACGTGAAGTTGCGCAGATCCGCATAGAGCAGCGCGGCCTGTATGGTCTCGCCGAGATCGCGCCGCAGCGGTGCCGCCAGTACCCGCTCCGCGCTGCGCTTGCCGAGATAAGCATCCAGCGTCGCGCGCAGCGTTGCACGCGCGGCAAGCACCGCAAGGGGTGTTGCGGCAAAGCGCGCGGCCTGGCGCAATTGCTCGGTCTCGTCCGCGGTGAACGGGCGCGGCCCGATCCAACCGAGCAACGGCCCGTCGAGCCGCCCGACCAAATCTTCGTGCACCTCACCATCCGCGATGTCGCGCAGCCAGCGGCGGCCGGCATCGTTGGGCGGGTCGGGCGCGAGGCCGCCCGGTGCGAAGCCGAGCGCTTCGATCACCCGGCCGTTCTCCGCGCGCCACAACCAGGTCCGCTTCGCGATCAACGGATGCGGCACTTCGAGCGTCAGGCTGCCTGCCGCAAGCGGCACGCCATCGGCGACCAGATGTGCGCCGAGGTCCGCGAGCAGGCGGTCGGCCTCGGCGCTATCGGCGGCGGCATCGACAAGCCAGGCGAGCGTCGGCGAGAGGTGCATGGCCCGATCATGACGAAGGCGGGCCCTCTTTGTCACGGGCAATCCTTGACGGGCCGCCCGCGCGCCGCCATGTCCCACAGTCAGCCCAGGGATGATCGCCGATGACCGAACCGTTCATAGTGCGACGCGAGACCCAGATCGCCGCCCCGCGCGCCACCGTTTTCGCTTACCTGACCGACCCCGAGAAGATTCTGAGCTGGATGGGTTCCGACGCGACCACGGAGCCGCATCCCGGCGGGCTGTATCTGCTCAAAGGCATCGGCCCCCGCGGCGGTGCCGCCCGCGGCGCGTTTCGCGAAGTCGTGCCGGTGCATCGTCTCGCCTACACGTTTGGATGGGAGGGCGGCCAGGAAGTGCCGCCCGGCTCGAGCCTGATCGAGATCGACCTCATCGAACGCGACGGCGGCACATTGCTGCGCATGACCCATAGCGGGCTGCCGACCGAGGAACAGGCGGCCGCACACGCGACCGGATGGGCGCATTATCTGGGACGGCTCACGACCGCAGCTGCGGGTAGCGATCCCGGTCCCGACAACGGCGTTTCCAACAAGGCGTAGCGACGGAAGAAGGTCAGACCGCCGCGGTCGCCACCACCTGCTGCAAAAGCTGCTCGCGCCTGGCCTGGGAGCGCTGGCCCTTCATGGTCGCGGCGAAGCGCTCGAGGATGCCGTCCTCGAACGCGGTGACGATGGTGTCGTGGACATAGCTCTTGCGGCAGATCGCCGGCGTGTTGGAGAGTTTATCGGCGGCGCCGCGGATCGCCTCCAGCACCTGCTTCTTGCGGCCGCGCTGGCTGGTCGCCGGCGTAATCCGCGACAGCGATTCCACGACGACGGCAGAGGCCATCAGCGTGCGGAAATCCTTCAGCGAGATCTTGATGCCGGCGATCTCGCGCAGAAACGCGTTCACCTGGGTGGTGCTGACCGCACGCACGATGCCGTTGGCATCGCGATACTGGAACATGCGCTTGCCGGGAACGCCTTGCAAAATGCCGATGGCGCGCACGAGCTTGGCCGCGTCGCACTCTTTGCGCACCGCTTTGCCGCCCTTCGCCTTGAAGGTCAGCACGAAGCTGTCGTCTTCCAGCGAGACATTGGACTTCAGCAGCGTGGTGGCCCCGCGGGTGCCGTTGAGACGGGCATAGGATTCGTTGCCGGGCCGAATCGCGGTGCGCGCGATCAACTCGATGACGGCCGAGAGCGCGAACTCGCGGGTCGGCTCATCGCCCGACAGGAACGCGGAGACCTTGCGCCGGATCTTGGGCAACGCGCCGACGAGTCTCTCCAGGCGATGCGCCTTGCGTTGCTCGCGAACCTTCTCCCAATCGGCGTGATAGCGATATTGCAGTCGACCCGCGGCATCGCGTCCCACGGCCTGAAGATGCGTGCTCGGGTCGGCCGAGTAGCGCACCTCGCGATAGGCCGGCGGCACCGCCATCGAATGCAGCCGACGGATGGTGCGGGCGTCGCGGATATGCGCGCCGTTTGGCCGGACGAAGGAATAGCCCTTGCCGCGCCTGATGCGGCGAATGGTCAGCTCGTTCTGGTCACCGAGCCGCAGGCCCAGCTCCCTGGCGAGGGCCTCGACCGTTGCCGCGGGCGCCGTGTCGAACACTTTTTTCGGGCTGGGGCGGCCGGAACCGGCCGGTTTGGGCCATTGTCCGAGGGCTTTGGCCAGCGCAATGGCAGCAGGATCGGCTGAAGCGGGCCGCATCGTCCCGAGATTCTGCTGATCCATCATAGTCTTATGCCTTAGCCCTGTCTGTTATCGGTCAATGCCGCTGTTCTGATTTTTGTTCCAAGGGGTCTCGTTGGACCCGGGTTGGCCATTTAGGGTGTTCCGAACCGCATTGCGAGTCCCGAATCAGTGAAAGGCGGTTTCTAAATACCTCTGCCGGGTGCATGGCTCTCTGCGCGGGCCCATTGCGCGGATTTGGGTAACGACCCGAAAGCTGCCCGTCGCCCTGTTTCAAAACTGCGACAGTCGCATGACGCGGCTTGATCCTCCGCATGGTCGGCTGCTCGCCGAAGGTCCAGCTTGTGCACCTTGTCGGGTCCGGTTAGCCCGACGCATAATCGGTTCAACGATCAAGTCGGCTGGCCTGTGCTCGGCTTGCCGTATGTGGAGGGAAACATGTCCGAGAAGATCTACGACGTCCCCGCAGAATGGGCGAAGCGCGCCTGGGTCGACCAGGCCAAGTACAAGGACATGTACGCCCGCTCGATCTCGGACCCGAACGGTTTCTGGGCGGAGCAGGCCAAGCGCATCGACTGGATGCACGCTCCGACCAAGATCGAGAACGTCTCCTTCGCGCCCGGCAACATCTCCATCAAATGGTTTGAGGACGGCATCCTCAACGTCGCCCATAATTGCATCGACCGGCATCTCCACAGCCGCGCCAACCAGACCGCGATCATCTGGGAAGGCGACGATCCCTCGCAATCCCGGCACATCACCTACAAGGAGCTGCATGACGAGGTCTGCCGGATGGCCAACATCCTGCGCACCCGGAATGTCAAGAAGGGCGACCGCGTCACCATCTACCTGCCGATGATTCCGGAGGCGGCCTACGCGATGCTGGCCTGCGCGCGGATCGGCGCAATTCACTCCGTGGTGTTCGCCGGCTTCTCGCCCGACAGCCTCGCCCAGCGCATCAACGACTGCCAGTCCAAGGTGATCATCACCGCGGATGAGGGCCTGCGCGGCGGCAAGAAGGTGCCGCTGAAGGCCAATGTCGACGCGGCGCTCGCCAAGGCAGACGGCGTCGACTGGGTCGTCGTGGTCAAGCGCACCGGCGGCGCGGTCGAAATGAATCCCTCGCGCGACCTCTGGTACCACGACGCCGCCAAGATGGTGACGACCGAGTGCCCGGTCGAGCACATGCACGCCGAGGATCCGCTGTTCATCCTCTACACCTCGGGCTCGACCGGCCAACCCAAGGGCGTGCTGCACACCTCCGCAGGCTATCTCGTGTTCGCCGCGATGACGCATCAATACGTCTTCGACTATCACGACGGCGACATCTACTGGTGCACCGCCGACGTCGGCTGGGTCACCGGCCACAGCTACATTCTCTACGGACCGCTCGCCAACGGCGCGACCACGCTGATGTTCGAAGGCGTGCCGAATTACCCGGATAATTCGCGATTCTGGAACGTCATCGACAAGCACAAGGTCAACATCTTCTACACCGCGCCGACCGCGATCCGCGCGCTGATGCAGAGCGGCGACGCGCCCGTGAAGAAGACCTCGCGCGCCAGCCTGCGCCTGCTCGGCTCGGTCGGCGAGCCGATCAATCCGGAAGCCTGGGAGTGGTATCACCGCGTCGTCGGCGACGACCGCTGCCCGATCGTCGATACCTGGTGGCAGACCGAGACCGGCGGGATCTTGATCACGCCGCTGCCCGGCGCCACGAAGCTCAAGCCGGGCTCGGCGACGCAGCCCTTCTTCGGCGTGGTGCCCGAGATCGTCGACGCCGACGGCAACGTGCTGGACGGCGAGACATCCGGCAATCTGTGCCTGACGCGGTCATGGCCGGGCCAGATGCGCACGGTCTACGGCGACCACGCGCGTTTCGAGCAGACTTATTTCTCGACCTACAAGGGCAAGTATTTCACTGGCGACGGCTGCCGGCGCGATGCGGACGGTTATTACTGGATCACTGGCCGCGTCGATGACGTCATCAACGTCTCCGGCCACCGCATGGGTACCGCCGAAGTCGAAAGCGCGCTGGTGGCGCATGAGAAGGTGTCGGAGGCCGCCGTGGTCGGTTACCCGCACGACATCAAGGGCCAGGGCATCTACGCCTATGTGACCCTGATGGCCGGCATCGAGCCGAGCGACGAACTGCGCAAGGAGCTCGTCCTCTGGGTGCGCAAGGAGATCGGCCCGATCGCTGCGCCTGACCAGATCCAGTTCTCGCCAGGCCTGCCAAAAACCCGCTCCGGCAAGATCATGCGCCGCATCCTGCGCAAGATCGCCGAGGACGAGCCGAGCAGCCTGGGCGACACCTCGACCTTGGCCGATCCCGGCGTGGTCGACGACCTCGTCAAGAACCGGCAGAACAAGAAGTCGGCGTAAGGCCGTCTCGTGCCCCGGACGCAGCGCAGCGCTCTTTAGCGGTGCGCTGCTGAGCCGGGGCCCATGCAACGGCAGACTCTATGGCTTTCTGGATCCCGGCTCTGCGTCGCACCGCTTCGCGCTGCGCCGTGTCCGGGACACGAGACCCATCCCCGCGCTAGCGCTCCGCCAAAACAACGACCGTTCACATCCTCACGCACTTGTCAGGCCGCGCCCAGGCGCGCGGGCATCTTTCCGGCCGAGTGTTGTTTTCAGGTCATTTACTTTGTTTCGAACATTTCCTTTGTTCCCCCTGCTGGCTGGCCCTTGGCGACCGTGCGTGGAAACCATCCGGTTAACAGGCGCGGTTAAGAATGTCCCCTGACAAGGACTTGTAACAAGGACTTGGCGAGCCGGTGATTGCCGGTTTTGCGTAATTTTGCACGGTCCGTTCGGGGCAAGGGGAAAATCGATGTCGATGAGGATTGCAGTGGCGCTGGCCGCCACCGTCGGGGCAGGGGTCCTGATGTCGACGGCGGCGCAGGCGCGGCCGGAAATGGTGGGGACGCACCTGGCCGACTATTCGCCGGGCACCATCGTGGTCAAAACCAACGAGCGTCGGCTCTATCTCGTCCTCGATAACGGCCACGCCGTGCGCTACCCGGTCGGCGTCGGCAAGTCCGGCAAGCAGTGGGCCGGCACAACCCGCATCGACGGCAAGTACCGCAATCCGGCCTGGTCGCCGCCTGCCGAGGTGAAGCGCGACAAGCCGAGCATCCCGGACGTCATCCCGGGCGGCTCGCCGCGCAATCCGATGGGCGTCGCGGCGATGACACTGTCCGGTGGTGAATACGCCATCCACGGCACCAACGTGCCGGGCTCGATCGGCGGCTTCGTCTCCTATGGCTGCATCCGCATGCTCAACGACGACATCACCGATCTCTATAGCCGCGTCTCGGTCGGCACGACGGTGGTCGTGACGCGCTGATCGCCGGCATCCGGGCGAGACGGCGAGAGTCGCGTCTTTCAACGCGGCTTTTTTGTTACCAGAAGCGCCAGCTGCGCGCACACCAGCCGTCGCGATGGCCGCCATTGTAGCTCCGCGCGTAGCCGCCAGCGAGCAACGCCGCCGAAACGTTGTCGGTTCGTCTGGTCGCGACGTCGGCGAGAACGCGACCATATTTGTCAGGTCCGAGATTGGTGATCGTCACGCCACCCTGCGCGAGCAGATCGCGCAATGCGCGGGCCGCAGCTTCGGCCTTGTCCAGCTCCTCCTGGCAGGATGCTTTCATCTCGGGTGCATCGATGCCGCGCAGGCGAATGCGCACGACGAGATCGCGACCGTTGCGCTGACGAACGCGTGCGAGAAAGGTGTCGCCGTCAATCGTGCGAACGACATCGACCGCCTCGCGACGATCGGGACGGCCGCCTTGCTGGAGCACAATCTCGGCGTCCTGCGATTGCCCGTCGGTCGCATGAGGGAACGGCCAGTTCATCCCGTGCCGGAAGGTGAGCACCACGGCCACCACGATTCCGACCACGAACATCCACGGCAACAGTCCTGAGAACCGGCGACCAAATGGCGAGCCACTGTATGAAGACCGATAGGGATGGCTTGGATCGAAACGCGACATCCGCGCACGCTAGGGCTGAGTCGGGCAGTCCGGCAAGCAAGCCTCAAAAGGCAAGCTTCAGAAATCGGAAGCGATGCCCTTGCGCTCCCAATCGCCATAGCGGGTCGGCTCGGGTCCTTTTGGCCCCTGCAACTCCTTTGGCGCCGCCTGGCCGTCGTTTTTGGCTCGGACTGCCGCAGCCTGCCGGCGCGCTTCGGCCTCGGCCAGCGCGCGCTGGGCGGCCGGCGTGAGCGGCTTGCGGTCGGGAACGGGAGGCTGGTCACTCATCGTCGGGTTTCTAGCGCGGGAGGGCCCGCGGCGCGACGCCCAATAACGCATTCCTGAAATGGCTCCGAAAGGGCTAAAAAACCCGGAAGCGATTCTTACATTTGGCATATTCGCGTGCCACAGATCGCCTTCTCAAGGCATGCGCCCATTACGGCGAACTGCCGCTCGCTCAGAACCTTGTTTCCGCATGCCTTCTCAACGTTTCGCTCCTCCATCCGAAGTGCCCGGTCTCGCGGCGCGGCGGATTGCCGCCGACATCGTCGACGGCGTGCTGCAAAAGCACCGCACGCTTGACGAGCAGCTCGACGGCAGCGGCGCCCATCCCGGACTGAAGACGCTCCCCGACCGCGACCGCGCACTGATGCGCCGCCTGGTCGCCACCGTGCTGCGCCGGCTCGGCACGCTCGGCCATGTGCTGTCCCGCTTGCTCGACAAGGGCATTCCCTCCGACGCGCCGCGCGCGCAGAGCGCGCTGTTGATCGGCGCGGCCCAGATCCTCTGGATGGACGTGCCCGATCATGCGGCCGTCGATCTCTCCGTTCGCCTCGTGCAATCCGACCGGCGCGCCGCGCGCTATGCCGGCCTCGTCAACGCCGTGCTGCGCCGCTGCGCCCGCGAGGGCAAGGCGCTGGTGGACGAAGTTGCCGCGCAGTCGCTGGACCTGCCGCCCTGGATGGTCGTGCGCTGGAGCGCGCATTACGGCGAAACCGTCGCAAGAGACATGGCGCTCGCGCTCAGCCACGATCCCTCGCTGGATCTGACCGTGAAGTCGGACGCCGCGCAATGGGCGAGCCGGCTCCACGGCGAAGTGCTGCCGACCGGATCGGTGCGTACGGTGCTGCACGGCGCGGTGACCACGCTTCCCGGCTTCGCCGAAGGACAATGGTGGGTGCAGGACGCCGCCGCCGCGCTGCCGGCCCGGCTGTTCGGCGACATCAAGGGCAAATCCATCGCCGATCTCTGCGCAGCTCCCGGCGGCAAGACCGCGCAACTGGCGCAGGCCGGTGCGCACGTCACGGCCATCGACCGCTCGCCCGCCCGGGTGGCGCGGCTGCGCGAGAATCTGACGCGGTTGTCGCTCCAGGCCGAGACCGTCGTCGCCGACGCCGCGGAATGGGCCGGTCCGGCCGATGGCTTCGACGGCATCCTCATTGATGCGCCTTGCACCTCGACCGGGACGATCCGCCGCCACCCCGATGTATCCTGGCTCCGGCAGGAATCCGACATCGCCGCAATGACCCTGCTCCAGCGGCGGCTGCTGCAAAAATCGGTCTCGCTGCTCAAGCCCGGCGGGACGCTGGTCTACTGTACCTGCTCGCTGGAACCGGAAGAGGGCGAGCATGCGGTCGCCGCGCTGCTGGCCGCAGAGCCTGGGCTTCGCCGGGTTCCGATCGAAGCGTCCGAAGTATCGGGACTCGGCGAGATCATTACCGCCGAGGGCGACTTGCGCACTCTGCCCAGCCATCTGCCGAACGCCGATCCCAAGCTCGGCGGGCTCGACGGATTTTTCGCGGCCCGGCTCGTTAAATCCTGATTTTGCACTGGATTTTGCAACCACGGCGCTGATTCGCACCGTTCAAGGTGGTGTCGGCCGTCCGATTTTGGGATTAATAAGGATTCGTCGGAATCCCTCTCCCCATCAAGGCAAGGCGTGTCGGTCGCTCAACGCAGACGTATCTCGACGCTGGTGATGAACCGCTTCGCGCGCAACATGCTCGCGCGCGCGAGCGGCGGTTCCGTCGCCCTGTCGCGGGTCTGGCCCGGCCGCGCCGACCGGTTGATCATCGCGCCGCATGATCTGCGCACCGCGGATGCGACCCGCGCCGCCGAGATCTATGCCGGCCGCTTCGTCTTCGCCGGCAAGATCGTCAATTGCCACGGCCGTTCGATCTTCGATCTCGAGCCGCCGTCGGAGGATTGGGAGGTTGCGTTGCTCGGCTTCGGCTGGCTGCGCCATTTGCGCGCCGCCGACACCGCACTGACGCGCGCGAATGCGCGCTCGCTGATCGAGGATTGGATCGGCAACCCTGCCAGCAAGCGCCGTCCCGTCGCGCGACGCGCCGACGTGCTGGCGCGACGCGTGATCTCCCTGCTGTCGCAGGCGCCGCTGGTGCTCAACGACACCGACAACAAATTCTACCGCCGCTATCTGCGCGCGCTGGCGCGCGAAATCCGCTTGCTGCGCTACACCATGGTCAACATTCCCGACGGCGTGCCGAAGCTCCAGGTGCTGATCGCGCTGTGCTATGCGGCGCTGTGCCTCGCCAACCAGGCAAGTCACATCCGCAGCGCCTCGAAAAAGCTCTCGGATGAATTGCAGCGGCAGATCCTGCCCGACGGCGGGCATGTCTCGCGCAACCCGGGCGCGCTGATCGAGCTGTTGATCGACCTGTTGCCGCTGCGGCAGACCTTTGCCGCGCGCAACATCGCACCGCCGCCCGCGCTGCTCAACGCGATCGACCGCATGATGCCGATGCTGCGCTTCTTCCGCCACGGCGACGGCAATTTCGCGCTGTTCAACGGCATGAGCGCGACGCCCTCGGACCTGCTCGCGACGCTGCTTGCCTATGACGACACCCACGGCGCGCCGATGTCGAACATGCCGCATACCGGTTTCCAGCGCCTCGATGCCGGCCAGACCACGCTGATCATCGACACCGGCCCGCCGCCGGCGGCCAGCGTCAGCCACGACGCACATGCCGGCTGCCTGTCGTTCGAACTGTCCTCCGGTATCAGCCGCATCGTCACCAATTGCGGCATGCCGACCACGGGCCGCGACAATTGGCGGCCGTTCGCACGTGGCACGGCGGCGCATTCGACGCTGACCTATCACGACACCTCGTCATGCCAGTTCGTGGAGATGTCGGCGATGAAGCGGCTGCTGCACGGCGCTCCGGTCACCAGCGGCCCCGTCGAGGTCGAGAGCTATCGCGAAATCGTGCAGAACGGCACGCTGCTCACGACATCGCATGACGGTTACCTCACAAAATTCGGCGCGATCCACCGCCGCGTGCTGATGATCGCCAATGACGGCGCGCGCGTCGACGGCGAGGACACGCTGTCGCCGCCGCAAGGCGGACGCTTCAAGGGCCCGGATGCCGATTTCGCGCTGCGATTCCATCTGCACCCGGCAGTGAAGGCGAGCCGGCTGTCCGATGCCCGCGGCGTCATGCTGGTGCTGCCGAACCGCGACGTCTGGACCTTCGAGGCGCTCGACGACAAGGTGGAGCTGGAGGACAGCGTGTCCCTGGCCGGCAATGACGGCCCGCGCCGCACCGCGCAGATCGTGATCCGTCAGGATGCACGGCAGGCGCCCTCGATCCGCTGGAGTTTCGTCCGCTCCACCGCTTCGCCGGCGATCACGAACGCCCGCAGAAATGCGCGGCGGGAGCCGGAACTTCCGCTCTAGACGCCTGCGATCCGGCCCCATCTGATCGTTGTGAAAGCGACCGAAAACTGCTATCGAGCCCTCGCTCGCGCGACTGGCGACCTTGGATGGAGCACCATCGGGAAGCGCGGGACATAGCTGCCGCGCGCCTGGGCATTACTCCTTCAGACAGAGGATCTTGCTCATGACTGACCATCCCCGCCGCGTCACCCGCGCACTTCTCTCCGTTTCCGACAAGACTGGCCTGATCGACTTCGCAAAGGCACTTGCCGCGCACGATGTCGAGCTGGTCTCGACCGGCGGCACCGCAAAGGCGATCGCCGCGGCCGGCCTCGAGGTGAAGGACGTCTCCGAGCTGACCGGCTTCCCCGAGATGATGGATGGCCGCGTCAAGACGCTGCATCCGAAGGTGCATGGCGGCCTGCTCGCGATCCGCGACAACAAGGATCACGCGGACGCGATGACGGCGCATGGCATCGCGCCGATCGATCTCCTCGTCGTCAATCTCTATCCGTTCGAGGCGACCGTCGACAAAGGCGCGGGCTTCGAGGATTGCATCGAGAACATCGACATCGGCGGCCCCGCGATGATCCGCGCCGCCGCGAAGAACCATGACGACGTCGCCGTCGTGGTCGAGGCGCAGGACTATCACGCCGTGCTCGACGAGCTCGCCGCCAATAAAGGCGCAACCACGCTGAAGTTGCGCCGTCGCCTTGCCGCCAAGGCTTACGCGCGCACTGCCGCCTATGACGCCGCGATCTCGAACTGGTTCAATCGTCAGCTCGAGATCGACGCGCCTGATTTCCGCGCCTTCGGCGGCCGGCTGATCCAATCGCTGCGCTATGGCGAGAATCCGCACCAGACCGCGGCGTTCTATGCGACTCCCGACAAGCGACCGGGCGTCTCGACCGCGCGGCAGCTCCAGGGCAAGGAGCTCTCCTACAACAACATCAACGACACCGATGCGGCCTATGAATGCATCGGCGAGTTCGACGCCAAGCGCACCGCCGCCTGCGTCATCGTCAAGCATGCCAACCCCTGCGGCGTCGCTGAGGGCTCCGACCTCGTCAGCGCCTACCGCAAGGCGCTGGCCTGCGATTCCACCTCGGCCTTCGGCGGCATCATCGCGATGAACCGCGCACTCGATGCCGACACCGCGAGCGAGATCACAAAAATCTTCACCGAGGTGATCATTGCGCCCGACGCCAGCGAGGAAGCGATCGCCATCATCGGCGCGCGCAAGAACCTTCGGCTTCTGCTCGCCGGCAGCCTGCCCGATCCGCGCGCGCCCGGCCTCACCGCCAAGACGGTGGCGGGCGGTCTCCTCGTGCAGAGCCGCGACAACGCCGTGGTCGACGACATGACCTTCAAGGTCGTGACCAGGCGTGCGCCAACGGATGCCGAGATGCGCGATCTGAAGTTCGCGTTCCGGGTGGCCAAGCACGTCAAGTCCAACACCATCATCTACGCCAAGGATCTCGCCACCGTCGGCATCGGCGCCGGCCAGATGAGCCGGGTCGATTCAGCACGGATCGCGGCGCGTAAAGCCCAGGATGCGGCCGCCGAGCTGAAGCTCGCCGAACCGCTCACCAAGGGCTCGGTGGTGGCGTCGGATGCCTTCTTCCCGTTTGCTGACGGCATGCTCGCCTGCATCGAGGCCGGCGCTACCGCCGTGGTGCAGCCCGGCGGCTCCATGCGCGACGACGAGGTCATCAAGGCCGCCGACGAGCACGGCATCGCCATGGTGTTCACGGGCACGCGGCACTTCAGGCACTAGATCTGTCGTGTACTAAACTCTCAACGGGTCGTCCCGGCGAAGGCCGGGACCCATAGCCCCAGAAAGTAGTTTGGTGTGCGGTACTAGCCGCGTCGCGGCAACGAGAAATCACGCGGTATGGGTCCCGGCCTTCGCCGGGACGACACTAATTTTCCCGCACCCGCATCAACAACGCCAGCCCCGCGACGAAGAACACCACCAGCACCGCCATGCCAGCCTTCTGGCTCGCCGTCACCGCGGTGATCACGCCGATCAGGAGCGGGCCGATGAAGGACGTCACTTTCCCGGTCAATGCGAACAGACCGAAATACTGCGCGATGCGGTCCTTCGGTGCGAGACGGATCAGGAGCGTACGCGAGGCGGCTTGCAGCGGACCTCCGGCTGCACCGATCAGGCAGCCCAGCACCAGATAAGCGCGCTCGGCCGCAGCGGCGAACAATGCGCCGCCAGGCGCGGGCGGCGCGACCTTGACGAAGAGGATCGAATCCTTGTCGACCAGCAGGATCGCCGCCACCGCCAGCAGCAAGACCAGCATGCTGCCGGCGATCACGCGCTTCGGCCCGATGCGATCGTCCAGCTTGCCGCCAAGCCACGCGCCGAAGGCGCCGGCAATCGCCAGCATGATGCCGAAGGTGCCGATCTGGATCGTGTGCCAGCCGAACGTGCCCGCGGCATAGATGCCGCCGAAGGCAAACAGCGACACCAGACCGTCGGTGTAGATCATGTTGGCGAGCAGAAACGCCGCAAGCGATTTCTGCTGCGGCAACCCCTTGATCGATTGCTTCAGTTCCGACAGGCCTTCGCGCAGCGCCTCGCGCACCGGACGCTTCGCCGGATAGTCCGGCGTGAACAGGAACATCGGCGTCACAAAAATGATGAACCAAAGCCCGGTCAACGGTCCGGCGGCGCGATCGCCCTGATGGCTGACGGGATCGAGCCCGAACAGAGGCGTGAAGCCGAGCAGCGTGCGGCCGGTCTCGGGATTCGCGGCGAGCAGGCCGAGCACGATGATCAGGCTGACGATGCCGCCGACATAACCCGTCGCCCAGCCGGTGCCGGAGAGCCGCCCGATGCGCTCCGGCGGCACCAGCGTCGGCATCATCGCATTGTTGAAGAGAGTGGCGAATTCCGCGCCGACGCTGGCGAGCGCGACGGCGGTGAGCAGCGGCGGAATGATCGAGGGATCGCCGGGCTTGCCGATCCACAGCGTGCAGGATGCCAGCACCAGCACTGCGCCGAATCCGGCGATCCACGGCTTCCTGCGGCCCGAAGCATCGGCAATAGCCCCCAGCAGCGGCGACATCAGCGCGATCGCGAGGCCCGCGGCAGCCATCGCAAAGCCCCACAGCGATTGCCCGGCGGCGGGATTCGGCGCAATGCCAGTGGCGAAATAGGGCGCGAACACGAAGGTCGTGATCAGCGTGAAATAAGGCTGCGCGGCCCAGTCGAAGAAGATCCAGCTGACGACGGCGCTGCGCGGCGGATAGGTCCGCTGCGCGCCGGCGATGCGCGCATCCGGGGCGATCGTCGTCACTCCACAATCCTCATCACGAACAGTTTTGCCTCTATCGAAGCAAACCGTATAGCATTGCGGCGCTGCATGTGAACTGCCCATGGCCATTGCGGAAGTTTGATGATGTCGTCTTTTCCGACGCGGCGGACATTTTTCGCCTTCCTTGCCACTCTGGCGTTCGGACTTCCGGCCGCGACCGCGCAGGATGCGCGGCGAGTCTACATGCCGCCCGCGCTCGACACCGTGCATGCCGTTCCCGCCGAGCACGGCATGGTGGTGGCGCAGGAGAAAATCTCCGCACAGGTCGGCGCCGACATCCTGCGGCGCGGCGGCAATGCCGTCGATGCCGCGGTCGCGACCGGCTTTGCGATGGCTGTAACCTATCCGCGCGCCGGCAATATCGGCGGTGGCGGCTTCATGGTGATTCATTCGAGCGAGCGCAACGAAGACATCACGATCGATTATCGCGAGACCGCGCCGGCTGCGACCACACCGCAGATTTTCCTCGGCGCCGACGGCAAGCCCGAAGCGGCGAAGTCGCGCGATTCCGCGCTCGGCGTCGGCGTGCCCGGCACCGTCGCGGGTCTTGCGCTGGCCCTGGAAAAATATGGCTCGGGCCGGTTCACGCTGGCGCAACTGCTCGAGCCAGCGATCGCGCTCGCCCGCGATGGCTTCCTCGTCGGCGACGACATTGCCGACACGCTGCCGGGCTGGCACCAGCGGCTGGTGCGCTGGCCGGCCTCTGCCAGAATCTTCTCGCGGCCTGATGGCACGCCGCTCGGCGAGGGCGACCGGCTGGTGCAGAGCGATCTCGCCGAAACGCTGTCGGCTGTTGGCGCACAAGGCCCGCGCGGTTTCTATGAGGGGCCGGTCGCGGAAAAACTCGCCAAGGCCGTGACTGACGCGGGCGGCATCATGACGCCGGCCGATTTGAAATCCTACCAGGCGGTGATCCGCGCGCCCGTGCGCGGCACCTATCGCGGCTATGACATCGTGTCGATGCCGCTGCCGTCGTCGGGCGGTGTGGTGCTGGTGGAGACGCTCAATATCCTCGAAGGTTTTCAGCTCGCCGATCTGAAGCAGGGATCGCCGGCCTCGCTGCATCTGCTGATCGAGGCCATGAAGCGCGCCTATGCGGACCGTGCGCGCTATCTCGGCGATCCCGCCTTCGTCAACGCGCCGATCGGGACGCTCACAGCCAAGGACTACGCCGCCAAGCTGCGGGCAACCATCTCCGCCGATCGCGCCACGCCGTCGAAGCAACTCGTTTCCACCGCGACCTCGCCGCGCGAGGGCAGCAACACCACGCATTTTTCCGTCGTCGACGGCAGCGGCAACGCCGTCAGCAACACCTATACGCTGAACTTCAGCTACGGCCTCGGCCTCGTCGCCGAGGGCACCGGCGTGCTGCTCAACAACGAGCTCGACGATTTCACCGCAGCGGTCGGCGCTTCCAATGCCTACGGCCTCGTCGGCTTCGAGGCCAACCTGCCCGGGCCAGGCAAACGGCCGCTGTCCTCGATGTCGCCGACCATCGTCCTGAAGGACGGCAAGCCGGTTCTGGTGACGGGCTCGCCCGGCGGCAGCCGCATCATCTCGACCGTGCTCCAGGTGATCGTCAACGTGCTCGACTACAAGATGGACGTCGCGGCCGCCGTGGCCGCACCGCGGCTGCATCACCAATGGCTCCCCGACGAGGTCCGGGTCGAGAGCGGCTTTCCCGATAATGTGCTGCTTGAGCTGAAGGCAATGGATCATCTCATCGTCACGCCGATGGGACAGACCTCCGCCAATTCGATCGCGGTGACCGCCAACGGGCCGCTGGGCGCGCCCGATCCGCGTAGCCGGGGCGCGGAAGCCGCAGGACAGTAACTCGGCTGCTGCATGGCGCGAAAGCCCGCGGCCGGCTTGCGCAGGCCGCCGCCCGTGCTACCACGCCCCGGCCAAGAAACTGCCGGGGAAACGCACATGACCATGACCGACCCGAACCAGCGCATCGAACGCGCCGAGATCGAGGACACCAGCCTTCTCGCCTTCTATCGCGACATGAACGCGCCGGAGCGGCGGACATTCTGGGCGTGCGCCGCAGGCTGGGCGCTCGACGGCATGGACTTCATGATCTATCCGCTGGTGATCGGCACCATCATCGCGTTGTGGAAGGTCGATGCGGGATCGGCCGGGCTCGCCGGCACCGTGACGCTGCTGGCCTCCGCGATCGGCGGCTGGCTCGGCGGCTATCTCTCCGACCATATCGGCCGGGTCAGAACGCTCCAGATCACCATCATCTGGTTCTCGTTCTTCTCGCTGGTCTGCGCGGTCGTGCAGAATTTCGAACAGCTCCTGATCGCACGCGCAGTGCTGGGCCTCGGCTTCGGCGGAGAGTGGGCGGCGGGCGCCGTGCTGATGGGTGAAGCAATCCGGCCGCAATATCGCGGGCGTGCGGTCGGCTCAGTGCAGTCGGGCTGGGCGGTCGGCTGGGGCCTCGCGGTGCTGTCGCAGGCGATCCTGTTCTCGGCTTTGCCCGCGGAGACAGCGTGGCGCTGGATGTTCGTGATCGGAGCGCTGCCGGCGCTGCTGGTGTTCTATATCCGCCGCTCCGTGACCGAGCCGGAGATCGCTGCCGAGGCCCGCGCCAAGTACGCCGCGAGCGGCAATCGCCCGGCGCTCTGGGAAATCTTCTCAGGCCCGATCCTGAAGACCACCATTCTGGCGTCGCTGATGGCGACGGGCTGCCAGGGCGGCTATTACGCCGTCACCTTCTGGGTGCCGCAGTTTTTGACCAAGGAGCGGCATCTGTCGATCGTCGGCTCGACCGGCTATCTCTCGACCCTGATCATCGGCTCCTTCATCGGCTATCTCACCGGCGCGTGGCTCGCCGACCGGATCGGACGGCGCAATCTGTTCCTGATCTTCTCGATCGGCGCGATGGCGGTCGTGCTGCTTTACACGCAGCTGCCGCTCACCAACGAAGTTCTGTGGGTGCTCGGCTTCCCGCTCGGCTTTTTCGCCTCGGGCTATTTCTCCGGCGTCGGCGCCTTCCTGACCGAGCTTTATCCAACGCGACTGCGCGGCTCGGGCCAGGGGTTCTGCTACAATTTCGGCCGCGGCATCGGCGCGCTGTTTCCGTTCCTCGTCGGAACGCTGTCGGCGACGACGTCGCTTGCGAATGCGATCGCGATGTTTGCGGTCGTCGCTTACGCGCTATTCTTCATCGCCGCGTTCGCGCTGCCGGAGACGCGCGGGCGCGTGCTGCACGCAGACTAGCGCTGGGTCGTCATCCCGGGGCGGTGCGTAGCACCGAACCCGGGATCTCGAGATTCCGGGTTCATGCTTCGCGTGCCCCGGAATGACGGTGAGACTAATTACCGACCGACCTGATACGGCCCGCCCTTTTCGAGGGCGCGGCTGTAAGCCGGCCGTGCATGAATGCGCTCCAGGAACGCCATCGCTTTGGGGTGGCCGAGCTCGAGCCCGCCGCGCGCCTGGGCTGCTTCGAGCGGAAAGCTCATCTGGATGTCGGCGGCGGTGAACTCGTTGCCGGCGAACCACTCGCTCTTGCCGAGCTCGCCTTCCCAATAATCCATGTGCTGCTTGAGCTGCGGATTGACCAGCGCAGTGAGCGCCTGGTTCGAGACTTTGCGCACAAGGGGGCGCAGCAACGCCGGCGCGCGCTTCGGCATCAGCGTGAACAGCAGCTTGAGCAGCAGCGGCTGCATCGCCGAGCCTTCCGCATAGTGCAGCCAATAGGTGAAGCGCAGCCGCTCGGGCGTGTTCGGCGGCGGAACCAGCCGGCCGTTGCCGTAGGTCGCGATGAGATATTCGATGATCGCGCCCGATTCAGCGATGGTGTTGCCGTTGTCGGTGATGACGGGCGACTTGCCGAGCGGATGGATGGCGCGGAGCTCCTTCGGCGCGCGCATGTCGGGCTGGCGCTGATAGCGCACGATCTCGTAGGGCACGCCCAACTCCTCGAGCAGCCACAGCACGCGCTGCGAGCGGGAATTGTTGAGGTGGTGAACGGTCAGCATCGCGTGGTCCCCGGGGCTAGGCATGGTCGATCGGCCGCGCGTTCGTGCCAGCCCGGGAACGCAATGTCGAGCCATCCGGTCGGATATTTTAACCCGGGTATATTGACCTCAGCAATTTACCCGGGTATTAAGGTCTCAACACGATCGATATGGCAATGATTCCAATGCAGAAGACTTTCACCGCTTTCCAAGGGCATCGTCGCCTGGTGTCCGGGCCGGCCGGAGAGGTCGCACTGGTCGTCAAGCGGATGGCGCCACTGCCGGATGAGCCCATCATCATCTTCGAGGACGCCACGGGCCGATCGATCGACTTCGATCTGCGCGGCGGCGACCGCGAGGTGCTGGCGCGGTTGGCGAAGCTTGTCCCGCCCCCGGTTGAGGAGACCCCATCGCCGAGCGAGCCGCGCGGCCGCGGCCGGCCGAAGCTCGGCGTGGTCGCGCGCGAGGTGACGCTGCTGCCGCGGCACTGGGAGTGGCTCAGCGCGCAGGCAGGCGGCGCTTCGGTCGCGCTGCGGAAACTTGTCGAAGAGGCGCGACGCGCAAGCGGCGACAAGGACCGCGAGCGGCAGGCGCGCGATGCGGCCTATCACTTCATGTCGACCATGGCCGGCAATCTGCCGCAGTTCGAGGAAGCTTCGCGCGCGTTGTTCGCGGATGACCGGCGGCGTTTCACCGGACTGATCGCAGATTGGCCCGCCGACATCCGCGACCACATCGTCAAGCTCGCCTACAGCGACCGCGCTTAGGCGCGCGTCTTCTCACAACCCCATCGACGGCCGGGCCACGCGCGCTTCGCGTGGCGACGGTTTCGCACGCCCTGATGAAAGGCCAATCCATGCCCGCCGCCAAGCCGCTCTGGACGACGTTCCTCCGCTTCCTCGCGCCGCTGATGCTGAGCAACGCGCTGCAATCGCTGTTCGGCACCGTCAGCAACGTTCTTCTCGGCCAGATGATCGGAGTCGACGCGCTCGCGTCGGTCTCGGTGTTCTTTCCGGTGATGTTCTTCCTGCTCGCCTTCGTCATGGGGCTGAGCACCGGCGCCACGGTACTGATCGGCCAGGCCCATGGTGCGGGCGAGCAGGGCCGGATCAAGCTCATCGTGGGCACGACGCTCGCGATCGGCCTGCTGCTCTCGATTTCGATTGCACTGATCGGCGGCATCTTCAGCCGGCAATTGATGATGATGCTCGCGACGCCCCCGGACATTCTCGACGAGGCCAGCGCCTATGCCCGCATCATGCTGCTCACCATGCCGCTCGGCTTCATCTTTCTGCTGATGACGGCGATGATCCGCGGCGTCGGCGACGCGCTGACGCCGCTGCTTGCGCTGGCTTTGTCGACTGCGATCGGGCTGATCCTCACGCCAATGCTGATCCGCGGGTCGTTCGGCTTGCCGGCGGCCGGCATCACCAGCCCGGCCTGGGCGGCGGCGACCGCCAACGCGCTGACGCTGATCGCGCTGGCCGCCTATCTGCTGCGGAGGAAACATGCGTTGGCACCGGACCCTGCATTGCTGCGTCATCTGCGGCTCAATCGTGCGGTGCTGGGACAAATTCTCGGCATTGGACTGCCGAGCGCGATCGGCATGGTGGTGATGGCGATCGCCGAGCTGGCGCTGCTCGGCCTCGTCAACGGCTTCGGCTCGAACGCAACCGCAGCCTATGGCGCGGTCAACCAAGTGATGGGCTACACGCAGTTCACGGCGATGTCGATTTCAATCGCGGTCTCGATCCTCGGCGCGCAGGCGGTCGACCGCGGCGACAGAACGGGCCTCGACGGCATCGTGCGCACCGGTCTTGCGTTCAACATCGTCCTGACGGGCGGGCTGGTGGCGCTGATCTATCTCGCGCCGCGCGCCGTGCTCGGTATCTTCATCACTGATGACACCGTGCTCGATCTGGCGAAGAGCTTGCTTCAGATTGCCTTGTGGAGCTCGGTGCCGTTCGGCCTGGCGACGGTGTTTTCCGGCGCGATGCGTGCTGCCGGCGTGGCGCTGACGCCAATGCTGCTCGCCATCTTCGCCATTGTCGCAATCGAGCTGCCGTCCGCCGTGTTCCTGAGCCGCACGATTGGCCTCCAGGGTGTGTGGGCCGCCTATCCGATCGTGTTCTGCGCCATGTTCCTTTTGCAGATGGGCTATTACCTTCTGGTGTGGCGCAAGCGGACGATCCAGCGCCTGATCTGACGAAATCGCCAAGAGATTATGACCATCATTAAACGGTGGACCCGCGGCGCGCGCTGCGCCACAATGCGAAAAAGTGACGTCAGGGAGAATGATTTTGACCCGCCCAGCCCCGCAATTCCTGTTCGATTTCGGCAGCCCGAACGCCTATCTCAGCCATCTCGCGATCCCCGCGATCGAGCAGCGCATCGGCGTCAAATTCGAATATGTGCCTATCCTGCTCGGCGGCATCTTCAAGTCGACCAACAACAAGTCGCCGGCCGAGACGTTCGCCGGCATCAAGAATAAGCGCGAATTCCACGCGGTCGAGACCGAGCGCTTCGTCAGGCGCTTCCAGGTTCAGCCCTACGTCATGAATCCGTTCTTCCCCGTCAACACGCTGAACCTGATGCGCGCGGCGATCGCGGCGCAGCTCGAAGGCGTGTTCGAAAAATACGTCGAGGCCGCCTTCCATCACATGTGGCGCGAGCCGAAGAAGATGGACGATCCGGAAATCGCGGCAAAGGCGCTGGCGTCCTCCGGCCTCGACGCGCAAAAGCTGTTCACCCGCGCCGGGGAACCCGAGGTGAAGGGCAGACTGATCAAGAACACCGAGGAGGCTGTCGCCCGCGGCGCGTTCGGCTCGCCGACCTTCTTCGTCGGCAACGAGATGTTCTTCGGCAAGGAGCAGTTGCGCGAGGTCGAGGAGATGGTGTCGGGGAAGTGATTTTCTTGAAGTAGGGAAATCGAACAATCTCCTCGACGTCGTCCCGGCGAAAGCCAGGACCCATAACCACCGAATAGCGTTTGGCGATAGGCTGGGGCTCGAACTTGCCCGATAACATGCAGTCGGGGTAATGGGTCCTGGCTTTCGCCAGGACGACGGCAAGAAACAACAAGGACAATCCCATGCGTATCCTCGTGGTCGGCGCTGGCGCCATCGGCGGCTATTTTGGTGGCAGGCTGTTGCAGGCCGGCCGCGACGTCACCTTCCTGGTCCGGCCGCGGCGCGCCAGCGAGCTCGCGAGCGCCGGCCTCGTCATCAAGAGCCCGAACGGCGACGTAACCTTGAAGAATCCGCCAACGGTTCAGGCCGACGCGCTCAAGGACAAGTTCGACGTCGTGCTCTTGAGCTGCAAGGCCTTCGATCTGGAGGACGCGATGAAGTCGTTTGCGGCGGCGGTCGGGCCCGATACGGCGATCATCCCCATGCTCAACGGCATGAAGCATCTCGACATCCTCGATGGCAAGTTCGGCAAGGAGCGGGTGCTCGGTGGCCTCTGCGCCATCGCCGCGACGCTCAACGAGAAGCGCGAGGTGGTGCAGCTCCAGCCGATGCAGTCGATCAATTACGGCGAGCGCGACGGCAAGCTGTCGGATCGCGTCAAGGCGATCGACGAAGCCTTCAAGAGCGGCATCGCTGGGGCCACCGCCAGCCATAACATCATGCAGGACATGTGGGAGAAGTGGGTGTTCCTCTCCTCGCTGGCGGCGTCCACCAGCCTGATGCGCACCTCCGTCGGCAACATCCTCGCCGCGCCCGGCGGCAGGGATTTCCTGCTCGGCATGCTCGACGAGACCAGCGCGATCGCCACCGCGTCGGGCTACACGCCGGGCGGGCCGTTCTTCGAGCGCGTGAAGGGCAACCTCACCACCGAGGGCTCGCCGATGACGGCCTCGATGTTCCGCGACGTCAAGGCCGGCCTGCCGGTCGAGGCCGATCACGTCATAGGCGACCTCATCGCCCGCGCCGACGCCGCCAAGGTGCCGGTGCCGAAGCTGCGCATCGCATACACGCATCTGAAGGCGTATGAGAAGCAGCGGGCGGGGTGAGCGGTCGTCCCGGCGAAGGCCGGGACCCATACCGCGTGATCTATCGATAGGCGCTGGTGGTCGCACCGCGAGAAGACTCTTCACTGCGAGCTTTCGCCAAACTTCTTCCTGGGGTTATGGGTCCCGGCCTTCGCCGGGACGACGGCCGTGTTTGCAGCTACACCCCGCGCTATTTGAAATACGCGAGATAGTGCGAGACGGCGGTGATTTCCTCGTCGCTCATGTGATAGGCAACATCGGCCATCGCAGCGCCACCGCCGCCGACGCGCTGGCTGCTCTTGTAGTCGTGCAGCGCCTTAACGAGGTATTCCTCGCGCTGACCCGCCAGCCGCGCAACGGCCTTGGTGCCGGCAAAGCTATCCGTATGACATGAGGCGCAGCGGCGGCCGACGGCGACCTGAGCGCCTTTTTTCGACAGGTCCGGATCCTTGTCCGCCGCCGCTGTCGGCGGCGTCAACGCGGCGAAATAGGCGCCGAGATTGCGGACGTCCTCATTGGTGATTTCCTCGGCGATGGGCTGCATCTGGTCGTTCTTGCGCGAGCCGGCGCGGAAGAACACGAGCTGCCATTGCAGGAATTGATCGGGCTGGCCGGCGAGCGAGGGAATGTTCTCGGTTTGCGAGATGCCATTCTCGCCATGACAGCCGGCGCAGACAGCGGCCTTCTCCTTGATCGCGGCATTGTCGGCGGCACTTGCGGCGAGAGAACCGAGCGCGAGGAGCGCAACCGCGCTGATTGCGTGCGAGATGAACTGCCGGCGCATGATTGGAATTCCGATCTATCGAACGCGTCACTCCCGGCACGCGTTGGCGCGAGCCCGGAGATTCATAACCCGCGTTCGTGGCCATGGGTTCCGGACTTGCGCGCAGGCGGCGCGCGATCAGGAACGACAGCGTGCGAAATTGAAATGAAAAGGCTGCGGTGCCCCTCGGCACCGCAGCCTCGCGTCGTCTTACACTACTTCTTGCTGTAGCTGATGCGGTAGATCGCGCCGGCCCAGTCGTCGGCGACGAGGATCGAGCCGTCCTTGGCGAGGATGATGTCGTCGGGACGGCCGAGATAGCCCTGGTCGCCCTCGATCCAGCCGGAGGCGAACACCTCCTGCTTGGCGTTCTTGCCGTCGGGCCCGACGATCACGCGCATGATGCGGCCACCCTGGTACTTGTGACGATTCCAGGAGCCGTGCTCGGCGATCAGGATGTTGTTCTTGTACTCGGCCGGGAATTGGTCGCCGGTATAGAACTTCATGCCGAGCGGAGCGACGTGAGCGCCGAGGTTCAGCACCGGCGGCGTGAACTCGGAGCATTTGTGGCCCATCGCGAACTTGGTATCCGGCAGGTCACCCTGGTGGCAGTAGGGATAGCCGAAGTGCTCGCCGATCTTACTGATCATGTTCAGCTTGTCCGAGGGCAGATCGTCGCTGATCCAGTCGCGGGCGTTCTCGGTGAACCAGAACTTGCCGGTGCGCGGATCGACGTCGCCGCCGACCGAGTTGCGAACGCCGAGCGCGTAGATTTCCGCATTGCCGGTCTTGGGATCGACGCGGCGGATCTGCGAGACGCTGGTCGGGGGAACGCCGATGTTGAAGGGCGGTCCGAACGGAATGTAGAACCAGCCTTCCTTGTCGACCGCGATGTATTTCCAGCCATGCGCGGCATAGGACGGCATGTCGTCATAGACGACCTTGCCCTCGCCGAGATTGTCGAGCTTGTTTTCGACATCGTCGTAGCGGATCAGCTTGTCGACCGCGATGACGTAGAGCGCACCGTCCTTGACGGCCAGGCCCGTGGGCATGTTGAGCCCCTTGAGGATGGTCTTGACCTCTTTCTTTCCGTTGTTGTCCTTGATGGCATAGACGTTGCCGAGGCCGAAAGAGCCGACGAACAGCGTGCCCTTGTCACCCCAGGCCATCTGCCGCGCGGCCAGCACACCGGACGCGTAAACCTCCATCTTGAAGCCCGGTGGCAGCTTGACCTTCTTGACGATATTGGCGAGCTCGGCGTCCGAAGCGCCGGTCGGCGGACCCGAGGGCGGCGCCAGGCCCTTCTGCGCCTCGGTCTCGTCGCCGAGGAACCAGTCGTCCGGCGGATGGGTCCAGAACTCCTTGGTGCCGGATTCGTATTTCTTCAGCGGCTTGTTCTTGTCCTGCTGCTGCGCGTGACCGGCGCTTGTCCCCGCGAGAAGGGCAACCGCTGCAAGCGCCAGGACGGATTGAAAGACGGATCGATGGAATTTCATCGCGTCACTCCCCTAAGGCAGCCATCAGGGCTGCACGTTATTTTGTTTTGCTAGTCGAGAGGCGAAGTTTGGGTCTGTCGAGAGGCAGACGCGAAAAGGTTAGCACATCTGCCAGCGGAGAGAAGCGCGCTGCGTGCACTGCAGTTGCCCTCATTAAAAATTGAGACGGAATGTCAACGAGCGCCAACGCCGCAACGACAACGCGCTCGCTGCAGCGCGGAATCAAGATCATGCGCGGCTAATTTGCAGGCAGCATGAGGACCCTGAACAAAAAACGCGAAAACAACCCCATGCACAGTAGAAATGCTCTGGCCATCGTGCTGCCGGTGACTTCGGGTAGACATCTGATGCGTCGAGCGAATTAGCAAAGGTGGCGGCTATGGGGCGACGGGGTAGGGACCATCGTCGAAAATCGTCTCATGATAGCCCTTCGACCCGACATCGCGCGCCAGCGTGCTGCGAAAATCGCGGTCGTCGCGGAGACACTTCAGGACATGCGCGAAGTCGAATTCGGGCCGCCAGCCCAGCTCGCGCCGCGCGCGCGCGTTGACATAGACGCGGTCGATCGCGGGGAACAGCCGCCAGCCGCGCACCGCGTAGAGCTCCGCACACTCCGGATAGAGCTCGCGCACGACACCGGCCGCATCGCGCGCCAGAACCGCGAGATGGCGCTGCTCGAACGGGCTCGTCGCCGACACGATGTAGCGGGCAAACCCGATGTCCGCCGCGCGCTCGGCGGCGAGCAGATGGGCGCTCACCGCGTCCGCGATATCCAGCCGGCGATAGAGCAGCTCGTTGGCCTGCGCATTCTCCGGCGCGTAAGCCGACCGCATCGCCGGATCGTCATCGTCCTCCGGGAAGAAGCGCGAGGTCCTCAGGACCACGACAGGCAGGCCGCGCTCGCGACAAAACAGCTCGCAGAGAGTCTCAGCCATCAGCTTGGTCGTGCCGTAGATATTCTTCGGGATCGGCGGCAGATCCTCGGTGACCCACACCGCGGCCTGTCCCGCCTCCGGCCGAAGCTGCGAGCCGAACGCGCTGGTGGTGCTGGTGAAGACAAAACTGCGCACGCCGGCGGCCACGGCTGCTTCGAGCAGATTGAGCGTGCCGGTGACGTTGGTGTCGATGAAGGCTTGCTTGCTGTGGGTCGCCACATGCGGCTTGTGCAGCGTCGCGGTGTGGATCACCGCGGTGACGCCGTCCATCTGGCCCCGCACGAAGTCGGGATCGACGATCGAGCCGACAGCGTCGGTGAAGGGCGATGACTTCAGATCGATTCCACGCGCAGGCAAACCGCGCCCCCGGAGCGTGCGGAGAAGGGCCTCCCCGAGATGGCCCGCGCTGCCGGTAACCAGAATTGTCATTGCAAACCCAATACAGCCGCCAGCGGCGTGGAAACCCACGTGCCCGTCCGGCTCAACTGGATGCTTTGGGAAAAATTGGAGCGGGCGAAGGGGCTCGAACCCTCGACCCCGACCTTGGCAAGGTCGTGCTCTACCACTGAGCTACACCCGCATCCTGTGTCGGTCGCATGACTGCGCCGGCAACGGCTGTCGTATGCCAAAAGCGGGCGGGGAATGCAACAGCTACCGGCGGCATAGATTCGCAATCGGAGGCCCGATATGGACCCGAACGCGGCCAAATGCCCCAAAAAGGTCCCGGAACCACCGAATCGGCACGCATGGATTGAAATTCGGCCGTCCCGGCCCAATTTAGGGCCAACAGCGAAGCATATGAATTGGCGGCGTGCTAAAGAGCCGCCAATTCCAGACATCAGACGAGGGGATCCCGTGACGATCATCGACCAGGGTAACGGAGCAGCGGGCCCGGCTGCCGCCGATCTGATCAAGGACACGACCACCCAGACCTTCGTGAAGGACGTCATCGAGGAATCGAAGCACCAGCCGGTGCTGATCGACTTCTGGGCGGAGTGGTGCGGCCCCTGCAAGCAGCTCACGCCCTTGCTGGAAAAAGCGGTCAAGGCAGCCAAGGGCAAGGTCAAGCTGGTCAAGATGAACATTGACCAGCATCCGGCGATCCCGGGGCAGATGGGCATCCAGTCGATTCCGGCGGTGATCGCCTTCGTCAACGGCCAGCCGGCCGACGGCTTCATGGGCGCGGTCCCGGAGAGCCAGCTCAACGCCTTCATCGAAAAGCTGACCAAGGGCGTGACCGCGCCGGGTGAGCCGAATGTCGCGGAAATCCTCCAGGAGGCCGAGGCCGTGCTCGCCGAGGGCGATGCCGCCGCGGCCGCCCAGATCTACGCGGAAGTCCTGCAGCACGAATCGACCAACATCGCAGCCCTTGCCGGGCTCGCGAAATGCTACGCCGTATCGGGCGCGATGGAGCAGGCCAAGCAAACGCTTGCCATGGTGCCGGAATCCAAGCGCAACGACCCGGCTGTGAAAGCCGTGCAGACCGCGATCGATCTTGCCGAGCAGGCCGAGCAGCTCGGGCCCGTCGCCGAGCTGGAACAGAAAGTCGCCGCAGACCCGCTCGATCATCAGGCCCGATTCGACCTCGCGATCGCGCTCAACGCGCAAGGCAACCGGGCCGCGGCCACCGAGCAGCTTCTCGCGATCGTCAAGCGCGACCGCAAATGGAACGACGACGGCGCCCGCAAGCAGCTGGTGCAGTTCTTCGAGGCCTGGGGCGGCACCGACGATGCAACCGTCGAGGGACGCAAGCGCTTGTCGATCATCCTGTTTTCCTGACGATGATTGATCCATCACAGCCGGCGGAGCGTTAGGCATCGTGACTTGATGCGGACAATGGGGACCAGATGCCGATCAACATCGAATATCGCGGGCCCGCTGACCTTCCGGAGATCCTTCCGGTGTTTCCGCTACCGGGCGCGCTGCTGCTGCCGCGCGGGCAGATGCCGCTCAACATCTTCGAGCCGCGCTACCTCGCGATGATCGACGATGCCTTCCGCGACGGCCATCGCCTGATCGGCATGATTCAGCCCGACATCGCGCACTCGCCCAAGAATTCCGACAAGCCGACGCTGTTCAGCGTCGGCTGTGTCGGCCGCATCACCCAGCTCGCCGAATCCGGCGACGGCCGCTACATCCTCGAGCTCACCGGCGTCTCGCGCTTCAAGGTGGTCGAGGAGCTCGAAGTTCTCACCGCCTACCGGCAGTGCAAGGTGGATTTCTTCACCTTCGTCGACGACTTCACGCCGCGCATGGGCGAGGACGAGGTCGATCGCGAGGCACTGCTGACGGTGCTGGCGGATTTTTTGAAAGCCAACAACCTCAAGGTCGACTGGGAGGGCGTCGAGACCGCCCCCAACGAAGCGCTCGTCAACGCGCTGGCGATGATGTCGCCCTATGGCGTGGCCGAGAAGCAGGCGATGCTGGAAGCGCCCGACCTGAAGACCCGCGCTGAAATCCTGGTCGCGGTGACCGAGATGGATCTCGCGAAGAAGCGCACCAGCGGCGATCCGCCGTTGCAGTGATCGGTGCGTGCGCGGCTACTCAGGAATGACCGCGGATGCGCTTGCGTCCGGTGATCATCGAGCGGATCAGGTTCTCGCGCTGGAGACGTCCCATCATCAGCACGCCCAAGACGTGCAGCACGACCAGGACGATGACCGCGTCGGATGAATAGTGGTGGGTGTCCTCGACCCACCAGACGCCGAAAAAGGTCACTGTCACCGACATCGCGCCTGATATTGTCGAGACCGCGAGCGAGACCAGCAGCGCCACCAGCATCAATGTGCCGGCGGGATTGAGCCCGATATAGCGGCCGGTGATGCCGCGGCGCAGATTCCAGAGATAATTCGGCGCGGCCCGAAGCCTGACGCCGACCATGCGGAAGCGCGAATAGCGGCTTCCCCAAAGACCCCAGACCAGACGGAAGGCAACAAGCCCGATCACCGTATAACCGATGATGCGGTGAAGTCCGTCATAGACGGTCGGCGTGAACCACGCGGCCAGAACGCAAGCCGCGAGCGCCCAGTGCCAGAGCCGCAGCGGAAGGTCCCAGACCGCGACTGTCCGCGAAGCGGTGCGATCCGCGGGGGTCCGATTGGACACCCCGCGCGCTTGCCGTGCCGTTTCTTCGATCAAGCGAGGACCACCCTCAGGCATAACTTTGCGCAGACATTTGCGCGAAGCCCACTTTGCGCGGTCTACTTCGCAATCGTGTGCTTCAGGCTGAGATCTTCGGGGCTGTAGAACAGCTCGTAAAGCTTGCCTTCCTTGACGCCGTAGACCTCGTAGCACGAGCCTTCGATCTTGGAGCGCCGCACCTCGTAGCCGAGCGCCTTGGCCTTGGCTTCGGCTTCGCTCGCCGGCTTCCACGAAGCCTTGTCGAGCTTGGTGCAGTCCTTGAAACCATCGGCCAAGGCTGCCGATCCCAAGCCAATCCCGATCGTCAATGCAACGGCAACAACACGAATAAACTTCACGAACCTCTCCTCTTCTGTCGTGGACGCTACGCCCTAGGGCGAAGCGGGACCGAAGGAAGCAAAGCACATGATGAAGTCAATGCGGTTCGCGGCCAACTCGCTTTAGAGTTATTCTAACGATCCGAAAAAGATCAGCGCTCTCCGCATGCAGCGCGCATTCGAGACGACACTGCGGCCTTACGTCTCACGGTTGATCGCAGCCAATCCGACCACGAGAGACGTCCTCGCACCCCGCGGCTGACGACAAAGCCCATGCACCGGGCCTTCGCATCCGAAACGCCGATCGGCAGGATCCTTCGATGCAGTTTCCTCGCATCCTGATATTGGCGGGCGAAGGTAACGAGATCGAGCGCTTCGGGGCCGCCAATCTCCGCGCGCTCGCCGCGCAGCCCGTCGAACGCGCAAGTCACGACATGAGCGGCCACATCGGACGTGTCGACGGAATCGAACGTCGTGGTCGGCACCGGCCAGAGTGGAAGCCAGACGAGGCCCGAGAGGAACTTGTCGAGCAAATAGTAGAACGGCATTGCGCGAACCACGGACCAGGACAGGGCCGACGCACGCACCAGCCGCTCGCCGGCAAGCTTGACCCGCGCGTAGGGCAGAGTCGCCTCATCGAGGCCCACGATCGAGACGTGAAGGAAGTGCCGCACCCCGGCCTGCCCGCAGAGCTGCAGGAGCCGCTCGGTGCCCTCGACGTCCACGGCAGAGGGCGACCTAAAGAAGTCTATCGGACGAACGCCGCCACGCCGCGCGATCGGCGAATACGTCGCCGCGTTGATGACCGTGTCGACCTCGCGCAACGCCTCTCGCAGTCCCGCGCCTGTCGCCAAGTCTCCGCTCGCCCATTCTACATCCAGCCGCGCGCCCGGCGTTCGCGCAAACACCCGGACGCGTCGTCTGTCCTGAACGAGACGATCGACGATATCGCGACCGAGATGACCTGTGCCTCCGGTGACCAGCGTGACCACCATATGTCAGCCCTTGCTAATCTTGCGCGGCGGCTCGCCGGTCGGAATGAGGACGGTCTCGCCTGTTGCCACGAGCGACAGTTCGCCATGCTCATCTGCTGGGAACAGCTCGGCACGGGCGAACGCCTGCCTGCGGCCGGCACGAAGGGTCGTTCCCTTGGCGATGAAGAGGTGACCGATGGCCGGCTTGAGGCAGTTCATTGAAAAATGAGACGCGGTGACCGAACCAGCCAAGGTCGCGGCAGCAAAGCCGCAGGCTGTGTCGAGCAGGGCTGCAATCAGGCCGGCGTGCAGATGCCCGGAATACTGGGTGAAGTCGTCACGCCATGTCATGCGGATGGTCGCTTCGCCGTTGCCGGCCGCAACCAATTCAAAGCCAGCGAGGCGGTTGAACGCCGCGGATGCGTTCACGGCGCCGAGCGTTGGCAGATCAAATCCGAAGCTTTCGCTCATGTCATGCTCCATCGTGGAGTTCGGTTGTCGAGATTGCTCGCCACGGCCTCCAAATGGTTGGCAGATCCGAGCAGGGCTGCCTGCTCTGCGGTCTCCGCAGCAAGCCCCGTCGCCACGTCGGAGGCCGCAGAAAGATTGAGCAGCCGCTTGGCCGCGCGGATCGCATCGGGGCTGCGGCCGGCAATTTCATGCGCCGTTGCCAGCGCGGCCCCGACAGGATCTTCGGCGAGCTGCGTCGCAAGGCCATACGCAAGCGCCTGTTCGGCCGAGAAGACGCGGCCCGTATAGGTCAGCTCGCGAACAACGTCGTCGCGCGCAAGATGACGCATCAATTGCGTGCCGCACATATCAGGCACGAGGCCCCATTTCGTCTCGATGATTGCGAGTTTCGTTGCTGGTGCGAGATAGCGGAGGTCTGCACCGAGCGCGAGCTGAAAGCCGCCGCCGAAGGCGATGCCATGCACCGCTGCGATCACGGGCACCGGCAACTCACGCCAGAGCCAGACCAGATGCTGGGCATAATTGGCGATGCCATGCGTTCGCCGCATCAGGTCGATCGACGGAATCAGCGCTTCGCCGTTCGCGGTGGCGACGAGCCGATCGAGGTCGAGGCCCGCGCAAAATGCGCGCCCTTCGCCGGACAGGACGACGGCGCGGATGTCGTTGCGCGCACCAAGCTGCGTGCCGGTCTCGATGATCGCCGCGAACATCGCCGGGTCGAGCGCATTCATCTTGTCCGGGCGATTGAGCCGGAGATGGGCGACGCCGTTATCGATGGTCAGCCGGACTCGATCTTCCATGACGCTGCTCCGGTGGGGTCCGTGGCTCATCGTCGCGCCGCTCAGTAGCCGGCGACCGCCATGACGACGACGGCGCTGAGCGCCATCCATCCAAAATGCCGGCCGCGCGTGGCCCATGCGTTGGCGAAGGCAGAGAAGCCGAACACACCTGCCATGGTGACGACAATCCAGTGCCGCGCCGGCTCCGATTCCATCCAGGGCGCCGCGATCAGGAGCACGCCCCCGCCGATCCAGGCGACGGTCGAGGCCTGCCAGACCAGGCGGATCAGGGTGCGGAGGCGTTCCGGCTCGATGCGAGCGCGGGCAAAGACCTTGGTCTCGCCGAGAATGCCGTGGATGAGGGCCACGACGATGGTCACGACCCCGGCGCACTGGAGCAAGAGATCACGCATCGTCAAAGCTCCCTGAAAATGTCGTCCATACAGTTCTGTATGGTGAGATAGGCGCTGGCCCGCCGGCTGTCAATACACTAGTGTATGGTTCGAACCCGGAACCCGCCATGGCCGAACAGCTGAACGCCGACGATTGGATCAAAGAGGGACTGAAGGCACTCGCGAAAGACGGATTCACCGCGCTGAAGGCCGATCCGCTGGCGAAAGCCATGGGCGTCTCGCGCGGCAGCTTCTATTGGCATTTCGCCGATCTCGGCGCGTTCCACGCCGCCCTCCTGAAGCGCTGGCGCGAGATCGCGGCCGAGCAGATCATCGCCGACGTCGAGGCGGACAGCGACGAGCCGCTGAAGGCGCTGCTGCGCAGGACTTTTGGCGCGCGGCTCGACCTCGAGCGCGCGGTACGGAACTGGGCGGCCTTCGATGCGGCGGTACAAACGGCGGTGCGTGCGATTGACCGGCGCAGGCTCGACTATATCGAAGAGCTGCTGAGAAAGCGCGGGTTCGAGGCGGCGACGGCGCGAGGCCGCGCGCAAATCCTGTACTGGACGTTTCTCGGCTTCGCACTGTCGGGCCCGCAATTGCCGGCCGCGCGGCTCCAGGGCCTGGTCGACGAGATCCTGCGGATGGTTTCCGCTTGAGGCGACGCGATGGGCTGCTACGATTTTCTATGCTAGAGGCAACCGACCGCCGGAGACCCCCATGAACGCGCCCACCGAACGCCCCGAAGCCAGCGTCGATCCCAAATTGCTGGAGATTCTGGTCTGCCCGCTGACCAAGGGTCCGCTGGAGTTCGATTCTGCAAAGCAGGAGCTGATCTCGCGCAGCGCCAGGCTCGCTTATCCGATCCGCGACGGCATCCCGATCATGCTGCCCGAAGAGGCCCGCAAGATCGATTGAGGTTGAGGTTGTGCGCGCAGAATGGCGCGATGACCGCCCCACACGCTCACTGTCATCCCGGCGAAAGCCGGGATCCATAACCACAGAGAGAAGTTGCGGCGCGAGCTGGTAACTCCGAGTCTTCGCAAAACTATTGCTGCGGCGTATGGGTCCCGGCCTTCGCCGGGACGACGGAGGGCTAGGCGGCAGCGAGAACTACAGCGCCTCGCCCTTCAACAGCCGCGGTATCTCGCCGGTCAAACCCGCCGCCTGGCGGATGAACAGGTTCTTCAGCGGTGGGGCGCGGTCGACGAGGCCGAGGCCGATGTCGCGGACGGTGCGCAGCAGCGTCGATTGGTTGGAGAACAGGAAGTTCAGCGAATTGGTGGCAACACCCATTGCCATCGTGTCGAAGCGACGCCAGCGCTGGTAACGTTCGAGCACGTCGGCGGCGCCGAGATCCATGCCGAGCCGCGCGGCATCGACCACGACTTCGGCCAGCGCGGCGACGTCCTTCAACCCCATGTTGAGACCCTGACCCGCGATCGGGTGGATGACGTGGGCGGAATCGCCGACCAGCGCGAGGCGCGGGGCAATGAAAGAGCGTGCGACGAAATAGGACAGCGGAAACGCGCGCGGCTTGTCGAGCGCCTTCACCTCGCCGAGATGCAGGCCGAAGCGTTGCTCGAGCTCGCCGTGGAATTCCTCATCGCTCAACGCAATGATACGCGCGGCTTCGCTTCGGCGCTCGGTCCAGACCAGCGAGGAGCGCTTGCCTGAAAGCGGCAGGATCGCGAACGGACCCGCCGGCAGAAAATGCTCTTCGGCGCGGCCCTCGTGATCGCGCTCATGGCCGACGGTGACGACGATGCCGGATTGATCATATTCCCAGCCATGTGTGGCGATGCCGGCGCGCTCGCGCAGTTTCGACTTCGCACCGTCGGCCGCGACCAGCAGGCTCGCCGCAATGACACTGCCGTCACCGAGCGTCACGTCGATGCCCTCGGGCCGCGCGTCGTAAGACGACACGGTGGTCGCGCGGAGATCGATGCCCTCGGCTTCGGCGCGCACCACCAGCGCATCGATCAGGCGGCGGTTCTCGACCATATGCGCGAAGGGCTCGCCGGGCGCGACATCGCCGGCAAAGTTGAGGAACGCCGGACGGGTGGCGTCTTCCAGCTTTGAATCGGTGACGATCATGTCGAGGATGGGCTGCGCCTCGCCCCTGACGTCATCCCAGGCGCCGATCGCCTCGAACAGGCGGCGGCAGGCAGCCACGATCGCGGTCGCGCGCGGGTCCCGGCTCGGACGTGTTCCGAGCGCGGGGTCGGCGACGATGACGGGGATCTCGGGGCCGAGCCCCTGGCGCAGCGCCAGGGCCAGCGCCAGGCCCGCAAACGCGCCGCCACCGATGACAATGCTACCCTGTACCGACATACCCAATTCCCGGCTAAGTCTTCGCGTTTTCTTGGTCTTGCTACCAGACTTGAGGTGGGCGAAACAGTGCGGTGAAACAAGGGCGGAACGGCCTCATTCCGTCATTCCGGGGCGCGCGCGAGCGCGAACCCGGAATCCAGAGGTCGTCAGCTCGAGATTCCGGGTTCGCACACCGTGCGCCCCGGAATGACGAGGCATTTGAAAGCACGAGCATGTCCAAGAGCCTGATCGACCTGATCTCGATCCTCGACCTCGAACAGCTCGAGGTGAACCTGTTCCGCGGCAACAGTCCGAAGACCAGCTGGCAACGGGTGTTCGGCGGCCAGGTGATCGGGCAGGCGATGGTTGCAGCGTGCCGCACCGTCGAGGGCCGGCTGCCGCATTCGCTGCATTGCTATTTCATCCTGCCTGGCGATCCGCAGATTCCGATCATCTACCAGGTCGAGCGCCTGCGCGACGGCAAGAGCTACTCGACGCGACGCGTCACCGCGATCCAGCACGGCAACGCGATCTTCTCGATCATGGTGTCGTTCCATGCCGAGGAGGAGAGCGCGTTCGATCACCAGGACAAGATGCCCGACGTGCCGCCGCCGGAAAAGCTGACGGCGGAGGAAGTGGCGAAGCAGCCGATGTTCAAGGAGATGCCGGAGTTCATCCGCCGCTACTATGAATCCGACCGTCCGATCGAGCTGCGCCCGGTCGAGCTCGGCCGTTATTTCGGTGAGAGGATCGAAGACGGCCGCATCCATGTCTGGATCAAGACCGCGGCGACGCTGCCGGACGATCCGGCGCTGCACATGTGCGCGCTGGCCTACGCGTCCGACTTCTCGCTGCTCGATGCGATCATGGCGCGCTACGGCCGCACCCTGTTCGACAAGCGTATGATGCCAGCGAGCCTCGACCATGCGATGTGGTTTCACCGCCCGTTCCGTGCCGACGAATGGCTGCTCTACGCACAGGACTCGCCGAGCGCGCGAAGCGGCCGCGGCTTGACCCGCGGCTCGATCTTCAAGCCTGACGGCACGCTGGTGGCTTCCGTCGCGCAGGAAGGCTCCGTGCGCGAGCGGAAGGCCTAAGAGGCATAAGCACGATCGATCGCGCTTATGCCTCGCGAGGTCATGCCCGGCTCGATCCTCGCGGAGCCAGAACGGTCTCCGACGCGAACCAGTTCATGATCCAGCGATACACCCACGGGATCGGGATGATGAAGCCGCAAAGGAATGCGGCGACGATGCCCCGCCAGAGAATCCCGAGACCGCTGCCGTTGAAGACGATCTCGCGCCGCGTGCCTTCGATGCTGCGGCAGAACCAGCGCATCTGAGCCGCGGCGACCCAGGCCCAGCCGATGATGGTGATGATGGAGATCGCAAACAGCAGGCTCCAGCCGACATAGGCCCAGACCGTGCCGGTGAAGCTGAGGCCGAGCGGCTGCCCGTTGGAGGCGAGGTTCGCGACCATCCATTTGATCAGGAGCCAGTACAGAACGATCTGGGCGATGAACAGCAAATTGCTCAGCAAGGGGACGCCGATGTAGCCGATCACGATCGCCAGAACGATGAAGCCGAAATACCAGGGCACCAGCGCCATCGCGTTGCCGGTGAAGCTGAGATTGGGCCGTCCAGGGACCTTCACGCAGGACACGATCCATTTGGTGTACCAGACGAACACCCACGGCACCGGGATGATGAAGCACATGCCGATCAGCATCACGAGGCTGCGCCAGGTGAACTCGAGGATGCCGAAATCGACCGCCAGCGATCCTCCGGCGCCACCGCCAGCATAACCGCCGGAGCCCATCGCCGGCGGGCCGCCGTCGGGCATCATCGGGGGCGCACCGCCGCCGCCGCCGATCAGGCCGGGGATTTCAGCGGCCTTCTGCCAGCCCGCCATGCCCTCCGACCACACCAGCGTATCCGGGCGCACGACCCCCTGGGCGACGAGGTCGCGGAATTGCCCTTCCGGATAGGGTCCCTGCTGCTTACCCTCGGATGCGTAGAACCAACTCGCCATGAAGCGTCCCCCTCGAACATAGTTTTGTGCCGGCCGCGACGCTTGGGTTCATCGCATCCATTCCAAAAACGCATTGTGGAGGATGAACGGCTGCCCTGTACAGAGGCGGTCGTTCACATGGCCCAACGATTTTCTGCTTCAATCTGCAACATTTTTATGCCATTTGCCCGGAAAGATGCCAGGATTGACGCTGCGCCGGGGACATACGGCGCGGCGCATCCCGGGGAATAGGCCTGACCATGAAACTCGTCGTCGCGATCATCAAACCCTTCAAGCTCGATGAAGTCCGCCAGGCGCTGACGGCGATCGGCGTCCACGGCATGACCGTGACCGAAGTGAAGGGCTATGGCCGCCAGAAGGGCCATACCGAGATCTATCGCGGCGCCGAATATGTCGTGAATTTCCTGCCGAAGCTGCGGATCGAGATCGCGGTCGCCTCCGATATCGCCGAGAAGGCCGTCGCCGTCATCACCGCGACGGCGCGCACCGGCCAGATCGGCGACGGCAAGATCTTCGTCACGCCGGTCGATCACGCGATCCGCATTCGCACCGGCGAGACCGACAGCGACGCGCTCTGAAGACCCTCATGGTGAGGAGCGCGGAACGCGCGTCTCGAACCATGGAGTCGCTCACGGCCATCCTTCGAGACGCCCGCTTGTCGCGGGCCCCTCAGGATGAGGGTGGAGTGCGGTGAGGCAAGGACTAACTCTTATCTAGATCGCACCGGGCAACGGCGCCACAGCGTGCGACGCAATCACTATGCTGGGGGAAACGACATGGCGGGATTGTTGCGCCGCGCGGCCGCTATGGCCGTGCCGGTCGGGCTTGCGTCGATCATGGCTTCGCCGGCGCATGCTGCAGGCTCCGAGATCAGCACCGCCGACACCGCCTGGATGATCGTCGCCACCGCGCTCGTGCTGATGATGACGATCCCGGGGCTCGCGCTGTTCTATTCCGGCATGGTGCGCAAGAAGAACGTGCTCGCCACCATGGCGCAGAGCCTCGCCGCGGTGACGATCATCTCCATTCTCTGGGTCGCGTTCGGCTATTCGCTGTGCTTCGTCGGCGACGGCCCGTGGATCGGCACACTCGACCGCTGGTTCCTCGCCGGCATGACCATGGACAGCGTCAACCCGGCAGCGAAGACGATCCCGGAAGCGCTGTTCATGCTGTACCAGATGACGTTTGCGATCATCACGGTGGCGCTGGTGGCGGGAGCGGTCGCCGACCGGATGCGTTTCTCCGCCTATCTGCTGTTCTCGGTGGCATGGTTCATCTTCGTCTACATTCCGCTGGCGCATTGGGTGTGGGGCGGCGGCTTCCTCGCCGGCATGGGCGTGCTGGATTTCGCCGGCGGCCTCGTGGTGCATCTGTCGGCCGGCACCGCCGGCCTCGTCGCCGCCAAGGTGATGGGACGCCGTCATGGCTACGGCACCGAAAATCTCTCGCCGTTCGATCTGTCGCTCGCGGTGATGGGCACCGGCCTGTTGTGGGTCGGCTGGTTCGGCTTCAACGGCGGCTCGGCGGGCGCGGCCAATTCGCGCGCGGTGCTGGCGATCATCGCGACCCATCTCGCAGCCTGCTCCGGCGCGCTGACCTGGGCCGCGATCGAATGGTCGACGCGGCGCAAGCCCTCCGTGCTCGGCATGATCTCCGGCGCGGTGGCCGGCCTCGGCACCATTACGCCGGCGTCGGGATTCGTGGCGCCCTGGCACGGCATCGTCATCGGCGTGATCGCGGGCCTGGTCTGCTACTGGGCCTGCACCTGGCTGAAGCACCGCTTCGACTATGACGATTCGCTCGACGTGTTCGGCGTCCACGGCATCGGCGGGCTGACCGGCACCCTGCTGGCCGGCGTGTTCGCAACCAGCGCGATCGGCGGCACGGCCGGCCTGCTCGAAGGCCATCCGCAGCAGCTTCTGATCCAGCTCTACGGGGTCGCCGTCACCTTCGTCTGGTCGGCGGGCGTGACCTTCATCCTGCTCAAGCTGGTCGGCCTGTTCGTGCCGTTGCGCGTCTCCCGCGAGCACGAGCTCGAAGGGCTGGATATTTCGCAGCACGGCGAGGCGCTGCAGTAATCGGGCTTGCGCGACACATAAGCACGTGCTTATGTCTCGCCATGATCGAAGCCGACATCTTCAAGGCGCTGGCCGACCCGACCCGCCGCAAGGTCTTTGAGAAGCTGGCCTGCGGAAGCCTGAATGCCAGCGCTTTGCGCGACGGATTGGAGATCAGCCAACCGGCGATGTCGCAGCATCTTGCGGTGCTGCGCGGGGCAGGCCTGGTGCGCGAACAGCGGCAGGGCCGCTTTGTGAATTACGAAGTCGATCCCGAAGGAATCGTCGCCATCGGGACCTGGCTTGCGCGCTACCGCGCCTATTGGCCGAAACGCATGGATGCCCTCGCCGATCTCTTGAAGGAGATGGATCAATGAGCGACGTCGTGAAGCCTGATCCCTCCGAAACAGACTTGGTGCTCGAATATGAATTCGATGCGCCGCCGGCCAAGGTCTGGCGCGCGGTGACCATTCCGGCGTTGCGCGAGCGCTGGCTGCCGGATTGCGATCTTGCGGGCGCCGAGCCGGAGACATCGATCCCAGGCCAGGAGGTACGCTACCGGCTTCGCGATTCCGAACCGCCGTTTCGCGAAAGCCATGTCATCTTCCGGATCGAACCGAACGAGGACGGCGGCACCCGATTTCGCATCATCCAGCACGCCTGCGATATCGGCATGAAGCTGCCGCAGCCGGCCAACAGCAATGGCTGCCTGATGCGCGCGGCCGCCTGACACCGACACCACTTCATCACCCGCAGACATGGAGGTCGCCGATGCGCGACATGCTTCAGCTCGTCCCTATGGTCGTCGAACAATCCGCCCGCGGCGAGCGATCCTTCGACATCTATTCGCGGCTGTTGCGCGAGCGCATCATCTTCCTCAACGGCGAGGTCAATGATGCGATGTCCGGACTGGTCTGCGCGCAGCTCCTGTTCCTTGAGGCGGAGAATCCGAACAAGCCGATCAACCTCTACATCAATTCCTATGGCGGCGTGGTCACCGCTGGCCTCGCGATGTACGACACCATGCAATTCATCAAGGCGCCGGTGCATACGCTGTGCATGGGCACCGCGCGCTCCATGGGCTCGTTCCTGCTGATGGCCGGCGAGCCCGGTCACCGCGCCGCTCTGCCCAATGCAAGCCTTCATGTGCATCAGCCGCTCGGCGGCTTCCAGGGCCAGGCGTCCGACATCCTGATCCATGCCACCGAGATGCAGGAAACCAAGCGGCGCATCATCCGGCTCTATGCCCACCATTGCGGGCGCCCCGAGCCGGACGTGGAGCGGACCCTGGACCGCGACCACTTCATGACCGCACAGCAGGCGGCCGACTGGGGGCTGATCGACCGGGTGTTCGCGGAACGCAGCGCCGCCTGACCGTCTCTGCCCGCGGCCGTCCCGCAAGCCCGCCCCGCCCAAGCTGGTGGGCCGGATGCGCGCATTCCGTGAGCAAAAGTGCGAGCGGCCCGATATTTCGCGGCACGACCAGCCATGCAACAGGCGCCCGCCTTACGGAAATACCTTTCTGCTGCCCGACGCGTGAGCACCAATGTGTCGACAGCCTGTCGTGCCTTTATTTTAATCAGGCGTGGTCAGGTATTGAGCGCGGCGTAATGGCGCACTGCACCGCAATACGCGTCAAACCCGAAAACACCCGTTTTCATAGTCCGTTAGGCAACACGCCCGATCTGGCACGGCATTTGATTCTAAGGGTTCTGGCTGTGCCCGCGTAGTGAACTTTCTCCCTCGTGGCGAACCAGTCGAGAAACGCCCGGCCACGTCCGGACCGGGCCCAAGCGGGGATAGGACCCATGAAAATTGTTATGGCGATTATCAAGCCATTCAAGCTGGAAGAAGTCCGTGACGCCCTGACCGCCATCGGCGTTCACGGTCTCACGGTGACGGAAGTCAAGGGATATGGCCGCCAGAAGGGCCATACGGAAATCTATCGCGGCGCCGAATATGCCGTGAGCTTCCTGCCCAAGATCAAGATCGAGGTCGCTGTCGCCTCCGACCAGGTCGACAAGACCATCGACGCCATCACGTCCGCCGCGAAAACCGGACAGATCGGCGACGGCAAGATCTTCGTCATCAATCTCGACCATGCGGTTCGCATCCGCACCGGCGAGGCCGATGCTGCGGCCCTCTGATTTCGCGCTCAATCAAAATTCAATCAGGAGTAAATAAAATGACGTTTAAGCGTCCCTATGGCGCGGGATTGGCGGCTCTCGCAGTCGGCCTGTTCGCTGCGACCGCAGCCTACGCCGAGCCAACGGTCAACAAGGGAGACAACGCCTGGATGCTGACATCGACAGTGCTCGTGCTGTTGATGACCATCCCCGGCCTCGCGCTGTTCTACGGCGGCCTCGTCCGCTCCAAGAACATGCTCTCGGTCCTGATGCAGGTGTTCTACACCGTCTGCGTCGTCACCGTGATCTGGGCCGTGTACGGCTACAGCCTCACCTTCACCGGCGGCTCGGACTTCATCGGCGGCTTCTCCAAGGCCTTCATGATGGGCGTCACCACCGACTCGAAGGCTGCGACCTTCTCGGTCGACGCCAACATCTCGGAGCTCATCTATATGTGCTTCCAGATGACCTTCGCGGCGATCACGCCCGCCCTCATCGTCGGCGCCTTCGCCGAGCGCATGAAGTTCGCGGCCATCGCGCTCTTCATCCCGCTCTGGGTGACGCTGATCTACTTCCCGATCGCGCACATGGTGTGGTACTGGCCCGGCCCGGACATGATCCAGGACGCTGCCAAGGCGCTCGCTGCTGCGACTGACGCGGCGGCGAAGACCGCGGCGCAGGCCAAGCTCGACGAGATCAACGCCGACGCAGGCTGGATCTTCAAGAAGGGCGCGATCGACTTCGCGGGTGGCACCGTGGTGCACATCAACGCCGGCATCGCAGGCCTCGTCGGCGCTCTGCTGATCGGCAAGCGTGTCGGCTACGGCAAGGAGCTGATGGCTCCGCACTCGCTGACGATGTCGATGATCGGCGCCTCGCTGCTCTGGGTCGGCTGGTTCGGCTTCAACGCCGGCTCCAACCTCGAAGCCAACGGCGGCGCGGCCCTCGCCATGACCAACTCCTTCGTCGCCACCGCAGCCGCCGCGCTGTCGTGGATGTTCGCGGAGTGGATCATCAAGGGTCACCCGTCGGTGCTCGGCGTCATCTCCGGCGCTGTCGCGGGCCTCGTGGCCGTCACGCCTGCCGCCGGCTTCGCCGGCGTGATGGGTGCGATCGTCCTCGGCCTCGTGGTCGGCGTGGTCTGCCTGTTCTTCTGCACCGTCGTGAAGAACGCGCTCGGCTACGATGACTCCCTCGATGTGTTCGGCGTGCACTGCGTCGGCGGCATCGTCGGCGCCCTCGGCACCGGCATCCTCGTCAATCCGGCGCTGGGTGGTGCGGGCATCATCGACTACACCGCGATCCCGCCGAAGGTTGCCGATTACGACTTCGCGGCGCAGATGATCTCCCAGGTCTGGGGCGTCGGCACCACGCTGGTGTGGTCGGGTATCGGTTCGGCGATCCTCTACAAGGTCGTCGATGTGATCGTTGGCCTCCGCGCCAATGTCGAGAGCGAGCGTGAAGGCCTCGACATCACCGAGCACACCGAGCGCGCCTACAACATGTAAGTCTCCTCCCGGGCGCGGCCTCCTCGGAGGTCGCGCTCACAACTACGGTTTGGGGCACATACCCGGCAATGTCCCGACCGTTGAGGGGCTCCAGCGCAAGTTGGAGCCCCTTTCTTTTTGTCCGGCCGGAGCTGAAGAAAAAGATTGCCATTCCAGGCGGCCCGCGCAGAAATATCGACCACAACAGATAACAATCGGGAGGTCGTCATGCGTTTGGAAGGCGGATGCTATTGCGGCGAAGTGCGCTATGTCGCCGAGGGCGACCCGATGATGCAGGCGCAGTGTCATTGCCGCGAGTGCCAGTACATCTCGGGCGGCGCGCCCAACACTTTCATGGCGATGCCGGCGGCCGGCTTCAGCTACATCACCGGGCAACCCAAGCAGTTCACACGCAAGGACCTCGAACGCGCCGTCACGCGCGAATTCTGCGGCGAATGCGGCACCCATCTGGTGACCAAGGTTCCGGGACTGCCGGCCGCGATCCTGAAGGTCGGCACGCTGGACGAGCCTGCGCAGTTCCATCCGCAGATGGCGATCTACACCTGCGACAAGAAGGACTTCCACGCGATCCCGGCGGGCATGGCGACATTCGAGAAGCTGCCGGCGCACTAGGTCCCGATGACGGCGCGCTCCCTCCCCTGCATGCGGGGGAGGGCTGGGGAGAGGGCGTCCCAACATCGGGACAGTCCCTGGATGGAGAGAACCCTCACCCGGCGCTGCGCGCCGACGTCTCCCGCAAGCGGGAGAGGTGCAAGAACCAGCCCCGCCCCATGGCCATGCATCCCGTTGTCATCCGGCCTCATTATTCCTGCTCTGGACGGAGGCGGCGACCGATGGTTAATCGCGTCTTAACCTCGCCCTATCTATGGTGAACTGAACCGCTTCCCGCCGGCGCCGTGCTGCGACCGGCTGTTCCAAGAGTGCTGGCGTCCAGAATGGCTATGACCGCTTCATCCCGTGCGCCGCAGGACAGTGGAAGCTCCGATAGCGAACGCTCTCCCTTCGTCCGGCTGAACGAGCTGCTGGCCCCGCATCAGCCCGGCAAGCCCTTGATTTCGCTTGCCGTCGGCGAGCCGCAGCATCCCGTGCCCGACTTCGTCGGCCCGGTGCTGGCCAAACACATCGCCGATTTCGGCCGTTACCCCGCGAATAAGGGCACCGACCCGTTCCGCAAGGCTGCGGGCGCCTGGCTGTCGTCGCGCTTCAAACTGCCGCGCGCCCTCGATCCCGAGAGCGAGATTCTCGTCCTCAATGGCAGCCGCGAAGGGCTGTTCCTCGCTGCGATCGCGGCCGCGCGCTATGTCGGCCCGCGTCCCGGCAAGCCGGCCATCCTGATGCCGAACCCGTTCTATCCGGTCTATGGCGCCGGCGCCCGCGCCGCCGCTTGCGAGCCGGTCTATCTGCCGACCACCGCCGAAAACGGCTTCCTGCCCGATCTCGACGCCATCGACGAGGCGACGCTGGCGCGCACGGTGGCATTCTATCTGGCTTCGCCCGCCAACCCGCAGGGCTCGGTCGCCTCGCGCGATTATTTCACGCGCCTGAAGCAGCTCGCCGACCGCTACGGCTTCGTGATCTTGAGCGACGAATGCTATTCGGAGATCTACACCCGCGAAGCGCCCGGCAGCGCGCTCGAATGTGCCGGCCCTGATTTCACCCGCGTGGTTGCGTTTCAGTCGCTGTCGAAGCGCTCCAACCTGCCGGGCATGCGCGTCGGGTTCGCCGCCGGCGACAAGAGATTCATCGGCATGTTCCTCGAGCTGCGCAACATCGCGGCGCCGCAGGTACCGGTCCCGCTCCAGCACGTCGCGACCGTCGCTTACGGCGACGAGGCGCATGTCGAGGAGAATCGCAGGCTCTACCGGATCAAGTTCGATCTTGCCGACCAGATCATCGGCGATCGCTACGGCTATCGCCGGCCCGACGCCGGTTTTTGCGTCTGGCTCAACGCGTCCGCAATCGGCGACGACGTGTCTGTGTGCCTGAAGCTCTTCACGGAAGCAGGCGTGCGCGTGGTGCCCGGCAGCTATCTGGCGCGGCTCCAGCCCGACGGCTTCAATCCCGGCGCAGGCTACATTCGCCTTGCGTTGGTGCAGGATGGCGAGACCACGGCGCAGGCGCTGCACCGCCTGGTCGAGACTCTGGGTTAGGCGGGGCCCGTGAGCATGTCGACGATCGAACGTGTCATTCCCTTGGTCAGCCATCTGCCGCCCTCGATCCGCGAGGGGCTGGCGCGGCGCGTGCGCGAGCTCAGCGGTCTCGGCCTGATCGTATTGTCGGGTGCTGCCTCGGCGGCGCTGATGACCTGGTCGGTGCAGGATCCCAGCCTCAGCCACGCAACGTCGCGGCCGATCCGCAACATTCTCGGCTATGCCGGCGCGATCGGCGCCGACCTTGCGATGCAGATCCTCGGACTCGGCGCGATCATGCTGGTCCTGACGGTCGCGGTCTGGGGCTGGCGCATGCTGACCCATCGCCCGTTCGACCGCGAGGCACTGCGGCTCGGCTCCTGGATTCTCTGCACGGTGATCGCGGCGGGGTTCGTCAGCTGCTGGCCGCATGGCGGCGCCTGGCCGCTGCCGACCGGCCTCGGCGGCGTGGTTGGCGATGCCCTGGTCCGCGCGCCCGCGGTGATTTTCGGACCGGCGGGCATGATCTATCGCATCGTGCTCGGCACGATCCTGTTCGCTGCGATGGCGGCGACCTTCCTGATCGCCTGCGGCCTTGGCGCACGCGAGCATGACGACGAACTCGCGGAGATCGAGGACGACGACAAGCCGCTCGACCAGGACGAGGAGAGCGATCGTGGCTCCGTATCGCTGGGCTGGCTGTTCCACGCCTTGATGAGCACGAAGGCGCGGCTGATCTGGTTGCTTGGCGCTGCCTACCGCTCGCTGGTCTCGAGCGGACCGAAGACCAAGGCCGTTGCATTCAGCCGCCAGGAGCCGAAGCTCGGTGGCGGCCGCGCCGCGCCGTCGATCTCGCCGCAGTCCGAAGACGAGCACGACGAGGGCGATCACGAAGAAGAGGATGAGGAGGAGGAAGAGGAGGAGCCTGCCGCGCGCGCGCCGCGCAAGAAGGCTGCGCCCAAGCCCGCTTCCAAAAAATCTTCCGACAAATTCGAGCTTCCGTCAGTATCCGTGCTGGCCGCGCCCAAGGCCGGCGATCGGCAGCCGCTCAGCAAGGCCGAGCTGGAAACCAATTCGCGCGCGCTCGAAGGCGTGCTGCAGGATTTCGGCGTTCGCGGCGAGATCGTGAAGGCGCATCCGGGTCCCGTGGTCACGCTGTACGAGCTGGAGCCGGCGCCGGGTATCAAGTCGTCGCGCGTGATCGGATTGTCCGACGACATCGCGCGTTCGATGAGCGCGCTGTCGGCGCGCGTCGCCGTCGTGCCCGGCCGCAATGCCATCGGCATCGAGCTGCCGAACGCGCATCGCGAAAAGGTCTATCTGCGCGAGCTGCTGGTCGCCAAGGAGACCGTCGATTCGGTGGCGAAACTGCCGCTCTGCCTCGGCAAGACCATCGGCGGTGATCCCGTCATCATCGACCTCGCGCGCACGCCGCACATGCTGATCGCCGGTACCACCGGCTCCGGCAAGTCGGTCGCCATCAACACCATGATCCTCAGCCTGGTCTACCGGCTGCGCCCGGACCAGTGCCGCCTGATCATGGTCGATCCGAAGATGCTCGAACTCTCCGTCTATGACGGCATTCCCCATCTGCTCACGCCCGTCGTGACCGACCCGAAGAAGGCGGTGGTCGCGCTGAAATGGGCCGTGCGCGAGATGGAAGAGCGCTACAAGAACATGGCCAAGCTCGGTGTGCGCAACATCGACGGTTACAACACGCGCTTGCTCGAATTGAAGGCCAAGGGCGAAGAGCCGACGCGTACGGTGCACACCGGCTTCGACAAGGAAACCGGCAAGGCGATCTACGAGGAAGAGAAGCTCTCGCTCGACCCGCTGCCCTACATCGTCATCATCGTCGACGAAATGGCCGACCTGATGATGGTCGCCGGCAAGGACATCGAAGGCGCGGTGCAGCGCCTCGCGCAGATGGCGCGCGCCGCCGGCCTGCACGTGATCCTCGCAACGCAGCGTCCATCGGTCGACGTCATCACCGGCACCATCAAGGCGAACTTCCCGACCCGCATCGCCTTCCAGGTGACGTCCAAGATCGACAGCCGCACGATTTTGGGCGAGATGGGCGCCGAGCAGCTGCTCGGCCAGGGCGACATGCTCTACATGGCCGGCGGCGGTCGCATCAGTCGCGTGCACGGACCGTTCGCGTCGGACGAGGAAGTCGAAAAGGTGGTGCGCCACCTCAAGACGCAGGGACAGCCGGAATATCTCGAAGCCGTCACGGCCGAAGAACCCAGCGAGGACGAGGACGGCGCGGTGTTCGACGCGTCCGCCATGGGCGCGGATGGCGGCGGCGATTTGTTCTCGCAGGCTGTTGCGATCGTCAAACGCGACCGCAAGGCCTCGACCAGCTACATCCAGCGCCGCCTGCAGATCGGCTATAACCGCGCCGCATCGTTGATGGAGCGCATGGAACTGGAGGGCATCGTCGGACCCGCCAACCACGCCGGCAAGCGCGAGATTCTGGTCGAGGAAGAAGACAGCCATATGTGAGGCAAACCGCCTCAAACCATCATTTCACGCAAAAACGTTATCTGCTTTCGGCCGAAATCACGCTAAAAGGGCGCCCAGCCACACAGGACGACGCGTTGATCAGACATCCGGACATTCGATTCGCTGCCATCGTCGCCGCGCGGAGCGCGCGCATGGCCGGCGTGATTCTCGTCACCGCCGCGATGGTGATCACGGCGTCGTTCGCCCAGACCGTTCCCGTGCCGAAGCCCGCACCGAAGGGCCGCGATGGCGGTCCGGCCGGTGGAGGGCCCGCGGTCACCGGCGCGACCCAGACGCCGCCGAATCCGGTGATCCCGGATCCGCGTCGCAACGTGCCGAGCAGCATCTTCCAGACCTTCGATGCCAACCAGAAGGCCCAGGCCGCCAAGGTCAGCGCCTATCTGTCGTCATTGTCGACGCTGGTCGGAAATTTCGTCCAGGTCGGCCCCGACGGCAGCAAGACGCAAGGCGACTTCTACATCCAGAAGCCGGGCAAGGTGCGCTTCGAATATGACGCGCCGAGCCCGATCGACATCGTCGCCGACGGATCGTCGCTGGTGGTGCGCGACCGCAAGCTCGCGACGCAGGACGTCTATCCGCTGTCGCAGACACCGCTGCGTTTCCTGCTGTCCGACCGCATCGACCTGATGAAGGACACCAACGTCGTCAACGTCTCGGCCGACGACGTCTTCGTCAGCGTCACCATCGAGGAGAAGCAGGCGCTGGTCGGCACCAGCCGCCTCTTGCTGATGTTCGGCGCCAAGGACGGCCAGTTGAAGCAGTGGACCGTTACCGACCCGCAGGGCTACGACACCACGATCGCGGTCTATAATCTGGATACGAGCAAGAAGCTCGATCCCGGCATGTTCAAGATCGATTTTACCAATTACGGCCCGTCGCCGGGCTGAGCTTTCGTGTCCGGACGCGACGCAGCGCGTAGCGGTGCGGCGCAGAGCCGGGATCCAGAGTGCCGCAAGATGGGCCCCGGCTCTGCAGCGCGTCACTTCGTGCCGCGCAGCGTCCGGGGCACGAGAGATTGTCGTGGATGGCCAGAGTCGGCCTATCGTGCACGGGTGCTTTCCTCGCGCCAATCCATGCTAAGACGCATCCCTCATGCGTTTTTCCCTGACAACCTGGAACATCAATTCGGTGCGGCTGCGCATCGATCTGGTCGCAAAATTTCTCAAGAGCGCGCGGCCGGACGTGCTGTGTCTCCAGGAGACCAAGTGCATCGACGACGCCTTTCCACTAAAGCGCTTCAAGCGGCTCGGCTACGAGCATGTCGCGTTGAACGGCCAGAAGGGTTATCACGGCGTCGCCATCGTCTCGAAGATTCCCTTCGAGTCGAAGGACATCCGCACCTTCTGCGACAAAGTGGATTCACGCCACATCTCAGTATCGTTCGGTGAGAAGGCTGGGATCGCGAAGCCCCTGGTGGTGCATAATTTCTACGTGCCGGCCGGCGGCGACATTCCCGATCCCGCGCTGAACGAGAAATTCGATCACAAGCTCCGCTTCCTCGACGAGATGAAGGCGTGCGAGCCGTTGCATCCGCGCGGCGAGGATCGCCACATCCTGGTCGGCGATCTCAACGTCGCTCCGCATGAGAACGACGTCTGGTCGCACAAGCAGCTTTTGAAGGTGGTATCGCACACGCCCATCGAAACCGAGAAGCTGCAAGCCGCGCTCGCCGCCGGCGAGTGGGTCGACGTCGCGCGTGAGCGCATTCCGATGTCGGAAAAGGTCTACACATGGTGGAGCTACCGCTCGGCCGATTGGACCGTCGGCGACCGCGGCCGCAGGCTCGACCACATCTGGGTCTCGCGCGCGCTGAAAGACGCGGTCAGTGATTTCAAGATTTTGCGCGAGGCGCGCAGCTGGGAGCGTCCGTCGGACCATGTGCCCGTGACGGTGACGCTCGAGGTGTGATCTTGTAGCCCGGATGGAGCGCAGCGTAATCCGGGATTCTCGCCTACGGAAAAGACTGCCCCGGATTGCGCTTCGCTCCATCCGGGCTACGAGATGCTTCTCAGACCTAAGACGTCAGCTTCGCGCCCGCCATCAATATATCGCTGGCGATCTGGCTGGAGCGCACCGCGAATTCATCGCGCAGGCGAACGGCGGCGGCGGGGTCGCTTTCGAGCACGCGCTGAAACAGGCTGCGCGCGACGCGGATGACGGAGGCGTGCTCGATCGCGATCGCGCTCGAGGGCCGCTTCATCGGCACGATCAGCGCGAGCTCGCCGATCAGCGCACCGGGACTTGCGATCATCTCCGCGCCGGCGCCGTCGTCGACCCGGAAGGCGCCGCGCTGGACCACGAAGCCGGCATCGGCATCGTCGCCGAGATTGAACAGGACGTCACCTCGGACGAAGTCACGCTGCTCGGAGCCGATCGCCAGCATGCGCAACGAAGCGTCTCCCAACAGGCGCAGTGTCGGGACACGCTCGAGAAGCGCTACATCGTCGTCGATTGACATTCAGGTCCGGGGCTCAAGGGCACGCAATCTAAAACGATTCGCACGCCCCTGAAGCGTATCACGGCACCAGCTTGTATCCACCGGCTTCCGTGACCAGGATTTCCGGGTTGGCGGCGTCCTTCTCGATCTTCTGGCGAAGGCGGTAGATGTGGGTTTCCAGCGTGTGGGTGGTGACGCCGGAATTGTAGCCCCAGACCTCCTGGAGCAGGGTCTCGCGCGAAACCGGCATCTGGCCGGCCCGGTAAAGGAAGCGGAGGATCGCGGTTTCCTTCTCCGTCAGCCGGACCTTGCGCGCATTGGCGGCGGTCAGCATCTTGGAGCCGGGCCGGAAGGAGTAGGGGCCGACCGAGAACACCGCGTCCTCGCTGGCTTCGTGCTGCCGCAGCTGGGCGCGGATGCGCGCCAGCAGCACGGCGAAGCGGAAGGGTTTTGCGACGTAGTCGTTGGCGCCGGATTCCAGCCCCAAAATCGTGTCGGAATCGGTGTCATGCCCGGTGAGCATGATGATCGGAGCCTTGAACCCGCCCTTGCGTAAGGAACGGACCACTTCGCGGCCATCCGTGTCGGGCAGGCCAACATCCATCAGGACGAGATCGGGGGCATTGGCCTTCGCGGCGCTCGCGCCCTTGGCGCCGGTATCGACCGCGGAGGCTTCAAATTCTTCGTGCAGCGACAATTGCTCCACCAACGTATCGCGCAGATCGGTATCGTCATCCACGATCAGGATCTTGCGGGCATTGGCCATAGGGGGTCATCCTTTTGGGGTCCGGCGCGGCGCGCATCCATGCTGCACCCAGCCGAGAGGGAAGTTTAGGGGTCGCAATTATTATTGTTGTTCGTCTTGAAGTAGTGGGCTGTTACCGATTCACAAGCCAGAACCACTCTAACCCAGAATAGCAGGCCGTTTTGATGAATGTCCTGTAATGAATTCGACATCGCACGTTCATATGAAAAAGAAAGCTGCTTCAGTTAGTTACACCTCGAACCGAGGCGCCGGGCCGCTGTCGGCGATCCGCGTTAAGTCTGCCGCCGGGAATCCGCGCCGGGGCTGGCTGACCGCTGGAGCGCTGACGATTCCGGTGGCGCTCGGACGCGGCGGCATTCTGGCAAACAAGCGCGAGGGCGACGGCGGTACCCCGAGGGGCAGCTTCCGTCCCAGGCGATTGTGGTGGCGGGGCGACCGGCACAGCCGCCCGCAGACCTTCCTGCCGGCCCGGATCATCACCGGCGAGGACGCCTGGTGCGAGGATCCCAATGACCGTCACTACAATCAGGGAATCCGGCTAGGCGAGGGGCAGGGCGGTGACCGGCTCAAGCGGGCCGACCATCTCTATGACTTCATCATCGAAATTGACCACAATACCAAGCCGCGTATCGCCGGCCGGGGCAGCGCGGTGTTTTTGCATCTGGCCCGCGACAATTTCGGCCCGACCGCAGGCTGCGTCTCGATGACCCAAGCGGCGATGCGACAATTGCTGCGGCGGCTGGGACCAAAAACAAAAATCATCATCGGGTGAGGACACATGCTCGACAGGGATCAGATCGCCGCCGCATCGCGCGTCCTCATCCGACATTGGCGCGACGGCACCAAGCTTGACGCGCTGGAGACAGGGTTGCGGCCACAGAACCGCACCGAGGGCTACGCCGTCCAGGGTGCGCTCAGCGGGGAATTGTTCGGCTGGAAGATCGCGGCGACGAGCGAGGCCGGACAGAAGCACATCAATGTCGCGGGGCCGCTGGCCGGTCGGATCATGAGCGACACCGTGATCGCCGATGGCGGCACCGCCTCGATGAAGGGCAACGCGATGCGCGTCGGCGAACCCGAGTTCGCTTTCCGCATGGGGCGCGATCTGCCGCCCCGGTCCGCGCCTTACAGCGCGGACGAGGTCCTCGCCGCCGTCGACACCTTCCATCCCGCGATCGAGATTCCCGATTCGCGCTTTGCCGATTTCGCCAGCGCCGGCGAGGCGCAGCTGATCGCCGACAATGCCTGTGCGCATCTGTTCGTGCTGGGCGCAGCGACGCATGCGAACTGGCGTGCCATGGATCTTGTCGAGGAGCGGCCGCAGATCACGCTGCGCGGCCAGCGCTATCTCGGCCACGGCAAGAACGTGCTCGGCGATCCCCGCATTGCCCTGGTCTGGCTGGCCAACGAGCTGCGTGGCCTCGGCATCACCTTGCGGGCAGGGGAGGTGGTGACCACGGGCACGTGCCATCCGCCGCTGCCGATCGAGGCGGGTGATCGTTTCGCGGTGGATTTCGGCGTGCTGGGGACGGTGTCGGTGGGGTTCGCGTAGCCAGCCCCACACTCCGCCGTCATTGCGAGCGAAGCGAAGCAATCCAGAGTCCCTCCGCGGAAAGATTCTGGATTGCTTCGCTACGCTCGCAATGACGAAATCAAGAGCCGTTGCCGGGCGCGGCCGTCGCTAACTGCTCTCACCGGTGCCCGAAGATCGCGCTTCCCACGCGCACATGGGTGGCGCCGAGCATGATCGCGGTCGCATAATCCGCGCTCATGCCCATCGAGAGCTTCTTCAATCCATTGCGCGCGGCGATCTTGGCGGTCAGCGCGAAATGCGCGGCCGGCGGCTCATCCACCGGCGGGATGCACATCAACCCCGAGATCGTCAGCCCGTAGGTGTTGCGGCAGCTCGCGATGAACGCATCGGCCTCGCCGGGGGCGATGCCGGCCTTCTGCGGCTCCTCGCCGATATTGATCTGGACGAACAATTCCGGGTGCTTGTTCTGGGATTCGATTTCCTTGGCTAACGCCTGGCAAATGCTCGGGCGGTCGACCGAATGGATGGCATCGAACAGCGCGACCGCCTCTTTCGCCTTGTTGGATTGCAGCGGCCCGATCAGGTGCAACGCGATATCGGAGTAAACAGACGTTAACGCGGGCCACTTGCCTTTGGCCTCCTGCACGCGATTCTCGCCGAATACGCGCTGTCCGGCGTCGATGACCGGGGTAATTGCATCCGCGGCGAAAGTTTTCGACACCGCGATCAGCGTCACGGAGGCACGTTCGCGCCGCGCATCCTTGCAGGCGCGCGCGATTTCGGCTTCGACCGCGGCGAGCGCGTTTGGTGAATGTCCGGTTAGCGGCGCGGCGTTTGCTTCAGTCATGATGTCGCATTGGATCTGTTGTTGCGGAGCTAGTTCTAATTTTACCGAGTTCAAGAAAGAGTTTTTGAACCCTTTGCTTTACCTTAGCCGCGGGGTGGGCAGCGCAGATGGCAAACGTCAGTTTCAACCGCAAACGAGCGAAACTCAAGCAGGTTCTCGGAATCCGGGCGCGGCTTGCGTTGCTCGCGGTGATTCTGGTGACGCCTTTGATGTTCGAACGCATCCGATCGCTCGAAGACACGCGCACGCGGCAGATCGCGCAGGCCACGACCGAATTCACCACCGTCGCAAGACACAGCGCCGATGCGCAGCGCGAGGTGATCTCGTCGGTCGAGACCATCCTGAAATCGGAAGCATTCATCCGCGCCTCCGCCGGCGGCATCAGCAAGAGCTGTGACGTGCTGCGCGCGAGCCTGCCGTCGAATCTCCCCTGGATCCGCACGCTTCTGATCGCCGGCCAGGACGGCCGCATCCAGTGCGCCACGAACAACATGTATGTCGGCCTCGACCTCAGTGACCGGCCATACTTCCAGCAGGCGCAGGAAACCGGCCGCTTCGTGCTGAGCGACTTCATCCTGTCGCGCCCGGTGCCGACACCGACCGTCATGGCTGTTTACCCGGTGTCCGCCTTCAGCGGCGTAGCGGATGCCGTCGTGCTCGCCACCGTCAACCTCGACTGGATGTCGAAGGTCATGAGCAATCTGGGTGGTCGCGCCGGCATCACGGCCGTGCTGGTCGACAGCGCCGGCACCGTGCTGGCGGCACCCGCCGACCAGCACAGCGCGATCGGCCGTCCGCTCGACAACTTGCCGCTGATGTCCGCGATCGCCGACAAAGCGCTGAGGTCTGACCAGGACGAAGGCTCACTCTCTTTCCTTGCAGCCGACGGCTCCCGCCGCGCGGTCAGCTATATCCGCATCGCCGGGACCAATGCCCGCCTGATCGCCAGCATCGACGAGGACAAGGTATCCGCGGCCGTGAGCCGCGACATCCGCACCGCCTATCTCCAGCTCGCTTTCGTCGTGCTATTCGTGCTGCTCGGCGCGCTGATCGCAGCCGAGAAACTGGTGATCAAGCCGATCAGGATGCTCGCCGACATGGCCAAGCGCCTGGGCGAGGGCGACCTCTCGGCCCGTGCCGCGCGCAATCGCCTGCCAGCCGAATTCGTGCCACTGGCCCGCGCGTTCAACGCGATGGCCGCGCAACTCAGCCAGCGCGAACGCGAGCTGATGGCGAGCAACGACCGGCTCACGGTGATGGCCTCGATCGACATGTTGTCGGGGCTCGCCAACCGCCGCGGCTTCCAGAGCCGCCTCGACTTCGAATGGATGCGCGCGCAGCAATATGGCAGCGACCTCGCGCTCCTGATGATCGACGTCGACCATTTCAAGCTGTTCAACGACACCTATGGCCATCTCGAAGGCGATTCCTGCCTGACCAGACTTGGCGAGTCGCTGTCCGACATCGCCGCCGACACGATGGGCTTCGCTGCCCGCTACGGCGGCGAGGAATTCTGCCTGTTGCTGCCGAACACCGACGTCGCACGCGCCGTCGAAATCGGCGAACAGGCGCGCGCGGCCGTGCTGAAGCTGTGCCTGCCGCACATCACCTCCGACCACATGATCGTCACCGTCTCGATCGGCGTTGCCGCGACGAAGCCAAACGAGAGCTTGCGTCCCGGCGATTTGATCGAAGCCGCCGACGCCGCGCTCTACGCGGCCAAGCACCGCGGCCGCAACACCGTCGTCGAGCACGGCATCACGGTGATCGACAACGGCGCGGCGGAAATGATGATGGCGGGTTGAGGGCTAACCCGCAGCCCCGGCGCCATCGAGCTCGCTCTCGGTGACCACGCGATTGCGGCCACCGTTCTTGGCGAGATAGAGCGCGCGATCGCAGCGCTCGATGAGATCGGTGATCCCTTCGCCGGTCCGGTACTGCGCAACGCCGATCGACACGCTGATATGGGGCAGGACCTCGCCGGTCGAGCGACGCGTGATCCTGCTTTCCGCGATCGCGTGCCTGATGCGCTCGGCAATCTGGGCGCAGACAGCGAGATCGGCACCCGGCAGCACCGCGATCAGCTCCTCGCCGCCATAGCGGGCCGACAGGTCCTGCTCGCGGACTTTTTCGCGCAGCACCTTGGCCATCAGACGCAGCACCTGGTCGCCGACGCCGTGGCCGAAACTGTCGTTGAAGGTCTTGAAGTGGTCGATGTCGAGCATCAGCACGCTGAGCGGCTCGCCCCAGTCCGCAGTCGTCTGCGCCTTGCGCAGGAATTCATCGAGCGCCCGCCGATTGGCAAGGCCTGTGAGCGTATCGGTCCGGGCACGCTCCTCGGATTTGGAGAGAGAGGCGCGGATCACGTCGAGCTCGCGGGTCTTTTCCGCAAAGCCCGCCTCGAGCCGCGTCGCGCGGGTGGCCGCGTGGCCCAGCTCGTTCATGAGCTGGGCAACCAGCGCCTTGGGATCGACACCGGCCTTGCCCTGGTCCGCGACCTCGTTGATCGCCTGCATCTGGGAGTGATTGTCGGCAATCGCAGTCGCAAGAAAATCCTTCGCCACGCCCATAAGGGTGTGGAGCCGCTCGGACGTGTCGACGACGATGGCACTCACCTGGGGCGCGACGTAGGTTTCGAACAGATCCCGATTGGTCCTGAGGTCGAAGGGCCGATTGTGATCGATCAGGAGATCGATCGCATTGCGCAGATCATCATGGCTTCCCGCGAAATATTGGAACCAGACGGCAAAATTGGTCGGCGTGGCGGGAATCCGCTGTTCGGCCATGCTCCGCATCGCCCGTCCGGCAATGGACGCGGCATAGTCGTAATCGGGGTCGTCGAAGCTGGTGTCCATCACGAGTCTTGAGAGTTCTGGTCAGTCGCAAACTCGCATCGACCCCTTAATCACGCCCCAACGCGGCCTCAGTAGTTATGCGGTGCAGCGCCGAAGGTTCCCAAATTGCGGCAACCCATTGACCCCTTGAGGACTTCTATGGCCTAGTCCGCCGTCTTTAGACGGCCAGATCCACGAAAACCCAACGATTCCATGACCTCCGAACGCTACAACGCCCGCGACGCCGAACCGCGCTGGCAAGCCGCCTGGGACCAACAGGCGATCTTCGTCTCCAAGAACGACGATCCGCGGCCGAAATACTATGTGCTGGAGATGTTCCCCTACCCGTCGGGGCGCATCCATATCGGCCATGTCCGCAATTACACGCTCGGCGACGTGCTGGCCCGCTTCATGCGCGCCAAGGGTTTCAACGTGCTGCACCCGATGGGCTGGGACGCTTTCGGCCTGCCGGCCGAGAACGCCGCGATCGAGCGCAAAGTGGCGCCAAAGGCCTGGACCTACGACAACATCGCCGCGATGAAGAAGCAGCTCCGTTCGATCGGGCTGTCGCTGGACTGGAGCCGTGAGATCGCGACCTGCGATCCCTCCTATTACAAGCACCAGCAGAAGATGTTTCTGGACTTCCTGCGCGAGGGCCTCGCCGAGCGCGAGAAGCGCAAGGTGAACTGGGACCCCGTCGACATGACCGTGCTCGCCAACGAGCAGGTGATCGACGGGAAAGGCTGGCGTTCGGGTGCCGTTGTCGAACAACGGGAAATGAACCAGTGGGTCTTCAAGATCACGAAGTACTCGCAGGAGCTGCTGTCGGCACTGGATACGCTGGATCGCTGGCCGGACAAGGTGCGGCTGATGCAGCGCAACTGGATCGGCCGGTCCGAGGGTCTGCTGATCCGCTTCGCGCTCGACGCGGCGACGACGCCGGCCGGCGAGAGCGAGCTGAAGATTTTTACGACGCGCCCCGACACGTTGTTCGGTGCGAAGTTCATGGCGATCTCGGCCGATCATCCGCTGGCGCAGGCCGCCGCCGCCAAAAACCCTGATCTCGCCGACTTCATCGGCGAGATCAAGCGGATGGGCACGGCGCAGGAAATCATCGACACCGCCGAGAAGCAGGGATTCGATACCGGCATTCGCGCGGTTCACCCGTTCGATCCGAGCTGGAAGCTGCCGGTCTATGTCGCCAACTTCGTGCTGATGGAATACGGCACCGGCGCCATTTTTGGCTGCCCCGCACACGACCAGCGCGACCTCGATTTCGTCAACAAGTACGCTCTCGGCAATACGCCGGTGGTGTGCCCCGAGGGCCAGGATCCCAAGACCTTTGTCATCACCGATACCGCCTATGACGGTGACGGCCGCATGATCAATTCGCGCTTCCTCGACGGCATGACGATCGATCAGGCCAAGGACGACGTGGCGAAGCGTCTCGAGACCGAACTGCGCGGCAACGCGCCGGTCGGCGAGCGCCAGGTGAACTTCCGCCTGCGCGATTGGGGCATTTCGCGCCAGCGCTATTGGGGCTGTCCGATCCCCATCATCCATTGCCCGAAATGCGATGTGGTGCCGGTGCCTGACGCCGACCTGCCGGTGAAGCTGCCGGACGATGCGACCTTCGACAAGCCAGGCAACGCGCTCGATCATCACCCGACCTGGAAGCACGTGACCTGTCCGCGATGCGGCGGCAAGGCTCAGCGCGAAACCGACACCATGGACACCTTCGTGGATTCGTCCTGGTACTTCGCGCGCTTCACCGATCCCTGGAACGAGAACGCGCCGACGACGCCCGCGGTCGCCAACCGGATGCTGCCGGTCGACCAGTATATCGGCGGCGTCGAGCACGCGATCCTGCATCTCCTCTACAGCCGCTTCTTCACGCGCGCGATGAAGGCGACGGGGCATATCGCACTGGACGAGCCGTTCGCCGGCATGTTCACGCAAGGCATGGTGGTGCACGAGACCTACCAGAAGGCTGACGGCACCTATGTCCAGCCGGTCGAGGTGAAGGTCGAGACCGGCGCCAACGGCCGCCGCGCCACGCTGCTGACGTCAGGCGAAGACATCCAGATCGGCCCGATCGAGAAGATGTCGAAGTCGAAGAAGAACACGGTCGATCCCGACGACATCATCGAGACCTACGGCGCCGACGTCGCGCGCTGGTTCATGCTGTCGGACTCCCCGCCCGAGCGCGACGTGATCTGGAGCGACGAGCGCGTCCAGGGCGCCTCGCGCTTCGTGCAGCGGCTGTGGCGGCTGGTGAACGACTCGATCGAGCCCGGCAAGACCGCGCCGGCGGCCCGGCCGGCCAGCTTCGGTCCGGACGCCACCGCCTTGCGCAAGGCCGCCCATGGCGCGCTGGACAAGGTCACCACCGGGATCGAGCGGCTGCACTTCAACGTCTGCCTTGCCCATATCCGCGAATTCACCAATGCGTTTGCGGAGGTCTTGCAGCGTCCCGGCCAGCCGGCTCCGGATTTGGCCTGGGCGATCCGGGAGGCCAGCCAGATCCTGGTCCAGCTGTTCTCCCCGATGATGCCGCATCTGGCCGAGGAGTGTTGGCAGGTTCTCGGCCACAGCGGGCTGGTTTCCGAGGCCAATTGGCCCCAAATCGAACGCGATTTGCTGGTTGAAGACAGTGTGACCCTGGTGGTCCAGGTCAACGGCAAGAAGCGGGGCGAGGTCACAGTTGCAACAGCGGCCGAGAATCCGGAAATCGAGGCTGCCGTTTTGGCCCTCGATGCGGTAAAACTGGCCTTGGACGGCAAGCCCGTCCGCAAGGTGATTATCGTCCCCAAGAGGATCGTGAATGTTGTCGGCTAGGATCCGCATCGCAGCCCGCTTGCTGGCGGTCGCCGCACTGGCGGCCATGACGGCCGGCTGCTTCCATCCGATGTATGCCGAGCACAGCGACGGCACCCCCGGCCTGCGCGAGAAGCTGATGGGGGTCGATCTGCCCCCGATCGCCAAGGCCAATGCCTCGCGCGAGGCCCGCGTCGGCGTCGAGGTCCGCAACGCGCTGGCCTTCAGGCTCTATGGCACCGCCACCGGCATGCCACCGACCCACCGCCTGGAGATCCGCTTCGCGAGCAGCAAGACGTCGCTGATCGTCGATCCCAATACCGGCCTGCCGAGCAGCGAAAACTACGGCCTCGATGCCCAGTACAATCTCATCGAGGTGGTCAGCGGCAAGTCGGTGATGACAGGCACGACGTTCTCCCGCGTGTCCTACGACATGCCCGGCTCCTATCAGCGTTTCAGCCGCAACCGCGCGGTACGTGATGCCGAGGATCGCGCCGCCAACGAGATCGCCGAGAACATCACGACCCGCCTCGCCTCGTTCTTCACCGCAGGCACTTAATTCATCCCGTCACCCCGGTTCGTCCCGGACTGACGAATCCCAGGCACCATGGTCGCGCTGCGCGGAAAAGAGATCGACGCCTATCTCGCCCGCCCCGATGCGGGCCGTCCGATCATCCTGCTCTATGGTCCTGACGCCGGCCTGGTCCGCGAACGCGCGGATGCGCTGATCGCATCGGCTGTCGACGATCCCAACGACCCCTTCTCGCTGGTCAAGATCGATGGCGACGAGCTCTCCGCCGAGCCGTCGCGTCTCGTCGACGAAGCCATGACGGTGCCCCTGTTCGGCGGCCGCCGCGCCATCCGCGTACGCGCCGGCTCGCGCAGCTTCGCCAGTGCTATCGACACGCTGGCGGAGATGGGCGTCAGGGATTGCCGCATCGTGATCGAGGCCGGCGAGCTGCGCCCGGAATCGCCACTGCGCAAGGCCTGCGAACGCGCCAAGGCGGCCGTCGCGATCGCCTGCTATCCCGATACCGAGCGCGACCTCGCCAAGCTGATGGAAGACGAGCTCCGCATCGCTAATTTGCGCATCGCGCAGGATGCCCGCGCGGCGCTGATGTCGTTCCTCGGTGGCGACCGCCAGGCCTCCCGCAACGAGCTGCGCAAGCTCACGCTCTATGCCCATGGCAAGGGCGAGATCACACTGGATGACGTGATGGCTGTCGTCGCCGATGCGTCGGAGCTGAAACTCGATCCGATCGTCGATGGCGCCTTCGCCGGCCGTCCCGAGATCGTCGAGAACGAGTTTGCCAAAGCCATGATCGCCGGCACCTACCCCGGCGTGATCATCTCCGCGGCGCAGCGTCAGGCGGCGTGGCTGCACAAATCGGCGCTCGCAATCGCCGACGGCACGCCCGCTTCCGCCGTGCTCGACAGCGGCTATCCGCGCCTGCATTTTTCGCGGAAGCCCGCGGTCGAAACCGCACTGCGCAATTTCAGCGTGGCGCGGCTTACCGCCATCATCGAGCAGCTCGCGACCGCCGCGCTCGACACCCGCAAGCAATCGACGCTAGCCGCCGCCATCGCCCAGCGTACGCTGATGGCGATCGCCGCGAACGCGAAGCGGCGAGGCTGAGCCCCCGCTCTCATCCCGTCATTGCGAGGAGCGCAAGCGACGAAGCAATCCAGAGTCCTTCCGCGGAAAGATTCTGGATTGCTTCGCTGCGCTCGCAATGACGAGGAGAGTGCGGGGGCCTACAGCGCGCCCTTCGCCAGCCGCCGCATCACCTCGTCGAGCTGATCGAGGTTGCGGTAGTTGATCTGCACCGAGCCGCCGGGATCGCGGTGGCTCACCGTGACCTTGAGCCCGAGCGCGTCGCTGACGCGCTTCTCCAGGTCGACCGTGTCAGGGTCCTTTTCCTTCGCTCCCGTGCGCGCCTTCTGCGGCTTGCGTTCCGGCACGCCCTCTTCATGCGCCAGCGCCTCGGTCTGGCGGACGTTGAGGCCTTCGTCGACGATGCGCTTGGCGGCCGCGAGCGGATCAGGCACGCCGATCAGGGCGCGGGCATGGCCTGCGGTCAGCTCGCCGCTCGTGATCAAGGCCTGCACCTCGGCGGGAAGCTTCGTCAGCCGCATCATGTTGGCGATGTGGCTGCGGCTCTTGCCGACGACTTTGGCGATGTCGTCCTGGCTGCGTTTGAACTCGTTGGCGAGCGCGTGATAGCCGAGCGCCTCTTCCATCGGGTTGAGGTCTTCGCGCTGCACGTTCTCGACGATCGCGAACTCCAGCGCATCGCTGTCGCTGATGTCGACGGGGACGATCGGCACTTCGTGCAGGCCGGCCATTTGCGAGGCGCGCCAGCGCCGCTCGCCGGCGATGATCTCGAAGCGGTCCTGCGCACCCTTCACGGGGCGCACCACGATCGGCTGGATCACGCCATGCTGCCTGATCGAATCGCTGAGCTCCCGGAGCTCAGTTTCCGAAAAGGTGCGGCGCGGGTTGCGCGGATTGGGCTTGATGAACTCGATCGGCACCTTGCGTTGCGCACGCGGCCGATCGACATGTTGAGCCTCGCCGCCGACATCACCGATCAGACTCGCAAGACCCCGGCCCAATCGCGAACGCGCTTCGTCGGCCATCGCCAGCTCCCTTGGATTCACGCTGCAGCACTCCAGAACTGAATTTCGAATCGTAGGGTGGGTTAGCCCTGCAGATGCGCGAAGCGTATCTGCTCGCCGTAACCCACCTCTTCTGTTTCCGCGGAGATCGACAGTGGTGGGTTAGCCATCGGCTAACCCACCCTACGGCAACTTCAATGCGTCGTCCGCAGTTCGCGCTCGCGCTGGATCACTTCGGTGGCGAGCCGCAAGTAGGCTTCGCTGCCGACGCATTTGAGATCGTAGACCAGCACCGGCTTGCCGTAGGACGGCGCCTCCGAGATGCGCACGTTGCGCGGGATCATGGTCTTGTAGACCTTCTCGCCCATGAACTGCCGGACGTCGGCAACGACCTGGTTCGAGAGATTGTTGCGCGAGTCGAACATGGTCAGCACGATGCCGTGGATCGACAGGTTCGGATTGAGCGTCGAGCGAACCTGCTCCACCGTCTGCAGCAATTGCGACAGACCTTCGAGCGCGAAGAACTCGCACTGGAGCGGCACCAGGATCGCGTCGGAAGCCGCCATCGCGTTCACGGTGATCAAGTTGAGCGAGGGCGGACAGTCGATCAGCACGTAGGTGTAATCGGCGTCGGGCGAGACGTTGTTGTTGAGCGCGCTGATCGCGTCACGCAGCTTGTACGCCCGACCGGGCGTGGTGCCGAGCTCGAGCTCGAGGCCGGAGAGATCCATGGTCGAGGGCGCGATATGCAGCCGCGGCACTGCCGTCGACACCACCGCTTCCCGCAGGCTCGCCTCGCCGACAAGAACGTCATAGGTCGAGCAGGAGCGGTTGCGGCGATCGATGCCAAGGCCGGTCGAGGCGTTGCCCTGCGGATCGAGATCGACGATCAGGACGCGTTCGCCGATCGCAGCGAGCGCCGTGCCGAGATTGATCGCCGTGGTTGTTTTTCCCACGCCGCCCTTCTGATTCGCCAGCGCCAGGATGCGCGGATGCCCATGCGGGACGGCGGCGGTCTGTTCTTGCTGCGGTTCGTCGATCACGCTCATCGCAAATTCCCCACTCGGCCCCTGACGCCTCACCCGCGCCGTTCGACGGAAGCCAGCTCGACGATCCAACCGTCGCCTGTACGGCTTTGGTGGAGCTGCGGCTGAACATTCCAATATTTAGTGGCTTCGGTCAATTCAGACTCTACATCTTGACCCTTGAGAAACAACGCCTTTGCGCCCTGGCGCATCAGCGGCTCCGCAAAGCCGATGAGTTGATGTAGCGGAGCCAGGGCACGCGCGGTGACGCAATCGACCGGGCCGGTGATTCTATCCACATTATCCCCGATCTCAGCGAGATGTACGACTCCCGGTGATGTAGTTACTCGGACCGCTTCGCGCAGAAAGGCCGCCTTCTTGGCGATTCGCTCGACCAGATGGACGCTGGCCCCGACCGTCCCAGCCATGGCGCAGGCTAGGACGATTCCGGGAAAGCCACCGCCGCTGCCGAGGTCGGCCCAGCGTTTGGCCGACGGGGCGAGAGCGACGAGCTGAAGCGAATCGGCGATGTGCCGGGTCCAGAGATGCGGCAACGTCGAGGGCGCGACGAGGTTGGTCTTGGCCTGCCACTCCCGCAGCAGTGCGATGTAGCGATCGAGCCGGGCTTCGGTTTCATGTGAAACGGACGCGAGCTTGAGCGCCGCAACCTTGTCGGCGGCGATGACCGAGTCCAAGGACCGATCGTTGGCGCTGGCCTTGTCGATCTTCGGCCTGGTCGGCGCCGGTTCGGGGCGACGACCGGCGCCCTCACCCGCCGAGGGTTTTCCTGATGACGATCTGCCGCCGCCCGGCCCGCGCTGTTTCACGTGAAACGCCTATGCGATTGCTTTGGAAGTCTTCCGCGCTTCGCGGCGGAGATAGGCCGCAAGGATGCCGAGCGCCGCCGGCGTCATGCCGTCGATTCGGCCGGCCTGGCCAATGGTGAACGGCCGCGCCTTCTCCAACTTGGCCCGCACCTCATTGGAGAGACCAGGGACCTGCTGGTAATCGACGTCCGACAGCACCAGACCCTCGTCCCGCCTGAAGGCTTCGACGTCGGCGCTCTGGCGCTCCAGATAGACATCGTACTTCGCGTCGATCTCGAGATGGGTGGCAATGACGGGATCAATGCCGGCGAGGTCCGGCCAGATCGCACGAACCTGGCTCCAGCCGATGTCGGGATACGCCATCAGCTCGAAAGCCGACCGCCGTTGGCCGTCCCGGTTCAGGGTCAGACCGTGCTTTATGGCCTCGTTCGGGGTGATCGTCAGCGACTTCGATAGCGTTCGAGCCGCATTCAGGGCGTCCATCTTGGCGCGATGATGCTGGGTGCGGGCGCTCCCAACGCATCCCAGGGCGATGCCCTTCTCGGTTAAACGCTGATCGGCATTATCCGCCCGCAAGGTCAGCCGGTACTCAGCCCTTGAGGTAAACATCCGATAGGGTTCGCTGATGCCGCGGGTAACGAGGTCGTCGATCATCACGCCGAGATAGCCATCGGCCCGGTCGAACACCGTCAGCGCGGCGCCGCTCGCAGCCAATGCCGCGTTCAGGCCGGCCACGATGCCCTGGCCGGCGGCTTCCTCGTACCCGGTCGTGCCGTTGATCTGCCCGGCCAGGAACAGGCCGCGCAAACGCTTGGTCTGAAGGGTCGGATCGAGCTCACGTGGATCGATGTGGTCGTATTCGATGGCATAGCCGGGCCGGACCATCTTCACCCGCTCCAGGCCGGGAATGGTTGCGAGGATGGCGAGCTGGACCTCCTCCGGCAGCGACGTCGAGATGCCGTTGGGATAGACCGTGCTGTCGTCGAGCCCTTCCGGCTCCAGGAAGATCTGGTGACCGTCGCGATCGCCGAAGCGAACGATCTTGTCCTCGATGGAGGGGCAATAGCGCGGTCCGGAGCTCTTGATCTGGCCGGAGTACATCGGGGAGCGATGGACATTGGCCCGGATCACCTCGTGGGTCGCGGAATTGGTCCGGGTGATCCCGCACTGGATCTGCGGCGTCGTGATCCGCTCGGTCATCACGGAAAACGGCTCCGGAGGCTCGTCCCCCGGCTGCATTTCGACCGCCGACCAGTCGATCGTCGTGCCGTCCAGACGCGGCGGAGTCCCCGTCTTGAGTCGTCCAAGGGTGAACCCGGCGCGCTCGAAAGAGGTCGAAAGCCCCATCGCAGGCGCCTCGCCAACCCGACCGGCCGGCCAGTTCTTCTCGCCAAGATGGATCAGACCGCGGAGGAAGGTGCCGGTGGTGACGACCACAGCCCCTGCCCGAAGTTCGCGGCCATCGGCCAGGCGCAGGCCGATCACCCGTCCCTCGACCACGATCAGCTCGTCCGCCTCGCCTTCGACGACGGAAAGACCCTCGGTCTCCCGGATCGCCGACTGCATCGCGGCGGCATAGAGCTTCCGGTCGGCCTGCGCGCGCGGACCGCGGACCGCCGGGCCCTTACGGCGATTGAGGACGCGAAACTGGATGCCGCCGGCATCGCCGACCCGCCCCATCAGACCATCGAGCGCATCGACCTCACGAACCAGATGACCCTTGCCCAGACCCCCAATCGCGGGATTGCAGGACATCGCGCCGACGGTGGAGAAATGGTGCGTCACCAGAGCGGTCGCCGCGCCCATCCGGGCAGAGGCGGCCGCGGCCTCACAGCCGGCATGGCCGCCGCCAATCACGATGACGTCGAAGCTCTCTCGCTCTGTTCGCATGGGCGGACTTTTAGCTCAGAGACGGGGAAGCCGGAAGTGGAAACTGGAGGGCCGGTTGTTTCACGTGAAACGGGGCAAAGGACACGGGGGGCAAAATGTTTTTCGCGAAAACAACCCCATGCACAGTAGAAGGGCCCTTGGAAACATTACCATTTTTTCATGCAAGAAAACGGGGCTCGCGAAGGGAAAAGGCGTGGTCCGGAGGTCGTACAGCAGTGACGGGTCGGTGATTGGGAAGCGCACCGGCAGGAGCCCGGCACCCCGGCGTTGCTGGCGAACAGGAGCAATGCAAGGCATCTCCGCGCACCCGCTTCTTAAGTCGCCAGCGCCCGAAGCGGGACCCTGCGCATACCGGCGAAACCCAAGGTGCCGGTGTTTCACGTGAAACGTCAAGGAACTGCGCCGGCCCTGTTTCACGTGAAACAGCAAGAAATGGAACAAAGGCTAGTTCTACAATGAAGAACTATTGCTACTTACCAACACAGAATCTTTGGAATATGGCCCCCAGGACATCCTCGACGTCCACCCGACCCAGCAGCCGGCCCAAGGCATAGGCGGCAGCGCGCAGCTCTTCGGCGGCAAGCTCCTCACCCTCTTCTATGAGCTCCAGACTCCGGCGCAAGCTGTCCGACGCCCGGCGCAGCAGATCCCGCTGGCGCGCCCGGGTCACCAATGCGCCCTCCGTCGTTCCGAAGAAGTCGGCGGCGAATTTCACCAGGGCATCGACCAGCTCGGGGATGCCGTCCCCCCGGCTCGCCGCGATTCCGAACTCACCGCGCGGCCTCACGCCCTCGACCCCGCCGAGATCGATCTTGTTGCGCACGACCCAGATCGCGCCGCCGGAGGGACTGCTTGCGTTGCCGGACTTCCCCAGTAGCGACATCGCGTCAGGGTCGACAGCGCGTCCCGCCTCCACCAGCCACAACACGAGATCAGCATCGTCGGCGCGGGCTCGCGCCCGGCGTACACCCTCCTGCTCGACCGGATCATCGGTCTCGCGAATGCCGGCGGTGTCGATCACCGTGACGGGATAGCCATCGAGATCGAGCTGCACCTCGATCACATCGCGCGTCGTGCCCGCGTGCGGCGAGACGATTGCGACGTCGCGGCGCGCGAGCTGGTTGATCAGCGTCGACTTGCCGACATTCGGCTCGCCCGCGATTGCGACCACGAGGCCGTCGCGCAAGCGTTCAGCTTGTCCCTGTGCCGCAAGGACTTCTGCGATTTCGTCATGCAGCGCACCGATCGCCTTGACCGCAGGCGCCATCAACTCGGCGGGCACATCGCCCTCGTCGGAGAAATCGATGCCGGCTTCGATCAAGGCGGAGGCCTCGATGATTCGCTCGCGCCAGTCGCGCGCGCGATTGCCGAGGAGGCCCTGCAACTGCCGTAACGCCTGGCGGCGCTGGCGGTCGGTGTCGGCATGAATGAGATCGTCGAGGCCCTCCGCCTCGGTCAGATCGAGCTTGCCGTTCTCGAAGGCGCGACGCGTGAATTCACCGGGCTCGGCGGCGCGCATGTTCGGAATACCGGAAATGGCGGCGAGGAGTGCAGCCAGCACCGCGCGGCCGCCATGGACGTGAAATTCGGCGACGTCCTCGCCGGTCGCGCTGCCCGGCCCCGGAAACCACAGCACCACCGAATCGTCGATCGGCTGGCCCGCGCCGTCATGAAGGAGCCGGCGGCTGGCCTGTCTCGGCGCCGGCAGCTTGCCCGCCAGCGTCGTCAGCACCAGGCTGGCGCATGGCCCGGAGACGCGCACCACCGCGAGCGCGCTCGGCGGACGGCCGGACGACAGCGCAAAGATGGTCTGGTCTCGCGGATGCATGGCCTATTTGTCCGGCTGAAAGCGAAAAGGCAAACATCCGTTTCGGCCGACGAAGGGCGAGTTTTCGCGCGTCAAATCCCGCAGCAAAATCCATATTGCGATGCAATATATCCGCTGTCGTTTGCTGCAACAATTACTCGCCGCAGAACGATTGGTGTTCTAAAATGACTATAATATAAGCGATATCAATAGCTTATAAGAATCTAAGCGTAGGGGCAGGTGCTCCGCCATGCTGCACCTTCGCTGCAACAAAGCCGCACAAAGAAAAAGGGCGCCCGAAGGCGCCCTTTGATCATGCTGCACTGCAATCAGGTGTTCATCGAGTCGAAGAACTCGGAATTGCTCTTGGTCGAGCGCAGCTTGTCGAGCAGGAAGTCGATTCCGTCCATCGTCCCCATCGGGTTCAGGATACGGCGAAGCACATACATCTTCTTCAGGACCACCGGATCGGTAATCAGCTCCTCCTTGCGGGTGCCGGAACGCGAAATGTCGATCGCCGGGAAGGTCCGCTTGTCCGAAACCTTGCGGTCGAGGATCAGCTCGGAGTTACCGGTGCCCTTGAACTCTTCGAAGATGACTTCGTCCATGCGGCTGCCGGTATCGACCAGCGCGGTCGCGATGATCGTCAGCGAGCCGCCCTCCTCGATGTTGCGGGCGGCGCCGAAGAAGCGCTTCGGCCGCTGCAGCGCGTTGGCATCGACACCGCCGGTCAGCACCTTGCCCGATGACGGCACAACGGTGTTGTAGGCGCGGCCGAGGCGCGTGATTGAATCCAGCAGGATCACGACGTCACGGCCATGTTCGACCAGACGCTTGGCCTTCTCGATCACCATCTCGGCGACCTGGACGTGGCGCACCGCCGGCTCGTCGAAGGTCGAGGAGACGACCTCGCCCTTCACCGAGCGCTGCATGTCCGTGACTTCTTCCGGACGTTCGTCGATCAGGAGCACGATTAGATAGCACTCGGGATGATTATGCGCGATCGAGTGCGCGATGTTCTGCATCAGCACGGTCTTGCCCGTGCGCGGCGGCGCGACGATCAGAGCGCGCTGGCCCTTGCCGATCGGCGCAACGATGTCGATCACCCTTGCAGACAGGTCTTTCCGCGTCGGATCGTCGATTTCCATGCGGAAGCGCTGATTCGGAAACAGCGGCGTGAGGTTGTCGAAATTGACCTTGTGCTTGGCCTTTTCCGGATCCTCGAAATTGAGCGTGTTGACCTTGAGCAGCGCAAAATAGCGTTCGCCCTCTTTCGGGCTGCGGATGTGGCCTTCGATGGTGTCGCCGGTGCGCAGGCCAAAACGGCGGATCTGCGAGGGCGAAACGTAGATGTCGTCCGGGCCCGGCAGATAATTCGCATCGGGCGAGCGGAGGAAGCCGAAGCCGTCGGAGAGAACCTCGACGACGCCTTCGCCGACGATGTCGGTCTCGGCAAGCGCAAGCTGCTTGAGGATGGCGAACAGCAGTTCCTGCTTGCGCATCGTGCTGGCATTCTCGACCCCGTTCTCTTCCGCGAACGAGACGAGCTCGGCCGGCGTCTTCGACTTGAGGTCCTGGAGTTTGATTTCCCGCATTGGGGTGGTCCTGTGGGGTAACCTGGGGAGGGGGTGCGAGGAGGCTCTGAAATGCGGACGCGAAAAGGCAAGGTCCGCAGGTCTGGCAAGGAGAGTGCCGGTGAGGCTTCAAACCTGATGGGGTGTCCGGCCTCTGGAAAGCTCAGACACAACCACATCCGCCTGCGTTGGGTGGGATATCGCTAATATAGAAAATCGCCTCACACTCCGCAAGCCGAAGCGCTGAGCGATTGTTCGCGATCCTTGCCTAGAACGGCTTCACGATCACCATGATGACGATCAGAATCATCAGGACAGTCGGCACCTCGTTGATAATACGGTAGAATTTCTGACTTCGGGGGCGCCGGTCTGCTGCGAAATCCTTCAACCAGCGCGAAAAAAAGCCGTGGACCGCCGACATCGCCAGGACCAGTGCCAGTTTTACGTGCAGCCAGCCGAAAGTGAACCAGTGTCCAGCCCAGGCGAGATAGAGCCCGGCGAGCCAGGTCACGATCATGGCGGGGTTGATGATCGCCTTGAACAGCCGCCGTTCCATGACCTTGAACGTTTCCGACTGCTTCGAGCCGATTTCGGCCTCGCAATGATAAACGAACAGCCGCGGCAAATAGAGCATGCCCGCCATCCAGGAGATGACCGCGATCACATGCAGCGCCTTGATCCAGAGGTAGACGTCTTCGAACATGTCTGGGGTCCGGATTCCTGACCAGCCGAGGGGAACGCTGGGGATAGTAAGAAGTCGTTAAGGTCTTGCCTGCACACATATCCGTCCGTAGCGCCCTTCTCCAATAAGAATCTTAGATTCTTAAGGTTTGAGTCTATGTGACGGTGAATTGGACTCACACATTTCCGTCCGCCCGTTCACACGCGCTTGTTCACATCCATCAACATATCCTCTGAGAGCTCCGGCCGCTTTCGATAAGTCGGTCGCCTTCAAAGGCTTGCGCGTTTCTGTCGACAGCTTATCAAGAGGGTTGTCGGCATAATCCCGTTTCGCCTTCGGCAGGGCGTCGAAGTTGTTCTCAGGGGCAGTGGTGTGAAGAAAATTGGCACTTGTCCCGCCCCCGGTGTCGCACATCCCTTTCCGAGGGGTTAAGCTCCACAGAAATCCACAAACCACACCGTCTTCATACAAAGGGCTTTTGTGCCGACCTCGAACAATTATTTTCATCTGCACCTCGTCTCCGATTCCACCGGAGAGACGCTGATCACGGTCGCGCGCGCCGTTGCTGCCCAATACGCCAACGTGACCCCGGTCGAGCACGTCTATCCGCTGGTGCGCAGCCAGAAACAGCTCGATCGGGTGCTCGACGAGATCGAGGAAGCGCCGGGAATCGTGCTGTTCACGCTGCTTGAGAAGGATCTGGTCTCCAGGCTCGAGGACAAGTGCAAGGGGATCAATGTTCCGAGCCTGTCGATCATTGGCCCGGTGATGCAATTGTTCGAGGCCTATCTCGGCGCTGCCACGACCGGCCGGGTCGGCGCCCAGCACGTCCTCAATGCCGAATACTTCAAGCGCATTGACGCGTTGAACTACACGATGATCCACGATGACGGTCAGCATGTCGAAGGGCTCGACGACGCGGACGTGGTGCTCGTCGGTGTCTCCCGCACTTCCAAGACCCCGACGTCGATCTATCTTGCCAACCGTGGCATCCGCACTGCCAACGTGCCGCTGGTTCCGGGCATTCCGGTTCCCTCGCAGTTGGAGACGTTGACGCGACCGCTGGTGGTGAGCTTGCATGCGACGCCGGAACGCTTGATCCAGGTGCGCCAGAACCGCCTGCTTTCCATGGGCGCCGATTCCAGCAGCGACACCTATACCGACAAGCAGTCGGTCGCCGAGGAGGTCGCATTTGCCCGCAAGCTGAGCGCCAAGCACGATTGGCCGCTGCTCGACGTCACGCGGCGCTCGATCGAGGAAACCGCCGCGGCGATCATGAAACTCTACAGCGATCGTCAGCGTAACCGGCCTTCTCAATAGTCTTGGGAAAAGTCTTGGGAATGATTTTGCGATGAGTCTGTGGCTCGGCAAATCTTCGTTGATCCTGGCCTCGCAGAGCAGCGCGCGAAAGATGCTGCTGGCCAATGCCGGGCTCGAGTTCAAGGCGATCACGGCTGATATCGACGAGCGCGGTATCCAAGCCGCCTCCGGGCTTTCTGGTCCGCGCGAGATTGCCTTGCTGCTGGCGCGCGAAAAAGCCAGAGCAGTCTCGGCCCATCACGCCGGAAGCACCGTCATCGGTGCGGATCAAACGCTGGCGCTTGGCGATCGCCTCTTCAACAAGCCTGCAGGCCGCGCCCAGGCGTTGGCGCAACTGCGCGATCTCTCCGGCCATAGCCATGAGCTGAATTCCGCCGTGGCGATCGCACGCGATGGCGAGATCATCTTCGAGGACGTCTCGATCGCCCGCCTCACCATGCGGCAGATGACCGAGGCCGAGCTTTCGGTCTATCTCGACGCCGCCGGCGATGCCGTCACCAGCAGCGTCGGCGGCTATCAGCTCGAAAGCCTGGGTATCCATTTGTTCGAGCGCATCGAGGGTGATCACTTCACCATTCTCGGCTTGCCGCTGCTGCCGCTGCTTGCGTTCCTGCGGCGCGAGCGGCTAGTTGCGGTGTGATTGGCAGATAGGGCTGGGTGCTGATGCGGATCCTGGGACTGACCGGCTCGATCGGGATGGGCAAATCCACCACCGCGAAATTATTCGCGGAGGCTGGCGTGCCCGTCTACGACGCCGATGCGGCCGTCCATCAGCTCTATGAGGGCGAGGCTGCGCCCGCGATCGAGGCCGCCTTCCCCGGCACCACCGCGAACGGCAAGGTCGATCGGCCAAAACTGTCGGCGCGCGTGGTGCACGATGCTGCCGCCATCAAGCAGCTTGAGCAGGTCGTTCATCCGATGCTCGGCGCTTCCCGGAAAAAATTCTTCGCCGACGCCGAAGCCGCCAACGCGCCGGTCGTGGTGCTGGACATTCCGCTGCTGTTCGAGACGGGTGGCGAGACGCGGGTCGATGCCGTGGTCGTCGTGACGACGTCTCCGGAACTGCAGCGCGAGCGGGTGCTGGCGCGCGGTACGATGGACGAGGCCAAGCTCGACGCCATCATCGCCAAGCAGACACCCGACGCGGAAAAGCGCAAGCGTGCCGATTTCGTGGTGGATACGTCGCACGGACTCGACCCAGTGCGCGCCCAAATCGCGCACATCCTGGCCGAGGTTGTTAAGATGCCGCAGCGGCGAGCCTGATTCGCCGCCTGACACGGCTTCTTGGATCATGCGCGAAATCGTTCTCGACACCGAAACCACCGGCCTCGACCCGCTGCGGGGGGACCGCCTGGTCGAAATCGGCTGCGTCGAGATGCTCAATCGCATGCCGACGGGGCAGAGTTTCCACGTCTACATCAATCCCGAAAGGGACATGCCGGCAGAAGCCTTTGCGGTGCACGGGCTGTCGGCCGAGTTTCTGGCGACGAAGCAGCTGTTTCACGAGGTCGTTGACGATTTTCTGGAGTTCATCGGCGACGCGCCGCTGGTGATCCACAACGCCTCGTTCGACATCAGCTTCATCAATGCCGAGCTCGACCGGATCAAGCGCACGGCGATCCCGCGCGAGCGGCTGGTCGATACGCTGCTGCTGGCACGGCGCAAGCATCCCGGCGTGTCGAACCGGCTCGACGATCTCTGCTCGCGCTATGCGATCGACAATTCACGCCGGACCAAACACGGCGCGTTGCTCGACGCCGAGTTGCTTGCGGAAGTCTATGTGGATCTGGTCGGGGCGCGGCAATCGCAGCTGCTGCTGGCTTCGGAATCCGAGGAGACTCGCGCCAATGGGGCTGCCGATGCGCCGCGGCGGCAGCGGCCGGCGCCGCTCACACCGCGGATTTCAGACGCCGAGCGCGAAGCCCACCGGGCCTTCATCGCAACGCTCGGCGACAAGGCGATCTGGAACGAGTTCTTGCCCGCTCCAGCTGCCCCTTTGGCTGGTTAAGCCTGGCCGCTCGGCTGAGCGGCCATTTGCCGCTCCATGTTCTGACGATAGAGGCCGACGAAATCGACCGGATCCAGCATCAAAGGCGGGAAACCGCCGTCGCGCACGGCAGTGGCGATGATCTCACGGGCGAACGGGAACAGCAGGCGCGGGCATTCGATCATGACCAGCGGATGCAAATTGTCCTTCGGCACGTTGGAGATGCGGAACACGCCGGCATAAGCGAGCTCGAACGAGAACATGATCTTGCCGGCGGTCTCGGCCTTGCCCTCGACCGACAGCGTCACCTCGAACTCCTGTTCGCTCAGGTTGTTGGCGCTGACATTGATCTGGATGTTGATCTGGGGCGGCTGGCTCTGCTGCTGGAGCGAGCTGGGCGCATTCGGATTTTCGAACGAGAGGTCCTTGGTATATTGCGCCAAGACGTTGAGCTGGGGAGCCTGGGCCGCCTCGGGAGGGGTGCCGTTACCGTTGGTCATAAGAGTGTCTCCTTACCCGATTGGGCTGAATTTCGCGGCGGTTGGCTAACATAGGGCTACCTCGTTCCACAAGGACGAACGGTCCCGGATGGGGAATTCCGGCCACGCCCGCAACTGTGGCGTTCATCCCGCCGATCCAGCGAAACCGCGCCTTAAACGATTGAAGATGCGCGATTTCCGGGCAGGATCGGGTTTCCCCTTAAGCATAAAACGCGCTACACTCGCTGCTGTGCCAAAAGGCGCCATTGGCCGGGCAAGATTTCGTGCCTACATCCCACGGACCTGACGCGCGGACCCGAAATGGTGATGTAGACTTGCCGTTCCGGTATGGAACGGTCTACTGGCCGGATCGATTTTCCCGGCACGACCCCTTCGAGACGGCCCCTTCTACAGACGACCAGAAAGCGAATACGACGTGGACATCTACACCATCATCTTCCTGGCGCTGGCGGTCTTCATCTTTCTGAGGCTGCGCAGCGTGCTGGGGCAGCGCACCGGTAACGAGCGACCGCCGTTCGACCGCAACGCGCTCCAGGGTGCCCAGGAAAAGAACGTCGTCACCATGCCAGGCAAGGTCATCGACCAGGCCCCCTTGGCGCCGACGGCCGAGCCGACCCCGCCCTCCGACCGCTGGAAGGGCCTGACAGAGCCGGGCACCGTGCTCGCCCAGGGTCTCGACTCCATCGTCGAAAAGGATTCCACCTTCGATCCGCGCCATTTCATCTCCGGCGCTCGCGGCGCCTATGAGATGATCGTGCTGGCCTTTGCCAATGGCGACCGCCGTTCGCTAAAAGACCTGTTGTCGTCGGAGGTCTATGACAGCTTCGATGCCGCCATCAAGGAGCGCGAGAAGAACGAGCAGAAGACTGAGACGCGCTTTGTCTCGATCGACAAGGCCGAGCTCGTCGGCGCCGAGCTGCGCGACCGCACCGCCCAGCTCACGATCCGCTTCGTCTCGCAGATGATCTCGGCCACGCGAGACAAGGCCGGCAACATCGTCGACGGCAGCGCCGACACCGTCGCCGACATCACCGACATCTGGACTTTCGCCCGCGACATCACCTCTCGCGATCCGAACTGGAAGCTGGTTGGCACCGGAAGCGCGAATTAGGGTTTTCCTGAAGACCAGCGCGACGGCGCTTTGCGCAGGTGCCGTCGCGCTGTCGTCGTTTTCACTCGGCGCCGAGGCGGCGCGGCGCCACTATCGCAGCCATCACCATCATCTTCCGGAATTGCCTGCCGCGCCGGCGCGCGCCTTGCCGTATCCGCAGCTTCCCCTGCCGTTCGAGATTCCCGGTGCGCAATATCTGCCGCTGGCCTGGGCCGACGTGACGGGCTGGAGCGACGACAATCATCTTGCCGCCTACAAGACCTTTCGCGCGAGCTGCCGTCCGATCAGCGCACACACCGGCACTGCCGAACCGAAGGCATTGGGCGCCTCGCTGGGCGAGCCCTGCCGAGTCGCCAAATCGCTCGAGCTCACCGACGACGCCAGCGCCAAAACCTTCTTCGAGGAGAATTTTGCGCCGTTGCGGATCTCGCGCCTCGGCGAGCCCGATGGTTTCGTCACCGGCTATTACGAGCCGGTGCTGGAGGGATCGCGCACCCAGACCGACGTCTACAACGTCCCGGTCTATCGCCGCCCCTCGAATCTTTTCGTGCGCGGCTACAAGCAGGATTCGGTCAGCCTGCCCAACAAGGGCCCGGTCTATCGCAAGATCGGCCGCCGCAAGCTCGTGCCCTATTACGATCGCGCCGAGATCGAGGACGGCAAGATCGCCGGCCGCGGACTCGAGATCGCCTGGCTGAAGGACCCGACCGATCTGCTGTTCGCCCAGATCCAGGGTTCGGCGCGGATCAAGTTCGACGACGGCGGCACGGTCCGGCTCAATTACGACGCCTATAACGGCTACCCTTATACGGCGGTCGGTCGCATCCTGATCGAGCGCGGCATCATTCCGAAGGAAGAGATGTCGATGCAAAAGATCAGGGAGTGGATGGCGCAGACCCCGGACGGTGCCAGGGAGCTGCGGCGCCAGAACCGCTCCTACATCTTCTTCCGCGAGGTCAATCTGTCCGACAAGGAGGAGGCGGTCGGCGCGCAAGGTATCCCTCTGACAGCCGGCCGCTCGATCGCGGTGGACAAATCGCTTCATGTCTACGGCACGCCGTTTTTCATCGAAGGCGAGCTGCCGATCGATTCCGAACGCGCGAAGACGCCGTTCCATCGGCTGATGATCGCGCAGGACACCGGCTCGGCCATCATCGGTCCTGCGCGCGCAGATCTCTATTTCGGCGCGGGCGCGGATGCCGGCCGGGTCTCCGGGCGGCTGCGCCATGCCATGCATTTTGTGATGCTGGTGCCGAAAGGCCTCGATCCCACGCCGCGCGCCGCGCGGCTCCCGGTGCCCGACCCCAGGCCCTCGGAGAAGATCGCAAAGCTGTTTCCGCAAACGGAGCCCGCGAAGGATCCGGCCAAGGATACTGCCAAGCCGGCTCCGGCTGCGGTCGCGCAAGGTAAAGGCGAGACTGTCGCTGTCGCCGACCCAATCCCGTTGCCAGTACCGCGTCCTGTGATCGAGCCCGTTCAAGAGCCCCGACGGCCGGTCAAGAATCGTTCCCATCGACAGCAATGAAGCGATCGTCCCGTCCGCCCGTGCTGGAGCCTCGTCCCTCGCCGCGCCGTCGCGCGCTGAGCGAGGAAGAGCGCGCGCTGTGGGATACCATCGCAAAGCACGTCAAGCCGCTGAGGAAGCATCGGGGCGCCAAGGTGCAGGCCACACCGCGCACCGAGCCTTCACCTGCAGCGCCCGCCACGCGGCCTGCGCCCTCGCCACGTCCGATTGCCGCTGCCCCGGCACCGCGTGCAGCGAAGCCGGCGGTCCCGCCGCTGGCGCCGCTCGGCAAGCGTGAGCGTACAAAACTGTCGCGCGGGCGCAGCGAGATCGAGGCGCGGCTCGATCTGCACGGCATGACCCAGATGCGCGCCCATCGCGCGTTGACCGGCTTCCTGCACCGCGCCCATCATGACGGCCTGACCTTCGTGCTCGTCATCACCGGCAAGGGCCGAAGCGGCGGCGAAAGCGGCGTGCTCCGCCGCCAGGTGCCGGAATGGCTGAGCCTGCCGGAATTCCGCGCCTTCGTCGTGGGGTTTGAAGAGGCCGCTATCGGCCATGGCGGCGAGGGCGCGCTTTACGTGCGGATCAGGCGAGCGAGGTTTTAACCGCAGGTGAGGGATCTCTCCTCTTGGGGAATCCCTTTGCGGAGAAAGCCCTCTCCCCAACCCTCTCCCGCAGGCGGGAGAGGGGGCACACCGCCTAAAACGGCCGCACGATTCCGACGCGCGGGATCAGTGTGAGGATCAGGGCGAAGATATTCGTCTTCTGATCTTCTGCCGGAATCAGCGGTGTCTCGCGTGCGGCGGGCAGCATCTTCACGGCGTGCAGGATCAGGAACATGCAGACCGCCCAGTTCGAGATCCAGCGCGAATAGTCGAACACCATCGCGAACATCACGAGACAGGCGAGGCTGACGCCGGCGAGCGCCGCGATTACGAGACGGCGATGCGTGTCGCTTGCGAGCGCGCCGATCAGGTTGGCAAAATAGCGCCACAGCGGTGTGTGCAGCCAGATCAGCAGCACGAATACGGGCACGCCGAGGATGTTGTGGGGCAGGCGGCCCCAGGTGTCGGAAACCTCCTGCGTGAGCGGCTGATACCAGATGTAGGCAAACTGCAGCAGGTCGGTCCGCGATGGATCGGCCATCCGGCTCTTCAGGTAGGCAACGAAATCCGCCTCCGGGATCGGCATCGTTCCCCAAAACTGCGCGGCGAAGAACAGCGTGGAGACGGCCAGCAGGGCAACGACGCCGAACGCGACATTGGTGCGATCGCAGCCCTGCGTCAGATAGTGCCTGATCACGACGATGGTGATGATGGTCGGCACATACATCAGGAGATGGATGTGGTGGATCAGGACGAGAACGATCGAGAACAGCGCAGCCAGCGCCACGAACAGCAGCGAGCCGGCCGGCACCAGCAGCAGGATGATCGCCAGCGCGCAGCCATAGATGTCGAAATGGCCGAGCGTGTGCATGAAGTTCTTGAGGAAGAACGGCGAGCCCGCGATGAAGACGAACGTCGGCAATGTCTTGGCGGTGAAGCCGAACGTCTTCTGGAACAGTCTTGCGTAAAGCCCGAGCGTCACCAGCCATGTCGCGCCGCCGAGCGCGAACACTAGCCATAGCGGCACCTTGTCGGTGAACAGCGCGACGATTGCCCCGATCAGCGCGCGCTTGATGAAGCCGAAATGGTAGTCGACGAGGAGGTGGATATAGGGGACGTAAGGCGGCAGCTGGATCTTGTGAACGAAGACGCCGACGATGACCACCGCGTTGATCGCGAGCAGGAGACGCCAGGGATTTTTTTGAAGGTCAGCGAGCATATGGCACTCGACGCGCGGCACCCTCCGCTGTCGTCCCGGCGAAAGCCGGGACCCATAGCCACGAATGTTCGTTTTGATCCAATACTGGGGCCGCTATCTTTTCCAACGATCACTGCCGGTGGTTATGAGTCCCGGCTTTCGCCGGGACGACGGCCAGTTGATAGCGTGGCCGCCCGGAATTACAAAATGAACCGGCTCAGATCCGCGTTCTTGGCGAGGTCGCCGACGTGCTTCTGCACGAAATCGGCGTCGACCCTGACGGTCTCGCCGCTGCGGTCGGGGGCGGTGAAGGAGATCTCGTCCAGCACCCGCTCCATCACGGTCTGCAGCCGCCGCGCGCCGATGTTCTCGACGGTGGAATTCACGGCCACCGCGACGTCGGCAAGCGCGTCGATGGCGTTGTCGGTGATGTCGAGCGTGACGCCCTCGGTCTGCATCAAGGCGACATATTGCTTGATCAGCGAGGCTTCGGGCTCGGTCAGGATACGGCGCATGTCGTCGCGGGTCAGCGCCTGCAGCTCGACGCGGATCGGCAGGCGGCCCTGCAGTTCCGGCAACAAATCGGACGGCTTGGCGACGTGGAAGGCACCTGAGGCAATGAACAGGATGTGGTCGGTCTTCACCGCGCCATGCTTGGTCGAGACCGTGGTGCCCTCGATCAGCGGCAGCAGGTCGCGCTGCACGCCCTCGCGCGAGACGTCGCCGCCGGCGCGGCCTTCGCGGGCGCAGATCTTGTCGATCTCGTCCAGGAACACGATGCCGTTGTTCTCGACTGCGCTGATCGCTTCCATTGTCAACTGATCGCTGTCGAGCAGCTTGTCGGATTCCTCGTTGACGAGGATCTCGTGTGAGCTCTCCACCGTCAGCCGTCGCGTCTTGCTGCGTCCGCCCAGCTTGCCGAAGATGTCGCCGATCGACACCGCGCCCATCTGCGCGCCAGGCATGCCCGGGATCTCGAACATCGGAAAGCCGCTGCCGCCGCCTTGCGTCTCGATCTCGATTTCCTTGTCGTTGAGCTCGCCCGCGCGCAGCTTCTTGCGGAAGGAGTCCCGCGTCGCCGCGCTGGAATTGGCGCCGACCAGGGCGTCGAGCACGCGCTCTTCGGCGGCGAGCTGCGCGCGTGCATGCACGTCTTTGCGCTTGCGCTCGCGGACCTGGGCGATCGCGACCTCGACGAGATCGCGCACGATCTGCTCGACGTCGCGGCCGACATAGCCGACCTCGGTGAATTTCGTCGCCTCCACCTTCAGGAACGGCGCGTTGGCAAGCTTGGCGAGCCGCCGCGCGATCTCGGTCTTGCCGACGCCGGTGGGGCCGATCATCAGGATGTTCTTCGGCAGCACCTCTTCGCGCAAGGAGCCGGTGAGCTGCTGCCGCCGCCAGCGGTTGCGTAGCGCGATCGAGACGGCGCGCTTGGCATCGGCCTGGCCGACGATGAAACGGTCGAGTTCGGAAACGATTTCGCGGGGGGAGAAGTCTGTCATGGGACCTTAGCTAGGATCAGATGCGGGGCGGGACAAGCCGCTTTTTTTGGCCGTCAGATGATCGGCGGACCCGATTGCCATTGTTTCACGGCCTCGATCGGATGGATTAGCATCAGGATATTGAGGGTCAGATTGTCGCGAATATGGAGCGCCAGCATGATTTCGAAGGCGAGCCCGAGCAGAACGGTCACTGATACAGGCAGCAGGCGCGCAGCGAGGAAGCCCAGCATCATGGACAGATTGTCAGAGACCGAATTGACGATGCTGTCGCCGAAATAATCCAGCGAGATCGTGCCGGCGCGGTAGCGTTCGATGATGAACGGCGAGTTCTCGACGATCTCCCAGGCGCCCTCGATCAGCATGGCGATGATCAGGCGCGCGGGCCAGGACAGGGACACGAACGGCAGCCGCGCGAACAGCAGCCAGGTCAGTCCGTAGAACAGGAAGCCGTGCAGGATGTGCGAGAAGGTGTACCAGTCGGCGATGTGCTGCGAATTCTCCGAGCTGTTCACCACGCCATGCCACAGCTTGACATAGCCGCAGGTGCAGATCGGCACCCGGCCCATCGCGAACAGGATCGAGGCCTGCATCGCCAGCAGAAGCAGCGCGATGCCGACCCAGGCGAGCGGTGGAAACGCAGCCTTGCTCTCGTGCGCGGTTGTCAGCGTCATCGCTCGCGCACCATCAGAAGTGCCGGCCCGTCCGGTGTCTCGACCATACGTTCCCGGACAAAGCCGGCCTTCTCATAGGCACGCACGGCCCGCGCGTTGAGCGGATCAGGATCAGTGACGATGCGCGGCAGACCGTCTCGCAACTGCGCGTCGGCGAATTGGCGGATGAAGGCCGAACCGTGCCCGCGCGCGATCATGTCGCTTTCGCCAATGAACTGATCGATGCCACGGGTGGCCTCCGGTTGCGGCCCAAGACCCGTATTCCAGGCGGTCAGGCGGTAGCATTGAAGATAGCCGAACGGCTTGTCGCCGGCCAACACGATGAACTGATCCATAGCGGGGTCATCGAGATCGCCACTGACGAGCGCGAACTGCTCGTCCGGATCGCCCCACCATTCCCGCACATGTGCTTCGCCCAGCCATCGCCGGATCAGCGGCAGGTCGGTCACGGTCATCGGGCGGAAAGTGTAGGCGAGGGTCATCTAGCGGCTACGGCGGTGGTGCACTCCCTCTCCCGCCTGCGGGAGAGGGTTGGGGAGAGGGTGCGTCGGCAATGGGACAGCGCCCAAGAGGACAGAACCCTCACCCGCGCCTTCGGCGCGACCTCTCCCGCAAGCGGGAGAGGTTACAGCTGGTCCGGAGGTCCGCTGTCCAGCCACAAGTCCTACCCGGCCGACAGCGCTTCGACGGTGACATTGCGGTTGGTGTAGACGCAGATGTCGGCGGCGATGTCGAGGGAGCGGCGGACGATGGTCTCGGCGTCCTTGTCGGTGTCGAGCAAAGCGCGGGCGGCCGCCAGCGCGTAATTCCCGCCCGAGCCGATCGCCATGACGCCGGCTTCGGGCTCCAGCACGTCGCCGGTACCTGTCAGCACCAGGGAAACGTCCTTGTCCGCCACGATCATCATGGCCTCCAGCCGCCGCAAATAACGGTCGGTGCGCCAGTCCTTGGCGAGCTCGACGGCGGCCCGGGTCAATTGCCCCGGATATTGCTCGAGTTTGGCTTCCAGACGCTCGAACAGCGTGAAGGCGTCGGCCGTGGCGCCGGCAAAGCCGCCGATGACGTCGCCCTTGCCGAGTTTCCGGACCTTCTTGGCGTTGTGCTTGATCACGGTCTGGCCGATCGAGACCTGGCCGTCGCCGCCGACCACCACCGTGCCGCCCTTGCGGACCGTCAGAATCGTGGTGCCGTGCCAACCCGGGGAGCTGTTTGGGGAGTCCTGCATGAATGATCCTCGTTGTCCGGGCTGATTTAGGCGGTCGGGAGCGGGGGCACAACGGGCCGCTCCGGGCCCAATTTCGCTCACCATAGGCAGAAGTAGAGGCCCGGCCAGCCGTTGCCGCAGTAGCGAAGGCGTCATTTGGCTGTTAAAAGACCGGCGTTTTCGGCCCCGAACGAGGATGAAAGCTAGTTTTGATGCGCACCGCGACGATCAAGCGCAAGACCAAGGAAACCGACATCGAGGTCACCGTGAACCTCGATGGCACCGGCGTGTCCAATATCGCGACCGGCATCGGCTTTTTCGACCATATGCTCGATCTCCTCGCCCGCCATTCCCGCATCGACCTCACGGTCAAGGCGGTCGGCGATTTGCACATCGATCATCACCATACCACCGAAGACACCGGCATCGCGCTCGGCCAGGCCCTCAAGCAGGCGCTCGGCAACATGGCGGGCATCACCCGCTATGCCGGGGTGCACATGCCCATGGACGAGACTCTGTCGCGCGTGGTCATCGACATCTCGGGCCGCCCGGTCCTGGTGTTCAAGGTCGACTTCCCCCGCGACAAGATCGGCGAGTTCGACACCGAGCTGGTGCGCGAGTGGTTCCAGGCCTTCGCCATGAACGCGGGCGTGACTCTTCACGTCGAGACCCTATATGGCGATAACAGCCACCATATCGCCGAGTCCTGCTTCAAGGGTCTGGCACGGGCGCTGCGCACCGCCGTCGCGATCGATCCGAAGGCGGTGGGCGAGATCCCGTCCACCAAGGGCTCGCTCGGCGGCTGACATCTCGGGCCGGCGGCGCGCGCCGTTTGCGGTATCACTGAATTCCTAGGAACAGGGCATCGCCATGTCCGTCTACACAGTTCATGCTCCCTCCCCTGCAGGAGCCGATCTGCGCGCGACTGACAAATTCGTCTTCGTGCGCGACGGCTTCCATTTCTGGGCGATGATCTTCGGCCCGCTCTGGCTGCTGTGGAATCGGCTGTGGCTGGCGCTGATCGGCTGGGTGATCTTCGTTGCCGCGTTCAATGTCGGGCTGTCCAGCCTCGGCGTCGGCCGTTCGTCGATCTTCTTCGCCGACGTCATCGTCGCGCTGCTGATGGGATTCGAGGCCTCCAGCCTGCGCCGCTGGACGCTGTCGCGCGGGAAATGGCGACAGCTCGACGTGGTGATCTCCGACGACGAGGACACTGCCGAGCGACGCTTCTTCGAGCGCTGGAGCCAGAAGCAGCGCGGCATCGTCAACGATCAATGGGCCGTCGATCGCGGCGGCCCGCCGCCGACCCGCAACGTCCCGGGTCAGCAATTCTCCAACCCGCCGCCGATGCCGGCGGGTGGCATCATTGGTTTGTTTCCAGAACCGGGAGGGTCAAGATGAGCGTCGCCATCATCGATTACGGTTCCGGCAATCTGCATTCGGCCGCCAAGGCGTTCGAGCGCGCCGCGCGCAGCATGGACAACCCGCAAAAGGTGTTCGTCACCAGCGATCCGGACCAGGCCTACAGCGCCGACCGTCTGGTGCTGCCGGGCGTCGGCGCCTTTGCCGATTGCCGGCGCGGGCTCGATGCCGTCAACGGCATGGTCGAGGCGATCACCGAGGCGGTGCGCGTCAAGGCGCGGCCGATGTTCGGCATCTGTGTCGGCATGCAGCTGTTCGCCACCCGCGGCAAGGAGCATGTCATCACGCAAGGCCTGAACTGGATCGGCGGCGACGTCGAGAAGATCACGCCGCGCGACGAGAGCCTCAAGATCCCGCACATGGGCTGGAATACGCTCGATGTGCTGCGCGAGCATCCGGTGCTGGACGGGCTGCCGCTCGGCCCCAAGGGCCAGCACGCTTATTTCGTGCACTCCTATCACCTCAATGCCGCCAACGAGGCGGACGTGCTCGCGCGCGCCGATTACGGCGGGCCGGTGACAGCGATCGTCGGCAAGGACACCGCCATCGGGACGCAGTTTCACCCCGAGAAGAGCCAGCGCTTTGGTTTGGCCCTGATCTCGAACTTTTTGCGATGGAAACCGTGATTCTCTTTCCCGCGATCGACCTCAAGAACGGCCAATGCGTGCGCCTCGAACAGGGCGACATGGCGCGCGCGACCGTGTTCAACCTCAATCCCGCCGCCCAGGCGGCGAGCTTCGTCGCGCAGGGCTTTGAATATCTCCACGTCGTCGATCTCGATGGCGCGTTTGCCGGCAAGCCGGTGAATGCGCAGGCCGTCGAGGCGATGCTGAAGACGATCACGATTCCGGTGCAGCTCGGTGGCGGCATTCGCGATCTCGCGACTGTCGAGGCCTGGCTCGACAAGGGCATCACCCGTGTCATCATCGGCACCGCCGCGGTGCGCGACCCCGAACTGGTGAAGGCTGCCGCCAGGAAATTCCCCGGCCGCGTCGCGGTCGGGCTTGATGCCCGTGACGGCAAGGTCGCGGTCGAAGGCTGGGCCGAGACCTCGCAGGTGACGGTGCTGGAGATTGCACGGCGTTTCGAGGATGCCGGCGTCGCCGCCATCATTTTCACCGACATTGCGCGCGACGGCCTGCTCAAGGGCCTGAACCTCGACGCGACCATTGCGCTGGCGGATGCCATCTCGATTCCGGTGATCGCCTCCGGCGGCCTCGCCTCGATCGAGGACGTCAAGGCGATGCTGACGCCGCGCGCGAAAAAGCTCGCCGGCGCGATCGCCGGCCGCGCACTCTATGACGGCCGTCTCGAGCCGGCCGCCGCCCTTGCCCTGATCCGCAACGCACGCGCTGCCTAGGAGACCTCCGATGTTCAAGGTGCGCGTGATCCCATGCCTCGACGTCAAGGACGGCCGCGTCGTCAAGGGCGTCAACTTCGTTGATCTGCGCGATGCCGGCGATCCCGTCGAAGCGGCGATTGCCTATGACGCTGCCGGCGCCGACGAACTTACGTTTCTCGACATCACCGCGACCCATGAGAACCGCGGCACCATGCTGGACGTGGTCCGGCGCACCGCGGAGGCCTGCTTCATGCCCCTCACCGTCGGCGGCGGCGTGCGTGAGGTCGACGACATCAAGACGCTGCTGCGCGCGGGCGCCGACAAGGTCTCGATCAACAGCGCCGCGGTGTCGCGACGTGAGTTCGTCAAGGAAGCCGCCGAGAAATTCGGCGGGCAATGCGTGGTGGTCGCGATCGACGCGAAGCGGGTCAAGCGCGCCGGTGGCGGAGAGCGCTGGGAGATATTCACCCATGGCGGCCGCAACTCGACCGGCATCGACGCCATCGAATATGCCCAGGAAGTGGTCTCGCTCGGCGCCGGTGAAATCCTGCTCACCTCGATGGACCGCGACGGCACGCGGCAGGGTTTCGACATCCCGCTGACCCGGGCGGTCGCCGACAGCATTCCCGTTCCCGTGATCGCCTCCGGCGGCGTCGGCAATCTCGACCACCTCGTCGACGGCATCCGCGACGGCCACGCCACCGCCGTGCTGGCCGCCTCGATCTTCCACTTCGGGGAATTCACCATCCGCGAAGCCAAGGAGCATATGTCCCGGCGCGGGCTGCCCATGCGCCTCGATGCCTGACGACTCCCGTCCATAAAAATGCTACATGATCGGCGGGGACCGGCTTATCCCGCCAGGTAACCGGCCAATCATCGGCCAAGGCGCGTTTTCCGGGTATCTGTATGCCGCGTTTCACGATCCACGATCTGGCCGAGACAATCGACGCCCGCGCGGCAGCGGGTGGCGAGGCGTCCTATACCCGCAAGCTCCTCGACAAGGGCGCCGAACATTGCGCCAAGAAGTTCGGTGAGGAAGCAGTCGAAACCGTAATCGCAGCAGTCGAAAACGATCGCGCGCATCTGATCGCGGAAGGCGCCGACCTGCTCTATCATTTCCTTGTGCTGCTCAAGGCCCGCGGCGTAAAGCTGGAAGAGGTCGAGGCCGCATTGGACAAGCGGACCAATATGTCAGGGTTGGAAGAAAAGGCGTCGCGCAAGGGCGGCAGCTAGCCGAGGTGGAGAGTCGCGTCATGGATATCCGCGCACCCGAGCAGCAGTATAATCCGTACCGCGTCTATACGCGCGAGGAGTGGTCGCGACTCCGCGACGACACGCCGATGACGCTGGAGCCGGGCGAGTTCGACCGGCTGCGCTCGCTGCACGACCGCCTCGACTTGCAGGAGGTTGAGGACATCTACCTGCCACTGTCGCGCCTGCTGTCGATCTATGTCGATGCGATGCAGCGGCTCTATTACGCGGAGCGCCAGTTTCTCAATATCCGCGACCGCAAGATGCCCTACATCATCGGCGTCGCCGGTTCGGTCGCGGTTGGAAAATCCACCACGGCCCGCGTGCTTCAGGCGCTGCTGGCGCGCTGGTCGCCGCGTCCCAAGGTCGAGCTGATCACCACCGACGGATTTCTGTATCCCAACGCCGTGCTGGAACGGCAGGGCATCATGCAGAAGAAGGGATTTCCGGAGAGCTACGACCTGCCGCTGCTGCTCAGCTTCCTCTCCGACATCAAGGCCGGCCGCCGCCATGTGCGCGCGCCGGTCTATTCGCATTTGACTTACGACATCGTGCCGAACCAGTGGGCCGAGATCGACCAGCCCGACATCCTGATCGTCGAGGGCGTCAACGTGCTGCAGACCGGCAAGCTGCCGCGTGACGGCAAGGCCGTGCCCGTGGTGTCCGACTTCTTCGATTTCTCGGTCTATATCGACGCCGACGAGGCCGCGCTGCGGCAGTGGTACATCAGGCGCTTCCTGTCGTTGCGCGACACCGCGTTCACCAATCCGAAATCCTACTTCAATCGCTATGCGCTGTTGTCGGACGAGGAGGCCACCGCCACCGCGATCGCGATCTGGGAACGCACCAACCTCGCCAATCTCGAGGATAACATCCTGCCGACCCGCCCCCGCGCGACCCTGATCCTGAAGAAGGGCGCAGACCACACGGTGGCGAGCGTGGCGCTCAGGCGGCTGTAATCGCGGCGGTCGACGGGCCTAGCCCGCGCGCGCAGAGTGTCTTTTGTTGCAGACCGACAAAGGGTATTCGGCTATGACCTTCGTAAACGCGAGGGCACCATGGTTGATCGTCTCAGAAGCGCTGCCGAGCAGCTGGAAGCTCCGATCTGCCCGGACTGCCATATCGAGATGAAGTGGTTCCGTTCCGAGCTGCTGGCGGATGAGCCGACCCCGATCATCGCGCATCTTTTCGTATGCCCGCATTGCAAGCGCGCGGCCAAGGCAGACACCATGTTCACGGGAGGCCAGGCGGCGCGTGACAAGCTGTCCGCGCCGCGGTTTATGGCTTATGCCGCATACCGTTCGGGGCCGGCCGGATTCGGCACTCGGCTGACCGCCGGGTCGTGACTCGACATGACGATCATTTCCGGACCTCCTGTCGCGCTTTCGAGCCGATGAAGATGTGCCACGCCGTGAGAAACATCGCGGCGACGAGTGGGCCTATGACGAACCCGTTCGCTCCGAAAGCCGCAAGGCCGCCCAGGGTGGCGAGCAGCACGACATAGCTCGGCATTTGGATCGACTGGCCGACCAGAATCGGGCGGAGAAAATTGTCCGCAAGACCGATCACGAAGGTCCCGAAAGCGAGCAGGATGATCCCTTTCGTGACTGAGCCTGCCACCAGCAAATAGAGTGCGACCGGAACCCAAACCAGGGCGGAGCCGAGCACGGGCAGGAGCGAGAGCAACGCCATGAGGGCGCCCGCGAGCAGCGGCGCCGTCAAGCCGAGCAGCCAGAAAATCAGCCCGCCAAGCGCCCCCTGAATCAGGGCAACGAGAACGATCCCTTTGATCGTCCCGCGAACCGCCAGGGTGAACGCCTTCAGAATCTCGGTGGTGTGGCTCGGCCGCAGCGGAAGCGCGTCGCGAATCCGTGCGTTGAGCTCGTCACCATCGCGGAGCAGAAAGAACAGCAGGTACAACATCACGAGCAGGCTTGCGACGAACTCCAGCGTCAACTGACCGATGTTGATGGCGTGGCCCGCCAGCTGTTGGCCGGCAGGGACGACCAGACCCGAGAGACGTTCTTTCAGGGCCGAAAAATCAATGCTGGCCAAGCGATCCGACAGCGATGCAGCCCAAGCGGGCAACGCGGATTTCACCTGCTCCAGGGGATGAGCGAAACTGATCTCCCCACTCTGAGCGCGCTGATACAGCTCCCCACCCTGGTCGATGAGCGAGGCGATCACGATCGCCACGGGGATGAGGACCATGACGATCACGGCGACGACGGTGAACGATGCGGCAAGGTTGCGCCGCCCCGGAAGCGTTTCCAGGGCGCGTCGATAGAGTGGCGCGAAGATGATCGCCAGAAGCGTGGCCCACAACAACGCGCCGGAGAACGGCCAAAGCACCCACCCGAACGCAAGGGTGATCGCGGCAAGCAGGATGAGGAATGAGCGGTCTTCCGAGGTTCTCACGTGTTCGCCAGCCCTTCTGTTGCCAGAGTATGATCCGGACCTGAAGTCCGGGCCGTCACTTGTCCGCTTTCGCGGTCCAGTCGGCGAGCTTGATGCGTCCTGCAAAGGTTGCGGGACCCGAGCTGCTGGCCTTGTAGACGAAAGCTTCGCCTTCCTGCACGTCCCCGGCGTCCTTGCCGAAGGCATCCGCGATGTTGGTCTTGTGGGTGACCAGGAAGGTGTTGGTGCCGGCCTTGGGCGGTGCATCGACGAGCTGCCGCACGGCCTGGCCTGCCTTTGCATTTGCACCGGTCGGATTTGCCATGCCCGACGCACTCGCGTTGCTGCTGTCCGTCAATGCATCGACTGGCTTCACCTCGCGGCCGGAGATCAGTCTGCCTGCCTCGATCGCGCGGTTCAGCCGGCTGGTGTAGATATCGCCGATCGGGATCGCGCGTTCCTTGATGGCCGTCCCGATCTGGCGCGCCATGTCGCGGCCCTTCTCACTGAGCTGACGCTGGGCGCTCATGTCGTCGAACTTGAAAGGGTAGACATCCTTTTGGCTGTCGTCGGTGGCGGTGTGGCGAAACACCAGCACGTAGCCGCCTTGCTTCAGCGAGGCGATCAGGTGCGGGCTATCTGCCGCGGTGGCTTGAGTGGAACCCCAGAGAAGGATCACGAAGGCGAGGCGGCAAAGCATGTTCATGCGAAATCCTCTGCTTAAATGCCCCAGAGGATGGTGACGCGCGCCGCGGTCGATTTCAATTGTCGATTGCCGGCCGAGATCGGGTTCCTATGAAATCCGGGTCAAACCGCGAGCTGCCGCGCCGCCGCCAGTCCGGCCAGCGCCTCTTCCAGCTTCTCGCGATCGAGCGGCTTGATCAGAAACCCGTTCATGCCCGCTTCAAAGCAGGCGTAGCGATCTTCCACCAGCGTATTGGCGGTGAGCGCGAGGATCGGCGTGTGATGGCCGCCTTTGGCGGCCTCATGCGCACGGATTCGTTTTGTCGTCTCGATGCCGTCGAGCTGCGGCATCTGGATATCCATCAGCACGAGATCATAGGGCGTGCCGGCCGATGTCGCGCCGAGCCAGGATTCCAGCGCGGCCTCGCCATGGACGGCGATGACGACGCGGTGGCCGAGTTTCGTCAGCAGCGAGCGCATCAACAGCGCGTTGATCTCGTTGTCCTCGGCGACGAGAATCGACAGGCCTTTCACCGGTACCGCGCCGGCGGATGGGATCGATGGCTCCGGCGCGAGATCGGGCGAGGCGACCTCAGGGGGCAGCGCGAGGCGTGCGGCGAGTGAGGCGGCGCGCAGCGGCTTCACCAGGAAGCCGGTGAAGGCCGGCGAGAGTTTCTCGTGGCGCGAGCCTGATGTCAGCAGCACGAGGCGTTGCGTCGCATGGCTGCGTGCGGCTTCGCCGAGGCGGTCGGCGAGGGCAGCGCCGAGTGCGCGATCGATCAGCACCGAATGCCATGAACGTTCCGGCAGCAGTGCTTCCGCCACCGCCGCGTCCGTCACCATGCAGGTCTGGCCGCCCCAGCGCTCCAGCCGCCGCGCGATCAGCGAGGCCTCGATGCCGTCGGCGATCAGCAGGATCGACTTGCCCGCGAGATCGGGACTCGGGAATGCCGTCTGTTCCGCGCCGGCGGGAGATGGCGCCAGCGGGACTGCGACCTCGAAGGTCGAACCCTTGCCCGGCTCGCTCGTGAGCGTGATGCGGCCGCCCATGCGCTTGACGATGCGCTCGCTGATCGCGAGGCCCAGCCCCGTGCCGCCATAGGTGCGGGCGACGCGTTCGTCGGCCTGCTCGAATTCGCGGAAGATGCGCTGTTGCGCGTCGGCTGCGATGCCGATGCCGGTGTCGCGCACCAGAAAACTGATCTCGTTCGGCCAGATGCTGGGCTCGACGATCAGCGCAACGCCGCCGCTCGCGGTGAACTTGATGGCGTTGCCGGCGAGGTTGAGCAGCACCTGGCGCAGCCGCGCGGCATCGCCGACCACCTCGAGCGGCAGCCGCTCGTCGACATAGGCGGCGATCTCGAGCTTCTTTGCCTGCGCGCGAGGCGCGAGCAGTTCGGTGATGTCCTCGATCAGGGCCGAGAGCGCGAAGGGACGCTGCTCGAGATCGAGCTTGCCGGCTTCGATCTTGGAATAGTCGAGCAACTCCTCGATCAGCGCCATCAGCGCTTCGCCGGAGGTCTTCACGGCCTTGGCGTAGGTCGACTGCTCCGGCGTCAGCGTGGTGTCGAGCAGCAGCCCGCCCATGCCGATGATGCCGTTGAGCGGCGTGCGGATCTCGTGCGAGGCCATGGCCAGGAAGCGCGATTTGGCCCGGTTGGCGGCATCGGCCTGATCGCGGGCGTCGGACAGCGCACGCTCGGTCTCGGTGCGGTCGGTGACATCGCGTCCGACACTCTGCAATTCGGCAGGCTGGCCGGCGTCGAGGCGGACATAACCTTCGCGCCAGGCGATCCAACGCGCGCCGAGCGGGGATGCGATCTTCTGGTCGTGAATGCGCGTACCGTTGCTCTCGCGGGCGCTGTCGCCCTGCTCCAGCACCGCGAAATCAAAGCGCGTGCCGACCAGTGCGCCGCGCGCCTGTCCGGCGAGCGCGCAATAGGCGTCGTTGGCGAAGGTGATGCGGCCGCTTGTGTCGCGCAGCACGATCAGATCGCCCTGCTGTTCGAACAGGCTGCGCGCGCGCTCCTCGGCCTCCTTCAGCTCCCAATTGCGGTCGATCAGCGTTTCGTTGTGGGCCGCCAGCGCACGCATCCGCTTGTTGACGAAGCGCAGGCGCATGCTGAGCGTGGCGAGGCCGAGGCAGGCGAGCGCGAACAGGAAACTGACGCCGATCGCAAACGCATTGGGATCGTAGCCGGACGTCTCGGATCGACTGCCGGAGACAAACCCGTAGGCGCCGCCGAAGGTCGCCGAGAAGATCATGATGGAGCGGATCGCGAAGGCGATTCTGGGGTACTGTCGCCTGAAGCGGCGCATGCGCACCTTGATCCGGAACGTCCGATCCATCGCCACCGACCCGACTCTTTTCTTAAAACGCTGTGCTCGCTGTAAACGACGATGTGCCGTCGACCTTGCGAACAGTTTGAAGCGCTGCGACCGCCTCCTAACAGGGTTGACGGGACGTTAACGACTCAGAGCGAGGCGGCCTGGAGATGACGGTGGCCGCCGCGGGCGCCGACGATCAGCGCCGCCGCCTCGCGCTGCGAGAAGGTCTTCGAGCGCACATAGACGCGGTAATCCGCCGGCCCCTCGGTGGAGAGATAGATCACCTGACCGCCGTCGACGGGCTGCGCAGCAATCGAGATCAGGCGAGTCGAAGGGGTGGCCTGGCAGGATTCCGATTCCGAACCGAGGCCGTCGTCGACGACGGCGAAGTCGGCGGCGTCCGCATCCTCGGTGATCTGGACCCGCACCGTGGCGCGCGCGGGATCATCGGTGAAGGCGACATGCACGCCGGCGGTCCAGAACAGCGACGTCAGCTCGACCGAGGTGTCGCCGAGGGCGATGCAGGGATGCGAGACCGATCCGATCTCACTGCGGGCAAACACCGCGGCCGCCAACACGGGAATAACCGAGGCCAGGATCTTGAAACGCAACATGACACGCTACTCGCCGGGCCCTGTACGGGAACTGATGGGCCTTATGGTTTGCAGAGCGTAAAGGAAACTCGTTACCGCCGGGTTGATGCGCGGGATGATCACGCCAGCTGGCGCACATCCTCCGCGAGTGCGCGGTAGGACAGCGCCTCGGCCAGATGCAGCCGGCCGATCCTGTCGGCGCCGTCGAGATCGGCGAGCGTGCGCGCCACCCGCAGCACGCGGTGATAGCCGCGCGCCGACAGCCGCATGGTCTCGGCGGCATCGCGCAGCAGCTTCTGGCCTTGCGCATCGGGCTTCGCGATCTCCTCCAGCACCGAGGCGGGTGCTTCCGCATTGGTGCGAACCTTCGGCAGGCCGGCAGCCGCGTAGCGCGCGAGCTGGATGTCGCGCGCGGCGGCCACGCGCGCCGCAACCTCGGCCGAGCCCTCTGCCGGCGGCGGCAGGATCAGATCGGCCGCGGTCACTGCGGGAACCTCGATGCGCAAATCGATGCGGTCCATCAGCGGTCCCGAGATGCGGGCCTGATATTCGCCGGTGCAGCGATCGATGCGGCCGCGCTTGCAGGCATAGCCAGGCTCGAACGCGTTGCCGCAGCGGCAGGGATTCATCGCCGCGACCAGCATGAAGCGTGCGGGATAGGTGACGCGGTGATTGGCGCGGGACACCGAGACCTCGCCGTTCTCCAGCGGCTGGCGCAGCGAATCCAGCACGCGCGGATCGAATTCCGGGAGCTCGTCGAGGAACAGCACGCCCTGATGCGCGAGAGAGATCTCGCCGGGCCGTGCGCGCATGCCGCCGCCGGTGAGCGCGGCCATGCTGGCGGAATGATGCGGGGAGCGAAACGGCCGCCGCGCCGTCAGCGCGCCGCCCTCGATCTCGCCGGCGACGGAGGCGATCATCGAGACCTCGAGCAACTCGCCCGGTGACAGCGGTGGCAGGATCGAGGGCAGGCGTGCCGCCAGCATCGATTTGCCCGCGCCCGGCGCGCCGATCATGAGCAGGTGATGGCCGCCGGCGGCCGCGATCTCCAGCGCCCGCTTGGCGCTCTCCTGGCCCTTGATGTCGCGCAGGTCGAGCGGCGAGCTTGCTGCTTCATGCACCTTCGGCACGGGCCGCGACAGCACCTGCGTTCCCTTGAAATGGTTGGCGATTTGGATGAGCGAACTTGCGGCGATGATCTGGATGTCCGGGCTCGCCCATGCCGCTTCCGAGCCGCAAGCCGCCGGACAGATCAGCCCCTCCTCGCGGACATTGGCGCCGATCGCGGCGGGCAGAACACCGGCCACCGGCGCGATCGATCCGTCGAGGCCAAGCTCGCCCAGAACGGTGAAGCCGGTCAGCGCATCCGGGGGAATCGCGCCGATCGCCCCCATCAGCCCGAGCGCGATCGGCAGGTCGTAATGGCTGCCCTCCTTGGGCAGATCGGCGGGCGCGAGATTGACGGTGATCCGCCGCGCCGGCAGCGCCAGCCCCGAGGCGATCAGCGCCGAGCGGACCCGCTCGCGCGCCTCCGACACCGCCTTGTCCGGGAGACCTACGATCGCGAAGGCCGGCAGACCGGGCGCGACCTGCACCTGCACGTCGACCGCGCGGGCCTCGATCCCCTCAAAGGCGACGGTAGAAACCCGCTGAACCATGCCCGAACCAGCCTGCCCCTCTTGCACAATTAGGGGTAGCAGAGCGGGCCAGCCCTGGCAAGAACAATACGGGAACATGTTGAGAGGGCCTGCAAGGCCCTAACCGATTGTAAACACGACGAAGACACTACGCCTCGAATGCCAGCTGCTCCGCTCAGCACATCCCAACGAATGTCCGCTACTCCTAGGGTGCGGGATGGGCCGTGGTCTAACGGGTGAACAATTCAAATGCTTGCAAATCGCCGGAGAAGCGAACGACGGATGTGCACGCGGCTCGCCAAGATTCATTTTGGCGCGGGTTCGCTGCCGCGGGACTGCACGATCACGGATATTTCCGATGGCGGCGTGAAAGTGGTGGCGGAATTTCTGGAAGTGCCGCCGCAATTCACCATCATCTTCGCGCCCGACTATTCCCGCCAGTGCCGCCTGCGCTGGCGCATCGGCTGCGAGTTCGGCGCTGAATTCACCGACTGAGCTACCGGAAGCCACCGCCTTAACGGGACTTTAGCGTTAATCGGTAAGCATCTCTGATCAGTCGCCGAGTGATCAGAGTATGTCCAAGCGTTTGTCCGTCGCCTCTCTTCCGGCGAGATATCTGTTTTCCGCGCTTCTGATCCTGGCCCTCGGCGGCTGTCAGACCACCGGAATCGAGGACATCACCGGCGCGCTCGGCGGAAAGTCGGAAACGGCTGGCAAGTCCGATACCAAGCCCGACGTGAGGCCGGACATGGACGCGCTGCGCGAGCGCTATCGCGCCAAGCCTGGCGATCCCAACATCGCGCTCGAATACGGCAAGGCGTTGCGCCAGACCGGCCAGCGCGCGCAGGCGCTCGCGGTGCTTGAGCAGGCCGTGCTCGCCCATTCCAACAACAAGGCGCTGCTCGCCGGCTATGGCCGCGCGCTCGCCGACAGCGGCAGTTTCCAGCAGGCGTTCGACGTCCTCGGCCGCGCGCATTCGCCCGAGGATCCCGACTGGCATATCCTGTCGGCGCAGGGCGCCGCGCTCGATCAACTCGGCCGCAACGAGGAGGCGCAGCAATACTACGCCGCCGCGCTGAAGATCGTGCCGGACGAGCCGTCGGTGCTGTCCAATCTCGGACTGTCCTACATGCTGCAGAACAACCTGCCGCGGGCGGAGGAAACGATGCGCCGGGCGCACGCGCGCAATCCCGCCGATCTCCGCGTGCGCGCCAATCTCGCGCTCGTGCTGGGACTGGAAGGAAAGCAGGCCGAGGCCGAAACCATCGTGAAGGCCGACCTGCCGCCGGATCAGGCGGCGGCAAAGGTCACGGCGCTGCGGCAGTTGCTGGTGAAGAAGCAGCAGCGGGCGGAGAAGTAACCGGCTCGTTCCTTAGCTCGATAGATTGAGCCTCGCCGAACGCACCGAGGAGGTGCGTTCCCTCCCCCCTTGTGGGGGAGGGCTAGGGAGAGGGGTAGCCCAGGAAAACGTGCTAATTGGTGACGATGCATCGAGTGGGTGCGCGAGGGAAAGAGTCCCCGTGTGGCACCCCCCTCCCTGCCCCACAAGGGGGGAGGGAACGGAGAGAGTTCAGCTCTCGTCCCTACGACGCCTTGCGATGCGGGGCTGACCCGCGCCCCGACCGGCCCTTCAGCTTCTTCAGCAGCGGCCCGAGCAGCGAGCGCTTCGGCTTCTTCACCTCGCCGCGCCCGGCGAGGCGGTTCGCCATGTTCTGGAACAGCTCGGTGGTGCGGTGGCTCTTCGAGACCTCCGCGATCATCTGGCCGTTGTTGGCCGCGGTCGAGAACAGCTTCGAATCGAACGGGATCACCGCGATCGGCTGGCTCTCCATGGTCTTGGCGAAGGCCTTGACCTCGATCTCTGCCCGCTTGGGCATGCCGACCTGGTTGATGCAGTAGAGCGGTGGCCGGTCGTTCGGCCGCGCCGCCTTCAACACGTTCAGCATGTTCTTGGTGTTGCGCAGGTTCGCAAGATCGGGCTCGGCCACGATCACGATGTCGTCCGCGTTGACCAGCGCACGCCGCGTCCAGCCCGACCATTGATGGGGGACGTCGAGCACGATGCAGGGCGTGGTCATGCGCAGCGTGTCGAACACCGCGTCGAAGGCCTCCGCGCCAAAATCGTAGACGCGGTCAAGGGTAGCTGGCGCAGCAAGGAGGCTGAGCCGCTCGGTGCATTTCGAGAGCAGACGCTCCATCAGGGCCGTGTCCGGCCGATCCTGCGACAGCACCGCATTGGCGATGCCCTGCACCGGGTCCTGGTTGTAGTCGAGACCCGCGGTGCCGAAGGCGAGGTCGAGATCGATCACGACGGAATCGAGCGCGAGGTCGCGGGCGATGGTCCAGGCCACATTGTGCGCGACGGTGGAGGCGCCGACACCGCCCTTGGCGCCGACCACCGCGATGACGCGGCCGGTGATGATGGTTTCCGACGCCGAGAACAGGCTGCAGATCGAGCGAACGACGTCGAGCGTCTCGACCGGTCCCACCACATAGTCGTTGACGCCGCGGCGGACCAGCTCGCGATAGGGCGCGGTGTCGTTGGGATTGCCGATCACGACCACACGGGTGCCGGGATCGCAGACGCCGGCGAGGTCGTCGAGGCCCTCAAGGATGTCGCGCGTGCCGTCGGATTCGATCACGATGACGTTCGGCGTCGGCATCGTTTCATAGACTTCGATTGCCGCAGCTAAGCCACCGTCCTTGGCGGTAAGATGCGCCTTGGCGAGACGGCGATCCTGCCCGGCCGCGGTCACCGCGGCGAGCGTCTGCTCGGTCTCGCAAAAGGCCTGCACGGAGATGCGAGGAACCGGCGCAATGTGTTCCTCGGGGTGTTGCGGATCGTCCGCTTCTTCGTCGTGGACGCGTGTCATCTGCCTGTGTCGCTGAGTTTGGCCTTGTCGGCGTCTGGATTCATGGTCGCGATCGGCGTGCCCTTGCGATAGCGCTCGAACGCCATGTCACGCCGTGCGTTGTAGGCCGGCGTCTCGGACCGCGGCTGCTCGAGGTCGGCCGGATTGTCGATCATTGCCGCGAGGTTGCGCTGGGTGGCGCAGCCCAGATTGAAATAGGGCCGGTTCTCGTTGTAGCCGGGGTCGAGGATGGAGGGGCCGATATCTTCCGGCCACAGCCCGCAGGGGCCCGCGACCGCGGCGATCCGGGAATAGCTCAGGCGGATGGTGGGCAGCAGTCCGGGATCCTCGGGCCGATAGGGGTGCTGGACGATGGCACGGGAGGGCACGCCGCCGGATGCGAGCAATGAACGGATTTCGTGATAGGTCGCTGCCGCCGCGCGCGAATTCGCGGCGTTGACGGGGACGTCGACGACGACCGAGCCGGTGCCTTCGCGCACCCAGTCCCGGGCAATGCCGGCGACGTCCGCGTGCTGCGCGGCCGAGAGGCCGCCGCGAGCCTTGCCGACGAAGATCACGATCGACTTCTTGGCTTCCTCGACCGCGATCGGGTGACGTTGGCGATAGTCGGTCGGGACCGTCTGGGTGACGATCTCGCCGGTGGTGTTGCAGGCGCCCAGCACGACGGAGAGCCCCGTCAGTGCCAGCGCGACGCTCAACTTGCGACGTCGATCGGCCATGGTCTTCGTCATCGCTTCATCCCCTCGTGCCCCGTCTCTCGCCTTCCCAAGCCGTCCGTTCGTCATCAGTCGATGATGAAGCCGAAATCACCGGGCGTGCCCGCGATCGGGTCGACGCGGCGCGCGATGCCATAGAGGCGGTTCATGCGGCCGAGCAGCGCCGTCTGGGCGTCAGACGCCGGCGCGAAGCCGTCGTCGGGCCGGGACAGTTCCTTCTGAGCCACCGCGCGCACCACATAGGGGGTCACGATCACCATCAGCTCGGTCTCGTTGTTGACGAAGTCCTGGCTGCGGAACAGCGCGCCGATGATCGGCACCTGGTCGACGCCGGGCAGGCCGTTGATCGCTTGTTTGGTCTGCTGCTGGATCAGGCCGGCCATCGCCATCGAGCCGCCCGAGGGAATTTCCAGCGTCGTTTCGGCGCGGCGGGTCTGGATCGAGGGGATGGTGATCGAGTTGGTCGAATTCGAGGACAGCGCCTGGGTAACCGTGATGGCGCTCTGGTTCGACAGCTCGGACACCTCGGTCATCACGCGCAGGCTGATCCGACCCTCGCTCAGCACGACCGGAGTGAAGTTCAGGGAGATGCCGAACTTCTTGTAGGTGATCTGGGTGGTGCAAACGTGGGTGACGGGATCGCAGGCATAGCCCGACGGAATGGGGAATTCGCCGCCGGCGATGAAGGTCGCGGATTCGCCGGAGATCGCGGTCAGGCTCGGCTCGGCGAGCGTGCGCATGACACCGGCACTTTCCATCGCGCGCATCGTGGCGCTGACGGTCGCGAAGCCCTTGGTGAGGCCGGCCACACCTAATCCGTTGTTGCTGACGATCGGTCCGCCGCTCACCGAGAACGGGTTCGAATTGTTGAAGTTCACCACCGCGGTGCCGGCGTTCAGGCTGGCGCTGAGATCGACGCCCAACTGCTTGACGATATCGCGGCGCACTTCGCCGACCACGACCTTGAGCATCACCTGGTCGCGGCCGCGCACGACGATGTTGTTGACCACCTTCTCGGAGCCGCCGACCAGTTTGGCGGCGACGTCGCCGGCCTGCTGGGCCTCGACCGGGCTCGACACCGAGCCGGTCAGCATCACGCTGTCGCCGACGCCTTCGATCTGCACGCCCGGCAGCGACTGGCGCAGCGCCGTGCGCATGCCGTTGAGATCGCGCTTCACCGCGATGTCGTAGGCGGCGACCTGCTGGCCGTCGGCGGCGAAGAACACGACGTTGGTCTGGCCGACCTGTCCGCCGATGATATAGGCGCGTTGGGCCGAGCGGATCACGGCATTGGCGATCTTGGGATCGGCGACCAGCACGTCCTTGACGTCGCGCGGCAGGTCGATCACGGCGGACTTGCCGACGCCGAGCGACAGGAAGCGCGTCTTCGCCGGCGCGATCGTCCCGACCGGCGATACATCGAGATCCGCTGCCTGCATCGGCGCCTGGTCGCCGACCGGCGCATCCGCGGCGCTGACGACAGCGGGGACTGCGAGGAGCCCCAGTATCAGCATCGTCCCCGTCCAGACCGAGCGCGCGCGGTTCCCCCGAATGCGCATGCCCGTCCGATCATCCCCAAAGTTCATCATGTCCCCATCACTTCTGTGACGTCAGTTGCCGCGCCTGTACGCCGTAGCGGATCACGTTGACCCCGCCGCTCCGCTTGCTCGCCTGGTCCTCGGGCGCGCTGTCGACCGAGTTGGCATCGACGATGCTGCGCAGCGCGAGTGTCAGCGTGCCGCCCTGGCGCGCCGCCGATAGCGTGCCGACCTGGTCGGGCTTGAGCTCGAGCGTGACGGTCCTGCCGACGACGGCGTTCTGGCCGTCCTTTTCCTTCGGCGCCTGGTCGATCGCGAGCACGCGGATATTGGTCAGGATCGCCTCGGACAGGATGAGGTCGTTACCGCCGGCCCCGTCAGGATTCTTCAGGCGGCGGGTCAGCACGATGTCGACGCGGTCGTTCGGCAGGATGAAGCCGCCGGCGGCAGTCTCGGCTGAAATCTCGGTGGAGACGGCGCGCATGCCCGACGGCAGGATCGCGGCCATGAAGCCGGAGCCGTCGGCCTTGACGAGCTTCTGCTCGCGAATCGGTTCGCCCTGCATCAACGGCACGCGCGCGATCGAGCCTGCGATCTGGGTCTGGGCCTCGGGCCTGTTGTCGCGGCGGATGAAGGCGCTGCTCGCGGTCGCTGACGGCCAGACCTGCCATTGCAGGTCCTCGGGCTTCACGGCTTGACCGAGCTGGATATCGTTCTTGGCGACCAGGACCTCGACCGTCGGCAGCTTTTCGGCGACGGGGAGAACGGGCGCGGGCTTGTTGTCATAGCCGCTCGCCAGATACGCGGCGACGCCGCCGGCGCCCAGCGCGATGACGAGAACGACAATGCGTGCGGTGTTCATACGCTTCTACTCTACGCGGGGCACTCGAACCGCACCTGGCGGGTTCCCCAACGTCGATGAGTAGGCAGTAAAAGTATAAGGGGTGTTGCGAGGCCGAATGTGATCGCCGGCCGCGCTGTGGTCTTTCGGCAGATGGTGAACGTCGCGTTAGCCGGTCGGCCACTGGCCCCGTAGTTTCACGCAGTCGCGGCCCGTGCGTTCGAACGATGCGCGCCGCGTCATGGTGAATGTGTGGTTAGTGATGTGTGAGGTGATGCCGCGCATGCATCGCGTAGCCCGGATGGAGCGAAGCGCAATCCGGGACTGCTGAATGTGGTGTGGCATCCCGGATTTCGCTGCGCTCCATCCGGGCTACGGGCTACGGGCTACAGCCGGCGATTACTTCGCCCGCTTCTGCTCGATCACGTCCCAGAGCTTTGCGGCAACGTCCGGTCCGCCGAGTCGTGCGATGGCGCGGATGCCGGTCGGCGAGGTCACGTTGATCTCGGTGAGGTTGCCGTTGATGACGTCGATGCCGACGAACAACAGCCCGCGCTCGCGCAGCGCCGGGCCGACGGTGGCGCAGATCTCGCGCTCGCGCGGCGTGAGCTCGGTCTCCTGCGCTGCGCCGCCACGCACCATGTTGGAGCGGAGGTCGTCGGCGGCGGGCACGCGATTCACTGCGCCGGCGAACTCGCCGTTGATCAGGATGATGCGCTTGTCGCCGTGCTTTACCTCGGGGATGAACTGCTGGATCACCCAGGGCTCCCTGAAGGTCACCGAGAACATGTCGAACAGCGAGCCGAAATTCATGTCCTGCGGCATCACGCGGAACACGGCCGCGCCGCCGTGGCCGTGCAGCGGCTTCATGACGACGGCGCCATGCCTGTCGCGAAACGCGTTGATCTCGTCGAGGTCGCGCGAGATCAGCGTCGGCGGCATCAGCTGCGGAAAGTTCATCACGAACAGCTTCTCCGGCGCGTTGCGCACGGAGGCGGGATCGTTGACGACGAGCGTCTTCGGATGGATGCGCTCGAGAAGGTGCGTCGAGGTGATGTAGGCGAGGTCGAACGGCGGATCCTGGCGCAGCAGCACCACGTCGAAGCCGTTGAGCGCCTCGCGCCTGGGTTCGCCCAGGGTGAAATGATCGCCGGGCTCGTCGCGCACGGTGAGCAGCTGAACGGGAGCGACGATCTCCTCGCCGACCATCGAGAGCTTGTCGGGCGTGTAATAGGACAGGCCGTGGCCGCGCTTCTGCGCCTCCAGGAGCAGCGCAAAGGTGGAATCGCCCTTGATGTTGATGCGGGCGATGGGGTCCATCTGGACGGCGACGTTCAGTTTCATGGTCTGCCTTTCAGGTCGAGGCGTCGAATGCCGCCAACACATGGCGTGGAAGTCGTTTCGGCGCAATCAGCATGGCGTCGAATCGCAATTCGAATTCGGCATGCTCGGGATGCGCGACCAGCCAGCCTTGCGCGGCGTCGATGATGCGCTGCTGCTGGCGCGGCGTCACGGCGAAGGCGGCGTCGTCCAGCGTCGCGCGCGCCTTGACCTCGACGAAGGCGATCAGATTGCGGCGGCGCGCCACGATGTCGATCTCGCCATGCGGCGTGCGGAAGCGTTTGGCGAGGATGCGGTAGCCCTTGGCCATGAGATAGGCCGCGGCGCGGCTTTCCGCGGAGATGCCGGTGCGAAACGCGGCGACGCGCTCTGGAGAGGCGATTTTCGGTTCCGCCGGAGCCTCAGTTTTCGCCATCGCCGCCCCGCAGATCTTTGGCAAGCTCGAGCGCGCGGGCATAGACCTCGCGGCGCGGCCGCCCCGACAGCGCGACCGCATGCGCCACCGCATCCTTGACGCTGTGCGCGGCGAGCTGCTCGCGCAGGACGTCGTCGAGCGCATCCGATGTCAGCATCTCGGCATCCGCCGCAGGCGGAGCGATCACCAGCACGAATTCGCCGCGCGTCTCCAGCGTGTCGGCATCGCGCGCCAGCTCACGCAGCGTCGCGCGCGAAATTTGCTCGTGCAGTTTCGTCAACTCGCGACAGATCGCGGCTTCGCGAGTCCCCATGATCTCGGCGAGCTCGGCCAGCGTGTCCTGCACGCGGTTGCCGGAATCGAACATCACCAGCGTCGCATCGATGCGCGCAAGCTCGGTCAGGCGCGATCGCCGCGCCGCCGATTTGGCCGGCAGGAAGCCTTCGAAGAAGAAGCGGTCGGTCGGGAGTGCTGCGACCGACAGCGCTGCCAGCACGGAGGACGGGCCAGGCAGCGCGTAGACCGCGTGGCCGGCGGCGCAGACCTCGCGCACCAGCTTGTAGCCGGGATCGGAGATCAGCGGCGTGCCGGCGTCCGACACCAGCGCGATCGAGCCGCCCTGCGATAGCCGCTCCAGGATCTTTGGACGGGCCGCTTCCGCGTTGTGCTCGTGGTATTGCTTGAGCTGCGCGGAGATGTCGTAGCGCTCGGTCAGGCGCCGCGTAATGCGGGTGTCCTCGCAGGCGATGACATCGACCCCGGCGAGGGTCTGCAGCGCCCGCAGCGTGATGTCGCCGAGATTGCCGATGGGGGTCGCGACCAGGTGCAGGCCCGGTGCGGCCTTCGGCGCCGCAAGCCGATGGGCGTCGATGGAGAAGCCGCGCGAGGCGGGCTCCGTCGTCTCAGGTGTATTTATCGGGGAGGGCTTTGCGCGCATAATCAAACGAACTTAGGCATGATCCCCGGGACTGGGAACCGGTCCCCGGAAAAAGATCGTGCCTGGGGTAAGGGGCGAGGCAAGAGGCGAAGAGGACTGGAATGTGATCCATGCGGCATCACATTTCCCGAGGGAATGTAGCGTCAGCGCCATATTCGCGGCGGAAACGCCGCCTTGATGTTGGGTGACGGACGGCGGACAGCTAACCAGAACTTGAGGGGAAGCCGCGTTAAGCGGGCATTATCCTTTTGTTTGAGTTAACTATTTGCCGACAATATGCCTGAATCCACGGCTGGTGTCGTGGAAAGAATATCGTGAGCGGCTGGCGACGGTCGGTCAGAAGAGAAGCTGCCATGCTCGGCCCGCGTGATCCCAGATCTTCCGTTTCGGAGGAGTCTCCCGTTCAGGGGCCCCGGTACTCAGGGGCGACCCGGCGAAGCGCGCTCGGCCTGTTGCTCGGCGCGCCGCTGCTGTCGGCCTGCGCCGGCGTGCAGCAGAGCCTGAGCCAGTTCTCCAATCCGTTCAGCAGTTCCTCTCCGCCCCCGGCCCAGCCGGCCGGCCCGCCGCAACAGGCGACGACCGCCGGCACCGGCGGGGTGAAGGTTGCCGTGATCCTGCCGCTCTCGGCATCGGGCAATGCCGGCCTCGCCGCGCAGTCGATGCGCAACGCCGCCGAGATGGCGCTGGCCGAGTTCCAGAATCCCAACATCCAGCTTCTGATCAAGGACGACAATGGCAGCCCGCAGGGCGCGCAGGCGAGTGCGCAGCAGGCGGTCGACGAGGGCGCCGAGATCATCCTGGGGCCGCTGTTCGCGCAATCAGTGCCGGCGGTGGCGCAGATCGCGCGCACGCGCGGCATCCCGGTGATGGCATTCTCGACCGATTCCAGCATCGCCGGGCGCGGTGTCTATCTGCTGAGCTTCCTGCCGGAGTCCGACGTCAACCGCATCGTCGAATATTCCGCCAGCATCGGAAAGCGTTCCGTCGCCGTGCTCGTGCCCGACAATGCCTATGGCAACGTGGTCGAGGCTGCGGTGAAGGCGGCGGTGCCGCGCCGCGGCGGGCGCATCGTCGCGTTCGAGAAATACGGCTCTGATCGCGCCACGCCGGCCCGGACCGTGGCGCAGCAGCTCGGCAGCGCCGATGCGCTGTTCATCGCCGACGATGGCGATGCCGTCGTCGCGGTCGCCGATGCGATGAGCGCGGCGGGTGCGAACCTGCGCAATATCCAGCTGCTCGGCACCGGCCTGTGGGACAGTCCGCGCGTCTATGCCAGCTCAAGCTTGCAAGGCGGTCTCTACGCCGCGCCGGATCCGGCCGGCTTCCGCGCCTTTTCCGGCCGCTATCGCACCAAATACGGCGCCGAGCCGATCCGCACGGCCACGCTCGCCTATGATGCGGTTGCTCTGGTCGCGGCGCTGGCGCGTACGCAAGGCACCACGCGCTTCTCGCCGGACGTGCTCACCAATCCTTCCGGCTTCGCCGGCATCGACGGCCTGTTCCGCTTCCGCGCCGACGGCACGAACGAGCGGGGCTTGGCGGTGATGAAGGTGACGACCGGCGGCGGCGTGGCCGTGGCGGGCTCGCCGAAGAGTTTTGGGGCTTGATCGCTTCGTAGCCCGGATGGAGCGCAGCGCAATCCGGGACGGTCTCACCACGCGGACAGAACCCGGATTGCGCTCTGCTCCATCCGGGCTACGAGATCTCGCTACGCCGCCAGATCCGCAACCACCGCGTCCAGCACCGGAAAACCGCTGCTGGTCACGCGCAGCCGTCCCGTTGCATCCACCGTGATCGCGCCCTCTTCGCGCAGCAGCGTGATGCGCTTGGGATCGAGCGAGCGGCCTGACAACGCACGGTAGCGCTCGGGGTCGATGCCCTCGACGAGGCGCAACCCCATCAGCAAGAATTCGTCGGCGCGCTCCTCGCTGTTGAGGAGATCGTCGGTGACGACGCCGTGCCCGTTGGTCTCGACCCGCATCAGCCAGGCTTCGGGACGCTTCTCGGTGGCGGTCGCGTGCCTGATACCGTCGATGTCGAGCCGGCCATGGGCACCGGGGCCGATGCCGGCATATTCCTCGCCGCGCCAGTAGACCAGATTGTGCCGGCACTCGGCGCCGCGCCGCGCGTGATTTGAAATCTCGTAGGCGGGCAGGCCGAGCTTGTCGCAGGTCTCCTGCGTGACGTCGTAGAGCGCGCGTGCGATCGCTTCATCCGGCGTCTTCAGCTTGCCGGCCTGATGCAGGCCGAAGAACGGCGTGCCCTCTTCTATCGTCAATTGATAGAGCGACAGATGCTCGGCCGCCTCCTCGATCGCGAGATGCAATTCATCTGCCCACATCGCCGGCGTCTGGTCGGGACGGGCGTAGATCAGGTCGAACGAATAACGATCGAACGAGCGGCGCGCGATGGCGACCGCGTCGAGCGCCTCGCGCGCGCTGTGCATGCGGCCCAGCGCTTTCAGCGAGGCGTCGTCGAGCGCCTGCACGCCGAGCGAGACGCGGTTGACGCCGGCGGTGCGATAACCGGCAAAGCGCGTGGCTTCGACGCTGGTCGGGTTAGCCTCCAGCGTGACTTCGACGTCTTTCGCCACCGTCCAGTGCTTGCCGATGGCGTCGAGCACAGCGCCGACGGTTGCAGGCTGCATCAGCGAGGGCGTACCGCCGCCGAGAAAGATCGCGGTGACTTCGCGGCCGGGCGCGCGCTCGGCGGTCGCAGCGATCTCGCGCGCGAAAGCCGACGCGAAGCGCGGCTCGTCGATCGCGGTGTGGCGGACATGGCTGTTGAAGTCGCAATAGGGGCACTTCGACAGGCAGAACGGCCAGTGCACGTAGACGCCGAATGCTTCCTTAGCGCGGCTCAAGGCAGATCTCCGCCAGTTTCACGAAGGCGCGGGCACGGTGCGACAGGCCGAGACCGAGCGGCGGCAGGCCGTGCTTCTCGATGCTCTCCATCTCGCCGAAGGTGCGGCTATGGCCGTCGGGCAAAAACATCGGGTCGTAGCCGAAGCCGGCGGTGCCGCGCGGCGGCCACACCAGCGTGCCGTCGACGCGCGCCTCGACCTCTTCGAGGTGATCGTCGGGCCATGCAACGCAGAGCGCGGACACGAAGTGCGCCTTGCGCTTGGCGGGCGTGGTCGCGCCGCGCTCCTGCAACAGCCGTTCGATCTGCGCCATCGCCGCGGCAAAATCCTTGTTCGGACCGGCCCAGCGCGCCGAGTAGATGCCGGGCGCGCCGTCGAGTGCGTCGACCACGATGCCGGAATCATCGGCGAAAGACGGCAGCTTGGTCGCCTGCGCTGCCGCAATCGCCTTGATCGCGGCATTGCTGCGGAAATCGTTGCCGGTCTCTTCCGGCTCGGGAAGGCCGAGCTCGCCGGCCGACACCGCATCGATGCCGTAAGGCGCGAGCAGCTCCTTCATCTCGGCGAGCTTGCCGGGATTATGGGTCGCAATGACCAGCTTTCCGGTGATTCGGCGATGCATCGGCTTATTGACTACGCTACCGCCAGTTTCTGCAAGTCCACGAGACGCGCGACGCCCTTGCGCGCCAGCGCCATCAGCGCCAGGAACTCGGCTTCCGTGAACGGCTCGCGTTCCGCGGTGCCCTGGACTTCGATGATGCGGCCATCGCCCGTCATGACGAAATTGGCGTCGGTATCGGCTTCGGAGTCCTCGGCATAGTCGAGGTCGAGCACGGGCGTGCCCTTGTAGATGCCGCAGGAGATCGCGGCGACGTTGTCGCGCAACACGTTGGCCTTGACCATGTTGCGCGCCTTCATCCAGCTGACGCAATCGGCGAGCGCGACCCAGGCACCGGTGATCGAGGCCGTGCGGGTGCCGCCGTCGGCCTGGAGCACGTCGCAATCGACCGTGATCTGGCGCTCACCGAGCGCTTCGAGATTGATGATGGTGCGAAGCGAGCGGCCGATCAGGCGCTGAATTTCAACGGTGCGGCCGCTCTGCTTTCCAGCGGAGGCCTCGCGGCGGGTGCGTTCCGAGGTCGCGCGCGGCAGCATGCCGTATTCGGCGGTGACCCAGCCGCGGCCCTGGCCCTTCAGCCATGGCGGCAGGCGGTCTTCCAGCGTGGCGGTGACCAGCACATGGGTGTCGCCGAATTTCACCAGGCACGAGCCTTCCGCATATTTGACCACGCCGCGCTCCAGCGTCACGGGGCGCAATTCGTCGGGCGCACGGCGGCTTGGCCGCATGGGAATCCTCCAAAACTCTCGGAAAAGGGCTGTTGGCGGTGCTTGTAGGTGGGGCGAGGGTGGGCGGCAAGGGGGAAGATCGAGGCCTTATTGACCCCCGATTTTCAATCCGCGAACGCAACGCTTGTCAGAAGCCTCCCGGATAGACAAATTACATGCAGCCGAGAGGAGTTACCGTCTGTGGCCCATCACGATCCGATCCATCTGATCGCGCCGCGCGCGGGCCTCGCCCAGCTCAACGAGCGTTCCCGCGACATCTTTCGTCAAATCGTCGAAAGCTATCTCGCGACCGGGGAGCCGGTGGGCTCGCGCAATATTTCGCGCCTGATCGCCATGCCGCTGTCGCCCGCCTCGGTCCGCAACGTCATGGCCGATTTGGAACAGCTCGGCCTGATCTACGCCCCGCACACCTCCGCCGGCCGGCTGCCGACGGAACTCGGCCTGCGCTTCTTCGTCGATGCCCTGATGCAGGTCGGCGACCTCAATGACAGTGAACGGCAGGCGATCCAGAGCCAGTTGACCTCCGTGGGCCACGCGCAATCGGTCGAGGCCGCCCTCGAGGAGGCATTGACGCGGCTTTCCGGCCTGACCCGTGCGGCCGCCGTCGTGCTGACGCCGAAATCCAATGCGCGGCTGAAACATATCGAATTCGTCCGGTTGGAACCGGAAAAGGCATTGGTGATCCTGGTTGGCGAGGACGGGCAGGTCGAAAACCGCGTGCTGACGCTGCCGCCGGGGGTTCCGTCCTCGGCGTTGACCGAAGCCGGCAACTTCCTCAATGCGCGAATCCGGGGCCGGACCCTGGCCGAGGCGCGGCTGGAGCTCGAGACCGCGCTCGGAGAGGCGCGCACCGAGCTCGATCAGCTGACCCACAAGGTGATCTCGGCCGGCATCGCCAGCTGGTCCGGCGGCGAGAACGAGGACCGCCAGCTGATCGTCCGCGGCCACGCCAATCTGCTCGAGGATTTGCATGCGCTGGAGGATCTCGAGCGCGTTCGCCTGCTGTTCGACGATCTCGAGACCAAGCGCGGCGTGATCGACCTGCTCGGCCGGGCCGAGACCGCGGAAGGCGTGCGGATTTTCATCGGCAGTGAGAACAAGCTGTTCTCGCTGTCGGGCTCGTCCACCATCATCTCGCCCTATCGGGATGCCGCCGGCCATATCGTCGGCGTTTTGGGCGTGATCGGGCCGACGCGGCTGAATTATGCCCGCGTGATCCCGACCGTGGACTATGCTGCCCGCATCGTCAGCCGGCTCCTGGGCGGCTGACTGGGGTCTCCCCCGTTCACGGGCGCTTGATTTTCGGCGCCCGAAGCACGATATCCGGGCCAGAAAACCCCTGAGACGAATGCGAAAAGAGAGCCGATGACCGATCGAGACCGGCAACCCGAAGACACGAGTGCTGCGGCCGGCGAGCCCGTGGTGTCAAAACCCTACATCATGCCCGACGATCCGGAGCCCGGCTCGGTCGAGCTTCTGCAGAAGGAAGTCGCCGAGGCGCGCGACCGCATGCTGCGGACGCTGGCCGAGATGGAGAATTTGCGCAAGCGCACCGCCAAGGAGGTCGCTGACGCCAAGCTCTACGGCGTCACGGGCTTTGCCCGCGACGTGCTCGACATCGCCGACAACCTCCAGCGCGCGCTCGATGCCGTTCCGGCCGAAGCCCGTGCGACGGCCGATGCGGGCCTCGCCTCGCTGATCGAGGGCGTCGAGCTGACCGAGCGCTCGCTGCTCAGCGCGCTGGAAAAACACGGCGTGAAGAAGTTCGACCCCTTGGGCCAGAAGTTCGACCCGAACTTCCAGCAGGCGATGTTCGAGGTGCCTGATGCGTCGGTGCCCGCCGGCACCGTCGTCCAGGTCATGCAGGCCGGCTACACCATCGGCGAGCGCGTGCTGCGTCCCGCCTTGGTCGGTGTCGCCAAGGGCGGCGCCAAGGCCGCGCCCGCCAACAGCAACGAGCCGAACGGCGCTGCCAACTAGTTGATCCTCACGGCGGGGAGACGCGCGAAAATGCGCGCTCCTCAGGATGAGGGATTGGCAGCTCTCGGCGTTGCCTACGCGCTCGCCGCGATATCCGCAGACTGGATCCGCTTCACGCCGGCCTTGGCCATATCGGCCCAGGCTTTTGCGAGCGAACCCTGATTGTCGATGCCGCGGCAGGCGTCTTCCACCACATAGACCTCGAAGCCCGCCTTGCGCGCGTCGAGCGCGGTCCAGGCGACGCAGAAATCCGTCGCCAGCCCCGCGACGAAGACGCGCTTGATCTTGCGCGCCTTCAGATAGCCGGCAAGGCCGGTCGAGGTCTTGCCGTCGGCTTCGAGGAAGGCCGAATAGCTGTCGACGTCCTTGTGAAAACCCTTGCGGATGATGAGCTCGGCGTGCGGGATCGCCAGGTCTTTCGACAGCGCGGCGCCGTCGGTGCCCTGCACGCAATGGTCGGGCCACAGCACCTGCTTGCCGTAGGGAAGATCGACGGTCTCGAACGGCTTCTTGCCGGAGTGGACTGACGCGAAGGAAATATGGCCCTGCGTGTGCCAGTCCTGCGTCATCACCACGTTCGAAAACGCTTTCGAGATCTTGTTGATGACGGGCACCACCTGCTCGCCTTCCTTCACCGCAAGGCTGCCGCCGGGCAGGAAGCAGTTCTGCACGTCGATCACGAGCAGGGCGGATGCATCGTCCGGCTTGATCGATGCCGCTGCCAAGAGCGCGGTCGGTGCGAGGGTCGCGAGTGTAGTCGTCCCAAGCGCCGCCAAGATGTGTCGCCGATCCAGCATCATTCGCCTCCCCTCAGGATGATCCAACGGAGGTCAAGCCTAGTTCCGCTCGTGCACGAACAGAAGCCCGAAAATGCAGCCGGTTCTGGCGAGGGGTCGGGCTGCTGACCGGATATCATCGTCGTCCCGGCGTAGGCCGGGACCTATAACCACAGGGAGCAGTTTGACGAAGACTCTTCGTTGGTACTGCGACCGAATATAATCGCGAGATCACCCGGTATGGGTCCCGGCCTTCGCCGGGACGACGCTGAGTGTCGGGCTAGCCCTTCGGCTGGATGCCGTCGCGGACCGCGCGGAAGCGGGTGAAGGCGGCCGGCCATTGCTCGCGCGGGGCGCTGGCGATGATGCGCAGCGAGGCGCCGCCGCTGCTGAAGCGGATCCACTGCACCACGGTCACCGGCGTCTTGTCCTTGCCGCTGACGCCGTCGATCCGGGTCTCGAAACCCTGCTGACCGCTGATGCGGATCGGCTCGGACATGGTGACGCGCGACTCGCGCACGCCGGGAATCTGGAGCGCCGCCTCCTGGGCGAAGCGGGCGCGGTCGTCGGCGGCTTGCGGGGTAGCGCCAATCACGCCGAGGATGATGAACGGCTTCGATTCATAGCCGGAGCTCTCGTCGCCGTCGGCCAGGATGATGCTCGAGCCCGGCGCCAGCGTGCGAACGTCCTTGAAGTCGGCAAGATCGGTGATCTTGAACGGCATCAGCGCGATCTGCTCGTCGGCCGAGACCTGCTTGCGGGTGACGACGCTCGCGAACATCTGCCGCACAGCCTCGTCGGTGTAGATCTTGACCGCATTCTCCGGAATCTGCACCGCGACATAACCGGAGAAGCCGGCGCCCGGCACGATCATCGAATAGCGCCGCACCGGGGTCTCGCCGGCCTTGCCGCTCTCGGTGGTAAAATAGGCGAGGCCCGCGGGCGTCTCGACCTTGTCCTGCTTGACGCCGTTGGTCCCGGCCGGATTGGAATTGAACGCGCTCACGACCTCGCCATAGGCCGCCGGCGGCAGCTCTGTGATCAGTACCTTGACGCTGCCGTCCTCGCTCTCGAAGCCGGGAAAGGTCTTGGCCGTGTTGAGACCGACCAATGGCACCATGCCGAGGCGCAAGCCAGGTGGGAAAACGGCGTCGGCAGCCGGAGCCGGAAGCGCAGAGGCGACGAGGAGGGCGAGCGCAGCAAGGGGGCGGATCAGCTTCATGGGCACTCTGATTGGTTCACATTGAGGCCGTTCGATGGTCGGCCACCGGGCCGCTTTGTCGCGCGACGCAGCCCGATGACGAGCCCGCTCGGCCGCCCGCCTTTTAGCGGGTTTGGTCTTGCCGCAACAGGGCGGGGCGGAACGCGGTAGCGGATGCGGGCCGATCGCGGGACCTGTTAATAATTCCTCACCCGCAAGGCGGGTTCAGCCCGGATATGTTCTTCCAAAACCCAATGTTTTCACGGCCGAAACTTGCGTTCGGTCCTTGCGGGCCCCTCCCCCCCTCCTATATGAGCGTCAACCATCGCAATATCGCGAATGTTTGATCTTAGGGGGTTTCGGTTCGGGTGCCTTCTGGGCCCAGCCAACCTGCCGCAAAAACAAGGATACAGGACCATGGGAAAGGTCATCGGGATCGACCTCGGCACCACGAATTCGTGCGTCGCCGTAATGGATGGCAAGAACGCCAAAGTCATCGAGAATTCCGAAGGCATGCGCACGACGCCTTCGATCGTCGCCGTGACGGACGACGGTGAGCGCCTCGTCGGCCAGCCTGCCAAGCGCCAGGCCGTCACCAATCCAGAGCGTACGTTCTTCGCAGTGAAGCGCCTGATCGGCCGCCGCTACGACGACCCGATGGTCGAGAAGGACAAGAAGCTCGTTCCGTACAAGATCGTGAAGGCTTCCAACGGCGACGCCTGGGTCGAAGCCGACGGCCAGACCTACTCGCCCTCGCAGGTCTCGGCGTTCATCTTGCAGAAGATGAAGGAGACCGCGGAAGCCCATCTGGGCCAGAAGGTCGACCAGGCCGTCATCACCGTGCCCGCCTACTTCAACGACGCCCAGCGCCAGGCGACCAAGGACGCCGGCAAGATCGCGGGCCTTGAAGTGTTGCGCATCATCAACGAGCCGACTGCGGCCGCGCTCGCTTACGGCCTCGACAAGACCAAGACCGGCACGATCGCCGTGTACGATCTCGGCGGCGGCACGTTCGATATCTCTATTCTCGAAATCGGCGACGGCGTGTTCGAGGTGAAGTCGACCAACGGCGACACTTTCCTCGGCGGCGAAGACTTCGACATGCGCCTGGTCGGCTATCTGGCCGACGAATTCCAGAAGGAGCAGGGCATCAACCTGCGCAACGACAAGCTCGCGTTGCAGCGCCTGAAGGAAGCCGCCGAAAAGGCCAAGATCGAGCTGTCGTCGACGACGCAGACCGAGATCAACCTGCCCTTCATCACTGCGGACCAGACCGGCCCGAAGCATCTGACGATGAAGCTCACCCGCGCCAAGTTCGAGGCGCTGGTCGATGACCTCGTCCAGAAGACCGTCGAGCCCTGCCGCAAGGCGCTGAAGGATGCAGGCCTCACCGCCGCCGAGATCGGCGAAGTGGTGCTGGTCGGCGGCATGTCGCGCATGCCGAAGGTCCAGGAAGTGGTGAAGCAGCTGTTCGGCAAGGAGCCGCACAAGGGCGTCAACCCGGACGAAGTCGTGGCGATCGGTGCCGCGATCCAGGCCGGCGTGCTTCAGGGCGACGTCAAGGATGTGCTGCTGCTCGACGTGACCCCGCTGTCGCTGGGCATCGAGACGCTGGGCGGCGTGTTCACCCGCATCATCGACCGCAACACCACGATCCCGACCAAGAAGAGCCAGGTGTTCTCGACCGCCGAGGACAGCCAGAACGCGGTTACCATCCGCGTCTTCCAGGGCGAGCGTGAAATGGCGGCCGACAACAAGATGCTCGGCCAGTTCGATCTGATGGGCATTCCGCCGGCCCCGCGCGGCATGCCGCAGATCGAGGTGACCTTCGACATCGACGCCAACGGCATCGTCAACGTCTCGGCCAAGGACAAGGCCACGGCCAAGGAGCAGCAGATCCGCATCCAGGCCTCCGGCGGTCTGTCGGAAGCCGACATCGAGAAGATGGTCAAGGACGCCGAGGCCAATGCCGAGGCGGACAAGAAGCGCCGCGAGGCCGTGACGGCCAAGAACGACGCGGACGGACTGGTGCATTCGACCGAGAAGGCATTGGCCGAGCACGGTTCGAAGGTCGCCGAGACCGAGCGACGCGCCATCGAGGATGCCGTCAGCGACCTCAAGGAAGCGCTGAAGGGCGACGATGCCGAGGCAATCAAGGCCAAGACCCAGACGCTGGCCCAGGCATCGATGAAGCTCGGCGAGGCCATGTACAAGCAGCAGGCCGAGGCCGACGCCAAGAAGGATGCGGCCAAGGACGACGTCGTCGATGCGGAATTCACCGAAGTCGACGACGACAAGAACAACAAGAAGTCCGCCTGAACCCCGCGAGGGTGATGATGCGGACGGCTTGGACCCCACACGCGCCAACGGCCTCCTCCCTCGCGGGGGAGGCCATCGTGTCGGGCTCGACGGGCCAGGATTCTCAAGAAGGCTCTGTTGAGATCGGCCTCGTTACGATCGATCAATTCCCAGCCGTTATTCTGAATGCTGCCGTGCAATCCTCTGCCGCGAGGCGGAAGGCTGCCTATATCGTTGCATGGCGACGTTGCTTCGCTCCGACTTGAATCGCGATCGGATAGACTGAGCTCATCATGTCCACGTCCACCAAGCGCTGCTATTACGAAACCCTCGAAGTCGAACGCGATGCCGACGATTCCGTCCTGAAATCGTCGTTCCGCAAGCTGGCGATGAAGTTTCACCCCGACCGCAATCCCGGGGACGACACCAGCGAAGTCAAGTTCAAGGAAATTAACGAGGCCTACGAGGTCCTGAAAGACAAGGACAAGCGCGCCGCCTACGACCGTTACGGCCATGCCGCCTTCGAGCAGGGCGGCGGCGGTGCCGGTTTCGGCGCGGGCTTCGCCTCCTCCTTTTCCGACATTTTCGAAGATTTGTTCGGCATGGCCGGACAGCGCGGCGGCCGTGGCGGTCGCGAGCGCGGCGCCGACCTGCGCTACAATATGGAAATCACGCTCGAGGAAGCTTTTGGCGGCAAGACCGCGCAGATCGAGATTCCGGTCTCGGTCACCTGCGAGGCCTGTTCGGGCATCGGGGCCAAGGCCGGCACCAAGCCGAAGACCTGCTCGACCTGCGGCGGCGCTGGACGCGTACGTCAGTCGCAGGGCTTCTTCACGCTGGAGCGCACCTGTCCGGGCTGCCAGGGGCGCGGCCAGATGATCGAGGACGCCTGCCCGTCCTGCTCGGGTCAGGGGCGCGTCACCCGCGAGCGGACGCTGTCGGTCAACATTCCCCCGGGCGTCGAGGACGGCACCAGGATCAGGCTCGCCGGCGAGGGCGAGGCCGGGGTCCGCGGCGGCCCGCCCGGCGACCTCTACATCTTCCTGTCGCTGGCCCAGCACCAGTTCTTCCAGCGCGACGGCGCCGATCTGCATTGTCGTGTGCCGATCTCGATGGTGACGGCCGCGCTTGGCGGCGAATTCGAGGTGCCGACCATCGAGAAGGGCAAGACCAAGGTGAAGGTCCCCGCGGGGACCCAGTCCAGCCGCCGATTCCGCATTGCATCAAAAGGCATGCCGGTGCTGCGCTCGCGCCAGATGGGCGACATGTACGTTCAGGTCGTGGTCGAAACCCCGCAAAATCTCACCAAGAAGCAGCAGGAGTTGCTGGCCGAGTTCGAAAAACTCTCCTCCGGCAACACCCAGCCGGAATCCGAGGGTTTCTTCACCAAGGTCAAGGATTTCTTCGGTAATCGCGCGAGTTGACGCGTCTTGACCGTGCCGCCTTCGGCCTATACGTCTTTATGACCATTTTCTGACACGCCGCGGTCACGCGGTCCCGGCCGGTCCCGACATGCCATTGCCATCGTCCGCGCGTGCGTTGAAGAAGCCCCGTCTCGATGACGAGGTGCGTTTTCTCCGGTCATGGATTGAAAAGCCCCTCCACATGGGCGCGGTGATGCCGTCGGGCAAGCTGCTGGCCCGGACCATGGCCCATTACGTCGACGTCAATTCGGACGCACCGGTGGTCGAGCTCGGACCCGGTACCGGCGCCATCACCTCGGCCCTGGTCGAGCGCGGCGTCGACCAGAAGCGTCTCGTCCTTGTCGAATACAATCCAGGCTTCTGCGCCCTGCTGCGCGACCGCTATCCGCAGGCCAAGGTGGTGCAGGGCGATGCCTATCGCCTGCGTGATACGCTGTGGAACGTCTTGAGCGCGCCGGCCTCCGCAGTCGTCTCCGGCCTGCCGCTGGTCACAAAACCGATGCTGACGCGGCTGCGGCTCATCCGCGACGCCTTCACGGCGCTGGCGCCCGGAGCGCCCTTCGTCCAGTTCACCTATGCGGTGGTGCCGCCGATTCCGAAATCGCTGCCCGGCGTGTCCACAGAGGCTTCGGAACGGATCTGGATGAACCTTCCGCCGGCCCGCGTCTGGGTGTATCGCAAGGACTAATTCCGCCGGCATTCCTGTTTGCGTGGCGGGCTCGTTTCGCCGAACGCATGGAAGCGGATGTCCGCACCGAAAATCCTGATCATTCCCGGCTCTCTGCGCACCGGCTCGCACAATGCGAAGCTGGCAGCGGTCGCCGCTTATGCATTCGACCAGGCCGGTGTCGACGTCACCCGCATCTCACTCGCCGATTTTCCGCTGCCGATCTATGACGGCGACCTGCAGGCCAAGTCCGGTGTGCCCAAGCACGCCATCAATCTCAAGCGCATGATCGGCGCGCATCATGGCGTGCTGATCGTGTCGCCCGAATACAATGCCTCGGTGCCGCCGTTGCTGAAGAACGCGATCGACTGGGTCAGCCGCGTGCATGAGCTGCACGAGCCGCGCGGCGAGGTGTTCCGCAACCGCGTCTTCGCGCTCGCCGGCGCCTCGCAGAGCCGGCTCGGCGCGGCTCGCGCGCTGCAGGCGTTGCGGCTGATCCTGACCTCCTGCCACGCCAATGTGATTGCCAGCCAGCTGACGCTCGCCTTTGCCGACCAGGCCTATGACGATATGGACAGGCTGAAGCACGAGGGCGATATCGCCGCGTTGCAGGAACTGGTGCGGCAGTTGATCGACATTTCCCAACGCATGATGTGAGGTGACATGACGCCAGCCGAGATTGCCCCGAAAGACCGCCTGATCGTCGCGCTCGATCTGCCCAGCGTTGATGCCGCGGAAGCGATGGTTAACCGGCTCGGCGACAGCGTCACCTTCTACAAGATCGGTTATCGGCTCGCTTATGCCGGTGGCTTGCCGCTCGTCGCCAAGCTCGCCGACCAGGGCAAGAAGGTCTTTCTCGATCTCAAGCTGCACGACATCGGCAATACCGTGGCGCAAGGCGTCGACAGCATCACCAGGCTCGGTGCGACCTTCCTCACCGTGCACGCCTATCCGCAGACCATGAAGGGTGCCGTCGAAGGTCGCGGCAGCTCGAACCTCAAGATCCTCGCCGTCACTGTTCTGACCTCCTACAACGAGGACGATCTGCACGCGGCAGGCTTCCGGCTCGGCGTCTCCGAGCTCGTCGAAGCGCGCGCGCAGCAGGCGCAGGTGCTCGGCATCGACGGGCTGGTATCGTCGCCCGAGGAAGTCGGAGCCTTGCGCAAGATCGTCGGCCACCAGATGAGCCTCGTCACCCCCGGCATCCGGCCGGCCGGCGCGGCGAGCGGCGACCAGAAGCGCATCATGACGCCGGGCCGCGCGATTGCGGCTGGCGCGGACTATCTCGTCGTCGGGCGGCCGGTGGTGGAAGCCGCTGACCCCAAGGCGATCGCTGAAGCTATTCAGGCTGAGATCGCGGAGGCACTCGGAGCATGATCCGGAAACGTGTGCAGCGGTTTTCCGATCGGATCATGCTCAAATAGAAACCCAACAACACAGGGAGAAGAACAATGGCAAAAGGCTACTGGATCGGACGCGTCGATGTGAGCAGTGACGAGGGCTACAAGCCCTATGCCGTCGCCAATGGTCCGATCTTCAAGAAATGGGGTGGCCGCTTCGTCGTCCGCGCCGGCAAGTTCACCACGGTCGAAGGCGCCAGCCGCACCCGCAACGTCGTGATCGAATTCCCGGACTACGAGACCGCGATCGCCTGCTACAACTCGCCGGAATACCAGGCAAACATCAAGGTCCGCCAGCCGCACTCCGTCGCCGACCTCATCATCATCGAGGGCTATGACGGCCCGCAGCCGTCCGACGGCTGAGGCTGGGTCTGCGCGCACGCCTCGTCCTTCGAGACGACCGCTCCGCGGTCTCCTCAGGATGAGGCTAAGCAGTATCGGCGCCGCCCGTCGAATTTGTTGCCACGGATTCCGACCTCATCCTGAGGGCCCGCCATAGGCGGGCGTCTCGAAGGATGGCCGCAAGCGACCGGCGCTCCAGGGGAGGGTGGAAGCCCGCCTGCCCGATCCCCCCCTTGGTTGCCGGAACTGCCTCCCCCCGCTACAACGGCCGTGAGAGGATCACACCATGTCCGACATGCGCTTGATTGTTGCTGGAGCCGGCGGCCGGATGGGCCGGGCGCTGACGCGGGCGATTGCCGAGACCAAAGGCGCGGTGCTGGCCGGAGCGCTGGAGGCGCCGGGCTCGGAGCTGCTCGGCAAGGATGCCGGCGTGCTCGCAGGCCTGCCGGCCAACGGCATCAAACTCTCCGGAGATCTCTGGGCGTTGTCGAAGGACGCCGACGGCATTCTGGATTTCACCGTGCCAGCGGCGACACTCGCCAATGTCGCGATTGCCGCCGAGCGCGGCCTCGTGCACGTCATCGGAACGACCGGGCTGTCGGGCTCCGACAACGCCGTGATCAAGAGCGTCACCAACCGCGCGGTGGTGGTGCAGTCCGGCAATATGAGCCTGGGTGTCAATCTGCTCGCCGCCGTGGTCAACCGCGTCGCCAAGGCGCTCGATGCGAGCTTCGACATCGAGATCGTCGAGACCCATCATCGCATGAAGATCGACGCGCCCTCGGGCACGGCGCTGATGCTGGGCCAGGCGGCCGCTAGCGGCCGCGGCATCGCGCTCGACGAGCATGCAGATCGCGGCCGCGATGGCATCACCGGCGCGCGCAAGCCCGGCGATATCGGCTTTGCGTCGTTGCGCGGCGGCACCGCGGCCGGCGATCACAGCGTGAGCTTCCTCGGCCCGTTCGAGCGCCTGACGCTGTCGCATCACGCGGAGGATCGCATGCTGTTCGCCCACGGCGCGCTGAAGGCCGCGCTCTGGGCGCATGGCAAGAAGCCGGGGCACTACTCCATGGCCGACGTGCTCGGCCTGTCTGACATCTGAACGAAGCGTGATCGGGAAAAGTATGAAGCGGTTTTCCGACAAGATCATTCTTAAACAACGAACGAAACGGAAAGCAGTCAATGAGCGAACGTCTTCTCGTGCTAGTGCGGCACGGCCAGAGCGAATGGAATCTGAAGAACCTGTTCACGGGCTGGAAGGATCCTGACCTCACCGAGCTCGGCGTGAAGGAAGCCTCGGAAGCCGGCCGCAAGCTGAAGGCGCAGGGCCTCGTGTTCGACGTCGCCTACACCTCGGTGTTGACGCGCGCACAGCACACGCTCGATCTTATTCTCGGCGAGCTCGACCAGAAGGGCCTGCCGACGACGAAGAACCTCGCGCTGAACGAGCGTGACTATGGCGATCTCTCCGGCCTCAACAAGGATGACGCCCGCAAGAAATGGGGCGAGGACCAGGTGCTGACCTGGCGCCGCTCCTACGACGTGCCGCCGCCCGGCGGTGAAAGCCTGAAGGACACCCTCGCGCGAGCACTGCCGTATTACGTTCAGGAGATCCTGCCCGGCGTGCTCAACGGCAAGCGCACGCTGGTCGCCGCCCACGGCAATTCGCTTCGTGCATTGATCATGGTGCTGGAAAAGCTCTCGCCCGAAGGCATCCTGAAGCGCGAGCTCGCGACGGGTGTGCCGATCATCTACCGCCTCAATGCGGATTCGACAGTGGCGTCGAAGCTGGATCTGGCGGGCTGAGCCGGATTGCGTGAGATGCGGCGCGGCCGCGCCAAATATTCAGTGTCGTCCCGGCGAAGGCCGGGACCCATAACCACAGGGAGTGGTTTGGCGAAGGCTTGTCGTTGTCGTGTCTTCGCGTGGGACTGACACCACTTGCCCTCGATAGATCACGCGGTATGGGTCCCGGCCCCCCGTGCGCAATTGCGCACTAGGCCGGGACGACAATTTTACTGCATCCCCAACTGCCCGGCCTCCCAGCCCAGCATCGCCTGCTTGCGGGTGATGCCCCAGTGGTAGCCGGTGAGCGTGCCGCTCTTGCCGAGCGCGCGGTGGCAGGGCACGACGAACGAGACCGGGTTCTTGCCGACGGCAGCGCCGACGGCGCGTGAAGCTTTCGGGCTGTTGATGTTGCAGGCGATGTCCGAATAGGACACCGCGCGGCCCATCGGGATCTTCAGCAACGTCTCCCACACTCGCACCTCGAAATCGGTGCCGATCATCACCACGCGCAGCGGCTGATCCGGCCGCCACAGTTTCGTGTCGAAGATGCGTTGCGCCAGCGGTGCGGTGCCTTCGTGATCCTCGACGTAAGTTGCGTTCCGCCACCGCCGTGTCATGTCGGCAAGCGCCACCTGTTCCTCACCGTGATCGGCGAAAGCGAGCCCCGACAGTCCGCGATCGGTCGCGATCACGATCGCGGTGCCGAACGGCGAGTGATGGAAGCCGTAACGCAAAATGAGACCCGCGCCGCCGTTCTTCCATTCGCCCGGCGACATCGCTTCGTGCGTGACGAACAGATCATGCAGCCGGCCCGGACCCGACAGACCGGAGTCCAGCGCGGCGTCGAGGATGCTTGCGGAGTCCCGCAGCAAGCCCTTGGCGTGATCGAGCGTCAGCGCCTGCATGAAAGCCTTCGGCGTGATCGAAGCCCAGCGGCGGAACAGATGGTGCAGCTCGTCCGGCGTGACGCCGGCCGCATCCGCCATCGCCTCGATGGTCGGCTGTGTCCGCCATTTTTCCGAAATGAAGGCGATCGCCCGGCGCACGGAATCATAGTCGCGCAACGCGGCGTTCTGGGAGCCCGGCCCGGCCAGGCGCTGGTCATGTATCGCGAGTGTCATCATGACCACAAATGTAGGAGAGGGCAGGGTGCGAAACCACCCGATTTCCGATCCGCCAATCAGGTGACCGGATTGTAGGTTGGACCGCGCCTGGCGGCATTCAAGGCCTCAACCAAACCTTTGTAAAAACTTGCCTTTTCGTCCGGTCCCAGAAAGCGGGCGATCTGGATCTGGTGACCTCGCGAAATCAGATAGAGGTGCTCGATGCCAAAATCCTCGTCGATTTCCATGTCGAGCCGGACCCAGAGCGGATTGAAGGTCCACTCGACGATCTGGCCGTGCTGGCTGACGCGCCGCACGCGCAATTCAGATGGCGTGACCACGATCTCCTCGCTGGCTCGCGCCGCGCGGAAATTGGCCTTGAAGGCCCACCAGATCACCAGCACGTCGAGGCCGAAGAAGCCGAACACCGGCCACGCTCCCATCATCAGGAAGACGAGGCCGGTGACGAAGCTGACGGCGCTCAGGAACAGCATCACGGCGAGGAAGCCGGTGCGGTTCAGCGAGCGGTGCGGCGTCAGCCGCGCGGAAAAGATCTGAGGCTCGGCCTCGCTCCCAGATCGTTCGCGCGCAATTTCGTTGCCTGTGCTCATCGTCCCTCAGTATATCCCGATCATGGCGAAAATCACCCGCAAGACGGCCCCGCGCAAAGCGCCCGTGCCGAAGAAAAAGGCAAAGCCGGTCGCGGCAAAGCCAAAGGCGCCCGCGAAGAAATCACTTAAGGCCATGAAACCCTGGACGCCGGCCGAGGTCCACGAGGTCTTCAGCCGTTTCCGCAAGGCCAATCCGGAGCCGAAAGGCGAGCTCGAGCACGTCAATCCGTTCACGCTGCTGGTCGCCGTGGTGCTGTCGGCGCAGGCGACCGACGCCGGCGTCAACAAGGCGACGCGCGCGCTGTTTGCGATCGCCGACACACCGCAGAAGATGCTCGACCTCGGCGAGGAACGCCTGCGCGAGTACATCAAGACCATCGGCCTCTACCGCACCAAGGCCAAGAATGTCATTGCGCTGTCTGCAAAGGTGCTCAGCGAGTTCGGCGGCGAGGTCCCGCGCACGCGCGCCGGGATCGAGTCGCTGCCCGGCGCCGGGCGCAAGACCGCCAACGTCGTGCTCAACATGGCCTTCGGCGAGCACACCATGGCGGTCGACACGCATGTCTTCCGCGTCGGCAACCGGACCGGACTTGCGCCCGGCAAGACGCCGCTGGAGGTCGAGCTCGGTCTCGAAAAGGTGATCCCGGCCGAATTCATGCTGCACGCCCATCATTGGCTGATCCTGCACGGCCGCTATACTTGCCTCGCGCGCAAGCCGCGCTGCGAGGTATGCCTGATCAACGATCTCTGTAGGTGGCCGGAAAAGACGGTCTGATGGCAATGTCCGTCATTCCGGGACGGTCCGTAGGACCGGGCCCGGAATCTCGAGATTCCGGGTTCGATGCAGCGCATCGCCCCGGAATGGCGAGGATGAGAGAGCGCGCTTTTGGAGTGATGTCGTGAGTCCACAAGAACAAGTTCCGTCATCGCCTCCCACCGCAGCGCCTGCTCCGCAACCCAAGCCCACCCAGCCACCGGCGACCCCACTCTGGAGCCGGCTCGCGATTCCGCTGTTCGCGGTGATCGTCGCGCTCGGCTTCGTCGTGCTGGCCACGCAGCGCTTCGACGAATGGGTCGGCAACGCGGTGGTCCAGACCACCAACGACGCCTATGTGCGCGCCGAACTGACGCGGCTTGCCAGTCGGGTCTCCGGCGAAGTGTTGACCGTCGGGGTCACCGACTTCCAGCGCGTCAAGGCCGGCGATCTCCTGATCCAGATCGATCCTGCCGATTATCAGGCGCAAGTTGCGCAGTCCGAAGCGGCGGTCGCCGCCGCGCAAGCCGTGCTCGACAATCTGGCCAACCAGATCGAGCTGCAATATGCGACGATCGCGCAGGCGCAAGCCGCGCGGCTCTCGGCCGAAGCCATGGAGGTCGAGGCTCGGCAGGAGCAGGAGCGTCAGCAGTCGCTGACGCAGACCGAATCCGGCACGCGGCAGCGGTTCGAGCAGGCGGTCGCAGGCTACGCCAAGGCGCAGGCCGATGTGCGCGCGAGCCGTGCCGTGATCGCGGCCCAGCAGCACCAGCTCGAAGTCCTGCAAGGCACCAGGAAGCAGCGCGCCGCCGATCTCGAAGCGACCAAGGCGACGCTGGCGAGTGCGAAGCTCAAGCTCGGCTACACCAAGATATCGGCGCCGTTCGACGGCGTCGTCGGCGAGCGGCAGGTCCAGCCCGGCGACTACGTCAACATCGGCACCAACCTCATCAACGTCGTGCCGTTGCCGAAGGTTTATGTGATCGCGAACTACAAGGAGACCCAGCTTACGCACGTCGCACCGGGTCAGCCGGTCGAGATCACCGTCGACGGATTCCCGCGTGAGAAGCTGCGCGGCCGGGTCGAGCGCATTGCGCCCGCGACCGGCGCGCAGGTCGCGCTGCTGCCGCCGGACAACGCAACCGGCAACTTCACCAAGGTCGTGCAGCGCATTCCCGTGCGCATCAAGTTCGAAGACAACCAGCCACTGCTGGCGCGGCTGGTGCCGGGCATGTCGGTCGTCACCAGCATCGACACCAGGGCCGGCAATGGCGGAAAATGACGATTCCAGTCGCGGGCCGCTCTCGCGCGGCGGCGTCGCCCCGCAGCCCTTGTTTGCGGTGGCGGCGGTGCTGCTCGGCTCGTTCCTCGCCAATTTCGACAGCCGCCTGACCACGATTGGCCTGCCGGATCTGCGCGGCGCGTTCTCGCTCTCGTTCGACGAGGGCGCGTGGCTCTCTACCGCAGGCATCGGCTCGCAGATATTCATCGCGCCCGCGGTGGCCTGGCTTGCCACCGTGTTCGGCCTGCGCCGCGTGCTCGGCATCCCCAGCCTCGTCTATGCCGCGATCTCGCTGATCATCCCGTTCGTGCACGACTATCCGACATTGCTCGCGCTCAGCGTCGTGCATGGCCTCTTGCTCGGCACCTTCGTGCCGGCGACGCTGATGATCATATTCCGCAATCTGCCGATCCGCTGGTGGCTCCCGGCGATCTCGATCTATTCGATCCGGGTCGGCTTCGCGCTTGATACCTCGAGCTCGCTGGTCGGCTTCTATGTCGACCATCTCGGCTGGCAATGGCTGTACTGGCAGAGCGTCGTGATCGCGCCCCTGATGGGCCTGATGGTTTATTGGGGCACGCCGAACGAGCCGGTCAATCGCGCTTTGCTGCGCGAGGCCGATTGGGGCGGCATGCTGCTGCTCGGCGCCGGCGTCTCGATGATCTATGCCGGGCTCGACCAGGGCAATCGGCTGGACTGGCTGGGGTCGGGGACGGTGATGGCGTTGATCATTGCCGGCGCAGTGCTGTGCGCGGGCTTCCTCGTCAACGAGGCCCTGGTGCGACAGCCATGGGCACATATCAACGTGCTGTTCTCGCGCAATATCGGCCTGGGGCTGGTCCTGATCCTGCTCTACACGCTGACCAGTCTCTCCAATGCGTCGCTGGTGCCGAATTTCCTCGCCACCATCGCCCTGCTCAGGCCGGAGCAGAGTGGCCTCCTGCTGCTCATCTATGGCGCGTTGCCGATGTTCGTGCTGGTGCCGCTCTCGATCTGGCTGCTGCGGCATTTCGATACGCGGACGGTGGTGGTCGTGGGATTTGCCTGCTTCGCCGCCGCCAATCTCTGGGGCACGCAGCTCAGCCATGATTGGGCGCGCGAGGATTTCGCCGGCATCGTGCTGCTCCAGGCGATCGGGCAGTCGCTGACCTTGCTGCCGCTGATCATCACGCTGCTGTCCAACTCCGATCCGAGCCGCGCCACCTCGTTTGCCGCCTATATCCAGATCATGCGGCTCGGCGGCGCGGAGATCGGCGTGGCGGTGATGGGGACGTGGCTGCGCGTCCGCGAGCAGATCCATTCCTTCTATCTCGGCCAGAATCTCGGCGTCGGCGACGTCGACGTGGTCCGCATGCTGAAACAGCTCGCCGACCATTTTGCGGCCCATGGTGCGGGCTCGGCCCAGGCCCGCGCGGTCGGTACGCTCGCGGACTTGGTCCAGCGCGAGGCCAATGTGCTCGCCTATATCGACGGCTTCTGGCTGTGCTTCTGGGTCGCGATGGCCGCACTCGGCGTCGTCGCCCTGGTCACCCGCGCCCCGCCGGGCCCGTTCACGCCGGCGCCGTTCGGCTTCGCCAGGATGCTGTTGCGCAAGTGCGGAGTGAAGGTCGCCTGAATGCGATGATGGTTGGTTCGTCCAATCGCGCGACGGGATTGGTCACCTCTCCCGCTTGCGGGAGAGGTCGGCACGAAGTGCCGGGTGAGGGTTCTCTCCTCTGGGGGATTGTCCCATTGCGGAGACACCCTCTCCCCGACCCTCTCCCGCAAGCGGGAGAGGGTGCGTCCCGTCACCGCATCTGCCGCGCCGGCTCGATCAGCTCGGGCCGCGGGCCTGAGAGCCGCTTATGCATGTGGACCATGAAGGCCATGGCGAAGATCGGCGTCGCCAGATTGACGATCGGGATCGAGACGAAGGCTGCGATGAAGAGGCCCGCGGTGAAGACGGTGGCGGCATTGTCGCGCCGCATCGCCTTGGCTTCCTCCGGCGAGCGAAACCGCATCGCCGCGAGCTCGAAATATTCGCGGCCGAGCAGCCATGCCGTGGCGAGGAAGAAGACCAGGAAACCGGCGCCGGCGAACAGCACCAGCGGCAACGCGACCAGATAGACCAGGATCGTCAGCAGCGCGGTCTTGACGCCCTCGTAGATCGCCTGGGTGAGCGGCAGCGCGACGCCGGGCCGCTCGGCCGGATAGTGCTCGCGCTCGACCATGTCGGCGACGTCGTCGACGAACAGGCTCGCCACCAGCGAGGTGATCGCGGGCATCAGGAACACAGCCCCGAACACGACGCCGAGGCCCGCGGCGATCGAAATGATCCAGGACAACACCTCGAGCGACGAGTGCCAGCCCGGACCGAGCAGGCCCTCCAGCCAGGCCTCGCCATAGGTCGCAAACCAGCTCAGGAGCCGCTGCAAGCCGATCGCCAGTACGATGATCAGCACCAGTGCGACGCCGATCGACCGCCACAGGATCGAGCGCATCGGCGGCGAGATCATTTGCGACAACGCCTTGACGGCGGCATCCAGCATGGGAGTTCCTCTCACGAAATCACCCGCGAGAGGTAGACACAGGAGGCCCGTTCGGCAAGGGAGATCGGCGGCACCGGCGCGGCGGCATCGCTGATGGCCGGATTGACTCGGCGTTCCCGATGGTGCGGCGTTGCAGAATTTTCCGGCGGCGTGATGCAGGTGGCGCTCCCCCTCTTCCCGTTCCGACGGGGGGAGGGTCACATCATGTTCGGCGAGATATATTTTCAGAAGGTCTGTGAAGGCCTAGGCTGGCGGGCAAGCGGAACCAGCCGGGCAAAGGAACAGGCGCATATGGAGATGGAAGAATCGGCGGCCGGATTGCCGCTTGCAGGCGTGCGCGTCGTCGAGATGACCCACATGGTCATGGGCCCGACCTGCGGCATGATCCTGGCGCAGCTCGGCGCCGACGTGATCAAGGTCGAGCCGCCTGCGGGCGACAAGACCCGGAGCCTCGGAGGAATGGGCACCGCCTTCTTCCCGTTGTTCAACCGCGGCAAGCGCAGCGTCGTGCTGGACTTCGAGAAGCCCGAGGATCGCGACACCATGCACCGGCTGCTGGCGTCGGCCGACGTATTCCTGGAGAATTTTCGCGACGGCCAGCTCGCGAAGCAGGGGCTTGGCGCGGACGAATTGCGCCGACGGCATCCGGAGCTGATCATCGCCGGCCACAAGGGTTTCCTTTCCGGTCCTTACGAGCACCGCCCCGCGCTCGACGAGGTCGTGCAGATGATGGCGGGCCTTGCCGCCATGACCGGCACCAGCGAAAAGCCCCAGCGCGTCGGCTCGTCCGCCAACGACATCATGGGCGGCATGTTCGGCGTGATCGCAATCCTCGCGGCGCTCTATCAGAAGCGCGGGGGAAAGCGCGACGGCGCCGACATTCGCATCGGCCTGTTCGAGAACTGCCTGTTCCTGGTCGCCCAGCACATGGTCGAATACGAGATGACCGGCAACAAGCCGCGCTCGATGCCGGAGCGCGAGCATGCCTGGCCGATCTACGACATCTTCGAAACCGCCGGCGGCGAGCGCATCTTCATCGGCGTCGTCACCGAAGGCCATTGGCAGAGCTTTTGCCGCGAATTCGGCCTGACTGAATTCCTCGATGATCCCGCCTTGCGCACCACGACCGATCGCATCCTGGCGCGTGGACGGATCATTCCGCGCGCCGCTGATATCATCAGGCAGTGGGACGTGGCAAAGCTGTCGCAGAGGCTCGATGCGCTCAACATCTGCTTCTCGCCGATCAACCGGCCCGAGGATCTCTTCACCGATCCGCATGTGCTGCGGCCGGGCGGGCTCGTCAACAATATCACTGCCGACGGCAAGCCGTTCCGGGTGCCGGCGCTGCCGATCGAATGGAACGGCAGCCATATCGGTGAAGGCCTGAAGGTCGCGCCGCTCGGCGCCGACACCGCGGCCGTTCGTGCCGAGATCGACAATGAAAATGAAGACGTCACGTCAAAAACAACAGGGAGGCGCGCATGAGCCGGATTCAGGAGATTTACCCCGCAGAGCGCGTCAGCCTGCGCGAAGTCGGCCTGCGCGACGGGCTCCAGCTCGTGAAGAAAATTCCGTCGACCGACGCGAAGCAGCGCTGGGTGCGCGAGGAATATGCCGCCGGCGTGCGGCATTTCGAGGTTGGCTCGTTCCTGCCGGCAAAGACTTTTCCGCAATTCGTCGATGTTCGTGACGTCGTCGCGACCGTCGCTTCATTGCCCGGCGCGCATGGCATCGCGCTTGCGCTCAACGAGCGCGGCGTGAACGAGGCGCTGGAATCCGGCGTCGGCGAGATCGCCTCGGTGGTCTCGGCAACTGAAGAGCACAGCCAGGCCAACGCGCACCGCTCGCGCGAATCCGCGATCGCCAATGTGAAGCGTCTGTGCGAGCTGCGCGATGCCACCCGCCACAAGCCGCTCGTCAACGCTGCGATCTCGATGGCGCTGGGCTGCTCGATCACCGGGGCGGTTGACCCTGCAGAGGTGCTGCGGCTGGTCGACAAGTGCCTCGAGGCTGGAGTCGATTTCGTCGGCATCGCCGACACCGTCGGCTATGCCGGGCCGAAGCAGGTGGCGGAGCTGACGCGCGCCGCGGTGAAGCTCGCGGGGTCAAAGCCGATCTGCATCCATCTCCACGACACCCGCGGCATGGGCATCGCGAACGCGGCCGCCGCGCTCGACGAAGGCGCGCGTATTCTCGATGGCTCGCTCGGCGGCCTCGGTGGCTGCCCCTTCGCACCCGGCGCGACCGGCAATGTCGTGTTCGAGGATCTCGTGTTCCTGTGCGAGAGCAAGGGCTTTACGACCGGGATCGATCTCGACAGACTGATCGCCGTCCGGAAGATCTTGCTGGAGGAAATGCCGAACGAGCAGCTCTATGGCGGCCTCGCGCGGGCGGGATTGCCGGGTGGGACCGCGGCGAAGGCGGCGTGATCCTTCCTCCCTTCTCCCCTTGCGGGAGAAGGTGGCGCGAAGCGCCGGATGAGGGGTCTCTGTCCGCGCACTCAGATCGTGAGATTCTTCTGGGCGGAGAGAGACCCCTCACTCGTCTCGCCGCTTCGCGGCGAGCCACCCTTTCCCACAAGGGGAGAGGGACACACAGCGACTATGCCGTGACAAAAGTCGCGCTACTCATGCCGGTGCGCGTGCTTCCGCGCTTTCGTCGGCTTCGCTTCACCCGTCGGGATCATCACCACGCGGCCGTAGCGGACGCCGCGTTCGGCGATGATGTGGTCGGCGAAATGTCTGACCTCGGCGGCATCGCCGCGCAGTGCCGTCATCTCCATGCAATTGTTGTCGTCGAGATGGACATGCAGCGTCGCCAGCGCGAGGTCGTGGTGGCCATGGAATTCCTGCACCAGGCGTTTTGAGAGATCGCGGGCGGCGTGGTCGTAGACATAGACGAGGCCGGCGACGCAAGAGCCGGTCTGCGCGGTGTCCTCGCTGCTCTGTTGCAACCCGGCACGGGCGAGGTCGCGGATGATCTCGGAGCGATTCTGGTAGCCGCGGGCTTCCGCTGCCGCGTCGATCTCCGCCAGGAGATCGTCCTCGATCGTGATCGTAATTCGCTGCATCAAGTCCTCTCCGTGCGTACCGCTTGGTGCGTACTCCGTAGCCCGGATGGAGCGAAGCGCAATCCGGGACAGTTTCGATGCGTGGACAGACCCCGGATTTCGCTCTGCTTCATCCGGGCTACGCGCATCTTACCGCGTTTCGTGAACGGTGCGAGAGAGAAGGCGCTCGCTCACAGCCGCGTCGCCCGCAGCCGCAGCGCATTCCCGACCACGCTGACCGAGGATAGCGCCATCGCGGCCGCGGCGATGATCGGCGACAGCAGCACGCCGAAGGTCGGATAGAGGATGCCGGCCGCGATCGGAATGCCTGCGGCGTTGTAGATGAAGGCGAAGAACAGGTTCTGCCGGATGTTGCTCATCGTCGCCTGCGACAGTTTTCGCGCACGGACGATGCCGGTGAGATCGCCCTTGAGCAGGGTGACGCCGGCGCTCTCCATCGCCACGTCCGTGCCGGTGCCCATGGCGATGCCGACTTCGGCAGCGGCCAGCGCCGGCGCGTCGTTGACGCCGTCACCGGCCATCGCGACGCTGCGGCCTGCCTTCTGCAGCTTTGTCACCACCGCGCTCTTCTGATCCGGCAGCACCTCGGCCTCGACATCGGCGATGCCGAGCCTGCGCGCCACGGCCTCCGCCGTGGTGCGGTTGTCGCCGGTCAGCATGATGACCTTGATGCCTTCGGCCGCGAGTGCCTTCAGGGCCTCCGGGGTCGAGGCCTTGACCGGATCGGCGATCGCGAACAGGCCGGCAAGCCGGCCGTCGACAGCCATGTTGATCACGGTCGCGCCGTCGCCGCGCAGGCGTTCGGCCTCCGTATCGAGCGCTTTGGTGTCGATGCCGATCGAGGTCAGATATTTGGCATTGCCGAGCACGATGGTCTTGCCGTCGACCTTGCCGGTCGCGCCCTTGCCGGTCGGCGAATCGAATTGTTCGACCTGGCCCAGCGCGAGCTGCTTCTCCTCCGCCGCGCGCATGATCGCATCGGCCAGAGGATGCTCGCTGGCGCGCTCGACGCTGGCGGCCATGCGGAGGATGTCATCTTCCGCAAAACCGGCCGCCGGCACGATCGCGACCACCTTCGGCTTGCCCTCCGTCAGCGTGCCGGTCTTGTCGACCACCAGTGTGTCGATCTTCTCCATCCGCTCCAGCGCCTCGGCGTTCTTGATCAGGACTCCCGCCTGCGCGCCGCGGCCGACGCCGACCATGATCGACATCGGGGTCGCCAGGCCAAGCGCACAGGGGCAGGCGATGATCAGCACGCTGACGGCGGCGACGAGCCCGAAGGCCAGCCGCGGCTCCGGCCCGAACCAGGCCCAGGCCGCGAAGGCAACGACCGCAACGGCGATCACGGTCGGCACGAACCAGCCCGCGACCTGGTCGGCGAGACGCTGGATCGGCGCACGCGAGCGCTGCGCGTCCGCGACCATCTGCACGATCTGCGACAGCAGCGTCTCGCGCCCGACCTTGTCGGCTCGCATGATAAAGCTGCCGGACTGGTTGAGCGTGCCCGCGATCACCTTCGCGTCCGTCTCCTTGGTGACCGGCATGGATTCGCCCGTCACGAGGGATTCGTCGAGCGACGAGCGGCCTTCCAGAATGACGCCGTCGACCGGCACCTTTTCACCGGGACGCACGCGCAAGCGGTCGCCGGCATGAAGTGCGTCGATCTCGACCTCGTGCTCGTTGCCATCGCCATCGATACGCCGCGCGGTCTTGGGGGCGAGCTGCAGCAACGCCTTGATCGCACCCGACGTCGCATCGCGGGCGCGCAGCTCCAGCACCTGACCGAGCAGCACCAGCACGGTGATGACGGCCGCCGCCTCGAAATAGACCGCGACCGCACCTTCGTGGCCGCGGAAGGTGGCCGGAAAGATCTGCGGCGCGATGGTGCCGATCAGGCTGTAGACATAGGCGACGCCCGTGCCCATCGCGATCAGCGTGAACATGTTGAGGTTGCGCGTCAGCAGCGACTGCCAGCCGCGAACGAAGAACGGCCAGCCGGCCCACAGCACCACCGGTGTGGCGAAGACGAGCTGGATCCAGTTCGACAGCGTCGCATCGATCCAGTTGTGCGGGCCTGCGAGATGGCCGCCCATCTCCAGCACGACGGCCGGCAAGGCCAGCGCGCCGCCGATCCAGAACCGCCGCGTCATGTCGGCGAGCTCAGGGTTGGGCCCGGTCTCCAGGCTCGCCACTTCCGGCTCCAGCGCCATGCCGCAGATCGGGCAGGTGCCGGGCCCGACCTGGCGGATCTGCGGATGCATCGGGCAGGTGTAGATCGTGCCCGCGGGCATCTCGGGCTCGGGCGTCTTGCCCTTTGCGAGATACTTTGCGGGGTCGGCGGTGAATTTGGCGCGGCAGCCGGCCGAGCAGAAATGGAAGGTCTCGCCGTCGTGGTCGAATCGGTGTTTTGAGGTCGCGGGATCAACCGTCATGCCGCAGACGGGATCGTGGACCTTTGTCGCGACGGCGCTGTGGTCGTGGGCATGATTGCCGCAGCAGGAGGAGGCTACCGGCTTCGCGACCGGCGGAGCTTTGCTGGCACAGCCGCATCCGGAATGCGTCTCCGCCTCGTGATGATGTCCATGTTCGGGCTCGTTCATTGCCACGCTCCGGCCTTGCAAATTATACCCTAGGGGGGTATATAGACCCCATGCGCAAGGACATCAAGGCATCGGTCGGAAAACGTCTTGGCCGGATCGAGGGTCAGGTTCGCGGCCTCTCGAAAATGGTCGAGGAAGACCGCTATTGCATCGACATCGTCACGCAGATCTCGGCGGTGCGTGCCGCGCTGCGCCGGGTCGAGGAAGAGGTTCTGAAAGATCACGTCGCCCATTGCGTCGAGCATGCGATCGCGAGCGGCGACAAGGCCGACCAGCGCGAGAAGATCGCGGAGCTGATGGCGGTGATTGGGCGCGCGGAGCGGTAGATTCGTACTTTCGTCGCTTCCTTGCGACGCTCGCACGATGGTGGAGAGGGATGCGCGATATTTCCTCTGGCGTCGTCCTGGCGAAAGCCAGGACCCATACCGCGGAGTCCATCGAATGTGCCCGGTAGCTGTACCGAACGACGAATCTTCGCCAAACTTCTGCCTGGGATAATGGGTCCTGGCTTTCGCCAGGACGACGGCGGAGTTACGCCGCCATCTCCAGCGCGTGTCCCTGCGCGCGGTACTTTGCGAGATCGTTCAGCAGCACAAAATGCTCGGAGAAGGCGACGCTCATCTCCGCAGCCGCCTCACGCATCACTTCTTCAGCCGGAACCGCCGCCTCTTCGTCAATCGCTTCAGGAACGAGCGGCGGCGCACGGAACGTTTCTGGAAACACACCGAAGGTGCCGGCTACCTCCTCGAGCGGCTTCTGCTTGTCGGCCCAATGCAAGGCGGTGTAGTCGAAGCCGTGCACGATGGTGGGTTTGACGACTTCGAAATAGGGCGAGATGTCGAAGTCGCGGGGCATGTAGAGCGAGGAATCGCGGATGTGAAGGATCTCGCGGCGGGCGGCGCGGCTGCCGGCCTTGGTGATCTTTGGCAGGATCGGATAGCGCACGGCGTCGAACGCCTGCGCGATCAGGGCCGAGCAGATGATCTTGGTTGGGTCGCCAGAGCCGATCGAGATCATGCGGCGCCGCCAGCGCTGCGGGATCGGCAGCGGAAACAGAAATCGCATCAGGTCGACGATGTTCTTGGTGTCGTAGCCGAAGCCGATGCGGTTGATCGCATAGCGGCAGACCGTGGTGCGGTCCTCATAGGACAACCCGACCGGGCGACAGAGGCGGGTGTGATAGGGGAAATATTTCGACAGCGGCGCGGAGGTGACGCCTTCGCCGATATTGGCCTCGATCAGCACGTGGGGCTCGCCGTCGGGCTCTTCCGCACCCTCGATCGGGCCGACATAGAGTGCGCCGTGGGACCAGGTCGACTGCGTCAGATATTTGATGATGCCGGAGATGCGGTTGTTGCCCTCGACGAGCAGCACGTCGCCGGGCTCGATGACGCCGCGCAGATGCTCCGGGTCGCTCGGCGTGAACGGCTCATAGCCCGGCACCTCCTTCGAGAGGTACGCGGCAATCAGCTTGCCGACTGAATCCAGGACCGTCCCCATTTCAAAACTCCCCCACGGCCTTTTCCGGCCGTCTTTTTCTCTTCTCTATCATGGTCTGAACGTGTTGCAATTCGGTTCATCGTTCTGTGAGATCAAGCACGATTGATTCACCATGATGGTTGCCGCGCAACATCAGATACGGCAAGGTTCGCTAGCTGTTCCCGTTTGCTGCAAGTCCCCGGAAACCATGCCATGACAATCACGCGCCGCAGCTTCCTATCGGCGTCGGCGGGCCTTGCCGCGATGCCGGTCCTGCGCGCAACCGCCGCGACCCTGCCGCGCGAGGCTGACATCGTCGTGATCGGTGCGGGCGCGGCCGGAATTGCCGCGGCGCGGCGTATCATGGCGGCCAATCGCAAGGTCGTGGTGGTGGAAGCTGCGGGCGAGATCGGCGGGCGCTGCATCACGGACAGGACGACCTTCGACACGCCGTTCGATCGCGGTGCACGCTGGATGCACAATCCCGACACCAATCCGATGATCCGGCTGGCGCGCAGCGCCGGGCTCGACGTTCTGCCGGCGCCGTCAGGCCAGAAGATGCGCATCGGTCGCCGCAATGCACGGGCCGGCGAGACCGAGGAATTCCTGGCAGCGCTGGTGCGCGCCAACCGCGCCATCGACGAGGCCGCGCGCGGCAAGCTCGATACCGCCTGCGCCTCGGTGCTGCCGAAGGATCTCGGCGACTGGGCCGGCGCGGCCGAGTTCATGCTGGGCGCGAGCTTCGCCGGCAAGGACCTGAAGGAGCTGTCTGCGATCGACAAGGCACGTGCTCAGGATCGCAACGCCGCGATCGCCTGCCGCCAGGGCCTGGGGACCCTGATCACCAAACTCGGTGAGCAGGCGCCGGTCGCGCTGTCGACGCCGGCGAGCCGGATCGTCTGGAGCAATCGCGACGTCAGCGTGGAGACACAGGCCGGCAGGATCGCTGCCCGCGCCGCCATCATCACGGTCTCGACCAATGTGCTGATTTCGGGCGCGATCAAGTTCGGGCCTGACATTCCCAAGCGCACGCTCGATGCCGCGTCAAAGCTCACGCTTGGAAGCTACGATCACATCGTGCTGCAACTGCCGGGCAATCCGCTGGGTCTCTCGCGCGATGACATCCTGATCGAGCAGAGCAACTCGACCCGCACGGCGCTGATGTTTGCCAATATCGGCGGCTCCTCGCTGTGCTCGATCGATGTCGGTGGCTCGTTCGGCCGCGATCTGTCCGGGCAGGGCGAGAAGGCGATGACAGCCTTCGCCAGAGAATGGATCACCAAGCTGTTCGGCAGCGAGGTGGCTGCCGCCGTACAGAAAGCCAGCGCGACCCGCTGGAACGCCTCGCCTTTCGTGATGGGTGCGATGTCGGCGGCCTCCCCGGGCGGTCAGCTCTCGCGAAAAATCCTGACCGAGCCGATCGGCAACATGTTCCTCGCCGGCGAAGCCACGCACGAGACGCTCTGGGGCACCGTCGACGGCGCCTGGGAAAGCGGCGAGCGCGCCGCCGATGCGGCGCTACGCAAGATCGGTGCGCTGAAGGACGAGCCGGCCGACGTGCCGACGCAGTCGACGAAGAAGCGGCGGGCAAGGCCGTAGACGGAGAATTAAGAGACAGTATTTTTCTTGTCGTCCCGGCGAAGGCCGGGACCCATAACCACAGGACCTGGTTTGGCGAAGGCTCGGTGTTACATGGTTGCGCGCCAACTACTCCCTGGGGCTATGGGTCCCGGCCTTCGCCGGGACGACTCGCGGAGGCAAGTTACCGCAAAACCCCATCCAGCACCGGCAGCCCCGCGATCACGGCCAGCGCGATCAGCCCGTAGCAGATCGCGCGAAACACTTTCTCGCTGGCTCGGCCGAACAGCGACGCGCCGAAGGCGACGCCGATCGCATAGACCGGGCCGACGATGAGCGAGAGCACCAGCGATTCGCGCGAGATCAGGCCGGTGGCCGCGTAGCTGACCATCGAGAAGAAATCCGACGCACCGAAGAAGAGCAGGATGTTGGCGCGCGCCACGATCGGGGCGATGGGGCGGCCGAGCCAGTAGCCGACGATCGGCGGGCCGCCGGTCTGCGCGAGGCCGCTGCAGAAGCCGGAGAGGCTGCCGATGCCGACCGAGAGCCAGGCGTGGTCCTTGCCGCGATAGCGCCAGCCCGACAGCAATAGAAGCAAGAGCGCGGCGACGAAGCAGGAGATGATCCATCGCGTCGTAACGGGATCGAGCACGCTGAGGAAATAGGTGCCGACGGGGACGCCGACCAGCGCGCCCAGCACGATCACGGCGGTGGCCTTGCGGTCGGCCTTGCGCCAGGCGTCGGGCAGCAGCGGCGCGGCCGCGACGAAATCGATCACGAGAAGCAGCGCGGCAACCAGACGCGGCGCCGCGATGCTGCTCGCCAGCGGCATGAAGATCAGCGCCGAACCGAAGCCGGAAAAGCCGCGCGCGGTGCCCGAAACGAAAGCGACGGCGCAGAGCGCCATCGCAACAGTGAGGCTGACGTCCTTCGGAAGAAAGTCAGTGAGACTCATGCTCTATGATTTCTCGAGCATGATGGTGTCCGAAACCGCGTCACATTTTTCGGCATCATGCCCGCAAAGTGCCGCCGGTTTTCTTCGTCACCTCCGCCACGATCTTCGCGGCAACGGCCTCGATCTCCTGGTCGGTCAGGGTCTTTTCGCGTGGCTGGATCGTAACCGCGATTGCGATCGATTTCTTGCCGTCGTCGATGCCCTTGCCTTCGTAGACGTCGAACACGTTCACGGCGGTGATCAGCTTCTTGTCTACGCTCTGAGCGGCGCGCACGATGTCGCCACCCTTCACGCTGCGGTCGACGATGAAGGCAAAGTCACGCGACACAGGCTGGAAGGCCGACAGCTCGATCACGGGCTTGGCACGGGTCGGCCTCTTCTTCGCCTCGGGGATGCGGTCGAGAATCACCTCGAACACCATCAGCGGGCCGCCGGCGCCGAGCGCCTCGAGCGCGCGCGGATGCATCTCGCCGAAATAGCCGAGCACGTTCTGCGGCCCGATCTGGATCGTGCCGGAGCGCCCGGGATGCAGCCAGGACGGGCCGCCCGCGACGATCTGAAGTGCCTGCATCGGCGCGCCGGCAGCGGCGAGCACGGCGAACGCATCGGCCTTGGCGTCGAACAAGTCAGCCTGCGCCGAACCCGACCAGTGGCGGCCGAGACCTTGCGACGACGCAAAGCCGCGGCGGACGCCGCTTGCCGCCATGAACTGATCCTGCGGACGGTCGCCCTTGAACACCTGCCCGACCTCGAACAGCGCGACATCGCCAAAGCCACGATCGGCATTGGCCTGCGCCGCCGCGATCAGGCCGGCCAACAAGGTCGGGCGCATGTCGGACAAATCCGACGCGATCGGGTTGGCGACCTCGAGCTCGCGCTGGCCGCCGCCGAACAGCTTTGCCGCAGACTTGGTGATGAAGGACCAGGTCACCGCTTCGATGACGCCGCGGCTCGCCAGCGCGCGCCTGGCGCGGCGGGTGCGGAGCTGGAGCGGGGTCAGCACGGATTTGCGAGCGCCCTCGCCGCGCTCGAACGGCGTCATCGGCACCTTGTCGACGCCGTAGATGCGGATGACTTCCTCGACGATGTCGGCCTTGCCGTGCACATCGGTACGCCACGACGGCACCGCGACCTTCACGACGGGTCCCGGGCCCGCCATCATGAAGCCGAGATGGGTCAGGATGCGCTTCACCTCCGGCATCGGCACCTCGATGCCCGAGAGTCGCTTGACCTCGGTGATCGGAAAATCGATCACGCGGTCGTCGCCGAAGGTCTTGCCGACCACGACGTTCTCGGACGGCGTACCGCCGCACATCTCCAGCACGAGTTTCGTCGCGAGCTCTAGCCCGGGCACCATGAAGGCGGGATCGACGCCGCGCTCGAAACGATAACGCGCATCCGAATTGATGCCGAGCTTGCGGCCGGTCTGGGCGATGTTGATCTCGTTCCACAGCGCCGATTCGATCAGCACGTCGGTGGTGTTCTCGTCGCAGCCCGAGGCCTCGCCGCCCATGATGCCGGCGAGCGATTCGACGCCGTGCTCGTCCGCGATCACGCAAATCGCGGGATCGAGATTGTAGCTGCGGCCATCGAGCGCGAGCAGCGTCTCGCCGTCACGGGCGCGGCGCACCACGAGATTACCCTTCACCTTCTTGGCGTCGAACACGTGCAGCGGCCGCGCGCGGTCGTATGTCATGAAGTTGGTGATGTCGACCAGCGCGTTGATCGGACGCAGCCCGATCGCGGTCAGCCGCTTCTGCAGCCATTCCGGCGACGGGCCGTTCTTGACGCCGCGCACGAGGCGGAGCGCGAAGCCCGGGCACAGCGCGGCGTCCTCGACCGTGACCTTCACCGGGCACGGGAATTCGCCCTTGATCGGCTTGATGGTGGGGTCTTTGAACTTGCCCATGTCGGCGGCGGCAAGATCGCGCGCGATGCCGTGCACGCCGGTGCAGTCCTGCCGGTTCGGTGTCAGGTTGATCTCGACCACGGGATCGCCGAGGCCGGCCCATGCGGCGTAAGCAGCGCCGATCGGCGCATCCGCGGGCAATTCCATGATGCCGTCGTGGTCGTTGGAAATCTGCAGTTCGGCCGCCGAGCACAGCATGCCGCGGCTCTCGACGCCGCGGATGGTGCCGACACCCAGCGTGATGTCCTTGCCGGGAATGTAGGTGCCGGGCGGCGAGAACACGCTGACGAGACCCGCCCGCGCATTCGGCGCGCCGCACACCACCTGCACCGGCGCGCCACCGTCGCCGGTGTCGACCATGCACACGCGCAGCCGATCCGCATTCGGATGCTGCTCGGCGGATATCACCTTCGCGATGGTGAAAGGCTTCAGCGCCTTCGCCTTGTCCTCGATATTCTCGACCTCGAGCCCGATCATGGTGAGCTTCTCGGCGAGCTTGTCCAGCGGCTCGTCGGTGTCGAGATGTTCCTTCAGCCAGGAGAGAGTGAATTTCATGGCTGCTTTTTCTCCACGGGAACGGTCTGCTCCCTCTCCCGCTTGCGGGGGAGGGTTGGGGTGGGGGCTCTCTCCGCAATGGTGGTGGCAATTGTTTCGAGAACGCCGGCACGATTGGTCATGACGTCGAGATTGCTGAAGCGGAGCACCTTGAAGCCCTTCGCTTCGATCACGGCAGATCGCCGCGCGTCGGCGCGCTCGCCTTCATCCGAGAAGTGTTGGCCGCCATCGAGCTCGATGACGAGCTTAGTCGCGTGGCAGATGAAATCGGCGACGTAGTTATCGACAGGTGCTTGGCGACGAAAAACCGCGCCATTCAAGTGGCCGCCGCGTAGCTCCGACCAAAGAATGCGCTCCGCGTCGGTCGAGTTGCGTCTGAGTGCGCGAGCGTTGGTTCGTAGCTTGGCCGGTACTTTCCAGTCCGGATGCTTGGGATCGACCATCGGCAGCCCCATTGCGGAGAAACCCTCACCCCAACCCTCCCCCGCAAGCGGGGGAGGGAGTCCGAGCGTCTTCGTCGCTGGAGCAATCGGTTCCCAGCAAGCGATCACGAGCTCAGCCCTCCCGCGAGGGTCGGTACTTCGAGCGGCTTGAAGCCGTAATGGGATAGCCAGCGGACGTCGCTGTCGAACAGCTGGCGTAGATCGGCGATGCCGTATTTCAGCATGGCGATGCGGTCGATGCCCATGCCCCAGGCAAAACCCTGGTACTCGTCGGGATCGATGCCGCAAGCACGCAGCACGTTCGGATGCACCATGCCGCAGCCGAGAATCTCGAGCCAGTCCTCGCCCTCGCCGAAGCGGATCTCGCCCTTGTCGCGGCGGCACTGGATGTCGACTTCCAGCGACGGTTCGGTGAACGGGAAGAACGAGGGCCGGAAGCGCATGTTAATGTGATCGACCTCGAAGAACGCCTTGCAGAACTCATGCAGGATCCATTTGAGGTGGCCGAGATGGGAGTGCTTGTCGATGACGAGGCCTTCGACCTGGTGGAATTGCGGCGTGTGGGTCGCATCCGAATCGATGCGATAGGTGCGGCCCGGGCAGATCACGCGGATCGGCGGCTTCTGGCTCAGCATGGTGCGCACCTGCACCGGCGAGGTGTGGGTGCGCAACAGCATGCGGGAGCCGTCCTCCTTCGGATGGAAGAAGAAGGTGTCGTGCATCTCGCGCGCGGGATGGCCCTCGGGGAAATTCAGCTTGGTGAAGTTGTAGTCGTCGGTCTCGATATCGGGGCCTTCGGCGACCGAGAATCCCATGTCGGCGAAGATCGTGGTCAGCTCGTCCCAGACCTGGCTCAGCGGATGGATGCGGCCGGCCTCAGCCGGCGCATCGCGCAGCGGCAGGGTGACGTCGATGGTTTCCGACGCAAGCCGCGCGTCGAGCGCCGCCGATTTCAAGACGTCGCGCCGCGCGGCCAGCGCCTCGGTGACCTTGTCCTTGGCCTGGTTGATCGCAGCGCCTTGGGTCTTGCGTTCGTCCGGCGACATTTTTCCGAGCGTGGCAAGAAGCGCCGAGATCGAACCCTTCTTGCCGAGGGCTGCGACGCGCACCGCTTCGAGGGCGGCCTCGTCGCCGGCGGCGGCGATCTGGTCGAGGATGGATGTTTCGAGCGTTGCGAGGTCGGACACGGTCAAATCCCTGCTGCCAAATTCGGCTGGGTTGTCGCCGCCCGAAGGCCGTAACGTCAAGCGAAAAGCCGGTCAGTTTGGGCTGACGAACGGCTGGGTTGAACCTCGCGCGGGGGCCTGGCACCAAGGGGGATACGAGGAGGCTTTCGCAATGCTCTCAAGATCCGGTCTGGCTGCTCTCGCCATCGTTCTCTTGATCGCGAGCACCCCGGCGCGCGCCATGGTCTGCATGGAGAAATCCATGACGCTGGACGAGGTCGTCGACACCATCGGTGCCCAGAAGGGCTGCGAAAGCGCGATGAAGGTGTTTCAGGATTGCCAATTGACCGCGAGCGGCGATGTTCAGCTCGGCGCCGCCGTCGAGAAGAAATGCGAGGCTGACTTCATGCCCGGCCTCAGCACGGCGCGGAAACAGGCTTACCAACGCGAGATGCGCGTGTGCGACCGGAAGTACCGGAATAAATCCGGCACCATGTATCTGTCGTTCACGGCATTCTGCCGGGCGGAGATCGCCCAGCGCTACTCGCAACGCGCGCTGAAGGCCGGCGGAGCCGGCCGTTAGCTCAGGCCGCCAGAGCGGCCTTGGCCTTCTCGGCGATCGCCTGGAACGACGCCGGCTCGTTGATCGCGAGATCCGACAACACCTTGCGGTCCACGGTGATCCCGGACTTGGCCATGCCGTCGATAAAGCGGCTGTAAGTCAGGCCGAACGGACGCACGGCAGCGTTGATGCGCTGGATCCAGAGTGCGCGGAATGTCCGCTTCTTGCGCTTGCGATCACGGAAGGCATACACGAGAGCCTTCTCGACCGCCGGCTTGGCGGTGCGGATCGTGTTCTTGCGGCGGCCACGGAAACCCTTGGCGGCCTTGTAGACTTTCTTGTGCTTGGCGTGGGCGGTCACACCGCGTTTGACGCGAGCCATGACAAAAATCCTTCGAAAGATGACTTGATGTTCGGATCGCCGCGAAAGCTGCGGCGCGGGTGGCAATGATCGTGGACGCGATCAGGCGTTCGGCAAGAAGTACTTCTTGACGTTGTCGCCGTCGGTCTTGAACAGCACGGCGGTGCCGCGCAGCTGGCGGATCTGCTTCTTCGTCCGCTTGATCATGCCGTGACGCTTGCTACGATGCGCGAACATCACTTTGCCGGTGGCAGTCACCTTGAAGCGCTTTTTAGCGCCCGATTTGGTCTTCAGCTTGGGCATTTGGCTCTCCTAATGGCCATAGAAATCCGCCCGCGAAGGCGGCTGGCCGTCAAAATGCTCGTTAGAGCGTTGATTGTGCTCAGGTTTTACGAACTAGCGCGAAACCCGCACGGACACCGCCACGGCAGCCCTTAATCAGCCGGGCAATGAAGGCTGGGCTTATGACAGAGGACGGGCGAATTGGCAACGATGAACCGGTGGAACCTAGCCGGCGACTATCCGGAATTGCTAACCTCGCGTCCGAGCCGTGTCGCCCGGAACAGGACCAAAATGCCCCAATTTTCGCAATTGCTTTCGTCTTTGACGGATTTCGCTCGTCCGCGCCGCCTGGCGCTGTTGGCCGTGCTTGCCGTTGCCGCGTGTCCGTCGACTGCCGATGCCCGCATCCGCGGCTATGACGGCGTCTGGAACGTCACCTTCGCCACGACCCGCGGCAATTGCAGCTCCGGCTACAGCGTTCCCTTCACCGTCGCCGGCAGTCGGGTGTCGTCCGCGGGCGGTGGCCGGGTCTCCGGCAAGGTCAATCGCAGCGGTGCCGTCGCGGTCCAGGTTTCGGTCGGGGCGTCCCATGCCAGCGGCGGCGGCCGGCTCGCTGGCGTGAACGGGACCGGCTCCTGGCACGGCATCATCTCCGGCGACCGCTGCAGCGGCAGCTGGCAGGCGACAAGGACGTAACTGTCGCCAAGAGAACGCTGCGCTGCCTCTCCCGCAAGCCGGAGAGGCAAGAAAACAAAACGGCCCGCCGGAGATCCGGACGGGCCGTTGAATTCTTCAGCCTAAAGAACCGGCGTCAGCGCGGCGCCAGAACCATGACGACCTGACGGCCCTCGAACCGCGCGTCCTGCTCCACCTTGGCGAGCTCGGCGACGTCGGTCTTGATCTTGTCGAGCAGTTTGGTGCCGATCTCCTGGTGCGCCATTTCGCGGCCGCGATAGCGCAGGGTGATCTTGACCTTGTCGCCCTCTTCGAAGAACCGCTGCATGGCGCGCATCTTCACTTCGTAATCGTGGTCGTCGATCATCGGGCGGAGCTTGATCTCCTTGATCTCGACGATCTTCTGCCGCTTGCGGGCTTCGGCGGCTTTTTTCTGCGCGGAATACTTATACTTCCCGTAGTCCATGATCTTGCAGACGGGAGGGCTGACGTTCGGCGAGATCTCGACCAGATCCATGCCGGCTTCCTGGGCCAGGCGGATAGCCGCGACGGTCTCGATGGTGCCCTTGTTGTCACCGGTCTGATCGATCAGCTGGATCTGCGCATTGCGAATATCGTCATTGATGCGCGGCCCGTCTTTGGCGGCAGTGGGCGGGGCTTTATTGGGACGGCGAATGGGTGGTTCTCCAAAGTTATGAAAAGAGGCGGCTATTTTGCAGGAAGATACGGTTGCCGGCAAGCAATCGCTCGTGCGGTGGTCGAAAAAGCCTCAAATGCGAGGCATTTTGGCCACGGCGGGGCACGCAGACCGACATAGACACCTTGCTTCTGTTCCGCAAGCGTCCCAAAGGGCAAATGCCGACGTCCGGCTGCTGCGGAGCACGTCCGGACAGCTCAAACTGCACAGCCAGAGTAAACGTTCCATGACCCCTGCAATTCCCGATGCCCTGCTCGACTTCATCGATGTGGGCGAGGGCCCGTCCGCACGCCGGATCGCGGTGCGCCGCCGCGCGGCCCATGAATTTGGTCAAGAATCTACTCAACAATCTGGTCGAGGGCCGGGACTGGTCTGGCTCGGCGGGTTCAAATCGGACATGCAGGGCAGCAAGGCTGTCGCACTGGACGACTGGGCCCGGGATCACGGCCGCGCCGCGGTGCGGTTCGATTATTCCGGCCACGGCGAATCCGGCGGCGACTTCGCCGACGGAACCATCGGGCGCTGGCTTGAGGAAAGCGTCGCGGTGTTCGAGCGATTCTGCGACGGCCCGCAAGTCCTGATCGGCTCGTCGATGGGCGGCTGGATGGCGCTCCTGCTCGCGCGCGAAATCAAAAAGCGGCAAGAGAAACCGCAAGCCAAAGCCTCACTGGCGGGCGTGGTGCTGATCGCGCCGGCGCCCGACTTCACCGAGGAGCTGATGTGGAAGAATTTTCCGGCCGCGGTGAAGAAAGAGATCGAGACCAAAGGCGTCTGGCTGAGACCATCAGACTATGGCGACGGCTCGCCCTATCCGATCACGCGGAATCTGATCGAGGAGGGGCGCAACCATCTCGTGCTCGGCAGCGCCATCGATCTCGGCTGTCCCGTTCGCATCCTGCAAGGCGCGCAGGATCCTGACGTGCCCTGGCAGCATGCGTTCGCGCTGACCCATCGCCTGCCAGCCGACGACGTCGTGCTGACCATGATCCAGGACGGCGATCACCGCCTCTCGCGCCCGCAGGACATCGCCCGCATTCTTGCCGCCGTGGCCGAGATCGGGTGAAATCGCCACCCGGCACTCGGTGTCATCGCCCGACTTGATCGGGCGATCCAGTATTCCAGAGGCGGTCGTGCTCAAGCCGAGAAGCCGCGGCGTACTGGATGCCCCGGTCGAGCCGGGGCATGACAGAAAACGGGGAAGGAGAAACGCCGATGACCACCACCGCCATGCTGCGCGCCTTCTGCGATGCCGTCGAACAACGCAACGGAAAAGCCTTCGCTGATCTCTTCACCGAGGACGGCGTCTATCACGACGTGTTCTACGGCGCCTTCGCCGGCCGCGAGAAGATCGCAGCGATGATCGACGACTGGTTCTATCGTACGGCGACCGACTTCCGCTGGGACATGCACGAACCGGTGTCGAACGGCACCACGCTCTATGCGCGCTACACGTTCAGCTATCGCTCGACCTTGCCGGAGGCGAATGGCGCGCGGGCGATGTTCGAGGGCGTGGCGATCATGACACTTCGCGACGGCAGGATCGTCAGCTATCACGAGGTCGCGAACACCGCGCCGGCGTTTGTCGATTTGCAGTTTGCGCCGGAACGGATCACGAAGATCGTCGCCAGGCAGGGCGCGGAGCTCAAGGCGCGGCCGGAAATGAAGCGGCACTTGGGTTAGCCGTCATTCTTGCGTCCATTACCGCTTCGACGGATTTATCATCGGCTTGCGCTGCGCCAGCGCCGCGACCGTGGCGGTGCCGATCGGACCCTGCTCGTCGTAGAGCCAGCATTCGCCGATCGCTACACCATCGGTGGCCTGGTGGTTCACCACGTCGAAGCCGATCCAGTTCGTCACCGGCAGGCGGTGCAGATAGATCGTGACGTCACTGTTGATGTAGCCGAGCCCCTTGTCGCCGGCGTTCGCGAACGGACTGGCGAAGTCCGCGCCGGTGGCGACATGGACGAACGGCGTCATCGGCACGCCCGCGACCAGCTCGCGCACCTCGCTCATCCAGAGTTTTCGTGGCCCGAGCGAGCCCATATGGCCGACGATCGGTCGCGTGGTCCATTTGCCGTTCATGCCGAGCCTGGGATCGGTCGGCTTGGGAATGTCGGCCGGTTTCGGCACGTCCCAGTTCGGCGGCGACCAGACGTTGCCGTCCGGATTCTGCGTCCGCCGCAACAGCTGGCACGAGGCGCGCGCCATGCCGACGCCGCCGGAGACAAACTCCGCTTCCACGACGCGGATGCGCATCCCGTCGCGCACCAGCCGTGTCGTCACCTCGATCGGCTTGTCGATGGTGGGCAACCGAAACATGTCGACGGTCAGCCGCGCCGGCACGAATTCAGGGCCGGAATGCCGCTCCTCGATGGCGAAGCCGAGCAGGCCGATGATGACGCGTCCGTGCAGCGATTTCGGATCCCATGGGCCGTTGGCGACTTCCGTCGGATGGAATCTATCGCCGTCGCGGGTGAAGAAAGGCATGTTTGTCATGACGCGCGAGATTGAAGGAACGTGTGGGGAAATCAAGGGTGGTGAAAGCGTGCGCGGTCGCCACAACAACGGTGTCATCGCCCGGCTTGACCGGGCGATCCAGTACGCCGTGACAGCAGTGATTGAATCGATGGGCCGCGGCGTACTGGATGCCCCGCTTTCGCGGAGCATGACAGCGGAGGATTAGGAGGCGGTGCGCCACTCCTGACGCACGCTTTCGTCGCGCTCGCCAGCAATCGCATCCATCTTGATCGCCTCGAACTCATCCCGCGACAGCAACTGCCTCAGTGCCCACACCGCAGCCCCGCGCACCAGCGCGTTCTCATCCTCCAGCAATCGCCGCGCCTCGTCCGCCAGTGCGATATCACCGGAGTTGCCGATCGCGATCAGCACGTTGCGCAAAAAGCGTTCGCGACCGATGCGCTTGACCGGCGATTTCGTGAACAGCGCGCGAAACGAAGCGTCGTCGAGCCGTGCTAGCTCGGCGAGACCTGGCGCGCGCAAAGCGTCACGTGCGGCGAGCTTGGCCTCGCGGCCCTCCTGCGCGAACTTGTTCCAGGGACAGACGGCGAGGCAATCATCGCAGCCATAGATGCGGTTGCCGATGCTTTTGCGGAATTCGCGCGGGATCGGTCCCTTGTTCTCGATGGTGAGGTACGAGATGCAGCGCCGCGCATCGAGCTTGTAGGGCGCGGGGAAGGCCCCGGTCGGACAGATGTCGAGACACGCCCGGCACGAGCCGCAATGATCGATCTCGGAATCGTCGCGCGGCAGCTCCAGCGTGGTGTAGATCGCGCCGAGAAACAGCCATGAGCCGAATTCGCGCGAGACCAGATTGGTGTGCTTGCCCTGCCAGCCCAGATGCGCGGCTTGCGCCAGGGGCTTTTCCATCACCGCCGCCGTGTCGACGAACACTTTCACCTCGGACGGCACGGTCGCGACCAGCCATCGCGCCAGCGTCTTCAGGCGCTTCTTGATGAGGTCGTGATAGTCGTCGCCCTGCGCATAGACCGAGATCGCCGCGCGCGTGCGCTGCTCGAGGATCGCGAGCGGATCCTGGTCGGGGCCGTAATTGACGCCGAGCATGATGACGCTGCGCACGTCCTGCCACAGCCCGCGCGGATCGACCCGGCGCTCCGGCTGCGCGGCGAGCCAGTCCATGTCGCCATGACCGCCGGATGCGATGAATTCGAGAAAATGCTTTCCGGCGCTTTCGATCGTGCCGGGCTCTGTGATGCCGATGCAGTCGAAGCCGAGCGCGCGTGCCTCGTTTGCCAGCGCCGTCTTCAGTTCGGTCGGATCGGAGTTCAGAAGTCGAGGTCCACGTAGGTCCGCGACGCCGGCACGCCCGCCAGCCATTCGCTCAAGAGCGGACGGAACGACGGGCGGGATTTCACCCGCGCGTACCACGCCTTTGCCGCGTCGTCCTCGCTCCATGGCACGTCGCCCAGATAGTCGATCGCCGAGAGGTGCGCCGCGGCGGCGAGATCCGCGTAGCTGAGCCGGTCGCCCGCGAGGAAATTACGCGTCTGCGCCAGCCAGCCGATATAGGCCAGATGATAGCGCACGTTGGCCTTGGCGGCGCGCATCACGTCGGCCGACGGCGGGCCGCCGCCGTTGTCCTCGCTCATGAAGCGCTTGTAGATGCGCTCGGTGACGAGCGGGTGGGAGACTTCCTCGAAGAACTTTTCGTTGAACCAGGCCATCAGCCGGCGGACCTCGACGCGCTCGCCGATCGTGTCCGGCATCAGGCGCTTCAGTCCCATCTCGGAGCCATAGGCTTCGTCGACATATTCGGCGACGATCGCCGCGCCCGGGATCGGCGGCTGCTCGTCGTCCACCAGGACGGGCGTCGTGCCCGCCGCATTGAGCAGCAGAAATGCTTCGCGCCGCTCCCAGCTGCGCTCTTCGATCAGCTTCAGCTCAAGCCCGTATTCTCCCGCGATCAGGCGGATGAACCGCGAATGCGGGCAGAACGGATGATGAAACAGCGTAAACATGAAGCCTTTGACTATGTGATGGTGCTTAAGAATCCATCAATGTTTGTGCGGCGCCACACTAGTCATTCAAAACCGCGAAGCAAGGGCGCGAGGCCGCATTTTGCGATTGCAGCACGGGAGCGGATGGGCGAGAAGAGCCCCGCTTTTCCAGCCGAAATGGACCGTAAATATGTCAGATGCAATCCGGGCAGTGATCCTCGGCATCATCGAGGGTGTGACCGAGTTCCTTCCCGTGTCCTCGACCGGCCATTTGCTGCTTGCGGAGCGCTTCTTCCATCTCGGCGAGGGCGCGTTCTGGGATTCGTTTACGGTCCTGATCCAGCTCGGCGCGATCCTCGCGATCGTCGTGTTGTACTTCAAGAAATTGTGGGATGTCGCGATCGGCATGTTCACGGGCGACGCCTATGCGCGACGCTTCGTGATCGGCGTGCTGGTGGCGTTCCTGCCCGCTGTCGTCGTCGGTCTCGTCGCCGGCAAGTACATCAAGAGCATGCTGTTCAATCCGTGGGTGGTGTGCTTCTCGCTGATCGTCGGCGGCGCCATCCTGCTCTGGGTCGACAAGCTCGATCTCAAGGCGCGCGAGCACGACGCCACCCGGTTTCCGCTACTGATGTATCTTTATATCGGCATCGCGCAGTGCATCGCGATGATCCCGGGCGTGTCGCGCTCCGGTGCCAGCATCGTCGCGGCGATGTTCCTGGGGGCCGACAAGCGCGCGGCGGCGGAGTTCTCGTTCTTCCTCGCCATCCCCACCATGATCGGCGCGTTCGCCTACGATTTCTACAAGAACCGCTCCGAGATGACGATGGACCACATGGGCATCGTCGCGATCGGCTTCGTGGTGTCGTTCGTCACCGCGATCATCGTGGTGAAGACGTTCCTGGAATACGTCACCCGCCACGGCTTCGTGGTGTTCGCCTGGTGGCGCGTAATCGTCGGCACGCTCGGCCTGATCGCGCTGGCGCTGGGGCGGTAGTGCGCTGCTGAAGTTTTGAAGCCTACTCCGGCAATGCTGCGCCCCCTCTCCCGCTTGCGGGGGAGGGTTGGGGTGGGGGTGTCTCCGCAGAGAGACTCCCCAAGAGGAGAAAGCCCTCACCCGGCGCTACGCGCCGACCTCTCCCGCAAGCGGGCGAGGTTGACCGAGCCCGCGGCTTAAGCGGGGCTCGAAACGCTTACACGCTCTTGCGCTGGAACTGCCCGGCGGCACGGAAACGCCAGAGATATTGCGGAGCGATCGCTTCAAGCGAGTCGGGCGTGATGCCGAGGCCTTCCAGCGTCAGGCCGGCAGCCTTCGCCGCATCCGACACGACATTGTCGCGCGCGAGCAGCGTCACCTGGTCCGGCGTCAGCTTCAGCGCGCCCGGCGCGAATTGCAGGAAATTGGCCTGGAAGCGGGCAAGGCCGAACGGCAGCGGCACCAGCATCGGCTTGCGGTCGGCGATCTCGACGATGGCCTCGATGATCTCGCGCATGGTCAGCACTTCCGGCCCGCCCAGCTCGTAGGTCGCGCCCGCCTTGGCCTTGCCGTCGACGGCATCCGCGATCGCGGTGGCGACGTCGCCGACATAGACCGGCTGCATCTTCGTTTCGGCGCCGATCAGCGGCAGCACCGGCGACATCCGCGCCAGCGCGGCAAAGCGGTTGGTGAACTGGTCCTCGGGGCCGAACATCACGGAGGGGCGGAAGATCGTCGCCGACGGCACCGCGGCTAGGACCGCGGCTTCGCCGGCCGCTTTGGCCCGGGCGTAGCGCGAGGGCGATTCCGCGTCGGCGCCGATCGCCGAGACATGGATCAGGCGTGCCCCCGCGGCCGCGGCCGCCTTGGCGACGATCTCGGCGCCTTTGGCCTGGACGGCGTCGAAGCTCTGGGCGCCGCCCTCGGTGAGGATACCGACCAGATTGATCACGACATCCGAATCACGCAGTGCCGCCTCGACCGAGGCCGGATAGCGCAGATTGGCCTGCACAATGTGGACCTGCCCGACCTTGCCGGAGGGCTGGAGGTATCCGGCCAACTCCGGCCGCCGCACCGCGACGCGGACCCGGTAATCCCGCCGGCACAGCGCGCGGACCACATTCCGGCCCAAAAACCCCGATCCGCCGAAAACCGTGACGAGCGTTTCCAGATTCGATGCCATGGGATCCATTCCTGGGGTCCATTCCTGCGGGAGAGTGCGTGTTATCAGGCTTGTATCGAGCCGGTTTGCGATGCGCAATCCGCATCCCGAAGCAGGGTTCAAGCATGAATTGACAACCGCGTCACCGAACCGTAGTAACCACCTCCGTGCCTAACCGGCATGCCCAGGTGGTGGAATTGGTAGACGCGCTGGCTTCAGGTGCCAGTGGCTTAACGGCCGTGAAGGTTCGAGTCCTTTCCTGGGCACCATCGCTCCGCGATGTGGTTGATTTCGCTGAAGTCCCTGATACTCAAGGGTGATCGACCGTCTCTACTGGTACACAGAGACGGTACACACATGCTTCTGCGAATGGCCTCTCCTATCCGCCGCGACGGCTCCTCCGTTCATTACCTCCGAAAGCGCGTCCCCGCCGATCTGACTGATAAGGCGATGGGCTTGGTGCTGCGCATCCCCGTTGGAGACAAGACCGCTACAGTTCGGGTTGGCCCGGACTGCAAGGTCAAGGTGTCGCTGCGCACCCACGACCCTCGGGAGGCCAAGGCACGGCAGGCCAAGGCACTTGCCTACCTTGATGATGTCTGGCGCTCGATGCGCGAGGCCCCTCGCCGCCTTACTCATCGAGAGGTCGTTGCACTGGCGGGCGAGGCCTACCGCCACGCCAAGAAGACTTGGGAGAACGATCCCGGCCGGGCAACGCTCTGGAACATGCTCCACCGAGCAGCCCTCAAGTGGGACGCTGACACGGCGAAACGTGAGATGGCCCCCTACGTTGCCGAGCTGCTCCAGCGGAAGGCCCTGCACATCGACGATGACAGTTGGGCCCGGTTGTCTACTGCCCTGCATGGGGCGTTCAAGGACGCTACTGCGCTGTTGGAGCGCAGAGGCAGAGGCGACTACGGGCCGGACCTCGTCGAAGCGAGGTTTCCTGAATGGAAAGCCAACGCCGCTCCGAGTGGTCAGGGACGGTTGGCGGTGGCCACGCTGTTTGCTGGTTGGGAGTTGGAGAGCCGGGCGGCTGGCGTCACCGAGAAGACCATTAGCGAGTACAAGTCCGTGCTCACGCGCTTCGCCGCCTTCGTGGGGCACGATGACGCCGCCCGGATTACCCCTCACGATGTCGTCGCTTGGAAGGATAAGCGGCTTGTGGATGGTCGCTCCCCGAAGACTGTGAAGGACGTAGACCTTTCGGCCATGAAGTCGGTGTTTGGCTGGGGCGTCCGAAACCACAAGCTGCCAAGCAATCCGGCTCATGGCGTCACCCTGAAGATCGGGAAGAAGGTCCGCGAGCGAGGCAAAGGGTTCACGGACGATGAGGCCAGGGCAATCCTGAAGGCCGCTCTAGGCTACAGCGGGGCCGCACAAGAGCACGCAAAGACGGTCTCGGCGAAGCGATGGCTCCCTTGGCTGTGCGCTTACAGTGGGGCCCGGATCGGCGAGATGGCGCAGCTCCGGCGCGACGACATTCGCCGCGAGGGCGAACACTACGTGGCAATGATCACGCCTGAGGCTGGCCCGGTGAAGAACAAGGAAACGCGCGAGGTGCCGCTGCATCCCCATCTCATCGAGCTGGGCTTCATCGAGTTCGTCACGTCCTCTGCCAAGGGCTATCTGTTCCTGACTGTAACCAAGGAGACGGAAGTACGGGGCAAGCTGCGGGCATTGAAGAACCGGCTTGCGGAGTTCGCGCGGGCCATTGTCCCTGACGAGCGCGTCGCGCCAAACCATGGCTGGCGGCACCGTTTCATTACGCAGTGTCGGAGCTATCGACTGGACCCCGAGAAGCGGCGGATGATCACGGGCCACGCTGGCGAGGGCGTTGACGAACGTGTGTATGGCGATCCGGCCGGCCTGTACGCCGAGATCTGCAAGCTGCCGTGTTACGAACTGTCCGCTTGACGACCGAAGGCGGCGTGAAATCGTTGCTGGGATGATGCGGTCAGTTGGCTCGCGCCAGAGCGGCACTTGCGTCAATGGAGGCCGAGAAGGCGTTGCAGGTTGGGTAGCGTAGCGGTGTTGTACACCCAAGCAATGAGCCCAAGAATGGTTGCTGCAGAGAGGGCGGAGGCCAGGGATGGCGCGACCTTCGACAGAAACCCCCGTGCCAGTTCCGTATCAAGGTAGATTTTAGTGGATGTAAGCCATCGGTGAAGATAGGCGATGCCGCTCACCAACAAGAAGGTGACGCCAAGGACAACAAAGCGCGAGATCAAGGGCAAGTCCGGAAGTAGTGCGATTGCGGCCAACAGAACGATGTTGTTGGCATTCAATCCATGGCGCTGCACTGCTACGAAGGCGGGATTGGTGTAACGGCGAAACAGGTCCTCCAGCTCCGAAAAGCTGCCACTCACCCAAATCGCGTTGTCCGACTGGACGAAAAAGGTGCTGTCGATCTTGTCTGTGAGGTTCACGATCATGACGCTCGTGATGGGCTGCCGACCGTCGTTGAGGCTCAGGTTGATGTTCGTAATGAACTGGGGAAGGTCGCTTCTCGCGAAGAAGTCCTTCGAGAATTGACGTATCTGTCGACCATCCACCATCGCCGCCACCACCACGTCATTAGGCCCTCCAACGAGTGCCTTCATCTTGGTGACAATGATCTCCAGCTCGGAACGGTAGATCGAAAGGTTAGGAAGGCGTCCCTCTCGCGCCACGATCTCGATCGGCTTGATTGCTTGCACCTCTGGCGGTGTTGCTGCCGGGGGTTCTGGTGACGCGGCGGACTGCCCTGCGTCCCAGCGTCCAAGCCTGATCGGTCCAGCATGGCCATTCGAGGTGGACCAACGGCCAGTCAACGAGTTCGAGCTAATGGTGTCGAAGATGATCTTGCCTGTCCCGAGTTCCTGGTCTTCATCTTGCCTTGTTGGCTGCTGCTTGAGTTCCGCTTGAACGATCCCGTTCTCGGTCTTGATGTGTCCCGTCAGTTTGGTGATCTGCCCAGCCACGTTGACCGTGGCGTCGATCTGTTTGCTTCCTGCGTCATCGAGCACGACTACGTAGACGTTGCCGATGTCCGTGCCTCGCAGGTCGCCAACCCACTGGCCAACCAATTCATCCGTCATTCGGTGCCCCCGATTGTGCAACCATACCTCTGCCTCCGGGTGGGGGCTATCCGAGGGAGTTCGGGATGCACCGAAAAACACTGATTGTGCCGGAAGAACGCGATCATAGTGACCGTTACAGCCGGCTCAGGTCCGGGCCCAGCTTGCCAATGCCCCCTCGGCTCCGGCCGGGTCTTCCTTGATGCGGTAGATCGTCTGTCGGCTCAATCCTGTCGCTGCGGCGATCTGCCCGACGCCTGCCGACTGCTCCAACATGTTGCGGACCACTTCGAGCTGATCCTTGTCGAAGGTTGGCTTCCGCCCTCGATACTTCATCTCGCCCGCCGTTGCCTTGGCGAGTGCGATGCCCCCGCGCTGCGCTTCTTTGATGGCTTCGGCATTGGCCTGTGCGGTGGCAGCCATGAACGCAATGAGCGCGTCTCGGACGGCTTGCTGCATCGGGTCCTTGGTTGCGCCGTCGAAGGTGAGCCCGTTGATCACCGTGCGGATCACAACGCCGCGCCGCATGAACTCCCTGATGGCGTCGCAAACGTCACCGTAGTTGCGCCCGAGGCGGTCGATCCAGCGCACGACGAGAGTGTCTCCGCTGCGGAGAATGTCGAAAAGGCGCTTGCCCTCAGGACGTTCTGCGAGGCGAGTGCTGACCCCCGAGACGCCATGGTCCGCGACGACGCGGTCGATCTTGAAGCCCGCCGCCTCCGCTCCGATCCGCTGATGCTCGACGGTCTGGTCGGTGGTGGAAACTCGCGCGTAGAAGATCGTAGCCATGGATCGCCTCTGTTGTCCGCTAGGGTGTCGTCCGTTGCCTCTCATGTCCGTTGACCGAAGTCAACCCTAGCGGACACATTTTTAGGTGCTCTGGAATTGTCCGCACGGGCATACCCATGCGGACACCAACGTGCCCCTTCTATCTGCTGAAACGAGCGCGGGCGTCGCCCATTCGAGCGACCCGTCCAGTTCCTTCCAGCACGGGTGAGCGTCAAGTCGAGCCCGGCACGGGGGAACTGGGCCACAGAAAGCCGCTCGATGTGGCCTTCACAGTTTTCTGCTAAAAATCCGGGGCTTTCGAGCGTGCTGTTCTGAAGACCGCAACCGGACGCCAGGGTCGGAACGCAGCCCGAACCACCTCCCAATCGACGGCTCCGGCTCCCCGAGACCAGGGGTCCGCACCCAAAAACGCTGCGCTGCAAAGGGGATGGCGTGTAGATTGTTCAATGGAGTGTTCAATCTGAACAGAACTCACGCTAACTCCTTCAGAAGTCAGTGTTTTCTTGTTCTTGCTCAAGGGCGCTCCATGGGCCTGTCTGTTCCATCTTCGCCAGCACCGCTCGTGCATGGACGAGCAGTCGTGACCGGTCCTCTGGCCGCATTGATCGCGCTTCGTTGAGGGCCGTATCCAGGCTTTCCTTTGCGTGTTCCAGAGGCGTTTGACCGTATCCCCAATGAGGGCCGTTGTTGTTCTTGCAGTTAGCTGGGTCGGGGCCATCGCCCATAGCTCGGTAGATTGCGGGGTAGTGTACGCGCATCCAGTTTCTAATGGTCGTGTGTGCCACTGAGTTCTCAAGGTCCTCTGCAATCTCGCGATACGACTTGTAGCCTCGGCGTTTCCTGTGAAGGTTAGAGCTGATGTAGGCACGGAAGACGTTCAGTAACTCCGATTTTTTGAGGGGAAGCCCGTGCATTAGGTTCGCTCGCGCCGCCGCCCATTGCGCTTCGTCCTCGGTTGCCTCGAAGACTTCGGCTTCGACCGTCGCAGCGCCGATGCCCTTCAAGGCTTGCAGCCTGTGCCAGCCATCTACAAGCAGAAGAGTGCCTCCGACGTTCGCGACCGTGATCGGGGGCATTTGGCCACCGGAGCGGAAGATGGTCACGTACCGGCTCACCGTCGCCTGATCTAACTTGGTGCGCACCTGCCAGTGCTTACGCGCCAGGATGTCCCGGATCGCCAGGGTGCGAACTCGATTTGCCTGCGGAGACGCGACAGGCTCGCGAATGATGATGTTCATGTCGTTCTGTTCTCGCATGTTCGGGGATGCAGAGCCCCACCCAGAGACCCCGTCCCGAACGGCGGCCTGTGAGAGCAGCCAACGAAGACCTCTGAGGGGGGACCCACCAGCCCACCCGTGGCACTAATAGTGGTGCGACGAGGCGTTCTAGGGGGAGAAGTGCAACCTAATCGGAGACGTCAACATCTTGTGGGTCAGCATCCGGCGTGATGGCGATTGCGACTTGCTGCCGGGTACTCCAGGTTGCCCGGGGCGCGTCGTCATTCGGTAAATGTCAGAGCGCCAGTGACAGGGGGAATACCGCGATGTCGATTTCGGGGGCGTACTACGTGTACATGTTGAAGGACCCGCGAACGTCACCGGCCAAGCCGTTCTACGTCGGCAAGGGCGTTGGCACCCGTGCCTGGGACCATCTGCTGTATCCAGATGACACGCTCAAAGGGAGGCGCGTCGCGGAGATCAAGGGGGCCGATCAAGATGTCTTGGTGACGTTGATCAGCGAGGATTTGTCAGAGACGCAGGCGCTTCGGATCGAAGCGGAGCTGATTGCGGCGCTCGGAACGGAAGCCTCTGGCGGGCTGCTAACCAATTCTGTTCTGCCTTCGGGGCGGAACGGAAAGAGCAGGCCAAACCTTACGGTGCCAATGGGAGCGCCTGAAAAGGCTCAGCTTGGACTGACGCTCCTCAAGGGTGCAGTTCTGGAACTTGCTCAAGCAAACTCCAAGGGGATCACCAATTCCGAAGCATGCCACGCGCTGGGTTTGCACAGTAACTACGGGGGAGGAAGCAAGGACTATCTGAGCTGGAGCGTACTCGGCTTGCTGATGCAGGAGGGCCGACTGAAGCGAATGGACAAGCTCGGCAAGGGCCGCCACGTCGCTCAGGTCCGTTGAGCTGGGTACAGCAGTCCACAAGGCTTTGCAGCCCGATGGTGCTCCTGTATCCTCGTAGGGTGATTTGCGGTTGGTGAGGCATGGACACACTGACACCGGCAGGGCGCAGCGAGCGCATGTCGCGCGTCAAGAACAAGAATACCGCCGTGGAGTGGCGCGTCAGGCGGCTCATTCACGGGCTCGGGTATCGCTACCGGCTTCATCGGACGAACTTGCCAGGTAAGCCCGATTTGGTCTTCGCGTCGCGCCGGAAGGTGATCTTCGTGCATGGTTGTTTTTGGCACATGCATTCGGCCTGCAAGCTGGCCCGGATGCCGAAGTCTCGGCTGGAGTTCTGGCAACCCAAGCTGGAGAGGAACCGGGAGAGAGACCGGCAAGTGCAGTGTGATTTGAAGAAGTTGAATTGGGAGGCGATGGTGATCTGGGAGTGCGAACTTCGTGACGAAGAAAAGCTCGCCGGACGTATCCATGCCTTCCTTGCTTGAGGGGTGGGGGGAAGCATGCTCAAGGCGGTTGAACTGTTCGCTGGCGCAGGCGGGCTCGGAATGGGCATCGCGTTGGCGGGGTTCGAGGCGCTGGCCGTGGTGGAATGGGACCGCTGGGCTTGCGACACGATTAGGGAGAACGGTCAACGCGGCTACCCCCTTGTGAAGGGTTGGCCGCTCTTCGCTGGCGATGTGCGGTCATTTGATCTCGGCACTCTCCCGGTCGGCATTGATCTGGTTGCTGGCGGACCTCCCTGTCAGCCGTTCTCAATGGGCGGCAAGCATCGCGCACACGATGACGATCGGGACATGTTCCCCACGATGGTGGATGTTGTTCGGAGACTGCAGCCCCGAGCGTTCATAGTCGAGAATGTGAAGGGCCTGACCCGGCCCACATTCGCCAATTATTTTCAGTACATCCTTCTTCAGTTCGAGTTCCCCGAGGTCGCCCGGAAGCGCGACGAAGAGTGGGCCGATCACCTGAAGCGCCTGCAGCGACAGAAGACCTCGGGCCGGCGGACCGGACTGAGCTACAACGTCGTTGCGACGCTCGCGAACGCCGCGAACTTCGGAGTGCCCCAGCGACGAGAGCGCGTGTTCATCGTCGGATTTCGCGAGGACCAAGATGTCAAATGGTCCTTTCCCAAAGAAACGCACTCGGCTGATGCGCTGATGGTCGATCAATGGGTGACCCAGGACTACTGGGAGCGTCATCGCATTGGCCGCAAAGCCCGGCCCCCCATGCCGCCGTCGCTTGCTGGACGGATCGAGGAGCAGCGACAGCTAAACCTACGCGCCAATGTGGTACGCGCTCCTTGGGTCACCGTGCGCGATGCCATTCAGGGCTTGCCCGACCCGGAGCGTCTTCGAGGAGAAGCGCGCTACCACAACCATCGCTACCAGTCGGGAGCACGCTCGTATCCCGGTCACACAGGCAGCCCTCTCGATTTGCCTGCGAAAACTCTGAAGTCCGGCGTTCACGGTGTGCCGGGCGGCGAGAACATGATGGTAAGGGACGACGGGACGGTGCGCTACTTCACCGCCCGAGAGGCCGCACGACTGCAAACGTTTCCCGATGGTTACGTGTTTCATGGTGCGTGGAGCGAGATCATGCGGCAACTGGGTAACGCGGTCCCAGTGGCTCTGGCTCGAATAGTGGCCGCTAGCGTCGCTGAAAAGCTGTTGCAGGCCGACATGCTCAGACAGGTCAGAGCGGCGGGCCGGGCGTGAGCGAGTTCACCCCTTACAATCCACTGGACAAGCGAAATCTCGCCGCAAGCGTCGCGGAGGCGCTTTTAGAGCGCAAGCCTCGTCCACTCGGCGATGTTCCGAGGTTCGATGGGGCTGGCATCTACGCGATCTACTATTTCGGCGATTTCCTAGCCTACGCAGCGATTGCCGCCGCCAATTCAAAGGGTGAGTTGACGGTGCCGATCTACATCGGGAAGGCCGATCCTGCTGGCGGCCGGAAGGGGGGTGGCGGGCTGGACAGCGAGCCTGGCGAAGCACTCTGCAAAAGGGTGCGCGAACATGCGAGGAGCGTCCGAGGCGTAGACAACTTGAACATCGAGCACTTCGCCTGTCGCTTGTTGGTAGTTGAAGAACAGTGGATCGGGCTCGCGGAGGCGCTGCTTATCGCCAAGTTCTCGCCTGTCTGGAACACGCTGGTTGACGGGTTTGGCAACCATCCGCCGGGCAAGGGGCGACATGCTGGCATGAAGCCGCGTTGGGACGTGCTGCACCCCGGGCGGCCGGGCTTCGACCAGTTACAGCCGAGGGCCGAAAACGCCCAGCAGATCGCAGACGAGGTGGAGGCGTACCTGCGTTCGGTCGTCCCTCCGACACCTCCAAAACTGCTCGCCGGAGACGATTGAACTCCCCAGTCTTCGTACCACAACCGCCATTGCGGGTCGGACACACGACTGGTACACAACCGCTCATTGACGGCGAGAAATCCCAAGCGATTTCAACGATCAACCTGTGTCCAGGTCCAATCCTTTCCTGGGCACCATACTTTTCTGCATGCCAAACAAATCCAGATAGATAAGCCCGATCAGAGTGTTGCGTTGGCCCCGACTGTGTAACAATGGGGTGTAACATTGCTGTTCAGGGTTGTTCGGCCGATGCGCCGGGACGGGTCTCAAAACAAGTGGTTCGCTCAGCGCATCCCCGCTGATGTCCGCCGCAAAGTAATCGGTGTCGAACTCGCAATCCCGCTGGGCGATAGCTTCGTTTTCGTGACGCCCAGCGAGAGCACCCAAGCCATTCGTTTCTCCCTCCGCACTGCCGATCCCAGTGAGGCCAAGACGCTTAACGCCATTGCGGCGGCCTATCTGGAGGGCGTCTGGCAAGCTCTCCGCAATGATGCCCCCGTGCATCTGAGCCACCGACAGGCGACGGCCTTGGCGGGCGAACTCTATCGCGTTTGGGCGGACAGCGAGAGCCGCGCCCGGAGTGTCGCCATGGTGCACACGCCCGGAGTTGGCTGGGCGCCGGATACCGACAGCCAGGACGAGCAGGAAGTGCAATGGGCGGCCGTTGTCGCGATGTGGGAGAAGGTCGGCAAGGATGGCGACCCCAAGCACTTGGAGAAGCCGCTTGGCCCTATTGTGGACCGCCTCTTGCTGACCAAGGGCATTCGCCGCGTGGACAGCGAATCGCGCGCCATGTTGCTTGTCGCTTTTTGGATGGCTCTGCGAGACGCCTTCATGAGCCGTCAGCGCAATGCGGGAGGGGATTATTCGTCGGACCCCAAGGCCGCCCGCTTCCCGGACTGGCAGCCGCCTGAAGGTGCGCCAAAAGAGAAGCTGAAGCGCGGAACCCCCAAGCATTCCCTCACCGGGCTGGTCGAGGACTGGTGGAAGGAAGCCAAGCGGGCCGGTCGCAAGCAGAGCACCTATGAAAGCTATCGCAACTCGATGGCGCGACTGGTGACATTCCTGAAGCACGACACGGCGAGCCGGGTGACGCCCGAGGACATCGTTCGCTTCAAGGACTACCGCGTGCAGAGCGGCGTGAGCCCCAAGACCGTGAAGGACAGTGACCTTGCGGGGATGAAGACCGTGTTTGGCTGGGCCGTGGTCAATCGCCGGCTGTCCAGCAATCCGGCCGAAGGGATCACCATCAAGGTCGGCAAGTCGCGCAAGCTCAGGCCAAAAGGGTTCTATGATTCCGAGGCTATTGCAATCCTGAAGCATGCCCGCGAGTTCGTGCCCGGCCGGGAAGCCCCTAAGCTGGCAGCGGCCAAGCGGTGGGTGCCGTGGCTATGCGCCTTCACGGGCGCCCGCGTGGGCGAGATGATCCAGCTTCGCAAGGAGGACGTTCGGCGCGAGGGGAAGCTCTGGGTGCTGCATGTGACGCCCGAGGCCGGGCCGGTGAAAACGGACGAAGCGCGTGATGTCGTGCTCCATCGGCAAGTCATCGAGGAAGGCTTCTTGGCGTTCTTTGAGAAGGTGAAGGGCGGCTATCTGTTCATTGACCCCAAGGCCGGCGAGTTAGGCGTGCGCAACGCGGTGAAGACGGCGCGTAACAAGGTCAATGAGTTCGTGCGTGAGGTGGTGAAGGACAAGAACGTTGATCCAAGCCACGGCTGGCGCCATCGCTTCAAGACTGTGGGCATTGATCAGGGCGTCGAGATGCGCGTTCTGGATGCCATTCAGGGGCATGCTCCGCGTAATGTCTCGGAGGGCTATGGGGACGTCACCATTAAGGCAAAGGCGAACGCCATCGCAAAGTTCCCGTCCATCGATGTCTCATAAGTCATCGCTGTCTGACAAGCCATAAGGGCCTGCGAACACGAGTGGGACCGCAACCCCGCCCCAAATCGGAAATTCGGACCGACGCCACTTCATAAGAAGGAGTGCGGAGACTGCCAGCGAGGACGCCTCAATGCGCGGCAACGTGTTCAATCTCGAAGCGAAGCACTACGCGGAGAATAGAGCGCAAGTCGTCTCGGACTTCAATCATCAAGATACGGACCACCGAACCCGGTAACACGTCCTTGGCGAAATCTGCCATGGCTTCGGACGCCGCAATCTTGACCTGTTCAAAGGTGGCGATTTCCACCCCCTCAACGTCAGGGATGAAGTCGTCATTGTCGCGGGTATCGAAGTAGTAGCGGGCCATGACAGAACCTCCGGGCAGCGGAGGCAACCAATGTCGTTACGACCAAGTTCCTAAATCCGCTCGGGGAAAGGCGATGAACCTTCCAGCGGTGTTTTACGTTGAAACTAGTGCCGCTTTCTGCGTTGATACCACATCACCGGCCGAGGCTTAGCCCGTAGGCGCCGGTGGCAGAGAGACCCGTTGCGCTCCCGCCTGCAAAGGAAGGGAGCGGTCGATGCCGCACCAAGTGCTAATTGCGCGTTTGCTGGCCGGTGCCGGCTTGACCGAGCAGGATCAGGCGAGGCTCCGAAGCATGCCTCATACGAGTCGGACGTTCAAAAACCGGGATATCGTCCTTCGGCAAGGGGACACGCCTGTTCAATGCGCCGTGGTGATGAGCGGCTGCCTGATACGTCAAAGGGTTGTGCGCGAGCGCAACCAGATATCGTCCTTCTACCTTCCCGGCGATATGCCTGATCTTCACACCTTGCATCTGCCTGTTATGGATCACGAGCTTTGCAGCGTGGGCACCTCCACCCTGGCATTCATACCGCATTCGCACCTCCGGCCGATGCTCATCGACTTTCCGGGCCTAACCAATGCCTTGTGGCGCGAGACTCTTGTCCATGCAGCGATCCACCGCGAATGGGTCGAAAATCTCGGCTCGAGGAGAGCACTTCCGAGAGTCGCCCATCTTTTATGCGAGCTTGCCACCCGTCTCGAGGTGGTGGGTTTACTGGAAGATGGCAGCTTTCGTCTCCCGTTCACGCAACAGGACTTCGCTGAGGCCTGTGGTCTCTCGACCGTTCACATCAATCGGACAATCCAAGAGTTGAGGCGGATGAACCTCATTGAATGGCGGGGCCACACGGTGTCGCTGCTTCGACGAAAGGAGCTCGAAACGGTGGCCGACTTCAGCCCGGATTATCTCCATGCGTTTAAAGTCGCAGGTCCATTACACGGGCGCTCGAAAGGCATCTCCGACCAGTCAGCCATGGCGTAGGCGATAGGCACGTCGGTTTCGGTTTTATCCGTTGACGCGGCGCTTGCCCCGATTGTCCCGCAAACTGATCTTCTCTCGTCTGCATGGCCCGGGTCCACAGGCGATCTCCCGAGACGTCCCGCCTTGCGCAACCAGACAATTTAGCTAGCGAGTGTTCGCATATTCGGTTGCTGCCGCCTTGCAAGCCGCCATCTTTGAGCAAGCTAGCACAGCGCCATCACGCAGGGCACTCTCATATGATTCGTCTTTGTGGTTCGCGTGAAGATAGGCCCCGAGCAGGGCGGCGGCAGCTAAGATCACAACATAACGAATTCGCTCAACGAATCGCTGCACTCGCGGGTCCTTCTTGAGGCGCTCCCCCGCGTAGATGAATAGGGCGATGGCGCTGACGCCCGCGAGGGATATCCGAGGCGTCTCCGGGACACCCAGCGCTGTCATCCCCTCGTATTCGGCCCAGACGCTCAGCGCGACAAAGCCCCATAGCGTCGCACCGATGCTAAGGATGTCAAATAGGTCCCTGATGGGCTCGGACTCGCGGGTGCGAGATGCGGCGGCTTCTGTGTTGGCCATACTGCATTCCCTCCTGAAAGGCGGTCGCAATAGTAGACGATAGTCATCACGTCTCAACGGAAAAATGGGACTCATAGTCCGTAGACCGGGAGTCATCATGACGGCCTTCTCCCACGGATGGACGACGAGACAGGCATCGTTGACGTGGTGGCGGCGGCCGTGCGGAAGGCTCGTAAGGGACTGGGGCTGTCCCAAGAGGATTTGGCCCTAGAGGCGGGGCTTGATCGGACCTACGTCAGTCAGGTGGAGCGGGGCACCCGTAACTGCACCATCATCGTCCTGGCCCGCCTGGCTCGTGCCTTGAAGACGACCCCTGACCGGTTGCTTGTCCCCCACAAGAGGACCCGGGGTCAGGCCTGAATCTCGTCCGGTGACAGGCAGGTCACTTTTAGCACCGGACCTCAGGTTAGTCCGAACAGGACCGTTGATTTAGCTCAATGACCGCTGTCGTCCTCTTGCCAAGCCTTTGGCATGAGTGAGCCTGAGCCCGAGAAACGTTCGACGCCCAAGCCGACGCGCATGGAGGAGGCTCGACGCATCATCGAGGAGTATATCGATGACCTCCGCGCGATCATCAGGAAGCTGCGTCAGGGGTTAAACTGAGACCGCCTTGGTCCGCGCACATGGTTCGGCCCTATGGAGGAGACCAAACGGTTAGTCTTAGGGGCTGTCCTTTGAGGGGGCCATGTAGGAGGGGTGGTGGTCACTCACCCGAGCTTGGAGGTGACCCTTCAGGGTTGGTGAAGGGTGACCCTTAGAGGCCGCACTAGGGGTGACAATGGAGGAGGGGTGGTATCACTCCCCCAACTTGAAGGCAGCCCTTACAGGCCCCCTGAGACGGACCCTCTAAGCTCTAACCCTCCGAGTTTCCCCCCCATAGCTTCCTCCTCCATTAGCGGAGGCATAAGGGTTAATTTTGCTCTAAGTATCTGGTATCGCGGGCAAAAAATCTATGGAGACAATCGCGCAGGAAGATCCCGTAGCCGTGGTGAAAGCAGCCTGCATCGCGTCCTCCGCAACGTAGGCCTTCGATTCCGCGACCAGCACCGCGTCATGGAGCGGAAGAGCGGTGACCCCAATGCTCGCGAGATGCGTGATGATCCCGATCAGCATGTCGCTTTCGATGCGCATCAACTGAAAGCCCAGCCCGGTGCCGAACAAATGAGCGATAGACGCATGGCGCGCGGCTAACATCTTGATTGCGTGCCGGAGCTTCGTGCCCGAGGGAAAGTGCTGAAGCGTGTCCTCCGGCCAGTTCCGCAACGGACCGTCCGAAAACAACATCGCGTTCATCAGCCGTTTCCAGCCATCACGCCCGGAGCCGTCACCGGCTACATCATATATGTCACCTTCCGGCTGCGGCTGTCCCGCCCTTACGTATGCGAGGCGCGGAAAGAGCTGCCTGTAATCGACATCGGCAATTCGCTCGCCATTAATCCGAATGCGCTCAAACCGCTCGGCTCGTTCCATGCCCATCCAGAAACCGCCAGCGAGCCTGCCTCCGTGCTGCCAATTGTCGTTATTGAAGATACGCCGAAGAGAGCGGCGATAGGGCGCGATGACTTGGCCATCCCTCCCTAAAGAAAGGCCGGTGTTTTGACCGGTCACCTCGATATCCGCGCTGCGCAAAAACTCATTGATGCGCCGCATCTGCACCGCAAGCTGGCGGGTCTTGGCTGTCTCCGCGAAGGCAATCGTGGCCGCTCGCCCGTCATCGTCCTTGCCTTCCTTCAATATGATCAGAGCGCGGGCGTCGATTTGCTCAACGCTTCGCCACTCGGGTGGTGCCAGCGGAAGATGCTGAGCGAGCGTTGCGCTTGGTCGAATGAGCGACGGCACCCGCATTCTAGCGGACAGCTTATATCCCCTTTGCTCCTCTGTGATCAGGCCAAGCGATGCGAGCCCATCTAATGCGGATAGGAAGTGTTGGCCGTATACCGGGTCGGCGCCACCATCGCCCCGCCAAAGAAAGCCGTGCGACCGGGGCACCGCGAGTTTGGGGCCGGACTCGATCGCGCTGAGTAGGATTAGGTTGCAGGCCAGCGCTTCGACGGCGAGGCCGAACTTCTCCATGTCCGCCTCTTTTCGCGCTCGCTTCCTCGGCCCGGTATTGGCCTCGTGCAGCAACAGCGCATCGCGCAAACGTTGAACCGCACCGGAAAGCTCGGTCGTCTTGGCCCGGAGCAGTGGATCGAACCACATTATGTTGGGTCTTTTCGTCATGGGGGCGTGAGGCGCGTGTTGAAAATGACCTCCCCGAACCCTCGACATGCACGCACTGCTTCATTCCGATCAGATAGCTCGTGCGAATGCTGCGCCTTGCGATTTCCTCCGGGCATGTATCAGCTCGCCGCGCGGGGCCGCCCGTAGCGCTGCCGATGGGCCAGGACGCCCGCGACATGCTTCTCCACGACCAGTTCAAGGCTTGGGGGCTCCAACATTCGGCCCATCTCCCGCAAGACACGCCCGGTGCTCTTTGGATAGACGTGCATTTCCGTCCGCCGCTTTCGGCCCTGATGATCTTCGACCTCCCAGATACGGTGTGTTCCTGAGGCCAGTCTCTGAATAGCCTTTGCGATCTGAACGGTCCGAAACTCCCTCGTCCGGGGGGCCGTCGTGTCGGTCCTAGTCAGGGCAGAGACAGCGAGGACGATGGAGACGATGCGCTGCGGAGGCACGCCTTCAACGCGGAGCCGCGCCAGTCCGATCTTGGCTCGCTTCGTGGCGGACATCCCTTTGAGACGCGTCGCGAGCTCCACCGGGCCGGCATCCTCTAGGGCCCGCCCCATGTCCGCAATCGCGGCGGCGATGAACTTATCGTTGGCTGCCCGAAGGCCTACGTACGCGGTTGCTGCCGTGATGAATGGCCGCAACTCGGATGCCTTGAAGCTCGGCCGCCAATAGGACCCATGACGCTGCCGGTGCTCAACGTGGCGCCTACAGTGGTGAGGGGCGAGGCCTTGACGGGCTGCCTTCATGGTCTGACGCCCGCAGCCGGGAATAGCGCATTTGGCTGATGCTGCGAGCGGCCCCAACCGGATGTTCTCCTTCAGGGCCGCCCGCCGTTTCGCCCGCTTGCCGCTAGGCTGCAGCACTGGACGCACCTTGGCTTTGCACCCGGTACTTCTCATGCACCGAATCTGCCAGTTGGAGCGCGACTCGCAAGAGCATCTCGTAATCCACCAACGTCAGGTCGGTCGATGGCAGTACGGAATCGTCCTGAAGCTGGGAGCCGTATTGCCTCTCCAATTCTCGCCTGAAGATGCCTAGCGCGAACTGAATGATATCCTCGCGGCCCTTGGAGACATCTCGCGTTTTTTGGCCGCGCTTGCGGATAAGGTTCTTGCCCACCCAGTAGAGCCGGATGCGGCGGCAATCATGGTGAGCATTGTCATAGTGCTTCGTATCCCCCCAGATCGGCGTGTTGGCAATCATGCGATGCAGATTGATGTTCTGCCGCTTGTTGGAGCCTGCGAAGGCTGCGTAAAACCACTCGCCCATATTCGAGCGGTCTAGGACGATGCGCCCGCCCGACAACTCCAGCAACAGCAACACAACGAAATACCAAGGGTCAAAGTGACGAGGATTCTCTGCCTTCGAATCCTCGATAAGGACTGATACTGTCGGCGACTCGATGCCATCTACGCCGTGCGCATATGCTGCCTCGAGAAGGGTGCTGGATGGAAAACGGGCGGCGAGCAGGGGAGTGACATCGGGCAAGGTTTCTCGGTTGCCTTGCACAAATGCCTCCTCTTGATCGAGATAGGTCAGACAAACGCTAAGAGCTTCCGCAATTCGTTCGTCGTGCTTGTCCGGTGCTACGTGTTGGTTGGTCATTTCCTCATTCCACAAGTCATGATGCGGCGTTCCTCTCATGAGAATACGCCCCGCTTCATGTAGGAATTCGCGGCCTAGTTTGCGAGAATTCGCCCATGGAAAACTCCAAATCGAGCACGAAAATTATTCGAGAGGCAGACTCGTTTTCGTTCGCGACTATGGCCTCCTTGCGAGCCGTGCTTCGATCAGCGTGACCTGTGGTGCTGACCACTTGGCTCCACCCCTTGCCGTGGGGATGCTGTGCTCGGTCAGTGTTCGTGCAATCTCGGTGGGTGACGTGATGCCCTTAGACCGGAGCTTCATCAGCAATGGGGCGATGTCCGCTGCTCGTCTGTCAGCAAGCCGGGATTGCTCCTCTCTTCCTCTCGCCTGTGCGTCACTGGACAGGCTCCCCCCTCGGTGTCCCCCAAGCCGTTGCCCCCGTGCCTTCGCTGCCGCAAGGGCTGCCTTCGTGCGTGCAGAGATCAGCCCTGCCTCTAGCTCCGCCACTGCGGCCATCTGTTGAAGCATGAAGCGCCCGGTGGGCCCCTCAATAGCCGGGAGGTCAGCGAAGCGCACGTCAACCCCTGCATCTAGCAACCGCTCCAAGAAGCCCACCGAGCGTGTCAGGCGGTCAACCTTTGCGACCACAAGGGTTGCCCGGTGCAGTCGTGCTGAGGTGAGCGCCTCGTCTAGGGCCGGCCTATTGTTGCGCTTACCGCTCTCCACCTCGGTGAACTCAGCGATGATGCTGGTGGGCCCATCACCTACTGCCTTCGCCACGGCGGCTCTCTGTGCATCGAGACCCAAGCCGGAGCGGCCCTGCTTCGGGGTCGATACGCGATAATAGGCTACGAACTTGCGCTTCACGGTTTTTTTCCCTCTCAATGGTGGCCCGCGAAAAACTTAGTCAACGAGCGTTGTCACCATATTTTTCGGAGGAATCGTCCCGCAAGAGGGGGCGCATGAGTCAAATGGACTCAGGCGATTCGGGAGGGATGGCGCGCGGTTTTGCAGGCGGGGAGCGTGATGCTGGCCGCACGAGGCGCAGAACCGTCGGACCGTGGACACAGGGCTGAACGATACTTCAGAAATTGAAGGGGACCATGGGGGGGAAAGTTCGCAGCCGTCGCCACGAGGTCAAGTCTTAAATTTGGGACCCCAAACCGAAAGCGACCGGGGACCGAACGGCCAACGGATCGGGGCCGTGATCATCATACGTAGCGGTCTTTGTGCTCTTGGCAATGAGCCCTAACGCGGGTGAGCCAAGAGTCAAACCAAACCCATGTATTGGGGTAATCACCCGTTCTTCCAAATCCCTTTGCGGGATTCTTGGCGTCTAACTCCTGCCAAAGAACCGTATGGGCGTGCTGTCCAAATTTCTGAAAACCTTCGTCGCGCATCATTTTGACGATCTGCGACGCGGTAAAGCGGCGCTTGTCCACTTCTTTAAGCAGCACGCTATTGATCTTTCGGCCCTCTGCGGAGTCAGGCCTAACGAATTCGACTGCCACATCAGCTTTAGATGCACGATTGCCTGTCTTCGGGATGAAGGCAACGCGATATGCAAATCGCGGGTCAGCCTGCTGTTCTTCCGTTAGGGTCTGATGAAACGCATCCATCATGGTCTCAATGTGCTGGGGCAGATCGCTCGCCTTCTTGAGGATTGAGCGCTGGTCGGCACTGAAGGTGACAAATTGGAGTGCTATAGGTAGCCGCCGCTCTAATCCAAATTGAGCTCCAAACAGCGATTTCATAGATTCGTTAAAGTTGATGCAGCAAGCCTGAAGCTTCGCGCTGACGGCGTCGTCTATTCGGTTGGTGGATCGATGTTCGATCTCGTGACGAAGCGATAGCAGAAACTCTAGATTAGCAATCGCTCCCTTGGGCACGGGACATCGCGCGTGACGCAGACACTTCCCCAGCTCCCAATAGCAATCTTCTCCCTGCTTGGTCTTCTTTACCGTGCCGTCCGCCTCAATATAGCGATAGTCAATTCTCTCCCGGCGAAACCACGCATGCAAAAGATAGGTCCATGCAATGATGCTGGTTACGATGAAGAGCTCGGCGCGAAAAGTAAGCCCGGCGCTGTTGAAGATATGAACCGCAGCAATCATCGCCTCGCGAGCTTTGATCAGCAACTCGTCGCCTCTCAAACTCAATCCCGTCTGCGGGTCGATGTCAGGCCATGTCGCTATAAATTCCTCTAGCTCCGCCTCGCTCGCTGCTTTTACCAGCTTGTGCTTTTTCTCCGTTCTGATCTCGCCAATTGCGCGATGGTTGATCGAACGCGTCGGGCGGGTGAAGTATGCCAGTATGTCTTGATCGTTCGAGCCGGCTTTTACGAGCATCGCCTTAATCAAAGCGACTTCCCACCTCTCCAGCCGATTGCCCCGCTTGCGGATGGCCATATCTTCCCCCCAGCTTCAGTAAGCAGATTCGCGACGGCCAGCCAGTATACGTTCGCCGTAGGATTGTAGTCTTCCGGAAGACACCGGGGTCTTACTAGAGGCGGCACGAGCTAAAGCGCGAGCGAACCCCTGTGATGACTAGGTAGCGTCAAGGGCGACTGAGCGGTGGCTAAGCTAAAGTCGCCGGTAGCGCTGGAAACCGCCTTCGCGGCCTACACTCTGGATGGGATTTTTGGGCGAAGGTGCGGGGAGGGTTTACGGCGCGGGTAATTGCAGGCGAATGTCCGCCACCTCACTCAAATGGGGAGCCGCGCGGATCAGTATTTCGCTTGGGCTCGATAGATTGGCTGGCAGTCTATCTATCCGCATGCATTGGGGAAAAGCGGGATGGCCACAGGAATCCGGCCAGCCGGCGTGGACTCTCGGAACACGAGGCACCACCATGCTCCTGCGAGTCGGCTAGCTGATTCGTATGTGGCGGCAGGGCCAATCTCTCTGCCAAGGTTGATGTGGCCCCGCCCCACTGGCGATCCAAGTGCCTCGAACAGGAGCTACTGGACCATTCAAACGGCTCGTTGGGAGAAATCTCTTCGGGCCGTTTGTTTTTCGAATCGAGATTCATCCGCATCCCGCGAGTTGCAGCGTATGCAACAACGCAGAAGCCTACAATACGGTTTGTATCGCAACCGCATCAACCATCGAATGATCGTTGGACAACTTTGGAAAAAGTTCTTTCCAAGTCGAGACCCAACCGGAGGGATCATCGAGTGCAATACAGCACTGTGTAACAAGCCAATCGAGGGCTTGAAAAATATTAGCAAAATCAATAGGGTGTAAGCTAGGCCAGCGAATCCTTTCCTGGGCACCACCTCCTACTCAAGCGATTGAAATCGCTTTTGCAGGGAATTTGAGCTGCTGACCGGTACACAAAACCGAGGCACGGCGCTCGTGGCGTACCGAATGGCCTACATCGCTCGTCGGGTCGGGCCGGATCGCAGGCGATCTGGAGGCGGCTGGCTTCAGTCGCTCAGGCAAGCGCTACGCGCCGACAGCCGTTGCCCGGATGCTAGGTGAGCTATGAACGACGTCCACCGCGCTCGCGGCCGAAGCCGTCGTCGCGATGTGGGAAAAGGTCGGTAAAGCTGATGACCCCAAGCGCCTAAGAGGTCTCAGTGCTCGTTGACCGCAGCGCCGAGCTTGATCAGGCTCAGCGAGCGGTTCGCGGTCTCGCGCAGGCGGCAGTAGCTCGCGTCGCCCGGGTACATGCCGGGCTCGACTTTGTCGAAGACCGCGCAGAAGCGATCACGCGACGCGGCGAAAGTTTTCTGCGAGTCATTGACCGCTTGGATCACGTCGGCGAACCCGCCGGCCTGAACCTTCTTTAGCGCCTCACTGGTTTTCTGCGTCCAAATGGCGAGTTCGCGCGCCGCGCAGGCTTTCCATTTGGCGACGTCGTCATTCGCGCCCTTTGCCGCTTTGATGCAGGGGTCGGCGACGAGCCCGACGCACGCGCCGCCGAAACCGCCGGTTTTCTCCGCGGTCTTCAGGCAGGTATCGATCACTGCAAGGTCGGCTGGCGCGGTGCCTTCGGCGAAAGCCATCGATGCGAGCGGGAGGCTTGCGGCGAGCATCGCGGCGGCAAGTTTGAGCTTCATTGGAGGTCTCCGTTCGGCGTATCGAAAATCTGGAACACAATACCACTGCGAGCGCGCGAAGCTCAGCGAGACGGTAGACCGGCGGGTGCGGCGGAAGGGCCGGACGGCGAGCGGGAAGGGAAAACGAGGGGGTATGCGGCTTCGGCTACGCCCTCTTCAGTCAATGCCTTTGAATGCGCCTTGACCTGACTTACGAGATTTTCGACCAATAGGTGATACATGCAACTTTGGTGATCGAAGGCCCAGCGTTGGTTCACCTGAATGTGGAATAAGAGCTACGCTAACGAATAATGACGGCGGGACGTTTAAGGCACGCACGGGCTCTGCCTCAGCGGTGACGGTGAGGATCACTTGCCGTCCGTCTGGACCGCCAGTCTGGCTTCGAGCCGATCGAACACGTCTGAGCCTGGCCTAGTCCGGCCTGCGTCGGCGAGTCCGCGTGCAATCAAAGCGTCCAAGGAGGCCAGCCTAGCCTCTCTGGGCGCTGAAATTTCCAAGTCTAACCAGCTGCTTGGAGGCCTCGGAAGCCCGCCTTCGAGCCAAATTTCATTCCGCCAATCCCCCTGATTGCACCGTCCGAATTTACCCCACTTTAGACAACTTGGCCCTAAGTCAGCGGGCAGGCTCGCATCCGGCCGTCGGCGAGCGCGGAGCCATCGGGCTCGCTTTGTCGTGAGGGAAGCGGTGGATCAGCACCAGGTCTGGCACGAGCCGGCATTCGACAGGGTTGCGAACGCGATCAGCCCGTTCTTCCTGAGATCGGGAATCTACCTGTTCCTGATCTCGTTCATCTGCCTGTTCTACGTTTTGAACGCGCCGCTTTTGCTCGGTCATTACGATCTGGGCTGGCATCTGGCAGCCGGAGATCTCATCCGGGAACGCAACGCCATCCCGCTCCACGATCCCTGGTCGTTCACCCACGGCGACAAGCCATGGCTCAATCTGTCCTGGCTCTGGGACGTGCTTGCCAGTGCGACGTTTCAATACGCAGGCTTCGGCGGCCTCGTCCTGTCGACGGTGGCCTGTGGTGCAGCGATCGTCGGCATCCTGACTGCGATCTCTCTCGGCTACGGCGCGTCGGCGATCGCGGTTTGCGTTTCGGTCTTCTTGGCCTGCCTGCTCTATCCCGCTTACGAAGCTTCGCCGAACATGTATCTCGCGGTCTCGCCGAATACATGCACGATGTTGTTTAGCGTCGTCTTCTATCGCGAATGCCTGCGACGAACCCGATGGTTCGTGCTTCCCGTGTTGATGGCGCTCTGGGCCAATCTGCACGGCGGCTTTCTGCTCGGCTTTTTCGTGATTGGCGTCTTCTGCGGCGCCGCCGTGCTCAGAGGCGCCTGGGCCGAGCTCAGGATTCTTGCTCTCGCGGGGATCGCGTGCCTTGCCGCGACCTTTGTCAATCCGCTCGGTTGGAATATCTATGCCGGTGCCGCCGCGACGATGGGGCACTTCGTCCAGGGCAATATCGGCGAATGGCTGTCCTACTATCACAACATGGAAATGCCGGGCAGCATTCCCGGCATCCTGTATATGCTGGCCTTTGTCGCGCTCGAGCTTCGCTACAGAAACTCCAGACCCATCCCGCTCGAGCCGAGATTGATGTCCTGGCTGTTCCTGATCCTGGGGCTGTATCAGTTCAGGTACATCGCTTTCTTCTTCATCTTCTCGACCGCGCCGATGGCGCTTCACCTCAGCCGCTTGCTGCCTCGGCGCCTCACCGCTCTCGACGTGCGCGGACCGTTGCTGGCCGCGGGCCTCGTCGGTCTGTGCACCCTGCCGATGGCCTATTTGCGCGTTGCGCCGGCGCTCGCGCTTCCGCCGATGCTGTCGAGCGAAGATGCGGGCTATCTGCAAAAGCATCTTGAAGGCAAGCGGGTCCTGAACAATTGGAATGTCGGCGGCTACCTGATTTTCGGGACGCACGGCACCGTCCCCCTGTTCGTCGACGGCCGCGCCGCGACCGCCTATCCCGACGATTTGCTACGCGACTATTTCAAGCTGGTGAGCTGGGAGATCGACGAAGCCGCGTGGGACATGGTGCTCGACAAATACCGGATCGACGCCGTGCTGTGGGTCAAGGCGCACGAACAGCTGCGTCAGTTTCTGGTGGAGCGGCGAGGCTGGCGCGAGCAATACACCGGCGCTTACGAGACCGTTTACGTCAGGCCCCAATCCGGTTTGGCCGGCGAAGCCAAAAGACAATGACGACCAGCGCCGCAGCCCTGCCCGCCATCGCACCCGCCGGCAAAGCCGAAAGCTTTGCGACGCGGTACGGCGCCTTGTGCGCATTGCTGCTGCTGGCTGCGGCAGTCCGGCTGCCGCTCGCCTTCTGGCCGAACATCGTTCACGTCGACGAGCTGTATCAATATCTGGAGCCGGCCTGGCGCCTGCTTGGCCACCACGGGGTCGTCACCTGGGAATGGCGCGACGGCATCCGGAGCTGGTTTCTGCCGACCTTGTTCGCAGGGCCGGTCGCTCTCGGAGACTGGCTTGCGCCGGGCGGGTGGGGCGCCTTCGTCGTGCCTCGCCTTGTGGTCGGGCTCGCCTCGCTGTCGATCGTCGTGACGGCCTGGCATTTCGGCGAACGCATCTCCAGGTCGCATGCCGTCGTCGCGGCCTTCGCCGCCGCGGTCTGGTTCGAGCTGGTCTACTACGCGCCCCACACGTTGAGCGAACCGCTGGCGACGGCCGCGATCCTGCCGGCGGCCTATCTGCTGACGGGCGAACTGGCGCGAAACCGGCTCTTCACTGCAGGCGCACTGCTTGCTCTCGGCTGTGTCTGGCGCTTTCAATATGTGCCGGCTTGCGCGGTGTTTGCGTTGGCGGCGTGCTGGCGCGACGTGCGAAACGCGATCGCCCTTGTCGCGGGCGGATGCGTTGTCCTGGTGCTGTCCGGCGCCCTCGACCTGGCCCACGGCTCAGCGCCGTTTGCGTGGCTCGTCCAGAATATTCAGCAAAACCTCCTGCATGACCGCGCATCGGAATTCGGTGACGCGCCGGCGGCCGCTTACGTTCTCCAGGCTTCAATTCTGTGGTCGGGCACGACGCTGCTGATGCTGCTGGCGCTCTGGCGCGGCTGGCGACATGCCCCCCTGCTGATCGTCGCGGCCGTCGTGAACGTCGCGTTTCACAGCATGATCGTGCACAAGGAATACCGTTTCATTTTCCTGTCGATCGTCCTGCTGATCATCGCTGCGGCACTTGGCTCCGCCGATTGGGTCCGGATGATGCGCCGGCGAAGCGCGTGGCGCTCCCGGGCACTTGCCGTCGTATGTGGCGGCTGGCTGCTGCTCTCGCTCGGTCTGTCGGGCGCAACGCTCATCATGCGTGACAACTGGATGCGCGGCATCGGCGTCGCCCAGTTGATGGCGGAGCTCGAGGCCGATCCCGAAGCCTGCGGTCTGGCCCTGTACGCGATCAACTATCCCTTTGTGCCCGGACGTGGGCAGCTCGCGGCCCGCAAGCCGATCTATTCCTTTTATCGGGACGACCCCCTAGCCAAGGGACGACTTCCGGCTCTGGTGAAGACGCACCAGGCCGCGTTCAACCGCATCATCGGCCCGGCGAGCCTGGCCAGCGAATTGCCGGCGGATTTCTCGCGACGAAGTTGCGCGATGATGAGCGATGACAAGCCGGCCTGCGTCTTCGCGCGGCGCGGCGCTTGTGATGCGCCCTTAAGCCCCTTCGGCGTCAACGACGTGCTCATGCGCCTGAATTACTAGCCGCGCCCGATGCTTGCGCCGGCGGCTGCCAGCGGATACATCGCGGCCGGCCCTCGCCAGCGTCTGTCCCGGGGATTAGCCTGCCAAGGCGCACCGATTCGATTGAGGTTTGAAACGCCATGACCGTACGCCTGCACCGCGGCGACCTGCCCGATCTGTCCCGCTACACCGGAGCGGTGGCGATCGACACCGAGACCATGGGCCTGAACCCGCATCGCGACCGCCTCTGCGTGGTGCAGCTCTCGCCCGGCGACGGCAGCGCGGACGTGGTGCAGATCCCCAAGGGGCATACCGACGCGCCGAACCTGAAGGCCCTGCTGGCCAATCCCGCGAACACGAAAATCTTCCACTTTGCGCGGTTCGACGTCGCGGTGCTGTACCAGACGTTTGGTGTCATGACCGGGCCGATCTACTGCACCAAGATCGCCTCCCGTCTGATCCGCACCTATACCGACCGCCATGGCCTCAAGGACCTCGTGCGCGAGGTGCTCAATGTCGATCTCTCCAAGCAGCAGCAATCGAGCGATTGGGGTTCCGACAGCCTGACCGAGCCGCAGCTCGCCTACGCCGCCTCCGACGTGCTGCATCTGCACGGCTTGCGCGAGCGGCTCGATGCCATGCTGGCGCGGGAAGGCCGCACCGCGCTGGCCAAAGCCTGTTTCGACTTCCTGCCGACCCGCGCTTTGCTCGATCTCCAGGGCTGGGCCGAAGAGGACATTTTCGCGCATTCCTAGCGGTTCGCTGGACGGGCGGGTGGGGCGGTCGCCCCGTTTCAGACACTTTCGTAACGGCCTGTCGCAGGCTGCATATTCTGGCGTTGCCGGCTACAATGGGGCGCCCGCCAACCGGACAAGGCGAGCGACACCTCAGGAGCCCAGGTGAATTCGGCCCATAATGTCACCTACGACGCCGCGCTTGCGGCGAAGTTCGCCAGCGCGGCGCGCCACAGCCGCCTGGTGCGGATTCTGCGCATCGCGGTGCCGGCGACAGTGGCTGCGGCAATGGGTCTGCTCGTCCTCATCTCGACCATCTTCAACCCATTCCAGATCCCCGTGAAGCTCGACTCCGGAAATCTCGTGGTGACAGGCACCAAGATCACGATGGAATCGCCGCATATGTCCGGCTTCACCCCGGACCAGCGGCCCTATGAGCTCTGGGCCAAGACCGCGACCCAGGACATCACCGATCCCGATCATGTCGATCTTCATGATCTGCGCGCGAAAGTTCTGATGGAAGACCAATCGACTCTGTTCCTCGATGCCCGCACCGGAAGGTTCGACAACAAGCAGCAGCAGCTCGACCTGCACAAGGACATCTTCCTGCGCACCTCGACCGGCTACGAGGCGCGGCTGAATTCGGCCTTCGTCGACATGGGCAAGGGCACGGTCTCCTCGGATGAGCATGTCGACGTCAAGCTGACCAACGGAACGCTGACCGCCGATCGGCTGCGGATCACGGAGGGCGGCGATGTCATCCGCTTCGAAGGCAATGTGGTGATGCACCTCGACAAGCTGGACGACCCTGCCGCCGCTCAGCCTGCGCCATCCGAGCCTGCGCCGGCGGCGAAGACACGTACGCCCCAGAACAAGTCCGCCAATTCAAAGTGATTTTCATGATCAGGTTTTTCCCGCGCAACGAAGACAAGCGGTGCGTCATCCTCGGTGCGGCCTCGCTCGCCGTCGGCATCGCGCTGATCGCAACGGGTGCGGCAAGCGCGCAGAGCACGATGCAAGGCGTGCCCAACGCGATGCAGGGCTTCTCGCAGAACCGCGATCAGCCGATCCAGATCGAAGCCGCCTCGCTCGAAATGCGCGACAAGAAGAAGGAAGCGACTTTCTCCGGCAATGTGAAGGTCATCCAAGGCGACACCACCATGACCTCAAAGACGTTGGTGGTGTTTTACGATTCGGGCGGCGACAAGCCGGCCGCGCCACAGCCTGCGGCGAAGGCGGCAAAGGGGGCGCCGATGCAGTCGGCGACGCCGGGGCCGGGGGGGAACTCCTCGATCAAGCGGCTGGAGGCGCGCGGCAACGTCGTCGTCACCCAGAAGGACCAGGTGGTGACGGGCGAGACCGCCGTGTTCGACACCCGCACCAACCTCATCACCATGCTTGGCGGCGTCGTCTTGACGCAGTGCAAGAACGTGCTGCGCGGCGACCGGCTGGCGGTCGACATGACCACGGGCGTGTCGCGTGTGGAATCCGACAGCGGCCGGGTGCAGGCGCTGCTGCCGCAGGGCGGCGGCAATGATTGCGGATCCGGCGGCCCGGCCAAGCCCGGCGCGGGACCTTTGCAATTGCCTGGCGCAACTAAGCCAAAGTAAATTTGAAGAATGATTTCAGACGCTTGGGTCGAGCGCTGCCGATCCGAGGTTGAAGCTTGCCCGCCGAGACTGTATCTAGCGCGAAGGGCTTTCGAAGCGGGGTTCGCCGCTTTTCGGGCGTGTTTCACTGGGCATGAGACATCCCTTCATTCATGCTGCGTCGGCGAATCCTGAGGCCGGCGCTGCAGATCGCGCGAATATCGCGCAGGATCGTCGCGAAAGGCTAGAAGGCGGGGATGGTCGATCTCTTCAGCATGTTCCGTCGGCGCCCCGCCAAACGCGGCCGGCCAGGATTTGCGCGCCAGGACATCACCGCGCTCGGTGACAGCGTCGGCGGTCTCGTGGCCAGCCCGGTCAGGGACGCGCCGCCGATCGCCCGTAACCAGCCGGTGCATGCACCCGATCAGTTCCAAGGGGACTATCAAGGCGACTATCAGGCCGAGCCGCCCCGGGCCCAGGCGGTTCACCCCGTCAGGGCTGCCGGCAGGCCCAACGGGTCCGGCGCACCTCAGCTCTTGAAGCGGCCGGGCTTCCTGGCTGTGCATAGCGTGGAAAAGAGCTTTGGCAGCCGCCAGGTCGTGCGCGGCGTCAGCATCTATGTGCGCCGCGGCGAAGCGGTCGGCCTGCTCGGCCCCAACGGCGCCGGCAAGACCACCGTGTTCTACATGATCACCGGCCTGATCAAGGCCGATCGCGGCGCGATCGAGCTCGACGGCCACGACGTCACCAAGCTGCCGATGTATCAGCGTGCGCGGCTCGGCATCGGCTATTTGCCGCAGGAAGCCTCGATCTTCCGCGGTCTCACCGTCGAGCAGAACATCCGTGCCGTGCTCGAAGTGGTCGAGCCCTCGCGCAAGAAGCGCGAGCAGCAGCTCGACTCGCTGCTCGACGAATTCAACATTACGCGCCTGCGGAAATCGCCGTCGATCGCGCTGTCCGGCGGTGAGCGGCGCCGCGTCGAGATCGCGCGCGCGCTGGCGACGCGTCCGAACTACATGCTGCTCGACGAGCCCTTTGCCGGCATCGATCCGATCGCGGTCGGCGACATCCAGGACCTCGTCCGCCATCTCACCAACCGCGGCATCGGCGTGCTGATCACCGACCACAATGTGCGCGAGACGCTCGGCCTCACCGATCGCGCCTACATCGTCTATGCCGGTGAAATCCTGACCGAGGGGAGCCCGGATGAGATCGTCGCCGATCCGGACGTGCGCCGCCTTTACCTTGGCGAGGAATTCCGCCTCTAGCCCGTTTTTCCAATTCGTCAAGACGTGTACATCGGGCTTGGACTAGGATAAGCAAAAATCGGACCAACTTTTTGGGATCGGTTCTTGCTCCATGGCGCTTTCGCAGAGATTAGAGTTCCGGCAATCGCAGTCGCTGGTCATGACGCCGCAGTTGATGCAGGCGATCAAGCTGCTGCAATTGTCCAATCTCGATCTCACGACGTTCGTGGAAGAGGAACTCGAGCGTAACCCGCTGCTGGAGCGGGCCAACGACGAGCCCCCTGCGGGCGAGGGCCCGGCCGAGACCGGCCAGTTCAACGATAGCGACGGCGGCCACAACGACGAGCCGGGTGGCGGCCCGGGCGAAGCCTTCGAGCCCGGCCAGGAAGAGTGGATGAGCAAGGATCTCGGCACCCGCGCCGAGATCGAGCAGACCATGGACACCGGGCTGGACAACGTCTTCTCCGAGGAACCGGCCGAGGCGGCCGCCCGCAACGCCCAGGATGCGGCGCCGACCACCTACACCGAATGGGGCGGCGGCGCCTCCGGCGACGAGGACTACAATCTCGAAGCCTTCGTCGCCGCGGAGACCACGCTCGGCGACCATCTCGCCGAGCAGCTCTCGGTTGCCTTCGCCGGGGCCGCGCAGCGCATGATCGGCCAGTATTTGATCGACCTCGTCGACGAGGCCGGCTATCTGCCACCGGATCTCGGCCAGGCCGCCGAACGGCTGGGCGCATCGCAACAGGACGTCGAGAACGTTCTTGCCGTGCTGCAGAAATTCGATCCGCCCGGCGTCTGCGCGCGCAATTTGAGCGAATGCCTGGCGATCCAGCTCCGCGAGCTCGACCGCTACGATCCCGCGATGCAGGCCCTGGTCGAGCATCTCGATCTCCTCGCCAAGCGCGACATCGGAGCCTTGCGCAAGGTCTGCGGCGTCGACGACGAGGACATCGCCGACATGATCGGCGAGATCCGCCGGCTCAATCCCAAGCCCGGCATAAAGTTCGGCACGGCCCGGCTCCAGACCATGGTGCCTGATGTCTATGTCCGCCCTGGTCCCGATGGCGGCTGGCACGTCGAACTCAACAGCGACACCTTGCCGCGCGTGCTGGTCAACCAGACCTACTATTCGCAGCTCTCGAAGAAGATCGGCAAGGACGGCGACAAATCCTATTTCACCGACGCGCTTCAGAACGCGACCTGGCTGGTGCGCGCGCTCGACCAGCGCGCCCGCACCATCCTCAAAGTCGCAACCGAGATCGTGCGCCAGCAGGACGGCTTCTTCACCCATGGCGTGGCGCATCTGCGACCGCTGAATCTGAAGGCCGTCGCCGACGCCATCCAGATGCATGAATCCACGGTGTCGCGCGTCACCGCCAACAAATACATGGCGACCAATCGCGGCACGTTCGAGCTGAAATATTTCTTCACGGCCTCGATCGCCTCGGCCGATGGCGGCGAGGCGCATTCGGCCGAAGCCGTGCGTCACCACATCAAGCTGCTGATCGATGCGGAGGCGCCGTCCGCTATCCTGTCCGACGACACCATCGTGGAACGCTTGCGCGGCTCGGGCATTGATATTGCCCGCCGCACGGTCGCGAAATACCGCGAAGCCATGCGCATTCCGTCCTCGGTGCAACGCCGTCGCGACAAGCAGAGCGCTCTTGGTAACGTCCTCTCCACCGCCATGGCCGATCGCTCCCGCAATCCCGAACCGGCCTGATTGCACCGGCGCCAAATCGCGCTACTGTCAATCTGCTATCGGGCCCGATCCTGGCCAGGCACGAACCAAGCGAGGTTCACATGACTCTCCGCATCTCGGGAAAGAGCGTCAACGTCGGCGAGGCCCTGCGCGGCCGCGTCACCGACCGGACTGAAGAGGTCCTGCGCAAATACTTCGATGGCAATTATTCGGGCCACATCACGCTGAGCAAGGATGGCTTCGGCTTCCGCACCGACTGTGCGCTGCATCTTGATTCGGGAATCACGCTCGAGGCCGATTCGAACGCACCGGATGCCTATGCGAGTGCCGACCAGGCGCTGGTGATGATCGAGAAGCGGCTCAAGCGCTACAAGAGCCGGCTCAAGGACCGCTCCGCCCGCAAGGCCCATGTCGCCTCCGCGGCGCTGGCCGCCATGGATGCCACGAGCTACGTGCTGGAGGCGCCGGGCGAGGGTGAGGACGAGGACGAGGTCACCGGCTACAGCCCCGTGATCATCGCCGAGGCCACCACCGCGCTGAAGCCGCTCTCCGTCAGCGAAGCGGTCATGGAACTCGACCTCAGCGGAGCGCCCTGCCTGGTCTTTCAGCACGGTTCCTCGGGCCGGGTGAACATCATTTACCGCCGGGCCGACGGCAATGTCGGCTGGATCGACCCCCCTGGGGCCAAGGCTGAGGTCAAGGCGGACGGCAAGGCCTGAGGCCGCCGCGCGACCTCCGGGAACCCGCGCCGGGGGCCCCTTTCCGCCTTAACAATGACCGGGGCAAAGCTGCACGCGGGAGTTGGCACCGGGATTGCGTTGGAGTAGAAGCCCCCCACATCAGGGGCGAGCTAAGTCCGCTTCCTGCTTCAACTTCTCGACGTCGGCCCGCCCAGGTTCTTTGTCCAGGCTGGCCAATTCGGAACCCGACATTTTCATTCACCTCGGAAGACTTCCATGCCGATTACCGATCTGGTCGCGCCCGAGGCGATTCTCCCGGCATTGAAGGTCAACAGCAAGAAGCAGGCGCTTCAGGAACTCGCGGCCAGGGCCGCCGAGCTGACCGGGCAGAACGAGCGTTCCGTGTTCGAGGTGCTCCTGCAGCGCGAGAAGCTCGGCACCACCGCGGTCGGCTACGGCGTCGCCATTCCCCACGGCAAGCTGCCCAAGCTGGAAAAGATCTTCGGCCTGTTCGCGCGTCTCGATCGTCCGATCGATTTCGAATCGATGGACGGCCAGCCGGTCGATCTCGTCTTCCTGCTGCTCGCCCCCGAAGGCGCCGGCGCCGATCACCTCAAGGCGCTGGCCCGCATCGCCCGTCTCCTCCGCGACCAGGACATCGCCAAAAAGCTCCGCGCCTCGCGCGATGCGCAAGCGATCTATTCGGTGCTGGCACTGCCGCCGGCGACTGCGGCGTAACCCTCCTCCCTCGAACCGACACAGCGTCGTCTGCGACATATTGTGCAGCCGGGCGCTGCGATATTTCGTCTCCGGCACGGTTTCGGCGCGGGGATTTTGCAAGATGATTTGCGGTTCGATCGGGCGGGCTTTCGGTCTGCTTTGCTCCGTCACCATTGTCGCCACCACCGTGGCCCGCGCCGACGAGGCGTCCAACGACCGCGTCATCGCGGAGAAGACCGAGATCATTGCAGCCGATGCAACCAATGCAGTCGCTTACGAGCTGCGCGGCGAAGCCTACTACATCAAGCACGACTGGAATCGCGCCTTCGAGGATTGCAGCGCCGCGATCCGGATCGATCCGAATTTCGGGCGGGCCTATAACTGCCGCGGTCGCGCCTATTCTGCCAAAGGCGATCGCGATCACGCCATGATCGACTACAACGAGGCCATTCGCCTCGACCCAAATTATGGGCCGGCCTACACCTCGCGCGCGGAGGCGTATTTCAACAGGGGCGATTTCGACGGCGCGATCGCCGGCTTCACCGAGGCCATCGAACGCAGCCCCAAGCAGGCTTACCGTGCGCTCGTCATGCGAGGGGAGGTGTATGCGGCGAAGGACGACACCGATCACGCCGTCGCCGATTACAGCGAGGCGATGCAGCGCAATCCGGCCGCCGCCTGGCCCTACGAGCTGCGCAGCACCATTCGTCTCCACAAGGGCGAGATCGATGCGGCTCTGGACGACTGCGACAGCGCCGTCCGCCTGGAGCCCGGAAGGGCCGGCGGCCACTATTGCCGGGCCATGGTGTTCCTGAAGAAGGACGATGCCGACAGCACTATCCGGGAGCTGGATGACGTTACTAGGATTACGCCGTCTTTCGAGAAGGCCTATCTCGTTCGCGGCGTCGTCCTGCACGGGAAGGGCGACGACAAACGCGCCCTTGCCGATTTCGACGAACTGATCCGACTGCAGCCGGGGAATTGGGAGGCCTACAACAGTCGCGCCGGTCTGTTTCGGGACATCGGACAGCACGATCGCGCGCTCGCCGACTACAACGAGGCGATCCGGCTCGATCCGAAAAGCCAGCTCGCCCTGGTCAACCGCGCTCTCCTCTACATGATGATGTCCGACGCCAAACATGCGCGCGCGGATTTCAACAGTGTGCTCGCGCTGCCACTGAGCGACAAATGGGCCGTGGACACGGCGCGCGAAGGACTTGGCTTTGTGAAGTGATGCGCGGATAGAGCGCAGCCTTACGCTCCGTCATCGCGAGCGCGGGTCTCTCGACACCGTCATTGCGAGGAGCCCTTGCGACGAAGCAATCCAGGCTGCCTCCGCGGAAAGATTCTGGATTGCTTCGCTGCGCTCGCAGAGACGACGTGGAAACTTCATCAGCCGAAATAGAAACGGGCACGCCTTCCTTCGAAGGCATGCCCGCTTGAAACCCTATTCGTGCGACGTGCGCGTGCTCAGTGCACGCTCACCGCTTGCAGCTCGTTGCTCCAGGCGTTGGCGATCGCGGCTTCGCGGCTGTCGGTCAGCATGATCGGCGTGCCGTCGGCGGCGTGGAGCGCGAAGAGCTTGAGGCCCGGCGCGATCTTCGGCGCTTCGGGAAACAGGCCCGGCACATCCTCGGAGCGGATCTGCTTCACATAGGCGATATGGCCTTCGCCGAGGGTTGCCAGCGTCTCCGGCGAGACGTTCTTGGCTTCGTATTCGAACGCAACGTGACCTTCACTCATGGTCTCGACTCCTTCACAGAAACTAAGCGGTCGAGTCCGCTACTCGTTCCATTATTCGTGCTCATTGATAGCGATTGTCTTAACGATCCTCTCCGGTTCCGGCCGGGCAAGATCGATCGCCAGCAATCCGTTCTTCAGATCCGCACCCAGCACCAGCATCCCCTCCGCCAGCACGAAGGTGCGCTGGAAGTGGCGCGCGGCGATGCCGCGATGGATGTATTGCCGGGTCTTGTCGTCCTGCTGCCGCCCGCGAATGACGAGCTGGTTTTCCTCAATGGTTACATCGAGTTGGTCGCGGGTAAATCCGGCGACCGCCAGCGTGATCCGCAGCCGCTCGGGCTGGCCCTCCGATCGGTCGCACCTCTCGATATTGTAGGGAGGGTAACCGTCGGCACCTTTGACGACCCGATCGAGCACGCGCTCGATCTCGTCGAAGCCCAGAAGGAACGGACTGGAAAGCGTGGGAACACGAGACATAGTTTACAAAGTCCTCTCGAAGCGACTTTGGTGCATCAGGGCCCGTACAGGCACCCCTTGATCAGCAATATGGGCATATCCGCGTGTCGGTTCAAGGACGTAGCGGGGGCTGTGGATTGGCAGCTCACCCACTCTGCCATGCACAAAGGCTGACTTGTCGTCATGGCGCGAAACGCCTGCGACTAGCCCTGCGTCCGACGAATTTGCGGGTCGATTTTTCTCAACGAAAACAAACACCCTTCTACTGTGCATGGGGTTGTTTTCGCGGTTTTGACCGATCGACCTGCGGAACCGGTCAGGCCTCGATCCGCGTCCGGCCGTCGCCGCTGAACAGATGCAGCTTCGCCCGCACCGCCGCGACGCGAATCCTCTCGCCGATCGGCGGCGCCTCCGAGCCGGGGATGCGGACGATGACCTCGCCGGGCGGCAGCTCGCCGGGATTGGCCGCGATGCGCTGCTCGTCCTGAGCCCGCGTGCCGTAGATGAAGGTTTCGGCGCCGACACGCTCGATCGCTTCCACGGTGAGCGGCAATACGACGCCGTCGGCGGGGGTCTGGTCGGTGATGACGAAATCCTCCGGACGGATGCCGAGGATTCCGGCGTCAGCCGCGCCGCTGCCGGCGAGCTGCGACCGGATCTCCTCGGGCCGCGTCGACATCAGATTCATCGGCGGCGCGCCGATGAAGGAGGCGACGAAGGTCGTGGCCGGCTTCTCGTAGATCGCGAGCGGATTGCCGACCTGTTCGACCTGGCCGCCATTCATGACCACGAGAATGTCGGCGAGCGTCATCGCCTCCAGCTGGTCGTGGGTGACGTAGATCGACGTGGTGTTGAGCCGGCGCTGCAATTTGCGGATCTCGACCCGCATCGCGATGCGGAGCTTGGCGTCGAGGTTGGACAGCGGCTCGTCGAACAGGAACACTTTCGGCTGGCGCACGATGGCGCGGCCCATGGCGACGCGCTGGCGCTGGCCGCCTGAGAGCTGGCGCGGCTTGCGCTCCAGCATCGAGGTGAGCTCGAGCACGCGCGCGGCTTCGTCGACGCGGGTCTTGACCTCGGCCTCCTTCATGCCGCGGTTGCGCAGGCCGTAGGCCATGTTGTTGAAGACGCTCATATGCGGATAGAGCGCGTAGTTCTGGAACACCATCGCGATGTCGCGATCGGCGGGCTCGATCTGGTTGACGATGCGGCCGCCGATGTCGATCTCGCCGCCGGTGACGGTTTCGAGCCCTGCGACCATGCGCAGCAATGTCGACTTGCCGCAGCCGGATGGGCCGACCAGCACGCAGAACTGGCCGTCGCCCACATCGACGTTGACGCCCTTGATGGCCTCGAAGCCGCCGGGATAGGTCTTGCGGACGTTGCGCAGGGTGACGTTAGCCATGGGATCTACTTTTCCGTCTCCACGAGTCCGCGCACGAACAGTTTCTGCATCACGACGACGACGAACACCGGTGGCAGCATCGCGAGCACGGCGGTCGCCATCACGATCGGCCATTCGGTCAGCGCGTCGGTGGTGGTGATCATCTTGCGGATGCCGACCTGGATGGTCTGCATGTCGTCGCGGGTGGTGATCAGCAGCGGCCAGAGATATTGATTCCAGCCGAGGATGAAAAGGATCACGAACAGCGCCGCCATGTTGGTGCGCGACAGCGGCAGCAGCGTGTCCCAGAAGAAGCGCAGGGGACCGGCGCCGTCGATGCGCGAGGCCTCCAGCAGCTCGTCCGGCACGGTCATGAAGAACTGGCGGAACAGCAGCGTCGCGGTGGCCGAGGCGATCAGCGGCAGCGCCAGGCCCGCATAGCTGTCCAGCATGTGCAGATCTGCGACGATCTTGTAGGTCGGATAGATGCGCACCTCGACCGGCAGCATCAGGGTGATGAAGATGATCCAGAAGATCGGCATCCGGAACGGAAAGCGGAAATAGACGATCGCATAGGCGGAGATGATCGAGATCGCGATCTTGCCGACCGCGATCAGCAGCGCCATCACCAGCGAGTTCAGCATCATGTTGCCGACGGGCTCGCGGGTCGAGCCGCTCGTGCCGACGAAAATGGTCTGGTAGTAGACCTCGAAGAAATGACCGCCCGGCAGCAGCGACATCTGCCCGTTGGCGATCAGCGCGTTGTCCTGGGTCGAGGCGACGAACGCGATGTAGACGGGGAACGCGACGATCGCGATCCCGATCCAGAGGATGATGTGGGCGATGTAGCGCCGGAAGCCCTCTTCCTCGACCATCAGTAGGTCACCTTGCGTTCGACGAAGCGGAACTGGATTCCCGTCAGCACGATGACCATGACCATCAGGATGACCGACTGCGCGGCCGAGCTGCCGAGATTGCCGCCGAGCAGTCCGTCGGAATAGACCTTGTAGACCAGCGTCACCGTCGACGTTCCCGGACCGCCGCGGGTCATCGTGTCGATGATGCCGAACGTGTCGAAGAAGGCGTAGACGATGTTGACCACCAGCAGGAAGAAGATGGTCGGCGACAGCAGCGGGAACGTCACGGTCCAGAACCGCCGCATCGGACGGGCGCCGTCGATCGCGGCGGCCTCGAACACGCTCTTCGGGATCGCTTGCAGGCCGGCGAGAAAGAACAGGAAATTATAGGAGATCTGCTTCCACGCGGCGGCGAGGATGATCAGCGCGGCGGCCTGGTCGCCGTCGAGCAGCGGATTCCAGTCGATGCCCATGTTGCGCAGATAACGCGAGAGCACGCCGAGCGAGGGATGCAGCATGAAGATCCAGAGCACGCCGACCACGGGCGGCGCCACCGCATAGGGCCAGATCAGCAGCGTGCGGTAGAGCATCGAGCCACGCAGCGGCTTGTCCGCCATCACGGCGAGCAGCAGCGCGAAGGACAGCGACGAGACGGCGATGGCGAACGAGAACAAGAAGGTTCGGACGATCGCCTCGAAATAGGCTGCGTCCTTGAACAGGTCGATGTAATTCTCGAACCAGACAAACGTGGTCGACAGACCGAACGCATCCTGGAGCAGGAAGGACTGGACCACCGCCTGCAGGGCCGGCCAATAGAAGAAAATCAGGACGATCGCGAGCTGCGGCGCAACCAGCGCGTACGGTAACAGCCTTGACTGGAAAATCGCTTGCTTTTGCATGATGCCAGCAGAGCGGCAGGCCGGGTCGCGGCCTGCCGCTCATTGCCTCACTTGACGGCGGTCTTTTCGAACTGCCGCAGCATCGTGTTGCCGCGCTCGACGGCGGCATCCAGCGCCTGCTTGGCGGTCTTCTTGCCGGCCAGCGCCTGCTCGATCTCTTCCGACCACACGTCACGCAGCTGAACCATGTTGCCGAGGCGCAGACCGCGCGAATTCTCGGTCGGCTCCTTGTTGGTCAGCTCGAGCAGCGGCGTCTCGAGATAGGGCTGATCCTTGTAGAAGCCCTCTTCCTTCGCCTTGGCGTAGGCCGCCTTGGTGATCGGCAGATAGCCCGAGGCCTTGTGGATATAGACCTGGCGATCGGTGTCCGAGAGGAAGGTCAGGAACTTCGCGACCCCCTTGTATTCCTCGGCCGACTTGCCGCCCATCACCCACAGCGAAGCGCCGCCGATGATCGAGTTCTGCGGTGCGCCCTTGACGTCCGGATAATACGGCATCGGCACGGCGGTGAAGGCGAACTTGGCCTGCGCCTTGACGTTGCCGAAGAACGCCGACGAGGTCAGGTAGATCGGGCATTCGCCGGAGGTGAAGCGGCCTTCGCCGGTGTTGGTGCGGCCGGCGTAGTCATAGGTCTTTGTCTTCTGCAGCTCGACCAGGGTTTCGAGATGCTTGACCTGAAGCGGTCCGTTGAACTCCAGCACGGTGTCGAAGCCGTCGAGGCCGTTGGCCTTGCTGGCGAGCGGCACGTTGTGCCAGGCCGAGAGCTGCTCGAGATTGACCCAGGTGACCCAGGAACCGGAGAAGCCGCAAGTGTCGTGACCGGCAGCCTTTAGCTTCTTGGCGGCCTCGAACGTTTCGGGCCAGGTCTTCGGGATCTCGACATTCGCCTTCTTCAGCTCGTCGAGGTTCACCCACATCACGGTCGAGGACGAGTTGAAGGGGAAGGACAGCATTTCGCCCTTCGACGTCGAATAGTAGCCGGTGATGGCGGGCAGGTAGATCTTGGGGTCGAACTTCTCGCCGGCCTCAGTCATCAGCTTGTAGACGGGCTTCACGGCGCCGGTCGCGGCCATCATGGTCGCGGTGCCGACTTCGAACACCTGCATGATGTGCGGGGCGTTGCCGGCGCGGAACGCCGCGATGCCCGCGTTCATCGTATCGGGATAGTTGCCCTTGTAGGTCGGGATCACCTTGTAGTCGCTCTGCGACGCGTTGAAGTCGGTGGCGAGCTTGACGATGACGTCGTTGTTGGCGCCTGTCATCGCGTGCCACCACTGGATTTCGGTCGCGGCCGAGGCCGGCGAGGCCGATAATCCAACCGTGAATGCAATAGCGGCAGCCGCTCCAAAGTGTCGAAGAGCCATCAAGTAAACCTCCCTTGGCCGTTCTCTTAGGCCGTCAAAAATGATCGCTTGCGCTAGCAGCGCCATATGACGTTCACATGACTGTGTAAGCGGCCGAAACGAAAGCGGCAAGCGCTGCAAAAGGGAAGCTGTCAAATAGGCGAATGCCGCGCGCGCAGCGTTCTCCGTTCGCGGTGCAGCATTCGGGAGTGATGGGTTGGTCGCTACGTCTTCAGCAGAATAGTGAGGCAGACGATCGGCCCGCGGGCTCCCAAACCTCTCCCGCTTGCGGGAGAGGTCGCGCCGAAGGCGCGGGTGAGGGCTCTTTCCGCTTGGGGATTGTCCCGTTGCGGAGATACCCTCTCCCCAACCCTCTCCCGCAAGCGGGCGAGGGAGCGCACCTACGGTGAGGCTCGATGTTCGTCTTATCTCAACGCTTGCGCTCGGGTCCGCAGACCGTGCCCTGCTCCACCATCGCGTCGATCTCGGACCTGGAGTAGCCGAATTCGCCCAGCACCTCGGCTGCATGTTGGCTGAATTTCGGCGGCAGGCGACGCAGGCTCGGCTTGCTGCGGTCGAGTCGGATCGGCGATGCCACGCCCTTGTACCAGTCCTTCTCGATAATATCGCCGCGGGCGATCGTGTGCGGGTTGGTCAACGCCTGGTCGATCTTCTGCACGGGCCCTGCGGGCAGGCCCGCGGCGAGCAGGCGATTGCACAGCGGCTCGGCCTCGTGCTGGCTGAACACGGCGGCGAGCTCGGCCCGCAGCGCTTCGCGATTGGCGATGCGATCCTTGTTGCGGGCAAAGCGCGGATCGGTGCCGAGCTCGGGCTTGCCGATCTCCTTGGCGAGCTTGCGGAAGGTGCCGTCATTGCCGACGCCGATGAAGATGTCGTCGGTCTTGGTCGGGAAGATCGCATAGGGCACGAGGTTGGGATGCTCGTTGCCGGTCAGCGACGGCGGCTTACCATGCATGAAATAATTCGCGGTGTGCGGATGCATGATGGCGAGACCGGTCTCGTACAGCGTGGTCTCCAGGAACTGGCCCTGGCCCGAGCGCTGCCGCTCCGACAACGCCATCAAGATGCCGATCGCCGCATAGAGGCCGGTGCCGATGTCCACCAGCGGCACGCCGATCCGCATCGGCCCGCTCTCGGGCGAGCCGGTCGCCGCGATCATGCCGGTCATGGCCTGGATGATGGCGTCATAGCCGGGATTGCCGCCGCGCGGTCCGTCGGCGCCGAAGCCGCAGATCCGGCAATGCACGAGGCGCGGAAATTTTTCGCGCAACACCTCGTTGCCGATGCCCCATTTCTCCAGCGTGCCTGGCTTGAAGTTCTCGATCAGGACGTCGGCGCTCTCCAGCATCTTGAGCAGCACGGTCCGGCCGCCCTCGGAGGCGAGGTCGAGGCCGATCGAGCGCTTGTTGCGGTTGATGCCGATGAAATAGGCCGCGTCCTCCTCGTGGAAGGGAGGGCCCCAGTCGCGCACCTCGTCGCCTGCGGGCGGCTCGACCTTGATCACGTCGGCGCCGTGGTCGGCGAGGATCTGGGTGCAATAGGGACCGCCGAGCACGCGCGTGAGATCGATGACGCGCAGGCCGCTCATTGCACCCGTGGCGGCTCCAGAACTGGCGGCTTCAGTCATCCCTTCGCGTCCCCTGTGTCGATATGGATCACAGGCCTAACGAGGTTCGTTCGAACCGGCAATGGCTTCCCGTAGGGCCTCATGCAGGCCGCTCGCCGCAATCCCGCGGGATGGCAAATCAAGCGAAAGCGGCCGGCCCGAGGGGGATCCCGGGCCAGCCGCTTCACGTAACCGATCAGACGACCGTCAGGCGAACGTCGACATTGCCGCGCGTCGCGTTGGAATACGGGCACACCTGGTGCGCCTTCTCGACCAGCGCCTCGGCTTCCGCGCGGGCGAGGCCCGGCAGCGAGACGGCAAGGTCGATGTCGAGACCGAAGCCGCCGGCCGCGCGCGGACCGATGCCGACGGTCGAGGTCACGGAGGCGTCGGCCGGAACCTTCGGGCCGCCCTGTGAGGACACGAACTTCATCGCGCCGATGAAGCAGGCGGCATAGCCCGCCGCAAACAGCTGCTCGGGATTGTTGCCGGCGCCGCCACCGCCGCCGAGCTCCTTCGGCGTGGTGAGCTTGACGTCGAGCGCGCCGTCGAGGGTCGCGGCATGGCCGTCGCGGCCGCCGGTGGCTTTTGCGCTGGTCTTGTAGAGGACGTTCACGGACATTTTCGTCTCCCTGTGCTTTCGGGTGGGGTACGATCTTTATCGCAAACAATTAGATTGCGCGCAATTGAAATCATGGCGTCTCACATTTAATTGTTCGCAATTGAATGTGCAGCCGCCCGGCCCCAGAATGGAGCAAGTCCTGTGAGATTCTCGATGCCCCGGAAACATTCGGCAGCGGACGCGCCGCTTCGTCTCGACAACCAGATCTGCTTCGCGGTCTATTCGGCCGCGCATGCCTTCAACCGCGTCTACAAGCCGCTGCTGGACCGGCTCGGCCTGACCTATCCGCAATATCTGGTGATGTTGGTGCTGTGGGAGCGTGACGACGTGCCGGTCAGGGACATCGGGGAAAAGCTGTTCCTGGATTCGGGCACGCTGACGCCTCTGCTCAAGCGGCTCGAGGCGGCCCACCTCGTCAAGCGCACGCGCTCGCGCGAGGACGAACGTCAGGTGCTGATCGCGTTGACCCCGCAGGGCCACGCCTTGAAGGACAAGGCGCGCGCCGTGCCGCAATCGATCCTGGCGGCGTCGGACTGCTCGGTCTCGGAACTGGTCGCGATGAAGGATGAGATTGTGGCGCTACGCGACCGGTTGAATGCGGTGATCGGGGAGTAGGGTTAGAGCCGTTTCTTGGCGAAGGCGCGACCGGACGCTGACTTCAGATACCTCTCGAATGCCACAGCTTGCTTCTCGTTGCTGAACGCAACGTAAGTCTTGAGACGCCAAGGCCCGTATTTCGAGGTGTGGGGCACCTCGCCAGCATTGTGCTTTGTCAGTCGGGCGCGCAGATCGTCGGTAATCCCGACATAAAAGTGGAGGGAATCGAGGCTCTCAAGGATGTAGACGTACTTCACGGCACGCTCCCCGGCTGTCGAGGGAGAGCTTAATATATCCGCTTTCGATTGCTGAAGCCCGGCTTCGCCCTGCGGGCTACGCCGCGGCAGCCTTCGCTAGCTTCGCTACGATGGAGCGGAGCTGGCTTGCCGAGCCGAAGCTCGCGAAGCGAGCGAAGGCTGGTGGAGCCAGGCGGGATCGAACCGCCGACCTCTTGCATGCCATGCAAGCGCTCTCCCAGCTGAGCTATGGCCCCTTAACCGTCCGACGCGCCTTGGGCGACGCGTCGGGAAAGACCCAGAACCACAGTTCTGGGATTATCTCAAGTCTCTTCGTCACCGCCGACATCACCAATGATGTCGGTGACGTCCTCATCGCCTTCTTCGTCGTCGGCGATAAAGGTCGAATCGTCGTCGTCATCGTCCTCGATGGTCTCATCGACTTCGATGTCGTCCTCGGATTCGGGCACGACAGCCTTGACCTTGCCGGTGTTCTCCTCGGCATCGGCCTCCTCGAGCGAGACCTCCTCGACCTCCGCCGGCTCCGGCGTGGTGTCGGCGGCAGCGGCTGCGTGCCGGGCTTCGGCGCCGCGGGGGGCGCGAGCCGGCGCGATGGGCGCGATCGGCACGACTTCTCCGGTATAAGGCGAGATCACCGGATTCTTGTTGAGGTCATAGAACTTTTTGCCCGTGGTCGGGCAAATACGTTTAGTTCCGAGTTCGGACTTGGCCACGGCAGAGGAATCCTGGGAATGTCTGAAAAGCGGTGCTTCACTTGGCTAGTTGGCGGCCCGCTGTCAATAGCGCATTACGGGAGAACGACATGCCCGTGACGGCGGGGAGGCCATGTGGTACCTGCCCCGCGAGTCCCGCAGGGACGTTTCGGGCCTATCCAAGGACACAAACTTGACCGATTCCGACAAGCCGACGCCGCTCCAGTCGCGCGCCAGCGGTCCCCTGACCGGGAAAGTACGGGTGCCCGGAGACAAGTCGATCTCCCACCGCGCCCTCATCCTTGGTGCGCTCGCGGTTGGAGAGACGCGGATTTCTGGCCTCCTGGAGGGCGAGGACGTCCTTAACACCGCCAAATCCATGCAGGCGCTTGGCGCCAGGGTCGAGCGCACCGGAGATTTCGCCTGGAAGGTGAACGGCGTGGGTGTCGCGGGCTTCGCGGAGCCCAAAGCACCGCTGGATTTCGGCAACTCCGGCACCGGCTGCCGGCTCGTCATGGGTGCCGTCGCGGGCTGCCCGATCTCTGCGATTTTCGACGGCGATGCCTCACTGCGCAGCCGGCCGATGCGCCGGATTCTGGACCCGCTGGAAAAGATGGGCGCGAAGGTCGTCACCAGCGGCGAAGGCGGCCGTCTGCCGCTCACCATCCAGGGTGCGCGCGATCCGCTGCCGATCACCTACAAGACGCCGGTCGCTTCGGCCCAGATCAAATCCGCCGTCCTGCTCGCGGGCCTGGCCGCGCCGGGCATCACCACGGTCATCGAGACCGAGGCCAGTCGCGACCACACCGAGCTGATGCTCAAGCATTTCGGCGCCGAGATCACCTCGGTGCAGGAAGGTCAGCACGGCCGCCGTATCACGCTCGTGGGGCAGCCTGAGCTGCATGGCGCCAATGTCATCGTGCCCGCCGATCCCTCGTCGGCGGCCTTCCCCATCGTTGCTGCGCTGATCGTCGAAGGCTCCGAAATCGTCCTGTCCGATGTCATGACCAATCCGCTGCGGACCGGTCTTTTCACCACGCTGCGCGAGATGGGCGCCTCGATCGAGGAAAGCGAACTTCGCGGCGACGCCGGCGAGCCGATGGCAAAGCTGCGTGTACGCGCCTCGAAATTGCGCGGTGTCGAAGTGCCGCCGGAGCGCGCACCGTCGATGATCGACGAATATCTGGTGCTGGCGGTGGCGGCGGCCTTCGCCGAGGGCACGACCATCATGCGCGGGCTCCAGGAGCTGCGCGTCAAGGAATCCGACCGTCTCGAAGCCACCGCCGCCATGCTCCGCGTCAACGGCGTCAAGGTCGAGGTCTCCGGCGACGATTTGATCGTCGAAGGCCGCGGCCACGTTCCCGGCGGCGGCGTCGTGGCCACCCACATGGATCATCGCATCGCGATGTCCGCGCTGGTGATGGGCTGCGCGTCGGACCAGCCGGTGACCGTCGATGACACCGCCTTCATCGCCACCAGTTTTCCGGATTTCATCCCGATGATGCGTTCGCTTGGGGCCGAGTTTTCATGATCATCGCCATCGACGGGCCCGCGGCGTCGGGCAAGGGCACGCTCGGCAAGCGCCTTGCCCACCATTACGGCTACCGTCATCTTGATACCGGCGTGATCTATCGCGCGGTGGCCTATTCCCTGATGCAGTCTGGTCATGATCTCCGGGACGAGGCGGCGGCGGTGGCTGCGGCGCTGGAACTCGATCCCGAAAAGTTCGGCAATCCGGCCCTGAAGACCCAGAAGGCCGGCGAGGGCGCCTCCATCGTCTCGGCGATCCCCCGGGTGCGAGAGGCCCTGGTCAGTTTTCAGCGGCAATTCGCCGCCGATCCACCGGGCGCCGTGCTCGATGGGCGGGATATTGGAACCGTGATCTGCCCCCATGCCGACGTGAAGATCTTCGTCGTCGCCGACCCCAAGGTGCGCGCCCGCCGCCGGACCATGGAGGCCAAGGCGCGGGGCGAGGAGGCCGACGAGGCGGCCGTGCTCGCCGACATCATCCAGCGCGACGAACGCGACAAGAACCGGGCGATCGCCCCCCTGAAGCCGGCCGCGGATGCTTACTTGCTAGATAACTCCCAACTGGATATAGAAGGCGGCGTCCGGGCCGCCATCGACATTATCGAGGCCGTCCGAGCGGGCCGGTCGCGGGGTTAAGCCGCTGCCGTCATTGGAGGAAGCGCCCGCTCCCGCTCTTTGAGGTCGATACTCTCGGTCCCTGCTCGGGGCCGACGCGATCCAGGCTCCGGACAAAAGATTTCCACGTATTGAACGCGCGGGCCTCAGCCGGCCCGCTTCCGCTGTTCCGCCTCCAGGTCGGAGCAGCGAGCGGTCGCTCGAAGGTTCTGCGGACCTTCCGACACTGCGCGTACGATGCGCCCAAGAACCCAACGGCCGGCACGACATCCGCAACTGGAGAACAAATGGCTTCGACTTCTGCTGATACCTATAGCCCGTCGCGCGACGATTTCGCCGCGATGCTCGACGAGTCCTTCGCAGGCGGCAACCTGCAGGAAAGCTCAGTCATCAAGGGCAAGGTTGTTGCAATCGAAAAGGACATGGCCGTCATCGACGTCGGCCTGAAGACCGAGGGCCGCGTTGCCCTCCGCGAATTTTCCGGCCCCGGCCGCGAGAGCGAGCTCAAGGTCGGCGACGAGGTGGAAGTGTTCCTCGATCGGATCGAGAACGCCCTCGGCGAAGCCGTGCTGTCGCGCGACAAGGCGCGCCGCGAAGAGAGCTGGGGCAAGCTCGAGAAGGCCTTCCAGAACAACGAGAAGGTCAACGGCGTCATCTTCAACCAGGTCAAGGGCGGCTTCACCGTCGACCTCGACGGTGCCGTGGCCTTCCTGCCGCGTTCGCAGGTCGACATCCGTCCGATCCGCGACGTTGCGCCGCTGATGAACAACTCGCAGCCGTTCCAGATCCTCAAGATGGACCGCCGCCGCGGCAACATCGTCGTGTCCCGCCGCACGGTCCTCGAAGAGACCCGCGCCGAGCAGCGTCAGGAGCTGGTGCAGAATCTCGAAGAGGGTCAGGTCATCGACGGCGTCGTCAAGAACATCACCGATTACGGTGCGTTCGTTGATCTCGGCGGCATCGACGGTCTGCTGCACGTCACCGATATCGCGTGGCGCCGCGTCAACCATCCGACCGAGGTGCTCTCGATCGGCCAGACCGTGAAGGTCAAGATCATCAAGATCAACCACGAGACGCACCGCATCTCGCTGGGCATGAAGCAGCTGTTGGACGATCCGTGGCAGGGCATCGAAGCCAAGTACCCGCTGGGTGCCCGCTTCACCGGTCGCGTCACCAACATCACCGACTACGGCGCGTTCGTCGAGCTCGAGCCGGGCATCGAAGGCCTGATCCACGTCTCCGAGATGTCGTGGACCAAGAAGAACATGCACCCCGGCAAGATCGTTTCGACCTCGCAGGAAGTCGAAGTGCAGGTGCTCGAAGTCGATTCCGTCAAGCGCCGCATCTCGCTCGGTCTCAAGCAGACCATGCGCAACCCGTGGGAGGTCTTCGTCGAAGGTCACCCGACCGGTTCGACCGTCGAGGGCGAAGTCAAGAACAAGACCGAGTTCGGTCTGTTCCTGGGCCTCGAGGGCGACGTCGACGGCATGGTCCATCTCTCCGACCTCGACTGGAAGCAGCCGGGCGAGCAGGTGATCGACAACTACAAGAAGGGCGACATGGTGAAGGCCGTGGTGCTCGATGTGGACGTCGAGAAAGAGCGCATTTCTCTTGGAATCAAACAGCTTGAAGGCGACCCCTTCGCCGAGCCGGGCGATGTCAAGAAGGGCGCGGTCGTGACCTGCGAAGTGATCGAAGTGAAGGAGAGCGGCATCGAGGTGAAGATCACCGGTACCGACTTCACCACGTTCGTGAAGCGCTCGGAGCTCGCCCGTGACCGCAACGATCAGCGCGCCGAACGCTTCGCCGTCGGCGAGAAGGTCGATGCCCGCGTGATCCAGTTCGACAAGAAGGCCCGCAAGGTCCAGGTGTCGATCAAGGCGCTCGAAGTCGCCGAAGAGAAGGAAGCCATCGCGCAGTATGGCTCCTCCGATTCGGGGGCGACGCTCGGCGACATCCTCGGCACCGCGCTCAAGAACCGCGACACCAAGTAAGCGAAACGCAGGTTTCACTGCATCAAAGCCCCGGCGCGAGCCGGGGCTTTTTTGTTGGCTTGGTCGTCCCGGCGAAGGCCGGGACCCATACCGCGGAATCCATCGATGATGGGCGGTGGGAGTACTAGGCCGCGGGTCTTCGCCAAACTACTCCCTGTGGTTATGGGTCCCGGCCTTCGCCGGGACGACAATGAGTGTGTCGCTACGTCGTGGCCCATGCCGCTACCGGCCTTGTTTTCTTCTAATTGCGCCGCAATTGATGTATCCAGATAAGCCAATGGTGACGCTGCGACGGCACAACGCGCTTGGCCTTTCATTTGGAGATATTGAGATGTCGCTCGATTCGGACATCATCGTCGATCGCCGCAGGATCCGCCGCAAGCTGACGTTCTGGCGCGTATTGGCCGCGCTGATCGCGATCGCGGCGATCGCAGGCTTCGCGCTGGTCGCGACACCGGGTGCACGTGGCACGTTCGCGTCCGCCGGCTCGATCGCGCGGGTCCAGATCGACGGCCTGATCCGCAGCGACTCCGATCGCACGCAGGCGCTGGAGCGGCTGGAGAATTCGCAGGCTGCCGCCGTCATCGTTCACGTCAACTCGCCGGGCGGCACCACCGCCGGCTCCGAGCAGCTCTATGATTCGCTTGTACGGCTGAAAGCAAAGAAGCCGCTCGTCGTGGTCGTCGAAGGCCTCGCCGCCTCCGGCGGCTACATCACCGCGATCGCCAGCGATCACATCATCGCCCAGCAGAGCTCACTGGTCGGCTCGATCGGCGTGCTGTTCCAGTTTCCGAACGTCTCGGAGCTGTTGAAGACCGTCGGCGTCAAGGTCGAAGAGGTGAAGTCCACGCCGCTGAAGGCCGCGCCCAACGGTTTCGAGCCGACCAGCCCCGAGGCACGGGCAGCGCTCGATGCGCTGGTGAAGGATTCCTATGCCTGGTTCAAGGGATTGGTGAAGGAACGGCGTGGCATGGATGACACGCAGCTCGAGAAAGTGGTTGATGGCCGTGTCTTCACCGGACGCCAGGCAATCGATCTCAAGCTGATCGACCAGATCGGCGACGAGAAGACCGCCGTGACTTGGCTGGTCGAGCAGAAGGGCGTCAAGAAGGGACTCTCCGTGCGCGATTACAAGCTGCAACCGCGCTTCAGCGATCTGCCGTTCCTCAAGACGGCGGCCGCAGTGACGCTGGAAGCACTGGGTTTAGGCTCGATTGCGCATCAAATCGGGCAAACCGGCGTCGTGCAGGCGGTCGATCGGCTCGGAATGGATGGAATGCTGGCTTTGTGGCAGCCGGCGGCATCGAACTGACCGGCGCCGGGCGAGCCCCAGAGGTTTTTCCCGTTCGGCGCGTGCAGGGCCAGCCCGCTTTTTTGGCATTTGTCACGTATTTTCACGACGCTCAACCTTCATTTAGCGTCTTGACAGATCACGGTATTTTCACGGAAATGGTTGTCCGCACGCTCCCGGGTCCTATCTCTCGATGATCAAATCCGAACTTGTTCAGCGTATCGCCGAGCACAACCCGCATCTGTACCAGCGGGATGTCGAGAACATTGTGAATGCGATTCTCGAAGAGATCGTAGCGGCTCTCGCGCGCGGTGATCGCGTCGAGTTGCGCGGCTTCGGTGCCTTCTCGGTCAAGCATCGCCCTGCGCGCGCAGGGCGCAATCCGCGCACCGGCGCCCATGTACCTGTCGATCAGAAGAGCGTTCCGTTCTTCAAGACCGGCAAGGAAATGCGCGAACGGTTGAATCGCGACCACCCGGATCCAGGCGCGCCAGACTGAGGTCCACCTCAGGTTTCCCGCGGTCGCGAGCGATGCGGCCGCAACCTTGATTCAAGGCGAGCGAGCCGAGATGCGAAAATTCCTGACCGCGCTGGTCGTGATTCCGCTGGGCCTGATCCTGATGGTCTTTGCCGTCGCCAACCGGCATTTCGTCACGGTCTCGTTCGATCCGTTCGTTTCCAACGACCCGTCATTCTCGGTCACGCTGCCGCTGTTTCTGCTCCTGATCGTGGTGGCTGCGCTCGGGGTCCTCGCGGGCGGTTGTGCCGTCTGGTTCGGCCAGCGGCACTGGCGGCGTGCGGCGCGCCGGCACGACGCCGATGCCAGGGCCGCGCGCGGCGAACTGGCCGATCTGCGGGCCCAGGCGGCCGCAGCAAGGCCCGAGGCCCAGCGCCTCCCCGTTCCCTCCGGGGTGGGGCTTTACGGGCCCGTCGGGCGAGACAAGCAGCGCGCGACGTTGTAGAAGCGGCCGCAACCGAAAAGCCCGTTTTCTGGCCGCGGACCCGTGGCCTCCCTGTGCTTTGAGCCCTTATCCGTCGAGAACATGTCCCTGCTCGTCAAAATCTGCGGCCTGTCCACGCCCGAGACGCTCGAAACGGCGCTCGAGGCGGGTGCCGACATGGTGGGGTTCGTGTTCTTCCCGCCGTCGCCGCGGCATTTGTCGCTGGAAGCCGGACGGGAGCTCGGCCGGCAGGTGAAGCGGCGCGCACTCAAGGTCGCGCTCACCGTCGATGCCGACGATGCCACGCTCGACAACATCATGGACGCGCTGTCGCCGGACATTTTCCAGCTTCATGGCACGGAGAGCGTGGCCCGGCTGCGCGACATCAGGCAACGGTTCGGTCGCCCGGTGATGAAGGTCGTGCCGGTCGCAACGTCAGCCGATCTCGCCGGGCTGCCCGGTTACGCAGAGGTGGCCGAACGCATCCTGTTCGACGCGCGCGCTCCGAAGGACGCGACGCGGCCAGGCGGCCTCGGTGCACCGTTCGATTGGCATCTGCTCGGAAACCTGGAGCTGAACGTGCCGTATATGGTTTCGGGCGGTCTGAATGCAGACAACGTCGCCGAAGCCGTTCGCGTGACCCGCGCCGGCGGCGTCGATGTTTCCTCCGGTGTCGAGAACGCCCCGGGCGTGAAGGACCCCGAGATGATCAAGGCCTTCATTCGCGCCGCGCGCGCAAGCCAAGATGCAAATCAAGAGTTGAGCGTCCGATGAATGTTGTAAAACCCAATTCCTATCGCAGCGGCCCCGACGAGCGCGGCCATTTCGGCATTTTCGGCGGACGCTTCGTCGCCGAAACCCTGATGCCGCTGATCCTCGACCTGGAGAAAGCCTACACCGAGGCCAAGGCCGATCCAGCCTTCCAGATCGAGATGAACGGCTATCTCAAGAATTATGTCGGCCGGCCCTCGCCGCTCTATTTCGCCGAGCGCCTCACCGAGCATCTCGGCGGCGCCAAGATTTACCTGAAGCGCGAAGAGCTCAATCACACCGGTTCGCACAAGGTGAACAACGTGCTCGGCCAGATCATGCTGGCGCGGCGCATGGGCAAGAAGCGCATCATCGCGGAGACCGGCGCCGGCCAGCACGGTGTCGCCACCGCGACGCTGTGCGCGCGCTTTGGCCTGGAATGCATCGTCTACATGGGCGCCGTCGACGTCGAGCGGCAGCAGCCCAACGTCATCCGCATGGAAATGCTGGGCGCAACGGTGGTCCCGGTGCAGTCGGGCACGCGCACGCTGAAGGACGCCATGAACGAGGCGCTGCGCGACTGGGTCACCAACGTGCACAACACGTTCTACTGCATCGGCACGGTCGCGGGTCCGCATCCCTATCCGACGCTGGTGCGCGACTTCCAGTCGATCATCGGCAACGAGACCAAGGCGCAGATGCAGGAGATCGAAGGCCGCCTCCCGGATTCGCTGGTCGCCTGCATCGGCGGCGGCTCCAACGCGATGGGCCTGTTTCATCCGTTCCTCGATGATTCCACCGTCGAGATCTTCGGCGTCGAAGCCGCCGGCCACGGGCTCACACAACTGCATGCGGCATCGATCGCGGGCGGCCGTCCCGGCGTGCTGCACGGCAACCGCACTTATCTGCTGATGGACGCGGACGGGCAGATCACGGACGCGCATTCGATCTCCGCCGGCCTCGACTATCCCGGCATCGGCCCCGAGCACTCCTGGCTGCACGAGATCGGCCGCGTGAACTATCTCTCCGCGACCGACGACGAGGCGCTCGCAGCGTTCCAGTTGCTGTCAAAGCTGGAAGGCATCATCCCCGCGCTCGAACCGGCACATGCCATCGCCAAAGTGATGGAGCTCGCGCCGAAGCGGACCAAAGATCACCTGATGGTCGTCAACCTCTCCGGCCGCGGCGACAAGGACGTCCCGCAGGTCGGCGACATCCTGAGGGGCAAGAGCAAGTGACCACGCGTATCGACACCCGTTTCGCCGAGCTGAAGAAAGCCGGCCGCGCGGCCTTCGTCACCTTCGTGATGGCCGGCGATCCCGATCCGGCGACCTCGCTCGAGATCATCAAGGCGCTGCCGAAAGCGGGCGCCGACGTGATCGAGCTCGGCATGCCCTTCACCGATCCGATGGCCGACGGTCCGTCGATCCAGGCGGCAGGCCTGCGCGCGCTCAAGGCCGGCATGACGCTGAAGAAGACGCTCGAGCTCGTGCGCGGCTTCCGCAAGGACGACAACACGACGCCGATCGTGCTGATGGGCTACTACAACCCGATCTACATCTATGGCGTCGACAAATTCCTAGTCGATGCGAAGAGTGCTGGCATCGACGGCCTCATCATCGTCGACCTGCCGCCGGAAGAGGACGACGAGCTTTGCCTGCCTGCGATGAAGGCCGGCCTCAACTTCATTCGGCTTGCAACGCCGACCACCGATGACAAGCGTCTGCCGGCGGTGCTCGCCAACACCTCAGGCTTCGTCTACTACGTTTCGATCACCGGCATCACCGGCGCTGCGGCCGCGGACTCCACGGCCGTCGGCGAGGCGGTTGCCCGCATCAAGCGGCACACAAAACTGCCGGTCTGCGTCGGCTTTGGCATCCGTACACCGGAGACCGCCCGCTCCATCGCCTCGCATGCGAACGGCGCCGTGGTCGGCACCGCGCTGGTCGATGCTCTCAAGAACAGCCTCGACGCGGACGGGCACGCCACCGGGAAAACCGTCAACGCCGTCACTGAGCTGACGGCGGCACTGGCCCAAGGCGTCAAAGGCGCGCAACAGGCGGCGGAATAGGCCTTAATTCCGCTGCCAAGTCGGACGAGCAAGTCCGACGAGCAAGGCGGACAATACGGCGGCTTGCCGGGCCGGGTCCCGGCCGCCATATATCCCTTCAGGCGGTCCCCAGGCGGGATCGCACATCGGAGCAAACCATGAACTGGCTTACCAATGTGGTCCGGCCGAAGATCCGCAACATGCTGCGGCGGGAGACGCCGGAGAATCTTTGGATCAAGTGCCCGGATTCCGGACAGCTCGTGTTCTACAAGGACGTCGAGGCCAACCAGTTCGTCATCCCCGGCTCGAACTACCACATGCGCATGAGCGCGGTGGCGCGTTTGAAGTCGATCTTCGACAACGAGACCTGGTACGACGTCGCGCTGCCCGACGTCACGCCCGATCCGCTCAAGTTCCGCGACGAGAAGAAATACGTCGACCGCATCAAGGATGCCCGCGCGCGCACCAATCTGAACGACGCGATCAAGGTCGGCTACGGCAAGCTCGAAGGCGCCGCTGTCGTCGTCGCCGTGCAGGATTTCGACTTCATGGGCGGCTCGCTCGGCATGGCCGCGGGCGAAGCCATCGTGCGCGGCCTCGAGCTCGCGGTCGAGAAGAAGTCACCCTTCATCGTGTTCGCCGCCTCAGGCGGCGCGCGCATGCAGGAAGGCATCTTGTCGCTGATGCAGATGCCGCGCACCACGGTCGCGGTGCAGATGCTGCGTGAAGCAAAACAGCCCTACATCGTCGTGCTGACCAACCCGACCACCGGTGGCGTCACCGCGTCCTATGCGATGCTCGGCGACGTGCAGATCGCCGAGCCCGGTGCGCTGATCGGTTTTGCCGGCGCGCGCGTGATCGAGCAGACCATTCGCGAAAAACTCCCCGAGGGTTTTCAGCGCGCCGAATACCTCAAGGAGCACGGCATGGTCGACATGGTCGTGCATCGCCACGAACTACGCCCGACCCTGGCGCGGCTCTGCCGACTGTTGACCAGGGCGCCGGCGCTTGAGACAGCGTCAAAGCCGGTGCAGCCGGTCGTGAGCCCGGCGCAGATCGTATCGGCTCCCGAAACGGCGCCGGCCGCGCCGCACGCGTGAACGCTTCCTCTGACCGCGCAAAGCCGCCGCTCGACGAATTGATCGGGCGGCTGTCGGCCCTGCATCAGAAACGCATCGATCTCGGGCTGGAGCGGATGCACCGCCTGCTCGAGCGGCTCGGTCATCCCGAGCGCAAGCTGCCGCCGGTGATCCACATCGCCGGTACCAACGGCAAGGGCTCGACGCTCGCTTATCTGCGCGCGACGCTGGAGGCAGCTAACCTGCGCGTCCACGCCTACACGTCGCCCTATCTCGTTCGCATCAACGAATGCTTCCGGCTCGGCCGCGTCGGGGGCGGCGTGCTGGTCGGTGACGACGAGTTGCGCGCGGCGCTGGAAGAGGTCGAGCGCGTCAATGCCGGCGAGCCGGCCACCGTGTTCGAGCTCAAGACGGCGGCTGCATTTCATCTGTTCGCGCAGAACCCGGCCGATGTGGTTCTGCTGGAGGTGGGCCTTGGCGGCCGGCTCGATTCAACCAACGTCGTCGATGCGCCGGCGGCCTGCGTGATCACGCCTGTCAGCATGGACCACATGGATTTCCTCGGCGACACCTTGACGTCGATCGCGGGCGAAAAGGCCGCGATCATCAAGCGCGGCGTGCCCGTGGTTTGCGCCGAGCAGTCGGCTGAGGCGATGGCCGTGATCGAGGCGCAGGCCAAGCGCATGCGCGCCCCGTTGTTTGCCGCGGGCGAGAGCTGGCATGTCAATGTCGAGCACGGGCGGCTGGTCTATTCCGACGAGCGCGGCCTGATGGATCTCACGGCGCCGCGTCTGTTCGGCCGCCACCAGTTTGACAATGCCGGTCTCGCGATCGCGACGTTGCGAGCCACCAACGCTTTCAAGATCAACCAGGCGGCGTTCGAGGCCGGGATCGTCGGTGCGGAATGGCCGGCGCGGATGCAGCGCATCGCTTCGGGCGAGCTGCTCGCTCTCGGCCCGCAGGGCTCGGAGATCTGGCTCGACGGCGGCCATAATGCGGAAGGCGGCCGCGTTGCGGCGGCCGCGCTCGGCGATCTGGAAGAGCGGGTGTCGCGGCCGCTGGTCGTGATCGTCGGCATGATGGCCAACAAGGACGCGCAGGCTTTTCTCGCCAATTTCGCCGGTTTGACCCGTCACATCGTCGCGGTACCGATTCCCGACACCGACAACGCGATGCCGGTCGACCGCCTCACGGATGCCGCCCGCAGCCTCGGCATGCGCGTCGAGCCCGCGCCCGGCATCGAGGCCGCACTGCGCACCTTGGCGAAGCTCGCCTACGAAGTGCCGCCGCGCATCCTGATCACCGGCTCGCTCTATCTCGCCGGCCACGTGCTTGCCATCAACGGCACGCCACCTGCATAGAGGGTCTCATGTCCCGGACGCGGCGCGGCATGAAATGACGCCACGCAGAGCCGGGACCCAGAATGCCGCAACATGGGCCCCGGCTCTGCAGCGCACCGCTGAAGAAGCGCTGCGCTGCGTCCGGGGGCATGATAGAGTGAGAAATGCCCATGCGTTTTGCCGCGATTGCCGACGTTCACGGAAATTACCTCGCGCTGGAAGCTGTGCTCGCCGATATCCGCGCGCAAGGCGTCTCTGACATCGTCAATCTCGGCGACATGCTCAGCGGCCCGCTCGATGCGCGCCGCACCATCGAGATCCTGATGAAGCTCGACGCCGTGCACGTGCTCGGCAATCACGACCGCTATCTGCTCGATCGTCCGCCGGAGAAGATGGGCTCGTGGGATCGCCCGGCCCATGCAGCGCTCAATGCCGCGCAACTCGACTGGCTGCGCGCGCAGCCGATGACGCGCGTGTTTCGCGAGCAGGTTTTCATGTGTCACGCGACGCCCGAGAATGACGAAGTCTACTGGCTCGATACCGTGCATCCCGACGGCGCGGTGGCGCTGTCGCCGCTCGATCGCATCGAGCAGTTTGCGCAAGGCATCGCGCAATCGCTGATCCTGTGCGCCCACACCCATCTCGCGCGTGCCGTGCGAACTCGCGACGGAAGGCTGATCGTCAATCCCGGCAGCGTCGGCGGCCCGGGCTATCGGGACAAGCATCCGTTCCCGCATGTGGTGGAAGCTGGAACGCCGCACGCGCGCTATGCGATCCTCGAGCTGGCCGATGGTGCCTGGCAGGTCACGTTCCGCCATGTCGTCTACGATCACGAGGCGATGGCGGCGCTCGCTCGCCGCAATGGCCAGCCGGAGTTGGCGAACGCGCTGGCGACGGGATGGATTGGATAGCCCCGCTCATGTCCCGGACGCGGCGCGGCATGAAATGACGCGACGCAGAGCCGGGACCCAGCGGGCTTTGGGCCCCGGCTCTGCAGCGCACCGCTGAAGAAGCGCTGCGCTGCGTCCGGGGCACGAAAGCGAATGTCATCCAAGCAGCTTCATCGGATCCACCGCCTTCTGCTTCAGCTGCTCGAAGCTGCATTGCCGCGGGGCCTTGTCGGGACGCCAGCGCAGGATCGAGGTGCCGTGGCGAAAGCGCTCGCCGCTGAAATGGTCGTAGCAGACCTCGATCACGAGCTTCGGCTTGAGCGGACACCATTTGGCCGACCGCTCGGTGGACCAGCGGCTCGGCCCGCCCGGCGCGTTGCCGGTGAAGCCGGGCTCGCCGATCAGTGCCTCCAGCCGATCGGTCAGGTCAGGCTTTTCCGTCGCCTTGATCGCCGAGGTGAAGCCGACATGATGCAGGCGACCTTCGTCATCGTAGAGTCCGAGCAGCAGCGACCCCACCACCTTCCGGCCGGCGAGCTTGTTGGTGGCATAGCGGAAGCCGCCGACCACGCAATCGGCGCTGCGGAATTTCTTGATCTTCTGCATGCCGTCGCGATTTCTCGCCTGGTAGGGCAGGTCGATGCGCTTGGCGATGACGCCGTCCGAGCCGCCGCCGGATTGCGCCAGCCATTTCTTCGCAATGGCGTAGCTCGTCGTCGCCGGGGAGAGGCGGAAGAGACTGCTTTTCAGATTGGCTTTGGCAAACCCTTCCAGCGCCGGTCGTCGCTCACTCAGCGGCTGCCCGGCAAGCTGCCTCTCCTTGGCCGTCGCAAGCAGATCGAAGGCGAGATAGAGCGCCGGCGTCTCCTCCGAGAGCTTGTTCACGCGGCTCGCCGCCGGGTGAATACGTTGCAGCAGCGCGTCGAAAGAAAACCCCTTGCCGTGTGGCACGACGATCTCGCCGTCGAGCGTGAAGCGATCCGCCTTCAGCCTCAGTGCTGCGGCGACGATTTCGGGGAAATAGCGCGCGAGGTCTTCGCCGGATTTCGAGCGCAGATCGATGCTGTCGCCGTTGCGCGACAGCAGGCAGCGGAAGCCATCCCATTTCGGCTCGTATTGCCACTCCTTGCCGCGCGGGATCGCGTCGACCGAGCGCGCCTCCATCGCCACGAGAGAAGTCGATTTTCGCACGCGTCTTGCGGGAGGAGGCAAAGGCTGGGACTCGTCTTACGCTGGAACTGTCCCATCAACGCAAAACGGCCGGCTTTCGCCGGCCGTTTCCAAAAATATTCTTCCGCAAGGCGGATCAGACCGCGGATGTGATCCACTGCTGCAGCTTTGCCTTCGGCGCCGCGCCGACCTGGCGGGAGGCCATCTCGCCACCCTTGAAGATCATCAGGGTCGGGATCGACATCACGCCATATTTCGACGCGGTCTTCGGGCTCTCGTCGACGTTGAGCTTCACGATCTTGACCTTGTCGCCCATCGCACCGGCGATCTCGTCGAGCGCAGGTGCGATCATGCGGCAGGGGCCGCACCACTCGGCCCAGAAATCAACGACCACGGGGCCGGTTGCCTTGAGCACTTCGGCTTCGAAATCGGTGTCAGAAACCTTACCAACGGCCATGGGAGTACCTCGTACCTGAGAGAAGGGCGCGACGGGAATCGCGCCCGAGATCATGGCGTCAACCTATGAACGGCTCCTTGCCGGGTCAAGGACGCTCACACCGAGATGAAGGGATGCCAGCGCCGCGTCCAGCGCGGGAGCCGAAATCTCCATATATTCAAGGGCCTCGGTCCAGAGCAGGACGGCGCGGACAGGCTTTTGGGGATAAAGCCTCGATAGCACCGCCCGGTACAGCGCAAGCTGCCGGACATAGACCGCGGGCGCTTCAGCGGCGCTCCTGGGAGCCGCCTGGTTGGTCTTGAAATCGATGATCAAAATCTCATCCGGACGAACGACCAGCCGGTCGATCTGGCCCGACACCAGCGCCGGGGTGCGGCCCGGCCGCTCCAGCCGGCCGACGATCGCGACCTCTGCCCGGCTGCCGGCGGCGAAGACCGGCGCAAACCGTGGTTCGGCGATCAAGGCGAGCACCTTGTCCGCCAGCGTGACCCGGTCGGCCTCCGCCCAGTCCGCGGCATTGCGCCTCATGAAGCCGAGCGCGGCCTCCCGCCGGCGCTCAGTGGCGATGTCGGGGAGCGATTGCAGCAGCCGGTGCACCAGCGTGCCGCGTTGCAGCGCCAGCGCGCGGGACTGCACTGATTCGCCTGACAGCACCGCGCGGCCGTCCCCGGACGACTGGACGGAGGGCCGTACCGGATCGTCGTCGATGGTCTCGCGAGGTGCGGGCGTCCGCAGCCAGTCCGGGAGCGCGGTCGCCTGATCCAACGAGGCCGCGGGCGTGCCTAGCGCCACGACATCCTCCGGTCGGGAGAAGCGCGTCGCCTTTCCCAGCGGTGTCTCGATTGTCTCTTTCGTCAGGCCCGAGCCGGCGAGCCCGGTGTCGACCAGATCGTACCAGCTCAGCTTGCGGACCGTCTTCATGTTGCCGGGCATGCAGCCGCCGACGATGAGCCGATCGGCGGCGCGCGTCATCGCGACGTAGAGCAGGCGGCGATATTCGTCCTCGGTCTCCTCGAGCATCGCCTTGCGGGCGTCGGCGACGGGTTTGGGATCATCCGCCTTGCGTCCGGCCCAGACCACCACCTCGCCGCCATTGCCGCGCGGGACGTGGATCAGCCGCAACCGCTGCGAATCCGCAGGCGACGAAGTGGTGTCGACCATGAACACGACCGAGGCCTCCAGGCCCTTGGCGCCGTGCACGGTCATTACCCGTACCTCGTCGCGCGAGATCTCCATGTCGCGCTTTACCTCGGTATCGGCCGAGCGCAGCCAGGCCATGAAACCCTGCAGCGAGGCCGGCACCTTGCGCTCGTAATTCAGCGCCAGCTCCAGGAACTCATCGAGCGCGTCATTGGCCTCATGACCGAGCCGACGCAGCATGCGTGCGCGTCCGCCGTCGCCCCCGAGCAGCCAGGCGTAAAAGGCAAACGGCGTCTCCTCGCGGGCGCGCGTTTCGCAGGCTTCGAGGCGTCGCAACGCCGCAGTGAATTTCTCGCTTGTGCCTGCATGCTCGCCAAGCGCGCGGCGCAGCGATCCCTTGCGATCCCAGGCCAACTGGAACAGATCGTCATCGTCGAGCCCGAACAGCGGGCTCTTCAGCGCCACCGCGAGCGCGAGATCGTCCTGCGGCAGCAGCAGCGCGTCCGCAAGGTTCATCAGGTCGATGATTCCGATGTGCTCGGTGAGCTTGAGCCGATCGGCGCCGGCGACCGGAACGTTGGCGTGCTTCAGCGCCTGGATCACCGCGTCGAACGCATTGCCGCGCCGGCGCACCAGGATCAGCATGTCGCCATAGCGTAGGGGACGCCGTTCGCCCTCGTGCCCGGTCAGCGTGCCGCTCTCGACCAGCCGCTTGATCTCGGTCTGGATTCGGCGCGCGAGCTTCACCTCGGGGCTGGTGGCGGCGACGCCGTCGAACGGCGCGCGCCAGCCCTCGATCTCCTGCCTGTCGTCGGCTTCCGCAAGGTCCCACAGCTCGATCACGCTGGGACCTGCATCGCCGAGTGCATTGTGCAGGGGATGACCGGTCTCGATCGAATGGATGCTCTTGTAGATCGCGGGCTCGCGGAAGACGTGGTCCACCGAGTGCAGGATCGCGGCGCCGGAGCGGAACGAATAGGTGAAGGCGACCGGATCGAATTTCAGTCCGGCCGCCGTGAACTTGCTGTGGAGTTCGCGCCGGCGTGCGTCGAATTCTCGGGGCTGAGCACCCTGAAAGGAGAAAATCGACTGCTTCTCGTCGCCGACAGCGAAGACCGTGCGGTTCAGCCCTTCGCGTGCGCCCTCGCCGGCGGTGAACTCCGAGATGATGTGCGCGACGATGTCCCATTGCCGCGGACTGGTGTCCTGGGCTTCGTCGATCAGCACGTGATCGACGCCGCGGTCGAGCTTGTAATGCACCCAGCCCGAGGAAACGCGATCCAGCATCGCCAGCGTCTTGTCGATGAGGTCGTCATAGTCGAGCAGCCCGCGCTCCTGCTTCTCGCGACGGTAGTTGGCGGCAGCCGCGGTCGCGATATGCAGCAGGGCCGCGGTGCGGTCGCGCATGGTCACCGCCCGGCGCGTCTCGACCAATCCGCCGACGCGCTGGGCCTCGTTCTCGAACAGGCGGGCGACGGATGGGTTGTGATCGCAAAACTTCTTGGTCAGCACCGCCTTGCGCGGCAGCTTGTCGTCGGTGAGGAAAACGCTGAGATAGGCGTCGACCTGCGCGCTGCCGGAAAAGACCTTTGCTTCGCGAAGCCGGCTGGCCTGGTCGTTGTCGGACTTGCTGCCGTCCTCCAGCGCAAAGGCGATGTCGTCCCAGCGCGATCGCGGCAGGAACGGACCGTCGACAATCTCGGTCTCGACGTCCTCGATCCGGTCGCTCGCGTCCACGCCCAGGGCGGCTGCCATCTGGACGGCAGCCAGCTCCGCGCTGCCGGCTTCATCGGTCCAGGCCATGAAGTGATCGCGGCTCAGGCAGGCCTCGCGCACCACCTCCTTGAAGGTAACGTCGGCGGCGCTCGCCATCGCGGTCAGCAGCGCGCGGCCGGTGACGCTGTCGGGGTCGCGCGCGGCCTCCAGCAGTACCTTCAGATTGGCGCGTTCCATCATGTCGGTCTGGTCGCGCTCGTCGATGACGGCGAAGCGCGCGGGAACGTTGGCCTCGAACGGAAACTGCTGGAGCAGGCGGGTGCACAGCGCGTGGATGGTCTGCACCTTCAGCCCGCCCGGCGTCTCCAGCGCACAGGCGAACAGCTTCCGTGCGTCGCGCCGCAATTTTGCAGTGGGGTGCGGGATGCCGACCGCGCGGATCGCCGCATCGAGTGCGGTGTCGTCGAGCGTCACCCAATGCCCGAGCGTGGTGAATACGCGTTCGGCCATGTTGGCCGCAGCCGCCTTGGTGAAGGTGATGCAGAGGATCTTTTCCGGCGGCACGCCCGAGAGCAGCAGGCGGATCACCCGCTGGACCAGCACGTGGGTCTTGCCCGAGCCGGCATTGGCCGACACGAAGGCCGACGCGGTCGGGTCCGATGCGCGCGCTTGCCTGGCGCGCACCTCGTCCGGGATGGGGCGCGGTGCCTTCACCATTCCTCGATCCCCAATCCACCGGCCGCGGACCATTCCTTGATCCGGGCGAGATCGTCATAGGCGCCGTAGCGGTTGGTCCACATCGGCAGGTTCAACGAGGTGTAGGGCTGGTTTTCGTCCTCAAAGGCGCGGATCAGCGCCTCCAGCTTGGCCCGTGCTTCGGCAGCGGCCCTATCAGGCGGCTGCGGCTCGTCGCTCTGCTTGAACTTGAGTTCGAGAATGCGCTCCTCGCCCGGCGGATTGTTGCCGCTCAGGCGGACATAGACGAGCTGGCTCACGGATGCACCCGCATCGATGTCGGGAAAACCGCCCTCGCGCAGGATCGCGGCTTCCAGCGTGAGCTGCGGTGACAGGCCCATGCGGACCTGCTTGCCGGTCGGTGGCTGGCCGGTCTTGTAGTCGAGGATGGCGTAGCCGCCGCCCTGCCGCCGCTCGATGCGGTCGGCGCGGGCGGAAAGACGGAAGCTGCGCCCATGGTCGAGCGGGATCGAGATCTCGCCGCGGGTTTCCGCGGCGATTGTCTCGATCACGCCGCGCCGCGCCGTCTCCCATTCGCCGAACCAGCGCGCGATGCGCTGGAAGCGCGGCCACCACAGCGCCCGCGCCTCGGGCCGCTCCATCAACGGCGCAAAGTGTTTTTCGCCGATCGCGCGCAGCACGCGCGCGGGATCATCGGGCAGGTCGGTGGCGTAGCGTTCCGTGAACTCGCCGAGTGCATCGTGGATCGCCGAGCCGCGGTCGGCGGCCGACAGTGGCATGTCGACGGGATCGAGCGCGTCGAGCCGCAAAATGTGTTTGGCGTAGATCGTATAGGGATCGCGCAGCCAGTCCTCGATCCCAGTCACCGACATCCAGAGCGGCCGGGTCGCGCGTGGCGGTCGCGGCTCGGGCTGCTTGATCGGTCTGACCTGGTCGGGCTGGTCCAGCGCGGCTGCGAACTGCACGTATTTCTCGCCCGCGCGAATGGCGGCCTTCCAGTGCGCATCGCCTGCGACGGCCTCCAACCGGTGGAGGAAGCGCGAGGCGACCGCCGGCGCACCGCCAGCCTTGGCGGAGTGGGTGAGGATGACCTCGTCGCCACCGAGCAGTTGCGCAAAATCATGCGCGGAGAGGCCGATACGGCGTTCCGGCAGATCGAGGCCCAGCTGGTGCCGCATCGGCCGGCTCAGCCACGGATCGATGCGCGGCGCCGGTGGCCAGACCCCCTCGATCAGCCCGCCGACGATGATGCGGTCGGCCTGCATCAGGCGTGATTCCAGCGGGCCGTAGATCTGGAGCTGCGCGCCCGGCCTGTCCCGCCGCCGCACCGCGCGGTCGCTGAATGCGGTCTGGAACACGTCTGCGTAGTCGGGCAGCGTGACCATCAATCCGCTGGTGGTGCCGCCGCGCAGGAGATCGTCGAAGGCGCTCGCAAGCGCGAGGCCTTCGCGCTCCTCGAACGCCAGCGGAATGCCGTGCTCGTCGCGCGACAGCTCGATCATGATCTCGCGATGCCGATGCGCGAGCTCGGCGAAGTCATACGGTTTTGGTGATACAAGACTCTCGATCGGCGCCATGGCTTGTCGCAAGCCATCGATCAGCGCCTGAATGCGATCGAGGTCTTCCGCCTTGAGACGTGCGCGCGGTTCCGCCTTATGGAGCGCGGAGACTTCGCTGCGCCACAGCTTTGCCAGCTCCTCGCGAAAGCGATTGAACTCACGCAACAGGCCGGCGGTGCCCGCAGGCGGGCGCGTGCCGCGTAACAAAGCGAGCTCCAGGCCTTCGATCGCAGCTTTCCATCCGCCAGACGCCCGGCCGAGCCGGCAGAGCGGATGCTTCAGCATTGCGAGCAGCGTCGGCGGCTCCAATCCCCTGGTCGCGGCCTCCGCGGTGAGTCGCGCAAAGACGCCGGCGGACGTTTCCATCAGGACGTCGCCGCCGGAATCGTCGTAAGCGAGATCCCACCGTGTCAGCGCAGCCATCACCCGCCGCGCCAGTGCGCGATCGGGCGTGACAAGCGCCGCTGATTTGTCGAGATGCCGGGCCTCGCGCATCGCAATCGCGATGGCGAGCGCTTCCATTTCAGGGTTGGGAGCTTCGACCACCGCGAGGTTCTTCATGCCGCCGGTGATCTTTACGGCCACATCCGGCTGCTTCAGCCGGTCGTGCCAGATCTCGGTCTTGGCCGAGGGCCGCATCGATTCCGACGCCAGGAGATCGCGACCGCCTTCCGCCGGTGGCTGGAGAATGTCGACGTCGCTGCGCTTGATGCCAAAGCGATCCAGCAGCGCGTGCATGGCATATTGCGGATGGTTCGAGACCGGATGCTCCGCGAACTTGCCGAGCGAGTCGCGTACGCCGCCGATGCTGCGCCAGGCGTCGTCGTCGAGATCAGTGTCGAGCCCGGGCAGCACCACGGCGCCATGCGGCAGCGAGGCGACTGCGTGGAGAAATCTTGCCGTGGCCGGCATCGAGCCGGTCGAACCGGCCGCGATCACGGGGCCATGGGGATGCGCGGTCAGCCGCCTGGCTTCGGCATCGATCAGGAGATCGCGGCGGGCAGCGGGCTCGATGCGTTTGATTTCGGCGAGATGACCGGGCCAGGCGATGCGCGCGATGCGCAGGAATTCGAGCGAGTGCTGCCAGTACCGGTCGAGCAGATCAGGCACCAGGCCATCGAGCGCGCTCCAGTCGACGCCGCGCGTGACCATGTCGTCGATCAGGCGCGCGAGGTCGGACGCCAGCGCCAGCGTCGATGCGGGTCCGCCGACGACCAGCGGAGACAGCACCGGGCCCTTCGCCCAGGCCGCGACGAGTTGCGCCAGCGTCAGCCGCCGTTCGAGCTCGCCGAGCCGCGGCGGAATGTCGAGCGGCGTTGCGCCGGAAAACTGTTCGCCTTCATCGGCGAATGCGAGCTCATCCTCGTCGATGTCGCCGAGCGCGACGATGCGCGGCAGCACGACAGCATCCGCCTTCATCTCGTCGAGGAAGATCTCGCGGACGACGCGCATGGCGCGCCGTGTCGGCAGGTACAGCGTGGCGTCCGCCAGCCGTGCAGGCTCCTTGCGCGCCTCAAAGCCGTCGACCAGCCGGCCGTCGAGCAGGCTCGCGACGACGGTGCGCAGGAACGGAACTGAGACTGGAACGCTGAAAACGCGCATGAGCTGCCTGATTCGGGAATCAGGCGCCAATATAGGGAGGCGCACTCAAATGGTCATGGGCGGAGGTGGGATAGTCCCCGCTGTTCGCCGAACGCCGTAAGGCGGGCAAGGACGCACTTGCGCCGTGCCCGCCATCTCGCATCCGGGTATCAGCTTGATTGGCGGGCACGCCTACGCTTTGCCCACTCTAAAAGAGCTCGCTATTCGCGCGCGTTCCTGAATTCCTTGGCGCCCTTGTCCAGCACGAACAGCGATCCCTCCGCGACGCCGAAATAGGCGCCGTGGGTCTGCATCTGGCCGGCGTCGACCGCCTTCCGCACGAACGGGAAGGTCATCAGGTTTTCCAGGCTGCGGAACACCGCGGCCTTCTCGATCCGCTCGACGAATTGCGCCATGGTCTCGTGGTCGCGCTGCTCGACCACCTCGCCCGGCTTGATGAACATCTGCATCCATTTGCCGATGAAGTCGCCCGGCGTGAGCGGCTCGATCTTGTCGACGAAGGCGCGGATACCGCCGCACTGCGCGTGCCCGAGCACCACGATGTGCTTCACCTTCAGCACCGTCACGGCATATTCCAGCGCCGCCGAGACGCCATGCGCGTTGCCGTCGGGCTGATACACCGGCACCAGATTGGCGATGTTGCGGACGACGAAGAGTTCGCCCGGCCCGACGTCGAAGATCACTTCGGGTGAGACGCGGCTATCGCAACAGCCGATCACCATCACTTCAGGGAACTGCCCCTTCACCGACAGCTCGCGGTAACGGGTCTGCTCGGTCGGCAGCCGCTGGGTGGCGAAGGCCTTGTAGCCTTCCAGCAAATGCTCTGGGAATGTGTTCATGGCCTATGCCTAATCATATACCGCTGGGACGAACAAGCCTTTCGAATAGGCAGGCCAGATGCTATCGGCTGCGGTCGGAAGTGAGACGAGGAAACGGAAGGAACGCTTGCATGACCCGCCCGCGCCGCAGCCATCTGTTCATGCCCGGCTCCAACCCCCGCGCGCTGGAAAAGGCGCGCAATCTTGCCGCCGACGGTCTGATCCTCGATCTGGAGGACTCCGTCGCGCCCGATGCCAAGGCGCTGGCGCGCGACGGCATCGCCGCCGCGATCGCGGCCAAAGGGTTCGGCAAGCGCGAGATCCTGATCCGGACCAACGGCCTCGACACGCCCTGGTGGGCCGACGACGTCGCGATGGCCGCCAAGGCCTCGCCGGACGGCATCCTGGTTCCAAAGGTTTCAAGTGTGGAGGACCTCGACACGATCGGTCGTCGTCTCGCCGAGCTCGGCGCGGCGCCGACCGTGAAAGTCTGGGCCATGATCGAGACCGCACGCGCGGTGCTGCATGCAGAGGAACTCGCTGCCGCCGGGCGCGATCCAGCGCGGCGCCTGTCAGGCTTCGTGTTCGGCCCGAACGACATTTCGCGCGAGACGCGCATCAAGATGCTGCCGGGCCGCGCTGCGATGATCCCGATGATCACCCATTGCATCCTGGCAACGCGCGCCCACGGCCTCGAAATCCTCGACGGTCCCTACAGCGACATCGCCAACTCCGACGGTTTCGCGACCGAATGCGCGCAAGGCCGCGATCTCGGTTTTGACGGCAAGACGCTGATTCACCCCTCGCAGATCGAAGCCTGCAATGCGATCTTCACCCCGCCCGAAGTGGAAGTCGCGCGCGCGCGAAAGATCATCGCTGCGTTCGAGCTGCCGGAGAACGTCTCGCGCGGCGCGATCCGGCTGGATGGTGCGATGGTGGAGCGCCTGCACGCCGACATGGCCCGGCGCACGATCGAAATCGCGGATGCGATTGCGGCGATGGGCAGGGGCTGAGGGGTTTCACCTGTCCGCTGCTGACCTCGACAAGACGCTCGCGGCCTACGACAGCGCCTTGCTGTGAATTCAGGACCTGCGTCGTCGCGTCACTGCCTCCGTCTCGCATTCTTCAAGGTTTCGGATGGCAGCTCACCGACCGCTCGCCGATATTCCGATGCAAAGCGGCCGAGATTTTGAAAGCCGCATTTGAACGCGACGGCAACGACGCTGGTCTGCTCATCGGGATGTCGTAAGAGCTCCGTCGCCCGCTGGAGCCGGAAGCGCCGCGCGCACTGGCCCGGTGATCCCCGCCCCGCCACGGAGAATTCCCGATAAATCGTCCGCACACTTACGTTGGCGATTGCCGCAATTTTCTCCAGATCGATTGGTTCGTCCCAATGAGCCTCGATGTAGGATTCGACGATGTCGATGACGGACCGGTTGGCGCCCGGCGCCGGGCCCTGAAGCCGATCGGTGAAATTGTGCTGGTGCGCCAGAAGGATTCGAACCATCAACGCCCGCTCAAGTTCGCCGATGGCTATGGGTGAGTAATCCTGTCCGAACCTGTCCAACTCCTCCGCAAATCTGAAGACGTCCTGACGAATATAAGTCATCACCGCCGGATCAGCTTCGCCCGGGACGAAACGCAGCTCCATGTCGCTGTCATCGCCCAGGATTGTCTTTAGCAACCGCTCGATTGCGCCGGTATCGATCCTCAGCACCAATTGGCGATAGCCCGGCGCAAACTCGAGATCCAACCTGGCGTCTCCGGAGATGATCGGACTGCAGGCCCCAATTGGCTCGCTGCTCCCATTGGTCCTGAAGCTCGCAGCTCCCTGGATGGAGAAGAACTGTCGGAGAACTTGCGATTCGGGAAAGGAGAGCGACGCCGCACCTTCGTAGCCGCAGAAGGCGAGGCCGATCGATTGCAAGCGCGCAAAATTGGCCTGGATACCGAACTCACGGTCGTGCTTGTCGAAGCGGTCGGCGCCATATTCAGCGAACAGGCGGTCCCGCGCGAACTCGCTATCGCGGGACTGAAGCAAAGGATACTGGTCGAGATAAGAAACGGCGCCCAAATCAGAATTCCTCACCGCACAGATTAGCGTATCGCCTCCCCGGCGCTACCAATCCGAGATTGAATGCAACGGCTGTCGGACGTGACTGGATCACTCAAGGGAGGCATGAACGCGCTCATGGCGGCTGCGACGAATTGCCCGATGCCCCATATGCATACCTGATCCTCGGATCCACGGACTCGTGATCGATCGTTGCCGGCCGATTTGCCGAATAGCGATAACGATCTTAGGCCTTTCTTCGCAATTCAAAGCCGATGGCCTCCTCGGCTGGTCAGCAAAGGTCGGGAAGTTTCTGTTCGGCTAATCGCGTTGGCGAAATCCGGCCATTGTGTCTTCGATCGGACAAATACTCTGATAATTCGATTCGTTTAGCTCCTTCATGTGCTGGGCTCGCGGAGCCGACGAACGGTCGGTCCTCACGAGACCATGAATGCTGCAATCGCTTGCAAGCCCACGCGCCGCAAACGAGCCATCAATTTTGGAGCGATGAAATGTTCGGTCGTAAATCCCGCGTCGATGCACAAGCTAAGATTGAGGCAATCGGCCGCTCGCAGGCCATGATCGAATTCAATCTTGACGGGACGATCATCGCGGCTAACAAGAATTTTCTCGACGCCCTCGGCTATCGGCTCGATGAAATCCAGGGCAAGCATCATTCCATGTTCGTTCCGGCCGACCAGTGCGACA
>NZ_PYFX01000050.1 GCF_003020115.1 Bradyrhizobium sp. MOS002
TTCTCTCCCCAATCCGCCAGCTCCATCGATCTTGAACATTCTGGAGCTGCCATCGCGATAGAAACATAAGTTGGGTTGGAGGCACCCACGATAAGCGCGACGATAGCCAAACTGGACAGCCGCATCACGGGGCTCCTCGATATGCGATTTGACTATGGCTCTGCCGTCGAGCATATGGCAACTCGCCGCAATGCCACGGGCTGCCTCCTGTACTAGTGGCGACGGTGATGACGCGGCGCAGGAGCCATTGCCATTGACGATCCGAACGTTCCCAACGGACGCATGACATCCTCGGTCGGTTGGAAGAATACTGGCATGGCTGCCGCAGCGACGGGACGTTGACGGTTGCGGCTCGCGACCAAAGTCCCACCGGATCCCATTTGCACAATGGTCGCGGTCACGTTGCGATGGGTGCAGCGACAGCCGAGCGCACTCGCGGCCGCAGGCGATAGATCAAGGAACGCGCCGGTGAATGGACCCCGATCGTTTACCGTGACCTGGATCGACCGGCCACCGCTCTGAACCATCAGTACGGTGCCGAAGGGCAGCGTCCGGTGGGCGGCCGTCATTGCAGCGCAGTTGAGTACGCCCCCAGACGCTGTTCGGCGACCGCACAGGCGGTCACTCCCGCCGTAGTAGGTGGCGCTCCCGGAGAGACGATGCGCCTCGGCCACAGAAGAGAGCGAGAGAAGAACGATGCCGGTCACGACTATGCGTTTCATGCTGGATCCCTCGTGTATGAAAGAGGCACTGCGACAGCGTCGCCTCACCGCTAAGTCCAATCGGAGGTCCTACGAACGGGCGGGCGCGAGAGGTCAAACAGCCAAGCCCACCGGCAGCTTTTACTCTGTTGATTGGCAAAGGTTCCGGGGCTGGGGCAAAATGGAACTGGAGGGAGGCCCGGTAGTCCGTAGCCAACATTTCCGCGGGGGTCAGTGCGCGGAGCCGGAGCAACGCGCAGACGCTTCTGATAGCGTCCGAAGCGTCCCCGAGACCTGACCATGTACCTGTCACGCTGGGTCCGTGGGGCATCATTCACCAGCAGCAATTGCCAATTGATGGCACCTCTCGAGTCGCGGACACTCCGGCGCAATCCGATCAAGTTCATTATCGCTGAGCGGTCTGGGCCGACCGCAGGGGCACCACGCGGCAGACGAATATTCCTCACCGCCACAAATGGTTCGTGGTTCGCCCCGCAAAACCCAGCTGCGGTCGGGAGAAGGATCTTCCAAAAGCGAACAGGATGGGAAGGCCGCGGCTGGACGGATCGCGCTTAGGCTTAAAGCACGGACGGCCAGTTGTTCGACTAGCTCATTAAACGGGCCTACGCCCGAATCCAGGTAGGCGGTGAGCCAAAGAGGCACGAACCACTCCGGTAGTGACCGGAGCGGTCTGGACGGGGGGCACCCGCTCCACCATGCGTTGGCTGCGGGCATTCCGCGGCCAGTCTCCTGTGAATCAGAATGGCGCAGGCTGACTCACGCCGGGGTCAATGCAACCGCTTGTGTTGATGGCCCGCGCGACCCCGGAGATCTGGTTGCGAATCTACAGCGTTAGCCCCGGACCTGCGAGCAGTCTTTGCACCGCATGTACCGCTCCAGTTCATGGACCGGCATCGCCTTCGGCCGCCGCGATGTCCAGGGTAACGGTTTGGTTAGTGTCGCAGCCAAGGCAGCGCACTGCGATATAGCGGTAGCCGGCATTGAGCGCCTCGCCGAACGTCGGCCACCGCTGCGCCGGTCCTGGGAGCCGAGCATGCGGCTGCGTTCCACGCCGCAACAGCGAACCGGTAAACTGCCCGGTCTGCCAGGCGCGCCATAAATGGGTCTCGTGCCTTGGTGCCCATGCGAGATCGGTTCGTTCGGCCGGTCCGCCAGGCAAGCCGCTACGACTCGCGAGGAGAGCGCCGAGCACAACGGAAGCAGCGCACCGTCTCCTTGCGATAGGTTTGCGCCTGGGCCGTGGCCGTGCATGTGGGCAGCGGACCTGCGCGCCTCTCCCGGCGCATCATCAGGCGGCAGCATTATGCTTCGGCAACTTGCTCCCGGCCCCCCGAAACGACCCGGAGCCAGACAATGACTGCACCTGGAGCAGCGGCACCGCCGAAGTGGCCTAGGCCAACCCGAGATTGGGCCGGAGTGTCGTCGGCAGACAGTTGCAATCGGTTCAAACGCCCGGCAAATCAGGAGGCGCAGCCGCCGGTACCGTCGCTTTGACCTCCGCAAGCGCCGCTTGCAACGCGGCTTCCTTAGTGTGGTCGAGAGAAGTCTTTAGCACCGTGCCGCCTTCGCCTTTGAGCCTCTCAAGAACCTTGTCTGCCGTGACTTTGCGCACCAGTACGAAGAGCGCCGCGGTCCCGGGTTGAACAGCGGCGGCGGTCTCCTTCATCCATTTGTCGTCGATGCCCACATCCGTTAAATATCCGCTGAGCGTGCCGGACGCAACGCCGAGGGCAGCCCCAGCGAGTGGCATCAGAAAGATCAGGCCAATCAGCGTGCCCCAAAAGGCGCCAGTAGCCGCACCAGCAGCGGTGGTATTAATTAGTTGGTTTAGTTTAATGTTTCCGCTGCTGTCTTTGACCGCTATCACGGCATCGCCGAGTTCGATCAAGTACTCCTTCTGCATGGCCAGCAGCTTTCGACGAACTTCCTCCGCCTTCGCCTCGGTCGGAAATGCAATTACGACAAGGTCACTCATCTGTGTACTGCTCCTCTACTCAACGATTCCTAAATCCTTTCAGCGCACCGCAAGATCGCTCGATGCAGATCAATGAGGTGCTAGGCGGCCAGCCCCCCCGATGGCCACGTCGCCCAGAGTACCTGGCGACCGATGACGCAGGGTCGCCATCGTCGGACGGTAACCGTCAGCGCTTGCGCACACAGGGGGCCAAGCCGCGCTATCGAGCGACTAATAGGCGCAAATATAATTCCCGTACGCATCGTAGCAACTGCTGCGGTACGCAGCGGTACCAAGGGCAGCCGCGCCTACCGCTGCCGCTCCGACACCATAGCCGCGATAGCCGTAGCCGCGATAGGCCCCACCACGATAGGCGTAGCGCCCACCGCGCACTGCCACGGCGCCGCCACCCCGAGGCCCTCGAACTGCTACCGCGCCGCCGCGATAGCCTCCACCGCCCCGATAAGCACCGCCGCCGCGACCGCGAGCATCGGCTTCGTCGGGAGTGAGGGTTACCAGCAGCATGGCTGCAGCTGCCGATGCGATGAGAATTTGACGCAGCATTAGGCGTACTCCTTCATTCAGACAGGGACCGCGGAAACCTGCGTATCGCGCCGAACCGCGGTTTGTCTGAATCCTCACGCGCGGGAGCTACGCGCCCTTGACTTGGATCAACCCTCCACGTTCATCTACGTGAACGGACGCGCATGACGCTCCGTCGTGACAAGCCGGCAATCGTTGCGCGTCTTGGCCGGGCTCGCTGCGAGCAGGCGCTCTATCTCTAAGATCTACACTACTTGAGCGCATCATCTGGCAGTTGCCGCTGCAGCGCCTTGGCCTCCTCCCATGGTGCGCGCATCCACACGTCGCGCTCTTCGTCGGTCGTCAGGATCGCCGGCATGGCCTTCGGATGGATCGGCTCGACCACGGAGTTACCGTGAGGACACTGGAGACGTGATGGGGCCCCAGTATCTTGCCGCTCCAACGTTTGTCAGCGTCTTCGTTCTGCAGGCGCTTGACTTCACCGCAATAGAACTGACGCCAGTTTGCTTTCAACCTGGCGAGGCATTCGAGGTCACGGTCCGTGAAGAATGACATAGTGACGGAGACTCTAGCTGAGATTGGGGCGGACGAGGTGCCCGGCACAACGGAGGGGGCGAGCCGGTTGTCCATTCGGCGGATAGGACAGCCGCTTCGGGGTACGGTCGCTTGACGCAAATCAAGGTCGTTATACGACTGCCGCCAACACATGAACTAAACCCAGAACGGCCTTTCGTCATCCAAGGGGTGCGGGTGGCTCACCCGGCAACCACGTTGACGGTGGATCGTGGATTGAAATCTTGTTAGGCCGCCGTGTGACCAGATGGCTGCGCTTGTAGGGATAGCCGCGAAGTTCGGAGCATTGGCGGCAGCCGATTGGAGCGTTCGAGTTCGTGGACCGGGCCTTGTCGGTCGCCGCACCTGACTTGGGACGGTGCCAAGCGCGGCGACTTGATTGCGCTAAGCTTCAGGCCGCAGCGGGCCTCCGTCGTTGAGCTTTATGATCTACCAATCGAACGACATTGGTCGGAAGGTCGGTCTTTTCGCAAACAACCGGCTCCAGCAGCGCGACTGGCGTGAGCGCCGGTTCGGCCAATGGCGCTTCAATCGAGATGAGAAATTCACGGCCTTTCGCCGTGATTTGCCATCCGCTGGGCTCTCGTAGCACGTAGCCGCTGGTGAAAATGTCCAATTCCGGCGCACGTGCAGCGAGCCGCTTCATTCTTTGAGACCAGTCGGCCCCGCTACAAGTCAGGACCGCGAGATACTGCTTCAGATCTGCAAGCGATGCATGGCCCTGAGGGTGGCCCGCCAAAACTTTCAAAACTGTGATCTGAATACTCACGCGAACCCCGCCGCAACAGGAACGCAACCAGCTATGTCGGTGAGGCTATTACCGGGATGAATTCGGGTCCATCTCACGCAAATGCAAAATGGTACGGCATCGCTGCTTTCCAACCATTCGTGCTAAATTTGCAACAGGGGCGCACGGGCTCCCGTTGGTTAATCGAGCGGCGGCTCATCCTGTTCGTCTGCCAGTTTGGTACAGGCCTCGGCAATGTCGGTGGCTCGGCGCAATCACTGGGAGGTATCATATGAGACAACCCGCCATTGTTAGCTCAGCGCCGGCAGCGCTCTCGCGGCGGGCCATTGCTTGGTGGCTCACACAGGTGAAGCATGCGCTTCCGCCGACAATCTTCTTCTTCGTCGGCTTCAACCTGATCCTGTATACTAAACGCCTGATCCTGCAGGAGCACGGCATTGAGTTCAGCGGCTTCTTCACCTCGCTGGTAGCGGCGTTGCTAGTCGGGAAAGCCGTTTTGGTAACCGACAACATGCGTTTCATGCGTCGCTTCGACGGCGCGCCAATGCTCCAGCCGATCCTGTTCAAGAGCGCTATCTACTGGCTATGCGTCCTGATTGTGCGGCTGGCAGAGGAACTCGTCCATTTCGTCGCCGCAGGCGGCGCTA
>NZ_PYFX01000051.1 GCF_003020115.1 Bradyrhizobium sp. MOS002
CGGCGCCGGACCTCGATATGGTCAGTGAGATTTCCGGCGGCGACCCGTTCGGCGACGTGCATGGCCGCGAACACCGGCCGACTCAGCGAATAGGCGAAGCCGGCCGCGATGAGCAAGCCGACCAGCGCCGTGCCGATTGCGAGCGCCAGCATGGTAGAATGGGCCTGGGCAACGGCAGCTTCCGCCTCCGTGCGAAATTCGAAGCCGTAAGCGGCGACCATTTCGACTAGATCGTCGACCGCTGCGATTGTGTCGGCACCCAGTTGCGCGACCACGAATGTCGTCGGGATTTCGGTCAGGCCGCCGGCCTGCTGCTTAAGGATCTTCAGGCCGGCACTGGACCAGTCGCGCAGCTTGCTCTCGACCTTCTCGCGCGCGGCACTGACATTGGCGCTGCGAACGCGGTCCCGCACGACATTGAGATCTTCGGAAATGTTGCCGATAAGCTTTTCGAACTTGATGACGGCCTCTCCCGAGGTGCCCTCGGTGAGGCTCCGCTGCATGACAAGGCGGGCCTCCTCCAGCGCGGTATGGGCTGACCGCGCATGATTGATGCCCATCAAGGGGCCATCATAGAGCCGTACCACGAGGTTACCCGAACTCGAAATGCCGCGTATGCCGTAAAACGCTAGACCGCAGGCCAGCGCGATAATGAGGATGAACGCACCAAAAATCTTGTAGCGGATCGACATCGGGAAATCTCCGGCGCGTATCTTCGCGCGACTAGTCAGTCACTTTCACCATCATCTTCATACGCGGATGGATCGCGCAGAGAACCTGCACGTCGCCGACATCCTTGAACGAGACATCGGTGGACGTGCCGGGCGGCTGTGATCCGAGGTTGAACTCGTTGCCTTTGGAGGCCGACATGATGTTGTGCGGAACGCTGTCGTCATTGAGGAATGTGATCGCCTCGCCCTTTTTGATGGTCATGCTCTCGGACGAGAATACGCGGCCCTGTTGATGGATTATCTGATTGGCGGCAAGCGCGCCAACCGACAGGCCGGAGAGAATGACAAGGGAAAACAGAGCAAGCTTGCGCATGGGACACCTGATTGTTGTTCATCAAAATCAACGCGGAAGAACCGGCACGGCGGTTGGACTGAGATCGCTGCTCAGCGTCTTGAGGAAGGAAACCAGTTCCGACTTTTCCTGCGCGGAGAGGCCGAGCGGTTTCATGAGATCGGCGCGACTCGGGCGGTCGACACCGCCGCCGTCGTAATGGTCGATGACCTGTTCCAGTGTCGCAAGCGATCCATCGTGCATGTAGGGGCTGCGCCGCCCTATCTCGCGCAGGCCGGGCGTCTTGAACGCGTGCTTCATCTTGATGACGCCCGGCAGGAATTCGCCGCGCCCGACGTCGGCGCTGGGCAGCCCAATATCCTGGAAACCATCGTTGGTGAAATTCCAACCCTCGTGGCAGGCCGAGCACGTGGCCTTGCCGTTGAACAGCACGAAGCCCCGCTTGGCTTCCTCGGAGATCGCCTTCTCATTGCCTTCGATCCAGGCGTCGAACGGCGCGCGTTCGGACACGATCGTACGTTCGTAGGTCGCGATTGCCGATGCGAGTGTCTTGGGATTAATCTCTTGGCCCGGAAATGCCGCCTCGAATAACGGCTTGTATTCGGGAATGGCGGAGAGCCGCGCAACGAGCCGATCAAGCGGCATGTTCATTTCGCCGGCGGACTGGATCGGACCGAGTGCCTGCTCCTCGAGCGTGGCAAGCCGGCCGTCCCACATGAAAATCGCACCCCATGCTGTATTGACGATGGTCGGCGAGTGTCGACCGAGCTTTGCCATGCCGTGACCGACGCCGACCTCCAGCCCGTCGCCCCAGCCAAAACCGGGACTGTGGCAGCTTGCACAGGATTGCGCCGAACTCACCGACAGTCGTGTGTCGAAATAGAGCTTCTTCCCCAGCGCGGCCTTTTCGGGCGTGAAGGAATTGTTCTTCGGGAACGGAATCGTCAGTGGCCGACGATATTGCGCCTTGATCGCGTCGATGCCGCTCGGCGCCTTCTGGCCGAGATCGACCCTATGCGTCTCGCCAACGATCGCGTTGCCGAGGCTGATTCGCGTAGAGCCGAAAATACCGAGGCCAGCCGCTGCGATGGCGGCCACAAACAAGGTTGATCGATCGAAGCTGAACCCCGGCATGCCCCCCCCAAGTGGCGTCAGACTCGGCAGAACCGGCTGATCAAGCGATCCCTTAACGCTACGGGACCCAAGTTATCAAATTGCCAAGAATTCCCGATGCCGGACTCCGTAGAAGTACCTGAAAGAAAGCCACGCATGTCGCCAGCAACAAAGGCCTCATGCCGTTTCGCTTTAAGGCTAGGGCGAACTGTGGGCCGACGGAGTAGCCGACCTCATACAGGAACACGAGAAATAGAACGGACTTGGTCGTGCCCGAGGCCTGGATGCGCACATTGTCCGACCGGAAGCCCGGCGAACAGAGCACCCGCAACCGGACCAATAGCGAAGGTCCCGATCTTGAAGCTTCCCATCTAGTATCTAGCCGCGAAGACCAACGATAGCGCAAGCTTTGGGTAGCATACCAAAAGAACCATTGCGCTCACTCCCGTAGCGGGCGCTGTCGCGGCACCGTGAAAGGGCGACGTATGGTCAGGTCTTGATCTAGACCAAACGAGGCTCGTTGAGACGACCTTGGCGTCGAGCGTTTGAAACGATTGCGATCGCATTGACCTGCTACGGCTTCCTGGTAGCGGGTTCGAGCATCGGTGCTACCTCACTGCCTGCACAAGCAACTATGCGGCGCACTCAGCACCGTTCGGGCGACCAATGTTGATTGGTAGCGTCCCATACACACCACCTCTTGAGCAGGCATCAGGCGTTCGCTTAGAACTTGCATCTCGTGTAGTTCTGGCTCATTCCCGCAATCTCAGGAAAAGACCGGGAAATGTTGTTGTCGTCGATGATCTTGAGGCTGAATCGGACATCCTGAGTCATGATGCTCGAAGCGCAAGCTGCGGAGAGCTCCAGGCTGTCGCCCTCCTGCTTCCTGGACTTGATTATGCAGGTCCCGGCTCTTCCTCTGATCCGGTCGCCATCGATGATGAAGCCCGAACCGAAAAGCTCGGAAAACTCTGCATACACGACCCTATTATCCTGTCTTGTGAAAATCTGGTTGCATAGATCCGCGTGCGTCGCCCATGCGCCTGTAAGTTCGATCGCCCGCGCTTCGGCCACGGAAAAGACGCTTGAGCCCAGCACGATGGCTGCCCCAACCAATCGGAACGCTCTACACATAGTCTCCTCTCCCAAAAATTCCACTTTTTCAGACGACTGCCGCCCGGCGGCCCGCCTAGGGTGCTCTGATCAGTACGCCTCTGTCCGGTCAAGCCAACGACAAACTCTCCAGACCGTGATTGGCTACATGGTGTGCCCGCCTTCAAATTGGAAACGGTTGCCGATTTGCTCCGGCACCGCCGCATCGCGCGGGATGCGTTGATCGCACTCGATGATCGAGCGATGCGATGACAGCGATGCGTGGACACCCAAACCCCTTGGGTCGTCCGGGTCGGGCGACACCAGGAAAACATCGCCGGGCCTGCGGCGACACCGACACCTCCGCATATTCAGGTTCAAGAAAACCGCGGTTCCTCTGCCCCTGCACTGACTCGATTCGCCGCAAACACCTTCTCCTTCGGATCGTAGTCCCATAGCGCGCGGGCTCTTAACCCGCTGAACGCTTGGACGATGCCGCCATCTTGTCCGTAAGCTGCATCGCATCGTTGACGGCGGTTCTCATTTGAGACTGGAAGTACTCGACCTGAATTTGCATAGCCTCTTGAATATTTTTGGCGCCTAACAGCTTGCTTACAAATGCTTGGTTAGCGGCCACCTGTCGGCCGATATATGCTCTGAACGCGTTTACTTGATCCTCGTTGGCGTTTGGCACGTTCAGCATGCTCTTTTGCAGCAAGTCGAGATAGTTCTTTGTCGCGCTCCCAACTTTTGCAAGATTGTCTTCCATCATGGATCGAACGGCATCGAATGGGTCCTTGCTTTCCATAGGGTCCTCCCGCGGCTTTTTTCCAAATTGCGCGAACGAGGACATCTAACCTTGATTTGGATCAACGCGGCAGCGCCCAAGACATTTGCTCAGTAGTTACAGCTTTACCCAAGCAGCTCAATCGAACTCTTCCCGCTACCGTCCGCCCAATGTATGGTCTCGGTCCTTCAGCGTCATGCACTGAGAATGGTACATCCGCATTCGAGACGAACGGAAAAGCGGCCTCGCAACCGAACTGGCGGGTGAGCGCGTCGTGGTAGAGCCCGCGCTAAAAAACTGCTATTGAGGCGATCTGCCTTTGGAAAGTCGGACAAGGTGATCGCGCAGGAAATCGGAGGCACCCACGAGCAGATTGGGACGCACGCGGCGTCTCATTCAGCCAATGGCGCGCAGCCGGCTCTGCGACCCGCCCGCGCGGCATGATCTGATGCACGTCTAGCGGTCTGCTTATCGAGCGGCACTTTGCGTTTGATGCGTCATTGACATCTATCAATCGAGTGCCTGGTGTTTATCGTCCACCATACACAGCCGGTTGGCCTGGGCACACGCTGGCCAAGTGAGTGAGGCACTGCTTCTTTTTCCTTCTGGGAGAATGACCTATGATGAAGTGTATCATGGTAATTGGGGCCGTAATGCTTCTCTCCGCACCGGTCGCAATGGCACGATCAGTTGGCGCCTGTGCGGCCGACATCAAGGCAAAATGCGCTGAAATCAAGCCCGGAGGTGGCCGCATTAAGGACTGCGTGAAAGCACACGCCGCAGAATTTTCCAGCGCGTGTAAGGCACGGCTTGCGCGGGTCGTCGAGATCAGCAAAGCCTGCACGACTGATGTGAAGGAAAGTTGCCCTGGTAAGGAACGAAGTTGCATTCTGAAAAGTATTGGCAGCGTCAAAGATCAATGCAAGGAGGCGCTCGGTCAGTCAGTGGCCGGGACGAAATAGAAGTGCTGCGTCAAGTTCTGAGAATCGTCACGCATCCGGCGACCATCATCGCAGGGGTCGTATCCGGTTTGCTGTTCGGCTTCTATCTGCCCCAGCCGGCCCATGCGCTGGTGCCGTTCGCGAAACTTTACGTCGCCCTGTTGTCGATGAGCATGCTGCCCATCCTCGTGACGGCGCTCACCTG
>NZ_PYFX01000052.1 GCF_003020115.1 Bradyrhizobium sp. MOS002
TAGGCGCGGGCCTGGAATTTGCGATAGTGCAGATTTTCAGTTTGTGGCGGGTTGCCGCCCGCAAGCTCCGCCTCGAGCTTTGCAGCTTCCGCTTTCAGATCGACCCCCATCAATTTCGGCGCGACAAACGGCACGTACAGGAGCGTAAGTATATAGCCGAGCACGTAGGTGACGGCGTAGCCGGCGGCAATATTGGCGTCCTGCTGCTGCAGCACCTCTTTGGCCAGTCCGAGCTGGGATAGAGCGCCAGATGCGGTGCCGATGACCGACGACTGCGTCAGGGCTCCCGCAGCAAGGCCCGATGCGGTGCCGGGACCTAGCGCGAACACATGGGCAAATACGAGAACGATGATGAGGCCGGTGCCGCCGAGCACGAGCGCGAGCGCGACCTGCGCCAGGGTCCGGATGCTCAACGAGGCAAAGAACTCGGGTCCGGACCGGTAGCCGATCGTGAACACGAACAGGCTGAAGAGGATGACCCTCAACAGGGATGGAAACGTGAAGGTGCCGAGCTGCCCGATCAGGACGGCAACGATGAGCGTGCACGCCGTGGTGCCGATCGAAAAGCCGCGGATCCGGACGCGGCCAAGAATGGTGCCGAGCGCGATCGACAGCAGCAGGAAAATTTCCGGTGCGGCTGAGATGACCCATCTCACCGTGCTCATAACGAAGGCCCTCCAACAATCTGCGTCAAATTGGCCGATGTATTCCCGCGACACTTGATCCAGATCAATTCTGGTCGGCGCCCTTGCTCCCTGTGTTTTTTTCGCCGCCTGTCGACGACGCGCTCGCTAACGTCGGCTCTTGCCCCAAAGCCGAAGAGCACCTCAGCCGCCGTGATGTCCGCTGTCGCTAGTAAACCCGACGCCGCGATCCGCTAACGCTTGCGCACCAGTAAAGTCCAAACAGGCGACGCACCATCCCAGCCGCGAAGGCGCCCCGACAGCCGCACCTTCAGCCCGGCTTCCGTGATCCGCTCGACAACCAGATGCAGCGCTATCACGTCGCCCTCTGACAACTCCACACAGCCACGCTTCCGCGACCACACCGCGCCCGGGAAGCGAAACAAGTTCGCCTTCAGCCACCTGCCGCTGCGCTCCGACAGCGGTTGTAAGTCGACCTGAGCGCCGGCCCTAGGCTGCAGCCTGACATCTGCTCGTCGCAGCCAATTCGGAATCCAGCCCATGCGAATGACTAGCCGTTACTTTTCACGTTTGTCTAGGCGGCGTGCAACCATGGTCAGCCCGAAAAGCAATGGTCCATCGGCGTCGTCCGTCTGAATGGATTCGCCGCCGGAAGCCGAGGGCGTCCACTTTTTCATATTAGACGGAAGTTTACAGCGCCGCGCCAAACCGGCGCCTATTGGCCTTCAGCTGAAGGTCGCTGAAAGACGGGTCTCGTCGGCTGTGAGGGCTAAACCGGACGTCGACCCAGGTTGGCGCCTACTGCCGCTTGTGAGGACCCACAGCCGACGTCCTCGTCGACTACGGTGGATTTTTGCGCGCTACCAGATTACTAGGCCGCGCGAACCGTGACCAGAAACCGGTCGACTCGCTGCTTTAGCCGATTGCTTTCCAGTGATAGGGACTGAGCCGCGGAAAGCACCTGCGTTGAAGCTGAGCCTGTTTCGCTTGCTCCGCGCTGAACGTCGCTGATGTTCGAAGAGACCAACTCGGTGCCCTGCGCCGCCTGCTGAATATTACGTGAGATCTCCTGAGTGGCCGCGCCCTGCTCCTCGACGGCGGCGGCGATGGTAGAAGAGACTTCCGAGAGCTGTTGGATAGTTCCCGAAATCGCATTGATCGCATGGACCGACTCCTCGGTCGCGGTCTGAATCCCGGATATCTGCTGACCGATTTCACCTGTGGCCTTCGCGGTTTGCTCAGCCAGTGCCTTGACCTCGGAGGCGACTACCGCAAACCCGCGGCCTGCCTCGCCCGCGCGCGCAGCTTCAATGGTGGCATTAAGAGCCAGCAAGTTGGTCTGGCCGGCAATTGTGTTGATTAGATCAACGACGTCACCGATCCTGGCCGCTGCCTTGGACAACGCGCCGACCTTTTCTGTGGTCGTTCTTGCCTGATCGACAGCCTGGGAAGCCATCCGGGCCGAAGCCTGGACTTGCCGGCTTATCTCGGTCACGGACGAGGACAGTTCCTCAGTTGCGGAAGCGACTGATGTACATTGGTGGATGCTTCCTCCGAGGCCGAAGCAACGGTGGTTGCGAGTTGCTGGGCGTGGTCGGCCGTTCTTGTGAGCGTCCCTGCGGATGCTTCGAGTTCGGTCGAAGCCGACGAAACGGTTTCTACAATCTCGCCAACCGCCGCTTCAAACTCGCCGGCTAGCCGATGCATGTCGGCCTTCCGCTGTTGGGCCTGACGCTTTTCGACCTCCACCTGTTCGGCACGAAGGCGCTCCGCCTCGATCATGTTCGTCTTAAAAACGTCGACCGCCCCGGCCATCTCGCCGATCTCGTCACGTCGTCCGATGCCGGGGACCGCCACGGTCATGTCGCCTCTGGCCAGCCGGACCATGGCCTGCACCATGGAGGCAATGGCCATCGTGACAGAACGAGCGATAGTCAGCGCGAGAGCTGAAACAACAAGAATTGCGAGCATCAGTGCGATCAGCATCCAGCGTTTCACAGCGGCCAGCGTTTCGGCCTCTTGCGCCTGGGCGCCATCGTAGCGCTGCCGAACATCCTGTTCGATGGACTCGAAGATCGGCTCGATGTTCGCATATCCCTTCGACATCGCCGAAGCTTCGACCTTGGCTCGTTGGGCAGCCTCCGCCCACGATGCAAAGTCGTTTCTGTAGCTCTGCAGCTTGGCTGCGATATCGGTCTTCACAGCCGTAACGAGATCAGAAGCTGCAACTGTCTTGGCAAAGTCGTCCGCGCTCTTCTGGAACGACTCTACGTAGCTCGGGTCTCGCCGGAGCATGAAATCTTTCTCATGCCGCCGCATCATCAGCATGCCACTCGTGAGCGCCTGGCTGTTGGTATCCTTCAGTCGGGCTTCGATGTCATGCACTGACCCGCGCAACGATCCGCTTAATCCGAGCTTCTCGTTCAAACCGAGCCTGATCTCTGTTTGCTCCAGGGCGGCAAATTGCTTCTGGTATTCATTGAAACCCTTGGCAAGGTTGTCGACCTTCTCTGAAAGCTCACTAAACCCGCTCGCTCGGATCATCGTCCCAAGTCGGTCTATCTGTGTCGTGATCGTCGCGCTGACTGCTGCATGGCGCTTCATGGAAGCTTCATCCCGTCGCAGCAGGAAATCCTTCTCGGCCCGGCGAGCATCCAGCATGTCACGCGCGAGCTTCTCATTGAGGTTCGACAGTAGCCGAGCCTCTTCTGCCACTTTGCGCGATCCCTCCTGCGAGGCTGCGCCTGTCAAATAGATGCCGCCGAATACCGCGAGCCCGAGCAAGCCGATTAGCCCGATCAACAGGATTTTATGACTCAAACGAAAGGAGAAAAAACCCATGATTGAACCTCTAAAAAAAGGTCGCTTTAAAACAGCAAAAAGTGTTTGCTTTGCTTAACTTACGGGTAATGAAAGAACGAATCGTAAAAGGGGCTGTCGCTTTTAGGCAATTAAGAAAGTCCGAGCACGCGGCGGGGCGCGCCTGACTTCGGTTGCTGGCCCGCAGCCGACTGTGAGGGCAGGGCAGAGCATGTCTGCTCTGCCCCCGAAGTCAGGCGTCAACCTGTTCTGCTATCGCGAGAGCGTCGTCGACCTCGATGCCTAGGTATAGAACGGTGCTCTCGATCTTGGTATGCCCCAGCAGGAGCTGTACGGCTCGCAGGTTGCCGGTCGGCGATAGATCAAGGTTGCCTTGGTCCGGCAAAGCGAATGCGTCCCGAACAAGTGCGGATCCAGTCCGATATCAACGATCCAGTGAGATAGGAGTCGGGCGTACTAGCGCGTCGTCATATACCCACTCCGCCGCCGGCCAGTGAACCAAGTATTCTCCCGACTTCTTGCCAGTTGGAGGAGGAGCAATGTTTCCGCGTGAAGGACGCCAACGGAAGGCGTACTGCGCTGCAATACCAAGACCGGGTCGATTTCGGTGACGTCACCCGCGATCCCAGCAGGTCTCGAATTTGCAAACCGCTGAGGACGTGCTTTGCTCCGTTGCTTCAAGAAGGTCAGTTGCCGCGCCTTATAGATGCTCACCTGGCAGCCCATCGCGCGGTCCGCTTCACGGGTAGTTGGGAAGAGGGGACCGGGTTCATGCCGCTGAGGAGAGGAAAGGCCGTTGGGTATGATTCCGACCTGATGGCATTCAAGTTTACGATGAGGAATGGACAGCAAATTGTGCAATGCCAAATTAGCACTGCCGCGCTTAGCGACTTGGCTGATCGCCGGAGAGGCTCGAAGGGGGACTTGCTTGCTGAATTCAAGGTCCATCGCGTGCTAATCGAAGCCATAGCGTCCGCACTGTTCGATCAATCATCCGATGAGAAAACAAGGGTGATCAGTATTTTTTCGAAACACATTCCGATCAGCCGTTTCGGCAGAGGTCATTCGATAGTGCCGGGACGGAGCTGAAGGGTCGGATAGCGCCGCGATTTCCGCCGGACGAATTTGCCCTTTCAAAAGGGTAAACAAATCATCAGCTTAGGCGACTGCTCATTTTGGCCTTGAGTGTTGTCAATCGGATACAGGCCTTTGGGAGATTTGCGCCTATCGTCCCTCATAGATCGACCGGCAGTCTTGCCAAAATGACCGCTTCGCCCGAAGCGCATAACAAGTGGGGATTTAGTGATGAAGAAGTTTTTACTAGGGACGGTCGGAGTGCTTGCGCTCGGAATGGCTGTGCCGGCCTCGGCTGCCGACATGCCGATGAAGGCTGCGCCGGCTCCCTACGTTGCCCCCATCTACAACTGGACCGGCTTCTATATCGGCGGCAATGGCGGCTGGGCGCAGAACCATAATTGCGTGGATTTCCTTGACGCGGCTGGCGTAGCGTTCGCTTCCGGCTGCCGCGATCGGTCCGGCGGCGTCATTGGTGGCCAGCTCGGTTATCGCTGGCAATCCAGCCAGTGGGTGTTTGGTCTGGAAGCGCAGGGTGATTGGGCGGATCTCAGCA
>NZ_PYFX01000053.1 GCF_003020115.1 Bradyrhizobium sp. MOS002
GGTGGTGGATATATGGCGGTAGGATAGGGCAGCGGTGGTGGTATATGGATACGGATCGGTGGTGGTATATGGATACGGATTCAGAGCGGTGGCGGATGAGAAATGGTGGTAGATGGCAAGGCGATGATGATGGTGCGGCGGCGGCGTGACAACTTATGACCAGAACTCGAAACTCTAAAAGACTAGACTCTAAGACCAGCAACTTGACACGACGATGCAACCGCAAATTCAACAAAGCAAAAACCCTAAAAAGATTATGCAAAGGCTCAGATTGGTTCGGATATGATGAACTAACCCTAAATTTTTTTGGCTTTTTCGTGGACTGTAGGTATGAAGAACAGACTCGATCTAAACTACGAAAAACTGTAAAATCTCACCGAGCAACCTGGAAATCTGATACCACTTGATAGAGGCAAAGGTGTCCCGTCTTTCGATGAGATGGTGAGTATCGCTTTGATGGAAGTCGACTTTGACGATCCGACTACGAACGTGCGAGGACGTCGCGCCTTAGCAATCGCTAAACCAACTCCGAGAGGTTATTGACCACGCCGGAGCACGATCAACCTGACCACGAAGGTCTGTTTCCTGCAAGCAAACGAAGAACAAGCAAGAAACTAAGATTGCAATCTGGATATTGCGAATATAAGAGGAAAGCTTTATTGATCAAGGTGGAGTTCTGTGACGCCTTTGTCTGGTCGCTGAACACAAACGAAGTACGCGAAGTTGCAGCTATGGCGAACTTTTAATCTAAACAAAATCCAAAGTCTAAACGGTGCCCTAAGGGCTGTATATATGGAGGAAGAGGGGGGAATTTCGTGGCCCTTGAGGGAGGGGTCCGAAAACAACCCTATCTCTTGTTTCCCCACACATACGGACTCTAAAAACAGCCTATACTTATGTATTTCGAAATTACATGGGCCTGGCCCAATAATAAGGTGACGCAGCACCTAGAATAGCCTCTGGACGAAAGTTATGAAGTAGCATCTTGTATATTTCGTCCAAGGCTTCATGCACGCATTATGGTGGCTTCAACGTCCTGAAATCATCACTTGTAACTCCGTTCTTGTTCCCCATGCGCATGCCATCATCTCCATGCTTGTTCTTGCTCCAATGTTCATCCTTCTCAAAGCTAGGCCCTTCATTTGTAAGCAAAACAAATGTATCCAATTTAGGCAGCATCATATTCTCATGAACATTAGAATCATTAGCAAGAAACGAAAGTACCTGGTAATTTAATTGGCGTGCGCGAGCTCTAGTAATTGGTCCAGTATGTATAGCAGCAGGGCCTGTGGGTGTAATAATTGTATTGATGTCCTCATCATCCTCCCCTTCTTGAAATGAAGTCGTCCTCGACGGAAGCTCATCTTCCTCACCCAAATAAGGCTTCAAATCTGCAATATTAAAAGTGGGACTAACCCCAAAATCTGCAGGCAGCTCAAGTTTATATGCATTATCATTTATTTTCTCTAACACCTTAAAAGGACCATCAGCACGTGGCATTAGCTTTGATTTGCGCAAATCAGGAAATCTATCCTTACGCAAATGTAACCAAACAAGATCTCCAGGTGCAAACACAACATGTTTTCTACCCTTATCTCCAGCAAGTTTATATTTAGCATTCATACGCTCAATGTTTTCCTTAGTTAACTCATGCATTTTTAAGATCAATTCAGCATGTTGTTTAGCATCAAAATTAACCTTCTCCGAAGATGGAAGAGGCAACAAATCAATAGGTGCACGAGGTAGGAAACCATACACAATTTCAAAAGGGCACATCTTAGTAGTAGAATGCAATGAACGATTATAAGCAAATTCAATATGAGGCAAGCATTCTTCCCACATTTTCTTATTATTCTTCAAAACAGCCCTAAGCATAGTAGACAATGTTCTATTGACTACTTCAGTTTGACCATCAGTTTGGGGGTGACAAGTAGTACTAAAAAGCAGTTTAGTCCCCAACTTAGCCCATAAACATCTCCAAAAGTGGCTAAGAAATTTAGTATCACGATCTGAAACAATAGTATTTGGCACACCATGCAAGCGAATAATTTCACGAAAGAACAAATCAGCAACATTAACAGCATCATCGCTTTTATGACATGGTATAAAGTGTGCCATTTTCGAGAACCTATCCACGACAACAAATATGCTATCCCTCCCCTTCTTTGTTCGAGGTAAACCTAAAACAAAGTCCATAGATATATCCTCCCAAGGAACACTAGGTACAGGCAAAGGCATATATAAACCATGAGGATTGAGTCGTGACTTAGCTTTTTGACATGTAGTGCAGCGAGCAACAAAACGCTCAACATCCCGTCTCATCTTTGGCCAAAAGAAATGTGTAGCAAGTACGTCCTCCGTCTTCTTCACGCCAAAGTGTCCCATTAATCCTCCTCCATGCGCCTCCTGCAACAACAAAAGACGAACGGAGCTAGCTGGAATGCATAGCTTGTTAGCACGGAACACAAATCCATCATTAACGACAAACTTGTTCCAGGTTCTTCCTTCTTTACAATTCTGCAATACATCTTTAAAATCAGCATCATGCACATATTGATCTTTGATGGTCTCCAAACCAAATATTTTGAAGTCAAGTTGTGAAAGCATAGTATAGCGACGAGACAATGCATCAGCAATAACATTTTCTTTACCCTTCTTGTGTTTAATGACATAAGGGAAAGTTTCAATGAATTCAACCCATTTAGCATGTCTACGATTCAGTTTAGCTTGACTTTTAATATGTTTCAAAGATTCATGATCAGAATGTATAACAAATTCTTTGGGCCATAAATAATGTTGCCATGTTTCTAAAGTCCGAACAAGAGCATATAGTTCTTTATCATAAGTAGAATAATTCAGACTAGGCCCACTCAATTTTTCAGAAAAGTATGCAACAGGTTTGCCATCTTGTAATAACACACCTCCTAATCCAATTCCACTAGCATCACATTCAAGCTCAAAAGTCTTATTAAAATCAGGAAGTTGGAGTAAAGGAGCATGTGTCAACTTATCTTTCAATACCGTGAAGGCTTCTTCCTGTGCGGTACCCCAAACAAAAGGCACATCCTTCTTTGTAAGCTCGTTGAGAGGTGCAGCAATGGTGCTAAAATCTCTCACAAAACGCCTATAGAAACCAGCGAGTCCAAGAAAACTCCGCACTTGTGTGACCGTTTTGGGCTGCGGCCAACTCTCAATAGCTTCAATCTTGGCTTTATCAACTTCAATTCCCTGTGGAGTAACAACATAGCCAAGAAAAGATACTCGGTCGGTGCAAAAGGTGCACTTCCCAAGGTTACCAAACAAACGTGCATCACGTAGAGCAATAAAAACAGCACGTAAATGTTCCAAATGTTCTTCCAAAGATTTGCTATAAATCAGTATATCATCAAAATAGACTACCACAAATCGTCCAATGAAAGCACGTAAAACTTCGTTCATTAGTCTCATGAAAGTACTAGGTGCATTAGTTAACCCAAAAGGCATGACTAACCACTCATATAAACCAAACTTAGTTTTAAATGCAGTTTTCCATTCATCTCCCAATTTCATACGAATTTGATGGTATCCACTACGCAAATCAACTTTGGAGAATATTGTAGAGCCACTCAATTCATCAAGCATATCATCTAGCCTAGGAATAGGATGACGATAACGAATAGTAATATTATTAATGCCTCTACAATCAACACACATACGCGACGTACCATCCTTTTTAGGCACTAGTATAATAGGAACAGCACAAGGACTAAGAGATTCGCGTATATAACCTTTGTCGAGCAGCTCCTGTACTTGACGCATAATCTCCTTCGTCTCCTCTGGATTGGTACGGTATGGTGCACGGTTGGGTAGCGATGCACCGGGAATTAAGTCAATTTGATGCTCAATCCCTCGAATAGGTGGTAATCCCGGTGGCACGTCTTGTGGGAAGACGTCAGCGAACTCCTGCAAAATGTTAGTGACAGCAGGAGGCAAAGAGGAAGGCACGTCCTCGAATGAAAATAATGCCTCTTTGCACACAAAAGCATAGCAAACAGATTTGCTGAAATCTAGCTCATCAATATCAGATTTGGTGGCAAGTAAACATGCACTTTTCAATTTAATTTCAGAAGCAACACTAGATGGTTTATTATTAGGCTTCATTTGTTGCTCAAATTCTTTTGCCACAATCTGATTTTCACTCTTATTTTTCTCCTGTTTTGCTTTATTAGCTCTATTAATATCATCTTTCAAAATGGAATCAGGAGTCATAGGAAGCAAAGTAATATTTTTATCCTTATGAACAAGAGTATACTGATTGTTTCTACCATGGTGTACAGAATTTTTATCAAATTGCCATGGTCTACCAAGTAATAAGGAACATGCTTGCATAGGTACCACATCACAATCAACATAATCAGCATATGTAGAGATACTAAAATGCACACGAACAGTACGTGTTACCTTAACCTTGCCGCTGTTGTTGAACCATTGGATGTAGTAAGGATGTGGATGTGGTCTTGTGGTGAGAGATAGCTTCTCCACCATCTCCATGCTAGCCAAGTTGTTACAGCTCCCTCCATCTATGATGACGCGAACAGAACGTTCCTTCACAACTCCCTTTGTATGGAACAAATTATGCCTCTGATTTTGCTCTGCTTGTGTGACCTGCACACTCAAAACACGTTGAGCAACTAAACATTCATACCTGTCAGCGTCTTCAGGAGCCATGTATTGCGTCTCATTTTCAGAATCATCTCCACCATGTTCTTCACGTGTAATAAGAGCCAAAGTCTCCTCATCATAGTCACTAGCGGACTCATACCCACCATCCTCAGTAGCAATCATGACACGCTGAGATTTGCATTCTCTCGCATAATGTCCTCTTCCCTTACAACGACGACAAATAATATCACTTGTGTGCCCTGTTGATGCCATGGAAGAAGAAGAGCTCTGTGCAGGCCCGGCAGGTGTGCTCTTGGCAGATAGTGGTGGTTGTGCCTGCTTTCTTGTATCACGGCTG
>NZ_PYFX01000054.1 GCF_003020115.1 Bradyrhizobium sp. MOS002
CCCTGGAAGCTGACAGGCTACTCGCCGGTCTTGGTGGCGAGATCGAGTTGCGCGAGTTGTTCGCCCGGCACCCGGCGGCTCGTATCAAGCTAAAGCTTTGCCTTGTGGGCGAGCAGAAGGACCAGATCGCCATTGCCGTGCGGCCCGACTCACCCAATCTCGCCACATGGATCGATGTCGTTCTGGACAGTGTCGGCTTGCAGCTGAAGCCCAGTGGCATCTTCGACCTGGGAACGGACTGGAGCTTCTGAGCGGCAAGTCGATTAGGCAATCTGACGCGAGTTCTGCTGTGGGGCCAAATTCGGAAGTCGCTGCATCTCATAAGCACGGCCTAGGGCGGAAACGCAAATAGCTTCACCACGTATATCGCACGCCAGCGGCTCCGCGGATGCCATCGCGCTGGCCACCATCGGTATTACCGACAGCGAACTGGTAGTCTGCATTGGCGTAGATGCTGACATTGGCGTTCATCCTCACGCTAACGCCACCGCCCAGTTGCAGGCGGGTGGCCTGCTCCAGCAGCGGCACCAGGTCGACGCCGGAATACACCGCCGTCGCCCGCGCCCCCCAGTCACGCCACAGATTGGCGCGCAAATAGGGTTGCCACAGCTCCCCGCTGTCGCTGACGATGGACCATTTGCCGCGCAGGCCGATCCGCCCGCTGGCGCCTGCCGTCGTGCCGAGCGCGATCGCGCCGAGGCCGTCATTGGCGTCGTCGAACGACACATGTTGCCACACGACCTGCGCCTGCGGCTCCAGCACGAAGCCCGACCCGAACATCGGCAGCTGGATCGGATAGCCCGTCTCCAGCGACGAGAGGAAGCCGAAGCCGGTGGTCGAAAGGCTGGCGAATTGGGTGTTCGCGTCGCCTTGATAGTGCGTCGCCTGCGCCACAGCGTCGACGTACCAATCGCCGGGGCCGTAATGCGTCCAGTAAGCCCCACCCGACCAGGCATTGAGATTTAGACCGCCGGTGTGACGAAGCACATAGCCGGTCGCAGCCTCGTTGGTGACGAGACCGCTCACATTGACATTGGCATTGGCATATCCGCCATAAATGCCCGCCGCATCGCGATGGCCCGGCATCCATTCGCCACGCCACAGGTCGATGCCGCTCTGAAAGCCCAGCAGCTGGCCAGAGGCGCGCGGATCGGCGAATGCCCTGTAATGGTTGTCGATCTGCTGGCCTAAGACTCGGCCCCAGACTGAGGGCGCCCAGCCGGCGCTCCGGCAATCGGTCGGCGCTTTCACGGGCGCCTTGCGCGGCATCCCGCTCGCCGTGTTGCCGTCGGTCAGGCATGGCGTCCCCGTAATTGCGGCTAGCGATGTATCGCCGGTACGTTCATGCAAGGTGCCGAGCGTCGTCATCCCCAATTGCCGGGCGATTGGTTGGACAACGCCGTAAGTCGCGATCTCCGGCCCTATGATCGGATAGACGCCTGGCGGCAGCACCCCCGGCGGCGGATCGATTGGCAGCGACGGCCCGATCGGCACCAGCGGCACCGTCGGCGGCTCGATCGGTTCCGGAGGGACGATGAAGGTCGAGCGCAGGAACCAATCGTTGGGACTGCTGCCGTCGAGGCCACCACGGAAGAGAAAATAGTCGAAGGCGCCGCCGCGCACCTCGCCAGCGAGCGTGAAGGCACCCGTCGCCGTCGTGCCGCCATTGATCGCCTGTACCACCGCGATGCCGTTCGCCACCGTCTCGGCGCCGGGACCGCCCGCATTGGTGATGCGCAAGAAGGAATTGCCGGTCGCGCTGCCGCCGTTGATGATGAGCCTGTCCGAAGGCGAGCCGTCAGCGCCGAGAAACGTGTTGAGCCCGAGCGTGCCGCCCTGGCCCGTGTAATTTACCGCCGTTAGCGTCTTGTAACTCGACAGCAGTGACGGATCGCCGACAGGTGGTGTGAACTGGACTAGGCTCGAACTGTTGGTCAGGTTGGTGACGTTGGAGTTGCCCGTCATCGTCCACAGTGAGTTGTTCTGCAGCGTGACGTTGGACGTGCTGCCGGCGATGGTGAGCGCAGCGCCCTGCACGGTCGAGCTATCCATGGTGAGGTTGAGCGTGGCGCCGCCATTGACGTTCAGCCATAGCCCGTTGTTCACGATCGCCGTTGAGCCACTGAGCGCTACATTACTGGTACCGCCGGCAGCGGCGATGGACGCGGCGTTCGGACTGGTCAGGATCACGCCCGCAAGCGTCGCGTTGCCGCCACTCACATTGAGCGCATTGGCGCCGGCGCCGTTGGTGGTCAGTGTCCCGCCAGTCATGATTAGGGTGCCGCTCGTCACTTCGGCGGCATGGGTACCAGCGCCGGTCGTGGTAACCGTCGTTCCAGCAGAGAGCGTCATCGAACCCGCATTGTCCGCCTGCACCCCACGGCCACCGCCGCCAGTTCCCACTGAGATGTTGACGCCGGTTGCTGTGATGGCGCTGTTCGTACCCGTCGCCAAAAGACCGGTGTTCCCACCTCCCCCAGAAAACGTGACGGCGCCGCCGGTGAGCTGGATATTGCCGCCGGCTTGCGCTTTGGCCGCGGTAATGCCGCCCGAGCCACCTGTCGATATCGACAGGCCGTCGGTGATGATGCGACTGTTGGCGCCATCGGCTAATAGAATGGAGGGGACCCCGCCGTTGGCATTGTTGATGGTCGAGGGGGCGGTGAACTGGATAAGTCCCCCCGCCAATGCTTGGACCAGACTTTGTCCGCCCCCGCTAGACCAGTTCACGGTGGTGCCATTCGCGCTAATCGTGGCATTGTTGGCGCGCATGGCGATCGCGCCACCACCACCATCGTTTGACAGCACAATGTTGTTTGCGATGATTGTGCTACCGTTGGCGGCGTCCAGTCCGAGGCCGCTCGCTGTCACCGGTCCGTTGACCGTCACGAAAGAATTGCTGTCGGCATTGATCCCCGTTCCGAACCCTCGAGCCGTAACCGCGCCATTCGTCGTGACGTTGGCGTTGTTGAAAGCGCGTACGGCTGTTCCGAAGCCAACGGTCACTCCGCCGGTGACTGTGCAGGGCGACCCACCGTTCTGAAGGATGCCACCGTTCACGGGGTTCGTGGTGCATTGTGCGCGAGCGACTTGCGGGGCGGTGATGAGCGCCGCGCATGTCAGGCACGCCATAATCCAGCAGACCAGATGTGAAAGCCGCCTGATTGAAATTCTGCCCAAATTCTTGCCGCACGTCTGCGCAGATGCTTCGCCTCCGTGAGGTCTGGCTATCTCGCGCGAGATCCCGGTGATCACAATCTGGCAATCATCCGATCGGAGACATGAAACAATCGGGCTCATCGCGTCCCTCGCGTGCACCAGTTTGGCAAGCCACGTCAGTTGGATCGCGCAGTGAATGTATTGGCGTTCGCTGATTTAGGCGACCGCCGGGGCACACGGTCCAATTGCAAATCACCGGAAGCACATTTGTGTAAGGTATTGCCCTAATTGTGGCGAGGGCCACTCGGCTTCATTTCCGCAGATTGATGATGCCTCCGGGCCACGCAATGGACAGCAATACAGACCAAAGACTATACGACCGGAGACGCTGGCTTGGCCGAGGAACCGCTCCGAATGGTCGAATTCCTCCCTCCACTCCGCTAGTTCCGTCGATCTTGAACATTCCGGAGCTGCCAACGCGTTAGAGACATAAGTCGGGCCAGAAGCTTCCACGATAAACGCCACAACAGCCAGACTAGACAGCCGCATCACAGGCTCCTCGATATGCGATCAGCTGACCTTGCCCCCTGCTCCGCCTTGTCGTCGAGCAATTGGTCAGCAACCCCCCGCAATGCCAACGAGCGCTTCGGTTAGTGGCGACGGTGATGGCGCGGCCCAGGTGCCATTGCCATCGATGATCCGAGCGTTCCCAACGCACCCATGGCGTCTTGCATCGGTTGGAAGAACCCCGGAATGGCCGCCGCAGCGACGGGACGTTGGCGGCCTCGGCTCGCGACCAAAGTCCCACCGGATCCCATTTGCACAACCGTCGCGGTCACGTTGCGACGAGTGCAGCGGCAGCCGAGCGCAGTCGCAGCCGCAGGCGATAGATCAAGAAATGCGCCAGTGAATGGACCGCGATCGTTTACCGTGACCTGGATCGAGCGGCCGCCGCTCTGAACCATCAGGACGGTGCCGAATGGCAGCGTCCGGTGGGCGGCCGTCATTGCAGCGCAGTTGAGTACGC
>NZ_PYFX01000055.1 GCF_003020115.1 Bradyrhizobium sp. MOS002
CGTCCTTGTCCGGTAAGACGCGCCGGGCCTAACCATTCCCTGCTTTCCCCGTAAGGTTTGGCTGAGCCAGCATAGAGCGATTCTACAAGCGACTTATAGGTCTACGTCTCTGTGCAGCGGTCCTCTCGCTTCGGAGCAAAAATCCCATGTCGCGGGCCACACGTTTGACGGACGCGATATACCTTCCAAGCTCGGTCGCAATTTCACCCGCGGTCGAGCCAACGTTGATCATTTTGATCAGCGTCTGTAATTCGCCCTTGGTCCACTGCTTAGGTTTGTGGTTTCGCACGCGCCAAGCTCCAGTTCGTGCGGGAGAATGACAGAGTTGTTCCGTTCTTGGAACAACATGCTCACCAGATAAACTTCGGTTCGGCCGAATTCATGTTTGCAAACGAGACCAAACCGGCGCAGAAGTTTTCTCACCGGGCTGGCTGCCTATTTCACTTGATTCTTTTTAACTCGGCTTCATCTGACCACGCGCGGGCCGCGGCGATTTAACCGCCGCTGCGGCCTTCGCCGCATGGCCGCCAGCATGGAGCGGCGCTCTTGCAGGTACTCCTCGACGACGCGTCGAGCATCGAGCGCATGGACGGGCGAGAGCGCGAATCTGATCTTCGCCAATTGCGCTGCAATACAACTCAGGAGGTGGTATCTGCAGCTCAAACGGGAGTAGATATCGGCCAAGGGGCTCAGACGGCCGCATGATCTGTCTGCCGTGCGGCCCGGGCGTCGACCTTCATGGGCGCGCGTGAGCGCTGGACCATCGCCAGCGGCATACTAGTCAGCTTTTGGACTCGCCGGATCGGCGGCAGCAATCTGCAGTCCCGCTTCGTTGATAGCATCAGCAATTTGCTTAGCGAGCAGCTTGGCTTCTTCAATTCCAATTTTCGCGTGTGGGTGATGTCCAAAAAACGCGCAAATTGTCGTGGAGATGATCGTATTCACCTGGTGCGGATCAATCATTTTACGGCACTCGAACATGCGGACTGCTTTATCGACGATGAGCGCGCGTTGCGATCACCTTGCTGAACAACGTGGGCTCGCTCCCCTGGAGCTTAGCGCAGCGCTTAAGCGCGGCGACTTAGGCTGCGCACTCTAATTGCCCTGCCGCTTTCTTTCGACAGTCGGCCGCGTAAGCCCGAAGTCGCTCGATGGTCAGCGTGTCGTTTACGGCCCTCGCCAACCTCTCGGCCTTAATTGCTTGTTGCAGTAGGTGTTCCGCATTCGTCATGGGTCTCACCCTCCGGCGAGATTCCATTGTCCCTAACAGAGTGTGTAGCCGGTCACACTGCCGCGCTCTCTTCTCTCTTCAGCTGTCTGGATTGGACGATCCACCAATTGTCATCGCCGCGCCGGGCGCCTCAGGCCTTGATCGCGCATAGGCCTGCACAATGCAATCCGACATTTGCAATTGGCAGGTCGACCACAGATGCGGGCACTTAGACCGCTTGGCGATATCGTCGAATTCATCAATGCCATCGCGGGCAACCAATCCGCTCGCGCGGAATGCGACCATCGAGGGGGCACTTCTAGGCGATGCCGGAAACGGCTTCGCCGCCTTGGCATCGGAGGTCAAAGTACTTGCGGAGCAGACTGCGAGGGCACCCGCGAAATCGGCAGCAAATCACCTCTATTCAAGGAGCGACAGACGAGGTCGGTCGCCGCGGTCCGGCAGATCAGCGAAACGATCGAGCTGCTTTTGACGGCCGCAGCCGTTGCTGCGGCCGTGGAGGAGGAGGGGCCGCTACGCAGGAAGTTCCGCGAACGCGCAGCAACGGGCGCAGGGCATGCATGAGGTCGCGACCAACATCACCGACGTGCCGAGGGCGCACCGATTCGGCTCGGCGTGTGCCCGCCGAGTTGCTGTCGCTAGGATGACAAATCGTCCAAAGCCTTAAGTGGGGCTCCCCCGCGTTTAGCCGCCAAAACGTCAGTGTCAGCGCATCAATGCATGGAACCTTCGTTCCATCTGGGCATTTTCTGGGCAGAGTAGCTGCTGCTGGGAGAAACAAATGTCACAAGCTTTTCGAGAAGACGCACAAGTAGGGGTGGTTCAACCGTCAGTAGCCGGGATTTCCTGGGCTGCCGTCTTGGCCGGGGCCGTTGCGTCTCTCGCCCTTACGCTCGTGCTTCTATCCTTTGGCGCAGGCATGGGTTTCTCTGTGGTGTCACCCTGGGGCAATTCGGGTGTGTCCGCGACGACCTTCAAGATCGGAACTGGCCTGTTTTTCATCGTCATGGCGATGATCTCGTCCGCTGTTGGCGGTTATCTTGCCGGCCGTCTCCGTACGAAGTGGGTCGGCCTGCAGACGACCGAAGTGCACTTCCGAGATACGGCGCATGGCTTTTTGGCTTGGGCGGCCGCCTCGGTTCTCGGCGCCGTGTTGTTGGCTGCTCCTGCAACCACGCTGCTAGGCGGAACGCTTGCTGGCGCCACACAGGGAGCGGCGAACGCCGCACAGAATTCGCCGATGAGCGGCTACGTTGACACGCTACTGCGCACGGATAATCCGTCCGCCCAGGGCCAGCAGACTGGCGACAGCTCGCGTGGTGAGATGGTTCGCTTGTTCACTAACAGCTTCCACACCGGCAACGATGTCAGTCCTGCCGACCGCACCTACGTTGCAAAGGTCGTGTCTGCCCGAACGGGATTAAGCCAGGCCGACGCCGAGAAGCGAGTCAACGACGTCGTTCCTCAGGTTAAAACTGATCTCGACGCCGCGAGGAAAGCGGCCATGCACATTGGGATCTGGCTGACGCTTTCGCTGTTCATCGGCGCCTTCTCAGCGTCGCTGGCCGCGACCGAAGGCGGTGGGCTTCGCGACGGCACCTGGGGCAAGAAGGCGTACGCCCCTGCTATCAATCGCTAACTGATCCAAAACGAAAGGAGAGACATCATGCCGATTTTGCTTTGGCTCGTCGGGATCCCGATCCCGCTGATTATTCTCATCATGCTGCTGCGCTAAGCACGTCCACTTTTCGAAAACATCAATTCGCAAAACGGAGAAGGACGTATGTCCAAGTATCTCGTCGCCGCCTTGCTCACCACGGCGTTGTTCGCGTGCTCTGCATCGGCGCAAACCGCCTCGACAAAGTCTCCCGCTGATACTGCCGCCTCGTCGCATAAGGAAGGCGAATGGCGGGCTTCTAAGCTCGTCGGCGTCAATGTCTACCACGAAGCCAACGAGAAGATCGGCGACATCAACGAAGTCATTCTCGACAAGTCCGGCAAGACAGTAAACGTCATCCTTGGTGTTGGTGGATTCCTCGGTATGGGCGAGCATTATGTTGCTGTAGCATATGACAAGCTGAAGTGGGTCAACGAGCCCGTTCGCACGTCTACGACCACGCCGCCCGCCGAAAAGCCCACTGTAGGCGTTAACAATGCCGGTGCCGCGACTGGAGAAGTCAACCGCTCCAACCGGCCTGTGCGTGCAGCAAACGAAAACTGGTATCCTGATCATGTCGTCTACAACGCGACCAAGGACCAATTGAAGGCTATGCCGCAGTTCAAATACTGAGGCGGACTACGCCGCCTCGGACACTCGTCTCGAGGCGGCGATTTGTCGTACGTCTAGTGGCGACCCGCATGGTTTATCCTGGCGGCAAGTGGGGCTGCTAGTGATCAATGAAGCCTTGAAGGACCCGGCTTGCGAAGCTTGTCCAACCCTAGCATTGCCGCAAATTCTTCACGAGTGAGCAGCGCTTGGTCATGAGAGATCGATGAGCCTCTTCGCTGACCGTCTGACCGGCACACAACTGGCGACTGGATGACTTTTTGCTGTAGACCGCGCGGAGCGCCAACCCCCGAAATCGAAAGTTGAAGCGTCTTCAATTTCCGTTCGCCTCGCTCCAGGCGCGATAGCAGCTGCTCGATACTCCGTAGAGTTTGCTCGTGGGCTGAAGCTGTAGGCGTTTGCGTGTCGGTCATACGATCCTCCTCAGAGCCTGACCGGAAAAGGGTGAGCGGCTTTGGCTGGCCTGTGATTCCTTCGGATTTGCAAAGATTCGAGGGAGGACACCATGCCATGGAC
>NZ_PYFX01000056.1 GCF_003020115.1 Bradyrhizobium sp. MOS002
GGGGTTATGCATTAGAGACAGCTACATTCACGTTAAATAGGGCACCATCTAAATCCGTTGAGACGACACCGTATGAACTATGGTTTGGCGAGAAACCTAAGCTGTCGTTTCTTAAAGTTTGGGGTTGTGATACTTATGTCAAAAGGCTTCAGCCTGATAAGCTCGAACCCAAATCGGAGAAGTGTGTCTTCATAGGATACCCTAAAGAAACAATTGGGTACACCTTCTACCACAGATCCAAAGGCAAGATCTTTGTTGCTAAGAATGGATCCTTTCTAGAGAAGGAGTTTCTCTCGAAAGAAGTGAGTGGGAGGAAAGTAGAACTTGATGAGGTAACTGTACCTGCTCCCTTATTGGAAAGTAGTTCATCACAGAAACCGGTTCCTGTGACACCTACACCAATTAGTGAGGAAGCTAATGATGATGATCATGAAACTTCAGATCAAGTTACTACCGAACCTCGTAGGTCAACCAGAGTAAGATCCGCACCAGAGTGGTACGGTAATCCTGTTCTGGAGGTCATGTTACTTGACCATGACGAACCTACGAACTATGAGGAAGCGATGATGAGCCCAGATTCTACAAAATGGCTTGAGGCCATGAAATCTGAGATGGGATCCATGTATGAGAACAAAGTGTGGACTTTGGTTGACTTGCCCAATGATCGGCAAGCCATAGAAAATAAATGGATCTTCAAGAAGAAGACTGACACTGACGGTAATGTTACTGTCTACAAAGCTTGACTTGTTGCGAAAGGTTTTCGACAAGTTCAAGGAGTTGACTACGATGAGACTTTCTCACCCGTAGCGATGCTTAAGTCCGTCCGAATCATGTTAGCAATTGCCGCATTTTATGATTATGAAATTTGGCAAATGGATGTCAAAACTGCATTCCTGAATGGATTTCTGGAAGAAGAGTTGTATATGATGCAACCGGAAGGTTTTGTCGATCCAAAGGGAGCTAACAAAGTGTGCAAGCTCCAGCGATCCATTTATGGACTGGTGCAAGCCTCTCGGAGTTGGAATAAACGCTTTGATAGTGTGATCAAAGCATATGGTTTTATACAGACTTTTGGAGAAGCCTGTATTTACAAGAAAGTGAGTGGGAGCTCTGTAGCATTTCTAATATTATATGTGGATGACATATTGTTGATTGGAAATGATATAGAATTTCTGGATAGCATAAAAGGATACTTGAATAAGATTTTTTCAATGAAAGACCTCGGTGAAGCTGCTTATATATTGGGCATCAAGATCTATAGAGATAGATCAAGACGCTTAATTGGACTTTCACAAAGCACATACCTTGATAAAGTTTTGAAGAAGTTCAAAATGGATCAAGCAAAGAAAGGGTTCTTGCCTGTGTTACAAGGTGTGAAGTTGAGTCAGACTCAATGCCCGACCACTGCAGAAGATAGAGAGAAGATGAAAGATGTTCCCTATGCTTCAGCCATAGGTTCTATCATGTATGCAATGCTGTGTACCAGACCTGATGTGTGCCTTGCTATTAGTTTAGCAGGGAGGTACCAAAGTAATCCAGGAGTGGATCACTGGACAGCGGTCAAGAACATCCTGAAATACCTGAAAAGGACTAAGGATATTTTCTGTTTATGGAGGTGACAAAGAGCTAATCGTAAATGGTTACGTTGATGCTAGCTTTGACACTGATCGGGACGATTCTAAATCGCAAACCGGATATGTGTTTACATTGAACGGTGGAGCTGTCAGTTGGTGCAGTTCTAAACAAAGCGTCGTGGCGGGATCTACATGTGAAGCGGAGTACATAGCTGCTTCGGAAGCAGCAAATGAAGGAGTCTGGATGAAGGAGTTCATATCTGATCTAGGTGTAATACCTAGTGCATCGGGTCCAATGAAAATCTTTTGTGACAATACTGGAGCAATTGCCTTGGCGAAGGAATCCAGATTTCACAAGAGAACCAAGCACATCAAGAGACGCTTCAATTCCATCCGGGATTTAGTCCAGGTGGGAGACATAGAAATTTGCAAGATACATACGGATCTGAATGTTGCAGACCCGTTGACTAAGCCTCTCTCACGAGCAAAACATGATCAGCACCAAGACTCCATGGGTGTTAGAATCATTACTGTGTAATCTAGATTATTGACTCTAGTGCAAGTGGGAGACTGAAGGAAATATGCCCTAGAGGCAATAATAAAGTTGTTATTTATATTTCCTTATATCATGATAAATGTTTATTATTCATGCTAGAATTGTATTAACCGGAAACTTAGTACATGTGTGAATACATAGACAAACACAGTGTCCCTAGTATGCCTCTACTTGACTAGCTCGTTAATCAAAGATGGTTAAGTTTCCTGGCCATGGACATGAGTTGTCATTTGATGAACGGGATCACATCATTAGAGAATGATGTGATGGACAAGACCCATCCATTAGCTTAGCATAATGATCGTTTAGTTTATTGCTATTGCTTTCTTCATGACTTATACATGTTCCTCTGACTATGAGATTATGCAACTCCCGAATACCGGAGGAACACTTTGTGTGCTATCAAACGTCACAACTTAACTGGGTGATTATAAAGATGCTCTACAGGTGTCTCCGAGGGTGTTTGTTGGGTTGGCATAGATCGAGATTAGGATTTGTCACTCTGATTTTCGGAGAGGTATCTCTGGGCCCTCTCAGTAATGCACATCACTATAAGCCTTGCAAGCAATGTGACTAATGAGTTAGTTGCGGGATGATGCATTACGGAATGAGTAAAGAGACTTGCCGGTAACGAGATTGAACTAGGTATGGAGATACCGACGATCGAATCTCGGGCAAGTAACATACCGATGACAAAGGGAACAACGTATGTTGTTATGCGGTTTGACCGATAAAGATCTTCATAGAATATGTAGGAACCAATATGAGTATCCAGGTTCCGCTATTGGTTATTGACCGGAGACGAGTCTCGGTCATGTCTACATAGTTCTCGAACCCGTAGGGTCCGCACGCTTAAAGTTCGATGACGGTTATATTATGAGTTTATGTGTTTTGATGTACCGAAGGTAGTTCGGAGTCCCAGATGAGATCGGGGACATGACGAGGAGTCTCGAAATGGTCGAGACGTAAAGATCGATATATTGGACGACTATATTCGGACATCGGAAAGGTTCCGAGTGATTCGGGTATTTTTCGGAGTACCGGAGAGTTACGGGAATTCGTATTGGGCCTTAATGGGCCATACGGGAAAGGAGAGAAAGGCCTCAAAGGGTGGCCGCACCCCTCCCCATGGTCTGGTCCGAATTGGACTAGG
>NZ_PYFX01000057.1 GCF_003020115.1 Bradyrhizobium sp. MOS002
TCATGGATGATCTGTTGCGGGAGTTTTTGACGGAAACCAGCGAGAGCCTGGACACCGTGGACAATCAGCTGGTGAAGTTCGAGCAGGAGCCGAACAACGCCAAGATCCTGGATAACATCTTCCGCCTGGTCCACACCATCAAGGGGACGTGCGGCTTCCTGGGATTGCCGCGACTTGAAGCGCTGGCGCATGCCGGCGAGACGCTGATGGGCAAATTCCGTGACGGCATGCCGGTGACCGGGCAGGCGGTGACGGTGATCCTGTCGTCGATCGACCGCATCAAGGAAATTCTGGCCGGGCTGGAGGCGACCGAAGCCGAGCCCGAGGGCACCGACCGCGATCTCATCGACAAGCTGGAAGCGATGGTCGTGCAGGGCATGGCGGCAATGGCTGCCGGTGCTGCTGCTCCCGTGGCCGAAGCGCCGCCGCTGGTGCCGGAAGCATCTGTCGCCGTTGAAGCCGCGCCCGCCAGCGAGGGCGTGCTGGCCGACCAGAGCCTGGAGCGTCCGCTGCGTCCGGGCGAAGTCTCGCTCGACGAGCTCGAGCGCGCCTTCCGCGAGACCGCGATCGAAGCGCCGATCCCCGCGCCCGTTGCCAAGGCTGAAGTCAAGGCCGAGCCCGCCGCTGAAGCGCCGGTGCCTGTTGCCAAGGAAACTGCGAAGGAAGCCAAGGCGCCCAAGGAAAAGGCCGCGCCGAAGAAGTCGATCGCCGACGAGGGCGCCGCCGAGGGCGCCAGCATCGCCAACCAGTCGATCCGCGTCAACGTGGATACGCTGGAGCATCTGATGACCATGGTCTCCGAGCTGGTGCTGACCCGCAACCAGCTGCTGGAGATCTCCCGCCGCAACGAGGACACCGAGTTCAAGGTGCCGTTGCAGCGGCTGTCCAACGTCACCGCCGAGCTGCAGGAAGGCGTCATGAAGACGCGCATGCAGCCGATCGGCAATGCCTGGCAGAAGCTGCCCCGCATCGTTCGCGACCTCTCGAGCGAACTCGGCAAGCAGATCGAGCTGGAGATGCACGGCGCCGACACCGAGCTCGACCGCCAGGTGCTCGACCTGATCAAGGACCCGCTCACCCACATGGTGCGCAACTCCGCCGACCACGGCCTGGAGACCCCTGCCGAGCGTCTCGCCGGCGGCAAGGGCGAGCAGGGCACCATTCGCCTGTCCGCCTATCACGAGGGCGGCCACATCATCATCTGCATCGCCGACAACGGCCGTGGCCTGAACACTGACAGGATCAAGGCCAAGGCGATCTCCTCGGGGTTGGTCACCGAGGCCGAGCTCGAGAAGATGAGCGAAGCCCAGATCCACAAGTTCATCTTCGCGCCGGGCTTCTCGACCGCTGCCGCCATCACCTCGGTGTCGGGACGCGGCGTCGGCATGGACGTGGTGCGCACCAATATCGACCAGATCGGCGGCACCATCGACATCAAGTCGGTCGCCGGTGAAGGCTCCTCCGTCACCATCAAGATCCCGCTGACGCTCGCCATCGTCTCCGCGCTGATCGTGGAAGCCGCCGGCGACCGCTTCGCGATCCCGCAGCTCTCCGTGGTCGAGCTGGTGCGGGCCCGCGCCAACTCGGAGCACCGCATCGAGCGCATCAAGGACACCGCGGTTCTCAGGCTGCGCAACAAGCTGCTGCCGCTGATCCACCTCAAGAAGCTGCTCAAGATCGACGACGGCGCCGTCTCCGATCCCGAGAACGGCTTCATCGTGGTGACGCAGGTCGGCAGCCAGACCTTCGGCATCGTCGTCGACGGCGTGTTCCACACCGAAGAAATCGTGGTCAAGCCGATGTCGACCAAACTGCGTCACATCGACATGTTCTCGGGCAACACCATCCTGGGCGACGGCGCGGTCATCATGATCATCGACCCCAACGGCATTGCCAAGGCGCTCGGCGCCGCCGGCTCCTCGGCCCATGACATGAACAACGAGAACGGGACGCACAGCATCGGATCCGGCGAGCAGACCACCTCGCTGCTGGTGTTCCGCGCCGGCTCGTCCCAGCCCAAGGCGGTCCCGCTCGGGCTCGTCACGCGCCTGGAAGAGCTCCCGGCCGACAAGATCGAGTTCTCGAACGGCCGCTACATGGTGCAGTACCGCGAGCAGCTGATGCCGCTGGTTGCCATGGAGAGCGTCACCATCGCGAGCCAGGGCGCCCAGCCGATCCTGGTGTTCTCCGATGACGGCCGCTCCATGGGCCTCGTCGTCGACGAGATCATCGACATCGTCGAGGAACGGCTCAACATCGAGGTCGGCGGATCCTCCTCCGGCATTCTGGGCTCGGCCGTGATCAAGGGCCAGGCCACCGAAGTGATCGACGTCGGCCACTTCCTGCCGATGGCGTTCTCCGACTGGTTCACCCGCAAGGAGATGAAGCCGTCGCTGCACTCGCAATCGGTGCTGCTGGTCGACGACTCGGCGTTCTTCCGCAACATGCTGGCCCCGGTGCTCAAGGCCGCCGGCTACCGCGTCCGCACCGCGCCGACCGCGCAGGAGGGCCTCGCGGCTCTGCGCGCGCAGACCTTCGACGTGGTCCTGACCGACATCGAGATGCCCGACATGAACGGGTTCGAGTTTGCCGAGACCATCCGCTCCGACAGCAATCTGGGCGCGATGCCGATCATCGGGCTCTCCGCGCTGGTGTCGCCGGCGGCGATCGAGCGCGGCCGTCAGGCCGGCTTCCACGACTATGTCGCCAAGTTTGACCGTCCCGGTCTGATCGCGGCGCTGAAGGAACAGACCGCGGGCGCCGCCGGTGCCTCCGAGCTGAGCCGCGCAGCCGCGTAAACCCCAGCGGGATGGATCAGGAGATACGCACATGACCAAGAAGACCCAGTCCGGCGAAGGCGCCATGGTCGAATACGTCACCGCGATGATCGGCGGCCAGCTGTTCGGCCTGCCGATCTCCCGCGTCCAGGACGTGTTCATGCCCGAGCGCGTCACCCGCGTGCCGCTGTCCTCGCGCGAGATCGCGGGCGTGCTGAACCTGCGCGGCCGCATCGTCACCGTGGTCGACATGCGCGCCCGGCTCGGCCTGCCCAAGCCCGAGGACGGCAAGATCCCGATGGCGGTCGGCGTCGACCTGCGCGGTGAATCCTACGGCCTCTTGATCGACCAGATCGGCGAAGTGCTGCGGCTCGCCGAGGACGGCATGGAAGAAAACCCCGTCAATCTCGACCCCCGCATGGCCAAGCTCGC
>NZ_PYFX01000058.1 GCF_003020115.1 Bradyrhizobium sp. MOS002
ACGCCAGCCGCTCCGCGAATGCCATTACGCCTGCCGCCGTCGGTGTCGCCGACAGAGAACTGGTAGTCGGCATTGGCGTAGAAGCTGACAGTGGCGTTCATCCTCACGCTCACGCCACCGCCCAGTTGCACGCGATTCGCTTGCTCCAACAGCGGCACCAGATCGACGCCGGAATACGTCGTGGTCGCCCGAGCACCCCAATCGCGCCACAGATTGGCGCGCACGTATGGCTGCCACACCTGGCCGCTATCGCCGGCGATGGTCCATCGGCCGCGCAGGCCGATACGCCCGCTGGTGCCTGACGTGGTACCCAGCGCGACCGCACCCAGGCCATCATTGGCGTCGTCGAACGACACATGTTGCCAGACGATCTGCGCCTGCGGCTCCAGCACGAAGCCCGGTCCGAACATCGGCAGCCGAATCGGATAGCCCGTCTCCATCGACGAGACGAAGCCGAAGCCGGTGGTCGAAAGGCTGGCGAATTGCGTGGACGCCGCGCCTTCGTAGCGCGTCGCCTGCGCCACCGCGTCAAGGTACCAGTCATTCGGGCCGTAATGCGTCCAGTAAGCGCCGCCTGACCATGCATTGAGATTGAGACCGCCGGTGTGACGGAGCATGTAGCCGGTCGCTGCTTCGTTAGTGACGAGGCCGCTCACATCGACATTGGCATTGGCATATCCGACATAAATGCCTCCGGCATCGCGATGGCCCGGTATCGATTCGCCCCGCCACAGATCGAGGCCGGTCTGAAAGCCCAGCACCTGGCCGGAGGCCCGCGGATCCGCGAATGCCCTGTAGTGGTTGTCGATCCGCTGGCCTAAGACTCGCCCCCAGACTGAGGGCGCCCAGCCGGCGCTCCGGCAATCGGTCGGCGCTTTCACCGGCACCTTGCGCGACATCCCATTCGCCGTGTTGCCGTCGGCAGCGCAAGGCGTCCCCAAATTAGCATTAAGCAGGGTATCACCGGTGCGCTCATGCAAGGTGCCGAGCGTCGTTATTCCTAATTGCCGGGCGATCGGCTGGACCACGCCGTAGGTCGCAATCTCCGGTCCGATGATTGGGTAGATACCCGGGGGGAGCGTCCCAGGGGGCGGATTGGTTGGTAGTGCCGGTCCGAGTGGCACGAGCGGCACTGTTGGCGGCTCGATCGGCTCCGGGGGGACGACGAAGGTCGAGCGGAGAAACCAGTCGTTTGGACTGCTGCCGCCGAGGCCTCCACGGAAAAGAAAATAGTCGAAGGCGCCGCCGCGCACCTCGCCGGCGAGCGCGAAGGCACCGGGCACCGTTGTACCGTTGTTGATTACCTGTACCACCGCGATGCCATTCGCCACCGTCTCTGCGCCGGGGCCACCCGCATTGGTGATGTGCAAGATGGAATTGCCGGTCGCGCTGCCTCCGTTGATGATGAGCCTGTCCGAAGGCGAGCCGTCGGGGCCGAGAAACGTATTGAGCCCGATTGTGCCGTTCGCGCCCACGTAGTTGCCCGCGGTTAGCGTCTTGTAACTCGACAGTTGCGTGGGATCCCCGGTCGGCGCGGTGTAGATGATGTGACTGTTGTCGTTGATGACGGTTGTTGCCGTCGAACTCCCGGTCATCATCCAGATGGTATTTTGCGTAAGATTTACCGTGCTCATACTGCCGCCCTGCGTCGAGATCACTCCTTGCAAGGTCGCCCCTTGAGCGTTGAACGTCGTGTTGCCGGACGAGTTCGTGTCGAGCAGGGTGTTGTTGTTCGCAGTCGCGATCGTGTTGCTGAGATTGATGTTGGCAGTGGCGCCCTGCACCAAGAAGGAAGCCTCGCTCGCCATAATCGTCGCATTGCTGTACTGCAACGTGTTGGCGGCGCCGCCGTTGTTGAAAAGAAAGCCGATGCCGCCATTCCCCGAAGCCGTCACGTTAGTGCCGGCCATCGTCACGCTGCCGCCGTTCTGAAGCCGGCCGCCTGCGCCGTTGACGTCAGATACCGAACCGCCGGTCGTCATGATGCCGGCGCCGTTCGCTGAACTCACCCCGGCGTTACCGCCGCCTCCACTAACGCTGACGACTACGTTGTTTGCTGTAATCGTACTCCCAGTGCCAGTCGCCAGAAGTCCCGTCTCTCCCCCGCCGTTTCCACTGACGGTGACACTGCCGCCGGTCAAACTCACTTTGCTACCTGTTTCCGCCTTCGCGCCGATGTCGCCACCACCACCACCCGGCATCGATAAGGTCGTACCCGTCAATAAAATCTGGCTGCCGGCGCCGGTTGCCCAAAGACCGGTATTGCCACCTCCCCCAGCCGCGTAACCGATTGAATTACCGCTTATCAGGTTGATGGTGCCGCCATTGGTCGCCTTCGCGGCTACGTTGGCCCCTGCGCCGTTGAGACTTACTGAGAGACCGGTCGCGCTGATTTGGCTGTTCGCTCCATTGGCAAGGAGTGCAGTGCCTCCGCCGCCGAAGGGCGTGTTGATGGCCGCCCCCGTTCGGAAAATGATCTGACCGCCGCTTTGCGCTGACGCAGCGATGGCCCAGTTGCCATTGATGCTGGATCCGGAACTGAAGGTGATCGTGCCGTTGGTTTCGGCCAAACCACCGGTGCTTCCGCCGTTGAAAGGATTGATATTGACGTTACTGGTGGTGATGTTGGCGCTGGTGAGCGCGTGAACCGCAGGCGAGCCGTTGAGAACGGTATCGGGAGCAATGGTACAAGATCCGCTGGTGAGCGTGACGGTAGAGCCTGCGACGCTACAGGCTTGGGCGGTCGCCCTCTCAACCACGGCGCCGGACGCAAGCAGAACGAGCGTCGCGAGCGCGATCATGGCCCGGATTGATCTCGGCAGCACTGTATCGCATGTGCGTCTCCAAACTGACGCGAGGAAGGCCGGGGTCATGCGCACAGGCCTACAGGTCGCCGCATCAGTTCGGGCGTCATTTGATCGCTGGCGAAGGACTGAGCGCACCCAACAGCTCCCGGCGATGTCACAGAAAAGCACAAAAAATTATGCGCTATCTCCGCTTGCAAATCGCCTGAACCACATTTGTCTAAGCTGTTGCCCTAATTGTGACGCGGGGCGAGCGGTTTCGTTTCCACAGATTGATGATGCTCTCGGGCCACGCAATGGACAGCAATACAGACCAAAGAGACAGACACTTTAAGACCGAGCTTGGAGGAGG
>NZ_PYFX01000059.1 GCF_003020115.1 Bradyrhizobium sp. MOS002
TGCCCCAGATCGGAATTCACAAAGCCCTGCACGTCTACAGATGCCTGCCTTGCCGGTGCATTGCCACAACGGACGGCTGAGGCATCGGCTGGCAAACTGGCCCGGCTTGCCCCGGTGTGTCTGCCGCCCGGCGCTGGCGGGCTTCTGTACGGGCTCCCCGGGCCTCCGGTGAGGCGGCCCGGCTCCTGAGCTGGCCGAATGAACGGACTATTTTTTTTGCTCGGTGGTCGTTGTGGCGGCCGGGGTGCCGTTGCGAGCATCCCTTCGCTCGTCGCGTCCTGTGCGTCGCTCTTGCCGCCGCTCCGCGCGTCCGATGCGGCGCTCCTGCCGGCGCTCGGTTCGCCCGCTACGCCGTTCCTGACGGCGTTCTGTGCCTGACTTCGGCGCGTCCGCTGGCGGCGTCGCAGGCGCGGCGGCTGGCGCGGTGGTTTGTGCCACAGCCTCTGAGTCCGAAAAAATTGAGGACGAAGCCACAAGCCCAAACATCCCTGCGTATCCAAGGAAGGTTAGTGCGTTGCGACGACATACCTGTTCTGGCTCCGAATGGTCACTCATTCTCAGGCTCCCGGTTGCTGCCCCGTCTGAGTAATCTCACGGCCGTCCGCGGTCTGCTTATTGATTTGGATCAACTTGGCCGGATGGTTCAAGCCATGCTGGGATTTCGGTCGACGGGATCGACACTCTGGGCAGGTGCGGGATGATGCTCCCTGCAGTGACATTCAATCCTTCGATGAATTTCGCTCGCGCAAAATCCCGCGCCTCTACTTCGGTGAGAAACGTCTTGGTCAGGCGCGGATGTCGCCGCTTTAACAACGTGCCATCCGGCGGCACTTCAAAGGTGACATACCACGTATGCTTCATGCAAAACGCCGCCGGTCTTGGTCTCGCCTGTCCTCCGCGCCGGGCTTCGAGCCATGCCGCAGGGTGGGCACGTTGGTTCGCACTAAGTCAGTCATTGAGACGGTAGCGATTAGGCCGGAACGGAATGTCGTCGATGTACGGTCTCACAACCCGCTCGGTCTTGAACAGGTTACGCCATGCGTAGACAGAAAGCGCGAACAAGACGAACGCGAAGAACGCCCACGACAGTATGATCCAAATCATCTGCTTCTCCTCTCGATGTAGGCAGCCAGATAACCCCCCCATCATCAGCGGCATGGGACCATAGACAAAGAACCTCGGATGCTTTACCGCCGCGCGCCAACGCGATTGACGCCACCGTTCATGTTGCCGCCGGCGTTATGACGAACCGCAGCGCGCGCCACAGGACGCGGCCGGAGCACGACACCTGCCCGGGCAACGCACCCCCCGGGATAGCCCTCGTACGTGCAGTACACGACCGCCTTGGCTGGTGCCGGATTGAGGGTGACACCTGCAAGTCCCAAAAGGGCGCTGAGAGCCATCCCGGCAACAGTCGCTGACTTGATCGAAATACGCTTCGTCGGATTCATGGGTAACTCCTCTTCGCGCTTGCGACTGAAAGGTGATGGAGCCACTTCCAGCGCGGCTGAACATAGCATGAGTGCCCAAGGGATCGCGGACGTTGACCCAGATCAACGACCGATGTGCGAGTGAAACAGCAAGAACGAGCGCCGAGACGTGAAAAGGTGTGGCCCCAGTCCTTGGGGAAACTGGGGCCACGGGGGGCTGTGTACCTGTATTGATTGGGGGGCTGGTACCTGACAATCCAAACTCAGAAATCAACTTAGCGAAAGGTGTCCTGTGGTGCATTGTCCCAAAGTACAGAGTGCAAGGGCCCGGAACTCGGGCACTTAGCTTTACCCTCCCGACGCTTTCTTGAGCGGCTCGATCAGTTCGTGGGCTGAGAACGGCTTGGTCAGAAATGCGACGGCATCCAGATCGCAGTGCGGCCTCACGTACGGACGGGGTCGCATTGCCCGTGATGAAAATGACCGGGACCGAAGCCCCTTTGGCTTTGAGTTGATGACGAAGGTCGATACCTGAACTGCGGTCGAGGTTGATGTCCAAGATGATGCAGAGCGCGTTGCTGATGTCGGCGTGCTGCTCCAGCTCTTCAGCAGACGAGAAGAGGATCGGTTCATAGTTGTGCTGGCGTAGCAGCCGTTGGACCGCCTTCAACATGCCCGGGTCGTCATCTGCGACTATGACTTTGCTACTTTGCACTCCGCGACTCCTTGATCGCTCCCGACGTGCATGATCCTTAGCAGCCCTGCCGAGAAGTGCCTTTTACCCATGTTAGTCCGGCGATCTTAAACGCCTGTTCCGTCTCCGGGACGAGCGCGGTTGCCCTCCTTAAGTGACGCCCGAGCGCTGGCGCTGACCGTCCGATGATGGCGTGTCCCTCTCAACGGTCGATAGGTTCTTCGGGGCCGAAAATTGCTTGCGGGGACCGCGCGACCGCATTTATCGAGGGTATCTGGTGCGATAAAATCCGTGGTTGAGCAGTGTGGAGTGCGGGTCGTGCTACTCAATGTGCGCCAACCCCCCGCAGCAATCAAACTCCGCAATTCAGCAAAATGACGCTATCTGCCCAAAAGGAGAAGCCGGGTCCTGGTAACGTCATGTCGCAATCAGGCGTGCGCCGACGCGGCGGGCGGCGAAGCCAGTTGGTGGAGAATGGCCACGAGCTCGGTGTGCACAGGTGATGTCCGGTCACTGAACGCCTCGATTGGGTTAGCTTCAGTGAGCC
>NZ_PYFX01000006.1 GCF_003020115.1 Bradyrhizobium sp. MOS002
CCGTGCCTGCGGCAGTTAGATTGCCGTTGCTCAACGTAAAAATGGACGCTTTGGCTGCGGGATCCCATGTCGCTGCCGACGTGAGGGCGCCTGATCCGATCATACTCAGTGGAAAGGGAAGAAAATTCATGCCGTTCTCCTATGCTTTGCTGCGGGCGTTCGCTTCAGCCGCCCGTCGTTCGTGCCGCGAGAGTTTGATTACGGAGCCCGTCTGCACTCCGGACGCCGCGAGCGCGCTGGTGGTATGCTTCTGCTTCTTTCGCGCTCGCCATGCAGCCCAATCCATCGGCGACGGCTGGATCAGTTCACCGATCTGATCAGGCCACCGTTTTAAGATCTTCGCGCTGACGCCTTCTCTGGTGACCTCTACGAGCTCCACCAGGCCACCGATCGAGTATGCGCCACCATGCTCGGGACGCTGCTGGCGCTGAAGCTCCAGGATCGTTTCCGCGACGTGATCGATCGTCTCCGGGGTGACGCTAAAAGGGCCGCCGAAGCCTTGAAAATTCTCCGCCGAGGTGACGCCGGGGGATTGGTATCCGTTCGAGTTCTCCGCCAACGTGAACGGCGCGCCCGATGCGTCTTCAATACTGCTGACTGTGAACGCCACGATTTCCTGCCTGCGATCTGACCAGCCGGCGGCAAACAAGCGAAACCCTTGGTCGACCCCGTGCCGGCGCCCAATGGTTCACCAACGCTTACTTTCATCACCTCGAGCCCCGCGATTTGGACCCCCCGGTGACCCGCGCCCGGATCGCTCGCAAGAATATCTCCCAGGAATTGTCTTTGCTGTATGCGGCTGCAAGATGGGTTGGCACGCCCGCTTTGATCATACCCCTTACGATCAGTTTGGTGTCCGATCCGCGATCTGGTAGGTTCGAAGCCGCGAACCAATCCTCTTTCGTCGCGCTCCAAGGCTCGCCGATCTCCTCGGCTATTTTGGCCTCCGAACATGTGAAGGTTTCGGAGCCGAGACACGGAATGCGCAGCCGAGGCGCGATCTCTTCGTAGCTGAATCCATGACTGATCAGGTAATCGAGAATTACCCTCTGTCCGGCAAATACGTCGACGTCCGAGGCAGGCTCGCAGCGATAGATTGCGCCCTTCTTGTCGGGAAAATGCACGGCATAGCGAAGCGCCAGGTTTTTATCCGGCGTGACATAGACCTCGTCCAGTCCTGAACGCGCCGAGCCCCACTGGCCCCGGTTGCTGTTGCTGTTACCAACATCCGCCCCCGGCAGCAATTTATCGCCGACCTTCAACCCGGCTATGCCGCCGTGAAACCACGCGGTATGCGTCCCGAGCCCCCAAATCTCGCGCTCAACTCGAGCGAATATTTCATCAGGCGATTCGAGATGGGACTCTTCTTGCTCTTCTGCATGTAGGTTTGCCGAACTCAGCCTGGACCGCTTGCAGGAGAGCCATTCACCGAGAGGCAGTCCAGCTTTTGCCGCTCGCTTTTCTTCGTATCTCAGTTGGCCGGGTGTCACGCGAGAACCTCTCCTAAATAATCCTAAGCCCATCAGCCCTATCGTCGCTCTCGTAAATCGAGCGGCTGCTATCGCCAGTCGAGGCGCGTCCCACCGCCATTGCGGTCGCTTGCGCGCCGTCGATACGATCGCGGCTTTTCCCTTTGTGGAATGACTTGTTGCCCGCCTTGTCGGTCTCGCAGGCGATGTTGCTGAAATTCCAGCGCAGCACCTCATGCCCACCATGCGTGAGCCGACGCCCGACGATCGCGCGCTCCAGTTCTTTGATCGCTGGCGCCATGGTGACCCAGCCCTGCCGCATTTCGACGGCTGGGAAACCGTCCTCGAGTAAATTGTTCAGGATGTTGCGCGCCATATGCGGATCGAAGGCGATTTCCTGCACATCGAACTCGCCGCAAAGATCGCGGATCTTGTCTTCCACCGCCCTGAAGTCGACCACGTTTCCGACCGTCGGCTCGATCAAGCCGTCCTCAGCCCATCGCGGATACGGCACACCATCCCGATCGGCGCGGCCACGAAGGTTATCCTTCGGGCAGAAGAACCACGGATGGACCAAATAGCCGTCATCACCATCGCGCCAGGCCGCCACAACGGCCGTTAGATCGCTGTTCGAACTGAGATCGGCCGCGAGCCAGCACGGCTCGCCCTTGAGTGCGTCCAGGTCGACTGCGCCGGCGCCTTCGTCATAGACGTCCATGTCGACGAAGGGGTCGGAGGAATGATCTAGCCAAATATTGAGGTTGAGCTGCCGGAAGGCTTCTCGATCGCCCGGCCGACGCTCGCCTTCGATCGCAAGCTGGCGCAGCCCATCAATATCGGGATAGCCGTGGGCCAATCCTGGGTTGACCCGGTGCCACACCGCCTCGTCCCGCCAGTCGCAATCGCGCGGAGCCTCAAAAATGATGGGCAGGATGGAAGGATCGACCACCTCGCCGCGCGCGACGCGCCTGGCGTCCTCGACGATGTCCCAGGCGATGTTGTCGTGACCCCGGCCGGCGGTGGTGGCGACCACCAGGAGCGAGCCCTTGACCTTCACCAGACCAGACCGGAGAACGTCCCAGAGATCGCGTTTTTTCCAGGCGTGCAGCTCGTCCGCCAGCACGAACACCGGCGTCCTGCCGTGCTGGGTGCCGGCATCGCACGATATGGCCTCGTAGAAGCTCCCGTGGTTCTTCGAAACGAGCCTGTTTTTGTAGTCTTGCGCGGACGTCACCGAGCTCAGCCGCTTGTCGGCGCGGATGATGCCCATGGCCTCGAGGAAGCCCAGGCGCGCCTGCTTGCGATCGGCCGCGGCGGACAGCACCTCACCGCCCGGGATCCGTTCCGGCCCGAGGGTATGGAGCAGCGCAAGGGCGGCCGATAGGCTGGTTTTGCGGTTGCCGCGGGGCAGAAGCAGCACCACGGTCTTGACCACGCGAGTCCCGTCCTCATGGCGCGGGCCATAGATGCGGCGGACAATGCGCTCTTGCCAGAGGTCGAGCTGGAAGCGCCCTCCCTTGGCCGGGTTCTTTGGATGCTTCAGCGCCCGCAGAAACCGGACTGCGCGCTCGCCGTATCCCAGCGGATCCTCGATCTCCGAGCCGTCATAGATCCAGTGCGGGAAAGTGTCAGCCATCACAGGTCCAGATCCCCGAGGTCGCCGTCGTCGGCGTCGTCACGGATGACGGGCCGTGCCCGGCTGACCGGCGTTAGGCCGAGTTCGGCGGCCAGCTGACGAGCCCTGTTCATGGCGTCGGCCTGCACGGCGACTGCGGGGTTCTTCTTGCTCCCGATGCAGACCGGCTCGCCGCCCTCCTTGCCCTCGCGGTAGACCGTCAGGACGTGCCCCTCGTCCTGGATAAGCCGCTCCATTTCACGGACCTGACCGATTGCCAGGCAGTAGTTCTCGACCGACCCGAGATCGGCCACCGTCAAGATGCGGCGCTTCACCAGCGCTGGCATGATGCGGCGCCACTCCGCTTTCGCATCCTTGGACAGGAAAGTTGGAGCCCGCTCCGTCTTGGAGATGGCTCCATTGTCGATTACCAAGTGCGGCTTGGTGCCCTTCACGGCTTCACCGATGCGGAAAACACCAATTCTTGCCTATCTCGCGCGCTTCTAAGGCGCCGGTCTATGGAAGGCCCTGAGAAGTTCTGAACCACCCCCGGGGCCTTCTCTTGAGATTGCTTGCGGCTGTTGTGGCAGGGCGAGGACGCCATTGGCTGCCAATTCGAGCGCGACCAAAACAAGCGCTGATCGCCGCGATGCGGAACCTTGTGGTCGACCATGTCGGCGGTACGACCACAGCCACAGGCGCAATGGCGGTTCTTTGGCTGGGCCAAGAAAGCTTTGCTTTCGCGCTGCCATTTGCCGCCATAGCCCCGCGCCGACGACGATGGACGCCGCGCATCGGCAGCGGCCTTGCGTGCGCGCTGGTGTTCGCATGGCTTGTCAGCGCGGGTGACGCATCCGCAGCCTTTGATCGAGGGCGCACTGTATGGCATGGCCTATCCCGTCGCCGTCAGTTCGATGCGGACGCAAAGCCCGCGCTCGAATACAGCAACCACGCGACTGATGGCCCGCTCCTTTGCGTGAACGAGAACCTTGTCCGCGACTGTCGGCAAGCGTGCATCAGAGTCTGAACTGATGACTTCACTACCGGGTGCAGGTGGCGGGACATGCGGCCACCCGTCGCTGACGATGTGGGTCGGGGACAGCACAATGAAATACGTCTGCTGAGCGACCGCGCCTATGAGCTGCTCAGCGACAAGACCCTTGACCTTCGCCGGAAGAGTTAGGTCAGTGTTGGTCCGGCTTGGCCCACTCCCGAAATAGCGCCGCAAGGTGACGTCCTCGCCGCGTCTGGCGATCCAACGGTTCAGCTGCGAGAGAAGCTGGCTGCTCATGAGTTCGGCCTTACGTGCAGACTGATCAAGCCTTGCACTTCAGGTGGAAGGCCAGCGCCGCCGCCGCTGAAGTAATCGGTCGATCCGACACCGTCAGACGTTTCGCTCCGGACCATGGGATCACGGTCACCTGAGGCGACGAACTGCTTTACCAACAGGATCGCCGCATGCTGAACCGCCTGCGGGATGTCGGTAGCTTCATAGCCGGCGGAGTATGTGACGACGGTCTGGCCGGCACACCAATAGATTGGACACCCATGGCTGGAAATCCGATCGGCAATCCCGGTCTGCAGATTGATCTCGTACTGGTCGGTTGTGAGTGTAGTACCGCCTTCCACGACCGAAACGACTTCGGTGATCGGGTAGCGTGTCAGCATCAATTCCCGGGACCGCTGCGGCTGCACGCGGAAGGTCTCAGCGACCGTTTCCACTGCGAACACGCGGTTGCAGTATTGCGCGATGACGTCGCTGGCCTGCGTGATGTACTTCGACAGTTGGTCGTCGCTCACCTCGGTGGTGCCAAGCTCGGCTTTGACGACGGCGAGCGTCGTCAAATCTCGATTGGAGTTGTCGTCAATGACGGTGAGCATGGCGCTTTCGTCTCAGGTAAGGAACGCGGCGGGTGCGGGAACGAGGCTTGGGGCAATCCGAACCGCACCCGCCGCAAAGAGCTGTTCTGATCGAGAACAGCTCCTTATCGGTTGGCGGCCGATTACTGCGGCGGGTTTGCGGTGGGTGCGCTGTTCGGCTTGCCCAGCACCCAAATGCCGGCGATGAAGATGTTGCCCGCGGCGTTATTGGCTGGCGTCACCGTCGCCCGGATGTAGCGCTTTGAGCCGACGTAGCCGAGCTTTCGACACTCGACGTCGTCGTCGAACTGAAAGCTGGCCAGGGCCTCGGTGCCGATCATGTCAGCGTCCGCCACCGCGACCGCGCCACTCATCCCCGAGTCGTTGCTTTCTTCAAGCAGCGTCGTGAAGGTGGCGTCGACGTCAGTCTCGGTACCGGTGACCATTGCCAACGTTGCGGCGCCGTAGCCCAAGGTGTCGAGAATGGTGGAAACGATCGCGGTATTGTCCGTGCGTGCGGCAATCGGCGCGATCGCCGGTTTGAAGTGAAGACTTGAAGCGATATCTCGCATGTGATGTTCCTGGCTTTGCTGGGTGCAGAGTTGCTGCTTACGAAGTCGCGATCTTGAGCTTGCGGATGGCCTCAGCCTTGCCAACGCCGCCGGCAACACGGCGCCGACCGTGGAAGCGGGTCATGCCGTTGGTTGCCTGCGAATACGGGTCGCGGAGGATGCTCAGGCTGATGCGGTCGAAGATCCGATAGCCCTGCTGGAAGTCGCCGAAGATGATCGGGTAGGCGTTGCCCGCGATGTCCGGCATGTCCGGCATCTCGACGATCGGGCGGCCAAGCAAGGTCGTGACCGGCGTGTTGTTCAGGCCCGCCATGGCGACCATATAGTTTCCGTTCGTGTCCTTCAGCTTCCGGATCGCGCCGAGCGTGGTGCTGTTCATGCCCCAGGTGCCGTTAACGCGGTACGGAGCCTTGATGGCATGGTAGAGGTCGATCAGGCCGTCGCCCTTGACCAGGCTGGCGTCGGTGCCCGGCGTGTAGGTAACGTTCGCATCCTGCATGAAGCCCGATGGCGAAAGCTGGCTGGCACCGTTGACGAACGCGACGCCTTCCAGATAGCCGAACTCTTCACCGAATTCGAAAGCGAGCAACTGGCCGATGTCGAAGGCGCTGTCTTCCAGCATCGCATTGCTGACGTCGACATAGGCGGCAATCTCGCAGACGCCATAGCGGTTCTGGCCGAAGGTGACAGTCGTTTCCGACCGAGCTTGGGTCTCTCCCACCCAAGCGCCGGTCATCCCACCAGTCCTTTTCGGCCATAAAACTGCCGGCGCGCCGGTCGGCATCACCCGGGCGACCGATCGCACGGGAGAGAACAGGACGACGTTGCGGTCGAGCTCGGCCTGGAACGCGTCCGGAGCAAGGAAACCGCCGGCAGTGTCGTCAGACACGCGAAGCGATTTGATTTCATCGGCGCTCAGCGCCTCCTTGCCCTTGCGGACGAAAGTCTCGAAAGCCTTTTTTTCGACCGCGTCGGCTTCCTTCTGCTCGTCGGTGCCGGTGCCGGGCCGGTTGATCTTGGCGGTGAGCTTGTCGATCTGGTCCTGGAGCTTCGGGTCGACGCCCTTGCCTTCGACCGCCTTCAGGCGTTCGTCGACTGATTTCTGGAGATCGTCCAGTGCCTTTTGCACGAGGGCAGCCGGATCGACATCGCCCTCCTTCAGTTCGATGGCGCCGGACAGCATCCGTGCTTTGTGCTGGTGAAACATGGGTTAGCCTTTCAGTTTTAGTGCCGCAGCGGCACGGTTGATCGCCTCGGCGAGCGCGATGGCCTCCGCTGCGGATTTGGATGAGGTGATACGTGCGCCCGGGTGCATCGGCACCGTGACCAGCGATATCTCGACCAGGTCGAGTGCCTTGATGTCACGGCCACCGCCCTTGCGGGCTGTAGCCTTGCGGGTGATGAAGCCGATCGAGATCCCGGTCAGCGCCTTGGACTTGACCAGCGCGTGCACCTCTTTGGCTCGTGCGACATCGTTGATCAGCAGCTGGCCTTTGGCCTGCAAGCCGTCCGGCCCTTCGACAATATCGCTCCAGACGCCAACGGGATCATTCGGACGGTGCCCGAACAGCATCGGGAGCGGCGCCTTGGCCGTAGCGAAGGCCCCCTTGTGAATCCAATCCCCGACGCGATCGCCAGAACCGAACGGCCAGGCCATGGCTTTGATGGCGCCGGCGTCGTCGACGGTGAGATCCGCCTTGAACTCGAAGAGAGCGGTCATGATGCTGCCACCAGAGTCGGCTTCGGTCGCTCGCCCGGTAAGGGCGGCTTGCCGGCCTCGATATTGGGATTGCTGAATTCGTCGCCGCCCTTGTACGGGGCGAGGTTCTCTCGAGCCCGGGCTTCGTTCGGGTTCATGATGCGAGCGGCCACCGCCTTGGCGTAGGCCTCGAAGCGCGCCGCGATGTCGGCCCGAACCAAGCCGTTGGCGTCGAACTCGATGTAGTATGCCGCCTGATCTTCCTCGCTCAGCAGGCGCATCAGCGCGCCTTCCCAGAGCTTGGCCCGCGGCATCAGCGTGAATGTCAGGTAGGCCTGCGACGCGGTCTCCGCGTTGGCCCAGGTCGCCCGGGAGAAGTCGAACAGCAGGTTCGGCGGAACACCCAAGGTCCGGGCGATCTCGACCAACTGGAACGCCCGCATTTCCTGGAACTGGATGTCCACGGAGCTGAACGTCAGGGGCGTGAAGTCGCTGTCTTCCTCGAGCAGGACAACGCCGCCTGCGCTCTCACCGCTGAAATTGGAATTGACTGAGCGTTTCAACCGCTCATAGGCGATGTCGCTCAGCTTTTTCTTGTTCTTGTAGACGCCGCTTGGTCGCGCGCCGTTCGCCATCAGCTTGGCCGCGTGACGCTCCATCGCCATGGCGAGGCCGATAGCTTCGCGGCATTGCCGGATCGCTGACAGATTGCCGAGCGTGGGCACGTCTAGAATGTCGCGCCAGGAATACGTGACCGTCCCGCCACCCTTCAGGGCAACCTTGTAGATGGGCTCCTGGTTCTGATCGCAGTCCGGCGTGACCGAGTGGAAGTCGAGCTTGATGATCTCCATGATCTTGCCGGAGCCGGCCCGGTTGGCCAGCGCATAGGCCCGGCCTTCCAGGACGCAGTCCTTCTCCATCTCCTGGACGAAGCTCGTCGAAGAGGTCCAACCGTTCGGCCGGTCGTGCAACAGGCGATAGAGCGGGTGATCTTCGGCCCGCGTCTTGTCCGCACGATTGTAGACGTGAGCGCCGAGCGTGGCCATCGTGCCAGTGCGGATGCCCACCCCGAGCTGCACCGGGGCGTGGCGCATGGCCTTCACCGGCGAAACGTAGATGTCGGCCGCGGTGCGCGCGCCGGTGTCGATCAGCGCAGACCACTGGTCTACGTCGAAGGATTTCGTCTCGCCTTGGAAAATTCGCTGAAACCAGCCCACACTTCAAATCCGGATTGACCCGGCTGCAACATGCGGAACTACACGAACTTTCGCACTTGCTGAAATCTGGCTAAATCTGGCTAGTTCTGGTTCTCGACGGGTTTCGTTCGAAGCCAGGAACGCAGTTCGCTCTTCATAGCGAAGTACCTGCCGCATGGCTTGAACACCGGCGCGTCTGGATCAGCGGCGAGTTGATATACCCAGTCGACACTGCACCCGATGTGCCTGGCAATGGCCTTGGCGCCCCACAGCTCATCATTGGTTCGCCCCGGGCTTCGATGCAGCATCAGCGGGAAACCCGCTTGATCTTGTTGCTCCGCCGCGACTTGCGCGCGATCTTCTTTCCGGCCTTTCGAGCTGCTTTCGCTTCGGCCTCTTCCCGCTCGATTGCGGCAACATCGAACCGCGACGTTTCGGGCCAAGTTGTTTTTGGGCTGAGTGAGAGCCACAGCGGGGTGAGTTGCTCGTATGGATGCGAGCGCTCGCGGATGATGCCATTGCCGTCGATGAACACGCATATCGCCATACCTCGATCAGTGTTCACGACAAGCATGGGCGCAGATCCGCCGGCTCGTACCATCTGGCCAATCAAGCTCATATTGCGCCCTCCGCGGTCCAGTCATTTGTCGAAAGAAGATCGAGCATGTTGACCTCGTTGTCTTCGAACATTGGTGCATCCAAAGACACGGTCCCGTATCGAAAGCGTCGATTGTGCGAATGAAGGAAACGCGAGGCTTCCTGCTTCACATCCGTCAGATCGATGTCGTCGGCGAGCACTGCCATCACCATGTCGCTGAGAACGTCCTCACGATCGGCGCGATCTAGCTTGGGCACCACGGCATTGATCTGGCGATAGACATCGTTTTGAAGCAGGGCCATCCTGAGATGGTTTTTGCTGCTCGCGCTTCGCCCTTGATGGACAGCTTGACGGTATCGGACACCAAAACCTTGATCAGCCCTACTCCGAGTTTCCAGCATCTTGCGCTGAGGCAAATCGCGGCGACGCTGCCTGTTGCTCAGCGGTGAACCTGAGCGGACCAACTCGATCGCCTCATCATAGGCGCTGTCACTGTAGATGGTCGGTCGATAGGTTGCGCTACGTTCATCAATTGCCGCATCAAGTTTGGCTCTGCGATCTGCCGCCTTGCGAACCCACCAAATCAGTTGCGAATACGTCGGAAACGACGGGCTTGACGCGCAAGCTTCCTCGCAAGACAGACCGCCGACAATGAGGCTCAGGAGCTTGGGGAAGTAGGCCTCGATATCTATCCAACGCGCTGCCCGATACTCCTGCATTTTTTGCGGGTTTCGGTAGACGTAGCCGTAAAAGGTCGGCTCCGTTGGAAACCGGGCGTCCGATCTAAGGACTTCGGTCAGAGATCTCCCTTTGCGCAGCTCTGAGATTATCTCGTTGAAGTGGTTCGCGGCGGTTCCTCTTCGCTGCTTGTGCTTAGCCGGAAACATCGCAAAGCCGGCCTCCTTCGCAATGTTGTAGCGGATCCGATTTTCTTCCGTCGCTGCGATGTAGCTCTTGAAAGCACCGAGCTTCGGGAATGAGGCATTTGATTTGAGGGCCAGAGTCAGGGGCTTGCCGCTCGCGATGACCGTCAGCACCTCTTCGAAGTGATCCCTGCATCTGTTCTTGCGCATCAGCTTGCGTTCTCCGCCTGCCATGCCTGACGTGTACGCTTGTCCGGCCTCGAGCGCCGGCCTGCCTTGCTGCGAGCCAGGTGCCGTTGCCGCTGAGCGTCGCGCAGCTGGTTGTTGATATCGAAGATCGCCGCGGTCGCGTCCTTGATCCAGGTTCGATTGACGTGGACGCGCCGCACGACATCTCCGCGAACGTAAACGGTTTCGAAGCAATCTCGTTTTGCCCGTGACGGAGACCACGGGAACGAGCGGGTCCAGCCGCCGGCAACGGTGGTGTAGGCGGAAAGCAAAAATTCCGGGGACGGTGCTGTTTCTGTCATCACTGCACCGTCGCGATCAGCCGCTCTAGTTCGGCTCGTTTGATTTCAACTTCGTGATGGAAGATCGCTTCCGCGCCGTCTTTAACGCCATCATCGGCAGCGATGATTCCCAGCAACTTCGGGCGCATCGCCTTCAACAGTTTCGGGTCTGTCCTCGCCAACTCTTCCATGAGGTAGACGCCCTCGGCGAGGCCATCCAAGCCCGACGCCGTGCAGATGTCCGCAATGCGGTCAGCCAGTATGGCGAGAAGAGTTGATGCGCGCCGCCGATCCGGCTTTTGATCGTCACCGGTCGCGGTTTCGTTGATGATGCCGTGCTTCATTCTGGATTGCCCCTTTGGTTCGGAGGTTTGATCGTTACGCAAGAACACGCTGAAGTTTTTGAAGCCGCAGAGCGGCAATCGCAGCGGCATCGAGCCGACCGCGTTCCTCGAGATCAGTCGCTCGCTGAAGCTCTTTGGGACTAAGCAGGCCAAGGATCTCCCAGCCGTCGCTTCCTAGCTTCCTGGCGATCTGGTTCTGGAGAACCTCCACGCCCTTCCTCCCTTCCCTGAAAGCCCTCTGTCTCTCGGCCGGCGATGGTTTCGGTTTGGAAGAAGATGCTGATGACGCTTCAAGTGAAGGTTCTAGAGAAGGTTCAAGTGAAGGTTCATGCCGCACCGGTGCGGCATGGTCGCCGCTCTGTTGCGGCATGGTGACCGGGCTGGTTGCGGCATGGTCCCGGGCGCCCTGCGGCATGGTCCCGGCGTCACTTCGTGGCGTTTCGTGAGGCTCCGGCCCAGTGGGGAACCCAGTGGGTCCGCTGCCTGACTGTGCCGCAGATTGCGGCTTGGTCTTTTTTGCAACACCGATCGGCAAAAAGTAAGTGCGGCTGGACCAGCGGCCCGGCCCCATCGGCCTCGCGACCTTCCGGATCAGCCCCAGCTTCTCGAGCTTCCTGAGGTAGCGCTGGACGGAGTCGAGCGACTGCTCGGTGTCCCGGGCCAAGGTCTCCTGAGACGGCCAACAGCAGCCGGTGTCGTCGGCGTAGTTCGCCAGCGTCAACAGCATCAGCTTCGCCCCCGGCGAGCCAGTGGTTTGCTCTACGGCCCAGGCGGTAGCTTGCCAGCTCATGCAGCGACATCCCTGGAAGGGAACGCCTGCAGAACGTCGTTCGGGACTATTTCGGGAGTTTTTGCGCCCAACCGTGCAAACTGGCGCCGATATGTTCTCATTTCGCCGCCGGCAGCAGCCAGCATCGAAAGAAAATACCCTTTCAGGTCAAAGGGTTTAATGGTCGGAGCGAGAGGATTTGAACCTCCGACCCCTAGTCTCCCAGACTAGTGCGCTAACCGGGCTGCGCCACGCTCCGAACGTCGTTCCATTAGCTAGGATCGCCGGTTTGCGCAAGGCGAGGTCACACCATTTTGGATATTGGTGCCTCTGCCGAAAGGCACCGGAACTGCCCCAAAGCTGAGTAAGTCCGGCGTCAGGCGTCCTTTAGCGCCTGATCCAGCATCTCGCGGCAGGCGATGAGCTCGGCGAGCACCCGTCCGAGGCGCTCGCGGTCGATAGCGCTGGGGCCGGCGGGCGCGGCGGGGGTGCCGCCCTTGCGGAAGGTGGTGAGGATTTCCTCGTCGTCGGTCTCGGAGAAGCGGAAGTCGATGCCCTCCTCCTCCTCGCCCTGGTAGTCGTCATCGTCGCTGTCGCGGGCGCCGCGGACGCCTGTCTCCTCCTCGGGCTCCATCAGGCTGGCGCCGACGGCGTCCTCGATGGCGCCGAACGAGACCGCGGCCGCGCTGTCGGCGAGGCCCTGCACCGACTTGACGCCGTGCTCCTTAAGGATCCGCTGCACCCCGCGGATGGTGTAGCCCTCCCCGTAGAGCAGACGGCGGATGCCCTTGAGCAGGTCGACGTCGTCGGGGCGGTAATAGCGGCGGCCGCCGCTGCGCTTCATCGGCTTGATCTGGGAGAAACGCGTCTCCCAGAACCGCAGCACGTGCTGCGGAATGTCGAGTTCCTGCGCTACTTCGCTGATGGTTCGGAACGCATCCGGCGCCTTGTCCAAATGCCAAATCCTTATCCGGAGGGCGGATTACGCCTCGGGTTGCGCCTTGCTGGCGTCGCCATTGGTGCGGTGCTGGGCGTTGATCCGCTGCTTCAGGATCGCCGACGGCTTGAACACCATGACCCGGCGCGGCGAGATCGGCACCTCGGTGCCGGTCTTCGGGTTGCGACCGATGCGCTGACCCTTCTTGCGGACCATGAAGGAGCCGAACGAGGACAGCTTCACCGTCTCGCCTTTCTCAAGGCAATCGGTGATCTCCTTCAGCACGAGTTCCACGAAGGCGGACGATTCCGTGCGCGACAGCCCCACCTTCTGGTAGACGGCCTCGCACAGATCGACACGCGTTACGGTTTTACTTTGATCGGTCATCGCCCTGCCCCACATCACGGCGAACAATTGTTGTCTGAAATTATGAGCTTACGATACGGCGGTCAACAGCGCTCATCAATGCAGGCGCATCGATAATCCGATCTGATTCGGGCAAAATTTTATCGACTGTGGCTTACCAGCGCACCATTGCGGAGCCCCAGGTGAAGCCGCCGCCCATGGCTTCGAGCAAAACCAGGTCGCCGCGCTTGATGCGGCCGTCCTTGCGCGCCACCGACAGCGCCAGCGGGATCGAGGCCGCCGACGTATTGCCGTGACGGTCCACCGTCAGCACCACCTTCTCCGGCGCGATATGGAGCTTGTGCGCGGACGCGTCGATGATTCGCTTGTTGGCTTGGTGCGGCACGAACCAGTCGATGCTGTCGGCATTGAGCCCGGTCGCCTCGAAGGCGTCGACGATCACGTCGGTGATCATGCCGACCGCGTGCTTGAATACCTCGCGGCCCTCCATGCGCAAATGGCCGACGGTCTGGGTCGAGGACGGGCCGCCGTCGACGAACAGCTTCGCCTTGTGACGGCCGTCGGAGCGCAAATGCGTGGTCACGATCCCGCGGTCGGTTGCGGCATTGCCGGGCTGCTCCTGCGCCTCCAGCACCACCGCGCCGGCGCCGTCGCCGAACAGCACGCAGGTGCCGCGATCGGTCCAGTCGAGGATGCGCGAGAAGGTTTCCGCGCCGATCACCAGCGCGCGCTTGAAGGCGCCCGTGCGCAGGAAATTGTCGGCGGTGGCGAGCGCGAACACGAAGCCCGAGCACACCGCCTGAAGGTCGAAGGCCGCGCCATGGTTGATGCCGAGCCCGTGCTGCACGGCGACAGCCGTCGCCGGGAAGGTGTTGTCGGGCGTCGAGGTCGCAAGCACGATCAGGTCGATCGACTGCGCAGCCACGCCGGCATCGGCGAGCGCAGCCTGCGCCGCCTTGAGCGCTAAGTGCGAGGTGAACTCGCCCTCGGCCGCGATATGCCGCTCGCGAATGCCGGTGCGCTGCACGATCCACTCGTCGGACGTGTCAATGCGCGCCGCCAATTGGGCGTTGGTCACGACCTGCTCCGGCAAATAAGAGCCGCAGCCCAGCACGACCGAACGAATTTGAGTCACGAAACAGCCTCCTGCGCGGCCTGCACGGAACTGAGTGCACCACCTTCGCGATTGAGCATCTGATTGATCTTGTTGAGGAGATCGAATTTGACCATCTCATAGCCAACATCGATCGCATAGGCAAAGCCTTCGGCAGCGATTCCGCCATGGCTCTTGACCACGATCCCGTTCAACCCCAGCAACACGCCGCCGTTGGATTTGTTCGGATCCATCTTGTTGCGCAGGGCCTGGAAGGCGTTGCGCGCAAAGAGATAGCCGAGCTTGGACAGCAAGCCCCGCTTCATCTCGTTGCGGAGCAATTCCGCCATCTGCCGCGCGGTTCCCTCCGCGGCCTTCAGCGCGATGTTGCCGCTGTAGCCCTCGGTGACGACGACGTCTGCCACGCCCTTGCCGATGCCGTCGCCCTCGACGAAGCCGAGATATTCGAGCTCGGGCAGGTTCCTGGCGCGCAGGATCTCGCCGGCCTCGCGAATCTCCTCGTGCCCCTTGATCTCCTCGACCCCGATATTGAGCAGGCCGACCGTGGGACGCTTCTTGTTGAACAACACGCTGGCCATCGCCGCGCCCATGATGGCGAGCGACACCAGATGGTGCGTATCGCCGCCGATGCTGGCGCCGAGGTCGAGGACGACGGAATCGCCGCGCCTGGTCGGCCACATGCCGGCGATCGCCGGACGGTCGACGCCCGGCAGCGTGCGCAGGTGGAAGCGCGACATCGCCATCAGCGCGCCGGTATTCCCGGCGGAGACCGCAACATCCGCCTCGCCCTTTTTCACCGCATCGATGGCGAGCCACATGGAGGAGGTCTTGCGGCCGCGCCGCAGCGCCTGGCTCGGCTTGTCCTCCCCGCTGACCGCGACTTCGGTGTGGATGATCTTCGAGGCGGCCTTCAGCGCGGGGTGGCGGTCGAGCTCGGGCTCGATCTTGGCGCGGTCCCCGATCAGCAGGAATTCGATCTCGCGATGCCTGTGAAGCGAGATGGCGGCGCCTGGGATGACCACCGCGGCGCCGGCGTCGCCCCCCATGGCGTCAAGCGCGATGCGAACCTTGCTTGGCATAAAAGTCCTGGAAACCTGGTCTGGTGCGGTCTTGAACGAGCGGGCCGCAAAATGGGGTCGCCACGAACATGGCGGCCGGTCAAGCGCCACGCCGCACCCGGACCGGGGCGCGACAATAGCGTTTTGTTATCCCGAAACAACCTCTTGCCCCCAGCCTTTTGCATTCGGGAACATCCGGCTGCGGACGGACTAATTCACAAGAAATACATGAAAATCAAATAGATAATTTGGCCTTTCAAACCACCATCGCAAACACCTCGCGCCCCGTAGCAAAGCGGTCCTATGGGGCAGACGGCACCTATTGGTCTTTCTTCCCGTCCTGAAGTGCCTTCAGGATCGCAAAAGGGTGGTCCTCCGGATCGGGGGCGATGACCTCGGCCTCGAACACGACCCCCGGCTTCCGCGGGTAGGGATCGACGGCCAGGAACAGCGCATCGGTGGCGAGCCGGCCAAGGTCGATGATGCCGTTGACAATCGCCTCCGGCGGGTCGGCGACCTGCTCGTTATCGTCGTGTCCCTCCTCCATCAGGTCGGCCAGGCGGCGGACCTCGGCCTCGGGGGCGAATATCAGGTCCACCTCCTCGTCGATCTCGCTCTCCATGGGGTCAAGCGTGACCACGCAGGTCTGGCCGATCCGGGCGCGGACGTGCCCCGTGACCTGGATCCGGTTGCCGCTTTTCGGCACGACATCGAAGGCGGCCTCGACGGAGACAACCTCCCGCAAGCCTGCCGTCTCGGCCATGGCCTGCCGCTCGGCGGCCGAGGCCTCGAGCTTGCGATGCAGGCCGGTGTCCGGGATCTGTGCAACGATGACGGGCACCCGCCAGGGATCGGACACGGATGCTGGTATCGGTCGGTTCATGGCGTGACATCCTCAGGGAGCGCTGGGGGAAACTTGAAGGACGCACCCAGCAGTGCGGCTTCGCCGATCCGGCTGAGCTCGGCCTCGGCGGCCCTGGCATAGGCCGCGAGCCGCTGCGCCTGGTCCATGCCGGCCCCATTCAAGATATTCTTGCAGATCGCCAATGCCAGCGCCTCGCCGCCGCCTTCAACGGCCTGATCGTAGGCCTGGACCCGGCCGTAAAAGGCCTCGCCGAAAGCCCGCATCCGCTTCGGCACAGTCTGGTCGCCGATCCCCATCTCGCGCAGATTGTCGTCCATGTCCTCGCAGAAGCGGTCGAACAGCGCCTGCGACAGCTCGGTGGCGCCCTGAACCGTGCGCAGGCGGCGCAGCAGCAGCCAGAGGTGCAGCAGCAACAGATCGAAACGTCCGTTAACGGTATCCGGCACGCCTAAGTCGCGGTAAAATATGGGTTCTCGCGCCTGCGTCACGATCATGCCATAGATGGCTTCAATGGTGCCCGGCGAGGCTAGGCGGGGTTTCCTGAAGTGATTGAACGGCCAAAGCATTGTGGTTTCCGCAAGCGGGCGCGCGCGTGTTGCATTCAGAGCCTCCGCCCGGTACTTCAGCGCCTCGCGCGACGCAAGGGGACGGAATCAGTTCCGCTATGACGATAACGAACCAGACCAGCCTGCGTGCAGACAAGCGGCACGGCCTTCAAGCACGTTGGCGCGGCTTGCGCCTGTTCGCGGCCGCGGCCCTGGTTGGCGCTGCGCTGGCGGGCTGCACCGGCGAGCAATTCCAGAAGGGTTACATCCTGCCGCCCAACGCGCTGGAGCAGATCCCGATCGGCGCGAGCCAGGACCAGGTGCTGATCGTGATGGGCACCCCCTCCACCGTCGCAACCCTCGACGGCGAGGTGTTCTATTACATCTCGCAGCGCTCAGAGCGCATTGTCGCCTTTATGAACCAGAGGGTGGTCGACCAGCGTGTCATCGCGGTCTATTTCGACAAGAACCGGCGCGTGCGCCGCCTTGCGAATTACGGTCTGCAGGACGGCAAGATCTTCGACTTCATCAGCCGCACCACGCCGACGTCGGGCCAGGAGATGAGCTACCTCACGCCGATCTTCAAGCTGCTCAGCTTTAACTGAGCCTGCGGCTTCGTGCGGCTTGCCGTTGCGCGTCCGGTTCCATACGCTCCCTGCAAAACAAGACGCAGGGAGTGGATTCGTGCCCAATAAATTGCTGTCTCGCCGTCGCGTGCTCACCGGTGCTGCTGCCCTCTCGGCCGCAGCGATCCTGCCGCGATCGAGCCTGGCGGACTGGAAGCCCACCGAAAACGTCCGCCTCGTCGTGCCGGCTGCCGCAGGCGGCTCGACCGACGTGATGGGTCGGCTTCTGGCCGCGCATCTGCAGACCGCCTGGGGCCAATCGGCCGTGGTGGAAAACCGCTCCGGCGGCGGCGGCACGATCGGCACGGCCGAGGTGGTCCGCGCCAAGCCGGACGGCCACACCATACTGATCGGCAATCCCGGCCCGAACGCGATCGCCTACAGCATCTTCAAGAACCTCACCTACAAGCCGGACCAGCTCCAGCCGGTCTCCAACATGATCCGGATCCCGAACATCGTCTCGGCGCATCCCAAGACCGGCATCAAGTCGATCGCCGAGCTGGTCGCCTATCTCAAGGCCAATCCGGACAAGCTCAGCTACGCCTCCTCCGGCGTCGGCCAGAGCCCTCACCTCACCGGCGCCTGGTTCCTGCAACTCACCGGCCTGAAGATGACGCACATCCCGTTCCGCGGCGCCGGTCCCGCGCTCCAGGCGGCGCTCGCCGGCGACATCCAGATCCTGTTCGACAACCTCTATCCGAGCCTGCCGCAGGTGCAGAACGGCACCCTCACCGGCCTCTGCGTCACCACGACCGAGCGCAGCGACCTCGCGCCGAACCTGCCGACCATGCGCGAGAGCGCGCCGGAGCTTGCGGCTTTCGACGTCTCGTCGTGGTTCTCGGTTTTTCTGCCGAAGGGTGTGCAGCCCGCCATTGTCGAAGCGCTCAATCTTCAAGTGAAGGCGATGCTCGAGCGCGACGACATCAAGAAGAACATCGTGGCCATGGGCGCCCGCGCCGACTACGGCACGCCCGACCAGTTTGCCGCCTTCGTGGACGCCGAGACGAAGAAGTTCGCCGGCATCATCCAGAAGGAAGGGCTGCAGATGGACGTGCAGTAGGCCCCGCTTGTGGCGCAGGGGATTTGAACCAGTTGAAGGCCAAGAGGACAACCGCCGCCAGCGCGACTGCCAACATTGTACGAGGCCCGGATTGCCGGGAGCCTCTTTGCGCCTTGCCGCAAGCTGGACAGACACTGTCGGCCGCCAACATGTCGCAGCCGCACTGGATACATCTGGTCGTCTCGAACTTCATGGCGACGGTCCCGCAAAGCGGATAGCAAAAAACCCGCGGCTTGCACCGCGGGTTTGTCGCAGGAAAGCTGCCTCCGGTTCAGTGCGCGAGCACCGCGAGCAACAGCAGCGCCACGATGTTCGTGATCTTGATCATCGGGTTCACGGCCGGGCCGGCCGTGTCCTTGTAGGGATCGCCGACGGTGTCGCCGGTCACGGCCGCCTTGTGGGCGTCACTGCCCTTGCCGCCGAAATGACCGTCCTCGATGTACTTCTTGGCGTTGTCCCAGGCGCCGCCGCCCGAAGTCATGGAGATCGCGACGAACAGGCCCGTCACGATCACGCCGAGCAGCATCGCGCCCACGGCCGAGAACGCCGCCGACTTGCCGGCCGCCCCGCCCCCCGCGATCGCATAGATCACGAAGTAGACGAAGATCGGTGACAGCACCGGAAGCAGCGAGGGGATGATCATTTCCTTGATCGCCGCCTTGGTCAAAAGGTCGACCGCCTTGCCGTAATCCGGCTTGTCGGTGCCTTGCATGATGCCCGGCTTCTCGCGGAATTGTCGGCGGACCTCCTCGACGATCGCGCTCGCCGCGCGGCCCACGGCGGTCATGCCCATCGCGCCGAACAGATACGGCAACAGACCGCCGAACAACAGACCCACCACGACGTAGGGGTTGTTGAGCGAGAAGTCCGGTTTGACGCCGGCGAAGTAGGCGTGGTGCGCGGAGTCCGCAATGAAGAACTTGAGATCCTCGTTGTAGGCCGCGAACAGCACCAGGGCGCCGAGACCGGCTGAGCCGATCGCGTAGCCCTTGGTCACCGCCTTGGTGGTGTTGCCGACCGCATCGAGCGCATCGGTCGACTTGCGAACCTCCTTCGGCAGGCCCGCCATCTCGGCAATACCGCCGGCGTTGTCGGTGACCGGACCGAACGCGTCGAGCGCGACGACCATGCCGGCGAGCGCCAGCATGGTGGCGGTCGCGATCGCGATGCCGAACAGGCCGGCGAGGCTGTGGGTGACCAGGATGCCGGCGATGATGACGAGCGCGGGCAGCGCGGTCGACTCCATCGAGATGGCGAGGCCCTGGATCACGTTGGTGCCGTGGCCGGTCACCGAGGCCTGGGCGATCGACTTCACGGGACGATAGTCGGTGCCGGTGTAGTATTCGGTGATCCAGATGATCAGCGCGGTGACGGCGAGGCCGACCACGCCGCACTCGAACAGCGCCATGCCGGTATAGTCGACGCCGGCGAGCTTGCCGAAGCCGATCAGGTAATAGATCACGCCGGCGATGCCGACCAGCGACAGGACGCCGGTCGCGATCAGACCCTTGTAAAGCGCACCCATGATCGACTGGCTCGGCCCGAGCTTCACGAAGAAGGTGCCGATGATCGAGGTGATGATGCAGATGCCGCCGATGGCGAGCGGCAACGTCATCATGTCGGCGAGGATCGGAGTCTTGGCAAAGAAGATCGCCGCCAGGACCATGGTGGCGACCGCGGTCACCGCATAGGTTTCGAACAGGTCGGCGGCCATGCCGGCGCAGTCGCCGACATTGTCGCCGACGTTGTCGGCGATCGTGGCCGGGTTGCGCGGATCGTCCTCGGGGATGCCGGCCTCGACCTTGCCGACGAGGTCGCCGCCGACGTCCGCACCCTTGGTGAAGATGCCGCCGCCGAGACGGGCGAAGATCGAGATCAGCGAGGCGCCGAAGCCGAGCGCCACCATGGCGTCGATGACGACGCGGCTGTCAGGCGCAAGCTTCAGCGAATGGACCAGGAAGGCGAAATAGAGGGTCACGCCGAGCAGCGCGAGACCCGCCACCAGCATGCCGGTGATGGCGCCCGCCTTGAAGGCAAGCTCGAGACCACCCGCGAGCGACGTCGTCGCCGCCTGGGCGGTGCGCACATTGGCGCGGACCGAGACGTTCATGCCGATGAAGCCGGCCGCCCCCGACAGGATCGCGCCGATGGCAAAACCGATCGCGACATAGAGCCCCAGGAAATAGGCAAGCAGCACGAAGATGACGATGCCGACCATACCGATCGTGGTGTACTGACGCCGCAGGTAAGCCTGTGCGCCTTCGCGCACCGCTGCCGCGATTTCCTGCATGCGCGGAGACCCCGCATCCGCGCTCAAAACCGAAGACGTCGCCCAGATCGCGTAGACGACGGAAAGCACTCCGCAGAGCACAATCAACCATAATGCTGTCATGTGATTTTTTGCCTCAGATCCTTGATGAACGTACCCCCGGCGCCTTTTGTTTTTCCGTCTTGCGGTGCGGCGCCTTGATTTTGAACAGGGCCGCTCCTTGCCCGAAGGCGCGGCCCTAGTCGGTCACGACCTTGCCAAAATCAAATTGAGGGTGCAACGCCAGATAAGGCCGAAAAGCTGATCTCGGCAGGTATTTAGCGAGTCTTGGCAGCCCGGACGCCGGTTTGGAGCAATTCCTAGAAGTGGCTGTAGGACAGCCGCTTCAACACCAGCTCCTGGCCCTGCCCGTCCAAGAAGCGCGGCCGCTCGTGGCCCGCGACGATCGTGCCGATGGCCGTGACGGCAAGGCCTGCCGCCCGCCCCAGGGCAATCAGCGCGTCGCCTTGCGCCGGCGGAACGGTGCACAGCACCTCGTAATCGTCACCCCCGGCAAGCAGCGTCTCAACGGAAACGACGTTGCGCGCGATCAGGCCGGCGGCAGCAGCCGAGAGCGGTACGCTGGTCACGTCGATCGTGGCCGAGACGCCTGATGCCGCACAGAGCTTGGTCAGATCTCCGGCAAGGCCGTCGGAGACATCCATCGCAGCCGTCGCATGATCACGCACGGCCTGCGCGAGAGCATTGCGCGGCTGCGGCACGCGATAGCGCGAGATCAGCGTCTTGCGCGCGTGCGGATCGGAGACCAGCGCATTCGCCACCGCGCCGCCCTTGAGCACATCGAGGCCAAGCGCGGCGTCGCCGATCGTCCCCGTGACCAGGATACGGTCGCCCGGCTTGGCCCCGGTGCGGCCGACCATCCGCCCCTGTGGCACGCGGCCAAAGGCGGTGATCGAGATCATCTGCGGCCCCGGCGTCGACACCGTGTCGCCGCCGAGCAGCGGACAGGCGAAGGTTTTCGCATCCTCGCCGAGCGCGTCCGCGAACGGCCTGAGCCAGGCGTCTTCCTTGCTGCGCAACGCCAGTGTCAGCACGAAGCCGGCCGGCACGGCCCCCTTTGCAGCGAGATCGGACAGGTTCACCCGCAGCGCCTTGCGCGCGATGGTATCGGGCGGATCGGTGGCAAGATAATGCACACCCTCGACCACCGCGTCTGTGGTGACGACGATGTCGCTGCCGAGCGCCTGCAAGATGGCGGCATCGTCCACCAGGCCCAACGCGCCCGGATCAGTCGCCAGCGGCTTGAAATAGCGCGCGATGAGGGAGTCTTCGGCGGAGGTTTCTGGTGCGTTCGTCATCGGCGCTAGCCCCAAACTCCACTGTCATCGCCCGGCTTGACCGGGCGATCCAGTACGCCGAGACGCCCAATATCCATAACCGCTGCCGCAGCGTACTGGATCACCCGCCCTCGCGGGTGATGACAGCGGGATGTATATCTACCCCCGCCCGAACTCGTCACCGCGAAACTGGCGGCCGATCTGGTCGAGCACCGCGTTGACCATGCCGGTCTCCTCGCGGTCGACGAAGGCATTGGCGACGTCGACATATTCGGACACGACGACGCGGCCCGGCACGTCCTTGCGGTGTTCCAATTCGTAGGCCCCTGCCCGCAGCACCGCGCGCAGGATCGCTTCGATGCGCTTCAACGGCCAGCCCTTCGACAGCGCCTCGTCGATCAGCGGATCGAGCTTCTTCTGGTCGCGCACGACGCCGGAGACGACGTCGCGGAAGAACGCCGCTTCCGCCGGGAGATATGTGTCGCCCTCGACCTCGTTGCCGAGCCAGTGGCTCTCGAACTCCGCAAAAATGTCGTTGATGCCGGCACCGCCGATATCCATCTGGTACAGCGCCTGCACGGCTGCGAGCCGCGCCGCACCGCGCCGGTTCGCCTTCTTCTCCGTGCCAGCCGGCGGCTTCTTGTTGTTATCGGCCATGATCAAGCCCGCGCCAGCCGGCGCTTTATGCGCAGCATCGCGATCGCGGCCCGCGCGGCATCGCCGCCCTTGTTCAGCTCGCTGGCGCGCGCCCGCGCCCAGGCCTGCGCCTCGGTGTTGACGGTGAGGATGCCGTTGCCGAGCGGCAGCTTGCGCGCCACCGCCAGGTCCATCAGCGCGCGCGAGGATTCCTGCGAGACGATCTCGAAATGAATGGTGTCGCCGCGGATCACGCAGCCGAGCGCGATCGCGGCATCATAAGGCTTGCCATTGGCAGCCGCGGCATCGACCGCGATCGCCACTGCCGCCGGGATCTCCAGCGCACCGGGAACCGTGATGACATCATGGGTCAGACCGGCCGCCTTCAGCTCGGCCACCGCACCTTCAAGCATCGCGTCCTGGAGATCGTCATAGAACCGCGCCTCGACGATCAGCGCGCGTGCGCCGGAAACGTCGGTCTGGTCCTTCAGGGGTGCGCGCCGCGCGTCTGCCATAGTCAAATCCGTTCCACAGGGGTTGGCGCTATGTAGTCGCCACTAGCGGGTAAGCCAAGTTTAAAGACGCCGTCACTTCATTTCCGTCAGCCGCGCCGCGTAGCGGGCCATCAGATCGACCTCGATATTGACCTCATCCCCGGCCTTCCAGCCGCCGATCGTCGTGACTGTCAGGGTGTGCGGGATGATCAGCACGGAAAAGGTCACGTCCTTCACCGTATTAACCGTCAGCGACACGCCGTCGAGCGTGATCGAGCCCTTGGTCGCGATGAACCGTGCCAGCTCCCGCGTCGTAGAGAGCTCGAACCGCGCCATGTCGGGCAGGTCCTCGCGGCTGACGAGGGTTGCGATGCCATCGGCATGGCCGGCGACGATATGCCCGCCAAGCTCGTCGCCGATCTTGAGCGCACGCTCGAGATTGAGCCTGGCGCCGACCCTCCAGTGCTTTGCCGTCGTCAGCGCCAGCGTCTCGGCCGCGGCATCGACGTCGAACCAGGTCCTTTGAGCAGAGTCTTTGCCGCTTTCGACGCCGGAAGCAACCACCGTCAGGCAGACGCCATTGCAGGCGATCGAGGCGCCGTCGGCAATGGTGGTCTGATCGTAGCGGCAGGCGATGCGCAGCCGGTGCAACTGGCCCTGCGCCGTCGGCGTGAAGCCGACGATCTCGCCGATATCGGTGACAATGCCAGTGAACATTACGCGCGCTCGTAGATGGTGAGAGTATCCTTGTCGAAGGTCTCGCTAGCATGAACCTTGTAGGCCTGCGACTGCGTGATTTTCGACAGGGGCAATGCAGCGAGCGCATCCACCCCGTCGGCACCCACCGCTTGCGCGCCGCGGAACAGCCAGATCTCGTCAACGAGGTCGGCGGCGATGAAGGACGCCGCAACGCGGCTGCCGCCCTCGACCATTAGCCGTGTGATGCCCTTCCCGGCCAATGCATGCAGCACGGCCGCAAGATCGAGTCCCGAGGCATTGCCGGGCGGCACGCGGATCACCTGCGCGCCGGCAGCACCGAGCCGCGTGGCGGCCGCGGCCTCCGCGAGCTCAGAACCCACCACCCACAGCGGAATCTCGCGCGCTGAGCCCACGAGCCTGCTCGCGCCGGGAATGCGCAGGCTTTGATCGAGCACCACGCGCACCGGCGAACGCGCGGCCATGCCCGGCAGGCGGCAGTCGAGCTGCGGATCGTCCGCCAGCACCGTGCCGATGCCGACCAGGATGGCGTCGCTCGAGGCGCGCAGGAGGTGCACCCGGTCGCGCGCCGCCTCGCCGGTGATCGCGATCGGCTTGCCCCCGGCCGCGCCGATCTTGCCGTCGGGCGAGACCGCGAGCTTCAGGATCACATGCGGGCGGTGATCCCTGATGCGACGGAAATGCCCGGCGTGGTCGAAGGCGGCTTCGCGCGCGCACAGACCCACATCCACCATGATGCCGGCCGCGCGCAGGCGTGCGTGGCCCTGACCGGCGACTTCCGGATTGGGATCCTCGATCGCTGCCACCACCCGCTTGATGCCGGCGGCGATCACTGCGTCGGCGCACGGTGGCGACTTGCCGAAATGCGAGCACGGCTCCAGCGTGACGTAGAGCGTGGCGCCGCGCGCGGCATCGCCTGCGCGCCGCAGCGCTTCAGGCTCGCCATGCGGCCGTCCGCCAGGCTGGGTCCAGCCGCGGCCGACGATCACGCCGTCCTTGACGATGACGGCCCCGACGGCGGGATTGGGCCAGGTGCGTCCCTGCCCGCGCCTGCCGAGCGCCAGCGCAAGCTCCATGAAGCGCCGGTCGGCATCCCTGGACTCGCGCGCCTTCTGCGCGAATTGATCCTCCAGGATGCGGAAGATCATTTGCGGATCGCGGCGAGCCGCGCTTCCTCCTCGCCGGAGAGCTCGCCGAGCACGTCGGCGAAATCCTTGGCCTCGCGGAAATTGCGGTAGACCGAGGCGAAGCGGACATACGCGACGTCGTCGAGCGTGCGCAGATGCTCCATCACGGTCTCGCCGATCACCTCCGAGGAGATTTCAGCCTCGCCCCCGGTCTCGAGCTCGCGCACGATCGTGGAGACCATCTTCTCCACCCGTTCCGGCTCGACCTGCCGCTTGCGCAACGAGATCGACACCGAGCGCATCAGCTTGTCGCGGTCGAACGGCACGCGGCGGCCGTTGCGCTTGATCACCGTGAGCTCGCGCAGCTGCACGCGCTCGAAGGTGGTGAAGCGGAAATTGCAGGCGACGCACACGCGCCGCCTGCGGATCACGGAAGAGTCCTCGGTCGGACGCGAGTCCTTCACCTGCGTATCGAGACTGTTGCAGTTCGGGCAGCGCATCCGTTGACCTTGACCGGTTTTCTTGAGCCTTACTGATAGATCGGGAAACGGTCGGTGAGCGCCTTGACCCGTTCCTTGATCGCGGCTTCCACCAGCGGCGCCTTGCCGTCGGAAGATTGCGCGATCGCGTTCAGGACTTCGGCGATCATGCCGCCGACCTGCTGGAATTCAGCGACGCCGAAGCCGCGCGTGGTCGCCGCCGGCGTGCCCAGACGAATACCGGAGGTGACGAACGGTGACTCGGGGTCGAACGGAATGCCGTTCTTGTTGCAGGTGATGGCGGCGCGAACCAGCGCCTTCTCCGAGGCGTTGCCCTTCAGGCCCTTCGGCCGGAGGTCAACCAGCATCAGATGGTTATCGGTGCCGCCGGAGACGATATCGAAGCCGTGGCTCTTCATCGCCTCGGCCAGCGCCTTGGCGTTCTCGACGACGTTCTTGGCATAGACCTTGAAATCCGGACGCAGCGCCTCGCCGAAGGCGACTGCTTTCGCCGCGATCACGTGCATCAGGGGGCCGCCCTGCAGGCCCGGGAAGATCGCCGAGTTGAATTTCTTGGTCAGCGCCTCGTCATTCCACAGCATCAGGCCGCCGCGCGGACCGCGCAGCGATTTGTGCGTCGTGGTGGTGGTGATGTGCGCGTGAGGCACGGGCGAAGCATGTACGCCGCCGGCGACGAGACCGGCGAAGTGCGCCATGTCGACCAGGAGGTAGGCGCCGACGCTATCGGCGATTTCGCGGAAGCGCTTGAAGTCCCAGGCGCGCGAATAGGCCGAGCCGCCGGCCACGATAAGCTTTGGCTTGACCTCCTCGGCCTGCTTGGCGACGGCGTCCATGTCGATGATCTGGTCCTCGCGGCGCACCGTGTAGTGCGCGGCCTTGAACCACTTGCCGCTCATGTTGACGGGGGAGCCGTGGGTGAGATGGCCGCCGGCCGCAAGATCGAGGCCCATGAAGGTGTCGCCGGGCTGAAGCAGCGCCAAAAACACCGCCTGGTTCATCTGGCTGCCGGAGTTCGGCTGCACGTTGGCGAACTTGGCGCCGAACAGCTTCTTGGCGCGATCGATCGCGAGGTTCTCGGCGACGTCGACCCACTCACAACCGCCGTAATAGCGCGCGCCCGGATAGCCTTCCGCATATTTGTTGGTCATCACCGAACCCTGCGCTTCCAGCACGGCACGGCTGACGATGTTCTCGGAGGCGATCAGCTCGACCTCGTGACGCTGGCGGCCGAGCTCGCCCTTGATGGCGGCTGCGATTTCCGGGTCAGCCTGCTCGAGCGAGGCGGTGAAAAACGAATCGGGCGCGGAGGCGGTTTTGGCGAAGGTCATCTTGCGAATATCTCCACCGCCGCAGCCGTTTGGTGGGCTACGGGCGGGTCTGGTGTGGCGATCGGAAGCGGCGAGCGCGATCTACCACATCGCCCGCAACAGGCCAAGTAGTTGCGGGTCGGACCGGTGATTTATGCAAGATATGGTGGGATTGGGGGATTTGGGCGACCGGGTGGCATCCGGTCGTCCAATGTCCGGGAAGGTCCGCTTTGGGCTCTAAATGCGGCGCGGGCGCGACCGGCCGGCGGCCCTCTAAAGTCCGGTATACCCCGCCTTCACGGGATCCACGCTGCCGTCGAGCTGCCGCAGATAGGTCAGGCCGCAAACCGTCAACCTGTGAGTGTCCTTCTCCCCGGCTTCCATCAAGGTATTGAGGTAGTTCGTGACCTTGGCCCTCGCCTCGGCACTCGCAGCCGACGTGCGGTTGGCGAGCAGGTCATAGGTATGCATGATCCGGTCGATGGCAGCTTCCATGGCACCCTCTGGTTCTTGGCGATTTTCTTGCCGCGTTTGGGAGTTGAGATCAGGCAACCGCTTTGGCCTCGGACTGCGCCTCGAACCTGACGATGGCCTTGTTGGCCAACCTGATCTTGTTGAATTCGCCGTGCTGGAGCAGCTTGATGACGATCTCGAGCAGGCGTTCGTCGGTGACAAGGGTGTCCCGGATCGCGCCGGAGCGGCGAAGATAGTTCGCGGCGATGGCATAGGCCTCGCTCACGAGTTCCACGTTCATCACCCCACGCCACGCTCGACCAGCATCGTCAGCCTCCGATCCGGAGGAGATAAGCGGCGAACCGGGAACTCGTTCCCTGCGGTTGGGGATTTTTTTCGCACCCGCGAAATGGAAAAAACGCACCGGTCCGAACACAGCCGGGCCGGCGCGCTTGGGGAAGCTCAGGCACGTTTGGGAGGCTTGCCGGTCTTGTTGTGGGCCGGCTTGGCCAAGTCCCGTCGAAAAAGCTCAGAGACGATACAAGATCTGGTCGGTCCAGAACCGCTCGAGGCGGTGCAGCGACTTGTTGAGGGTCGAGAACTCCTCGCCCGAGATGCCACCGACCTGCTCCACCGTCTTGACGTGCTTCTGGTAGAGCGAGTCGACGATGCGGCGAACTTCCTGGCCCTGCGGCGTCAGGCGGATGCGCACCGAGCGGCGATCGACGCGCGAGCGCTGATGGTCGAGGAAGCCGAGTTCGACCAGCTTCTTCAGATTGTAGGAGACGTTGGAGCCGAGGTAATAACCGCGCGTGCGCAGTTCGCCCGCGGTCAGCTCCTTGTCGCCGATGTTGTAGAGCAGGAGCGCCTGCACCGAATTGATGTCCGCACGGCCGCGGCGATCGAACTCGTCCTTGATGACGTCGAGCAGCCGGCGATGCAGCCGCTCCACCAGAGTCAAGGCTTCCAGATAGAGCGTCTGCACCGAACCCTGCTGGCCGGAGACGCGCTCTGCGGTATCTGCCGCAGTTGCGACGGCTTTCATCATGACACTTCCCCTGTTGTCGTTTTTATCGACACTCATTCGACGAAACTTGTGTCCCGTCTGATAGGTGCAACTTAAGGGGCTCGTTTGAAGATCGGCTTAAATAAGAGAATAAAGAGATCATGAATTTAAGACAGTGAATTGCGGATTAAGCCTGTGCCACAAGCACTTTTCGCAACTGTCTGTTGACTCTCGCAAGGTCCTGTTCACCCTCCGTCCGCCGCGATTGTCGCATTCCAGAACAGCCCCGCCCCGTTTCGAAACGGCCGCGTAAGAGCTGTGGCGGAATGCACGGAGTCAACGAAAAGTTACCTCGAATTTTAGGCAACCAACGGTCAACCAAACGCAACATTCTCGTGTCCCGGACGAGCGCAGCGAAGATCCGGGACCGGCTCTGCAATGCATCACGCCGCGAGTGCGCCGCGCCGCATTGCGTCCGGGGCACGAGACTTCGCCTATGGCGGCCGTTCGCGTGCGGCCATCCAGGCGAGCGCGAGATAGGCGGCCAGCATGAAGGCTTCGACGCCGACCACAATCAGGCTGCCGCCGTAGATGCCCGGGAACATCAGCTCGATCACCGCCATCGACACCACGGTCGTGAGCCACACCACGGCGCCCCAGGGCGTCGCCAGCCACAGCCCGACCGCGGCAACGAGTTCGATCACGGCGAAGTAAATGGTCGAGGCCTGCCAGGCCATGGACTGGTTCTCGAAGGCCTCGTCCTCGCCGCCGACGAAGCCCGTCACCTGCGCCCAATGATAGAGGCCCTTGAGGATGGAGAGCAGCGCCATCACCCGCAGGAACAGCACGAGCCGGCGCGTCCAGACATTGTCGTCGGACTCGGCCCGCTCCGACGAGATCGCCGCCACCGACATTGCGCTGTCTCTGGCATTGTCTCGGACGGCGTCCCTGGCACTGTCGCGGGCCGCATCGCGGGTGGAGATCTCGGACATGCCCCCTTCTGGCTGCTTTGCCCCGCAAAATCAATCGGCTGCCATCTTTTGCGGCACGTCAAGCCGCGGTGACGGGAACCGTGCGAGCTGGTATAAGAATAATTCCAGCCGGAGGAAGAGTGATGGCGATTAAATACGGGCGTCCGATCGAATTGCGCGAGGTCTCGCGCCGGGACGGCACTGGGGCCCCCCCTGCCCTCGATCTGACCGTCCGCCCGCGCCGCAACCGCAAGGCGGAATGGGCCCGGCGCATGGTGCGCGAGAACGTGCTCACGACGGACGATCTGATCTGGCCGCTGTTTCTGATCGACGGCAACAACAAGCGTGAGCAGATCGCCTCGATGCCGGGTGTCGAGCGTCTCAGCGTCGACCAGGCCGTGCGCGACGCCGAGCGCGCAATGAAGCTCACCATCCCCTGCCTCGCCCTGTTTCCCTACACCGACCCGTCCCTGCGCGACGAGGAGGGCTCGGAAGCCACCAACCCGAACAATCTGGTCTGCCAGGCGGTGCGCGCGATCAAGAAGGAGTTTCCGGAGATCGGCATTCTCTGCGACGTCGCGCTCGATCCCTTCACCAGCCACGGCCATGACGGCCTGATCTCCGACGGCAAGATCCTGAACGACGAGACGGTCGCCGTGCTGGTGCGTCAGGCCCTGGTGCAGGCCGAAGCCGGCTGCGACATCATCGCGCCCTCCGACATGATGGACGGTCGCGTCGCCGCGATCCGCGAGGGCCTGGATCGCACCGGTCTGCTTGACGTACAGATCATGGCCTATGCGGCAAAATACGCCTCCGCTTTCTACGGCCCGTTCCGCGACGCCATCGGCTCGGCCAAGACGCTCACCGGCGACAAGCGCACCTACCAGATGGACAGCGCCAACACCGACGAGGCGCTCCGCGAGGTCGAGCTCGACATTTCCGAGGGCGCCGACATGGTGATGGTCAAGCCCGGCATGCCCTATCTCGACGTCGTCCGCCGCGTGAAGGACACGTTCGCGATGCCGACCTTCGCCTACCAGGTGTCCGGCGAATACGCGATGATCGCGGCAGCCGCCAACAACGGCTGGCTCGACGGCGATCGCGCCATGATGGAGAGCCTGCTCGCCTTCAAGCGCGCCGGCGCCGACGGCGTGCTGAGCTATTTCGCGCCGAGGGCCGCGGAGAAGCTGCGCGCGCAGGGGTAAACCCCAAGGTCGTCCCGGCGAAGGCCGGGACCCATACCGCGTGATCTAACGAGAACGCGCGGTATTGGTACCGGGAAAGCGATCAACCCCGAGTCTCCGCCAAACTGCTCTCCGTGGTTATGGGTCCCGGCCTTCGCCGGGACGACAATATTGGTGTGGCGCCGCCACCACCTCCCCCGCCCCCGAATCGCCGGAATATTTCGGCTTGTTAATCTCTGCGCCCTTGGCACGCGGACAGCCTGTTCCCATGTCCTGCCACGGGAGTTTCCCTCGGGAGGACGGTCATGTCGTATTCGGACTCGGGCAATGCCTGGCGCAATGACGGCGGGTCGCAGCCGCATGCCTACGATCCCTATCTGCACCCGGAACTGTTCCGCGGCGTTGCGACGCGGCGGGTGTTCGCCTTCCTGATCGACATGGTCGTGATCTCGGTGCCGGTGATCCTCGGCTACCTCTTCATCGCGGTGTTCGGCGTAGTCACGCTCGGCATCGGCTGGGCGCTGTTCTGGCTGGCCTGGCCGGCCTCCGTGATCTGGGCCATCGTCTATTACGGCGCCTGCATCGGCGGTCCGTCCTCCGCGACCATCGGCATGCGTGTGATGGATCTGGAGTTGCGCACCTGGTACGGCGCATCAGGCTATTTCGTGCTCGGCGCCACCCACGCCGTGCTGTTCTGGGTGACGTTCTCGTTCCTGTCGCCCTTCGTGGTCCTGGTCGGCCTGTTCAACGGCCGCCGGCGCTTACTGCATGATTTCGTGCTGGGAACGGTCGTGATCAACAATTCCGTTCGTGCGCCGGTGCCGCAGGGCGCCAGAACCTACTGATCAAAGGACCTACTGATCAACGAACCCGGATCAAGAACCTATCAACCTGGATCCGCTAAGCTGACCGATCTGATCTGCCGAGTAGACCGATTGACCGGGGGCTTTCGTAGCGCGATGCTGATGCACATTTCGGAGGCCCACGACGTCCCTTGACCCAGCACTCGCGCGACACCCCACAATTTTACCTCACGGCGCCCTCCCCCTGCCCCTATCTGCCGGGCCGGCACGAGCGCAAGGTGTTTACGCACCTCGTGGGTGAGCGCGCCGGCGACCTCAACGACCTCCTGACCCATGGCGGCTTCCGTCGCAGCCAGTCGATCGCCTACCGGCCGGCCTGCGACCAATGTCGCGCCTGCGTCTCGGTCCGGGTGATCGCCAACGAGTTCCGCCCCTCCCGCAACTTCCGCAAGGTGATCGCGCGCAACGCCGACATCATCGGCGAGCAGCGCAGCGCGGTGCCGACCTCCGAGCAATATTCGGTGTTCCGCGCCTATCTCGATTCCCGTCACCGCCATGGCGGCATGGCCGACATGACCGTGCTCGACTACGCCATGATGGTCGAGGACAGCCATGTCGAGACCCGCATCATCGAGTACCGCAAGCGTGGTCCCGACAGCGGCATCACCGGCCGTGGTGAGCAGCTGATCGCGGTCGCGCTGACCGATGTGCTCAGCGACGGCCTGTCGATGGTCTATTCGTTCTTCGAGCCCGGCGAAGTCAGCCGCTCGATGGGCACCTTCATGATCCTCGACCACATCGCCCGGGCTCGCCGGCAAGGACTGCCTTACGTCTATCTCGGCTACTGGATCGAAGGCTCGAAGAAGATGGACTACAAGGCCCGCTTCCTGCCGCAGCAGCGCCTCGCGCCGTCAGGCTGGCTGCGCATCGACGCGCAAGGTGACGCCGCGTCCGAGCCGCAGGATTAGCTCTCCGCCATGCCACGCGCAGGCGGGGCCATCCAGTACGCCGCGGCGCCTCCGCTCAGTCACGACTTTCTCTGGAATACTGGGTCGTCCGGTCAAGCCGGACGACGACAGCCGGGGTGGGGTCACCCGAACAGCGTATCCGCCAGCAGCTTCACGTTCAAAACCACGATGATGCCCGCGACGATCCAGGCGATCGCCGCGACCCATACCGGTATGACGAACTTGCCCATCTTGCGGCGGTCGGAGACGAAGCGGACCAGCGGGATGACGGCGAAGGGCAATTGCATCGACAGCACGACCTGGCTGAACACCAGCAGATCGGCCGTGCCGCGCTCGCCGTAGATCGCGGTGACGATGATCACGGGAATGATTGCGATGCCGCGCGTCAGCAACCGGCGCGCCCAGCTCGGCAGGCGCAAATCGAGAAAGCCTTCCATCACGATCTGGCCGGCGAGCGTCGCTGTCACCGTTGAATTCAGGCCCGAGGCGAGCAGCGCCACCGCGAACAGCGTCGAGGCGATGCCGAGCCCGAGCAACGGAGACAGCAGCTCGAAGGCCTGGCCGATCTCGGCGACGTCAGAATGGCCGCTCTTGTGGAAGGTTGCGGCAGCCACGACGAGGATCGCGGCATTGATGAACAGCGCCAGCATCAGGGCGATGGTCGAGTCGGTCGTCGCCCATTTGATCGCCTCGCGCCGGCCGGTATCGTTGCGCTCATAGGCGCGCGTCTGCACGATCGAGGAATGCAGATAGAGATTATGCGGCATCACGGTGGCGCCGATGATGCCGATCGCGATGTAGAGCATCTCGGGGTTGGTGAAGATCTCGGTCTTCGGCACAAATCCCCTCAGCATCTCGGCGACCGGCGGTGCCGCCGCGGCAAGCTGGACCGTGAAGCAGATTGCGATCACAACGAGCAGTGCGATGACGAAGGCTTCGAGGAAACGGAAGCCACGATTCATCAGGATGAGCAGCAAGAAGGCATCCAGCGCAGCGATCAGCGCGCCGCCGATCAGGGGAATGCCGAACAGCAGTTTCAGCGCGATCGCCGTTCCGATGACCTCGGCGAGATCGCAGGCGATGATCGCCGCCTCGCAGGCGAGCCACAGCATGAAGTTCACCGCCGGCGAATAGGTCGCGCGGCAGGCCTGCGCGAGGTCGCGGTCGGTGACGATGCCGAGCCGTGCCGCGAGCGACTGGAGCAGGATCGCCATCAAATTCGAGAGCAGGATGACGGAGAGCAGCGTGTAGCCGAACTTGGACCCGCCGGCGAGGTCGGTCGCCCAATTGCCGGGGTCCATGTAGCCGACCGAGACCAGATAGCCCGGGCCGACGAAGGCGAGCAGGCGCCGCCACCACACCCCGGCGATCGGGATCGCCACCGTGGCATTCACCTCGGCCAGGCTCTTGGTGGTCGGCGCATCATTGTGCCAGCCGGCGGCATCTCGGGTCAGATCGGGAGAGCGAGCATCCATCGGGCGAGAATACCGAAGTCGAGCCTTATTGCAACTCATTTGCAACTGCATCTAGCCACGTGGTTTCCACGGCGGTCGCTATTTGTCGCCCCTGTCGGGAAGCGGGTGGGTTTGGCGGCCTCCCGAGGCGGATAGTGGCGCCGACTCGACTTTGCAGGAAATGAGCCATGTCAAATCCCCCGCGCCTCCCCGAGACATTCAACCGGCTCGCCTGGTCGAACCTGGCGGCCCAGTCGGCCGAACAGATCGCGCTGGCCGCGGCCCCCATCGTCGCGGTGCTAACGCTCGGCGTCGCCGAAGGCCAGACCGGCCTGCTCCAGACCGCGCTGACCCTGCCATTCGTCCTCTTCGCCATCCCGGCCGGTTTGCTGGCCGACCGCATCTCCCGCCGCTCGCTGATGGCGGGCGCCGAGGCGCTGCGGGCCGCGGCCCTTGCAGCGATCGTGCTGCTGCTCGCGCTCGGCGCGCTCAATCTGCCGCTGCTGGCGCTGCTCGGCTTTGCCGCCGTGTGCGGCACCGTCGTCTACAGCGTGGCCGCGCCGGCGCTGGTGCCCTCGCTGGTGAGTTCGGACCTGTTACCGGCGGCCAATGCGCGGATCGAGCTCGCACGCACCATCGCCTTCGCCAGCGGCCCTGCGCTCGGCGGCGTGCTGGTGGGGTGGTGGGGCGCGAGCCCGGCCTTCGGCTTTGCGGCAGCGCTCTCGGCCGTCGCGGTCGTGCTGCTCTCCGGCATCTACGAGCCCGCCCGCACGCCGGCCCCCCGGCGGCATCCGTTCCAGGACATCCGCGAAGGCGCGGCCTTCGTGTTTCACCACCCGCTGCTGCGGCCGGTCTTCATCACCCAGTTCATCTTCAACACCGGATGGTTCCTGCAGATCGCGGTGTTCGTGCCTTACGCCGTACGTCACCTCGGCCTGACCGCCGCGGGCATCGGCACGGTGCTGACGATGTACGGTGTCGGCATGGTGATCGGCGCACTGTTCGCCACGCGCGTGATGAAGCGCGTCGCGTTCGGCACGGTTGTCGGCCTCGGCCCCGTCACCGGCTTCGTCGCCGCTATGGTGATGGCGCTGACGGTGCTGGTCCCCTCGACCTGGCTTGCGGCCTTGAGCTTCTTCCTGCTCGGCGTCGGGCCGATCCTGTGGGTGATCTCGACCACGACGCTGCGCCAGTCGGTGACGCCGCCGCGCCTGCTCGGCCGCGTCTCCGCCATCAACATCATGAGCTACGGCGCCCGCCCGGTCGGCTCGGCGCTGGGCGCGATCGTCGGTGGCCTCTGGAGCGCGGAAGCATGCCTCTATCTCGCGGCGGCCGTGTTCGGCGTACAGGCGCTGGTGATCTGGCTCTCGCCTGCGGTGGCGCTGGACCGGCAGCCGGACATGGTGGGCGATGAGGCGGTGGCGCGGTGCTAGCTGCACCGTCATTGCGAGCGAAGCGAAGCAATCCAGAATCCGTGCGCGGAGACAGTCTGGATTGCTTCGTCGCAAGAGCTCCTCGCAATGACGGAGTATGTGGAAGCAGCCGGGCCTAGTTCGCCAGATACCGCTCGTAGCTCCCCGTCACGGGCTCGCTCGCATCCACCTCTGGATCGAGCGTGTAGAGATCCTGCGCGCGGCCGATGCCGCGCAGCGCGTAGCGGCCAGTGGAGACGAGGTAGCGGCGCCCGGCGGCATCGAGGCCCTTGTAGAACTCCGCCGAGGCCAGTAGCTCGCGATCGACCGAACGGCTCATCGAGGCGATGCGACTGACCTCGTTCACGGTCGGACCGACCACGGTGAAGTCGAGCCGGTCCTCGCTGCCGATATTGCCGTAGAAGACCTCGCCGACATGCAGTCCGATATAGGCGGACGTGGTGGGACGGCCCTCGGCGCCCCGCCGCAGGTTCAGCGCCGCGACGTTCTTGCGGAACAGATGCTCGGCGCGTAGCGCCGCGCGCCGGGCATGCGCCATGTCCTCGCCGGTGAACATCGCGAGCACGCCGTCGCCGATCAGCTTCAGCACGTCGCCGCCGGCGTCGTGGATCGCATCGATCACGGCCTGCGCATAGTCGTTCAGGAACGGGATGATCTCGTCGGGGCCGATGCTCTCGCTGATTCCGGTCGAGCCGCGCAGATCGGAATACCAGAGCACGGCGTCGATGCGCTCGGTGACGCCGCGCGAGATACGTCCGCTCAAGACCTGCTCTGACGCATCGCGTCCGAGATAGACGCGGCCGAGTGTGCGCGCGATGTCGACCTGCTGCGCCGACTTGATCGCGAGACCCAGCACCGGCACGAGATCGCGCAGCGCGGCGAGCTCGGCGTCGCTAAAGCCAACCTCGCGTCGCGTTGTCCAGGAGGAGTAGAGGCAGTCCATCTGCCCGAGCGCTCCGGTCTCCCCGAAGCGGTGCACAAAGGCCAGGAAATGGCGGTGACCCGTTTCGGCGAGCTCGCCGATCTGCGAGAAATCGAGCGAGGGCGCGTCGGCGAGGTCGATCACCATCTCGTCGTGACCATGCTCGAGCAAATGGTAGAACACTGACCGGCGCCAATTGTTGGCCGCGTCGCCCTCGGCCGTCGAGCCGTATTCGACGACGTCGCTCTCGTTGGTCGGCGTGTCGCTCCAGCGGAAGGCGCGCCCCTCGTAGATCGGGTGCAGCGTATCGATGACGACAAGCCCACGCGAGAGTTCCAGCCCCTCGGCGCGGCAGCGCTCGCAGAAGCCGCGCAGCAGTTCGGGTTCGGGCAGGCCGGTGAGCCCCTGGCCGGCCAACCAGTTCATCAGCGCAAGGCGCGAGGTCAATTGCATGCGCCATTATGCCGTGCATTCGTGACGAGCGAAAGGCGGGGCGCGGACCTTGCGCCAAGGCTCCCACCCGCGGCGGGTCGCATATGTCGCGGACGCTGTTGACGCGCTCCCGCCTCGGGCGGCAAATGCGAATGATGACACCGCCGATCAGAAATACGGGGAAATGAGCCAGCGCCAGCTTCCGATCATCCTGGCGCTCGGTACCACGCAGACCCTGGCCTGGGCCTCGAGCTACTATCTGCCGGCGCTGCTCGCCGATCCCATGGCGCGCGATCTCGGCATCTCCTCCAACTGGGTCTTTGGCGCGTTCTCGGCCTCGCTGGTGATCTCGGCGCTGCTCGGCCCGCGCATCGGGCGACAGATCGATCTCGTCGGCGGCCGGCAGGTCCTCTCGGTGTCGAACCTGACGATCGCCGCCGGCCTCGTTCTGCTCGGCCTCTCGCAATCCGTGGCGGTGATGGCGATGGCCTGGCTCGTGCTCGGCGTCGGCATGGCGATGGGGCTTTACGACGCCGCCTTCGCCGCGCTCGGCCGCATCTATGGCACCGAGGCCCGCAGGCCGATCACCGGCATCACGCTGATGGCGGGCTTTGCATCGACCGTCGGCTGGCCGCTCACCGCCTGGGGCCTCGCCCATATCGGCTGGCGCGACACCTGCTTCGCCTGGGCCGCTGCCAATGTCCTGATCGGCCTGCCGCTCAACTTCTTCCTGCTGCCGACGATCAAGGGCGCCAAGCAGGCCGCAGCGACAGCGGTGAAGCCGCATCTGCCGCTCGACCGCACCATGATCCTGCTCGCGTTCGTCTTCGCCGCGGTCTGGACCGTCACCGGCGCGATGGCCGCGCATTTTCCGCGCATCCTGGAGTCCACAGGCGCGACGCCGGTCGAGGCGATCGCGGCCGGTGCGCTGATCGGGCCTGCGCAAGTGGCCGCGCGGGTTCTGGAAGCAGGCTTCCTCAGCCGCTTTCATCCGCTGTGGTCGACGCGGCTCGCCTGCCTCACCCACCCGATCGGCGCGGTGGTCGTTGCGATCTTCGGCGGCGCCGCGGCCAGTGCGTTTGCGCTGTTCCACGGCTCCGGCAACGGCATTTTGACCATCGCGCGCGGTACCCTGCCGCTGTCGATCTTCGGCCCCAAGGATTTCGGCTATCGCCTCGGCATCATCGGCGCGCCGGCACGGATGGCGCAGGCCGTGGCGCCGCTGGCCTTTGGCCTGCTCATCGACGTCATGGGCGCCAAGGTGCTGATCGTCTCGTCCGCGCTCAGCCTCTCGGCGCTGGCCGCGCTGTTCATGATCCGCGCGCAACCGCGGCCGGATTGACCGGGCGGGAGCTTTCGCGCACAAGCGGAGCATGACCGAAGACACGCGCCCGCCCCGCACATTCAAAGGCCTCCTGCGCTGGGCGACCACACCGCCGCAGGCCTGGGGTGTCTATCTCCTCGCCATCATCCTGGTCTGGCTGATCTCCTTCTACGCCGGCTCGCTGAAACCGAAGAAGGCGCCCGAAGCGAGCCCGCCCGCCGTGACCGCACCGAAAGGCTAGCCGCGTCAGTCGTAAAACTCCGGCGCCATCTTCTGGCTGTCGCGCTGGACCTTGTCGTGGTTGATCCAGAGCTGCGCCTTTTCCTTGCCGAGCGTGTCGGCGATCTTCTGCATCGAGGCCGCGCTCTGGTCCTTGTTGGCGTTCATGCTGGGCACGCGGCGATTGTCCCAATTGTCTTTGAAATGCACGGCGTCGCCCGACAGCACCACCGCGCCGGTCTTCGGCAGCTTCACCAGCAGCGATTGGTGTCCCGGTGTATGGCCGGGCGTCGACAGGATGGTCACGCTGCCGTCGCCGAACACGTCCTTGTCGCCAGCAAGCAGCTCGACCGGATGTGACGGCTTGAAGCGCGGCTCGTTGTTGGCGCCGGGCCAGTCATATTCGGCCTTCTGCACGTAGAGCATGGCCTGCGGGAACAGTTCGACATTGCCGGTGTGGTCAGGATGGGTGTGTGAGACGGCCATCATCTTGACGTCGTCCGGCTTGAGGCCAAGCTGTTCGAGCTGCGCGGCAAGCGTCTTCGGTCGGCGCCAGGTCACGGCCTTGGGATCGGCGGGCGCGAGGCCATTCGGCATCGCGGCAACTGCGTCGGCGATGCCGGTGTCCCACAGGAACAAGCCCTTGGCGTGCTTGACGAGATAGCAGCTGTCGACGAAGTCCATCGTCTTGCCCTCGTTCAGGCCGGGCGTCCAGCGCGAGATGTCACCGGCGGTGCCCTCGCCGCAATTGAGCACGTAGAGCTTTTCGACACCGGTCTTTTCGGACTGCGCGAGCGCCGCATCACCGGACAGAACGAGTGCAGCGACGGCGACAGCGAGCTTGATCCTTTTGATTCTGTTGATCCCAGGCATCATTCGTTCCTCCCTTGCAGCCATGTCTACTACCATGTCGGCTGTGACCGAGGATCAACCCCGGCCAGTCCACAGAATTCCCGCGTCAATGTGCGCAGGTCTCGACCTCGACCGTGACGTGGCTCAACCCCTTCAGCCCGGCAAGCCGCCTCTTGTAGACGGCCGGCTGCTTCGGCTGGTCCGACACCACCGAAAGCAGCACGGCGCAATGGCCGGGGCCGACCTGCCACAGATGCAGATCGGTGACGCGGTCCTCGCCGATCTCCATGCGCGCCCGGATCACGCGCTCGAGCTTCTCGTCGGCGCGCACGTCGAGCAGCACCGCGCCGGATGTCTTGATCAGACCGAACGCCCAGCTTGCGATCACGGCACTGCCGATCAGGCCGACCGCCGGATCGGCCCAGGCCCATCCCGAATACATCGCGGCCACGAGCGCGCCGATCGCCAGCACCGAGGTCGCCGCGTCCGCCATGACGTGGACATAGGCCGCACGGAGATTGTTGTCGTGATGATGGTGGTGGTGATCATGGCCATGATCACCGTGATCATCATGCGCATGGCCGTGATGGTGGTGATCGTGGCTGTCGCGGAGCAGCCAGGCACTGGCGAGATTGACGCACAGGCCGAGGGCGGCGACCGCGATCGCCTCGCCATAGACGATCGGCACCGGCGTGATCAGCCGCAGCACGCTCTCATAGGCGATCTCGACCGCGATCAGGCCGAGGATGATCGCGCTGGCGAAGGCGGCGAGATCGCCGAATTTGCCGGTGCCGAAGGTGAAATGCGAGCTCCCCAGGTGCCGCCGCGCAAACCGATACGCGAACGCGGCAATCCCCAGCGCCGCCGCATGCGTGCCCATGTGCCAGCCGTCGGCGAGCAGCGCCATCGAGCCGAACAGCGAGCCGGCGACGATCTCGCCGACCATCATGACCAGCGTCAGGATGACGACGAGCCAGGTGCGCCGCTCGTTCTGGTCGTGCCTGTCGCCCAGAAAGGCGTGGTCATGGGTCCATTGTTCGATGGAACGGGAATGCATCGAGAATTCTCCGGAAGGTCTGGTCCGTTGACCCGCAATATAGACCTGCGAGGTCCTCGGACAAAATCGGCGAAACGAGCCGATTGACAGGTGGGTGCCGTTTCGATGTAATAAAGGTCATGGGGATTTGAGCGATCTCCCCACGAGGCGACATGCCCAAGTATCGCGTCCCGTTTGTTCTTACGAGGGCGCATCATGTCTTCCTACACGACGATATCATCTGAAAAAATGGCACGGCTGATCGGCACGGCAAATGCCCCTGTCCTGATCGACGTGCGCACCGACGAGGATTTTGCCGCCGACCGGCGGCTGATCCCCGGTTCGATCAAGCTCAGCCACGGAAATGTTTCCGACTGGGGCGCCGACTTCGCCGGCCGTTCCGCGATCGTCTCGTGCCTGCGCGGCGAAAAGCTCGCGCAGGGCACAGCGGCCTGGCTCAGGCAGCTCGGTGTGCAAGCCGAGACGCTGGAGGGCGGCTTCGAGGGTTGGAAGGCGGCAAAACTGCCGCTGGTCGACACAAGCAAGCTGCCGCCGCGCGACGCCAAGGGACGAACCGTCTGGGTGACGCGGGCGCGCCCCAAGGTCGACCGCATCGCCTGCCCCTGGCTGATCCGACGCTTCGTCGATCCCACGGCCGTGTTCCTGTTCGTGGCGCCTTCGGAAGTGGTGGCGGTCGGGCAACGCTTCAATGCAGCCCCGTTCGACATCGAGAACGTGTTCTGGAGCCACCGTGGTGAGCTCTGCACCTTCGACGTAATGATCGAGGAGTTCGGGATTGCGGCGCCCGCGCTGCTCCGGCTGGCAACGCTGGTGCGCGGCGCCGACACCGCGCGACCCGACCTCGCGCCGGAGGCCCCCGGTCTGCTCGCGGCTTCGCTCGGGCTGTCGCGGATGTATGATGACGACCTCGAACAGCTCGAGGCCGGCATGCTGCTCTACGATGCCTTCTACCGCTGGTGCCGCGACGCTACGTCCGAGACCCACAACTGGCCGACCAACAAGGCGAAGGCTTGATGGATACCCGTACGACCGAACCAGGAGCTGATGCCGGTCACGGCGTCAGCTTCAGTGAAGCCTTTCGCGTCTGGCTCCGTGTCGCCTGCCTGAGCTTTGGCGGGCCCGCGGGCCAGATCGCGGTGATGCACCGCATCCTGGTCGAGGAAAAGAAGTGGATCTCGGAGGGCCGTTTCCTCCATGCGCTGAACTACTGCATGCTCTTGCCGGGCCCGGAGGCGCAGCAGCTCGCGACCTATATCGGCTGGCTGATGCATCGCACCGCCGGCGGGCTGATGGCCGGCGGGCTGTTCATCCTGCCCGGCATCATCGCCATCATGAGCCTCAGCTACGTCTATGCCGCCTTCGGCAATGTCAGCTTCGTCGAGGCGCTGTTCTTCGGGCTCAAGGCCGCCGTGCTCGCCATCGTCATTGAAGCCGTGGTGCGCGTCGGCAAGCGCGCATTGAAGAACCGCATCATGATCGCGCTCGCCGCGATCGCCTTCGTCGCGATCTTCTTCTTTGCCGTCCCCTTCCCCATCATCATCATCGCCGCAGGCATCATCGGCTATGCCGGCGCGAGAAGCGGCCGTCCGGAGTTCGCGCCGGCGGGTCATGGCTCTGGCGGCAGCAGCGCCGTGATCGACAGCATGCTCGGCGACGCCGTGCCCGATCATGTCCGACCTGATACGGGCCGCGCGATCCGCGTCGGCGCACTGTGGCTAGCGCTCTGGCTGGTGCCGGTGATCGCGCTGTTGCTCGCTGTTGGACAAGACAATGTCTTCAGTCACATCGCGCTGTTCTTCTCAAAAATGGCGCTGGTCACCTTCGGCGGTGCCTATGCGGTGCTGGCCTATGTCGCCCAGCAGGCGGTCGAGCATTATCACTGGCTGAAGCCGCACGAGATGCTCGACGGTCTCGGCATGGCCGAGACCACGCCGGGCCCGCTGATCATGGTGCTCCAGTTCGTGGGCTTCATGGCCGCCTTCCGCGATCCAAGCGGCCTGTCGCCGATGCTGGCTGCGACGCTCGGCGGATTGCTCGCGACCTGGGTCACCTTCACGCCCTGCTTCCTCTGGATCTTCGTCGGCGCCCCCTATATCGAGCGGCTGCGCGGCAACACGGGCCTTGGCGGTGCGCTCAGCGCGATCACTGCCGCCGTCGTCGGCGTGATCCTCAACCTCTCGATCTGGTTCGCGCTGCACACGCTATTCCGCGAGACCGTGCCGGTGCACGCGTTTCCGTTTGCCTTCGACATGCCGGTGCTGACCAGTGTCGACATCCCCGCGCTCGTGCTGTCGATCGCGGCAGCAACCGCGATCTTCCGGTTCAAGCTCGGCATGCTCACCGTGCTCGCCGGCAGCTGCGCCGCGGGCGTGGCGCTGCGGCTGGCGGGGGTGATCTAGGACGCTGACTGATTGGTTCATCACATCCGGTTTGCCAGTGGAAGGCGTCACTAAGCCGAGGCTTCACACCGCCTTGTCGCTGAACGCGGCGGGAAGCGTGGCGAGGAACGACATGACGCGCTGTGTGCGCAGGGGCGGACGGCGGTCGGAGGTGCGAAGCATCCATAGGGGTTCCCCAGACGCGCGCCAGGGCGCAAGCACTTCGACCAGCCGGCCGGCGCGAAGGTCTTCGTCAACGAGCCATGCTGGCCCCCAGCCGACCCCAAACCCATTCGCGATCAAAGCGAGCGAAGCGTGCGCGTCGTCGCAAATGTGCTTGGGCTTGGGCGTGATGCGGATGGGTCCTTTGCCGCGCGGGTCGGCGAAGCGCCAGGTCAGGATCTGACCGCTCGCGGGATTCCGGAAGCCGACGTGGTCGTGCGCGGAAAGCTCGTATGGAGTCGCCGGCGCGCCGCGCGCGTTCAGATAGGCAGGCGAGGCGCAAGCGATCCAGGAGAACGTGCACAGCCGCCGCGCCTGATGGCCGGGCGCGCGGTCGAGGGGCCCCGAACGGATCGCGACGTCGACGCCTTCCGCCGCGAGATCGAGAATCTCGTTGCGGAATTTGACCTCGATCTCGATTTCCGGCCGTTCCCGCAGGAACGCGGGCAGTCGCGGCAGGATGCAGGCGCGCGCGAACGAGGCGGGGGCGGTCACGCGCACCCGTCCGCCATCGTCGCGCGCGACCTCGCCGAGCGCGGATTGGACACGGGTGAGACTTTCGACCAACGCGCGTCCCGCCACCATCAGCCTGTCGCCCTCTTCGGTCAGCGCCAACGAATGGGTGGAGCGATGCAAAAGCCGCAACCCGCGAGCCTTTTCAAAGCGGGCGACCGCCTTGGACATCGCCGAGGTGGTCGTCCCCGCCCGCCGCGCGGCTTCGGCGAAGGAGCCCGCCTCGACGACGCGGACGAAGGCGAGGAGACGCGAAAGGTCGGGCGGTAAAGTCGTTGTGGACATGCAGTCCACATAGTCATGGCTGCGGGGGCACTACAAGTGCCATTCCCGAACGGCTAAACAGGGAGCGTCAGCCCGCATTCTGCGGCGCTGGAAACGCGGGAAGTCCCATGAACCCTATCGAAATCACCCTGCAAGCCTTAGACGTCGCCGAGCGCGCGATTCCACCCGGCCAGCCGGTTTATATGCTCAATCTGCTTTGCTACCGCGTGCATGCGCGTTACGAAGACGGATTCGACGCCGCGCCTTGCTCGGGCCGCGAAGCCTTTCATGAACGCTATAGGCCGGCATTCCGGCGTCTCGCGGCCGGTAAGCCGCTCGTGCGGATGTTTTCCGGGCCGGTCCTAACGAGCCTCGTCGGCTCGCCAGGCGAACGCTGGGACGAAGCGGCGATCAATGAATACGGCGATTTCGCCACCTTCCGCTCGATCGTCGACACCGAGACTTACCGGCGCGAAGCCGCCCCGCATCGGCACGCGGCGCTCGAGAATTTCCGGCTTTTCGCGCTAGCCAAGGCGATGTGAACGCATTGAGGCAACGGCCTCAGCATTTGCCTTAACGGAGCTTATCTGGAATTTGTCCTTGAGCACCTCCCCGTGCCCGTCGGGCAAAACAGCCGCGACCACTTCCGCCTCACCGCCTGTCAAGCTCCACATCACAAAAGATTCCACTTTACCGAAATTCGGATTTGACGTACAAGCGACACACCCTGGCCCGTCACAAGGGGCGGATCGCGATCGTCACGAACCGCGGGCTGGGCAGCGATGGACGCGACGGCGTCGGGCATAACAGGCATTGCAGGGCGGCTTCGGCTGTGAGCAATCGCCTTCGTGCCTACGACACGGCGCCGACAGCGTCTTCGCATGGCTTCGGGCACGAGCACACGCCAGCACTCGAAGCGACATGCGAGGACGTGCGCGGACGAACAAGTCGTGTGGTCCTGACGCCCGGGGTCTGTGCGTCAAGTCCTGCGGTGATGTGGCGGCCCGACCGGGCACACGCATCAGTCATCCGCATGGCGACGGGGGCAATAGTGCATCGCTCCCCGGGGAGAGCACGAAGGACACGTTAAAACCATCGCGCAGGGAAGGCCGGGCGATCCGGCGCACCTGTGGTCCACCCCGTGTGCATTTCTATCGCGCACGGACCTGCGGGTGCCAGCCGGCGCCCGGCCTTCCCTGCGCCCTTTCCTTGAAGGTGGCGCGAAACGGACAGGAAACCTCGGGCACAACATGCCGCGAGACGGCGATGGCGTGTCTGCTGTTTGAAATGTCAATTGGAGAGCGATGGCCTCGCCGCTGGCTCCGTCATTGCGAGCGGAGCGAAGCAAGCCAGACTATCTCCGCGGAAAGATTCTGGATTGCTTCGCGCCGCTCGCAATGACGGTGAAGAAGAAGGGCCGCGGCGTACTGGATGCCCCGCCTTCGCGGGGTATGACACCGTCGTTGTCGCTCTACCGCATCATCATCCGCGCAATCGCTTCCCCGATCACCACCGTCGTGAAGTGGGTGTTGGCTCGGCAATCCGACGGCATGATCGAGGCGTCCGCGACGCGCAGGCCCGCGATGCCCTTCACCGTACCATCCGGATTGACCACGCCGTCGGCGTCATTGAAGCCGGTCATCCGGCAGCTGCCGGCGGCGTGCTGGATATCGCCGGTCTCGCGCCGCAACACCGCGTCGAGTTCGTGATCGGGCAAGGCGGCAGCCTGGGGCAAGCTCAAATCCGTGTCGGCGAGCCTGATCCAGTCGGCGATGCCTGACAGCGCCGGCTGCGCCGTGATCACGGCCAGCCGCCTCACCGCATCCATCATGCGCAGCATGTCGCGGGGATCGGCCAGCATGTTCTCCTCGACAACAGGATCGATCGCAGGGTCGGTCGAGGCCAGCTTGAGCGTGCCTCGTGAATACGCATTGAACAGCCCGGCGCCGATCGCCCCTGATGCGCCGATGCCGCGATGGTTGAAGGCGATCAAGATCATGTCGCGCTTGCCGCCGCCGGCGAGGCCCGACGAATAGGTCACGCAGCAATTGGTATGACGCGTATCCGGATCGGTCGGCCGCAGATTTTCGTGGAGCTGGACCGTGGCGCGAAACAGCGGATGGTCGAAGAAGTGCCGGCCGACCGGCAGGTCCCTCTCAACCGCAATCCCCGTCGTCTTCAGCTCATCGGCAGGTCCGATGCCCGAGCGCAGCAGGATCGCCGGGCTGTGGATGGCGCCGGCGCACAGCACGATCTGGCGCGCGCTGATCTCCTGGGTGCCCTGCCCTTGGATGTGAACGCGAAGGCCGGTCGCCCGGCCGTCGCTGATCAGCACGCGATCGACCAGCGCGTGCCCGCGAATTTCCAGATTGGCGCGACCGCGCGCGGGCTCCAGATAACCCTCGTTGGTGGTGATGCGGCGGTTGTCGCGGCTGTTGATGGGATAGCAGGCGACGCCCTCGCCGTCAGGACCATTGACGTCGGCGCACCAGGGATAGCCACTCGCCAGCGCCGCATCGCGCAAGCCGCGATCGATCGGGCCCCATTTTTCCGGCGGCGCCCGATAGACCGGCAGCGGTCCGCCGCGGCCATGGCCTGCGGCGTCGCCAAATTCCAGATCATCCTCGATCACAGAGAACAACGGCATCACGTCCTTGGCGGACCAACCGGTGCAGCCATTGGCGGCCCATTCGTCGAACGCATCGGCGACGCCGCGGATGGCGATCTGGCCGTTCATCATCGAGGAGCCGCCGAGCCCCTTGCCGCGCCAGTAGAAGCGCGGCTCCTGGCCGGCCACACGGCGCGTCAGAAGATCCGGCCATTGCCATTTCTCCTGGTACTCCCGCTTGTGGATGATCGGGATGGGATTCGGCGTCTTCACTTCCCAAGGCGCCTCGTCGGCGCGCCAATCGAGGCCCGCCTCGAGCAGCAGGACGCGCCGTGCGGGATCTTCCGAGAGCCGCGCCGCAACAGCGGCGCCGGCTGAGCCGCCGCCGACAACAATGACATCGTACATCGCGCTACTTCTCAACGTTCCAGAAAACCGGGATGGCGGACGGTATCAGACCGCGCAAAGTGGCGCGAGAGGCGGCGGGCTGGGCGAACTGGCCCCACGGTATCGCGGGCGCCTGATCGTACATGACGGTCTGGATCTCGCTTGCGATCTTCTTGCGATCCTCCTCGGCGGGCGCCTTGGCAAAGGCCTCCATCAGCGGCGTGATGCGCGCATCGCATTGCCAGCCGGTGAAATCGGCGCAGTTGAAGGCGACCATGACGTTGGTCAAGGGCGAGCCGAGGTCAAAACCGCCGGCGTGGACGCCATAGACGCTCCAGCCCTCCTTCTTGGCGCGGCGCGCCAGCACGCTCGCCCAGTCCATCACTTGCAGATCGACGTTGAAGCCGGCCTGCTTCAGCCGCTCGGCCAGCACCTGCGCCGAGACGCGCGGGGCTTCGAGATCGTTGGCTTCCATGACGACGACCGGCTCGCCGGCATATTTGGTCGCCTTCAGCGCAGCCTTCGCCGCCTCGATCGACGGTTTTGCTGCGGCTTCAATGCCGGCCTTGCTGTCATAGGTGGTGCCGCATGTGAAGTACGTCGCGCAAGGTGTGGCATATTTGGCGTCGAGCCCGAGCGCATCCAGCACTTCGCGCTGATCGACCAGCTTCCACAGCACGCGCCTGATCGCGGGATCGTCGAACGGCTTCGATGCGGCGTTGAGGCGATAGGCGCCCGCGAACATGTTGCCGCCGGTGAAATTGACGAGTTTGACCCGTGAATTCTTCTCCATGGTCGGCAGCAGATCGAACGGCGCGTATTGCATGAAATCGACTTCGCCGGCTTGCAGCGCCGAGGCTGCGGTCGCGCCATCCGGAATGGCACGGATCTCGAGCGTGTCCAGGTTGACGCGCTTGCCACCGGCGAGGAAATCGGCGGGCTCGGGGCGCGGCACATAGTCGGCGAACTTCTTCAGGACCATGCGGTCGCCGGTGCGGTGATCGGCCTTGCTGTAGACGAACGGGCCGGAGCCGACGATCTCGGTGATGCGCTGGTCGCCGGGCGTTTTCGCGATGCGCTCAGGCATCATGAAGGCGACCGGACTGACGGGATTGCCGAGCGCGTCGATGACGAGACCGGACGGCTCCTTCAGCGTCAGCACGAATGTTTTTGCGTCCGTCGGCTCGAGCGACGCCGTGATCGCGAAGATGCGGCGACCGAGCGCACTGCGGGTGCCCCAGCGGCGCAGCGAGGCCACGCAATCGGCCGCGGTGACCGGCTGGCCGTCATGCCATTTCAGGCCGTCGCGCAGCGTGAAACTGTAGGTCAGGCCATCGGCCGAGACCTTCCAGTCCTGCACCATCTGCGGCTTGATCTCGCCTTTGGAATCCTTCGCAAACAGCGTGTCGAACACCATGTAGCCAAACGTGCGCGAAATATAGGCCGTGGAGAAATGCGGATCGAGCGTGACGATCTCCGCCTCAAGCACCGCAACGAGATTGCCCGCCGCGTGCGCCGGCGGCGCGGTCAGCGCCAAGGCGAACAGCGCCGGAATGAAAGCCTTCAGTTTGGACATTGGTGCCTTTTGCCTGTTGACGAGCTGTTTGCTGTCGCCAGGAAAAGGCAATGTTCGTGCCCATTCGAGCAAGGCACTCATGCGCTCACGGCTATCTGCCGCGCGTTTGCGCGCCATACCCTCGCTGTCATCGCCCGGCTTGACCGGGGCATGACAGCTGTCGTGCGGCGACGGCCCAGCCCTACCCGATCGCCTTGCCGAACTTGTTCGACTTCGGGAATCCCTTCGGTGGCAGACGACCGGCGTCGGCGCGGGTGCCCTTCCACTCGGCGAGCTCTTTCATCGTCGCGGAGAATTCGCGTCCCGCGGAGTCTTTCCAGGTCAGGCCCGTCTTGGCGTCGAACACGGCAATGTCGGAGAGGCCGCCGTCCTTGTACTTCTGCAGACGCACGCCGCGGCCGCGGGCCATCTCCGGCACCTGGTCGAGCGGGAACACCAGCATCTTGCGGTTCTCGCCGATGACCGCGACGGTGTCGCCGAGCACTTCGGTGACCGTGCGCGCCTCGTTCGGCATGTCGACATTGAGGACCTGCTTGCCCTTCTTGGTGGTGCCGACGCAATCGTCCTCGTTGACGACAAAGCCCTGGCCCTCGTGGCTCGCGACCAGGAATTTGCGGCCGCCCTTGTTGACGAATAGCGTGACCGGCGCGGCCTCCGGCTCGAGATCGATGAACTGGCGGATCGGCTCGCCATGACCTCGGCCGCCCGGAAGTTTTGCGACATCGAGCGAGTAGAATTTTCCGTTGGTGGCAAACAGCAGCAGCTTCGAGGTCGTTTCCGCGAAGAACGCGAACCCGAGCTTGTCGTCCTGCTTGAAGGCAAGCCCCGAGAGATCCTCGACATGGCCCTTGAGGGTGCGGATCCAGCCCTTGTCGGAGACGACAACCGTCACAGGCTCGCGCTCGACCAGGGCCTCCTCGATCGCGGCGAGATCGTGCTCGGGCGCGTCCGCAAAGGTGGTGCGGCGCTTGCCGAGCGGGGTCTTCGGTCCGAACATGTCGCGGACCTTGCCAACCTGCTCGGCGACCTTCTTCCACTGCTCGGGTTCGGACGCCAGCAGTCCCTCGATGCCCTTCAGCTCCTTGCGAAGATCCTTGTCCTCGCTGCGGATCTCCATTTCCTCGAGCTTGCGCAGGCTTCGCAGCCGCATGTTGAGGATGGCTTCGGCCTGCACCTCGGTGAGCTTGAACGCCTTGATCAGCGCCGGCTTCGGCTCGTCCTCGTTGCGGATGATCCTGATCACCTCGTCGATGTTCAGATACGCAATCAGCAAGCCGCCGAGAATCTCCAGCCGGCGCTCGATCTCGGCCTTGCGATGGTTGGTGCGACGGATCAACACGTCGCGCAGATGGTCGAGCCATTCGCGCAGGCATTCCGCGAGTCCCACCACCTTGGGGACGCGGCCCTTGATCAGCACGTTCAGGTTCAGCGGAATCTTGTTCTCGAGCTCGGTCAGCCGGAACAGCGATTCCATCATCAGCGCGGGATCGACGTTCTTCGACTTCGGCTCGATCACGATGCGAACGTCTTCGGCCGACTCGTCCCTGATGTCGCCGACCAGCGGCAGCTTCTTCTGGTCGAGAAGCTCGGCGATCTTCTCGATCAGCCGCGACTTCTGCACCAGAAAGGGTATCTCGGTGACGACGACGACCCAGGTGCCGCGCGCGCCCTCCTCCTGCTCCCATCGGGAGCGGACACGAAACGAGCCGCGGCCGGTGCTGTAGGCTTCAGCGATCGCCTGCTTGGAATCGACGCAGATGCCGCCGGTCGGGAAATCCGGCCCCTTGACCCATTTCAGCAAGGCCTTGGATTTCGCGTCGGGCTTCTCGATCAGATGCAGCGCGGCCTCGCAGAGTTCGGCGGCGTTGTGCGGCGGGATCGAGGTCGCCATGCCGACCGCGATGCCTTGGGCACCGTTGGCGAGCAGGTTCGGGAAGCCGCCGGGTAGCACGATCGGCTCTTTCGACTGGCCATCGTAATTGGGGCGGAATTCGACCCCGTCCTCGTCGATGCCGTCGAGCAGAAGCCGCGCGACGTCGGTCATGCGCGCTTCGGTGTAGCGGTAGGCGGCGGGATTATCGCCGTCGATATTGCCGAAATTGCCCTGGCCGTCGACCAGCGGATAGCGCGAGGAGAAATCCTGGGCGAGACGCACCATGGCGTCGTAGATCGCCTGGTCGCCGTGCGGATGGAACGAGCCCATCACGTCGCCGACGATTTTGGCGGACTTCTTGAACGCCGTGCCCGGGTCGAGCCGGAGCAAGCGCATGCCATAGAGGATGCGCCGGTGCACCGGCTTCAGGCCGTCGCGCGCATCCGGCAGCGCGCGGTGCATGATCGTGGAGAGCGCATAGGCGAGATAGCGCTCTTCCAGCGCCTCACGCAGCGGCACCTCGTGAATTTCGGCCGGTTCCTCCGGCGGAATCAATCGTTTTCCCATGCCGCCCGGTTAAACCGTGGAAGCGAATCGGGCAAGGATGGATTGGTTCCCTGTGGGCGGCCTACTGGCCGGCCCAGCCTGCGGTAAATGTCTGGGTGGGTGGCGCGTTTTTGGCCTGCGTAGTGGCCGGGGCATTGGTCACGCACCGCCGCGCCGTCTCGATCTCGGCCTCCGTCGCGCCCTTGGACCTCGCCCATGCCTCTGCGGCTGCAGCGGAATATTTGGCCACATAGAATCTGACAACGGTGCAGGAGGCACGGCGAAAGACGCCCGGCTGTTCGCCCGCGAGGGCGTCCGGCGCCAGCGCGATCAGCGCTGCCGATATCACAAGTCCCTTGATCAGCATCAGGCTATCCCCGGATTGGAACCCCGAGGGCAAGTCCAGGAAACCCGGTTTTGTTCCAATGTTGACCGGCCCATTGGGGCAAGGCAGAGCCGCGTCAGGCTCATGGCGCGGGAATCGCAGCCTTTGCCTGCTGTCGCGTCAGCGCGTTGATGAAGCCCGCCCGCGCGTCGGAATGGCCCTGCCCGCGCGGCTCCAGCACGTGGCGCAGCAGGAACAGGCCGGTCAGTCGAAAGCCGTCCTGGAGATCCTCGTCGGTGAGGTCGCCCTGCACCTCGCCCTGGCGCAGGAACGGCGGCAGCCGCAACAGGCGGTCGCGCCACGGCTCACCCGCCCCGCGCGACACCGCCCCGCCGGATTTCGGCGAGACGTAGATCAGGTCGGTGGTTTCTCCGGTCACGGCGCAGTTTTCCAGCGCCAGCCCGAAGCCGAGCTCGGTGAGCATCGCCAGCTCGAAATGGATCACGTGTACGGCGGCGCTGCCGATGTCGTCGAAATCGTCCAGCGCATGTTCGAGCAGCGCCAGGAGGTTTTCGTGCGGATCGCGCTCCGGCAGCAACCGTGCGATCGAAGCGAGATGGGTGATGCCGTAGACGCCGTGGGATGATCCCAGCAGCGTCGCCGCACGCAGCTTGAGGCCCTCGATGGCGTAGGTGCCGAGATGCTCGTCGAGCCGCGCCCGCCACACCACGCTGAGGCTGTTGCCGGGTTGCAGCAACGGCCGCATCCGAGAGCCGGCGCCGCCGCGGACGAGACCGAGATGGCGGCCGTGCGCGCGGGTCAGCAGCTCGACGATGGCGCTGCTCTCGCCATGCCGCCGCACCCCCAGCACGATGCCTTCGTCGGTCCATTCCATGGGTGAAGTCTAGCGGATTCCGGTCTTCAATCGTAGGGCGGATTGGCCGAAGGCCTTATCCGCCAATCGCGCCTGGATGGTGAATTGCGCGCCGCCAATCCACCCGACACGGCCTCACGCGTTGAACCAGCCCTGCGCATCGCCGCGAAACGAGAAATACAATCCCATCCCCGTCAGCACGCAGGAGACGATCTCGATGGCGCTGTCGAGTTCCATGCCCTTCTCGCCGATGATCTGGCCGAGCGAGATCACCGACAGCACGAGCGCTGCCGCCAGCACCCAGCGCGGCCAGTTCTTGCGCCCGCGCGCGGCCAGCCTGACGAAATAGACCAGCAGCAGGATCATGCCGCCGGCGAGCAGCGTCGACGTCATGATCATCTGCTCGGTCGTCTCGGCATTGGGCGTGCGGTCCTGCACCGCCACCGACACGGCATCCAGCATCAACGATGCATAGAGCAACGCTTCGAAGCGCCGTACGTTGCTGGGTACGCTCATCGCTGACCGATCTTTTCTTGGTTATTCTTTGGGAAATTCCAGGCCCATCTCGCGGTAGCGATCGGGATCGTCGCTCCAGTTCTCGCGCACCTTGACGAACAGGAACAGATGCACCGGCACGCCCAGGATCTCGCCGATCTCCTTGCGCGAGTCCGCTCCGATCGACTTGATGGTGGCGCCGCCCGCGCCGAGCACGATCTTGCGCTGGCTCTCGCGCTCGACGAAGATCGTCTGCTCGATGCGCACCGACTTGTCCTTGCGCTCCTCCCACTTGTCGGTCTCGACCGTGGACTGGTAGGGCAATTCCTGGTGCAGCTTGCGAAAGATCTTCTCGCGCGTGATCTCGGCCGCAAGCTGCCGCATCGGCGCGTCCGACATCTGGTCTTCGGGATAGAGGAACGGCCCCGGCGGCACGATCTCGGCCAGTGTATGCCTGAGGTCGTCGACGCCGTCGCCGGAGATCGCCGCAATCATGAAGGTCTTTGCGAAGGCCATGCGCTCGTTGGCGGCCTGCGCCAGCGCCAGCAGCTTCTCGCGCTGGACCAGGTCGACCTTGTTGATGACCAAAATCTTCTCGTGCTTGACGCTGGCGACCTTGGTGAGGATCGCCTCGGCTTCCTCGTCGATGCCGGCCTTGGCATCCAGCAGCACGCAGACGAGGTCGGCGTCATGCGCGCCGCTCCAGGCGGTCGAGACCATGGCGCGGTCGAGCCGGCGCTTGGGCAGGAAGATGCCGGGCGTATCGACCAGGATGATCTGTGCGTTGTTCTCGATCACGATGCCGCGGATCAGCGCGCGCGTGGTCTGCACCTTGCGCGAGACGATCGTGACCTTGGCCCCGACCAGCGCATTGACCAGCGTGGATTTGCCGACGTTGGGCGCGCCGATCAGCGCGACGAAGCCGCAGCGCGTAGCAGTGGGCGCCTCGCCGCTTGCTTCAACCGTCATTGCCGCCGCCAACGCCTTCACGTTCGATCATCACTGAAGCTGCCACCTTTTCTGCCGCGCGCTTGCTGCCGCCGATGCCTTCCGCCGGCGCTAGCCCCGGCAGGTCGACCGCGACGCGGAATTGCGGATCGTGATGCGGGCCGGTGCGCTCGACCTCGCGGTAAACAGGCGTCGGCAATCCCTTGCCTTGCGCCCATTCCTGGAGAACTGTCTTGGGATCGCGCAACGGACGCCGCGGCTTGTGCATGCGCTCGGTCCAGTTGCGCTTGACGAACTCGGCCGCCGCCGCGTAGCCGCCGTCGAGGAAGACGGCGCCGATCACGGCCTCGCAGATGTCGCCGAGCACGCTCTTGCGCAGGCGCGCGTCGGCGCTGGGGCCAACCGAGCCGAGCTTGATGTCGTCGAGCAGACCGAGCGACTTGGCGACATCGGCGCAGCTCTCCTTGCGCACAAGTTCGGCAAGTCGCTTGGACATCTCGCCTTCATCGGCGTTCGGGAAGGCGTGATAGAGCATGTCGGAGACGACGAGCCCGAGAACGTGGTCGCCGAGGAATTCCAGCCGCTGATAGCTGTCGCCGCGCTTGCGCCCGGACTTCAGCGCGGAGACATGCGTGATGCCTTGCATCAGGAGATTCGGATCGGCGAAGCTGTAGCCGATGCGTGCCTCGAGCCCCGCATTCGCATCCGAGCCCCTGGCCTTGCTGCTCCGCACCCGCTTCTTCTTTGCAGGCGTCTTGTTTTCAGGCGTCTTGATCTCAAGGTTCTTGTTCTCAAGGGTCTTGGTCGCAGCTTCGCCGTCGGGGCCCGCTTGCGCCTCGGTCGGCAGGGTCGCGATGTCCTTGGCTTCGTCTTTCATCGGACGATTTTGAAGAAGCGATTCCAGCGCACCGCCCACGGCCAGCGCCAGAACATCCAGGCATGTTCGCCTTCGGCGATCGAGAAGAAGATCATCTGGGCGCGCCCGATCAAATTCTCCTGCGGCACGTAGCCGACCTGACCAAGGAAGCGGCTGTCGGTCGAGTTGTCGCGGTTGTCGCCCATCATGAAGAAGTGGCCGGTCGGCACGGTGTAGACGTTGGTGTTGTCGACGTAGCCGTTATCGGCGCAGTCCAGCGTCTCGTAGGACACGCCGTTCGGCAGCGTTTCCTTCCAGCGCTTCACCCGGGAGACGCCGCTGCCTTCAGCGCCGCAGGGATCCTCGCCGACAAATTCGCTCATGCGCTGCCGCTCGACCGGCGTGTCGTTGATGTAGAGCAGCCCGTCCCGCATCTGGATGCGGTCGCCGGGAAGGCCGATCACACGCTTGATGTAGTCGGTGGAGTCATCCTTCGGCAGGCGGAATACGACGATGTCGCCGCGGCTCGGGTCCGAGCCCCAGATCCGCCCCGAGAACAGTGGCGGCGAGAACGGGATCGAGTAGTGGCTGTAGCCGTAGGAATATTTCGAGACGAACAGATAGTCGCCGACCAGCAGTGTCGCCTTCATCGAGCCGGATGGGATGTTGAACGGCTGGAACAGGAAGGTGCGGATCACCAGCGCGATCAGGAGAGCGTGGATCACGACCCGGATCGTTTCGCCGACGCCGCTCTCAGTTTTCGTTCCTGAAGTCACGCTCATTGCTCTCTCTATTCCGGCCGGCGGTCACAGAGCGCCCTCCTCGCGCGAGCAGCCCATCGCTCGCGGCCCAAGGAGATTGTCCTGATTCTGATAATGAGGGCCAATTCCGGCGTAAAGCCGAATTCGCCCAGCCTGATTTGCGTCCGCGGACTTTTAGACGGTTGTCGGAGGCCACGCAATCAAGGATCGCATCAAAACTGCATAAGCGTTTGATTTTGAATGCGAATTATAAAATGATCGGAGTACCGTCAGGGTTTGGCCAGCGGCACGGCGGAAATGATGACGAAGGCCTGCGCCAACGGCCAGTCATCGGTGATCGACAGGTCGATCTGGGCCGCGAACCCCTCCGGCGTCAGGGCCTGGAGCCGGGCCAGCGCCCCGCCCGTCAATTGCATGGTTGGCCGCCCTCCCGGCAGGTTGACCACCCCCATGTCGCGCCACCACACGCCGCGCCTGATGCCGGTGCCGAGCGCCTTGGAGCAGGCCTCCTTGGCGGCGAAGCGCTTGGCGTAGGTTGCCACCACCATCTTCTCGTTCTTGGCGCGCCGCTCCGCCTTGGCCCGCTCGGCCGTGGTGAAGATGCGGTCGAGGAAGCGCTCGCCATGGCGGTCGATCACCTTGCCGACACGGGTAATGTCGATCAGATCGGAGCCGATGCCGATGATCATGCCCGGCTCCGGCCGCGGTCCATCGCCGCGCGCATGCTGCGTACCGTCTCGGCGAGACCCACGAACAGGGCCTCGCCGATCATGTAGTAGCCGATGTTGAGCTCCATGATGTCCGGCAAGCCTGCGATCGTCTCCGCCGTCGCATAATCCAGCCCGTGTCCGGCGTGAACCTCCAGCCCCGCTTCCCTCGCCAGCTTCGCCCCCGCCACGATTCGCCGCCATTCGGCCTCGGCCTTGTCGGCGTGACCATCGACGACGGCGTCGCACCAGGCGCCGGTGTGGATCTCGATCACGGGGGCGCGCAGTTGCGCCGCCATCTCGATCTGGGCGGGATCGGCCGCGATGAACAGCGACACCCGGATGCCGGCATCGTTCAGTCGCGCGATATAGGGCGCCAGCGCATTGTGCTGGCCGACGACGTCGAGCCCGCCTTCGGTCGTCACCTCCTGGCGCCGCTCCGGCACGAGACACACCGCGTGCGGCCTGGTGGCGAGCGAAATGCGCATCATATCGTCGGTCGCCGCCATCTCGAAATTGAGCGGCTTGGAGATCTCGGCTTTCAGCCGCGCCATGTCCTCGTCGCGGATGTGCCGGCGATCCTCGCGCAAATGAGCGGTGATGCCGTCGGCACCGGCCTCGATCGCCAGCAGCGCCGCGCGCACCGGATCGGGATTGCGGCCGCCGCGCGCGTTACGCAGGGTCGCGACATGGTCGACATTGACGCCGAGGCGGAGCGGAGGTGCAGGCATTTCAGGACTCACGGAATCACAGGGATAGACCAAGACGGAAGGCGTCTATCCATTAACACGTTCGGCGCGGGCGACGACCGCCTTCGCGCGCAGCTGGGCCAGGATCGCGCTCAAATGCTTGAGATCGTAGACTTCGAGATCGATCGTCGTCTCCGTGAAGTCCGGTGAGCGGCGCTGCATGCTGATGTTGTCGATGTTGCCGTCGTGCTCGGCGATCACGGTCGCGATCTGCGCCAGCGCGCCGGGCTCGTTGACGTTCTCGACCTTGATACGGGCCGGGAAGCGCTGCGGCGCGGAGTCCTCGATGTCCCAGCGCACGTCGAGCCAGCGCTCCGGCTCTTCCTCGAAATCCTTCAGGGCCGGCGCCTGGATCGGGTAGATGGTGATGCCTTCGCCAGGCGTGACGATGCCGACGATGCGGTCACCGGGCACTGCGCCGCCATTCGGCGCGAACTTCACCGGCAGGTCGGAATTGATGCCGCGGATCGGAATCGCGACCGGGCTGCGCGGCGGTTCGGACGACTTCTCCTTGAGCTTGCCGGCGAGCCCTTTCTTGACCCCGTAACGCGCAATGCGCTCCTCCTTATAGTCGGGATACATCGCACGCGCGACGTGGGAGGCCTTGATCTCGCCGCGTCCCACGGCCGCCATGACGTCCTCTATCGAGGTCCGCGCGAGTCGCGGCAGCGCGCCCTTGAGCTTGTCGTCGGCGTATTCGATCTTGGCGCGCTCGAACAGACGCTCGACGATGCGCCGGCCGAGACCGACATATTGATCGCGCACCGCAGTCCTGGTGGCGCGGCGGATCGCGGCGCGAGCCTTGCCGGTGACCGCGAGCGTTTCCCAGGCCGACGGCGGCGCCGCTTGCGCTTCCGAGGTCAGCACCTCGACCTCGTCGCCGTTCTGAAGCTCCGACGACAGCGGCGCAAACTGGCCGTTGATCTTGCAGCCTACCGCGCTGTTGCCGACGTCGGTGTGTACGGCATAGGCGAAATCGATCACGTTGGCATGGCGCGGCAGCGCGATCAGCTTGCCCTTCGGGGTGAAGCAGAACACCTGGTCGTGGAACAGCTCGAGCTTGGTGTGCTCGAGGAATTCCTCGGGGTTGGCGCTCTCCGAGAGGATGCCGATGGTGTGGCGCAACCAGGCGAACGCATTGGACTCGCGCTTGAGGAATTCGGTCGGCGAGCCCGCGCCTTCCTTGTAGAACGCGTGCGCGGCGATGCCGCGCTCGGCGATCTGGTCCATCGCCTCGGTACGGATCTGCAGTTCGACGCGCTGGTTGCCGGGGCCGATCACGGTGGTGTGGATCGAGCGGTAGTCGTTCTGCTTCGGCGTCGAGATGTAGTCCTTGAACCGGCCGGGCACGACCGGCCAGTTCGTGTGGACGATGCCGAGCGCGCGATAGCAGGCCTCGATGTCGTTGACGACGACGCGGAAGCCGAAGATGTCGGACAATTGCTCGAAGCCGACCGACTTGCGCTCCATCTTGGTCCAGATTGAGAAGGGCTTCTTGCGGCGGCCATAGACCCGTGCGCCCAGGCCCCGGTGGCGCAGATTGTTGGAGAGCTGGTCCTCGATCTCACCGATCAGATTGCGGTTGCGCTCGGCCAGCGCATCGAGCCGCTGCATCACCACCGAATAGGCTTCCGGGTCCAGCGTCCGGAACGACAGGTCCTCCAGCTCCTCGCGCATTTCCTGCATGCCCATGCGCCCGGCCAGCGGCGCATAGATGTCAAGCGTCTCCTCGGCAATCCGCCGTCGCGATTCCGTCGGCACGAAGTCCAGCGTGCGCATGTTGTGCAGGCGATCGGCGAGCTTCACCAGGAGCACACGGACGTCGTCGGCAATGGCCAGCAACAATTTGCGCAGATTTTCGGCCTGCTTGGCCTCCCGCGATACCAGCTCCAGCCGCTTCAGCTTGGTCAGGCCCTCGACCAGCGCGCCGATCTCGGGCCCGAAGATCTGGTCGATCTCGGCCCGCGTCGCTTCGGTGTCTTCGATCGTGTCGTGGAGCAGCGCGGCCACGATAGTGGCGTCGTCAAGCTTCAGGTCGGTGAGGATCGCCGCCACTTCGAGTGGATGAGAGAAGTATGGGTCGCCCGAGGCGCGGGTCTGCGAGCCGTGCGCCTTCATGGCGTAGACATAGGCCCGGTTCAGCAGGTCTTCGTCGGTGTTGGGATTGTAGGACCTGACGCGCTCGACAAGGTCATATTGACGCATCATGCGTGCGCGAGGCTTCGCCGGGCGCGCCACCGGCGCAGTCGGGGCCACGGCAACCGATTCGGTTGCGGCCTGCATCTGCGTTGGTGTGCGGCGTCGATATACCATGCCGTCCTGCCTTCAAACGGACCACGACACAGCCCGTTGCATACATCTTAGCTCCGATCGCGCGCGTGTCCGATCAATTCAGTGACAGGGACAGGCGCGAACCGAGCACACTATGGTAACCACGAAAACGCCAACAAAAGCAAAGGCCCGAACAACGGTTCGGGCCTTTGATAAGATCACAAAGAAGTCGATGAGCGCGATGGGACGATTTACTCGTCCTCCTCGGGCTGCTCCTCGGGCGGCGCGAGGCCTTCGAGACCCTTCAGGAGCTCTTCTTCCGTCATGCGCTCAACGGCGACTTCGGTATCGTCTGCATCCACGCTTGCACCGGCGGAACCGATCAGCGGTACGGTGTCCGGCTCGGGCTCGTCGACCTCGACGAACTTCTGCAGCGAGTGCACCAGCTCCTCGCGGAGGTCCTCCGGCGAGATGGTGGTCTCAGCAATTTCGCGCAAAGACACAACAGGGTTCTTGTCGTTATCGCGGTCAACCGTTAGTTGTGAACCAGACGAAATCATGCGGGCACGGTGGGCGGCCAGCAGGACCAGGTCAAACCGGTTGTCGACCTTGTCGATACAATCTTCTACGGTGACGCGAGCCATCGACTGTCGCTCCGTTGTGGGTGAGACGAAATATGTGGATGAATGCCGGTAGTTATAGGGGCCGGGAGGGTTTCGCAAGGCCAATTTGTGATTTGGCCTCGCCAAACGGCTCTGCTACCCCCACATTGGGGCTGGGATGGGTGGTTTCCCGGGCTGCCAGCGACGGCGGCGCCGGGTATGTGCAAGTTGGCCATAACTATACCTTGATTGCCCCGACTTCTCCGGATTTGCGGTTTCGACGGGTTTCGGCGGGACTTTAGAAGTGCGCGGCTTGCTGTCGCCGCGCCAACAATAAACGATCAATCACGAACTCTACGCGAGCAAACTGAATGTCACCTTCCTCTTCCGACAAGATCGCGCTCTTCATCGATGGAGCCAATCTCTACGCTACGGCGAAAACTCTGGGCTTCGACATCGATTACAAGCGCCTGCTGAAGGAGTTTCAGAGCCGCGGGACGCTGCTGAGGGCGTTCTACTACACCGCCATCATCGAGGATCAGGAGTACTCTTCGATCCGGCCGCTGATCGACTGGCTCGACTACAACGGCTACACCGTCGTCACCAAGGCGACCAAGGAGTTCATCGACGCCTCCGGCCGCCGCAAGGTCAAAGGCAACATGGACATCGAGCTCGCCGTGAACGCCATGGAGCTCGCCGAGCACATCGACCAGATGGTGCTGTTCTCGGGTGACGGCGACTTCCGCTCCCTGGTCGAAGCCGTCCAGCGCCGCGGCGTGCGGGTCACCGTGATTTCCACGATCGCCAGCCAGCCGCCGATGATCGCCGACGAGTTGCGCCGCCAGGCCGACGTCTTCACCGACCTCGTCGAGCTGCAGTCCAAGCTCGGCCGCGACCCGTCCGAACGCCCCGCCCCGCGTGACCGCGGCGATCGCGAGGCGCGCCACCACGCCCCGCAGTTCCTCCAGCGCGCGACCACGATGGCGCCGGCGAGGGGCGATGACGACTTCGAGGAGTGAGGCGGCCCGGTCAAGCCGCCAGCCTCTCAGCCTCGTCCCCGACCGTGACTGTCCGCTCTGTCCGCGCCTAGTCGCCTTTCGCGAGGCGAACCGCGCGCGCGAGCCCTTGTGGCACAATGCACCGGTTGCGCCTTTCGGCGACATCAAGGCGCGCCTGCTGATCGTCGGCCTTGCGCCGGGGATGCAGGGCGCCAACCGCACCGGCCGTCCCTTCACCGGCGATTATGCCGGCGATCTGCTCTACGCCACGCTACTCGAATACGGCTTCGCCAAGGGCCAATATCAGGCGCGTCCCGACGACGGCCTGAAGCTGGTCGACTGTCGGATCGCCAATGCGGTGCATTGCGTGCCGCCGCAGAACAAGCCGCTGCCGGTCGAGATCAACACCTGCCGGCAGTTTCTCGCGGCGAATCTCGCAACGATGCCGAACCTGCGCGCGATCGTCGCCCTCGGGCGCATTGCGCACGACACCGTACTCAAGCCGCTGAACCTGAAGGGATCGCAAGCCCCCTTCGGCCACGGCGCCGTGCATCAGGCCGGCGCATTCAGGCTCTACGACAGCTATCACTGCTCCCGCTACAACACGAACACCCGCGTGCTGACGCCGGACATGTTCCGCTCCGTGTTCGCGAAGGTGAAGGCCGACCTCGACTAATCCTTAGACAGGCCCTTGGCCGGATTGGCCTTCAGCCAGTCCAGGACATCGCCGGCGTTCCGGTCGGGCGGAAACACCGGATAGAACACATGCGTGATCGTGGCGTCGTCGACGATCAGCGCGAGGCGCTTGATCAGCGTCAGGCCCGCGACCTCCATTGTCGGCAAATTCAGGGCGTGCGTGAGCGCCAGCTTCTCGTCCGAGAGCACCGGGAACGGCAGATGCAGCCGCGAGGCCATTTCGGTCTGGTACGCGTTGCTTTGGGTCGAGAGGCCGAACACCTGCGCGGCGCCGGCGGCCTTCAACTCGGCGAACAGATCGCGAAACGCGCAGGTCTGCGGCGTGCAACCGCGCGCGCCCGGGATCATGTCCCAATCGTCGACCAGCGCGATCTTGCCGGGCTCGCCGGTGCGCGGATAGGCGAACACCACGGTCCGGCCACGCAGCGCCGACAGCGCGACTGACGTGTCATCGGTGGCGAGCAGGCTGACCGGCGGCAGCGTCATGCCTTTCAGGTGCGCGGCGCCACCGTCATCCGCAGGTGCGGGAATCCGGGTCCAATCGACCTCGAGCAGGTTTCTCTGAGTCATCCCGCTATCCCCTCGCCCGCATCAGGCGGCCCTTCTCCCGGCTCCAGTCGCGCTTCTTCTCGGACTCGCGCTTGTCGTGCAGCTTCTTGCCCTTTGCAACCGCGAGCTGCAATTTGGCGCGACCACGCTCGTTGAAGTAAAGCTTGAGCGGGATCAGCGTCATGCCTTCGCGGTCGACCGCACCCATCAGCTTGTTGATCTGCTTGCGATGCAGCAGCAGTTTTCGCGGCCGCTTGGGCTCGTGATTGAAGCGGTTGCCCTGGAGATATTCCGGAATGGTGGCGTTGATCAGCCAGATCTCGCCGTTCTTGGAATCGGCGTAGGATTCCGCGATCGTGCTCTTGCCGTTGCGGATCGACTTGACCTCGGTGCCGGTCAACGCAATGCCGACCTCAATCGTATCCTCGATCGCATAGTTGAAGCGGGCCTTGCGATTTTCCGCCATGACCTTGATCGGACGTTCGTTCTTGTCGGCCATGGAAGACAAACCTGATCGAGATGCGCGAGGACGCTAACAGTTTGGATGAAGCGCGCGCGTCAAGACTTCTTGAGGAGATCGCGGATCTCGGTCAGCAGCTCGACCTCGGCCGAAGGCTTTGGCGGAGCGGCAGGCTCCGCCTCGTCCTTGCGCTTCAACTTGTTCATGGCACGGATCACCAGGAACAGCACGAAGGCAATGATGATGAAATTGATCGTCAGCGTGAGGAAGCTGCCCCAAGCCAAGACGGCACCCTGCTTTTTGGCGTCCGCGAGATTTGCGGCGGTGACCTTGCTCGAAAGCGGCGTGAAGTAGTTCGAGAAGTCGAGGCCGCCGGTGGCCGCACCGATGATCGGCATGATCACGTCGCCGACCAGCGATGTGACGATGGCGCCGAAGGCCGCGCCGATGATGACGCCGACCGCGAGATCGACGACGTTGCCCTTCATGGCGAACTCGCGGAACTCCCTGAGCATCCGCGTGCCTCTTTCCTCGATCGCCATGAAAAGCTCCCCCGATCGGCTAGCGCCTCAGTTGATGAGGCCAGCATGAACCATCGCGCTGCGCACGGCAACGCGGGTCGGCTCGGTGACCGGCACCATCGGCAGCCGCAGCGTCTCGTCCAGCTTCCCGAGCAGCGACAGCGCGTACTTGATCGGCGCCGGATTGCTCTCGATGAAGAGGTTGTTGTGCAGCGGCATCAGCTTGTCGTGCAGCTTCAGCGCGGTGGCATGATCGCCCTTCGCCCAGGCGGCCTGGAACTCCGAGCACAGCCGCGGCGCGACGTTCGAGGTCACCGAGATGCAGCCATGGCCGCCATGGGCCATGTAACCGAGGATGGTCGCATCCTCGCCCGAGAGCTGGTTGAAGTCCTCGCCCATCGCCGCGCGCTGCTGCGAGACGCGGACCATGCTGGCGGTGGCGTCCTTGACGCCGGCGATGTTCTTCAGCTCCCACAGCCGCGCCATGGTGTCGACCGACATGTCGATCACCGAGCGCGGCGGGATGTTGTAGATGATGATCGGAATCCCGATCGCGTCGTTGATCGCCTTGAAGTGCTGGTACATGCCTTCCTGGGTCGGCTTGTTGTAATAGGGCGTCACGACCAGAACCGCGTTCGCGCCCGCCTTCTCGGCGTGCTGGGCGAGCTCGATCGCCTCCTTGGTCGAGTTGGAGCCGGCGCCGGCGACGACAGGCACGCGGCCTTTCGCTTCCTCGATGCACCATTCGACGACCTTCTTGTGCTCGTCATGGCTCAGCGTCGGGCTCTCCCCGGTGGTGCCGACCGGGACCAGGCCGTTGGTGCCCTCTGAAATCTGCCAGTTGACCAGGGAGCGAAACGCCGCCTCGTCCAGCGAGCCGTTCTTGAACGGCGTGACCAAGGCGGTGAAAGATCCCCGGAATTTCGTCTTGGCTGCCATGGACTTCCTCCGTACGCGGCAATCTTGAGCGCAAGCCGCATTCATATCGGGTCTATCCCGCCGGTAAAAGACCCGCCTCCGCGTGACCCACCATTTAGGCCGCGATTTTGCCGCGGTGGTGGTGCAAACCCGGCCACGGTAAGCGGCTGTTGGTATTTTGTCCGCATATTCAATCAAATACAGCCAGATCTTGTACAGCTAGGTCTTGAGCCAATTGACTGATTCGGGGCGACGAAACGCCGTGATCTCTTTTCCGCACGCCGCATGGCGATCCACCGGTCTGGTCGTGTGCCTGATGGCAGGGCTCTCGGCCGGCTGCGCCGCCTGGGCCAAATCCAATGAGACAACCGCGGAGACCGCCAAGGAAACCGCGAAGGAAGCCGCGAAGCCCGCCGCCAAGGACACCGCGAAGGGACCTGCCAAAGGATCGGCCAAGGGGACGGATAAGGGGACGGATAAAGGGAGCGGCGCCACCAAAGACGCTGCGAAGGGAGCGGGCAAGGGAGTCCCCCCGAGCCCGGCGAAGGATGCCGCGAAGAAGCCTGCCAAGGATACTACTAAGGACGCTGGCAAGAACGCAGGCAGGGAACCGGCGAAGGACAAGCTGAAGCCTACGGCTCCCGCGCCGAAATCTCAGCCGACCGCTGGCGGCTCGGTCCCGAAGACGGCCCCCGCACCGGCTGCGACGGCCATCGTCAGACCGACGGCGCCTGCCCCGGCCAAGCCCGTCGCGGCTCCTGTCCTGGCTCCGGCGACCCGCCAGCATGCCGCCCCGCGCAAGCCGGTCACACCGGCTGCGGTTGCTGCGACCTCCTCGACGTCACAAGCCGACAAGGACACGCTGGAGACCGTGATCGAGCTGGTGCGCAAGCGCAAGGCGGGCGACGCCACCAACGCCGCGGGCACGATCTCCGATCCCGTCGCGCGAAAACTCTCGGAATGGATCATCCTGCGCAGCGAGGACAATGGCGCGACTGTGGAGCGCTACCGCGCCTTCCTGTCCGCCAATCCGAGCTGGCCGTCGCAGACCTTCCTGCGCCGGCGCCTGGAGGCCGCGATGTGGGACGACCGGCGCGACGACCAGGTCGCGTGGTCGTGGTTCGAGAACGAATCCCCCGTGTCCGCCAAGGGCCGCTTCACGCTCGCCAAGGCGATGCTGGCGCGCGGCGACCGCGCCAACGCCGAACGTCTGGTGCGCGATGCCTGGCGCAGCGACCCGATGTCGGAAGACACCGAGAACAACGCACTCGACCAGTTCGGCGCGCTGCTGACGCCCGGCGATCAGAAGGCGCGGATGGACACGCTGCTCTACGGCAGCGAGAACGAGGCCGCATTGCGTGCTGCGAAGCGCCTCGGGGCCGGCTATGTCGCACTCGCCAAGGCCCGCATCGCCTCCCTCAAGAAAGCGCCGAACGCGCGTGCGCTGCTCGAAGCCGTGCCGCGCGAGCTGCACGGCGATCCCGGCTTCGTCTTCAGCAAGATCCAACTGCTGCGCCGCGAGGAGAAATTTGCGGAAGCCGCCCAGCTCATGCTGTCGGCACCGAAGGATCCGGGCCGGCTCTACAATCTCGACGAATGGTGGATCGAGCGGCGCCTCCTGGCGCGCAAGATGATCGACACCGAGGAATTCCGCAGCGCCTATCTGATCGCGCGCGATGCGGCCCTGCCCTCGCGCGACATCTACAAGACCGAGCAGGAGTTCACGGCCGGCTGGATCGCGCTGCGCTTCCTCAACGATCCCGCGGCCGCCACGCAGCATTTTGCCCGCATCGGGATCGGCAGCGTCAATCCGACCACGCTGGCGCGCGCCGGCTATTGGCAGGGCCGCGCCGCGGAAGCTGCAGGCCGCCAGCAGGAGGCGCGCAATGCCTACGCGCGGGCAGCCGAGCAATCCACCAGCTATTACGGCCAGCTCGCACGCGCCAAGCTCGGCCTGCCGCAGATCGAACTCAACGCTCAGCCGCGCAGCCGCGGTGCCGAACGGCTGGAGATCGTGCGCGCCGCGCAGCTGCTCTACGAGCTCGACGAGCGTGAGATGGCGGTGCCTGTTCTCGCCGACATGGGCGAGAACGGCGATCCCGAAGCGCTTGCCGGCCTCGGCGATCTCACCCAGCGCTACAGCGACGCGCGCGGCATGCTGCTGCTCGGCAAGGCCGCGCTCAATCGCGGGCTGCCGTTCGATTTCTACGCCTATCCCGTCAACGGCATTCCGCAATTCACGCCGATCGGCCCCGAGGTCGAGCGCAGCATCATCTATGCCATCGCGCGGCAGGAGAGCGCCTTCAATCCCTCGGTCGTCTCGCCGGCGCAGGCCTATGGGCTGATGCAGGTGACGCCGGACGCCGCGCGCTATGTCTGCAAGCGGCACGGCGGGACCTACGATCTGGGGCGCCTGAAGAACGATTCGGCCTACAACGCCACGCTCGGCTCGGCCGAACTCGGTGGGTTGCTCGAGGACTATCGCGGCTCCTACATCATGACCTTCGCCGCCTACAATGCCGGCCGCGGCAGCGTGAAGAAGTGGGTCGATCGCTACGGCGATCCGCGCGACCCCAAGGTCGACGCGGTCGACTGGGTCGAGTTGATCCCGTTCTCCGAGACACGCAACTACGTGCAGCGGATCATGGAGAACCTTCAGGTCTACCGCGCCCGCTTCGGCGGTGGCACGCGGTTGCAGATCGAAGCCGATTTGCGCCGCGGCGCCGGCAGCGTGGAATAGCGGTCATCCTCCTCGACTCGCTGCCGGGAAGCCCCTTGGTGGCGAGCGCCATCGTCGCCGGGACTTGAGCCACCCAGGAAGAGCTGGGGTGCGTTCGTCAGTCGGGCTTTCTCGACACGCCAGTTGGGGGCTGCCAGAATCCTGGAGACCGCCAGAAGCTTGCGGGCTGCCAAGCTCTTTGGAGCGCAGGGTCGCGTCAGATTGGCGAGTTCTCCGTTGCCCGGCGGCTCGAAGATGAAGGCGGCGATCCCTTCTGGATGAACGCTGGGTGGCGGGGTTCACAGGTCCGCGTTCGTCAACGGCGGTCAGAACCGCGCGCCTCGGTCTGGGACAGCGTGCAACGCAGAGAGTCCCCTCTCCCGCAGCAGCTTCGACCAGGTCGCCATGAGCTGCTGCCGGTTTGATGGACACCGAGATTGGGTGTTTTATCAAGCCGGAGGTGGTCATGCAGAGACGGAAGTTCAGCCGAGAGTTCAAGGTCGAGGCGGTCAAGCTTGTCAGGGAACGCGGGGTGTCGGTGGCGCAAGCGGGCCGAGACCTGGGCGTCCATGAGAACGTGCTGCGCAAATGGGTGAAGGAGTTCGGCTCGGATTCTCAGCAGGCTTTCCCTGGCCACGGGCAGATGAAGCCTGAGCAGTTGGAGATCGAGCGGCTACGGCGCGAGGTCACCAAGCTGAAGGCGGAGCGGGATATCCTAAAAAAGGCCGCTGCCTACTTCGCGAAGGAAGCGACATGAAGTTCGTCTTCATCGCGAAGCACCGGACCATCTGGCCGGTGGCATGGCTGTGCGAAGCAATGGGCGTATCGCGATCGGGCTTCCATGCCTGGCTGAACCGATCGCCCAGCGCCAGATCCCGAAGCGACGAGAAGGTCGGCCAGCAGGTCAAGGCAAGCTTCCTTGCCAGCGACCGGACCTACGGGGCCCGGCGCGTCTGGAGAGACCTTCTGGCAGACGGCGTCGAGTGCGGTCTGCATCGGATCGAGCGGCTGATGCGCCTGCAGGCCTTGCGGGCGCGGCCACGCCGCCGGCGCCTGCCGAAAGACGAGGGCGACCGCCAGATCGCGAACGTGCCGGCGAACCTTCTGGATCGTCAGTTTGTGGCCGAGCGGCCGAACCAGAAGTGGATCGCCGACTTCACCTACATCTGGACCGCCGAGGGCTGGCTCTACGTGTCGGCCGTGATCGATCTGTTCTCGCGACGGGTGGTCGGCTGGTCGATGAGCACAAGCATGACAGCCCAGCTGGTTGCGGACGCACTGCTGATGGCCGTCTGGCGGCGCGGCAAGCCGGACGCCCTGATGCATCACTCCGATCGCGGCAGCCAATACGTCAGCGAACAGTTTCAGCGCCTGATGGCCGACAGCGGTATCGTTTGCAGCATGAGCCAGTCCGGCAACGTCTGGGACAACGCGGCGATGGAGAGCTTCTTCTCGTCGTTGAAGACAGAGCGCACAGAGCGCAAGACCTATCGCACCAGGAACGAGGCAAGAGCGGATGTGTTCGACTACATCGAGCGGTTCTACAATGCCGTCCGCCGTCACTCGACGATCGGATACCTCAGCCCTGTTGAGTTCGAGCGCAAGGTAGGATTAGCTTAACCGGGTGTCCATCAAACCGGCAGCAGCTCAAGAAAGGAAATCGCGCGCCCGCTGGTACGTCTGATCGGGCTCGACCTGTACCACAGCTTTCTCCAAACGATGGATCGCTACGTCCATGTTCGCGAACGCGACTACGCAGATCAGATGAGGCAACACCCAGACGATCAAGCGACCAAGGACGCTTACCAGAAGCACATCTTCGCGGTGAACGAGTGGCGGAGGCAGCTTGACCATCCATATGACGACGTTGACGGCTACAGCCTGCGGGCCTCGCTCCGTCGGGCGCTTCCGACGCCATGGGTGGCTGAGCGAGACGCCGAAGCTGCGCGGAAGCTGACCGACGAGATTCTAGCGCTGTATGATGACTGCGTGAAACAGGGCGGGTACACTTCGGAGGCCGCCAAGTTCGTTGATCGATATGGCGATACCAAAGGATTCAACGACAAGCTCAAAGAGACTTTTGGTCGAGGCTATGATTGAGCATTGGTCGGTTTGGCTTAGAAGCCATTCCAGGATTTACCGAACACGCTTTTGCGGGTAGTGTTCGCGCCGCGCGGCACCGGATGTTCCAACTACGGGCTTAAGTACAACAAAGATGGAGCAGTCATTGTTGAGCGTCATCCGTGCGGTAGAAGCAGGCGCGGTGACGATGAAGGGCGTGAAGGAGGCCACCGGCCTCTCTCGTCTCAAAATCGAACGTGCGTTGAATGCGCTGGAGAAGCAGAAGCTTCTGGTCCGCGAAGGCCAAGGCTTTAGGGCTACCGTACTGCCCGAAGCAGGGCCGCCTAATCGTCAATGCGGATCGTGCAACGCCTGCTGCGATATCCTTGAGGTGGCGGCCGCCGAGAAGCCTGTGAATCAGCTCTGCAGGCATTGGCACGCAGGCACGGGATGCACAATCTACGACCGCCGACCGCAGATGTGCCGCTCCTTCGTTTGCGCTTGGCTCCAAGGTCATCTTGACGACGATTGGTTTCCCGCGAAATCGGGCATCATCGTGCATTTTAGCCAGGATGCGGTCAACGTCACCGTGGATGATCACTGCCTCAACCGCTGGCGCGAGGAGCCCTACTTCAGCAGACTCAGCGAATGGTCCCTGAAGGGCATCAGGAGAATCGGAAACCGCGGTTACGCCACCCTCGTCGTGTCCGGCGCGGATAGGTTTTTGCTGCTTGGACAGACTATCGTTCCTGAACCGACGCTATTCGGAACAGCGTTCGTGCCTCTCACGGCTGAGACGTTCCGATTTTGGCGGGCGAAATCCCCGGAGCACCTGCAGCGGCTGCACGAGCGTATCGCGGAGATCGAGCGGATCAGGTTGGAATTCGGCTCGTGCACGATTCCCGATGAACCAGATGATGATCCCTACCCGCCCTATCGACCGGCTCTGCTCCGGTCAAACCTCTCATGAACTTGGAGCCCTGCAGGTCGGCAAAGGCTTGGGTTCCTGGCGCCAAGCGGGAAGAGTAGAACCCCTTAATCCTCGATCTGCAACCTTAGTCGGCAGCGGAGGAAACAACGGTCGAGGTCCTTCAATAATTCTATAGTGTGCAGTGCGGCGGCCTCCCCCAGTTCCTCTTTGATAGAAGCACTTACAGCCGCCCTGCTCTCAGCCAATTTGGCGAGTTCCCGTCGCGCCTTTGGCGTGGCTGAAAGATAGACGACCCTCTTGTCAGTGCTCGAACCTGTCCTTTCAATGAACCCAAGGTCTTCCAGTGGCCTTGTTTGATGCACAATGAACGAAGAATTCACCCGTAATGCTTCGGCGACAGCCTTGACCGGAATCCCTTTATCGTCGGCATCCGCGATGGTGACCAGAATGTTCCACTGAGGCACGCTCAGCTTCAACGCGCTCGCCCAAATGGCCTGAACATCCGAGATCAAGCAATTCAATGACCTCAGCACCCGAACCATTTGTTCGACCACGTCCGGTCGTCGAGGGTGATCCGTTGAAGCACGAGCCATAAACTTCGCCATGTCGACAGAACAGAGAAAACCCTCGGCAGTTTCCCGCCGAGGGCTCTTGGAGGTCAGGTCGTAAGACCGAACGTTACCAGTTGCGCTGAGCGCGGAGGAGCAGGGTCACAGTGTCCTGATCCTTCAGCTCGTAGCTTGCAACCGGCTTGGCAGTCGTCCCGGACGGAGCGAGAGTGCTAACGATACCGGAATACTTCTGGTCAACGCGGGTCCACGTGAGGTCAGCCGAGAACGTCAGGTTCTTGACCGGGGTCCAGCGAGTGATGATACCCGCCTGTTCGATCGCGAAGTCGGGGTTGCAACCAGTCACGCCCGCGACGACACCGACAGCGAACTTGCCGCCAGCACCGCAGATCGTGTCCTTAGCCAGGGAGCCAAACTGGGCCTGACCGTAAGCACCGTAAATCGCGGTGTTCCAGTAGGGATCCCAGTTGTGGGTGTAGGCGCCACGGAAGCCCCAGGTCTTGACGGTTTCCTGCGACGAGCCGGTCACGTACACCGTGTCAGGAGCATTGGCGAAGCCGACGCTGCCGTAGGCAACATTCGAGCCTCCGAACATCGAGTAGCTGCTGCCCGCGAGGTTCTGGAAGTTGTAGCGGGTCGCACCGTCGGTGTAGACACCCTGAACGTTGATCACGTCACCCGCACCGGTCGGGATGTTCTTGATCGACAGAGCGAGCTGAGCCGCCCAACCCCACTTGTCATCGGGATGACCGGTGGGTTCGGTCGCGCCGTAGTAGGCAACGTGGTTGTCATGCGCAGCCACCGACGCCTGGAAGAGACCCCAAGCCTGGTCGACACGCATCATAGCGACGAGGTTCGGCGAGCGGGTGCCGCCGATGGCGTTGGTGCCATACGAACCACCAAGAATGCCAGCCGCAGACGCGCCGGTCATGTTCAGGTTGCCGGCGTCATAGTAGGCCGCCCTATCTTCAGCCGAGAACGCTGCCGTGATGCCCTGGCCGAAGTCAGCCGTGTAGGAGAACTGGTTGACACCGGTAACGGTGCCGCCGCCGCCCACGAGACCGTCGTAGTTATTGCCGGGATAGTTGGTCCAGGGCGCGTCGAACTGCGACACGGCCTTACCCATGGTGAAGCCAGCGAACTGGATGAAGGCGTAGTACACGCCGAGCGAGCCGCCCGAGGTGCCGCCGTCGTTTCCGTTAATCGACCCACCAACGAGCGCCGGGGCCGCACCCGAGGTGTTGAGGGCCAGCGTGCTGCTGTAGGCGGTGCCGCCCGTGGCGCTACCGGTGCCGTTGTAGTTACCGGTCGTCCAGGAGAACACGCCGTCGAAGAAGGTACGGACGACGCCGTACTCGGTCGCGGTGCGCGTGTCGATGTTGAAATCTTCACGAGCGCGCATGGTGTAGTAGTTCGTCAGACGGTTGCGGGAACCGTTATTGCCGGTGAACTGACCGCTATAGTCCGAGTTCGTGTTGATCGCGACTTCAGCGCGCAGATAACCACCCAGCTTGATGCAGGTGTCGGTGCCGGGGATGTAGTAGAAACCCGCTCCGTAGAGCGAACAAATCTTCACGTACTCGACCGCTTTGGCCTTTACGGGAAGATCAGCCGCTTGTGCTCCTCCAACGGCGAGCAGCGCTGCCGCGGAACCGAGCAAAAGGCCCTTGAACTTCATGTTAAACCTCCAAGTTGAAGCCCCGTACAAATCTTCGTACAAAGCCGTTTGAGCTACCCGCGAAAAGACGTTGGAAATCAACGCATCCTCGTATCGATGGTCTACTTAAGCGAACCACCTAAGACGGGACGACCTCGGGATGCCCCCCTCCGTCGCTCAGTCACAATTACCGAACGCCCTTGCACACACAACAACAGAACGCTGCAGAACGAGCCGATGAAGCGTGTTTTCCGACGGGTGTTGCACAAATAACACGCAGATGTGATCGAAGCGGCCCTGCAACACATTGAATCTATTATGCTTTTTTGACAGGTTCCATTTGCCGTCAAAAGTTCCGGCGCGGGCTCCGACATTCGCGGAGGCGGTCCACTGTTGATCGGAGGCGTCCGAATCGTGGAATCAACCAGGGACTCGGCGCGGCCCAACCCTTCGGGAATTGGCTGGCCTGGACTAGCAAGCGGCCGCGACGGTCGTCCTCATCAGCGCGCTTGAACGTCGATATGATCCGGCGGCAAGCCTGCCTGATGTCGTTGATACATAGCCTCGTAAGCCGTCTCCAGCCGCCTTGCGTAGAGCGCCGCATCAAACAGTGATGCGGTCAGGTGGCTCCCTTGCAACCTTCCGCGAATATCCGCCAGCTTCTGTTTATCAAGCGCCAGCTCGATCGCGAGTGCTTCATAATCCGCACGCGTTCGCGTGATCAGCTCAGGCAGGCCGACCGCGCTCAGCAAGCTCGCCGCCACGCGGCCGGCGAAACTGTTCCCGATATGAGTCACCACCGGCAGACCAGCCCACAACGCATCGCTGGCCGTCGTATGTGCGTTGTAGGGCAGCGTGTCGAGGAAGAGGTCGGCGAGGCGATGGCGCGCCAGATGTTCGGATGAAGACGCAACGCGCCTTGCAAACACCAGGCGATCCGGATCGACGCCGCGAATTTTGGCTTCCTTCCGCAGATTCGATTTTGCGATCTCGCCCACGTCGGACAGCCACAAGATCGACTGGTCCACGCCCTTCAAGATATTCATCCAGGAGTCAAAGACAGTCGGATTGATCTTGTAGGCATTGTTGAAGCAGCAAAACACGGTCCATTCCTGCCGCAAATCGTGATCGGCCCGATTGGGCGCAGCACCGTCGATTGTCCCGACGTGATTATCACGCGGCATGAAGCTGCCGGGCAAACGAACGGCCTTCTCGTCGAAGAATTGGCGGTTTTGATCTGGCAGCACGATGTGATCGGCAATGATGTAATCGAAGAGCTCCCTGCTCCCCAACGTTCCCGCGAACCCAAGATAGCTGACGACGATCGGAGCCGGACTGGACGCGAACAACGACAGCCTGGCATTGTGCGTATGGCCTGCAAGATCGACAAGAATATTGATCTGCGCATCGTCGATCGCTTTCAGGACGTCACCGTCGAGCTTGTGCTCGCAATCGACAAAGCGATGAAATGACTTTTCGAGCCGCTTGCGCAGATCGCTGTTGTCGTCAGGACCGATTGAAAACGCATAGGTCTCGAAGCGGTCGGGATCGTGACTCTCGAAGATCCCGGCGGTGAGGTACCCGACCGGATGCTTGCGAAAATCAGGTGAAACATATCCGACCCGAATCTTGTCGTGCCGACGGATTTCACCCCCCGACCTCGTTTTGGAGACATGCGGGAGCTTTGCCCTCACCCAAGTCCTGGCGCAGATGAGCTGATCATCGGGAGAATCGGTCAGGGACAGCAAAGCAAAGGGAGAGCTATTGGCCTTCCCGAGCCGTATCGCTGCCGTCAACCGGCCGATCTGTTCGTCCAGATTGTCCCAATTGCACAGGTTCATCTTTGCAAGAGCGCCTGTCCCGCAGGCTGACACGGGACCCTGTCGGCCGATCTGAGGGCGACCACGGCTGCATGGTTTGTGGCGAATCGCGGAAAGCGACAACCAAATCAATCACTTGCAAATCAATCGCTGGTTAGAGCCGGCGGCGAAGGCAGGCGTTCCCGGGTCAGCCCTCCCTCTAAAATCTGCTAGTAAAATCAATCATTTATGTAGATGAAGGCAGCTTTCATCCGCGCCATAACCACTCACAGTACAGGCGCCAGAACCTCCGGCTTTGCCTCTGTTATCGCGGCGTTACGTTCTCGCCCCGGGAGCAAACCGCTTGGTTTGGGAATTCGCTGGGAATATTCGAGCAAAAACACACGCTTCCAAATTGACCAGCCCAAGTAATTAGATGCATAAGGCTCGCACCGGAGAGGTGGCCGAGTGGCTGAAGGCAACGCTTTGCTAAAGCGTCATACGGTCTCAAGCTGTATCGAGGGTTCGAATCCCTCCCTCTCCGCCACTCCGCGGCAGAATCAGAGATCTGCGCGTTCCTTCACCTGACACGCGACGGTGGCCTCATGCCGCTCCGAATCCGGTTGGCGGACCACGAGGGAACCTGACTCAGCGAAGATCAGCTTTCACCTGCGAAGCCGGGAACGTGATTCTCCGCTCAGTGGGCGGAGACCCACGCCCTCGCCTCGCGCTGCGCGGCCGAGATATCGGCCTCCGACATCTGCCCGGCGACTTCCTGGCGCAGCGTCACGGCGTCCTTGCGGCCCTTGAGCGCGGCGAGGTTGAACCATTTGTGCGCGGCGACGAGATCGACGAGACCGGAGCGTCCGCTCGCCCAATAGAGGCCGCGCTCGAACAGCACGTCCGACAGCGCGCCTGCGTCGATCGGCGTCGCGGTCTCCAGATCGAAAGTACCCTGAAACATAACGCATCCCCTTTTTTCTTATGCCGCCTCGTCCCCCGAGCGCGGCTCCCGTCCGATCAACTGTTCAACTCATCCCCAAGACTCTTTGCCGAGACTTTTTTGCCCATGCCGTTTGCCGGCTTGTTGGAGGTAATGATGGCGGGAAAATTTGAATGGCAGTTTAAGTATCGCGATGAAGCAGACGTAAACGCGTCCGCGCCAGACGCGTGCCACAAATGCAAGAAGTCCTTGTTTTGCAGGCACATCTGCAATTCGTCAGATTCGGTTTACCTTGGGATTTTGGGAGAACGATAACCATCACGCACGGCGACGCGCGTCCTGCGGCGTCCCCGCCCGCTGTCGTCACCGTACTCCAGGGACAGCAACTGTCTCATGAGGAGCCGCGGCGAACTGGATCGCCGGGTCGGAGCCCGGCGATGACAGGTCGAATGGAGAAGCGGCGCGCGAACAGCGAGCAGTTGCGCCGCAGCCTCCCCGCCCAAGCAGGGCGCGGATATGAAGACACATATGGCTGGAAGCTCGACTGCGGCCATTCTTCGAGACGCCCGCCTGCGGCGGGCCCTCAGGATGAGGGATGAATCTGCGGCAGCATTTCAACGCAGATAGCTGAGCCTCATCCCGGGGAGACCGCGAAGCGGTCGTCTCGAAGGACGAGGCGCTCGCTCAGGCGCCGCTGAGACCTCATATGCGATAGCCCTGCCTGCTCAAGGCATAACAGCGACGTCGCGGTCAGATCAGCAATGTCGGGATATGGGAATGCCGGCAATACCCCGGCCTCAAGAGAACGAGGGCGTCGGCGAACACGTCAGGACCAGCTTCCACGTTGGCCCGAAGGCCACTTGTGAAATTGCGGAGCCCCTTACGGAGAACCGCACGAACGAAGAAAACTTGTTTCTTCTGCCGGACCGGCCTTTGGCGAGCGAACCCACGAAAGAGAACGATCCGACCGTTGACCTGATGTCTCGCCGACACCCTCTATCGTCGACCAGAACCTTCGAGAAGGCGCTGATGACGTGCCGGCTCTCTAGGAGCCGGCAACTTCAAAAAGCGAAGTTACTTCTTCTTGGCGACCTTGCGGGTCTTCTTCGCAGTCTTCTTCACTGCGGACTTCGCCTTCTTCGCCTTCTTCGCCTTCTTAGCTTTCTTGGCCATGTTGCCCTCCGATGTTTGAGATGGCTTAATCGCTGCATGCAGTCGGGGATCGAGTGCACACTCATCCCGAATACACCAACACAACGAAAAAAACAGCGTCTCGCTTAAAGAAGTGTTGACGACGCAACGCGCCTGCGCTTGGCGAACGCGATGCAAGCGGTCTGCATGAGTTGCGCTTGCGATCGCGGAGAGTGCCCGCAGCATCGACCTTTGCGAGAGATGCGATTGCAGAAAAACACTATGCAGAAAGTATTTTCTTGCACGCATCCATCGCGCGCGGTCGTTGCAATGATGCATCCTGCCGATCGCGCGAGCGCCTCGCGAAGGCGCTTCGCGGACTCTGAGTCGCGACTTTTGGCAACGAAAATATTTTCATGATTAACGGCGCGAGCGCTCGTCGGAGCGTGTGCAAGTCGCCGTTTTGCGCGAATCGCGTGACGGCGATTCGGTCGGCGTACCGCGTTCGATCGGGATGAAGTTCGTCGCAGAGGATGCGCGCGAGCGTCGCATCGCGAACCGAAAGCGAGGTGACGACGCCTGTCCGTCACCTCGTTCGAAGGTGCGAGGTCAGATGCCGAGCTTGGACTTGAGCAGATCGTTGACGCTCTGCGGATTGGCCTTGCCGCCGGACGCCTTCATCACCTGGCCGACGAACCAGCCGAGTGATTGCGGCTTGTCCTTGACCTGCGCCGCCTTGTCGGGATTGGCCGCGATGATGTCGTCGACAACCTTTTCGATCGCCGAAAGATCCGTGACCTGCTTCATGCCGCGGCTTTCGACCAGCGCGCGGGGATCGCCGCCCTCCTGCCAGACGATCTCGAACAGATCCTTGGCGATCTTGCCGGAGATCGTACCCTCGCCGATCAGGTCGATGATCCCTGAGAGCTGCCCCGCATCGACCGGAGAGTCCGTAATATCCCGGCCTTCCTTGTTGAGACGACCGAACAGCTCGTTGATAACCCAGTTCGCTGCGACCTTGCCGTCGCGCGCGCGGTTGGCGAGCTTCTCCAGCACGGTCTCGTAGAACACCGCGCTCTCGCGCTCAGCGACCAGCACGCTGGCGTCGTAGGCCGACAGGCCGAGATCCGCGACGAAGCGCGTCTTCTTCTGGTCCGGCAGCTCGGGCAGCTCAGCCTTCAGCTCGTCGACGAAGCTTTGCGAGAACTCCAGCGGCAGCAGGTCGGGATCGGGGAAGTAGCGATAGTCGTGCGCCTCCTCCTTGGACCGCATCGACCGCGTCTCGCCCTTGTTGGGATCGTAGAGCCGGGTCTCCTGGTCGATCGCGCCGCCGTCCTCGAGGATTTCGATCTGGCGCCGGGCCTCGTACTCGATCGCCTGCCCGATGAAGGTGATCGAGTTCATGTTCTTGATCTCGCAGCGGGTGCCGAGCGGCGCGCCCGGCCTGCGCACGGAGACGTTGACGTCGGCGCGCAGGGATCCCTTCTCCATGTCGCCGTCGCAGGTGCCGAGATAGCGCAGGATCGAGCGCAGCTTGGTCACATAGGCCTTGGCCTGCTCGGCATCGCGGATGTCGGGCTTCGACACGATCTCCATCAGCGCCACGCCGCAGCGGTTGAGGTCGACATAGGACATTGTCGGCGACTGATCGTGCAGCAACTTGCCGGCGTCCTGCTCCAGATGCAGCCGCTCGATGCCGATCGTGGCGGTCTTGCCGCCGTCCAGTTCGACCACGACCTCGCCCTCGCCCACGATCGGCGACTTGTACTGGCTGATCTGGTAGCCCTGCGGCGAGTCCGGATAGAAATAGTTCTTACGGTCGAACACCGAGCGCAGATTGATCTGCGCGTTCAACCCGAGCCCGGTTCGGACAGCCTGCCTGACGCATTCCGCGTTGATGACGGGCAGCATGCCCGGCATCGCGGCGTCGACCAGCGACACATGCGTGTTTGGCTCGCCGCCGAAGGCGGTGGAGGCACCGGAGAACAGCTTCGCGTTCGACGTCACCTGAGCGTGGACCTCCAGGCCGATGACCATCTCCCAGTCACCGGTTGAGCCCTTGAGAAGCTTGTGGGGTGTGGCAGGTGCGTTCATGGCTTGACTGGTTCCTTTATTGGTCCCTTGGCCGCTCGCGCTTCACCGGCTTCGAGAAGCCCGTTGAGCGACCGAAGCACATCGGCCGGCTGGCGCAGCGCGATCTCGCGGCGGCCCATCACCTCGATCTCTCCGAACAGCGCGTCGACCTCCGGCGAGGAGGCGAACACGAAGCCCTCGAACGACGTGCTCTGCTCCTCGAAATCGCTGGAGATCTCGACGCGATAGCCGTGCGCCTTGAGACGATCGACGACCTCTTGATGGAGGGCCTGCGAATGGGTTGCGATGAAGAGATAATCGACACGGCGCTTCGCAAGCACGCTCTCCGCGCCCTGCAGCATCTCGACCTCGAAGGCCTGGATATCGGCATGCAAGATGTCGAGATGCTTGATCTTCCTGTCCCTGAAGAAGGCATCGACCTCGAATTTGCCCTTGCCGACGAAGGCCTTGACGAACTCGGCGCGCAGTCCGTTGCGCGCGAAATTATCCTGACCGGTCTTCAGGCAAGCGGGATCCGGCTCGACCAAGACGACCTCTGCCTTGGGCCGCGCCTTCTTGAGCCACATCGAATAGTGGCCCCAATAGGCGCCGAGCTCGATCATCGAGGGCGCCTCGCCGAGCCGCTTCAGCAATTCCTGGAAGACATATTCTTCCAGCGGCTCGTGGACGCCGCGATTGATGATGAGGACGCTGCTGAAAGGGCCGTAATAGGCTCCGGGTCCGATGCCCGGAACCTTCAAGCCGTTATGCAGATAGACCTGATCGCCTTCGACGAGGCCTGCCATCGGGACGCGTTCGATCAGGAGGTTGAGCGGATCGGAAACGATCTCGCGAAAACGGCCGAACAAATCCTCCGGCTTCGCCTTCGGGCCCCTGAAATCAGGCTCGCTCATGCGGATGCACTCCCACCCAGCGTATCGGCGATGCGCTGCCATTCTGCTTCAAGCGAATCCTTGGCCACGGGCTGGCCCGCCTGGCGGTACCAATAGCCGGCATTGCCGAGGTCGCCCTCGACCCGGTGCAGATAGGCGTGCACCCAGGCGGCCTCGCGGCCGCTCTCGTCCTGGACGATCTTGTGCGCCTGATCCCAGTCGCCCTTGGCGGCCCACCACAGTGCGGCGAGCGGAGCGCTGAGATCCGGCGGCGGCGCGGCGCCGTCGAGGCTGGCGATATACGCCGCCATCTTCACCACCATTTCGCCGGCGTGAATCGGCCGGCGGCCTGCTCGATCACCTCGCCGAGCGAGAACAGCGTATCCTCGTCGAAGGGACGGCCGATCAGCTGCAGGCCAAGCGGCAGGCCCTGCGCGTCCGTGCCGGCGGGCACCGCGATGCCCGGCAGGCCCGCCATGTTCACGGTCACCGTGAAGATGTCGTTGAGGTACATCTCGACGGGGTCCGCGCCACCCTTCTCGCCGATGCCGAAGGCCGCCGACGGCGTCGCCGGCGTCAGGATCGCGTCGACGCCCTTGGCGAAGCAGTCCTCAAAGTCCTTCTTGATCAGCGTGCGCACCTTCTGGGCGCGCAAATAATAGGCGTCGTAATAGCCGGCCGAGAGCACGTAAGTGCCGATCATGACACGGCGCTTCACCTCGGCGCCAAAACCTTCGGCGCGGGTGTTCTCGTAGAGTTCGTTGATGTTCCGGCCCTGCTCGCGCAGGCCGTAGCGTACGCCGTCGTAGCGCGCGAGATTGGAGGACGCCTCCGCCGGCGCCACGATGTAATAGGCGGGCAACGCGTATTTGGTGTGAGGCAGTGACACTTCGACGAGTTCGGCGCCTGCCGCTTTCAGCCAGGCCGCGCCCGCTTCCCAAAGCTTTTCGATCTCGGCCGGCATGCCGTCGAGACGGTATTCCCTGGGAATGCCGATCTTCATGCCCTTCACAGATTTGCCGATCGCAGCCTCGTAGTCCGGCACGGGCATGTCGACCGAGGTCGTGTCCTTTGGATCGTGGCCGGCCATCGAGCGCAGCAGCATCGCGGCATCGCGCGTGCTGCGCGCGATCGGACCGGCCTGGTCGAGCGAGGAGGCAAAGGCGACGATGCCCCAGCGCGAGCAACGGCCATAGGTCGGCTTGATGCCGACGGTCGCGGTGAACGCCGCCGGCTGGCGGATCGAGCCGCCGGTATCGGTCGCGGTCGCGCCCATGCAGAGCAGAGCCGCCACGGCGGAGGCCGAGCCGCCGGACGAGCCGCCCGGCACCAGCGTCGCGTTGGAGCCGTCGCGCCGCCAGGGATTGCCGACCGGGCCGAAGCATGAGGTCTCGTTCGACGAGCCCATCGCGAATTCGTCATTGTTGAGCTTGCCCAGCATCACCGCACCGTCGCGCCACAGCTGCGAAGTGATGGTGGACTCGTAGGTCGGCACGAAATTGCCGAGGATTTTCGAGCACGCGGTGGTGCGCACGCCCTTGGTCGCGAACAGGTCCTTGATGCCGAGCGGAATGCCGGCGAGCGGCCCCGCATCGCCCTTCCCGATCCTGGCGTCCGCTTCGCGCGCCATGGTCCGCGCCTGGTCCGGCGTCTCCATGACGAAAGCATTGAGCACTCGCGCGGCTTCGATCGCGTTCAGATGCGCGTCGGTCAGCTCGAGGGACGTGAAAGTCTTGGCCGCGAGGCCCTTGCGGGCCTCGGCGAGCGTCAGCGATGTCAAATCGGTCATTTATTGATCGGGCTGCAGAAGAACGGAGACAGGGTTTTGTCGTTGGCCGGGTCGTCTTTTTTCTTGGCGGCAGCGTTCGCAGCCGCCTCGATTTCGTCGAGCACGGCATTGACGGCGACATTGGGGTCGGCAGCCTTGCCCTGCCGCTCCATCTTGTCGAGATAGTTCATGTAAGCCTGATAGGCCTTCTCGTCGTCGCAAAGCATGCACATCGGACAGCGTCCTGAAACTCTTTAGTTTGACGCGTTTTCTTTACGCGAACGGGCTTCCACTTCGCTCGAAAACGCTATGTAAATTACTCGACGACCTTGGGTACAAGAAAGAAGTGACCTTCGGTCGCGGGCGCGTTGGCAACGATATCGTCGGCGATCTCGCCGTCATTGACCAAATCCTGCCGCTTCTTCATCTGCATCGGGGTCACCGAGGTCATGGGCTCCACACCCTCGACATCGACCTCCGAGAGCTGCTCGACAAAGGCGAGCATGGCGTTGAGCTCGCCCTGCAGATGCGGAACCTCGCCCTCGGAAACCGCAATGCGCGCGAGATGCGCGATGCGGCGGACGGTAGCGGCGTCGACGGACATTATATAAGGCCTCTCACGGCAAAACCTATCTGCCGTATAGCAGAGGCCGCTTTTGCGCCGCAACCAGCGGCGGGACCTATCCGGCGAGAGCTTTCATGCAAGCCAGGGCCGATTTGGCGAGATCCCGGGTCAATTCGGCTGCCGAGACCTCGCGGCCCAGGGCGATCGCCTGCCCGGCCCAGAGATTGGTGAAATCCACCCTGCCCTGCTTTTCGGCTGCCGCCTTGAGCGGTCCCAGCGCCGTTGCGGCGTGGGGAAATGGCGGCGCATCCGGCGAAATCGGGCCGGCCTCGCGCATCAGGCGGTTCTGGACGCCGCGCGCCGGCCGCCCCGTCATGACATTGGTGATGACGGTGGAATCATCCCGCCCCTCGGCGAGCGCCGCACGGGCCGCCGTACTGACCTTGGATTCCGGACAGCGCAGATAAGCACTCCCGATCTGCACGCCAGCCGCACCGAGCGCGAAGGCGGCTGCAATGCCGCGGCCATCCGCAATGCCGCCGGCCGCAATCACCGGGACCTTCACCGCATCGACCACCTGCGGCACCAACGCAAAGGTGCCGGGCTGCTCCGAGATCTTGTCGGTCAGGAACATGCCGCGATGGCCGCCAGCCTCCGCACCTTGTGCGATCACCGCATCAGCGCCGTGCTGCTCGAGCCAGACCGCTTCCCTCACCGTCGTCGCCGAGGAGATGACGAGACACCCTGACGCCTTGACCCGCTTGAGCAGCGCGGCCTCGGGCAGGCCGAAATGGAAGCTGACGATCTCCGGCTTCAGCTCCTCCACGACCTCGCAGAAGCCGGCGTCGAACGGCGCGCGGTTTGCTGCATTGATGGGTGCGGCGGGATCGAGGCCATGCTCGCGGTAGTAGCCCGCGAGGCGCTGCTTCCAGCGCGCCTCCGCCAGGGCCGTGAGCTCGACCGGCGTGTGGCAAAAGAAATTCATGTTCACCGGCGCGGAGACGCGCTGCCGGATGATGTTGACCTGCTCGCGCGCCTTGTCCGGCGACAGCATCGCGCTCGGCAGCGAGCCGAGCCCCCCGCCTTGCGCAGCGGCGATCACCAGCTCCGCGTCCATCACGCCAGCCATCGGCGCCAGCACGATCGGGAATTCGGTCTTGAAGAGATCGATCAGTCGACGGTTTGGCCACATGGTTGTTCTCTCGCAGTTTAGGCGGACACGCTGGAATTACGCCGGCCGGCTAGCAGTTGCTCGGCCTCGGTCGCGATACGTTCGACGATTTCGGCGGCGGACGGAATATCATGGATCAGGCCGACAGCCTCGCCGGCAAAGACCGCCGCGACCTCAAAATTGCCTGCGGCCCTTGCCGCGGCATATTGCAGGGTCACTTCGGCGGCGCGCTGCATCAGCTCGATCTCACGGCCTGTCCAGCGCCTGATATGATCGTTGACCAGCGTTCGCGCCGTGAACGGGGCCGGCCAGAACAGGCTGCGCGACCAGTCGACGATGACGCCGCGCACTGTGTCATTGGGATCAGCGTCGCGAATGCGCTGCTTGGCTTCCTCCGCGCCATTGGCCTCCACGCTCGCATAGAAGCGCGTGCCGATCAGCACGCCGGAGGCGCCCAGCATCATCATCGCCGCGAGCCCGCGACCATCGGCAATTCCGCCGGCGGCCACCACCGGCACGCGCCCGGCCGCGAGATCGACGATCGCAGGCACGATATCGACGGTGGTGCGCGATGCGCCGTGGCCGCCGGCTTCGGTACCCTGCGCGATCAGGATGTCCGCACCGGCGTCGAGCGCCTGCTTCGCCATGTCCTCGCTCTGCACCTGGCAGATCAAGCGCGCCCCGCACGCCCTAATGCGCGCCGCAAATGGCGCGGGATCGCCGAATGACAGCATGATCGCCTGCGGATTGGCGTCGAGCGCGATCTCTAGAAGTTTTGGTTTTTTTGCGAGGCTCCAGGTGATGAAGCCGATACCGAACGAAGCAAAGCCGCTCAGTTGCCTGGTCTCGGCCTCGAGCCGCTCCTGATCGCCGTAGCCACCGCCCAGGATGCCGAAGCCGCCGGCCTCGCTGACAGCCCGCGTCAGCCGGCTGCCGGAGATCGTGTCCATCGGAGCCAACAGGATCGGATGCTTGATCCCCAGGAGCTGGGTCAGCGGCGTGGTGATCGGCATGGCTCCTCCACTCTCGACAGCGGGATTAAGCCAGAATACCATTCTCTAAAATTGAATTCTAGCGAACGCTGCCATCTCAAAAGAGAAACGATGCCATGGAACTCAGCGACATCCAGACCTTCGCCGCGGTCGCCCGTACCGGGGGCATCACCCGCGCGGCCGAAGAGCTCAACACGGTGCAGTCGAACGTCACCCAGCGCGTGAAGGCGCTCGAAGCAGAACTCGGCACGCCACTGTTCGAACGCCATAGCCGCGGCATGACCTTGACCGGCGCAGGCAAGCGCCTTTTGCCTTACGCGCAACGGATGTCCGCATTAGCCCGCGAGGCCGTGCTCGCCGCCTGCGACGACGGCGAGCCCAAGGGACCGCTCGCGATCGGCTCGATGGAAACGACCGCGGCGGTGCGGCTGCCGCCGCTGCTGGCCGACTTTCACCGACGCTTTCCCGCCGTCCGGCTGAGCCTGCGCACCGCGCCCACCGCCGACCTCGTCGCTTGCGTTCTCGAAGGCACGCTCGACGGCGCCTTCGTCGCAGGTCCGATCGCGCATGCAGATCTCACCGCGACAAGCGCGTTCCGCGAAGAGCTGGTGCTGGTCAGCGCGCGGCGCTGGGCCACGCTCGCCGAGCTGCGCGCCGGCACGCCGGAATCTGGCCCGACCGCGCTGGCGTTCCGCACCGGCTGCACCTACCGTCAGCGTCTGGAACAGATCTTTGTCGAGTTCGGCTGGCCGTCAGCCGCACGCTTCGAGCTCGGCACGCTCGACGGCATGATCGGCTGTGTCGCCGCCGACATGGGCGTGACGCTGCTGCCGCGCGCCGTCGTCGAACGCAGCGCGATCAACAGCAGCGTGTCGATCCACGCGCTGAGCCATTCGCACGCGCACGTCGAGACGCTCTTCATCCAGCGTCGTGCCGGACATCAAACCAGTGCGCTGAGCGGGTTTGCCTCCTGCCTGAATCAAGACGACGACGTCATCGCGGCCTGACCTGCGCGCGTTCCATCGCGCGAAATTCATTGTCACAAATCTGTCGTACTCGATTCAATCGACGCTGCGCGTCGCGAATGCTGCGTTCAGCCGCCGCAGCATCGCATCTCGAAAAGCTTTGAATCCTGCGACTTTTCTACGTTAGGATGAGCGACTGGCCAGCGCAAAACCGTAACGAAGCCAAACATCGACAAAAACATCGGGAGGACTATCGATGCGCAATACGCTCGTGTTGTGCTGTGTCGCTGCGTTGTCGGCGACGATCGAAACAGCAAGCGCACAGGACTGGACCAAATCGAAATGGGGACCGAACGACGAGATCGGCGCCGCCAATTACATGACGCCCGAACTCGTGCTGAAGGCCGCATCTCTGGTGAAGACCGGAAAGACTTATGCTCTCGGCATTCCCGTCACGCCGCAGACGCCGGCCTATCCGCCGCGTGCATTCAAGCTCACCATCGTGCAACCCGGACAGGCCGGCATCCCGGGCCCTCGGACCGAACAAGGCGACCTATAACGACGATATCCTCGACACTTGGGTCGGCATCGGCAGCCAGATCGACGGGCTTGGGCATCTCGGCGTCGAGCACGTCTATTACAACGGCAACAAGCTTGCCGACTTCGCCGATCCGAACGGGTTGAAGAAGCTCGGGATCGAGAAGGTGCCGCCGATCGTCACCCGCGGCGTGCTGCTCGACATGGCGGCCTATTACAACACCGACATCGTGAAGGAAGGTACCGCCTTCAACGTCAAGGAGATCGACGAAGTCGCCAAGAAGCAGGGCGTCGAAATCCGCCAGGGCGACGTCGTCATCTTCCACACCGGCTGGCTCAGCCTGATCGGCAAGGACGACAAGCGCTACTCGGCGGGCGAGCCCGGTCTCGGCGTCGAGGGCGCAAGATACCTGACCAGCAAGGGCGTCGTCGCGATCGGTGCCGACACCTGGGCGCTCGAGGTGCTGCCGTTCGAGTCCAAGAACGTGTTCGAGGTGCACCAGATCCTGCTCGCGATGAACGGGACCTACATCCTCGAGAACATGGACACGGCCGCGCTTGCCAAGGACAAGGGGTATGAATTCCTGTTCGTTCTGGGACAACCGCGCTGGACCGGCGGCGTGCAGGCGATGATCAACCCGATCGCGATTCGCTGATCCGATACCCGGGCGAGGAGCCGCCTACCATACGCAGACGCCTCGCCCGGCCTATCTCTCTGGCCTGATCGACCACCGCCGCAACGCAACCAAGGCCCAGATCGCCTCGACCACGCCGAACGGCCAGGCCCCCTGCAGGAAGCCGTAAGCCGAACCGAGCACGCAGGACATCGCGAACAGCAGCACGAACCAGGGGCTGCGGTCCTCCATCGCATAACAGACCAGCATCGCGGTCACGGCGAACAGGCCGAATAAAGTCAGAGCATCCATTGTTCCGGGTTCACTCCGCAGTGCGACGCGTGATATGCGCTAACACCATGCCGGCTCTTATCCTGCCTCTCGTCGATGCTGCAACCCACTGGCCCGAACGCGGCGGGTTGGTCGGCCTTGATCTGGGCACCAAGACCATTGGCGTTGCCGTCTCCAATCCGGACCGCCGGTTAGCGACCGGCGTCGAGACGATCCAGCGCAAGGCGTTCAAGCAGGATGCCGCCCGGCTGCTCGCGATTGCCAGTGAACGCAAGGCCGTCGGCTTCGTGCTCGGCCTGCCCATCAACATGGACGGCAGCGAAGGCCCGCGCGCGCAATCGACCCGGGCGTTTGCCCGCAACCTCGCCGGCCTGACCGCGCTGCCCATCGGCCTCTGGGACGAGCGCCTGTCGACCGCGGCGGTCGAGCGCGAATTGATCGGCATGGACGTGAGCCGCGCCAAGCGCGCCGAAGTGATCGACGAGCACGCCGCGATCTTCATCCTGCAAGGCGCGCTCGACCGCCTCGCCAATCTGCGCGCAGCCCCGGGGCCTGACTGATCCATGGCCGTCGTGATCGCGGCGCTCATCCCCGTCTTCATCCTCATCGTGCTCGGCGTGGTGCTGAAGCGCACCCTGATGCGGCTCGACACGCAATGGCACGGGCTGGAGCGGCTGACCTATTTCGTGCTGTTCCCGATGCTGCTGATCCAGACGCTGGTGAAGGCCGACCTGTCCAGGGTGCCGGTCGCCGGCGTCGGCGGCGCGTTGCTGCTGTCGGCGCTGGCGATGTCGCTGCTTTGCCTCGCGCTGCGCCCGGCTCTCGCGCGGCTCGCCATCGACGGTCCCGCCTTCTCCTCGATATTCCAGGGCGCGATCCGTTGGCAAACCTATGTGGGGCTGTCCGTCTCCGCCAACGTGTTCGGCGAGGTCGGGCTGGCGCTCGCCTCCGTCGCGATGGTCGCGATCATCCCGCTGGTCAACGTCCTCAGCGTCGCGGTGCTCGCGCACTACGCAGCGCCGGAGAAGCAATCCGCGCGCACCGTTGTCGTGACCGTTGTCCGGAATCCCCTGATCTGGGCCTGCGTGATCGGTCTCGTCATCAACGTCGTCCACCTGCCGCTACCGAAGATCTGGCATGAGGTGGCGGACGCACTCGGCCGCTCCTCCCTCGCCATCGGCCTGCTCGTCACGGGCGCCGGCCTGCATCTTGAAGGCCTGCTCCGACCCAGCGTGGGCGCCGCTATCGGCGTGGTGTTCAAGCTGGTGCTGATGCCGATGGTTGCGCTGGGGCTCGCCGTCTGGTTCGGACTGTCCGGCGACAGCCTCGTGATCGTCGCGATCTGCGCCGCGGTGCCGACCTCGACCAGCGCCTATGTGCTGGCCCGCCAGATGGGCGGCGATGCCCCGCTGCTGGCGCAGATCATCACGCTGCAGACGATTTTGGCGGCGATCACCATGCCGATCGCGATCGCACTGGTGGCCTAGCTCCCCAACCACATCGTCAGCACCACCGCCGTGAGATTGTTCAGCGCGTGCAGCACGATCGTGAGCCAGAGCGAGTTGCTGCGATAGCGCATGTAGCCGAACCACAGGCCGATGGAGAAGACCTCGGCGAGGAAGTACAGGTCGTATTGGAGGTGCACGACCGTCCACAGCAGCGACGACAGGATGATCGCGCCGGGCACGCGCAGGAAGCTCGCAGACCAGCCGCGATAGAGGAAGCCGCGCGCCAAAACCTCCTCAGACATCGGCGCTGCCACGCTGAAGGCGAACAGCAGGAAGAAGGCTGCGCCCTTGTCGCGGCCGGTTTTCAACAGATCTGTCATGAAGCCCGGCGTCGCCTCGCGGCCGAGGCTCCGCGACATCGTCTCCCAGGCCACGACGATCAGGACAAGGCCGACGGCGCCGAACAGGAGTTGCTTCCAGGACGGCCAATGCAGCGCGAGATAGTCGGCGAAAGAGGCCTTCTTGATGCGGATGGCAAGCCAGACCGCGGCAAACGTCGCCGGCAGGCCCATGATCACCGACAGCGCAAGCGCCTGCGGCTCGCCGCCGACGAGCTGAAGCGAGGCGAGGTCCATCGGCAGGCCACGCTGCACCACCAGCAGAACCATGGCGCTGATCTGCCCGACGAACATCGCAGCGAAAATGACTATGCCCCATATCGCCGTGCCCCAAAACTTCCAGACGCGCGGCGCCTCGTGCGCAGGCGTCACGGTCAACGGCGGATGATCGGGATTGAGCGAGTCCATCAAAGCGCTTTCATTGGGGAAGCATTCCGGGCTGGTCGGATTGCGATCTACTTCGTCCGCGGCGGAATCGGGAAATCATAGGCCGCCCCGCCCGCCCCCGGCAGGGAAAAGTGCCACCACTCTTTCGCATAGTTCACAAAGCCTTGCCTCGCCATCGCAGCGACGAGCCGCTTGCGCCAGGCGCGCTGCTCCGGACTGATCGACGGCGCGGCGGTGTGCCCTTTCATGTCGGTGCAATCGTAACCCGTGCCCATGTCGACACTGCCCTCCGGCAATCGCGCCTCGACCGGCGCGGTACAGTCGGCGTAGGCCTTGGATGGGTCGTATTTGCCCGAATTGTCGGCTTTGAGATCGACCAGCGTGAGATCGAGCGCCGCGCCCGTCGAATGCTGCGAGCGGCTTGCGATGTAGCCGAGGCGGAACAGCTCGGTCTTGGGAATTTTCGGATTGTAACGCCGCTCGGCGGCCGTCTCGTGGCCGTTCTGCGACCACCTGACCATGTCGAGCGAGGCCCGTGCCGGCCGGTAGCAGTCGAACATCTTCAGCGAGAGATTTTGCGTCGCCAGTTCCAGCTGGACCGCCTTCAGCCGCAGACCCACCTCCCGCTTCACCACGCATTCGCCGGCGCCGTAGCCGGCGAGCCGACGGCCGACGAAATTGTTCCAGGTGGCGTAGCGGATGTCCTGGATGATGCCGGGGTCGATGTCGTGCAAATAGACGAAACCGCCGGGAAGCGATTGGGCGTGGGCTGGCACGAATGAAGTGATCGCGAGAAATGAAATCAAAATTGGTCTAACGAAGCGCATTCGTTCTCCCCTGTCATTCCGGGGCGCCCGAAGGGCGAACCCGGAATCTCGAGATTCCAGGTTCGATGGTTCGCATCGCCCCGGAATGACGGCAAGAGACCGACAGATCGGGGGATAACTCCCCGCCCCGGCTTTGGCCCTTGCCCCCCCAGCCATCCCCGCCTATAGCTCTCGCTTTAATGACATCGAAATCGACCTTCGTCCTCGGCCACCGGCATTTGCTGGGCATCGAGGGCCTTTCCGCGGCCGACATCACCGGCCTCCTCGACCTGTCGGAAGAATATGTCGAGCTCAACCGCCAGGTTGACAAGAAGCGCACCGTCCTGCGTGGACGGACGCAGGTGAACCTCTTCTTCGAGGCTTCCACCCGGACCCAATCCTCGTTCGAGCTCGCCGGCAAACGGCTGGGCGCCGACGTCATGAACATGTCGGTGTCCTCCTCGTCCATTAAAAAGGGCGAGACGCTGGTCGACACCGCCATGACGCTCAACGCCATGCACCCGGATATCCTGGTGGTGCGCCATCACGCCTCCGGCGCGGTGGAACTGCTGGCCCGCAAGGTCGACGGTTCCGTGATCAATGCCGGCGACGGCGCGCATGAGCATCCGACACAAGCCCTGCTCGATGCGCTGACCATCCGCCGCAACAAGGGCCGGCTCGAAGGCCTCGTGGTCGCGATCTGCGGCGACGTGCTGCATTCGCGCGTCGCCCGCTCCAACATCATCCTGCTCAACGCGATGGGCGCCCGCGTCCGCGTCGTCGGCCCCTCCACGCTGCTGCCGCCCGGCATCGAGCGGATGGGCGTCGAGGTCGCGCGCGACATGCGCGAGGGGCTCAACGGCGCCGACATCGTCATGATGTTGCGGCTTCAGCGCGAACGCATGAACGGCTCCTTCGTGCCGTCGACCTCCGAGTATTTCCATTATTTCGGGCTGGACCAGAAGAAGCTCGCCTACGCCAAGCCCGACGCCCTCGTCATGCATCCCGGCCCCATGAACCGCGGTGTCGAGATCGACACTGCGGTCGCTGACGGCGCGCAGTCCCTGATCCGCGAACAGGTGGAAATGGGCGTGGCTGTGCGCATGGCGGTGCTGGAAGCGCTCGCCCGCAACCTGCCGAACGCGTGATGCTCATGTTGACCGATCGCCGACCCATCCTGCTCGCCAACGCCCGCGTCGTCGACCCCAGCAGGGATTTCGATGGCCCCGGCGATGTCCTCATTGCCGACGGCATCATCCGGGAGACCCGCCGCGGCATTGGCGCTGCCGGCGTCCCCGAGGGCACCGACGTCGTCAACTGCGCCGGCAAGATCGTCGCACCCGGCCTGATCGACATGCGCGCCTTCGTCGGCGAGCCCGGCTTCAGCCATCGCGAGACCTTTGCCTCCGCGAGCCAAGCGGCTGCGACCGGCGGCATCACCACCATCATCTGCCAGCCCGACACGTCGCCCGTCATCGACAATTCGGCGACCGTCGACTTCGTGATGCGCCGCGCCCGCGACACCGCGATCGTCAACATCCAGCCGATGGCTGCGCTCACCAAAGGCATGCACGGCGAGGAGATGACCGAGTTCGGCCTTCTCAAGGCAGCCGGCGCGATCGCCTTCAGCGACAGCGACAAAAGCGTGACCAATGCGCAGGTGATGCGCCGCGCGCTGACCTACGCGCGCGATTTCGACGCGCTGATCGTGCACTACACCGAGGATCCCAACCTCGTCGGCGAAGGCGTGATGAACGAGGGCGAGTTCGCGTCGCGGCTCGGACTGATGGGTATCCCGAACGCGGCGGAGGCCGTGATGCTCGAGCGCGACATGCGCCTGGTCGCGCTCACCGGCGGCCGCTATCACGCGGCCTCGCTGACCTGCATCGAATCGCTCGACGTCCTCCGGCGCGCCCGCGACGCCGGCCTCGCCGTGACCGCCTCGGCCTCGATCAACCACCTTGCGCTGAACGAGAACGACATCGGCCCTTACCGTTCGTTCCTGAAGCTGTCGCCGCCGCTGCGCACCGAGGACGACCGTCGCGCGCTGGTCGCAGCCGTCGCCTCCGGCCTGATCGACGTCATCATGTCCGACCACAATCCGCAGGACGTCGAGGTCAAGCGTCTGCCTTTCGCGGAAGCAGCCCCCGGCGCTATTGGGCTGGAGACCATGCTCCCGGCGGGCCTTCGCCTCGTGCACAATGACGAGCTGGACCTCAAGACGCTGATCCGGGCGATGTCGACGCGGCCGGCCGAGATCCTGGGCTTGCCTGGCGGAACCCTGCGTCCAGGCAGCCCGGCCGACGTCATCGTGATCGACCCCGATGTGCCCTGGGTGGTCGATCCCGCCGACCTCAAATCGCCCTGCAAGAACACCCCGTTCGACGAGGCCCGCTTTACAGGCCGCGTGGTGCGCACCATTGTCGGCGGACGGACGGTATACGAGCATGTCTGACATGCGGAGCTGCAGCCAGGGAATTTGCAGACAGGGAATTTGCAGACATGGCGCTTGAATTGTTTCTGCCGGTGGCTTTCGTCATCGGATATTTGCTCGGCTCGATTCCGTTCGGACTGATCCTGACCAGGCTCGCCGGCACGCAGGATATTCGCTCGATCGGCTCGGGCAGCATCGGCGCCACCAATGTGCTGCGCACCGGACGGAAGAGCCTGGCCGCGGCGACCCTGCTGCTCGACGCGCTCAAGGGCACCGTGGCGGTGGTAATCGCCGGCTACATCGCCGGTCCCAACGCCGCGATGCTGGCCGGGCTCGGCGCATTCCTCGGCCATCTCTTTCCGATCTGGCTCAAGTTCCGCGGCGGCAAGGGTGTCGCCGTCTATATCGGCGTCATGCTCGGGCTGTTCTGGCCGGCCGCTGTTGTGTTCTGCCTGCTCTGGTTGGCGACCGCCTTCACCGCCCGCTATTCCTCGCTCTCGGCCCTGGTCGCCTCGTTCATCACCCCGCTGTTCCTGTTGTGGTTCGGCCAGCCCGCACTCGCGGCGCTCGGGGCGGTGTTAACGCTGCTGCTGTTCTACGCTCATCGCGAGAACATCAAGCGGCTGCAATCGGGCAAGGAAAGCCGGATCGGCGAGAAGGCATAAGCCGGGAATCCACGGATACCGCGGCACCCCTTCTGCATTATATCGCAAATGATGTTCGCAACTTGCAGCCGAATCACGGCTGTATGGACGAACGGGTTCCTGGCTTGGCCCTGATCGTGGGCATGGCTCTACGCGGTTGCTCAGAATGAGCGAGAAGATTGTCAGCGCGCAAGACGATGGCGATTTGCAAGGTGCTGCCTGCACCGCGGCAAGCCGGCTGCTCTCGACAACGGACATCTGGTCCGATGTTCCCTCGCCGCTTGTCGCACCAGCGCCTGCTTCCGTCTCGCCACCACCGCGCGAGCCCGATCCGATCGTCGAAGCGCTGAAACCGGTCGAAACTGTTACGGCCGCCGCCATCACGCACGATCGGGCGCCGGGACAATGGCCGCCGCGAAAATTGTCACTGGCCCTTCAGGGCGGCGGCACCTTCGCCGCCTTCACGTGGGGCGTGCTGGAGCGTCTCCTCGAAGAGCCATCCATCGCGATCGACAACATCAGCGGCGCCAGTGCCGGCGCGATCAACGCGCTGCTGCTCGCTTCCGGTTTCGCCGAGGGCGGCCGTGAAGGCGCGCGCGCGCGGCTGAACCGGTTCTGGATCCGGCTGATGCACGAGGCCTCGTTCCGATCGCTGATGCTGATCGGCGGCTTCTCGCCGGCGGGAAGCTCGGTCGCGTTCGGTCCAACGCTGCGCTCCGGCCAGTTCGATCCGTTCGATCTCGATCCGCTGCGCCAGGCGCTGTCGCGCGACATCAACTTTTCCGCCTTGCGCGACGCGCGCTGCCCCAAGCTGCTGATCGCGGCGACGCGGATCCGCGACGGACAGCAGCAGATCTTTCGCAATGACGCTGTTACCGCCGACGTCGCGCTGGCCTCGACCTGTCCACCGCTGGTTCATTGCGCGGTGGAGATCGACGGCGAGGCTTATTGGGACGGCGGCCTCGGCGGCAATCCGCCCCTGCTGCGGCTCGTGCAGGACACGACGAGCAGCGAAATCCTGCTGGTCCAGGTCACGCCAGCGCGGGACAGCTACGTGCCGATCACGCTCGCCGCGATCGACCGCAGGCTGGACCAGATCGCGGCCAACGCCGCCCTCAATGCCGAGATCGCGGCGATGGAATGGGCGCAGTCGCAGGCCGCATCGTCGTTGCGCCTTTCCAGGATCGCCGCAGAGGATTTCGTCGACGGCCTGGCGCAGCGCTCGTCCACCGATCTCGGCCGCGGCTTCATTCGCGCGCTTCACCGCAGCGGCCGCGAGGCCGCCGGGCGCTGGCTCGGGCAAGATGCAGATCACAGTGCAGCGCCGGCCGCATCCGGCCAGCGCATCGTTGCCCTCGAACCTGTGCTAGCCTGATTTCGCCAGCGCCTGCTCCAGGAACCACGCCGTCGCCAGCGCATGCGCGTCGTTGCCGAAGCGCGCGATCACCTGCACGCCGATCGGCAGGCCGTTGGCCTTGAGCACCGGCACGTTGACGCAAGGGTTGCCCATCAACGTCCAGAGCCGGTTGTAGCGGGGGTCGCCGGTGCTCGCGAGCTCCTTGGCCGGCGGCGTGCCCGGCGCCGAATAGGTGAGCAGCACGTCGAACCCCTCGAACAATTCGCCAAGCTCGCGGCGGCCACGGCGGCTGATCCGGCGTGCATCGTCGTAGTCCTTGGGTGTGAGACCGACCGTCGCATCGAGACTGGCGCGCAGCATCGGCGCGATCTCGTCGTGACGTTCGGAAAATTCCCAGGCGAGCGCGCGATGCGCCTCAAAATCCTGGATGATCGGGTGGATGCGCCAGGCCTCCTGCACCGCCTGCGGCAGATCGATCGTCTTCACGCTGGCGCCAGCCTTCTCGGCGGCCTTGATCGCGGCTTGCAGCCCTTCCTCGGCGGCCGGCTCCACCGCACCGGCGAACTCCTGCCTGACCACGCCGATGCGCGGCGCCTTCGCCGGGACGATTCCGGCGAATTCGGTGCGGCCGGTCATCGCGAGCAGTCCGCGCGCGAGATCTTCCGCGCGCGCGCCGAACAGGCCGACCGTGTCGAGCGCCCACGAATAGCATTTGACGCCGACGGTCGGCAGCATCCGGAACGACGGCTTGATCGCGGCGGTCCCGCAATAGGCCGCAGGCCGGATCACCGAACCGCCGGTCTGGGTACCCAGCGCCAGCGGGATCATGCCGGCACCGACGGCGGCGGCCGAGCCTGAGGACGAGCCGCCCGGCGTATGGCCGAGATTATGCGGATTGAGCGTCGGGGTCGGATCGCGTGAGGCGAACGCCGTGGTCGTGGTCTTGCCGATCACGGTGGCGCCCGCCCGCTTCAGCATCATCACAACAGGCGCGTCCGCGCGCGGCTGCCAGCCGCGATAGATCTCCGAGCCCATCTCGGTCGGCATATTGGCGGTGTCGATGATGTCCTTGATTCCGACCGCAATGCCGCGCAGCGGGCCGGAGGCTTGCGCCTTTGCAGACTTGTCGTGACGGACGAAGGCGTGGACCTCCTGCTCCCTGGCCTCGATGGCCGCGTGCGATTGCGCGATGGCGGCCTCAGGCGAAAGCTCGCCCGCTTCGATGCGGCGCTGGAGGTCGGCGAGTGAGATCATGGCAAGCCCCTTGGTATGGGCCTTGCTTTTAGCATCGCAAGGTGGTTGCGCAAGCAGACCTGAGTGCACCACTCAGCCATCATGCCCTGTGACTCGACCTGGTCATTGACCTGGTTGGACCAATGTCGAAAAATGCGGCCTTTCCGCCGGAGTAACAGCGATCAAACGTGGCATGGAACGACGCGCATTCATCACTTTCTCTGGCGGGGCATTGGCCTGGGCCACGGTGGCGCGCGCTCAGCAAGGCAAGCGCATCCCGCGGGTCGGCCTTTTCCTGCCGCCACCGCGAAATTCGGAGGTCGACGCATTCCTCGTGGCGCTTCGCGGTCTCGGTTGGGTTGAGGGCGAGAATGTTCACGTTGAATATCGCGACGCCGACGGCGACGACAACCGGCTTCCTGCGCTGGCTGCTGAACTGGTCGCGCTCGGCGTCGACGTTCTCGTGACAGCCACATTTCCAGGGATTCTCGCCGCGCACCGTGCGACGACCACAGTTCCGACCGTGATGATCGTGGGCCCCGATCTGGTGACCTTGGGCCTCGCGGCCAGCATGGCTCATCCCGGCGGCAACACGACGGGACAAACCTTTTTCCTCACAGAATTAGCTGCCAAGCGGTTAGAGGTGCTTGCGAGCATAGCTCCTTCGATGACCCGCGTAGGGGTGCTCATGCAACGAGGCAACCCCCTGAATAACGGCACAATCAGTGCCATGGCGACCGCCGCGTCGGCAATGAAGGTGGAGTTGCGACCGATCGAGGTTGGCATCCCCGGCGACCTCGACGACGCATTGGCCATCGTCGGCTCCACCGCTATGGACGGTCTCGTGGTCACCGACGCCAATGCGTTTGTCACCAACTCGTCATTGGTCGCCGCGATTGTCGACAAGTGCCGCGTGCCGTCGATTGCCGCACCCGTCGTCGCATCCCGGGCGGGCGCGCTGCTCGGGTACGGGGTGGATTTCACCGCCATGTTTCGCGGTGCCGCTGTTTTCGTCGACAAGATATTGAAGGGCGCCAACCCGGCCAACATCCCGATTGAGCAGCCGACCCTGTTTAGGACGGTCATCAACCTGAAGACCGCCAAGACGCTGGGCCTCGAGATACCGCAGTCGATGCAGGTGCGCGCGGACGAGGTCATCGAATAGTAGCGCCGACTTCTCCTCCTCCGTCCATGATTGGGGCGACAAAAACAAGGGCACCCCTGTTGCGCAACGCCCTCAGGTTGTTCCATGCTGCGCCTGCAAGGAGCCGCCGTGGACGCCATCAATCCAAGCGTGGAGCTGACCGAGGCCGACAGGGTCGACCGCCTGCGGCTGATCCGGTCCGACAATGTCGGGCCGCGCACTTTCCGGTCGCTGGTCGATCATTTCGGCACGGCGCGCGCAGCGCTGGAGCGGCTGCCGGATCTCGCACGCCGCGGCGGCGCGCAGCGATCGGCGCGCATCTGTAGCGCCGACGAGGCGAAAGCCGAGCTCGCCGCGAGCCGCAAGTTCGGTATTGCCTGGCTCGCCCCCGGCGAGGACGGCTATCCGGCCCGGCTGACAACGCTCGACGATGCGCCGCCGCTGCTCGCCGTGCGCGGCGACACTGCGACGCTGATGCGGCCGATGATCGCGATCGTCGGCTCGCGCAACGCCTCCGGTGCCGGCTTGAAATTGCCGGTCAGCTCGCCCGCGAGCTTGGCGAAGCCGGCTTCGTCGTCATCTCCGGCCTCGCCCGCGGCGTCGACCAGGCCGCGCACCGCGCCAGCGTCGAGAGCGGGACCATCGCCGTGCTCGCCGGCGGCCATGACTGCATCTATCCGCCGGAGCATGGCGATCTGCTGGCCTCGATCCTCGACCGCAAGGGTGCCGCGATCTCCGAGATGCCGCTCGGCCACGAGCCGCGCGCCCGCGACTTCCCCCGCCGCAACCGGCTGATCTCGGGCGCCGCGCTCGGCGTGGTCGTGGTGGAGGCGGCGCACCGCTCGGGCTCGCTGATCACCGCGCGCATGGCCGCCGAACAGGGACGCGAAGTGTTCGCGGTGCCGGGCTCGCCGCTCGATCCGCGCGCCGCGGGCACCAACGATCTGATCAAGCAGGGCGCGACGCTCGTCACCGAAGCCGCCGACGTCGTCGACGCGGTCGCACCGATCATGGAGCGGCCGCTGATGCGCACCGCGAGCGAGCCCGACAGCGAGCCGTTCGAAAGCGATCCGCAAGGACACGACCGCGATCAGATCACCGGCCTGCTCGGCCCTGCCCCTGTCACGATCGATGATCTCGTGCGGATGTCCGGCGCCTCGCCTGCCATCGTGCGCACCGTGCTCTTGGAGCTCGAGCTCGCCGGCCGGCTCGAACGCCACGGCGGCGGCTTGGTCTCGCTGCTTTAAGGAGTGTTCCGCTCGTCGAAGCGCGTGCGCGCCGAGGCGATCTGCTCCTGATGCGTGATCGCCCATTCGCCGAGTGCCTTCACCGGCTGTTGCAGGCCGCGGCCGAGATCGGTCAGCTCGTAATCGACGCGCGGCGGAATGGTCGGGAAGATCGTGCGGGTGACCAGACCGTCACGTTCGAGCCCGCGCAGCGTCAAGGTCAGCATCCGCTGTGAGATGCCGTTGATCATGCGCTTGAGCTCGTTGAAGCGCTTGGGTCCATCACTCAGCATCATGATGACGAACACGCTCCATTTGTCGCCCACGCGCGCGAGGATCGAGGCGACGCCACGGCAGTCCGCGTGGTCGCGATCCGGCATCGGCGTCGCAGTCAAATCGATGTGCGCAGGTTTCAAGGATGTGCCCATGGCTCAAAAAGGTGCGTTCTTGCGGGGATTTCAATAGTCACTCATGTAGCTCTGGTTACAAACTTATACCAGGGTGACCCCGAATGAAACTCCTCCACATCGACTCCAGCGTGCTCGGCCCCCACTCCGTTTCCCGGCAGGTCTCCGCCGCCATCGTCGACCGTCTCAGGCAGACGACGCCATCTCTCGACATCGTCTATCGCGACCTGACGCAGAGCCCGCTCGCCCATCTCTCCGGCTCGCATCTGGCGGCCGCGCAAGGCGCGCCCGCGCCGGCGGAACTCGGCCCCGACCTCGCCGCCAGCAAGGCCGCGCTTGACGAATTCCTGGCCGCCGACATCGTCGTGATCGGGGCGCCCATGTACAATTTCACGATTCCCAGCCAGCTCAAGGCCTGGATCGACCGGGTCCTGGTGGCGGGGAAGACATTCAGCTACGGCGCGAACGGACCGCAGGGCCTTGCCGGCGCCAAGCGCGTGATCTTCGCGATCTCGCGCGGGGGCTATTACGGCGCAGGCTCGCCCGCCGCGTCGCTGGAGCACCTCGAAAGCTATCTGCGCGGCGTGTTCGGCTTCATGGGCATCCATCATCCCGAATTCATCAGCGCCGATGGAATCCAGGTCGGGCCGGAGCATCGCGAGAAGTCGCTCGCAAGCGCGCTCGAGGCGGCAACCGCCCTGCGCGCGGCCTGAGCCAGCGCGCACATCGTCAGCCGCCGCAACATCGCCTGCGGCGGCTGATCGACGGGTGCGCGATCGGCGAAGCTAAAACCAGGCGCCCTGAATGCCGAGGATGACGGCGACGAGCGAGACGAACAGGCCAATGCCGGCAAAAAGAGCGACCCCGATGAATTCGGAAGTGTCGGAACGCTTGGCGGGAATGGCGGAGTTTTCGGTGTAAATACGCGGTGCTGAAATCGGGGAAATAATACGAGCTGCCTTTGGCATATCGGGCTCCCTTGAAAATGAGTCTTCGCGACCCCTGCCCATAAAAGGGTCTTGGCAGCCCAAGCGAAGGTTCAACGCCTCACGCAAGGTTCAGAAAATACAGCTCGCGAGGCGTGGGAACCGGCCGGCGCAACCGGTTGCGTGCGCCGACCGATTCAATTTTCACTTCAATTGATCAGCCGCGATAGATCGGCGCGCCGCTTGGAGAGGCCACCGCGCCGCCGTCGACGAAGATTTCCTCGCCCTGCACATGCGCGGAATCGTCGGAGGCGAGGAACAGCACCGTCTTCGCCACGTGATCTGTTTCACCAATGCGCCCCAGCGGCGTCGTCAGCGCGATCCGCTTCTCGAATGCCTTCTCGGCTTCCGGTGTGGCAGTCGCAGGTCCCCAGATCGGCGTGCGGATCGCACCGGGCGCGACCACGTTGACGCGAATGCCCCGCGGCGACAGCTCCGAGGCCATGATCCGCGCCATTGCCCGCACGCCGGCCTTGGCGGCGCCATACGCCGAATAGCCGGGAATGCCGAGCACGGAGATCACCGAGCCGCTGAGGATGATCGAGGCGTTGTCGTTGAGATAAGGCAGCGCGGACTGCACGGTGAAGAACACGCCGGTCAGATTGGTGCTGATGACCTTCTCGAAAACCTCCAGCGTGGCCGAACCCAGCGGCGTCCCGCCGGCGATGCCGGCATTGGCGAACACGATGTCGAACTTGCCGAACTTTTCGGCGCCCTTCTTGATCGCGGCTTCGGTCGCGGCAATGTCGGTGGCGTCGGCCGCCAGCGCGAGCGCGTTCGGCCCGAGCTCTTTCGCGGCCGCCTCGAGCGTCTCCTTGTTGCGTCCGGTGATCACCACCTTGGCGCCCTCGGCCACGAACAGCTTTGCCGTTGCCAGTCCAATGCCGCTATTGCCGCCGGTGATCAGGGCCGTCTTGTTCTTCAGTCTCACGTTCGCCTCCAGTGGTTGCATCATAAAACGATGATTGCCATCTAGGCCATCTGGTTTTATGATGCAACCACACGAGCGCGTGATCGGCGACAAGGCCGTGCGATCGCGAAAGGACCGGACCATGGTGAAAAGGACGAGCTTCGAGGGCGATGCCTGCCCGATCGCACGCTCGCTGGAAGCGATCGGCGACTGGTGGTCGCTGCTGATCATCCGCGAGGCGCTGTTCGGCCTGCGCCGCTTCGGCGAGTTTCAGAGCAAGCTCGGCATGGCCAAGAACATCTTGTCGGCCCGGCTGCGCGCGCTGGTCGACCACGGCATCCTGACCACGGCCCCCGCCTCCGACGGCAGCGCCTACCAGGAATATGTGTTGACGGAAAAGGGCCGCGGCACTTTCCCGATCCTGGTGGCCCTGCGGCAATGGAGCGAGGAATTCGACGATCGGCCGTCGGAGATCGCGACCATCCTGGTCGACCGCGCCAAAGGCCGACCGGTGAAGAAGCTCGAACTACGCGCCGAGGATGGGCGATTGCTCAGTACCGCGGATACGATGCTGAAGCCGCGTCCGGCGCCGCGCCGGCGGTCGGCGGGATAAGGATACACCGCCACCCCAACCGTCATTGCGAGCGCAGCGAAGCAATCCAGAGTCTTTCCGCGGTGGGATTCTGGATTGCTTCGCTGCGCTCGCAATGACAACTTTGGTGCAGCGTGCTCCCGTCTCTCGCCGTCATCCTGAGGTGCTCGTCCTGCAAAGCAGGGCGAGCCTCGAAGGACGACGGCCCGGCTGCATCCCGGCCGCTCATCCTTCGAGGCCACTCACGCCTCCAGCGACGAGCGCTACGCGCTCGCGCGGGGATGACGGGTCTGATACTGGCCGGTGCCGCTACGACAGCCTGCGCTTGCTCCGCAGCCGCAGATGCTCGTCGGCCTCGAGCTTGGTCATTCCCAGGAGATAATGCAGCACGTCGAGCTTGTGCCGCTCGGCGAGCTTGCGCAGTGCCCCGACCTGCTCGGCGATGAAGGCGACCGCCTCCTCGACGCCGCCCTCCCCCGGTTCCTCGTGACGCCAACCTCCCGCCGCGCGCGATGCGGCGCCCGCCCGTTTCTTTCCTGGCTTAGTCACCAGCCCCACCCGAATCCATGCCCCGCAGAAGCATTACGCCCACATCGACCGCAACTCAAAGGTGGTATTTTGCAACTTTCTCGATATGAAACTTTTCCCATCGGAATGGCTTTCAACACCCCTCGATTTGACAGCGACGGCCTCACCACCCATGTTCGGGACGAAAGGGCCGACCCGAATCTCATCGAATTCGGCCCCAAATTTCCCCATAAGTTACTGGAACTACATGAATATCGTCATTGTGGAGTCGCCGGCGAAAGCCAAGACGATCAACAAGTATTTGGGCTCGTCCTACGAGGTTCTGGCCTCGTTTGGCCATGTCCGCGACTTGCCCGCGAAGAACGGCTCCGTCGATCCCGACGCCAATTTCAAGATGATCTGGGAGATCGACCCCAAGGCGGCCGGCCGGCTCAACGACATTGCCAAGTCCCTCAAGAACGCTGACCGCCTGATTCTCGCCACCGACCCTGATCGCGAGGGCGAGGCCATCTCCTGGCACGTGCTGGAGGTCCTGAAAGAGAAGCGCGCGATCAAGGACCACAAGATCGAGCGCGTGGTGTTCAACGCCATCACCAAGCAGGCGGTCACGGACGCGATGAAGAATCCGCGCCAGATCGATGGTGCGCTGGTCGACGCCTATATGGCGCGCCGCGCGCTGGACTATCTGGTCGGCTTCACCCTCTCCCCCGTGCTGTGGCGCAAGCTGCCGGGCGCCCGCTCGGCGGGCCGCGTGCAATCGGTGGCGCTGCGGCTGGTCTGCGACCGAGAGCTCGAGATCGAAAAGTTCGTTGCGCGCGAGTATTGGTCGCTGATCGCGACCCTGCTGACGCCGCGCGGCGACGCCTTTGAGGCACGTCTCGTCGGCGCCGACGGCAAGAAGATCCAGCGCCTCGACATCGGCACCGGCGCGGAAGCCGAGGACTTCAAGAAGGCGCTGGAAGCCGCCAGCTACGCCGTGACCACGGTCGATGCCAAGCCGGCCCGGCGCAATCCGCAGGCGCCCTTCACCACCTCGACGCTGCAGCAGGAAGCCAGCCGCAAATACGGCTTTGCGCCGGCGCACACCATGCGCATCGCGCAGCGGCTCTATGAAGGCATCGACATCGGCGGCGAGACCACCGGACTCATTACTTATATGCGTACCGACGGCGTGCAGATCGATCCGTCCGCGATCACCCAGGCACGCAAGGTGATCGGCGAGGATTACGGCAACGCCTATGTGCCGGACGCGCCGCGCCAGTACCAGGCCAAGGCCAAGAACGCCCAGGAAGCCCACGAAGCGATCCGGCCGACCGACATGTCGCGGCGTCCCGACAGCATGAGCCGCAAGCTCGAGTCCGATCAGGCGAGACTCTATGAACTGATCTGGAAGCGCACCATCGCGAGCCAGATGGAATCGGCCGAGCTGGAACGCACCACGGTCGACATCACGGCGAAGGTCGGCGGCCGCACGCTGGACCTGCGCGCCACCGGCCAGGTCGTCAAGTTCGACGGCTTCCTCGCACTGTATCAGGAAGGCCGCGACGACGAGGAGGACGAGGATTCCCGCCGCCTGCCCGCGATGAGCCCGAACGACGCGCTGAAGCGGCAGTCGCTCGCCGTCACCCAGCACTTCACCGAGCCGCCGCCGCGCTTCTCCGAGGCCTCGCTGGTCAAGCGCATGGAAGAGCTCGGCATCGGCCGGCCCTCGACCTATGCCTCGATCCTCCAGGTCCTCAAGGACCGCGGCTACGTCAAGCTCGAGAAGAAGCGCCTGCACGGCGAGGACAAGGGCCGTGTCGTGGTCGCGTTCCTCGAAAGCTTCTTTGCCCGCTACGTCGAATACGACTTCACCGCTAATCTGGAAGAGCAGCTCGACCGCATCTCCAACAACGAGATCTCCTGGCAGCAGGTGCTGAAGGATTTCTGGACCGGCTTCATCGGCGCGGTCGACGAGATCAAGGATCTGCGCGTGGCGCAGGTGCTGGACGTGCTCGACGACATGCTCGGACAGCACATCTACCCGCCCCGCACCGATGGCGGCGACATCAGGCAATGCCCGAGCTGCGGCAACGGACGGCTCAATCTCAAGGCCGGCAAGTTCGGCGCCTTCGTCGGCTGCTCGAACTATCCGGAATGCCGCTACACCCGTCAGCTCGCCGCCGACGGCGAGGCCACCGCTGACCGTTCGCTCGGCCAGGACCCTGATACGGGTCGCGATGTCTGGGTCAAGGCCGGCCGGTTCGGCCCCTACATCCAGCTCGGCGAGCAGAAGGATTATGCGGAGGGCGAGAAGCCCAGGCGCGCGGGCATTCCGAAGGGGACTTCCCCTGGAGATGTCGAGCTCGATCTCGCGCTCAAGCTGCTGTCGCTGCCGCGCGAGATCGGCAAGCATCCGGAAACCGGTGAGCCGATCACCGCAGGTCTCGGCCGCTTCGGGCCGTTCGTGAAGCACGAGAAGACCTATGCCAGCCTCGAGGCCGGCGACGAAGTGTTCGACATCGGCATAAACCGCGCGGTGACGCTGATCGCGGAGAAGATCGCCAAGGGCCCGAGCCGACGCTTCGGCGCCGATCCCGGCAAGGCGATCGGCGATCATCCCACCCTCGGCACCGTCACGGTGAAGGGCGGCCGCTACGGCGCCTATGTCACGGCCGGCGGCGTCAATGCGACGATCCCGAGCGACATCGAGAAAGATGCCATCACGCTGCCGCAGGCGATCGCGCTGATCGACGAGCGCGCGGCCAAGGGCGGCGGCAAGAAGCCGAAGAAGGCGGCGAAGCCCGCCAAGGCCAAGAAGGCTGCGGCCAAGGCCGCCGACGGCGATGACGCCGCGCCAAAAACCAAAAAGCCGGCCGCGAAGAAGGCGGCCAAACCAAAATCCGAATCCACCAGCAAGGCGCGCGCCGCCGTGTCGTCGTCGGCCAAAACGTCGCCGACCAAGGCAGCTGGCGCCAAAGCTCCGGCCAAGAAAAGTGCCGGCACCAAATAGAGGTTAAGTGAAACGCAAGAATGACCGTGGCTTTCCCGACCGGGCAGCCATCGTCGCCTTCATCAAGGCAAATCCCGGAAAGGTCGGAACCCGCGAAATTGCGCGCGAGTTCGGCCTGAAGAACGCCGATCGCGTCGAGCTCAAGCGCATGCTGCGCGAGCTCGCCGACGACGGCCTCGTCAAGAAAAAGCGCCACACGATTTCCGAACCGGACAGCCTGCCGCCGACGCTGGTCGCCGACATCACCGGCCGCGACGCCGACGGCGAGCTCGTCGCCTCCCCGACCGAATGGGACGAGGTCGAAAGCGGCGAACCGCCAAAGATCCTCATCACGATGCCGCGCCGGCCCAAGCCCGGCACCGCGGCCGGCGTCGGCGATCGCGCGCTGCTGCGCATCGAGCGCTCGGATGAGACAGAAGGCCCGGCCTATCGCGGCCACATCATCAAGGTCTTCGACAAGACCAAGAGCCGCATCCTCGGCGTCTTCCGCAGCCTGCCCGAAGGCGGCGGACGGATCATTCCCGTCGACAAGAAGTCCGCCGACCGCGAGCTGAACATCGCCTCGACCGAGACCCACGGCGCGCAGGACGGCGATCTCGTCAGCGTCGACATCATCCGCTCGCGCGGCTTTGGGCTGGCGTCAGGCCGCGTCAAGGAGAAGCTCGGCTCGGTCAAGTCGGAGAAGGCGATCAGCCTGATCGCGATCTACGCGCACGACATCCCCTTGCAATTCCGCCCCGCGGCAGAGCGCGAGGCCGAAGCGGCGGAGCCGGCCAATTTGAAGGGGCGCGAGGACTGGCGCGACGTGCCGCTCGTCACCATCGATCCCCCAGATGCCAAGGATCACGACGACGCGGTGCACGCCCAGCCGGATCCCGATCCCAACAACAAGGGCGGCTTCATCGTCGATGTCGCCATCGCCGACGTGAGCTTCTATGTGCGGCCGGGCACCGCGCTCGACCGCGACGCGCTCGATCGCGGCAACTCGGTCTATTTCCCCGACCGCGTCGTGCCGATGCTGCCCGAGCGCATCTCCAACAATCTGTGCTCGCTGGTGCCGGGCGAGCCGCGGGGCGCGCTCGCGGTGCGGATGATCATCGCTCCGGACGGGCGCAAACGCTCGCACAGCTTCCATCGTATCCTGATGCGCTCCGCGGCCAAGCTGAGTTACGCGCAGGCGCAGGCCGCGATCGACGGGAGGCCGGACGACACCACCGGCCCCCTGCTCGATCCGATCCTGAGGCCGCTCTATGCCGCCTATGCCTGCGTCAAGCGCGCGCGAGACGAGCGCGATCCGCTCAATCTCGATCTGCCCGAGCGCAAGATCCTGTTGAAAAGCGATGGCACGGTCGACCGCGTCGTCGTGCCCGATAGGCTCGACGCGCACAAGCTGATCGAGGAGTTCATGATCCTCGCCAATGTCGCGGCGGCCGAGATGCTCGAGAAGAAATCGCTGCCGCTGATCTATCGCGTGCATGACGAGCCGACACTGGAAAAGGTCCACGCGCTAGCGGAATTCCTGGCCACGCTGGACGTTCCGTTCGCAAAGGGCGGCGCGTTGCGCCCCGCTCTGTTCAACCGCGTGCTGGCCCAGCTCGAAGGCCACGACCACTTTCCGCTGGTGAGCGAGGTCGTGCTGCGCGCCCAGGCGCAGGCCGAATATTCCTCGGAGAATTACGGTCATTTCGGCCTGAACCTGCGCCGCTATGCGCATTTCACCTCGCCGATCCGCCGCTATGCCGACCTCGTCGTGCACCGCGCACTGGTTCGTGCGCTCGGCCTCGGCGAAGGCGCGCTGCCCGACACCGAGACGCCGGAAACTCTCGGCGAGGTCGCAGCCCATATCTCGGTGACCGAGCGCCGCGCGATGAAGGCGGAGCGCGAGACGGTCGACCGCCTGATCGCCCATCACCTCGCCGACCGCATCGGTTCGAGCTTCCAGGGCCGCGTCTCCGGCGTTACGCGCGCTGGCCTGTTCGTCAAGCTCGCCGAGACTGGCGCCGACGGCCTGATCCCGATCCGATCTCTCGGCACGGAATATTTCAACTATGACGAGGGCCGCCACGCCTTGGTCGGCACGCGCAGCGGCACCATGCATCAGCTCGGCGATGTCGTCGACGTCCGCCTGATCGAAGCGGCTCCCATCGCAGGCGCGCTGCGCTTCGAGCTGCTGTCATCGTCCGGCGAGACCGCGCCGCGGGGCCGCAGGGGATCCGGTCCGCAACGCCGCCCCTCGTTCAAGGCCCATCCCGGGCGCAGTCCCGACAAGAAGCGCAAGCCGGACAAGCCGAAGCCCGGCAGGGCGAAAAAGGCCAAAGGAAAAAGCAAGGGCAAGGGCCAGAAGGGCAAGGCATGGTGAGCACGGCCCCGAAGATCTGGACCCGCGAGACCGGCCTCGTCGAGAAGCGCGACGTCTTTGCTGCGATGAGGCGCGGCTTTCGCGGCCGCTGCCCCCGCTGCGGCGAGGGAAAACTGTTCCGCGCCTTCCTGAAGACAGCGGACAATTGCTCAAAATGCGGCCTCGACTTCACGCCGCATCGCGCCGACGATTTGCCCGCCTATCTCGTCATCGTCATCGTCGGTCACATCGTGGTGCCGAGTATTTTGTGGATCGAGACCAACTACACCACGCCGGTCTGGATCAGCTTCGCGGCCTATCTGCCCTTCACCTTCGTCGCTTCGCTCGCACTCCTGCAGCCGGTGAAGGGAGCCGTGGTCGGATTGCAATGGGCTCTGCGCATGCACGGGTTTGACGAGAACCCGACGGATGGTATTCCACCGGTGTAAGCCAAAAAAGCAAAAGTAGTTTGGGTGAGGACATGACGGATACGGCGCAGGCAGCCGACAAGGCCAAAATCCACGAGGGCAAGGAAGCGGACCACCATCCCTATTTCCGCCCGCGGGATGCGGCGACACTGATCCTGGTCGACCGCAGCAGCACAACTCCAAAAGTCCTGGTCGGCAAGCGCCACGACAACGTGGTGTTCATGCCCGGAAAGTTCGTCTTCCCCGGCGGCCGTGTCGACAAGGACGATTATCGCGTGCCGTGCGCGGCGCCCGTCACCGCCGAGCTGGAAGCCAATCTCGCCAGGGGCAGTCCGAAGACGCCGGCCTCCCGCGCGAAGTCGCTGGCGATCGCCGCGATCCGCGAGGCCTGCGAGGAGACCGGCCTCTGCCTCGGGCGCAAGGTCGAGGGCAAGGTACCCAAGCTCGACGGCAACTGGAAGCCGTTCGCGGATGCCGGCCTTTTGCCAGATCCTTCCAGCCTGTTCCTGATCGCGCGCGCGATCACCCCGCCCGGCCGCGTCAAGCGGTTCGACACGCGCTTCTTCACGGCTGACGCCTCCGCGATCACCCATCGCGTCGACGGCGTGATCCATGCCGATGCCGAGCTTGTCGAACTGGTCTGGGTCGAGCTCGGCTCGAAGCCGCTCGCCGATCTGCATCCGATGACGCGCAACGTGCTCAACGAGCTCGACGCGCGCCTCGCCACCGGCCCCTTGCGCCACGATGCGCCGGTGCCGTTCTTCCATTTCTACGGCGGCAAGATGCAGAAGGATATTTTGGGCTGATCTGTCCGTCCGGCTCGCGCCTTGGTGCGCGCCCCGCGAATGACGCGAATGTGCTGAGAGCGCATCGAAAAACAAAATAATCTTCCCGCCTCCCCCGATGGCGGAGTTCCGCGGCATGCCTATGTCTTCCGGAACGACACCAAGAACGGACACCGGGCGATGGCACAACGGCAACTCAAGCTTGGCGCGTTCATGCGCCCGATCAGCATCCACACCGGCGCCTGGCGCTATCCCGGGGCATGGCCGGACGCCAATTTCAACTTCGGCCGCATCAAGACGCTGATCCAGAAGCTCGAGGCCGGCAAGTTCGACGCCTTCTTCATGGCCGATCACCTCGCCGTGCTGAACATGCCGGTCAACGCGCTCAAGCGCAGCCACACGGTCACGTCGTTCGAACCTTTCACGCTGTTGTCGGCGCTCTCGGCCGTCACCGAGCGGATCGGCCTGATCGCAACGGGCTCGACCACGTTCGACGAGCCCTATCACGTCGCGCGGCGCTTCGCCTCGCTCGACCATCTCAGCGGCGGCCGTGCGGGCTGGAACATCGTCACCACCTCGAACCCGGATGCAGCGCTGAATTTCGGCCTCGACGATCACATGGAGCACGCCGAGCGCTACAAGCGCGCCCGCGAGTTCTACGACGTCGTCACCGGCCTGTGGGATTCCTTCGCCGACGACGCCTTCGTGCGCGACGTCGAAAACGGCGTGTTCGTCGATCCCGCGAAGATCCATGTGCTCGACCATCAGGGCAAATATCTGAAAGTGCGCGGTCCCCTCAACATCGCTCGCCCGGTGCAGGGCTGGCCGCTGATCGTGCAGGCCGGCGCCTCCGAGGACGGCAGGCAGCTTGCGGCAGAGACCGCCGAAGCCGTCTTCACCGGCGGCGGCAGCCTCGCCGACAGCCAAAAGCTTTATGCCGACATCAAGGGCCGCATGGAGAAGATCGGCCGCGACCCCGAACACCTCAAGATTCTCCCCGGCGCCTTCGTCGTGGTCGGCGACAGCGTCGACGAGGCCAGGGAGAAGCGCGCGCTGCTCGATAGCCGCGTGCATTACGACAGCGCCATCGCCTCGCTCTCGGTGGTCCTCGGCACGGATGCCTCCGGCTTCGATCCGGATGGCCCTCTCCCCGAAATCCCCGAGACCAATGCCAGCAAGAGCGGCCGCCAGCGCATGGTCGATCTCGCCGCGCGCGACAAGCTCACCGTGCGCCAGCTCGCCCAACGCGTCGGCGGCTATGGCGGGCTATCCTTCGTCGGCACCGCCAAAACCATTGCCGACCAGATGGAGGAATGGCTGGTCGGGCGCGGCTCGGACGGCTTCAACATCATGTTCCCGTTCCTGCCCGCCGGCCTCGACGATTTCGTCGACAAGGTGGTCCCGGAGCTGCAGCGGCGCGGGATTTTCAGGAAAGAGTACGAAGGGCCCACTTTGAGGGAGAATCTGGGACTGCCGCGGCCGAAAAACCGGTTCTTCGAGGGGTAATCGGGCCGATTTGCGCGGTTTTCGACCCCTAAAATCTTGACATCAGGCGGTTTCTGGCTAGGTTGCCGGCCAACGCGGGCCATTTGGCCGGCTCCAGATTCCCTTCATTCCTGAGGTTCTGAACATGGCCAAAGCGGTCACCATCAAGGTCAAGCTCGTGTCCTCGGCCGACACCGGCTTCTACTACGTCGCCAAGAAGAATTCGCGCACCATGACCGACAAGCTGGTCAAGAAGAAGTACGATCCCGTGGCGCGCAAGCACGTCGAATTCCGCGAAGCCAAGATCAAGTAAGAAGATCAAATCAGATCGCGGAACGTTACAGACTTTGACGGGGCCCTCGGGCCCCGTTTTTATTTTGCCCTCCCTCTCGTGTCCCGGACGCACTGCTGCGCCGCGTCCGGGGCACGAGAGCTGAGCTCTGCGCGGTGAGTCATCCGCAGGCGTTTCATCAACCCTCGGTTGCCCACCTCAAAATGTATGTTACCGTGTACTTGCCGGGCGGAATTTCCGTCCCGGATCTGGAAGGACATGGTCATGAGATTCTCATCAAGCCTTGTCGTGCCTTCAGCCGTCGCTGCCTTGTCAACAATCTTGCTGTGCGCGCCGGCAGCGTCGCAAATCCCAACCGGCTCCGCCGCCACGATTCCCCCTGTCACCGTCGACGCGCCGAAACAGGTGGCAAGGCCGCACGTGTCGGAGCGGGAAGCAAACACGACGGCGCTGCGTCGGACGGCGCCAACAGCTCGAACGTCAGCCGCGCGCACGCCTTCGTATGCGCCGGGTTCTGTGATGGGCAGGATTGCCAGCCTGGAGAAAGTTGCAAGCAGCTGCAACGGTGGCTGCGCATCAAGCTTCCCACAGGGCAAGGAGCCCTGGGTTGGATGCAGCGAGTCGGGCGGCAACATAGAGTACGGACCTTTCTCGCCGACCTGCCGAGACACCATCACCCACAAATCCTACCTGGACTGCGTCGAAACCAAGACGTTTCTGGGCGAAAACCGAAACAAGGCCCACTGGTTGTGCAGCAGCCTGGCCGCCGGCAACAGGTTCAAGGTCGCCGATCTCAAGCGGTCAGGACGCACGCGTTAGTCCATACCGTCCGCGTAGCGAACACAGCTACTTCCCCCAATGGGCCGCCAGCGCCCCAAGAGCTGGCGGCTTTTCTCTTCGCCTTGCTCCAGCAACGCTGCGCTCACTACATCGCATTTGATCTCCCTCAATCTTGCTTGCCGGATTCTCCCATAGCCTCAGTTGGGTTCCGCGCAACGCGGGGGGATGAACGAATGCTCGTAAGGAAGCAACAAATTCCGCCCCAACGACCAAGCTCGAGCGAATTGAACGCGCTCGCCGGGCACACTGTGTTTTGCAGTGAATTCAAATATCGGCGTGGCACCGAGATCTTCGGAGAGGCGGAGCCGATCCAATATCTTTACCAGGTCAAGAGCGGGGCGGTTCGAAGCTATAAATTGTTGGCTGACGGTCGCAGGCAGATCATGGCCTTTCATCTGCCCGGTGACATCTTCGGCGTCGAGAACGGTGTAGTTCATAGATTTACCGCCGAGGCGATTGTCGAAACGAATGTCCGTCTGACCGATCGCCAGAACGTCGTCGAGCAAGAATGCGGCGGCGCGACCGCGACGAACAATGTGCTCAGGCTCGTCACGGGCAGCCTTCAACATGCCGAAACTCACATGCTGTTGCTCGGGAGGAAAACGGCAATCGAGAAAGTCGCCGCTTTCTTGATCGAAATGGACGTCCGCTTGACTGCGGCCGGAGTCATGAGCCTTCCCATGAACCGTCGCGATATCGCCGACTATCTGGGGCTGACGCTGGAGACGGTCTCGCGTGCCCTGTCGCAACTCAGGGACCGTGACATTCTCAGCTTCATCGGGCAGTCCCAACGACAAATCGTATTGCGAGATCGAGCAAGACTGACCGATTTCGATCAATAAGCGGAATCGATGCATTTGGCCCGGAGCAGAGCAAGTGTGACCCACCTCGCAGAGCGCCTTGACCAGTTTCAATATCTCCAACGGGATCGTTGCATGAACCTGGTCCATTCCCGTGAAGAGCCATTTGCCGTTGCTGGATCCGCTGCGCTTCGCCGCCGCCCTCGGCGTCGCCGTGTTTCACCAGATGTTCTGGTCCTGGGCCTGGGTTTCGATTGGCGTCCCGGGTTTCGAGCGCACCGTCGCCGCCGATGTTCTCTACCCGTCCGCCGCGCCCTTCACATGGTTCGGTTGGGTCGGCGTTGAAATCTTCTTTGTCATTTCCGGTTTCGTCATCGCGAATTCCGCGAGCACATCTTCGCCGGGCGAGTTTCTTCTCGGTCGTGCGCTCAGGATTTATCCGGCGGTCTGGGTTTGCGCGACCGCGACCTTCCTCGTCCTGCTCCTCTTCGGGAGCGGACCGGCGTCCGAATTCGTTCTGCCCTACATCCACGCCATGCTGATGGTTCCCAAGGGAGTCACGGGTCAGTGGCTAGACGAAGTCTACTGGACGCTGGCAGCCGAGACGGCATTTTATGGTCTGGTGTTCTGCGCGATGCTCACCAAGAAGGTCACCCTGCGGCACCTGGCCTGGGGTCTCACCATCTACAGCGCAATCTTCAATGCCATCGCGCTGCTCGTGCTGTCATGCACGACGCCATCCGACTTGCCTTATCTGGTCATTCTGATGTTTCGGGTGCCGTGCGCGGCATTCCTGCTGACGCATGGTTGCTTCTTTGCGCTGGGAATCTGGCTGTTCATCTCCGCGAACAGACAATTGACGGCACTCGAACAGGTGGCGGTTGCTGTCACGTGTCTTTCGGGCGCGGCGGAAATCTACTTTTTCGCCTCGTTCTTCTTGACGTCGATCCCCGCCATCGCGGATCAATCGGCTCTCGTGCCGATCATGGTCTGGGCGGCCGCGGTGCTCCTCATTGCAATTGCCGCGAGGCGAAGCAGGCGCTCTGCGGGCAGAGCTTCTCCTGAAGCACCAGCCTATTTGAGAACGCTCGGACTAATCACCTACCCGCTTTATCTCACGCACAACGTCATTGGCACGGCGATCATTCGTGCCCTGGTCGATGCCGGCTGGGATGCCACCTCGGCCCTCTGGATCGCGCTGGGCATGCTTGTTTTGGTCTGCTGGTTCATTTGCGCGAAGATCGAACCGGCCGTCAGAGGCGCGCTGACGCAAACCCTTTCGCATTTCGGAAAGCTTCCGCAAAGGCAGCCGGCGGCGAGGCGCCCGGCGTTGGCTCGCGGACTGCGACTACGCCCCGCACGTTCCCTCTCGTCTCCCGCACGCGCCGCAGCGTGAAACGCTGCTGCGCAGAGCTGGGACCCAGAAAGCAACATAACACGATACAGAGGCGTGGGCCCCGGCTCTGCAGCGCACCCTATCGTCCGCACCTTCGTCGTCCTCGGCAACCTGGTGCCTGCGCTGCGGGAGCTACTGATCCAGCGCATCGAAGCGGGGCTGCGCTCGAAAGACTGAAGCCCGCCGCAATCCAGATTCCTGTTCGCCGTCTAAAGGCGCTCTCGATCACCGAGCAAGTCTCGGCAGCCAATGGAGCCCGTTTGGCACAATCGAGTTGTATCGGGAGGCGGACGTCGCGCTTGGTACAGCCAAAATCGGCATTCTTGGTACTGTTTTATAGCCGGGCGCAACGCATCTATTCGCTGACACCGGCGACCGGAGCGATCCCGATCCACCAGGATGAGTGGCAGCCCCGATCAATGCGGACAGCGGAGATGCGGACACGGAGACAGGAGTTCCACACAGCCTGGCATTCTGTAGATAGCCGGTGCGTCCACGCTCTCTGCATGATTCGACCAAGAGACAAATGACAGAGGAGATAATTCCCATGAAGGCGATCGTTGTAACGGACCAGGCCGCAGGAACGGCCGGGATGAAGCTGATGGACCGGCCCGAGCCGCAGGCAGCGATAAACGACGTCGTCGTTCAGGTTCATGCGTCGGGGTTTGTACCGACTGAGCTTTCGTGGCCCTCGACCTGGACCGATCGCCGCGAACGTGACCGAACACCGTCGATCCCTGGGCACGAGCTGGCCGGAGTGGTCTCCGCCCTCGGATATGGCACGACGGGGCTATCAGTGGGACAGCGGGTGTTCGGCCTCGCGGACTGGTATCGCGACGGCACGCTGGCCGAGTATGTGGCGATCGAGGCACGCAACCTTGCACCGCTGCCGGGCGACGTCGACTTTACGGTGGGTGCGAGTCTGCCGATCTCGGGCCTGACGGCGTGGCAAGGGCTGTTCCAACACGGCCGCCTTCAGGCGGGGCAAAGCGTCCTCGCACACGGCGCGGCCGGCGCAGTCGGGTCAATGGTGACGCAACTCGCACGAGAGGCTGGCGCCTACGTCATCGGCTCTGGACGCGCCGCCGACCGTCAGACAGTGCTCGACTTCGGCGCGAAGGAGTTCGTCGACCTCGACAACGACACCCTGAAGGACGTGGGCAAAGTCGATCTGGTGTTCGATGTCATCGGCGGTGACATCCAGAAGCGATCCGCAGCACTGATCCGAGCCGGAGGAACATTGGTGACGATCGTGGGGCCGGCCGAGACGCGGCCCTCCGAGGGCCTGGCGGTCGACTTCGTCGTCGAGTCCGATCGTGCCCAACTGAGTGAGATCGTGCGGCGGGTGCGGGACGGACGACTGCGGACGAACATCGGCAACGTCTCGACCCTCGACGATGCCGTCGCCGCGTTAAATCCGACCAAGCGACGCAAGGGGAATACGATTATCCGCATTCGTCCCTGAGAGACGCACGCCCATTGATGCACGCAGCCGGCGGGCGGTCACGACCAAGCAAGCGCAGCGTCCGCTGCAAACTCCAAAGCGGACGCTCATGAGCGTACGTCAAGCGCGCCGACCATCTCGGCGAAAGGGCTCTCACGATCGGCCGCGACCGAGACGCTCGACTTTCGCGACTGAATATCCGAAGCGACTGCCGACCTTAACCACAGATCTCCATCATCGCTCTAGGCTTGCCATCGCCAGAAGCCGCACCAGAGCCGCCGGGGACTAGCTTGCAGCCGGACCGCACGGGCCTGCACCCTGCTCCATTGCAAAACATCTGGCCGGTCGCCTGCGGCTTTGCCGGCGCGGACTCGACCTGCTTGCGCTGCTCGTCCCGTGCCTTCGATTCATCCCTTGTAGCAACCGGCTTCTTCTCCTGAACCTTCTCGCATTCGTTGTCGTCGTTGACCCGATAGCCGGAGCGACACGCGATTTTCAGGCAGGCGTCGCCGTCGGCCTTGAAGCCGCGATCACACACCAGAGGACAGACCCGACCCGGCTTCGCCTTGATCGCGTCCAGCGCGTCGAAGCTTGCCAGCCTGGCGTCGAACTTGGTGCCCGCGTACTTGTTGAACAATGTCAGCGAGCGCTGCGACGACGCGCTCCAGTCCCCATCGGCTGTCGCTGCGAAGCATCCCACCCGGCGCAATTCAGATTGCAGCAACTTCGCCGTCTCCTGCGCAGACATGCCGGGCTGCGATACGGTCGGGGCAACAGCGGCGATCTTCTGTTCGCCGTCTGCCTGCGTTTTCCTTTCCGCCGCCTGCTTGGCGGCGAGCTCGGCCGCCGCCTTGTCGGATGCAATCTTGTCGGCGAGCGCCTTTTCGGCGGCGAGCTTGTCGGCCAGCGCCTTGGCAACAGCAGCCTCGGCTTCCTTGCGCCGCTGCTCCGCAGCGGTCGCCTTCGCCTCCTCGGCCTGTTTGGCCTTCTCTGCCGCCAGTTTGGCATCCTCGGCCGCCCTGGCTGCAGCCGCCGCCTTGTCCTGCTCGGCCTTTTTGGCGCGCTCCGTGGCAAGCCGGGCCTTCTCGTCCTCGGCCTGGCGTGCCTTGTCGGCCGCGGCGGCGCGCGCTTCCTCGGCCGCAACCCTGCTCAATTGTCCGTTGGCAAGGCTGGCATAAAACCCATCGGGATATTGAGCCAGGAAAGCCGTCCAGACCTCTCGCGTGCCGATCTGCATCGCCAGCTCGTAGTCCCGGCGGATCGCGTCCTGCGGGTTCGGCTGCGGTCCAACCGTGACCGGCTTGGCGGGGACCAATGGGACATCGTTGCCACCCAGCGAGCCGTAGACGTAAGGCTCCTGCTTGTAGCCGGTGCTCTTGAGAACGTCGTCGCGGACGAATCCGAAGGCCTTGCGCAGATCGAGCCCCGGCGTCGGCAGCCGTTCGACCAGCGCGGCGGCAAACGGACTGTTTTTGGCGTCACCATCCGAGGCCGTCGAGCCTGCCTTTGCGGCAAACGCGATCATGGTGTTGGGGCTCGTCGGCTCGATCTTGGCCAAACCACGACCGACGGCGCGCGATGCCACGGTGCGCTTCATCGTCCTGGCAAACGGATTGTCGCGGCAGGCGTCCAGTATGACAAGCCGAAGCTGCTTCGCAGACTCGACGGCAAACAGCGCACGATCAAGCGCTACCGTCTCGTCGAGCACATCGCCGTCCGTTTCGAGCGTCGCATCGGTCGGGATCAGATAGTTGTTTCCGTCCAGCTCGATACCGTGCCCGGCATAGTAGATGACGGCGACATCGGCATCGCGCGTTCGGTTGGCGAACTCGCGCAAAGACCTGCGCATGTCGGCAGCACTCACATCAAGCTTGACGTCGACGCTGTCGAAACCCGCCTTCTTGAACATGCCGCCGACCAGCGTCGCATCGTTCACGGGATTGGAGAGAAGCGGCGCGCTCTTATAGGCGGAATTGCCAATGACCAGCGCGACGCGACGTTCGGCATGCGCAACTCCGCCCAATCCCAGCAAAAGGATCAGACATGTGACAAGTCTGAATGCGCCCATCGTAGCCCCGCGAAAGCACCGGGATAAAGTAGTATCCGGAACATTCCCGAACGCAATACCGCTCTGTGACTTTGGTCACTCCGCGTTCGAACAACAAGGCCGACGAGTTCGTCGTGATGCCCGCGACGATAGGCTCCGAAAAAAGCCAGCGCTTATGAGGTCGGTACCCCGCTACGCCGTCCGCAACACCGGCGCCGGCGGCTGCGACGGCCGGATCAGCGCGAATGCGACCTGGATGATGCCCCCGGCCAATCCCAGCGCGACACCGATGCGCCAGGCCATGGTGTAGGAGCCGAGCGCGTCATAGAGCAGCCCTCCTCCGTACGCACCGAGGAAGCTGCCGATCTGGTGGCTCATGAAGGCGAGGCCCTGGATCATCGCCTGCCAGCGCAGACCGAACATCTCGGCGACCGCGCCCGCGACCAGCGGTCCCACACCCATCCACAGGAAGCCCATGATCGCGCCGAACAGCAAGGTCGAGGCAGGCGTCGCCGGCAGCATGAAGTACCAGGCCAGCGCCAGCGAGCGGAGAACGTAGATGCCGCCCAGAAGCGCAAGCTTGTTCCAGCGCTGGCCGGCCCAGCCGAAGAACAGCGAGCCGAGCACGTTGAAGCCGCCGATCATGCCGAGCGTCTGCGCGCTCAGCATCGGATCGAGGCCGCAGATCGCGAGATAGGACGGCAGGTGTGTGGTGAGGAACACGAGCTGCATGCCGCAGACGAGATAGGCGCAGGTCATCACCACGAAGGACGCATTGCCGAAGGCGGTCTTCGCCGCAATCATCGCCGTGGCATCGACGATCTCGTCAGCCGCGGGCTTCGGCAGCGGGACCGCGTCAACGCGCCCGGCATACCAGGCCGCCGGGATCATCAGCACCGACATCACCACGAAGCCGGCGAGCCCGACGCGCCAGCCAAAGCCCTCGTTGAGCATCTGCCCGAGCGGCGCCGATAACAACGCGCCGAGCGAGCCCGCGCCGGAGACGATGCCAAGCACGGTGGAACGCACCGTCGCGGGTACTGCGCGCGCTGCCACCGACATCGCGATCGCCGCCGCGGTGCAGGCGAGCGAGGTGCCGATCAGCACGCCGGCGCCGATCATGATGGCGAGGAGACCGTTCGCGGTTGCCATCAGCACCAGGCCCGCGATGTACATGAACGAGCCTGCGATCATGATCGGACGGAAGCCGTAGCGCGTGGTCATCGCGCCTGCGAGCGGCTGAAGAAAGCCCCAGGCGAGGTTTTGCACGGCCAGCGCCAGCGTGAAGTCGGAGATCGACAGATGGATGTCGTGGGTCAGCGGCTGCATGAAGATGCCGAGACTCTGCCGCAGCCCCATGCTCAGCGTCAGCATGATCGAGGCGCCGATCAGGATGGGCAATGTCGGGCGCAGGACCTGCAACAGGGGCATTTTCTTCTCCCTCATCGGCGCGGCGCGAGCGCCGTCGTCTGCAATATCGGTTGATTTTGGTTACACAGACCTGTGTACTTAGGCTATGGATAGCGTGCACTGTCAAGCCAACAGGACATCCACCGCCGCATGGCTCCCCCGCCCGCCTCACAGACGATGAAAGAGCGGATCCTCGAGACCGCCGACAAGCTGTTTTATCTGCAGGGCATTCGCGCCATCGGCGTCGACACCATCGCGGCCCAGATCGGCATCTCCAAGCGCACGCTCTACAATCACTTCCCTTCCAAGGACGCGCTGATCGCGGCCTATCTGGAGCGCCGCTTCGTCCAGCCCCGCCCCTCGGACAAGCCGCCGGCCGAGCAGATCCTCGCAACATTCGATTCGCTGGAGCGCCGCTTCGCCGCAAAAGACTTTCGCGGCTGCCCGTTCGTGAATGCGGTCGCCGAGCTTGGCCCGGCGGACCGCGCCGTGAAGAAGATCGCAATCGCCTTCAAGGAAAGCCGCCGCGTCTGGTTTCGCGACCGCCTCAACGAACTCGGCGTTGCGAACGCAGAGGCGCTCGCGACGCAGCTCGTGCTGCTGGTCGACGGCTCGATCGCCCAGGACCTCGTCCGCGACGACCCCGCAATGGCGCGTGCCGCGAAGGAAGCGGCGAAGGTGTTGTTGCGGAATGCCGGGGTGGAGGTGGGAGATGAGGCTGCGGTGAAGTCAGGCAAGCGGGCGGCCCGGAATCCCTGAAGCAACTGAAAGATCAGACCACTCGCTGCAAGAAGTCCGGATCGGCGAGCACGCATTCCAACGTCCGTTTGCCGTGCTTCACCTTCGATCGCTTGAAGGGAGCGGACAGGGCGTCACGTGAAGCTTGACATCCAGCCACAACCTAAGGGAGCATCTGGCGTTTTTTTCATTCCCTTGGAGATTGCCACGATGCCTACCATCCACATGGACTCGTCCGTCAGCCAGACCGCCACCCGCGCCGTTATGAACGGAGGAGTTCTGGCCTGTACAAAGACCAGCGACAAGGACGTTTATTCTCATTCGATTTGGGCGACCGAAAGCAACATCCGGCAGTTCACGATGCACGAAGGGGACAGCATCGTCATCCCGCCCGGCTCGAGCGTGACGATATGGATATTCCGCACGCAGCCGGGAAAATCGACCTGGACCATGGACTTCGAACTCAAGGAAAAGGCTGCCTGACAAGCCACACGAAACAGCCGCTCTCGGAACTCCGGGAGCGGTCACCTGCATGACCGAACTGAAAGGAACCATCGTCATTTCGGCGTCGTTGACCTTCTTTACACCGGAGATGGTCATGAACCGAAAATCGCTTCTTCTTACAGCCGCGCTGTCCTTCGCTGTTGCCGCTCCCGTCTTCGCACAAGGCGGCGGTGGAGGTGGTGGTGGTGGTGCCGGCGGAGGCGCAGGTGGCGCGGCCGCGAGCGGCGGCGCGTCCGGATCATCCGCGAGCTCGGGCGCAGGCACTGGCACGTCTGGCGCCGCCAACGGAGGCCCCTCGGCGCCATCCGGCATGGGCACAAACGGAACTTCCACCGGCGCTCACACCAACAACTCTCCAACCAACCCGAACGTTCAGGCCCCGACGCCGAACGGCAACACCGCGAGCACACCGGCCGCACCAAGCAGCTCGGGCGCGGGCAACACCGCGTCAGGGTCGACACAGGCGGGCACGCCAAACGAGACCGACAGGTCCGGCATCACGGCAACCAACGGTGCCAACAGCGACAACAAGGCTCAGATCAGCCCCGCGGAGCAAGCAAGAACGGGGATCAAGACGCTTCCACAGGATCAAACTCCAGGAGCCGTCAGTGCGCCGGGCGTTGGCGTCGGTCATGCGGCGAACGGCTTGCCGATCGGCACGCCGGGGTCGGGGACCAGCAACGTCGATCAGAAGTAACCCGGACTTTCTCCATCTCCACAGGGCCCGCTACGGCGGGCCTTTTCTGTGACGTCCTGAAGGGAGTGGAAGGCCGAGGGCTGCGAGGGCGAGACATGGGGTAAACTTGGCATCAGGCGGCCCTGCCGATACACTGGTTTCTTTGGGGCGCGCCCATGATTAGATTTTCGTCGTTGCTGCCATTTTCACTTCTGATCATCTGTAGTTCGGCCGCGGCTGACGACATGAAGATCCAATTCGCGTTTGCACCTCCCCGGCCCTGCACCACCGTCTTTCCAAATCCCGAAATCAAGATGAAAAGTGTTCCGCCCGGCACGCGCACGATCGTCGTCAGGTTTCGCAGAGAGAAGAACTACGAGATGGGCGGCCAGGAGATCCCATTTCCCTCAGATAACATCGTGAAGCCGGAGAGCTTGCGAACCTGGGGCCCCTGCAATTCCGGCCTGTACACTTACGAGATCATCGCAAAGTCCAGCACGGGTGCGGCCCTGGCCAAGGCAGAATGGTCGGAGCCCTATCCTCCCTGACTTGAAGGTGGACGCCCGCTTGTCCGTCGTGGCGTGCCGAATTCACCGCCTGCGCGATGACAACAGAGTTCGTGGAGCGTTCGGGATGCTAGCAACATGCTCCTGTTTTGCCCGACGAGTCAAACGGGCGTTGCTGTCTGCATCAGCCGTTTTGCCACCCGCGTAAGCCATTGATCCGACTAGCGTCGGCTACTGTGCATGGGGTTGTTTTCGCGTTTTTTTTTGCGCCGGCCGGTGCGAGCGGCCTCACGCCGCGTGCGACACCACGCGATTGCGGCCGTCGTGCTTGGCGCGATACAGCGCAGTGTCGGCGCGCTTGAGCACGTCGCCAACCGCCTCGCCCTTCTGCTCCAGCGTGGTCAGGCCGATCGAGATCGTGACCTCGATGCGCTTGGTGCCCTTGTGGATCGCAAAGGGCTCGCCGGCGATCGAGCGGCGCAGCCGCTCGGCGACCATGCCGGCGACGTGGAGATCGGTCTCCGGCATCACGATGACGAATTCCTCGCCACCGTAGCGACAGGCAAGGTCAATGCCGCGGATCGACTTGCGCACCCGCACCGCGAATTCGCGCAGCACGTCGTCGCCGGCGTCGTGGCCGTAATTGTCGTTGATCGATTTGAAGTAGTCGATGTCCAGGATCATCAGCGCCAGCGGCTTGCCGCGGGTCGCGGCCTGCTCGGCGAGCGTCGCGAGATGGCTCTCCATGTAGCGGCGATTGTGCAGCCCGGTGAGCGCATCCGTGATCGCCATCTCGATCGAATTCTGCACGTTGTCGCGCAAATGGTCGGTGTAGCGGCGGCGGCGGATCTGGGTGCGGGCCCGCGCCAGCAACTCGATCTTGTCGATGGGACGCAGCAGGTAGTCGTTGACGCCGATCTCGAGCCCACGCAGCAGCCGCGTCGAGTTCTCGGGGTCGGCGATCGCCAGGATCGGCACATGCCGCGTGCGCTCCAGGGAGCGCGCCTGACTGCACAGCCGAAGGCCGTCGAAATTGTTGAGGTCGAGCGAGACGATCAGCAGATCGTAGTTGCCCTCGGCGGCGTGGAACAGCGCTTCCGTCGGGTTCGGCTCGACGTCGATGGTGTGCTCGGCGGCGAGGATCGTCGCCAGCCGCTCATAGGAAGACTCGCGGTCGTCGACCAGCAGGATGCGGCCGCCCTTGCCGGTGTCGGAGATTGCACTGCGCTCGGGCGCCTGCATGCCGATCTCGAGCGAGGTGATGGCGCGCATGCGCAGTTCGTCCGTCATCATCTTCAGCCGGGTCAGCGAGCGCACGCGCGCGATCAGCACGACATCGGAGACGGGTTTTGTCAGGAAATCGTCGGCGCCGGCTTCCAGCCCGCGGTTGCGGTCGGCCGGGCTGTCGAGCGCGGTGACCATCACGACGGGAATGTGATGCGTGGCCGGATCGGTCTTGAGGCGGCGGCAGACCTCGAAACCGTCGATGTCAGGCATCATGACGTCGAGCAGGATGATGTCGCATTCGGCGCGGGCGCAGATCGCCAGCGCCTCGGTGCCGTTCGCGGCGGTCATCACGTCGAAATATTCGGCGGACAGGCGGGCTTCGAGCAGCTTGACGTTGGCAGGGACGTCATCGACGACGAGAATACGCGCGGACACTGTGAACTCACTTCCTATCCGATGAAACGTCGGACCGTCTCAATGAATTTGCCGACCGAGATCGGCTTGGACAAATAGGCTTCGCAGCCGCCCTCGCGGATGCGCTCTTCGTCGCCCTTCATCGCGAACGCCGTGACGGCGACGACGGGAATATTGCGCAGCTCCGGATCGTCCTTGATCCAGCGCGTCACCTCCAGGCCCGAGACCTGCGGCAATTGGATATCCATCAGCACGAGGTCGGGCCGCATCTTGCGAACGAGGTCGAGCGCCTCGTAGCCGTTGCTGGTGCCGGTGGTCTGGTAGCCGTGCGCCTCCAACAGGTCGCGGAAGAGCTTCATGTTGAGCTCGTTGTCTTCCACGATCAGGACGGTCTTAGCCATCCCGCCCTCCTGATTGGTCCGCAGACCGATGCATGTGACGCCTCAGGCGCCGGTCGCCGGCGCTTCGAAAACTGGATTCAAACTAGCCTCGAATTCGCTTGAGTTTCGTTAAACCCGAGGGCCGACTTTCTGCGATGTGGTTTCCAGTTGCTTGTCGGGGGTCGCAAGACTTGGGCAAGAGACTTGGGAACGAGACTCGGGCATGGTGCGCTCAAAGTAGACACCGAAAGTTAACGGAAAGGCAAACCGGCCACGTGAAAAAGCCTGTTCACAACCCCCGCGAAGTCGCTGAAATCGTTGCGCTTCAGGCGCTGTCTTTCGTCGCGGGCGAGCCGGAGCGGCTGGGCCTGTTCCTGGCCGAGACAGGGGTCGGCCCGGAGATGCTGCGCAATGCGGCCTCGGACCCCAATTTCCTGCTCAGCGTGCTCGATTTCGTGATGCGCGATGACGCCACCGTGAAGGCCTTTGCCTCGTCCGCGGAACTGCATCCGACCAATGTTGCCGCAGCGCGGCAGGTTCTGGGCGACGCGCTCGGCGACCCCCATTGGGAGCGCGACGTGCCGTGACCTCCCTGGAGACGGCCGGGCCCCGCTGCTTCTGCCGGGATTGTTCGGCCGATCTGGACATGGGCGTGCGGCGCTGTTCCGCCTGCGGTTCCCCCCGCCTCGCCCGCCACCGCGCGCTCGCAAGCCTGACCATCGCCCATATCGACTGCGACGCCTTCTACGCGACCGTCGAGAAGCGCGACAATCCTGACATCGCCGACAAGCCCGTCATCATCGGCGGGGGCAAGCGCGGCGTGGTGTCGGCCGCCTGCTACATCGCGCGCACCTACGGCGTGCGCTCGGCCATGCCGATGTACAAGGCGCTGGAAGCCTGCCCGCATGCCGCCGTGATCCCGCCGGACATGGCGAAATATGTCCGCGTGGGGCGCGAGGTGCGCCAGGCCATGCAGGCGCTGTCGCCTCTGGTCGAGCCGCTCTCGATCGACGAGGCCTTCCTCGATCTCTCCGGCACCGAGCGGGTGCACGGCATGATCCCGGCCAAGGTGCTGGCGCGGTTCGCACGTAACGTCGAGCGCGACATCGGCATCAGCGTCTCCGTCGGCCTCTCCTGCAACAAGTTCCTGGCCAAGATCGCCTCCGACCTCGACAAGCCGCGCGGGTTTGCCGCGCTCGACCAGGAGGAAGCGCGTTCGATGCTGGCGGACAAGCCGGTCGGCTTCATCTTCGGCGTCGGACCCGCGACCCAGGAGCGTCTGACGCAACGCGGCTTCCGCATCATCGCCGACCTGCAGAAGGCCGACGAGATCGAGATGATGCGGCAGTTTCCGAGCGACGGCCGCAGGCTGTGGCGGCTCGCGCGCGGTATCGACGACCGCCGCGTCGAGCCTGATCGGGGCGCCAAGACGATTTCGAGCGAGACGACGTTCGAGAGCGACATCCGCGACTTCGCGACGCTGGAGAAGATCCTGTGGCGGTTGTGCGAGAAGACCTCGTCTCGCCTCAAGAGCAGCGAGCTCGCCGGCTCAACCGTCACGCTGAAGCTGAAGACCGCCGATTTCCGCCAACGCACGCGCTCGCAGTCGATCGCGGCCCCGACGCAGCTTGCCGCGAAGATCTTCTCGATCTGCCGCGAAATGCTGGCGAAAGAGATCGACGGCACCGCCTTCCGCCTGATGGGCGCCGGCGTCAGCGCGCTGCGCGAGGGTTCAGTCGCCGACGACACCGACATGCTCGACCGCCGTGCCGCCTACGCCGAGCGCGCGGTGGACAGCTTGCGCAAGAAGTTCGGCAGCGCCGCGGTGATCCGCGGCATCGCGTATGAGGGGCCGGAAAAGGCGCAGGAGTGATGACAGGTGGACGCGATCTCGACGCGCTGCTGAGAAACATGAAGCCGGAGATGCGGCCGGGCATTTTCGTGTTCTGCACGATCCCGACAGAGCAGCCGATTCCCGCAGCGCTCAGCCTTTTGCTGACGTTCCGCGAGCAGGAAGGAACGACGCTGGTGATCCCTCGCGAAGAGGCCGAAGCGGCGGGACTACGCTACGCATTCGCATCGTGCCTGATCACCCTGACGGTTCATTCCGCACTCGATGCGGTGGGCTTTTTGGCAGCGATCACGGCACGTCTCGCCGCGGCCGGCATCAGCGTGAACGCCGTTTCGGCGTTCCACCACGATCATCTGTTTGTGCCAGTCGATCGGGCCGATGAGGCGATGGCGATTTTGCAAGAGATGTCTGGAGCGAAGCACCAGTAGCCCGGATGGAGCGCAGCGCAATCCGGGACAGTGCATCTTCGGACACAGCTTCCCGGATTGCGCTGCGCTCCATCCGGGCTACGGGAAAGATCTCAATCCGCGACCGCCACCGCCTCGATCTCGATCATCCATTCCGGCGCGGCGAGCGCAGAGACGCCGACGAGCGTAGAGGCCGGCGGCTCTATGCCTTCGAAGAAGGCCGAGCGGGCCTTGCCGATGATCGGGCGCAGCTCCGGCTTGTAGTTCACGACGAAGGTCGTGATCTTCACGATGTTGGCGTAGCTCGCGCCGGCTGCTTTCAGCGCGTGCCCGAGATTCTGCATCACCTGCGTGGTCTGCGCGGCGAGATCGCCCTCGCCGACGATCCGCCCCTCCTCGTCCACCGACACCTGGCCGGAGATGTAGATCGTCCGCGCCCCGGTGGCGGTGACGACATGCGAATAGGCGGGATTGTGATGCAGGCCGCTGGGCCGCAGATGATCGAGCTTGGGCATGATGAGCCTCCCGGATGTTTGTGGTTGGGAGGGAGCGTAGCTGGAGAGGCAGCGGAGAGCTAGCCCCGTCATTGCGAGGAGCCGTGACAAAATTGCGAAGCAATTTTGCACTGGTGCGACGAAGCAATCCAGAATTTTTCCACGGAGAAGTTCTGGATTGCTTCGCTTCGCTCGCAATGACGAAGGAAAGAACCCCCTCAATTGCAGGGCTTGCTGTCCTTTACGTCGAACTTGCCCATCGCGCCGGAAATCACAAAGTCGTTGTAATCGAGCACGAGCTGGCGCGAGACACCGTTCTCGTAGAGCTCGAACGCCATCGCATAGACCGGCGTCTGCTCGCCTTCCTTCTGCTGCGCCTCGCGATCGAAATAGCTGACGGTGACGGGCCAGCGCTTGAGCGACTTCATGTGCTCGTCGGACGTCGACGGATCGGGCGAGCCTTCGCGCTCGGCGGGGATCGGCTGGCCGATCACGGTCAGCGTGTTGTAGACCTTCTGGCCATCGTCGGAGCCATCATAGACGGAGAGCTCGAGCAGCGACTTGCCGTCCTTTGCGGCGGCAATGATGCGCTGGATCTGTTCGGTCGGAAACACGATCTTGCCATCGAGCGTGAAACTCTTCGGCGCCGGCAGCTTCAGCTTGACGTTGATGTGGTCGCCGTCGCGCTCCGCCGAGCCGTCGACCCGGCCGGCATCCGCCTCGTTCATCCGCGTCTCGATCTTGAAGCGGTAGCTTTTACCGCCGGCGTCCTCCCAGGAATTGGAGCGGAGGTCGCTGAGCGTGACCTTGCCCTCGCCACTGTCGAGCTCGGAGACCTGGCGGAATTCGGAGGTGTAGCCCTCGCACGAACTTCCGGTGAAATTGTAGAGGATGCGGCCGCGCGCGCTGTTGATCGAATTGGAGCGCGATTTCACCAGGCTCAAATCATAGAGCGCCTGATGTGCGAGGAACGGACCGTTCGCGGCCAGCGCCCCGCCTCCGGGGCCGAGAGCGGCCGCCGCAAGCACCGTCACACCGAGCGAAGTCCGGAAAAGGTGCAGCATGTCTGGTCCCTGAGGAAAGCGCAGATTCGACATTTTAATGACCGTTCCATTGCGTCGCAACTGAGGCCGTTTCACGTAAAGTTGCGGCCCCCGCGTTGAACCTCCTGCCCTGCCTCAACAAAATGCACCCGCATGCAGTCCCTTGGGGCTGCTTGCATGTGGCGGCACGATGGGCGAAACAGGGCGCGCCCGGCCTGCAACGAAGCGCCCGGGCGGATGGATTTTTGGACAACGAGGGTCGGACATGGCGGGCACGGTCGAGCAAAAGCTGGCGGAACAGGGCATCAAGCTGCATGAGGCCCCTACCCCCGTCGCCAATTACGTGCCGTTCGTGCGCACCGGTAACCTGCTGTTCGTCTCGGGCCAGGTTTGCTTCGATCCGGCCGGCAAGCTGATCGCCAAGGGCAAGCTCGGCGCCGGCGTGACCATCGAAGACGGCGCCGCGGCCGCCCGCGGCTGCGCCGTCAACCTGCTGGCCCAGGTCAAGGCGGCGCTCGGCGATCTCGACAAGGTCGTGCGCGTTGTGCGCCTCGGCGGCTTCATCAACTCGGCGCCGGACTTCCTGGACGGGCCGAAGGTCCTCAACGGCGCCTCCGACCTGATGGTCGCCGCCTTCGGTGACAAGGGCCGTCACGCCCGCACCACCGTCGGCGTCGCCTCGCTGCCCGCGGACGCGGCGGTCGAGGTCGAAGGCGTGTTCGAGGTCGCCTGAGGCGAATGCGCGCTCCTGATTGGCTGACAGCCCGCCCGGTCGCCCATCGCGGCCTGCACGACATTGCCCGCGGCATCGTCGAGAACATGCCGGGCGCGGTGCAGGCTGCGATTGCGGGCAATTTCTCGATCGAGGTCGACATCCAGCTCTCCGCCGACGGCGAGGCCATGGTGCATCACGACCATGCGCTCGGCCGCCTCACCGAAGCCACCGGCCCGCTGGTCGACAAGACCGCCGCCGAGCTGAAGGCGCTCACGTTCAAGGACACGGCCGAGCGGATGATGTCGCTCAGCGACCTCTGCGGCCTGGTCGCCGGCCGCGTGCCGCTGGTGATCGAGGTCAAGAGCCATTTTGACGGCGACCGCAAGCTGGTGAAGCGGATGGCGGCGGTGCTGGCATCCTATGACGGCCCCGCCGTCGGCATGTCCTTCGACCCGGACCAGGTGCTGGCGCTGCGCGAGCTGCTGCCCTCCCGCCCCTGCGGCATCGTCGCGCAGCGGAGCTATGAGGACGATTACTGGGCTTACCTGACCCAGGAGCAGCGTGACAGCATGCTGTACCTTCGCCACGGTTTCCGGACCCAGCCGCATTTCGTCGCCTTTAGGGTCGACGACCTGCCCGCCCCCGCCCCATGGATCGCCCGCAATGTGTTCGGCTGCGCCCTGCTCGGCTGGACCGTGCGCACGACCGAGCAGCGGACGCGGGTCGCGCAATATGCGGATCAGATGATCTTCGAGGGCTTCGTGCCGTAGGGCTTGATGTTCCAGCCTCTTGAAGTCGCTGCTGCAATGCACGATCTTGGGCATGATGGCACCATCCGAAATCACCCTTGAGGCCGTACCTTCCATTGGCGAAGTATCGCCGGACGACTGGGACGCCTGCGCCAATCCCGGCAAGTCTTGTAACGGGCATGGCAAGGGAACCTCATCCGGACTTCCAGGCGATTCCCTCGGCCTCTCAAAGCTTGCCTATAACCCCTTCGTCTCCCACGCATTTTTATCGGCCGTTGAGAAATCGGGTTCGGCAACGATCCGCACCGGCTGGGGGCCGCGGCATCTCGTGGCCAAGGTCGACGGCCGTGTCGCCGGAATCGTGCCCTGCTATCTGAAATCGCACTCGCAAGGCGAATATGTCTTCGACCGCGGCTGGGCGGATGCCTATGAGCGCGCCGGCGGGCGCTATTATCCGAAGTTGCAGGTTTCGGTTCCCTTCACGCCGGCCACGGGACCGCGGCTGCTGGTCCGCGACGGCGTTGACCGCGAGCGCGTCATGGAGGCACTGGCGAGCGGGCTGGTGGCGCTGTGCGGCGTCAGCAAGGCTTCCTCGGTGCACGTCACTTTCGCCCGCGAGGCGGAGTGGAAGCTGCTCGCCGAGCATGGCTTCCTCCAGCGCACCGACCAGCAGTTCCACTGGCACAACGAGGGGTTTGCGAGTTTCGACGATTTCCTGGCGACGCTGAACTCACGCCACCGCAAATCGATCAAGCGCGAGCGTCGCGATGCGCTGGCTGCCGGGATCACCATCCACTGCCTCACGGGCAAGGACATCACCGAAGATGCCTGGGACGCCTTCTTTCAATTCTACATGGAGACGGGCTCGCGCAAATGGGGCCGGCCTTATCTGACGCGGGAATTCTTCTCGCTGATCGGCGAGACCATGAGCCAGGATGTGCTGCTGGTCATGGCACGCCGCAACGATCGCTGGATCGCAGGCGCGATCAACTTCATCGGCTCGGACACGCTGTTCGGCCGCAACTGGGGCGCGGTCGAGCATCATCCCTTCCTGCATTTCGAGGTCTGCTATTATCAGGCGATCGACTTCGCCATCAAACGCGGCCTCGGGAATGTCGAGGCCGGCGCGCAGGGCGAGCACAAGATCGCACGCGGCTACCTGCCGCGGACCACCCACTCCGCTCACTTCATTGCCGATCCCGGCTTGCGCCGCGCCATCGACGATTACCTCAAGCGCGAGCGCGCCTATGTCGCGGAAGCCGGACGGGAGCTGGCCGAGCTCGGCCCGTTCCGCAAAGGCGCCGACGAGGCGCCTTGACGGTACGCTGCGGCTGGTGACAGTAAGCGCAAAATTCTAGGGAGCCGCCGCCATGACCGCCTACGACCCCAACAACATCTTCGCAAAAATCCTGCGCGGCGAATTCTCCTGCCACAAGGTTTACGAGGATGAGCACCTGCTCGCCTTCCTCGACATCATGCCGCGGGTACCGGGCCACACGCTGGTGATTCCAAAAGCCCCTGCCCGCAACATCCTCGACATCAAGCCGGACGACTACGCGCACGTCGCCCGTGGCGCGCACAAGATCGCTGCCGCAGCGATGACGGCGTTCAAGGCCGACGGCATCACCGTGCAGCAGTTCAACGAGGCGGCCGGCGGACAGGTGGTGTTTCATCTCCACATGCATGTGATGCCGCGCCACGACGGCGTGGCGATGCTTCCGCCCGCCAGCCGCAAGGAAGACGTCAAGGTGCTGGAAGAGAACGCGACCAAGCTGATCGCAGCGCTGAAGGCGGGGTAGCTTTCCCCGCTCGTCATTGCGAGCGCAGCGAAGCAATCCAGACTGCCTCCGCGGCTACAGTCTGGATTGCTTCGTCGCAAGAGCTCCTCGCAATGACGGAGGAGAGACTTCACTCCGTCTGGAAATCTCCCGGCTGCGGCGCGGCCAGCGGCGTGAACTCGCAACGATCCGGTTTGATGTCGATCAGCGGCGTGTTGTCGAGGCAATCGAGCCCGCGCACCAGAATCGCGTTGCCCTCAATGCCGACCAGCTTCACGATCGACGTGCCGATCGGGTTGGGCCGCACCGGCGAGCGCAGCGAAAACGTGCCGCGGGTCTTCTCGTTGTTTTTCGGGCTTTGCAGGATGATGTCGCGGCGCGACTTGTCGAGCCAGTAGAGCACTTCGAGATTGCTGTAGAAGTCCACGCCCTTGATCGCCGGCACGAACGGCTCGAAGATCTCGAGGCGGCAGATCGGGCCGTCTGTCCGGCCCTGGCGGGGGGTCTCCATCCGCGAGCTCCAGGGCGTGCGGATGCGGCCGATGAAGACGAGGCCGGCATCCTGCGTCGGCGGCAGCTCGATGGAGACTTCACCCTCGCGGAGCTGGTTTTCGCGAACCATATTTCCAATTCCCTGCTGTTCGCCGGCGATTTTAGCCCAACCACCACTTGCCGGCCAGCATGAAGACTTCGCCCGCGACCACGCCGGCGAAGATCGAGCGGCGGGTCAGCAGGAAGACGACAAGACCGGCGCCGACCGCACCGTAGCGCAGGGCATCCGGCACGCTCGCAAGCGCCCCGGGCGGCTCGACCACGATCTGGGCGATGACGCCGGCCAGGATCGCGGTGGCGACCGCCCGTACCCAGACCAGAAGCTCGGAGCCCTCGTCGATGCCGCCGCCGAACCACAGGCCCAGCATGCGCCATATCTGGTTGGGAACAACGCCGGCGACGAACAGCACCGCCAGCGCGTGCCAGTCGCCAATGAGCTGCGCAAAGCTCATGCGCGCACCTCCCGCCACCAATGCACGCCATAGGCGATCGTGCCGGCTGCGAGGCCGCTGACGAGGATGTCGAGGCCGGAGTTCATTTTCGCGGCCAGCGGATACAGCAAGATGCCCAGCACGAGTGCGACGACATCGGCGACCTCGCGGCTGTTGCGCGCGGTCGAGAACAGGAACGACAGCGGCGTCAGCAAGAGGATCGCCGCGCCAAGCGTCTGGGTCAGATTCGCGGCAAGGAAATAGCCGATCGTGTTGGCGGTGAGACACACCGAGACAAGACCGAAGCCAAGTCCGTTGACAAAAGCGATCCGGCGTTCACGTGGCACCTGCGGCAGGAAGCGATGGCATTCGACCCATAGTGTCACCGCGGTGAGGTGCGCCGCGAAAAACAGCTCGCGCCGCTTCGTCGTCGGCGTGCGCATCAGCGGCAGCACCGAGACCACCATCGGAAACAGGCGGACCGCGCTGACCGTGACTGCGATCGCCGACTGGATGACCGTCGCGCCAGAGCCAAGCGTGGTGATGAGGATGATCTGCGCCGGCCCCGCCCAGACGAACAGCGTCGAGCAGAGCGCCCAGAGCAGGCTGAAATGTGTGTCGTGGGCAAGCGCGCCAATGCCGAGATAGGTCGCGAACAGCACGAGGGTGAGGATCGTCTGCGTGATCGAGCGCAGCCCCCACGCAAAGGCGCGCCAGGGACTTTGCCATTGAGGTGAATCGAGCGGAGGAAGCGCCACGGGAGTCTTGGCCGGCTGAGGAATCGTGCCCGCATAACGGGCAATACGGCGGCTGGCGTCAAGAAAGAGCGCGGCGGGGCTGGCATGCACGCGTGGCTGTCATTTCGGGCGCGGCCCCTACCCGCTCACGCCGCGATTCTTCAGCACGAAGCATGCCCCGCCAGCCTTGCGGATGCGACCGCAAAGATCATCCGCCTCGCTCCGCGTATCGGCACCGATGCGCACCTGGTAGAAGGCGCGCGTGCCGCGGCTGCGCATCACCGAGCTGAGCAGGCTCGGATCACGTTCGCCGATCACGGCGCTGAGCCGCGTGACCGCGCGGGAATACATCGCCAGCGCCCGGTTGCGGTCGAAGCCAGCGGCGAGCTGCACGCCCCAGCTCTTTGCAGCCGCAAGCTCCACATGCTGCTCGAGCTCGGCGACGAAGGCATTTGGCGCGCGCTTCAAAAGCGCCATCAGATCGCGGCAGCTTGTCGGCGGCGCGCTCGGCGGACCCTTGCCGGTGCTGCCAGCCTTGGCCCAGGCATCGACGCTCGTGCCAGTGATGGCAAGAACGTAATTGCGGGTCTGCTCCGGCATGCCGCCGGTGCCGGCGAGCCATTCCTGCACCCGCCGCGGCCCGGCATTGTAGGCGGCCGCCGCCAGGCCGAGATTGCCGAACTGGTTGCGCAGCTCGTTGAGAAATTCCGCCGACTTCGGCAGCGCCTGCACCGGATTGAAGGGATTGAGCAGCCCGCGCTCGCTCGCGGTGCCCGGCATGAACTGCGCGATCCCCTGCGCGTGTTCGCCGCTGCGCGTCATGGGCCCCACCGCATCGGCCTGGAAGCGGCTCTCCTGCCAGATCACGCGGGCGAAGAACTCCAGCGGCAGATTGGCATCGCGCGCTGCGGCCTCGACGATCAGGCAGATCGATTCCCGCGTGTCGCTCTCGCGCGCATCCGCGGGCTTCGCCGGCGGCGTCGCGAGCTCTTCGACGCTGGGGACGGCGACATCGTTCTTAGCGGGCGAACTGTCCCCCGCCGCGGCCTGTATCGCCGAGACAAGCAGCGCGGGGATGACGCACATCGCCATCTGCACCCATCCTGTGCAGGCATGGCGGTGGCGCGCCTCGGCGCGGCATGCGACAGTGTGATCTGCCATGTTGTGGCATCGTGCCATGGTTCGACGAGTTGCCAATATATGCTGCCTGACCTGCTTCTCCCAATGCGTTACCCCGCCAAACGGATCCGCGCGATCCTTGTCCCCGCCGCGCTCATCCTGAGCGTCGCGCCAGCCGCCGCGCAGGTGACGTCTCAGGACGCGTCTCAAGTCACATCCCAGGTCACATCTCAGGTCACATCTCAGGTCGCTTGGCGGATGACCACGGAATACCCCGAGAATAATATCTCCGGGATTGGACTCGCGACTTTCGCCAGCCGCGTCTCCGACCGTACCCACGGTTTCGTGACCGTGACGAATGCCTTCAACAACCAGCTCAAGATCAACTCGGGCGAGATGCCGCGCGCGGCGCTGGACGGCCGGATCGCGGGCGGCGATGCCTTCGCGGGCGCTCTTTCGGGCCTCGACCCTGTGCTCGGATTGTCCACCCTGCCCTTCCTAATGCATTCGGTGGATCTCGCCCGCGCCACCAATCTGCGGGCGCGCCCGCTCTATGAGAAGGCGCTCGCGGCGCGCGGTCTCAAGCTGCTGTATGTGACGATTTGGCCGGCCACGGGCCTCTGGTCGGAACGGTCGCTCGAAGGTGCCGACGACCTGCCGAAACTGAACTTGCGAGCCTACGATGCCAATTCCACCGAGGTCATGCGCGCGGCCGGCGCGAACGCGCAATTCCTGCCGATGGACGCGGCGCTCGCCGGACTGAGGGAACACCGGCTGAATGCCTTCCTCACCTCCGGCGACGGCGGCGCAGGGCGCAAATTGTGGGACTTCCTGCCGCATTTCACGGCCATCAACTACGCGATGCCAATCTCGATCGCCTTCGTCCGCGGCGACGCCTTTGCCGAACTGTCCGAGCCGATGCAGCGCGAGGTGCTGGCCGCGGCAGCCGAGACCGAGCAAAGCCAGCTCGCGCTATTGACCCACCGCACCATCGAGAATTACGCCCGCATGCGGGACAATGGCGTCCATATCGCCGAGCCGGCGCCTGCGTTGCTTGTCGCGGAGCTGCGGAAGGCAGCAAAGGACGCGATCGCTGCCTGGGAAACCCGGGCAGGCGCGGAGGCGACGGCCATCGTCGAATGGGCGAGACAGCAATGAGGGAGCGGTAGCGGCATCAACGATCAACGCTCCGCTGGTGTCGCTGCCTACCGCCCTAGTTTTTGACCGGAACCGGGATTTCGCCCCGGATGGCGCGGTCGAGGGCATCGATCAGCGCCTGGATCTCGATGAACTTGTTGCGCGCGCGCTCGGCCGTGTCGCGCACAAAGGGAGCGGCCAGCACTTTCGCATGCGCGTCCCTGTCCTCGATCATGCGATCACGGGCCTTCTTCAGAGTTTCAAGTCGCTCGCTCATCCGGCCTCTCCTGAAAAAATTCGTCTCGATCTCTCGTTCGGACTCGCCGATCAACGAGAACGCGGCGAACGAGCAACCCTCAACAGCCGCGGCAGATGTTCTTCAGCTTCGCTGCCGTTCTGGCCTCTTCCGCCACGAACGGGTCCTTGTAGGCAGCACGGAACCCATCGCCTTCCGCAGCAGCGGGCTTTTTTTCCTTCGGAGGAAACGCAGCATCGTAGCAGGAGAGACGTCCGCTCGTGCTTTCGATCGCGCGGCAGTCCGGTCCTGCCGCGACAGCGCCTTGCGACAGTGTGCCAAGTAACAATGCGCCAAGCATCAATGCGACGAGAAGCGCTCTCCGGCGGATCCAGTCGACCAGACGAAATCGAGGCATGCAGGCTCCTGCTCAGTCGGCGGGAGCGCTGGTGACCCTCAGTCACCGGTCGATGCCAATGGAAGGGCGGTGATGGCGCGACCGTACGCTTCCCTCCCGCGAATAGCGAGCTTTAAGGGATATGCCATATCAGGAAGGCCGGATTTTGGCGTGGCAATCCTTGCGCGTTGCCTTGGTCCGCGGCCTCGTTTAGGTCTGGCAATAGGCGGCGGTATCAACACAGGCGCGGCAATATGGTGACACTCTATTTCGATCTCGACGGCACGCTGACCAACCCGAAGCCCGGGATCACGCGCTCGATCCAATACGCCCTGGAGCGCCTGAACGTCGCGGTGCCGAGCGAGGACGAGCTGACCTGGTGCATCGGCCCGCCGCTGCATGCCAGCCTGGAAAAGCTCACGGGCAGCGCGGAACTCGCCGACCGGGCGCTGTTGCTCTATCGCGAGCGCTTCAGCGATGTCGGTCTGTTCGAGAACGAAGCCTATGCCGGCATCATGGACACCCTGACAACGCTTGCCGCGACCACACCGCGCATGTTCGTGGCGACCAGCAAGCCCGCGGTCTACGCCACCCGCATCGTCGAGCATTTTGGCCTAAAACCGTACTTCGAGCGCGTGTTCGGCTCCGAGCTCGACGGCACGCGCGTCGACAAACGCGACCTGCTGCGCTACGCGCTCGACGAAGCCAGGGTCGATCCCGCCAGCGCGATCATGATCGGCGACCGCAGCCATGATGTGGTCGGCGCCCGCACCAACGGCATGACCGCGATCGGCGTGCTCTATGGCTACGGCAGCGAGGCCGAGCTGCGGGACGCCGGTGCGCATCACATCTGCGCCGCGCATCCCGAGCTGCTCGGCCACTGCGTCATTTAGTCGATCAAGCGTCGGCGGTCTCCACCGCCGCCAGCATGCCGGTCTTGGCGTGACAGTTCAGATATTCGAAGAGCTGCTCGTCGGCAGTTGCCACGGTGACCTCGTGATAGAGTCGCAGTTTTGCCGAGGGGCCGAGCGTCGACAGATACTTCATCGCGGCGCCGAATATCTTGACGTGAGTCGGATGCGATTCCGCCCACCGCTCCAGCGCAGCCAGGCTCTTCCACCAGCTTTGACCGTAGGATTTTTCACTCGCGTCCCCGTCGGCTGCGAGTACGCGCATGTAACGGTTGGCGTAGCAGCCGATGCCGAGGCCGTCATCGCGCAGGAAATCCATGCCCTCGCGCAATACCGGTTCGACGTCGTCGAGATAGAGCTTTCGCTCCGACGCCTCGGTATCGCTCCAGTCCTGGCCTGATCGGATCAGGCAGAGATTGTCGTGCGCCCGCACGCGCAGCCGCGCGCCGTCGCGGATCAATTCGGGATTGCCGCCCGGCGACATCGGATCGGTCTGCGACAGCGGGATGCGGTCGCGCATGCCACCCCAATAGGCGTGCTCCTGCACCTCGCCGCTCATGCCGCCGGCGATTGCGGCGACGCCCTCGGGCCGGTCGAGCGAGGAAAACAGCGTCTCGTGCCGCGCCACCGTGGGACGCAGCACCTCGACGAACGTGCCTATGCCCTCGGGCTGCGTTCCGGTCCAGGCCTCGCGCGCCGGTGCAAACCATTTGTCGAACCGCGCAATGTCGTCCCAATAGGCCACGGAGACGACGTTCTCGTAGCCGGCCTGATCGACATAGCGGGCGCGGTCCCAATGCGAGGGCCCGCCTTCCGCAGCAAACCGCGCCGCGATGTTGGCGAGAGCGTCCGTCGCAGCCGCCGGCACCGTACCGCGATATTGCAGGCCGAAATAGGCCATCCCGACGCGGTTCACCGCAGACTTATAGCGCGCCACGAAGGACGGGTATGGCGGCTGGTAATCGTCCGGCACGCGCTTGTGGCGCGTGCGCGGGGTCTCGAGATGCAGAGGAATCGCGGATTCCATGATCGTGCCTCCCCTTGATTCCGGCGATCAGCTCGCCGCCGCGGCAATGTCCGTGGGCTCGACGGTGTCGACCGGCAGTGCAAACTGCTCGACGCGCTGGTATCGCTTCTTGTTGAGCAGGAGCCGCGTCACGTCGGGGCGCGAATAGTGCCCGGCTGGATCAGCGGCGTTCTTGGCGACGCCGATGGCGCCAAGATCGATCTCGGCGATCAAGAGGCCCTCCTGGTCCGGCGCGAGCTTGTCGCCGATCTGGCTGCCATCGGGACCGTAAATGGCGGCGAAGCCACCGCCGACATGCAACAACGCGTGCTTGTCCGGCCGATCACAGAGCTCGTCGATCATCGCCTGCGAGACCGTTGCGCAAGGCGCCAGCACGAAGCAGGAGCCCTCCACAGCGTAGACGCGCGAGGCGGCGTTGTTGACCTCGGCGCCGAGCGCCGGCGCGAACGGATCGTAGAGCGAAAAGCTCGGCCAGGCCGCGACATGGACCTGCTCGTTCTGGGCATACATGGCGTATTTCGACAGCGGCTGGAGATGCTCCCAGCAGCACAGGGCGCCGATGCGGCCGATGTCGGGCCGCGCATGTACGGCGAGATCGCTGCCGTCGCCCTCGCCATAGACCGTTCGCTCGGCATGGGTCGGCCGCAGCTTGCGGCGCTTTGCGATGGTCTCGCCGTCCGGCCCGATCAGCCATTGCGCCAGATAAAGACTGCCGCCGTCGCGCTCGGACAGGCCGAGCACGGCAGTGAGCTTGGCCTTGCGCACGGCATCGCGCAGCCGCTCGGCCTGCGGACTGTCATAGGACAGCGAATTGTCGAAATAGCGCTGCACGAAGCCGCGGCCGATCGCCCAGGCCGGCGAATCCATCCAGATGTGCCAGGGGTAGCCGGGGATGAAGGCTTCCGGAAAAGCGATCAGCTTGGCACCCTTCTCGGCGGCGTCCCTGATCAGGGCGATCGACTTGTCGATCGAGGCGTCGAGATCGAGCCAGGCCGGCGCCGCCTGCACCACCGCGACCTTGTATTTCGGATGTTCGATGCCCATTCCCGCCTCCCTTGCCGGTTGATCGGAAGCCAGGTCCGATGCAGTCTATTTGACCAAGCCGGGCAGCGGGCGCTCGACCGCGGCGGAACAAAAACTCGACCGGACGGGGATCGCCGGCCCGGTACGGGATTTGCCTCCGGTCAGGCGGGACCTGCGCCGACACGCGATTTTACGGGATGTGAAAGGGAGGCTCTGCAGATGCCCATCCAGTTCACCACGGACGACAGCCCAGGCCATCGCCGCCTTGCGCTCTGGCAAGATATTGTCTGCGACGTCTTCGTCGGGCTCGACTGCAAGTCCGATCTTGGCAGCGCCTTTCGCGGCTCGGTCACCCGGGCGCCACTGGGCAAGGCGGAATGCTCCGAGGTCTGCTCCGACCGTCAGCACGTGTTGCGCACGCCCTCGCGCATCGCGCGCTCGGATCAGGATTTCATCCTGATCGCGCTCGGCAATCGCGGCACCGGCGGCGTGGTGCAGGACGGCCGCGAGGCCGTGGTGCATCCGGGAGAGTTTGCGCTCTATGACACTACCCGTCCCTACGAGCTGAAATTCGACGGCACCTTCACGCAGACCATCTTCAAGGTGCCGCGCGAGATGCTGCAGCGCCGGCTCGGCGCGACCGAAGCCCTTACCGCCAGCGCTTTCGGACCGGACTCGCCGCTGCAGAGGATCGCCTACGATTTCATCTACCGGCTCTGCCAGAGCGCGGATCAGATCGATCCACACCACGCCGCCGCTCTGTCGGAACAGGCCGTCGATGTCCTGGCAATGGCGCTGGGCGAGCGGCTAGGCAAGACGCCGCTGCCGTCCTCGACCCATCGCTCCGCCCTGCTCTACCGGCTGAAGGCGCATATCCGGGCTCATCTTGCCGATCCCGACCTCTCGCTGTCCGAGACCGCAGCGGCGCTCGGCATCTCGTCCCGCTACGTCAACGATCTCCTGGCCGACGAGGACACCTCGTTTCAGCGCTACGTCCTCGGTGAGCGCCTCGCTCAATGCAGGCGCGACCTCGTCTCCGCCGTGCTCGCTCACCGCCACATCGGGGAGATCGCCTTCGCCTGGGGCTTCAACGACCTCTCGCATTTCGGCCGCGTCTTCCGCGAGCATTTCGGGATGTCGCCGCGCGACTTCCGGCAGAGCCAGTTGCGGCATTGACGCCCCGGGCAGCCATTGGCTCGAGCCTTCGCTTCAGGCGAAGGTAATGCTCGTGAATTCCAGATTGTCAGGTGCTGCCGCCGGGATCAGGCTCGGCACCATGAGAACCAACGCCACGATAAGCGGATCGGAGGCCTTGCTGGGCGTGATCGCGATCCGGCTCGCGGTGCTGGTCGCGGTGGGCTGGAGCCTGACGCTCCTGCCGCGGCAGGCGCGCGATGGAGAAGCCGCCTGTGTGGCCTCTCCTGCAACAAGGGGCGCGGCTCGGCTTCCGGCGACGACGGCCAGCCCGCGCGTAACTGACGCAGCATTCGACGACATGCGTCTGCACGACTAGGCCTCTCTCAAGCAAGGCCGGTATGTGAGCGCGGCGTAGGACATGGCACGTGCTTGCACTACCATCCGCACAGAGGTCGCGGGGATCAATCAGCGGCCAGCCGAGGAGCATATCGATGGAATACCGACGCTTGGGCCGCTCGGGCCTCATGGTGCCCGCCTTGAGTCTTGGGACCGGCACGTTCGGCGGCGTGGGCCGCCTCGCTGCGTGGGGCACGACTGACGCGACCGAAGCGCGACGCCTTCTGGATATCTGCCTCGATGCCGGCGTGTCGATGTTCGACACCGCGAACGTCTATTCGCTCGGCGAATCCGAGCGCGTTCTCGGCGAAGCCATCAAGGGCCGCCGCGACAAGGTGCTGGTCTCGACCAAGGCGACGTTCCGCTTAGGCGACGGCCCCAACGACATCGGATCGTCACGGCAGCATCTGCTCGCGGCCGTTGATGCTTCGCTGAGCCGGCTCGGTACCGATTACATCGATCTGTTCCAGCTCCACGGCTTCGACGCCTTCACCCCGCCTGAAGAGGTGCTGGCGACCCTCGACGTGCTCGTGCGCGCCGGCAAGATCCGCTACGTCGGCGTGTCGAACTTTTCGGGCTGGCACCTGATGAAATCGCTTGGCGTTGCCGACAAGCACGGCTTCCCGCGCTACGTCGCCAACCAGACCTACTATTCACTGATCGGGCGCGACTACGAATGGGAGCTGATGCCGCTCGGCCTCGACCAGGGGTTAGGGGCAGTGGTCTGGTCGCCGCTCGGATGGGGACGTCTCACCGGAAAGATCCGCCGCGGCCAGCCAAAGCCTGAGTTGAGCCGCCTGCCCAAGACGGCCGAGTTCGGCCCGCCCGTGCCGGACGAGCACGTCTATCGCGTCGTCGATGCGATCGACGAAGTCGCCAAGGAAACGGGCAAGAGCGTCTCGCAGATCGCGCTGAACTGGCTGCTGCAGCGTCCGACCGTCTCGACGCTGATCATCGGCGCGCGCAACGAGACGCAGCTGCGCGAAAATCTCGGCGCGGTCGGCTGGTCATTGACCAAGGACCAGATCGCAAAGCTCGACGCGGCGAGCACGGTGACGCTGCCCTATCCTTACTGGCACCAGCGCACGGCCTTTACCGACCGCAATCCGCCGCCGGTGTAGCGGCCGGCGCGCCGGCGCGGACCGGCTTGAGCTGCATCAAGCCGGACTGCGCGGGAGGTGGCATCGTGCGCACCCGCGAGGCAGCCCGATGCGCCGATTTGCCATGAAGGCCCTGTTCACCGCTCTCAGTCTCAACCGCGCTGAGCGCAGCGGAATCGATTGGGACCGCACCATCCGGATCGTCTCGACCGCGGTGACGGTTGGGCTCGTCGCCCTTTATGTGTTCGGTAAGTCGACCTCGCGCTGGTGAGCCAGCGAAGGCCGTCCCGACCCATGCCCGCGATGCCGTGAGACCCGCGCCCGGCGCAGGAACCGCCCGTATCCTGCCGGGTTGCGATGCATCTCGCAATTTCCTAATCCGGAGACGAACCACGGCTCGAATCAAGCTCGCCGCCATCATGTCGCCAGCCCCCATGGAGCACGCCGACGGCCTGCCGCAACCGCAGCGCAACCAGGCGGTCCTCACCATTGCGCTCGGCATCATCATGGCAGTGGTCGACAGCGCCATCGCCAACGTCGCGCTGCCGACGATCGCGGCTGATCTCGACGCGAGCCCGGCGTTCTCGATCTGGATCGTCAACGGCTACCAGCTCGCGATCACGATCTCGCTGCTGCCGCTGGCTTCGCTCGGCGAGATCGTCGGCTATCGCCGCGTCTATCTGGTCGGGCTGGTGCTGTTCACGCTTGCCTCCGCATTCTGCGCGCTGGCCCACACGCTGCCGCTCCTCACGATTGCACGCATCGTGCAGGGGTTCGGCGCGGCCGGCATCATGAGCGTCAACGCAGCGCTGGTGCGTTTCACTTACCCACGCAGCCAGCTCGGCCGCGGCATCGGGCTCAACGCCCTCGTCGTCGCCTTCTCGGCCGCGGTCGGCCCGACGCTCGCCGCCGGCATCCTCGCGTTCGGCAGCTGGCCCTGGCTGTTCGCCATCAACGTCCCGCTCGGCGTGGTGACACTGGTTCTGGGCCTGCGCAGCCTGCCGCACACCAGGCCCGCGAGCCATTCTTTCGACTGGCAAAGCGCGGGGCTGTCCGCGATCACCTTCGGCGTCGGCATCGCCGCGATCGACAGCGTCGGTCACGGCGAGGCAGCGCTCACCTGCCTCGTGCAGTTCGCCGTCGCTCTCGTCGCCGGCGCACTGCTGATCTACCGCGAGACCCACATGGCCTCGCCGCTGCTGCCAATCGACCTGTTGCGCATTCCGGTGTTCGCCCTGTCGATTGCGACCTCGATCGCCTCGTTCTGCGGGCAGATGCTGGCCTTCGTTGCGATCCCCTTCTATCTCCAGAGCCGCTTCGGCTATTCGGCGGTGCATATGGGCCTCTTGATCACGCCGTGGCCGATCGCGGTGGCGTTCGCAGCCCCCCTCGCCGGCCGCCTGGTCGAGCATTATCCGGCCGGCCTGCTCGGCGGCATCGGGCTCACGCTGTTCGCCTGCGGCCTCGCTGCGCTCGCCTTGCTGCCGGCGGCCCCGACGCCGCTCGACGTGATCTGGCGGATGGCGCTGGCCGGCGCCGGCTTCGGCCTGTTCCAGACACCCAACAACCGCACCATGATCGCGGCCGCCCCGCGCGAGCGTGCCGGCGGCGCCAGCGGAATGCTGGGGACGGCGCGGCTGCTTGGGCAGACCACCGGCGCGGCGCTGGTCGCGCTGTTCCTCGGCCGCTATCCGATCGAGGGAACCAGGATCGCGTTGCTGACCGGCGTCGGCTTCGCGCTCTGCGGCGCGGCGCTGAGCATGTTGCGACTGTCGCCCGCAGGAGCCCGCGGCGCCGAGCATGTTCGGGTGCAGGACGACCAGCGCCTGCGCGGCGAATAGCGCGTGACCATTTAGGAAGGCCGATTTCGGCGGCGTCCGCCGCGCCTCACATCTTCACCATCTCGGTGCGATATTTCGGCAGCAGTGCCGCGATCAGCTTGCCTTTCTCGGCCATCTCTTCCGGGGTCGGCTTCGGCGGTGGCGATGTGCGGCCTTCGACGGGAAAGCCAACCGCCAGGAAGAATTCGTCCTGCCCCGCCGGCGTGCACATGCAGAGCATACGGGCCGTCTTGCCGGACACGTTCTTGAACGCGTGCGGCGCGTTGGCCGGAACGTTGACGGTCGACCCCGCACTTACGGTGTGGGACTTACCGCGAAAGGTGAATTCAAGTTCGCCTTCGAGCAGCGTGAACATTTCCTCGAAGTCATGGCGGTGCGGCGGGGGCCCGCCGCCGGCGGGCACCAGCATGTCGACCAGGCAATAACGTCCTGCAGTCTGCGCGCCCGACACCAGGACCGTGTAGGTGCCGCCGGCCACGGAGATATGCGGCACGTCAGCGCCTTCGGGATCGGCGACCGTCAGGGCGCGGCTGGGATCGTCGGCGGGGATCGAGGAAGCTGACAACGAGTTTGCAGAAGGCGTGTTGGTCATATCGGATCTTCTTGCCTATATTTGACTGCCAAGAAAAAGGCCGGCTTCTCAGCCGGCCTTTTCAATTCATCGCGTGCAGATCAAGCCTTGACCAGCGGGCTCTTGGTCGGCCCCTTCGAGCCGCCGGGACCACCGGGCTTGGACTTGCCCGGCGGGCGCTTGCGGGCACCCGGGAGCTTCTCCTGCTTCGGCGTAACCGGACCCTCGACGAACTCGAAGCCGATCTTGTCCTTGGTCTCGTCCGCCTCGTCCTTGACCAGAACGACGCGAACATGGCCGCCACCCTTGAGCTTGCCGAACAGCACCTCGTCGGCCAGCGGCTTCTTGATGTGCTCCTGGATCACGCGAGCCATGGGACGTGCGCCCATCTGCTCGTCGTAACCATGCTTCACCAGCCAGGTCTTGGCGGGATCGGACAGCTCGATGGTGACGTCGCGATCGCCGAGTTGCGCTTCGAGCTGAAGCACGAACTTCTCGACCACCGTGCCGATCACCTCGACGCTGAGATGGCCGAACGACACGACCGCATCGAGACGGTTGCGGAATTCCGGCGCGAACTGCCGGTTGATCGCCTCGTGGTCGTCGCCTTCCCGCTTCGAGCGCGTGAAGCCGAACGCCTGCTTGGCGAGATCGGACGCCCCCGCATTCGTGGTCATGATCAGGATGACGTTGCGGAAGTTGACCTGCTTGCCGTTGTGGTCGGTGAGCCGGCCGTGATCCATGATCTGGAGCAGCACGTTGTACAGATCGGGATGCGCCTTCTCGATCTCGTCGAGCAGCACCACGCAATGCGGATGCTGGTCGACACCGTCGGTGAGCAGGCCGCCCTGATCGAAGCCGACATAGCCGGGAGGCGCGCCGATCAGGCGCGACACGGTGTGCCGCTCCATGTATTCGGACATGTCGAAGCGCAACAGCTCGACGCCGAGCGACGCCGCGAGCTGCTTCGCGACCTCCGTCTTGCCGACGCCGGTCGGACCCGAGAACAGATAGCAGCCGATCGGCTTCTCCGGCTCGCGCAGACCGGCTCGCGCCAGCTTGATCGAAGCGGCGAGCGACTCGATCGCCTTGTCCTGACCGAACACGGTACGCTTCAGGGTCTGCTCGAGATGCTTGAGCACCTCGGCATCGTCCTTCGACACGCTCTTCGGTGGGATCCGCGCCATCGAGGCGATCGTGGTCTCGATCTCCTTGATGCCGATGGTCTTCTTGCGCTTGTTCTCGGCGACCAGCATCTGCGCCGCGCCGGATTCGTCGATCACGTCGATCGCCTTGTCCGGCAGCTTGCGGTCGTGGATGTAGCGCGAAGAGAGCTGCACCGCAGCCTCGATCGCCTCATTGGTGTATTTCAGCCGGTGGTAGTCCTCGAAGTACGGCTTGAGGCCCTTGAGGATCGCGATCGCGTCCTCGACCGTCGGCTCGTTGACGTCGATCTTCTGGAAGCGCCGCACCAGCGCGCGGTCCTTCTCGAAGTGCTGGCGGTATTCCTTGTAGGTGGTCGAGCCCATGCAGCGGATGGTGCCGGAAGCAAGCGCGGGCTTGAGCAGGTTCGAGGCATCCATCGCCCCGCCCGACGTCGCGCCCGCACCGATCACGGTGTGGATCTCGTCGATGAACAGGATGGCGTTGGGATGCGCCTCGAGCTCCTTCAGCACCTGCTTCAGGCGTTCCTCGAAATCGCCGCGATAGCGCGTACCGGCGAGCAGCGTGCCCATGTCGAGCGAGAACACGGTCGCAGCCGCCAGCACCTCCGGCACCTCGCTGTCGACGATGCGCTTGGCCAGGCCTTCCGCGATCGCGGTCTTGCCGACGCCGGCCTCGCCCACGAACAGCGGATTGTTCTTCTGCCGGCGACACAGCACCTGGATCGCGCGGTTGATCTCGGAATTGCGTCCGATCACCGGATCGATCTTGCCGTCGCGCGCCTTCTTGTTGAGGTTGACGCAATAGGTCTCGAGCGCCTCGCCCTTCTTCTTGGCGTCCTCGCTGCCCTTGGTCTCGGTCTCCTCGTCGACACCGCGCACGGGCCGCGCCTCGGAGACTCCCGGCCGCTTGGCGATACCGTGGCTGATATAGTTGACGGCGTCGTAGCGCGTCATGTCCTGCTCCTGCAGGAAATACGCGGCATGGCTCTCGCGCTCGGCAAAGATCGCGATCAGCACGTTGGCGCCGGTCACCTCTTCGCGACCGGACGACTGCACGTGGATCACCGCGCGCTGGATCACGCGCTGGAAGCCTGCGGTCGGCTTGGCGTCGTCGGCGCCATCCGTCACCAGGTTCTCGAATTCGGTCTCAAGGTAATTGACGAGGCTCGTACGGAGCTTGTCGAGGTCGACGCTACAGGCGCGCATGACGGCGGCTGCATCGGAGTCGTCGATCAGGGAGAGCAAAAGATGCTCGAGCGTCGCGTATTGGTGATGACGCTCGTTTGCGATCGCCAGTGCACGATGCAGGGATTGTTCAAGGCTTTGGGAAAAAGTCGGCATTCGCGTCCTCTATGGCCCCCACCATCATGATCGTCATCGCCCGGTCAGGCAACAACAACCTTTGTCACATATAGTTATATAAGATCGCGGCGAAAGACCGGTTCCGCGACTCAGGCGGCAGCACAGCTGCGGTATTTGTCGATGCAAAACCCGTTCCGATTTGGGCGCGATCGGCACCGGACCGAAATTCCGTAGTTTTGCCGTCTGCAACGAACATCGCCCGCAGACATCACGCGGCAATTACACTGCGACGTGCACCAGAACCGGCTTCGAACGCGCCGTAACGTGGCTTACTTCTTTTCCATCACGCATTGCAGCGGATGCTGGTGCTTGCGAGCGAAATCCATCACCTGCGTCACCTTGGTCTCGGCGATCTCGTAGGTGAACACGCCGCACTCCCCGATCCCGTGATGATGAACGTGCAGCATGATCTTGGTTGCAGCCTCGGCGTCCTTCTGGAAGAATTTCTCCAGCACATGAACGACGAATTCCATCGGCGTGTAATCGTCGTTCAGGATCAGCACACGATACAGGTTCGGCCGTTTGGTCTTCGGTTTGACCTTGGTGATGACGGACGTGTTTGGCGCGGAGGGACCGCCGGAACGGTTCTCGTCGTTGCTCATCAGGGGAGCGTGGGCGGCAGCGGCCGCGGACGGATCTGGTCTGGAAGACAGTTGCGGCATGGCTCAGGCGTTCAAATTCCCCACGGAAGCGTATGGCGGTTCGCCGCGCAGCCCCGGCCTTCGGAGTTCGCACAGGCGCACCGCCTTGTTGGATCGCCACTTCCAGCCGGTCCGGTCCAAGCCAGTCGGCTTCACCGAATATGGGCCTGCCCCCGGCTCGCCGCAAGCGTGCGACAGCTCGGCCGATGCGGCCACGGCGGTCCCGATTCCCGGTCCGGGCGATCCTCGCCAAGGTTAATCAATCCGGACTGATTTGACAAAAGCTTCCGCCCCGCCCGTTTAGAAGATGTTGACCAGGAACCCGGCCGGTAACGCGGCTGCGGCGGTTTCGCGTGGGCTATCTCCGCTTTTCTACGGACCAATTTACCCTGCGTTCAATGGCGTGGCGCCAAAACGGGCAAAGTCACAGATTGCCGGGGACCGTCATGTCTCGCCTGCCCATCGTCGGCCGTGTTGGTCGACACCTCGCCCGGTTTGCAGCGGCCGAACAAGGCAATATCGCCGTGATCTTCGCCATCGTGCTGCTCCCGGTTTTGAGCTTCGTCGGAGCTGCGATCGATTACAGCCGCGCGGTCCAGGCCCGTTCCGCGATGCAGGCGGCCCTCGATTCCACCTCGCTGATGGTCTCCAAGGATCTGTCGTCCGGCACCATCACGACGTCGCAGATCGGCAGCAAGGCGCAGGCTTATTTCAACGCCCTGTTCACCGCCACGAGCGCCCTGCCGTCGGTCAGCATCGCGGCTACTTACACCGCAAGCACCAGCCTGGGCTCCACTATCCAGGTCACCGGCACCGGCACCTACACCACCACCTTCATGAAGATCGCAGGCTTCCCGACGCTCGACGTCGGCGCCAATTCCACCAGCGCCTGGGGTCTGGTGCGCATGCGCGTGGCCTTGGTGCTCGACAACACGGGGTCGATGGCGCAGGACGGCAAGATGGCGGCGATGCAGACCGCCGCGAAGAGCCTGGTCGACCAGCTCAGCCCACTCGCCAAGACTAATGGCGACGTCTACATCTCGATCGTCCCGTTTGCCAAGGACGTCAACGTCGGCGACAGCAACTACAGCAAGTACTGGGTCGATTTCAGCGATTGGGACGCGGCCAACGGCACGTGCAACTCGCGCAACAGCGGGGGACAATGCACGAGTTGGACACCGGCCAACCACAACGCCTGGACTGGGTGCGTGGTCGACCGCGACCAGGACTACGACACCAAGAACACGACGCCCATGAGCGGCAATGCGGGGACGCAGTTTCCGGCCGAACAGTACTCCTACTGCAACACCGGCAGTTCGTCCTATCTGCAGCCAATCATGCCGCTGAGCTACGACTGGAGCTCACTCAAGAGCCGGATCGACGCCATGAAGCCCACCGGCAACACCAACCAGGGCATCGGCCTCGCCTGGGGCTGGATGACACTGTCGACCGGCGATCCCATGAACGCGCCGGCCAAGGACACCAACTACACCTACAAGGACGCGATCGTGCTGCTCTCCGACGGTCTCAACACGCAGAACCGCTGGTACAGCAACGCCTCACAGATCGACGCGCGGCAGAAGAAGCTGTGCGACAACGCCAAGGCGGCGAACATCACGATCTATACGGTGCAGGTGAACACTGGCAGCGACCCCACTTCCAGCGTGTTGCAATATTGCGCGAGCGGCACCGACAAGTTCTATCTGGTGACGAAGGCAGATCAGACCGTCTCGGTGTTCAAGGACATCGGCACGTCGCTGTCCAAGCTGCGCGTGGCGCGCTGAGGCAGACACGCCGCGACAACAAAAAAGCCCGGCTGCTTCAGCCGGGCTTTTGATTCCGGGACGTCAGGAAACGTTAGCTGGCGGCCGGAGTGAACTTCGAGACGATGGTCTCGACCGGCTTGAACGCCTGCTTGGCGAGGTCGCTGTAGAGGCCGGCGATCTTTTGCGATTCCGCGACGAAGGACTCGTAGGCGGAACGGGCGAATTCGGTCTGCGCTTCGACGGCCTTGTCCAGCGACTTCACGCCGGAAAGCTTCTCGACGAAGGACTTGGTGTCCTCGAACGACTTCTTGGTGTAGTCGCCATAGGCGCTGGCGATCGCCTGGAGGCCGTGCTGCATCGAGGTCGCGGAGGCGACGTACTGCTCGAAGTGCTCTTTCCCGTAGCCTTGAAAGTCTTCAACCTTGAACATTCGGAATCCTTTTCCCTAGCTCTCGTCGGGAAGCCCCGGCTCCCTGACCCTGCCCACAATTAGTGCAACGCACAAAAAAGTCAAGAATTTTGTGCGTCGCACAAATTGCATACAAAATTCGCAGAAATTCCCGGGGTTTCCCGCAATGGTTCCTTAAGCTTTTGGAAACCGCAGCCCCCTACCTTGATTCCTTGGACGTGTTCAACTTCCACAAGCGGCCAAAAGCCGTTGGAGAACATCACCTTAGCCAGAACAGCGGCTCAGGCCCGACGTCCCCCGCGGCGAACACCTGCGGAGGGACAGCCTGAGCAGGTAATGATCCCGGGTCCGTTGGGCACAATTTCGCCTCACGAGCCGGTGATCAAGTCAGAAACGGGGACGGGGTTTCATGCTTCGTAAAAACTTGTCTTCCTCGCGCTTGGCGCGGGTCGGCGTTTTTGGGCTTCTTGCGGTCACCAGTGCAGTCATCTTCACCACAGATGCTGCCGAGGCGCGGCGTCACCGTCGACACTACGCGCACCAGCGCGTGCAGCGCGATGTGTCCGAGAGTTCCAGCCCGAAATTCGCGTCGATCATCGTCGACGGCAATTCGGGCGCGGTGCTTCAGTCGAACAGCCCGGACGGCATCCGCCATCCCGCCTCGCTGACCAAGATCATGACGCTCTATCTGCTGTTCGAGCGCCTCGAGTCCGGGAAGATGAAGCTCGACACCGAGATGCCGGTGTCGCAGCACGCCGCCGATCAGGATCCGACCAAGCTGAACCTGCGTGCCGGCCAGACCATTCGCGTCGAGGACGCGATCAAGGGTCTCGTCACTCGCTCCGCCAACGACGCAGCCGTTGTGATCGCGGAAGCGATTGGCGGCGACGAGGACGACTTCGCCCAGATGATGACGCGCAAGGCGCGTTCGCTCGGCATGTCCAGGACGGTTTACCGCAACGCCAACGGTCTTCCCAACGACGAGCAGGTCACGACCGCGCGCGACCAGGCCACGCTCGGCCGCGCCATCCAGGAGCGCTTCCCGCGCTACTATCGCTATTTCGCGACCTCGACGTTCAACTGGCGCGGACAGTCGATCCGGAACCACAATCATCTGCTCGGTAATGTCGAGGGCGTGGACGGCATCAAGACCGGCTACACCCGCGCCTCCGGCTTCAATCTCGTGACCTCGATGCGCCGCGGCAACCGCCACCTGATCGGCGTGGTGCTGGGCGGCCGCAGCGGCGGCTCGCGCGACGCCATCATGCGCAACCTGCTTGCGGAGAACCTCGACAAGGCCGCGACCAGCCACACCGTCGTGGCGGTCACCGAGCGCAATGGCTCCGACGCCGCTGCCGAAGTCGCCGATGCGTCGGACACTCCGGCCCGCTCGGCTCCGCAGGTTCAGGCTGCTGCTGCCCCTGCTCCCGAAGCAGCCCCGTCGCGTCTCGCCGCGCGCCTGTCGACGCTTGCGGCTGCCACTGCCGCGGTGCCGCCGGCTCAGCCCAGATCTGAAGCCAACAAGCCTGACGTTCGGCCGACTGAATCCAGGATCGAGCCTGCGCCGCTCACCAATGGCGTGATCTCGAGCCAGCCGCTCTCGATCATCCCCGGCTCGTCCGAGCCGATGAAGCCGGTCCGGGTCAAGACCGTCCAGGTCAAGGCCGGCGCCGTGAAGGTCGCCTCCGCCGCCCCCGCTCAGATCGCGCCGCAGGTCACGAGCACGATTGGGTCGCGCTCCGACGTCGCCGAAACCTCCGGCGCGGTCGTCGCCCGGGCAGACCTCATCAACAAGCCCGAAGTCGCCAGCCAACCGGAAGCGGCGAGGGCCGAGATCGCCCGTACCGAGCTGCCGCGGCAGCCGGCGGGCTTCGGCACCGGCAACGGCGTCCTCGGCGTATTGCCGGCCGCCACCGCCGCCGCACCCGCCCCGGCTGCTACGAAGCTTGCGTCAGCCGACCCGACGCTGCAGCCGGTCCAGATGAGCGCCACCACGAAGCCGGTCGTCAGCCACAGCGGCTGGATCGTCCAGGTCGGCGCGCTCGAGAGCGAGAACGAAGCCCAGCAGCGCATCGACGCCGCGCGCAGCTCGGCCCGCGGCCTGCTCAGCAAGGCCGACCCGTTCACCGAGCCGGTCGTCGCGAAAGACAATCGCAAGCTCTACCGCGCTCGCTTCGCTGGGCTCGACCGCGACCAGGCCGAAGCCGTCTGCCGCACCCTGAAGCGCGCCGACATCTCCTGCATGACCGTCCGCAACTGATCTTCGCACCGTTCCAATCAAAATGCCCGCGCCTTGCGCGGGCATTTTCATTTTCGGGACGCGGTGACCGACGAGGCTGTTCCACGACAACCTCTCGTCAAGGATTTACGGTTAAAACTTTACGCAAGGGATCGACCACGCCGACAACGGCGGGCATCGGGGCGACGGCAAACAGAGCAAGCGGGGCTCACACGGGACGAGCGTTTGTAGCGTGGTGCCGGAGTTAGCCGTTATGCGTGCGAAGCAGAGTATCCTTGGCCTCGTTTACACGGGCAGCGAGATACGTCGAGCCCCCCTGGTCGGGATGCAGTTTCTTCATCAGGGACTTGTGAGCCCGGCTGATGTCGTCACGCCCCGCCCCCGGCTGCAGGCCAAGGATCTGATAGGCCTCCTCCGTCGTCATTTTGCCGGTCGCCACCGTGCGGCGCTGCCCCCCTGCCGCGTCGCCCTGCGCGTTCTGACGCCAAGCGGGAAACCGGCGGTCCAGATAGCTTTCAAGTAGGGCCACGCTCTCGGCGTCGAACGCCGGGACCATTGCCAGCAGAGCCGCGAGATCGAACTCATCGAGGTCGCGCCCGGCATGAGGCCCGGCGACGATCCGGCCTCCGAGCTGGCCGGAATCGTGATCGAGCCGCATGTCCAGGAATTGCGAGCGCACGCGCGAGGCCTGACCAGCCGGGCGCGTCGCGCCGGCGCCGAACAGCCCGCCGATATTGCCGAAGCCGGCGTTTGCCATCGGTGTCCAGCCCAGGAGCCCGGCGCCGAATATCCCGAGCGGAATCGCCACCACCAGTTCGCCCTTCAAGCCCGTGAACGCTGCGACAGCCAGCGCGACCACGCCGCCGCCGAACCTGATCGCGCGTGCCAGCACGGCCGGATTGGCCGAACGGAACATCTGGAGCAGCAGATAAAGGGTGATAATTGCAATAGCGCCGGCAATCAGGGTCATGGCCGGAATATAGTCGGCCTATCGCCAAAAAGCATCGTGTCCTTGCGCCCCCCTGCCGAGCGCTACTTCATCTGGCCGATCAGTCTGGCCGCGCCACTGGCGGTCTTCGCCAATTGCAACAGCGCCTCGCGTCCGCCGGCCGCGTAGGCTGCGGCTGCGCGCAACAGCTCGCGCAATTGCGCCGCCGCGCCCGGATCGAACCGGCACCAGGCGCCGCCGGTCAGGCGCGCGATCTCGCGAAAGGCCTGCTCGGCCACCGCGTCATGGCCTTCCTGAAATACGAACACAGGCACCTTGAGCATGCCGAGCTCGCCGGCCTTGGCGCAGAGCTCGTCGACGTTCTCCTCCATGGCGTCGCCGACGAAGACAACGGCGCGCACGCCGGATGCGACCGCCTCGCGCCGCGCCTCGCTCAACACCTTGCCGATCTGGGTGTCGCCGCCACGGCAATCGATCTTGCTCATCAGCGCCGCAAGCCTGGCGCTGTCGGAGATCCATCCCGTGGTGCGGCACTCGTTGAAGCCGCGATAGTAGACGAGCCGGATGTCGAGACTGCCGAGCGCGGCGGTCTCACGGAACATGTCTGCCTGAAGCGCGCAGGCCATGTCCCAGGTCGGCTGCCGGCTCATCGTCGCATCCAGCGCGAAGATCAGCCGTCCTTTCGCACCGGGAGCATGCGGTGACAGCGCGCGCGCGTTTGCGACGAAGGCGGCGATGTCCTCCGAGGTCGAGGTCCCCGCCTGCGGCACAGCGCCGCCTGGTTGCGTCGAGACGGCATCGCGGCCGCGCGGTTTGATGGGTTCGCCCGACATCCCTTGACCCTTGCGTGGAGGGCTAATGTGGTCAGCGCGTGCAGCCCGGTCAATGTGCAAAGCCCCCGCAGGCGGAAGCCGGCGGAGGCTTTGAAAATCGGTATCGACGACGAGGAAGGCGTCAGCTCTTGGCAGGCGCCATCAAAGCGACCGGCCCGGGCTCGAGAATCTTGGGCGGGGACGATTGCGTGTCGACCGGCGCCACTTCGCTGTCGGCCGCACTCAGGAACTTGTCGAGCATGCCCTGGATCGAGTTCTTGGCCGCGTCTGGACCAGTGTCGCGCATGTCGTTGTGCTGGAATTCGGTCTTCACGACCTGGATGCCGGCCTTCTCGCATTCCTCGTCGGTCGGGATCACACCCGCATCGGCCTTGAACTGCGGATCGGTGGAGCGGAACGACAGGATCTTGAACTTGCCGGCGGTGACGAAGGGCACGCGAAGATTGTCGAGCGTGACGACCTTCTTGACCTCATCCGGATACTGCTTGGCGAAATACATCGTGATGTCGCCGCCCATGGAGTGGCCGACCATCGTCACCTTGTCGTAGTCGGCGTTGGGCTGAACCTTCTTCATCTCCTGCATGGCGAGATGGATGTTGGCGACGCCGCGCAGGATCTGCGGCAGCCGGCCGACATAGATCTCACCGGGCTTGGTCACCATCGGAGGATCGGTCGGCAAATCATGTTGCGGGCTGACGACGAGGTAGCCGCGCGCGGCGAAAATGTTGGCGAGGAAGCCGTACTCGGTGTTCTTGACGGTGTTGCCGTGGTTGATCACGGCGACCGGCATCGTGATCATGCCGGCATTGGCCTGCATTTCCTTGTCACGACGGATCGCGATATCGACGGGCACCGCACGGTTGTCGCGCGATGCGTCGTAGAAGGTGATGGTCTCGTGCCTGATTGCCCACTTGCTCGCCGTGAAATAGGCGACGCCGCAGAGGGCACTGACCGAAACCAGAACGGCAATTCCACGCTTCATTTTCGTCCTCAGCCTCAGGCTCTTGCGGCCTGAATCCCTGTTGAAAATCGTGTTCTTCCGGAGCTCTTCGGCCCCTGGTCGCCTATTCCCTAATATATGTCACAGCCGCGTGACAGGAAGGCCAAATATTGTGAACCGGCAGCCCTTTCATTGTGCGCCGCACACCTTTCTTGGGCATCTCCCTCTCACACCGCTACGTCAGGGTGCACGTCACCTTCCGACGCAACCTGTCTCGATCGGGTTCAATTTTGCAGTAAACGCAGGGTGAAAACGGTTGAGCGCGGGCTCGGTTCCCACGGGAGACCGGCCGCTTTGATCGACTGGAAGTAGCGATATACCGCCGGCTCAGGCGCCGAGGATGTCGTGGACCTCAAGCGGCTTGTCGACCTGGTTGAACCACTCGGCGCGGTTGGCCGCGCGGCGGCGTCCGCGCTCGTCGAGCGGAAGCTTGAGCTGGCGAAGCAGGCTCGTCACCTCCTCCCGCGCGGTGAGATGGCCGAGATTGGGCCGCATGCCAAGCGTGGCCTCGTCGATCTCGTCCAGCGCGGTCAGGCCGCGCGGGAAGAACTCGCGATAGACGACGCGTTCGGCGAAGCCGTCGACGTAGCGGAAGCCGAGCCGCAGCGACAAATCCTTCAATCCCTCGGCAACAAGCTGCTTGTTGCGGGAGCCGAGCATCGACAGTCGGTTGCGCACGACGATCCAGTCGGTGGTCGCGCCGTCGAGCTGGCGGCGCTTGCGCCTGACATCCCGCACCATCTCGGCGTAGTGGCTCTCGCCCGTCACCGCGTAATTGGCGGGATCGACGGTGCCGAGCACATCGAAATCGAGGAAGCTGTCGTTGATCGGGGTCACCAGCGTGTCGGCCATCGAGTGCGCAAGCCGCATCAGGTAGCTGTCGGTGCCGGGCGTATCGATCACGATGAAGTCGAAGCTGCTCTCGACCGCCGAGACGGCCTCCATGAACTGGAGGAACTCCGAATTCTCGTTCTCGGCGACCTGCATGGTCTCGCCGAGTTTGATGCAGCGATGCAGCGGCAGTTCGAGGTCGAGCTTGGTGCGGCGCGCCCAGGCGGAACGGTTGTTGATGTAGTGCGTAAAGCTCTGCTGACGGCAGTCGAGGTCGATGGTGGCGACGCGCTGGCCGGCCTTCAAAAGCGCGACTGCGATGTGCAGGGCGGTGGTCGACTTGCCGGAGCCGCCCTTCTCGTTACCGAGCACGACCACATGCGCCGAGCCGGACTGGCCTTGGCTAGCTTGCACAAGCATCGCGATCCTCAACACCCCTAACGAATATCTTCGAGTTGGCCGCGTCTGCGGTCAAGTGAAATGCGTGACAGGCAATACAAATCGCGACGCGCCGTGCCTCATCATGAATCGCCGCGCCGCTTCACGTCTGTGATCCAGCCCACAATGTCGCGACCGCTTGCGCGCCTCTGCGCGGGATGCTGTGCCGCATCCGGATGCATGGCGTCCACGGTCGCCGCTTGTTAAGGTTAGCCTGCCCCGGCGCCGGGACGCGCCCGCCGAGTCCAAATCCCGTCGAGTTCTGATGTCACGCAGCCCCTTGATCGCCCGCACAGTCCCCACCCTGCGACGCGCCGTCGACAATCTTCGCAAGCGAAAGGCCACGATCGCGCTGGTCCCGACCATGGGAGCGCTCCATGACGGCCATGTGTCGCTGGTGCGCCTCGCCAGGCGGCGCGCGAGCCGCGTCGTGGTGTCGATCTTCGTCAACCCGACCCAGTTCGCTCCGACCGAGGATTTTGGCGCCTATCCGCGAACCTGGAAGGCCGATCTCGCCAGGCTCGCCGCCGAGGACGTCGATATCGTCTGGCATCCCGGCGCCGAGGCCATGTATCCGGAGGGCTTTGCCACCCGCATCGTACCGGAGGGACCGGCGCTGGCCGGCCTCGAGGACCGCTTCCGCCCGCATTTCTTCGGCGGCGTCGCCACCGTCGTCGGCAAGCTGTTCACGCAGTGCCGGCCGGATGTCGCGATCTTCGGCGAGAAGGATTTTCAGCAGTTGCGGGTGGTGGCGCAGATGGCCCGCGACCTCGACCTCGGCGTCAAGGTGATCGGTTCCCGCACCGTGCGCGAGCGCGACGGGCTCGCGATGTCCTCGCGCAACGTCTATTTGTCGCCACAGCAGCGGCAGACCGCAACAACGCTTTACCGCGCCATGAAGGAGAGCGCCGGGCGCATCCGCGCCGGCGAAGCGATCGCAGCCGCAATGGCGCGCGGTGCCGCGATGATCACGGCGGCCGGCTTTGAGCTCGACTATTTCGAGGTGCGCCATGCAGCGACCCTGGCACAGGTCAGCTCGCGCAAGGACGGACCGTTGCGCATCCTGGTCGCGGCCAAGCTCGGCACGACCCGGCTGATCGACAATATCGCGGTTTAGAGCAGCCCGAGATCGCGCAGCTCGCGCCGCATCGGCTCTGGCATCGCCGCGATCGAGCCGGCCGCGGACTTGCCGAGATCGGGCGGCACCGCATCGTCGGCAAGGTAGCGCCAGCCCTGGAACGGGCGCATCGGCCGCGGCGACACCGGGATCACCTTCGGCTGCATCACGATCCGGCAGCGTCCGATGCCGTCCTTGTCGCGGAACGGCTCGATGCCGATGATCTTTTCGCGTGCGGCGACCTCGCCCTTGATCACCCAATAGAGCGACCCGCCCGACAGGATCTCGGCGTCGCGCTTGGGCACCATGCGGGTGATGTGGATGTGATGTTGCGGCAGACCCTTCTTCTTGGCGGTCTGCATCCGTTCGGCGGTCCACTCCTTCAATTCCTTGACGGATTCGCAGCCGACGGCGAGCTTGATCAGATGTAGTGGCATGCCCCAGCATTAACCGGGCAGCCGCCCATTTGGAATGCCGATCTACTCGTTATCCGCAGCCGGGGGAGCCGCGGCCGGCGGCGTGAGCGGAACCGGTGCTGCCGCCGGCGCCCGCGCAGCCTTGGGCGCAGGCGGCTTCTTCGCGGCGGGGACTGCGGCCTGTGCCGAGGCTGCTGCCGGGGCGCGCGGAGCCGCTACGTTCGCGGCGGGCGCCGCCTGGCGCGTCGGCGGCTCCGGATTCATGATGCTGACCGGCGGCGTCGACGAGGCACTCGGGAACTCAGCACTGGTTGGCTTGCCCGTCGGCATCGACGGCGGCAGTCCGGCAAGCGCGGCAGTGGCCGGCAACGATTGCGCCGTTGCCGGCGCATTCCAGGTCGGCGCGTAGCGCGCGACCAGCGTGTCGTAGAGATGGGAATCCATGTTGGCGGCGACCTGCTGCTGATCGGTCAGCGAGCGGAAGGCCGCGCAGTCGAACTGGGTGCAGCCGTCGCGCGCGACCAGCACCTGCGCGACCAGGCCGTAGCGATCACGCTCCAGCGACTTGCGCAGCACCCTGATGTCGAGCGTCAGGCTCTTCTCGGCGGTCGCGGCATCGCCAAGCGCCGTCAGCCGGTCGATCCTGGCCGCGGTGGCGGAGACGGCCGCAGCCACCGCGTCAGGCGCGCCGAACAGCGCCTTCTCGCAGCCAATGGCCACGGCATCGCCGGCGAGATCGTCGAGACAGGACAGCGCCGGCAGGCTCGCGGTCATCGCGGCCTGGGCGCGCGCCTCGGTCGGCGTGGTCTGCCCCGCCGGTCCATCGACACGCACGACGGCAGCCAGCGCGACGGCAGTGGCGAGCAGTGTAACGACGGTCAGCGCGCCGTTAGCGACCGACCGCTCGGCGCGCAGCAGCGTGACCAGGAGGATCAGTCCGAAGAAGCCGGCAGCCGCCAGCATCATCCACATCGGAAAGGCCGGCGAGCGCCAGATTTGGTCGAGCGACGAGGCCCATGCCCAGTTCATGCGCGACGTCCCCTCACGCGAGCAGAGAGCGAATGGTCAAAGCGAGCACCGAGAGTCGGCAACTGCCCCCGGCCCACCTTTTGAAGGTGAAGCGGGCCTTTTGACGGCGGCAGGATACAATTCCCCGGGGACGCGCCAATGCGCGGATAGCGTCGGCCTTCAGGACAGCGCGAGCTGGCTTTCCTTGGCAACGCGTTCGAAGGCTTCGGTGGAGCTCTTGATCCGGTACTGACAGTCGTCGCCATCGGTCGGCAGGAGGCGGATGACCTCATACGAGCCGCTGGCAGCGGGGCGTGCGACGTTGCTGGCGGTGAACAATACGCGCGCTCCAATAGGGAATTTGTGCTTCAACACCCTCTCCATCACTCAAACAACGCCTGCCACGCCCATGGTCCCACTGCGTCGGCCGGCCGGAAACCCGGGTGTTGTATAGCACGCGGGGGGCGTTTTTGGCCAGCAGTATGCGACATGGCAAACGTGCGAATTTTGCAGTTATTTCAGAGTGATGCCGCCAGCCGATGATACCGCTGGAACCGGCTCCTCAGGCGGTATTCGGCAAATGGCCGTTGGGGCTGGCGTGGTCCACCGCCTTGGGCAGTTCCTGGGCCAGAATCTGACCCAGCTGTTCGACCGGGATGTTGTAGCGCGCAGCCAATTGGCGGACGGTATCGCTGCCGAGCACGCTGCGGAGCTGGTCGGCCGAGATCGGCAGGTTCTGGCCGTTGCCGAGCCAGGATTTGACCTGGTCACCGAACCCCGCCTGCTGGAGTTTTGCGACGATCGCGCCGAGGCCGCCCTGATTGTTGCAGCCGAGCACCTCGCTCAGCACGGCCGGCAACACGGCTGCACCGAGCTGGCCGAGCGCGCTCCGCAGCGCCGGGTTGTTTTCCAGCGAATCCAGGATTCCCATGATGTCGCCTCTCCTAAGCGGTAGCTCCGCCGCGATTGAGCGCCGCCATGCGCCGTGCCGTCAAGCCGTGCTCAATCACATTCGCGACTACACGTTCTCGAACTTTTCGATGACAAGCGTTTCGGCGAGCCCGTCCCGGGTCCATTCCTGGAACGCCGGCAGCGCCAGCATCGTGTCCATGTAGGCCATGGTTTCCGGCGTGACCTCGATCGCGTAGGTGCGGAAGCGGTGCACGACCGGGGCATACATAGCATCCGCCGCGCCGAAGCGCCCGAACAGGAACGGTCCATTGGCGCCATACCGGGTCCGGCATTCGCGCCAGATCTCCTGCACGCGCGCGATATTGGCCTCGGCATCCGCCGACAGCGTCACGGCACGCACCGGGCGGTGCAGGTTCATGCCGCATTCGTTGCGAAGAGCCATGAAGCCGGAATGCATCTCGGCGCATACCGAACGGGCATGGGCGCGGGCGGCGGCGTCGTCCGGCCACAGCTTCACTTCCGGGTAGCGCTCGGCGATGTATTCGATGATGCTGAGCGAATCCCACACCGTGATGTCGCCGTCGACCAGCACCGGCACCTTGCCGGCGCGGCTGAACGAGATGATCTGCTCCTTGTCCGCGGGATTGTCGGTGTAGAGCGGGATGAGGGTCTCCACGAACGGGATGTCGTTGGCGCGGAGCGCGAGCCAGGGCCGCATCGACCATGACGAGTAATTCTTGTTACCGATTGCGAGTTTCAGCGCAGCCATGTCATCAGTCCTTCTCGATACGCCTTGAAGCGAGCCGCTTTTAACGCCATCGCCTGCCGCCAATCAATCGTTGCTGCACCTCGCCATGCGTGGCAAGCGTTGCGATCAGGAGACACACATGAGCAGGCATTGGGTCGACATCACCGCCGTCGGCTTCTTCATCATCGAATGGCTGGTCTACGCGCTGACGCTGGAGCATTCGGCCTATGGCCGCGACAGCCTGTCGGCGCGCATGAACCGCTACCGCGAAGTGTGGGTGCGCCGGCTGCTCGACCGCGACGCGCGCATGGTCGATATGCAGATCATGGCCTCGCTGCAGAACGGCACTGCCTTCTTCGCCTCCACCAGCCTGATCGCGCTCGGCGGCGCGCTGGCGCTGCTGCACGCGACCAACGACGCGATCACGATCTTGAGCAAGCTGCCGATCGATCTCAGCACCTCGCCTGCCATGTGGGAGCTGAAATGCGTCGGCCTCGTCCTGATCTGCGTCTACGCCTTCTTCAAATTCGCCTGGTCGTACCGCCTGTTCAACTATGTCGCGATCCTGTTCGGCGGCATGCCGGCGGCCTCGCAGCGTGACACGCCGGAGGCCGAGGCTCATGTGATCCGCACCTCGCGCCTGTTCGAATCCGCCGGCCGCCACTTCAACCGCGGCCAGCGCGCCTTCTTCTTCGCACTCGGCTATCTCGGCTGGTTCGTCAGCCCCTGGGTGTTGTTCGTGACCACGGCAGCCGTGGTGATCGTGACCTGGCGGCGGCAATTCGCCTCAAGCGCGTGGGAGGCCATGGCGCCGGAGGTGGTGGATGGCGAGGAGATGCGGCGCGGTCGTTGACGCGTTGGTGTCCCGGACGCGCTGCAACGCATCGTCGAGGGACGCTGCGCCTCAACATCGTCATTGCGAGCGCAGCGAAGCAATCCAGAATCCCTCCGCAGCGGCAGGCTGGATTGCTTCGCTGCGCTCGCAATGACGGAGCAAGGGGCAGCAGATTCGCTCTTCCAGCTTGCATTTGAATCGCAGAAGCAGCTTCGCATCCTCGCGGCGCATTTCGCCCAAGCTTTGCTTCCTCACTCCACCCTCAAATCCAAGAGGGCACAGGGAAGGCCGGGTGCCGGCTGGCACCCGCGGTCCGCTGCGCGAAAAGCACACGCAGAAAAACCGCACAGCAGCGCCCTCAAGTTCGAGCTGGTCACCATGCTGCGCTCACGCGAACTGCTCGGTGCGCACCGGAATGAGCTGTTCGACCTCGACGGCAAACATCGCGCTTGGACGTGCCTCTCAAGCGGGTCAAGAAGCGGCGGGTGATCCAGCAGCCGCTGTCGGATCTGGCTCTCGAGATGCTCAGGGATGCGAGGAGTCGAGAAAGTGATCGGTCAGTATTGCTCCCTATTACGTTGCCAAAGTGCATCAGCAAGCGACAAATTAGAGTTGTATCTCCTGCCGTCACAATTGCGGCCATCCGATCACGCTTATGGTCCGTCCTACTCCATCATGGCCGCTGCGGCGATTGGAGGTTGCTTTGGATGGGTATCGGTTTCTCTCCATCAGACCGCCCCGCGATACGTCGCCAGCACACGCACCGTGCAAACATCTCTTCTCCGGGTTGCTGGCAACGGTCTTGCTTCTTGCATCACCGGTTTCGACACACGCCCAGACAAACTGGACCGCGGCATTTTCCAATGGCTGGTTTAACCCTCTCAATTGGAGCGCCGGTGTTCCGAACGCGGCGACCAGCGCAAATATTGACACGGTGACCCCGAATTCGACGGAGATCAGGGGCGCGGGAGCAACAGCACTAAATCTTTCAGTCGGTCAAAACGGGACAGGAATCCTCATCATCCGAAATGGGGGAACATTGACCGACATAGGTGGCTTTATTGGTAATTTGCCAGGTTCGCAGGGTACGGTAACCGTTTCCGACGCCGGCTCCACATGGACGAACATTGGCAACCTCGTGGTCGGCGGGATGGGCACGGGCGCGCTCACAGTCGAAAGCGGCGGTACCGTGAACAGTTTCGGCGGCGTCTCCGTCGGATTGTCTACCAACTCGTCGGGGACAGTAACGGTTACCGGCGCGGGCTCGAGTTTGAACATCACTGCAGGCGGCGGGTTCAATATCGGCAGTTTTGGCACGGGCACGCTCACGATCACAAGCGGTGGAACGGTCATCAATAACACTGCGTTCACTGCCAACGTTGGTAGCAGTGCAGGCTCGCTGGGTACGGTAAGGGTGGCAGGCGCGGGCTCGATCTGGAGTAACAGTTCGGGCGTGAACGTCGGCAACTCGGGCACTGGCACGCTCACGCTTGCAGAGGGCGGCGTCGCTACTGCGCCAACTGTTGTGATCGCGGCAAATGCAGGTGCGACTGGAACGCTCAACATCGGAGCGGGCGCCGGCGCCCCGGCGCCTGCGCCCGGCACGCTCAACACGCCGAGCGTGGCATTTGGCGCCGGCGCCGGCACAATCAACTTCAATCACACGTCCACCGACTATGTGTTTGCACCGACGATCAGCGGCACCGGCACCGTCAATGTGCTTGCCGGTACCACGAGACTCACCGCTGCTAACAGCTATTTCGGCGCGACGAACGTTAACGCCGGCACGTTAAGAGCCGGCGCGGTGGATACGTTCAGCCCAAATTCGGCAGTAGCGGTGGCCTCAGCCGGAACGCTCGATCTCAACGGCTTCAACCAGACCTTACCCAGCCTCACCAACGGCGGTCTGGTGAAAATGGGTACGAGCACTGCCCCGGGCACGGTCTTGACGACGAATGGCTACATCGGGATTGGGGGAACAATCGCGATGAATACATTTCTTGGCGCTGACGGCTCGCCGTCGGACAGGCTCGTCATCAATGGCGGGACCGCGACCGGCAATTCCTTTTTGCGCATCACCAATGTCGGCGGCCCCGGTGCCGAGACGGTCGCAAACGGCATTACAGTGGTGCAGACAATTAACGGCGGCACGACGGCGCAAGGTGCCTTCGCGCTTGCCGGCGAGGTGCGCGGTGGCGCCTTTGACTATTTTCTTTTCCGTGGTGGACTCGACCCCGGCAGCAGTCCTAACGACTGGTTCCTGCGATCGACCTTCACCGTGGGGCCACCGATCGAGCCGCCGATCGAGCCACCGCCAATCCTGCCGCCCGAGCCGCCGGTGACGGGGCCGCTGCCGCCGGGTCTCTATCCGATCATTGGGCCAGAGATCGCGACCTACGGCGTGGTCCAGCCGATTGCTCGGCAATTGGGGATGATGACGCTTGGCACTTTGCACGAACGCACCGGCGATACTTTGCCGACCGCGAACACCGAGACGCCGTGCCCAGCCCTCGGCAACACGTGGGACGGGATGCCGCGCAGGGTCCCGGTGAAGGCGTCGACCGATTGCCCGAACGCCGGTTGGGGCCCTTCAGTCTGGGGCCGGGTCATGGGCCAGCACATCGACAACCACTACAAAGCGTTCGCCGATCCGCGCACCTCTGGACAGGTGCTGGGTTTTCAGAGCGGAATCGATCTCTGGCGAGGCGAATGGATACCGGGCCATCGCGATGCCGGAGGCATTTATGTCGGATATGCCAACGCCAATGTCGATGTGAGCGGTCTCGTCACTAACGAAGCAGCGACCGGCTACGTGCTACGTCACACCGGCGGTCTCAATCTCAATGCATGGTCGGGCGGCGCTTACTGGACGCATTACGGCCCGAATGACTGGTATCTCGACGCCGTGGCGCAGGCGACGCGCTATGAAGGCGCGGCCTCCACGCAATTCGCCAGCCTTTCGGCCACCGGCTTCGGCTTTCTCTCCTCGTTGGAGACGGGCTATCCTATTCGGCTGCCGATGTTCGGACCGGGCTTCGTGCTGGAGCCGCAGGCGCACATTGCCTGGCAGCATGTGTCATTCGATGAGGCCAATGACGGCCTGGGTGCGGTCGCGCTGGGCACGACCTCGGGCACCAGCGGGCGGATCGGGCTGCGCGGCCGATGGACCATCGTCAGCGACAGCGGTCAGGTGTGGCAACCTTATGTACGCGCCAACCTCTGGCGCGATTGGGCAGCGCGGGCGACGACGACGTTTTCCGGTGTCGATCTGGTGCCCTTGCTTGAGCAGGCCACGCGCCTGCAACTGGGTGGTGGGTTGAGTGTGAAAATGAACGCCAACGTCAGCGTCTACGCCAATGCCGACTACCAGTTCGCTGTCAGCGATACCGACGGAGGCAGGCGTGACGGTGTCCGCGGGGCTGCTGGTTTGCGATTTGCATGGTGAAGGGAGAGCAATCCCCCCCGCCCACACCTCTCGCACCCGAACGCTGCCGCGTCCACCGCAAGCCCGGCTGGCGAACATGACGACCACAAGATCGCCCCTCAAGGATGAGCCGGGATCCGCGACACATACGCCATTCCATTTCCGAATTTCGGTAAAGTGAATATTTTTCCGGCAGCGGATTGACGGGGGGCCGGCACAGGCGAGGTCCCGTAGCCCGGATGGAGCGCAAGCGTAATCCGGGACGGTGCCGAATGCCGCGCGAGCGCTCCCGGATTGCGCTACGCTCCATCGGGGCTACATGACGACCTGTTATCCGCCGAAATCTCGCGGCGAGAACGGCAGGTCCATCACCTTCCATTCCCCGTATTTGTCGGCCGGCAGCATCTTGTAGGGCTGGCAGGCCTGAAGCGCGCTCATGGCGGACTTCACGAGCGCGACGCCCTTCGCGGACGGCGGGGCTTCGATCAGGATCGGTTCGCGCGCCAGCGTGCCGTCGGTGGCGAGCACGGTGCGCAGCTTGATGTTGACGTTGTCGGTCGGCGCGACCCCAGCCGGCAGTTTGGCGCAGCTTCGCAAATGGCGACGCAGTTCGGCGATGATTTCGGCCGGCAGCTTGGCCGCCATTGAATCCTTGGCATCGCCGCCATCGTCCTTGGAGGCGTCTTTCGGCAGCTCCGTCGGCAATTCCGGCGGCAGGCCCAGCATGACGCCGTACTTGACGGTGACGTCGGGCTCCGGCGCCTGATAGGCCGGCGGCGGCGCGGCCTCTGGCTGCTGCATCGCTTGCGGCAGTAACTGCGGCGCCGGGGGCTGCGGTGTCGGGGGCTGCGGCGTAGCCTGAGGCGGCGGCGACTGCGATGGCTGAGGCTGTGGCTGTTGAGGCTGCGGTTGCGTCTGCGCATTTGCCTCGCGCTGCTGCTGCGGCGTCTGTGAAGGCTGTGGCGGCGGCTGTTTCTGCTGCGGCTGTTCGGGCGTGGCCTGCTGCTTCGAGGACGGCGCCGCCGCCTGCTGCTTCGCCTCGGGCTTGGGCGCGGCCGCCGCCCTGTCCTTGTCGGTGAAATCCAGCTTCGGCAGTTTCAGGTCAGGGGTCGGCTCCGGCGGCTTCGCCTTGAGCTTTTCCTCGGCCTTCTCCTCGGCCTTGGCCTCCTCCTGCTTCACCTGCTCCGGCGTCACGATGCTGACGGAAACCGATTCGGGCGGGCTGGCGTGAAACGGATGGACTTCGCTGATCACGATGATCAGCGCGACCAGCGTCAGATGGGCGATCGCCGACGCTGCAATGTCCGTCCGTATGATCTTCCGCAGTTCCATCGCCTGACTTCAGGTTGCCAAGCTGGTCCTAGCATACGGCAAGCCCCTCTCAATCCCATTTTGGCGCGAAGCCGAAATCGGTCAGGCGGCCCTTGGGGCTGGCCAGCGCGGCGATTTGGGCCATCTCGTCGTCCGAAAGCTCGAAATCGAATATCTCGATGTTTTCCGACAGGCGTTCGACGCGCGAGGTGCGCGGGATCGCAGCGACATTCTGTTGCACCAGCCAGCGCAGGCAGACCTGCGCCGGCGTCTTGCGATGCAGACGCCCGATCTCGGCGAGCGTCTGGTCGCTCTTGATCCGCCCCCTGGCGATCGGGCTGTAGGCGACCAGCGCGAGCCCGTGCTGATCGCACGCCGCCCTCACCTTCGCCTGGTCGAGATAAGGGTGGTATTCGACCTGGTTGCAGGCCAGCGGCTCCGGCGACAACGCCACCGCCTGCTCGATCAGCCCGACGGTGAAATTGGAGACACCGATGTGGCGGGTCAGGCCCATGCGCTTGGCATGCGACAGCGCGCCCAACGTCTCCTCCAGCGGCACGTGCGAATTGGGCCAGTGCAGCAGCAGGAGATCGACAGAGGGAAGCCGCATGCGCACCAGACTCTCCTTGACCGAGCGTTCGAGATCGTGGGGCGCGAAATGATTGGTCCAGACTTTTGTGGTCAGGAAGATGTCGTCACGGCGCACGCCGGAGGCGCGCAAGCCGTCGCCGACCTCGCGCTCATTCTCGTAGATCTGTGCGGTATCGATGTGGCGATAGCCGAGCCGCAGCGCCTGCTCGACCACACGGGCGCACAGGCGCCCGCTCAGCTCCCAGGTCCCCAGCCCGATCGCTGGTATTGTTGCGCCATTGGTCTCGACGAACAGCATGAGGAATCCTCTCTGTCGCGGTCGCTCCAAATCATCATCCAGACGTCATTATGAACCCGGCTGGCGACACTGCCAACGGGCGACACCGGCCGCCGAGCCGGATCTTGCGCGCAATGCTAACGGGAGGTTCGCGGCAGGCCTTGGCGTCGCGCCTTAACGTAACGCCTTGGGCTCAGGCTTTGGCGAGCGCCTGGAACACGGTGTCGGGCGCATGCGCGATCACGGCGAGCAGCGCGCGGGCGGGTCCGCGGGGGGCGCGCTTGCCCTGCTCCCAGTTGCGGATGGTCTCGACGGGAACGCCGAGCTTCGCGGCGAACTCCATCTGGGTCAGGCAGGCGCGGCGGCGCAAATCGCGCACGGCGAGCGAACTGGTGTCGCTTGGCGGATTCTGGATCGCGGGCTGGACCGGACACTCCTGCCCGTCTCGCAACTCGACGATCCGTCCGTCTGCCTTCAGCCGCAACCGCATGCTCATTCCCCCAAGCGGGGACGATGATGCGGCAGGTCGCTTAAGTTCGGATTAAAGATGATGGCCAGTAGCCCGGATGGAGCGCAGCGCAATCCGGGGCGCCTCTCGAGCTGACGCTGCTGTCCCGGATTACGCTTCGCTCCATCCGGGCTACGAATTTCAAGCGCCCCTACCTCAACCCGAACCACAGCGTCGCGATGCCGAGGAAGGAGAAGAAGCCGACGACGTCGGTGACCGTCGTCACGAACGTGCCGGAAGCCACGGCCGGATCGGCCCTGACACGTTCGAGCGCCATCGGGATCAGGATGCCGCCGAGCGCGCCGGCGAAGAGGTTCACGATGATGGCGAGCCCGATGACGATGCCGAGGCCCGGGATCCTGAACCAGGCCACCGCGGCGACGCCCGTGATCACGGCAAAGGCGAGACCGTTGACGAGGCCGACCAGCCCCTCGCGCATCACCACGCGCCAGGCATTGGAGGAGCCGAGCTCGCGCGTCGCCAGCGCGCGCACCGCGACCGTCATGGTCTGGGTCGCGGCATTGCCGCCCTGGCTTGCGACGATCGGCGCCAGCACGGCGAGCGCCACCATCTTCTCGAGCTGGCCCTCGAACAGGCCAAGCACGGAGGACGCCAGAAAGGCGGTGGCGAGATTGACCAGCAGCCAGTTGAACCGCGCGCGGGCGATGGTGAACACGGTGTCGGATAGCTCTTCGTCGCTGTTGACGCCGCCGAGCGCCTTGAGGTCCTCGTCCGCTTCCTCCTCGATGACGTCGACGACGTCGTCGACGGTGATGACGCCGACGAGGCGGTCCTGGGTGTCAAGAACCGGGGCTGCGACGAGATTGTACTTGCCGAACATCCGCGCCACCTCCTCCTGGTCCTCCAGGACGGAGACGCGGCGGCGATCCTCGTCGGTCAGCTCGGCAAGCGCCACCGGGCGGCGGGCACGCAGCAGCACGTCGAGCGAGACCGCGCCCTGCCAGTGCTGCTCCTTGTCGACGACGTAGATCTCGTAGAAGCGGTCGGGCAGATCCGGCGTCTCGCGCATGTAGTCGATCGCCTGTCCCACGGTGAAATCCTGGGGCACCGCGATGAACTCGGTCTGCATCCGGCGGCCGGCGGAATTTTCCGGATAAAGCAGGCTGCGCTCGAGCGCGACGCGCTCCTTGAGCGGCAGCTTCTCGAGAATCTCCTCCTGATCGGCCTCGTCGAGGGTTTCCAGCAGCTCGACCGCATCGTCGGATTCGAGCTCGCGGACACCCTCCGCGACGGTCTCCGGCGGCAGTTCCTCGAGGATCTCCTCGCGCACGCCCTCGTCGAGCTCGTTCAGCGCGGAGAAGTCGAAATCGCGCCCCGTCAGTTCAACCAGGCGGACCCGATCGTCGGGCTCGAGAGCCCCGATCAGATCGCCGAGATCGGCCTCGTGCAGCTCGGCAACGCAGGCGCGCAGCGCGGCGCTGTTGCCGACCTCGATCGCATGGGCAATTTCCGCGACGAATTCCTGACGAATTTCGCCGCCTTCATTGCGCATCGGCACGTGGTCGAGTACCGAATCCGTGGCAGACGCGGCCCCGTCCATATGTTCATCCATGGCGCGCCTCGCCGTTTGACAGGTTGGATCAGGTGGTCTGAGCTGACGGTTCAGGCAATACCCACAAGGCAACTCTGAGCGCAATGACAAAGATGCTTCGACTGAGGTGGACCTCGATGTCGGCAGGCGCAGCCCTCGCCGCCCTCACCGGCATCGCCTCGACTGAAGCCGCCGAGTGCCCGCGCAAGGACGCGCTCGGCACCTCCCGCATTCTGAGCGTCGAGGCCAAGACCACGCCGCGCGTGGGCCTGAAGAGCTTTCCGCAGACGTTGGCCCTCGCCGATCACGAGGTCGTGCTGACCTTCGACGACGGACCGCATCCGCCGACGACGTCGAAGGTATTGGCGGCGCTGGCGCAGGAATGCGTGCGCGCGACCTTCTTCCTGATCGGCCTGCACGCCTCCGAACACCCCGACATGGTCAAGCGCATCGCCCGCGAGGGCCACAGCATCGGCCACCACACCTTCTCGCATCCCTTCATGGCACGGATCCCGTTCGACAAGGCCAAGAGCGAGATCGACCGCGGCATCGCCGCCGACGAGATGGCGCTGCACGGCACCTCGACGACGACACCCTCGACGCCCTTTTTCCGGTTTCCCTATTTCGAAGCCACGCAAGCCGAACTCGACCTGCTGCAGTCCCGCGGCATCGTCGTGTTCGGGGCTGACCTGTGGGCCAGCGACTGGAACGAGATGACGCCGGAGCAGGAATTGAAGCTGGTCACCGAGCGTCTCGCCGCCGCCGGAAAGGGTATCATCCTGTTCCACGATCCCAAGGCGCGCACGGCCGCGATCATGCCGGCCTTCCTGCGGTATCTGAGGGAGAACGGCTATCGGGTGGTGCACGTCGTGCCGGCGGGCACGTCACAGAAGAGCGCCGACGCCCGTTGATGCCGGAATGTCACGCCGGCGCAAAATGGGGTGATTTGGGCCCTATTAACAGTCTGTTCATGCTACGCCATGCAAGTATTGAGGGGACTTGCAACGGCAAAGGTTCTTGCGCCTGAACCGTTTGCTGATGTCTCCGACCTACTATGGCGGCAATCGCGTAAGAGGGCAGACGGGGTTCATGATCGGAAGTAGCGTTGTTGCCCGGACGCGATCGTGGATCGTCCTTTGCCTTGGCGGATTGCTTGGCGGATTCCTGGGTGTCCTGACCATCGGCTCGCAGGCGGCCATTGCGGCCGAGTGCCCCGGCCATCCGGACGCGCTCGGGACGTCCCGCACTCTCGTGGTCGATCCGCACGAGCATCCCCGCATCGGCACCATGCAGTACCGCGAGACGCTGCCGCTGAAGGACCATGAAGTCGTCCTGACCTTCGACGACGGTCCCTTGCCGAAATATTCCAACCAGGTGCTGCAGATCCTCGCCGACGAGTGCATCAAGGCGACCTTCTTCATCATCGGCGAACAGGCCAAGGCGAACCCGGAAGGCGTGCGCAAGCTGGTCGCGGCGGGTCATACCGTCGGCACCCACAGCATGAACCATCCGCTCACAATGGACCGGATGCCGCTCGACAAGGCCGAGGCGCAGATCAACGGCGGCATCGAGTGGACATCGGCCGCAATGACCGATCCGTCGAAGCTCGCGCCGTTCTTCCGCATTCCCGGCCTGATGCGCGCCGACGGCGTCGAGAACCTTCTGATCTCGCGCGGCATCCAGGTCTGGAGCGCCGATTTCCCCGCCGACGACTGGCGCCATGTGTCGTCCGATCGCGTCTATCAGCTCGCGATCCAGCGGCTTGAGGCCAAGGGCAAGGGCATCCTGCTGCTGCACGACATCCAGGCCCGCACGGTGGCGGCGCTGCCGAAAATCATCCGCGACCTCAAGGCGCGCGGCTATCGCATCGTGCACGTGGTGCCCGCGACCGCCGAGCAGCCGGCGACGCCGACAACGCCGGTGGAATGGCTGCTGCATCCGCCGACCGAGACCACACCGATCGCGCGATGGCCGGCCGTACCGAACTTCGTGTTCGCGCAGACCAAGACGCTTCCGGCGCCCTCGCTGGCCGACCTCAACGCGCAGACCGCGCATCAACCGCTGCTGCCGCGCAAGACCATGGCGCTCGCCAATGTCGCAGCTACCCTGCCCGTGCCCGGCCGCGATCTCTTTGCGATCCCCGAGGGCTCGGTCGAGGTGCTGCTGTCGACGACCTTGTCGCGGCGCGCCGCGACGCGGCTGGCGATGGCGGCCGAGACGCCTCGTGCGGCCAAGGGCAAAGCCGGCAAGTCACGCGCTCCCCACACCGCGCACGCTGCTCATGGCACACCGAAGCATGCAGCAGAGGCCGAGGGCACTACAGCCAAGAGCACTGCCCCCAAGAGCGCCGCGCCCAAGAGCACTGCGCCGCGCCCGACCCGCGTGGCGAGCCTGAAGAAGCGCGCGCAGTAGACCCTACTGCCGCATGATGTTGGCGACGCAGAGCAATACGATCAACGCCAGGAAGAACAGGTCCATATAGGACTTGACCTCGCCGTCGCGCCGCAGCCGGGCGACGTCAACCACGACCTGCTTGCGCGTGTTCGTTCCGCCGGCGCCGTCATTGATCGGGCCTTGTAGCCGCTTGGTCTCAGCCTCCAGCCGCTCGATCTTCTGGTAGAAGTAGAACGCCCGCAGCGTCGAGGCTGCGCGCATGCCGCTATAGACCAGCACCAGGATCGCGATGATCGCCCGGTTCTGGTACTTCTCCATGAAGTTCAGGCTGAAATAGACCATCGCCATGAATGCGAAGTTGGTCACGAACCGATAGACGAAGCTTAAAAAGACCATACGGGCTCAAGCCTTGAAGGGTGGCGCAACCGGATCGCGTTGCGAATGCGGGGATCAGGGGCCCAGACCGGAACAGCCGGCCTGACTGCCATGCAGGCCCGTCTACGCCGATTTTGTTTCAACAAAGATACTATTGCCCCTGCAATGCCGCCTTTTAGCCACGCCCGGCCATAATGCAAGCCGGAGCACGGCCCGCGGTCCAGTCCGCGTGCTCGCAGGCTGCAACGGCTCCTTGGAGATTTGGCGTAAGTCCCGATAGACTGGGCCACCACATGTGGGGTCTGCCGATGCCGAAGAAGGGAATCACCGGCCACGACGACTGGGTTCTGACCGAGGCGCTGGCGACTGCGCTGGTCGCGCTGGAGCAGCTCGACACCAAGCACCAGCCGAGCGCGCATATGGACGACATCCGCAAGATGCTCTCGAACGGCAAGGAGCCGGCGGCGGTGAGCTTGCATCTCGCCCAGGCCAAATGCCGGCTGTTTCCAGACCTCGATCCGCTGGAGATCTACCGGGAGTACGGCATCGGCGAAGAGTATGGCTGAGAGCGCCGTTGACCGGCCGGACCTAAGGTCCGCCGGCGACCGATCCGGCGATCACCATGACCAGCGCGGCCAAGTCGATCTTTCCGTTGACGATCAGCTCCTCCGAGGCTTTCGCATCGTCCGCCCGTTCGACCTTCAGCAATTGCGGCCGGTTAGCCGCCTGCCGCTTCAGCTCCTCGACGATGGCTTCCGTGAGTTTCTCTTCCAGCATGGGCTTGTCCTTTCCGTTCACTTCCGATCGTGGTGACGCACCCCATCCCGAGATGCTCATGCCAGCCGCCGCGGCAGGCTGTGGTGGATAGTGCAGGCGGCGACCGCGGCGTGGCCGAAGGCGACCGAGATCTGGTGCAGGTCGGTGACGACGTCGCCGATCCCGTAGAGCCCGTCGACCGAGCTGCGCTGATGGTCGTCGACTTTCAGGTAACCCTCCCCGGTGTGTTCGGCCCCCAGATTCATCGCGAGATGCGAGCGCACCTGCGCCCCCATCACCGGGTAGATCATCTCGAATTGCGCCGTCCGGCCGTCGGCGAAGACGGCTTCGACGCTGTCGTCGCTCCGCCTCAGGCGCAGGCCTGGCGCGACCACGATCTCGACACCCGCTTCAGTCAGCTCCGCTGCCGCGGCCTTGCCGTCATCCTCGCCCGTTGCGAGCAGTGTCACGTCGCGCGAGTAGCCGCGCATGAAGAGCGCCTTGCCGGCGGCACGGTGAAGCGGACCGACGATGCCGATGCGACGGCCGATCGCCTCGAAGGCGTCGCAGACGGGGCAGTAGCGCAACAGCCCGTCCGCGAGCGCTGTGCGCCATTCGTCGAACGGCGGATGGATATCGACGATGCCGCAGGCAAGAATGACGGTGGCGGCCGCATGCGCACCGCCGTTCCAAATCGCCTGAAAACCTCGCTCGTGTCGCCGCAAGGCGGTGACTTCGGCATCAACGCGCGTGACCGCGAGTTCGCCCAGTTGCGCGGACATGCGCGCGAGCAGGTCGGTACCGGACAGACCGTGGACGAAGCCCGCCATATTGTGACTGCGCGGGATCAGCGCCGCCCGGCTGGCGCCCGCGTCCACGACACAGACGCGGCGCCGAAATCGCGCGAGGTAGATCGCAGCCATCAGCCCGGCGGGGCCGCCGCCGACGATCAGGCAATCATACGGCTGATCATTCTCCGTCATTTTGGATTTGGATCGGACAGGCCCGCACCGGGCTCCCGAAGCTGTCCGCTCCGCGCCAACCGGACCGCACTGCCCAGTGCACGCGCGACGTTCTGCACTTCTGTCTGGAATGCCTTGTCGTCATCGAGCGCGCGGTGCGAGGTGGCGTATGGCTCCATGTAGCCGACATAGCCATCGACCTCGCGCGAGAGCTTGACGGGCGGCATCCCCTCGCGAACGTCGGCTTCCGTCATGCTGGCTCCTCGCGAGGTCGGTACAGTCCGACCAACCCGGGGCGCAGCGCGCGGTTCCTCGTCGCTCTCCTCTCGTCGTTCTACTGGCGGACAACTTCCGGCGGCACATCGAACTGCGCGATGCGCCGGTCCAGCCGCCACAGCTCGATGCGGTGCACGAGCACGAGCGAGGCGGCCTCGCGCTTGGCCTGCTCATCATTGTCGCAGACCAGGTTGATACATCCAAACACATGCCCGTCCGGATCGATCTGGAACGCGCGGTAGTGCTTGATGCTCCGCATCGTCACCCTCCCCGTCTCTGGTACACGGGTTCGCTCAGCCAGTCCGTCAGGTTCGAGGTCACCTCGTTCTGCTTGGCGCGCTGAAGCAGCATGTCGCGCTCCTTGCCGGGCGGCAGGCTGCGCGCGCGCTCGCGAGCGGTTTGGGCGAATGCCGCCAACCGCTCCTGGAGCGATTGGGTCTGTTTCCTGCGGTTGCGTTTCGCGGTCATCGTACTTTCATAAAGCCCTTTGGTTGGGAGGAATTGGCCCCGGCGGGAGGTCGGCGCCGGGGCCACAGTTCATGCCGGTTGGGGCGGCCCAGCCCGGCAGTGTTGCCAGCTTCAGCCGCAACCGCAGGTTCCGGCATTTCAATAAGTTAACGGTGCGTGATTTTGCGAAGGCATTTCGCTCAAGCTCGTCAACCGCTCGCCTTACAACAGGCGATCCAAAGCAGCGAAGCGGCGTTGAGTGGGCACCATTCCGGCGCGTGCTGCACGTTTGGTGTCGTCGGCTTCTATTCCGGCGGCGCGCCGTGTCGGAGGTCCGGCTCTTCCCGGTTATCGCGGAGGGCCTTGATCTCCGAGCGCAACATCGCGCTTTCCATCACCCCTCGGCGCACCTCGCGCGTGGCGTCATCAAGCTGATCCGCGACCGCTCTGCGCTGCGCCCGCAGGGCGCGGCTTGCTTCGATCGCGCGCGTCGCGCGGGCAAACAGGACGTCGTTCATGGAGCGACGATAGAAGCTTCGGGGCGAAAGCGCATTTACGTAAGTTACGTCAATGATTCAAAACCAGCTATCCGCCAAAAATCCGCGAATGCTAACCTGGATCAAGTCTCTGGGAACACCTGTCGAACGAATACGTTCCTTGGCCGAGAACCCACGACCGTTCCCAGGCAAGAACGCGCTTAGCCCCGCCGATAGAGTTGCAGATAGCTCGGCGAGAACAGCGCCGCGTCCTTGAGCGCATCGAGATCGGTGATGGTCAGCGTGCGATCGCGCAGCACGATCAGGCCGGAGGCACGCAACTCCTGAACCGTGCGATTGAGGTGGACCACCGACAGGCCGGTGGCGTCAGCAAGATCCATTTGCGTCACCGGCATCACGCAGGAATTGCCCTCGACCATGCCGACGGGACGCAGCCGCTCGATGATCTCGCAGAACAAATGGGCCACGCGTTCAAAAGCCACCCGTCGGCCGAGATTGATGGCCCATTCGCGCTGGATCGCGTTGTTGACGAGGGTCTCACACCAGAACGCTTCCGCCAGCGCGCGGTCGCTCGCCACCAGCCCCTCGAACCGCGCGCGCTTGATTTCGGTGTAGACGACCGGCGTCATCGCCGCGATGGAATGATCCATCACCGACAGCAGGAACGCGTGCGCGTCGCAGCTTTCGCCGGGAAAGAGAAAATTGACGATCTGGCGCCGGCCATCCTCGAGCGTCTTGTAGCGGCAGAGCCAGCCCGACAGCACGAGGCGCACGCTGTCGACCGGATCGCCCTCCGAGATCAGATCCTCGCCCGTCCCTGCGCGCTGGATTCCCTCGAGCATTGCGTATTCGAGCGAGCTGCGGGCCTCCATCGACAACGGCCTCAGCACGTTCAACCGGCGAATGACCGGGTCAACCATGCTGCGATCTAGCGTCGACAAGGGCATCAGTTGGCCACCGCCGGTGTATGAAACGCCCGCCTGCTGAGGGGAATGGTGATCGTGCATTCCAGTCCCCTCGGATTGAATGCCATCGTGGTCTGCCCCTTGAACTCAAACGCGAGTGTGCGCTCCAGAAGCTCGGTCCCAAATCCCTTGTGCGGCGGCGGCGCAACCGGCGGCCCGCCGCGCTCCCGCCACTCGAACACCAGTTCCGCCGGGTCGGTGCCCTGCTCGAGGCGCCAGGAAATCTCAATGCGACCTGTCGGCCGGCTCAGGGCGCCGTATTTCAGCGCGTTGGTTGCGAGCTCGTGAATGGCAAGGGCAAAGGTTTCCGCCGCCTTCGACTGAAAACGCACCGGGGGGCCGCTGACACGTACCTGCTCGCCCTCCCTGGCATTATAGGCCAGCAGCTCCTCGACGGCGAGGTATTCGAGATCGACGCCGCCCTCGGGATCGCGGGTCACCAGCGCCTGGGTACGGGCGAAGGCGTTGAGCCGGCCGTCGAGATGGGAGGCAAACTCCTCGACCGTCGAGCTCGTATCGGCCGTGCGACGGGCGATCGAGCGCACCACGCCGAGCGTGTTGCGGACCCGATGCTGGAGTTCGGCCAGCAGCAGGCGCTGCCGCTCCTCGGCGCGGGTAATGGCGGTGATGTCGACGAACGTGATGACGACCCCGGCGATGAAATTGTCGATGCTGCGATAGGGCAGGATGCGCACGATGTAGCGTGTGCCGCTGTCCGGCGCCCTCAGCTCGCGCTCGGCGCTGGCAAGCGTCCGCAGCACGCCGCGAATGTCGTCATAGAGCTCCTCGATCGGGATGCGCGCCTTGATATGCGCGATCGGGCGACCTCTGTCGGTTTCGACCAGATGCAGAACCTGCGTGATCGCCGGCGTGAAGTTCATCACGCGCAAATCGTTGTCGAGGAAAACGGTCGCGATCTGCGTGCTCTCCAGGAAATTCTCGAGGTCGCTGGTGGCGCGCGTCAATTCCTGGACGCGGTGAGCCAGCTCGCCGTTCACGGTGGTCAATTCCTCGTTGACCGACTGAAGTTCCTCGCGTGAGGTTTCAAGCTCTTCGTTCGCGGACTGAAGCTCTTCGTTGAGCGACTGGTATTCCTCGTTCGACGACTTCAGCTCCTCGTTGGTGCTTTCGAGCTCTTCGATGGTTGCTTGAAGCCGCTCCCGCGTCGCCCGCAGCTCGCCTTCGATACGCTCGACATGCTCAGTCTGCCCCAGCGCGTTGGGCTTGCCCTCGCCGGCCTCGATGGCGCGCACCGGACCGTCCTTGAACAGGACGACGAAATTGCGGTTGCCGCTGCCACCCTCCTGGATCGGTTCCACCGTGATGTCGACGGGTATATGCTGGCCGTTGGCGCCGAGCTGCACCTGCTCGGCATGGGCCGGCTCGTTGGTCTCCGCCGCGCGGCTGAGCACCGCGCGCAGGTCCAGCCGGAGATCGCGGTGGACGAGTTGGACCAGATCGAGCGTGGCAGCGCCTGCCGTCGGCTCGATATAGCGGCCGGTGCGCCCTGAAAAGTGCAAGACCTGAAAGTTGCTGTCGGTAATGACATAGGCGGGCGCGTAGCGCTCCGCGATCCGCTGCGCGCGGCGTTCCAGGCCGATGTCGGGGCGAAATGAGCGCAACGGCGGCACCTCGGCGGCCCTCCCGGCGGCGGTCGTGATCGGAAATTCCGGCGGCAACCGTGTTCCTGTCTCGAGCTTCTTGAAGATGCGGGCGCGGCGGTCGATCGGCAAGAATAGTATTGGATGCCTCGTGACGTTCTCGGAATTGCCGAGGAACAGGAATCGATCCGGCAGAAGCGCGAAGTGGAATAGCGGGATCACCCGGTTCTGCAATTCGGCATTGAGATAGATCAGCAGGTTGCGGCAGGAGACGAGATCGAGCTTCGAGAACGGTGCGTCCTTGATGACGTTGTGCTGCGAGAAGATGCACATCTCCCGCAGCTCCTTGACCACGTAATAGGTATCCCCCTCGCGCACGAACCAGCGCGCCAGGCGCTCGCTGGTCATGTCCGCCTCGATCTTGGTGCGATAGCGGCCGACACGCGCGGCCGCCAGCGCCCGTCCGTCGATGTCGGTCGCGAAGATCTGAACCTGCGGTGGCGAGTCCATCTTGGCCATGTGCTCGCGCAGGAGGATCCCGATCGAATAGGCCTCCTCTCCGGTGGCGCATCCGAGCACCCAGACGCGAACCTGCTGGCCCGCGTCCTTGCCTTCGAAGAGCTTCGGAACGATCTGGCTCTCCAGCACTTCGAATTCGCGTTTGTCGCGGAAGAATTCGGTGACGCCGATCAAGAGGTCGTTGAAGAGGTGCTGCGCCTCGTGCTCGTCGTTGCGCAGGAAATCGACATAGGCGGAAATCTGGGCGATCTGGGCCACCTGCATCCGCCGCTGCACGCGGCGGAGGAAAGTGTTCTGCTTGTAGCCGTGAAAATCATTGCCGGTCCTGCTGCGCAGGATATCGGCGATGCGCGACAGCGAGGTCGCTGCAGCCGCCAGTTCCTCGTCGAACCCCTGCTTCTCTTCCAGCCGCCGCAGATGGCGGGCATAGACCTGGACGTGCTCGGCAATCTCTTCCGGAGAGAGCACGTAGTCGGCGATCGCCGCCGGCGTATCGGAATCTTTCAGATGATCAGACCCGTCACGCGCGCCTTTTTCGGCGATGGCGAGACCACCGTGATCCTTCAGTGTCGCGGTACCCAGCGTGCCATCGCCGCCGACGCCGGACAGGATCACGCCGATCGATTGCTCGGCGCGTTCTTCCGCCAGCGACACCAGGAAGCTGTCGATCGTGGCTCGCTCGCCGGGCGCCTGCTCGGCCGCGCGGACGCCGAAGCGACCGCCGTGGATCGTCGTGATCATCGCCGCCGGGCACAGATAGATCCTGCCGCCCTCGATGGTCTGGCCGTCGCTGATGTCGGCGATCTTGCCGCCGTTGGAGTGTTGCACGATCCGGCGTAGCCGCGGTTCGTCGAGCGCCTCGTGATGTTGCAGCGCCAGCACGACGGCCTGGTCGGCGCCCACGGTCAGCTTGGAAAAGAACCGCTCGACGCTATCCAGAGCTGTCGGCGCAGCGCCCACCCCGATGATCAGCGGAGACCTGGTCTGGCGCTCTCTTTCGACCGGCTGGTCACCGATGTCATGCATGGTCTCGATAGCCTCATTCAGCGACGGGAACCAGAGGACGCCCGCTCGCCGCAAATAGCAGAATTGATATTATCCCAACAGGTGCAAGGCGGAAACGTCACGCTACGTTCCACGGCGAGCATTGAGCTTGCCACTTAGGCGGCGTGCCAACGTCCCCCGGATCACTCCGGACCGACTTGCTGCCGAAGATAGGCAATCCGCTGCTGGATCAGGACGCGATGGCGCAGCCACTCCGTCAGGGTCTGCTTCAGCGCCTCGACCAGCCGTTCCGCCTGGTCCGCGTCGTGGCCACCGGCACTGAGATCACGGACCCGATCCTCCTGATCGCGGATGCGCTGCGAACCTTCCTCGATATCCTGATCAGCCTTGATCAGATGGCGGCGCTCGGTATCGAGCTGCTCGGTCCATTCGGCGAGGGAAATGGTCATGGCGACACCCTCAAGCCTCCCGCTTGCGAACCGGGGGATCGAGCGACTTTAGCACGACGCGCCGGATCATGTCGGCATATTCGCGATATTCTGCAGCCCGCGCCTGATACATCTCTGCAACTGCAGGGCGGCCGTTGCGCCGTCCGTCGGCGGCCATGCGCTGCACCAGCTCAGCTCGCTCCTCGATGATGCGCAGTGCGACCCGCAGGGCTTCATCCACTTGCCCCTCCTGCTCTTTTGCGAGGATGTCCGCGCCGAAGGCGTGACCGACCTGGCAACGGAAACGCATCGGGTGCGATTCCTTCACCTCGGACAGCACGCCCCCGCAGGCCGGACAGGTCAGTGCAACTGGATCAGCCACCGAGAGGAGCTTGTCACTGCCGATCCGTTCGCCCGCCGCGATCTCGACCTCGAGCCGGATCTCGGGCGGGATCGGCAGCGCGGCACCCGCAACCTCCCTGGCGAGATCGGACAGAACGTCACCCATTCCGGCGCCGGGGACGCAAAGATCGATGATGCTCGCCTCCAGGGCGCTCCGTGGCATTTCATCGGCGATGGCGTCCGAGGGGTCCTGAACCACCGAGATCCCGCCGCAACGCTTGATGGCGTTGAGACCCGCCGAACCGTCGGACAAAAGGCCACTGAGAAGTACACCGATCACGCGCGGGCCGTAATTGATGGCGGCCGAGCGGAACAAGGCGTCGATGGCCGGCCGGACCATGTTCTCGCGCGGACCGCGCCCGAGGAACACGTGATCCCCGGACAGCAGCAGATGGTGATCAGGTGCGGCCAGATAAACCTGGCCGGGCTCGATCTTCATGCCGTTTTCGGCCTGTCGGACCGGAAGCGGCCCGGCGCTGCTGGCGACTGTCGAGAGAATGCCGATGCCTTGCGCCGGGATGTGCAGCACGATGAACACCGCCGCGGGCAGATCGGGCGGCAGCCGGCCCAGGATCTGCTTCAGCGGTGCGGTCGCGCCGGCCGAGCCACCTATGACGATGATGTCGCGGTTGCTCATGGAACCCACTGTCGGTTGTATTCGTTTGTACCAAGGCGGGTCACCGCTCTATGTTCCTACCGACCGCAAAGGAAGGCACGAGGCGCCATGGCGATATCGCCTACGTCATCAGCTCCGCTGTCGCCGCTCAGCGGGCGCCGGATCTTCGTTGTCGAGGACGAATATTTTCTCGCGGACGACATTGGCAGGGCATGTCGCGCGCTCGGCGCAGATGTCGCTGGACCGGTGGGCGATCTCGGCGACGCACTCAGGATCCTACGCGACGGCAGCATCCTGGATGCCGCCGTGCTCGACGTGAATATCCGCAGCGAGATGATCTTCCCGGTCGCGCGCGAACTGAAGGCAAGGAACGTCCCCTTCATCTTTACGACCGGATACGACAGGGTCACGATCAGTCCGGAATTCCACGACGTGCTGATCCTGGAGAAGCCGATCGATCTGCCGGCGATGGCCCAGAGGCTGGCCGCGCTGATCGCCGATCCACATGGTTGAGCCTAACGGCGATCAGAACAGATGCGCGAAAGCGAGCCAAGCGGTCACCGCCAGGCACAGCAGCACCGCAGCATAGGGCAACGCGATCCGCAAATCAGCAGCCTTCCCCGCCCTTAGCCCACCATCATCCAGACGATCGCCGCCATCATCACCAGAAAACCCGTGATTGCCGTTGCGATAAAGGCCTGTTCGACGCGATCCATCGGCATCACAGCCCCCTTCTCCAGCCGAACCAATCTGCCGGACTGGGCAGCCACGCGCATTAGGCTATGTGAATCGGATTCCTCCTTTGTCGATGCGGGGGCGGCGGGGCCCTCAGCTTAGATTGCGACGGTATCGTTCTACGACTTCGCCGTGCCCGGCTCCGCCATCTTGCGATGCTGCTTGGCCAGCATCTCGTTCGGGTGCGACGCAAAGATTTTTGCACCGTGCGATAGCAACCATCGTTCGCTGTTCGACTTGGATGTCCGACTTGGATGCCTCGTACCGCTCGCGGGAGAATAGAGATGAAGGCGCTGGTTTGGCACGGCAAGGAAGACATTCGCTGCGACACCGTCACCGATCCTGAGATTCAGGATCCGCGGGATGCCATCATCAAGGTCACGAGCTGTGCCATCTGCGGCTCCGACCTGCACCTCTTTCATAACTACATTCCAGGCATGCTGCCCGGGGACATCATGGGCCACGAGACCATGGGCGAAGTGGTCGAGGTCGGCTCCGGCGTCGACGGCAAGCTGAAGAAGGGCGACCGCATCGTCGTGCCCTTCACGATCATTTGCGGTGAATGCGACCAGTGCAAGCGCGGCAATTTCTCGGTCTGCGAGACCACAAATCGCAAGAGTCATCTCGCTGAAAAGGCGTTCGGGCACACGACGGCCGGCCTGTTCGGCTACACCCATTTGACCGGCGGCTATCCCGGCGGCCAGGCCGAATACCTGCGCGTGCCGTTTGCCGACGCCACCCACATCAAGGTGCCCGCCGGCATTCCCGACGAGCAGCTGCTGTTTCTCAGCGACATCTTCCCGACCGGCTGGCAGGCGGCCGTGCAATGCGACATCGAGCCGACCGATACGGTCGCGATCTGGGGCTGCGGTCCCGTGGGACAGATGGCGATCCGCAGCGCCATCCTGCTCGGCGCCAACCAGGTGATCGCGATCGACTGCCTGCCCGAGCGGCTCAGCATGGCCGAAGCCGGCGGCGCCACCACCATCAACTTCGAAAGCGAAAGCGTCCTGGAGCGACTCGAGGAGCTAACCGACGGCAGGGGCCCTGAAAAATGCATCGATTGCGTCGGGATGGAGTCGCATGTGATGGCCTCCCTGCCCGACACGCTGCTCGACCGCGCCAAGCAGATGGTGATGGTGGAGAGCGACCGGCCGCACGTGCTGCGCGAGATGATCTATGTCTGCCGGCCTGGCGGCATCATTTCGGTGCCGGGCGTGTACAGCGGATTCTCCGACATGCTTCCGATGGGCGCCTTCATGAACAAGGGCCTGACGATGCGCACCGGCCAGACCCACGTCAACCGCTGGACCGACGACCTGCTCCGCCGCATCGAGGAAGGCGAGATCGATCCGTCCTTCGTCATCACCCACACCGTCCCGCTCAGCCAAGGCCCCGAGATGTACCAGGTGTTTCGCGACAAGCGCGACTCCTGCGTCAAGGTCGTGCTGAAGCCCTGAGGAGCAAGGCCCATGTTTCATTTCTCCAACATCGTTCGCACCAAGGGTGACCCCAAGATCCTCGCGGGCGGCCCGAGCCTGAAGCGGCCCGAGGACCGGCTCGCCCGCGCGCTCGGCTGGTTCAGCGTCGGTCTCGGCGTCGTGGAATTCTTCGCGCCGCGGCGCGTCACGGAAACGCTGGGGATGGAAGGCCATGAGACGCTGGTCCGCGCCTTCGGGGTGCGCGAGATCCTTGCCGGGATCATGTCGCTCTCGGTCGAGAAGAACGCCGGCCTGTGGGCCCGCGTCGGCGGCGACGGCCTCGATGCCGCCGCGCTGCTCTCGGGCTTGACCGCGGACAATCCCAAGAAGGGTAATATCGCGCTGGCGCTGCTGATGGTCGGCGGCATCGCGATGCTCGACTACCGCGCCGCGCAAGACACAAAGCCGCGGCGGCCGCCGCGCGACGCACGGCGCAAGCTGTATCCGAACCGCAGCGGCTTTCCCAAGGGCATCGAGAGCGCCCGAACCGCGGCAAAACAGATCGCAGCGCACGCCACGGCGGGACGGACCTGAGGACGCACGACGAGGTGATGCAAGGCAATGAGTGAGGCGTCCCGTAACGAAGGTGCGTGGTGGGAATCCGCCGTCATCTACGAAATCGCACTGATCTCGTTCCAGGACTCGACGGCGACGGCAAGGGCGACCTTGCCGGCCTCACATCGCGCATCGACTATCTGAAATGGCTCGGCGTCGACGCGGTGTGGCTGACGCCGATCTACAAGAGTCCCTTCCGCGACCTTGGCTACGACATCTCCGACTACTGCTCCATCGACCCTGCGTTCGGCAGCCTCGAGGCGTTCGACCGCCTGCTCAAGGCTCTGCACGCCGCCGAGATCCGCCTGATCCTCGATCTCGTGCCCAACCATACCGCCAACGATCACGCATGGTTCGTCGAGAGCAGCAGCTCGCGGAACAGCGCGAAGGCCGATTGGTACATCTGGGCCGACGCGGCCGAGAATGGCGGCCCGCCCAACAACTGGCTGAGCCGCTTCGGCGGCAGCGGCTGGGAATGGTGCGAGGCGCGGCGGCAATATTACTACCATTCCTTCCTGGTCGAGCAGCCCGATCTGAATTGGCGCAACCCGCAGCTGCGCGCCGCGATCGCCGATGTCATGCGCTTCTGGCTCGATCGCGGCGTCGACGGCTTTCGTGTCGATGCCAGCGCCGTCCTGATCAAGGACGAACTCCTGCGCGACAATCCGCATAACCCGCAAGCGAAAGGCAAGCCGCCGCCGCAGCGCCAGACGCCCGTCTTTACCGACGATCGGCGGGAGACGATGGATTGCATCGAAATCATCCGCGAGGTGATCGACTTCTATCCCGGACGGATGTTGTGCGGCGAAGTCCAGGGCAAGACCGACCGCATCGGGCACTTCTACAGCAACGACCGGCCGCGCCTGCATCTGCCGCTCAATTTCGCACTGCTCGACGCTCCCTGGGACGCGCTGTCGCTGCAAGCGGCGATCGACGCGTATTTCAACGCCATCCCGGATCATGCATGGCCGGTCTGGGTGATCGGTGGTCACGACAAGCAGCGGATGGCGAGCAAGATCGGCGAGCCGCAAATGCGCGTGCTGGCGATGCTGCTGATGACGCTGCGGGGAACGCCGTTCTTCTTCATGGGCGACGAGATCGGCCGCAAGCGCGTTCCCATTCCGCCCGACCGCGTCCGCGATCCCTTCGAGAAGCTCGTGCCGGGGTATGGCCTTTGTCGCGATCCCGAACGCGCGCCGATGCGATGGGATGACAGCAGCAATGGCGGCTTTACCACCGGCCATCCATGGCTGCCGCTCGAGCCGCCCGACGGCGCGGCCAACGTGGCGGCGCAGCAGCGCGACGAGTGTTCGATCCTGGCGCTGTTTCGCGCGCTGATGACGCTGCGGCGCGAGCACGCGTGCCTGCGCCACGGCGGTTACGAGCCGCTGCGCTCGCAGAACGACGTGCTTGCCTACAGGCGGACGGATGGCGGTCGCGACATTCTGGTCGCGCTCAACATCGCCGCCGAGCCGCGGAAATTTCATTGCCAAGGTCGCGGCCGCTTGCTGATGTCGACGCATCTCGACCTGCCCTCCGAGCCGTTGCCGGGCGCCTCCATCCTGCTCAGCGGCAATGAAGGCGTGATCATCGCGCTCGGGCCACGATGACGGTCGAGGAACCAATCCGCGCGTCAGAGAGTCTCATGAACGCTTCCGACGTCCCCCCTGCCGGAGGCTGAATAGACGAAACCGCGGCCCCGGCGCGCACCCCCTTCAAGCGCCGGGGTGGCGGCGTGAGCCAGGAGGCGGACCATGAGCAAGACCAAGGCCCTCGGTCAGCGGATCGCCGGCAAGACGAAGCAGGCCGTCGGCGAGATCGTCGGGGATCACGATCTCCATGAGGAAGGCAAGGCGCAAGCGGAGCGCGGCCTGCTGCTCGCGCCAACATGCTCGGCGACAATTTGAATTGAGCGGATCGCCCCCTACTCCCGCCAGAACTCCGCCAACTCCTCGGCGGTCATCAGATCGACCTGGCCGTGAAAGCGGGTGCGGTACATCGTCATGAGCGCATCGTGGCCGACGTCGGACGAGCTGCACAGCGCATCCTCGACGATGACGACCCTGAAACCGAGATCGACGGCGCTCAGCACCGTCGAGAGCACGCAAACGTCAGTCTCTGCGCCCGTGATGACGACCGTGCCGACGTTCTTGTCGATCAGCAGGCTCGCGAGGCCGGGATTGCTGAACGCGGAATAGGCCGGCTTGTCGATGACGAAAGCCGGCGGAACGAAGCGGCTCAGAGCCGGCACGAGTTCAAGACCAGATGGCGGCAGATGTTTGCGGGTCGCTTCGCGCCAGCGACGAAAATAGCTCTGCCACTGTCCGGGACGATCTTCCGGATCTTCCGGCGTGATGAATCGCGTGAAGATCGTTCTGGCCTGATGGCGCGAAACGATCGAGGCGATCGTCGGCAAAACTCGCGCCATCCAGGGCGTCGCCCAGAGACCGCCGGGAGCGAAGATGTTCTGCATGTCGATGCACAAGTGAACGGCGTCGCCGATGTCGGTAACTTCCGACGCGCTGTCTCTCATCGTTCTCCACCATCAGGAACATGGCCGCGCGCCGGAGCCGGCATTTCCGCAGCGAGCTCACCGACTGCAATGCGATTCCGACGGCCATCGTTCCCCGGTCAATCCGCGCCGGAGGAAGTGCTTGCCGACGCAGGCCAATCGAGAGAAGCCCCGCGTCGGTGGAATGGGCTTGCGCCGCTTCCCAACCAAGCGTAATTTTTCAACTCTACGTAGCTCATTCGAAAGCATCTATCGGGTTCGGCCAAGCGGGGACAGCAATGGCGGATGTCCCATGGCACCTTTCCGGTGACTATTTCGAGAATTGCAGTTGCAGCATCGTCTGTCCCTGCCTGGTGTCAGCGGCGCCCCCGTTGACCGCGCGACCGACCGAGGGCTTCTGCAACGTACCGCTGATCTTCCACATCGAGACCGGCCGCTATGGCGATATCGCGCTCGATGAGCTGAATGTGCTCGTCATCCTCCACGCACCTAAGGTCATGGCAGACGGAGACTGGTCAGTGGCCGCCTATATCGATCAGCGCGCCAACGATGACCAGACCGAAGCCCTGGCTGCAATCTTCACCGGTGGCGCCGGCGGTCCCATGGCTGCGTTCGCACCACTGATCAGCAAGAACCTGGGGGTGCGCAAGGTGCCGATCACGTTCCGGATCGACGGCAAGACGCGGTCCGCGGAAATCCCCGGCATCCTGCACATGTCGGTCGATCCGCTACCGACCATGCATCCAAGCGGCGAGATGTGGACGAACATCGGCCATCCGGTCAGCCCCGACGCCATGGTGATGGCCGTCGGCGCCGCCGGCAATACCTTCAGCGATCATGGCATGCGCTGGGACAATTCCGGCAGGAACGGCCTCTATGCGCCGATCCGCTGGTCGAACCGGGCGTGACGTGAACTCCCGATAAGCCGCCTGCATCAGCGGCCGGCAACATCGATCGCACAACATCGATCGCAAATGACGGATAGCCCCCTGGAAGCCGTGCTGCGGCGCGATCGCTGGATCGTCGGCGGCGCGATCGTCCTCATTGTCACGCTGGCATGGAGCTATGTGCTCTGGCTCGCCAAAGACATGGACATGGGCGGCATGGACATGGCTGAATTCCGCATGATCCCGGCCGGGATCGGAATCATGCTGCCAGCCGACGAGCCGTGGCGAACGTTCGAGTTCGCCTATGTGTTCCTGATGTGGGCGGTGATGATGGTCGGAATGATGGCTCCCTCGGCCGCGCCCATGATCCTGATGTACGCCCGCGTGGGTCGACAGGGCAAAGCGCAAGGCAAGCCATTCGCCGCGACCGGCTGGTTTGCCGCCGGTTATCTTTTCGCCTGGTGCGGCTTTGCGCTGGCGGCCACCTTGCTCCAATGGGCGATCGAGCGGGCCGCCCTGCTGGATTCCCGGATGGCGATCGCGAGCAACCTGCTCGGCGGCATCGTCCTGCTCGCGGCGGGCGTCCATCAATGGACACGGCTGAAAGACGTCTGTCTCGCCCAATGCCAGTCGCCGTTTCTATTCCTGATGCGCCACGGCGGCTTTCGCAGCGACCTGCGAGGCTGCATGCTGCTGGGCTTTCGGCATGGAGGCTATTGTGTCGGCTGCTGCTGGGTTTTGATGGCGCTGCTGTTCGTCGGCGGTGTGATGAACGTGCTCTGGATCGCGCTTTTGTCGTTGCTTGTACTGTTGGAGAAAGTCACGCCGGTGGGACGCTGGATCGCGCGCGCTGCCGGCATCGCCTGCGTGGCCGCGGGCGCATGGCTCCTGCTGACCTTGCCGCGGTGATTGCGGGTCGCGGACGACGATCGCGCCGACGGAGTGAACTCGGCCGCGAGATCGAACATCGAAGACTTGGGGAGGCCCCATTGCGGGGTTCGCAGCGCGCGACAACGCGGGCACTGAAGATCGCGAAAAACTCTTCGCGTGTCTGTTCGCTTTGGTGCGCTCGGAGGGACTCGAACCCCCACGATTTTACTCACTGCCACCTCAAGGCAGCGCGTCTACCAATTCCGCCACGAGCGCTTTTGGGGATGCCGGCTTGAGGCTTGAAGGCCAACCGGATCAACGGCGCCGATCTAACAAATCCGTCAGAGGGGTACAAGCCTCCAAAGGCCCTGAATTCCACAAGCTTGGCAGGAAAGTTCCGGCTCCTTGCGCCGGGATCGGCCTTTTCCGCCTGCCCAGGCCGCTACTGCGTGCCCGGGCCGCTACCGCGTGCCCGGGATACGTGGAAGCATCTGCTTGACCTCGACCGCGATCCGGTTGCGGTCGACCAGCACGACGCCGGAGGCGACCGGCAGATTGTTGGCCAGAACCTTGACCTCGTCGGCCTCAGTTGCGTCCAGCTCGATGATGGCGCCGCGGGAAAGACGTAATACTTGATGGATCGGCATGGTGGTCGTCCCGAGGACGACCATGAGATCCACGGTGACTTTGTCGAGAGTAGGCACTTCAGCACCACCGCAACTTGGGACTAGGACTTGGGACTTAGACTTGGGACTTGGTATTTGCGCCTGCGATCATCACCCGGTTATGGTTAGCCAATGGTTAATTCACCCCAAAACCCCCGCCAAGAGCTCGATTTGACATCGTTTTCCGCCTCCTCCGGCGAGCCCGTGGAGTGGCGGATTTCGGACGCGCCCGTGCCCTATCCGGAGGCCGTGGCCGAAATGGAGACGCGCGTCGCAGCGATCGCGGCCGGTGAAGCCCCGGAGCTGGTCTGGCTGCTGGAGCACCCCCCGCTCTACACCTCCGGCACCTCCGGCAAGGAATCCGACCTGCTCGATGCCCGATTCCCGACCTTTGCCACCGGGCGCGGCGGCCAGCTCACCTATCACGGCCCCGGCCAGCGCGTGGCCTATGTCATGCTCGACCTCAAACGCCGCCGGCCGGATGTCCGGGCCTATGTCGCGAGCCTGGAGGAGCTGATTCTGCGGACGCTCGCCGCCTTTAACATCCGTGGCGAACGGCGCGAGGACCGGGTCGGCGTCTGGGTCAAGCGGCCCGACAAGGGACCCGAGCACGAGGACAAGATCGCGGCGATCGGCGTCCGGCTGAAGCGCTGGGTCTCGTTCCACGGCATCGCCATCAATGTGGAGCCGGAGCTGTCGCATTTCGCCGGCATCGTGCCCTGCGGCGTCGCCGATCCCCGCTACGGCGTCACCTCGCTGGTCGACCTCGGCCAGCTCGTGACGATGACCGATGTCGACGTCGCGCTCCGGCAGGCCTTCGAGCAACTGTTCGGGCCGACCCGGGCGCTGGTGCCGGAAGCCGTCTAACGCTTTCTGTAGAGCGCCCGCCTCTCTCATTTTCCGCCGACGCGGAATCGGCTACGCTTGATCCCGGTGTCGCCCACGCCTCCCCCCTCCGCCGGGAAAGTAGACGTCATGCCGGGCGAATTGATCTTCGGACCGACTGTTCGAGCGCCAGGCATAAGGAGGGGTTGCGTTTCAGCTCGCAATGGGAGGTTCTCACGATGAGACTGTCTGCACCCATCTATCATCTGAAGCGAAGAGCGAAGCGCCTGTCCCGCGAGGAAGGCATTCCGCTGCACGATGCGCTCGACCGCATCGCCACGATGGAAGGTTTTTCCGCATGGAGCATGCTCGCTGCGAAAGCTGCCGCAGCGACGCCGGCCAACAGGCTTTTCCCGCAATTCCAACCGGGTGACCTGGTGCTGGTCGGGGCGCGTCCCGGCCAGGGCAAGACCCTGATGAGCCTCGAGCTTGCCGTGGAGGCCATGCGGTCGGGCCATCGCGCCGCGTTCTTCTCGCTCGAATACACCGAGAAAGACGTTCTGGATCGCTTACGGGCGATCGGCGTAGACCCGGCGCAATTCGCAAAACTGTTCGAGGTCGATTGCTCCGACGCCATCAGTGCCGACTACGTCGTCAAGCAAATGGCCGCAGCACCGCGCGGCACGGTCGTGGTGATCGACTATCTGCAACTGCTCGATCAGCGGCGGGAAAATCCCGACCTCACCGTTCAGGTGCGCACGTTGAAATCATTCGCGCGCGACAAGGGATTGGTCGTCGTCTTCATCTCGCAGATCGACCGCTCCTATGATCCCTCGCTCAAGCCCTGCCCTGACCTGGACGATGTCAGGCTGCCGAACCCGCTCGACCTGAAGCTGTTCGACAAGACTTGTTTTCTGAACAATTCGGAAGTGCAGTTTCGCATAGCGAGCTGACGATCCCTGGCAACCGGTTCAGGCCGCGGGTGCGGTTGTTCACCCGCGGCCTCCCTCCTCACGCCTTTTCCGGCGAAACCTCGAGCTTGCCGGCGATGTAGCGCCGCTCCTGGGTCAGGCCGCCAAAGCCATAGGCGTCGCCCTTGACCTCGTCGACGTGCAGATAGGTCTCGTGATGCAGCGGGCCGAGGATCCCGGCCATGCGCTGGAACATCGCCGCAAGATAGGCCGCCTTCTCGTCCTTGGTGTTGGTGCCTTCGCTGACGTGGATATCGATCCAGTAGCTCGCGAGCTTCTGCTCTGCGAGCGACTTGCCGCCGGCGAACCAGTCGTCCGCCTCCACCGACTTCACGATGATGGCGGTGACCTCGGGATCCTTGTGCAGGATCTTTGCGGTGAGCTCGGACACGGCGCTCGCAATGTCGGCCTTCAGCGAGGGCGACTGTCGGGAGGTGGTGTAAGACACGGTGATCAGCGGCATGGTCGTTCTCCTCGGATGTGGCGCAGGTGTTGCGCGGCGTCGATGAGAAGCTAGACCGACCCTCGGTATTTTGGTATCTTATCTCTGTTGATACCAGTGATAAGATATCATAATGACAGCAACGCTCGACATTGCCACCGTCCAAGCCTTCCTGCTGGTCGCCGACCTCCAGAGCTTCACCCGCACCGCCGAAGCGCTCGGCACGACGCAGGCGGCGGTCAGTCTGAAGCTGCAACGGCTGGAAACGCTGCTCGGCAAGCGCCTCATCGAGCGCTCGCCGCGCGCGGTCCGGCTCACGGCGGATGGCGCGACGTTCCTCGAGCGCGCCCGCGCGCTGATCGCGGCACATGACCGCGCGCTGTCGGGCGAGGCCTCAGTCGCGCAGTCGCTCTCGCTCGGCATTTCCGACCATGCCGCCGGCCCGGAGCTGGTACCGCTGCTCGAACGGCTGCATGCGATGTCGTCGAACCTCACGCTCGCCGTCACCATCGGCTTCTCGCGCGAGATGCAGGAGGCCTATGATTCGGGCCAACTGGATGCGGTGATCGTCCGCCAGGAAGGCAGCCGGCGCGGCGGCGAGAGGCTGGCCGAGGACGAGTTCGGCTGGTTCGCGTCAAGACGCTTTGCCTTGCCGAAAGGCGAACAGTTGCCGCTCGCGACTCTCGCCCCGCCCTGCGGCGTCCGTGCCATCGCCGTGCGCGCGCTCGACAAGGCGGGCCTCAAATGGCGCGAGCGCTTCGTCGGCGGCGGCGTTACCGCCGTGGTGGCAGCCGCGCTCGCCGGACTTGCAATCGCGCCGCTGGCGCGGCGGATCGCGCCCCCGGGGCTGGTCGACATCGGGCCGACGCACAAGCTGCCGAAGCTCGGCAGCTCGAAGGTGATGTTACATTCGAAGGTCAGCGATCCCGCCAAGCTCGCGGCATTGCGTGCGGTAGCGGCGACGTTCCGGAGCGCGGCGGCGGTCTGACGGCGGCTGGCTTTACAGGACCGTCTCGACTGCGCTGCGAGCATCCGCAGGCTTGCATCCTGCATACGGGCTCGCAATAATGCCTAAAAAGGTTCCAAGCTTGGGGAACAATCAGCCACCTGCGGCGTTTGCCCCCGTTGAGCAGGGTCCGGGAATGGTCGAGAAGTCTAGGCAGCAGAGAGACTTGTTCGAAAGCGAACGGAGTTTCCGCCTGTTGGTTGAAGGGGTCGCGGACTACGCCCTTTACATGCTGGATCCCACCGGGATCATCACTAGCTGGAACATCGGCGGCGAGCGCATCAAGGGCTACTCGCCCGGCGAGATCCTCGGCCAGCATTTTTCCCGTTTCTACACCGAGACCGACCGCGCCAACGGCAAGCCCGCCCGTGCGCTCGGGATCGCGCGGGAGAAGGGCCGCTACGAGGAGGAAGGCTGGCGCGTCCGCAAGGACGGGACCTTCTTCTGGGCCAGCGTCGTGATCGATCCGATCTACGAGGGCGGCGAACTGGTCGGCTTCGCCAAGATCACGCGCGACATCACCGAGCGCCGCAATACCCAAATCAAGCTCGAGGCGATGCAGAAGCAGCTCGCCGAATCCCAGAAATTCGATGCGCTCGGCCAACTCACCGGCGGGGTCGCCCACGACTTCAACAACCTCCTGATGATCATCAGCGGTAGCCTCCACATGCTGAAGCGAGGGGCCGACGATGACGCCAAGCTTCAGCGCGCGATCTCGGCCATCGAGACCGCCACCAGGCGCGGCGCGGCGCTGACCAACCAGCTCCTCACCTTCGCACGGCGGCAGAGCGTCAATCCGCAGGCGATCGACTTCGCCGACCGCATCGCGGCGATCCGAGAGGTGCTCGATGCCGGCGTCGGGAGCTCCGTGCGCCTGGCTTTCGACGTCGGCGGCGACGTCTGGCCGATCAGGACCGACGTCTCCGAGCTCGAGACCGCGCTGCTCAACCTCGTCATCAATGCCCGCGACGCGATGCCCGACGGAGGTACGGTGACGATCTCAGCGCGCAATCTCGTGCTCGACGAGGCTCCCCTCGCAGGCGAATTCATCGCGATCGACGTCACCGATACCGGCCTCGGCATTCCCTCCGACGTTCTCGACAAGATTTTCGAGCCGTTCTTCACGACCAAGCCGATCGGAAAAGGCACCGGCCTCGGTCTCTCCCAGGTGCACGGCTTCGCCCATCAGGCCGGCGGCACGGTGCGGGTTGCGAGTGCGCTCGGCACGGGCACGACCTTCACCATCCTCCTGCCGCGCGGAGAGGACGCGCCCTCGCGCGAGGCGGCGGCAGAACCGGCGTTCCAAGGCAGCGGCACGGTGCTGCTGGTCGAGGACAATCCGGACGTCGCGGCCGTCAGCATCGGTCTTCTGGAGCAGCTCGGCTATCACGTGCGCCGGGTCGCGGACGCCGAAGCCGCCTTGAGCGAGATCGAGAAGAACGGCGTGGACTTCGTGTTCTCGGATATCGTCATGCCCGGCAAGATGGACGGGCTCAGCCTCGCCCATCACCTCCGCCAGATCCGTCCCGGCCTGCCGATCCTGCTCGCCACCGGCTACAGCGAAGTCGCCGCAGGCGTGCGCGGCGACTTCCCGATCCTGCGCAAGCCCTACGAGATCCACGAATTGAGCGAAGCGATAGCCAAGCTGCCGCGGTGATTCTTCAGCTACACCGTCGGCAACACCGAAAACGCCTCGCCTGCCCTGCGCAAGTTGAGCTCATCGACGTCGGCCGTCTCGCTGGTGACGCTGTCGACGCGCGAGGACGGCGGGCCGTGGCGGCACAGCGCAACCATGTCGGCGACGTGCTTCGGCGGCCCTGCGAACAGCGCTTCGACGCTGCCGTCACGGCGGTTGCGGACCCAGCCCTCGAGACCGCATGTCGTCGCCTGATGCTCGAGCCAGGCTCGGTAGCCTACGCCCTGCACGCGGCCGCGGATCATGACCTGGAGGATCGCCCGGCTCATTGTTTCAGTCCGAGGACATCGGCGCTCCGAGCCTTGACGTCGGCCTCGCGCGTGACGCGGCTGGTCAAGTCCGATGACGGGAGGCCTTTGAGATTCTTCGGCGCAGTGCCCTCGCGCAGCGCCTTCTGCGTCTCGTAGACAGCCTGCGTTGCGGCCGCGATCGGCGCGTGGCCCTGAAGCGCGATGCGCACGCGCTGGCCAGCGAGATGATCGAGCACGTTCAGTTCCTCCGGCGCGCCGCCGAGCACGATCGGCAGGCGCGTGGCGGATGCGATCGCCTCGAGCTCGGCGCGCGACTTGATGCCGGTGAAGAACAGCGCATCGACGCCGGCAGCTTCATAGGCCCTGGCGCGACGGATCGCATCCTCGATCGAGGTGATCGAGGCCGCACCGGTGCGGCCCATGATGACGAGCGAAGGATCGCCGCGGCCGTCGAGTGCCGCCTTCATCTTGCCGACGCCCTCCTCCAGCGAGATCAGCTGCGTCTTCGCTTCGCCGAAGCCAGCCGGCAGCAGCGTGTCCTCGATGGTAAGGCCGGCGGCGCCCGCCGTCTCCAGCTCCTGCACCGTGCGGCGCACGTTGAGCGCGTTGCCATAGCCGTGATCGGCATCGACCAACACCGGAAGTGCTGCCGCACGCGACATCCGCCGCATCTGCTCGGCAAGCTCGGTGAGCGTGATCAGCGTGATGTCGGGGTCGCCGAGCACCGCGAGCGATGCCACCGAGCCGCCGAACATGCCGAGCGGGAAACCGAGATCCTCCGCGATGCGGATCGAGATGGCGTCGTAGACCGAGCCGGGATGGACGCAAGTCCCGCCCGACAGGATCGATCGTAGTTTTTCGCGACGGGAACGAAAGGCCATGGTGATGTCTCGGTTAGGTCACGGAGGCCGCAGCTTACTCCGTCATTGCGAACGAAGCGAAGCAATCCAGAAATGCATCCGCAGAGGCAGACTGGATTGCTTCGTCGCGGAGCCTGTCATCGGGCCGCGCTTCGCGCGGACCCGGTGGCTCCTCGCAATGACGTTACGCAAATTCCAAAATCAGCGCATCCACCGCGAGCGTCGAACCGGCGCTGGCGTGGATCTTCTTCACCGTGCCGTCCTGCTCGGCGCGCAGCACGTTCTGCATCTTCATCGCTTCGACCACCGCGAGCGTCTCGCCGGCCTTGACCTCCTGCCCTTCGGTCACCGCGATCGAGACCACGAGGCCGGGCATCGGACAGAGCAGCTTCTTGCCGGTGTCGGCAGCCGTGGTCACCGGCATGAGCCGCGCCGAGGCAGCTTCCGCTTCGGTCCAGACATAGACCGGCACCTCGACGCCCTGATGCGCGAGGCGGATGCCGTTCGCGACCGGGCGCACCTGCACCGCGACGATGTGCCCGTCGATGGTGCCCTGCCAGACCGGATCGCCCGGCTTCCACGGCGACTGCAACAGATGCGGATTGCCAACCTTGCCGGCGGCATCGATGAAACGCACCGCGATGGCCTCGCCCTCGCGCGCGATCTCCAGCAGGATCTCCTGGCGGTCGAGCCAGACCGCACGGCGACGCTCGCGTTGCACGATGCGGCCGCCCATCTGACCCGAAATCTGCCGCTTGCGCTCGCCCAGCACGTGATCGATGGCGGCGCCGACCGCGGCAAGCCGCCGTGCGACCTCGCCTTCCGGCACGCGCACGGCAAAGCCCTTGGGGAATTCCTCGGCGATGAACCCGGTGGAGAGCCGGCCTTCGCGCCAGCGCGGATGATGCATCAGCGCCGACAGGAACGGGATGTTGTGACGGATACCGTCCACATAGAACGAGTCCAGCGCGGTGGCCTGCGCCTCGATCGCGGCCGCGCGCGAGGGCGCGTGGGTGACGAGCTTGGCGATCATCGGATCGTAATGGATCGAGATCTCGCCACCCTCCTGCACGCCGGTGTCGTTGCGCACGGTGATGCCGTCCTGGCTCGCTTCCGCCGGCGGACGGTATTTCACCAGGCGACCGATCGAGGGCAGGAAGTTGCGGAACGGGTCTTCGGCATAGAGACGCGACTCCACTGCCCAGCCCGTCAGCGTGACGTCTTTCTGCGTGATCGCGAGCTTCTCGCCCGCCGCAACGCGAAGCATCTGCTCGACGAGGTCGACGCCGGTGACGAGCTCGGTCACGGGATGCTCGACCTGGAGGCGCGTATTCATCTCCAGGAAGTAGAAGCTCTTGTCCTGCCCAGCGACGAATTCGACGGTGCCGGCAGAGTCGTAATTCACGGCCTTGGCGAGTGCGACCGCCTGCTCGCCCATCTTGCGGCGGGTGGCTTCGTCGAGCAGCGGCGACGGCGCTTCCTCGATGACCTTCTGGTTGCGGCGCTGGATCGAGCATTCGCGCTCGCCGAGATAGATCACGTTGCCGTGCTTGTCGCCCAGCAGCTGGATCTCGATGTGGCGGGGGTCGACGATGAATTTCTCGATGAAGACGCGGTCGTCGCCGAACGAGGCCTTGGCCTCGGCCTTGGCGAGGTTGAATCCCTCTGCGACCTCGGAGGTCGAATGCGCGATGCGCATGCCCTTGCCGCCGCCGCCGGCGGAGGCCTTGATCATCACGGGATAACCGATCTCGTCGGCGATCTTGACCGCGTGCGTGGCGTCCTCGATGACGCCGAGATAGCCGGGCACGGTCGAGACTTTCGCCTTCGCGGCAGCCTTCTTGGATTCGATCTTGTCGCCCATCGCCGCGATCGCACCCGGGTTGGGGCCGATGAAGACGATGCCTGCCGCCTCCAGGGCGCGCGGAAACGCCTCGCGCTCGGACAGGAAGCCGTAGCCGGGATGCACGGCCTCGGCGCCCGTCTTGCGGCAGGCCTCCACGATCTTCTCGATCACCAGATAACTCTCGGCCGCAGCCGGCGGGCCGATCAGCACGGCCTCGTCGGCCATCTCGACATGGAGGGCGTCGCGGTCGGCCTCGGAATAAACCGCGACCGTTTCAACTCCCATGCGGCGAGCGGTCTTGATGACCCGGCAGGCGATTTCGCCGCGATTGGCGATCAGAATGCGTTTGAACATGCTTTTCTTGAGTCTCGACCTTGGGCGGGACCCTTCCCTGGCCGTTGGAGCCTATGGGAGGGGCCGTGTGGCTCCCGTGGTACATCAAAATCGGCCGGAGGCAACGGTCTAAATCCGGGCTCTCTGGCGTACCAGCGCAAGACCGAAACGGGCCTGGCAGGCCCCCCGGACGGCCTACGGCTTTCCGGCCTTGCCCACGTTCCGGACCAGGCCGTGAATGAAGCCGAGCTTGTCGACCACGACCGGCGAGAGGATGAACGGATAGAGGTCGCGCATCCCCATGGCGCGGTTGACGCTGTTCATCGCGAAGGTGAAGGGCAGCCATGCGTTGACGATCGCCTCGACGTCCCTCGCCTCGTAGGAGTTGAAGCGGATGCGCGTCGTCAACTCCCCGTCGCGGTCGACCTTCGGGCGCACCTCCATGCCGAACTCGCTAGCCATCTCCAGGGTGTCGACGATGTGAAGATAGTGCGCCCAGGTTTCGGCGAAATCCTCCCAGGGATGCGTGGTCGCATAGGCCGAGACGAAGTTCTGCTGCCAGTCCGGCGGGGCGCCTTCGGCATAGTGGCGCTGCAAAGCCTGGCCGTAGTCGGCGGAATCGTCGCCGAACACGGCGCGGCATTCGTCCAGCTTGCCGCCGTCGCGCACTAGCACGTCCCAGAAATAGTGCCCGACCTCGTGGCGGAAATGCCCGAGCAGCGTCCGGTAGGGCTCGCCCATCTCCAGCCTGCGCCGCTCGCGCTCAATGTCGTCGGCCTCGGTCAGCGCGATCGTGATCAGTCCGTTGTCGTGGCCGGTCAGGACCTTCTGCCCGCTCTGCGGATCGTCGGCGAGGAAATTGAAGATCAAGCCATGTTCGGGATTGTCCTTCCGGGTCTGGAGCGGCAACTTCCAGCGGATCAGGGAATAGAACAGCCGGTGCTTCGCCATCTCCAGCTCGCGCCAGCCGGCGAGTTGCGCCGGGTCCGACAGGTCCGGCACGACGCCGTTATGGCGGCAGGCGCGGCAATAGCCGGTGGTATCACCTGCATCCGTCAGCCAGTTGCAGGAATCATGGTCGGCATTGCGGCATAGCATGCGTCCGCTGCCCTTGTCGGCGAGCGTGGCCCAGCCCTCGCCGTCGGGCTCGATCGCGGACATCGTCTCCCTTTCGGGCAGGAAGGCGACCCGATGGCCGCAGCGTTCACAGGCGCGGTTCTCGAAATAGAGGACGTTGCCGCAGGCCTGGCAGACAAAAAGCTTCAAGATTTAGCCTCTTCGGAAAGGGCGTTTTTGTAATGAAAGTTGCGGCCCCCCGCAAATACGCGCGCGGAGGCCTCATCGTTCCAAGGTCCGGAACAAATAGCCAGACCCGACGTTCGTTGATACCACCACACTGCATTCGGCGACGTCTTTCTTTCCATATACCCTTTGGGCAATGGCCATCGCGCTTGGTCTGTGTGAATATCCGTCCGCCACGTGCGCTCTCGCATCACACCGGCCAACGCCTTGAACGATCCTTCGCCCGAGACCATCGCCGCCGAAAGGCTGCGCCAGCACCTGGAAGACGTCGCGCGCGAGCGCGACAACGCCTATCGCGCGCTCCAGGAGCGCGAAGCCGAGCTCGCGCGCATCCAGCGCATCGGCAAGGTCGGCGGTCTCGAAGTCGACTTCCGCGAAGGCTTCAAGAACCGCCGTTCGCCGGAATATCTGATGCTCCACGGCCTGCCGCCGGAAGCCGCCAACGAGTCGCACGAGGACTGGATCAATCGCATTCATCCCGACGACCGCGATGTCACGGTGAAGCACTTCATCGATGCGCTGTCCGGCAGCAGCGAGGACTACACCGCCGAATACCGCATCATCCGCCCCAGCGACCGCGAGATCCGCTGGATCCGCGTCGTCGCCAAGATCGAGCGCGACGGTGGCGGCCGCGCCCTCCGCCTCGTCGGCGCCCATATCGACGTCACCGACCAGATGCTGGTGCGCGAGACCCTGCGCGAGAGCGAGGAGCGCTTCCGCCTGATCGCCGACAGCGCGCCGGTGCCGATCTGGGTTACCAAACTCGACCGCACACGGTCCTTCGCCAACCAGGCCTATGTCGATTTCGTCGGTCTGCCCTATGACCAGGCCATTACCTTCGACTGGCGCAAGGTGCTGCATCCGGACGACCTGCCGCATGTGCTGCAGCAATCCGTTCAGGGTGAAGCATCGCTCAAACCGTTCGTGCTGGAAGCCCGCTACCAGAACGCCGCCGGCGAATGGCGCTGGCTGCGTTCGGAATCGCAGCCGCGCTGGGACCCCACCGGCAGGCATATCGGCTTCATCGGCGTTGCCCATGACATCACGGTGGCCAAGCAGGCCGAGATCGAGCTCCGGCAGCTCAACGAGACGCTGGAAGAACGCATCGTCGAGCGCACCGCCGAGCTCGAATCCAACGAGGCGCGGCTGCGCGCGATCCTGGAGACCAGCAACCAGTATCAGGGCCTCGTCAATCTCAGGGGCGAGCTGCTTTACGCCAACACGACCGTGCTCGACGCCATCAAGGCGAGCCCCGCGGACGTGATTGGAAAGCCGTTGTGGCAGACGCCCTGGTTCAGCACGACGGAGGGCATGAGCGCGCGGGTGCGCGAGGCCTTCGACACCGTGCTCAAAGGCGAAGCCGTGCGGCTGGAGATGCGCCTGCGCCTTCCCATCGGCGAGCGCGATTTCGAGTTCGGCATGCGCCCGGTGCTCGACCGCCACGGCAACATCACCGGCGCGGTGCCCGAGGCGGTGGACATCACCGAGCGCCGCCGCGGCGAGGAAGCGTTGCGGCAATCGCAGAAGATGGAGGCGATCGGCCAGCTCACCGGCGGCGTCGCGCACGATTTCAACAATCTGCTCACCATCATCCGCTCGGCCACCGATTTCCTGCGCCGCCGCGAGCTGCCGGAGGAGCGCCGCCGCCGCTATGTCGACGCCATCTCCGACACCGTCGAGCGTGCCTCCAAGCTGACCGCCCAGCTGCTGGCGTTTGCGCGCCGGCAGCCGCTGAAACCGCAGATCTTCAACGTCGGCAGCCAGGTTGAAGGCGTGGCCCAACTGGTCCGGCCGCTGGTCGGTGGCCGCATCGAAATCGCGGTGGAGGTTCACGATGGCGACTGCTTCACGGTCGCCGATATCGCGCAATTCGAGACCGCGCTGATCAACCTCGCCATCAACGCCCGCGACGCCATGGACGGCGAAGGCCGCCTCACCATTGCGGTCCGGAAAGTACAGGGCATCCCTGACCTGCGCGCGCAACCGGCGCGCGGCGGCGACTATGTCGCGATCTCAGTCGCCGACACCGGCAGCGGCATTGCGCCGGAAAACATCGAGGCCATCTTCGAGCCGTTCTTCACCACCAAGGAGGTCGGCAAGGGCACCGGCCTCGGCCTGAGCCAGGCCTTCGGATTCGCAAAGCAGTCGGAGGGCGACATCGCCGTGACGAGCACGCTTGGTGAAGGCGCGATCTTCACCATCTATCTGCCGCGGGCGCAAAGCCCCGCGACGGATCAGGAAGCCGCGGCGCTGACCTATGAGGCCGCGGCCACCGGGCGCGGCTATCGCGTGCTCGTGGTGGAAGACGACGACGAGGTCGGCCGCTTCTCCACGGAGCTGCTCGAAGACCTCGGCTATGTCGTCCGCCGCGTCGCCAACGCCATTGCGGCGCTCGCCATCCTCGGCGAGAACGAGTTCGCCGTCGACCTCGTCTTCTCCGACGTCATCATGCCCGGCATGAACGGCGTTGAGCTCGCCGGCATCATCCGCGAACGCTATCCGGGCCTGCCCGTCGTGCTCACCTCTGGTTACAGCAACGTTCTCGCCGAGAACGCCGATCGCGGTTTCGAGCTGATCCAGAAGCCGTATTCGGTGGAATTGCTGTCGCGCATCTTGCGCAAGGCGATCACGGCAAAGCCGTCGGTGACGCGGTGAGCTTCTTGTCGTGCCGACGACGGCTGAGGACTTGGCAAGCTGCGATCCGCACAACGGCCCAACGAAAGTAAGACACTCATGAAACCCGCCCTCCTCTCCGCCTGGCAGATTTGGGCGCTGCTCTCGGCCTGCTTTGCGGCGCTGACTGCGATCTTCGCCAAGATCGGTGTCGAGAACATCAATCCGGATCTGGCGACGTTCATCCGCACCGTCGTGGTACTGCTTGCCTTCTCGGTGCTGCTGGTCTTCACAGGGCAATTCGCCGTGCCGTCAGAGGTTTCGTCCAAGACCTGGCTGTTCCTGGTGCTGTCGGGGCTTGCGACCGGTGCGTCATGGCTATGTTATTTTCGCGCGCTGAAGCTCGGCCCCGCCACGCTGGTGGCGCCGATCGACAAGCTCAGCGTCGTGCTCGTGGCCCTGTTCGCATTCGCCTTTCTCGGCGAGCGGCCCACGGCCCAAGGCTGGCTCGGCATCACCATGATCGGCGCCGGCGCGGTGCTGCTGGCGGTCAAGTTTTGAGGAGTCGTCCGATCACCGGAACCAGGTCGGCATCACAATGGTTGCTGCCGGGGCCAATTTGAGCCTCGATTGAGGGACCGATGTCGAGCCAGAACCGCGATCAAGGCCCCGATCAGGCAAGGCGTGCCGGCCGCGCGCTGGATGCGGCGAATTTTTTCCTCGCCGACGTCCGCGACGGGCTCGGCCCCTATCTTGCCGTCTATCTCCTCACCGAGCAGCAATGGGACGAGGCGCGCATCGGCCTCGTCATGTCGATCGCGACCATCGCCGGCATCGTGGCGCAGACGCCGGCCGGAGCGCTGGTCGATGCGACGCGGTCCAAGCGGCTGGTGATGGTGATCGCCGCCATCATGGTGACGTTCGCCTCGCTGTCGCTGCCGCTGTTTCCAGGCTTCCTGGCAGTTGCAATCTCGCAAGGCGTCGCGCAGGCCGCCGCCGTTGTGTTTCCGCCGGCGATCGCCGCGGTCTCGCTCGGCATCTTCGGCCATGACGCCTTCACCCGGCGGATCGGCCGCAACGAGACATTCAATCACGCGGGCAACGCGGTCGCAGCCGGGCTCGCGGGTCTCTCCGCCTATTGGTTCGGCCCGACCGTCGTGTTCTACCTTCTCGGCGCCATGGCGATCGCGAGCCTCGTCAGCATCCTTGCGATCCCCGCCCGCGCCATCGATGACGATCTTGCCCGCGGGCTCGACGACGCCGATGCGGACGAGCAGCCCGAACGTGCCTCCTCTCTCAGCGTACTCCTGACCTGCCGTCCTCTGCTGGTGTTTGCGATCTGCGTCCTGCTCTTTCATCTCTCTAACGCCGCGATGCTGCCGCTGGTCGGCCAAAAGCTCGCCTTGCAAGACAAGAACATGGGCACCAGCCTGATGTCCGCCTGCATCGTCGCGGCGCAATTGGTGATGGTGCCGTTCGCGATGCTGGTCGGCGCGAAGGCCGACCACTGGGGCCACAAGCGCTTCTTCCTCGCCGCGCTCCTGATCCTGCCGCTTCGGGGGGCGCTCTATACGCTTTCGGACAATCCGTTCTGGCTGGTCGGCGTGCAGCTTCTCGACGGCGTCGGCGCCGGCATTTTTGGCGCGATCTTCCCCGTCATCATCGCCGACCTCATGCGCAACACCGGCCGCTTCAACGTCGCGCAAGGCGCCGTCATCACCGCCCAGAGCATCGGGGCGGCGCTGTCGACGACGCTCGCCGGCTTTGTCGTCGTTGGCGCGGGTTACAGTGCGGCCTTCATCGCGCTCGGTGCGGTGGCTGCAATCGGCGCCGCCGTCTGTTTTGTCGCGCTGCCCGAGACGCGGCAAATCGCAGATGGCGGTCCGCGCCCCCGGGGGAAGACAGCGGCGGCGGCTTCCGCTATCGCTGCCGAATGAACCGACACATCTCAAGGATCGCCCGTGCCGTCTGACGCCATCCTGGCCTGGAGCATCATCGTCGCCGCGACCGCAGGCGTCATCATACGGCCCTTTCGCCTCCCGGAGGCGATCTGGGCCGTCATCGGCGCCGGCGCGCTGGTGCTGCTCGGCTTGCTGCCGTGGCGGGATGCGCTCATGGGCATCGAGAAAGGCGTCGATGTCTATCTTTTCCTGATCGGCATGATGCTGATCGCCGAGATGGCGCGGCTCGAAGGCCTGTTCGACTATCTCGCAGCGCTCGCCGTGGAATATGCCGGCGGCTCGCCGCAGCGGCTGTTCCTGCTGATCTACATCGTGGGCACGCTCGTCACCGTCCTGCTCTCGAACGACGCCACCGCGATCGTGCTGACGCCCGCCGTCTATGCCGCGACGCGCGCGGCCGGCGCCAAGCCGCTGCCTTATCTGTTCGTCTGCGCCTTCATCGCCAACGCCGCAAGCTTCGTGCTGCCGATCTCCAACCCGGCCAATCTCGTCGTGTTCGGGGCGCACATGCCTGAGCTCACCGAATGGCTGCGCCTGTTCGCCCTGCCCTCGGCGGCCTCGATCCTGCTGACCTATGTCGTGCTGCGCCTGACCCAGCACCGCACCCTGAAGGAAGAGACGATCGCGCGCAGCGTGCCGCATCCAAAGCTCGGCCGCGGCGGCAAGCTGACGGCCATCGGCATCGTGGCGATCGGCGTCGTGCTGGTCACGGCCTCCGCGCTGGACAAGCAATTGGGTCTGCCAACTTTCATCTGCGGCGTGGCGACAGCCGCAATCGTGCTGCTGCTCAGCCGGCAATCGCCGCTACCCGTATTGCGCGGCGTCTCCTGGAGCGTGCTGCCGCTGGTCGGCGGGCTGTTCGTGATGGTGGAAGCGCTGATCAAGACCGGCGTGATCGGGCAGCTCAGCGCGCTGCTGCATGAAGCTGTCGGACAATCCGTGACGAAGGCGGCCTGGAGCGTCGGCATCGCCACCGCGATCGCCGACAACATCGCCAACAATCTTCCCGTCGGCCTCGTTGCAGGCTCGGTCGCCGCCAGCGATCATCTGCCCGCGCCGGTCGTGAGCGCCATCCTGATCGGCGTCGATCTCGGGCCCAATCTGTCGGTGACCGGTTCGCTCGCGACCATCCTGTGGCTGGTGGCGCTGCGGCGGGAGAAGATCGAAGTCGGCGCCTGGCCGTTCCTGAAGCTCGGACTGCTGGTGACGCCGCCCGCCCTGATCGCGGCGCTTGCGGCGGCGATCCGGTAATCGCGCGCAGTTTGCGGCGCATCAATGTCGCCGCTGACGCCCTGCCTAGACTGCACCTTGTCGCGCGGCCTGATACCGCGCGGCAAGGAAGGTTCATCATGCAGATCCAGTCGAAGGCATTGCCGCAGAGCTTCTCCCTGCGCCGTACGTTTCAAGGCTTCACCACAGCGGACCAGGGCCGGGGCGAAACATCCCACCCGCTATTGGTCTTTTCGGTCGTGGTGCTGCTGACCCTGTTCGCGATCGTGGAGGTCGACCTGCACAGCGCACAGCTTCAGGCGATCGGCCTGCTCAGCCATGGCGCCGGGATCGATTCCATCTTCCTGAGCCCGTAGCCGTTCGCGCGGGCGCGTCCACGGGAAAAGCCCGATCGCGGCCATCGCGGGCCGCGACCGGGTCACGCATCGTCAGTCGTTCTCGTAGCCGTAGACTTCCGGCAGGATGAAGATCGCGGCGAGCAGCCCGATCAGCGGGAAGATCGCGACCATCAGCGTGGCATTCGCCTGCCCGATCGCAGCGAACACCGTCGGGAACAGGAAGATCGCCAGGAACGACGGCAGCTTCACGAACATGTAGGCGAAGCCGCTGGCGGTGCCGCGATATTTCGGCTTGGCGACCATGGTCGGGATCGTCATGCAGTTCGAGGCGTCCCAATAATGGCCCCACAGCATCGCGGCCGCCGCGAACGGCAGCAGGATCTTGTTGTCGGTGTAGAGCGCGAAAGCCGCGACCAGCAGCGAGACGAACACGATCGAGAAGCCCGCGATCGAGATGCCGCGGTGGCCGATCTTCGGCGTCAGCAGCGGACCGACCCAGCCCGACACGGCGGCGAAGGAGAACAGCGCCATCGTCACCAGATTGATGCCGAGAATGCTGGACACACCGACCATGACGAACAGCACCGGCAGGTAGAACGCGAAGGTCGAGAACTCGCTGGCTTGCACGAAGCAGGCGATCCAACCGTAGATCGTGGCGCGCCAACGGATCGGATCCTTCCTGAGATCGGCGATGAAGGCGCTGGTAGAGACTTTCGGCACGACCACGTCCTGGTCCGGCAACATGGCGAGATCGTCGTTGAACATCTCGCGCGCGACCTTCTTGGCCTCGCGGTAACGTCCCTTCTGAACCAGCCACACCGCCGTCTCCGGCACGTCGTGACGCATGATCAGGATGATCAGCGCCGGCAGCGCGCCGAGGCCAAGCGTCACGCGCCACAGCGTCTCGTGATTGATGTCGAGCAGCAGGAAGATCACGATGACGCCGATCGTGAGCACTTCACCGACGGCGAACATGAACTGCCAGCGGTTGCCCATGACCTCACGCTCACCCTTGGCCATGGATTCCATGATGTAGGTGTAGCCGGTCGAGATGTCCGAACCGAGCGGAATGCCGAGCAGGAAGCGGATCACGATCAGCCAGGTCACGTTGGGCACGAAGGCCTGCGCCAGCGCCAGCACGATGAACATCACCATCGTGACCAGGAACATCACGCGGCGGCCGATCTTGTCGGACAGCCAGCCACCGAGCAGCGCACCGACGAGGGCGCCGCCCTGCGTGCCCGCCGCGGCAAGGCCCAGCATCAGCGGATCGGGATTAAACTGCTCCTTGATGAAGATCAGCACGAAAGCGATCGAATAGAGGTCCCAGGCCTCCACCAGGATCGAGGCCATCATCAGCCAGCCGACCTTGTTACCCTTGGGACTGTAGTTCGTGATGAGGTAGCGGACCGCAGCTTCGCTCGCGGTTGGTTGTGGCATCGCCATCGTCGACATGTCTGGTCCTCTCTTCAAAACTCTTTGCGCGCCAGGTACTTTTTAAGCGCCAAGCAGCGGCTCGATGCTGCAATCGAGCAGGCGCGGGTCGATCCCCGCCTCCATGCCCGTGAACATCTCATCCATGTAGTCGATCAGTGCATCGCTCGCCTTCACGGCGTCCTCGACATGACGGCCGGCGACCGCAATGAGAATGGCGAGGTGGCGATCGATCGTGCCTGACAGCTCGGCCTGTCCCGGCATGAAGCGGTGGTGGATGTAGCCGATGCGGCGGTACAGCGTGTGCAACGGCCGCAGCGTGTGCACCAGGAAGGGCTCGCCGGCTGCTTCCAGCACCAGCGCGTCGATGCGGCGGTCGATGCTGTTGAATTCGTCGAGGGTCAGGGTGGCGCGGCGTTCGCGCAACAGGCGCTCGATGTGCAGCGCCTGATTGCGATGCGAGAGGCTGGCGCGATCGGCCGCGAGCCGGACGACGAAGCGCTCCATGTCGCGGCGCAAGGCCAGCAGCATGCGCTCACGCGCGAGATCGATCGGCGCAATGTGCAGGCCGTGGCGCGGACGGATGATGATGAGGGTATCGGCGGAGAGACGATTGACGGCGTGATGAACCGGCGTGCGGCCGAAGCCGGTGATGTGCTGCAATTCAAGCATCGTCATGAATTGTCCGGGCTTGAGCTCGCAATGGACGAGCAGCTCTTCGATCTTCTGGTAGGCGAGCTCGAAGAAGTTGAGACGGTTGCGTCGGGAGGGCTTGCCCTCGCCATCGTCCTCGTTTCTCACCACCTCGAGCGCGCGCTTGCGCTTTGCCATGTCGTTCTCTCCCGTCGGCCCGCGCTCTCGTTGCTGAATGGCGCCCTATTTGTCGCAGCCTTAAAACATGTTGTGATATATTACAAGCAGAGGTAAGACTTCCGCGCGATCTGCAACATGTTGCAGTGCGAAATGAGACGACGGGCGCGAGGCGCCTGTGATGGGAGGAGTATTGCCGTGAAGATCACGTCGATCGAGACGCTGCGCACCGAAGAATTCTCCAACGTCATCTGGGTGCGCGTCCACACCGACACGGGCATGATCGGACTCGGTGAAACCTTCTACGGCGCCGGCGCAGTCGAGGCCCAGATCCACGACACCTTCGCCGGCCGCCTGCTCGGCCGCAATCCGCTCCACATCGAGGCGATCCATCGCGACATGCTGAACCTGCCGATGGCGCAATCGTCCACCGGCGTCGAATATCGCGCGGCTTCGGCAATCGACATCGCGCTATGGGATCTGTTCGGCAAGGTCTGCAATCAGCCGGTCCACCAGATGCTCGGCGGGCTCTGCCGCGACAAGCAGCGCATCTACAACACCTGCGCCGGCACCCAATATGTCCGCTCCACCAATATCAGCCCGGTCGCGAATTGGAATCTCGGTGGTTCCAAGGGCCCCTACGAAGACCTCGACGGCTTCATGAACCACGCCGGTGCGCTCGCCGAAAACCTGCTGGAGAGCGGCATCTCCGCCATGAAGATCTGGCCGTTCGATCCGGCGGCACAGGAGAACAAGGGTCTCTACATCTCCGCCGCGCAGATGAAGCAGGCAATCGAGCCGTTCGAGAAGATCCGCAAAGCGGTCGGCGACAAGATGGAGATCATGGTCGAGCTTCATTCGCTCTGGAACCTGCCGACCGCAAAACAGATCGCGCGCGCGCTCGAGCCCTACAAGCCGACCTGGTACGAAGACCCGATCCGGATGAACTCGCCGCAGGCTCTGGCCGAATATGCCCGCTGCACCGACGTCTGGGTCTGCGCCAGCGAGACGCTGGGCTCGCGCTTCCCCTACAAGGACATGCTCGACCGCGACGCCATGCATGTGGTGATGGCTGATCTGTGCTGGACCGGCGGCCTCACCGAGGGCCGCAAGATCGCGGCGATGGCCGAGACCTATCACCGGCCCTTCGCACCACACGACTGCATCGGCCCGATCGGCTTCATCGCCGCCATCCACATGTCGTTCAGCCAGCCCAACACGCTGATCCAGGAATCGGTGCGCGCGTTCTACAAGGGCTGGTACAATGAGCTCGTCACCACCATGCCCACGATCAAGGACGGTTTTGTCTATCCGATGGAAGGCCCCGGCCTCGGCGTCGACCTTCTGCCCGCCGTATTCGACCGCTCCGATCTGACCGTGCGCCGTTCCAACGTCTGAGGATATTTTTGAGATGAGCACCGCCCTGTTCGACCTTTCCGGCCGCACCGCGCTCGTGACCGGCTCCTCCCGCGGCCTCGGCCGCGCCATTGCCGAGGGCATGGCCAAGGCCGGCGCCAAGCTGATCATCAACGGCGTCGATCCCAAGCGCGTCGAGCAGGCCGTCGCCGAGTTTCGCGCCGCCGGCCACCAGGCCGAAGGCGCGGCTTTCAACGTCACCGACGAGCCTGCGATCGTCGCCGCCTTCAACGACTTCGACAAGAGGGGCATCGCGGTCGACATCCTCGTCAACAATGCCGGCATCCAGCACCGCAAGCCGCTGGTGGAGTTCACCACCGACGAGTGGCGCAAGGTGATCGAGACCAACCTCACCAGCGCCTTCGTGATCGGTCGCGAGGCGGCCAAGCGCATGATCCCGCGCAAGCACGGCAAGATCATCAATATCGGCTCGCTCGGCAGCGAGCTCGCGCGTCCCACGATTGCGCCCTACACCGCCGCCAAGGGCGGCATCAAGAACCTGACCCGCTCGATGGCGGTGGAATGGGCCCAGCATGGCATCCAGGCCAACGCGATCGGCCCCGGCTATATGCTGACCGACATGAACGAGGCGCTGGTCAACAACACCGACTTCAACAACTGGCTGATGGGCCGCGTTCCCTCCAAGCGCTGGGGCCGACCGGACGAGCTGGTGGGCGCCGCGATCTTCCTGGCGTCGGATGCCTCCACCTATGTCAATGGCCAGATCATCTATGTCGATGGCGGCATGATCGCTGCGATGTGAGCCGCGAAACGCTGAGGGAGCCAACCATGCGCGCCGTCGTCATTCACGCACCGAAAGATCTACGGATCGATAGCTATCCGGATGCCGCGCCCGGTCCGGGTGAAGTCCGCGTCAAGATCGCGAACGGCGGCATCTGCGGGTCCGATCTGCACTACTATCATCACGGCGGCTTCGGCGTCGTGCGCATCCAGCAACCAATGGCGCTGGGGCACGAGATCGCCGGCGTGGTCGCAGCCGTCGGTGACGGCGTCGCGAACGTGAAGCCGGGCACCCGCGTCGCGGTCAATCCGAGCAAGCCGTGCGGCCAGTGCCTGCATTGCCAGGAAGGCATGCGCAACCAGTGCCTCGACATGCGCTTCCTCGGCAGCGCGATGCGCTTTCCCCATGTGCAGGGCGGTTTTCGCGAGTTCGTCACGATCGATGCGGCGCAGGCCGTGCCGATCGCCGACAAGCTGTCGCTGGCGGAAGCCGCGGTCGCCGAGCCGCTCGCGGTGTGCCTGCATGCCGGCAAGCAGGCCGGGCCCCTGCTCGGCAAGCGCGTGCTTATCACCGGCTGCGGCCCGATCGGCGCGCTGATGATCCTGGTCTCGCGCTTCGGCGGCGCGGCCGAGATCGTGGTCACCGATGTCGCGGAGGCGCCGCTTGCAGTTGCCAGGAAGCTCGGCGCCACTCACGCCATCAATGTCGCGGCCGACGCCACGGCGCTCGATCCGTGGCGCACCGGCAAGGGTGTGTTCGACACGCTGTTCGAGGCCTCCGGCAACCAGGCCGCGCTCCGCACCGCACTCGACGTGCTCAGGCCCGGTGCCACGCTGGTGCAGCTCGGCCTCGGCGGCGAGATGACGCTGCCGATCAACTCCATCGTCGCCAAGGAATTGCAACTGCGCGGCACCTTCCGCTTCGATCCCGAATTCGAGCTGGCGGTGCGGCTGATGGGCGAAGGGCTGATCGACGTGAAGCCGCTGATCACGGCGACCATGCCGTTCGAGAATGCGGTCGCAGCGTTCGAGCTCGCCAGCGACCGCTCGCAGTCGATGAAGGTGCAGCTGACGTTCTGAGGCCGCGCCTGGGGCCTATTGCTGCAGCTGGTTCTCGATCATGCGATCACTGACCAGCCGCACCGCGCCCCGTTTCCACGAATAGTCGGCGCCCAGGCGCAGGCCGCTGTCGCCGCGTGCCAGCACCGCGCCGGTCCTGGCATCGCGCACCTGAAAGCCGAGCGTGTATTCGGTGCGGCTGACCCGCCGCACCACGCCGACGAGCGACTGATCCGCACCGAGCGCTTGCGCAATCGCCGCCTCGCAGCCGCCGCAGTCGCGCAAAGCGCGCGCCTTCACCGCCTGTTCGTTTGCGCTGCCGACATCGACGAGGCGGTAGCGGCCGGATCGGCCGAGGGCGTCGCGGACGCTGCCGGTCACTTCGGCCAGATAGGATGCATCCGCGGCCGCGAGACCGGCGGCCGGCGCGGCGGTGTTGTCGTCGAGCTCGAATTCGAACACCGCCAGAGCGATCGGCGCGGGCGTGCCGAGTGCGGCCATGATCTCGCGGGACACGAAGATCTCGGCGCGCTCCCAGGATTCATCATTGTCGCCGCGGAAGGTGTAGAGCTTGTCCATCACGACCTTCCTGGCGCCGACGTCGATCACGGCGACCTTGGCCCATTGTACCAGCGTGCTCGTCTTCTGGATGCCGCCGATCACCTTGAACGCCGCGCCGTCCTGGGCCGACGGCACGAGCCGGTAGCGCCGGTCCCCGCCGATGTCCTGCCGGAGCGCGGACATGAAGGTCGACAGCCGTCGCTCGTGAGCGGCGGTCTGGTTGGCCGGCTCAGCCGACGTATCGGTATAACTGAAGTCGTCCATGGCGACGCCGATGGCCGTCTCGGCGCTGGACGGCGCATAAGACGCCGGGAGGACGAGGAGGAGACAAGCAGAGAGGATCAACCGGCGCAGGTGCATGAGCGGGCCTCGCATGACGGAGCGACCCGCAATCTGGACGGCGGAATCAGGCCATGCAGCGGCGCCGGTCCCGGCGACGGCCGGGAAATTTTCACGACGGTGCACCGCACTAGTGCCTGGCGGCTTTGCGCCGGATACGTTCTGCCGTCTAATGGGGCCGCGACAAACCCGTTCGCACCAGGTGCCCGCCGATGTGGAACCGCCCGAGGTTCGATCTCAAAGTCCGTCTGACGTTGCGCGTGGCCGTGATATCGGCCGCCTGCTTCGCCGCCATCTCCGCTTATTTCCTGATTACGGCCGACCGCGCGGCGCATGCGCGCCTCGACGATATCGCCGCCATCGTGGCCAAGACGCTGGAGCTGCAACAGGGCAAGATCCAATGGGTCGCCAGCCCGCGCTCGGACTTTCCCAACCTGGACCCCGTTTCGGCTTATGTGATGACGCCCGGCCTGTGCCTGGCGTTCCGCAGCATCAGCGGCGACATCCTCCAGCGCTTCTGCAGCGGCGCGCCCGCCCCGGCGAACCCGCCGCCGCAAGTCTTCACGGCCTTCTATCGCAGCCTGTTCGACCCCGGACGCGAAGCGGCGCGGCCTGTGATCGTGCGCGGAGCGAAGCTTGGCGATACCGTGGTCTCGGTCGAACCCGCCGTGCAGACGGCGGAGGCCTGGCACGAGGCCGGCCGCTTGATGCTCGCGCTGGCGATCGCGCTGCCGCTGCTCTGCGCGCTGGTCTACGCTGCGCTGGCACGCGCGCTACGCCCCACCCGCATGATCCGCACCGGCCTCGAGCGGATTGCCGCCAACGACCTCACCACGCGGCTGCCGCCGTTCGACCTTGCCGAGCTCTCCGCGATCCGCGACGGCTTCAACCATCTCGCCGAAAGCCTCGAGACCGCGCTTGCCGAACGCAGCGAGCTGACGCGAAAGCTGATCGCGCTCCAGGACGAGGAGCGCCGCCATCTCGCGCGCGAGCTGCATGACGAGTTCGGCCAGTCGCTCGCCGCCATCCGCGCGCTCGCCTCCTCCGCGCGCCAGACCGCCGCACAGGACTGCCCTTCCCTGCTTGGCGAATGCGACGGCATCGCGCGGACCGCAACCGGCATGATGGAGACGTTGCGCGGCACACTGTTCCGGCTGCGGCCGCCGGATGTCGAGGAGCTCGGGCTCGTCGCCAGCCTCGAAGGCCTCGTCGCGGGCTGGAACGGGCGCAGCCGCGGCGAGACGCGCTTCTCGATCCGGTTCGACGGCGCATTCGAGAGCCTGCCGGCCACGATCAGTGCCAGCATCTACCGGATCGTGCAGGAGGCGCTAACCAACGCTGCCAAGCATGCCGTCGCCACGCGGGTCAGCCTGGAACTGACGATGGGGGCCAGCGAGGTCGCGCTTGCGATCGACGATGACGGACGCGCGACCGATTCCGTCGCGAAATCCGGAATGGGCCTGCTTGGCATGCGCGAGCGCGTCGCGGCCTTGCGCGGCCAGTTGAGCTTCGAGGCCAAGCCGAATGGCGGCTCCGCACTGCGCGTGGTCATTCCGCTCGCAGCCGCTGATCGGCCGCCGCTGGAGCATGCCGCATGAGCACGGCCGACGCGACCATCCTGCTGGTCGACGACCATTCCGTCGTCCGCGAGGGTTATCGCTCCGTGCTGCAGAAGCAGCCGGGACTTCGCGTCATCGCCGAAGCCGCCGATGGCGCGGAGGCCTACCGTCTCTACAAATCGGAGGCGCCCGACCTCGTCATCATGGATCTGAGCATGCCCGGCATCGGCGGCATCGAGGCGGTCAGGCGCATCAGGCAATGGGACAAGGGCGCCAGGATCCTCGTCTTCACCATGCACGAGAATGCCGGCTTTGCCGTGCAGGCGATCCGCGCCGGCGCCAGGGGCTACGTCACCAAGACCAGTCCGCCGGAGACGCTGGTGCGCGCCGTGATGGACGTGCTCGCCGGCAAGATCGCGATCAGCCCCGACATCGACCATGAGCTCGCGCTGAGCCGGCTCGCCGGGGAAAGCTCTGCCGCCGACGTCCTCACGCCGCGCGAGTTCGAGGTGCTGCGGCTGCTGCTCGCCGAGAACACGACAGAGGAGATCGCCGAGACGCTCCATGTCAGCCCGAAGACGGTGGCGAACCTGCATTCCATGATCAAGGACAAGCTCGGCGTCGGCTCCGACATCGAGCTGGTCCGGCTGGCGCTGCGCCAAGGCATCTTGACGGAGGTCGATCTCGGCGAGGCCTGATCGCTCACGCGAGATAGCGCGTGAGATAGCCGTCCATCGCGTAGAGCGCACAGAGCGCGAGGCTCGACCACACGGCGGCGGTGAAATACAGGAACATCCAGGTCAGCTCGCCCTTCCAGTGCGCGATGTCATGGGTCACGACCCAGCGCGTCGAGACGTCATGCAGGCCTTCGAGGAAGCCGAGCAATCGGTTGCCCTCTTCATGCCCTGCCCGCCAGCGGCTGAGATACATCGGCACGTCGACGGTGACGAGGAAGGCCAGGAAGCAGGCGATGCCGACGATGCCGGCAATCAGCGCCCAACGCACCGGTCCCTGGAATTCCGGCATCAGCCGGCACAGCGCGATGCCCGCGAGGAAGAATGTCACCGCCCACAGCGAGTTCTCGATCGCGTTGAAGAGGAAGTTGGTCGTCACCACCGCATACCAGGAGAAGCACTCCGCGATGATGATGATGGGCACGATCACCCACGCGATGTTCACAACCGTCTCGGCGCCTGTCATGGTCCCGAGTTGATGCAGGATGACCGCCCATTGCGCGGCGAAGCACAGTTCGGCCGCGGTCGCGACCGTGCGGCCGACGAAGACGCTGGAGAGCCAGGTGTCGAACAGGCAGATGCGCTGCACGTCGGCGCGGGGCAGGAACGAGCGGAAGGCGCAGCCGAAAACATAGCCGGCGCAGAGCACGAACATCAGCCCGATATCAGAGCCGCCACTGATGCTGCCTGAAGGCGTCGGGTAGAACTCGCGGTACAGCATGAACCAGACGAGAATGTTGGCAGCACTGACCAGTGTCAGGGACCCCCACCACCACGCGAGGGGATTTGTCCGCGCCTGCCACTGCAACATGAATCGCTCCGATGTAATCGATATGACATTCAGTCGTAATAATCCTGTCACAACAAGCCACGGAATCACGACGAAAATCTGTGTGTGGCGGAACTCTTCGCGCAGATTTTGTCCCTGTCGGCACAGCTGCCGCTCGTCCGTATAGTGGACACAAAAGCACAATTTATGAATCTATTGGACAACGGGCGAGACCGGGTTCATTAATCCTGCATGGCCAGAACCGCGTCCAAACCGATCCGCTCCTCCTCGTCCGCCGCCGCCGTGCTGGCGGACAGCGTCGATGACGCCGCGTTCGCGACGACGCTGGCAAAAGGGCTCGTGGTGCTGGAAGCGTTCAAGGCGGGGGCAACGCAGCTCGGCAACATGGAGCTGTCGACGCTGACCGGGATTCCGCGCCCGACGGTGGCGCGGCTGACGCATACGCTGGCCGAGCTCGGCTACCTCCGCTACGATTCCGAACGCGCCAAATATCGCGTCGGCGCGCGCGCACTTCGCATGGCGCATCCGCTGCTCGCCGACATGCAGTTCCGCCAGGTCGCGCGTCCCATGATGCAGGAGCTGGCGCAAAGCGTGCGCGGCACGGTTTCGATCGGCCTGCTCGATGCGACCTCCATGATCTATGTCGAGACCGCGCGCTCCGGCGACGTCGGCCCGCACGTCCCCGACATCGGCATGCCCATTTCCGTGGTGATGACGGCGATGGGCCGTGCCGCGGCGGCGACCTTGCCGCAGGCCGATGCCGCGCTGCTCGAAGAGCGCATTGCAAGCGAAGACACCGAGCTGTGGTCGGCCTTCCGCGAGACCTACCGCGCCGGCCTCGCACAATGCGCCAGCCGCGGCTTCTGCACGTGCTTCGGCGAGTACATCGCCTCGATCCATGCCGTCGCCGCGCCGCTGTTTCATACGCATGAGGCGAAGCAGGCCTTTTCGATCAATTGCGGCATTCCCGCATTCCGGCTCCAGCCCGGCCAGCTCGAGGGCGAGATCGGCCCGCGCATTGCCGCCCTTGCCGACAGCATCCGCGCCATGGTTGGCGCGGCGCCGGCGACCGAAACACAAAAGCAAAACAAGAAGAGCGCCAGGCGATGAACAAGACAATCGGCGCTCCGCCACCGGGAGGCCATCATGACCGTCACACGGCGAACATTTTTGGGCACCCTCGCCCTTTCGCTATCCGGATTTCCATTCTCCGCACGCGCTGAGGACGCCTGGCCGTCGCGCATGGTGCGGCTGATTTCGCCTTACGGGCCCGGCGGCTCCAACGACATCTCGCTGCGGCTGCTGGCCGAAGAGTTCGGCCGCAACCTGCACCAGCAGTTCATCGTCGAGAACAAGCCGGGCGCCGGCACCCGCATCGCCAACGATACGGTCGCGCATGCGCCGGGCGACGGCTACACCCTGCTCTATGTCGCGGCCCCCTACGCCACCGCCGAGGCGCTGTTCGGCAAGCTGACCTATGAGCGCAAGGATCTGCAGCCGGTCGCGATGGCGGTGATCGCGCCGCTGTTCCTGATCATCAGCGCGGACGCGCCGTTCAAGACGCTCCCCGAATTGATCGCCTACGGCAAATCGAAGCCGGATGGCCTGACCTTCGCCTCGCCCGGCGCCGGCTCGCAGCCGCATCTTGCCGGCGAACTCCTGTTCAGGGATGCCGGCGTCAAAGGGCTCAACATTCCCTTCCGTGGCGATGCGGCGTCCTACACCGAGCTGCTCGCCGGCCGCGTCGATGCCACGCTGACGGCACTGCCGACCGCACTGCCCTACATCCAGAGCGGCAAGTTCATTGTTCTCGGCGTCGCTTCCGCCGAACGCAGCGCGCTCTATCCGCAGGCGCCGACCCTGCGTGAGCAGGGTTTTCCCAACGTGGCAGCCGCCGGCTGGTACGGCTTCATGGCGCCTTCGACGACGCCGCGCGCCATCGTCGACAAGCTGCAGGCCGAAGTGTTGCGCGCGCTGGCCGAGCCGACGATCAAGGACAAGCTGACCGCCCAGGGCCTCGAAGTGCGCGCCGGCACCGCGGCCGAGTTCGGCCAGTTCATCGACAACGAGACGCAGAAATGGACCAGGCTCATTCGCGAGGCCGGCCTCAAGGGCGAGTGATGGTCACGAACAGGGAATGGAAATGAAAAGCATGTTTCTCAGACGTGTCGGGGCAGCCGCGATCGTTCTCACGCTGTCAATCCCGGCTGCACAGGCGCAGAAGAAATACGATCCCGGCGCTTCCGACACCGAGATCAAGGTCGGTCAGACCGTCCCGCTCAGCGGGCCGGCCTCGGCCTATGCCGTCATCGGCAAGACCCAGGCCGCCTACATGACGATGATCAACGATCAGGGCGGCGTCAACGGCCGCAAGGTCAATCTGATCCAGTATGACGACGCCTATTCGCCTCCGAAGACGGTTGAGCAGACCCGCAAGCTGGTCGAGAGCGACGAGGTGCTGCTGACCTTCCAGATCATCGGCACGGCGCCGAATGTCGCCGTGCAAAAATATCTCAACGCCAAGAAGGTCCCGCAGCTCTTCGCGGCAACCGGCGCGGCGCGTTTCACCGATCCGAAGAACTTCCCCTGGACCATGGGCTTCAACCCCTCCTACCTCGTCGAGGGCCGGATCTACGCGCAATATCTTCTGAAGAATTATCCGAACGCCAGAATCGGCGTGCTCTATCAGAACGACGATCTCGGCAAGGATTACCTTGCCGGCTTCAAGGCAGGTCTCGGCGACAAGGCGAAGATGATCGTCGCCGAGACGTCCTACGAGATCACCGAGCCGACTATCGACTCGCAGATCCTGCGGTTGAAGGATGCGGGTGCCGACGTGCTGTTCAGCGCCACGACGCCGAAACAGGCCGCGCAGGCGATCAAGAAGGTGGCCGAGATCGGCTGGAAGCCGCTGCACATCATCGACATCAACGCCTCCTCGGTCAGCGCCGTGCTGAAACCCTCCGGACTCGACAACGCCAAGGGCGTCGTCAGCGTCGGTTATGTCAAGGATTCAGCTGATCCCGAATGGAAGGAGGATCCCGGCATGAAGCGATATCTCGCCTTCATGGCCAAGTACTACCCGGAGGGTGACAAGGATTCGAACCTGAACGTCTACGGCTATATCACCGCGCAGCTGCTGGTGCAGGTGCTGAAGCAATGCGGCGACGATCTTACGCGCGAGAACGTGATGCGCCAGGCCGCCAGCCTGAACAACATCACCCTCGACCTGACGCTGCCGGGCATCTCGGTGACAACGACGCCGACCGACTACCGCGTCAACAAGCAGTTCCAGATGGTGCAGTTCGACGGCCAGCGCTGGCAAAAGCTCGGCGACATCGTCACGGACGAGGCGAAGGACTGAAGCGCCCCTCATCCCGAGGGGCGTCGAACGCGCGCCCTGAAAGATGAAGGCCTCACCGGTGGTCCCCGTGCTTCGAGGCGGCCGCTCTGCGGCCTCCTCGGCATGAGGGAGGAAGTGGCTGCTCGCCCTATCTCTTCATCCCACTCACATACGCCGCGAGCTTGTCGAGCGTCTGGTAGCCGTATTCGACAGCGCCGAAGCTGATCATGCCGTCGCGCTGCGTTGTGCTCGACGCCAGCTGCCGCATCATCAGAACCGTCTTGCCGTTGCTCTGCTCGGCAAAGGTGACGGTGAAACGGAACATTCCGGAATCCTCGTCCTGGTCGGTGCCGTGATCCATCTCCATCAGCGACGGCCGCTCGATGCGGCGGAAGCGCATGCGGTTCGGGTAGACCGTGCCGTCCGGGCCGATCATGTTGAAGCGCCAGACGCCGCCGACGCGCACGTCGATCTCGAAGGTCTCGAGCTTGAAACCTTTCGGGCCGAACCATTGCGGCAGGTGCTTCGGGTCGGACCACGCTTCGAACACCAGATCGCGCGGCGCGTCGATTACGCGCGACATCACGATCTCGCGCTCGAGCGACCATTGCGACAGGGCGGGATTGGCTGAATTCGTCATCGTCAGGAACCTTTCCGTTTAGTTGTCTTGCCGGTCGTCTTGTTACTTGTCCTGGACGGCCGCTTGGCAGCCGCCCTCTCTTTCTTCAGTTTCATCACATAGGTTTCGAAGCGATCGAGCCGCGCCTCCCAGATCGCACGCTGGTGCTGGAACCAGTCCTCCGCAGTGAGGAGTGCGTCAGGACTGAGGCGGCAGGTGCGCACGCGGCCGGATTTCTCCGACAGGACGAGCCCGCTCGTCTCCAGGACGTGGATGTGTTTCATGAAGCTCGGCAGCGCCATCTCGAAGGGATCGGCAAGCTCACCGACCGACGCCTCGCCGGCGCACAGCCGCATCACGATCGCCCGCCGGGTGGGATCGGCAAGGGCCGCGAAAAGCTGATCGAGCCGGGATAATTGGTTAGCCATGAAGCTAACTATATACGTCGGATGACGGGCGTCAAGAATTGTTAGCCGATTGGCTAAGTTAAACTTCGGAACGCCGTAGCCCGGATGGAGCGCAGCGTAATCCGGGGTTCTTTGCCACAAGCTACGGGGGTCCCGGATTGCGCTTCGCTCCATCCGGGCTACGAAGTCGCGAACCGACGAGCGGAACCCACAACGCGCAATTGTGAATTGGGGCATCGGGCCCTCCCCGCTAAAAGATAACTGGGGGCGCACAAGCATAATTCATCAGAGCCGTGCCGTCTGTTGTCACCTCATCGTATCTCACCCGACGGACGCTCGCCCGAGCGGCGCTCGTTCCACTCGCGCTTGCCTGGCCGCGCGGCGCCGCCGCGGATTCCGACATGATCGCGCAAATGCGCGACATCGTCGCGAACGAGCTCTCGCCGACCGTCACGCCGGACCAGCCGGGCGGTCTCGCCGTTGCGCTCTATGCCGGCAGCCATGTCGAGTTCTTCAACTACGGCTTTGCCGACGACGCCACGCGAAGGCCGGTCACGCCGGACACGCTGTTCAACCTCGGCTCCCTGCGCAAGCCGTTCGAGGCGACGCTGGTCGCGCTCGGCACCCTCCGCGGCGAGCTGCGGCTCGACGATCGTCTGGTGGAACACCTCCCCGAACTCACCGGCGACTATATCCGCCGCGTCACCGTCGGCGAACTCGTCTCGCACACCTCAGGAATGCTGCTGCCGACCGACCATCCGCCGTGGCCTAGCGACACGTTTTCGCGCGCGCAGCTCATCGACATGTTCAACAGCTGGCGACCGCAGGCCGGCGAAGTGCCGGGCAAGCAGCGCGTCTACAGCCACGCCGGCTACGTGCTGCTTCAGCTCGTGCTCGAGCGCCGTTACGGCGCTCCGATCTCGACCCTGTTCGAGCAACGCATCCTCAAGCCGATCGGCATGAATGCGACCTCCGTACCCGAACGCGGCGAAGACAGCCGTGCCGTCATGGGCGAGGCCTGGATGCAGCGCGCGGTGCAGGGCTATTCGGATCAGGGCATGGCGATCGGCCCCATCGGCAACCAGCAGAGCTATTTTGAATTCCCCGGCACCGGCCAGATGTTTTCCTCGCCGCGGGATCTCGCGACCTTCGTTGCGGCCTGCGTCGATGGGCGGCCGGTCGACCCGCATTTGCGCGAGGCATTGCGGATGACGCAGCACGAGATTTTCCGCGTCGACGAGAAGTTCGGACAGGGAATGGCCTGGGAGACGGTGCGCCTTCCAGGCGTCACCGTCGTCGACAAGCCGGGCGGGCTCAACAACGCCTCCGGCTATATCGGCCTCGTGCCGGCGCAGCGGATCGGCATCGTGTTGCTGGCCAATCGGGGCGAATATCCCCACGAGATCGCGCGGTACAAGATCCTGCCGGCGTTGGCGCACCTGGTGGCATCGCACTGAACCCGCCTTACGAAAACAGAAAGCCCCGGCTGAACCGGGGCTTTCCACGCCAGATCAGGAACGGGATGAAGCTCAGTACCTGGCGACGACGGGTCCGCCGAACTTGTAGTTCACGCCGACGCGGGCGATGTTCGATTTGAGATCGACCGAATGGGTGAAGACGTTGGTCGGAAATGCGCCGCCCAACAGATTGGTGCTGGTCACGCTGCTGCGTCCGAGATCGACGTAGAGATATTCGGCCTTGAGTGACCAGCCGCCGCCGACGGCATATTCGGTGCCGACGCCTGCGGTCCAGCCCACCCGCGTATCGCGGATCGCGGCCGACTCCGTCGCCGCGGCGAACGTGTCGGTGAAGTTGAAATTGCCCTTCACCTCGGCGATCGCAGCACCGCCGGTGGCGTAGAGCAGCCAGGTCGGAGCCGCGAGGAAGCCGATGCGGCCGCGAATGGTCGCGAGCCAATCGGCTGAGACTGATGAACTGACGGTGAAGGTATCCGGCGCGCAGCAGGGATAGAGCGCCGAGCCCGTCGCACGGCCCTTGAAGCCGAAATAGTTGATGTCGCCTTCGAGGCCGAGCACGGCGTTGTTGACCTGCCAGTTGTAGCCGGCGGTGAAGCCGCCGGTGACGCTGGAGCTGTTGACCCGCTGGGCGCCGACTGCCGCAATCGCGGAGACACTGGAGCTCGCGAAATAGGCGGCGGGATCGAACACGGTCGATGTGCTCGGATCGGAGCTGCCCCACGCACCACCGACGTTGCCGCCGACATAGAAGCCGGTCCAGTTGTAGGCCGTCGCCATCATCGGCGCCTTGGTGTAGCGCGCCGCGAGGTCGGCCGCCTGCACGGATGCGGAGCCCAAGACAACCGCGGCAACCGCCAGCAAAAACTTCTTCATTCCAGTCTCCTTGCCTCACGCGATTGATCTCGCGTTTCGAATGCGCGCGGGCGGAAGGCGTCCGGCGCAGATCGGGCATAGGCTGCCGGTCCCTCGCCGTCTTGGGCTGCGGCGAAGTTCATAGGGACTGTGACGTTGGGCGGCACGTGCGGCACGCGAACGCGTGACTGGTGTGACCGAGAGGCCACGCATCATCCCTCCCCCGTGGCGCGCGACGCACGCCCGTGTCGCATCACGACAAGCGCGCGAAATGCGATTCGAATCCCCGCTCCTCAAACCGAACGGGTCAATCCACCGTCGACGCGGATGTTCTGGCCGGTGATGTAGGCCGCGCCGTCGGACGCCAGGAACGAGATCGTCGCGGCGATCTCCTCCACCTTGCCGTAGCGCTGCATCGGCACGCTGTCGCGGCGTGCATCTGTCTGCGGCAGGCTGTCGATCCAGCCCGGCAGCACATTGTTCATGCGGATGTTGTCGGCGGCATGGGTATCGGTGAAGATCTTGGTGAAGGCGGCAAGGCCGGCGCGGAACACCGCAGAGGTCGGAAACATCGCGCTCGGCTCGAATGCCCAGGCGGTCGAGATGTTGATGATGACGCCGCCCTTCTGCGCCTGCATCAAAGGCGTCACCAGCCGGGTCGGACGAATCACGTTGAGCAGATAGGTGTCGAGGCCGGTGTGCCATTGCTCGTCGGTGATCTCCGTGATCGGCGCCCGGGGCCCATGGCCCGCGCTGTTGACGAGCACGTCGATGCGTCCCCATTGGGACATCGCCCCGTCGACAAGCCGCTTCAGATCGTCGTTCGACTTGTTGGAACCGGTGACCCCCAATCCGCCGAGCTCGGTTGCCAGCGCCTCGCCCTTGCCGGAGGAGGACAGGATGGCGACGCGAAAGCCGTCGGCTGCGAGCCGGCGCGCAGCCCCTGCCCCCATGCCGCTGCCGCCGGCGGTCACGAGTGCGACCTTCTCTGCTGCCATCTCTGCTGCCATGACCGATCATCCTCTGTGATATCGTGGGGCGAGCCGCGCGCCCGGCCTGTCATGGGCCTTCTACCGCCGGACCGGCCGGAAGGTCCACCGTCGAAAGCGACTTGAAAGATGAGCGATTTGCAGATCCGCAATTTGCGTCCCGAGGAGATCGCCATCGCCGTCGATTGGGCCGCGGCCGAGGGCTGGAATCCGGGCCTCGCCGATGCGAACTGTTTCGCGATCCCCGACGCGACGGGCTTCTTCGTCGGCGAGATCGACGGCGAGCCGGTCGCGACCGTCTCCTGCGTCAACTACGACGATCGCTTCGCATTTCTCGGCTTCTACATCGTGAGATCGGATTTTCGCGACAGAGGCCACGGCCTGCGCATCTGGAACGCGGCGATCGCGCATGCGGGCGCTCGCGTGATCGGCCTCGATGGTGTCGTGGCGCAGCAGGACAATTACAAAAAGTCCGGCTTCCAGCTCGCTTACGCCAATGTCCGCTATGGCGGCATCGTCGCCGCACCATCGAAACCGCCCGCCGATGTGGTTGCGCTCGACACGATCCCGTTCGCGCGCGTTGAAGCCGACGATGCGATGGTGTTCCCGGCTCCGCGCAGCGCCTTCCTGCGTGCCTGGGTTGGCACATCAGGACATGTCGGCCGCGCGCTGCTGCGCGACGGCAAGCTCGTCGCATGGGGCGTGATCCGGCCGTGCCGGACCGGCCGCAAGATCGGCCCGCTCGTCGCCGACGACCGCGCCGCGGCGGACGCGATCGTGCAGGTCCTGCTGGCGAGCACAAACGGCGGCGAAATCTCCCTCGACGTCCCCGCCATCAATCGCGAGGCGATTGCACTCGCAGAATCACTTGGGCTGAAGCCGGTGTTCGAGACGGCGCGGATGTACACAGGGCCGATCGCGCCGATGCGGATCGACCGCGTCTTCGGCGTGACCAGTTTTGAGCTGGGCTAGCTGAGCCGAACGCGCTGCTCAGTAGCAGCGCATGATGTTGACGGTGTGCTCGCCGCCGCCGCGGCCGGGCACGGTCACCTGCTCCGTCGGACAGCTCGGTACATAGGGCCGGTCCGACGGCACCACGTTCGGCGGGAAGCGATGCGTCCAATCCCAGGGAACGTCATACGTATAGGTGTAGCGCACGTCGCTGGAGACGGGTTGTGCGGTCTCGGCGAAAGGCTGACCGTAGCCTGCATTGTCATAGTAGAACCCGCCGCCGCCAGGCCAGTAAACCCAGGGCGTGTTGCGGCCACGGAACCTGGCGCCCGGCGCAATCGGCGGACGCGCCGCCGGACCGGAAGGCGTGGCGGCATGTGCGACGGCGCCGCCGGGTCGAGCAAAACTGTCGCCGGGGGCAAGGAGCAGCGCGGCTGCGCTGAGCGAGGCGAGCAACGCCCCAAATGATCTGGACATCATGATACGCACCAACTCGTTTGGCTTCGCGGATAGCGGCTCCCCACGACACGCTAGGCCGGGCTGTCGCCCACCCGCAAACCTATAATTAATTATTGGTTAAGGCACGGGATTAACGGGGAACAAGCTGCGGCAAGACGCCCGGGATTCGGGCTATTCCAGGCACTCGGTCCATGGAACGCGCTCGGGCCGGCGCACGGGCCTTCGTGCGTCAGCGGCCCTGCTGCTTGCGCAGCCAGTCCAGCATGTCCTGCGGATTTCCGGTGCCCTGCGACACGATGGCGGTGTTGCCACCGCTGCGGCGATAGACCGTGGTGCGCCCGGGCTCCTTCTCGATCTTGACCTCGGCCTGTGCCGGATCGCCGCTCTGCGTGATGGCGGACGTGCCATTCTCGTCCTGAACTATTGTGGTGTGGCCGTCACCTGACTCGCCGGCTCCCGCCGGCCCGGTTGTCGTTGCCATCATGATGATCGTCCCTGCTGCAAGTACGATGAACCTCATGTTGCACCTCACCTTCACGATCACCGGCTGAACTGAAATATCGACAGCCAGTTGAAGCGCCCGAATTGCCGCACCGTTCCCGTGTTCATGTCTCCGATCTGGAGCAGGAGGGCGTTGGTGGAATTGCCGACCTGAGTGATATCGGCAATGTTGCTCACGCCCGACTGACCGATCGCCACGTTGGTTATGCCACCCACCTGGATCACATCGACATAATTTCGCGTGCCGTTCTGGATGATCGTCGCATCGACCGTTCCCGTGCCACCAATCTGGATGACGCGCGCGATATTGATGCGGCTATTCTCCTCGATCGTGACCGGCTGAACATTGTTGCCGAACTGCACGACCGTTTCGATGCTCACATTCCGGTTCGTCACGCCGCGCTGGACGGATCCGGCGGAGGCCTCGGACGCGACGCTGACGGCGGCGAGCAATGCCGCCAATGCCAGGAGCAGTCTACCGCGTTTCATCGCCTTGCCCCATTACATTTCTGACGACGGAGAGGTCGCGCCCGGCTCAATGGCTATTCTGGACGATAGTCGCCGAGTTGAACGCACCGAACTGGGACAGGAAACTGCTGGTGGACTGGCCGGCCTGGCCGACAAACGCGACATTGTTCACGCCCGCCTGCCCGATCGATGCCGACGTCGTCCCGCCGAATTGCAGGATTCCGGTCGCGTTGTTCGTGCCGTTTTGAGTGACGGTCGCGCTGGTGCTGCCGCCGATCATGAACACGCCGGCCATGTTGAGCTGGCTGCTCTGGTTCAGCACGACCGGCGGGCCGCCGAGCGACACGATGGTCTTGATGTCGGCGGTCTGCGCACCGGCCGATCCGGCGCCCATGCAACACAAGGTGAGGAATGCGCCACAGGCGGCGCCGGAAAAATGTCTCATGACATGCCTCGCGACTGAAAATGGATTTGCGATCACGGAGTCTGCTGCAAAATCGTCGAGCCGTTCAGGATTCCGAGCTGTCCGACGGCCGCCGCGTTGTTCGCACCGATCTGACCGATCAGGCTCGAATTGGAGCCACCGGCCTGGCCGAGTAACGCGGTGTTGGACGCCGTCGCGGTGGTGCCGCCCTGCCCGATCACCGAGGTGTTGACGGTGAGGAGCGAGCCCGTCTGCAACGTGGTCGCAGTATTGGTGGCGCCGAATTGCATCGTGGTGGCGCTGTTGTTGGTGCCGCCACTCTGCGAGATGAAGGAGTTGTTGGTGGCGCCGAATTGCAGCACGCTGGCCGAGTTGCCGGCTTGGGCATCGACGCCGGTCAGCAAGCAGAACGTGACGATCGTGGCAATGAGATATTTTTGATGCATGACATTTCCTCCGCGAAAATCGGCGGACAACCTCTCACCGGATCGTCCGGCCCGAGGCGGTGCTTTCAAGGATGGCGCGGACGCGCCGCAATTGACGCGTCCGGCCAAACGGGGCTGGCTTAGTGCGCCGTCTGCGAGACGGTGCTGCCGTTGACGCCGAACACGCTGAGCTGTCCGACGGCAGCGGCGTTGTTCTGAAGCGGAGCGGGCCCGAACGAGTTCTGGGTGATCGCGCTGCCGTTGTTGCCGAACGCCACCTGGCCCGTGGCCGCCGTGTTCTGCACGCCGATCTGGTTGACCGTGCTGCCGTTGTTGAGCGAGGCCGCGCTGGTGCCCTGCATCGTGGTCGCGCTGTTGATGATGCCGAGCTGGCTGGTCGACGAGCTGTCGTTGGTGAGGCCCTGCTGCGAGACGCTGGAACCGTTCACGACGCCCACTTGCACGGTGGTCGAGGTGTTGGCGGCCTGCGCGGCGGAGGACAGGGCGAGCACGGCAACGGAAGCAAGAAACAATTTGCGCATGGAATATCCTTTCTGGCTAAGATGTCTGACTGGGTTCGGATGCCGTCTTGGAGGAGGCCGACATCGCAGGACAGACTTTGAACCGATCGTGCTGCGTGCGACAGACTGCAGTTCATGCTAATCGGTACGGACTAGACGTTGCGTGGTGTCTTGGTGCCCGCGGCACTAGCTGTGCGGTTGTCCTGCGCCGGTTCGTGTCGTCTCTTCTTCGCGTCCCATGCTGTCGACCAACCGCACCACCTCGATCGGCGAGCGAAGCTCCAGCTTTCGCATCATCCTGGTGCGATGGACCTTGGCCGTCACTTCGCTCACCCCGAGCCTCGCCGCGATCTGCTTGGCGACGAGACCTTCGGCCATCAACAGCATGATCTCGCGCTCCCTCGCCGTCAGCGTTTCGACGCGCTGGCGAGCTTCGCGCACGCTATCTTCGCGCTCGAGCCGCCTGCGGTCGCGCTCAATGCCGTGCCTGATCGCGTCGAGGATCTCCTGCTCGCGAAAGGGTTTTGGAAGAAACTCGACTGCGCCGCGCTTCATGGCCTCGACCGAGACGCGGACATCGGAATGGCCGCTGATGAAGACGATCGGGATGAGCACGCCCGTCTCGGCGAGCCGGCGCTGAAGCTCGAGGCCGGTCGGCGCCGTGCCGGGAAAGCGGACGTCGAGCACGAGGCATGAAGGCCCGCCGGAAATACTGTCCGCGACGAACTCGCTCGTCGATGCAAACAATTTTACCTGATGCCCGGTCTCCTCGCAGAGACTTCCTATCGCGGTTCGAATCTGGATTTCGTCGTCAATGATATAAACTGTGGCTTGACCTGAACTCATGGCGACGGGCTCCCCGGCTTGGGGCTCGATGATCAAGCAACGAGCCATCCATTCTTCTTGCAAGCGAGATCAAGGTGCTTGGATGAATTCGCGGGGATCGAGCGAGTCGCTCCGGTCCGCCGCTTCGACGTCTTAGGCCCAACACCCGTTCAAGACGAGTGAAGGTGTTCACATATCGGGTTTCGTGATTGCGGGGACTCGCCCTCGCGAACTGCGGCATCACAGCGAGCCGCGATATCGGGAATGCGACGACCAGGCGTCGGAACTTCGGTATCGCCGACTGCGTCATGGCGTCGCCACCCACGTGCCGACTTGAACGCCAGACGCTGGCCGCTTCGGCCAGAGCAGACGGGACGTTCAGTCAGCTTGTCGAGTTCGATACCGCGCGCATCATATCGATACGCTTCGTATGCATGTCCGGCAAGTCACGAAAGATAGCACCCGCGGACTTTACTTCTGGATCATCAAGCGCACCCGACCGTCGCCCCTGCAGCGGCGACACACTGACGATCGACTGCGTTTTGGTAGATTTACAACCATAGCGCGATCTTTGTCCGTGCCGCCAACGATGCCATTTCAAGGGGCGGGTTTTTGATATGCGATTTGTGCCAGTTATTGCCTTGCTCGGAACTGCATGTGGCCTCGCCGTGGTCTACGCCGCGGGACCGGCCGTGATCGGCGACGCGGCCGGGGCCGCCGCGCAGAAGGCGGCCCGCGCCTATGAATCGACCCAGCGGCTGCTCAAACCGGCCGGGTCGGAAGCACGGAGCTTCGGATCGGATGCGCCCGTGTTCCGCTATGCCTCAATCCAGCGCGGCAGCATCGAGCAAACCATCACCGTCACCGGCGCCCTGCAGCCGGTCAAGACGATCGAGGTAGGTTCCCAGCTGTCCGGGCAGCTCGCCCGGGTCTATGTCGATTTCAACGACACTGTCACCAAGGATCAGCCGCTCGCCCTGATCGATCCGCGCAGCTTTGCGGCCAAGGTCGACGAAGCCAGGGCGGCGGTGGCGGTGGCGAACTCCTTTGTCGACATCGAGCGGGCCAAGCTCGACCGCGCCAGGATCGATCTGCAGAACGCCAAGGGCAGCAGAGACGTCCTCGTGGCCAAGCTCGACAGCGCGCAGGCGGTCAAGGCGTCGGCGCAGAAGACCTTGCAGCGCAAACTGGCTCTACAGTCACAAAACGTCGTGGCGATCACGGCGGTGGATGACGCCCAGACGGAGTTCACCGCGAGGCTTGCCCAAGAGCGCGAGGCCGAAGTCCTCATGTCCCTGAACGCCTACTCAGTCGACGGCGCGCAGGCCGATATCCGCCGGATCGAGGCGGAATTGCAGCAGGCGCGAATGGCCGTGCCGGAGAAGGCGGCCGTTCTCGCTGCGGCCCAGGCCGATCTCGACCGCACCGTGATCCGCTCGCCGATCGATGGCGTCGTCGTCGGCAGGTTCGTCAACGAGGGCCAGACGCTCGCGGTCGGACTGGAATCGCGCACCACGTTCGTGGTTGCGCACCGGCTCGAGGATATGGAAATCCACGCGCAGGTCGACGAAGCCGATATCGGGCGCATCGCCCCCGACCAGCGCGCCCATTTCACGGTGGATGCCTACCCGGACCGCCGCTTCGAGGCGGTGGTGCGGCAGGTCCGCAAGGCACCGCAGAACCAGCAGCACGTCGTGACCTACACCGTCGTCCTGGCGACCTCCAATCTCGACGGCGCGTTGCTGCCCGGCATGACCGCCCTGGTGAAGATCGTGATCGAGCGGCAGGACGACGTGCTGAAAGTGCCGCTTGCCGCGTTGCGCTTCCAGCCCTCCGGCACGCAGCCGGATGCCGCGGCCCGCAGCGGGGTGTGGGCGCGCACCGCAAGCGGCTCACTGCGGCGTATTCCGGTGACCGTCGGCGCGGCCGGCACCGAACAGGTCGCGCTCAGGAGCGGAGACCTCGTCGAGGGCAGCCAGGTCGCCGTGGGTCAGGCCATCCGGCCGGCCGGCATGGAGTTTCTCGGCATCAGGTTCGGATCATGACGGCCCCCCCGCCCCTCATCAGCCTGCAGTCGGTCTCCAGGACCTATCGCGCCGACGGCGTAGCGGTGGCCGCGGTGCGCAATGTCAGCTTCGACATCGAACGAGGCGAGATCGTCGCGGTGATGGGACCGTCCGGCTCGGGAAAATCGACGCTGATGAACATGATCGGGCTGCTCGACCTGCCGAGCGAGGGCGCGCTCTATCTCGAGGGAGCCGACGTAGCCGATCTCTCGGAAGATCATCGGTCGTCCCTGCGCGCCCGCAGCATCGGCTTCGTATTCCAGTCCTACAATCTGCTCGCTCGCCACAATGCGATTGAGAACGTCGCGCTGCCGCTGGTCTATTGCGGCATCAGCCGCAAGGAACGTCTGGCCCGTGCCGAGCAGAGCCTGGAGGCCGTCGGCATGGTGCACCGGGCCCACCACTTCCCGCGGCAGCTCTCGGGCGGCGAGCAGCAGCGCGTCGCGATCGCACGCGCCCTGATCGCCTCCCCGCTGATCGTGCTCGCCGACGAGCCGACCGGCGCCCTCGACAGCCGTACCGGCGCCGAGATCCTGGCCCTGTTCGCCGCGCTCAACCGGACCGGCCAGACCATCGTGATGATCACGCATGATCCCGGCATCGCGACCCAGTGCCGGCGCACGATCCGCCTGCATGACGGTGCACTCGTCGCTGACGAAACGCTGGCTCCGATCCTGCCGAAACGGAGTTCTGAGCCATGACGATGCTCCAGGGCTTCCAGATCGCGTTGCACGCCTTGCGCCTCAATCCATTGCGCAGCATCCTCACCATGCTCGGCATCGTGATCGGCGTCGCGTCCATCGTAACCGTGTTTGCGATCGGGTCTGGCGCGCAGCTTCGCCTCCAGGAACAGATCCGCTCGATCGGCGCCAACGTGCTGATGATCAACCCCGGCGCGGTCTACCAGGGCGGCGTGCGCCTCAAGGATGGCAGCAAGCTGACCATGACCGAGAGTGACGTGCAGGCGATCCTCGAGCAGATCCCCGAGATCCAGGCAGCGGCCGGCTCGATTGCAGGAACGGCCCAGGTCATTCACGAGAGCAAGAACTGGAACACGACGATCAACGGGACGACGACCGGGCACTTCATGGTGCGCGACTGGCAGCTTGCGACCGGGCGCTATTTTTCCGGCAGCGAGGAGGCAGGAGCCGGCAAGGTCGTGATCCTCGGCAGCACGGTGGCGCATGAGCTGTTCGCGCCCGGCGAGGACCCGATCGGCGCACAGATCAGGATCATGAAGGTGCCGCTCGAAGTGGTCGGCGTCCTCGACCGCAAGGGACCGGCGCAGGACGACGTCGCCTTCGTGCCGCTCACCACGGCCAAGTTGCGCTTCCTCGGCAGCGCAAGCAACATCAACCGGGATTCTGTCGCCTACATCATCGCCAAGGTGGCTGCGGACGGACAGATGGCGGGGGCGCGAACGGAGATCGAAAACCTGCTGCGGCAGCGCCACCGTATTCCCGCCGGCCAGGAGGACGACTTCAAGGTCCAGGATCCGGCCGCCGCCATGGAAGCGCAGCAGGGAGCGATCCGCACCGTCGCGCTCCTGCTCGTCGCCATCGCCTCGGTCTCGCTGCTCGTTGGCGGCATCAGCATCATGAACGTCATGATCGTGTCGGTCACCGAGCGGACGCGGGAGATCGGAATCCGCCGCGCGCTTGGCGGGCGGATGCGGGACATCCGTCTTCAGTTTCTCTGCGAGGCGCTCGTGCTCTGCCTGCTCGGCGGCGCGATCGGCGTCGGTGCCGGCGTCACGCTCTCGATGACGGTCGCGCGTATGGCAGGATGGATCACTTCGATCGACGGCCAGGCGATCGGCCTTGCCCTCGCCTTCTCGATCGCGACCGGCCTGATCTTCGGCTTTTATCCTGCCCACAAGGCATCCAAGCTCAGTCCGATCGAGGCACTCAAGACGGAGTGAGAACATGCTGGGGTGTTCGCATCGACCAAAGGCCACGGAGGAGCAGTCATGAGTCCGGATTCGAAACACCCGATCACACCAACGCCACGCGAGCGTGACCTGATGATGCTGATCGCACGCGGAATGCAGAACAAGAACATAGCCTACGAGCTCAAGATCTCGGAGAACACGGTCCGGGCGCACATCGGCAACATCATGCGCAAATACCGCCTTCAGAACCGGACCCAGATCGCGATCATCTTTGCCCTCCAGGCGGCGCCGCCATCGCTTCGCCGCAACCTGGCCAATGGCGGCCGCAATTCGGCGACGGCAGCGCCGGCCAAGGCGGTCGCGCAGAATACGCTGGTGCCGACGGCGCCGGATTGACCGCTCAGGCCACAATACCTTGCGTCATTTCGGGCGAAACACCCAAGTCCGGGGTCAACGGAACGGCGGCAAAATATTTCTCTTTATTAGAATTCGGATTTTTGTTAGGAATTTCTCACTCCGGCCCTGGGAAGAGGGGCGTATCGCGATCGTCACGAACGCGGGCCGGACGGCGGTGGACGCTGATAACATCGGCGCGAACGGCTTCGCAGGGCGGGCAACCGTGAGTGAAGGCGTCGCGCACACGACCGGTGTGATCGGCGTACGGCAAAATCGTGTGGTCCTGGCGCCCGGGGTCTGTGCGCCAAGCGTTGCGGTGATGTGGGTTGCCCGACCGGGCACACGCATCAGCCATCCGCAAGGCGACGGGGGCAATAGTGCATCGCTCCCCGGGGAGAGCACGACATAAGCCGTAAAACCACTGCGCAGGGAAGGCCGTGTGTTGGGCTTCACCTGTATGCCGCTGTGCAATCTTGTTACGACAATCCCGCACAGTGGACCGCGGGTGCCAGCCGGCACCCGGTCTTCCCTGCGCCCTCTTTCATTGGGGGTGAGGCATCGAGGCAAAGCTCGGGCGAACACGCCGCGAGGATGCGATCCCATGTCAGTCATTCGACAACGCTCTCGTGCCCCGGACGCAGCGCAGCGCCCCTTAGCGGTGCGCTGCAGAGCCGGGGCCCATGCAACAGCGAGTGCGCGGCCTTCTGGGTCCCGGCTCTGCGGAGCGTCACTGCGTGCCGCACCGCGTCCGGGACAAGGCGCCGCCTCCACTCCGACATTGCGAGCGCAGCGAAGCAATCCAGAGATCTTTCCGCGGGGACAGTCTGGATTGCTTCGCTGCGCTCGCAATGACGATGCTGAAGCAGTTGCCTGCCGACACCGCGATCTCGTGCCCCCGACGCAGCGCAGAGCGGGGCCCCTGCCCTTCTTTGCATGCCGCTCCGCTCTTGTAACAAAACCGTCATGCAGCGAAACTAAACGAAGCCGGGGGCCGCGGTTGGCGGCCAAGTTGCCTCGCAGGGAGAGATTTTGATGCGCCGTTCACTGGTGTTGATGTCAGCCGGACTGACAGTGTTGTCCGCCGGACTTTCGACCGGACCTGCCTCCGCCGAGAACAACACGCCCCGCAACCTGATCCTGTTCATTCCGGACGGTCTGCGGGCGCTGAAGGTCACACCCGAGACCGCCCCCGCAATGGCCGAAATCCGCGACAAGGGCGTCAATTTCAAGAATTCGCACTCGCTGTTCCCGACCTTCACCATGGCCAATGGCTCGGCGATGTCGACCGGCCATTATCTCGGCGATACCGGCGTGTTCTCCAACACGATCTGGACCAACTACACCTCGGTGCCCGCCGGAGACACCGTCGTCCCCTTCATCGAGAACGACGCAGTGCTCGGCGACATCGATGAGCATTTCAAGGGCGATTATCTCAACGAGGACACGATCCTGAAGCTGGCCCGCGACAAGGGCTACAGCACGGCCGCGCTCGGCAAGCACGGTCCGACCTATCAGTTCGACCACACCGACAAGCCCGAAAAGGCCGGCCTGCATTCGGTCGTGTTCGACGATGCCACCGGCGGCAAGAACGGCGTGGCGCTGTCGGACGAGATTAAGGACGCGCTGACCAAGGCCGGCCTGCCCCTCGCCACGCCGCCGCGCGGCGACAATTCCAAGGCAGGCGATGCGAAGACGCCGGGCACCATTGTCGCCAACGTCGCGCAGCAGGCCTATTTCGCCGACGTCGCGGCCAAGGTCGTGCTGCCGATGTTCAAGGCGCGCAACAAGCCGTTCGTGCTGGTGTTCTGGTCGCGCGACCCCGACGGCAGCCAGCACAACACCGGCGACAGCCTCAACCAGATCCTGCCCGGCATCAACGGGCCGACCTCGATGGCCGGCATTAAGAATGCCGACAACAACCTCGCCCAGCTCCGCAAGGCGCTGGACGAGCTCGGGCTCGCCGCCAACACCAACATCATGGTCCAGGCCGACCACGGCTTCTCGACCATCTCCAAGGAAAGCAAGACCAGCCCCTCGGCCAAGGTCAGCTATGACGACACGCCGAAGGACTTCTTGCCGATGGGCTTTCTGGCGCTCGATCTGGCCAAGGCGCTCGACCTGCCGCTGTTCGATCCCAACGACAAGAACGCCAAGATCGAGGGCAATAAGCACCCCAAAGCCGGCAACGGCGTGCTCGGCAAGGATCCGGAGAAGCCCGATCTCGTCGTCGCCACCAATGGCGGCTCCGACCTGATCTATCTGCCGAACAAGGACAAGAAGCTGGCGGCCAAGACCATCAAGACGCTGCTCGAGCAGGACTACGTCTCCGGCCTGTTCGTGGACGACCAGCTCGGCCGCTTCCCTGGTACCTTGCCATTGTCGAGCGTCAGCCTGCGCGGCAAGGCGGCGACGCCGACGCCTGCGATCGTCGTCAACTTCCGCTCCTATGCCAGCGATTGCGGCGAGGCGCCGACCAACTGCTCGGTGCAGGTCGCCGACACCGTGCTGCGCCAGGGCCAGGGCATGCATGGCAGCTTCAGCCGCGGCGACACCATGAACTTCATGGCCGCCATCGGCCCGGACTTCAAAGCCGGCTATGTCAGCGAGATCCCGGTCAGCAATGCCGACGTCGGTATGACGGCCGCCCAGCTCCTCGGCCTGCGCGGATCGCAGAACGGCGGCCTGGTTGGCCGCGTGATGTCGGAGGCCCTGCCCAACGGCATCGTGCCGAAGGCGTACAAGGGGGTCGAGAAGTCGAAGAAGTCCGAGAACGGCCTGCAGACCGTGTTGAACTTCCAGCGCGTCGGCAGCCAGCGCTATTTCGACACTGCCGGTTTCCCGGGCCGCACGCTCGGCCTCGAGTTGGACACCGGCAAACAAAAAACGGCGGGGAAATAACCCCGCCGTTCAATGCGTCCTCGTGAGAGGCGCAGAATTTTACATGCCCAAAATCTTACATGCCGATGTCGAACACGTTCGGCAATTGGCCCGCCAGGGGCAGCGCGGTGGCGCCCAGGAAAGTCGCCACCATCGCCATCAGGCGACGGTTGTTCTGGCGTTTGCCGCGCATCTGGCCGGCGATCCACTCCAGCATTTCGCTGTTGACCTTGGAGGCATAGGACGGCGCCCAGCCTTCGATATCGGACTCGGCCGACAGCGCGACGCTGCGCGGCGGCACCTTCAGGCCGGAGGCGCTCGCGGCATAGTGAGCAACCGCCTTGGCGAGCAGGTCGTCGAAGCGGCCGCCATCGGTGCGCTCGGTCGCGGCTTCGTTGATCTCGAACAGCACTTCGGCCTCAGTGCGGCTGATCGGCTGGTCGTTGACGGCTGTGGCGGTCAGGATGCGGATGCACCAGGCGGTATCATCGGCATCAAGCGAGCGGGAGAAGTGCACCCTTCCCTTGGTGGTCGGGCCTTCGCCCGTGATCACGCCGTCGCGCACGATGGTCAGTGCATGGGCCGAGGTATCGCGGCAGGACGGTTCGAGGGACGGCGACTCAACAGACTTATGCGCAGCGGCAGACATAGTTCACTTCCAGATTTCTTCTGATCGACCAGCATTTTCATGCCGGCGTAAAGGGGTGGTTAATGATTCGGTACGGGGATCGCGACTTTTCTCAATGGTTGCCAATTGGTCGCTGTCAGGACCATTTCGGTTCTGGGAAGCGACGGGCGAGCGTGATGGAAGTCATAAAAGGCTTTCTCGGGGCAATCGCGCCCGTATAGCCCCGGTGGAGATGTTTCGCCGCAGGTGCCGCTGTAACAAAAAGGTGCTAGCAAATCAGGCCTTCAAAGAAGGAATTCACATTTTACTTGAAGCGGTTCACTTGACGTTCACTTGGGGTCGCGGAGCCCCTATACTGAGAGTGGCACCAAAGATGAATTATCAAGCAAATTCAATGCGATGAGGTAGAACCATGACACTTCCGATCGGCGCCACCGCCCCCGACTTTGAAGCCGAGACCACCGAAGGGAAGATCAAGTTCCACGACTGGATCGGCAATAGCTGGGCGCTGCTGTTCTCGCACCCCAAGGACTTCACCCCGGTCTGCACGACCGAGCTCGGCGCGCTCGCCAGGCTGAAGCCGGAATTCGACAAGCGCGGCGTCAAGCTGATGGGTCTCTCGGTCGATCCGGTCGACCGCCACGCCAAATGGTCGGAGGACATCAAGGAGACGCAAGGTGCTGCGCCGAACTTCCCGATGATTGCCGATACCGACTACAACGTCTCCAAGCTCTACGGCATGCTGCCGGCTGCCATCTCAGGCGATCCCCTTGTCCGCACCGCCGCCGACAACCAGACTGTTCGGAACGTCTTCGTCATCGGGCCGGACAAGAAGATCAAGCTGGTGCTGGTCTATCCGATGACCACGGGCCGGAACTTCCAGGAGATCCTGCGCGTGATCGACTCGCTCCAGCTCACCGCCAAGCATCGCGTCGCGACCCCGGCCGACTGGTCGCAGGGTGACGACGTCATCATCGCGGGCTCGGTCTCCAATGACGAGGCCAAGACGATCTATCCGCAGGGCTGGAAGGAGCCGAAGCCCTACATCCGGATCGTGCCGCAGCCGAAATAACCCAACGGTCATCCCGGGCGATGCGTCAGCGTCGCCCGGGATGACGATGTTAGCTCTTACGCCGCGCGCACGCGTTCGAGGAAGCCCTCGACCTCGGCCTTCAGATGCAGGCTCTCGCCCGACAACGCCTGGGCGGAGGCAAACATCCGGCTGGACGTCTCACCCGTCTCGTTCGCACCCTCGGCGGCCTGACGGACGTTGACGGCGACATCGGCCGTCCCCGATACCGCCGCGCGAACGCTGGTGACGATGTTTTGGGTCGCGCTCTTCTGCTGCTCGACCGCCGCCGAGATCGAGCCGGCGATGCCGCTGATGCGCTCGATGGTCTGGCTGATCGCCTTGATGGCGACAACCGATTCCTCGGTCGCAAGCTGCATGCTGGCGATCTGGTTCGAGATCTCGTCGGTCGCCTTGGCGGTCTGGCCGGCGAGCGTCTTGACCTCCTGGGCCACCACCGCAAAACCGCGACCGGCATCGCCCGCGCGCGCGGCCTCGATGGTCGCGTTCAGCGCCAGCAGGTTGGTTTGCTCGGCGATCGAGGTGATCAGCTTGACGACATCGCCGATGCGCGCGCCCGCCTCGGAGAGCTGCGCAATGCGCTGATCGGTCGCCTCGGCCTGCCGCACCGCCTCAGCGGAAATGACGTTCGATTCCTGAACCCGTCGGGTGATTTCGGAGATCGATTGAGACAGCTCGTCCGAGGCTGACGCCGCCGAACGCACGTGCTCGGAGGCAGTTTCGGAGGCTCCCGCCGACCGCGCCGACAGATCGGCGGTGGAGCGCGCGGTGTCGGTGAGCTGCCGCGCCGCCCGCTCGAATTCGCCTGACGACGTCAGCACCTTGTCGAGAATGCCGCCGACGCCGCCGCGGAACTCTTCGACGAAATTGCGCAGGTCGGATTTGCGCTGCTCGGCGGCTGCAGCCGAAGCCGCCGCCTGCTCGCTGCGCATCCGCGCCCGCTCCTGCGAATTGCTCCTGAACACCGCGACCGTGCGGGCGATCTCGCCGATCTCGTCGGCGCGATCCTCGCAATCGATCTCGACGTCGCTCCGACCTTCGGCGAGCGCCGTCAGCGAGCGCGTGACCGAGGTCAGCGGCTTGGTGACACGGCGGACGACGAGCAGGGTCAGCACCAGCACCAGCAGCGCGGCGAGCCCGGCGGCGGCCGCCATGCTTTCGATCGTCTGGGCCAGCATGCTCTCGAACTGGGCCATCGGGATGCCGACATAGAGGATGCCGGCGACCTTGCCACTGGCGTCGGGGATCGGGAAATAGGCGGTCATGAAGGACTTGCCGAACAGCGTGGCCGGACCCTTGTAGGCCTCGCCGCGACGCAGCAGCGCCTGGGCCGGATGATCGGCGGCAAGCTGGGTCCCGACGGCGCGGTCGCCATTTTCCTTCTTCACGTTGGTCGAGCGTCGCACGAACTGCCCGCTCGCATCGTCGAACACGAACAGGGTCGCATTGCCGCCGACATAGGACACCGCGCGATCGACGATGGCGTGATCCTTGAACTCCGGCATCCTGGGAATCTCGGCGCGCACAACCGTGCCATCCCGCATCGTGATCTTCGCATCGGGGACGACCTCGGCAAAGGCCAGCGCCAGCGTGCGCAAACTCACCTCGATGTCGCGGAGCGCCCGATCGTTGAAAGCGGAGGTGAGCGACCAATAGCCGGCGCCGACCACGAGCGCCGTATTCATGGCGATCAGCAGCACCGCGCACAGGAGCGCCTTGGTGCCAAGCTTGAATTGCGGCAGAAACTTCGCCGTTGCACGTTCGTACATGACCAATGACCCCCGTAATTCCTGCATATTCGTGCAATCGGCTTACGGTCGCATTAATGACGGTTCCATCGCCGCACCCGACATGCTTTCCAAATCGTTAACGAGGCTACCCTGACCACGCCAAGGACCACGCCAAGCCCGCCGCCCATCATCGTCTGGTTTCGCGATGACCTCCGCCTGTCCGACCATCCCGCCCTCCACGCTGCCGCCAAGGCCGCTGCGAAGACCGGCGCGCCGGTGATTTGCCTCTATGTGCTGGACGACGCGGCCGGGCGAGCGCCGGGCGCCGCGGCGCGCTGGTGGCTGGCGCAGTCGCTGCGGGCGCTCGGCGCCGACATTGCCACGCGCGGCGGATCGCTGATCCTGCGCAAGGGACCGGCGGCCAGGGTGATCGCGGAGGTGGTCCGCGAGAGCGGAGCCCGCACTGTCTACTGGAATGAGATCGCACAGGCGCCGCATCAGGCGATCGAGCGGCAGCTCGAAGCAGCGCTGGCAAAGATCGGCGTGGACTCGCAAAGTTTCCCGGGCGACCTGCTCGTTCCGCCTGCGGCAATCCGCAACAAGGAAGGCCGCGGCTTGCGCGTGTTCACGCCATTCTGGCGGCGCGTGCTGGCGCTCGGCGACCCGCCAAAACCCCTGCCGGCGCCGAAGGAGCTGCGTCCGGCGCCGACGGTCGCCAGCGACGCGCTGGAGACCTGGAAGCTCGAGCCGGCCAAGCCCGATTGGGCCGGCGGGCTGCGCGAGACATGGACCCCCGGCGAAGCCTCCGCCCGCGCCCGCCTGCGCGACTTCCTCAGGCGCACCGCACAAGGCTATGTCGGCGATCGCGACCGCCCGGACCGCGAGGGCACCTCACACCTGTCACCGCATTTGAGGTTCGGCGAACTCAGCCCGCGCCAAGTCTGGCACGCCGCGCGATTCGCCGCGGCGGAAAATCCCGCGATCGGATCCGGCGTCGACAAGTTCCTGAGCGAGCTCGGCTGGCGTGAGTTCTGCCGCCACCTGCTGCACGACCATCCCAACCTTGCCACCGAAAACCTCCAAGCGAATTTCGACGGCTTCCCATGGAAGCCCGACGCCAAGGCGCTCGCCGCCTGGCAGCGCGGGCGCACCGGCTATCCCATCGTCGACGCCGGCTTGCGCCAGCTCTGGCACACCGGCGTGATGCACAACCGGGTGCGCATGGTCGTCGCCTCGTTCCTGGTCAAGCACCTGCTGATTGACTGGCGCGACGGCGAGAGCTGGTTCTGGGACACGCTGGTCGATGCGGATGCCGGCAGCAATCCCGCCAACTGGCAGTGGGTCGCCGGCTGCGGCGCCGACGCTGCGCCCTATTTCCGCGTGTTCAATCCGGTGCTCCAGGGCGAGAAGTTCGACCCGGATGGAACCTATGTGCGACGCTGGGTGCCCGAGTTGAAGGACGTGCCGGCCAAGCTGATCCACCAGCCCTGGCAGGCGACGCCGATCGAGCTCGCGAGCGCCGGCGTCACGCTCGGCAAGACCTATCCGCAGCCGATCGTCGATCATGCCAGGGGACGTGAGCGCGCGCTCGCCGCCTACGCCAAGATCCGCAAAGGTTGAGGGTTGCTTTGACACAATTATGAAACCCGCTATCGTCATCGCTCCATGCAAACCGTGGGGGACGAAATGGACGACGACAAGCCAATGACCGAACAGGCGATGGACACGATCACCGCCGCCGTTGAAGCGACCAAGGACGCCGCTGTCACTGCGGTGAAGAAGGTCAAGAAAGCAGCCAAGAAGGTCGCGAAGAAAGTAGCGCCAAAGAAGGCTTCCAAGAAGAAAGCCAAGAAGGCTGCGAAGAAAACTTCGAAGAAGGCCGCCAAGAAGACTTCGAAGAAAGCTGCAAAGAAGTCGTCGAAGAAGGCGGCCAAGAAAACAGCAAAGAAAACTACCAAGAAGGCTGCCAAGTCGAAAAAGAAGGCCAAGAAGGCCAAGCGCTGATCGCAACGCTCAAGTCTCCGGGGGCGGACGCGCCCGGAGACGCCCCCGGCGATACCCTACCTTCGCCGCTTGGCTGCGCGCCGGCCCGGGTGATGCTCGCCTTGCGGATCGCGAAATTCGCTGCGATGGCCGCGCCGGTCCTCGGCGTTGAAGCGCCGCCGTTTCTCGGGTGAGCCGAACTGCTTGATCAATCTCCTGCCGTTCACCTTCTTGATGACGTAGCCGCCCTCGGTCATCGAGAACGGCTCCTTGAGCGATCCCATATGGTCGAACTTGGTGCCGCGGGGATGCTTGAAGGGTTCGAACCAGGACGGATAGACGAAGTTCGACATCGGGAAGCCGTTGACGACGAAGGCGTCCTCTTCGACTGCGTCGCAGACCTCGTAGGCATATTGGGTGTGCCGGGTCTTGTCGGCCCACAAATTGGCCATGGGGTCGAGCACCATCTCGAACAGCTCATGCGAGGCTGCCAGACTGACCGGATCGTCCTCGGCCAGCGCCTTGAGGAAGATCTTCGAGATCGGCTGTCCCCGATGCGTCAATTCATGCCGCCCGAGGAAATTCTTGTGGGTCGCATCGTCGAAATAGACCAGCTGCCAGTCGGTAGGCTTCGGCTTGCGGGTGACGTCGAGATCGACGGGGTAGCCCCAGACCGGCATGAAGTGCTCGTCATAGCATTTCTGCAGCGCGGCCGTGAGCCGCGCCATCATCCGCTCGCTCATCATCTCCTCTGCATAATTGATGCAGGCAATCTGGACCGGATTCAGGGACCTGCCGAGCAGTGCACGACGCGCTTTCTTCATGGAAATCACCGTGTGAAAGGGAGGCTGAAATGCCCCAAGCCTAACACGGACGCACCCCGCACGTCAGGGATGTATTCCGGCACCCCGGCCCGCCGGTCCTAGAAGCGTCGGTTGACCACGAACACCGCGGCCGCGCACATCACCATGCCCGCGATCGCCAGCGCATCGAGCTTTTCACCGAACAGCAGATAAGCCATCAGCGCCGTCACGGCGGGCACCAGATAGAACAGGCTTGCAACAGACGTGGCGGCGGCGTGGCGGATCAGCCAGTACAGCAGCCCGATCGACCCGATCGAGAGCGCCACGGCGAGCCAGGCCAGCGCGAGCATGAACTCGCGCGTCCAGTGCACCACGCGGTCCTCGAACAGGAAGGCGCCGATCGCGAAGAAGATCGTGACGGACACGTACTGCACGAGATTGCCGGCGCGCCAGTCGATGTGGTTGCAGTAGCGGCGCTGATAGAGCGTGCCGAGCGTGATGCTGATCAGCGCGACCACCGAGGCGAGCCAGCCGAGCCCGGCTTCGCCGGTCATGGGACGGCCGTGCAGGATCAGCACCACGCCGCCGAGGCCAAGCAGGAGCCCCGCCCATTGCACCGGCGTCACCTTCTCCCCGAGCCAGCGGTTGGCGATGGTCGAGGTCAGGATCGGCTGAAGGCCCGGAATGAGCGCGGAGAGCCCGGCCGGAATCGAGTGCGCGATCGCGATTGCAGTGCCGCCGAGATAGAAGCCATGGACGAGAATGCCGGCGACGGCGCTGTGCGCGATGCCGATACGGTCCGGCCATTTCGGTCGCGCAATCGCGACAATGATTGCCATCAGACCGACCACAAACGCCATGCGGATGGCGAGGTAGGTCAAGGGATCGGCATTGTTGATGACGTATTTGGTGCCGATGAAGCCGGTGCTCCAGAGCAGGACGAACAGGATCGGCGCGGCGCGGGCGGCCAGGGCTTCTTGATTTTGGTTCATTGCCGCCCTCATTGCCTCACAGGCGGCCAATGCGGCAATGCGAATTTCGGCCAATTTCGTTCGGACGATGCTGCGCTGCGACGGACCGGACGGCTCAGCCGCTCACCATTCGTCCGGACAGGGATCGATGATCTTCCAGAGCTCGACACCGTTCTTGATCTTTTTCATGTCGGTGGTGAGCCCGCCATTGCGGCGAATCCAGTCCTTCACCGTGTCGGGGTAATAGGCCATCAGGTCGGACGTCCCCTCCGCGCTGGTGACCTTGATGCCGAAGGTGAAGGCCTTGTCGTAGTAGGCCTGGTGGAAGCCGAGGCTGGCGCGCGGCGTCACGCAGATCTTGTTCATTGGCACGATGCCGAGCACCAGGGTGCAGGCCGAGTTGCAGATGCCATCAATAATGACGCGCTCGCCCTTCTCGCGGACGCGCTTGTACTTGGTCTTGTACTCCTCGACATAGCCGCCGTGGTCGCGGGTAATGTGCAGTTCGGCCCGCGCCGGCGTGGCGGCGATGACCGAGAGCAACAGCAGGCTCAGAAGCGTAATGCGCATGGCGGGGTGACAGCGACAACCTTCAGGAATGGACCGGCCTATGGACCCCCAAAAGGCCGGCAACAGGATTCTTGAGCTAATTCTCTTTGGTCATACTTGTGTGGTGAATTCGTTAAGCATCCCGAAAAGGCCAAAAATGGGCAGGTTTGGACCACAGGTCCGGCAATTCTGTCACACCCACCCGGGAATCTGTGGGATTGGCCTCGATTCCCGGGCGCCAGATAGGTGTCCCCGCCGCCCGAACTGGCTATAAGCGGCTAACCTATTCGTGCGGGTTCCGGAGATTCGAGATGAGCAAGTTGAAGCTTGTAGCCGCGGTTGCCGCCCTGTCGACCGCAATCCTTGCCCCTGGCCTCGCAGAGGCGCGGGGACACCACCGGTATCACCGCCATTATACGAACCCGCTGCCCTACCCAATCAGCTATCTGCACAATTACGGGCCGGGCATCGCGCCGGGGACGTTCGCCTTTTACGACGGCCCGTCGACCAACCATTGCTACCAGAGCGCAGCCGCCTATGTCGGCCAGGACCGCCGCCGGCACCCCTGCTACTGAGGGGCGCAGGCGCGTCCCCTGCGGGAGCCGCTATTTGGTGGCGCCCGATAGCAACAATTGCTTCTCGATCTCGTAGACGGGCAGTTTGACGAGATCCTTGCCGACCTCGCCCTGAAGTGCCTTGCGCACCACATCCGAATAGTCGGCGCGGATCATCCCGAGCGCACGCGGCGAGGCCACCATGGTCAAGGCCGAGGTCTCGCCCGAGCTGACGGCGGCATCGAGCCGGCCGGCCAGGCTACGCAGGAAGGCGCGCTCGGCCTCGTCATGCCAATCGGTCTGCTCCACCGAGCTGCGCGCGCTGCCGGCCGCGCCATGGAGCCTGCCCGGCGCGTCGGTCCCTTGCGCAGCGGTGGAGGGATTGGGCTGTTCGTGCACCTCCTTGGTATGGAGGTTCGGAAACATCCCATCGCCGAGGTTTTCCAGAATGAGCGCCTTGCGCCCGTCGCACACGACCAGCCAGTCACCCTTGTCGATTCTCATTTTGTCCATTGCACAGCTCCAAAGCGACCTCGCGAGCCTGCTCTTCGAATTGCTCGAAAGGCTGGCCATAACGCCAAGCTTAGGGACGAAGCCGCACCGGTGAATTGCGCGGGATCAAGGATGGTGGCGATGTCCTGCGGGGCGCAAACGCAAGCGCGGCATTGGTCAAGAGCGCGAACCTGGGATAGTTTGGCGGAGCTAAAGGTCAGGCCTGCGGCGGGCTGGCTGAAGACCTGTTCATCAGCATTACATTTCGGTCCTGCCACAATTTGATCAGAACAAACTTCGATATCCCTGTATTGCGTAAGCGGAGAAAGACATCATGAAGCTTAGAATTGGCCTCGTCGCCGCGTCCCTGTTGGGTGCGTTGGTCGCATCACCGGCGGCGTCCGCCATGCCCATCGCGCCTGCTCCTGCGACGCCGCAGGTTTCGGACGTCGAGCAGGTCCGCATGGTCTGTGACGCCTGGGGACGCTGCTTCTGGCGCCCGAACTACTATGGATACTACGCGCCGCGGCCGTACTACGGTCCCCGATATGCACCGCGCTTTTATGGTGGGCCTCGCTATTACGGACCACGCTACCGCCGCTGGTGATTCTAGAGGGGCCCTCCGGGGCCCCTTCGCTTTTGCGAGATCAAGGAATGTTGGTCTGGCGTCTTTCCAAAACTGATCTAGATCAAAGACGAAATCCGCCACGCCGTCATTCTTCGACGATGGTCGATTTGATCGTTTTTCGATGTCCCCAGACGGGCATGAATGTGCAGACACATCTTGAGAAGCAGCAGAGACAGGAGGCGCAGAGCTTTGCCTCCTTCGCCTGTCCCGCCTGCACGCGGCTGCATTTCATCGACCTCGCGTCCGGCCAGCCCATGACTCGAGACCGTTGACGACGACATCGATCCGCCGGGCTCCATGCCATGATGTCCCCAATACTACGGCCCGGAATCCGGTTTACTGAAGCGCGATGTTTCGCCATTGATGGCGATGTACTGACGTTCATTTGATTGTCACATTGCGGCAGCCGGCCACAGTCATGTTGTTCGACGCCCTCGCCCCATCCTCGGCGCTTCAATTGATCGGCTTTGCCGACGTCGATGCATTTCGGCCGATCGAATCGATGGAGGATGCGAGAAGCATTCCGCTCGACGTCCGGAATTTCGCGGCGGCTCGCGCTGTCGTCTCCCTGCCCGGCTGCCGCGTCGTCATGATGCGCTCGTTCGCACGCATTCTCGACGCCACCTATCGGATGCCCGGCGGGATGGTGATCCTGCCCATGACGGACGATCTTCAGGTTAATTCCAAGGGCATGGATCTCGACGCGCGTTTCTTCATCGCGCTCCGCGGCAGCGATGAATGCCATTTCGTCGAGCGCCGGACCAATCATCATGCGATGATCATCTTGTCACCCGGCCTGAGTGACCGGGGCTGGTTCGATCAGGCGGACGATTTGCGGGCTTATGGCGCGAACCGCCCCGCTTTGCTCCACATACGGCAGCTCCTGCTCGACATTCTGCGAACCGCGTCGGTGCAGCCGGTCTTGTTCGAAACGTCCGAGGTGGCCGCCCATCTCCAGGAAGGCCTGCTGCTCGCGCTCGACGATCTGTTTCGCATCGATCCGCTCTCAGACCGGAGTGCCTCCGTCCAGGGCGAGCGGTCGATCAAACTTGTGCAACGGATCGACGATTACGTCGCAGCACATCCGACCGCTCCGATCTATACCGCCGATCTCGCCGGCGAGTTTGGCGTCTCGATCCGGACGCTCGGCGGCGCCGTCAGCAAGGTCCGCGGCATGAGCCTGCACCAGTACATTCGCCTGAAAAAACTGTGGGCGACGCGGTCTCGCCTTCTCAAGGGCGGGGGCGCCAACGTCGCCACATGCGCGCGCGCCCAAGGTTTTCACCATTTGGGGGAGTTTGCCGCAGCTTACCGCGCGACCTTCCACGAAGCGCCGTCCGACACGCTGGCACGGGGCCGGCAAGCCGGTCCGATGGCAGGCTGACAAGACACGGCTCCGGCCTTGCACAGGCGGCGCACGCGCCAAGGGAACCAGTTCCTTCGAACCGCATTATCCAAGCAGTGCGCCGGCGGCCGCACTGAAGCACCCCGCGCGTCCTACGCGCGGGGTTTTCTTGCCGTCAACCAAGTGGTTCGGGGAAAAAATGTCTATCAGCCGCAACGTATTGTTTCTGATCATCGGTGCTCTGGTCGTCACGGCAGCCGTGCTCGGCTACAATCTCTACCAGACGAAGAAGCAGCCCGACGGCCTGCAAATCAATGTCGGTCCCAATGGGCTGAAGATCCAGGGCAAATAGAGACCGCTCACGGCCTCGCCGCCAGATCCGAAAAATCTGGCCCTGCAAGTGGCGCGCTCGGAGAGATTCGAACTCCCGACCCTCGGAATCGAAATCCGATGCTCTATCCAGCTGAGCTACGAGCGCCCTGGCCCAGACATTGGGCCGTAACCGAGATGCCCCAGATCGCTGCTGGCGGGCCAGCAGGCCGGAAGACGTTCGGATGGGTTCGAATTAGCAGAGAGGCCGGCCAATAAAAAGCCCTTCCCGCCCCGATTCGAGACGGTCAGACCCGCTCTTACCAGGTGCTGTTGAAGAAGCCGAAATGCGGCTGCTGCGCCATCACCATCATCGGCCGCCCCTTCTGCGGCACCGGATGCGTTCTGGCGACCTTGCGCTTGGGCTGCTGCGCCGAGATCTGAGGGGACTGGGTTTGAGGGAGCTGGGCCTGCGCCTGAAGCTGTGCGTTGGCTTCGGTCTTCTTGACCGCAGCGGGAGCGCCCTTCGCCGCCGGCGTGAATTGGGCGAACGTCTCGCGGACCCGCGCCTTGGCTGATATCTCGGCCAAAGCCGGCGACATGCCCTCCACGGGCGGCTGGGGAGCCACGACAGCGGCGACCTTCACCGCAGGGGCGGCAAGCGTCGGCTGACTGGTGTCGAGCACGACGCGCTCCGGCAGGTGGCGATCGGACCGGATCCGGATCAACGGCTGTTCGTTGCTTGCGGTTGCGACAGCCTGCGTCACAGGCGAAGTTGGCAGCACGTAGTTCGCCGCAAACAGCAGGGCGAGCAAGGCTCCACCAACAAAGGAAAAATACCGAAAGATGGGCATTGGCCACGCTCCGCCCGCCGCATCCCCGCGTGGGCTCTCCGCCTTAACAGGCGATCATTTAATTGGTTCCTGGCCCAGCCGTTCGGTTCAAATGGCGACGCCAAGTTTTTTGGCCAAGGCCACGGGACAGTAACTTTTCCGCTACCGGGCAATGCCGGCTTTATGTCCGACGTGCTGACACAAGCGAACACTTCGCCTGATCGGCATTCACGTTGACGAAGCCGACAGGAATGCGCGCAAAAGTCTTGCGGCTCTTCATGCTGACCGGGTCCGCAAGAACGCGGTTGCGGTCGGTGAGATGACTGCCATCGCGCCGCGCAAAAGCGCAGAGGATCTCGACATCCTTTACGGCATAGTCGTTGTCGTTGCGCAGCGTGAACGTCACCAGCGCCTTCGAGCCAAGGCCGCCGCGGCGCCAGGTCTGAGATGAAATCCTGATCCGACCGAGTTCTGCCATTGTCGGAATCTGAGCTTCGGAAGGCGGCGACGCGGCGGCCGCATCACCCGAAGGCGCCGTCTCGACCGCGGCCACCTCAGACCTCACCGGCTCTGCACTGTTGCCTCTGGAGAGGGGGAGCAGCATCCAGATGCCGCAACCGACGATGATGGCCGCCAACAGCCACAGCAGGCCTCGTCCAAATGAAACGCTCGCGATCGTCACTGCCCGCGCCAGTCGTTCGCCGGTCTCGGCGAAACGCCCTAACCCGATGCGGTCAAACCCGGCGTTCATGGTTGCCTCACCGATCGCGGCGGAAGCACGTTCGACAACGGATCCGGCCACTGCTTACCTTAATCCGGAAGACGAACTAAGGTTCCCGCGCAGCTGTCGAGTCGGCAAGAGCGGTGGCGGTCACCGGCCGAGGCCGCTAACATGCGCTGCAACATCAAGACCCGTCGGGAGAACATGAAATGCCAATCGTCACTTGGGATCACGTCCATCTGCGCAGCCCCGATCCGGAGGCCACGGCGGCCTGGCTGCGGGACATCCTCGGTGGCGAGATCGTGCAAGCGCCCGGACGGATCGACGTGAATCTCGGCGGCGCAAGGATCTTTATTGCGCCACTCGAGGGCGACAACGCGGTCAACCCGCCACCGCCGCATCCGCATCAGGGCCTCGACCATTTCGGTCTCACGGTGAAGGACATCGACGCTGTTGCCGCCGAGATCAAGGCCAAGGGCGTCACCTTCACGCGCGAACCGACCACGATCCGCCCCGGCGTGCGCATCTGCTTCATCCGCGGCCCCGAAGGCATCTCCATCGAGCTGCTCGAGCGCGACAAGAAATATACCTGACACGACGCGCGACGCATCGGCTCACCGCGCGACGTGCCGCCCGGCGCGCCTAAGTCATGCTACCGGGCATGAAGCAGCGGATGGCGACGCCCATGTAGCCGTAGATCGGCCAGACCATGGTGCGCCCCACCCGGTTCGGCTCTGAGATCACGGCCTCCTCGGGCACGTCGACCCACACGAGCTCCTGCGGTCGGCCGTCGATCATGTAGCCATAGCGCGGAACGCGGACCCGATAGTGCCCGTCCTTGCTGTCCCAGTCGGTGTCCGAGAGCGCCGAGCCGTCTGCATCGGAGCAGCAAGGCCCCTTGGCGCTCCGCAGTCCGTCGAACCAGGCCTTCAATTCGGCATTGGTGTTGACGAACTGGCCGCGGTCGCGCGCGTGCCCGAAGGGGGCTGCGAGCGCGATCAGGGCCAGGGCGCAAGCGAGGCTTGCCACGCTTCGCCGGCGTGCCGCGCCGTCAATCCGCCGTTGTCGTGTTTCGCAAATTGTGGGACGCACACTGTACAGACGCGGCTTCTCGCCGCCGGAATCGATCCAGTTGCTCACGTTGGTCTTGCTCCAGCACCCCGCGGCCAGTGCAACAATGGTTATGCATTTCGCGGGCCAACTTGATTCGCAACGACTGGCCTCGCTTCATGATCAGACCGTCATGGCGGTGTCATAGACAAGCCGGGACAACTACGGCTCACGGGCAGGCTCTCGCAAGGCCGGTCGGTAAACTGCCGCGTTGCGCGAGCGCATGCGCTTTGGCATAAATACCGTACCGGTTACGCCATTGGGCGATGGCGGCCGGCCTCGGGACGTTATGAAGAACGGCCTCTATTCGATTCACGTGAACCTGCTCGATGGTCGAGTCGGCAAGGGCAGCGGCGTGATTCTGTTTCGCGACGGCAAGATTCTTGGCGGCGATGCCTACCTCTATTACACCGGCAGCTACACGGTGAAGGACAACACCTTCAAGGGCGAGGTGCTGGTCCAGCGTCACACCTCGCCGCGGGGCGACGACAATCCGCTGTTCGGCGGCCCTGCCGCGGTCGGCATCGGCCTCAGCGGCACCTTCACGGAAACGCGCGGGGACATGACGGGCACCGCGCTGGTCGGCAAGGCCAGCCAGATTTTCGGCGCGACGCTGCACAAGCTCGCAGAGGCCGACTAGAGCATTTTCGGTTCTGATTGAATCAGAACCGAAGCTCTCAATTGTTGCTTCGAGTTGTTTTCTTCACCCGAGCCGGCATCCACTTCGCTCGAAAACGCTCGAGTTATTCCGCGGCCTGCTCGAGCGGCGCCACGCGCGGCAGGATGATCTGGACACGTGTGCCGCTGCCCGGTTCGGAATCCAGATCGAGCCGTCCGCCGAGCCTGTTCGTGACGATGCTGTAGACGATGTGCAGTCCCAGACCGGTGCCGCCCTGGTCGCGCCGCGTCGTGAAGAACGGATCGAAGGCACGGCGGCGAACGTCGAGCGACATGCCGCAGCCATTGTCGGAGAAGATGATCTCGACATTGTCCTTGCCGGACTGGCGCACCTGGATGTCGATGGTCCCCGGCCGGCCGTCCGGGAAGGCGTGCGCCACCGCGTTGAGAAACAGATTGGTCAGCACCTGGCCGTACGGTCCGGGATAGCTGTTCATGGTCAGATCAGGCTGGCACTCGACATTGAGCGTCAGATTGTGCTTGCGCAGGCCCGGCCGCAGACTCATCACCACCTGCTCGGTGAGGTCACCGAGATCGAAGCTGCGCTGGTCCGAATAGTTGCGGTCGGCGGCGACCTGCTTGAACGACTGGATCAGCTCGGCGGCGCGGTTGAGATTAGCGACGAGCTGCGAGGACGCATCGCGGCTGGTGTGAAGAAAGTCGTTGAGCGCGGAGCGGCGCAGCTCGCCACGCTCGACCTCGGCGGTGAACATCGCGGTCTTGCGCTCCAGCGCGGAGGCGACCGTGAGGCTGATGCCGACGGGGTTGTTGACTTCGTGCGCGACGCCGGCGACGAGGCGCCCGAGCGCCGCCAGCTTCTCCGCCTCGATCAGCGAGGCCTGGGTCTCGCGCAGATTGCGCAGCGCGGTCTCGGCGGATTCCTTGGCTTTCCGCATCTCCTGCTCGCCGCGCTTGCGCTCGCCGATGTCGAGCGCGACGGTGACGATCCGCTCGATCTCGCCTTCGGCATCGAGCAGCGGCAGCTTGTTGACGAGCCATTGCCGCATGTGGCCGGACGAATCAATGTACTCCTCTTCGTAGAAGCCGAGACCTTTTCGCAGCGTCAGCACGCGCTTGTCGCTCTCGTCGGACTTGGCCGCGCCGTAGCGCGACATCAGGTCGGCCGTGGTGCGGCCGAGTGCATCGCCGGGCTCGATTCCGAAGATGCCGGCCATGTAACGGTTCATCAGTACGTAGCGCAGCTCGCGGTCCTTGACGTTGATGACCGCGGGCACGGTGTCGATGACCTGCTGGAGCAGGCGCCGTCCTTCGGCGATGGCGTCTTCCGCGCGCTTCTGGTCGGTGATGTCGCGCAGCGTGCCCTCGTAGCGGACGATGTTGCCCGCCTCGTCGCGGACGCCGGTGGCACTGTCGGACAGCCACAGGATGTCGCCGCCGCGCTGGCGCACCTGGTATTCGAACTCGCGCACCATGCCGTCGCGGGCCATCAGCCGCTGATACTCGACGCGCGCCTCGGGATTGAGGTAGATCGTGTGGGCGATGTCGTTGATGCTGTCGATGAGATCTTTGGGGCTGTCATAGCCCATCATCCTCGCCAGCGCCGGATTGGCGTTGAGGAGGTCGCCGGCCGGCGTCGTGACATAGATACCATCGACCGAGCCCTCGAACAGTTTCCGGTAGCTCTCTTCGGCGAGGCGCTGCTCGGTCAGCGCGCGCACCGCCGCCTCGCGTGCCGTGTCGGCCTCCTCCAGCGCGCGGCGGAACACTTCGGCCGCCCGCGCGATGTCGCCGATCTCATTGTCGAGGTCGGCGGACGGGATCGAGGTGTTCTTCTCGCCGGCTGCGAGCGCGCGGATCGACCGCGCGATCTGGGCGAGCGGACGGACTGTCCGCCGCACCACGAAGCCGGCCGCGAGAATGCCGATCAGCACGCCGACGGTGCCGAGCACGATGCTCTGCCAGCGCGCCTCCGTCAGCGTGCGGGCAAAGTCGCGCGACAGCACATGACCGCGCCGGGCGCTGACCTCGCGCAGCAATTCGGTGACGCGGCCGATCAGCCGGCCTTCGGTTCCCAGCACCTCGCGATCGATGTCGGCGATCTGACGTTCACGGACAGCGACCGCGATGATCGCCTCGGCGTAGTCGTTGACGGCCGATCTGAGCTTGGGATCGGTGACGCCCATCGCCCGCATGCTTTGCGCCGCCTGCTCGGCCGCGGACGGGTTGCGCGCAAGCAATCCGAGCGCGATCCGGCTCTGCGCTTCCGACAGGCGGGACGCCAGCTCTCGGTCCGCGGTGCCGGAGACAGCCGCGTCGAACTGGTCGCGGAGCGGCGGCAGGCCAGCGAGCAGCTGGGCGCGGCGGTCGATCAAGGTCGAGATCCGCTCCAGGCCGCTGCGATAGGTCGCAAGCCGCTCGCTGACCCCGTCGATCATATCCTGTTGCTCGGGCACGAGCTCGATGCGGGTCTTCTTCAGGATGTCGCTGAGCGTCGAGGCCGCCTCGCCCACCTGTTTGAACTGGATGCCGGCGCCGGGATCGGTGACGAAGTCGCGCGCAGCGAGCCGCAGCTCGTTCATGCGGCGGTCGATGTCCTCGGCGAGGTCGCCGACACTCTGCAGCCGCTGCAGCTCGGCAAAAGTCGTGTCGATGTGCCGGATCGCGATCACGCTCGCCGTCGAGGTGACGATGATCACCGCCAGCACCAGAAGGAAGCTGCCGAAGGTAAGCTGGCCGATGGAGAGCGAGAATGTTCGCTTTTTCTCAGGGGTCGGCGTCAATTCAGCGGACATTGGGTGATGTGAGGACCGGGCTATTGGAGCTCCAATATACGACGTATTGCGGTCCCGGGGGAACATGCGTCTGGCCGCCGAATATCCTTAATATTGAAGCCCTGCCGCCTTCCCCGGCCCCGGTTTTATGACGTTTTGACGTCGGCCGGCGGCCGGGCCGGGATGGTCATGGCGGCGACGCCGACGACGATGCAGGCAAGGCCGATCCAGGCGGTCCGGCTCAGGCTCTCGCCCAGGAAGGCGACGCTGATGGCAACACCGATCGGCACGCGTAGATAGGCCTGCGCGGTGGTGCCGACCGAGCCCAGGGTCTGGATCAGGCGGAAATAGATCACGAAGGCCGCGGCGGTCGAGAAGGTCGCCAGCGCGAGCAGCGCCAGCACGGAACTCAGCGAGGGCGACAGTGTCCAGGGCTGCTCGACGATGAGCGAGGCCGGGATCAGCGCCGCCGCCCCCGCCAGCAGCGAGCCGGCCGCGGGCGCCATGGGATCGAGGCCCTTGAAGCCGCGACCGAAGATCGCTGCGCAGGCGTAGCAGATGGTGGCGGCAACGATGGCGGCCTCCGCGACGAGACCGCTTCCGACATCATGGAAGGCATCGACGCCGACGATCAGCAGGATGCCGGCCATGCCGGCGACCACGCCGACCAGCTTGCGCGGTGTCGTCGCCTCGTGACGCGTCACAACGGCCGTGAGCAGGAAGGTGAAGATCGGGCCGGCCGAGTTGAGGATGGTCGCGAGCGCGGCATCGACGTGGCGCTCGCCCCAGGCGATCAATGTCCAGGGGATCACGCTGTTGAGCACGGCCTGGAAGGCGAAGCGTTGCCAGGTCGCGGCATCATTCGGCATCCTGATGCCCCGCGCCCACATGATCGCGAGCAGCAGCAGGCCCGCAATCGTGGTGCGCGCTGCGATCAGCGTGATCGGCGGAATCGTGGCGACCCCGAGCTTGATGAAGGTGTAGGAGCCGCCCCAGAGCGTCGCGAGCGCGAGCAGCAGCGCCAGCTCGACCGCGACGTTGTTGTCTTGCCGATTGTCCTGCCGGTTGGCCATGTCGCGCGTCCCGTCCCGTTGTCAGGGACGGAACCTAGCGCGTCTGCCCTCGCCGATACTTCGCTGTGTGTCGAAGTGTCCTAGCCGACCGCCCCGACCTCGAACACCTCGCCGTCATAGCCGGCCTCGCGGGGAATGCGGAGCTGACGGCCAGTTTCGGTCTTGGTCATGACAGGCATCACGGTCACGACGGACATGCCGCGGGCGTGCTCGAGCGCGGCGCTCACGCTGACCTGCTTGGCGAGCCGGATCAAATTGCGCGTGGTCGGGAACGGCAGCTTGAAGCGGCCGCTCTCGCCGCCCTCCACCGCCTCGCGCGGCGAGACCCAGATCGAGTCGGTCGACTCCCCTCCGTCATGCGCGCCGAGCTGGTCGGGCGGTGCTGCCGCAAGGAAGAACCAGGTGTCGAAACGTTTTGGCATCCCCTCCGGCGTGATCCAGTGCGCGTAAGGCACGAGCGTATCGAGCGCGAGCTGGAGGCCGTTGTCGGCCAGAATGCTCAGGAAGCTGATCTTGTGCTCGTTGAGCGCGACGCGATGCGCATCGGCGATCTCGCCGGCGCGCCTGGCATCCACCGGCGTGCCCGAATCCTTCGACCGCGCCAGCAGGATGCCGCTTTCCTCAAAGGTCTCGCGGATCGCGGCGATCCGAAAACCGCGGTCCGCTTCGCTCAAGCCCTCGCCGCCCGAATACAGATCGGACCGGGCGACGATCTCCTGATCGCCGGCATCGACGCTGCCGCCGGGAAACACCAGCGCGCCCGAATTGAACTCGATCTGATGATGGCGGACCATCATGAAGACTTCAATTTCCTTCCCTGCTGCGCCGTCGCGCAGCAGGAGGATCGTCGACGCGGGGCGTGATGCTGATGCCTCGGCCATTCAACTAACCTGCTGCGCTGGATTGCGGGCCGAGATTGGCGCGCTTGTCGACGCGGGCCACGCGCGACAGCAGGTACTCGACCTCTGCCTTCGCCGCCGGGGTAATGGTGGCGCCGGGCTTGCGCTGGGCGCTGGAGGCGATGATGCCGCGCTTCTGCAGCACGTATTTGCGCACGGCAAGGCCAGCGCCAGGCTGCTGCTCGTAGCGGATCAGCGGCAGATGGGCATCGAACAGATCATGGGCGGCGTCGCGCTTGCCTTCCTTCGAAAGTCGGACGACGTCGATCAGGAGTTCGGGGAAGGCATAGCCGGTCATGGCGCCGTCGGCGCCGCGCTCCATCTCGAAGTCCAGAAAGAGCCCGCCATTGCCGCAGAGGATCGACAGCGGCCGCAGCGAGCCGTCCTTCTGGAAATTGCGCAGCGTCGAGATTTTTTCCAGTCCCGGCCAGTCCTCGTGCTTGAGCATCACGCAGTTCGGATTGTCGGTGACGATCTTGCGGATCACGGCGGGGGTGAACACCACCGACAAGGTCAGCGGATAGTCCTGGAGCACCCAGGGCACGTCGGGGCCGATCGCCTCGGCCGCCTGCTTGTAATAGCCGACGATCTGGTCGTCGGTCCGCAACGACGGCGGCGGCGCGATCATCACACCGGCCGCACCGGCCTCCATCGAGACCTTCGCCAGCGAGCGCATGGTGGCAAAGCCCGGCGCGGAGACGCCGACGATCACCTGCATCTTTTTGGCGCGCTTGACGAAGCGTACCGCCACCTGCTCGGCCTCGGCGGCATCGAGCTTCGGCGCCTCACCGAGAATGCCGAGCACCGTGACGCCGTCGCAGCCGACCTCCTCGTAGAAATCGGTCAGGCGGTCGATCGAGCGCTCGTCGATCCGGCCGTCGTCGTGGAACGGCGTCGGCGCGATTGCGAAGGTGCCCTTGGCGTCGGCGGTGAGTTTCATCGGGTCTCTATCCTCTTGTTCGTCATTCCGGGGCGATGCGTCAGCATCGAACTATGGTGCGCAATTGCGCACCTGAGAATCTCGAGGTTCCGGCTCCGATGCTTTGCATCGCCCCGGAACGACAACAATGGCTAAAACCGCCGCGCGCCCATCTTGATCTGCTCCTCGGAGAAGAAGATCTCCTGGGCATGATCGGCGATGTCCTGGGCCTTCCAGCCCGTGTGCGGCGGCTTCCAGCCGTCCATTTCCATCATCCGCATTTCGCGCACGCCGCGGGGCCCGGACACGCCCAGCACCTTGCCGGTCTGGTCGCCGGACAAGTCGCTGACCATGTATAGCACGGCCGGCGCGATGCCGTCCGGCCCCAGCGCCGCCGAGGGGTTCTCCTTATAGCGGGGCAGGTCTGCGGTCATGCGGGTCAGCGCGCCCGGGGCAAGCGTCCAGATCCGGATGTTGTATTTGCGGCCCTCGATCGCCAGCACGTTGGACAGGCCCCAGATGCCGCCCTTGGCCGCGCCGTAATTGCTCTGGCCGAAATTGCCGATCAGGCCCGAGGTCGAGGAGGTGTTGACGATCACGCCGCCGCCGTTTTCCCGCATCCAGCGAAACACCGGCATGGTGCAACAAAAGGTGCCTTTCAGATGCACCTTGATGACCTTGTCCCAGTCGGACTCGCTGGCCTTGGCGAAGGTCTGGTCGCGCAGGATGCCGGCATTGTTGACGAGGATGTCGGCGCGGCCGAAATGCTTGATGGCGTCGTCGAACACCGACTGGCCGCCTTCCATGGTGGAGATGTCGGCGCCGTTGGCGACGGCCTTGCCGCCTTCGGCCTTGATCGCATCCACCACGAGCTGCGCCATCGATGTGTCGGCGCCCGAGCCGTCACGGGGGCCACCGAGGTCGTTGACCACGACGGACGCCCCTTCCCGCGCGAACAGCCTTGCGTAGGCCTCACCGAGCCCCCCGCCCGCGCCGGTGATCAGCGCAACCTTGCCGTCGAGTAGTCCCATGGTGGCGTCTCCCTGGTTTTGTTTTCTTTCTTACCTCGTCCCGCTTGCGGGGAGAGGTCGGATCGCCTTGCGATCCGGGTGAGGGGATACAGGTCTCAATACCGTCTCGGCTCGTGGTGAGAGCCCCTCACCCCACCCTCTCCCCGCAAGAGCGGGGCGAGGGAGACGACGGCCGTCGCGTGTTGCTACCCCAGCACCGTCTTGCCGTTCTTGATCACGGTGACGCCGCGCGACTTCACCTTCGCTTCGAACGAGATCACGCTGCCGTCCTTCCAGAGGTCCATGGTCACGGTCTCGCCGGGATAGACCGGCGAGGAGAACCGCGCGACGTGCTGGCGGAAGGCGGAGGCGTCGTAGTCGGCATAGGTCTGGAGCACGCCGCGGCAGGTGATGCCGTAGGTGCACATGCCGTGCAGGATCGGACGCGGGAAGCCGGCCTTTTTCGCGAATTCGGGATCGGAGTGCAGCGGGTTGCGGTCACCGCAGAGACGATAGACCAGCGCCTGGTCGGGGCGCGTGACGATGTCGATGGTCGTGTCCGGTGCGCGCGACGGGATCTTGTGCGGATCCGGCTGGGTCAGGTTCGGGCCGCCAAAGCCGCCATCGCCGCGGGCGAAGCGCGAGGCGACCAGAGTTGCCAGCTTCTCGCCCTTCTCATTCTTGAGCACGGTCTGGTGGCTGATGACGACACCCTTGTCCTTGCCCTTGTCGTAGACTTCGATCACGGAGGAGTCGGCGGTGATATGCGCAGCCACCGGCAGCGGCTGGTGGAAGGTGATGTCGCGCTCGCCGTCGACCACCATCACGCGGTTGAGGTTCATCTCGCCGGGACCCGCGCCCCACGCGGCGACGGAGGCAAAGGTCGGCACCACCTTGAGCGGCCGCGGCGTCAGCGTGCCCTCGTTGACGAAAGCGAGCTCGTTTTCGTCCATCGGATCTGCTCCGAGCCCGATGCCATAGGCGTAGAGCATGACCTCGCGATCGGTGTAGGCGTATTTCTGGCCGAGGTTTTTCAGGCCTTTGAGTTCATCGTATCTGGCGGACATTTTTCTGGTTTCCCCTCCGGATTCTTATGCGCCGCTGCCAGTCGAAGTGCCCTCTCCCCTTGCGGGAGAGGGCTACGAGAGCCGTGCGGCAAACTCGTTTGGGTGAGGGGTTGCTTCCGCAGTGAAAGCGTTCTCCGCGGAGCGATACCCCTCATCCGGCGCCAAAGCCGAAGCTTCGCTTCGGCGTCTCTTAAGAACGGCCGCCAAAGGCGGCCTAAGCCACCTTCTCCCGCAAGGGGAGAAGGAAGAAAGCAAACTAAGCCGGCGTGAAGAACGGCAATGGCGCGCCATCGGTCGGCTTGAACACCACTTTCACCTTCTGGCCGATCTTCAACGTCGTCAGATCGCAATCAACGAAATTGGTCTGCAGCGACGGCCCCTCCTTCAGCGTGACGTAGCCGATCGCGTAAGGGCCGGTCGGCGACTTCCGCATCAGGCTGTAAGTGTAGATCGTGCCCTCGCCCGAAGACTCCTCCCACACCGTCTTGTCGGAGTAGCAGAACGGGCAGATCGCGCGCGGGAAGTAATGCGCCTCGCCGCAGGCGGTGCAGCGCTTGATCATGAACTTGCCCTGCTTGGCGGCCTCCCAAAACGCAGCGGTCTCGGGGTTCGTCACCGGGGCCGGATATTTTTTAGCTTCGCTCATCACACGCGCTCCAAAATCGCAGTCGAGGCGGCGTGGCGGACGCCGAGCAGGCCGCCGGTGCCGTGGGCGATGGCGAGATCGCAATTCTTGACCTGCACCTTCGGATGCGCCTCGCCGCGCAGCTGCCGCACGGCCTCAAGGATCTTGGTCATGCCGCCGCGGTTGACGGGATGGTTGCTGCAGAGGCCGCCGCCATCGGTGTTGAACGGCAGCTTGCCGACGCCCGAGATCAGATTGCCGTCGGCGACGAACTTGCCGCCCTCGCCTTTCTTGCAGAAGCCGAGGTCCTCGAGCTGCATCAGGACGGTGATGGTGAAGCTGTCGTAGATCGAGGCGTATTTGATGTCCTTCGGCGTGATGCCGGCTTCCTCAAACGCACGCGGGCCGGACCAGATGCCGGCGGAGTACGTGAGGTCGAGATCTTTGCCGCCGCGCGGCCCCTTCATCGCCTCGCCATGTCCGATCAGCTTGACCAGCGGCTTCTTCAGGCTTTTTGCGATCTCCGGCGTCGTCACGATCAGCGCGCCGCCGCCGTCGGAGACGACGCAGCAATCCATGCGATGCAAGGGATCGGAGATCATCGGCGAATTCAGCACGTCCTCGACGGTGACGACGTCCTTGAGCATCGCATGCGGATTGTATTGCGCGTGGTGCGAGGCCGCGACCTTGATCCAGGCGAGCTGCTCGCTGGTGGTGCCATAGTCGTGCATGTGGCGCATGGCACACATGCCGTAGGCATTGTGCGTGGTCGCGCCGTATGCCGTCTCGAAATCGGCCTCGGCGCCGGCCGCGCGCGGCGGCATCGCGCCGGTGCGCGGCTTGCCCGCCAGCGTGATCAGCGCGATCGAGCACTTGCCCGCGGCAATCGCTTCGGCGGCGTGGCCGAGATGGATGATGTAGGAACAGCCGCCGGTCTCGGTGGAATCGACATGGCGGAGTTTCTTGGTGTTGAGACCGAGATAATCGACCATCGGCCAGGCGCCGCCGGGAGCGTCGCCCGCGCAGAAATAGCCGTCGACATCGTCCTTAGAGAGCCCAGCATCCTCGATCGCGCCCTTGGCGACCTCGGCATGGAGCTGCGCGGTGGATTTGTCTGGCGCATGCCGGGTCGGGTGTTCAAAAATCCCGGCAATGTAGGCCTTGCCCTTGATGGTCAAATAAGGTCTCCGCTGGCGTTTCTCACTTCCGGTTTTTTCTGAACCGCTGCTGCCCCGTTGGCAAGCGCGGAAATATTCCGCCGGGCGAGAGGGCAGCGGTTGGCGCAACTCCCCATCCGTCATCCTGAGGCGCGAGTGGCGCGATGCAATGCATCGCGCCGGGAGCCTCGAAGGATGCACGGCCGAGATTCTACGGCCTATCCCGCGCGGCAACAGTCGGGCTGTCGCCCTTCGAGGCTCGCCGAAGAGGCGAGCACCTCAGGGTGACGGTCGTAGATGGCCGCCTCGCTCTCTCACCGTCATTGCGAGCGCAGCGAAGCAATCCAAGAATCTTTCCGCGGACGCATTTCTGGATTGCTTCGCTGCGCTCGCAATGACGAGAACGCCGGGCAGAACCGTAAAGGTGTTTTGCCCGACGGCACAAGCGGTTTCGCTTTATCGAAAACCTCTTTTCTGCGAAAACAACCCCATGCACAGTAGAAAGGAGATTGATTTCAAACAGAAATTTGGTGGGTGGATTAGCGACTCCCACCCAACAAATTCTACTCCGCCGCGATCTGCCTTGGTGCCGGCGGCGGGTTCGCCAAATCGGCGGCGAGCTGAGCGTAGCGGGCTTTGGCGTCGGCGACCGCCTTCTCCTTGACCGGGCCGTAGCCGCGGATGCGGTCGGGTAACGAGAGTAGCTCCACCGCGGTGTCGATCGTGAGCGGCGACAAGAGACCGAGCACGGTGGCGACGTCCTTCTCGTAGCCGGCGATCAGATCGCGTTCGAGCTTGCGGTCGGCGCTACGACCGAAGATGTCGAGCGGCGAGCCGCGCAGCACCTTGAATTTCGCCAGCACGCGGAACACCGGGAGCATCCACGGGCCGAACGCGCGCTTCTTCGGGCGCCCAAGCGCGTCAACGCCGCGGCTGAGGATCGGCGGGGCGAGGTTGAAGTTGAACTTGAAGTCGCCCTCGAACTGGTCGCGGAGCTGCTTTTCGAACGCGCCGTCGGTGTAGAGGCGCGCAACTTCGTATTCGTCCTTATAAGCCAGCAGCTTGGCGTAGTTGACCGCAACGGCGCGGGTCAGCGCCTCGTCATAGCCACCCTGCCTGGCGGCTTCGCTGACCTGGTCGACCAGCTTGCGATAGCGTTTTGCGAGGCGGCCGTTCTGGTACGCCGTGAGATGCCTGGTGCGATGCTCGATGACCTCGTCGAGCGTCATGGCGTCCAGCGCCTTGGGCGCAACCACCTCGTCAGTGCCCTTCAGCATGTCGGCAAGTCGTGCGGGATCGGCGACCGCGAGGCGGCCGAGCCTGAAGGCTTCCTTGTTCATCTTGATCGAGACGCCGTTGACCTCGATCGCCTGCTCGATCGCCTCCGCCGACAACGGCAAGAGGCCCTTCTGATAGGCGTAGCCCATCATCATCATGTTGGTGGCGATGCTGTCGCCGAGCAGCTGTTCGGCCGGCTTGGTGAAGTCGAAAAACACCGAGTCCTTGTGCAGCGCGGTTTCCAGCAACCCGTTCAGCTTGCGGGTCTGGAAGTTGAAGTCGCGATTAAGGACGAAGTCGGCGGTCGGGATGACGTGGCTGTTGATGATGCCGCGGGTGCGGCTGCTGTCGCAGAGCGAGATGGTGTCCTTGGCAACCGCGACCACCTCATCGGCGGCGAGCACGACGTCCGCGGTGCCGGTGACGATGCGCGAGCATGTCACCTCGGCCGGATGGTCGGACAGGCGGACGTGGCTCAGCACCGCCCCACCCTTCTGTGCCAGGCCCGACATGTCGAGGATCATCGAGGCCTTGCCCTCGATATGCGCGGCCATGCCGAGCAGCGCGCCGATCGTCAGCACGCCGGTGCCGCCGACCCCGCCCACCGCGATGTTGTAGGGCTTGTCCAAATTGGGGCGCGACGCCGGCTCGGGCAGATTGCCGATATCGCCGACGCCCGCCGGCGCGCGCTTACGCATCTTGCCGCCGTCGACGGTGACGAAGGACGGGCAAAAGCCTTTGACGCAGGAATAATCCTTGTTGCAGGTCGACTGGTTGATGGCGCGCTTGCGCCCCATCTCCGTCTCCAGCGGTTCGACGGAAATGCAGTTGGACTGCACCGAGCAGTCGCCGCAGCCTTCGCACACCGCGGGATTGATGAGCACACGGCGCGCCGGATCCTCCATCGTGCCGCGCTTGCGGCGGCGGCGCTTCTCGGCGGCGCAGGTCTGAACGAAGACGATCGCGGACGCGCCCTTGACCTTGCGCAGCGTTTTCTGGACCGCGTCGAGCTCGTCACGATGCGCGGTCTTGACGCCGGGCGCGATCTCGTTGGCCGGATAGGCGTCGGGATTTTCCGAGACCAGATAGATCTCGCGGATGCCTTCGCTGTGAAGCTGGAAGGTGATCTGCTGCGGCGACAATTCGCCGTCGACATGCTGGCCGCCGGTCATCGCGGTCGCGTCGTTATAGAGGATCTTGTAGGTGATGTTGGCGCCGGAGGCGATCGCCTGGCGGATCGCGAGGCTGCCGGAATGGAAATAGGTGCCGTCGCCGAGATTGGCGAACACGTGCTCTTCCTTGGTGAAGGGGGCGACGCCGACCCACGGCACACCCTCGCCGCCCATGTGCGTGAAGGTCTCGGTCGAGCGATCCATCCACAGTGCCATGAAGTGGCAACCGATGCCGGCAAAGGCGCGACTGCCTTCGGGCACCTTGGTGGAGGTGTTGTGCGGGCAGCCGGAGCAGAAATACGGGGTGCGGGCGACAGGCGCGGTCGCCTGCATTTGCGACGCCTGGCGGCCGTTGAACCAATCGGCCTTGGCGCGCAGCATGGTTGCAATTTCGGGATTGAGATCAAGTCGAAGCAGACGCTCGGTGAGCGAGCTGGCCAGCGAGGCGACGCTGAGTTCTTCGGCAAAGGGGAGGAAGCGCTTGTCGTGATCGTCCATCTTGCCGATGATCCGGGGACGGACGTCGTCGCGCCAGTTGAACAGCTCCTGCTTCACCTGGTTCTCGACGATCTCGCGGCGCTCTTCGATGATGAAGATTTCCTCGAGGCCTACAGCGAATTGCCTGACGCCTTCCGGCTCCAGAGGCCACGGCATGCCGATCTTGTACAATCGGAGTCCGATCTTGGCGGCGACCTCGGGTGTGATCCCGAGCTCGCGCAGCGCCTGCCGGATATCCTCGTAGCTCTTGCCGGACGCCATGATGCCGTAGCGGGCGTTCGGCGAGTCCATGGTGATGCGATTGACCTTGTTGGCGCGCGCAAAGGCGATCGCGGCAAAGCCCTTGTAGTCCTGCAGGCGGCGGTCCTGGGCGAAGCGGTCGTCGGGCCAGCGCAGATTGAGGCCGCCTTCCGGCATCTCGAAATCGGTCGGGATCACGAACGGAGTCATCTCGTCGGTGAGGTCGATCTCGGCGGTGGTCTCCACGGTCTCCGTGATCACCTTCATGCCGACCCAGCAGCCCGAATAGCGCGACATCGCGATACCCAGAAGGCCCATCTCGATCATCTCGTGGACGCTCGACGGGTAGAGATAGGGCATCAGCGCCGACATGAAGGCATGGTCGGACTGATGCGGGACCGTCGAGGATTTGGCGCCGTGGTCGTCGCCGGCGAGACACAGGACGCCGCCGTTCTTGGCGGAGCCCGCGGCATTGCCGTGGCGGAAGACGTCGCCGCAGCGATCGACGCCGGGGCCCTTGCCGTACCAGATGCCGACCACGCCGTCATACTGGGCGCCGGGCGAGAGGTTGAGCTGCTGCGAGCCCCAGACTGCGGTCGCGGCCAGATCTTCGTTCACGCCGGGCTGGAACTTGATGTTGTACTGCTCGAGATGCTTGCGCGCGGCGAAGAGCTGCTGGTCATAGCCGCCGAGCGGCGAGCCGCGATAGCCGGAGATGAAGCCCGCGGTGTTCAGCCCCGCGGCACGGTCGCGCCGGATCTGGGCCATCGGCAGGCGGACCAGGGCCTGAATGCCGGTCGTGAAAATATGTCCGGTGTCCTGGGTGTATTTCTGATCGAGACTGATCGGACCCTGGTTGATGCCCATTATGTCCTCTTCCGCCCTTTTGAGCGCTTGGCTGCTTAAGCCGTTGCCTGCCCGTTGTTTTTAGCTAGGGCGCGCCGACCATTTCCGCCACTCTATGTCGGATATTTCACGCTCCGCATCACAATTCTGGACCAAAGGCAGCGCCGGGTAAAAATCGCAATTTCGTGGCTGCATTGGCATCCGCGATTTTCATTTTGTGTCACCATACCCCCGCCGTCGCGCAACGAATTGACGCCCGGTCATCCCGGCCGGCGTCGATGGGTCGCAGGAGAGGCTTTCGATGCGGACGATTCTGGCTGGCCTGGCTCTCGTGGGTCTGGCGTTGTGCAGTGCGGTTGCGAGCGCGGCCGTCGCTGCCGAGCCGTCACCGGAGCTGATCGCTTACGGCAAGACGCTGGTGGAGGCCGGCGACTGTGCGGGGTGCCACACCGCCGATCCCGCCAAACCGTTCGCGGGAGGAAAGCGCATCGACACACCGTTCGGCGCGATCTACGCGCCGAACCTGACGCCGGACCGCGACACCGGGATCGGCGCCTGGACCGATGCCGATTTCACCCGTGCCGTGCGCACCGGCATCGCGCCCGACGGCTCCAACTATTACCCGGCGTTCCCGTATCCTTATTTCACGCGGATGACGAAGGACGACACGCTGGCGATCCGGGCCTATCTCGGAACGCTCGCGGCCGTCACGAGCCGCAACAAGCCCCCGGACCTGCGCTGGCCGTTTAGCTATCGCGGCCTGATGCGGATCTGGAACATTGTGTACTTCAAGCCGGGCCTGTTCGAGCCGGACCAGAGCCAGAGCGCGGCGTGGAATCGGGGCGGCTATCTCGTCACCGGCCTCGGTCATTGCGGCGCCTGCCATACGCCGAAGAACTATTTTGGCGCGGACAAGCAGGCGCAGGCACTGGCGGGCAACGAGGTCGGCGGCTGGTACGCGCCAAGGCTCGACGGCGCCGCCCGCACCGGGCTGAGATCGTGGACCGTCGAGGACGTCACGGAATATCTTCAAAGCGGGCGCAACGTCAGGAGCCATGCCGGCGGGCTGATGGCGGAGGTGGTCGTCAACTCGACCTCGAAGATGAGCGATGCCGACGTGCGCGCGATCGCGGTTTACCTGAAGAGCCTGCCGCCGGCACGCCGTGAGACGATCGTGACGCCGCCTGACGAGGCCGAGTTGAAGGGCGGCCAGGCCGTCTACGCCAAGCTCTGCATCGCCTGCCATGAGGCCGACGGTACAGGCAGCCCGCGCATCTATCCGCCGCTGCCTGCCAACGCGCTGCTGCAATCGGCCAATCCGTCCTCGACCTTGCGCATCATCCTCGACGGCGCCCACACCGTGACGACGCCGCGCGCGCCCAACACTGGCGAGATGCCGGCCTATGGCAAGAACTTGTCCGACGACGAGATCGCGGCAGTGACGAACTACATCCGCAATTCCTGGGGCAATGCCGCGCCGCTGGTGACGCCGGCGCAGGTGGCGAAGGCGCGGAAGGAGCAGTAGGTCGCCTCCTCTCCGTCATTGCGAGCGTAGCGAAGCAATCCAGAATCTTTCCGCGGAGGGACACTGGATTGCTTCGCTGCGCTCGCAATGACGGCGTTGATTGAGCTACCGCTCCTCCTCTTCCGTAAAGACGAACTTCGGCATCTCCCATTTGTAGCGCACCGCGAGCAGACGGAAGCTGATGCCGAGCACGAACGTCAAAACAGTCCAGAGCTCGGCGTTCAACTTGAGACCGAAGGCGGTCGCATAGAACAGGCCCGTCACCACCGAGACGCTGGCGTAAAGCTCGGAGCGGAACAGCAGCGGCACGTCGTTGCAGAGCACGTCGCGCAAGACGCCGCCGGCGCAACCGGTCACCATGCCGGAGACAATGACGATTGGCAGCGTGGCATCCATCTGCCAGGCGATGTCGCAGCCGATCATGGTGAAGACGACGAGGCCGATGGCATCGAGCACGATGAAGGCCAGTTTCAGCCGGTGCACCAGGCGCGCCATCAGAATGGTGAGGAAGGCGGCGCCCCCGGCCAGCGCGAGGTAGATGGGGTTCTGCACCCAGGCCAGCGGATAATGCCCCAGAAAGAGATCGCGCAAGGTGCCGCCGCCGAGCGCCGTGATGCAGCCGAGGAAGCAGACGCCGAGCCAATCCATGCTGCGGCGGCCGGCAGCGAGCGCGGCCGTCATGCCTTGCGCCGCGACCGCGACCAGCGACAACAGATGCAGCACGCTATCGGTCGGCGGCAAGCTCCACATCGTTTGGTTCCCTTCCCGCCAGCGAAACTTACGCTTCAGGTTCCCTGCGAACAGGTTCCCGATTCCCGCCGCGGACGCAACATGCGACGAAAGCACTAAGGAGGGCGGAACAGAATCTCGCATCTATGGGTTGTCCCGCCGCAATAATCGAGGAGACCCAATCGATGGCTGACGACCGTTTTATCGACGATCCGTACCGCCCGAATCTCGCCGATGATGAGTATCGCAATGCGGCGCGACGGGATGCCCAGCTTCAGGTCGACCCGGAGCTCGGCGAAGGCCCCGCCTCCAGCGGCAAAGTAGCCCTGTTCGCAGTGGCAATCGCCTTGGTGCTGGGTGCCGTGTTCTATGGCCTGAACAACACCGGCACCGGCAACCAAGCCAGCACCACGCCGGCAACGCAGACCGCCCAGCAGGCACCGGCTACCAATCCGGCCGCACCTCCCGGCATGCGCGACGTGACGCCGCGCACCAACACCGGGCCGGGCGTGACCACGGGCGCCGCGCCGAGCAGACCGGCACCGGATACGCCGGCACCGGCTGACGGCGCGAAGTAACAATTTGCAACACTATGCGACAGCGGCGGGACTCACATCCCGCCGCTTTCGGCTGTCTCTAGCTGAACATCTTGTTGAGCTCGCCGCCGGGATAGCCGCTCGCGAGTTCCGAGAAGGTGCCCTTCTCCGCCATTTCCTTCGCGGCGCGCATGAAGCCGCCCCAGGCGGCGCGAGCGAGTGAACCGCCGACGCTGATCCGGCGCACGCCAAGATCGGCAGCTTCCTGCAATGAGAGCCCGGAGCCGCCGATCAACAGATTGAACGGCTTGGGTGCGACAGCCTTCACCACCGCGGCGATGTCCTCGCGGCTCTTCAGGCCCGGCGCGTAAAGGCAATCGGCGCCAGCGTCGGCGTAAGCGGTGAGCCGGTCGATGACAAGCTTGAGGTCGGTCACGCCCCACAGATAGGCCTCGCAGCGGCCGACCAGCAGCACGCCGCTGTCGCCGATCGCCTTGCGCGACGCCTTGATGCGCTCGACTGCAAGCGCGCGCTCGTAGATCGGCTTGTCCTTGTTGCCGGTGGAATCCTCGATCGACAGGCCGGCAACGCCGGTGCGCACACAGCGCTCGACATTATCCGCGACCTTATCCGGCTCGACCGCAAAGCCGCCCTCGAAATCCGCATTCACGGGGATGTCGACGGAAGAGCTCAATGTTGCCAGATGCTGACAGACCGCCTCGACGGAGACGTGGTTGTCGGCCTTGCCGATGGTCCAGGCAAAGCCCGCACTCGACGACGCGAGCGCCTTGAAGCCGAGATGCTGCAACGCTTTGGCGCTGCCGATGTCGACTGGATTGGGCAGGATGAAGCAGCCGCTCTCGTGCATCTTCCTGAAGGTCGCGCGCTTGTCAGCAGTTGTCACATGCATGTTTCTCTCCCTGGTTGGCCGCGCAGAGATGGGGACGTGCCGCCGCGAGCGCTAGTGCGCGTCGTGCACCGCACGGCTGTCCTTCGGCGCCTGCTCGCGATCATTCATGCTGTAGTCGCGAATGACGCTGGCGATACGCAAATGATAATCGGCGAAGATCTTTGCGCGGCCCTTGGCCTGGGTGCGGCGGTGCTCCATCGTGTTGCGCCAGGCTTGCACGGCGGCCTCGTCCCGCCAGAAAGACACCGACAAGATCTTGCCCTTCTCGGTCAGGCTCTCGAAACGCTCGACCGAGACGAAGCCGTCGATGGTTTGCAGGATCGGCTTGAGGTCGGCCGCGAGGTCGAAATAATCCTGGCGGTGTTCCGGCTTCGGCCAGACCTCGAAGATCACGGCGATCATGGGCGTCTCCTTGAGTTGATGGCCTACAATACCACCTACAAAACCACTTGGCGCAGAAACGTGCGCTCTTCCGCGAGGATGAATTTGTGCTCCTCGGCGAAATGGAAGTTCGCCATGCCTTCCGTATCCTGACGCAGCCGGGCGCGATAGGTCTCATACGCAGCCAGACTCTCGAAGGTGATCAGCGCGAACGCGATGTTGTTGGTGCCCTCGTGCGGCATGAAATAGCCGATCAGGTCGCCGCCGCATTTCGGGATGATGGTGAGCCAGCGCTTCGAATACTCCTCGAACTGCGCGCGCTTGAAGGGATCGAGCTGGTAGCGGATGAAGACGGTGATAGACATGATGGGCTCCTCTGGTTCCACACCGTCATTGCGAGAAGCGCGAGCGACACCGCCGCCGCTGAAGCAGTCTGGATTGCTTCGCTTCGCTCGCAATGACGAGTCCGTGGCAACACGCTACGCGCTTGCCCCACCGCAATGCTTCGGCTACCATCGAAGCATGAAATCAGGTCCGGACATCGCCATGATCGCCGCGCTGGTCGGCGATCCCGCCCGCGCCAACATGCTCACTGCGCTGATGAACGGCCGCGCGCTCACGGCGAGCGAGCTGGCGCAGGAGGCCGGCATCACGCCGCAGACCGCGAGCTCGCATCTTTCCAAGCTCGAGGCCGGTGGCCTGATCGAGCCGGAGAAGCAGGGCCGCCACCGCTACTACCGCCTCACCGACGACGACGTCGCCGGTGTGCTGGAGGGCCTTGCGGGCCTCGCCGCGCGGACCGGCCATATGCGCGTGCGCACCGGGCCGAAGGATCCGGCGCTGCGGCGTGCGCGGATCTGCTACGACCATCTCGCCGGCGATCTCGGCGTGCAGATGCTCGACACCCTGCGCGCGCGAAACCTGGTCAGGCAGAAGAAGCAGGAGATCGAGCTGACGGCGGAGGGCGAGCGCTTCCTGGCGAAGCATTTGCAGATCTCGCCCGACATGCTCGCCCATCCGCGCCGGCCGGTCTGCAAGGCCTGTCTCGACTGGAGCGAGCGGCGCCACCATCTCGCCGGCACGCTGGGCGCCGCGATGATGCAGCGTTTCGCCGAGCTGAAATGGGCCGCCCGCGACGCCACGCCCGGCAGCCGCGTGGTGAATTTTACGCGCACCGGCGAGAAGCAGTTTGCCGCGTTGTTCGGTGATGGGCGGGACTGAACACAACTCCGTGTGAACGACGTCTCTCGCTTGACCCGGCCATCCACGCGTTTATGGCCACGGTTGTCACACACAGAGACCTCCATGATCCGCTTTGCTTCGGCCGCGCTCGTCGCCGTCCTCACCGCCTCTCCGCTCACCTCCACCCACGCCGCCGATACCGCCCCGCGCGAGCCCTACGGTATCGCGCTCGAAGGCTTTCCCTATCCTTATCCCGTGCACCTGCTGCCTCTGACCAATGACGGCGAGCAGCTCAGCATGGCTTATATGGACGTGCCGCCTGCGCAGCCGAACGGCCGCACCGTCGTGCTGCTGCACGGGCGCAACTTCCCGTCGAGCTACTGGGCGCCTGTGATCAAGATGCTGAGCGAGGCCGGCTTCCGCGTCGTGGTGCCGGACCAGATCGGCTTCGGCAAATCCTCCAAGCCAACAGGCGAGCTGCATTTCGACAATCTGGCGCGCAACACTATCGCGCTGCTCGATCACCTCAAGATCGATAAGGCCGAGATCGTCGCCCATTCCCTCGGCGGCATGCTGGGCGTCCGCATCGCCCGCGCCTTTCCCGACCGCGTCGCTCACCTTGTTCTGACGGCCCCAATCGGGCTGGAAGATTACCGTTTCTATGTCCCGCCGACGCCGACCGAGAAGATCATCGAGGCCGAGGACAAGCTCACGGCCGATGGCTACCGCAAGCAGCTGCAGACCAACTATGCGATCAAGCTGCCGGCGGAGGCGATCACGCCGTTCATCGACACCCGCTTCAACATCAAGGGCAGCCCGGACTATCCACGCTGGCTGCGCGCCTTCGTCAGTTCCGGCCAGATGATCTATCGCGAGCCGGTGGCGCACGAGATCGCACTGATCACCGAGCCGACGCTGTTCATCATGGGGGCCGACGACCACAACGCACCGGGCCGGCCGAACGCGCCGGAGGCGCTGCGCGCGAAAATGGGGCAGAACGCCGAGCTGGCGAAGGCACTGGCCGCGAAGATGCCGAATGCGCGGGCCGAGGTAATCCCGGACACCGGCCATCTCGTCTTCCTGGAATCACCGGAGAAGTACAAAGAGCTGGTGCTGGGCTTTCTCGGCCGCTAGCGACATTGCTGTCGTCCGGAGCCGCGTGCGGGGAATGTTCATGCCGCATTCAGGTCATCATTGGCAAATTTGGGGCGCGTCGTGTCGGCATGTTGCGAACTTTAACGTGTCGAATCGTGTCTTTTGATTCATGGTGCGCCGAAATCGCCAACCTCTCCTGCCTGCCCCAATCCTGCCTCCAAAGCCTACCCCCAAAGACGAGAAGGAAGATCAAATGAAATACCTGTTTGCCGCCGTGATGCTCGCCAGCGCGGTCGTTGGTTTCAGCGAGGCGGCCAGCGCCGCCGGCGGTTGCGGCCCCGGCTGGTATCGCGGCGCCTATGGCGGCTGCCGCCCGATGCGCGGTCCGGTCGTTGTCCGCCCGGGTCCGATCGTGGTTGCGCCGGCCCCTGTCGTGGTCGTGCCGCGCGCGCGCGTGTGCCCCTACGGCTTCCGCTGGTACGCCGGCCGCTGCCGCCCGTTCTGATCTCGTTTTTCTCGCATAGCGAAATGGCCGCGCGGCGAAAGCCTGCGCGGCCATTTTCTTTTTGAGCGCCTGACGTCGCACCGGGATGTTTAGAATCAAAACGGGGGGACCGCGATCGCGGTCCCCCCGTTCAAGCCTGGCTTGCGCGAAGCTTACCAATGGCGGCGATGCCAGCGCCGGCGATGCCAGCCCCAGTGACGGCGGCGCCAACCCCAATGACGGTGGTGGCCGTGCCAGTGCACCTGCTCCGGCTTCAACTGCGCTGCCTCTTCGCTGCTGGTGACTGCGGGATGAGCGTCGGGATTGCCTTGCGGCATGCTGCCATCACCGAGCGGCTGCGGCGCCAGTGGCGCAGCCTTCGCGGCGGTCGTGAACGCGGCAGCTCCGGCCGCGACACCGATTGCAAATTTCAAAAAATTCCGGCGCTCCATGACTTCTTCCTCTTGGATGGTCGTGCCCGTGATGCAGGGGAAGTGTCGCGGTGACGACATGAACCGAAGCTGAATCGCGCGTTCAGGTTCGTTGCGCAGGTGACAGGAGGATTCGCAGCGCCGTAGCCCGGATGCCCTATTTCCCGAACTCCTGCGCCAGCAGCAGCAACTCGCGCGTGCGCGCCACGTCGGGCCAATCGCGGTTGAAATCAGCCACCAGCTGCGTCAGCGCATCGCCCTTCAGCATGGCGTGTAGCGAAGCCTCGCTCTCGAACTGATACATCGCCTGATGCAGTGAGGGATCGTCGAGGCTCCAGAATCGCCAGGCCTTGCTAATACCGAAAGCCTTCACCGCGTCGGGCAGATGTTCCGTCTCGTACCATCTGTCGAAGGCGGCGCGCTTGCCGGCATCCGTGACGATGGCGCGGACGACGAAGAAGGCTGACGGCATCGGATTTTCCTCCTGTTGTTTGGGGTGAGACTAGCCGGTTGTGTCGCCGACGACAAAAAGAGTTGGCAGCGGTGTCGGAACGCGCATCTCTCACCCGTCCTATGCCCGAACAGCAGACGGAGACACCACATGCCCGACCTCACGCTCACCACCTTCGACTGGGTTCCCCCGCCCCCGCGCGGTTTCGTGCGCGACCTTCGGGTGCGCTGGGCGCTCGAAGAGGCCGCATTGCCCTATCGCGTCGCAAGCGCGCCGTTCGACGGGCGCGGCGCCGAGCATCTTGCGCACCAGCCGTTCGGGCAGGTGCCGTGGCTGACCGACGGCGATCTCTCGATCTTCGAGAGCGGCGCGATCCTGCTGCATCTCGGCGGCCTCAGCACGAAGCTGCTGCCATCAGATCCGCGCGGCCGCAACGAAGCCACGGAATGGCTGTTCGCCGCGCTCAATTCGGTGGAGATGGCGAGCCTGCCCTGGACGATGTCGAAGTTCATGGGTCATCCGAGCGATACGGCCGCGTGGAAATTCGTCGACGACTTCCTAAAACTCCGCCTCAAGCACATGGAGGCGGTGCTGGCCAACCGCGAATGGCTGGCAGGCACCTTCTCCGTCGCCGACATCCTGATGTCAGACGTGCTGCGCATCGTCGATCAGTTCGATGGGCTCGCGGACAGTGCCGCCTGCCGCGCCTACGTCGCGCGCGCCACCGCCCGCCCGGCCTTCGCCAAGGCCCGCTCGGACCAGATGGCGCATTTCGCTGCGGCGGACGCGACGCGCTGACGCGGCGTGGGGTGTGACGTGCCTCACATAACTAATCCGGCAGTAGCCGTAAGCTCACAGCCATCAAATCAACCCTGCGGAAGGTGACACATGGCCCGCATCGCATATCTCAGAGACCAGCTTGCCCGCGCCGAAAGGTTGGCAAAGGCGATCCTCGACCGGCAAACCGCGGAGCAGCTTCAGGCGTTTGCAGCCGAATGCCGCGAAGAGTTGCAGGTGCTGTCACGCAGGGCTGCCGCGTAAACTGGCGCGCTACACCAGCTTCATCGGAGTATCGGCGACCACGCGAAGGTCGATGCGGCTGATCAGTTGAGACCGAAGCGCCTCCGCGTCACCAATCGCGCTCTCTGTCTGCCGCAGCGTGCTGACGTTCGAACCGAGCGAGACGATCCCGCCGAGCACCAGAGCGATCGATCCTAGCGCCGCGGTCTGACCCATCCCGAGCAAGCCGAGGATCGTGATCAGCAATAGCGCAGCACCGCCACCGATCGCGAGCTTGGATGCCAGGATGTACTTCCGGCACCGCTCGGCGATCTCGGCCAAAGCCTCGATCCGCGCTTCGATGTCGGAGATCTCGTCGGTCGGGTCGTCTTCGGTCATTCGATTTGGATCGAGGATGCCAAGTCAGGAAACAGAATCAGTAGCCCGCATGAGCGAAGCGACATGCGGGACTTGGATGGAAAACCCGGATGTCGCTTCGCTCATCCGGGCTATGAGGCGTTACAACGGCAGATTGTCGTGCTTCTTCGCCGGCGTTTCCACCTTCTTGTCCTTCAGCATCGACAACGCCCGTGCGATCCGTTTCCGCGTCGAGTGCGGCATGATGACGTCGTCGATGTAGCCGCGCTCGGCGGCGATGAAGGGGGAGAGAAAGCGGTCTTCGTATTCCTTGGTGCGCGCGGCGATCTTGTCGGGATCGCCGATGTCGGCGCGGAAGATGATCTCGACCGCGCCCTTGGCGCCCATCACCGCGATCTGGGCGGTCGGCCAGGCGTAGTTCATGTCGGCGCCGATCTCCTTGGAGGCCATGACGTCGAAGGCGCCGCCATAAGCCTTGCGGGTGATGATGGTGACCAGCGGCACGGTGCACTGCGAATAGGCGAACAGCAGTTTCGCGCCGTGCTTGATCAGGCCGCCATATTCCTGCGCAGTGCCCGGCAGGAAGCCCGGCACGTCGACGAAGGTGACGATCGGGATGTTGAAGGCATCGCAGAAGCGAACGAAGCGCGCGGCCTTCCGGGAAGCGTCGCTGTCGAGCACGCCGGCCAGCACCATCGGCTGGTTGGCGACGAAGCCCACCGTGCGGCCGGCGATGCGGCCGAAGCCGGTGACGATGTTCTTGGCAAAAGCGTCCGCGATCTCGAAGAAATCGCCCTCGTCCACGACCTTGAGGATCAGCTCCTTCATGTCATAGGGCTTGTTCGGATTGTCGGGGATCAGCGTATCGAGCGACATGTCGACGCGGCCGATGTCGTCGAAGCTCGGCCATTCCGGCACACCGTCGGTGTTGTTGGACGGCAGGAAGTCGATCAGGCGCCGCATCTGCAAGAGCGTCTCGACGTCGTTCTCGAAGGCGCCGTCGGCGATCGAGGAGCGCGTGGCGTGCACCGAGGCGCCGCCGAGCTCTTCCGCCGTGACGACCTCATTGGTGACGGTCTTCACCACGTCGGGGCCGGTGACGAACATGTAGCTGGTGTTCTTCACCATGAAGATGAAGTCGGTCATCGCAGGCGAATAGACGTCGCCGCCGGCGCAGGGGCCCATGATGACGGAGATCTGCGGGATCACGCCGGAGGCGAGCACGTTGCGGCGAAACACGTAGGAATAGCCGGCGAGCGCGGCGACGCCCTCCTGGATGCGGGCGCCGCCCGCGTCATAGAGGCCGATGATGGGCGCACGCGCCTTCATCGCCATGTCCTGGAGCTTTGTGATCTTGAGCGCGTGGGTCTCGGACAGCGAGCCGCCAAACACGGTGAAGTCCTTGGCAAAGACAAAGGTCTTGCGGCCGTTGACGGTGCCCCAGCCGGTGACGACGCCGTCGCCGGGCACCTTGTTCTTCTCCATGCCGAACTCGGTGGAGCGGTGCTCGACGAACATGTCGAATTCCTCGAACGATCCCTTGTCGAGCAAGAGCTCGATACGCTCACGCGCGGTCAGCTTGCCGCGGGCGTGCTGCGCCTCGATGCGCTTCTCGCCGCCGCCGAGCTTTGCGCCGGCGCGACGGTCTTCAAGGGCGTCCAGGATATTCTTCATTTGCTCCCGCCAGTTCTTAGCCTAAATGCGATTGCCGGGGTTCTAACACGGCATTTTGCGGGCCGGGAAGCGGCTTTCGGTCCCGCAGGGCTGCCTTGCCGCAGCGGGAAAGCGCAAGGAATTTCAAAGTTTTGCCTGGGAGACGAGCATGACCGAAGGAACGGCCGAGACCGGCGCGGCGACGGGCGGCGTCAACATCCTGCTGCGGCTGGAGGGCCTGACCCTGTTTGTGGGAATGGTGATGCTCTACTGGACCTGGGACGGCTCCTGGGCGGTCTTTGCCCTGCTCTTCCTCGTCCCCGATCTGAGCTTCCTGGCATACCTGGCCGACGCCAAACTCGGCGCGATGGTCTACAACGCCGCCCACAGCTACATGGCGCCGGTCGCGCTGCTGACGCTCGGCTTCGGCCTCGCCTCGCCGCTCACACTGTCCATCGCCTTGATCTGGCTCGCCCATATCGGCCTCGACCGGGCGCTGGGCTATGGCCTGAAATACTCGGCCGGCTTCGGCTTCACCCATCTCGGCCGGATCGGCCGGCAGAAGGATACCTGACGGTCAATTGTGCGGTGCCTCGGCTAACTGCGTAGCCCGGATGGAGCGCAGCGTAATCCGGGCTACGAGAGCGTATTTGCTGCGCCAGCCAGTTGACCGGACCCGCCGATTCAGGCTTGCTCCAGGCTTGCGATCAGGCGCCGAATGTTGCGTGAGCTCAGTCGGTACGGCGGCGGTCATCATTTCCGGCTGCAAGCATCACCTCATGTCTGCGACGGTCGTCCCACTGCCGCCGAACTCATCGTCCGAAACCACCGACTTCCTGCGGCGCATGGCCATCATGGTGTCAGGGCGGAACGGCGAGATGCTGCTGCGCGCGGCCGCGCTGATCGAGTCGCTGGCACAGCGGGCGATGTCGGCGGAACGCCTCTATCACCGGGAGCACGAAGAGAACACGCGCAACAGCGAACTGCGCGAGGCCGGTGAGATGGCGTCCGACGCCATGGTCAAGCAAATTGACGGGCTGCGCAGCCAGCTTGCCGAGGTCACCGCGGCCGCGGCGGCCGAGCGCGCGGCATTCGATGCCGAGCGCGGCAGCCTGCTCGGCCTGATGCAGCACGCGGAGAGCCATATCGGCCAGCTCACAAGCGAGCTGGAGACGCTGCACGCCTCAGTCGACAGCTTCAACGAGACCGCCATTTCCGTGCCGATCGAGGTGCTGCGGCTGGCGCGCACCCAGTTCGATTTTCTCTCCGCCGGCTTTGCCCGCAAGGGCGACGTGATCTCGCAGGCGATGAGCGAGATCGGCGGTTTTGCGATCGACCAGGCGTTGACGGTGAAGAAGGCGGCTGACAAGGCCTGAGGCCGTCGCGCATCACCACGAGGAGCGCGTGAAGGGCGATGTCGACGCCACATACTCCGTCATTGCGAGCGAAGCGAAGCAATCCAGAATCTTTCCGCGGAGGCACCCTGGATTGCTTCGCTGCGCTCGCAATGACGCGTAGAGAGAGCTGGGCTCGCAACGACGAACCTCAAGGCTCGCCCGGCTTGAACGGCTCCTGCTTATCCGGCGGCACGGTCTCCTCCGCCATTGCGAGCAGCATCGCAACCATCACGTAATTGCCAGCGACCACGGTGAGGTCGACGATCTGCTGGTCGTTGAACACCTTCTTCGCGCGAGCATAGGTTTCGTCGCCGACCTTCTTCGTCGTGGTGAGCTCGGTGACGAAATCGTAGACCACAGCCTCGTCCTCGGCCATCTTCGCAGGCCGCTTGTTGGCCTTCAGCTCCGCGATGATGTCGGGCGACAGGCCCGCCTTCGCCGCGAGCGGCGCATGGGCATACCACTCGACCTGCGAGCGCCATTGCCGCCCGATGATCAGGATCGCGAATTCGTTGAGTTTTGTCGGGACCGAGGTTTCCCAGCGCAGATAGTGGAACAGGTCGAACAGGCGCTGGCCGAGCACCGGGCTGCGGATCATCGGATTGTAGGGCCCGCCGATGCCGACGCTCGAGACCTTCATGATCTGCTCGCCGAGCGGCTTCTGCTTGGCGTCGAGCTGGTCCATCGTGAGCTGCGCAAAGCGCGGCTCCCTGCTGGTGGCGGGCGCTGCAAACATCGTGGCGGCGACCCAGCCGCCCGCGGCGGCAAGCGTGAGCGACGTCAGCCAGAGCGGCGTTGAGTTCATTTTGTCCTCCCGGTTTTTTCTTGACCCGGAGGATGCTAGTCGAGCGGCGCCAGCGCGGTAACGCTAGATTGCGCCGATCTCGGCAAGGCAGGCTTGCGTCAACGGCATGCGCTCGCCGACCAGACGCGGCTCCTTGCAATCCATATTCAGCGCGAACACGGTGTGCGCTTCGCCCTTCTCGGCCCAGCCCACCATCCAGCCCAGCGACGGCTCGCCGCGCTCGGCGCCGAGCAGCCCCGACTTGGCGCGAATGACGCTGTCGCCGATCTTGGTCACCGGCAGGATGTCAGCGACCAGATCCTGGCTGCGCTTCGAAATCGGCAGCACACGGCGGCGCAGCCTGTCGACGAAATCGACTTGCTCGACCGGATCGATGCGCAAGGCGCCGGTGAGCCAGAACTGGTCGATGCCGCCGCCGATGTCGCGATTGCCGTAGTCGAACAGATCGACGTATTTCTGCATGCGCTCTTGCCCGATCCGACGCGCGATCTCCTGATAGACCGGCACCGCGCTGACGAGAATCGCGCTGCGCAGCGTGTGATCCTTATTCCAGGCCTCGATCGGACGCTTCACGCCATCCCAGGGAAATACGTCCTTGTCGGGGTCAGTGACCACGCCGGTCTCCAGCGCGATCAGCGAGTTCGGAATCTTGAAGGTCGAAGCCGGCAGCTTCGCCTCGCCCGAACGCTCCTTGTCGCTCGCAACGACCAGGTAGTCCTCGACCTTGTAGCCGACGAATGTCCCGGCCGTGCCGAGGTCGGTGAAGCGCTTTGCGAGGCTGTCACGGATCTCGTTGCGCGGCGGCGCGACATGGGCGAATGCACGCGATGGCAAAGCGGCAGCTGCGGCGAGAAGGCCGAGGGTGGAACGGCGGGTAAGCACTGGCGGTGTCCGTTTACACGATGAAGATGGCCGCGACCATGCAGCCGCTATCGTGGTGAAACGATGACAGCTACCGCCTGCCCGACAGCCGCAGCACGAACACCAGCACTTCGGCGACGGCCTTGTAGAGGTCGGGCGGAATCTCCTCGCCGAGCTCGACCTTGGACAGCGCGCCGGCCAGGATCTCGTTCTCCTCGATCGGGATGTCGTTGGCCTTGGCGATCTCGACGATCTTTTCGCCAATCGTGCCCTTGCCCTTGGCGACGACGACCGGCGCGTTGCTGCCCTTCTCGTAGTGGAGTGCAATCGCAAGCTTCGACGGGTCGCTCATGTGGCGCGATCCAGGAAGTGACCGGCGCGGGCCGGTGCGGGCTGTGGCGGGGTGCCATCGCGGACCAGGATGTCGCCGGGCTTGAGCTCGGCCCTGCTCAGGGCCTGGTTGAGCTCACCGATTCCGGCGCGAAGCTGCTGTGCGGTCGCCGGCCGCTCCGCCCACATCCGCACGAAAGTCGTGTCGCCGTTCAGGGTAATCAAAGCGTGCACGGGGCCGGCCGGCTCGACATTGAGCGTGAATCGCGCGCGCCAGGCGCGCTTGGCGGGATCGGCGGATTCATTGCCGCCGTCGCGCGAGATCTCGAACTGCGCCATTGCGGTGCCCTGCGGCGTAGCGAACGGAATCTCGAAATTCCACTGCGGCACTGTCGGGTCGATCCTGTGACCGCTGGCGTCGGTGCGATCGGGGAGCGAAGCGACCTGGAGCAAGGTCTGGCGTGCGAGCGCGGTATCGGTATCGTCGAGCAGGCGGTGCACGGTCGCGGCAAGCGGCGTATCCGGCGCGAGTGACGGCGAGGCGATGGATTGCGGCGACGGCAACGCGCCGCGAACCGGCGGTGGCGTCACGTGCGCGGCGGCTTCGAAAATATGTCCGTCAGGCACCGCCTTGTTCGAGCCCGGCAAATTGCCCGTCATGCGCGGCAGGTTTTGCGTGATCTCTTGCAGGAGGCTCGCGGCAAGGCCTGCGGACATGATCCGCGGCATCGCGGCCTGCGGAGCACCGCCAGCGATGTCCGCCAACACAGAGGCCGCGAGATTGGCGCTGCGCGGCATTTGCAGCGGTTGGGCGATCTCGGGTTCGGTTGCGGACAATGCGGACTGTGCAGCCTGCGTCTGCGCGGCAGCGACCTGCGGTGTCGCCATGGTACCAGCTGGAAGGGCGGCACCTTGCGTCTGTGGCGCCGCCTCGAGCGTTGCCAGCGTCTGCCGCAGCACCAGCAGCGCGGCTTTCAAATCCGGCATCGTTCCGGAGGACGGCGGCGCGCCTGCGGCGAGCGAGGCTTCGAGGAGCAGCCCGGACTTCTGAAAGGCGGATTCGATGTCGCCGCCATCGAGTCCGGCGTTGAGCGGCGTCTGTTGCGCCAGCACGCCCAGCATCGCCTGCTTCAGCCCTGCCGGAAGATCGCTACCGGTGACGACCGCGGCCAGATTGGCGAACAGGGGCGCCTGGCTGCCCTGTTTCGTCGCGGCCTCGGCAGAGGCCGTCGCGACAGCAGCCTGTTCGGACGGAGTCAGGGTATTGCGCGCCGTACCCGCTGACGGCGCAATCGGTGGGCTATCCACCAGCGAGGCCGCAGCCGGCGTCAGCGTGACCTGATCGGCGGCCGCCTCACCTGCCCCGCCCATGACGGCGAGCCGGATGGTGCCGCCGTTCTGCGACACCGCAAGCTGGAGATTTTGGCCTGGTGTCAGCGACACCTCAGACATCACATCCATCGAGAGATTGGCGATCGCGATCCGCACCAGATTGTCGGCGAGCACGCTGACGACTCTTGCGTCGACCACGCTGCCGGCCTGCAGCACAAGATCCGGCGTCGCCGCGTCAGCCACGGGGCTGGCAGCACTGACGGGAAGGATCGAGCTTATCGGCGTCGGCATCGCGAGGGGCCCAGGAGCACGGGCCACCCTAACGCCTGCGTCGTAAACCTCTCGTTAAGGACCTTCGGCCGAGGGCGGCTTTACCGCCGCCAGGACCTGGACCGCAGCCTTGAAATCCCTCAGTCGGGCGGCGCGGCGCGCGGCCGCTTCTTCATCCACGCCCCATTTCTCGGCGTTCCAGTCCTCATCGACATAAGCTGCCGCCCAGACCTGGTCGGCGTCGCGCACGCCATGAGCAAGCGTCAGCGCCAGCAGTGCCGAGCCGGTCAGGGTGGTGATCACGTGGAGGGCGGCGACCGACCAGGCATCCCCCGGCAGTGCCGCACGCGCGGCTCGCACAGCCTCATCCGGCTGCGTCACATGCATGATGCCTTCGGACAGGATGAAGTGCGCCCCCAGCGTCTCCGCGGCCCAGAACAGCACGGGGTCCCAATGCGCGGCCTCGCGGGCGACAAGTCCCTCGGGATGGCCGGCGCGATAGAACAGCAGATCGGACTGGAGGTATTTTGCAAGGTCGTCCGTGACGAGATCGACGCGGTCGACGACGCCCTCGACCACACTGTTGGCGATCCGCGTCAGCGGCATGGTCATGGGCTTGATCGTCTCGTCCTGATCCGCCCATTCCGCAGCCACCGCATCGGCGAGGTCTCGCGATGGGATGATCACCTGGCGGCCGGACGGTGTGCGGATCGCCTTGCCGTCAAGCGTGATGGCAAAGCCGCCCTCAGCCTCGGCCACCCCCACCTCCTTGTAGAAGCGCTTGCGCAACGGCACGCGCGCGGCCTGGCGGACCAATTCCTGCGGATCAAGCGGGGATCGCCCCGCAGCTTCATCGAACAATTCGCGCATCTGGTTTTCGGCCCCGATCACTCAATGCTAGGCTTGTAAGGTAAGACCGGCGGCCGATAAAGCGAGCGGGAGGCATGAGGGAACTTGCGGGCATTGTGGCTCTGCTAGCCGGGTTTTTGCCGACCGCGGCGCAGGCCGGCTTTCGGACTCCGGAATCGGTGGTCCGCAACGTCTACGCCCATTATGGCCAGGGCACGCCGGAGCTCTCGAAAGGCCTGCCGCGGGATGCCGCCACCGCCCGGCAATTCTTCGACCCCTCCTTACGCAAGATGTGGTCAGCGCTGCGGGTCGAGCCCTACGATTTCCTGGTGCAGAGCCCGAGCTGGAAGCTCGGCCCCGTCGCTATCGCGGTCATTCGCAGGCAGTACGACAAGACCTATGTCGCGGCGAATTTCGACAACTGCGGCCGGCCGGTGACTCTGAACTTCATCCTGGTCAGCGGGCCCGAGGGCTGGTTGATCACGGATGTCGAGAGCCCGCACGATAGCCTGCGGATGTTTCTGGAGCAGTTTCGGAATTGAACCCACCGCTGTCATGCCCCGGCTTGACCGGGGCATCCAGTACGCTGCGGCTTCTCCGTATCCATTACCGCCTCTGGAATACTGGATCGCCCGATCAAGTCGGGCGATGACAGCGGAGAATGTGGCTAGCCGCGCGCCTACTGGTTCGCGCCTCTACTTACTCTTCAGGCGCGTTCTCGATCGGATCAAATCTGCTTGCATCGAGCCCAAGCAGGTTCCACGACTGCTGCATGTGCTGCGGCAAAGGCGCGGTGGCATCGATGAAGCCGCCGCGCGGATGCGGGATGACGATGCGGCGCGCCAACAGGTGCAGCCGGTTTTGCAGGCCGCCCGGGAGTTGCCAGTTCTCGATGTTGAAGTATTTGGGATCGCCGACGATGGGGTGGCCGATATGTTCCATGTGGGCGCGCAGCTGGTGGGTCCGCCCGGTCACCGGCTTCAGCGACACCCAGGTGAGCTTGTTGCCGGCGGTCTCGACCACCGCATAATACGTTATCGCGTGGCTCGCGCCCTCGTCGCCATGCTGAGCGATGCGCATGATGGTGTCGTCCTCGCTCTCCTCCTTGGCAAGGAATGTCGAGATGCGGCCCTGCTTCGGCTTCGGCAGCCCGGGCACCAAGGCCCAATAGGTTTTTCGTGCCGACCGCGAACGGAACGCGCCGGTCAGATGCGAGGCGGCAAAGCGGGTCTTGGCGACCAGGAGACAGCCCGACGTCTCCCTGTCGATGCGGTGCACGAGGCGCGGCTTCTGGCCCTTGGAATCGCGCATCACCTCCAGCATCTGGTCGATGTGTCGCGTCATGCCCGAGCCGCCCTGCACGGCAAGCCCGGCCGGCTTGTTCAGCACGAGAACGTCGTCGTCCTCGTAAATCGTCATCTCCTTCAGCGCGGCAAGCGTCTTTTGCGCCGCCTCCGACTGCGGGTTGGGCGCCTTCGGCGTGTCGAGCTTCAGCGGCGGAATGCGGACGCTCTGGCCCTCCTCCAGGCGGTCCTTGCTGTCGACGCGCTTGCCGTCGACGCGCAGCTCGCCTTTGCGAACGACGCGCTGGATGTGGGAGAACGACAGGCCGGGAAAGTGCGCTTCAAGGAAGCGATCGACGCGCATGTTGTTCTCGTCGGCCGTCACCTTGACGGTCTGCACCTTGGTCGGCAGCAATGCCTCGACGGACTCTGCCGGCGCAACCTTCTCCGGTTCGGCTTTGGGCACGCGCCGCTCGACGCGCTCGCTCGCAAAGCGCGGCGGCTTCGCGCCGGGCTTGCCACCCGGCCGTGGCCCAGCTGGCTTCGCGCTGCGCGCCTTGAACGGGCGCGCCTCCTTGCGCTCATCGCGCTCGCGAGGTTTTGGGTTCATTCTCTTGATGCGGCGGCTCATGCGGTTTTTCCAAGCTTTCGTGTCGACTGCACCGTCGCGCGGCGCGGCAGCGACGCAACCTGCGCCCCCACCTCTTCTTCCGCGAGGCGCAGCTCATATTGCTGCTGCAGGTTCATCCAGAACTGCGGGCTGGTGTCGAACCAGTGACCAAGACGCAACGCCGTATCGGCCGTGATGCCGCGCTGTCCATTGATGATGCCGGTGATCCGGTTCACGGGTACATCGACCTGACGCGCGAGTTCTGCGGCGGAGATGCCGAGTTGTCGCAGTTCTTCGGCAAGGTGTTCACCGGGATGTATGGGCGTGCGGGGCATTGCGATTTCTTGGCCGGACTAGCGTGAATTACGCGTTACGTAAACCGTAAATCGAACCCTGCAGCAAGCCCAAAGAGCTAGGTCCCACCCCGCTCCTTCCGCAACTTGGCCCAATAATCCAGCCGTTTCCTGATCTCCCGCTCGAACCCGCGGTCGGGCGGGTCGTAGAAGGTCTGGCGGCCCAGGGCTTCCGGAAAGTAGTCCTGGCCGGAGAAGGCGTCGGGGGCGTCTTGGTCGTATTCGTAAGATGCGCCGTAGCCTTCCGACTTCATCAGCTTGGTCGGCGAGTTGAGGATGTGTTTCGGCGGCAGCAGCGAGCCGGCCTGCTTTGCGACCTGCATCGCCGTGCCGAAGGCGGTGTAGACGGCGTTCGATTTCGGTGCGGTGGCGAGATAGACCACCGCCTGCGCGATCGCGAGCTCGCCTTCGGGATGGCCGAGAAAGTCGAAGGCGTCCTTGGCGGCGTTGGCGATGACCAGCGCCTGCGGATCGGCAAGCCCGATATCCTCGACCGCCATGCGCACGACGCGGCGGGCCAGAAACAGCGGGTCCTCGCCGGCATCCAGCATGCGCGCGAGATAATACAGCGCGGCATCGGGATCGGAGCCCCGCACCGACTTATGCAGTGCCGAGATCAAATTGTAGTGGCCATCGGCCGACTTGTCGTAGATCGGCGCGCGGCGCTGCAAAATCTCCTGCAACTGCGCGGCGTCGAAAATCTCGTCCTTGCGCGCGGCACGCCAGACTTCCTCGACGAGCGTCAGCGACGCGCGGCCGTCGCCGTCGGCCATGCGCACCAGCACGGCGCGCGCTTCATCGTCGAGCGGCAGCTTGCGGCAATCGACCTCCTCGGCATGAGCAAACAGCTTTTCGATCGCGACCGCGTCGAGCGAGCGAAACACCAGCACACGCGCCCGGGACAGAAGCGCCGCGTTGAGCTCAAAGGACGGGTTTTCGGTGGTGGCGCCGACCATCACCACCGTGCCGTCTTCCATGACGGGCAGAAAGGAATCCTGTTGGGCGCGGTTGAAGCGATGCACCTCGTCGACGAACAGCAGCGTGCCCTTGCCCATCTCGCGGCGTGCACGCGCGGCCTCAAAGGCCTTCTTCAAATCGGCGACCCCTGAGAACACCGCGGAGATCTGCTCGAAATGCAGATCGGTGGCGTCCGCGAGCAGCCGCGCCACCGTGGTCTTGCCGGTGCCTGGCGGGCCCCAGAACACCAGCGAGCCCAGCGTACGCGTCTCCAGCATGCGCGTCAGCGCGCCGTCGGGACCCAGGATGTGATCCTGGCCGACGACCTCCGAGAGCGCGCGCGGACGCAGCCGATCCGGCAGCGGATGCGGAGCCTCGTGATCGAGCCCCGCCGCGGCGAAGAGAGTTGGCGTCTCCTGTGGTCGCTTCGGACTCATCCGCCCAGCGTGACGTTGATTTGCTGACCGCCGCGCACCAACGTGATGCGCCAGATGCGCTGGCGCTCGGCCGCCGCCTTTTCGAGGTCGCTGGTCTTGCTGATCTTTTGGTTGTTGACCGCCAGGATAACGTCGCCTTTCTGGAAGCCCACATTCGCGGCGGCGCTGTCGCCGCCGAGATCGGTGACCACAACGCCTTCGGTGTCGGCGTCCAGATGCAGCTCGTCGGCGAGCGCCGGAGTGATGGTCGAGACCTTCGCGCCCTGGAGAGGCGAGCGCGCGGTGATGACGAGCTCGTTGCGGCCGGTATCGGGCGCGGCGTCCAGCGCCACCGTCAGCTTGACCGGCTTGCCGCCGCGCTGCACGTCGATCTGCGCCGAGCCGCCGAGCGGCCGTGTGGCGAAGCGATAGTCGAAGGCGTTGGGATCATCCACGGTCTGGCCGTCGATGGAGACGATCAGGTCGGAGGATTTCAGCCCGGCCTTGGCCGCCGGTCCGTTCGGAACGACGCTTGCGACCAGCGCACCGGTCGGCGAACGCAGGCCGAGACTCTCGGCGATCTCCGGCGTCACCGCCTGCAACTTCGCGCCGAGCCAAGGCCGCTTCACCGCCTTGCCGCCACCCTTGGCGGAGGCGACGACGACGCGCACCATGTTGGCGGGGATCGCGAAGCCGATGCCCTGCGAGCCGCCGGAGCGCGAATAGATCGCGGTGTTGATGCCCGCGAGCCTGCCGTTCATGTCGACCAACGCGCCGCCGGAATTGCCGGGATTGATCGCCGCGTCGGTCTGGATGAAGAACTGGTAGTCGGTGATACCGACCTGCGTGCGCGCCAAGGCCGAGATGATGCCGTGCGTCACGGTCTGGCCGACGCCGAAGGGATTGCCGATCGCCAACACGACGTCGCCCACCAGCAGCTCGTCCGAATTGGTGAATTCGAGAGCCGGAAACTTCTCCTTGGTGTCCTTCAGCCGCAGCACCGCGAGATCGCTGCGAGAGTCCTTCAGCACGATCTCGGCCTCGAACTCACGCTTGTCCGACAGCGACACCTTGACCTGGTCGGCGCCTTCGATGACATGGACGTTGGTGACAACGAGCCCGGACGGATCGACGATCACGCCCGAACCAAGCGAGCGCTGTACCTGCTCCTGCTGCTGGCCGGGCACGCCGAAGAAGCGGCGGAAGATCGGGTCGTCGAGCAGCGGATTGCGGTTCTGCACCACCTTGGCGGCATAGACGTTGACGACCGCCGGCTGCACCCGCTGCACGATCGGCGCATAGGACAGCCGCAGTTCGGCAGGCGAGGACGGCACACGGCGGTCCTGCGCGGCGGCCGGATTGAAGTTGGCCGAAAAGGCTATGCACAGTGCCGTGACGACGGCGGCCCAGGTCGATCGAAACATTCCTACCTCTTGGAAAAGACGCCGGAATATAGGCGCGTTCGCCCCCCAATAGAAGGGCGCCCGGCGGCATATTCGGCCCCCTTTTTGGTGTGTCCGGCCTGCAAGCTCTGCGTGCGAAATAGCAATTTGCCGGGGCTGCCGATTGGCACGATGTGCGTCATCTTGCATGGTTGTGCAAGGCGGATTCGGTTGCGGCGAATTTGCATCAGTGGGAACCGCGCAACCGGGCGCAGCGTCGCGGGGCAGTCATCGATCATACCTAGACTCTCCGCCAGCGACTTGGGGAAGTTCGTCAAACGATGGAGTCATGACGTGAGCAGGAGAAGAATTGCAGCCACGGCGATTGGTCTCGCCGGCGCACTAGCAGCCTCGCAGGCCCAGGCCCAATCGGCCAGCAGCAGCGACCAGGAGATCGCGCTCCTGAAGCGGCAGTTGAAGATGCTGGAGCAGAAGCTCGACAAGCTCCAGAGCCAGACCGCCGCGAATACCGCGGCGACAGCGAAGGCCAGGCATGAGGCGAAGGCGGAGGCGAAAGCCGAAGCGCGTTCCGAAGCGAAGGCCGTCGTCGCCAACGCCAATGCGGCGATCCCGCTCAAGGGACCGGCGCCCGCCTCCGGCGTGGTCGTGACGATGCCGAACAACCGGCCCACCATCTGCACTGCCGATGGGGCAAATTGCGTCGGGATCACAAGCCGCCTGCATTGGGACGTCGGCGGCTATGACTATCGGCCCAACACGGCGGCAACCGTGCCGCAGAAGCTCGACAGCGGCGAGAACGTCCGCCGCGCGCGCATCGGTCTCGCCGGCAAGTTCTTCCACGACTGGAACTTCGCGCTGGTCTACGACTTCGGCGGCTCCTCCGACGGATTTGGGGGCACAGCTCCAGGTTCGCTGCCCGGCGGCGGCGTCTCCGGCGTCGAGAACGCCTATCTCAGCTATACCGGCCTGAAACCGTTCGGCGGCAAGATGGCCATCGAAGGCGGCATCATGGACCTGCCCTACACTCTCGATGAGGCCACGAGCTCCAACGATATCATTTTCATGGAGCGCGCCTCGGCCGGCATCTTCGCCACCAGCATCGCTGCGGGCGACTTCCGTTCGGCGGTCGGCACGCGCTGGTACAACGACGTGTTCTGGGCCGGCGCCTATGTCACCGGTCCCGCCACCGGTGCGATCCACTCAGCCTCAAGCGTTGCGCCGAACGGCACCACGGAACAATACGGCGCGGTCGCCCGTGTCGCCGGCCAGGTCGTCAGCGGCAAGGACTACTCAGTCCATCTCGGCGGCAATGCCGAATGGCTGATCCAGCCGACGCGCAATCTGGTGACGGGCGCACAGACGGTGACGCTGAGCGACCGTCCAGAACTGCGCATCGATCCCACGGCACTGGCTACGACCGGCGCAATCGCCAATGCCTCCGGCGCGCAGGTCTACAGCGTCGAAGCCGCCGCCACTTATGGACCGCTGATCCTGCAAGGTGAGTATTTCTGGTACAACATCGATCGCAGCGCCAATACCGGCCTGCCGCCGCTGGGAGCGCCGAGCCTCAAATTCCAGGGCGGCTACGCGCAGGCCGGCTACGTGCTCACAGGCGAGGGTCGCAGCTATAATGCGGCGAATGCGGCCTATGGCGGCGTCAAGCCGGCGCACCCGTTCTCGCTCGAGGGCGGCGGCTGGGGCGCGTGGGAAATCGCGGGACGCTTCTCCACGGTCGACCTCAACGATCAGCTCGGGACCGCCACCGGCATCGCAGGCGGCCGGCAGACCGTCTACACGGCGGCGCTGAACTGGTATGTCAACGGCAACGTCCGTTTCATGCTGGACTATCTGCATGGCACGGTGTCGAGGCAGGCCTCGCCGGTCTCGACCGCCGATGTCGGCTCGAAGTTCGATGCGGTCGCGATGCGGACGCAGTTCGCGTTCTAGGTCTCGCTTGTCGTCCCGGGGGCGCGCGAAAACGCGAACCCGGGACCCGGCATCTGCAACGCTATCTGAAGGAGACACGCCATGAAGGCCGTCGGCTACAAGAAATCGCTTCCGATCGAGGATCAGGACGCGCTGATCGATTTCGAGACCGCAAAGCCCGAGCCCGGCGGGCGCGACATCCGCGTCGCCGTGAAGGCGATCTCGGCCAATCCGGTCGATTACAAAGTGCGCAAGCGCGCCGCCCCGCCGGAGGGGGAAACGAAGATTCTGGGCTATGACGCGGCCGGCGTGGTCGACGCCGTCGGTCCCGAGGTCACCTTGTTCAAGCCGGGCGACGAGGTATTTTACGCCGGCTCGATCCTGCGCCAGGGTACCAATTCCGAATTCCATCTCGTCGACGAGCGCATCGTCGGCAACAAGCCGCAGAGCCTGTCGTTCGCGCAGGCCGCCGCCCTTCCCCTCACCTCCATCACCGCCTGGGAGTTGTTGTTCGACCGGCTCAGTGCGGTGCCCGGCAAGAGTGTCGATCCGCGCACGCTCTTGATCACGGGCGGCGCCGGCGGTGTCGGCTCGATCCTGATCCAGCTCGCCCGCCGCCTCACCGGACTGACGGTGCTGGCGACAGCGACGCGGCCGGAATCGCAAAAATGGTGCCTCGATCTCGGCGCGCATGCGGTGATCGATCACGGCCAACCGATGAAGGAGCAGATCGAGAAGCTCAAGCTGCCGCCCGTCGCGCTGGTGGCGAGCCTCACCTTCACCGACCAGCACTACAAGGCGATCGCAGAGTTGATGGCACCGCAGGGCAAGTTCGGCCTGATCGACGATCCCCCGGAATTCACCATGAGCGCGTTCAAGGGCAAGGCGATCTCGGTGCACTGGGAATCGATGTTCACGCGCTCCTCATTCCAGACCGCCGACATGATCGCGCAGCATCATCTGCTCAACGACGTCGCCGACCTGATCGACAAGGGCGTGCTGCGCACCACGCTCGACCAGACCTTTGGCACGATCAACGCGGTCAATCTCAAGCGCGCGCATGCGCTGCTCGAAAGCGGCAAGTCGCGCGGCAAGATCGTGTTGGAGGGGTGGTAGCAGCCCCTCACTCCGTCATGCCCGGGCTTGTCTACGGCGCCACGCCCTCGACGAACAGCAGCCGACGCTCCAGCGCCGTCTGCCGCAGCTTCAGCGCCTCGGCATACTCGGCCGAGGCATACCATTCCTTGAGCCGCGCCATCGAAGGAAATTCGACGATGATGATGGACTTCGGCTGAAGGTTGCCTTCGGCGAGCTCGGCGGCGCCGCCGCGCACGAGATAGCGGCCGCCATATTGCGCGATGGTCGCTGCGGCCAGCGTGCGATAGGCCTCCATCGCGGCTCTGTCGCGCACCTCGACCTCGGAAATCACATAGGCCGGCATACGCAGGCCTCAGGCGATGGTGTTGACGATGCCGCCCTCGGCACGCAACGCCGCACCGTTGGTCGCGGAGGCTTGCTTCGAGGCCACATAGACCACCATGTTGGCGATCTCATCGACGCTGGCGAAGCGCTGGAGCAGCGAGCTTGGGCGATGTTGTTTGACGAAATTGGCCGCGGCCTCATCGACTGACTGGCCGTTCTGCTTGGCAAGATCCTTCACGAACGTCTCGACGCCCTCCGACATTGTCGGGCCCGGCAGCACGGAATTGACGGTGACGCCGGTGCCGCGTGTGAGCTGCGCCAGGCCGCGCGCGACCGAGAGCTGGGCCGTCTTGCTCATGCCGTAGTGGATCATCTCGACGGGGATGTTGAGCCCGGACTCGGACGAGATGAAGACGATTCGGCCCCAGTTGCGCTTGAGCATGCCCTGCATATACGCGCGCGAGAGACGCACGCCGCTCATCACGTTGACCTCGAAGAAGTGGCTCCAGTCCTCGTCCGGAATGTCGAAAAAGTCTTTCGGCTCAAAGATGCCAGCATTGTTGATGAGGATGTCGACGTCCGGCAGCGCCGCGGCCAGCGCCTTGCAGCCCGCAGCGGTCGAGACGTCGGCGGCGATGCCGCGGACCTTGGCCCCCGCGCCCTCCAGCTTGCGCACGGCCGCATCGACCTTGTCCTGGCCGCGTCCGTTGATCACGACGCTCGCACCGGCGACGGCAAGGCCTTTGGCAATGGCGTGGCCGATGCCGGCGGTCGAGCCGGTCACGAGGGCGGTCTTACCGGAAAGGTCGATGTTCATGCGATGTCTCCATTGAAGCTGACGGAGATATCGTGCGCTGCGCGGGCGGGCGCAATCGCCCCTCACCGACGCGTGAGGGATCAGTTGCGAGGCGGAAGCGTCCTGAGAAACGCGACGATGGCATCGAGATCCTGGGCCGTCATGCTGGCATAGGCAGCATAGGCCATCGGCGGCTTCAGTTTGTGGCCGTCGCGTGCGATGCCTTGCGTAATCGCACGTTTGATTTCGTCGTCACTCCACCCACCGATGCCCGCGGCTGTATCCACGGTGATGTTGGCGGAGACGGATTCGCCCCACGGCCCCTTGAATGTCCGGCCGCCCTTGCCGCTCGCTCCAGCGAAATCGTGCACGACAGACGGGCCTTCCGGTGTGTGGCATTCCAGGCAATGGGCGATGGTCAGGAGATAGCGGCCGCGCGCGAGCCTGTCGGCGAGTTCAGGCTCGTTCGCCCGCTTGCCGGCATAGGTCGGCGTCTCCGGCTTCAGCGCGCTTCTGTATTCCGGTGCCGGCGTATCGTGGTGCACGGCCGGCACCGAGCGCAAGTAAGCCGCCAGCGCGTCGAGATCGCGGGCCGTGAGCACCGTGTAGAACGCGGTCGGCATGATCGGCGCGACCCTGGTTCCGTTCGGCCTGACGCCGCTGACGAGAAACCGCTTCAGGTCCGCGTCGGTCCAGTTGCCGATGCCGGTGTCCTTGTCCGGCGTGATGTTGGAGCCAGAGACCTTGAAGGCGGGCTCGTCAAATACCTGGCTGCCGCCGGAGAGCGCGCGCGAGAGATCGAGCCCTTGCGGTCCTCGCGGCGTGTGACAGTTGTGGCAAACCATCACGCTGCCAGCGAGATAGGCGCCGCGCTCGACCAGCGTCTCGCCAGAGGCCGGTGACATCAACAGCGCCAGCGCAATCCCTGACACAATCCTCATCGAGAGCCCCCCGGCCGGAATCGCGTTCAACGAAGCGATGCGCGGCATGAGATGCCGCCGCGCCATACAAAAAAGCGGCGCCCGAGGACGCCGCTTTCTGAAAACTCTCTGCCGGTCGGCTTACGCCGCCTCGGCTTCCTTTTCCTGCACCGGGCCAGAGTCCTGGCCCTTGGCATCGACGTCGCGGTCGACGAACTCGATCACGGCCATCGGCGCATTGTCGCCGTAGCGGAAGCCGGCCTTGATGATGCGGGTGTAGCCACCCTGGCGATCCTTGTAGCGGGGCGCCAAGACGTCGAACAACTTCCTGACCTGATCCTTGTCGCGCATCTCGGAGATGGCCTGGCGGCGCATGGATAGCCCGCCCTTCTTGCCGAGGGTGATCAGCTTCTCGACGATCGGACGCAATTCCTTCGCCTTCGGCAGCGTGGTGACGATCTGCTCGTGCTTGATCAGCGCGGCGCACATGTTGGCGAACATCGCGCGGCGATGCTCGGCGGTGCGGTTGAGCTTACGATGAACCTTGCCGTGACGCATGTAACTATTCCTTACGTTGAAACTGCCGCGACGGTTCGTCGGACATGTTGCTCAGGTGGGCCGCCTGCGTTCGCCCAGTTAGTCATTCCGGGGCGGCTCGCAGAGCCGAACCCGGAATCTCGAGGTTCTCAGGTGCGCAATTGCGCACCACAGTTCGATGCTCGCGCATCGCCCCGGAACGACGAAGTCCTAGTAGTGATCCTCGAAGCGCTTGGCGAGCTCGTCGATGTTCTCCGGCGGCCAGCCCGGCACTTCCATGCCGAGATGCAGACCCATCTGGGCCAGCACTTCCTTGATCTCGTTCAGCGACTTGCGGCCGAAGTTCGGAGTGCGGAGCATTTCGGCTTCCGACTTCTGCACGAGGTCGCCGATGTAGACGATGTTGTCGTTCTTCAAGCAGTTGGCCGAACGTACCGACAGCTCGAGCTCGTCCACCTTCTTGAGGAAGGCCGGGTTGAAGGCGAGGTCCGGGATGATCTCCTGGGCGACTTCCTTGCGCGGCTCTTCGAAGTTGACGAACACGTTGAGCTGATCCTGCAGGATGCGCGCGGCGTAGGCCACGGAATCATCCGGCGTCAGCGCGCCGTTTGTCTCGATCGTCATGGTCAGCTTGTCGTAGTCGAGGATCTGGCCCTCGCGGGTGTTCTCGACCTTGTAGGAAACCTTGCGGACCGGCGAGTACAGGCTGTCGACCGGGATCAGGCCGATCGGCGCGTCCTCGGGACGGTTGCGCTCGGCGGGAACGTAGCCCTTGCCGGTTGCGACCGTGAACTCCATGCGGATCTCGGCGCCCTCGTCGAGCGTGCAGATCTGCAGGTCGGGATTGAGTACGACGACGTCGCCCACGGTCTGGATGTCGCCGGCGGTGACGACGCCCGGGCCGGACTTCTTGACGACCATGCGCTTGGGGCCTTCGCCCTGCATCTTGATCGAGATGTCCTTGATGTTGAGCACGATGTCGGTGACGTCCTCACGGACGCCCGCGATCGAGGAGAACTCGTGCAGCACGCCGTCGATGTGCACCGACTGCACCGCCGCGCCCTGGAGCGAGGACAGCAGGATGCGGCGCAGCGCGTTGCCGAGCGTCTGGCCGAAACCGCGCTCGAGCGGCTCGGCGACGATGGTCGCGAAACGGGCCGGATCGCTGCCGGGCTGCACCTGCAGCTTGTTCGGCCGAATCAGTTCTTGCCAATTTTTCTGGATCGTCACTGTTTCACCCATACAGGCCAGTCAGACTGCTGTGGCAGGCACTGGCGTTGGAGAAAGGCCGCAGATCATTTCCACGGCTTTGCAAAAAGTCATCGCGGGCGCCAATGCGCCCGCAATCTGGTATCAAACGCGCCGACGCTTACGGGGACGGCAACCGTTGTGCGGGATCGTGGTCACGTCGCGGATCGAGGTGACGGTGAAGCCCGCGGCCTGGAGCGCCCGGAGCGCCGATTCGCGACCCGAACCGGGACCGGCGACTTCGACTTCCAGCGTGCGCATGCCGTGTTCCTGCGCCTTCTTCGACACGTCCTCAGCGGCAACCTGTGCGGCATACGGGGTCGACTTGCGCGAACCCTTGAAGCCCATCGTGCCGGCGGAGGACCATGCAATCGTGTTGCCCTGCGCGTCGGTGATGGTGATGGTCGTGTTGTTGAACGACGAGTTCACGTGCGCGACGCCGGAGGCGATGTTCTTGCGCTCACGACGACGAACGCGGGTGGCTTCCTTGCCCATAGATTACCTTTCCTGAAGATCTCAAACGCCGCCGTAATGCCAGCGGCTACACCTGTGGAACGAAAGGCGTGTGGCGAACGGGTCATCCCCGGGTCGCCACACGCCGTGATTGGATGCGAAAACTTACTTCTTCTTGCCGGCGATCGCCTTGGCCGGACCCTTGCGCGTGCGCGCATTGGTGTGGGTACGCTGGCCACGCACCGGCAGACCACGACGATGGCGCAGGCCGCGGTAGCAGCCGAGGTCCATCAGACGCTTGATGTTGATGCCGACCTCACGACGCAAATCGCCCTCGACGAGATAGTCGCGGTCGATCACTTCGCGGATCTGAAGCACTTCGGCGTCGCTGAGCTGATTGACCCGACGATCGTCTGGGATCTTGACCTTCTCCATGATCTCACCGGCGATCTTCTGGCCGATGCCATGGATGTACTGGAGCGCGATCAGCACGCGCTTGTTGGTCGGGATGTTCACGCCGGCAATACGGGCCACGGCCTTCTCTCCTGTCGCCGATCCCTCGTCAGGAATCGCGCTTTAAGTGCTTGGTTTCTCGGGCAGGTGTTCACAAACGCGAACACGACGCCCACCCCTGGTCTTCCTGGGGCCCGGCATCGTTTGAAACTATCCGACTTGGATGCGGGGCTTATTAGGGGATTCAGGGGGCTTTCGTCAACCGCTGCTAGCGCTTAGCTCGCTTTTTCGTGACCTTTTTTGCGGCCTTTTTGGCACCTTTTTTGACAGCCTTCCTGGCGGTCTTTTTAGCTGCCTTCTTCTTCACGGTCTTCTTGGCCGCTTTCTTGGGACCCGTCACGGCCTTCTTGGCCGCTTTCCTGGATTTGGCGGCCTTTTTGGTCGTCTTCGCCGGCTTTTTGGCCGATTTCTTCGCCGCCTTGGCCTTTTTGGCTGGGCCCGCCTTGGCCGCGCTCCGGGCGCGGGCCTTGCCATGCGCCTTGCCGTGCACCTTGGGCTCGACCGCCCCGAGCGCCAGGAGCAGGCGATGGATGGCGCGGGTGACCTCATCGATGGCCATCATGCCGTCGATGGTCGAGAGCTTCCGCCGCTCGGAATAGTAGTGAATCAGCGGTTCCGTCTGGTTGCGGTAGCTGGCGAGTCGCTTGGTCAGGACCTCCGGGGTGTCGTCGAGCCGGACCTCCTCCCCGCGCTCGCGCATCTGGGCGACGCGGGTCTCGACGCGGTTCAGGAGCGCGCTCTCGTTGACGCGGAGCTCGATCACGGCGTCGAGCTTGAAATGCTTGTGCTTGAGCAACTCATCCAGCGCCTCGGCCTGCGGCACGGTCCGCGGGAAACCGTCGAGGATGAAACCGTTTTTGGCGTCCGGCTGATCGATCCGGTCGGAGATGATTCCGACCACGACATCATCTGGCACGAGACCGCCGCTGGCCATGATCTCCTTGGCCTTGAGACCGACCGGCGTTCCGGCCGCCACTGCTGCACGCAACATCTCACCGGTCGAGAGCTGGACGATGCCATAGCGCTGCACCAGTCGCTGCGCCTGGGTGCCCTTGCCCGATCCCGGTGGCCCCAGAAGTATAATTCTCATCGGCGTACGCCCCCCGATTGGTGCGCGATACGTCGCGCACCTGTGTTTTGAAGTCCAGTTACAGTGCAAATCATAATCAGCGCCGCACCGCTACCCATATCATAGGGGAGCAAATGGCCGGACGCCAAGAAGCCTTTGAGATCAGTGCTTGCACGACACTAAGAGCGGCTCTGCCGAGGCGACCGAATGGCCGGCTCGTCGTCCGCGCGCGTTGCACGCGCGGCGAATCGGCGGCGCAATTGCGCCGCCCGAGAGGACGCCGCGCTTAACGGCGCCGGCCGCGCAGCTTCGACTTCCGGATCAGACCTTCGTACTGATGCGCCAGGAGATAGCCCTGTACCTGCGCCACCGTGTCCATGGTGACGCTGACGACGATCAGCAGCGAAGTGCCGCCAAAGTAGAACGGCACCGACGCGTAGGAGATCAGGATTTCCGGGATCAAGCAGACGATCGCCAGATAGACCGCGCCGAGCACGGTGATGCGCGACAGCACGTAGTCGATATATTCCGCGGTACGCTCGCCCGGACGGATACCCGGAATGAAGCCGCCGTGCTTCTTCAGATTGTCCGCAGTCTCGGTCGGATTGAACACGATCGCGGTGTAGAAGAAGGCGAAGAACACGATCAACGCCAGATACATGATCAGGAAGAGCGGACGGCCGTGGCCGAGCTGGGTGTTGATCCACTGGAACCATTCCGGCCCACTGCCCGCGTTGAAGTTCGCAACCGTGGTCGGCAGCAGCAGCAATGAGGACGCGAAGATCGGCGGGATCACGCCCGAGGTGTTGAGCTTGAGCGGCAGATGCGAAGACTGCCCCTCGAACATCTTGTTGCCGACCTGGCGCTTCGGATACTGGATCAGGAGCCGGCGCTGGGCGCGCTCCACGAACACGATGAAGGCGATCACGGCCACCGCCATGATGATGACGACCAGAATCAGGCCGGTCGACATCGCACCCTGACGGCCGAGCTCGAGCATGTTGGCGAGCGCCGCGGGCAGCTCGGCGACGATGCCGGAGAGAATGATCAGCGAAATGCCGTTGCCGATGCCGCGCGAGGTGATCTGCTCGCCCAGCCACATCAAGAACATGGTGCCGCCGGTCAGCGTGATCGCCGTGGACAGGCGGAAGAACATGCCGGGGTCGCTGACGACGTTGCCGGCGCCTTCGAGGCCCACCGCGATGCCGTAGGACTGGAACGCGGCCAGGATCACCGTGAGATAGCGGGTGTACTGGTTCAGCAGCTTGCGGCCGGACTCGCCTTCCTTCTTCAACGCCTCGAGCTGCGGCGAGACGGTGGTCAGGAGCTGGATGATGATGGAGGCCGAGATGTACGGCATGATGTTCAGCGCGAAGATCGCCATGCGGTGAATGCCGCCGCCGGCGAACATGTTGAACATGCCGAGGATGCCGCCCGCCTGGGAGCGGAACACCTGCTCCCAGATGTTGGGATCGATGCCGGGCAGCGGGATGTAGGTCCCGAGCCGATAAACGAGCAGCGCGCCCAAGGTGAACCAGATGCGCTTCTTCAGTTCGTCGGCTTTGGCGAACGCACCGAAATTGAGATTGGCTGCCAGTTGTTCCGCTGCAGAGGCCATCTTGGACTTTCTCCCGCCGCTTTTGCGCCGTTATGCCCGCGGCCGGGCTACATTATACCGGACACCGGACATTATCTGGGGCTACGGCTTCGATAAGTCCATCGTCCCGCATGCGTAAAGGCCCGCGAGCCGCGGGCCGATGACGCAGTTGTTACGCCGCCTCGCCTTCTTCCTTGGCAGGCGCGAGGATCTTCACCGAGCCGCCGGCCTTCTCGACCGCCGCGATCGCGGTCTTCGAGGCGCCGTGCACTTCGATGTTGAGCTTGGCCTTGAACTCGCCGCGGCCGAGCAGCCGCAGGCCGCCCTTGGCGCGGCGCAGCACGCCGGCCTTGACCAGGGATTCGACGTTCACGACGCTGCCGGCGTCGATCTTCTTGGCATCGACCGCGTCCTGGAGCCGGTCGAGATTGATCTCGGCGAACTCGATGCGGAAGATGTTGTTGAAGCCGCGCTTGGGCAGACGGCGATGCAAGGGCATCTGGCCGCCTTCGAAACCCTTGATGCGCACGCCCGAACGCGCGGTCTGGCCCTTGCCACCGCGGCCGGCCTGCTTGCCCTTGCCCGAACCAATGCCGCGGCCGACGCGCATACGCTTCTTGCGCGAGCCGGCATTGTCGGCGATATCGCTGAGCTTCATCGCCCTGCTCCTTGTTTCTTGCGCATGACCTTCACCGAAAACGGGTCCCCGCTTCGGGATCGTGCGCCTTTGCTTACTTCTCGTCGACGATACGAACGAGATGGTGAACCTTCAAGATCATGCCGCGGACCGCCGGGGTGTCCGGCAGTTCGCTGATGCGGCCGATCTTGTTGAGCTTGAGCCCGATCAGCGTCGAACGCTGCGAGTGATGGCGGCGGATCGCGCTGCCGGTCTGCTCGAGCTTGATCGTCTTTGCGGTCGTAACGGCACTCTTGGCCATAGGCGTCTACTCCGAAAAGCTTCCGTTATTCGGCAACCGCCTCGGCGTCACCACCGATACGGCGGGACTGGAGGGTGGACACCTTGATGTTGCGGCGGGCAGCGACCGAGCGCGGCGAATCCTGATGCTTCAGTGCATCGAAGGTCGCGCGAACCATGTTGTACGGGTTCGACGAGCCGATCGACTTCGCAACCACGTCCTGGACGCCGAGCGTCTCGAACACGGCGCGCATCGGACCGCCGGCGATGATGCCGGTACCGGCCGGAGCTGCGCGCAGGTAAACACGGCCCGCGCCATGACGGCCGGCGATGTCGTGATGCAGCGTGCGGCCCTCGCGCAACGACACGCGGGTCAGGTTGCGCTTGGCTGATTCGGTTGCCTTGCGGATCGCCTCGGGCACTTCGCGCGCCTTGCCGTGACCGAAGCCGGCGCGGCCCTTCTGGTCGCCGATCACGACCAGCGCTGCAAAACCGAAGCGCTTGCCGCCCTTGACGACCTTGGCGACGCGATTGATGTGGACGAGCTTGTCGACGAACTCGCTGTCGCGCTCTTCCCTGCGTTCACGTCCGCCGCCGCGTTGATCGCGTCCACCACGTTGTTCGCGTTCTGCCATGGTTTTTCCAGTCCTTCAGAGGCTTACGCCTCAATCCTCAAATTCTGTTAGAAGCTCAGCCCGCTCTCACGCGCCGCGTCGGCAAGAGCCTTGACGCGCCCGTGATAGAGATAGCTGCCGCGATCGAACACGACTTCCTTGACACCCTTCTCGGCGGCGCGCTCGGCCAGCAGCTTGCCGACCGCCTTCGCCGCATCGATGTCGGCGCCGGTCTTGCCGCCATCGCGCATCGACTTCTCGAGCGACGAGGCAGAGGCCAGCGTCTCGCCTTTCAGGTCGTCGATGACCTGGGCGTAGATGTGCTTGGACGAGCGGAACACCGACAGGCGCGGACGGCCGCCACCCGAGCGGCGCAGCTTCAGACGTACACTGCGCTTGCGCCGGGCATTCGTAACCTTGGCTTTCGACATGACCGGCTCCGTTACTTCTTCTTGCCTTCCTTGCGGAAGATGAATTCGCCAACATACTTCACGCCCTTGCCCTTGTAGGGCTCCGGCGGACGATAGGAGCGAATCTCGGCGGCGACCTGGCCGACGCGCTGAATGTCGCTGCCCGTCACCGTGATCTCGGTCGGCTTCGGCACGGTGATCGTGATCCCTTCCGGGATCGCGTAGACCACATCGTGGCTGTAGCCGAGCGCGAGCTGCAGGTTCTTGCCCTGCAGCGCGGCGCGGTAACCGACGCCGGTGATTTCCAGCTTCTTCTCGAAGCCCTTGGTGACGCCTTCGACCAGATTCGCGACCTGGGCGCGAGCGGTCCCGTACAGGGCCCGCGCGCGGTTGGTCTCGACCCGCGGGTTCACCTTGACCTGGCCGTTGTCGAGCTTCACCTCGACGTCGTTATGGACGACGAACTGAAGCTGGCCCTTCGGCCCCTTCATCTTGACGGTCTGCCCGTCGACGGTCGCGGTCACACCCGACGGCACCGCTACCGGCCTTTTGCCAACACGTGACATGGATCAAAAATCCTTCTCAGAACACCGTGAAGAGAACTTCGCCGCCCACGTTCGCTTCACGCGCACTGTGGTCGGCCATGATTCCCTTCGGCGTCGACAACACCGAAATGCCGAGTCCGTTATTGACCCGCGGCAGGTTCTTCACCGAGGCGTAAACGCGACGCCCGGGCTTGGAGACACGCTCGATCTCGCGGATAACGGGCTCGCCGTCGAAATACTTCAGCTCGATCTCGATCTCGCTGCGGCCCGAGGAGTGCTCGAGCGTGGCGTAACCGCGGATGTAGCCTTCGCTCTTCAGCACCTCGAGCACGTTCTCGCGCATCTTCGAGCCAGGCGTGGAGACCTTGTTCTTGGAGCGCATCTGCGCGTTGCGGATGCGGGTGATCAGATCGCTGATTGGATCGTGCGTAGACATTTAAACGACCCTCCTTACCAGCTGGACTTCACGAGGCCCGGGACCATGCCCTTGGAGCCAAGGTCCCGCATTGCGATTCGGGACAGTTTGGTCAAGCGATAGTTCGAGCGCGAACGGCCCGACAGCTCGCAACGCAGACGGATGCGGGTCGCCGACGAATTGCGCGGCATTTCCGCCAGCTTCAGGGTCGCGGCGAACCGCTCCTCCATCGGCAGCGTCTTGTCGGCGATGATCGCCTTCAACCGCTCGCGCTTCGGGGCGGCGTTCTTCGTCATCCGCTTGCGCCGGTTGTTCTTCTCGATTGAACTCTTCTTTGCCATGCTTGGCTCCTGGGTATCCGCGTTTGAGAGGCTTTAGGTCAGCGTCTCACTGCCGGAACGGGAAATTGAATGCGGTCAACAAGGCCCTCGCCTCGTCGTCGGTCTTGGCCGTGGTGCAGACGGTGATGTCCATACCGCGGGATTCCGTGACCTTGTCGAAGTCGATCTCGGGGAAAATGATGTGTTCCTTGAGGCCGAGCGAGTAGTTGCCGCGGCCGTCGAAGCTCTTCGGGTTCAAGCCGCGGAAGTCGCGGACGCGCGGCAGCGCGACCGTCACCAGGCGATCGATGAACTCGTACATGCGGGCCTTGCGCAGCGTGACCTTGCAGCCGATCGGCTGGTTCTCACGCAACTTGAAGGTCGCGATCGCGACGCGCGAATAGGTCACGATCGCCTTCTGGCCGGCGATCTGGGTCAATTCCGCAGCGGCGTTCTCGGCCTTCTTGCGGTCGTTGACGGAATCGCCAACGCCCATGTTCAGCACGACCTTGTCCAGGCGCGGAACCTGCATGACGTTCTCATAACCGAACTTCTCGGTCATCTCCGTCCGGATCTTCGCGTCGTATTCCGCGCGCAGGCGCGGCGTGTAAGCGGCCTCAGCCATCGATCTCAGCTCCCGAGCTCTTGGCGATGCGGACCTTCTTGCCGTCCGCCAGAATCTTGAATCCGACGCGGGTCGGCTTCCCGTCCTTGCCGACATACGCGATGTTGGACAGTTGGATCGGCGACTCTTTCGAGATGATGCCGCCCTCCTGGGCCTGCGTCTGCTTCTGGTGACGCTTGACCATGTTGATGCCGCGCACCAGCGCCGTGCCGGCATCGGGGCGCACCTCGAACACCTCGCCGGTGCGGCCCTTGTCGCGACCGGTCAGCACGACGACCTTGTCGCCCTTGCGGATCTTCGCAGCCATCACAGCACCTCCGGCGCGAGCGAGATGATCTTCATGTGGTTCTTGGCGCGCAGCTCGCGCGGCACGGGCCCGAAGATACGGGTACCGACCGGCTCGGACTGATTGTTGATCAGAACGGCGGCGTTGCGGTCGAAGCGGATGACCGAACCGTCGGCGCGGCGGATGTCCTTGCGGACGCGCACCACGACGGCCTTCATCACGTCGCCCTTCTTCACCTTGCCACGCGGAATTGCTTCCTTGATCGAGACAACGATGATGTCGCCGATCGTGGCGTAGCGGCGCTTGGAGCCCCCGAGCACCTTGATACACATGACACGGCGTGCGCCAGAATTATCGGCCACGTCGAGGTTGGTCTGCATCTGAATCATTGATGCACCTCGTCCTCTTCTCTTTGCGCCAGCCCAGCCGGCGCTCAACATTTACCTGAAGTCAGTCGGCTAAAGCCAACAGATCAGGCGCTTTTCTTGTGTTCGCCCCGGATCACGACCCAGCGCTTCAACTTCGAAATCGGCTTCGATTCCTCGATCCACACCATGTCGCCCGGCTTGAACTCGTTGCTCTCGTCGTGCGCGTGGTAGTTCTTCGAACGGCGGATCGTCTTCTTGTAGATCGGGTGCGTAAAGCGGCGATCGACGCGCACCACGATGGTCTTGGCTTGCTTGTCGCTGACGACCACGCCCTGCAAAGTACGTTTCGGCATCTTCGTAAGCCTCTTACTTCTTCTTCGCGCGCGTCTGCGCGGCGACGGTCTTGATCCGGGCGATGTCACGGCGGGCCTCGCGCAGGCGCGAGGTGTTCTCGAGCTGCCCGGTGGCACGCTGGAAGCGCAGGTTGAAGCGCTCCTTCTTCAGGTTCAGGATGGCATCATCCTGCTGATCAGGGCTCAACGCGCGGATGTCTTCGATTTTCATCTGGGCCATGGCCATTACTCCGCAATGCGCTCGACGAAGCGCGTCTTGATCGGCAGCTTGGCTGCCGCCAGGGTCAGCGCTTCACGCGCCGTCTGCGTGTTGACGCCGTCGATCTCGAACAGCACCCGGCCCGGCTTGACGCGCGCGACCCACAATTCCGGCGCGCCCTTGCCGGAACCCATGCGGACTTCGGCAGGCTTCTTCGACACGGGAACGTCGGGAAATATGCGGATCCAGACGCGGCCGGCGCGCTTCATGTGGCGCGTCAGCGCGCGGCGAGCGGCTTCGATCTGGCGCGCGGTGACGCGCTCAGGCTCGGTCGCCTTCAGACCGAACTGGCCGAAGGCCAACGTCGCGCCCGAAGACGCAACGCCGTGGATACGGCCCTTATGCGCCTTCCGGAACTTCGTTTTCTTAGGTTGCATCATGGCTTCAAGCCCTCAAATTCTCTGTGCTGGCGTCAGGCCGCAGCGTTGTCACGGCGCTGCCGGCCGCCGCGATCACCGCCGCCACCAGTCTCACCTTCGGCCATTCTCTTGTCCTGGGCCATCGGATCGTGCTCGAGGATCTCGCCCTTGAAGATCCAGACCTTGACACCGCAGGTGCCGAAGGTCGTGAACGCGGTCGCAACGCCGTAGTCGATGTCTGCGCGCAGCGTGTGCAGCGGCACGCGACCTTCGCGGTACCACTCCATGCGCGCGATTTCCGCACCGCCCAGACGTCCCGAGCAGTTGATGCGGATGCCTTCCGCGCCGAGACGCATCGCCGACTGGACGGCGCGCTTCATGGCGCGGCGGAACGCCACGCGGCGCTCCAGCTGCTGCGCGATCGACTCGGCCACCAGCGTCGCATCGAGCTCCGGCTTGCGGATCTCGACGATGTTGATGACGACGTCGGACGCGGTGATGTCCGCGACCTTCTTGCGCAGCTTGTCGATGTCGGCGCCCTTCTTGCCGATCACCACGCCCGGACGAGCCGAGTGGATGGTGACGCGGCACTTCTTGTGCGGACGCTCGATCACGATGCGGGCGACGGCAGCCTGCTTGAGTTCCTTGTGCAGGATCTCGCGGATCTTGACGTCCTCGTGCAACAGCTTGCCGTATTCCTGCTTGCCGGCGTACCAGCGGGAATCCCAGGTCCGGTTGATGCCGAGACGCAGACCGATCGGATTGATCTTTTGACCCATCGTGTTCTCCTGCGTCCCTTAAGCCGCTGCTGCGGCTTCGACCTGACGAACGATGATCGTCAGCTGTGAAAATGGTTTGTAGACACGGCCCGAACGACCACGGCCGCGGGCGGCAAAGCGCTTCATCACGAGGCCGTTGCCGACGAAGGCCTGCGCCACGACGAGATCGTCGACGTCGAGGTCGTGGTTGTTCTCGGCGTTGGCAATAGCCGATTCCAGGCACTTCTTCACGTCAACCGCGATCCGCTTGCGCGAAAACTGCAGGTCGGCGAGCGCAGCAGCCGCCTTCCGGCCGCGAATGAGCTGGGCGACCAGGTTGAGCTTCTGCGGGCTCACCCGCAGCATCCGGGCGACCGCCTTTGCCTCGTTCTCGGCGAGGCTCCGTTCGCGCTTAGGTTTGCTCATCGTTTAATCCTCAAGCCTTCTTGGCTTTCTTGTCCCCGGAGTGGCCATGGAAGGTACGGGTCGGCGAGAACTCGCCGAACTTGTGACCGACCATTTCCTCGTTGACGGCCACCGGAACGTGCTTCTGACCGTTGTAGACGCCGAAGGTCAGACCGACGAACTGCGGCAGGATCGTCGAGCGACGGCTCCAGATCTTGATGACGTCGTGACGGCCGGACGAGCGCGCGGCATCTGCCTTCTTGAGCAGAGAACCCTCGACGAACGGGCCTTTCCAGACTGAACGAACCATGTCCGGCGTTCCTTACTTCTTCCGCTTGTGGCGGCTTAGGAGAATGAATTTGTTGGTCGACTTGTTGGAGCGGGTCTTCTTGCCCTTGGTCGGCTTGCCCCACGGAGTAACGGGGTGGCGACCGCCCGAGGTACGACCTTCACCACCGCCGTGCGGATGGTCGATCGGGTTCATCGAAACGCCGCGGTTGTGCGGCTTGCGGCCCAGCCAACGGTTACGGCCGGCCTTGCCGATCGACGTGTTCATGTGATCCGGGTTCGACACCGCGCCGATCGTGCCGCGGCAACGGCCGTGCACCAGGCGCTGTTCGCCCGAGTTCAGGCGGATGATCACGTAGTCATGGTCGCGACCGACGAGCTGGGCGTAGGTGCCCGCGGAACGGGCGAGCTGGCCGCCCTTCCCGATCTTGACCTCGATGTTGTGGATGATCGTGCCGACCGGCATGTTGCCGAGCGGCATGACATTGCCCGGCTTCACGTCGACGTAGTTGCCGGCAACGACGGAATCGCCGACGGCCAAGCGCTGCGGCGCCAGGATATAGGCCTGGGTGCCGTCTTCGTACTTGACCAGCGCGATGAACGCGGTGCGGTTCGGATCATATTCCAGCCGCTCGACCGTCGCGGGCGCATCGACCTTGTCGCGCTTGAAATCGACGGTACGCAACGTCCGCTTATGACCGCCGCCGCGGAAGCGCACGGTGATGCGACCGGTGTTGTTGCGGCCGCCAGAGGAGTGCTTGCCTTCGGTGAGCGCCTTGACCGGCTTGCCCTTGTAGAGGGCCGAACGATCGACCATGACCAGCTGGCGCTGGCCCGGCGTCGTGGGATTGAATGTCTTCAGTGCCATCGTCGTACGACCTTACAGACCGGTGGTCACGTCGATCCGGTGACCCTCTTCGAGAGTCACGATCGCGCGCTTTGAGTTCGACTGCGAGCCGAGATTGCCGCGGAAGATCTTGGTCTTGCCCTTGCGGACCAGCGTGTTGACGCTCTTGACCTTGACGTCGAACAGCTTCTCGATCGCTTCCTTGATCTGCGGCTTGGTCGCCTTCGCGGCCACCTTGAACAGCACCTTGTTGTGCTCCGAGGCGATCGTGGCCTTTTCGGTCACGACCGGCGACAGGATCACGTCGTAGTGGCGAGGCTCGATGTTCTTCGTCATTTGAAGCGCGCCTCCAGCGCATCGATGGCGGCCTTGGTCAGAACAAGCTTCCGACGGCGCAGGATGTCATAGACGTTGATGCCCTGGATCGGCAGCACGTCCATGTTCGGGATGTTGCGAGCCGCAGCGGCGAAGCCGTTGTTGAGCTCGGTGCCGTCGATGATCAGCGCGTTGGTCAAACCCAGACCGGAGAAATGACCGAGCAGCGCCTTGGTCTTGGCTGCTTCCAGCGCAGCCTTGTCGATCACGATGAGATCGCCGTCCTTGGCCTTGGCCGAGAGCGCATGCTTGAGGGCGAGCGCACGGACCTTCTTCGGCAGATCGGTGGCGTGCGAACGCACCACCGGACCGAAGGCACGGCCACCGCCGCGGAACTGCGGCACGCGGGCCGAGCCGTGACGAGCACCACCGGTACCCTTCTGCTTGTACATCTTCTTGCCGGTGCGCCAGATCTCGGCGCGGCCCTTGGCCTTGTGGGTGCCGGCCTGGCGCTTGTTGAGCTGCCACTGCACGCAACGCGCAATGATGTCCTGGCGCGGCTCGAGGCCGAAAATGGTGTCGGAAAGCTGGACGGAGCCGGCTTCCTTACCTTCGAGGGTCGTGACCTTCAATTCCATCTCACGCCTCCTGCGCAGCCGGAGCAGCGTCCGCTTCGCCAGCAACCTTGAACTTGCCGGGCTTCGGAGCGTCCTTCGGCAGCGGCTTCTTGACGGCATCGCGCACGCGGATCCAGCCGCCCTTGGAGCCGGGAACGGCGCCTTCGACGAGGATCAGACCGCGCTCGACATCGAGCTGAACGACCCGAAGGTTGAGCGTGGTGATGCGGTCGACGCCCATGTGACCGGGCATCTTCTTGTTCTTCCAGGTCTTGCCCGGGTCCTGACGGCCGCCGGTCGAACCGATCGAACGGTGCGAGACCGACACGCCGTGGGTGGCGCGCAGACCGCCGAAGTTCCAGCGCTTCATACCGCCGGCAAAACCCTTACCGACCGAAGTACCAGTGACGTCGACGAACTGACCGACGACAAAGTGGTCGGCCAGGATCTCGGCACCGACGGGGATCATCTGATCCGCGGAGACGCGGAATTCCTCGACCTGCCGCTTCGGCTCGACCTTGGCGACCGCGAACTGGCCGCGCTCCGCCTTGGGCATGTACACGGTCTTGCGGCTGCCAGAACCAAGCTGGAGCGCGACATAACCGTTTTTCTCTTCGGTGCGGTGGCCTACGACCTGGCAATTGCCGAGCTTCAGCACGGTCACGGGGATATGTTCGCCGGCCTCTGTAAAGACCCGCGTCATCCCGACCTTTTGTGCGATCACTCCGGAGCGCATCGGCGTGCTTCCTGTTCTTTCTGTCCGCTAGTGGCGAACGTGATCCAAAAATCTTAGAGCTTGATCTCGACGTCGACACCGGCGGCCAGGTCGAGCTTCATCAAAGCATCGACGGTCTGCGGGGTCGGATCGACGATGTCGAGCAGGCGCTTGTGAGTGCGCATCTCGAACTGCTCGCGGCTCTTCTTGTCCACGTGCGGCGAACGGTTGACGGTGAACTTCTCGATGCGGGTGGGCAGCGGAATGGGTCCGCGGACCTGCGCGCCGGTGCGCTTCGCCGTGTTCACGATCTCGCGGGTCGACGTATCGAGGATACGATGGTCGAACGCCTTGAGACGGATACGAATGTTTTGGCCGTTCATGCCGTGGTCTTTCTTCAGTGGGGTGGCGAATAGCGAATAGCGAATGTCACATTCGCTATTCGCCGATCCCTATTCTCGTAATTACTCGATGATCGAGGCGACGACGCCGGCGCCGACGGTGCGGCCACCTTCGCGGATCGCGAAGCGGAGCTTCTCTTCCATCGCGATCGGCACGATCAAGTGCACTTCCATCGCGATGTTGTCGCCCGGCATCACCATCTCGGTGCCTTCCGGCAGATGCACGACACCGGTCACGTCGGTGGTGCGGAAGTAGAACTGCGGACGGTAGTTGGTGAAGAACGGAGTATGGCGACCGCCCTCTTCCTTGGTGAGGATGTAGGCCTCAGCCTTGAACTTGGTGTGCGGCTTGACCGAACCCGGCTTGCACAGCACCTGGCCGCGCTCGACGTCCTCGCGCTTGGTACCGCGAAGCAGCGCACCGATGTTGTCGCCGGCCTGGCCCTGATCGAGCAGCTTGCGGAACATTTCGACGCCGGTGACCGTGGTCTTCTGCGTGGCGCGCAGACCGACGATCTCGATTTCTTCGCCGACCTTGACGATACCGCGCTCGACGCGGCCGGTCACGACGGTGCCGCGGCCCGAGATCGAGAACACGTCTTCAACCGGCATCAGGAACGGCAGGTCGACCGGACGCTCCGGCTGCGGAATGTAGGCGTCGACCTGCTTCATCAGCTCGAGGATGGCGTCATGGCCGAGCGTCTTGTCGGAATCTTCGAGGGCGGCGAGCGCCGAGCCCTTGATGATCGGGATGGTGTCGCCCGGGAATTCGTACTTCGAGAGCAGCTCGCGAACCTCGAGCTCGACGAGTTCGAGCAGTTCCGGATCGTCGACCATGTCGCACTTGTTGAGGAACACGACGAGCGCGGGAACGCCGACCTGGCGGGCGAGCAGGATGTGCTCGCGGGTCTGCGGCATCGGACCGTCAGCGGCCGACACGACCAGGATCGCACCGTCCATCTGGGCGGCGCCGGTGATCATGTTCTTCACGTAGTCGGCGTGGCCGGGGCAGTCGACGTGCGCGTAGTGGCGGTTCTTGGTCTCGTATTCGACGTGCGCCGTCGAGATCGTGATACCGCGCGCCTTCTCTTCCGGCGCCTTGTCGATCTGGTCGTACGCGGTGAACGTCGCGCCGCCGGCTTCGGCGAGGACCTTGGTGATCGCCGCGGTCAGCGACGTCTTGCCATGGTCGACGTGACCGATGGTGCCGATGTTGCAGTGCGGCTTGTTACGTTCAAACTTTGCTTTGGCCATTTGACTCTCCGTTCAATCGTCAGTTCGAGACCGACGACAATCAGGCAAACTTCTTCTGGACTTCTGCCGACACGTTGGCCGGCGCTTCTGCGTAGTGGTCGAACTGCATGGTAAAGGTCGCGCGACCCTGGCTCATCGAGCGCAGGTTGTTCACGTAACCGAACATGTTCATGAGCGGCACCATCGCGTTGATGACGTTGGCGTTGCCGCGCATGTCCTGGCCCTGGATCTGACCGCGCCGGGAATTCAGGTCGCCGATGACCGAGCCGGTGTAATCTTCCGGGGTCACCACTTCGACCTTCATAATCGGCTCGAGCAGGACGGACTTGCCCTTCTGCAAGGCTTCACGGAATGCAGCACGCGATGCGATTTCGAAGGCGAGCGCCGACGAGTCGACGTCGTGATACTTGCCGTCGACGAGTTGAACCTTGACGTCGACCACGGGGAAGCCCGCAACGACACCAGAGCCCATCACGCTGTTGAGGCCCTTTTCGACGCCGGGGATGTATTCCTTCGGAACCGCACCGCCGACGATCTTGGACTCGAACTCGTAACCCTTGCCGGGCTCGTTCGGCTCGACCACGATCGACACTTCCGCGAACTGACCGGTACCGCCGGTCTGCTTCTTGTGAGTGTACTTGACCTCGGCCCTCTTGGTGACGCGCTCACGGAACGCCACCTGCGGCGCGCCGATGTTGGCATCGACCTTGTAGGTGCGGCGGAGAATGTCGACCTTGATGTCGAGATGGAGTTCGCCCATTCCCTTGAGAATGGTCTGGCCGGACTCCTGGTCGGTCGACACGCGGAAGGACGGATCCTCCGCGGCGAGCTTCGCCAGCGCCACGCCGAGCTTTTCCTGGTCGGCCTTGGACTTGGGTTCGATCGCGATCTCGATGACCGGCTCGGGGAATTCCATCTTTTCGAGGATCACCGCCTTGTCGGGATCGCACAGCGTGTCACCGGTGCGCGCTTCCTTCAGGCCAGCCAGTGCGACGATGTCGCCGGCATAGGCTTCCTTGATGTCTTCGCGGTTGTTCGCATGCATCAGCAACATGCGGCCGATGCGCTCCTTGCGGTCGCGCGTCGAATTGATGACGCCGGTACCCGACAGCAGCGTGCCGGAATAGATGCGGCAGAAGGTGATGGTGCCGACGAACGGGTCGTCCATGATCTTGAAGGCCAACAGAGCCAGCGGCTCCTTGTCGTCCGGCAGGCGAACGACCTCGTTGCCGTCTTCGTCGACGCCCTTGATGGCAGGCACGTCAACCGGCGACGGCAGATAATCCACGACCGCGTCGAGCAAAGGCTGCACGCCCTTGTTCTTGAACGCCGAGCCGCACAATACCGGGAAGAACGCGCCAGTCAGCACGGCCTTGCGGATCAAGCGCTTCAACGTCGCCTCATCGGGCTCCTTGCCGTCGAGGTAAGCGGCGAGAACTTCGTCGTCGAGTTCGACGGCGGCTTCCAAAAGCTTCTCACGATATTCCTTGGCCTTCTCGACCATGTCCTCGGGAATATCGATGTCCACGAACTTGGCGTCGAGCTTCTCTTCTTCCCAGACCACGCCCTTCATACGAACGAGATCGACCAGGCCCTTGAAGTTGTTCTCGGAGCCGATCGGAAGCTGGATCGCGATCGGCTTTGCGCCGAGGCGGTCGACGATGTCCTGCATGCACTTGTAGAAGTCAGCGCCGGTCTTATCCATCTTGTTGGCGAAGACAATGCGCGGAACCTTGTACTTGTCGCCCTGACGCCAGACCGTCTCGGTCTGGGGCTCGACGCCCTGGTTCGAGTCGAGCACGCACACGGCACCGTCGAGCACGCGCAAGCTGCGCTCGACTTCGATGGTGAAGTCGACGTGGCCGGGAGTGTCGATGATGTTGAGACGCTTGCCTTCCCAGAACGCGGTGGTCGCAGCCGACGTAATCGTAATGCCGCGCTCCTGCTCCTGCTCCATCCAGTCCATCGTCGCGGCACCTTCGTGCACTTCGCCGATCTTGTGGCTCTTGCCGGTGTAATAGAGGATGCGCTCGGTGGTCGTGGTCTTGCCGGCATCGATATGCGCCATGATACCGAAGTTGCGGTAATTCTCTATGGCATGAACGCGGGGCATGGAGTGTTCCTTAGATTCCGTGTGTCGCCGTTACCAGCGATAGTGCGAGAAGGCGCGGTTGGCTTCCGCCATCCGGTGCACGTCTTCGCGCTTCTTGACGGCGTTACCCCGGTTGTTCGACGCGTCCAGGAGCTCCGCAGAGAGCCGCTCGGTCATCGTCTTCTCGTTGCGATCGCGCGCAGCCGAGATCAGCCAGCGAATGCCCAGCGCCTGACGGCGCACCGAGCGAACTTCGACCGGAACCTGATAAGTCGCGCCGCCGACGCGGCGGGAGCGCACTTCGATCGTCGGCATGACGTTCTCCAGTGCCGCCTCGAACACGCCGAGCGGGTTCTGCTTGGTCTTGCTTTCGATGAGGCCGAACGCGCCGTAGACGATGCCTTCGGCGACCGACTTCTTTCCGGCGTACATCACCGAATTCATGAACTTCGTGACGATGATATTCCCGAACTTCGGATCGGGAAGGACTTCGCGTTTTTCGGCAGAATGGCGACGAGACATGGACCTGGTTCCCGCTTACTTCGGACGCTTGGCGCCGTACTTCGAACGGCGCTGCTTACGGTTCTTGACGCCCTGGGTATCCAGAACGCCGCGGAGGATGTGGTAGCGCACGCCGGGCAAGTCCTTGACGCGACCGCCACGGATCATGACCACCGAGTGCTCCTGGAGGTTATGGCCCTCACCGGGGATGTAGCCGATCACCTCGAAGCCGTTGGTCAGGCGCACCTTGGCAACCTTACGAAGCGCCGAGTTCGGCTTCTTCGGGGTCGTGGTGTAAACGCGCGTGCAAACACCGCGCTTCTGCGGCGACTGCTGCAGTGCCGGCACCTTCTTGCGCGACTTCTGCACTTCCCGCGGTTGAGCGATCAGCTGGTTGATCGTCGGCATCCTGGCATTACCCTTTGTGTTCTGCCGCGGCCCGTCACCGGGTCCGCAAATTCTTTCGAGCTACCCGCCCGACGAGGCCGCCTTCCGCGGGACAATCCGCACAAAGCGAAATCGCGCCAACCACCCATCAACGGGCGGAAAGCGCTTCGACGCCACAGAGGACCGCAGTAGTTGAACCGGTCAGCTTGAAGCTGCGGCCCGCGCACCGAGGTCATGCATCCGAATTCGATCTCGAGAGAACATGCTCGCGAGAACTAAAATCGCACTGGCATTGCCTAGCTATGATCGACAGCGTTTGAGCGGCATTCGTCGAGGTTGGTGCCCGTCCTGGCGATCCCCAGGGGGATCAAACGGGTGGCCCGTTCCGACGTTGGCGATGCTCACCGCCTGTCGTTAAGTGAGGGGGTTCTATAAGTGGGAGTCGGTCAAGTCAAGGCGAAACGTCAGTCAGAACCGCTTCCCGCGCCTGCCGAAATCGCTTCCTGGGCCGCACGCTGCGCCTTCGCAATATGGAAACGAAGAGCGCGTTCTGCTACCTCTAATCCTATTTATACCCGGATTAAATATACTTTTATAACCTTTGGCTAAGGCTTTCTTTCCTGTTGGGACGCCAATGTGCCGCCTTGGGCAGAGATTGGGCCATGCGGTACACCGACATAGCCATTATCGGCGGGGGATTGTCCGGCTCGACCGCCGCCGCGATGCTCGGCCGTAGCGGCATTTCGAGTATCCTCATCGATCCGCATGAGAGCTATTCGGCGGACTTTCGAGTCGAAAAACTCAGCGGTCATGTGCAGGTCGGGCGATTCCTTCAGACGGGAATCGCCGAATCGGTGCTGCGCCGCGCGACCTTTGTGGGTGAGAACTGGATTGCGCGCTTCGGCCGCCTTCTCGACAAGGCGCCGAGCCGGCAGTTCAACATTCTCTACGATGCCCTCGTCAACGCTGTCCGCGACGAAATTCCTGCCGGCGTCGAACGCATCTGCGCCAAGGCCGTCTCGGTCGAGACAAGCGCGGAGCGGCAGAAGATCACTCTCTCAAACGACGAGATGGTCTCCGCCCGGCTGGTCGTGCTCGCCAACGGCCTCAACGTCGGCCTGCGCCATCAGCTGGGAATCGCGCGAAAAGTCGTCAGTGCCTGCCATTCGATTTCGATCGGGTTCGACGTGGTACCCGCGGGACGAGACTCGTTCGACTTCCCGGCTCTGACCTATTTCTCGGAACGGCCGAGCGACCGCATCCCGTACCTCACGCTTTTTCCGATCGGGACGCGGATGCGCGCCAATCTGTTCGTCTACCGCAGCTTCGACGATCCCTGGCTGCTTGAGCTGCGCCGCGCGCCCGCCGAGACGCTGAACGCCGCGCTGCCACGACTCAAGCGCATCACCGGACCATTCGACATTCCCGGTGAGCTGAAGATCCGCCCGGTCGATCTCTATGTGAACGACGCCAGCGGCCAACCCGGTCTCGTGCTGGTGGGCGATGCCTTCTCGACCTCCTGCCCGGCCGCCGGCACCGGGTGCGACAAGGTCTTCACCGACGTCGAGCGGCTCTGCAACCTCTACATCCCGCAGTGGCTCGCCTCCGACGGGATGGATGCAAGCAAGATCGCCGCCTTCTACGCAGATCCGGTCAAGCGAGCGTGCGACCATTGGTCGACGGCGAAGGCGTTCGACTTCCGCTCAGTCTCCATTGCGACGAGCCCCTATTGGACCGCGCAGCGCTGGGCACGCTTCATTGCCTGGTCGGTTCAGGGGCTGTTGCGGCCGCTGGGAGGAGCCTTCCATCTGGAGCCGAACTTCCTCGGTCACTCCTCCTCATCGTCCTCGTCGACGTCGTCTTCATCCTCGTCGTCTTCGTCGCTGTCCTCGTCGACGTGAGCCGGCGCGCCATGCGGTTGGTGGATCTGGTCGTTCCACAGCGTGCGATAGGTGCCGTTCTTGGCAAGCAGCTCGGCATGCGAGCCGCGCTCGATCGCCCTGCCCCCTGAAATCACGATGATCTCGTCCATCTCGACCACCGAGGTCAGGCGGTGGGTCGACCAGATCATGGTGCGGCCCTTGGCAACCTTCAGCAGCGTGCGGTTGATCGCGGCTTCCGTGGTCTGGTCGAGCGCCGAAGTGGCCTCGTCCAGCAGCAGCACAGAGGGATTGCGAATGACAGCGCGCGCGATCGCGATGCGCTGGCGCTGGCCGCCCGACAAGGTATCGCCGCGCTCGCCCACCGGCGTGTCGTATCTTTGCGGCAGGCTCATGATGTAACGGTGGATCTCGGCCTTCTTGGCCGCCTCCTCCACCTCCTCGTCGGTCGCGCCCTCCTTGCCGAGCCGGATGTTCTCCCGGATCGACATGTTGAACAGCATGTTCTCCTGGAACACCACCGCCATGCTCCGGCGCAGCGAATCCAGCGTCACCTTGCGGACGTCGACGCCGTCGATGGTGACGCGCCCCTCGTCCGGCACATAAAGCCGCAGGATCAGATTCAGCAGCGTGCTCTTGCCGGAGCCCGAAGGGCCGACGATGGCAATGCGCTTGCCGACATTGAGCTTGAGACTGAGATTGTCCAGCACCGGCGTCTGGCTGCCTTCGTACTGGAAGGTCACGTGGTCGAAGGTGATGTCGTTGGTGATGCGGGGCAGATCGGGGGCGCCGGCACGATCGGCGCTGCGCGTGGGCTCGTCGAGCAGCTCCTGCATGTGACGAATCGCGGCTGCCGAGGAGATCGACACGGGAATGAAATGCATCACATGGGCGATGTTGTAGGACACCTCCCAGAACGCGCTTTCGAAGGTGACGAAGGTGCCGATGGTGATCTGCCCCTTCGTCGCCAGATACGCGCCGATCGCGAGCACGACGAGATGCAAGAGCAGCACCGAGATGGTGACCGTCCGCTCCACCATGGTCGACAGGAACGCCGCCGAAGCCATCTTGTTTCGCGTCTCGTCATTGCGGAATTTGAAGAAGCCGAACATCCGGCGTTGCAGGCTGAACGCCTTGATCACGGCCTGCGCCGCCACGTTCTCCTGCACCATGCCGAGCAGCGCGGACTCATTGAGTTTCTGCTCGTAATTCGCCTGAACAGCCTTCGGCGTGAGCATGCGCGGACCGATCAGCGTGATCGGGAACACCAGCAATGCAACCGCCGCGAGCTGCCAGTTCAGGAACACCATCAGGATGATGCCCGCGATCAACTCCAGGAACGGCAGTGCCGCGCTGTTGGCAAATGTCTTGACCGAGCCCTCGAAGGCCGCGAGGTCGACGGAGAAGCGCGACAGGATCTCGCCGCGCTTGGTGCGGCCGAAATAGGCTGCCGGCAGGTCCTGGACGTGCTCGAACAGCCGTTTGCGGACGTCGGAGATGATGCACGCCGCAAGCCGTGCATCCCAGCGTTCGTACCAGACCGCGACGATCGAGGTGAAGATGCCCGCGACCGCGAGCACGCCGAGGATCTTGTACAGCGCCTGGAAATCCTCCTCGCCGAGCGCGTCGTCGATCAGGTACTTCAGGCTGAGCGGCATGATGACGTTGAATAGCGTCTCGACGAAGACGCCGAACGCCACGAAGGACAGCATCTGCTTGTAGTTGACCAGGAAGGGTTTGACGAAGCCCAGGATGGTCGCGAGCGCGCCAGCGGCCTCGCGCGCGGTAAAGACGACGAGGTCCTCGTCCTCATCGTCGTCATCGAGCTCCAGCCCGCCATCCTCCTCGTCTTCATCGTCCTCGTCGTCTTCGAGGTCCGGCTTGACGGTGGGGACGAGCTTGTCGTCGAGCTCGGCCGCCTCTTCCGCGGCGAGCTTCTGTTTGTCGGGCGGGAGGGGCTTGGACGCCATGAAACCAACCGATGCTGACGGCCGGCATGACCGCAGAGAAAGCAGGAAATAGCGGAAACCGCTATTGCATCGATTCTATGCGATCAGGATGAATTCGGCAAAACAATTGGCGAAGGCGCCCGTTTCAAGCGGCTAGTCGTCTTCCTCGTCCTCGACCTTGTCGAAAAAGGAATAGCGCAAGGAATCGGCGTCGGCGTACCACTGGCCCGGACCCTTGTTGGCGGCGAGCGTCGCCTCCCAGAGCGCGTCGGTGCAGTCCTTGCGGTGCATCGACAGGTCGAAGCCGTTGCCGAAGAACAGTTCGGACCATTCCCACCAGGTGCCGAGCTTCTTGACGCCGCGCAGAAGGTCGTAGCGGTCGATCAGGGCCGGCGCCATGTCCGAGGTGATCGAGCCGAACACGAGCCCGGTCTTGACCACGCGGTTCAGCTCCCTGATCGCACGGACCACCTGCTTCGGGGAAAGATGGCAGAGGCTGGTCTCGAACACGAAGTCGAACGCACCGTCCTTGAACGGCATGTCGGTGATCGAAACGAGCTTGTTGTACTTCTTCAAGGCCTTCGGCGTTCTGGCGTGAATGGTGCGGTTGTTCTCGATGCCCCAGGCATCGATGCCGCGATCACGCAGCGCGCCGACAAGCTCGCCGCTGGCCGAGCCCGCGATCAAGAGCTTCGTGCCTTTGGTCTTGCCCCAGACGATGCCGATCAGTTTTGTGAGATAGTCGGGATCCGTGAAGTGGTGCCAGGCTTCGCTGTAGGGACCCTGGCCGCGATAATTGTCAAAATAGTCGCGATCGATCTTGTCCGAGAGTGGCTTGTCGTCCTGCGAACGCTCGCGGCGCAGGCGCATCATCTCGGTCAAGATGATGTCGGTCGCCGCGTCCGAGGAATCGAGCAGGCCGTTCAGCGTCGAGTCGAACAGATAGTCGCCGACCACCACGATTCCGGGATGTTCCTTCGGCTCGGGCCGGTGATTGGTCATGACGTCGCGCACGGGCAAGCCGCCCGGAATCGCGTTCACCGACGACAACCAGCGGTGGATCTTGCCTTCCATGAAATGCGCGCGCGCATCGCCGAACGATGCCGGCAGCGATTTCAGCGCGGCATTGATCAGCTCCTGGTCGGAGAGATTCGCAAAGGCGAGCGCGTCAGAGCCCGGAATCAGCCAGTTCAGCACGCCGTGCTTGCCCACATCATGGCGCGCGCCCTCGTTATAGACGCAGCAACCGCCAAAGGCTTCCGACATGAACCAGGCGCCGGCGATCTTGTCGCCCCAGAACGGCGTGTCGAACAGGATCGACACACGCAAATAATGCGCGGGACGGTCGAAGTACGAGACGTGCTTGACCATCGACTTGCGGAGCTGTTCGCCCTCCCAACCGACGGTCCCGAGCCAGGAATGCGGCAGGCAGACCAGCACAAGGTCGAAGTCGCGCGTCTCCGGCCCCTTGCCGTTCATCATCTTGAGCTGATAGCGGCCGGTCGGCGCCTTGCCGACCGTGAGGATTCGGTGATTGAGCTGGATGTCGGCATTGACCTCTGACTGGAGGCACTCGATGAGCTGCTCGTTGCCGTTCTGGATGGAATAGAGGCCGATATAGCCGTCGACATCCATCAGGTAGTTCTTGAGCGCGTTGAGCCCGTTGGTGTTGTGGCTCTCGGTCGCGAGGTCCGAGCGCGCCATCACCTTGAAGAATCGCTTTGCGGTCTCGTCCTCGACCTCCTCGTCGAGCACCTGTTCGGCGGTCTTGTAGGCCCAGGGATTCTCGTTGTCGTGCGCGCCGACACCCTCGTAATACTCGATCGGCGTCATCGCCTCGGCGCAGCGCTTACGGAACGCCTCGATCGCGGCTGCGGTCTTGGCACCGTATTTGCGGCGCATGCCCGCGACGTCGTTGAGGAGCTCGCCGCCGAACTGCACCTGCTCGGCATCCATCGGAATGGTCTGCAGGCCGAAATGCTGGATCAACTCGCGCAACGGATCCGGCCCGGTCATCGAGTAGTCGTAGATCTCGGCAACGCCGGCTTCATACATCGCGGGCGCGGAATCGAATTTGCGCGTGACGATCTTGCCGCCGAGCCGGTCGGATGCCTCGTAGATGGTGACGCGGCAGAGGTCGCCGAGCTTGCGCTTCAGATACCAAGCGCTCATCAGCCCGCCGGGGCCGCCGCCTACGATTGCGAGGTCAAGCATGAGGATTCCGTGGTCTCCGGCCCGCCCCCTTCGCGGGACCACCGGTCTAAGCTCTCCTAGCAGAAGCGCTTTTGCGCCTGAAGGAAAGATGAACAAAGGTTGATCCTGCACCGCAACAGGGAAACAAAGCAGCAAAAAGGCCGGCTTGCGCCGGCCTTTTCAGTGTCCTCGGTATTCCTACGGATGAACGATTATTCCGCAGGTGGCAGCGCCATCGGCTCCACTTCCGGCGCCGGCGGCACGACGGCCGCCTGCTTCTCGCGCTCGTCGAGGATCATCTTGTCGCGCTTCACCGCGACTTCGCGGATCTTCGCCATGGAGGCGCCTGTGCCTGCCGGAATCAGCCGGCCGACGATGACGTTCTCCTTGAGGCCTTCGAGCGGATCGACCTTGCCGTTGACCGCCGCTTCCGTGAGGACGCGGGTGGTCTCCTGGAACGAGGCTGCCGAGAAGAAGGAGCGGGTCTGAAGGCTCGCCTTGGTGATGCCGAGCAGAACCGGCGTCCCCGTGGCGATCTTCTTGCCCTCTTCCTTGGCCTTCGCGTTGATCTGGTCGAACTCGATCTTGTCGATCTGCTCGCCCGAGATCATGTCCGTGTCGCCCTGGTCGGTGACTTCCACCTTCTGGAGCATCTGACGGACGATCACCTCGATGTGCTTGTCGTTGATGAGCACGCCCTGGAGCCGGTAGACCTCCTGGATCTCGTTGACCAGATAGGCCGCGAGTTCCTCGATGCCCTTGACCGCCAGAATGTCGTGCGGCGCCGGGTTGCCTTCCACGATGAAGTCGCCCTTTTCGACGACGTCGCCGTCCTGAAGGTGGATGTGCTTGCCCTTCGGGATCAGGTACTCGCGCGCCTCGTCGGTCTTGTCCATCGGCTCGATCGAGATGCGACGCTTGTTCTTGTAGTCGCGCCCAAACCGGATGGTGCCCGCGATTTCGGCGATGATCGCCGCATCCTTCGGACGCCGAGCCTCGAACAGTTCCGCCACCCGCGGCAGACCGCCGGTGATGTCGCGCGTCTTGGCGCTTTCGGTCGAGACACGGGCGAGAATGTCGCCCGCCTGGACCTTGGCGCCGACATCGACCGACAGAATGGCATCGACCGACAGCATGTAGCGAGCATCGCCACCACGGGCGAGCTTGAGCACCTTGCCGTCCTTGCCCTTGATCACGATGGCGGGACGCAGGTCCCCGCCGCCGCGCATCGAGCGCCAGTCGATGACCACGCGCTTGGCAATACCGGTGGCCTCGTCGAGCGTTTCCGAGATCGACTGTCCCTCGACCAGATCCTCGAAGCCGATGGTGCCTTCGACCTCGGTGAGGAGCGGACGGGTGTAGGGATCCCATTCGACGATACGCTGGCCGCGCTTGACCATGTCGCCCTCGTCGACGTGCAGGCGCGAACCGTACTGAATACGGTGCGTCGCACGCTCGGTGCCGTCGGCATCGACGATCGCGATCACCATGTTGCGAACCATCGCCACCAGGTGGCCGTCGCTGTTGCGGGCGATGGCCTTGTTCCTGATCACGATCTTGCCGTCGAAGTTGGATTCGACGAAAGATTGCTCGTTCAGCTGCGCCGCACCGCCGATGTGGAAGGTGCGCATGGTGAGCTGGGTGCCAGGTTCGCCGATCGACTGCGCCGCGATGACGCCGACCGCTTCGCCGTGGTTGACCGGCGTGCCGCGAGCGAGATCGCGGCCGTAGCACTTGCCGCAGATGCCGTTGACGAGTTCGCAGGTCAGCGCCGAGCGGATCTTCACCTCCTGGACGCCGCCCTGATGGATGGCATCCAGATGGCTCTCTTCCATCAGCGTACCGCGCTTGAAGATCACCTTGCCCGTGCTGTCACGCACGTCTTCGCAGGCCGTGCGTCCGAGGATGCGCGAGCCGAGCGAAGCGACCACGGTGCCGGCATCGACGATGGCGCGCATCTTGATGCCGAGCTTGGTGCCGCAATCGTCCTGCGTGATGATGCAGTCCTGCGCGACGTCGACGAGACGACGGGTCAGGTAACCGGAGTTCGCGGTCTTCAACGCGGTGTCCGCGAGGCCCTTGCGGGCGCCGTGGGTCGAGTTGAAGTACTCGAGCACCGAGAGGCCTTCCTTGAAGTTCGAGATGATCGGCGTCTCGATGATCTCGCCCGACGGCTTGGCCATCAGGCCGCGCATGCCGGCAAGCTGGCGCATCTGGGCCGGCGAACCGCGGGCACCGGAGTGAGCCATCATGTAGATCGAGTTGATGTCGGCATCCGCCCCGCTCGCCGTCTTCTTGGTCGAGGAGATCTCCTTCATCATCGCCTTGGCGATTTCTTCCGTGGCCTTCGACCAGGCGTCGACGACCTTGTTGTACTTCTCGCCATGGGTGATCAGACCGTCGTTGTACTGCTGCTCGAAATCCTTCGCCAGCGTACGGGTGGCCTCGACGATCTTCCACTTGGAGTGCGGCACGACCATGTCGTCCTTGCCGAACGAGATGCCGGCTTTGAACGCGTTGTAGAAGCCGAGCGCCATGATGCGGTCGCAGAAGATCACCGTCTCCTTCTGACCGCAGTGGCGGTAGACCTGGTCGATGACGCCGGAGATCTCGCGCTTGGTCATCAGCTTGTTGATGATCTCGTACGGAACGCGCGGGTTCTTCGGCAGCAAATTGCCCAGCATGACGCGGCCAGCGGTGGTCTCGATCCAGCGCTTGGAGATCTTGCCGGTCTCGTCGATGCCTTCCCACCGGTACTTGATCTTGGTGTGGAGGTGGATGACCTTCGCGTGCAGCGCGTGCTCGAGCTCCGCCATCTCGCCGAAGATCTTGCCCTCGCCGGGCAGGCCTTCGCGCATGATGGAGACGTAATAGAGACCGAGCACGATGTCCTGCGACGGCACGATGATCGGCTGTCCGTTCGCCGGATGCAGGATGTTGTTGGTCGACATCATCAGGACGCGCGCTTCCAGCTGCGCTTCCAGCGACAGCGGAACGTGCACGGCCATCTGGTCGCCGTCGAAGTCGGCGTTGAACGCGGCGCAGACCAGCGGGTGGAGCTGGATCGCCTTGCCCTCGATCAGCACGGGCTCGAACGCCTGGATGCCGAGGCGATGCAGCGTCGGTGCGCGGTTGAGCAGCACGGGATGCTCGCGGATGACCTCGTCCAGGATGTCCCAGACCTCGGGCCGTTCCTTCTCGACCAGCTTCTTGGCCTGCTTCACGGTGGTGGACAGGCCCTTGGCGTCAAGCCGCGAGTAGATGAACGGCTTGAACAGCTCGAGCGCCATCTTCTTCGGCAGGCCGCACTGATGCAGGCGCAGCTCGGGACCGACCACGATCACCGAACGGCCCGAATAGTCGACGCGCTTGCCGAGCAAGTTCTGACGGAACCGGCCCTGCTTGCCCTTGAGCATGTCGGCGAGCGACTTCAGCGGACGCTTGTTGGCACCGGTGATGACGCGGCCGCGGCGGCCGTTGTCGAACAGCGCGTCGACGGCCTCCTGAAGCATGCGCTTCTCGTTGCGGATGATGATGTCCGGCGCGCGCAGCTCCATCAGCCGCTTCAAGCGGTTGTTGCGGTTGATGACGCGGCGATACAGGTCGTTGAGGTCCGAGGTCGCGAAGCGGCCGCCGTCCAGCGGCACCAGCGGACGCAGGTCCGGCGGAATCACGGGGACCACGGTCATGATCATCCATTCCGGCTTGTTGCCGGAGTGGCGGAACGCTTCCACGATCTTCAGGCGCTTGGCGAGCTTCTTGTGCTTGATGTCGGAGTCGGTCTCCTGCATCTCCGCGCGCAAGGTCAGCTCGAGCTTCTCGAGGTCCATGCCCTTGAGCAGCTCGCGGATCGCTTCCGCGCCGATCATGGCGGTGAAGGAATCCTGGCCGTATTCGTCCTGCGCCTTCAGATACTCGTCTTCCGACAAGAGCTGACGGTCCTTCAGCGCGGTGAGGCCCGGCTCGAGCACGACGTAATATTCGAAATAGAGGATCCGCTCGAGATCCTTCAACGTCATGTCGAGCAGGAGGCCGATGCGCGAGGGCAGCGACTTCAGGAACCAGATGTGGGCGACGGGGGCTGCGAGCTCGATATGGCCCATGCGCTCGCGCCGGACGCGCGACAGCGTGACCTCGACCGAGCACTTCTCGCAGATGATGCCCTTGTACTTCATGCGCTTGTACTTGCCGCACAAGCACTCGTAGTCCTTGATCGGCCCGAAGATGCGGGCGCAGAACAGGCCGTCGCGCTCGGGCTTGAAGGTACGGTAGTTGATGGTTTCCGGCTTCTTGATCTCGCCGTACGACCAGGACAGAATCTTCTCGGGGCTCGCGATCGAGATCCGGATCTGGTCGAAGACCTGAGCCGGCGTCGTCGGATTAAAGAGATTCATAATTTCTTGGTTCATCGTCTTCTCCTCGCGTGCCGGTCGCCTCCGGCAGCAAATTCGAAAATCACTATGCGGGGCGCCCTGCCCTCGCGATTCCAGGACTGGGCGCCGATGCCCGGCCGTTCAGGCCGGGCATGAGGGTCGTATTACTCGGCCGCTTCCGCCGTCCCCGGTCCGACCTTGGAATTGTGCAAGTCGACGTTGAGGCCGAGCGAGCGCATTTCCTTGACCAGCACGTTGAACGATTCCGGAATACCGGCCTCGAAGGTGTCGTCGCCACGCACGATCGCCTCGTACACCTTGGTACGGCCGGCGACGTCGTCCGACTTCACGGTCAGCATTTCCTGGAGCGTGTACGCCGCGCCGTAAGCCTCGAGCGCCCACACTTCCATTTCGCCGAAACGCTGGCCGCCGAACTGCGCCTTGCCGCCCAGCGGCTGCTGGGTGACGAGCGAGTACGGACCGATCGAACGCGCATGGATCTTGTCGTCGACGAGATGGTGCAGCTTGAGCATGTAGATGTAGCCCACCGTCACCTTGCGGTCGAAGGCATCGCCGGTACGGCCGTCATAGACGGTCGACTGGCCCGAAGCGTCCAGACCGGCAAGCTTCAGCATCTCCTCGATGTCGGCTTCCTTGGCGCCGTCGAACACCGGCGTCGCGATCGGAACGCCGCGGCTCAGATTGTGGCCGAGCTCGATCAACTCGTTGTCGTTGAGCGACTTGATCGTCTCGTCCTCGCCGTAGACCTTCTTCAAGGTTTCCTTCAGCGGCCTGATGTCCTGCTTCGACAAATAGGCATCGACCGTCTGGCCGATACGCTTGCCGAGGCCGGCGCAGGCCCAGCCGAGATGGGTCTCGAGGATCTGTCCGACGTTCATGCGTGAGGGCACGCCGAGCGGATTGAGCACGATGTCGGCATGCGTACCGTCTTCGAGGAACGGCATGTCCTCGATCGGCACGATCTTCGACACCACGCCCTTGTTGCCGTGGCGGCCGGCCATCTTGTCGCCGGGCTGGATCTTGCGCTTCACCGCGACGAAGACCTTGACCATCTTCATCACGCCGGGCGGCAATTCGTCACCGCGCTGAAGCTTTTCGACCTTATCGAGGAAGCGCTGTTCCAGCCCCTTCTTCGACTCGTCGTACTGCTTCCGCATGGCCTCGATCTCGGCCATCAGCTTGTCGTTCGGCGAAGCGAACAGCCACCACTGCGACTTCGGGTACTCCTCGAGCACCGCACGGGTGATCTTGGTGTCCTTCTTGAAGCCCTTCGGACCGGCGATGCCCTGCCGTCCTTCGAGCAGCTCGGCAAGACGGTTGTAGACGTTGCGGTCCAGGATCGCCTGCTCGTCGTCGCGGTCCTTGGCCAGACGCTCGATCTCTTCCCGCTCGATCGCCAGCGCACGCTCGTCCTTGTCGACGCCGTGCCGGTTGAACACGCGCACTTCGACGATGGTGCCCTGCACGCCCGGAGGAACGCGCAGCGAGGTGTCGCGGACGTCGGAAGCCTTCTCGCCGAAGATGGCGCGCAGGAGCTTTTCCTCCGGCGTCATCGGGCTTTCGCCCTTCGGCGTGATCTTGCCGACCAGGATGTCGCCGGCGCGCACTTCCGCGCCGATATACACGATGCCGGCTTCGTCGAGGTTCTTCAGCGCTTCTTCCGAGACGTTCGGAATGTCGCGGGTGATTTCCTCGGGTCCGAGCTTGGTGTCGCGGGCCATCACCTCGAATTCTTCGATATGAATTGAGGTAAAGACGTCTTCCTTCACGATCCGCTCGGAGAGCAGGATCGAGTCTTCGAAGTTGTAGCCGTTCCACGGCATGAACGCGACGAGCACGTTCCGGCCGAGCGCGAGCTCGCCGAGATCGGTCGACGGACCGTCGGCGATGATGTCGCCCTTCTTGACGATGTCGCCGACCTTCACCAGCGGACGCTGGTTGATGCAGGTCGACTGGTTGGAGCGCTGGTACTTCATCAGCCGGTAGATATCGACGCCCGACTTGGTCGGATCGAGATCTTCGGTGGCGCGGATCACGACGCGGGTTGCGTCGATCTGGTCGATCACGCCCGAACGGCGCGCCGCGATCGCAGCACCCGAGTCACGCGCAACCACGCCCTCCATGCCGGTGCCGACGAACGGCGCTTCGGCGCGAACCAACGGCACCGCCTGGCGCTGCATGTTCGAGCCCATCAGCGCGCGATTGGCGTCGTCGTTCTCGAGGAACGGGATCAGCGCGGCGGCGACCGAAACGAGCTGCTTCGGCGACACGTCCATGTAGTCGACCTTGTCCGGGGTCACCGGCAAGACTTCGCCGGCGTGACGGCAGACCACGAGATCTTCGGTGAAGCGGCCCTTCGGATCGAGCGGCACGTTGGCCTGCGCGACCGTGTAGCGGCCCTCTTCCATCGCCGAAAGGTACACGACCTCGTCGGTGACGCGACCGTCCTTGACCTTGCGGTAAGGCGTCTCGACGAAGCCGTACTTGTTCACGCGCGCGAAGGTCGCGAGCGAGTTGATCAGGCCGATGTTCGGACCTTCCGGCGTCTCGATCGGGCAGATGCGGCCGTAATGCGTCGGATGCACGTCGCGCACCTCGAAGCCGGCGCGCTCGCGGGTCAGACCGCCCGGTCCAAGTGCCGAGAGGCGGCGCTTGTGAGTGATCTCCGACAGCGGGTTGGTCTGGTCCATGAACTGCGAGAGCTGCGAGGAGCCGAAGAACTCGCGCACGGCGGCGGCCGCCGGCTTCGCGTTGATCAGGTCCTGCGGCATGACCGTGTCGATGTCGACCGAAGACATGCGCTCCTTGATCGCGCGCTCCATGCGGAGCAAGCCGATGCGGTACTGGTTCTCCATGAGCTCGCCGACCGAACGCACACGGCGGTTGCCGAGATGGTCGATGTCGTCGATCTCGCCCTTGCCGTCGCGCAAATCCACCAACGTCTTGATGACGGAGAGGATGTCTTCCTTGCGCAGCGTGCGCTGGGTGTCGGGCGCATCGAGGTCGAGGCGCATGTTCATCTTGACGCGGCCGACCGCCGAGAGGTCGTAGCGCTCGGCGTCGAAGAACAGCGACTGGAACATCGCCTGCGCCGAATCCAGCGTCGGCGGCTCGCCGGGACGCATCACGCGGTAGATGTCGAACAGCGCGTCCTCGCGCGTCATGTTCTTGTCGGCCGAGAGCGTGTTGCGGATGTAGGCGCCGACATTGACGTGGTCGATGTCGAGCAGCGGCAGCTCCTTGTAGCCCTGCTCGTTGAGAGCCTTCATCGACTTGTCGGTGATCTCTTCACCGGCTTCCGCGTGGATCTCGCCGGTCTTGGGATTGACGAGGTCCTCGGCGATGTAGTTGCCGACGAGCTCCGCATCCGACAGGCGCAGCGCCTTCAGCCCCTTCTCCTGCATCTGACGCGCACCGCGCACGGTGAGCTTCTTGCCGGCTTCGAGCACGACCTTGCCGGTATCGGCGTCGATCAGGTCGTTGATGGTCGAGTAGCCGCGGAAACGATTGGCGTCGAACGGAACGCGCCAGCCTTCCTTGATCCGCTTGTACTGGATCTTTTTGTAGAAGGTGCTGAGGATCGCCTCGCCGTCGAGGCCGAGCGCGAACATCAGCGACGTCACCGGAAGCTTGCGGCGACGGTCGATACGCGCATAGACGATGTCCTTGGCGTCGAACTCGATGTCGAGCCAGGAGCCGCGATACGGGATCACGCGGGCGGCGAACAGCAGCTTGCCCGACGAATGGGTCTTGCCCTTGTCGTGGTCGAAGAACACGCCCGGCGAACGGTGCATCTGCGAGACGATGACGCGCTCGGTGCCGTTGACGATGAAGGTGCCGTTCATCGTCATGAGCGGGATGTCGCCCATGTAGACGTCCTGCTCCTTGATGTCCTTGACCGACTTCGCGCCGGTTTCCTCGTCGATATCGAACACGATGAGGCGCAGCGTCACCTTGAGGGGGGCCGCGAAGGTCATGCCGCGCTGGCGGCACTCGTCGACGTCATATTTCGGCGGCTCGAACTCGTAGCGGACGAATTCCAGCATCGAGGTGCCCGAAAAGTCGGAGATCGGGAACACCGAGCGGAACACCGCCTGCAAGCCCTCGTCCGACCGCCCGCCCTGGGGCTCGTCGACCATCAGGAACTGGTCATAGGACGCCTTCTGAACCTCGATGAGGTTCGGCATCTCGGCCACTTCCTTGATGTGTCCGAAGAACTTGCGAACGCGTTTGCGACCGGTGAATGTCTGCTGCGCCATCGTGGCCTCTCATTTTCGTCGCCCGATTTGGGCGCGCCCTCCGGAACTCGGCTACCGCCGCTTCCCGGGTTGAATTTTCGAACCCGTCTTGGGGGCCGGAGACTCAGTTTCAGGCAGGAATGTCCTGAATCTGTTCTTCAGACCTTCAAAACGCAAAACGACGCGCGGGGCGCAGTAGCGCGCCCGCCCGTCACAACCAACCTCTTCACGGACTGCAAAAGCCCGAAATAGCTTGCTCTCCCAACGGCTTACAGGGAATGCGGCATCCCTGCCCACCGCGCTTTCGTGCTGCCGACCCGATATGGGGCGACATTAGTGCAGATTCGAGGGGTAAACCCTCAAATCCCCACACTTTTTCGTGTTCGGCCTGCGTCGGGTCGTTCCGTCGCACGCCTTTTGCATCTGGCCCACCCTTTCGGGGAGTGGACCGAGATCCCGGTTGCGATGATGCTGACCGGGATCTCGTGCCAGTAAGCGCTGCTTACTTGAGCTCGACCTTCGCACCAGCCTTCTCGAGCTGGGCCTTGAGCTTCTCGGCTTCGTCCTTGTTCACGCCTTCCTTGACAGGCTTCGGCGCGCCCTCGACGAGGTCCTTTGCTTCCTTCAGGCCCAGGCCGGTGATGGCGCGGACTTCCTTGATGACCTCGATCTTCTTGTCGCCGGCGGCGGCAAGAACAACCGTGAACTCGGTCTTCTCTTCGGCCGGAGCGGCGGCAGCACCACCACCAGCCGGGCCGGCCACGGCGACAGCCGCGGCAGCCGAAACGCCCCACTTCTCTTCGAGGAGCTTCGCGAGTTCGGCAGCTTCGAGCACGGTGAGGCTCGAGAGGTCGTCAACGATCTTCTGCAGGTCAGCCATTGTTCAGTTTCCTTGAATGTAAGTCTGGTTCGGGTTTGAGTTTTGCGAAGGGCGTCAGGCCGCTTCGCCCTTTGAGGCATAAGCCTGGATGACGCGCGCGAGCTTGCCCGCGGGCGCGTTGGCGAGCTGAGCGATCTTGGTCGCCGGGGCCACAAGCAGGCCGACGATCTTGGCGCGCAGTTCGTCAAGCGACGGCAGCGAGGCAAGAGCCTTCACGCCGTCGACATTCAGGACGGTCTTTCCCATCGAGCCGCCAATGATGACGAACTTTTCGTTCGCCTTGGCGAATTCGACAGCGACCTTTGGCGCCGCTACCGGATCGTCCGAAGTGGCGATCACGGTCGGTCCCTTCAGCATGGGGCCGATGGCAACGACGTCAGTGCCTTCAAGAGCAATTTTGGCGAGACGGTTCTTCGAGACCTTCACCGAGGCGCCAGCCTGCTTCATCTGCATGCGCAGCTTCTGCATCTGAGCAACGGTCAGGCCGGAATATTGGGCAACGACCGCGACGCTCGTGGTCTTGAAGACCGCATTGAGCTGTTCGACCGCTTCCTTTTTTGCCGCTCGTTCCACAGCAAGCTCTTTCCGGTTGGCGGTCATCGCGAAAGCGGGGACCGCCGGGTTGCACCCATCGTCCCGCCCAAACCTGAACCTCAGGGCCAAACCCATCGGACACGCCGGGCAAGACGACAATTCAAAGCCTGCCCTCCGGGAGCCAACAGGAGCCCACGGCGTGTCGAGGTCCGAACCAAACCCATTCCGCAACCGACCCTAAGGTGGGCACGAAGTGAAATCCGGTCTTCACCCGTCTATGCAGGCCATGCGATTAAGCCGTTGAGAAATCGAAATTCCCCGCGGGCGCCTGCAGTCTTGGACAGGACAAGGTCAGCCGGCGAACCGTCCGACCTCTGCCCGCACCCCACGCCCGACGGCTTTCCCTCCTTTTCCGGCAAATCCTCACGGACGCCCTGAAAAGGAATGATCTCCATCGCTTGTTTTCGGAATGCGTGCACGAACGCGCCAGCCGAGGCCGGCACGTCCGGAAGCGGTTCTTTAACCGCTCGGGGCCTGCTTGCCAAGAGCAAAATTCACACCAGTTCCAATCCGTTGTCGCTCGCGCTTAATCAGGGCGGACAGGGGCCGATTTCAGCTCATTTGACCCCGTAAGGCAGCGGCTTGCCCTCGAAAAATGCGGTCAGGTTCGCCAGCACGCAGCTCTGCATGGCGACGTGCGATTCGAGGGTGTGGCCGCCAATATGGGGGGCGAACACGACGTTGGGCAGCGCCGTCAGCGCGTCCGGAGCGTGCGGTTCCTTGTCGTAGACGTCGAGACCGGCGCCGGCGATGGTCTTCTCGGTAAGCGCCGCCACCAGGGCTTTCTCGTCGATCACCGAGCCGCGGGAGATGTTGACGACATAGCCGTCCGCCCCGAGGCGCCTGAGGATATCGGCGCTGACGGCATGCTGGGTCTCGGCCCCTGCCCGGACCGCGATCATCAGCACGCTGCACCAGTCGGCGAGCGCCTCCAGCGTCGGGAAATATTGATAGGGCAGATCGTATCTGCTGCGACTGAAATAGCCGACCTCGCTCTCGAAGGCGGCGCAGCGCTCCGCGATCTTGCGGCCGATCTCGCCCATGCCGTAGACGCCGATGCGGCGGCCCGGCATCCCGGCCTGCGGGCGCATCATCGGCGAGGGCTTTGACGCCGCCCAATCCCCGCTTCGGACGTACTGGTCGGCAACCAGGAGCCGCCGCGTCGTCGCGAGCATCAGGGTCATCGCGATGTCGGCGACCGAGGCCGCATTGGCGCCGGGGCTATGCCCGACCGCGATGTTGCGGCCAGCAGCCGCCTTCAGGTCAACACCGTCATAGCCGGTGCCGTAGCAGACAATAGTGCCGAGCTGCGGAAACAGGTCCATCGCCTCGGCGCCCAGCGGTGTGCCGCCGGCGGTGAGCACCGCGCGGATGCCGCCGAGCTCGTCGGCCGAAAACACCTCGCGCACAGGCTTGCCGCCGGTGTCGAGCAGCTCGAACCGCTCGGCGAAGCGCGCCATCATCGTCTTGGGAAAGCGCGAGTAGATCAGGACCTTGTCAGTCATTGTTCTTGTTTCCGGTGAACGCCATCACAAACGACGAGGGGCGGAATCGGTTGCCCAATTCCGCCCCTCGCCTCATGCAATTTACTAGCCTTAGCCGAGAATGGTGCCCGGCTCGACCTTCACGCCGGGGCCCATCGACGAGGACACCGCAACCCGCTGGATGTAGGTGCCCTTGGAACCGGCCGGCTTGGCCTTGGAGACAGCGTCAGCCAGAGCCTTGATGTTCTCGACCAGTTTTTCCTCGGTGAACGAGGCCTTGCCGACGCCAGCCTGCAGGATGCCGGCCTTCTCGACACGGAACTCAACCGAGCCGCCCTTTGCGCCCTTCACGGCGCTGGTGACGTCCATGGTCACGGTGCCGATCTTCGGGTTCGGCATCAGGCCGCGCGGGCCGAGCACCTTACCGAGGCGGCCGACCAGCGGCATCATGTCGGGGGTTGCGATACAGCGGTCGAAATCGATCGTGCCGTTCTGCACCTTCTCGACCAGGTCCTCGGCGCCGACGACATCGGCACCCGCAGCCTTGGCCTCGTCAGCCTTGGCGCCGCGGGCGAACACGCCAACGCGGAGCGTACGGCCAGTGCCGTTCGGCAGGGTCACGACACCGCGGACCATCTGGTCGGCGTGACGCGGATCGACTCCGAGATTGATCGCGACCTCGATGGTCTCGTCGAACTTCGCTTTCGCGCGTTCCTTGACCATCTTGATGGCGTCCGCCAGCGGATAAAGCTTTTCGCGATCAACACCTTCGCGGGCTTTGCTCAAACGTTTTCCGATTGCCATGACCGCTTACCCCGCCACTTCAAGACCCATCGAGCGGGCAGAGCCCTCGACCATCTTCATGGCCGATTCGATGGAATCGCAATTGAGATCCTTCATCTTCTTCTCGGCGATCTCGCGCACCTGCGCCTTGGTCACCGCGCCGGCCTTGTCACGGCCCGGCGCCTTGGAGCCGGACTGGATCTTGGCAGCCTGTTTGAGGAAGAAGGACATCGGCGGCGTCTTCATCTCGAAGGTGAAGGAACGGTCCGCATAAATGGTGATGACCACCGGGATAGGGGTGTTCTTCTCTTCCTTCTGGGTCTGGGCGTTGAACGCCTTGCAGAACTCCATGATGTTGAGACCGCGCTGACCGAGCGCGGGACCGATCGGGGGCGAAGGATTCGCCGCACCGGCCGGGACCTGAAGCTTCAGGTATCCGGTCACTTTCTTTGCCATGTATCACTCCTGTTGGGCCGGCCTGGGCCGGCGGTTTCAGGTTCGTGGTCTGGGTCGGATGCGGCTGGCAACCGCCCTCTCCCTCCCACGGCCTCTTGTTGCGCGAGACCGAAGTCTCGCGCCTACCCGATCAGACCTTCTCGACCTGACCGAATTCCAGTTCGACCGGCGTGGCGCGGCCGAAGATCGACACGGCGACCTTCACGCGCGAGCGCGCCTCGTCGATTTCCTCGACCACACCGGAGAACGAGGCAAACGGGCCGTCGGCCACGCGCACGTTCTCGCCGATCTCGAACGACACCGACGCCTTCGGCCGTTCCACGCCCTCCTGCACCTGGTGCAGGATGCGCATGGCCTCGGCTTCCGAGATCGGCATCGGCTTGTTTTCCGCACCGAGGAAGCCGGTCACCTTCGGCGTGTTCTTGATCAGATGAAACGCCTCGTCGGTCAGCTTCATCTTCACCAGCACGTAGCCCGGGAAGAACTTGCGCTCGGCGTCGATCTTGCGGCCGCGGCGCACTTCCGTGACCTTCTCGGTCGGAACCAGCACCAGTTCGAACAGCTCCTCGAGCCCGCGCTGCTTGGCCTGCTCGCGGATCGATTCGGCGACCTTCTTCTCGAAGTTTGAATAGGCGTGGACGATGTACCAGCGCTTGTCAGACAATTGAGCCGTTGCTGTTGCCATCAGTGAATGCCCAGAAGGAAGGTGATGAGGTAACGGATGATCTGGTCGGCGGCGAAGAAGAAGATCGAGGCCACGGCGACCATGACGAACACCATGATGGTGGTGATCGTGGTCTCGCGGCGGGTCGGCCAGGTGACCTTGGCGGTCTCCGAGCGCACTTCCTGCAAGAACTTGAACGGGCTGACTGCCATCGCTTGATGTCCAACGTCCGTCGACAGACGCGAATGAATTTCAGGGATCCGAACAGCCGCCGTTTGCCCAGCCCTCTGTCTCGAAGGATGAGCCGGAAACCGGGCTCGATTGTTCGGGGATTTCAAAGCCGCGCCGGAGATCCGCGTCTAACGGGCCGGCTGCGAGTGCGCGGTATCTACTGCGGATGGGGCCAAAGGTCAAGATAGGGAGGCTAAACGCGCGCAAAACGACCTCCCCGAACGACCGACCAGAGATCAGGCCGATCAAGGGCTTATCTGGCCCCCTGCAATGCGCCGTCCCAAAGCCGCAGCCGGTTCCTCGCAGGACGACACTACCAGGCCCCCCTCACCTGCCGCCCCTCTAGCGCCTCCTCGAAGTCAGTCGGCCCGGTCGATCGTCGCAATGCCCGGCAACGGCACAATGAACTTTCCGCCCCCGGCGAAATAGGCGGCATGCTTGGCCCGGATCGGATCCACATACCGCCAGGCGAAGACGACGACGAACGCCGGCTTGCGCTCGTAAAGGGCGGCGGGCGGCAGGATCGGGATGTCGTACCCCGGGCCGGCCATCACGTTCCCCTTCTTGGGATCGTCGTCCACCAGGAAGTCGATCTTGTTCTCCATGCCGAACTGCGGCAGCAGGGTCGTGGTACCGACCGAGACGCCGTAGCCGGCCACGAGCTGGCCACGCGCATGAGCGGCATCGGCCATCGCGACCAACTCGTCGCGGATGGCGGCGATCCTCTTCGCATAGGGCACATAGTAGGCCGGCTGGTCGACGCCGAGCCGGTCTTCCTCGGCGATGAAGCGCGCGACCTCCGGGGACGGCTTCTTCGCGCCGTCGGCACGCTGCACCGTCACCCGGATCGAGCCGCCCTTGGTCTCGATGTGCTGGACGTCGATCACTTCCATGCCGAGGCGCGCGAAGAAACGCGTCAGCGGCTTGATGTTAAAATACGACAGATGCTCGTGATAGACGGTGTCGAGAAGGTTCTTCTCGGTGACGTCGACGCCATACTGCGTTTCGAAAACGAACAGCCCGTCCGGCGCGAGCACGTCGCGAACCCCGATCACCAGCGGGTCGAGATTGTCGACATTGGCGATCATGTTGTTGGCAATCACGACGCTGGCCGCGCCGTGGCTTTGCAGGATGCGACGACCGATGGCATCGGTGAAGAAATCGCCGATGGTCTCGATTCCCGCTTCCGTCGCCCGCCGCGCGATGTCGACGGCGGGATCGACACCCAGCACCCGCATGCCGCGCTCCCTAAAGAAACCGAGCAGCGATCCGTCGTTGCTGCCGAGCTCGACGACCAGCGAGCCCGGCGCGATGGCGAACCGGCTGACGACGTCGTTGGCATAACCTGCGAAGTGCTCCCGCAGACCAAGCGAGAGCGAGGTGGTATAAACGTAGTTTCGGTACTGGATCTCTGGATTGCCGACGTGGAGAATCTGCAGGTGGCCGCAGTCCGCGCACAGGTGCAGCGCCATCGGCACCGCGGCCCGAAAGACGGGATCGTCGACGCTTGCGTCCGGCACCTGGAAGTTCGGCGTACCGATGGGCATGCCTGCCATCGGGACGACAAGCTCTTGCTTGTCCGAATGACAGAGGCGGCAGGTATGGCGGACGTAAAACAGATTTTTCATCGTAGGACCGGAAAACAGAGACATGCGAGCGGGTGAGGTATCTCACCCCGTGGTGATCAGATCGACGGCACCGCCTCAGGACGCCGGATATTCCGCGCGACCGATGATGAGGTCGATCGCGGCCATCATCCAGAACTGGTGCGTGGTCTCGACGATGTTGTAGCTGCGGCTGTCGACGTAATAATTGACGTCGCCGAGATTGCGCAGCGGATTTTCCGCGTTCATGCCCGACAGCGTGATCACATCGAGCTTCATCGTCCGCGCCTGCGCGACCGCATTGAGAATGTTCTTCGAGCGTCCCGACGAGCTGATGGCGACGAGGCAATCGCCGGCGCGGGCGCTCAGCCTCACAGCATGCGCAAGCCAGTCCTCGAAACCGTAATCATTGGCAAGGCACGACATCATGCTGGCATCGCTGAAGCAGAGCGCGGGCACCGATGCGTTCTTCGCCAGATCGATCGCGAGATGGGAGGCGATGCCGGCCGAGCCCCCATTGCCAATGAAAATGACGCGGCCGCCCTGCTCGCGCGCGCGCAACCAGGCCGTGCGGGTGGCGGAAATCCGGGCGAAAACCCCGTCGTCAATTGCCGTCGCGCGATGGAGGCGCCCTACGTAGTCGTCAAGGAAAGCCTTGTGATCGGGATCGACGGACTCGGCAGGCATGGGCTCGCGGCTCGACGGCGACATGACGCCCTGATACCGGCTATCACCAGCGATTGCAAAGGTATATTACCTTCGAAGTTGACCAGCAGGCGATTCGGTTTCCACCTTGCACTCAACATTGGCGGGCCTGTTTCGCTGGGCATTCGCATCACGGATGTTCCTATGAAATGCATCGTTACCGGTGGCGCCGGTTTCATCGGCAGTCACCTCGTCGACCGCCTGCTTGACGATGGCCACGAGGTCGTCGCGCTCGATAATTTCGTGATCGGACGCCCCGAAAATCTGGCCTCGCGCGTCGATTCGAGTCGGCTCAAGATCGTACGCGCCGACATCACCGAACTCGAATCGATCAAGCCGCATTTCGACGGCATCGACTGGGTGTTCCATCTCGCCGCGCTGGCCGACATCGTTCCCTCGATCGAGTCCCCGATCCCGTATCACCGCGCCAATGTCGACGGCACGGTCAACGTTCTCGAGGCTGCACGGCAGGCCGGCGTCAGCCGCTTCGTCTATGCCGCGTCGTCGTCCTGCTACGGAATTCCCGACGTCTATCCGACGCCGGAGAGCGCCGAGATCCGGCCGATGTATCCCTATGCGCTCACCAAGAATCTCGGCGAACAGTGCGTCATGCACTGGTGCCAGGTCTACAAGCTGCCCGCGATCGCGCTACGCCTGTTCAACGTGTACGGGCCGCGGCATCGCACCACGGGCACCTACGGTGCCGTGTTCGGCGTGTTCATGGCGCAGAAGCTCGCCGGCAAGCCCTTCACGGTGGTCGGCGATGGCGAGCAGACCCGCGACTTCACCTTCGTCAGCGATGTGGCCGATGCTTTCGTGACCGCCGCGCGCTCCGAGGTCTCGAACGAAATTTTCAACGTCGGCTCCGACAACACCTACAGTGTCAACCGGCTGGTCGAGCTTCTCGGCGGCGACAAGGTCCACATTCCCAAGCGTCCCGGCGAGCCCGATTGCACCTACGCCGACATCTCCAAGATCAAGCGGGTCCTGAAATGGACGCCGAAGGTAAAATTTGAGGACGGGGTCGCGACGATGCTGAAGTCGATGGATCAGTACAAGGATGCCCCCCTGTGGACCGTGGACAAGATCGCGGATGCCACGAAGGACTGGTTCAAATATCTCGGGGACAACAACGACGCGGCGTCCGGCACGCCGCAGAAGGCAAGCCAGTGAACAGGTTCGCCGGGTATCGTTGCCCCGAATCGATCAATTCCGGACCGCCCGGCTGAGGCCGGCCGGCGCTTTGGGTTATTCACATGGGCAATGTTCCGACCGATAATCCCGCGTTGAACGACCAACTGGCGGCGCACGAGAAGATCAAGACAATCGAGGAACTGGGTGAGATCGCGCGGTCCGCGCAAGCGCGGGGCCGGAAGGTTGCGCTCTGCCACGGCGTCTTCGACCTCGTGCATCTCGGCCATATCAGGCACATCCAGGCGGCGCGCAACGAGGGCGACGTCGTCATGGTGACGATCACCGCCGACCGTTACGTCAACAAGGGACCGGGCCGGCCAATCTTCCCCGAAAACATGCGGGCCGAGATGCTGGCCTCGCTTGCGACCGTCGATTGGGTCGGCATCAATCACACCTCCAGCGCCGAGCCGATCCTGGATACGGTGCGGCCGGACATCTATGTGAAGGGATCCGACTACGAGAATCCCGAAGACGACGTGACCGGCAAGATCCGGACCGAGCGCGACGCCGTCGAGCGTCACGGCGGGCGCATCGTGTTCACGCGCGACGTGACGTTCAGCTCCTCGTCGCTGGTGAACCGGTATTTCGACATCTACGATCCGCCACTCCGCGACTACCTGCAAAAAGTCCGCGAAGGTGGCGGCGCCGACCGCCTGCTGAAGCTGATCGACAAGGTGCAGGACATGCACGTCGTGCTGGTCGGCGACACCATCATCGACGAATACCAGTACGTCACGGCGCTCGGAAAGGCCTCGAAGGAAAACATCGTCGCCACGCTGTTCAAGAGCGGCGAGCAATTTGCCGGCGGCGTCATTGCCGCAGCGAACCATGTCGCGAGCTTCTGCAAGTCGGTGGAGGTCGTCACGACGCTGGGTGGCAACGACTACCCCGAGGAGTTCATCCGCACGCATGTCCGCCCGAATGTCACGTTGACGCCGATCCGCCTTCAGGGCCGTCCGACGACCCGCAAATCGCGGTACGTCGAGCTGGGATATCTGCACAAGCTCTTCGAAGTCTACACCATGGACGACACGCCGCTCGACGAGGCCGATCGGAAGGAGATCGACCGTATCACGACGGAGCGCGTGCGTGGTGCGGACGTGGTGATCGTCACCGATTTCGGTCACGGCATGATCGCGGCGAGCACGATCGACACCCTGATCGCCAACTCCAGGTTCCTGGCAGTCAATGCCCAGAGCAACAGCGGGAATCACGGTTACAATTTGATCACGAGGTATCCGCGGGCCGACTACATCTGCATCGACGCACCGGAAGCGCGTCTGGCGGCAACCGACAAGTTCAGCGACATCGCGTCCGTGATCGAGGCCGGCCTGCACGGCAAGATCGATTGCGACAACATGATCATCACGCACGGCTCCTTCGGCTGCTACCCCTTCTCGTCAAAAACCGGCGTCACGCGCGTTCCCGCCTTCACCAAGACCGTCGTCGACACCGTCGGCGCGGGGGACGCCTTCCTGACCATCACCGCGCCGCTGGTCGCCGCCGGCGGCAACATCGAGGACGTCGCCTTCATCGGCAACGCAGCCGGCGCGATCAAGGTCGGGATCGTCGGCCACCGCAGCTCGGTCGAAAAGGTGCCGCTGGTCAAGTTCGTCACCGCGTTGTTGAAGTAGCGCGACGGCAGATACTGGAGAACGATAGTGATTGGTCGAAAATGGAATGTGATGGTCACCGGTGGTGCCGGCTATGTCGGCAGCGTGCTGGTTCCCCAGTTGCTGGCCGCGGGCCACAAGGTCACCGTGCTCGACCTGTTCATGTATGGCGAGGACGTATTCGATGCCGTCCGCAGCAATCCCGATTTGCGCCTGATCAAAGGCGACATCCGTGACGAAGCCGCGATCAACGAGGCCCTGCGCGGCAACAACGCCGTGATCCACCTCGCCTGCATCTCCAACGACCCGTCGTTCGAGCTGGACCCGGGGCTCGGCAAGTCCATCAATTACGACTGCTTCCGGCCGATGGTGCGCGCCGCCAAGAAGGCGGGCATCAAGCGCTTCATCTACGCCTCCTCATCCAGCGTCTACGGCATCAAGGACGAAGCCGAGGTGACGGAGGACCTGTCCTGCGAGCCGCTCACGGACTACTCGAAGTTCAAGGCGATGTGCGAGACAGACCTTGCCGACGAGGCCGCGTCCGGGTTCGTCGCCTGCACGGTTCGCCCCGCCACGGTCTGCGGCTACGCACCGCGGCAGCGGCTCGACGTCGTCGTCAACATCCTGACTAATCTCGCGGTCAACACCGGCCGCATCCGCGTGTTCGGCGGATCGCAGCGCCGGCCCAATCTGCACATCGAGGACATGTCGGCCGCCTATCTGTTCCTGCTCCAGCAGGACGACGCAAAGATCGACGGCAAGACCTACAATATCGGCTACGAGAACCACTCGCTGATGAAGATCGCCGACATCGTCAAGTCGGTGGTCGGCAGCAATGTCGACGTCGTCGTCGAGCCGACCGACGATCTCCGCTCCTACCACGTCTCTTCGGAGAAGATCCGCCGTGAGCTCGGCTTTGCGCCGAGCCATACGATCGAACAGGCGGTGTCCGGCCTCGTGGACGCCTTCAAGGGCGGTCGCCTGCCGAACTCGCTCAACGACCCCCGGTACTTCAACATCAAGATGATGCAGAACATCAGCCTGAAGTGAGCGGCGTGCGGATTGGCATCGATTTCGACAACACGATCATCTGCTACGACAAGGTCTTTGCCGCCGTCGCACGTGAGCGTGGGCTGGTGCCGGAAGGATGGGAGGGGCTGAAGACCGACCTACGGGATCATCTCCGATCCCGCGCGGGCGGCGAGCTTGCCTGGCAAGGACTGCAAGGCTTCGTCTACGGCAAGGGAATTGGCGGCGCCGAGATCTATCCCGGAGTGCGCGAATTCCTGGCGGCGTGCAGGCAGGCCGGCTCGAAGGTCTGTATCGTCAGCCACAAGACCCGATTCGGTCATCAGGACCCCGACCGCACCGACCTGCGCGACGCCGCGCGCAGCTGGTTGCGGGGAGCCAGCCTGATCGACGCTGCGGATGCGGCGCTGGCGATCGGCGACGTCTATTTCGAGGACACACTGGCCGCCAAGGTCGAGAGAGTTGCGAGCCTGGAGCTCGATGTCTTCATCGACGATCTCGTCGACGTCTTCGAGCAACCGCATTTTCCGACGACCACGCGATCGATCCTGTTCACGCAGGCGCAGCCTCCCCACCCCGAACACTGCAAGCCGATCGCGACATGGGCCGATATCCGCCGCGAGGTGTTTGCGGCATGAGCGAGACCGACATCACCGCGCCGGATGCGATGGCGATCGGCAGTCGCCTCGCCGGTACGCGTGTCGCAGCCGCCGAGCCGGCACGGTCCGGCGGCAACAACAGGGTGTTTCGGCTGCAGATGGCGGAGGGGCCGCCCCTTGCCCTCAAGCATTATCCGTCCGACGGACGCGATCGCCTGGGACAGGAGTATGATGCACTCTCGTTCCTGGCGGGCCACGGTATCACGTCGACACCGCGGCCGGTCGCGAAGGACGCGGATGCGTTCTGCGCGCTTTACCAATGGTTCGACGGCGAAGCCGCGGTGCTGCGCCCCCAGGGCGACGATGCCGATCAGCTCGCCGATTTCCTCATCGCGCTGCAAAAGCTGCGCGACGCCGAAGGCGCGCAGAATTTGCGGAACGCCTCAGCCAGCATCTTTTCGCCCGAGGCGGCCATCGCCCAGTACGAGCAGCGCCTGGACGGATTGAGGCGGGCCTCGGATGATCATCCCGACCTGCGCGCGTTCATCGAGGACAGCCTGGTTCCCAGCACGGCCCTCGCGATTCGGCAGCTCCGCCGGCGCTACGCGGAACTGGGCCAGGATCCCGCGGCGGACCTTGCGCCCAACCATCGCGCGCTAAGTCCGTCCGACTTCGGACTGCACAACGCGTTGCGCGCCGAAGACGGGCGTTTGCGATTCATCGACTTCGAATATTTCGGTTGGGACGATCCGGTCAAGCTCGTGTCCGACACCGCTATTCACCCCGGCAGCGACCTGCCGGAAGCGAGCGCGAATCACTTGATTGAACGACTGTCGCGCGCCTTCGAGGCGGGGGATGACTCGTTTGCGATCCGCCGTGACGTACTGTATCCTGTGTTCAAGGGAATCTGGTGCCTGATTGTCCTGAACGCCTATTTGCCGGACAGCCGCTCCCGGCGCGCAATGGCTGCGCAAGGTGGCGATGTTACGATCCGCCTCGCCGGTCAGCTCGACAAAGCCCGCCGGCTTCACCAGACGATTCGCCGAACCGATTTACCGAAGTGATCCAGATCTCACCCCACGCTGAAGCCGCCCTCACCTGCACGCTGGATGAGCGCAGCCTGTATTTGCGCCGCTTGGTTTTGGCGTCTGTCCGCTCCGCAGGCCGCGGACATGTCGGTCCGGCATTGTCGCTGATCGAGATGGTCCGCGTGCTCTACGACGACGTACTGCGGATCGATCCGAACAACCCGCGCGATCCGGCCCGCGACCGCGCGATCCTCAGCAAGGGACACGGGTGTCTGGCGCTCTATGCGCTGTTGGCCGATCGCGGCTTCTTTCCGCTGTCGGAGCTGAACGGTTTCTGCGGCCCCGACAGCATCTTGGGCGGACATCCCGAGTACGGAATGGTGCCGGGGGTCGAGGCCTCGACCGGCGCGCTTGGACACGGCCTGTCGATCGGTGTCGGCCTTGCGCTTGCCGCGCGCATGCGCGAGCGCACCTACCGCACCTTCGTCCTGCTCGGCGACGGCGAGATCAACGAAGGATCGGTGTGGGAAGCCGCCATGGGCGCGGCCAAGCACGGGCTCGACAATCTTGTCGCGCTGATCGACTACAACAAGCTGCAGAGCTACGGGCCCACCGATTATGTCCTGCCGCTGGAGCCGCTCGCGGACAAGTGGCGCAGCTTCGGCTTTGCCGTGCAGGAGCTCAACGGTCACGACGTCGGCGCCCTGCGCACCGTCCTGAAGCAGGTCCCGGCCGTTCCGGGAAAACCCACCGCGATCATCTGCCATACCGTCAAGGGCAAGGGTCTGCCGGCCGCAGAATCCAACGCCGATTGGCATCACAAGAACAAGCTGACCGACAGCGAACTCGACGCCATCCGCGTCGCCGTCGGCGATTTTTGATCGGCTACCCATGCGCAACACCGCGATGAACATGGTCCACAAGCTCGCCACGCGCGACGAGCGTGTGCTCTACATCGGCTCCGATCCCGGCGCTGGCACCTTGCGCGCGATGAGCAAGGAGTTTCCCAAGCGCCACCTGATCGAAGGCATTTCGGAAGCGCACATCATCGGCATGTCGGCCGGTCTCGCGATGGAAGGCTTCGTGCCCTACGTCAACACCATCGCCACGTTCCTCACCCGCCGCTGCTACGAGCAAGTCGCCGTCGATCTCTGCCTGCACAATCTGCCGGTACGGCTGATCGCCAACGGCGGCGGGCTGGTCTATGCGCCGCTCGGCCCCACCCACCAGGCGATCGAGGACATCGCCATCATGCGGGCGCTGCCGAACATGACGGTGGTCTGCCCGTGCGACGCCGACGAAGCGGCGCGCTTGATGGAGCAGACGCTCGACTGGACCGGGCCGATCTACATCCGGCTCGGCAAGGGTGGCGACGCTATCGTCTCGAAAGCCGAGCACGGCTTTGAGATCGGCAAGGCCATCCTGATGCGGCCGCCCGGCGACGTCGTCATGGTCACGACAGGCATCATGCTCCAGCGCGCACTCGCTGCGGCCGACCTGCTGGCCGCGCAGGGCATTCGCGCCGGTATCCTGCACATGCACACCGTCAAGCCGCTCGACACCGCGACGCTGCTGCAAGCGATCCGGGGCACCAGGCTGGTGGCGACACTCGAGGAGCACGTGCCCTCCGGCGGCCTCGGCAGCGCGGTCGCGGAGGCGCTGATCGACAAGCTTGGCTCTGGCCTGCCCTCGATGCTGCGGTTGTCGCTGCCGGACCGGTTCATGCACAATTACGGATCGCAGGACTCTCTGCTGAAGAAGCACGGTCTTTCCGCCAGCGCCATCGCGACCTCGATCGAGCGCGCGCTCGCCGCCTCGCACCCCTCCTCTCCTCAACTTCATTCCACCTGACGGGCCCCATGCACGACGTTCGATATTCCTATCTGCTCGAGCAATTCTCCGACCCGGCGCCGATCCTGGCCGAGATCGGCCGACTGGTGGCGACCGGTGACTTCACCCTGGGCAAGCCGGTCGCCGAATTCGAACGGCGCTTTGCCGAGCTGATCGGAGTGCGCTACGCCATCGGCGTCGGATCCGGCACCGATGCGCTCAAGCTGCCGCTCAAAGCGCTCGGCATCGGCCATGGCGACGAGGTCATCACCGCCGCCAACACCTTCATCGCCACCGTCGGCGCCATCGCGGAGACCGGCGCGACGCCGATGCTGGTCGACTGCGACGACTCCTTCTGCATGAACGTCGACTACGTCGAAGCTGCGATCACGGAGAAAACCAAGGCGATCATGCCGGTTCAGTTGACCGGCGAGGTCACCGACATGGGCAAGCTGATGGCGATCGCCCAGCGTCACAACATCCCCGTCGTCGAGGATTCCTGCCAGGGCATCCTGTCCGAGTTCGCGGGAAAACGGTCCGGCACCCACGGCATCGCGGCCGGCTTCTCCCTGCATCCGCTCAAGAACCTCAACGTCTGGGGCGATGCCGGCGTCGTCGTCACCAACGACGACGGGATGAACGAGCGGCTTCGCCTGATCCGCAACCACGGCATGAAGAATCGCGACGAGATCGCGATCCTCGGCTGCAACTCGCGGCTCGATTCCCTCCAGGCGGTGGTCGGCAACTGGCTGATCGGCCAGACCAGCGAGATCACGCGCCGTCGGATCGAGAACGCGGCCTATTACGATTCGGGCCTTGCCGGCCTGCCCGGCCTGCGCATCCCGCCGCGCCGGCCCAACGTGAAGCACGTCTATCATCTGTACATGGTGTTCGCCGAGCGTCGCGACGAGCTCTACAAATACTGCCTGGACAACGGCATTGAAGCGAAGATCCACTATCCCATCCCGCTGTATCAGCAGGAAGGCCTCAAGCACCTCGGCTACGCGCCGGGCACCTTCCCGGTTACCGACCGCCATGCCCAGGAAGTCATCAGCTTCCCCGTCGACCAGCATCTGACGCGCGCCCAGCAGGACCGCGTCATCGAGATCGTCCGGAAGTTCTGCCATGGACGCTGACACCGGCCGCCGGCGCATCGGTTACGTCAATCTTCCCGCGCAATTCGAGGAAGAGCGCGGTGAAATCATGCAGGCGGTCGAGGGTGTGTTCCGCCGCGGCGATTTCATCGGCGGCGCGGCCGTCGCGAAGCTCGAAGAGGAGCTCACCACCTATCTCGGCTCGCCGCATGTGGTGACGCTGAATTCCGGCACCGATGCGTTGATCCTGTCCTTGAGGGCGCTCAACATCGGTCCCGGGGACGAGGTGATCACTCCGCCGAATTCGTTCGTGGCATCGACTGCCGCCATCATCGCCGTCGGCGCCACGCCCGTGTTTGCTGACGTGCTGCCGGACCAGAATATCGATCCGGCCGCGGTCGAAGCCGCCGTCACCCCGCGGACCAGGGCGATCATGCCGGTGCACCTGACCGGGCGCATGGCCGACATGAACCCGCTGATGGCGATCGCCGCCAAGCATGCTCTCGCCGTGATCGAGGACAGCGCGCAGGCCGTCGGCTCGACCTATGACGGGCGGATGAGCGGGACCATCGGAACGTTCGGCTGCTTCTCCGCCCACCCGCTGAAGAACCTCAATGCCGCGGGCGACGCCGGCTTCGTCGTCACCGCCGACGCCGAGCTTGCCGCGAGAATTCGCCGCCTGCGCAATCACGGCCTGATCAATCGCAGTGACGTCCAGGAATGGGGCATCGTGTCACGCCTCGACACGGTCCAGGCCGAGGTGCTTCGCATTCGCTTGCGTCACCTGCCCTCTGTCATCGAACGCCGGCGCCGCAACGCCGCGCAATACCGCGCCGAGCTCGCCGGCCTTCCCCTGTTCATCCCGGTTTGCCGCAACATCGAGTTCAACACCTTCCACACCTTCGTCGTGCAGACGGACCGTCGCGACGACTTCCAGAAATATCTTGCCGGCAAGGGGATCGAGACCGCGATCCACTATCCCGTACCAATCCACCTCCAGGAAGCGGCGGCGCATCTGGGCCACGGTCGCGGCGCATTTCCGGTGACCGAGCGGCAGGCGGATCAGATCCTCACGCTTCCCATCAACCAGTTCCTCTCGGCCTCGGATATCAGCTATGTTTGCGCGACCGCCCGGGAGTATTTTGCATGACGGACACGGCTTTCCTCGAGGCCGATGAGCAGGCACTGGCGCAACGCTTCATCGACGACGGCTTCGTCACCACGCCGGCCGACGATCGCGCCGGGCTCGACCGGATCCAGCGGCGCGCCGCCGAGCTCGCGGCGGATTATCTGAAGCTGCCACACGGCAACGACCCCTACGCGATGCTCGACACCATCCACACGCGGGTGAGTGCGGATGATCTCAATGGCTTGCGGCTGCACGTCTTCAACGGCCTCAACGCCGAGCCCTGGTTCCGGCCGACCTATTTCCGTCTGGCGCGCTCGACGATCGAGACCATCGTCGGCAACGAGCTCTGCATGCAGCGCCGCGTCAATCTGAGCATCCAGCTGCCGGGCGACGACTCCTCGCTGCTCGCCACCCATTCCGACGTCTGGTCGGGCGACTCGCCATTCGAGGTCGTGGTGTGGGTACCGCTGGTCGACGTCCACCGTACCAAATCGATGTATCTGCTGCCGCCATCCCTGAACGGCGACATGCAGGACCGGATGGCCAGCCTCCGCAGCGCCGAGGAACTCTACCAGACCATCAAGCCGCACGCGACGTTCATCGAGATTCCCTACGGTCACGTGATGCTGTTCAATCAGACCCTGATGCACGGCAATCGCATCAACGAGGAAGCCGGCTCGCGCTGGAGCATGAACTGCCGCTTCAAGAGCATCATGTCGCCCTACGCGGACAAGCGATTCGGCGAATTCTTCGAACCGATCCTGCTGCGTCCGGCGACACGCGTCGGCATGCAATACAAACTGCCGGGAGGCTTCCATGGCTGAGCGAGCCGGCCATCGCGGCTATATCGGCGCCCGGCCGCTGAACGGCAGCCGTACCCCGCAGCACGTCCAGAACATCGTGATCCGCGACTATGCGCGGCGGAAGAACCTGCATTATCTGCTCAGCGCCGCCGAGCACACCATGCAGGGCAGCTACATGGTGCTCGAGGACATCCTGGACGAGCTGCCGCGATTGCGCGGCCTGATTCTCTACAGCATCTTCATGCTGCCGCCCGACGAGGCGCGACGGCGGGAGATCTACGACCGCGTACTGAGCGAAGGCTGCGACCTGCACGCCGCCGTCGAGGAGATCACACTGTCCTCGCGCGACAACATCCAGGCCGTCGAGGACATCCTGCTCGTCAACAAATTCGCGACCATCCTGTGACGATGCCGCGGACCGATTGAGGACAATGACCGAGATCAACCTGCTCCAGCCGATGCACGCATCGACCAAGCGGAACTACGTTCAGCGGGTCGTCGAGCATGACAAGGCTGAATCCGCCACTGTCGCGCGGCAATGGGGACACGACTACTGGGACGGCGACCGCCGCTATGGCTATGGCGGCTACAGCTACGACGGACGGTGGCGCCCGCTCGCCCAGACCCTGATCGACCGCTATGGCATCACGCCCGGGATGAGCGTGCTCGATGTCGGCTGCGGCAAGGGCTATTTGCTCTACGAATTCACTCAGCTCGTCCCCGGCCTCACCATCGCCGGCATCGACATCTCCGACTATGGCATCGCCAACGCCAAGGAAGAGGTGCGGCCGCAATTGAAGGTCGGCAGCGCCGTCGAGCTCCCCTACCCCGACCACAGCTTCGATCTCGTGGTGTCGCTCGGCGTGCTCCACAATCTTCCGCTCGAGGACGTCTTCCGCGCCGTGTCGGAGATCGAGCGCGTTGGACGCGGCGCCTCGAAATATCTGATGGTGGAATCGTTCCGCGATGAGCGCGAGAAGGCGAACCTGCTGTACTGGCAGCTCACCTGCCTAAGTTTCCATGGTCCGGAAACGTGGGCCTGGATCTACGACAAATGCGGGTACCGGGGCGACCATGGGTTCATCTTCTTCGAATGAAGCAGCGGGCCCGCGCCGGCCGACTTCGCTGCGTGCGCAAAATCCCGAAGTGTATTACTCCGACGACGCCATCGTCACGGCGGACGACGCCACGATCGCCGAACTGAAGCGCATCGCCGCAGGCAATCCGCGGCTGCGCAGCCGGTTGTGCACGCATCCCGATCCCTCGTCCTGCCTGCACGAGATGCTGATCGTGCATCATCGCGAGGCCTATGTGCGGCCCCACAAGCATTTTGGCAAACCCGAGTCGTTCCACGTCATCGAGGGCACGGCGCAGGTGGTGATCTTCGAGGATGACGGGCGGATTCGCGACGTGCTCGAGATGGCGCCTTACGGCCAGGGCAAGCGCTGCTATTACCGGATGCCCGAGCAGGTGTTTCATTCGATCCTGATCACCTCGGAGTGGCTGGTGTTTCACGAAACCACCGCGGGCCCGTTCGATCCCTCCCGCACGGCATTTCCCGATTGGGCGCCCGACGGCAGCGATGCCGCAGCGGTCCAGGATTACGTCCGAAGGATTGCTCGCCTTGCCGGGGAGCGCCTGGCGAGAGAATAAACATCAGCCGGTATCGCTGCTCGGCTATCCCGCCGTGATTGATCGAGGACGAAACCAACTGATGGGGCCGCCTGCAAGAGCACTGGTTACTCTGGTCAAGTTCGTTGTCTCGATCGGGATTCTTGTATTGCTCTTGCGCGGCCAAGACCTCTCGACCCTGAAAGCCGATCTTCTCGCTGTCAAATTGGACATGCTGGCGGTGCTGCCCGCGGGCGGCGATGCGGTCCGGATCTGGATGTTGCGGCGTCGTGGCGAGCAATGGTTCCCGACGATCAGCAGTGTCGTGGCCGATCACGTCGTGGCGCTGCTTGCCCTCTGTGCTATCATGTTCGCAGGAATGCCGTTCCTGCTGCAGCGGGTGAGCAATAGCTCGATGCTTTTCGCCATCGTCGCCGTTCTCGCGTTTGCCTGCTTCGGAACGATTGCCCTCGCGACCCTCGACCGCTGGCCACCGCGCATCGTCGCCGTCGTCCCATCCAAAATCCTGCAATTCGCTATGCTCGTGAGGGCCCCGTTGCTGACAAGGAAGGGGGGGGAATGTTGATCGTGTCCGCCATCGCCATCCATCTGATCACGATTGCGGCCTGTCATGTCCTCGCGATCGGACTGGACGCGCAGCTCTCCGCGCTTGACGCATTCGTTCTCATCCCCCTCGTCATTCTGTCGTCAACGGCTCCAATCTCGATCGGGGGATGGGGCGTGCGCGAAGGCACGATGATTGCCGCCCTCGGCCTGGCCGGAATCGCGTCCGACAAGGCACTTGCGATAGCGGTCCTGCTCGGTCTTGGCGGCCTGCTCGTCGGGTGTTTCGGCGGTCTGATATGGCTGGTCGCGCCGGAGCGGGCCAGTGACAAACTCAACCCCGTGTAGAGCGGCCTATGATCTTGCGTTCGGCGATACCCCGTTGATAATGAGAAACCCACGGCGTGACGACCGTGGGCTCGAGCGGCGTTGTGTCCCATGCCGATATTCCTGATCATCCCGCAGAGAGGAAACGGAAAACGTGATTGATCGTCGATGCCCCTGCAATTCGATTGACCCGCGACGAGAGGCCGATCTTCGTAGCGGGGTCGATCGACTCGAAGCAGACACGGAGACGCTGCATGGCTGAGGACAAGCTTTTCAACTACTACGAACGTCAAGATATTCTGCCAACGTTCGCCAACTTCAAATCATCGGCGGAACTCGCGGCCTACGCCGGCGCGCGGCGCGAATTGTTTGCGAACAAGCTGATGTTGCCGACGCGTCTCTTCCGGGACGCTGAAGTCCTCGAATTTGGCCCGGACTCAGGCGAGAACGCAGTGGTATTCGCGAGCTGGGGAGCGAATATGACGCTCGCCGAGCCGCACAAGCAGGCTCACGCCCGAATTCGAGCCTATTTCTCGCATTTTGCCCAGACCGCCCGCCTCGGCGAATTGGTTTCGTCAGACGTCGAGGGCTTCCGCAGCGATCGCCGCTTCGACATCGTCGATGCCGAAGGCTTCATCTACACCATACAGCCAAGCGCAACTTGGCTCGGTATCTTCGGCCAGTTGCTCAATCCAGACGGATATGCGGTCGTCTCGTATTACGAACGCTATGGCGGTTTTTTCGAGCTCGCGCTCAAGGCGATCCACGCGGCCGGCAAAGCGCTATCCGGTCTTCCCCCGCTCGAAACGGCGAAGCTGCTGTTCGAGGCGAAATGGAATAGTATTCCGCACACCCGCAGCTTCGAATCCTGGCTGATGGACGTGCTCGAAAATCCCTTCGTCCGGTACCGGTATTTCATCGATGCAGCGGAGTTGTGCACCACGGCGCATGGGCTGGGGTTCGACATCCATTCGGCATGGCCGTCTTACCACGATAGCGTGGACGTCTACTGGCACAGGAAGGTCCTGTCCGGGGATGAAAAGCTGCGCCGCTCCGTGCGCCATCTCGAGCGAAGCCGCTTGAGCTTCCTCGGTGGACGCAAGCTCTATCTCGTCGGCAAAGCCGACGCCGCGAGCGCCATCTCGGCATTGATCGAGCGACTGGTTGTCGACGTCGACAGGCTGGTTGAGGCCCCTTTCGGAGACAGCCTTCCCCGCGTGATCTCAAGCCTCGCCTCACTGCGCGAGGCAACGCGCACAACGGATATCTTTGCCGACGACGCGGCTGACATTGCGTCCATCACAGCGACGCTCGACAGTTTCCATCGCATCTTCGGTGCAATCGGACAGCGGGATTTTTCAGCGGTCACGACCCTCACGCAATCCGAGCCGGCGTTCATCGACACATGGGGGCAACCGACACACTTCCTCGTAGTTCGCAAGCGTTTCGAGGACGAGTAGCAAGTGCGTCCTGGCATTGGCATCATCGGAACGGGCATGGTCGGCCAGATGTGCCACCTCGCCAATTTCGTCGCCAACCCCGCTTGCCGCGTCGTCGCGATCGCGGATCTGCGGCCCGACCTCGCCGCCGCGGCGGCGCAAAAATTCGACATCGCGCGGGTCTACGGCACGCACCGGGAATTGCTGGCGGACAGCGAGGTGTCCGCCGTCGTCGTCGTGACGAAGCGTCGCGCCACCGGTCCGATCGTGCTGGATGCGTTGAACAGCGGCCGCCATGTGCTGTCGGAAAAGCCGATGGCCTACACCACGGCTCAGGCCGTTGCACTGGCCGAAGCGGCGCGGCGGCAAAACCTTGTCTACAGCATCGGCTACATGAAGCGTCACGACGCCGGGGTGGCGCGCGCGATTGACGAGTTGGCGCGCCTACGAGCGGATCAGTCGCTTGGACGCATTGTCGGCGCGCGAGGCTGGTGCTTCGGCGGCAGCACTGGCCGGTCGCAGGACAACTTCGTCATGACCGGCGAAGTGCGGCCGGACGGGCTCGAGCTCTGGCAGGACGGCCCCGACTGGATGCCGGGCGCGATGCGACCCGGCTACGACAATTTTCTGAACGTGTTCAGCCACATCATCAATCTCGCGCGCTACGTGCTCGGATCGTCGCCGGCACTCGCCGTAAGCACCGTCGAGACCTCGGGGGCGGCGATCGTGACACTCGACTTCGACGGCGTCGCCTGCGCGCTGCAACTTGCGCATGGATCCGAAGGCGTCTGGCGCGAGGGACTGAGCATCGCGTTCGAGCGGGGCGCACTGACCATCGAATTGGCGCCGCCTTTTGCCGAGCAGGAGGCGGAGGTCATCCTCGATCGGCAAGGACAACGCACGCAATTGTCGCGCGATACGAGCTGGGCGTTTCGGCGTCAGGCCGATGCGTTCGTCGCCGATATGGTCGAACAGAGGACGCCGCTGGCTTCCGGGGCAGATTCCGTGGCCGACATCGCCCTTGCGGAGGCGATCTGGAAACCGCGGGTCAACGGCTAGGTTTCACGCCGTCCGGCGGCAATATCCGGACGATGGCTGATCGCCCGCGTCCTGGGTTAAGTGTTTGATTTCGCTGGCAGGAGTGGCAGGGCTCGAACCTGCGACCCCCGGTTTTGGAGAGGGTTTATTGCCGTAGTTGCGGGTACCGCCCCGTCCTATCTCGTTTGGTTTTGCTTATTTATTCGGTCGCCAACGCACTCGCGAATCGTGGCCCGTACCCGCCTGTATTCATTGGTCCGGTGGCAATCCCGGTGGCAAAGAAACCCGGCCTTGCGTCGCGACCCAGCCAAAGTCGGACGAAACCAAATTGCGTGGCCGCGCAATCATCCAGAAATCTTGGCGATCTATCGTCTCCCCATCGAACGGGGATTGAGCCATGATCACTTATTTCCTGAACCTGATCTACGAACAGTCGCTGTCCAACTACCTCAGCGCCATGCCCACCGAGCAGAGCGCAACGCGATGATGGAAGCGATCGCGGCGGCGATCGTTTTCCTGGATCGGTGCTGGATTGGGGCACCTCTTCGATGCGTTTCATTTGCATCGGTGAGCCAAGAAAAACGCCACTTTGCGGCGGGGCTGGAAAGCGCGCCGCATGACCGGCCGCACATCATCTTTTCTGGTCCACTTGCCACTTTTTCCCGGTCCGATTCACATTTGCAAATGCATCGATTGATCGTTCTGCACCACCCTCCGAAGGCAGGGCAATTCGGAGGCTGCGTTCAATGACTGAGAGCGCACGTTCACAGTCCAGATTCTTGATACGTGAGGGATGCCAGGGCTGGATGGTTTATGACCGAGAACGCAAGGGGCCAGCTCTTGTTGGGACCGATTGGGCGGTCAACCTCACTAGAGAGCACGCCGAACGCTTGAAATCGAAGTTAACCGCGAAGGCTCTCGGACATTCGCACCTGCCTTTCGTAAACCAGTAGGCCCGCCAGCGTGAACCGACGGGCCCTGACGCAATCAGGCGCGTTCGTAGTCGTTGCCCTGTCCTGTCTCCCAATGACGCTGATCCACGTTCGGCGAGCTGCCCAGCGAGGGCTCGTCCTCATGAGGCCCGCGGCTCGCCATGTCCGCGAAGCCGTGTGGGTCGTCATGCCACCCAAGCGCCGGCTCATCATCCGACGGATCTTGCTCGCAGTCGACCATCCACGCGAAGCCTTGATATGGCGTCCATGCATCCGTCTGGTTCATGGGGTGATCCAGTGCGCCTAGCGACGGCTCGTTCTCGGTGCCGTCCTCCTCGTCCAGATCGTCTTGCTCGAGCTCGGTCTGCACGTAGTCGTCGCTCGCATTGAGAAATTCGAGCAAACGGTCGATTTCGGTCGATGCCTTCTCCCTGAGTCTGCGGAGGCGCCTGAGCGTCCTCTCCCGCTCCCGCTGTTGGATAGCCAGTCTGCGGTCAAGCGCATCCTGAGTCAGTTCTGGCCCGTCTAGGGGCACACCCGTTGGCGGAGGGACATGCTTGGTCATTCACGCCTCCACCAGCATGCGGACGCGGTGGCCGGCGGTCGGGACCACCTCCGCGGCGCCGCCGGAAAGCATGGGCGGGTTGTCGGTCTCGGCGAGGTCCGGCGCGAGCCCGTCGTCTTCAGCGCGAGCGAAGACGTCGCGTAGGTAAGGGTCGCGGAAAAGGTTAGAGAGTTTTGTGGTAGAATCGTGCTTAGCCGATCGCATGGCTTGCTCCATCGCGTGAGGTTAGAGCCGGAGCTTGGTGCCCGCCTTGCTCCGGCTTGCTTTCGTGTTAACATGTACTCATGGCAAAGACAAGTCGTGATAACATGAAAACACCAAAGAAGCGGCCTGAGCAAACCGGCGATCTCGTCGGCGTTAGGGTCCAAAAGGACCTTGGCGTAAAAATTGACGACTGGCGCCGCCATCAGGAAGACCTGCCGGGACGCCCCGAGGCGATCCGCCGGCTGGTCGAGATCGGATTAAAGGCCAAGAAGCAATGACAGGACCGCGACCTGATCGGCAAGCTTGGACGCCCCAAGAAGACAAGCGGCTGCTTGAGCTTTCGGAAGCTGGGAAGACCGCGCCCGAAATTGCGAAGCTGTTGAAACGTCCGGCCAGCTCAGTTCGATCAAGAAAGAACCGGCTGAAGGCGCAAAAGTGATGCCTGCACGTCCCCCACATCTGCCTACCGTCCGGGAACAAGGACGTCTCGTCTCAACCGAGGTGGAGGCCGCTAGGGCTCGGCTTAAGCACGTGGTTCTTTGAGATCGGCTGCTGAATAGAGGACCCCTCACTCGTCCGTCGGCCGCTTTTGCTCTTTTGGCAAAGGCATCTTGCCCGCGTGCCGCGGTCTCTCGCTCTTACGTATTGGAATTATCTGGGCCGGCCCCTTCGGGCGTTTTAATTCGGGTTCAGGATCGTCCTGAGGCGGGTTCTCCACGAAGGGCGTCCATTCAACAACATCGTTTCCATAAACTATAGACCACCATTGATCCGTCAACGACGCGCCTCTCCACGGGAAAGGGTCGCCAACCTCGTCGTTTTCATCAGGCGTGCCAAGGTCGATGGGTATCGGCTTTGCCGGGCTCGTCCACATAACGCCCCCGTCCGGCAGCTCGACGTATTCGCAATATGCCGCATCGGTGCACTCGTCGACGACAAATTCGAGTTCGTCCTCGTCGTCTGCAACAAAGATGCCGACAAGATCTCGATTTTTGATGAGGCGCACAAGGTAAGCTGGCACGCAAAGAGTCCCCTTAGAAGCCGCTCAGCGTCGCAATTTTCGCGCTGCAATAGCAACACAATTATTGGGCGGCGTATTGCGGCCAACCTTTTGTTGCGCTTGAATGGCGCCTTTCAACGAAGGTTTTTCTTATGATGCTTTGTATAATTTTCGACCGGATCGGTGGCCGATGAGCGTCCGATGGGTCTTGGCGAACATCCTCCGAGACGAACTTAGCTCCCGCGGCATCCGCTCGCTGAGCGATGACGAATACAAGGAGATCGCCGGAGCCATTTTTGCTCGGATCGCCGAATTCGAATTAGAGTTGGCTGCGATCGATTTTGGTCCTCCGCGGCGCCCGACGCGCCAATGAGGCTCGAGACGACTTCCGAACCCCCGACAACGTGACGGTGACAGCAATGCTCAGCCGTTTGCGAGAAATAGTGTTTCACATCCAGCGTAGAACGCCCGGGGCGCGGTTTGCGGAGAGCATGCGAAGGGTGATCCGCTTGACCCGGCTTATGACCGCCTTCCGCGCCGCCGAAAGAAGGCAAGCGATCAAACGGGGCAAGGAATAAGTCCGGACTGAGGAGGGCCCCGCCAGGGGGCTGGAGATTACGGGTGCGAGGCCCTCCGCGCGTCCGCGGAGACAGACGGCCGCGCGGGGTCAAGTCAGGTCATTCCGAGTCGTTCCTTGACGCATAATCCTGTTGTGCAGTGCGCTGGCCATTGCGCTCGCGCGACGGTTGCGCTTGGCTATGGATTTGGCCGCTGGAGCCCGCAATGCGTTTTTTGACGCTTTTGATTGTCTGCACGTTTTTGGCGGGTTGCCAGACCGATAGCTCCACCCCGAGCGGTCGGCCTGAGGTCACCATCCGAAACCTCAAGCCCGATCAGGTCAAATCGCAATTGATCAACGCCATGATCAACGATGGCGGCCGACTGAAAAGCGACAGCCCGTATCTGGTCACGTTCGAACGGCCATGGGGCAATGCGGTGGGGGCCGCACTGGTTGGCACCTTGATCAGCACCGATGCCTCCAGTGCGGTCGAGCGCTTGTCGTTCTCCATTGCCGATACCGGCGCCGGCACTCGGATCGTGGCGGACCGCTACCTCGTTAAGGTGGGATCGTTCGGCCGAGAGGATGCAAGCCCGGCCAACAACGGCTTGGGCCTCGAGCCTCTGCAACAGGTTCTTGATCGGCTCGCAGCCCAGATCAAAACGTAGCCGCGGCGCCATACTAGCCAGAAGCTGCCCGACGCTCGGCCATCTTCGCCAGAACCCGCTTTCCCTTCGGAGGCTGCGCTTTCCTGGCCTTCGGCGGCACCGGTGGCGGTGCAAACATGCGCGCGAGCTTGTTGGTCAGTGCCATCCCGAGGTAGCGAGCCAGAGACTGTTCCGAAAACAGCTCGAGCGCTCGCATCGTCTCCAGCGTCTGCACCAGCGGCAGCGCATCGAAGGCCTCAATCCAGGCCAGACCGCGGTCGGTCCATTCCGGCCGCATCGCTCCGTGCACAGCGCTCACGATGGGCTCCACGAGCGCGTTTTCGTTGCCGTCGGATTCCAGGATGGTCCGGATCAAAAGCGTCACGCGCTCCGAGCCCGTGCCGCCCTCATAGTGGTCCCAGCGATATAAGATCTTTTGCAGCGTCTTGCGCGCGCCGGCGTCGATTAAGGGCACGTCCATGGCGTTCAGGAGCCCCTGCAGCTTCGCTGCGACCGCGGCGGCTTCCCACGGGTAGACGTCGGAAATCGCATGCAGCGCCTGTTTGCGGGCGGTAGAAGCACGCGGCATGGTCTTCCCCCTGAGAAGATTGATTTACGGCAACTGCGGAATCACGGTCGAGCCCTGGAGCAAGTGCATGTTTGCGCGATACTACTTCCCCACATCGAGCTGAAAGCCGACATCGCGAATGGCGCCGTAGATCGCGCGTGCGAGGAACTTGGCCTGGGCGTCCTTCAGATGCTATGCCTGGTCGGCAACGGCCAGCGCAACGAAGCCACGGGCGAGTTCGTCCGCGCGAAGAAGGTCGACGCCGAGCAACTGCATCATTGCCTCCGTGATCAGCCCGTGCGCGACGTGCGTGGGATCGAGCCCGAGCGCCTTTACCTGTTCCCCGACCATGTTGGCGAGGTGGTGCGACTCGACGAGGCTGGCCACTGGATGGAGCTGGATATGCTCGTCGGTCCCGCCCGTTAAATCTTCCATAACCATATTCTTGACCTCCGGTTGCGATCCGCAAAATTTCGTTCAAGCTGTCCATGTTCGCAAAAAACCCGCGCGTTTGGCGAACACCTTGTGATTTGCCGCCTGCGTTACACCCCGCAGGCGGCAAACTCATTTTAGACGGCGCGCAGCGTGCCCTTCTGCGGGCCTCCACGCGGTGGAGCCGGCTAAACGGCGCCGACGCAAGGCATCGCTGTTGCTGTGCCGCTTCAGCTCACCCATTCCAGGCCGTGAAGCCGGTCGGGATCGTATCGGCAAACGACGTGCTCCCGACATTAAGAGTCGCGCTGGCTGCTACTGCGTCGGAGATGCAGAAGCAGGGAAACAGCGTGCCTGTGATGGTTTTTCCACCCGTGCCGGCGGCTGGATCGTCATCGCCCCAATTAATTCCGTTTACCCGGAAGTACATTTTCCCGTTGTCAAAATCTACCGAGATCGCGACAACGTCGTTATCTACAATGACGCCGACTCCGGTTCCGGAATTCGACTCGCCTCCCGTACTGTTATCATGCCCGGTTTGCAGGGTGCTCCCGAAAGTGTCCCATATCCAATAGCTCGGGTATGCTCCGCTAGTCGCTTTTGCAGCGGTCGCTAGACCAAACTGCAAAGTGCTCGAGCCGGACCCGCCTGAATTGACCTTGATCTCAAAGTACCATTTCCGGTGGATTTGGACGTTGTGCCCTTAACCAGGTAGCCGTCGAAATCCGGAGCCGTGCCTGCGGCAGTTAGATTGCCGTTGCTCAACGTAAAGCTGGACGCTTTGTCTGCGGGATCCCATGTCGCTGCCGACGTGAGGGCGCCTGATCCGATCATACTCAGTGGAAAGGGAAGAAAATTCATGCCGTTCTCCTTTATGCGTTGCCGCGAGCCTTCGCTTCAGCCGCCCGCCGTTCGTGCCGCGAAAGCTTAACGAGCGAGCCTGTCTGCACTCTCGAGACGGGCGCATCCTTCGAGGGATCGATCCGCTCGCCAACGCGATCGTTTTCCCACTTGCGCACTACGGTTTCCGTCACACCGTTGGCATCAATGCGCGTCAGCACGGCTTCGCCTCCGATGCAGAAATTGTCGCAGACGGTCGGGAAGCGCCTTCGCAGCTTCGAGCGCTGTGCCGAAGCTCAGACCGTAGACCCCGAAAAGACCCAGGCTCTTGGAAAGCGAGCTCGATACGGCGCCTGTGACTCCGTTGATGGTGGTAAACTGCGTGGAGATGTTCGAGGTCGTCGCCCGGATCCTCGATGCCATTTCCCCGTAGGACAGCCCGGCGCGGTCGGCCATGCTCTTCAGCGTACCGGTCGCGACGCCGGCCTTCGCGGCAGCCGCGGCCAGGGCATCGCTGCTGTCGGTGGCTTGATCGGCCGCGCCGCTGAACCCCTTCAGCGCCGTCGTCGCGCCGGCGACTTGGCTTGAATTAACGGCCAGGCCCAGTTCTGCCACGTCTGACATGCGTTACTTCCCGATCTTCCGCGCGTTGCCGGTGGCGATCTTCGGCTTGAGGTTCGGGCCGGCGACGTTCGGCGTATCGCCGCTGACGGTTTTGCCGTTATCGCCGGTAACCTTGCCCGCGATCGCGTCTTCGCATTCTTTCCATGTTCCTCGTGCGATCTTCATCTCGTCTCTCCTTTGTTACGTGCTCGGCGCCGGTAGTGGCTGTTGCGGGGTCACCACCCCGGCGCCGAGCTTCCCGCCACAGGGAACCGTGGTCTCTCGCTTCTCATCATTTTCCTCGGGCCAGTTCTGCTGTGCATGCTGCCGCGACGATGGGCGTTGTTACGTGCTTAACCGTGCCGACGGCGAGCATCCGATCGAGACGGCCCACTACTGCTGCTTTGAAATTCTCGACGCCAAGCGTGTTGAGGCCGCGTGCGGCCTCGGCGATCTGCGCATTTTGCTCTTTCGTGAGCGTCATCATGCCGCGCCCCTGGTCTGCATTGGGCCCTTCAACTCGGCCTCGATATTCGCCGTCACAACATCCAGCGTCCGGGCCGCGGCGGCGATGGCGCGATCGATCTCGGTAATTTCTTCGATCTCCGGGCCATGCGCGGCACGCATGACGTTAGCCTGCAGTTGCTGGCGGAGCGTCGGGCCCATGTTCGGCAGAGCGCGAGGATCAGCCTCGAGCGCGGCCTCGATGTACAGCGGCTCGGCGCTGCTCCCGGCGAGAACACTGAGGAGATCGCGCCGCGACATGCCGCGCATGATATTTCGGGCTTCGATCTTGCGGGCAACGTGGGCGGGGTCGTCGGCCTTGTTGCCGGCGCCGGGCTTCATCTTCTCCATTTGCGCGGCCACGCGCCCCCGGACCTCCTCGAGGCTCCTGCGGGCCTTCTCGATATTGGCCGCGCCGAGCTCGTTGAGCTTGCGCATTTCCGCCTCGATGCCCGCAGGTGTGAATTTGCCGCTGGCTTCGAGTTCGGCGCGCTTGGCTCGCAGCGCATCGTATGTCTTGAGCGACCCCTGATAAACGTCGAGTTCGAGGATCGCGAGCGTGCCGTTCTTGGCGGAATCCCATTCCCATCGGGGAAGCCGGGGACCGTCGACGTAAACGATATTGCTGTTCGCCACGGGTTTGCCCAGCAAGCGCTCGCGGCCGCGGATTTGCTTGGGGTCAGTGAAGCGTAGTGACATGGTTTGCTCCTTACCTGCTCACAGCGTTGCCGCCGGCGAGGATGCCGGTCTCGATCAAGCCGTCCTGGATCTTCCGCTTTGGTTGCGAGTGGATGGTGATGCCGGTGCTGCAGTAATGGCCGAATAGCGCAACCGGCGTTTCGATCGGCGCGGCGATCAAGTTGAAAGCCCCAAACGCGACGTTTACGAAGTCGTCCGAACCGCCGCTGCCGTGGTCCACGGTGTCGCGACCAGACCTGTGCACGCGACGCTCGAGGAGCCGCATTTCGCGGATGAGCTGGGGTTGGTCCGGTATGCTGGCTTGGCCGCGCGTAAAGACAGGCAAACCTTCCAGATAGAGCTGGCTCTTCGGCTTGTCTGCTCGTCGGTAGGTCACGCCCGCGGAGCGGAAAGCGGCCGCAACCCATTCGCCGGCGAAGGCGTCTCCGACCACCTCAGGGCAGCGGTATTGCTTGGCCAGGATCGCAAATTCAATCGCGACGGTTGCCGGATCGAACGGAGGTTTGCGGCCACGCACCACGTCCGCGATAATGCGGTCGCCTTCCCTGTGCGCGATCCCGATGCAAAAGGCGTCATGGCGACCGGCGCTGGCATCGACAAAGCACCGGTATTTGTGCTCGTCGCGTGGCGGTAGCTCAAGGGGTCGCTCGTGATCAATCGCCGCGTCGATGGTGTCATCGTCCAGAAACTGCGAGAGATCGGAGCGAAACATCCCGCCCCACTCAGAAAGGGCTGACGTCGGATCGTCCGCCATCGCTCGGCTTATGACATCGTCTGCTAGGGTTGGATTGAACGCTTTGCTCTCACCCTGGATCACCAGGACAGCACCATCGTCAACGCCGAAGCTGGCCTTGTGCTTGGCATGGAGCAGACCAATTTTCCTGTAGGGCGACGAAATCGAGATCAGCATCCCGCCGGTCGTTGCCAAGGCCGGCATCACAGCGCGGTAAACCTCAAGGTCTGGGGAAGCGGACTCTTCGCTCCGCCAGAACGACGTTTCGTCGAATATTGCCGCCAGGAGTGTTTTGCCGCGGATGGTGCGATAGTTTGCCGGCTGTATCGAAATGGTGATCCCCCCGTGCAGCCTGATCTCTTCGGCCGTTACGTCTTGGATCGCACTCGCAAGCACGGGCGACGCCCGCAGGAAGCCCTCGCAGTAACTGAAGATGACCTTGGCCTGGTCCTTTGTCGCCGCGAGCACGACAACGAACCCGACCTCGCCGGGGGCGAGCTTGCCGGTGTGATCCACCAAGACGGCGAGATAGACCGCCAGCGCAGCCGCTACGCGCGACTTGCCGGAACGACGACCTAGGACGGCCCACAGCTCGGCAACGCGCTTGGCGGGCGGCTCCCGGCCTCCAGCGATGGACGCGAAGGCGTTCACCTCTTCCACGGTCAACCCAAGGCCGAATGCGGCACGCAACACCGCGCGCCACATCTGCCAACTGTCGGGATCGCCGAAACCCGCACCGAGCAGGTGGGGATCCATGATCGCGTCGTCGATAGTGACCGGCAAGGTCATGCAGCTTGCCCCGCTTTGCCGGCGAGGTAGTCCGCAAGCGAGGGGTTGGCATCAGGCTTCCTGGCCGTACCCCGGGCCAAGAGCGGCGCCAACGCACGCCGGAGCTCGCTGGTGACCCTGATCAGTTCGTCGCCGTCGACGGGTTCTCCACGAACTTGGCGGGCCTGCAACTGCTCGCCACGCAGCGCAAGGTGCGCCGCCTGTCGGATCTGGCTCTTCGTTGCCTCGGACAACTCACCGGCGCCGGCTTCGGTGGCGAACTGCTCGCACAAATCTCTGAAACGCCTCGCCGATGGCAGTCGATTGTCGGTGTCGGCGAGCCGCCATCGTCCGTTCGTTACCTTTGATTTGTTGGTGAGCGAAGGGGGAGCCCGCCGATGTGGCGGAGGCTGCGTTGTGGCTGCGAGTGTGCTGCGTTCGTCCTGCATTCCTCACAAGTGCGGTGATTTGTGTTTCGGCATGGAATAAGGACCCCGTTTTCGGGGTGATCGGCATTAAATCGGGACCCCGGGATAAGGGTCCACAGTGGCTTCCATCGA
>NZ_PYFX01000060.1 GCF_003020115.1 Bradyrhizobium sp. MOS002
TAATGGTTTCCTTAAGGAAGAATTGTATATGATGCAGCCGGAAGGTTTTGTCGATCCTAAGAATGCTGACAAGGTATGCAAGCTCCAGCGCTCAATCTATGGGCTGGTGCAAGCATCTCGGAGTTGGAACATTCGCTTTGATGAGATGATCAAAGCGTTTGGGTTTACACAGACTTATGGAGAAGCCTGTGTTTACAAGAAAGTGAGTGGGAGCTCTGTAGCATTTCTCATATTATATGTGGATGACATACTATTGATGGGAAATGATATAGAATTCTTGGAAAGTATAAAGGCCTATTTGAATAAGTGTTTTTCAATGAAGGACCTTGGAGAAGCTGCTTATATATTAGGCATCAAGATCTATAGAGATAGATCAAGACGCCTCATTGGTCTTTCACAAAGTACGTACCTTGACAAGATATTGAAGAAGTTCAATATGGATCAGTCCAAGAAGGGGTTCTTGCCTGTATTGCAAGGTGTGCAATTGAGCACGGCTCAATGCCCGACCACGGCAGAAGATAGAGAAAAGATGAGTGTCATCCCCTATGCCTCGGCCATAGGGTCTATTATGTATGCCATGCTGTGTACCAGACCTGATGTAAACCTTGCCGTAAGTTTGGTAGGAAGGTACCAAAGTAATCCCGGCATGGAACACTGGACAGCGGTCAAGAATATCCTGAAGTACCTGAAAAGGACTAAGGATATGTTTCTCGTTTATGGAGGTGACGAAGAGCTCGTCGTAAAGGGTTACGTCGATGCTAGCTTCGACACAGATCTGGATGACTCGAAGTCACAAACCGGATACGTGTATATTTTGAATGGTGGGGCAGTAAGCTGGTGCAGTTGCAAGCAAAGCGTCGTGGCGGGATCTACATGTGAAGCGGAGTACATGGCAGCCTCGGAGGCAGCACAGGAAGCAATCTGGATGAAGGAGTTCATTACCGACCTAGGGGTGATTCCCAATGCGTCGGGCCCGATGACTCTCTTCTGTGACAACACTGGAGCTATTGCCCTTGCGAAGGAGCCCAGGTTTCACAGGAAGACCAGGCATATCAAGCGTCGCTTCAACTCCATTCGTGAAAGTGTTCAAAATGGAGACATAGATATTTGTAAAGTACATACGGACCTGAATGTAGCAGATCCGTTGACTAAACCTCTCCCTAGGGCAAAACATGATCAACACCAGGACGCAATGGGTGTTCGATTCATCACAATGTAACTAGATTATTGACTCTAGTGCAAGTGGGAGACTGTTGGAAATATGCCCTAGAGGCAATAATAAATTGGTTATTATTATATTTCCTTGTTCATGATAATCGTTTATTATCCATGCTAGAATTGTATTGATAGGAAACTCAGATACATGTGTGGATACATAGACAACACCATGTCCCTAGTAAGCCTCTAGTTGACTAGCTCGTTGATCAATAGATGGTTACGGTTTCCTGACCATGGACATTGGATGTCGTTGATAACGGGATCACATCATTAGGAGAATGATGTGATGGACAAGACCCAATCCTAAGCATAGCACAAGATCGTGTAGTTCGTTTGCTAAGAGCTTTTCTAATGTCAAGTATCGTTTCCTTAGACCATGAGATTGTGCAACTCCCGGATACCGTAGGATTGCTTTGGGTGTACCAAACGTCACAACGTAACTGGGTGGCTATAAAGGTGCATTACAGGTATCTCCGAAAGTGTCTGTTGGGTTGGCACGAATCGAGACTGGGATTTGTCACTCCGTATGACGGAGAGGTATCTCTGGGCCCACTCGGTAATGCATCATCATAATGAGCTCAATGTGACTAAGGAGTTAGCCACGGGATCATGCATTACGGAACGAGTAAAGAGACTTGCCGGTAACGAGATTGAACTAGGTATAGGGATACCGACGATCGAATCTCGGGCAAGTAACATACCGATAGACAAAGGGAATTGCATACGGGATTGATTGAATCCCCGACACCGTGGTTCATCCGATGAGATCATCGTGGAGCATGTGGGAGCCAATATGGGTATCCAGATCCCGCTATTGGTTATTGGCCGGAGAGTTGTCTCGGTCATGTCTGCATGGTTCCCGAACCCGTAGGGTCTACACACTTAAGGTTCGGTGACGCTAGAGTTGTAGAGATATTAGTATGCGGTTAACCGAAAGTTGTTCGGAGTCCCGGATGAGATCCCGGACGTCACGAGGAGTTCCGGAATGGTCCGGAGGTAAAGATTTATATATGGGAAGTCCTATTTTGGCCACCGGAAAATGTTCGGGATTTTTCGGTATTGTACCGGGAAGGTTCTAGAAGGTTCCGAAGTGGGGCCCACCTGCATGGGGGGACCCACATGAACGTGGGTAGTGGGGGCAAGGCCCCACACCCCTGGTCAAGGCGCACCAAGATCCCACCTTAGAAGGAATAAGATCATATCCCGAAGGGATAAGATCAAGATCCCTAAAAAAGGGGGATAACAATCGGTGGGGAAGGGAAATGATGGGATTTCTTTCCCCCACCTTTGCCAACGCCCCAATGGACTTGGAGGGCAAGAAACCAGCCCCCTCCACCCCTATATATAGTGGGGAGGCGCATGGGAGCAGCACCCCAAGCCCTGGCGCCTCCCTCCCTCCCGTGACACCTCTTCCTCCCTGCTTGCGCTTGGCGAAGCCCTGCCGG
>NZ_PYFX01000061.1 GCF_003020115.1 Bradyrhizobium sp. MOS002
ATTCCAGAAAAAATCATATTTCATTTTTGGTGCATTTGGAGAACTTTTATTTTCGGGGTATTTTTTATTGCAAGGATAATTCAGAAAACAGACAGAAAAATACTATTTTTGCTTTATTTAATCTAAATAACAGAAAGTAAAAGGAGGGTACAGAAGGTTGTGCTTTCTAGTTTCATCCATCTCATGCTCATCAAAAGGAATCCACTAACAAGGTTGATCAAGTCTTGTTAACAAACTCATTTCGAATAACATGGAACCGGAGAAATTTCGAATAACACTATGTTACCTCAACGGGGATATGCACATCCCCAATAATAAGAATATCATATTTCTTCTTGACAGTAGGAAGAGGAAATTCAAAACCTCCAAAAATAATTGATGGAATTTTTCCAATAGAGTTTATACTATGAACTTGAGGTTGTTTCCTCGGAAAGTGTACCGTATGCTCATTACCATTAACATGAAAAGTGACATTGCCTTTGTTGCAATCAATAACAGCCCCTGCAGTATTCAAAAAAGGTCTTCCAAGAATAATAGACATACTATCGTCCTCGGGAATATCAAGAATAACAAAGTCCGTTAAAATAGTAATGTTTGCAACCACAACAGGCACATCCTCACAAATACCGATAGGTATAGCAGTTGATTTATCAGCCATTTGCAAAGATATTTTAGTAGGTGTCAACTTATTCAAATCAAGTCTATGATATAAAGAGAGAGGCATAACACTAACACCGGCTCCAAGATCACATAAAGCAGTTTTAACATAGTTTCTTTTAATGGAGCATGGTATAGTGGGTACTCCTGGATCTCCAAGTTTCTTTGGTATTCCACCCTTAAAAGTGTAATTAGCAAGCATGGTGGAAATTTCAGCTTCCGGTATCTTTCTTTTATTAGTAACAATTTCTTTCATATACTTAGCATAAGGATTCATTTTGAGCATATCAGTCAAACGCATACGCAAAAAGATAGGTCTAATCATTTCAGCAAAGCGCTCAAAATCCTCGTCATCCTTTTTCTTGGATGGTTTGGGAGGAAAAGGCATGGGTTTCTGAACCCAAGGTTCTCTTTCTTTACCATGCTTCCTAGCAACAAAGTCTCTCTTATCATAACGTTGATTCTTTGATTGTGGGTTATCAAGATCAACAGCAGGTTCAATTTCTACATCATTGTCATTGCTAGGTTGAGCATCATCATGAACATCATCATTAACATTTTCACTAGGTTCATGTTCATCACCAGATTGTGTTTCAGCATCAGAAATAGAAATATCATTTGGATTCTCAGGTGGTTCTGTAGTAGGTTCACTAGAAGCATGCAAAGTCCTATCATTTTTCTTTTTCTTCCTTTTAGAAGGACTAGGTGCATCAATATTAATTCTCTGAGAATCTTGTTCAATTCTCTTAGGGTGGCCTTCAGGATACAAAGGTTCCTGAGTCATTTTACCAGTTCTAGTAGCCACTCTAACAGCATAATCATTATTCTTACTATTCATTTCATTGAGCAAATCATTTTGAGCCTTAAGAACTTGTTCTACTTGAGTGGTTACCATAGAAGCATGTTTACTAATGAGTTTAAGTTCACCTTTAACATTAGCCATATAATCACCCAAGTGTTCAATCATATAAGCATTTTGTTTTAATTGTCTACCAAAATAAGCATTGAAATCTTCTTGCTTAACCATAAAGTTATCAAACTCATCCAAGCATTGGCTAGCAGACTTATAATGAGGAATATCACCTTCATCAAATCTATAGAGAGAATTTACCTTTACTACCTGTGTCGGGTTATCAAGACCATGTATTTCTTCAATAGGTGGTAAATTCTTAACATCTTCAGCTTTAATACCTTTTTCTTTCATAGATTTCTTTGCCTCTTGCATATCTTCAGGACTGAGAAATAGAATACCCCTTTTCTTCGGAGTTGGCTTAGGAGTTGGTTCAGGAAGTGTCCAATTATTTTCATTACTCAACATATTATTCAATAGCAATTCAGCTTGACCAACAGTTCTTTCCCTGAAAACAGAACCAGCACAACTATCCAGGTGGTCTCTGGAAGCATCGGTTAGTCCATTATAAAAGATATCCAGTATTTCATTTTTCTTAAGAGGATGATCAGGCAAAGCATTAAGTAATTGGAGAAGCCTCCCGCAAGCTTGTGGGAGACTCTCTTCTTCAATTTGCACAAAATTATATATATCCCTTAAAGCAGCTTGTTTCTTATGAGCGGGGAAATATTTAGCAGAGAAGTAATAAATCATATCCTGGGGACTACGCACACAACCAGGATCAAGAGAATTAAACCATGTCTTAGCATCACCCTTTAATGAGAACGGAAATAGCTTAAGGATATAGTAATAGCGAATTTTCTCATCATTAGTGAATAGGGTGGCTATATCATTTAATTTAGTAAGATGTGCCACAACAGTTTCAGATTCATAGCCATAGAAAGGATCAGATTCAACCAAAGTAATTATATCAGGATCAACAGAGAATTCATAATCCTTATCAGTAACACAGATAGGTGAAGTAGCAAAAGCAGGGTCAGGTTTCATTCTAGCATTAAGAGATTGCTGCTTCCATTTAGCTAATAACTTCTTAAGATCATATCTATCATTGCAAGCTAAAATAGCTATAGCAGCTCCTTCTTCTAGAACAT
>NZ_PYFX01000062.1 GCF_003020115.1 Bradyrhizobium sp. MOS002
CGTTTCGCAGCGATCTGGGAACGGCGCCCTGGCCTGGAATGGGTTGGTCGGCACGGGTTGACGGCGAGTGAATACCAAAAGGCTTTTGATGACCAGAACGCCGCAGGTTTCCGTCTGGTTTCTGTGAGCGGGTATAGTGACACAGGGATCGCTCGCTACGCTGCAATTTGGCACAAGGACCAGCCGGGCGAATGGCAAGCACGGCACGGTCTCGATGGCGTGGCATATCAACAAGCCTTCGACGATCTGTCCCGGCGAGGATTCCGTCCCGTCCAGGTGTGTGGATACGGTGATGGATTTTATCCGGCCTAGACCCGGAGCTGCCGCCGCTCAGCAGCCGACAAGCTCTCGAACTGCGCGGCTAATTGTACCGATCACGCCGGCGAGGCGTAACGCCTCGCCCGCGTGATGATCATGTTACCTTTGCGGCCTGTAAGTGCTCCGGTCTTGACGGCTTGGCAGAAGTCTCGGCTCGGGATGGGTGAAGCAAGCTTTTCCGTATCCGTCTTTGACGTCGATAATTCTGTTCTGACTGAGTAAGTGTCCTCAGCGCACGGGTTGCAGCGAGACTCGCGGTGGTTGCAGAGTTTCAGAAATGGATGCCGACTTACTGCAGCTTCGCCGCGCAAGGGCCAGTAGACTAAAAATAAGCGGCCCGGCTCCGAAGGGTGATGAGCTCCGTCCGAGCCGGAATCTCAGCCAATCTTCATCATAATTTCAGGACAGTGACGCCCGGCCATGGTCTACTGGCAGCGGCTTAGTCGCGAACGCGGTGCCATCCAAGTCCTGGCAACATCGTGTTTGAAGACACTTTTCGAAATTCTCCTTCGAGGCCGACCGGGAGAAGCTAGTGGGGTTGCGAGACCTTCGAAATGTCGTCCGCGTCGCGATGCTTCTTGCCGGAGCCACCTGGGCGACTGTATCCACCTGTCGTGGAGACGACACCTGGCCAGTGCGCAATGTGAAGATCATTGTCCCATTTGCCGCAGGCTCCGCCAACGATGCAAGCGCGCGTTTCTATGCCGACGGTTTGACCAGGCGTTGGGGCAAGCCGGTCATCGTCGAGAACCGGCCCGGCGCCGATGCCGTCGTCGGAGGCGGCGCGTTTGCAAACGCCAGGGACGATCACACCCTTCTCTACGGGACCGCCTCGATGGTCACCGTGAGCCCGCTATTGCAGGACTCGCTTCCCTACGATCCGTCCCGGGACATGGTACCGATCGCCTCGACAGCTAGTTCGATCCTGGTCATCGCGGTCCACGACGGCCTCCCAGTGCGCTCGCTACAGGAGCTGGCGGAACTGGCCCGAGCGAAGCCCGGTGAATTGTCGTGGAGTTCGGGTCCAAGCCTGCCACACTTCGTGTTCGAAGCAATGCTGGCGCGGCACGGGCTTAAGCAGATCTACATCCCCTATCGGGATGCCTCGGCCCAGCAGGCGGATTTTGGCGAGGGACGCGTGCATATTCTTTCCCACGCCCTGCTGTCGGTGAGAGCTCCTGTCCTTGCGGGCAAGGCGCGGATACTGGCCGTCACAAGTCCCGAACGCCAATCAAGCTTGCCCGACGTGCCGACCGTCGCTGAATCCGGCTTTCCTGAAATGGAAATCGAGGGTCTTGCAGGTCTGTTCGGCTGGCGCGACATGCCGCTGGGGTTGCGCGACCGGATTTCCGCGGACGTGCAGGCGGTGGCCGCCGATCCCTTGGTCCGCTCTCGAATTGAGGCGAGTGGCGCGCAAGTCCTCGGCGGCACACCCACTGAGTTTTCCGCGGCCATTGAACGGCAGCGAACGCGCATCGAGCAGATCAACCGCATCGTCGATTTGAAAAACGTCGCAAGGTAGTGCGGCGCGAGAACAGGGAGGTTGAAATGAAGCTTCGGGCCGCCATTGTCGGCGGAGGAATAGGCGGTCTTTCCGCGGCATGCGCGCTGCGTCGAAGGGGCATCGACGTCATGGTTTTCGAGCAATCCGATGCGCTCGGCGAGATCGGTGCCGGCCTGTCGATCTTTCCGAACGCGCTGCGGCAACTCGAGCGAATGGGGCTGGGACCTGCTCTGGCCAACGTCGGTGCCACGATCGGCGATGCATCACAATACTGCCGCTCCGACGGCACGAGGGTCGGCTCTGTCGTCACGACCGACTCCAGCGGCTGGAATGGGATGTATGGCATGCACAGAGCCGATCTGCTGAATGTGCTCGCGGCAAGCATTCCCAGAGAATCCATTCGAGCCGGCTATCGCTGCATCGAATTCGAGCAGAGCGCGGTCGCGGCGCGATTGAAATTCGCGAATGGGGAAACCTTCGAAGCCGATGTCGTGATCGCTGCCGACGGCATACACTCTGCCTTACAGAAGTATGTGGTCGAGCCGACGCTACCCGAATATTCCGGGGTCCGCTCCTATCGCGGCTTGATTGCCAGCGACAAACTTCCGGGATGGCGAGAGGCAGCTCATCAGGTTTGGATGGGGGACGGGAAGCACTTCATTGTATTTCCGGTGCGCGCCGGCCGGCTGCTGAACTATGTCGGGTTCGTCCCAACCT
>NZ_PYFX01000063.1 GCF_003020115.1 Bradyrhizobium sp. MOS002
TGTGTTTCGGCATGGAATAAGGACCCCGTTTTCGGGGTGATCGGCATTAAATCGGGACCCCGGGATAAGGGTCCACAGTGGCTTCCATCGAGTCATGGAAGCCGAGGTTGGGATGCTGGTGGTGGAGACGATTGGTAAGATCCGTCGCGCCTACTTTGTTGATGGTCGTCCGATCAAGGCGATCTGCCGAGAACTTGGCGTATCGCGGAAGGTGGTTCGCAAGGTCATTCGTTCTCAAGCGACGGAGTTCCGGTATGAGCGCGAGACGCAGCCGCTCCCGAAGATCGGTGCCTGGAGTGCCGAGCTTGACCGGTTGCTGGCAGGGAATGAGAGCAAGGCAGCACGGGAACGGCTGACGCTGATCCGGCTATTCGAAGAGCTTCGCGGCCTGGGTTATGCCGGCGGCTATGATGCGGTTCGTCGATACGCACGGCGGTGGAGCAAGGAACGCGGGCAATCGACCGCAGCCGCTTATGTCCCGCTGAGCTTTGCACCAGGCGAAGCGTACCAGTTCGACTGGAGCCACGAGGTCGTCCTGCTGAGCGGCACCACGGTGATGGTGAAGGCTGCCCATGTCCGGCTCTGTCACAGCCGTATGCTGTTCGTGCGGGCCTATCCTCGGGAGACGCAGGAGATGGTGTTCGACGCCCACGACCGGGCGTTCGCCCTGTTCAAAGGCACCTGCACCCGCGGCATCTACGACAACATGAAGACCGCCGTAGAGACGATCTTCGTCGGTAAAGGCCGTCTCTACAATCGCCTCTTCCTGCAGATGTGCAGCCACTATCTGGTCGATCCGGTCGCCTGTACGCCAGCGTCCGGCTGGGAGAAGGGGCAGGTCGAGAACCAGGTCGGGTTGGTCCGGGAACGCTTCTTCACGCCGCGGCTGCGGTTCAAAAACCTCGACGAGTTAAACGCCTGGCTGCTCGACAAGTGCATCGCCTACGCCAAGGCTCATCGCCATCCGGAGCTGGCCGATCAGACGATCTGGGACGTGTTCGAAGCCGAACGCCCCAAACTCGTTCCCTATGCCGGCCGCTTCGACGGCTTCCATGCGGTGACGGCATCGGTCTCGAAGACCTGCCTGGTGCGCTTCGACAACAACAAGTACTCGGTCGCAGCCAGCGCAGTCGGACGACCGGTCGAGGTCCAGGCCTATGCCGATCGCATCGTGATCCGTCAGGATGGACGTATCGTTGCCGAGCACCCGCGATCCTTTGGCCGCGGCGATACCGTCTACGACCCCTGGCATTATGTGCCGGTGCTCGCCCGCAAACCCGGCGCCTTGCGCAACGGTGCTCCCTTCAAAGACTGGGTGCTGCCGGCCGCGATCGAGCGGATCCGGCGCAAGTTGGCCAGCACCGACGATGGCAATCGGCAGATGGTCGACATCCTCAACGCGGTGCTGACTGACGGTCTGTCCGCGGTGGAAGCGGCTTGTGCCGAAGCGCTCAGTCACAGCGTCCATTCCGCCGATGTCGTTCTCAATATCCTGGCCCGTCAACGTGAACCCGCCCCACCGGCCAACATCATGACGCCGGCCGCACTGACGCTCCGTCATGCACCGATCGCCGATTGTGCCCGCTACGACAACCTCCGGAGGACCATCTGATGGAACGAACCCAAATCTTCGACCTCATGGGCGAACTCAAGCTCTACGGCATGAAGGCCGCCTTCGACGAGATCATGGCAACTGCCGTCAAGCGCCAGCACGAGCCTCAACGCATTGTCGGCGACCTGCTCAACGCCGAGATCAACGAGAAGCAAGCCAGGTCGATCAAATACCAGCTCACCATTGCCAAGCTGCCGCTCGCCAAGGACATCGCCGACTTCCAGTTCGACGGCACGCCGATCAATCAGACTCTCGTCAATGATCTCGCTGGCGGCGGCTTCATCGCCCAACAACGCAACGTCGTGCTGGTTGGCGGCACCGGTACAGGCAAAACACACCTCGCCATTGCCATCGCCAGAAGTTGCATCCGCGATGGCGCCAGAGGACGCTTCTACAACGTCGTCGACCTCGTCAACCGGCTCGAGACCGAGACCCGCAACGGTCGGCAGGGACGGCTCGCCGAGCATCTGACCCGCATGGACTTCATCGTTCTCGACGAGCTGGGCTATCTGCCATTCGCGCAATCCGGCGGTCAGCTCCTGTTCCATCTCATCAGCCGGCTCTACGAGCGCACCTCCATCATTGTCACCACCAATCTTGCGTTCGGCGAATGGCCGAGCGTGTTCGGCGATGCCAAAATGACCACCGCGCTACTCGACCGATTGACCCATCACTGCGACATCGTCGAAACCGGGAACGACAGCTGGTGATTCAAAAGCCGCGACGATGTTCAAACAACCCGCGCTCGCGCCGTCTCCGCAACCCCGACCAGCTCCGACGACCCGAGCGCTACCAGCAGAGCACGCCGATCAAAGGGGTCCCTTTTGGATGCCGCCAGGGGGTCCCAGTCGAACGCCGATTGACA
>NZ_PYFX01000064.1 GCF_003020115.1 Bradyrhizobium sp. MOS002
CCGGCGCCATGACCGTCGACGCCGCCGTTACCGGGGCCTGCGAAGTTGCAGAAAGCCAGACGCCCGTGCTCGGGGTCGCCGTGCCTTACGCCGTCGGCAACGTTGTGCTGACCGTGCTTGGACCGATCATCGTGGCCAGCACTTTTGCCGGTTGAAGGAGGCGCGGCGTGGATCGCCGGTTGCCACCGGCTACGGCGCCGCCATCGACATCCCCGAGCGCGGCCTCTACTTCTTCTGGCGCTCAGCAACTCGTCTGCCGTGACCGGTTTGGTGATCAAATTCTCACCACTCACTTTGATGGTCCGCACAGTGGTGGGGCTCTAACGCCGTCAGCCGCTCTTGCAATTCTGGACCTCTCCTTCCGGAGAGGCGCACGTCAAGCAGAATGCAGCCTGGGACCTCGTCGCTCGGCAAGCAATCGAACTCAAGCAGAGCCGAAGGATAGGTTTAGGTTAGGACCTCACATCTAAACCCCGACAAAAGAAGCGCTGTGGATTTGCGGAAGGTTACGCTGGCATCAAGGAGGTGACCACTGTCCGAACAACCATCAATTCCAACGAGTTCGGCATCCCTATCGGCCGAAGCGTTCCTGCGCTCCTCTCGTCAGACAATTGTGCACTGCGGCGCGGCTATATTAACCGTCAGTGTAGAAGGGGGAGCATTGGCGAATGGGGCGGCACCTGTGAACTACGCGACGCAACGGCGAGGGCTCGTTGGAAATGCTTGCACAATGTGCGAACTGTAAGCGCCGGGGCAAGGCAGGACGACTACGATTCCGGTGGTGGAACCGCCTTAGGGAGAGCCCACCGCGCCCTAGCCTTCCGGCGCACCGTGACATGCAGTTGAAAGCCCAGCGCATCCAAGACGGTCAAAATGGTTGTGAAATTTGGATGCTTTGGACGACCACCGGCAAAAGCGCGATAGAGGGTCTGCCTTGCAATCCCGCATTCATTCGCGATGTCGGAGACGTTGTAGTCGCGGATAGCAGCGCCGATGGCCTGGCAAATCTCAGTGATGTCCGAACTCTCAAAGGCGCGATTGATGGCATCGGCCGCGTCGCGGCGGCTTAAGGGGCGGCTTGGCAGCTTGAGAGATTTTTCGGACATGTTCTCTCCAATAAAAAAGGCCGGCATCTCTGCCGGCCCAATTTACTGGAGAAAGGATGGAAGGACGAGGCCTAGTATCTCGCCGCCACCGGCGCACCGTACCCGCCGAAGCGATAATTGACGCGCAGTGTGACCATATCTACGTCTTGGTTGATCCGGTTCAGCGCACCAGCAACGATGGGGTTGGCAACCGAGAACGAGTTGTTTGCGTTGCCCATGAACAGATGATCGTACTCGATGCCAGCTGACCAGTTCGGTGCGAAACCATACTCCCAGCCGACACCTACGGTCCCGCCCCAGCGGGTTGCGCTTGCAGCTGCCAGTTCAGCTCCGCTGAGCGTGCCCAGGATGCTGAAGCGGTTGCTCGTCACCGCCGCGCCGCCCTTGACGTACAGCAAGGACGCGTTCCAGGAATAGCCGATCTGGCCGGTGAACAGCCCGATGCCGTCCGTTTTCGTGCGAGTCGAGAACGCCGGGTTGATCAGGCTGACACGCTGGCTGCTGAGGTCCGCCCAGTCACCTTGAGCTTCCAGGCCAAACACCCACTGGCTCGCCTGCCATCGATACCCAACCTGACCGCCGATCAGGCCGCCAGAGCGTTCGCGACAGCCATCAGCAGTCACCACGCCGGCCGCACCGACGAAGTCCCAGCAATTGCGGCTTTGACCCCAGCCACCGTTCGCGCCGATGTAGAAGCCGGTCCAATCATAGATCGGCGCAACCATCGGGGGCGCCTTGGTGTAGGGACGGGCTGCCATATCTGCAGCGCTCGCAGGAGCGGACATGCTCAGCGCCACAGCGCCAATTGCACCAACCAAAATCTTCTTCATATGAATTTCTCCCAGTCCGCTTCCGTTGTCCCCGAAGCGTCAGGCTAGGCAGGAGCGCCCCTCATGATTCCTGCTCCTTTTTTAGGCGAGATGCTGCCGGTGGGATGTAGCGTGGAAGTCACACTTGCGGACGAAATGGCCCTCAAGTTGTTAATCCAGCTTAAGAATTGAGTTCCATGGTCCGCAGTTTGGGTCTTCAAATTGCAGAGTCCGCTCGGGGTCAAAAATGGAAGAATTGAACGTGAGCAGATGTCTTCCGCATTGGTTCAGTAAGCGGAGCTCGTGGATGAAATTTCGCGGTCGCTGCATCTCTTTAGAGCTTGCCTCGGGCAGAAACCGCAAACGGCTTCACCACGTATACCGGACGCCAGCCGCTCCGCGAATGCCATTACGCCTGCCGCCGTCGGTGTCGCCGACAGAGAACTGGTAGTCGGCATTGGCGTAGAAGCTGACAG
>NZ_PYFX01000065.1 GCF_003020115.1 Bradyrhizobium sp. MOS002
TCCCACACTGGCTTATGATCGGCGGCGCTTTGCTCGTGTTCGTCGGGTTAGTCGGCGCTGCGCTTCAAAGAAGACCAGCGGCAGCCAACCCGTCAGAAATTAAGGTAGCCGATGAGCAACCGGCGGCGCCGCTGCCCAAGTCGCTCGACCGTGCGGCTCGTTCGCTATCCGGGGAAGCCTCCCCCGTAGAAATCCGAGTGTCCCGGCCTTCGCAGATCGAGTAATCGCAATCTTCATGCGACCACACGATGATGCCCAGCGACCTCCCGCGTGCGAGAACTGCGAGCGCGAAATGACGCTGCTCGGAAGATTGTCAGAGATCGGAATTCACAAAGCCCTGCGCGTGTACAGATGCCTGCCTTGCCAGCGCATTGCCACAACGCACGACGGAGGCAGCGGCTGGCAAACTGGCCCGGCTTGCCCCGGTGTGTCTCTGTAGCCCTGCGCTGGCGGAGCGCTGTACGGGCTTCCTACGGCCTTACGGCTGGCGCGATGGTGAGCGCTCGACGCTGGCGTGATGCCGCTCCCTGTCCGGCAGTCCGCGGTTCCCGAACGGTGACCGAGATGCCCGGTGATCGACGGGCTCTATCACTTGCATGGCCACGCCTCGCGCAGCGCCGTGGCCACAAGGGCGACCCCTTCGAGATGGAGCTGCTCCGGGTGCGTCTCGAAGTAGCGAACTACAACGCGGGTGGCTTGATAGCGTGTAACTTGCTCGGGCAGGCAGATGTCGTCCTTCGTGAACGCCACGGCATTGACTACTCCACCACAAAGACCGGCGTTGTAGGCCATGTCCGTCGTGGTCATTGGAAGCAGCGCGCGAGCACAAGCGCCCCACATTTCGGTGCCGGGCGTTCTCCACGCTGCCCCCGCATCAGCCGGAGTGATCGCGAGCAGGTACATGCCGGTCAGGATCGCAAGGCGCATCTGTCCCTCTCAATGCGCCCGTGGCGCTCAGTGGTTGGTCGATCATGGATCAGGTGCCTCTGATCCACAGCCAGCGCGATGGTCGCACCGACTTCTCGACGGCCTTGAGCAAGGCGGCCTGCTGCTTCGCCTGCAGCCGCTTGCGCCGCCGCTGTCGCGAGAGCGCTCCCGCCGCAAGGATGAGGATCGACACGATCAGCGCGATGGTGATGATGCCGCCGGCCGTCAGCCCGATGGCAACCGTCATGACTGGCTGCGCTGCGCCGGGCTTGCTGGTGTCTGATTCATGTGCCCCGCTCCTGCCCCGCCGTAGAATGCCGCGTCGCGGCGCGCTTGCCAACCTTTGTTTGGTTTGGTCCTGGAACCGTTTGCGCAGCCACGCGCAAACGCCCGCTCGCCTTTGGAGGCGAACGGGCGGAGCAACTCTTCCCAGCTGTCCTGATCAGTAGCGGCCGAGACGCCCGCTGCGATAGCCGCCGTAGCCCATGCCGTAGCGCGCACCGTAGCCGCGCCCGCCGTAGCCGTAGCGCCCCCCGAAGCCGTAGCCGCGACCTACGCCGTAGCGCCCGCTAAAGCTGCCGCCAATGTAACGCCCGCCGTAACCATAGCCGCGACCGACGCCATAACCGTAACCGTAGCCGCGTGCCAGACCATAACCTGGACCGTAGCCATAGCCGATGCTCGGACGCATGCCGTACCCGTAACCTACTGCACCATAGCCGTAGCCAGCGTAAGCAGGCATCGTTCCGTAGCCGGGCTCAAGAGCCAGACTGGCTGCATCCGAAAATGCCCCGTATCCAACGCCGCCGCATCCCGCATTGCAGCTTGAATAGACAGGAGCGACATAGACCGGAGCGCAAGCGGTGTAGGCACACGGCGAGCACGAACTTTGAAACAGTCCGCCTCCGCAGGCCATCGCGGGCGCAGCGGCAGCGGTCATCATCACGGCAACCGCCGCTACCAATGCTGAAGCCATTCGACGCATTTCTCTCTCCCTTTTGTTCTCAGGAGGTTTTAAGCCAATGCGCCAGCGTAAGGGTTAAACCCGGCGTCCAAACCGTCGGTAAGGCTAACGAGGCCAAAAGACGGCGGCCGAAAAACTCGCTGAGAGCGACGGCTGGGTCCTTCTGACAACCGGGCAAATGCGGGGACCGCGTGACGCCAGTCATCGAGGGTATCCGGGTGCGAGAAAATCCCTGGTTGCAGTTGCAGCAGTGTGGAGTGTGGGTCGTGCTACTCAATGTGCGCCAACTCCCGCAGCAATCAAACTCCGCAATTCAGCAAAATGACGGTATCTGCAAAAGGAGAAGCCGGGTCCTGGTAGCGTCATGTCGCAATCAGGCGTGCGCCGACGCGGCGGGCGGGGAAGCCAGTTGGTGGAGAATGGCCACGAGCTCGGTGTGCACAGGTGATGTCCGGTCACTGAACGCCTCGATTGGGTTAGCTTCAGTGAGCC
>NZ_PYFX01000066.1 GCF_003020115.1 Bradyrhizobium sp. MOS002
GTGCTGCCGTCTCGACCGCTGTCGGCGGCGCCGTCACGCTGAAGAGCTCGACGGGTGCGGATCTCAGCGTTACCGGCAAGGCCGACCTGCTCAAGGCTCTCGGCCTGACCACCGCCGTGGGCGGCGGCAACGCCACCGTCAACGTCAACCGGACCACGAGCTCGGCCTCGCTGGGTGCGACGATCGCGGACGGTTCGACGCTGAATGTCGACGGCCACGTCATCACCTTCAAGAACGCGCCGATCCCGGGTTCGACCGGTGCTCCGAGCGTTCCGAGCGGTTATGGTACGAGCGGTAACGTCCTCACCGACGGCGCCGGCAACTCGACGGTCTATCTGCAGGCCGGCACGATCAACGACGTGCTCAAGGCGATCGACCTTGCCAGTGGCGTCCAGACCGCGACGGTCAACGCCAACGGCACCGCGACGGTTGCGACTGCGGCCGGCCAGACCAACTCGTCGATCAATGCCTCGGGTCAGCTCAAGATCTCGACCGGCGTCAATGCCGACCTGTCGATCACCGGCACCGGCAATGCGCTGAATGCGCTTGGCTTCGCCGGCAACACCGGGACCTCGAGCGCGTTCACCGCGGCGCGCACCTCCGGCGTCGGCGGCCTTACCGGCAAGACCTTGACCTTCTCCTCCTTCAACGGCGGCACGGCGGTCAATGTCACCTTCGGCGACGGCACCAACGGCACGGTCAAGACGCTCGATCAGCTCAACTCGAAGCTTCAGGCCAACAACCTGACGGCGACGATCGACGCCAACGGCCTGCTGACGGTCTCGACCACCAACGACTACGCGTCCTCGACCATCGGTTCGAGCGCCGCGGGTGGCGCGATCGGCGGCACGCTGACCTCGTCTCTGACGTTCTCGACGGCTTCCAGCCCCGTCCAGGATACGGTTGCCCAGACCTCGCGTTCGAACCTGGTCGGCCAGTACAACAACATCCTTGCGCAGATCGACTCGACCTCGCAGGACTCCTCGTTCAACGGCGTCAATCTCTTGAACGGCGACCAGCTCAAGCTGGTGTTCGACGAGACCGGCAAGTCGAACCTGAGCATCACGGGCGTGACCTACAACTCCAAGGGTCTCGGCCTCGCCTCGCTGACCAGCGGTGTCGACTTCATCGACAACGCTGCCACCAACAAGGTGCTGACCAATTTGAACTCGGCGTCGAGCACGCTGCGTTCGGAAGCGTCGAGCCTTGGTTCGAACCTGACCATCGTGCAGGTGCGTCAGGACTTCAACAAGAACCTGATCAACGTGCTGCAGACCGGTTCGTCCAACCTGACGCTGGCCGACACCAACGTCGAGGCGGCCAACAGCCAGGCTCTGTCGACCCGCCAGTCGATCGCGGTCTCCGCGCTGTCGCTGGCCAACCAGTCGCAGCAGAGCGTGCTCCAGCTGCTCCGCTAACAAGCGGACGACATCGCAAGCAAGATCTGGCGGCGGGGCTTCGGCCCCGCCGCTTTTTTTTTGCGCGTCAGCCGTCATTCGAACAGCCGTGCGGCGCTCTGAAAAGTAACCAGCGGTTATGGTTAATGGAGAGTAAGCGCGGATAAATGCCAATGATTTCAGCCTGATTGCCGGCCGCGACCACGCCTTCCGCAGGCTTATGGTGAACCCGCGCTTAATGCGGGCGCGCCTCGTTTCACCCTTTGTTAGCCATGTCGCGGCACGCTGTCCCCGTCACTCGATCCGAAGCGATCGAACGAAGACGCGTAAACCAGAAGGGTAAGAGTCATGTCCGGTATTGTTCTCTCTGCGTCGGTTCGTCAGAACCTGCTGTCTCTCCAGTCCACCGCTGATCTTCTCGCCACCACACAGAACCGTCTGTCGACCGGCAAGAGCGTCAACTCGGCCCTGGACAATCCCACCAACTTCTTCACCGCACAGTCGCTCGACAACCGCGCCAGCGACATCAACAACCTGCTCGATGGTATCGCCAACGGCGTGCAGGTGCTACAGGCCGCCAACACCGGCCTGACCTCGCTGCAGAAGCTGATCGACTCTGCGAAGTCGATCGCCAACCAGGCGCTGCAGACCACGGTCGGCTACTCCACCAAATCCAACGTCTCCACGACCATCTCAGGTGCGACCGCGGCTGACCTGCGCGGCACCACGAGCTTCGCCAGTGCGACCGCAAGCAGCAACGTGCTGTATAACGGCACCGCCGGCGGCACCACGGCGGCGACCGGCACCACGACGCTCGGCGCAACCATCGGCTCCTTTGCGAGCACGGGCGCGACGGCTGGTGACGGCACCA
>NZ_PYFX01000067.1 GCF_003020115.1 Bradyrhizobium sp. MOS002
TTCTTGTTGTAGTAGTAATAATCAAAAAGAAAACCCAAAAAGATTTCACGTTCTTCTTTTGCTTGTTGGGAGCTTTCCCGTGTAAATAGTTTTATTTCTTTTCTTTTCTTTGGGGGTCGATAGGAGAAGACCATGATGAAATTGTTGAAGTGGCTCTTATATGCATTATTGTTGATTTAACCAAGAGCCCATATTGCCTTGTCTTCTCCTGTTTATTGAATGCCTGCAGATTCCAGCTTAGTCCAATGCACATGCACTATTATTATTATTCACATCGTTCGGTCGTGCAAGTGAAAGGCAATAATGACGATATATGATGGACTGATTGAGATGAGAGAAGCTGGTATGAACTCGACCTCTCTTGTTTTTGTAAATATGATTAGTTCATCATTCCTGATTCAGCCTATTATGAATAAACATGTTTGCAATGACAATTAGAGATTATAGTTGCTTATGCCATGCTTAATTAGCTAGGAGTTATAATGGTTTACCTTGCGTGCCAACATGCTATTAAAATGGTTGTGATGTGGTATGATAGGGTGGTATCCTCCTTTGAATGATTCAAGTGACTTGACTTGGCACATGTTCACACATGTAGTTGAAACAAATCAACATAGCCTTCACGATATTTATGTTCATGGTGGATTATATCCTACTCATGCTTGCACTCAATGTTCATTAATTTTAATGCATGTTCATGACTGTTGTCGCTCTCTAGTTGGTCGCTTCCCAGTCTTTTGCTAGCCTTCACTTGTACTAAGCGGGAATACTGCTTGTGCATCCAATTCCTTAAACCCCAAAGTTATTCCATATGAGTCCACCATACCTTCCTATATGCGGTATCTACCTGCCGTTCCAAGTAAATTTGTATGTGCCAAACTCTAAACCTTCAAATGAAATTCTGTTTTGTATGCTCGAATAGCTCATGTATCAACTAGGGTTGTCTATATCTTCCATGCTAGGTGGGTTATTCTCACGAGGAGTGGACTCCGCTCCTCATTCACGAGAAAATGGCTGGTCACCGGGATGCCCAGTCCCATGCTTAGCAAACTAAATCAAAATAATTGCAAACAAAACTCCCCCAGGACTGTTGCTAGTTGGAGGCACCCGTTGTTTCGGGCAAGCCATGGATTGATGCTTGTTGGTGGTGGGGGAGTATAAACTTTACCATTCTGTTTGGGAACCGCCTATAATGTGTGTAGCATGGAAGATATCGAGATCTCTCAGTTGTTATGTTGACAATGAAAGTATGCCTCTCAAAATATTATTTATCTCTGTTTCAAAACCGAGCTCTGGCACCTCTACAAATCCCTGCTTCCCTCTGCGAAGGGCCTATCTATTTACTTTTATGTTGAGTCATCACCCTCTTATTAAAAAGCACTAGTTGGAGAGCGCAGCTATCATTTGCATTCATTACTATTAGTTTATATTGAGTATGACTATGATTGGATCTCTTTTACCATGAATTACAATGTTTAGTCAGTCCTTGATCTTTAAAGGTGCTCTGCATTTATGTTTTGCGGTCTCAGAAAGGGCTAGCGAGATACCATCTTGTTATATCATATCATGATTGTTTTGAGAAAGTGTTGTCATCCGAGATTTATTATTATTGCTCGCTAGTTGATTATGCCATTGATATGAGTAAACATGAGACCTAAGAGTTATTGTGAATGTGGTTAGTTCATAATCTTTGCTGAAAACTTGAATGCTGGCTTTACATATTTACAACAACAAGAGCAAACAGAGTTTGTAAAAGTTTTTCTTTATCACTTTCAGTTTATCAACTGAATTGCTTGAGGACAAGCAAAGGTTTAAGCTTGGGGGAGTTGATACGTCTCCGTCGTATCTACTTTTCCAAACACTTTTGCCCTTGTTTTGGACTCTAACTTGCATGATTTGAATGGAACTAACCCGGACTGACGCTGTTTTCAGCAGAATTGCCATGGTGTTATTTCTGTGCAGAAATAAAAGTTCTCGGAATGACCTGAAACTCCACGGAACATATTTTTGGAAAATATTAAAAATACTGGAAGAAAAATCCACGTCAGGGGGCCCACACCCTGTCCACGAGGGTGGGGGCGCGCCCCCTGCCTCGTGGGCCCCC
>NZ_PYFX01000068.1 GCF_003020115.1 Bradyrhizobium sp. MOS002
AAAAGGAGAAAAAGGCACAAACAAAAAAAAAAATGAGAGAAAAAGAGAGAAGGGACAATGTTACTATCCTTTTACCACACTTGTGCTTCAAAGTAGCACCGTGATCTTCATGATAGAGAGTCTCCTATTTTGTCACTTTCATATACTAGTGGGAATTTTTCATTATAGAACTTGGCTTGTATATTCCAATGATGGGCTTCCTCAAAATGCCCTAGGTCTTCGTGAGCAAGCAAGTTGGATGCACACCCACTTAGTTTCTTTTGTTGAGCTTTCATACACTTATAGCTCTAGTGCATCCGTTGCATGGCAATCCCTACTCACTCACATTGATATCTATTGATGGGCATCTCCATAGCCCGTTGATACGCCTAGTTGATGTGAGACTATCTTCTCCTTTTTGTCTTCTCCACAACCACCATTCTATTCCACCTATAGTGCTATGTCCATGGCTCACGCTCATGTATTGCGTGAAGATTGAAAAAGTTTGAGAATGTCAAAAGTATGAAACAATTGCTTGGCTTGTCATCGGGGTTGTGCATGATTTAAATACTTTGTGTGGTGAAGATAGAGCATAGCCAGACTATATGATTTTGTAGGGATAACTTTCTTTGGCCATGTTATTTTGAGAAGACATGATTGCTTTGTTAGTATGCTTGAAGTATTATTTTTTTATGTCAATATTAAACTTTTGTCTTGAATCTTTCGGATCTGAACATTCATACCACAATTAAGAAGAATTACATTGAAATTATGCCAAGTAGCATTCCACATCAAAAATTCTGTTTTTATCATTTACCTACTCGAGGACGAGCAGGAATTAAGCTTGGGGATGCTTGATACGTCTCCAACGTATCTATAATTTTTGATTGTTCCATGCTATATTATATTCTGTTTTGGACATTATTGGGCTTTATTATACACTTTTATATTATTTTTGGGACTAACCTATTAACCGGAGGCCCAGCCCAGAATTGCTGTTTTTTGCCTATTTCAGAGTTTCGCAGAAAAAGAATATCAAACGGAGTCCAAACGGAATGAAACCTTCGGGAACGTGATTTTCGGAACGAACGTGATCCAGAGGACTTGGACCCTACGTCAAGACATCAACCAGGAGGGCACGAGGTAGGGGGCGCGCCTACCCCCCGGGCGCGCCCTCCACCCTCGTGGGCCCCCTGTTGCTCCACCGACGTACTCCTTCCTCCTATATATACCTACGTACCCCCAAACTATCAGATACGGAGCCAAAAACCTAATTCCACCGCCGCAACCTTCTGTACCCGTGAGATCCCATCTTGGGGCCTTTTTCGGAGCTCCGCCGGAGGGGGCATCGATCACGGAGGGCTTCTACATCAACACCATAGCCTCTCCGATGAAGTGTGAGTAGTTTACCTCAGACCTTCGGGTCCATAGTTATTAGCTAGATGGCTTCTTCTCTCTTTTTGGATCTCAATACAATGTTCTCCCCCTCTCTTGTGGAGATCTATTCGATGTAATCTTCTTTTGCGGTGTGTTTGTTGAGACCGATGAATTGTGGGTTTATGATCAAGTTTATCTATGAACAATATTTGAATCTCTCTGAATTCTTTTATGTATGATTGGTTATCTTTGCAAGTCTCTTCGAATTATCAGTTTGGTTTGGCCTACTAGATTGATCTTTCTTGCAATGGGAGAAGTGCTTAGCTTTGGGTTCAATCTTGCGGTGTCCTTTCCCAGTGACAGTAGGGGCAGCAAGGCACGTATTGTATTGTTGCCATCGAGGATAAAAAGATGGGGTTTATATCATATTGCATGAGTTTATCCCTCTACATCATGTCATCTTACTTAAAGCGTTACTCTGTTCTTATGAACTTAATACTCTAGATGCATGCTGGATAGCGGTCGATGTGTGGAGTAAT
>NZ_PYFX01000069.1 GCF_003020115.1 Bradyrhizobium sp. MOS002
GGAAATAATAAAAAATCCTTGCAAAAGATGAAGACCAGGGGGCCCACACCCTGTCCACGAGGTGGAGGGCGCGCCTGCCCCCTAGGGCGCGCCCCCTACCTCGTGGCCCCCCTGGAGCTCCACCGACCTCAACTCCAACTCAATATATTCGTGTTCGGGGAGAAAAAATCAGAGAGAAGGATTCATCGCGTTTTACGATACGGAGCCGCCGCCAAGCCCTAAAACCTCTCGGGAGGGCTGATCTGGAGTCCGTTCGGGGCTCCGGAGAGGGGGATTCGTCGCCATCGTCATCATCAACCATCCTCCATCACCAATTTCATGATGCTCACCGCCGTGCGTGAGTAATTCCATCGTAGGCTTGCTGGACGGTGATGGGTTGGATGAGATTTATCATGTAATCGAGTTAGTTTTGTTAGGGTTTGATCCCTAGTATCCACTATGTTCTGAGATTGATGTTGCTATGACTTTGCTATGCTTAATGCTTGTCACTAGGGCCCGAGTGCCATGATTTCAGATCTGAACCTATTATGTTTTCATGAATATATGTGAGTTCTTGATCCTATCTTGCAAGTCTATAGTCACCTACTATGTGTTATGATCCGGCAACCCCGAAGTGACAATAATCGGGACCACTCCCGGTGATGACCATAGTTTGAGGAGTTCATGTATTCACTATGTGTTAATGCTTTGGTCCGGTACTCTATTAAAAGGAGGCCTTAATATCCCTTAGTTTCCGCTAGGACCCCGCTGCCACGGGAGGGTAGGACAAAAGATGTCATGCAAGTTCTTTTCCATAAGCACGTATGACTATATTCGGAATACATGCCTACATTACATTGATGAATTGGAGCTAGTTCTGTGTCACCCTATGTTATGACTGTTACATGATGAACCGCATCCGGCATAATTCTCCATCACCGATCCAATGCCTACGAGCTTTTCACATATTGTTCTTCGCTTATTTACTTTACCGTTGCTACTGTTACAATCACTACAAAACCCAAAAATATTACTTTTGCTACCATTACCATTACTACCATACTACTTTGCTACTAAATACTTTGCTGCAGATACTAAGTTATCCAGGTGTGGTTGAATTGACAACTCAACTGCTAATACTTGAGAATATTCTTTGGCTCCCCTTGTGTCGAATCAATAAATTTGGGTTGAATACTCTACCCTCGAAAACTGTTGCGATCCCCTATACTTGTGGGTTATCAAGACTATTTTCTGGCGCCGTTGCCGGGGAGCATAGCTCTATTCTTTGAGTCACTTGGGATTTATATCTGCTGATCACTATGAGGAACTTGAAAGACGAAAGAACTAAGATTTTTCCCTCAACTACGAGGGGAGGTAAGGAACTGCCATCTAGCTCTGCACTTGATTCACCTTCTGTTTTGAGTAAGCTTGCGACACCTAAACCTGCTTCTGCTATTCGTTCTGATATGTCGCATGTTATTGATGATGCCACTTCTGCTATGCATGATACTTATGATGAAACTACTTCTATGCTTGATACTACTGTGCCACTTGGTGAATTTCTTGATGAACAACTTGCTAGGGTTAGAGAGAATGAAATTATTGAAACTGATAATATTGATGAAAGTGATGATGAAGATTCTCCCCCTAGATATGAATTGCCTGTTGTGCCTGAGGGCTATGTTATGGATGAAGAAACTGCTAGAGACTTTCTTGCTTGCAATGATAGAAGTGATCTTAAGAAATTATTAGCTAAGCTGAAAGAAAAATCTCTGAATGCTAGAATGAAATATGACCCTGCTTTTGCTA
>NZ_PYFX01000007.1 GCF_003020115.1 Bradyrhizobium sp. MOS002
GTGCTGCCGTCTCGACCGCCGTCGGCGGCGCAGTCACGCTGAAGAGCTCGACGGGTGCGGATCTCAGCGTTACCGGCAAGGCCGACCTGCTGAAGGCTCTTGGCCTGACGACGTCTACCGGTGCAGGCAACGCCACCGTCAACGTCGCACGGACCACGAGCTCGGCCTCGCTGGGGGCGACCATCACGGACGGTTCGTCGCTGAACGTCGATGGTCACACCATCACCTTCAAGAACGCGCCGATCCCGGGTTCGACCGGTGCTCCGAGCGTTCCGAGCGGCTTCGGTGCCAGCGGTAACATCCTCACCGACGGCAACGGCAACTCGACCGTCTATCTGCAGGCCGGCACGGTCAACGACGTGCTCAAGGCGATCGACCTTGCCACCGGCGTGCAGACCGCGACGATCAACGCCAACGGCACCGCGACGCTTGCGACCGCCACAGGCCAGTCGAACTCGACGATCAATACGTCCGGTCAGCTGAAGCTCTCGACCGGCATCAATGCCGATCTGACGATCACGGGCAGCGGCAATGCACTGAACGTGTTCGGTCTTGCCGGCAACACCGGCAGCGCGTCGGCATTCACCGCGGCGCGCACCTCCGGGGTCGGCGGCATTGCCGGCAAGACCTTGACCTTCTCCGCGTTCAACGGCGGCACGGCGGTCAATGTCACCTTCGGCGACGGCACCAACGGCACGGTCAAGACGCTCGATCAGCTCAACACGGCGCTTCTGGCCAACAATCTGGCTGCCACGATCGACGCCAACGGCCGGTTGACCATCACGGCGTCCAACGACTACGCGTCCTCGACGATCGGTTCGACCGTCGCAGGCGGCGGCATCGGTGGCTCGCTCACGTCGGCGCTGACGTTCTCGACGGCTTCCAGCCCCGTTCAGGATGCGGTTGCACAGACGGCCCGTGCGAATCTGGTGTCTCAGTACAACAACATCCTGAACCAGATCGACACGACCTCGCAGGACTCCTCGTTCAACGGCGTCAACCTGCTGAACGGCGATCAGCTCAAGCTGGTGTTCGACGAGACCGGCAAGTCGAGCCTCAACATCACCGGCGTGACCTACAACTCTAAGGGTCTCGGCCTCGCGGCCTTGACCGTCGGTGTCGACTTCATCGACAACGCCGCGTCCAACCGCGTGCTGACCAATCTGAACGCCGCATCGAGCACGCTGCGCTCGGAAGCCTCAGCGCTCGGCTCGAACCTCTCGGTGGTGCAGGTGCGTCAGGACTTCAACAAGAACCTGATCAACGTGCTGCAGACCGGTTCGTCCAACCTGACCCTGTCCGACACCAACGTCGAAGCGGCCAACAGCCAGGCTCTGTCGACCCGCCAGTCGATCGCGGTCTCCGCGCTGTCGCTGGCGAACACCTCGCAGCAGAGTGTGCTCCAGCTTCTCCGCTAAGTAGCTGGTATCGCTAAATAAAATCGGAGCGGCGGGGCCATTTGCCCCGCCGCTTTTTTGCGTCCGGAGGCTGGCAGGGACGTTCACCGGCCATTAACCCTATCCCTTAAACCGGCGTTAACCATACTTTAAAGGACAGCCTCTAAGACTGGACAAAAGCCCGCTTCCAAGACCGCGCGGCCGATTCGTACCTGGTTCAAGAGGAAGACTCGCCAATGTCCAACATCGTTCTCTCGGCGTCCGTTCGCCAGAACCTGTTGTCGCTGCAGTCGACGGCCGACTTGCTGGCCACGACGCAGGAGCGGCTGTCGACCGGTAAGAAGGTCAACACGGCGCTCGACAATCCCACCAACTTCTTCACGGCCCAGGGGTTGGACAATCGGGCGAGCGACATCAGCAACCTGCTGGATGGCATCAACAACGGTGTGCAGGTGCTGCAGGCCGCCAACACCGGCATCACCTCGCTGCAGAAGCTGATCGACAGTGCCAAGTCGATCGCCAACCAGGCGCTGCAGACCACGGTCGGCTATTCCACCAAGTCGAACGTCTCCACCACGATCCCCGGTGCGACGCCCGCCGACCTGCGCGGCACCACCTCCTATGCGAGCGCGACCGCCAACAGCAACGTGCTCTATACCGGCGCACCCGGTGGCGTGACCCCGGTCACGGGAACCGCAGCGCTCGGCGCCTCGCTGGGCTCAACCGCCGGCGCCTTTACCGGCACAGCAGCGCTCGCCGCCGACGGCACCACCGCACTGTCCGGTACCGCCACGCTGCTCGGCACCACGGCATCCACCACCTTCGCCGCGGCGCCCGCGGACGGCGACACCATCACGGTCAACGGCAAGACCATCACCTTCCGCACCGGCGTCGCCCCGAGCACGCAACCGACCGGCTGGGGCCTCAACCCCAGCGGACACATCGCCACCGACGGTAACGGCAATTCGATTGTCTACGAGGGAACGGCGGCAGCGCCCGGCGCGACCGTCAACGACGTCCTCAGCGCGATCGACCTCGCCAGTGGCGTCAAGACCGCGGCCATCAGCGCAGGCGCCGCAACCATCAGTGTCAGCGGCTCGGCCGGTCCGATCGGAACGCTGCAGGTGGCATCGTCCATCTCGGGCGGCGGCGCGGTTACGCTGAAGAGCTCGACCGGTGCCGATCTCAACGTGACGGGCAAGGCCGACTTCCTCAACAAGCTCGGTCTGACCCCGGCGACCGGCGCAGGCAATGCCAACATCACCGCGGCCCGATCGACCACCGCGGGCTCGCTCGGCTCTCTCGTTCAAGACGGCTCGACGCTGAACATCGACGGCCACACCATCACCTTCAAAAACGCCCAGACGCCCCAGTCGGCGATCAGCGTGACCTCCGGCGGCGTCAACGGCAACATCGTCACCGACGGTAACGGCAATTCGACCGTCTACATCCAGAGCGCGACGCTCACCGATCTGCTCAACTCGATCGACCTCGCCACGGGCGTCAAGACCGCCAGCATCTTCAACGGCGCGGCGACGCTGTCGACCACCGCGGGCCAGATCCCCTCGTCGGTCAACAGCAGCGGTCAGCTTGCGCTCTCCACCGGCATCAACGCCGATTTGTCGATCACCGGTACCGGCAATGCGCTCAACGCGTTCGGTCTCAGCGGCAATACGGGAACGGCGACCGCTTTCGCCGCGGCGCGCAACTCCGGTGTTGGTGGCGTCGCCGGCAAGACGCTGACCTTCACCTCCTTCAACGGCGGCACGCCGGTGAACGTCACCTTCGGCGACGGCACCAACGGCACCGTCAAGACGCTCGACCAGCTCAATGTGCAGCTTCAAGCCAACCACCTGACGGCGACGATCGACGCCAACGGCGTGCTGACGGTCACCACCGTCAACGAGTACGCATCCTCGACCCTCGGCTCGACTGCCGCCGGCGGTACGGTCGGCGGTACGCTCACCGGCGTGCTGGCCTTTACCACCGCGCAGCCCCCGATTCAGGATCCGGTCGCGCAGACCGCGCGCTCCGGCCTGGTCAGTCAGTTCAACAACATCCTGGCGCAGATCGACACGACCTCGCAGGACTCGTCCTTCAACGGCGTCAACCTGCTCAACGGCGACACGCTGAAGCTGGTCTTCAACGAGAACGGCAGCTCGACGCTCGGCATCAACGGCGTCGTGTTCAACGCGGCCGGCCTCGGTCTCAGCAATCTCGTTCCCGGCACGGACTTCATCGACAACGGTGCCACCAACAAGGTGCTGGCCAGCCTGAATGCGGCCTCGAGCACGCTGCGCTCCGAGGGTTCGTCGCTCGGTTCGAATCTGTCGATCGTGCAGGTGCGTCAGGACTTCTCCAAGAACCTGATCAACGTTCTGCAGACCGGCTCGTCCAACCTGACGCTCGCCGACACCAACGAGGAAGCGGCCAACAGCCAGGCGCTGTCGACCCGCCAGTCGATCGCGGTGTCCGCGCTGTCGCTGGCCAACCAGTCGCAACAGAGCGTGCTGCAGCTGCTCCGCTAATTTCGCGGCGAAAGATCGCTCATCGATTTCGCGGCGGGGCTAACGCTCCGCCGTTCATTTTACGGAGATCGCTAAGGCAGGATTAGCTGAGATCGACGCGCACCACGCGTGACGTGTTTACAGCGTGCACATGCGCGTCTAGCTTTACGATGACGAAGAACTCCGAGACCCGTAATAATCCGGAGTGCTTCCAAGCACACATGTAAGCAAATCTTAAGCGGTGCTGCCTAGGGTCGGGAAAGAAATCCTTAAGCGCGTTCAACGGGCTAGGTAACCTCCAGGGTGTGATTGATGTCGAATTCCGCTGCCTCGGCCTACGCGCGTGTTGCAACGACCACCGCATCTCCTCGCGACATCGAAGCGCAGACCCTGCTCAAGGCAGCGAACAAGCTTCAGGATGCGATCAACAACGCCGATCCGTTCAGCGAGCAGACCACGCAGGCCCTGATGTTCAATCGCAAGCTTTGGACGATTTTCCTGAGCGAGGCCATGCGCGAGAACAATCCGCAGCCGATCGACGTCCGGCAGAAGATCGCCAACATCAGCGTGTTCGTGCTGAGCCAGACCGCCGCGCTGCAGATGAGCCCGCAGTTCGATCACTTCCGTCCGCTGATCGAGATCAACCGCAATATCGCTGCTGGTCTGTCCGGCCGTCCGTGATCGAGCGCGGCTCGTTCCGCTTCGGCAACACCAAGTTCAATTTGACGGATAGCGGCAAGTGCAGATCGACAACGTCGTCCCCGGTCCCGCGACCGGTTCGAGCGATCTCGATATTGCCGTTGCGACGCTCGACGCCTGATTGTCAGGCGCTGCGGTCGGTGCTGGCCGGACGCGAGGGCTCGGATTTCAAATCCTGCGCATGGAAATAGGCCCGCCGGCGCAGCATTGCTTCGTCGGGGAACTGGTTGACCACCGCGTCGGTCCTGTCGTTGACGACCTGGAAGACGAACGACGCCGCTGCCTGGTCGAACACGACCTGGCGTGAGACGTTCTCGTTGCTTCGCAAATCATTACGTGCAGGCGCGCTCGCGTCGCCAGCGGCCACTGTCTGGCTCACGGGCAGATCGGTTTGCACGGCCTCGTTCGCCGCCGCATTCGACGTCGTTACGATCTGCACGGCGACCGGTATCCCCACCGGCCTGATGCTGAAATCTGTACTCATGGCAGCCTCCTGGTTGCCTCACGTGAGTCAAATCCCAACCCCTCTCAATACGCAACCATGGAACACCGGGATTGAACATCCGGTAAGGAAACGTGCCTAACCGCGCGACGATGTTGCCGCGCGGTTTTTCGTAAAATTGTCGTTTGTTGTTGCGTGCGCTCAGAGCGAGCGGCTGACCGCGAGCGGCGTGATGTGGCGCGGGCCCGGCGTGGCGCGTCGTCCCGCGGCCGTGTAGGTGTTCGGCACGTTGCGCTTCTGGATCTCGGTGTTGACGCCGCGCACGACGCTCTCCGAGACGGCGTGAGCGGTTGCGAGCACGGTGAGGTTGACCTGGAGCATCGCGCGGAATGCATCGTGGTGTCGATGCAGCGTCGAGAGCAGCTCGGGCGCGGATTTGGCGAGCTGGGCCTGGTTCGCCTTCAACTGGGTGACGGCGCCGACGTAGTTTCGCGACAGCTCCTGCTTCGTGCTCTCGAGGGTCATCGCCTCGCGGACCTGGCCGGCGCGAACGAGCTCGGTCTCGCGCTCGATCAGGCCGAGCAGGGCACTCATCGCATCCATCAACTGCTCGGCGATCTTGCGCGCCTCGGCGCTGCCGGGTGCGGTGTTCGGGCGCTGCGCTTGCACCGGCTGACGCGAGGCGTTGAAGTGGTTCATCTCGTTTGACCTTATGCCGTGCGGATCGTTTTTGCCTGCTGCATGATCAGGGTGCGATAGACGTCGGTGGCGATGCCGACGCCGCCGGCGTTGGCGAAGTTCTTGGAATATTGCTCGGTCAGCATCGAGCGCCACACGCCGGTGCCGCGGGTGTCGCCGAACGGGCCTTCGCCCTTCAGACCGGAGGTCATCTGCGAGAACATGCTGTTGAGGAACATCGCCTCGAAGTCGGTGGCGATCTTCTGCGCCTTGGCCTGCTGCTTCGGCGGGACCTTCTGCAGGGCCGCGGCGAGATCGAAGTCCGGCCGGCCGTTGCGGCTCTCCACCGAGAAGGCGGAGCTGGCGAGCCGTGCGGTGTTGACCATGCCGGTCTGCATCACATCACCTCGATGTCGGCTTCGATCGCACCGGCGGCCTTGATCGCCTGCAGGATGCTGATGAGATCGCGCGGGCCGATGCCAAGGCCGTTGAGGCCGTCGACGAGCTGCTGAAGCGAGACGCCGTCCTTGACGACGGCGAACTTCTTGCCGTCCTCGGTGACACTGACGCTGCTGCGCGGCGCGACCACGGTCCGGCCCCGCGACAGCGGGTTGGGCTGGCTGACCTGCGGGCTCTCGGAGATCGTGACGGTGAGGTTGCCCTGTGCGACCGCAACGGTGGCGACGCGGACGTCGCGGCCCATCACGATGATGCCGCTGCGTTCGTCGATGATGATCTTGGCGGCGAGATCCGGATCGACCTGGAGCTGCTCGATCTCGGTGAGAAAGGCGACGACGTTACCTTTGAACTCCGGCGGGATTGCAAGCTGCACGGTCGACGGGTCGATCGGCTCGGCGGTCTTGACGCCGAGATAGTCGTTGATTGCGGCGGCGATCCGCTTGGCCGTGGTGAAGTCGGCATTGCGCAGCGCAAGGCGGACGTTCGGGAGGCGATTGAGCGCGAACTCGATCTCGCGCTCGATGATGGCACCGTTGACGATGCGTCCGACGGTCGGCACGCCACGCACGATTTTCGCCGCCTCGCCCTCGGCCTGGAAGCCGGAGATCGCGAGCGAGCCTTGTGCGACCGAATAGACATTGCCGTCGGCGCCGAGGAGGGGGGTGACGAGCAGGGTGCCGCCCTGGAGATTCTTGGCGTCGCCGAGCGCGGAGACGGTGACGTCCATGCGCGTGCCCTGGGTGGCGAAGGCCGGCAGATTGCCTGTCACCATCACGGCGGCGACGTTGCCGGTGCGGATGGTGGCGCCGCGGATGTTGACGCCCATGCGCTCGAGCATCGCTTGCAGCGACTGCTTGGTGAAGGGGATGTTGTTGAGGGTATCGCCAGTGCCGTTGAGGCCGACGACGAGGCCGTAGCCGATGAGCTGGTTCTGCCGCACGCCTTCGATGTTGGCGAGATCCTTGATGCGCGATGTCGCGCTTGCAGAATTGACCGAGAACACCAGCGCTGACAGCGCGGCGCAGGCCACCCCCACAAGTCTCACCCAACGAACGCTTGGCATCCTCTGCTCCCCGAGGCTCCTCAAATCGAAGGACCATCACGACACTCCCATGACGAGCTGGTCCGACGCTGTCCTTGCGAGCGCTGTGCCAACTCGGGGCAGCGGGGGTAGGTAGCTGAATAGGTTGAATAAATCTGTTTCGAGCGACCTCAGCCTGTGTTGTCCCTGAGGAGCGAAACTGCCGCCTCTCGGCAGATTTTGCCGGGCTGTTTACGGGCCGTTAACCATAAAACGGCGAATGTGGCGCATCGATCACCCGGATTGCTTCCGATGCGCATCTACGGACCGAACGGCACCACGCTTGGAACGCCGGCCAGCCAGGCCAGGCGGACGAGCTCTGGAAGCTTCGTGCTGCCCGACACCTCGTCGGCGCCGGAGACGCGGGGCGCCGCCGCACCGAAGGCCGCCGCCAACATCGACGGGCTGCTCGCGCTGCAAGGCATCGAGGAGGATCCGGTCGAGCGTCGCAAGCGCTCGGTCGTGCGCGGAAAGACTGCGCTCGACGTGCTCGACGATCTCAAGATGGGACTTCTGTCCGGCAAGCTCGACACCTCGACCGTGATGCGGCTGCGCGACGCTGCGGCGAACCTCAAATCGTCCTCCGGCGATCCCGGTCTGGATTCGGTGCTGTCCGAGATCGAGCTGCGCGTCGAGGTCGAGCTCGCCAAGGCCGGGCAGGCGTAGCGTCTTACGCCGCTTCATCCTTCAACTGCGCGTCGTAGCGGCGCTGGGCGGCGAGCACGTCCTTCAGATTCTGCTCGGCCCAATCGCGCAGGGGATCGACGGCGGCGGCGAGCGTCACGCCGAGCTGCGTGATCGAGTATTCCACGGTCACGGGCACGGTCGCGATGGCGTGGCGCTTGATCAATCCGTCGCGCTCCAGCGACTTGAGAACCTGGCTCAGCATCTTCTGCGAAATGCCTTCGATCGTGCGGCGCAATTGATTGAAGCGCATCGGCTCCTCGCGCAGCAGCAGCAGGATCAGCACCGCCCATTTGTCGCCGATGCGGTCGAGGATCTGTCGCGTGGAGCAGTTTGCTGCATAGACGTCTGGCTTCATCGTCGGGTCCTCACGATCCATTCCGCTCATGTGCCGGCGCCGCCGGTTACTCCTGTGTAATCAGGTAAGCACAAAGTGCTCTCTTAACACCAGCACTCATTACGATATCTAGTTACCGGTAGTTACCAAAAAAGCAAAGGAGCCTTCCATGAAAATCGCAGTTGCCGGTGCGTCGGGCCGGGCCGGGTCGGAGATCACCAAGGAACTGTCCCGCCGCGGTCACGCGGTCACGGCCATCGCCCGCAACCCCGAGAAGATCGCGGTCCTGCCGAACGTCACCCCCACCAAGGGGGATGTCCTCGACCAATCAGGCCTTGCCAAGCTGTGGGCTGGGCACGAAGTCGCCGTGAGTTCCGTGCACTTCCTGGCCAGCGATGCGCTCAAGCTGATCGGTGCGGCCAAGGACTCCAGGGTCGGTCGTTACCTCGTCGTCGGCGGGGCCGGCAGTCTGGAGGTCGCTCCGGGCGTCAAACTGGTGACAACTCCCGGTTTTCCGGCTCAGTACAAGGCTGAGGCGGAGGCGGGTTCGGCCTTTCTCGACCTGCTGCGGCAGGAAAACGAGCTGAACTGGACCTTCATCTCGCCGTCGGCCCTGTTCATCGAGGGGGAGCGCACCGGCAAGTTCCGGCTTGGGACCGATCAGCTTCTCGCTGATGCGAACGGGAAGAGCTGGATCAGCTTCGCGGATTACGCCATCGCGCTCGCCGACGAGATCGAGCGGCCGGCCCATGAGAGGCGGCGTTTCACGGTCGGCTACTAGGCCGTCGGCCGTTCCCGGGCCCTCCAGGATAAACCTTCCTGTGCAAGGGCTTGGGGGCGCCGATCGGGCGATCAGGGAAACATTGTCTGTCACAGGAGGCCGCTATATAACGCCCCGCTCAGCGGACCCCGTTCCGTGTACGAGTCGTTGCTTAGACAGATAGGCCGCCCTTGGAAAAGTTGAAAAACTACCGACCGACCGAAAAAGAGCCTTTCATGAACGACAGGCAGAAGGAGTACTTCCGCTTGAAGCTGCTCGCCTGGAAGGATGAGATCCTCAAAGAGTCCAAGCTCACCCTGCAAGCCCTGCAGGAGGAGAACGTGAACCACCCCGATCTCGCCGATCGGGCATCGTCCGAAACCGACCGCGCCATCGAACTCCGTGCCCGCGACCGCCAGCGCAAGTTGATCGCCAAGATCGACGCCGCGCTCCAGCGTATCGAGGACAACACCTACGGCTATTGCGAGGACACCGGCGAGCCGATCTCCTTGAAGCGGCTCGAGGCCCGTCCCATCGCGACGCTTTCGGTGGAGGCGCAGGAGCGCCACGAGAAACGCGAGAAGGTCTATCGCGACGAATAGAGTCCGAGCCGCAGCGATGCGGCTCTTTGTTTTTTGACGCAAGGCGTGCCTTTTCGCGCCGTGATCAGCATTTTGCCTGTCGCTTGCAGCCGCGCGCTTCGGCGCGCGAGCGCAATCGCGAAAAGTGAATCGCGATCAATGGGCTAGACTCAACTCCTCCGAGCTCACGTGAGTTCGGATGAGAAACAGCCTTCACTTCAGGTGCGGGAAGTTTTGCGAGTCGCATCAAGGACATCGAGTCGAATGCTGAGGCGCTGATCCAGCAGCTTCACGCATTGCTGCAATCAGGCCTGATGCGACGCTACAAGGCGCGCATCCCCATAAAGCCTGGACCAGCTCAATATTTCCTTAAACGCCGGCAGCAGGCCGTAGGCTGCGTCCGTCAGCCCGTACTCGACCCGCAGCGGCTTTTCCGCGAAGACGGTGCGCGACACCAGCCCGTCCTGTTCGAGCTCGCGCAGCTGCGTAGTCAGCATGTGCTGGGTGATGCCGCCGATCGATCGCCGCAAGGCGCCGAAACGAACCGCGCCGTTCATCAGCGCGAACAGGATCTCCAGTTTCCATTTGCCGCCGAGGGCATGGATGGTCCGCTTGAAGTCGGCGAGCAGGGTGGGGTCGGGGCTGCAATCGCAGTCGCCGTCGCAAACGCTGGTCAGGTTTTCCATACCGGTCTCGAAATTCATTCTACTTGTCCGGCAGCAGATAGTGACCAGATGCGGCCCTGGGCAGGGCCTGCGCGGAACCAACTCGCCGGTCCCGAGCAAAGGGGAATTTGGCAATGAGCACCGTTCTTGTCACCGGCGGATCCGGCTTCGTCGGCATCCATGTCGTCCTGCAACTTCTGGCCGCCGGCCATGAGGTGCGGACGACGGTGCGCCGGCCGGACCGGGAACCTGAGGTGCGGGCGATGCTGCGCGAGGGCGGGGCGGCTTCGCCCGACAGCCTGTCCTTCTTCACCGCGGACCTCACGGCAGACGAGGGCTGGCGCGAGGCGGTTGCGCGCTGCGACTACGTGCTGCATGTCGCTTCGCCTTTGTCGACCAGCGCGCCCACGGACGAAAACGAGATGATCGTCCCGGCCCGCGACGGCACGCTGCGAGTGCTGCGTGCCGCGCGCGAGGCCGGTGTCAGGCGCGTTGTCATCACTTCGTCGCTGGGTGCAATCGGCTACGGCCATCCGCCGCGCGACAAGCCGTTCGACGAGTCCGACTGGACCAATCTCGACGGCGCCGACGTGCAGGCCTACGTCAAGTCCAAGACACTGGCCGAGCGGGCGGCCTGGGACTTTGTCGCGCGGGAGGGCGGCGGGCTCGAATTGTCGGTCGTCAACCCCGCCGGCATTTTCGGCCCCGTGCTGGGGTCTGACTTCTCCGGCTCGATCGAAATCGTCAAATCGCTGCTCGAGGGCGCCATGCCGGCGGTGCCGCGGGTCTATTTCGGCGTGGTGGACGTGCGCGACGTGGCCGAGTTGCACCTGCGCGTGATGACGGCACCCGAGGCCAACGGCGAGCGCTTCATCGCGGTCTCCGGTGCGGCGATGTCGATCCTCGACATCGCCAGGGTGCTGCGGCGGGAACTCGGGTCGGCCGCACGCCGGGTTCCGCGGCTCCAGGCTCCGGACTGGCTGGTGCGGCTGGCCGCGAACCGGATTCCGCTGTTGCGCGCCGTCGTGCCGATGCTCGGAAAGGTCAGGCATTCCACCAGCGTCAAGGCGAGGTCGCTACTCGGCTGGCAGCCCCGCTCCAACGACGAAGCAATCCTTGCGACGGCCGAAAGCCTGATCCGGCTCAGCCTGGTCAAGGGCTGAGGCCGCTGCGCGCCGCCTGCGCTTGTCAGGCTCGGACGGGGATGCTCCACTGACCCGCACAATCGCGTAGCGTGGGAGGCGGCGCCGATGGATAAAATTCTCCGAGCCGCAAAGGCGATCGCGCTCGCGCGCCGCAACCATGCGCCGCTCACGGCGCTCGAAGTTCCCCCAGCCGACGAGGCCGAGGGTTACGAGGTCCAGCGCGCGCTGCACGATCTGCTGCTGCCGCATGTCGGCCCGCTGGTCGGCTACAAGATCGGCTGCACCAGCCAGGTGATGCAGGATTACATCGGCATTCCACATCCTTGCGGCGGCGGCGTGTTCCAGAAGGGCGTGCACGACAGCGGCGTGCGGCTCGCGGCTGCCGACTACGTCCGGGTCGGCGTCGAATGCGAGATCGCGGTGAGGCTGAAGCGAGACCTTGCGGCCGGCGAGGCGCCGTTCACGGCCGAATGGGTCGGCGAAGCCGTCGAGGCCTATCATCCCGCGATCGAGATCGTCGACGACCGCTATGTGAAGTGGGAGACGATGGGCGCGCCGACGTTGATCGCCGACGATTTCTTCGCCGCCGGCTGCGTGCTGGGTGAGGTCGTGCCGCGCTCGTCGGTGCCGGACCTGAAGGCCATCAAAGGCCGCGCCATCGTCAACGGCGAAGAGGTCAGCCACGGTAGCGGCGCCGACGTCCTCGGCCATCCCCACAACGCACTCGCCTGGCTCGCCAACCATCTCGCCGCCGAGGGTAAGGGTCTTCACGCGGGACAGCTCGTTCTCACCGGGAGCCTGGTGAAGACGCTGTGGCTGAAAGCCGGCGACAAGGTGCGGATGGAGCTGGACGGGCTGGGCGTGGTGGAGGCGGAGTTTACGTGAGGGCGCTGCGGGCACTACGTCGTCATTCCCCGCGAAGGCGGGGAATCCAGTACGCCGCGCCGCATCGATGTAACCACGTATGTCTCGGAGTACTGGATCGTCCGCCTTCGCGGACGATGACAGTTGAGAGGGCGGATAGGGGGCAGCGGCGTCGCCACAATTGCGCGGCCCTGACGTGCTGCATGCAGCCGCCGCAAAATACATGCGGCCCTCGCCAGGGGAGCTAGCGAGGGCCGCGTCGTACATCGTCGTCCGCGCCTAGGTTCGCGAACACGATGTGGGAGCTCGGGAGAAGGCTAGAAGGGCAACAGCACGTCCATGACTTGCTGGCCATAGCGCGGTTGCTGCACGTCCATGATCTGGCCGCGGCCGCCATATGCGATGCGGGCCTGCGCGATCTTGGTGGAATCGATGGTGTTGTCGCTCTGGATGTCTTCGGGGCGGACGATGCCGGCGACGATGAGCTCGCGGATTTCGTAGTTGACGCGAATCTCCTGCTTGCCTTCGACCACGAGGTTGCCGTTGGGCAGGACCTGGGTGACGACCGCCGCGACGTTGGTCTGCAACGCTTCCTTGCGGTCCACGCTTCCTTTGCCCTCGCTGGACGCGGTCGAGTCGGCGGTGAGGATGCGGCCGGGCAACACCTTCTGCGCTTGGGCGCCCAATGTCTTGGCGCCGATGAAGTCGGTGATTCCGGAATCTTCCTTGTTGGTGCGGCTGCGCTGGGTGTCGTTTTCGATATTGGCCTTGTCGGTGATGTTCACGGCCACCGTCAGGATGTCGCCGACCTGATGGGCGCGCTGGTCCTTGAAGAAGGCGCGGCTGCCGCTGCGCCACAGCGAGTTCGGATTGTAGGAGGCAACCTCGGGCTTCGGCATCGGCATCTGCACCGGCTTGTAACCGGGCTGCGTCGTCGGATTATCGATCGCCGACAATTTCGGCTGCTCGCCGATCTGCGACAAGCGGTCGATCGAGGAGCAGCCGCTCGCCAGCGCGCAAGTCGCCAGCAGCAGGGCAGAGATCGCGATGCGACGGAGACGAAAAGCCGAACTGAACGTGGACATGACTTACTCTGACTTGGCTGGAGCTTGCGAGCCGCGAACTTGCGGGATCTGGGCTTGTGCGATCTGGGCCGGGGATGCCGGGGCCTGGACCAGGTTCCGAACGAGGGCTGCGGTATCGACGGGCGCGGGCGCCTCGTCACGCTTGAGCGACGAGGTCTGTTCGACCGCGGCCGGCATCGGCGCGGCCTGGCTAGCGCCCTGGACCGTCACCTGGCCGCGGCCGGTGACGACGCCGCTCAGCGTGCGCTTGGTCTGCAGGTTGAGCACGCTGATGGTGTCGCCCTCGGCGCCGCTCTCGATCGCCTTGCCGCGCGTGGTGAGGTAGATTCCGGGGACCTGGTAGATGACGGTGACGTTCTGGTCGCGCTGCACGAAGTCGGGCTTGACGATGTCGGCGACGCGGATCGGCGTCCCCGCCCGCATCGGCCGGCGGAGTTGCATGCCGAGCGTGCGATCACGCGAGGCGGCCTCACCGGTCACCTCGGCCTTCGGCCGGCGCTCCATGGCGACGTCGGAGGCCTTCAGGAGATCGACGCGGTCGATGTCGCGCGTCAGCACGGCCACTTCCACCGTCTCGATCGCGTTGCCGGTGAAACGCAGCTTGGTCGGGGCCGGATTGTTGTCGCTATTGATCTCGAAGGCGATGTCGAAACGGCCGCTGCGGGCGTCGTAGCGGGTTGCGACCGGCTGCAGCACGCCGGTATTGGAGGCATCCAACCGCATGTCGGCAATGCCGCGGTCGAAGGTGACGGTGATGTTGGCTGCATCGCCGAGCCCGAAGCGGCGCTCGAGCGCCGAGGCGACCGCGGTTTCGAGGTCCTTGTTCGCCAGCGTGCGGGCGAGACGGGTGACCTGGACCTCCTTGATGTCGCCGGTCATCACGCCGATCACCTGCTTCGCGCGCAACACCGCCAGCAGCTGGGCGACCGGCAGCGCACCGGTGGTGCCGAGATCGGGCGAGCGGTAGAGCGGGATCAGCGCGGCCGAGCCGGCATTGTCGATGAGATCGCCGACCCGCACCACGTCCGAGGTCACGGTGATGCTCGCGCGCAGCGTCGGCGTCGCGATGAAATCGTCGGCGGCCCGTGCGGGCAGCGCCAGCACGAGGAGAGCGGAGATCGTGGCGAGGGTGGTGCGGATCATCGTCATCACCTCAGCGGAACAGCGCCGTGGTCGACTGCATCATCTGGTCGGCGGCGCTGATCACCTTGGCGTTCATCTCGTAGGCGCGCTGGGCGGCGATCAGGTCGCTCATTTCCGAAACGACGTCGACATTGGCCTGCTCGAGGCTGCTCTGGGTGATGTTGCCGAAACCCTCGGAGCTAGCGGTACCGTCCTGCGGCGGGCCGGAGGAGGGCGTCTCGGTGAACTGATTGTTGCCGACCGGCTGGAGGCCCGCCTTGTTGATGAATCGGGTCAAGCCGATCTGGCCCTGGACGGCCGAGGTCGACGAACCCGGCAGCGTCACCGAGACCTGGCCCTGCACGTTGATGGTGAGGCCCGAGGCGTTGTTCGGGATCGTGATCGTCGGTTGCACCGGGTTGCCCTGCGCAGTGACGATGCGCCCCTGATTGTCCATCTGGAAGGTGCCGTCGCGGGTGTACTGGTAGCTGCCGTCGGGCATCAGGATCTTGAAAAAGCCTTCGCCGGTGATGGCCATGTCGAGGTCGTTGCCGGTCTGCGACAGCGTGCCCTGGGTCATGCTGCGCGGCGTGCCGACGGTCTTGACGCCGCCGCCGATGTCGACGCCGACCGGCAGGATAGTGCCCTGGTCGGACGACTGGGCGCCGACGCGGCGGACGTGTTCGTAGATCAGGTCCTGGAACGCCGCGGTCTGCTTCTTGAAGCCGGTGGTGCGCAGGTTCGCGATGTTGTTGGAGATCACCTGAACGTTGAGTTCCTGTGCCGCCATTCCGGTTGCTGCGGTGTGAAGCGCCTGCATGTCAGTTCTCCCTCAATCAGGCCGGAACGTCGGCGAGCTTCTCGATCGCCGACTTGTGCATGTCACTCTGCTGCTGGAGCAGGTTTGCGATGGCGGTGTAGCTGCGCATGACTTCGACCATGCGGCTCATCTCACCGACCGAGTTCACGTTCGACTTCTCGACATAGCCCTGCTGCACGGTCGACTTGGTGTCGGCCTGCGGGACCGCGGAGCCGATGTTGTAAAGGTTGGCGCCGAGCTTGGTCAGCTTGGCCGGATCGTCGAACGAGGCCATGCGGATCTTGCCGCGGATCGAGTCGTTCTTGGCCGTGCCCTCGAGCACCGTGACGGTGCCGTCCGGCGCGACGTTGATGTCGTGGTCGGTCGGCTGGAAGGTGATCGGGCCGCCGGTGCCCAGCACGAGGTTGCCGTCGGAGGTGACGAGCTGGCCGGTGCTGTTGAGCGAGAATTTGCCGTCGCGGGTGTAGCGCTCGGCGCCATTGGCCTGAACCGCGAAATAGGCGTTGCCGCTGATCGCTATGTCGAGCGGATTCTTGGTCGGCTCCATCGGGCCCTGGCCGACGTCGCGGAAGGTGCCGCGGTCCTGCACATAGGAGACCCGGCGGTCGGAGGCGACGAAATTATCCTCACGCGCGTTCGAGTTGAGGTACTCCTCGAACAGCGAATGGTCGGCCTTGAAGCCGTTGGTGTTGGCGTTGGCGACGTTGTTGGCGATGACATCCATCTGCCGTTCCAACGTCACCTGTCGTGACAAGCCGATCAGAAGCGCGTTCTGCATCGGAAATCTCCCCTGAGTGAGATCTGCCAGCCCGCTCTCCCAAGCGCATTGGCCGATCCCGTGAACGAGACCTCGGGTTCTCCCAAACCTTGGGTCTCGGTCCTTTCTCAGCGAAACTCGTGCCAAGCCGAAAAATTATGTAATTTCAATATCTTGTCTATTTTTCGAGGGCGCGGGGAGGCGGCAGAAAGGGTCTGTTAGCCATGTTTGCCCGGCAGATTTTTCCTAGCGAAGGATCAATCGAAAGGTTCCGTTAACCATTATTACCGTAGCGTTTGCGGGTAAGAGGAGCACTGCGCTGGGGCATTTGTATCGCGTCATTGTCTGCCAGGAGCTTCGCTCTTTCGACCCCTTTGAGAGATGAGCGAGCGCGGCGATCATGGCAGAGAATGAAGCGGAAGGCGGCGCAGCCGCTGAGGGCGCGGAAGCCGCTCCGCCCAAGAACAAGTTCAAGCTGATGATCATGGCGGTGGGCCTGCTCGCCGTTCTCGGTGGCGGCGCCGCGACCTGGTTCTTCTTTTTCCGTCACGGCGACGACGAGCATCACGCCGAGGCGGCGCCTCCGCCGAAGCCGCCGTCTTTCGTCGAGGTTCCCGACATCATGGTCAACCTCGCCGGCGCGCCGGGCGAGCGCGTGCAATATCTGAAGCTCAAGATCGTGCTGGAGCTGAAGGAAGAGAAGCAGGTCGAGGCGATCAAGCCGACGATGCCGCGCATCACCGACATCTTCCAGACCTATGCGCGCGAGCTGCGCTCCTCCGACCTCAACGGTTCCGCCGGCATCTTCCGCCTCAAGGAAGAGCTGACCAAGCGAGTCAACGCGGCGGTCGCTCCGGTCCAGGTCAGCGCGGTGCTGTTCAAGGAAGTCGTGATCCAGTGAGCATGACGGGCTAGGGATCATGGCAGGCACCGACCAACCAGACCAGGATGCAATTGCCGCCCAATGGGAGGCCTCGCTCGATTCCGAGGATCCCGCCGAGGCCGCGAAGGCTGCTGCCGAAAACGAACTATCCGAGACCATGGCCCTGCAATGGGCGGCCATGGTCGAGGATGGCAGCCGCGATCTCGGCGCCGGCAAGAATTCCGGCGAACGGGTGCTGTCGCAGGAGGAGATCGACAATCTCCTCGGCTTCGCGGTCGGCGACGTCACGCTCGACGACCATTCAGGCATTCGCGCCATCATCGATTCGGCGATGGTCTCCTACGAGCGTCTGCCGATGCTCGAAATCGTCTTCGACCGCCTGGTGCGGTTGCTGACGACCTCCTTACGCAATTTTACCTCCGACAACGTCGAAGTCTCGCTCGACCGCATCACCTCGGTGCGCTTCGGCGACTACATGAACTCGATCCCGCTGCCCGCCGTCCTCACCGTCTTCAAGGCCGAAGAGTGGGACAATTTCGGCATGGCCGTAGTTGATTCCAGCCTGATCTACTCGATGATCGACGTGCTGCTCGGCGGCCGCCGCGGCTCGAGCCAGCTCCGCATCGAGGGCCGGCCCTACACCACGATCGAGACCGAATTGGTCAAGCGGCTGGTCGAGGTCGTCATGGCCGATGCCGAACAGGCGTTCCGGCCGCTGTCGCCGGTGACCTTCACCATCGATCGGCTCGAGACCAACCCGCGCTTCGCCGCGATCAGCCGTCCTGCCAACGCCGCGATCCTGGTGCGCCTGCGCATCGACATGGAAGACCGCGGCGGCAACATCGAGCTCTTGCTGCCCTACGCGACCATCGAGCCGATCCGGGGCGTCCTGCTCCAGATGTTCATGGGCGAAAAGTTCGGCCGCGACCAGATCTGGGAAGGCCATTTCGCCACAGAGATCGTCCAGGCCGAGATCTCCGTCGACGCCGTGCTCTACGAAGCCGACATTCCGCTCAAGCAGCTGATGCGGCTGAAGGTCGGCGACACGCTGCCGCTGGACATGCGCGCGGATGCCAACGTCACCGTTCGCTGCGGCGACGTCACCATCACCGAAGGACGCATGGGCCGGGTCGGCGACCGCGTCGCGATCCGGGTGACGAAACCCTTGCGCAAGCCAAGTACGACACTTGCCATGTTCGAAAAGGTCGACGAGCAGAACAAGATGATGGAGGCCCCATGAACCACTCCCTAGGAATGGCGATCGAGACGCTGGTGGCTATCCTGCTGATGCTGACCATCGTCTACTGCGTCACGCTCAACAAGCGACTGACGCGGTTGAAGGCGGATGAGCATTCGCTGAAGGCGGTCATCGGCGAGCTGATCACCGCAACCGAGATCGCCGAGCGCGCGATCGGCGGACTGAAGCTCGCCGTGCGGGACGTCAACGAGAACCTCGGCAGCCAGCTTGCGTCGGCGACCCAGATGTCCGAGCAGCTCTACAAGCAGCTCGGCGAAGCCGACAACGTGGTGCGGCGCCTGTCCAAGATCGCAATCGCGGCGCGTCCCGTGACGAACCCGGAAATGGTCGCCGCGCCCGCAGCCAAGCCCTCGTCGGCGAAGGCCGTGGCGGCTGCGGCCGAAGCCTTCTCCGAACGCCGACGATCCAACGGTCTTGCCGCATAAAGTCAGGGTATGAAGTCTTTTCGCAACATCCGCGTCATTCCGATCGTGCTGGTTGCCGTCGCTGGCCTCGCCACGCTGAAGGTCACGGGTCTTGTGATCAATGGCGGCTATGTCTTCGACTACAAGCCGAGCCCGGCCAAGAAGTCCTGGGCGCAGGAGAATCTGAACTTCCCGGCCAACCGCGAGGATCCCGATATCACGGGCTCGACCCATGGCGCGCCGAAGGAGGCGCCGAAGCCGGCCGCGCCCGACACCAAGTCTGAAGGCGCCGCGGTCAAGGAGGAGGCCCAACCGCAGATCTCCGCCTCGGAGCGCGCGATCCTGGAACGCCTGCAGTCGCGCCGCCAGGAGATCGAGGCCCGTCAGCGCGAGATCGACATCCGCGAGAGCCTGTTGAAATCCGCCGAGAAGCGCATCGAAAACAAGGTCGAGGAGATGAAGGCGGTAGAAACCCGTATCTCCGCGACGCAGGCCGAGCAAAAGGCCGCCGAAGCCCAGCGCATGAAGGGCCTCGTGACCATGTATGAGGGCATGAAGCCCAAGGACGCCGCGCGGGTCTTTGACCGGCTCGAGATGGGAGTGCTGATCGAGATCGCCTCGCAGATCGCGCCGCGAAAAATGTCGGACATCATGGGATTGATGTCCCCGGAGGCCGCCGAGCGGCTGACGGTCGAGATGGCCCGCCGGGCCAATGGCGGCGGCGATCAGTCCGCCTCGGCCGGCGAACTGCCCAAGATCGACGGCAAGCCGACGCAAAAGCCGAATTGAGGGCTCATACTTAAGAAGTCCTTAATTGCCAAAATCTACAGTCTGGGGCAGGGGCCGGCAGCAATGCCGGCGTGGACTGTCGAACCGGAAGAAATGCCGCCAATGGCGCGAGAGGCTGCCGCTGGATTTGTGTCGCGAGCCCGCGCCCTAGCGCGGAGGCTGTCGCGTCATGTCCGCGCGGCGCCGCTGCTGGCAGCCGGCCTGCTGATCGGCTTCACGGCGCCTGTCCGGGCGGCTGATGCTATCCGGGGCGAGGCGACTTTCTCGGCCAGCGGCGGCTTTGCCCGTCTCGTGATCAAGCTCGGGGAGGACGTCCCCTCCGAGGTGACGACGGCCGGCTCCATTCTCGTCATCCGCTTCGACCGGGCGGTCGATGTTCCCGTCGACCGCGTCCCGGAAGGCGCGCCCGACTACGTCAACTCCGCCCGCCGCGATCCCGACGGCGGCGCCATCCGCCTGTCGCTGGCGCGGCGCGTCACCGTCAACACCATGAATGCCGGCGAACGAACCTTCATCGACCTCCTGCCGGAGGGTTGGAAGGGGCCGCCGCCGAGCCTGCCGATGGACGTGGTCAAGGAGCTCGCCGAGCGCGCGCGCGTCGCCGAACGCGCGTTGCGGGCCCAGCGCGCCGCGGCTGAGAGCAAGAAGCGTCCGCAGATCCGCGTGCGCGCCTCGGTGCAGCCGACCTTCGTCCGCTTCGTGTTCGAGATGCCCGACGGCGTCGGTGTGTCCTCCGTGCTCAACGAGCAGAAGCTCACGCTCGCCTTCAACGCCAACCTCAATTTCGATCTGGCGGACGCGGTCGTCGCAGCGCCGCCGAACGTCGCCTCGATCAAGCAGAAGGCCGACATCGACCAGACCAGTGTCGAGATCGCGCTGATCGGCGATTCCGACGTGCATTCGTTCCGCGACGAGAAGAACTACGTCGTCGACATCTCCTTCCAGCCGGACAAGGGCAAGATGGCCAATTCGGCCGAGGCGGCGATCGCGCAGGCCAAGCCCGCCGCTCATGGACCGGCGCCTGCGCCCGAAAAGCCGGCGGCCGAGAAGCCGAAGGACGCGCATCGCGAGATCGCGCCGCCGACGTCCGAGACGATCGCGCGCGAAGCCAGGATCGACGTCAAGCCCGAGGTGAAGCCGGAAGCGCCCGCCGCCATGCCGCCCGCTGAAGCGCCGAAATCGCTGCCGGCTCCTGCGTCCGAAGCCGCGCACGCTGCGCAAGCACCCAAGGAAGCGCCAAAGGAAGTTGCAAAGACTGTCGCGCCAGTTGCAGAAATTGCGGTCGCGCCTGCCAAGCCGGTCATGGCCGAAGCGCCTCAAGAGGTCGTGAAGGAAGCTGCGAAGGAGCCGGTAAAGGAAGCCGTCAAGGCCGCGCCGGTAGAAGTGCCCGCCGCGCCGCAGTCGACTGGTGCCAGCGTCGATGTCCGCCGCGACAGCGACGGCCTGCGCGTGACCTTCCCGCTTCAGGTCGCAACGCCTGCGGCGGCGTTTCGCCGTGGCGACACCGTCTGGCTGGTGTTCGATACGACGAAGCCGATCGACGTCGAGGCGATCCGCACCAAGGGCGGTGCGATGATCGGAGAAGTCGGCCGCGTTCCGCTCGAGAAGGGACAGGCGGTGCGCATCCGTCTCACCCGGCCGCTGGTCTATTCGTTGACGAGCGAGGAGGTCGGCAAGGAGACCAACTGGCTCTTGACCCTCGCCGACAAGATTCAGGCGACGCCGCTGCCGCTGATGATCTCGCGCAACATCACCGATCCAGCGCTCGCCAACATCGCGATCCCCTTCGCCAATCCGGGGCTCCTGCACAAGCTCACCGATCCCGATGCCGGCGACACGCTCTATGTCGTCACCGCGCAGCGGCCGGTGCGCGGCTTCATCAAGCGGCAGGACCTCGTTGATCTCGCGCTGCTGGAATCCGCGCATGGCATCGCGATCCGGCCGAATTCCGACGAGGTCGGCGTCGAGGTCGGGGCCGACAAGGTCATCCTCGGCAAGAAGGGTGGGCTGACGCTGTCGCCCGTCGACATCTCGGCCGAGCGCGCGCCGACCGCAGTGCGGCCGGTCTTCAGTCCCGAAGGCTGGCGCAAAGGCCAGTCGGAAAATTTCATAGCGCGCCAGAACGAGCTGATCACGGCGATCTCCAACGTCGAACCGGCGATGCGTTCGCTGCCGCGGCTCGACCTCGCGCAATTCTACATGTCGCGCGCGATGTATCATGAGGCCAAGGCCGTCACCGAATTGATGCTGGCCGATCCCCTCAACAAGGAGGAGAGCGGTGCGCTGATCATGCATGCGATCGCGAGCATCCTGATCGGCCGGCCGGTGCAGGGCCTGAAAGACCTCGCCAACCCCGTGATCGGCAACAGCCACGATTCTCAGCTATGGAAGGCGCTCGCCTATGCGCGCCAGGGCAAATGGGCCGACGCGCGCGAGAAGTTCAAGAACGTCGAATTCGCCATCGCCTCGCTGCCGCTCGACATCCAGCGCATCGTGACGATGGAGGCGATGCGCGCTTCTCTCGAGGTGAAGGACTATGCCGGCGCCTCCAAGCGCCGCAGCGAGCTCGAGGTGGTCGGCGTCTCGCCCGAGGCCGCGCCCGGCTTTGCCGTGCTGCGCGGCCGGCTCGCTGAGGCGCTTGGCCACGACAAGGATGCGCTCGACGACTACAAGTTCGCGGTCGGCTCGTCCGACCGGCCGGCTGCGGCCGAGGCCAAGCAGCTCGAGGTCGCGCTGCGGCAGAAGCGCGACGAGATCAGCAAGGAAGACGCGTTGCGCGAGCTCGAAACGCTCTCGATGACCTGGCGCGGCGACTCGATCGAGGTCAAGACGCTCCAGATGCTGTCGCAGATGTTTGCCGAGAACGGGCGCTACCGGGACGCGCTGACCGCGGCACGTACCGCGACAAAGCTGCAGCCGAATGCGGACGCCTCGCGCCAGGCGCAGGACCTCGCCTCCGACCTGTTCACGCAGATCTTCCTGGGACCTAAGGGCGACGAACTGCCGCCGATCGAAGCGCTCGGGATGTTCTACGAGTTCCGCGAGCTGACGCCGATCGGCCGCCGCGGCGACGAACTGATCCGACGCCTCTCCGACCGTCTCGCCTCGATCGATCTGCTCGACCAGGCCGCCGAGCTCCTGCAATACCAGGTCGACCACCGCCTCGAAGGCGCGGCGCGTGCACAGGTCGCCGCGCGCCTCTCCATGATCTATCTCGCCAACCGCAGACCCGACATGGCGATCACGGCGTTGCGCGCGAGCCGGATCAGCGACCTCTCGGGCGAGCTCAGGCAGCAACGCCTGTTGCTGGAGGCCCGTGCGCAGAGCGACGTCGGCCGCCACGACCTCGCGCTCGACATCGTCTCCAACGTTACAGGGCGCGAGGTGCTGCGGCTGCGCTCCGACATCTTCTGGGCAGCGCGGCGCTGGCGTGAATCCGCCGAGCAGATCGAGCTTTATTACGGCGAGCGCTTCCGCGACTTCAAGCCGCTCAACACGGTGGAGAAAAGCGACATCATCCGCGCCGCCGTCGGTTATGCGCTCGCCGACGACTCGATCGGCATGTCGCGCTTCCGCGAGAAATATGCGCCGCTGATGAGCGAGAGCGCCGATCGACTCGCCTTCGACATCGCCAGCAAACCGGCGGGCGCCTCCAGCGCCGAATTTGCCGACATCGCCAAGCTGGCTGCCAGCGTCGACACGCTCGACGGCTTCCTCCGCGAGATGAAGCAGCGCTTCCCCGACGCCACCGCCCGGGCGCCGGCCTCGCCGCAAGCCAAGGACCAGTCCGACCACACCGGCTCGCTGCCCACGATCCCCGTGGTGCGGCAGATCAAGATGACGCGGTAGGATTGCCGCTACTCTCGCCTCTCCACACGCCCGCGCGAGGCGCAACCTGCGCATCTTGATGGGAGAGTGTTGATGTGAGCAAGCCGAAGCCGAACTTCCCCATTCTCCGTCATTGCGAGCGCAGCGAAGCAATCCAGAGTCTGCCCGCGGCGGCAGCCTGGATTGCTTCGTCGCAAGCGCTCCTCGCAATGACGGGGAGATAGCGGGGTCAAGTCGAGTGCGGGAGGGATGCAAGGCCGGCTTCGCAATTCGACCCTGAGCGCGCGCCCGCTAACCCCCGTAACTCTGCACCAGGCTTCCCGCCACCAGCGACCAGCCGTCAACCAGCACGAAGAAGATCAGCTTGAAGGGCAGCGAGATTGTTGCCGGTGGCAGCATCATCATGCCCATCGACATCAGCACGGACGCGACGACGAGGTCGATGATCAGGAAGGGGAGGAACAGCAGAAAGCCGATCTCGAAGGCCCGCTTCAGCTCCGAGATCATGAAGGCGGGAACGAGGATGCGTAAGCCGAGCTCGTCGGGAGTGGCGGGCGGCGGCTCGCCGGAGAGATCCAGGAACAGCTTGAGGTCCTTCTCGCGCACATTCTTCTGCATGAAGCCGCGCAGGGGGACGGAGGCGCGCTGAAGCGCGTCCTCGACGCCGAGCTGATTGGCGACCAGCGGACGGATGCCCTCGTCGTAGGATTTTTGCAGGACGGGTCCCATCACGAAGAAGGTGAGGAACATCGCCAGCGCGATGATCACCGAGTTCGGCGGGGCGGTCGCGGTGCCCATTGCGGTGCGCAGCAGCGACAGCACGACCACGATGCGCGTGAACGACGTCATCATGATCAGGATCGACGGCGCGATCGACAGCACCGTGAGCAGCGCGATCAGCTGGATCGCGCGCTCGGTGACACCGCCACCGCCAGCGCCTCCGCCGCCGAGATTGATGCTGATGTCCTGCGCATGCGCAGGCATCGCGAGCAAAACCGCGCCGATCAGGACAGAAAGAAGAAAAACTCTACGCGGGAGGGCCGGCAGCCTCACGAAGACGGCTTCGGACGGCCGAGCAACGAGGCCATCTCGTCTTCGAGATTTTCAAAGCTGGTCTTCTCCGGAGCCGGCTTTGCGGCAGGGGCCGGTGGCGCCGGCGGCTCGCTGCGGGCCACACGCGGGGGAGCAGCCGGGGGCTCCGGGGCGACCGGAGGGGCCAGCGTCTCGCCGCCGGGGCGGCGCAGCGCTGCTTCGAGCCGCTGCGCCATCTCGGCGAGATTCTGCTCGGCGCTCGATGGCGCCGCAGGAGCGGGCGCCGGCGGCGGAACGGGCGGAGCCTGCGGCACAGGCGGAGGTGGCGCGGCGACGCGCTCGGCGCGCACCGGAGGCGCCTTCACCGGCTCGCTCTGGCGGGGCGGACGCGGCATCAGAGGGGGTTCGTTGCGCGCAACGCGCGGCGGAATAGGTTCGGGACGCAGCTCACGCTCGGGGCGCGGCGCGATCGGCTCGGAGGTGAAGCCGGCCAGTGGCGGCTCGTTGCGGCGTTCGGCCAGCGCGGGAGCCGGCCGGCGCACTTCGTCGGCGAAGGAGGGGCGCGCGGGCCGTGATGGCGGCTCGGGCATTTGCGGCTCGGGATGATCGAGCAGCTCGGGCCGCGATGCTTCGTCGGCCCAGCTGCTGGTATCATGCATCGGCGCAAGACGCTGCGGCTCGGCGGCATTGGAACGCTGCGGGAGCTGGTCGCGGCCGGGCGCTGCGCGCACGATGTTGGGTTCGACGACGATGTCGGTGGGGCCGCCGATCATCAGAAGATGCTCGACGTTGTCGCGCCGGACCAGCACCAGACGGCGGCGGCCGTCGACCGCGGCGGCATCGATCACGGCGAGCCGGGGCATCCGGCCGCGCTGGGTGTTGGCGCCGAGCCGGCTGGTGGCGAATCGGCGAACCAGCCATGCAGCGACGCCGATCAACGCCAGAACGACGATGAACGCGACGATGAAGGTGATAGGGCTGCCTTGCATACTTGTCCCCGACAAATGGCGCTTGTCTCGGGCCCGTGGTCAGATGCGCCAACCACCGGCTTACGTTGCCCCAAACTGCGATTTCTTAACGTCCCACGGCAAGTTTTGCCGTCCCCAACTCTTAATAACCTATGAATCGCTCGATCCAAAACGACTTCTTGGCCTGTGCACGCGCCGCCAAGCGGTTGGGTTAATGCCGCTTTTGGAGGCGTAGAATCACGGGGCGCGCATTCGTGTCCCGGCGAGGGACAACTGCCTGCAACCTCCTTAACCAGCTGTTAACCATACAGGCGGCAAATTCTGCCTAGCTTCGGACCTGGTCCGAGAGGCGGAAGGAGCCGCAACGATGTCCATCAACGATCTTCCGGTGCTATCGGCGCTTCGCACCAAGATGCAATGGCACCAGGAGCGCCAGCGCGTCCTGTCCGAGAACGTCTCCAATTCCGACACGCCCAAATTCCGGCCGCGCGACCTGGTCGAGCCGAAGCTGGACAAGAGCGGGGCCGTCACGGGTTCGATGGGCCCCTTGACGCTTACCCGCACCAGCGGTTCCCACATGGGGCCGTCAGGCGCGGCCTCCGGATTCGACCAGAACAAGAATGCGGGTTTTGAGACCCGCCCCGCGGGCAACGCCGTCAATCTCGAAGAGGAGATGATGAAGGCCGCCAGCAACCAGATGGATTATGCGGCGGCGACCTCGCTCTATTCGAAGAGCCTGCACCTGCTCAAGACCGCGATCGGCAAAGGCTAGAGCATGATCCGGAAAAGTGTGCAGCGGTTTTCCGACCAGATCATGCTCAAAAATGAGGGCTGGAGATAGATCATGGCGAATGATTCAAGCGACTTTGCCCGCTCGATGGCGATCGCGACCTCCGGTCTGCGGGCGCAGGCCGGGCGCATGCGGGTGATCTCGGAGAACATCGCGAATGCGGATTCGACGGCGCCGACCGCCGGCGGCGATCCTTACCGGCGCAAGGTGCCGACCTTCTCCTCCGCGCTCGACCGTACACTCGACGCGCAGGTCGTCACCCTCGGCAGGATCAAGCCCGACCAGTCCAATTTCCGCACCAAATACGAGCCGAACAATCCGGCGGCGGATGCAACCGGCAACGTCAAATATCCCAACGTGAACTCGGTGGTCGAGATGACCGACATGCGCGACGCGCAGCGGTCGTACGAGGCCAATCTCAACATCATCAGCGCGACGCGCCGGATGATCCAGCGCACCCTCGACATCCTCAAGAGCTGAACAGGACATTTGAACCATGGCAACACCGACAATTGCCGCCAACGCCTATGCAAACCTCGCCCGCGTGCTGGAGAACAGCGGTGCCGGCAAGGGCAGCGAGCCGAGCGGGCAGTCCTTTGCCTCTCTTCTGAAAGACACTGTCGGCAGCGTCCTGGAGTCCGGCCGCAAATCCGACGCGCAGACGGTGGCGATGGCCGCCGGCAAGGCCAACGTGATGGACGTGGTGACGGCGGTCGCAGACACCGACGTCGCCGTATCCACGCTGGTCTCGGTCCGCGACCGCGTGATCGCGGCATATGAAGACATCATGAAGATGCCGATCTGATTTTTGGCGCTCGCGCCCGCCCCAATCGTCATTGCGAGCGCAGCGAAGCAATCCAGAGTCTTTCCGAAGCGGCAGTCTGGATTGCTTCGCTGCGCTCGCAATGACGGGGGATAGGCCTTCGCATCGCTCGCAAGAGCGGTGGGAGGCGAGGAATAAGACAAAGGAATTGCGAAATGACCGGACCGGAAACCCTCGACGTCGCGCGTGATGCGATCTGGACCATCGTGATCGTGTCGTCGCCCCTGATGGTGGTCGGCCTCGTGGTCGGCGTCGTCGTGTCGCTGTTCCAGGCGCTGACGCAGATCCAGGAGCAGACGCTGATCTACGTGCCGAAGATCCTGGCCATCTTTGCCACAATGCTGTTGGCCTTGCCGTTCATGGCCGACGCGCTGCATTCCCACATGCTGCGGATATCGTCGCGAATCATCGGCGGCTGAGGCACAATGCGCCCATCATGCGCATCGACGTCTCGCTGCTGCCGGCGCTTGCCGCCTCCTTCATGCTCGCCTTTGCCCGGGTCGGCGCGATGGTGATGCTGTTGCCGGGTCTGGGCGAGACCAATATCCCGACACGGATCAAACTGTCGATCGCGCTTCTGCTCACGCTGATCATCCTGCCGTTGCATCGCAATGCCTATCAGGTCGACATGGGCTCGATCGCGCCGCTGCTGGTCCTGATGCTGCATGAGATCGTCATCGGCATCGTGCTGGGGGCGACCGCGCGGGTGACGTTGTCGGCGCTCCAGGTTGCCGGTTCCGTGATCGCGCAGCAGATGGGGCTCGGCTTCGTCACCTCGGTCGATCCGACGCAGGGACAGCAGGGCGTGCTGGTCGGCAACTTCCTGACGATACTGGGGGTGACGCTGCTGTTCGCCACCGACAGCCATCATCTGGTGATCGCGGCGCTGAACGACAGCTACACGATCTTCGCGCCGGGCGAGACCGTGTCGAGCGGCGATGTCGCCGCGCTGGCGACGCGCGCCTTCGCCGCCGCGTTCCGCCTGGGCTTGCAACTTTCCGGCCCGTTCCTGGTGTTCGGCCTCGTCTTCAACATCGGGCTCGGTGTGCTGGCGCGGCTGATGCCGCAGATGCAGGTCTATTTCGTCGGCGTGCCGCTGTCGATCTTCGCCGGCTTCCTGGTGCTCGCCGTCGTGCTCACGGCGATGATGGGCACCTATCTCGACTACTTCGTCGGTGTCATGCACCAAATGATGCCACTCAAGTGACCGGGTGATCGATGGCGGAAGACAACGATCCAGAGAGTCAAACAGAAGACCCGACGCAAAAACGTCTCGAAGAGGCGCTCGAACGCGGTGACGTCGCCAAGAGCCAGGAGATCAACACCTGGTTCATGATCGCGGGCGCCACGCTCGTGGTCTCGAGCTTCTCGGGGTCGGTCGGCAGCGGGCTGCTGGCGCCGATGCGCAACCTGCTCGCCAATTCCTGGATGATCAAGACCGACGGCAGGGCTCTGCTCGCCCTGATGCAGCAGATCGAAGTCGCGGTGCTCGCGGCGATGGGCGTGCCGCTGCTGATGCTGGTGCTCGCGGCAATTGCCGGCAACCTGCTGCAGCACCGCCTGGTCTGGTCGGCCGAATCCCTCAAGCCCAAGTTCAGCAAGCTGTCGCCTGCCGAAGGCCTCAAGCGCATCTTCGGCAAGCAAGCGGCGGCGAACTTCCTCAAGGGTCTCGGCAAGCTGATCGTGCTCGGCGCGGTCATGACCACGATCCTGTGGCCGGAACGGCATCGCATGGAGGCGATGGTCAGGCTCGATCCGGCCGCCATGCTCGGCGCCACCACCAGCCTGACCATTCACCTGCTCGGCGCGGTGGTCGCGGCGCTCGCGATCATCGCCATCGGCGACTATTTCTTCCAGTATCGCAGCTGGTTCCAGCGGCAGAAGATGTCGCTCCAGGAGATCAAGGAAGAGTACAAGCAGTCCGAAGGCGACCCGCACATCAAGGGCAAGCTGAGGCAGTTGCGCCAGCAACGCTCCAAGAAGCGCATGATGGCGGCGGTTCCCAAGGCCTCCGTGATCATCACCAACCCGACCCACTATTCGATCGCGCTGTCCTACGAGCGGGGCATGTCGGCGCCGATCTGCGTCGCCAAGGGCGTCGATAACCTCGCCTTCAAGATCCGGGAGATCGCGCGCGAGCACGACATCCCGATCGTCGAGAACGTGCCGCTCGCCCGCGCGCTCTACGCCACCGTCGAGATCGACGAGGAAATCCCGACCGAGCACTACCATGCGGTCGCCGAAGTCATCGGCTACGTCATGCGTCTGAAGAGCGGATTCGGTGCCAGCCGGCAATAAAACCCCTGAAAAGTACTGGAAATGGCCGTAATCTGGGAATCAGCGTACCTTTCGCCCCTGCTGCCCTTGCGCCTGCGGGTCCGATTCAGGCAGGGAGGACCCTGCGCGCCCTGTAGCGCGTTGATTCTCTGCCGACAGGCTGTGCCAGCTTGAGATGACTGCCGAGACCGACCACGACCTCACACGCGAGCCCGTTGCGGCGCACGAGCCCTCGCCGCGCTCGGGCAGCATTGCGCTGGTGCTGCTGGTGGCCGCCGGCCTCGTCGCCGTTGCCGTCGGGTTGATGACGCTTGGGCGCGCGCAGGCGCAGCCCTATATTCTCGGCATCCTTGCCGTGCTGGCGATGGTCGGCCTGTTCAACCTGTTCGCCTTCGCCGCCGGCATCATCCGCTTCGTCGACCGCAGTCTCGACGATCCCGTGATGGGGCGCATCGCCGACCACGCCTTCGACGGCCTCGCCGTAACCGACCCGCGCGGCCATGTGGTCTATTCCAATGCGGCGTATCTGACGCTGACCGGCGCCGCCGGGCCACAGGACGTGCGCCCGGTGGAGCGCGTCTTCATCGGCAACCCCGACGTCTCCGAAGCGGTGTTCCGCCTGTTGAAAGCCGCGCGCGAAGGCAAGCGGCAGCAGGAAGAGGTGCGCATCTCCGGCCATGACGGCAGCCAGGGCCGCTGGCTGCGGATGCGGGTGCGGCCTCTCGGCACCGGCAAGCGCGAGACGAGATACGCGGTGTGGTCGATCGCCGACATCACCCGCGACCGCGAGCGCCAGGAGGACGTGTTCCAGGAACTCCAGCACGCGATCGAATATCTCGATCACGCGCCCTGCGGTTTCTTCTCGGTCAATCCGGCCGGCGAGCTCGCTTATGTCAACGCGACGCTGGCGAACTGGCTCGACTACGACCTCGCCGAGATCGGCTCGGGCGGGCTGAAGCTCACCGACATCGTCTCCGGCGACGGCGCTTCGCTGCTGACCGCGATCGTGGCGGTGCCGGGCGAAGTCAAGACGGAAGTCTTCGACATCGATCTGCGCATGCGTACCGGCAAGACCATGCCGGTGCGGCTCTATCACAAGCTTGCCTTCGGCGCCGACGGTGCGCCGGGCCCGTCGCGCACGCTGGTGATCAGCCGTGCCCGCGACGAGCGCAGCGATCCGGATCGCGCCGCCGAAGTGCGCTTCATGCGCTTCTTCGACCATACGCCGATGGCGATCGCGACGGTCGACCGCGGCGGCAACGTCGTGCGCGCCAATGCGCGCTACGCCAAGCTCGGGCAGGCGCTGGGGCTCGACAGCGCCAGCAAGTCGATCTTCCGCGCGGTCAATTCGCGCGACCGTCATTTGCTGATCGCGGCCATCAACCAGGCCGCCGAGAATCAGGCCGACATCGCGCCGGTCGAGGTCGCGCTGGAAGGAACCAAGGAGCGCTGGGGCCAGTTCTTCGTCACGCCGGTCGACGGGGGCGAGAACGACGCGGAAGCCGCCATCGTGCACATGCTCGAGACCACCGAGCGGCGCGCGCTGGAGAACCAGATCAACCAGTCGCAGAAGATGGAGACCGTCGGCCAGCTCGCCGGCGGCATCGCCCACGACTTCAACAACGTGCTCTCCGCCATCATGATGGCGAACGACTTCCTGCTGAACGCGCACAAGCCGACCGACCCGTCGTTCCAGGACATCATGCAGATCAAGCAGAACGCGACGCGGGCCGCCACGCTGGTGCGGCAGTTGCTGGCGTTCTCGCGCCGGCAGACGCTGCGGCCGCAGGTGCTCGACCTCGGCGATGCACTCTCCGATCTCGCCATGCTGCTGCGTCGCCTGATCGGCGAGAAGGTCAAGCACGAGACCATCCACGGCCGCGATCTCTGGCCGGTCAAGGTCGACGTCTCCCAGTTCGAGCAGGTCGTCGTCAACCTCGCGGTCAACGCGCGCGACGCCATGCCCGACGGTGGCAAGCTGATCATCCGCACCGCCAACGTCACCACCGAGGAAGCGGCCAGGCTGGCCTACAAGGGCATGCCGGCAGCGGACTATGTGCGGATCGAGGTCACCGACACCGGTACCGGCATCCCCGCCGACATCCGCGACAAGATCTTCGAGCCGTTCTTCTCGACCAAGGAAGTCGGCAAGGGAACCGGCCTTGGGCTCTCCACCGTCTACGGCATCGTCAAGCAGACCGGTGGTTTCATTTACGTGGACTCCGAGCCGGGGCAGGGCACCTCGTTCCAGATCTTCCTGCCGCGCCATCATGCCGAGCCGGAGGTGCAGGTCGAGCAACCCGCGCCGGTCGTTGGCGCCAGCAATGGTGCCGCGAAGGAAGCCAGATCGGCGGCGGACGCCAAGCCCCGCACCGATCTCACCGGACAGGGCACCATCCTCCTGGTCGAGGACGAGGAGGGCCTGCGCGCGCTCAACGCACGCGGTCTGCGCTCGCGCGGCTACACCGTGGTCGAGGCCGAGAACGGCGTCGAGGCGCTGGAGGTCCTGGAAGAGCAGAGCGGCGGAATCGATCTCGTCGTCTCCGACGTCGTGATGCCGGAGATGGACGGCCCGACGCTGCTCAAGGCGATGCGCGAGAAGAACCCCGACATCAAGTTCATCTTCGTCTCCGGCTACGCCGAAGACGCGTTCGAGAAGAGCCTGCCCGAAGGCCAGCAGTTCGACTTCCTGCCCAAGCCTTTCACGCTCAGCCAGCTCGTGGCGGCCGTGAAGGAGACGATGGCGAAGGCGGGGTGAGGCGCTCCCCGTTCTCCGTCATTGCGAGGAGCGAAGCGACGAAGCAATCCAGCCTGTCTCCGCGGAAACAGTCTGGATTGCTTCGCTTCGCTCGCAATGACGGGAAAGAAAGCGGAATTGCCGTCGCAAAAGCGACCGGTAACCCGCGACCGCGGCGCTCCGCTCACCCGGCCAAGCTGCCGCCAAATATGGGCTTTTGCCACATCCCCGCGACTGAGGGCCGCAGCCATAGGTTCCGATAGTGGCTTCCTTTTTACGGAAGGCTGCCCATCTTAGGGGCACGTCCCCATGCCGGGGATCTGGGAAACGAACATGAATTTCTCGCAACGCTCCCGCAGCCTCTTCAAGACGATTGCCGTCGTGCTGGCGCTTGCGCTGCCGACTGCGCTGGCGATCTCGTCCGCCGACGCGCGCGTCGGTGGCGGCATGTCGTCGGGTTCGCGCGGTTCGCGCACCTATTCGGCCCCGCCATCGACCACGACCGCGCCGGGCTCGACCTCGCAGTTCAATCGGACCTACACCCAGCCGGGCGCAGGCATGAATTCGGCTGCCGCCGCACCCGCGCGCGGCGGCCTGTTCGGCCGGGCCGGCGGCTTCATGGGCGGCCTTGCGGCCGGCTTCCTCGGCGCGGGCCTGCTCGGCATGCTGTTCGGCGGTGGCCTGTTCGGCGGCCTCGGTGGCATGTCGTCGATCATCGGCCTGATCATCCAGATCGTGCTCGTGGTGCTCGTGGTTCGGCTGGCGATGTCCTGGTGGCAGCGCCGCCATACTCCGCAGGCGGCCTATGCCAACGCTGACGCCGGTGCCGGTCCGGGACCGCAGGCAAACAACCGTAGTGGTCTTGGTGGCGGCTTCGGCTTCGGCGCCAACAACGCACCGCTCGAGATCAAGCCGGACGACTATGAGGCGTTCGAGCGCCTGCTCGGTGACGTCCAGTCCGCCTGGTCCAACGAGGACGTCGCCAAGCTGCACACGCTCGCGACGCCGGAAATGGTCTCCTATTTCGAGCAGGACCTCGGCCAGAACCGCGCGCGCAACGTCGTCAACAAGGTCAGCGACGTGAAGCTGTTGCAGGGCGACCTCGCGGAATCCTGGCGCGAAGGCGAGACCGATTACGCGACGGTGGCGCTGCGCTTCGCGCTCACCGACAAGACGCTCGACCGCAATACCGGCGCGGTTGTCGCCGGCAGCGAGCAGCCGGGCGAGGCCACCGAAGTCTGGACCTTTGCCCGACGTCCGGGCGGCGCTTGGGAATTGTCGGCGATCCAGCAGACCAACTGATCGCGCGTATAGCGACAAACGAGGGCGTCGTGCTTCGGCACGGCGCCCTTTTCGTTTGAGCGGCACGTTTCCGGTTCAGGCGGCCATTTGGGCGAAGCACTTAATTGCTTGTTGGCCGCGCAGAGCTGCCGCAATTTCGCGCCTGCCGGTTGGATGAGGAGATATTCCGTGAGCCATTGTGTTGCGCGCCTCGGGACAAACTACGAAGGCATTGCCAGGAGTTCGTCTCTGCTGCTGGAGGCGATCGGAACGGCGTATGACCGGATCGAGGCCGAGGGCGACCGCAATTGCTGGATCTATCTTCGCCCCCGGCAGGAGGCACTCGAAGAATGCCATAAGCTGGTGGCGCGCGCGCGGACGGGCGAAAATCTTCCGCTGCTCGGCATTCCATTTGGTGTGAAGGACAATATCGACGTCGCGGGAATGCCGACCACTGCCGCATGTCCGGCGTTCAGCTACACGCCCTGGCATTCCGCGCATAGCGTCGAACGCCTCACTGCAGCCGGCGCAATTTGCCTCGGAAAGACCAATCTCGATCAGTTCGCCACAGGCCTATCCGGCGTGCGCTCGCCGCATGGCCCCTGCGCGTCCGTTGCCGATGCGCGCTATATTGCGGGCGGCTCCAGTTCCGGGTCCGCGGTCGCCGTGGCGGCCGGGCACGTCGCGTTCGCGCTCGGCACCGATACCGGCGGGTCCGGCCGCATACCTGCCGGCTTCAACAACATCGTCGGAATCAAGCCGACCGTCGGGCTGGTGTCATCGCGTGGCCTGGTGCCGAATTGCCCGACGATCGATTGCGTGTCGGTATTCTGCAACACTGTCAGCGACGGCGAAGCAATCCTCGACATCATCGAAGGGTTTGATTTCGAAGATCCCTACAGCCGCCTGCCCAGAACCTTTTTCCCCGCCGACGGGGCGGCGGCATCATTCCGGTTCGGCCGCGTTGCGCCGGCAGATCTCGAATGCTTCGGCATGTCGGAATGCGGCGAACTCTACGAGAGGGCCTGCGAACGTCTTGCTCATATCGGAGGAACGGCGGTCGAGGTGGACTTCGCCCCATTCCGCCAGGCCGGGGAGTTGATGTTCAGCGGTCCCTGGGTCGCGGAGCGGCACTCTGCCATCGCTTCTCTCATCGACGTCGAATCCGGCTCCTTGCTTGATGTCACGAGGACCGTGCTGGGCTCAGCCGCCGGCTATTCGGCGATCGACACGTTTGGTGCCATTCACCGGCTGCACCGGCTTCGCCGCGACGCCGAAGCAATCTTTGCCGGCATCGATGCCCTGGTGGTTCCGACTGCTCCGCGGCCGTTCACACTGGAGGAGATGCATCGTGATCCGATCACCCTCAACAATCGTCTGGGCTACTACTCGTACTTTGCCAATCTACTCGATCTCTGCGGCGTCGCCGTTCCGAATGCGAAATTGCCGAACGGCATGCCCATGGGCGTGACCCTCCTGGCGCCGGCCTGGCACGATCGCGCGCTGATCGGACTGGCGCGGCGGTTCGAGGCCGGCGCAGACCGATCGGCGTTCGAATTGAAGTCTGGCGGCTAAAGGGCGGACATTATTCCATCGCTCGCCCGAGCGTAGAAACATCCAGGATCGAAATCACGGATCTTTCGTATCTGATCACGCCTTCGTCCTGGAGCCGCGCGAGTTGCACGGTCACCCATTGGCGGGTGGATCCGATGAGGTTGGCGAGATCCCCGTGGGTAAACGGCATGCCGACGACGATCTCACCGTCGCGCTTCACGCCGTAGACGTGCGACAGGAAGATCAGCAGGCTATGCAGTCGCTCGGTGACCGAGCGCGTCCCAAGCATCTGGGCCATTGCCGAATAGCATCGCGCCTTGAATGCGAGGGCATCCAGCAAGGCGACGGCGATTGCCGGCGATTCAAGTGCAAGCCGCCGCAACGCCAGTCCGGGCATGAACGTCAACCGGCTGCGCTCGGCCGCAACCGATGTCCACATGTGCGGGCCTGTCCCGAATATGTCGGGCCCGCCGACGAAGTTGCCGGGAAACCAATAAGCGAGCGTGACTTCGCGCCCTGACGGTGCCGCATAATAGCTGCGTATGCGCCCCTCGCTGATCAGGTAGATCCCGGCCTGTGCGTCGCCCTGAGACCAAACCAGTTGGCCGGCTTCCAGGATCTTGTCGCGTCCTATCGCACGCAAGCGATTGCAATCAGCCCGGTTGAGACCATCCAGCAAGCCGGGCAGGGGTCTGACGAGATCGTCCGACTCCGCGAGCATCACGCCTGCCGCTATCGCGCTGTTCGCCGTGTGCATGGCCGGCTCCGCATGTGAGACCCGGCATCGACTATTCAAGAACCATGCCAGCCCTCTGCGGTCCACCTCAGACCCGCGGACTTCGGGTGATCAGTTCGCATCCGACTGATTGAACGCCCGCAACCCTTCTGCGCGGATGACGTCGAGACAATCCTTCTTGAGCGAATGATAAGCTGGCTCGACCAGGACAGAACTCGACCGTGGGCGCGGCAGCTTGACCGCGACTTCGCGTAGGATGCGGCCAGGTCCCGCGCTCATGATAAGAACGCGGTCGGCCAGCACGATGGCTTCATCGATGTCATGCGTCACGAATACGATTGTCGCCTTGATCCGGTCGCGCAACGCGAGCAGATTGTCTTGCATCACCGTGCGGGTCTGCGCGTCGAGCGCCCCGAAGGGCTCGTCCATCAGCAGCACACGGGGCTGATTGGCCAGCGCTCGCGCGATCGCCACGCGCTGTTGCATGCCGCCGGACAGCGTGTTCGGATAAGCGTCGGCGAAACGCTTGAGGCCGACCATCGCGATCAGATCGTCGGCGATGGCATACGCTTCCGTCGTGGACTTCCCGAGCATCCTGGGGCCGTGGGCGATATTCCTGCGGACGGACTTCCAGGGGAAGAGATGCGGCTGTTGGAACACCATGCCGACATCGGGACGCGGACTGTAGACGGGCGCGCCCTCGACCAGGATCTCGCCTTCGAACGGCACTTCCAGCCCGGCGATCGTATTGAGGACCGTCGACTTGCCGCAGCCGGAGGGCCCGGCGATGCAAACGAACTCGCCAGGCGCCACGTCAAACGAAACGCGATCGACCGCGATGACTTGCCCGCCCTTGGTGTCGAAAACGATGCTTAGGTTCGAGACTTGAATGGCGGGTTGTTTCCGCGCAGATTCGTCGGAGGCAGGCGAACTTGCCAGCGCCAGTTTCATGCTCGATCGAGATCCCGACATCAGCGCCACCAGACGATACGTTCGGCAAGAGCCGCAAACAGCCGGTCGGCGATGAACGAAATCAACCCGAGCGCTGCGAGCCCGCCCATGACCTGGCCCGTTTGCAAATTCTGCTGCGCAATCTCGATCCTGTAGACAATGCCGGCGAAAGCGCCGGCCAGTTCAGCCGCGACAAGCGTGTAGAAGGAGATGCTGACGGCGGTGCGCAACCCGACCACAATGTAGGGAAGCGCGCCCAGCAGCACGATCTCCTGGAGCATCTGCCGTCTGGGCGTGCCGAGCATCAACGCCGCCCGAATGAGGCCACGGTCGACCTTTTGCACGCCGATGTGAGTCGAAAGCCATACCGTGAAGAATACGCCCCATACGACGAGGAACAATTTTCCCGCCTCCGACAGGCCGAACCATAGGATGACGATCGGCACGAAAGCAATCGGTGGAATTGGCCGCAGGATGTGGAATAGCGGGGACAGCAAGCTCGAGATAACGGGGAATTGGCCGGTGAGGATACCGAGCAGGATACCGAGCGCGCCGCCCACGATGAACCCCGTGGTGACGCGAAAGAGGCTGGCTAACAGATCGCTAAAGAACTGTCCGCTTCGTATCCATTCAAGCACGGCCGCAGCAACCACCGTCGGCGGCGGAAACAGCACCATATTGACGGTCCCGGAACGGGAGACCAGCTCCCAGAGCCCAATGAACAAGGGAAGAGAAAGCGCCCCCACCAGAATATTGAGGCGGCGCAGCCCAACTGAATTCGGCCGCCGAGCGCGACCGCCAGTGCGAAGGGCAATATCGCTTTCTGCTGAAGTGGCTTCCGGCATGGCCACGCGGGTGCCTATTTCCACGATAAGGAGACGCGTGCGGGGTCGACCTTTTTCAGTGGCTCGGTGACGACGACCTTGCTGAAGTCGGGCATCGCCGCTCCCGGAGGATGGTTGCCGCTCTCGAGGCGCCATGCGGAGTGGGTCTTGAGAATCTCGATCAGCCGGTCGTCGAGACGCACCCGGTAAACATAGTCGGCCCAGATGGGGGCGAGGTCGTCCCGCTTCATGCCGACCGCGTCCGCCACGACCGTGATCGCCTCATCCGGATGTCCCTTCATCCAGACCTCGGCATCGATCAGTGCGGCGATGAACTTCTCGACCAGCGCAGGGTTAGTATCCAGATAGGGCCTCATGACGACGATATTGAACGTCTCGGAGTAAGTGCCCGTCGTATCGAGCTCAGCGACGGCTTCACCCAGGGCCTTCTTCGCGTTGGCGACGTGGGGCTCCCAGGTGTCGATCGCGTCGATGCTTCCTGCTGCAAGTGCCGGCAGCATCTCCTGCGGCCGCAGGTTGACGAGGGTGACATCCTTGGGAGTCAGTCCTGCCGACTTCAGCAAGGTCGCCGTGTAAACCTCGCTGCCGGTGCCGGCAGTGAATCCGATTCGCTTGCCGCGAAGATCTGCCTTGGTCTTGACGCCGGCCTTGGCCGCGACGACCGTCTTGAGGTCGGAATATTCCATGCCGGCGACGAAGGCGATGGGCTGGTTTGCCATCGCCGAAGCGGTGACCGGCGCCTCCGCCGTCGTCGCGATGTCGGCACCGCCCCCGATCACGGTGTCCAGGCACTGCTTGCCGGACGTGAAGTTCGAGACCGTGATGTCCAGTCCATTCTTTTCGAAAATTCCCTTCGATTTGGCGACGATCGCAAGGCCGGAGATCGGCCCGAGGTTTTGCGCAAGCCGGGCTTTGAGCAATTCCGCGGCCGAGGCGCAGTCCGGACCGATGGCAAGGCCGACGGCAAGGCAGCAAAGCATGGCACGGCCGGCAATTGCCTTGATTGGGCGGATGTTGGTCCGGTGCATGACGATCTCCCCTTGCGCCGCGCCCTGCGCAGCCCCGATGTGATCGCGAATACCGCCTTGAACGGTCCCGCCACAGTCCCCCGCGTCCTCCCCTGGACGATCACTTGCGGACCGGCCCATTTGGTATGCTCGCCCGGCGCTACTGTCCCGGGAAGCAATTAATCGACATGGCATTCGGGGGCGGCTGGAAATTGTCCGCGATCCGGCAGACCAACTGATCGCAGACGACATGAAAAACCAGGGCGTCGTGCTTCTTGCACTGCGCCTTTTTCTTTGGGACGTCTCGCATCGGGAACCGGAATAAGCGGGCCTGCGCCGGGTTGAAATCTGGGGCCAACGATAAAACACAACTGGAGGACAAGATGATCCGCATTGAGAGATCCGTGACGATTTCAGGCCTCGCGCTCGCCGCGGCCTTGCTTGCGGCGCTATCGGCGCAGGCGCAGTCGGCCGACATGACGTTCTTCGTGACGTCCAACGGTCCTGGCAAAGGCGCCGATCTCGGCGGCCTGGAGGGGGCCGATGCGCAGTGCCAGAAGCTGGCCCAGGCCGGCGGCGCCGGCAGCAAAACCTGGCGCGCTTATCTTTCGGCCCAGGCAGCCGACGGCAAGCCGGCCGTCAACGCGCGCGACCGCATCGGCAAGGGACCGTGGCAGAACGCCAAGGCTGCTGTGATCGCCAAGGACGTCGCCGATCTGCACGGCGCGGCCAACAACCTCACCAAGCAGACCGCGCTCAGCGAGAAGGGCGAGGTCATCAACGGCCGCGGCGACACGCCGAACCGGCACGACATCCTCACGGGTTCGCAAGCCGACGGCAGCGCATTTCCCGCGGGTGACGACAAGACCTGCAAGAACTGGACGTCGAGCACGCAAGGCGCAGCGGTCGTCGGCCACGCCGATCGTCAAGGCCTGCGCGATGACGAGCCGTCGAAATCGTGGAACAGCTCGCATCCCTCGCGCGGCCCCGACGGCGGCTGCTCGCAGGCCGATCTGAAGAGCACTGGCGGCGACGGCCTGCTGTATTGCTTCGCGTCAAATTGAGGCTTCCGTCATTGTGAGGAGCGCAGCGACGAAGCAATCCAGAGTCCCTCCAGGGTGACAGTCTGGATTGCTTCGCTGCGCTCGCAATGACGGAGCATGTGGTGCCGCCGTTCCGCCCCATCCTGACGGAACCTTGTCGCGCGTGATAAATTGGTCCTGTCGCTTCCACGCTCACGGACCCCTTTCATGAAATACGAGCTCTATTATTGGCCCGAGATCCAGGGCCGCGGCGAATATGTGCGGCTGGCGCTCGAGGAGGCGGGCGCGGCTTACGTCGACGTGGCGCGTGGCCCACGCGGCACAGCTGCGATGATGAAGATGATGGACGCGCACAAGGGTACGCCGCCCTTTGCGCCGCCGTTCCTCAAGGCCGGCAAGCTCGTCATCGGCCAGACCGCGAACATCCTGCTCTATCTCGGCGCCCGCCACGGCCTCGCCCCGAAGTCGGAGGCCGGTCGACTCTGGGTGCATCAGCTCCAACTGACGATCACCGATTTCGTGGTCGAGATTCACGACACCCATCATCCGCTCGGGCCCTCGCTCTACTACGAAGATCAGAAACCGCCGGCGAAGAAGCGCACGGCCGACTTCTGGGGCGAGCGCGTGCCGAAATATCTCGGCTATTTCGAGCAGCTCCTTGAGGACAATGGCGGTGCCTATGTCACCGGCCGCAGACTGACCTATGTCGATCTCTCGCTGTTCCAGATCGTCGCGGGGCTGCGCTATGCGTTTCCGAAGCGGATGAAGGCGTTCGAGACAGATATCCCGGGCCTCGTCGACCTGCACGACCGCGTCGCTGCGCGGCCGAACATCAAGGCTTATCTCGACAGCGAGCGCCGCATTGCCTTCAACGAGCAGGGCATCTTCCGCCGGTATAAAGAGCTCGATAATTAGCCGGTCCGGAGGGAGGCTGGCGGCAGCCTCCGTTCCGGACCGGCCGTTTCGGGCGCGATCAATCGCCCGAAGACCTCGTGGCTTTCGAGCGCTTGCGAACGCTTCGGGCCGGATCGGTCGGCTGAATCATCGGGGATCGTCGACAGATCATGCTCGTCGGGGCAGGGGGGCTTGCAGAACATCGTCGCTTCTGCCTTTGCGTGGGTGCCGTCCCCTCTAGCGAGGTTCGGTCGCGGCGACGTCAGTCGATCGGAGGAGAGGAAACGCTTTTCCGCGCGGTGCACAGCGGAGGTCGCGAGGAACACCCAGGCCGATGGCCAATGCAGGGTGCCGGCGGACGCGAACAGCAGCGCGCCCATCGCGACGGTGGTGATCGTGCTCTGCAATAAGAGTCATGCGATCATGCGCAGGTCTCAGGGGAGCCGCGCACGATATTGGTCCCGCTATCCGGCGAAGTTGCGGCCGGACACGCGAAAAGCCCGATCGACCGGATCGGGCATTTCATCTTCGACGCGGTTGATCAGGCGAGCTGATCGATCCGCGTACCTTGACCCGGCGGCAGCGGCGCAGGCGGCGGCGGCTTATAGGTCGGGTCGTTGTCCTTGGTCTTGGTCTGATCGTCCTGCTGCTTGGTCGTGTCGTAGCTCGGCACCACGATCGCGATCGGCGGCGGCGAAACGGTAGAAACGCTCATCCACAAATCCTCACATATGGAAACAATGGACTCTGCGCCGCGAGACGCGAAATTTCCTTCAAGCCAATCGTTAAAATGCGAGGGATCTGGTGCGTGAGAGAAGGCCGCTTTCGCGCCGCCACAAGCGTTGTTTCCGCGAGAGGACAGACCTCTCCTCGTCATTGCGAGCGTAGCGAAGCAATCCAGTCTGTCTCCGCGGAGGGATTCTGGATTGCTTCGCTACGCTCGCAATGACGGAATGTGTGGCGGCGACGTCGTTCCGCGGCCGGACTATGCCCGCGGTGACCGCGCGGTGCAGGCCTATTCGTCCTTGCCGCGCGTGATCGCGATGGATGCATCCGTCTTGGTGCGGGTGCATTCCATGTTGAGACGCCGGTAACGCATGCTGATCTTGTCGCCGCGCAAGAGCCCCATCCGCTTCAGGCAGCGTGTCGCGCCCGTCGTCGTATCGTCCTTGGTGACGGTGAAGACGATCGCCGCCATCGACCCCACCAGCGCAAAGAACTCCGGCTTCGGCTTGCGATCGCCCTTGGCGTAGAGCTCGATCGAATATTTGTCGCCACGGCAAGCCACGGACAATTCCTTGGCAGCGGGATGAGTCAGGTAGACGACATTCGCGGCGCGGAAATTCACCTTGAGGCGATCGACCTGGTTCGCCAGCTCCTTGGCGCTGTCGTCGCAGCGGTCCGCGCGGGCGGGCGAGGCGAGGGTCACAAGACCGGTGATGGCGACGGCGACCAGGATCGCGCCGCGGATGTGCAAGTTCAATGTCATGATGAAAAGCCCCTTAGCGGGCGCATTCAACCGTCGTCGGGCGCGCAGCGCAAGGGGCGCACCCCCGGTCTTCACCGGCATCATGAGGGCCTCGTGTCCGCCGACTGCCGCCGAAAATAGGTCGCCATGTCGCCGAATCGGGATGCCCCGACCGCACCAGAGCGCCTTCCCTTTGCGGCAAAAAAGCTTAGAACGCTTCTATGAAAAGGGCCCATGCGAGGGCTCTAAAACCCCGAGATTCCAGCCCATGAACGCTCCCACCGCCTTCCCCGACCCCGCAAAGCCCGTTCCGCCCTACAAGCACACACCGCTGTTTCCGCTGGGCAAGGACGAGACGCCCTACAAGAAGGTCACGGCCGAGGGCGTGCGGGTCGAGAAGGTTTTGGGCCGGGACATGCTGGTGGTGTCGCATGAGGCGCTGCGGGCCCTGTCGGAAGCGGCCTTTGGCGACATCAACCACTATCTGCGGCCGGGTCATCTGAAGCAGCTCCGCGCGATCCTGGAGGATGGCGAGGCGAGCCCGAACGACAAATTCGTCGCGCTGGACTTCCTCAAGAACGCCAACATCGCCGCCGGCGGCGTGCTGCCGATGTGCCAGGACACCGGCACCGCGATCATCATGGGCAAGAAGGGTTGCAACGTCATCACCGACGGTGACGACGAGGCGGCGCTGTCGGAAGGCGCGCGCGATGCTTACCTGCGCCGCAATTTGCGCTACTCGCAGGTCGCCCCCTTGTCGATGTACGAGGAGAAGAACACCGCCAACAACATGCCGGCGCAGTGCGAGATCTACGCCGAAGGTGATGACGCGTACAAATTTATGTTCATGGCCAAGGGCGGCGGCAGCGCCAACAAGAGCTTTCTGTTCCAGGCGACGCCTTCGGTGCTGACCAAGGACCGGCTGCTCGCCTTCCTCAAGGAAAAAGTGTTGACGCTGGGCACTGCAGCGTGCCCGCCCTATCACCTCGCGATCGTGATCGGTGGCACCTCGGCCGAGCTCTGCATGAAGACGGTGAAGCTGGCGTCGGCCCGCTATCTCGACGCACTGCCGACCCACGGCTCGCCTGACGGCAACGCCTTCCGCGATCTCGAAATGGAGCAGGAAATTCTGAAGATGACGCAGTCGCTCGGCGTCGGCGCGCAGTTCGGCGGCAAGTATTTCTGCCACGACGTCCGCGTGATCCGCATGCCGCGTCATGGCGCCTCGCTTCCGATCGGGCTCGGCGTGTCCTGCTCGGCCGATCGCCAGGTGCTCGGCAAGATCACCAAGGACGGCGTCTATCTCGAAGAGCTCGAGCACAACCCGGCGCAGTATCTGCCTGAGGTCGAGCAGTCGCTCGGCGGCGAGGTCGTCAAGATCGACCTCAACCAGCCGATGAAGGATATCCTTGCCACGTTCTCGAAGTACCCGACCAAGACGCGGGTCTCGATGACCGGCACCATGATCGTTGCGCGCGATTCCGCGCATGCCAAGCTGCGCGAGCGGCTCGACAAGGGCGAGCCGCTGCCGGACTATTTCAAGAACCATCCCGTCTATTACGCCGGCCCCGCCAAGACGCCCGAGGGCTACGCCTCCGGTGCGTTCGGCCCCACCACCGCGGGCCGCATGGATTCCTTCGTCGATCAGTTCCAGGCCGCCGGCGGCTCGATGGTGATGGTCGCCAAGGGCAACCGGGCGCCGGCCGTGCGCGAGGCTTGCAAGAAATACGGCGGCTTCTATCTTGGCTCGATCGGGGGTGCCGCGGCGAACCTTGCCGAGCATTGCATCAAGAAGGTCGAGGTGCTCGAATATCCCGAGCTCGGCATGGAAGCGATCTGGCGCATCGAGGTCGTCGATTTCCCGGCGTTCATCATCATCGACGACAAGGGCAACGACTTCTTCAAGGAGTTGAATCTCGGCTAGCTCTTCGCCTCGCTCCGGGGTGCCGGAAGAGCTCGGCCTGCATGGTTCGAGACGCCCGCTTTGGCGGGCTCCTCACCATGAGGGTCTGATATCTCGCCGCGAAATGCGACCTCATCCTGAGGGCCCGCCGGAGGCGGGCGTCTCGAAGGATGGGCCGCAGGCTAGCTGCAATTCGTGACCTGGTTGGAGCACAGCCCGCGCCACCAGCCGCGGACGCCGTCCTGGCTCTCGACAAGGCCCCAGAGGCCGCTGCAAGCAAAGATGTGCTTCGGCCCGCCGTCGGTGTCGATCGGGCCACCGAGCTCTCGCTGGGCCGGCATCCATTTCGCATCGACGAAGGGCGCCTGGAACAGGCCGCCCATGCGTGTCGCGCCATTGGCGTAGGACGCGCCGACCTTGTTGGAGGCGACCCAGCCGCGTCCGGCATAGGGTTTTGGCGCGCTGCGCGGATATTTCTTGTCGTCCTCGTAGTCCTTGCCCGGCGGCTTGGCACCCTCGATCAGAAACCAACCGTTCTTGAAACCGATGATGCGGAATTCGGTGAGCCAGCCGCCATCGGGCGTGTTCTCGCTGCCGCCGAGCTTGAGCCGGTAGGGCGGCGGAAGCGTGCCGAGCACCCGCGCCTTGATCGACGGTTCGGCACGCACGTTGAGTCCATCAGGATCCTTGTCGACGGACCGGGCGCCGAGATCGCAGGGCTCGGTGCCTTCGGGGAGCGTTGAGCGCTTGGCGGCGAGATCGGCGTGCAGCTTTGCGAAATCAGTGTCGTCGTTGTCAGGGTCCGGCCCGGTACGCGGCTTCAATTCGGCCGAGACTGCGCGTGTCGCATCCGGCGTCAGCGTGACCACGAGAGCATGGCGCGCAGCGAACACGCTTGCCGGTGACTTCGGGTCGTTCGACGAGGCCGGATAGACGGCGAGGTCGCCCGTCGAACCTTCGGTTCGATAGGCCGTGCCGGCGACATAGCCTGCCGGCACCATGGCGAGCGCGCTTGCGCGCCACGCCGGTTCGGCATCGTCCGCGCGCGCCGCTTGTGTTGCGGCACACAGGATCGTCGCAGCGATGAGACCGAGCGCGCGCACGGTTGCCGCGCGGCTTACGCGCGGGCGCCCGTGAACGGGAAGCTGCCCATCGGGCCGATGCCCATCTCGCCGCTCATGCTGTCGCCGGAGACGGTTCCGATGAACTCGAGCGTCAACGGCATCGGATTGGTGATCGAGACCTTCCAGTTCACGGCATCGCCGCTGACGGTGCCGTCGAAAATTTCGGCTGTATCGCCTTCCGCACCCTGCGTCCCCGTCAGCGTGCCGCCCGCGGCCGTCAGGCTCAGCGTCGCCTTGCGCTCGCCCATGGGGGTCGTCAGGGTCAGAGTCCAGTTGCCGTCGACGGCCATTCGCGTCTCCCAAGATCCCGGCGGACCGCGACGATCCGCGGGCCCGTCCCGGCCGAGCGTATAGCGCAACTCGCAGCAGCTGCCTAACGCTCCGTGGGAGGCATTTAGGCGCGGGCGGCGGCGCGCCGTCGGCTGGTGACGACGAGCCGAAGGACGACATATTGCACGGCGAAGGCGAGGATCTTGGCGCCGCCTGCGACCACCGTGAGATAGAACGCCCACAGCTTCAGATCGCCTGTGGAGGCGACCGCGATCATGCCGGCGCCGATCACGAACATCAGCGCGGCCCAGGCATAACCTGCAGCCGTCACATATTCCGGAACGGTCTCGACGACGATCGGCGGCATATAGCGCAACATCCAGCCGCGCTTGAGCATGATGGTGCCGATCGCGAAATGCGCGATCGAGGGCTTTGCGAGCATGAAGCGGGGATCGTTGGTCAGCAGCGTGACCGTGCCGAGCACGACGACGAGCGCGACGCTCGCATAGGTCATGTAGTTGAGCTGCTGCCCCTTGACGCGGGCGTAGATCACCTGCGCGATCGCCCCGGCAATCGCGACCGACGTTGCCAGGACGACGTTGTCGGTGACGAGGTAGATGACCAGGAAGACGATGGCGGAGAAGAGGTCGGAGGCGAGGCGGGCGAATACGTCCTTCATCGTCGATCCTGTTCAGCGGGAGGTGGGCAACGCGCTGGCCGGCGCACCGTACTTGATCTGCCGATATTCGGGATACCATTTTGTGAAGTAGATCGCGCTGTTGCGGGCGGCGAAGGCGACCGCAAGGCTCGACCAGAGCGGCAGGCCGGGGACATAGAGCAGCACGAGATTGGCGGCCGCCATCAGCAGCGCAGCCGCCGTCCACGCGCCGGTGATGACGTAATTGGCGTAGAGAAAGCCGGGCATTGACGCGGTCTCGGCCGGCACGGATTCGAGCGCGTATTGAAGCGTGAAGGGACGGCGGACCAGCATCGAGCCGAGCGAGATGACGAAGATGCCGATGTCGACCGACAGCTTGACACCGAGCGTGCCGAGCGCCGGGTCGAACAGCGCGAGGTGGAAGCCGATTGCGGCGAATAGCAGTGCCGAGCCCACGGCCAGGATCTTCACCGAACGGCCGCGCACGACATCGATCGCGACGGTAGCGAGACAGACTGCCGAGGCCACGAACACGCTGATCGTGGCCGACGTCATCAGCATCAGGAATGTGAAGGCGCCGTAGGGCGCGAGGATCAGGAAAATCGCCATGGTCCGCCTCGGTCAGGGCCTTATCTTTACGATGTAAAGATCAGTAAATCAGGATCGGGGTGGGGTCAAGCAAAATCTTTACAGTGTCAAAATGACGTAAGCAACTTCTAAAAATTGAATTGCTGCAACGGCTTGGGCGGCCATCTCGTCGATGAATCCGGCCCAGGGCAGGTGCGACAGGATAGGTAACGCGCAGGCGATCGAGAGGACGAACGCTAGCAGGATACCGCCGTTGAAGACGGTTTGGCCGCTCCGCCGCGGCCGGATCATCCTGATCCTGATCCCGGCGCAGATCAGGATCAGGATCAGGATAGCGAGGCGGTCCGCGGCGATCGTGGGCATGTGCATGAGAGACCTATTGGTGACATCAGCATTGACGAGAGGAGCGCTACCGCGCGCCGACCCAATTGCCGTGAAAACCGTCGGGCACGCGGTGGCCGAGCTGCACCAGCGCGACCGGGCCGGCCTCGACATCTCCGGCGTTGAACACGGCGAGGTCGCTGCGGCTCTCCCGCGCGCGCCAGACCACCGCCAGCAGCCAGCCATCGCCTTCCGCCGCATCTTTCGACCGCTCGACGAATACGGGTTCGGAAATGGTGTCGCCGGCCGGCAGCAGATAATGGCCGAGGCGCTTTCCATTGCCGTCGACATGGACGACGCCGGACAGCGCGCCGAATATCGGCAGCTTCGGATTGGCGCAGGCGTACCAGCCGTGACGGTTCCTCAATCCGGCGCGGCGGTCGTCGATGCGCGGGAACTCGCCGGTGAGATCGTCGAGATAGGCCTGCTGGAAGCGGTCGGTGTCGCCTGACAGGTCGAATGTCCAACGGCAATGGCGGGCGCGCGACTTCTCCGGATCGGTCGGCCGGCCGTCCGGATGCGGAAACAGCGGCGCTTCCTCGAACTGCATGACGTCGGCGATGATGCGGTTACCGTCCTCCCACGCATTCATGACGTGGAAGACGTAACAGGCTTCAGCGCGGAACCAGACGATGTCCTTCGCGCTGCCCTTGCGCTTGATCACACCGACATAGGCGCCCTTGTCCGGCTCCCAGGCATAGGGCGGCCGCCCGCTCATCGCGCGCTCCATGCTGCCGGTGAGGGGCAGGATCGGAAACAGCACGTGGTTCTCGGTGACGATGAAGTCGTGCACCATGCTGGCATAGGGCGCCTCGAAGCGTTCAAAGCGCGTCGCCTTGCCGGACGCATCAATCGACCCGTAGGAGAGGACAGGCGTCAGCGGTCCCGCCGCATTGTAGCCGAAGAACACCAGCTCGCCCGTGACGGGATCCATCTTGGGATGCGCCGTGAAGCTGCCGGCGACACGGCCCTGATAATTGTGATAGCCGCGCGTTGCGAGCGTATCAGGCTCGATCTCGGTGGGCAGATGCGCTTCCTCCAGCGCCAGCAGCTTGCCGGCATGGAAGATGATGTTGGTGTTGGCGACACCGCCGTCGGTGAGGTTTGCCGGCGCATCCGGCAGCTTGCGGCCGAAGCCACCGAACAACGCGCGGCCGGCATCGTGCTCTGCCAGCCATTTCGGCGTGCGGATCCAACGGTTGCGATAGCTGGCACGCCCGTTCTCGAGATGAAAGGCATGCAGCATGCCGTCGCCGACGAACCAATGCGCGCCAGGCGAGTCGAACTGCGGGTTGGGACCGTTGCGATAGAGCGTGCCGTTGAGCTCGCGTGGCAATTCACCGATGATTTTCAGGAAGGGCGCGTCGGCTTCGAACGGAATCGGACCGAGATTGTGTCGGCGCGCGGCGGTGGCGTCCTGTTGCACGGTATGCCTCCCTAATCTTTACATCGTAAAGATCAAATAGCCGCCGGAGGGGTTCTGGTCAAGTGAAATCTTTACACTGTCAATATCGCATCCTATAGCTGGTCCATGGGCAAGAGCGAAATCAGGACAGAAACGGCGCGCGGTGCGCGCACCCCAAAGAAGCCGAGCGCGCCGGCGCGTCCCGCGCGACGCCCGGCGAGCGTCAAGCCCGAGGCGCCCTATCACCACGGCGCGCTGCGCGAGGCGCTGCTCCGGGCTGCCGAAAGGGTGCTGGAGCGTGACGGGCTCGCCGGCCTGACATTGCGCGCGGTGGCGCGCGAGGCGGGCGTCTCGCACGCTGCGCCCACCCATCATTTCGGCGACCTCACCGGGCTTCTCAGTGAGCTCGCGGCAGTCGGCTTCCGCCAGTTCAATGCGGCGATGGCGTCGTCCTCCGACACCGCCACCACCCCCCTCGAGCACGCGCTGGCGCGGCCGAAAGCCTATGTCGCCTACGCCCAGGCTCATCCCGGCATGTACGGCATCATGTTCCGCACCGAGCGCCTCGACTATTCCAGGCCGTCGCTGCACGAGGCCGCCGAGGCGTCCTTTGCCGGACTCACCAATGCCGTCGGCATGATGAGGCAGGAACAGATCAGCGGCGACGCGCTGACGCTCAATCAGGGCGCCGCAATCGCGCGCGCCTGGTCGATGGTGCACGGTTTCACCATGCTGCTGCTCGATGGGCGGCTGGAGGATATTCTGGGGCGCCTGCCCGAGGGCACGACGCCCGAACGGCTGCTGGAGGCGATGCTGATGTCGCCCGTGACGGGGAAGCCGCCGGGTCCTTGATCGATAGGCACGAAGGCAACCCTTGCCATCGTCAGGCGTTGACGCCGCATGGCAAAATCATCCCGCGCGCCCTGGAAACGATCGAACCCGCGCAAGCGCGCGGGCAAGGCGTCCAAGCATCTCACGCCTGCGCAGAAATCGGCGGCCAAGGCGCGTGCCCGCCGCGCCGGGCGCCGCTATCCCAACCTCGTGGACAACATGCGCATGGCTGCGAAGAAAACGCCCAAGGCGAAAGCTTCAAAGAAGAAATCCGCGAAGAAGTCGCCCAAGCGCAAGGTTACAAAGAAGCCCGTAAAGAAAAAGGCTGCAAAGAAGAAAGCCGCCAAGACGTCGCGCAAGCGCCGAGTATCTGCGCGCGAAAAGGATCCGCGCGGCGGCTTGACCGCGGCGGGCCGCAAGGCTTTCGCGCGCCAGCAAGGCGCACATTTGCGGCCGGGCGTCACCAAGACCGTGTCCGAGATGACACCGCAGGAGATGCGGCGCAAGGGAAGCTGGGCCGTGCGTTTCTATGGTCGCGCCAAGCTGCCGCCTCTCGTCGATGCCAACGGCCGGCCGACCCGGCACGCGTTGTCGGCGCATGCCTGGGGCGAGCCGGTTCCGAAGACGGTGGCGGCGGCGCGGCGCATCGCCGCGAAGGGTGAACGCCTGCTGGCGCGCTACCACCGCGCCAAGACGCGGACCAAGACGAAAGCCTAGCGCATCGTCGCCAGCTCGACCGCGCGGCCGCGTGCGCCAATGATCTTCACCTCATCCTTGCCGCAGGTAAAGCTGCGGGCGAACTCGTCCGCGGCCTTGCGCGCGAGCTCATTGGCGTTCGGGTTGGCGATCGCGTCGACATAGGCGACATGGCAGACGGGGCCGGGTGGTAGCCGGGTCACGATGAGCATGGCCTTGGTGTTCGGCCGCCCCTGCTTGTCGGGATCGGTGCCATCGGCGATGTGCCAGCGCTGGATCATCGCAAACGGTTTGGCGGCCGCGGTACGCCATTCGACGGTGGTCTCGGACGAGTTGAACGGAGCGAACCAGACTTTTGCAGCCGGTTCCTCGGCCGCGGCCCTGCGATTGCGGCCGACGGAGACGACCTCGCGAAGATCGTCCTCGGCGATCAGGACCACGAGGCCATCCTTGCCCTTGCAGACCCGCGTGGTGCTGCCGTCGAGCTCGCTGGGCTTGCCGATCTGGCGGCAATCCTTCGAGGCCGTCGAGCTATATTGGCTGCCCACGAATTGAGCGTCGGCGCGGTCGAGACCGCTGCAGATCAGCAACATGGCCAGGAGCAATATGGCCAAGGTTGCGGTGGTGATACGGAACATGACGATGCCTTTGATCGAGCGGGAACTCCGTACCGTCAGACGTCTTGATTGTGGGCAAGGTTCAAACAGTGTCGACAGACACCTGACAGCGGCGCGGAATCGTTCTAGAAGAGCGGCTTCGCTTGGGCTCTTTCAGCCTCGTTCGCGTCCTCGTTTTTCGTGATCATGCCAGCCACCTCGTCGAACAAACCTTATCGCGTCGGCCGCTCGAAAACCGGGCTCGGCCTCTTCGCCACCAAGCCGATCAAGAAGGGCACCCGGATCATCCGTTATTACGGACCGATCCTGGACTCCCGGATTCCCGAGCACGACGACATCGAGAACAAATACCTGTTCGAGCTCAACGGCCGCTGGACCATCGATGGCTCGGTGCGCAAGAACCTCGCGCGCTACATCAACCATTCGTGCCGGCCCAACGCCGAATCCGACGTCCGGCCGCGCGAGCGCAAGGTCTTCATCCGCGCCATCAAGAACATCGAGCCGGGCGACGAGATCAATTACGACTACGGCACCGATTATTTCAAAGCCTATCTGAAGCCGATCGGCTGCAAGTGCGAATCTTGCGAGAAGAAGCGCAAGAAGCTGCGCGCGGAAGCGCGGGTCGAGCGCGCCAAGGTGAAGGCGCGTGCGGAGCGTAAGGCCGAGAAGGCGGGCGCCAAAGGCGCCAAAAAGAAGAAGCTCAATGGCCATGCCGTCGGCAAGGCCAACGGCCGCGCGCGCGTAGCCTGAGTTCGAGCTTCTGGCACAACTGTCATGCCCCGCGAAAGCGGGGCATCCAGTACGCCGCAGCCTCTCCGTACCCAACTGACTTCTCGGAATATTGGGTCGCCCGGTCAAGCCGGGCGACGACTGGCGGCGGTAGGCCTCACGCGGCCAGCACACTCCCGCTCCTGCGCAATCCCACATATTGCAATTCGGCAAACACGCCGGTCGCGATCGCCTGCGCCACGACCATGAACTCGCCGGCAAGGTTCGGCGACACCGCGCCCGAGAGCAGCAGCGCGATGCTGCCGACCGTCCAGGCTGCGTTGCTGACCACGACCAGCAGCACCAGCGGCTTTGCCACGGAGGCGCGTGAGGCAAGCCAGCCGACGAGTGCGGTGTAGGCGATCAGGAACAGGCCGGTCTCGCGCAGCAGCGCTTCGGACAGGTTGAACAGTGACGCGAACGCGCTGGCGCCTAACGTGAAACCGAGAGCGGCGACGCCGCTGAAGATTGCGTCGGCAAGAAGCGCGCGGCGAAGGAAGGTGGATGCGTCGATCATCGTGGGGCTCCATGGTTGGGGTGGGCTCAAGGTGAAACTCAGTGTAATCCGCGCCACCAGGCGCGGAGCAGGCGGGCGAGGCGGAACGGGCAGAGGCTCCTGCCGACGCTGTGCTCGAAGGCGGTGACCTGCGCGACGACGTAGTCGCCGGTCGAATGCACCAGCGGCTCGGGCATGTTGAGGCTGCGCGCCAGCATCCGGGTTGCGAACGCCATGGCCCAGGGAACAAGGTGGTCTGCGACGGTCCGGTAGAGCAGCAGTGCGATCATGGTCGTCTCCTGTTGCGACCGAAGATGCGCCGGCCCGAGGCCCAATTCGATTACCTCTGACGTAATGGAAGCGCCGAAATCTGCGTGCTAGGTTTTCGACCATGAACGCACATGCATCCACGGCACAGGCCGAACGCAGCCAGCCGGTCCATATCGGCGACCATCTGCGCGAATGGCGGCAGCGCCGCCGCATGAGCCAGCTCGATCTCGCCGGCGAGGCCGAGATCTCGGCGCGGCATTTGAGTTTCGTCGAGACCGGCCGCGCCGCACCCTCGCGCGACATGGTGCTCAGGCTCGCCGAGCGCCTCGACGTGCCCTTGCGCGAACGCAACGTGCTGCTGGTCGCCGCAGGCTATGCCCCGGCCTTTCCACAGCGCCCGCTGGAGGATCCCGCCTTGAAATCAGCCCGCCAGGCGATCGACCTCGTCCTTAGAGCGCACGAGCCCAATCCGGCGCTGGCCTATGACCGGCACTGGAATCTGGTCTCGGCCAACCGCATGCTGGCGCCGCTGCTCGCCGGCATTCCGCCGCGGCTGCTCGGCCAGCCCCTCAACGTGCTGCGACTTGCCTTCCATCCCGAGGCGCTGGCGCCGCGCACGGTCAATCTCGCGGAATGGTGCGGACATCTCCTGGAGCGGCTGCACCGGCAATGCGAGGCGACGGCCGATCCCGAGCTGATCAAGCTGTACAACGACCTGAAGAGCTATCCGATCCCGGCGCGCGCGGCGCCGCTATCGAGCGACAATGTCGCGATCCCGTTCAAGCTGCGCCACGACGGGGAGATACTAAGTTTCTTCTCCACCACCATGGTGTTCGGCACGCCCGTCGACATCACGCTGTCGGAGCTCGCTCTGGAAACCTTCTTCCCGGCCGACGAGCGCACTGCCGAGCGGCTCCGACAAATGGCAGCAGCCATGAGCTAGCGGCCTTGCCTCGGAAGGGGTTCGGCTTATCTTTGGGCACGACCCGCAACGCCCGAAGGAGGCGCTCATGAGCACCCTAAAGCCGCTCCAGATTGACGTCGTTTCCGACGTGGTATGCCCCTGGTGCTATATCGGCAAGCATCGGATCGAGAGCGCGCTGGCGCTGGTGCCCGACGTTCCGGTCAAGCTCAATTTCCGTCCTTTCTTCCTCAATCCGTGGGTGCCGTCCGAGGGCATCAGCCGGGAGGACTATCTCACCAAGAAGTTCGGCTCGGTCGAGGTCTATAAGGGCATTGCGGGACGCGTCGTTGCGGCCGCGAGCGAAGAAGGGCTCGTCTATCGGCCCGAGCTTGTCGCGCGTCAGCCCAACACCACCGACTGCCACCGCCTGATCCTGTGGGCCGAGGCGATCGGCAAGGCGCCCGAGCTGAAGCAGCGTCTGATGGAGCTCTACTTCCGCGACGGCGGCGACCTCACCGATTTGAACGTGCTTGTGCAGGCGGCCGCAGATGTCGGCCTCGATGCCGACGACGTGCGCAAGCGGCTTATGACCGACGAGGACGTCGCGCGCGTATCGGCAGACGCGCAGGAAGCCGCCGAGAAGGGCATCTCCGGCGTGCCGACCTACGTGTTTGCGCAGAAATACGCCGTCTCCGGCGCGCAGGATCCCAACATGCTCGCGCGCGCCATCCGTGAGGTCTCGGCGGAGATCAACGCCCAGGCGGCGGAGTAGGAGCCATCCTATTTGCGAAGCAGCCGAACTGCGCGGCGCGCCGCCGCGTAGGCGATGCCGTGCGCCGCGAGCGCTCCGTGAACGAGCGCCACGATGGGGTCGTTCCGCCGCAACGGTATCAGCACGTCGCCGACGGCGAAGCGCCCGCGCCAGATCGGGTTGATCATGGGGTGATCGGCGCTCGCCGTGGAATCCGCGCTGGCGATGGCGGGATCGGCGCAGAGGCGGCGGGTGAGCTCGAGCGTGAGCTGCACGCCCGGCGAATATCGTGCAAAGCGCTCGTCGATGCCGAGCTTGAAGAAGAAAGCGCGATCCTGATGGCGTAGCACGATGCCGGCGGCCACCGGCGTCGCGCCGGCGCTAAGGGTGACGATCTCGCATTGCGCGGTTTCCGCGAGCGCGGGAACGGCGCGACGGATGAAGGTTGCATCGCCGGCATGCTGGACCAGCGCGGTGCCGCGCTTGCCTTTCCAGCCACTGGCTTCGAGCTGCAAGAATGTCTCGAGTGCGGGCCTGATCTCGTCGGGGCTGTGCGCGACGTCGAACACGACGGCGCCGTGTTCTTCGAGACGATGGCGCTGGCGGCGCAGCTCCTTGAGCTTTTTGGTACCGAGCGCGTCGCGTAGCAGCGTCTCGCCGTCCTGCGTCGCATCAAGACTGGCGCGGATGTAGGAGTTCAGGAGGCGCGGCTTCAGGCCGTCGCGGTTCAGAGCCTGATTGAGAGCGGTCATTGTCGCCCCGTGGAGCGCGACGTCGTTCAGCACGAGCGCGTGCGCTCCGGCCGCGCGGGCCTGCTGTAACAAGCGCGTCGCTGCCTCGATCGGGGCATCGCGGTCGATCAGCGGGCTGCATAGCGTGCCGTAGGGATGCGCGCTCACCAGAGCGGGCAGGGGGATCTTCCATGCCCGCCAGAGCGAGATCACCGGCATCAGCCCGATCAGCCGCGATCCATCGCACGCGGGAAGCGCCGAAGCATCCGTGCGGCCGCGCGCGGTTGCACTGACAGCGAGCTCCCAGCCCGGCAGGTAATATCCGTTCGGCTCGACCGCGCGCTGCGCGAGTGCGCGCCACTGGCCGGGGTCGATCGCAGTGAGCGGGACACGCGCGCGCGAGGCCGCGGCAGGCTTTGCCGATGCCGGATTGATCGCAGCCTGGTGCGCGATATCGACCACGTCCCGTCGTCCCCGTTCAGGAGGCCTTGCTTAGCGCAAAGATTGGAAAATACCGTTGGGACGCCGCTTCAATTCGAGTGGTAATATTAACGTCTCGTTGAGCATCCGGCCGCGAGCCGCCGGATGCGCCGATGGGTACGCCAGAATTGCTCTCGACCCGGAGGATCATCATGGTCGTAACACCTTTTACGCCGATTGCGTCGCTCCTTGGCGGCGCGTTGATCGGCTTGTCCGCCGTGCTGCTGATGTGGACGACGGGGCGGATCGCCGGGGTCAGCGGTATCGCGGCGCGACTGTTTCCGCCTTACGAGGATCGGGAATTGGCCGGCCGGCTCGCCTTCGTCGCGGGCCTCGTCCTCGCGCCCGTCCTGGCGCGCCTTGTCACCGGAAGCCTGCCAGCGCAAACGATCGCCGCGGGAACGCCGCTTCTGATTGTCGCGGGATTGCTCACTGGCTTCGGCGCGGTGTGGGGCAGCGGCTGCACTTCCGGCCACGGCGTCTGCGGTTTGTCGCGGCTGTCGGTGCGATCGCTGGTCGCGACCATGACTTTCATGGCGGCCGGCATGGCGACCGTCTTCGTGATGCGGCACTGGAGCTGACCACGATGACAATCCTCATTCAATTCGGGATCGGTGTGGTCTTTGGCCTTGGCCTCATCATCTCAGGCATGTCGAACCCGGCAAAAGTACTAAATTTCCTGGACGTTGGCGGCATCACGGCAGGAACGTGGGACGCGAGCCTGGCCTTGGTGATGGCTGGCGCGGTCGCGGTGACCTTCATCGGCTTCAGCCGCGTCTTGAAACTGGCGCGGCCTGCCTTCGCCGATCGCTTCTATGTCCCAACGCGAAAAGATATCGATCCGAGAATTATCGCCGGTCCCGCCATCTTCGGTATCGGCTGGGGTCTTGCAGGCTTTTGTCCAGGCCCGGCGTTGACCGCGCTCGGATTTGGCTCGGCTTCCGCCTTCATCTTCGTCGCAGCGATGTGTGCCGGCATGGTGCTCGCCCGCTTCATCGCGCAGGTTCCGTCGGCAGCACGTGTCGTCACGCCGGCAGATCCGCTCGAAACCTGACATGGACAGGACCGGGCGAGTTATCTCGTCCGGTCCCGTCTGTCATGGCTTCATCGACTACCAGCGATCGCCGACACCGACGCCAACGCTGACGCCGGGCGCGCGGATGCCGACGCCGCCGCGCGGACCATCGTCCCAGTCGCGATACGTGCGGCGCTCATAGTAGCGGTCACGCGGCATGGTCGCGTAGGAGTCGCGCACGATCACGCGCGAGCCGCCGCGGGTGCGATAGCAATTGCCGGAATCGTCGCAGACCAGCCGCACTTCCTGAACGAGATCGGGGCTGGTGTATTCGCTGGTCGTGTAGACGTCAGCGGCCTTGGCGCCGCTCACTGCTGCCAGGGCTCCGACGCCAGCCAGCAATGCAATCGTGAATGTCCTCATCATGTCCTCCTCGAAACTGCCCTCGGCGGTAACAAGAAGGGGAGGCGGCGATCGTTCCGGCAGAATTACAGGTTTTTCCCGGAACCCGATCGCGTGTCGGCGTGATTTGTTCCTAGATCGGATCGTAGCTTTCCGACCCACAGATGTCGTCCGCTTCGGCGCGGCGGCGATCGACCACCTTACCGCCTGATATCGTCACGATGTAAGTCTGTGGCCCGAGCGGCGATCCGGTGGCAGAGGTGAGCTGGGCGCGGACGCAAGCTGTCCAGCCCTGTCCCCGCACCTCACGATGGGGCGGGGCGACATGCACCTCGCGCGGATAGGACGTGCTGAGGAAGACGAATTCGATCTGCTCGCGCACGACGCGTTTGACGTCGGGGGGCGATTCGGGCGGCGGCTGCTCGGCCTCCTTCATGCGCATGAACTCGGGCACCGGGGCGCGGCTGTCGGCAAAGCCGCAGGCCCCGAGCGCGAGCGCGGCGGCCAGCAGCGCCGCATGAGCAATAATCCGTAACATCCGTGAAGGTCCCCTGCGGGCCAAAACATAGGCACGAAGGCGATCCGACGAAGACCCCGCCGATCAAGATTTCCTGAAGTCAGGAATTCCTGAAGTCTTGGAGCCCGCGGCATTGGCTATTCCATAATTGCCGGCTAGTTTGTGCCCTAGACGAGGGGGATTGCGCCCATGAGGATTTTGGTCATAGCGGCCGCGGTGCTGGCGCTGGCGGTTGCCTCCGCGCAGGCGCAGATGGGCGGCGGCAGGCGTCAGCCTAACGAGGGCGGCCAGAAGGCGGACAACAAGCCCAAGGTCGACGAGAAGGCCTACAAGGCCGCACTCGAGCGCATTCCCGAGTCCAAGGAGAAGTACGATCCGTGGAGCGGGGCGCGTCCGCCTGAACCTGCCAAGAAGCCGAAATAGGTGAGGCGGGCGTTGGCGACCCGCCCCTGCTGTTCGGCCGCTCTCATCACGCTCCTCTTGTTTTCGTCGCGGCCAGGCATCGCCTGGGAGAGCTGGGGTGGCGATCCCGGCGGCTCGCGATTCTCGCCATTGCGAGAGATCACGCCCGACAATGTCGGCAACCTGGTTCGGGCCTTCGAATTCCACACGGGCGATCTCGCGGTGCGGCCGCCCGCGGTGATGCGGCGAACCAAATTCCAGGCGACGCCGCTGTTCGTCGAGGACAGCCTGGTCTTCTGCTCGCCTTTCAACGAGGTGATCGCGCTCGATCCCGGCACGGGCGCGCAGAAATGGCGCTACGATCCCAAGATCGCGATCAACCAGCGTCCCGCCAATCGCTACGTCTGCCGCGGCGTCACTTACTGGATCGACAACGAGGCGCCTGTCGATGCCGCATGTCGATCGCGCATCTTCATGGGCACCAACGATGTCCGCCTGATCGCGCTCGATGCGACGACGGGAATCCCCTGTGCCGACTTCGGCAAGGGCGGTGAGGTCAGGCCCGACATAGGCATGAAGCTGGAATGGCCCGGCGAATTCCAGATCACCTCGCCGCCAGCGGTCGGCCGGGGTGTGATCGTGGTCGGCTCCGCGATCGGCGACAACCGCCGCGTCGACGCACCGAGCGGTGTGGTGCGCGCGTTCGATGCGCGTAGCGGTCAGCCACGCTGGACCTTCGAGCCGCTCAAGCGCGACGGTATCGAAGCCGGTCACGCCAATGTCTGGGCGCCGATGTCGGTCGACCCCGCGCGCGGGTTGGTGTTCCTGCCGACATCCTCTCCATCGCCGGATTTCTGGGGCGGCAAGCGGCCGGGCAACAACGAACATGCCAATTCGGTGGTCGCGCTGCGCATCGAGACCGGCGAGCTCGTATGGGCATTCCAGACCGTGCACCACGACGTCTGGGACTACGATCTGCCGGCGCAGCCGACGCTCACGCGCATCGACACCGGCGAAGGTCAGCGCGATGTCGTGATCCAGCCGACCAAGCAGGGTTTTGTCTTCGTGCTCGATCGCGATACCGGAAAGCCGGTGTGGCCGGTCGAGGAGCGCAGCGTTCCGCAGGGGGCCATGGAAGGCGAACGGCTGTCGCCCACGCAGCCATTCCCGACACATGTGCCGGCGCTGATGCCGCAGAGAATCTCGACGGAGGATGCGCTCTCGTTCTTGCCCGGCTGGCGCCGCTCTGCTTGTGCAAAGCGGTTCGCGGAGGCACGTAACGAAGGGCTTTTCACGCCACCCTCAACGCAAGGCACGCTGGAATACCCCTTCACCGGCGGCGGCGTGAACTGGGGCAGCGCGGCCTTCGATCCCGTCAACCAGGTCCTCTATGCCAACACCAGCCGGGCCGTTCATCTGATCAAGCTGATCGCACGCGCGGAGGCGGCCGGATACGATCCGCCGCCCGGTCATGATTTCGGCCAGCAGACGGGCGCGCCGTTTGCGATGTCGCGGGCGGTGGTGACATCGCCGCTCGGGTTTCTTTGCAACAAGCCGCCCTGGGGCGAGATGGTCGCGGTCGATTTGAAGGCCGGAAAGATCCTCTGGCGTTCGACCGTCGGCACGACCGAGGATCTCGCCCCGCTTGGCATGCCGTTGCCGTGGGGTGCGCCGCTCGTCAACGGGCTCGCGGTCACGGCAGGCGGGCTCGCTTTCACCGGCGCTATGGACGCCTATTTGCGCGCCTTCGATACGCGAAGCGGAAGGGAGCTGTGGCAAGGCCGGCTGCCGGTGCCCGGAGTCGCCAATCCCATGACCTATCTCTGGAAGGGCGAGCAGTATGTCGCCATCGGCGCCGGCGGCCACTCCGAGGCAGGCACCTCGATCGGCGACAGCGTCGTGGCGTTTCGCCTGGCACGGCCGGGCGAGGGGCCGTCGCTATGGTCGCGGACCATCGATCGTCCCGGTGGACGATTTTTTGCGGCATCATCGGCGATCGCGCTCGCGATCGTCGCGCTCGTGGTTGCAAGCCTGCGCTGGCGTCGCCGGCGTCGTATCGCGCGAACATGACGCAGCCATCGCGCGCGCGATGCGAACGATCGTTCACATCATACGCACTACTGTTCGAAAGCGAGGCCGATGCGCCTGTCTCGGCGCCAGACGGTGCGGCATTTCCGCACGAAATTGTCACGCGTGATCGCGAGTGTGAACGATCGCGGTAATGTGACGAGGGCATCGAGATCGATTGCGGCGCCGTTCGCCGACATGTTTCGCACCGTGCACGTGATGCCGCTATTTTCAAAGGTGATCGTTGCACCCTTGAAAACACGGTAACGCTGCGCTGCACGCTTCTCGATCATCCGCGTTAATCCATAATGATGTTTGTGAAGTAGTGCATAGAAATTACGTTGAACTAAACTCAATACTGGCGCTACTTGCACAGCGCTTCAGATTTCGTTTACGACGTCGAAGCGGAAATCACTCCGCCGACTTTCCCCCCAAGCCGTCCTTTGTGGCGCTACGCGCCGATGGAGATATTGATGAAGACCACGCTTTCGCTTCTGTTCGCCGCGACGCTCTCGCTGTCGTCCATGCCCGCCCACGCCACCAAGCTCGATCTCGCGACCATGAGCTGCAAGCAGTTCCTCGAGAGCGGCGACGACACCATCAAGATGGTGCTGACCTGGATGGACGGCTGGTACAAGGGCGATGAAGAGAACGCAATCATCGACACCGACGTTTTCGTCGAGAACGCCAAGCAGTTCGGCAGCTATTGCGGAAAGAACCCGAACGTCAGCATCGTCACCGCGGCTGATGAAGTGCTTGGCAAGTAACTGCTCCCGCGTGACGGCGCGAAGCGCGACCGCGCTTCCTGTCTCGACATGACGCCATCGAGAGCCGCGGTGCGCTTTGCGCTCACGCGGCTTTCTTCTTTTCGGATCATGCTTACCCCGGCAGCATCGCGAACGCGCTCGACACCATCGCCACCGGCTTGTTGTCGGTGGCCGAGAGCAGCGTGACCCTGCCGAAGCTCATGGTGCGTCCAAGTCGCACCACGCGGGCGTCGGCCAGCACGTCCGACGAGGAGACGGCGCGCATGAAATGCGTGGTCTGGTCGACCGTCGTCATCGGACGGTAGCCGCGGTTGGCGGCGAGATTCGCGATCACCATCGCGGTGTCGGCGAGCGCCATCAGCGCCTGGCCGCAGACCACGCCGCCGTTGCGGCACAGGCGCTCCGAGAACGGCATGCGCAGGAGCGCTGCCGGCTGCCAGTCGGGCACGTCCGGCGGCGGCAGGTGCTCGATGCGCTCGACCGACAGGTTGAGATCCTGGACCCACGGCGCAAAGACCTCGCCGAGGATGCGTCGGGCCTCAGTGATGCCGAACTCGGCTTCTGGCTGCGATGGCATTGCTGTCGTTTCCTCCGTGTTGCCGGATATTTCGGCCATTCTGGGCGGACCGGCGCGGCAAAGTCACCCGGTCTGCCGCGGGTCCCGTCGGCTTGAAAATGCCTGACTTCGCCCGGTATGATGCCACGGAGTGGATATGGGTGGGTGATGTTGCGTCGGTATGTCCTCGTGTTTTGTCTGGCCGGCATCGGCCTGTTGCTGAACGGGTGCACCAAGTGCGGCCCGATCTGGGACGACTGGCTCCACGCGCCGAAATCGTGCAAATCGGACCGGCTCTAGCGGGCCGTGCGGCCCCTGCGGTTGTGACAGGGGTGACAAGGCGCGGGCGACCCGCCGCCATGGATGATCAAGGAGTCAATGATGAAGCTTTTCCGTATGGCCGCGGTGCTGGCTGTCCTGGCAGGACCGGCCGCGCTGACGGGACCGGCCTATGCGCAAATGCCCAATCTCAATTTGCTGCAGGACGGTCCGAGCAAGACCCCCGAGGAGAAGGCCGCGGAAGCCGAGCGTGAGAAGGCCTACAAGGAAACGCTGAAGAAGATTCCGGATTCCAAGGCCTCCAACGATCCCTGGGGCGGCATGCGCTCCGACCCGCCGAAGCAGTCGGCGGCGCCAAAGGCCTCGGCCGCAACCGGTGCGCCGAAGAAGAAATCCGGCACGACTGCCAATTGACCTTCCGCCCGATCGGAGGCGGCTGAGGCCTCCGGCGGGGGACTCCTCTTTGTTCGGCCTGCTTCCTACATTGCGCGGGAGCGTATTGCGTCGAGGAGGGCAGGACATGGCCGATCGTCCGCGGGATCTCGCCGAGCGGATGGCGCGCCGGCGCAAGATGGGCGGCAAGCCCGGCCAAATGGCCGGCGACGGCTATCTGCGCGAGACCTTCACGCTGCCGCGCGCGGCGGCGCGGGAGAGGGCGCAGGCTTTCTTCGCCCGCTACCCCAAGGCCGGCTATATGAGCGCGGTCGAGCACTGGCGCGAGCTGCCCGGCGGCGACATCGAATTCACGATGCGGCGGCTGCCCAGCGCGGACTAGGACCGGTCCCTATTCGAAGGTTTCGGATGTGATGCGGATCCGGAACACGGGCTCCTTGGCCTCGTCCAGCAGCTCCATGTGCCATTCGGAATTTTCCTGGAGTTTGCGGGCGATGCCGGCGGCCATGTCGGCGCAGACGCTGGTCATCTCCTTCCAGGCCGAATCGCGATCGGCAAATTCCGACGCCTGGTCGGCACAGCCGGAATAGCGGCCGTTCCGGATTCGAAAGAAGTAGAGCGGCATGGTTCGCACCGATCGCGCGTAATGGCTCCGTCCCCACGGCCATAATCGCGGGCAGTCCATTCCCAAACCACCGGCAGATCAATTCCGGGCGGCTACGGAATAGCCCCCATGGACGCCGCTGCGCCCGGCACAAGCCATGCTGCTCTCTGCAGGCCATCGCGGCTGCGGCGCGCAGGCGCCAGGCCGCCGACGATCTCAGGCCGGCCGCTTAGGCCGTCTCGCGCCCGATCGCCTTCAGCTCCCGATCGATGCGCAGTTGCACCCGCCGGATCGCCAAGAGATCGATCTTGGTCTCGGTCCTGCCGGTCTTGATCTGCTCGCCGATCCGGAACTGCCACTGCCAGATACCGGGAATTGCCGTCTTGGCGACGGTGAACTCGACGCCCCTGTGATTCATGGCCGTCTCCCACGATTCACTTCCATCATTGCAAACATGCTGGGCGGCATAATATTCCAAGGGAAGCGAAATCTGTCAGGAAGCCCCGGATAGCTCACGGCTATCTCGCAAACGCACGCGCTCCGAAACATGCGAAATCGAAACTCGAAAGACGCCGGCGGCGCGAGACACGTCCCCGTGGTTCTCCGACCAAGAACAGAGTTCCTGGACCGGGCAATGGCGCCTTCCGGCGCGCGGCGGCATGTGCCTTGCTTGGCCCGATGACGGTCAACAACATGGGCGCGTCATGCCGGGCATTCCCCGCCGCTATTCTCATTTCGTGTTCGGAATCATCCAGTCCGGACTGACCTCGCTGATCGCCGCGGGCATCGCCAGCTTTCCCGCAGGGAGCGCGCTGGACTTCCTCGCGCACTGGCTGGTGTCGTGGCTGATCGCATGGGCGGCGATGCTGCCGATCGTGCTGCTCGCGGCGCCGGCGATCCGCGCCTTCTCGCTGCGCCTGACGCAGGAGGAGGATGGTTCGCAAACCGGCCGGCCGGCATGAAAATCGGCATGAAAAAAACCCCGCCTGGGGAGAGCCAAGCGGGGAGAAGGTTATTGGAGGCTGAGGTGCTGGGCTGCAACACCGTAGCCGGACGACCCTAGCCGGCTCGGCTTACGACAGCCTGACAAGGCTCGACAGCAGCAGCGAAAGTTGGAGGTCGGAGGCCGCAGACTGGCCCCGCACCGGTCCCAATTTCGACATCCGTTCGCACAACTCAGGACACAACCGCAGGCGAGATTTCGCAGCGACGGTGCTGCCGTGGGGGAAACGTGGCGCGCCGGCAACGGGGTGGCATCATGGACAACGTAGAGCGGTCATTCGCCGCCGCGACGGCGGCTGGCTTTGTCGTGCTGGTGATCGGCATTGGGTTGCTGGTTCTGCTGTAGGAGGTGTGGGGGCCGGGAGACGGCTCCGGGGTGGAAAGGCCCATGCGCGCCTTTCAAAAACACGAAAACAACCCCATGCACAGTAGCCCGCCCTTGTTAAATCAATTGGTTATTGGTGGTATCGGCGGTCGATCCGGTACCGTCGCCAGCCGGCGGCCTTAGTGAACCTTGATCGCGTCCAGCGGCAAACGGAGCTCGGCGGCACGCTCTTCGCGGTCCTTCTTGCGGAACTCGTTTTCCTTGCGCTCGAACTTGCTCATCTCCTCCTGCGCGGCCTCCAGCAGCGGATTGCGCCGGGTCGTATCGTGATGCGTATTTTCCGTCATGACAGAAGTCCCCAGAGTTGCGGTCCGATCCAAGAGAAGGCCGCAGACCGCGAAAGGTTCGGTGCCTCAGGATTACGGAATTCTGACGGCGCGCAGCTCAACCGTCCTTGATGCACGTCATGGCCCCAAAATCTGCAAAAGAACATATTGCGAACCTAGAACAAATAGGGTACATTGGTTTTATCGCCGCGCCGCCTCGCCAATCGTTTGTCCCTCACGCGAATCCTCGTCATAAGGAGCACGACCCGATGTCCACCACTGCCCTGCGTATCGTCGAAGGATCCTCCATGGACAAGAGTAAAGCTCTCGCCGCCGCGCTCTCCCAGATCGAGCGTCAGTTCGGCAAGGGCTCGGTGATGAAGCTCGGCAAGAACGACCGTTCGATGGATGTCGAGGCGGTCTCGTCGGGCTCGTTGGGGCTCGATATCGCGCTCGGGATCGGCGGCCTGCCGAAGGGGCGCGTCGTGGAAATCTACGGGCCGGAATCGTCGGGCAAGACCACGCTGGCGCTGCACACGGTGGCGGAAGGGCAGAAGAAGGGCGGCATCTGCGCCTTCATCGACGCCGAACACGCGCTCGACCCGGTCTATGCGCGCAAGCTGGGCGTGAACATCGACGAGCTCCTGATCTCCCAGCCGGACACCGGCGAGCAGGCGCTGGAAATCTGCGACACGCTGGTGCGCTCCGGCGCGGTCGACGTGCTGGTGATCGATTCGGTCGCGGCGCTGGTGCCGAAGGCCGAGCTCGAGGGCGAGATGGGCGATGCGCTGCCGGGTCTGCAGGCTCGTCTGATGAGCCAGGCGCTGCGCAAGCTGACGGCCTCCATCAATAAATCCAACACCATGGTGATCTTCATCAACCAGATCCGCATGAAGATCGGTGTGATGTACGGCTCGCCGGAGACCACCACCGGCGGCAACGCGCTGAAATTCTATGCCTCCGTCCGCCTCGACATCCGCCGCATCGGCGCGATCAAGGAGCGCGACGAGGTGGTCGGCAACACCACCCGCGTCAAGGTGGTGAAGAACAAGCTGGCGCCGCCGTTCAAGCAGGTCGAGTTCGACATCATGTACGGCGAGGGCGTCTCGAAGATGGGCGAGATCCTCGATCTCGGCGTCAAGGCCGGCATCGTCGAGAAATCCGGCGCATGGTTCTCCTATGACAGCCAGCGTCTTGGCCAAGGCCGCGAGAATTCGAAGGCGTTCCTGAAGGCCAACCCCGACATCACCGCCAAGATCGAGACCTCGATCCGTCAGAACTCCGGCCTGATCGCCGAGCAGATTCTCGCCGGCAGTCCCGAGCGTGATGCCGACGGCGAGGAGCCGGGCGACGAGTAAGCCTAAACGCGGCGAGTATTTCGCGAGGAGCGGGCGCTGAGGACGTTGAGTTGCCGACGTCTTCGGCGCCTGTTTCGTTTTGCGTGGGGTGAGCGGGGCCATGAAGAACCTGATCCTGACCAGTTCCTCCGGTCTTAGTCTCACAACCCGATCAAACATTGGGGGGGCGGGACTGAATTGACCAACGAGCGGCTCTGGCGATGGGATCGCGAGACGCGGTCGCTGGTCAAGCCCTGACATGCATCCAGAGTGCAGGGGTCGGTAGGGTGGGCAAAGGCGCGCAAGTGCCGTGCCCACCATATCTCAACTCAGACCAAGGAGGTGGGCACGCTTCCGCCTTCGCTCTTCGAGCTACGGCGGACGAGTCGCTTTGCCCACCCTACGAAACCTCCGTCGGGTCCTACTCCGCTGCTTCCGCGTAATCGCTCACCGGCGGGCAGGAGCACACCAGGTTGCGGTCGCCATAGACGTTGTCGACGCGCCCGACCGGGGACCAGTATTTGTCGGTGCGCGAGGTGCCCGCGGGGAAGCAGCCCTCGGCCCGGGTGTAGGCGCGCTTCCATTCGTCATCCGCGATGTCGTGCACGGTGTGCGGGGCGTGGCGCAGCGGCGACGCCTCGATCTTGAAGCGGCCGGCCTCGACCTCGGCGATTTCCTTCCGGATCGCGATCATGGCGTCGCAGAAGCGATCCAGCTCCGCCTTGGATTCCGATTCGGTCGGCTCGATCATCAGCGTGCCCGGTACCGGGAAGCTCATGGTGGGCGCATGGAAGCCGTAATCGATCAGGCGCTTGGCGATGTCGTCCACGGTAACCCCGCTGGTCGTCTTCAGCGCGCGGGGATCGACGATGCACTCATGCGCGACGCGGCCCTTTTCGTTCTTGTAGAGCACCGGGAAGTGCGCATCGAGCCGTGCGGCGACGTAGTTAGCGTTGAGGATCGCGATCTCGGTGGCGCGCTTGAGGCCTTCGCCGCCCATCATCAGGATGTAGATGTAGGAGATGGTCAGGATCGAAGCCGAGCCGAACGGCGCCGCCGAGACCGGTCCCACAGGCGCGTTCCCGTCCGTCGCGGGATGGCCGGGGAGGAATGGCGCGAGGTGCGCCTTGACGCCGATCGGGCCCATGCCGGGGCCGCCGCCACCATGCGGGATGCAGAAGGTCTTGTGCAGGTTGAGATGGCTGACGTCGGCGCCGTAATCGCCGGGCCGGGACAAGCCGACCTGCGCGTTGAGGTTGGCGCCGTCGAGATAGACCTGGCCGCCATGGCCGTGCACGATGTCGCAGATCTCGCGGATGTGCTCCTCGAACACGCCATGCGTCGAGGGATAGGTGATCATGACCGCGGCGAGATCGTTGGAATGTTTCTCCGCCTTGGCGCGGAGATCGTTGACGTCGACGTCGCCGTTCTTCTCACAGGCGACCACCACCACGTCCATGCCGACCATCGCGGCCGAGGCCGGATTGGTGCCGTGGGCGGAGGAGGGGATCAGGCAGATCTTGCGATGCGTCTCGCCGCGCGCCGCGTGATAGCCGCGGATGGCCAAAAGTCCGGCATATTCTCCTTGCGCGCCCGAATTTGGCTGCAGCGAGATCGCGTCATAGCCGGTGATGTCGCACAGCCATTTTTCCAGGCGCGCGAACAGCGCGTGATAGCCGCGGGCCTGCTCGCGCGGGGCGAAAGGATGCAACGAGCCGAACTCGGGCCAGGTCAGCGGCATCATCTCGGTGGTCGCGTTCAGCTTCATGGTGCACGAGCCGAGCGGAATCATCGCGCGGTCGAGCGCGAGGTCGCGGTCGCTGAGCTTGCGCATGTAGCGCAGCATCTCGGTCTCCGAGCGATGCGCATGGAAGACCGGGTGGGTGAGGAAGGAGGTACCGCGCTTGAGTGCTTCCGGCAGCGCCTCACGCGTGGTGGCGTCGATCTCGGCATAGGCAAGCTGGCCGCCGAAGGCGCGCCAGACCGCTTCCACCGTCGCGGGCGTCGTGGTCTCGTCGAGCGCGATGCGCAAGACTTCGTCGCCAACGCCGAGATTGATCTTCTCGGCTGCCGCGCGCGCGACGATCTCGGCACGCTTCGCACCGGCATCGACGCTGAGCGTGTCGAAGAAGTTTTCGCTTCTCAGCGTAAAGCCGAGCTTGCGCAGGCCCGCGGCCAGCACCGCCGTGCGGCGATGCACATTGCGTGCGATCTGCGAAAGCCCTTCGGGGCCGTGATAGACCGCATACATCGAGGCAATCACGGCGAGTAGCACCTGCGCGGTGCAGATGTTGGAGGTCGCCTTCTCGCGGCGGATGTGCTGCTCGCGGGTCTGCAGCGCGAGGCGATAGGCCGGCATCCCGCGCGAGTCCACGGAGAGGCCGACGATGCGGCCGGGCAGCGAACGCTTCAGCGCATCGCGCACCGCCATATAGGCGGCGTGCGGCCCGCCATAACCCATCGGCACGCCAAAACGTTGCGCCGAGCCGATGGCGATGTCCGCGCCGAGTTCGCCGGGCGAGGCGAGCAGCGTCAGTGCAAGGAGATCGGCTGCAATGATCGCGAGTGCGCCCTTGGCCTTCAGGCTCGCGATCGCGGGCCTGAGGTCACGTACGGCGCCTGAACTGCCCGGATATTGCAGCAGCGCGCCAAGCACGTCCGTCTTGTCGAGATCGGTGAGGGGATCGCCGACGACGAGGGTCCAGCCCAGGGGCTCCGCGCGGGTGCGCATCACGGCGAGCGTCTGCGGATGCACGTCCTTGTCGACGAAGAAGGCCTTTGCTTCGACCCGCGAGTGCCGCTCCGCGAGCGCCATGGCTTCGGCGGCAGCGGTCGCCTCGTCGAGCAGCGAAGCGTTGGCGACGTCGAGCCCGGTGAGATCGCAGATCATGGTCTGGAAGTTGAGCAGCGCCTCGAGCCGGCCCTGGCTGATCTCGGGCTGGTAGGGCGTGTAGGCCGTGTACCAGGCCGGGTTCTCCAGAATGTTGCGCTGGATCACCGCAGGCAAGATCGTGCCGGAATAGCCCTGGCCGATCAGCGAGGTGAAGACCTGGTTCTGGGCGGCGAGCTCGCCCATATGCGCGATCGCCTCGGTCTCGCTGAGCGGCTTGCCGAGATCGAGCGGGGCGGCCTGCCGGATCGACGCCGGCAGCGTCTGCGCCATCAGCGCGTCGACGCTGTTCGCGCCGACGGCCTCGAGCATCGCGGTGACGTCGCGTGCCGAGGGGCCGATGTGGCGGCGTACGAAGCTCGTGGTATCGCCGTTGGATTTGCGGTGCGCGGTCATCATGGGTCCTCGCTTTAGATGTTCTTGTCGTGCCCCGCGCAGGCGGGGCACCCAGTAAACGCAGCCGGTCGCGATAGAGCCGAGAAGCCGCGGCGTACTGGATCACCCGCCTTCGCGGGTGATGACACCGAGTATCCGGCGGCTGCTTGCCTCATATCCTCACGCCGTATGTGCCTTATACGCAGCCTCATCCATGAGGCCGCCGAGCTCGCTCTTGTCGGCAATCTTGATCTTGAAGAACCAGGCCGCGCCTTGCGCATCCGAGTTCACCAGCGCGGGCTCGGCGGTGAGCGCAGCGTTATTCTCGAGCACTTCGCCCGTAACGGGCGCGTAGACGTCCGATGCGGCCTTCACCGATTCCACGACGGCGGCGGCTTCGGTCTTCTTCAGCGTGCGGCCGACCTTGGGCAATTCGACGAATACGACGTCGCCGAGCTGCGATTGCGCGTAGTCGGTGATGCCGACGGTGGCGACATCGCCGTCGATCGCGAGCCATTCGTGGTCGGAGGTGTAGAGCGTCGTGGTCATTTTCTCAGTCCTCAGCGTTTGTAGGTGTTTTTCACGAAGGGCATGGCGGCGATTTGCACGGCCAGGCGTTGGCCGCGCACTTCGGCGAACAGCTTTGTGTCGATCGCGCTCGATGCGACGGGCACATAGCCCATCGCGACCGGCGCATTCAGGCTGGGGCCGAAACCACCCGAGGTGACCTTTCCGATCGGCTCGCCGGAGGTCGCGTCCGCAAACAGCAGCGCGCCTTCGCGCACCGGCGCGCGGCCCTCGGTGCGCAGGCCGACGCGGCGGCGGGATGCGCCGCGGTCGAAATGGGCCAGAATCTTTTCCGCGCCGGGGAAGCCGCCGGCGCGCGCGCCACCGCTGCGGCGGCTCTTCTGCACCGACCATTCCAGTGCGGCCTCGACCGGCGTGGTTTCGATGTCGATGTCGTGGCCGTAGAGGCAGAGCCCGGCCTCGAGCCGCAGGCTGTCACGGGCCCCTAAGCCGATTGGCATCACATCAGGGTTTTCCAGCAGCGTCTTGGCGAGGCGCTCCGCATCGCCGGCAGGAACCGAAATCTCGAACCCGTCCTCGCCGGTGTAGCCGGACCGCGAGACGAAGCAGTCGAGGTCGGCAACCCGGTGCGGGCCGGAATCCATGAACTTCATGGCAGGTGCTTCTGCACATAATTTCGCCAGCGCCGATTCCGCCTTCGGCCCCTGCAGCGCGATCAGCGCGCGGTCGGCAAGCTGCTCGATGACGCAATCGTCTGAGAGATTCGCGCGCAGATGCGCCTCGTCCTCGGCCTTGCAGGCGGCGTTGACGACCAGGAAGAGGTGATCGCCGAAATTGGCGACCATCAGATCGTCCAGAATCCCGCCGTCGGCATTGGTGAACTGGGCGTAGCGCTGCCGGCCCGGCGCAATCGCGACGATGTCCTGCGGCACCAGCCGTTCCAGCGCGCGGGCGGCGTCCTCGACCTTGCCGGATTTCGGCCTGAGTGCGATCTGGCCCATGTGGGAGACGTCGAACAGGCCGGCTGCGTTGCGGGTATGAAGGTGCTCCTTCAGGACTCCGGCCGGATATTGCACCGGCATGTCATAGCCCGCGAACGGCACCATCTTGCCGCCGAGCGAGACATGGAGCCCGTGAAGGGGCGTCTGTTTAAGTGAATCTTGGTCGTCACGCGCAAGCATCGGGGGGCCCTCGGCGGTTCCCCGGGAACGATTTCCCGTGGACACCAGTCGAAGCCCCATCTGTCGCTGTGCCTGAGAGTATTATCCCGTCGGCGGACGCAATCCGGACCTAAGTCCGTCGGCGCCTCTTTCCAGATGCTGTCAAAGCCACGCGGTCCGTTTGCCTGAGAGTTTCCGGGGCGGTTGCTCCTTCGGCGCCGGCTACCAGTGCCGGTCTCTCCCGACGTGGCCGTACGATACAGATGGGTAAAGACCACAGGCCGACCAAGCCTGTCAACGCGGGCCTTGCGGCTTTCAACGGGATTACGCGACTGCGGCAACGCTTTGATCTCTCTGCACAGTTTCTGGACAGCGAAGCTGGCCTTGTCTAAAAGCGCTTTGGCCCGCAGATATCACCCCAAACTCGCGGTTTGGATGGCTGGGAAGCGGGCCCAAGCACACCCGATTGGATGAACATGAGCGGCGTCAACGAGATCAGGTCGACCTTTCTGAACTTCTTTGCCGAGAACGGCCACGAGATCGTGTCGTCCTCGCCATTGGTGCCGCGCAACGATCCGACGTTGATGTTCACCAATGCCGGCATGGTGCAGTTCAAGAACGTCTTCACCGGCGTCGAGAAGCGGCCCTATCAGCGCGCCACCACCTCGCAGAAATGCGTGCGCGCCGGCGGCAAGCACAACGACCTCGACAATGTCGGCTACACCGCGCGCCATCTCACCTTCTTCGAGATGCTCGGCAACTTCTCGTTCGGCGACTATTTCAAGGAGCGCGCGATCGAGCTGGCCTGGACGCTGATCACCAAGGAATACGGGCTCAAGAAGGACAAGCTGCTCGTCACGGTCTACCACACGGACGACGAGGCGGCCGGACTGTGGAAGAAGATCGCCGGCTTCTCCGACGACCGTATCATCCGCATCCCGACCTCGGACAATTTCTGGGCGATGGGCGACACCGGCCCGTGCGGCCCGTGCTCGGAGATCTTCATCGATCGCGGCGAGCACATCTGGGGCGGACCGCCGGGCTCTCCGGAGGAGGACGGCGACCGCTTCCTCGAATTCTGGAATCTCGTTTTCATGCAGTACGAGCAGGTGACGAAGGAGGAGCGCGTGGCGCTGCCGCGTCCCTCAATCGACACCGGCATGGGCCTTGAGCGCATGGCCAGCATCATGCAGGGCGTCGACAGCGTGTTCGAGACCGACCTGTTCCGTCATCTGATCGATGCGACCGCGTCCGCTCTCGGAAGCGGACCGGACGAGAAGACCGTGGCCTCGTTCCGCGTCATCGCCGACCATCTGCGTTCGTCGGCTTTCCTCGTCGCCGACGGCGTGCTGCCCTCGAACGAGGGCCGCGGCTATGTGCTGCGCCGGATCATGCGCCGCGCGATGCGCCATGCGCAGCTTCTCGGCGCGCAAGAGCCGCTGATGCATCGGCTGGTCTGGGCGCTGGTGCGCGAGATGGGCCAGGCCTATCCCGATCTGATGCGCGCGGAAAATTTGATCGAGGAAACGCTGCGGCTGGAAGAGACCCGCTTCCGCAAGACGCTGACGCGCGGCCTCGCCATTCTCGACGAGAAGAGCGCTTCCTTAAAGAAGGGCGACATGTTCGACGGCGACGTCGCCTTCACGCTGTACGACACCTACGGCTTCCCGCTCGACCTGACGCAGGACGCGCTGAAGTCGCGCGGCATCAGCGTCGATCAGGCTTCCTTCACCGACGCGATGGAGCGTCAGAAGGCCAAGGCGCGCGCGTCCTGGGCCGGCTCCGGCGAGGCGGCTTCGGAAGCGATCTGGTTTCCGCTGCGCGAGAAGCTCGGGGCCACCGAATTTTTGGGCTACGAAACCGAGAGCGCGGAGGGCGTGGTCTCCGCGCTGGTCAAGGACGGCAAGGAAACCGACCGCCTCAAGGCGGGCGATACCGGCGCGCTGCTGCTGAACCAGACGCCGTTCTACGCGGAGTCCGGCGGCCAGGTCGGCGACACCGGCCTATTGACCGGCGAGGGCGGCATCAAATTCCGCGTCACCGACACGCAGAAGAAGCTCGGCGATCTCTTCGTTCATGTCGGCACGGTGGAGAGTGGCGAGCTGAAGCTCGGCACCGCGCTGCAACTCGAGGTCGATCACGGCAGGCGCTCGTCGATCCGCGCGCATCACTCGGCCACGCATCTCATTCACGAGGCGCTGCGTCAGGTGCTCGGCGACCACATCGCCCAGCGCGGCTCGATGGTCGCGCCGGATCGCCTGCGTTTCGACTTCGTGCATCCGAAGCCGATCAGCGCGGAAGAGCTCGCGCGCGTCGAGGACATCGCCAACAACGTGGTGCTGGAGAATGACGAAGTCTCGACCCGTGTCATGGGCGTGGACGAGGCCCGTGAGGCCGGCGCGCGTGCGCTGTTCGGCGAGAAATATGGCGACGAGGTTCGCGTCGTCTCGATGGGCCGGACCGCGCGCGAGCGCGGCGCCAACGCGCTCGGCTGGTCGGTCGAACTGTGCGGCGGCACCCATGTCAGGCGCACCGGCGACATCGGGCTGATCACGCTGACGGGCGAGAGCGCCGTCGCCTCCGGCGTGCGCCGCATCGAAGCCTTAACCGGCAACTACGCGCGAAAACACGCCAACGACACCATGGCGCTGGCGAAGACCGCGGCCCACGAGCTGCGCACCTCGATCGACGACGTGCCGGCGCGCATTGCCGCGCTGATGGAGGAGCGCAAGAAGCTCGAGCGCGAACTCTCCGACGCCCGCAAGAAGCTCGCGATGGGCGGCGGCGCTGCTGCCAGCAATGGCGCAGCGAGCGGCGTGCGCGAGGTCGGCGACGTCAAGCTGATGGCGCGCGCGGTCGAGGGCATCGAGATGAAGGACCTCAAGAGCCTTGCCGACGACGGCAAGAAGCAGATCGGCTCCGGCGTCGTCGCCATCGTCGGCGTCACCGAGGATGGCAAGGCCGGCGTCGTGGTCGGCGTCACCGCCGATCTCACCTCGCGTTTCAATGCGGTCAATCTGGTGAAGGTCGCCTCCGAAGCCCTCGGCGGCAAGGGCGGCGGCGGCCGTCCCGACATGGCGCAGGCCGGCGGCCCCGATGGCGCGAATGCGGCCGCGGCGCTCACGGCGATCGAAAAAGCCATGACTGAACAAAAATCGGCCGGCGCGTAAGCAGGTGCGCCCCGTTCCGCGAGGACGTGGCTCAACCGATCCCAATCTGAGGGATCGCCTCTACGAATTGCTGGAGCACGATCCGCTGGCCTATTCGGTCGGGTCGCGCTTCATCCAGCTGATCATCGGCGTCATCGTGCTCGACGTGGTCGCGATGATCCTTGCCTCGGTGCCGGAGCTGGACGCGCAGCTCGGCATGCTGTTTTCGGCGATCACCATCCTGTCCGTGATCGTGTTCGCGCTGGAATATGCCGCGCGGCTGTGGACCGTGGCGGGCCACACCCAGCGCACGGCGTCCGCGCTGTCGGACCGGCTCGGCTATGTCTTCTCCGCACTCGGCATCATCGATCTCCTCGCGTTCCTGCCGGCTGCGATCGTGCTCGCCACGGGCCGGCATGCGACGCTGGCAGCCCTCGGCGTGCTGCCGTTCTTCAAGCTGGTGCGCTACTCGCCCGCGATGCGCTCGCTGCTCGCCGCCGTCCATGCCGAGCGGCGGGCGCTGATCGGCTGCATCGTCATCCTGATCGGCGCGGTTCTGACGTTTGCCTCGCTGCTCTACGCCATCGAGCGCGACGTGCAGCCGGACAAGCTCGGCACCATCCCGCAGGCGATGTGGTGGGCGATCGTGACGCTCGGCACCGTCGGCTACGGCGACGTCGTGCCGGTGACGGCGCTCGGAAAGTTCATCTCCGTCTTCACCATCATCAGCGGATTTGCGATGATCGCGCTGCCGGTCGCGATCATCTCAACGGCCTTTGCGGAAGAGGTGAAGCGGCGCGATTTCGTGGTCACCTGGGGCATGCTGGCGCGGGTGCCGCTGTTCTCGCATCTCAGCGCATCCGAGATCGCCGACATCATGCGGCTGCTGCGCGCACGCACCATCGAGCAGGGGGAAATCCTGGTGCGGCGTGGCGATGCGGCTTCGTCGATGTATTTCATCACCGCCGGCGAGGTCGAGATCACGCTGCCAAACCAGCAGGTGCGGCTCGCGGATGGCACCTTCTTCGGCGAGATCGCGCTGCTGCACAAAACAAAACGCAGCGGCACGGTGACGGCGACGCGCAAGACCCGGCTGCTGGTGCTCGACGCCCAGGACTTTCACGCCCTGATCGAGCGCATGCCGACGCTCGCCGCGCATGTCCACAAGACGGCGAAGGCCCGGCTGGAGGGCAGCGGCGACCTTGCGGTGGCGGAGCTGGCGCAAGCGGAGCGCGAAGGCACCGACCGCTGAGTGCTCAGCCCTTCTTCAGGAAAACATACTCGGCCGAATAGGGCGCGCTCTTGAAATCGCCGGCCTTGTCGCAAGAACCCTCAAGCTTACCGCCATGGGTGTTGATGCGCTGAACCGTGGTAACGGGCGTGAGGACGCCGCTGCCGCGGTGGGCGGTCACTTCCAGCTTCAGCCAGGCGATGTCGTTCGCGGTCGTGCCCGGCGCGTTGCCGATGGCCTTGCCGACCACGGCGCTGCCGTCGGCATGCTCCCAGTTCGGCCCGGCATAGTGACGGCCAACCGTCTTGCCCTCGGCGAGCAGCGTCGCGATCGGCTCGCGAAAGGCCCAGGCGAGCTTGCCGTCGGTGCCGGCCTTGCACTCATAGACCTGCGCGCCCTCGGCGTGGACGCTGAGCACGACAGTCTCGCCTGGAGCTGCGATGGCGTCGGGAAGCGGGTCGGCGGCCAAAGCCGGTCCAGCGAGCAGCAACAGGCAGGGGACGGCAAGCTTGATTGACATGGTCGCATCTCCGCGCAAGGTCTCAAAAAGGAACGGGCCGCGCTTGCGACGCGGCCCGTGATGATGTCCGACCGCAGTCGGGCGAAATTGCGGATGGCAGCTTACGCCGCCAGCGCCTTCCCGAGGTTCTCGGCGACCTTGTCGAGGAAGCCGGTGGTCGAGAGCCAGCGCTGGTCGGCGCCGACCAGGAGCGCGAGGTCCTTGGTCATGTAGCCTTCCTCGACGGTGTCGACGCAGACCTTCTCCAGGGTGTTCGCGAACTTGGCGAGCTCGGCATTGTTGTCGAGCTTGGCGCGGTGCGACAGGCCGCGGGTCCAGGCGAAAATCGACGCGATCGAGTTGGTCGAGGTCTCCTTGCCCTTCTGGTGCTCGCGGTAGTGGCGGGTCACCGTGCCGTGGGCGGCTTCGGCTTCCACCGTCTTGCCGTCGGGGGTGAGCAGCACCGAGGTCATCAGGCCGAGCGAGCCGTAGCCCTGCGCCACCGTGTCGGACTGCACGTCGCCGTCGTAGTTCTTGCAGGCCCAGACATAGCCGCCGGACCATTTCAGCGCCGAGGCCACCATGTCGTCGATCAGGCGGTGCTCGTAGGTCAGGCCCTTGGCCTCGAATTCCTTCTTGAACTCGCGGTCGTAGATGTCCTGGAAGATGTCCTTGAAGCGGCCGTCATAGACCTTGAGGATCGTGTTCTTGGTCGAGAGATAGACCGGGTAGTTGCGCAGCAGGCCGTAATTGAGCGAGGCGCGGGCGAAGTCGATGATGGAATCGTCGAGATTGTACATCTGCATGGCGACGCCTGCGCCGGGCGTCTTGAACACTTCCTTCTCGATCACGGTGCCGTCCTCGCCGACGAACTTCATCGTCAGCGTGCCCTTGCCCGGGAACTTGATGTCGGTGGCGCGGTACTGGTCGCCATAAGCGTGGCGGCCGATGATGATCGGCTTGCTCCAGCCGGGAACCAGGCGCGGCACGTTCTTGCAGATGATCGGCTCGCGGAAGATCACGCCGCCGAGGATGTTGCGGATGGTGCCGTTCGGCGACTTCCACATCTGCTTGAGGTTGAACTCCTTCACCCGGGCCTCGTCCGGGGTGATGGTGGCGCACTTGACGCCGACGCCGACCTTCTTGATGGCCTCGGCGGCGTCGATGGTCACCTGATCGTTGGTGTGGTCGCGGTACTCCATTCCCAGGTCGAAATACTGCAGCTCGACATCCAGGAACGGGTTGATCAGCTTGTCCTTGATGTACTGCCAGATGATCCGGGTCATCTCGTCGCCATCGAGTTCGACGACGGGGTTGGACACCTTGATTTTTGCCATGATCGGGGAAGCCTCTTGGGAACGGCGCTTTTGGCGCGCCACGGGAATATCCGCCGCCTCTTAGCACCGGGACGCGGCCGGCGAAAGCCAAGGGATTATGCACTTTTAGCTCATCCAGCCTCCGCGGATGGGGGGCGGGAGCAGCCTTGCCGCGGGGCCGAGGCTGAGGTTTCAGGCGAGATTCAAAAGTCGAATTCAACCCGTTATTTCCCTTGAGAATTTCGTCAGGACAGGCAAACGACAGGCGGACGGGCAGCCGGCTCCTGGGGCGGCTTTGAATCAATTCCTGCGAGCGCCTCTCCAAGGCCTTGAGAACCAGTGTGAAAGCGAAGCGAGATGTCGGGGACTGACAAGAGCAAAGCGGGGCTTTCCCTCGACGGTCCCATCGTGATCCTGGTCGAGCCGCAACTGGGCGAAAACATCGGCATGGCCGCGCGCGCCATGGGCAATTTTGCGCTTGGCGCCTTGCGCATCGTCAACCCCCGCGACGGCTGGCCCAACATCGCCGCCCAGCGCGCCGCGGCCGGGGCCGACTATATTCTGGATAAGGTCGAATTGTTCGACACGGTCGGTGAGGCCGTTGCCGATCTCGACCTGCTGTTCGCCACCACCGCGCGCCCTCACGACCAGGCCAAGCCGGTGGTGGGACCGGAAGCCGCAGCTAGCGAGATTTCCGGGCACGTCGCGGCGGGCGGCAAGGCCGGTATCCTGTTCGGCCGGGAGCGCTGGGGCCTGACCAACGAGGAGGTCGGGCTTGCCAACCGCATCATCACCTTCCCGGTCAATCCGGGCTTTGCCTCGCTCAACCTCGCCCAGGCGGTGCTGCTGGTCGGCTACGAATGGTTCAAGCGTGCAACCTCCGGCGAGCTGCCGCACAGCATGCCCGAGCGCTCCGAGCGTGCCTCGCAGCACCAGATGCAGGCCTTCTTCGACAATCTCATCCGCGAACTCGACCGGGTCGAGTTTCTGCGCCCGGCCGAGAAGCGCGACACCATGCTGGTCAATCTGCGCAACATCTTCACCCGGATGGAGCCGACCAAGCAGGACATGCACACCCTCCATGGGGTGGTGATGGCGATCGCGGAAGGCCGCAAGGGCCCGGCCAAGGGTGGCGTGCTCGACGGCGAGCAGGCCACGCGGCTGCGCGCGCTGCTGGCCGAGCACGGGCAGGGCGGCGGGGTGCCCGACAGCGGCTCCACCGTGCGCGGCCTCGCACGCCTGCTCCGCCGCAACCCGACCGATGCCGAGCGCCTGCTCTGGCAGGCGCTCACACGCGATCGCCGCTTCGCAGGAGGGTTCAAGCGCCAGACCCCGGTGGGCCGACACATCCCGGACTTCGTCTCGTTCCCACACCGGATCGCGATCGAGCTGGTGAACGCGGGTGAGGGCGAGACCATCGCCGCTGACCGCGCATCACGGCGGGCGTGGCTCGAGGCGCGCGATTATCGCGTGATCGAAATGCGGGCGGCGGATATCGAGCGGGATATCGAGACGGAGCTGGTGCGACTGCAGGGGATGATCGAGCAGGGCGTGTAGATTTCGTCGGGAAACAGAGCGAATTGTCGCTCTCGCTCACCTTGGCCGATCAGCGCCGGTTCAGCGCTGAAAGACAACCTTGCCGCCGACCAGGGTCAGGTCCACCTTGATGTCCTTGATCTGCTCCTCCGGCACGGCCGCGAAGTCGGCGGAGAGCACCACGATGTCCGCCAGCTTTCCGGGCTCAATGGTCCCTTTGCGGGCTTCATCGAAGTTGTAGCGCGAAGCCGCGCTGCTGTAGAGCCGTAGGGCCTGCTCGCGCGTAATAGCTTCTGCCGAGCCGTAGATGTTTCCGTTGGGATCCTTCCTGGTCACCATGATGTACATGTTGAGGAAGGGGTTGATCGGGTTGACCGGAAAATCCGTCCCGGCGCCGAGGCTGTTGAGTCCCATTTTTTCGATCAACGTCCTGGTCGGCACGGCGCGGTCAGCGGTCGCTTTCCCGAGAAATCGTTCGACGGTCGCTCCCTTATCCCACATGAAAACGTTCTGGAAATCGATGCGGACTCCTAGTCTTTGCGCACGCTCCATCTGTTCTGGCCGGATCAGGCTGGCGTGGATGAGGACGAAGCGACGGTCGCGGATCGATTTTTCTTTATCCGCTGCCTCGAAGGCATCGAGCACCTGGTCAACACCCAGGTCGCCCACGACGTGGACTCCGACACGCCAGTCATAACGGTTGCAGACGGATATGAGTTGCTTCAGCCGCTCAGGTGTCTGCTGCGTGATGCCGTGATAGTTGTCGTGTGAATCGGGGTAAACGTCACGCATGAGGGCCGTCTTCAGCGTCATGCCGCCGTCGTAAAAGATCTTGATGCCGGCGAACTTGAGCCAATCGTCACCGAACCCTGATGAGGCCCCATTGCCTGACATGATCGCTTCCCATGCGGTCAGATCGGCGGGGGGCTCCGGTCGAAACATCACGCCGGTGCGCAAAGTGGCTTTCCCGGCTGCGACAAGCTTCTGCAGCGTTCGGACATCGCGTGGCTCTGTTGCGCCTTCGATCACACTGGTGATGCCAAAGCTGTTCAGCACACCTTCGGCAATGGTGAATTGCCGCATTTCGTCGTCTTCTGTCCAAGGTGGTACGGCCTTCTCGACCCGATCGATCGCCGTCTCCACGAGCACGCCAGTCAATTCACCGGCTGCGTCGCGTTCAAACTTTCCACCACTCGGATCCGCGGTGGTCTTGTCGACACCGACCACTTGTAGAGCCATGGTGTTCGCCATCGAGAAATGCCCGACGGTGCGAAGATAGACCGGGTTGTTCGGAGCAACGCTATCGATCTCGTGCCTCGTGAGATAGCGCTTCTCGGCCAATTGTGAGGGCGGATGCCACGCGCCACCTACAATCCACTCACCCGGCTTCTTCTTGGTGGCGAATGATTTGATGGCCTCGAGCGCGTCCGCGACGGTCTTGGCTCGGCCAAGGCTTACGACATAGTCGCCCAGACCAGCGGCCTTGAAGTGAGCGTGTGTATCGATCAATCCGGGGATGACGGTCTTGCCGGACACGTCGAGCACGCGGGTCCGGGCGTCTGCAAGCGCCTTGATCGAAGCACTGGTTCCGGTCGCGGTGATCTTTCCATCCGCGACGGCGACTGCCTCCGTGACGGTCGATCGGTCGTCTAAGGTCAGAACCTTGCCATTAACGAGGACGAGGTCAGGCGCATTAAGCTCCGGCTGCTGTGCCTCGGCATTTGCGACGCCAGCGACGAACATGCCCGTAGCAAGGATTGCAAATGCCTTTAACTTGCGGACCATCGCGTACCCTCTTGGATCTTTTTTGCTTGGCGACAGCTGCAAGAGTATCTTTGATTAAACGTGGGTTCAACGCTTCTCGACGCTTGGCAGCGTCGCACGGATGGCAAAGTGGAGTGCTCCCGTGGTTAGCTGGAAAGCTGGCCGTCCCGGTACCGGGCGCCCATGTCCCCTCTACGAAGAGCGCCCAAGCTGCACATCGCGGTCGACTGCGATCCATGTCGTTCGGGCCACCGCCAACAACTTCCCGGCTTCATCGTGGAGCGCTGCCTCGGCCGTGCGTTTGCGGCCGTCGCGGCCGATGGGCCAGGCGGTGATGATGCAGCGCTCTCCGGGGCGTGGGCGGACTTCGATCCGCGCCGACATCCGCCCCAGCAGCAGCGGTGCCTTGTCGAAGCTGCCGCTCTGTTGATCGCAGTTGCAGGCGAAGCCGGTGGGGCAATCGAGGGCCGACCAGAGAAATTCAGGGGCGATCAGGCCGTCCTCGGCGGTCAGATTCTGATCCGGGGTCCAGCTCGCCGCGAGAACGGCCTTCTGCGCATGACCTGCAAGCGATCCGGCGAAGATGCGCAGGCCGTCTCCCTTCGCTCTTGCGGGACCGCAGACGAAGCAGGTCGGCAGCGGATGCTCGGGCGGCTTGACCGGGGTCAGCAATTCGGCGGCGCAGGCTTCCTCTAAGCTGGCTTTTTCAAAGCGCGAAAGCTCGACATTTGCCGCTCGCCCGGTCGCGACGATGTTACCACCATCGCGAAGCTCCCATGTGCCGTCGTCGGTTGCGATCGCATCGAGCGGCGTGTCCAGGGGAGGCGGTGCGCGCAGCGTCACCTCCGCACCCCCGGGAATGTGGCGGGCGAGCCGGCCGCAGACATAGCCGCCGTTGCCGGAGTTCGGAGGGCCGCAAAAGCGCTTGTCGATGATGATCTGTGTCATCGGTCGCTCTCTCCAGCGTGGCCGGCTTACCTTACCTGACCTTGAGGACAATTCGTCCCTGAACCGTTCGGCTGGCCACGGCGCGCATGGCTTCTCCGGCCTCCTCCAAACGAAGGACGCGGTCGATATGCGGGCGGATTTTCCCGTCCGCCAGCAATTGCATCAGCGTGGCGTTCATACGCGCGGCTTCTGCGGAAAATTTTTCCGCCCAGGCGCCGACGAAGACGCCGAGGATGGAATAGTTCTTCAGCAGCGGCAGGTTCATCGGGAGCTGTGGAATTTCGCCGCTGGTGAAGCCGATCGGCATCAGCCGTCCGCCCCATTTCATCAGCCGTGCCATCTGCTCGAAGATCGCGCCGCCGATATTGTCGAAGCCGATGTCGATGCCTTCTCCCGACGTGATCGACTTGATGCGGTCGCGCAGATCCTCGCAGCGATAGTTGACGATGTCGCCAGCCCCGTAACGGCGAACCAGGGCGGCCTTGTCATCGGAGCCGATACCGGCGACGACGCGCAGGCCGAGATGGCGGCCAAGATCGACCGCGGCAAGGCCAACTCCGCCGGCTGAACCGGTGACGAACAGCGTTTCGCCGCGCTGCGCCCGGGCCCGCTCGACCAGGGCGTAATAGGCCGTGCCGTAATTGTGCAGGACCGTCGCCGCTGCCTCGAACGCGACGCCTTCCGGCAGACGCACGCACTTTGAGTCCTTCGCTATCATCCGTTCGGCGTAGCCGCCGGTCCAGGCGCTGCACGCCACGCGGTCGCCGGGAGCGAATGCCGTGACCTCATCGCCGACCGCGACGACGACACCGGATGCTTCCGTGCCGGGCACGAAGGGCGTCGGCGGCCGCATCTGGTAGAGGCCCGAGACCACCAACTGGTCCATGAAACTGACCGAGGCCGCATGGACGTCGATCAGAATCTCGTCGCCGGCCGGCTTCGGCTCGTCGATCTCGCCGAGACGCAAATCGCCGGGTCCGGTGAACGAGCTGCATAGAACTGCTCTCATCGCGTCACTCCAACGGATTGTCTATATTCGGCAGGTTCTCTCAACGGCGTCGCATATCCCGCGACGAGCTTGACGAAATCCGCCTGTCGCGCGGCACCCGTTTTTTCAAACAGGCGACGGACATGCGTCTTGATCGTCGTATTGGCGACGCCGAGCGCCGCCGCCACCTCGGGAACGCCGCCGAGTTCGACGATCGCGAGCATCACACGCAGTTCGGCTGGCGTCAGCTTGAACGCCTTGCCGATCACTTCGGAACGAGGCGGTATCGTCAGTGCCGCCCTGCGGACAAACAGCGCTGCGACGGCGCTGTAGGCGACGCCCCCACGTCGGCGTGTGCCGGAGGCCAACGGCAGAGCATGGGCGACGTGGCGCTGCCCATCCCGGCCGATCATCGGCACCGCAATTCCGTCGGCGCCGAGGAACGCGTTTTCCTGACCGGCGGCTGCGAAAAAATGCTGCAGGGTCCGGTTGACCGTCGGATCGCAGGCCGCGAGGTGCCCGCGGATCTCGAACAGGATGTCGCGCGCTTCGATCATGTCATGCCCGGCAGTATTGGCGTGAATGAGACGCGCCGCCGCGTCGACGAGACAAAGACCGACGTCAAGCCCATCGAGCGTATCGGCAAACGTGGCGGCCTCAGCCGACATCCGGGGGACAGGTGACATTGCACTCATCGGGGTGCACCAGCGGGGCGAGGGGGCTGGCGCTCGTCCGTCGCGCGGCGCGTGAAGAGACGGGGCAGGAGCATCGGAACGCGGCGGCGATATTGCTGATAGGTCATGCCGAACTCGGCGATCAGATCCCGCTCCTCGAACTGCAGGGCGAGCAGGATGTAGGCCGTGTTCGCGATCGCAAACAGCAGATGGCCGGCGGTCATCTCGGGCGTCGCCCAGAACGCGAGCAGGAAACCCAGCATGATTGGATGCCGCACGATCTTGTAGAGCAGCGGTGTCCTGAAGGATTGACCTGATATCTCGGCCCCGCGCAGCGCGGCGAAAGCCTGTCGCAGGCCGAACAGATCGAAATGGTCGATCATGTGGGTCGCGGCAAACGCGATCAGCCAGCCGAGCCAATGGAGGCCGATCAGCAACCAGGCCGCAATGCCGCTGGTCTGCCAGATCGGTGCCGGGATCGGACGCCACTGCCAGAACAGCAGCAGCAGGATCAGGCTGGAGAGCAGCACGTAGGTGCTGCGCTGGCAGGCGAGGGGCAGGAATTGTCCCCACCATCGCTTGAAGCCCGGGCGTGCCATGACGCTGTGCTGGATTGCAAACAGGCTCATCAGCAGCAGGTCGACGACGATGGCCCCGCCTAGATTCGCAGGACCGCCGACGTCGATCGGCAGATCGATCGACTTATCGATCGACTTGGGCACGACATAATTGCCGACGAAACCGAGCGCGTAGAGAAACGAAACCGTGAATACGGCATAGCTGACGAGAGCGTAGAGCAGGATTGCGAGGCGTGCGAACATGGTTTTTCCTATTGTGCCTGATACAGCAGTGCCGCATGCAGGAGCGCGAACCGCTCGCTGGCGGTCAGGCTCGATCTGGCCCGACTCATATCGGCGGACCGTCCCCTGCGCGTCCCCCCGGGGGACGCCGCGAGGGGAGAGAGGATCTCCATGACCGCCTTTTTGCTGGGAGCGTTCGGGTTCCCCGAGGTCCATGCCGACGACCGCACGATCAAGCTGGCTTTACGCAAGGGTCTTGCGCTGCTGATCTATCTCGGGGAGGCCAACGGCGCGGTCGCGCGGGACGTCCTTGCGACGCTGCTGTGGCCCGAGACGTCCCGCGAGACGAGTCTCGCGCGATTGCGACGGCTGCTTCATCGCATCGAGCCTGCGCTTGGCCAGTCGATCTTCGAGACCGACCGCAGCAGCGTGCGATGGTCTCCGGAGATTGAGCTAAATGTGGATACGCATCAGTTCGAGAGCGCCTGCAATCGCGGCGCCTTCGAGGAAGCCTGCCTGATGTATCGGGGAGATTTCCTGGCGGGCTTCGCCCTGGACGACTGCCCCGAATTCGACGACTGGGCGTTCTTTCGGCGGGAGGCGCTACGGGGGCGGCTGATGCACGCGCTGGAGCGTCTCGTGCAGGACAAGAATGCAGCCGGCGACCATTTTGCCGCAACGGTGCATGCGGGACGCCTGGTCGAGCTCGATCCGCTCAGCGAGGTCTATGGCCGGCATCTGCTCCGCAGCCTTTTGCTGGCCGGCGACCGGAGCGCGGCCGAACGGCATCATGCGGCCCTGACGCAACGGCTGCGGGACGAGCTTGGGGTAGCGCCGGAAGCCGAGACCGAGGCGCTCATGGACCCCGGCGCGGCCTCGTCGCTCGCCGACGTTCCGACGACGCGCTACGTCAAGGGCGCCGGTGTGCATCTGGCGTATCAGACCTATGGAAGCGGTCCGCTCGATATCCTGGTCATGCCCGGCTTCGTCTCGCATGTGGAGCGCGCGTGGGAGCATCCCGCGAGCCGGGCGTTTCTGGCCTCGTTGATGAAGTTGGGGCGGCTGATCGTGTTCGATCGTCGCGGCATCGGGTTGTCCGACCGGGTTGGATCGGCGCCTGATATCGACGTCACCGCGGAGGATATCGGCACCGTGCTACGGGCCGTGGATGGACGCCGTGTCGTGCTGTTCGGCGCATCCGAGTGCGGGCCGGCCTGCATCAAATTTGCGGTCGATCAGCCGCGTCTTGTGGCCGGGCTCATTCTGTTCGGTGCACTGGCCAAGGGCTGCTGGTCGCAGGACTATCCGCACGCGTTGCGCGCCAGCCAGTACGACGCCTGGAGCAAGCACCTCATCGCGCAATGGGGCGGTCCGGTGGGGATTGAAACCTTCGCGCCCAGCCTTGCCGGCGATCCCCAGGCCCGCGCCTGGTGGGCGGGGCTGTTGCGCGCGGCCTCCAGTCCCGGCGGCATCTCGGCAGTGCTCGAGGCGTTTCGCGACGCCGACGTGCGGCAGCTTTTGCCGCAGATCGCCATGCCGACATTGGTGCTGCATCGTCGGAACGACAAGGCCGTACGGATCGCGGCCGGCCGCGATGTGGCGAGCCGGATCAAAGGTGCGCAATTCGTCGAGCTCGACGGCCATGATCACTGGTTCTTCGCAGGCGATCAGCAGCCGGTGCTCGATGCGATCAGGCGGTTCATTGATGCACTACCGAGGGAGCGGCTGCGAGTGCTGTAGCCCGGATGAGCGCAGCGACATCCGGGGATGGTCGTCCCGCATGTCGCTGCGCTCATGCGGGCTACGGGATGGGAGCGATCACACCGCCTCGAGCTGATCCGCCGCGCGCTTCTTCTTTGCCTTCCACTGGCCGAGCAGGGGGCCTGCCGTCAGCGCCGCCGTATCCGCCACGCCCGGATCGCGCGAGACCATCGCGGCGACGATCGCGCCGTCGATCAACAGGCCGAGCTGGTGCGCGAGCACGAGGGGCTCGTTCGATCCGAGTTCGCCGGCGAGCTTCTCGATATGTCCGAGCACGATCTTCTTGTGCTTCATCGCGATGTTGCGGAACTGCTTGGCGTCCTTGTCATGCTCGCCGACCGCGTTGATGAAGGGGCAGCCGTAGAAGCGCTCTTCCGCGAACCAGCTCTTCAGGGCCGGGAAGATGCGCGTGAGTTTGGCTTGCGCGTCGCCGCCGCCTTCCTCCATGGCGCCGATGAACCATTCGCGCCACTGCTTGCCCTCGCTCTCCAGCACCGCGTTGACCAGATTGGTCTTGGAGCCGAACAATTTATAGAGCGTGGTCTTCGCGGTGCCGGCTTCCGCGATGATCGCATCGATGCCGGTGGCGTTGATGCCGTTCTTGCAGAACAGATGCGTCGCCGCGTTGAGCAGGCGCCCGCGCGCGGACTCGTCGTCGCTGGTGCCGCCGTGCGGCGACGGAGACTTCTGCTTAGACGTCTTGTTCAGTGAGGGCTTGTTCAGTGAAAGCTTGGCCATAAGCCAAACTTACCCGCAGCCGCGCCGCATCAGCAAGCCGCATCTGTTCCGCGCTGAAAAGATTCGCAAGGCAAAGCCCATCTGCATCGCCTTTGAGCAAGCGAGGGGTGATCAATCCGCAGGCAGCGTTCGCTAAGAGGCTCCAATACTTCGCCTTTTGATTTTGGCCGGCTCTGGCACGCTCCATGCAAGGAAACAGACCGTTCGGTATCCTTCCGATATCCATTTCTGCCAGGGAGAAAATGATGACTGCCGTCGTTCAGAAGACAGTGCTGACGGGTTGCCTCGCGCCCATCGACAAGAATGGCCTCGAGCAACTGATCGCCAACGGCAAGGCCAATCCGAAGGTCATCAAGACCTTGAAGTGCAAGACAGTCGCGGAGGGAAAATTCCGCCACGCCAACTACATCCGCAATTTGCCGCCCTACATTGTCGACGAGCCGCCCGGTCTGCTCGGCGACGACACCGCGCCCAATCCGTCCGAGGCCTCGCTCGCCGCGCTCGGCTCCTGCCTCGCCGTCGGCCTGCACGCCAACGCCGTGCATCGCGGCTGGATCGTCAACAAGCTCGAACTCGAGCTCGAGGGCGATCTCAACATCACCGCGGTCTGGGGCACCGGCGACATGTCGGACAAGCCGGTCGGCTTCACCGACGTGCGCGTCAAGGTCGACATGGAATGTGAGGGGATCTCGCCGGACGAGATCAATGCGCTGGTCGCCCATGTGAAGCAATGGTCGCCGGTCGCCAACACCTTCACCCGCCCGGTCAATCTTGAGGTCGGCATCTCGTAGACGGCAACAGGACAAGGTGCGGGAGACGATCATGGGTTCACTGGCTTTATCACGGGCCGAAGTTTTGGATCAGCCCGCACCGTCCATTGCAGGTGAGGTGGCGCGGATTGCGCGGGAGCAGCTCGCGCCGCTCGCAGCCGGCATCGATGCCGGCACGGTCTATCCGGCCGAGGTGCTGCGCAAGTTCGGCGAGGTCGGCGCCTGGGGCAGTCACGTGCCGCACGAAGGGCCTGCTGATCTGCGCTGTGCCATCCAGGCGATGGCGGCAATCGGCGAGGTCTGCGGCAGCACCGCCTTCATGGCGTGGTGCCAGAACACGCTGGTCTGGTACGCCGCCAACTCGACCAACATGAAGCTGGCAAAGCGCTTCGGCGATGCGTTCTCGACCGGCCGCGTGCTCGGCGGCACCGGGCTCTCCAATCCGATGAAGAGCTTTTTCGGCATCGAGAAGCTGAAATTGAAGGGGCGCAAGGTCGAGGGCGGCTACATCGTGCGCGGCGCGCTGCCCTGGGTCTCCAATCTCGGCCCCGGTCATTACTTCGGCACCATCTTCGAGCGCGAGGACGATCAGGGCACTGTCATGTTCCTGGCCGATTGCTCGGACCCCGCGATCACGCTGACGCCATGCAAGCCGTTCCTTGCCATGGACGGCACCGGCACTTACGGCGTGCAGTTCCGCGACGTCTTCGTGCCTGATGAGCTGATCCTCGCCGACCCCGCCGCGCCTTTCGTGAAGAAGATCCGCGCCGGCTTCATCCTGCTGCAGGCCGGCATGGCGCTCGGCGTCATCAGGGACTGCATCAACATCATGGACGAGGTCGATAATCCCCTCGGCCACATCAACCGCTATTTGCCGCAACAGCCGGTGCACTTCCGCGATCTCGCCGCCGAACTCGAGACCGAGACCATGGCGTTGGCGCGCGATCCCTACAATGAGGAGGAGACCTACTGGCGCAAGGTGATCGCGCTCAGGCTTCGCGCCGGCGAGGCCAGCGTCGCGGCGGCGCATGCGGCGATGCTGCATTGTGGCGCGCGCGGCTACCTCAAGTCCCACCGCGCGCAGCGCCGCCTGCGCGAGGCCTATTTCGTCGCCATCGTCACGCCTGCCACCAAGCAGCTGCGAAAGATGCTCGCCGATTCCTGAGCTTTACGAGTCCACCCACCATCTAACCTCAACGGAGAGGCTGCCAATGACGGACGTTCTGATCTCTGCCAGCGAACTTGCCGATCTCTTGAAGACCGAGCCCTGTGTCGTGATCGACACCCGCAACCCCGACGCCTATGGCGCCGGGCACCTTCCCAACTCCGTCAACGTGCATGAGATATTCACGTTTCTTGCGACCTCGACGCCGGAAGGTATCAGCGAGCTGAAGACCAAGTTCGCCGACGCCTTCGGCGCGGCGGGCCTGTCCGGCAAGGAGACGGCCGTGATCTACGAGCAGTCGATGAACTCCGGCTTTGGCCAGTCCTGCCGTGGCTACTACCTGCTCACCATGCTCGGCTATCCCAAGATCAAGGTGCTGCATGGCGGCTTCGATGCCTGGGCGGCCGCAGGTCTTCCGGTGACGAAGGATGTGTCGGCGCCGGCGAAGGCGTCGTTCGGAATCGTGCCTGAAGCAGGCGATATCCTGATCGACGCCAAGACCATGCTGGCGGCGGTGGGCAAGCCCGGCGTCGCCATTCTCGACGTGCGCGACGTCGACGAATGGATCGGCGACAGCTCGTCGCCCTACGGCAAGGATTTCTGCCCGCGCAAGGGCCGCATCCCCGGTGCGGTGTGGCTGGAATGGTATCGCATGATGAAGCCGACCGCCGAGGGCCCGCGCTTCAAGTCCAAGGACGAGATTCTGGCGGAATGCGCCACTGTCGGCATCTCGCCGTCCACGCCGGTCTATCTCTACTGCTTCAAGGGGGCGCGCGCCTCGAACACGTTCCTGGCGCTCAAGAACGCCGGCGTGAAGGATGTGCGGATGTATTTCGGCTCCTGGAACGAATGGTCGCGCGATCCGTCGCTGCCGATCGAGCAGGGATTGCCGATTGCATCGGAGGTCACGACCAAGGCGGCGTGATCGCCGCTAACCGCCGGCCCGCGGACGGGGCGCGATCCCCAGCGCCTTGATCCGCGAGGCCAGCGTGGTCGGCTTGATATCCAGCATCTCGGCCGCACCACCGGGGCCGAACACTTTTCCGGCGCAGCCCTCGAGCGCGGCCAGGATGTTGGCGCGCTCGTGGTCGCGCATTTCGGATGACGTCATCACAGCGGGCCGCGCGTCAGCCTTCTGCCGCGAGGCGCCAGCTGGGGCCTGCGGACCTGAGGAGTCGGGCAGATCAATCCGCAAACGGCCGTTCTGCGACAGGATCGCAGCGCGCTCGATCACGTTCTGCAATTCGCGGACATTGCCGGGCCAGTCGTAACGGGTCAGCCGCCGCGCATCGCCTTCCGACAAGCGCAGATTCGATTTCAGCGCCTTGCTCTCGCGGGTCAGAAAATGCTGGGCGAGCAGCGGAATGTCCTCGCGCCGTTCGCGCAGGGGCACCGTCTCGATCGGAAACACGTTGAGCCGGAAATAGAGGTCCTCGCGAAAACGGCCGCGCTGCACCTCCTGCTTGAGGTCGCGGTTGGTCGCGGCGATGACGCGGACGTCGACCGCGCGGGTGCGCTCCTGGCCAACGCGCTCGAAATTGCCCTCCTGCAACACGCGCAGCAGCTTGCCTTGCAATTCGAGCGGTATCTCGCCGACCTCGTCGAGGAACAGCGTGCCGCCATCGGCGAGCTCGAACCGGCCGATGCGGTCGCGCGTCGCGCCGGTGAAGGCGCCGCGGACATGGCCGAAGAATTCGCTCTCGAACAATTCGCGCGGGATCGCGGCGCAGTTGACGCGGATCAGCGGCCGGTCGCTGCGGATGGAGTCCTCGTGGATGGCGCGTGCGATCAGCTCCTTGCCGGTGCCGGACTCGCCGGTGATCATCACCGCGGCCGTGGTCGGCGCCACCAGCTTGACCTGGCGCAGCGTCTTCTGAATCGCCTCGCTTCCACCGATGATGCCGCGCGGATTGGTCTCGATGCGGATTTCTTCCTGGAGGTAGGCGTTTTCGAGCTCGAGCCGTTCGCGGAGGCGGTCGACCTCGGCGAGCGCGGCGTGCAGCTTCTCGTCGGCCTCGCGGCGCTGGCTGACGTCGCGAAACACCACGACGGCACCGACCACCACGCCGCGGTCGCGGATCGGCGTGGAGGTGTATTCGACCCAGGCCGGCGAGCCGTCCTTGCGCCAGAACACCTCGCCGTCGACCTGGTGCACGGCGCCGTCGCGGAACGCCGCGTAGATCGGGCAGTCATGGTTGTGATAGTGCCGCCCGTCATGGTGGGTGTGGTGCATGATGGGATGGATTTCCTTGCCGACCAGCTCCTCGGCAGTCCAGCCCAGCATCCGCTCGGCGGCTGGGTTCACGAAGGTGGTCTTGCCCTCGGCGTTGACGCCGTAAATGCCTTCTCCGGCGGCGCGCAGGATCAGCTGGTTCTCGCGCTCGATGTCCTGGAACACACGCTCGACCCGCTGCCAGGTCGAGATGCCGCTGCGCATATGATCTTCCGCGGCGGCATCGACATTGCGGCGGCGGCGCGCTTCGAGATCGGTCAGGGTGAGCTGGACCAGCGTGCGCCCGTCATGGGGCAGGACGCAGCCGGCATATTCGAGCCGAAGATCTTGCCCGGTGGCATGGCGTGGGTTGAGCGCCGTGGTCCAGTAGGCGCCCCTGTGCAGCACGGCCTGGGTGAACACGGTCAGCGCCGGAAGCTCGCCGGCATGTAGCGTGCTCGCCCTGGTCTGGCGCAGCAGCGCGCGGTCGTAGCCGAGCAGAGCGCAGGCGGCGGGATTGGCATCGATGATCTGGTCGCCGAAGGGGTCGACCAGCAGCGTCGCCTCGACCGAGGATTCGAAGGCTGCGACGCGCGGATCGATGCTCAGGGCCACATCGTCGTGGGCGAGTATTGGCGTCGTTGCCATTACGAAATCTCGTTATTGAACTACGAAATATCGTTTATCACGAAATTTCGTAATGGCCAAGTGCGAGCGAAAGTGCTGCGTCATCAAGGCACTGGCCGGCCTGGGGGTGGTGGCATGCTCCTTGCGTAATTCTTCTCGCAAATGACGCGCAGGAGGTCCGATGTCCATTTTCGACAATCCGTTTGATCCCGATCGCAACCTGCGAGCCGGCTGTGCCTGTGGTCAGCATCAATCCGCGGCGGAGCATGAGCAGGCCATCGCGTTGCGCTGTGATCCCGTCGAGAGCGAGGAGAAGCGCTACGAGGGCGTGGTCGCCTCTGCCGTGATGCGCGCGATGTTTCCGCAGGACGCGGCGCGGCGGGCATTCCTGAAGTCGGTCGGTGCCTCCACCGCGCTGGCCGCGCTGTCGCAGTTCTTCCCGCTTCAGACCGCCACGGAAGTCTTTGCGCAGGCCGGCGCTCCGGAAAAGAAGGATCTCAAGGTCGGCTTCATCCCGATCACCTGCGCCACGCCGATCATCATGGCCGCTCCCCTCGGCTTCTACGCCAAGCACGGCCTCAACGTCGACGTGGTCAAGACGGCCGGCTGGGCCGTGATCCGCGACAAGACCATCAACAAGGAATACGACGCCGCGCACATGCTGGCGCCGATGCCGCTCGCGATCTCGCTGGGCCTCGGGGCCAACGCCATTCCGTTTGCTGTCCCTGCGATCGAGAACATCAACGGGCAGGGCATCGTGCTGGCGACCAAGCACAAGGACAAGCGCGATCCGAAGGACTGGAAGGGCATGAAGTTCGCCATCCCCTTCGACTATTCCATGCACAATTATCTGCTGCGCTACTATCTCGCCGAACACGGCATCGACCCCGACACCGACGTGCAACTGCGTTCGGTGCCGCCGTCGGAAATGGTGGCAAACCTGCGCGCCGACAACATCGACGGCTTCCTCGCACCCGACAACATCTGCCAGCGCGCGATCTATGACGGCGTCGGCTTCATGCATCTGTTGTCCAAGGAAATCTGGGACGGCCATCCCTGCTGCAGCTTCGCCGCCAGCCGCGAGTTCATCACGACGGCTCCGAACAGCTTTGCCGCGTTGACGCGTGCGATCGTCGATGCCACCGCCTATGCGTCGAAGGCGGAGAACCGCAAGCAGATCGCCGAGGCGATCGCGCCGGCGAACTACATCAACGCGCCGGTCACGGTGCTGGAGCAGGTCTTGACCGGCACCTATGCCGACGGCCTCGGCGGCGTGAAGACCGATGAAAAGCGCGTCGATTTCGACCCGTTCCCCTGGCAGTCCTTCGCGGTGTGGATGCTGACGCAGATGAAGCGCTGGGGCCAGATCAAGGGCGACGTCGACTACAAGGCGGTCGCCGAGCAGGTGTATCTCGCCACCGACACCAGGAAGCTGATGACCGAGATGGGCCTCGCGCCGCCAGCCGGCAGCTACAAATCGTTCGCGGTGATGGGCAAGACTTTCGATCCGGCCAAGCCGGAGGATTATTTGGCGGGCTTCAAGATCAGGAAGGCGTCGTGAGCGCCCGCGATGTGCCTCCGCTGTCGTCCCGGCCTAGTGCGCGCTGCGCACGGGGGCCGGGACCCATAACCTCCGGGTGGAGTTTGGCGAAGATAAGTTGCTCGGTACTACGACCTTTCGACTCCTCTAGATCACGCGGTATGGGTCCCGGCCTTCGCCGGGACGACGTGTGGAGAGGTTTTGCGCGATGACCACCACCTCCCTTCGCCTCCGCGCCGGCCTCGTCTCGATCGTGTTGCTCGCCGCGTTCCTCGGCGTCTGGCATCTCGCCGTGCGCTCGACGGCACCGGTGGCCACGATGAGCCCGGAATACGCCAAGCTGATGGGCCTGACCGCGACGCAGGGCAAATCCGCCATGCCCGGGCCGGTCGATGTCGCCGCAAAACTCTGGGAGCACGTGAGGAGGCCGTTCTACGACAACGGGCCGAACGACAAGGGGCTCGGCATCCAGCTCGGCTATTCCATCGCGCGCGTCGGCACCGGCTATCTGCTCGCCGTGCTCGTCGCCATCCCGCTCGGCTTCCTGATCGGCATGTCGCCGCTGCTGAGCCAAGCGCTCGATCCCTTCATCCAGCTGCTGAAGCCGATCTCGCCGCTGGCGTGGATGCCGCTCGCGCTCTACACCATCAAGGATTCCTCGATCTCCGCCATCTTCGTCATCTTCATCTGCTCGATCTGGCCGATGCTGCTCAACACCGTGTTTGGGGTCGCGAGCGTACGCAAGGAATGGATCAACGTCGCGCGAACGCTCGAGGTTGGAACGATCAGGCGCGCCTTCACCGTGATCCTGCCGGCGGCGGCGCCGACGATCCTGACCGGCATGCGCATCTCGATCGGCATCGCCTGGCTCGTGATCGTCGCGGCCGAAATGCTCGTCGGTGGCACCGGCATCGGCTACTTCGTCTGGAACGAGTGGAACAATCTGTCGATCACCAACGTGATCATCGCGATCCTCCTGATCGGGATCGTCGGCATGCTGCTCGACCAGATCCTCGCGCGCTTCACGCGCATGGTCACGTTTCCGGAGTAGGGCCGTGACCGAGAAATTCATCTCCATCGAAGGCATCGCCAAGCGCTATCCCGGCACGGGCGGCGCGACAACGACGGTATTCGAGAATCTGTGGCTGTCGATGGCGCGCGGAGAGTTCTGCTGCGTGATCGGCCATTCCGGCTGCGGCAAGACCACGGTGCTCAACATCCTCGCCGGCCTCGATGCGCCGAGCGAGGGCGCGGTGATCGTCGACGGGCAGGCCATTTCCGGGACGAGCCTCGACCGCGCCGTGATCTTCCAGAGCCATGCGCTGCTCCCCTGGCGCACCGTGCTGGGTAATGTTGCCTACGCCGTGAGCTCGAAATGGCGGCGCTGGGATCGCGCCAGGGTGAAGGCGCATGCGCAGACATTTATCGATCTCGTGGGCCTGACGGGTTCGGAACACAAGCGACCTTCCGAGCTCTCCGGCGGTATGAAACAGCGCGTCGGCATCGCGCGTGCACTGTCGATCACGCCAAAGATGATGCTGATGGACGAGCCGTTCTCGGCACTCGACGCGCTGACGCGCGGCACGCTGCAGGACGAGGTGCGGCGCATCTGTCTGGAGACCGGGCAGACCGCGTTCATGATCACCCATGACGTCGACGAGGCGATCTACCTCGCCGACAAGATCTTCCTGATGACCAACGGTCCCGGCGCGGTGCTGGCGGAAGTGGTCGAGAACCCGCTGCCGAGGGACCGCGGCCGCACCGACCTGCACCGCCACCCGCTGTACTACGCGCTGCGCAACCACATCATCGATTTCCTGGTCACGCGCAGCAAGACTTTCACCGCCGAGACGCCCGGTCACGATCCGCGCAATGTGCCGGTGGTGCACATCGGCAAGCCCGGACTGACGATCGCGTCTGACGCCAAGTCGGAGCCACTCAACGAGACGTCATGGCCGGGCTTGTCCCGGCCATCCACGTCTTCCTAGTGCAGCCAAGAACGTGGATGCCCGGGACAAGGCCCGGGCATGACGACAGCCAAGGAGACCATGACATGAAACGCGAAGACCTCACCGAGAAGCTGCTCGACATCAAGCGCGAGAACAGCTGGAGCTGGAAACACATCTGCGAAAAGATCGGCGGCTATTCCGAGGTGCTCATAACAGGCGCGATCCTCGGCCAAATGAAATTGACAAAACCGCAGGCCGCGAACGCCGCTGAACTGTTCGGCCTGACGAAGGCCGAGACCGCGATGCTGAACGAGACGCCGATGCGCGGCATGCCGATGCCGCCGACCGATCCCTTGATCTATCGTTTCTACGAGCTGGTCATGGTCAACGGTCCGGCCTGGAAGGCGCTGATCGAGGAGGAGTACGGCGACGGCATCATGTCGGCGATCGACTTCGACATGGTGATGGAACGCCTGCCCAACCCGAAGGGCGACCGCGTCAAGATCACGATGAGCGGTAAGTTCCTGCCGTATAAATATTACGGCGCCAGCGGCAACGTGCCGGAATATGGGTTCAAGGAGGGGTGATCGATCCCTCTGTCATTCCGGACGCCGCGATAGCGGCGATCCGGAATCTCGAGATTCCGGGTTCGGTCCTGCGGACCGCCCCGGAATGACAGTGCGCGCGGATGCCGCTTCGCCTTATTTCCCCGCCTTCACCTCGGCCGCTGCCACCGCGATCAGCTCGTTCATCTTGGCGCGAATCGCCTGTTCGGTGACGGCGACGTTCTTGGCGGCGAAATCGGCCATGACCTTGCGCAGGACGTCGGCATCGCCGGCTTCCTCGAAATCGGCTGCGACCACCTCCTTGGCATAGGCCATGGCGGCGTCGCCGGCGATCCCGAGCTTTTCGGCCGCCCACAGCCCGAGCAGCCGGTTGCGGCGGGCTTCCGCCTTGAATTTCTGCTCCTCGTCGAGGGCGAACTTCTTCTCGAAGCCTTCCTCGCGCTTGTCCAACGTGCTCATGCCTTTTCCAATTCCCTGCTGACCGGCCCCGGCCGCCCTCGTTGCGAGAGCCCCGGTGCATGCCTAGATAGGGGGCACGAATCGGCAAAACAACGAGCCGTTAAGCCGCAGGCAAGGCGGTATAAGTTTGATGCCGGACGGCTGGATCGATTGTGCTGGGGGAGCCAATCGGATAGGTTGCCTCAGGCTGGGTTCCCGTTCTGTTTCTAGGGGTTCCGGGCCGTTCACGGCAGCTCCGCTGTGGGTCGTAGTCTCGTCAACCGGAGCACACCAAATACATGGATTTCAACAAAACACGGTACATCCCCATGAGCCGTCGGCGTCGCATTTATGAAGGCAAGGCAAAGGTTCTTTACGAAGGCCCGGAGCCCGGTACCCTGATCCAGCACTTCAAGGATGACGCCACCGCGTTCAATGCGAAAAAGCATCAGGTGATCGAGGGCAAGGGTGTCCTCAACAACCGGATCTCGGAGTACCTGTTTCAGCACCTCAACGACATCGGGGTGCCGACCCATTTCATCCGCCGCCTCAACATGCGCGAGCAGTTGATTCGCGAAGTCGAGATCGTGCCGCTGGAAGTGGTGGTCCGGAACGTTGCCGCCGGCTCGTTGTCGCAGCGCCTCGGCATCGAGGAGGGCACGCAGCTGCCCCGCTCGATCATCGAGTTCTACTACAAGAACGACCAGCTCAACGACCCCATGGTGTCGGAAGAGCACATCACCGCTTTCGGCTGGGCGACGCCGCAGGAGATCGACGACATCATGGCGCTTGCCATCCGTGTCAACGACTTCCTCACCGGTCTCTTCCTCGGCATCGGCATCCGCCTCGTCGACTTCAAGATGGAGTGCGGCCGGCTGTTCGAGAACGACATGATGCGGATCATCGTCGCCGACGAGATCTCGCCGGATAGCTGCCGTCTGTGGGACATCAAGTCGAACGAGAAGCTCGACAAGGACCGTTTCCGCAGGGATCTCGGTGGGCTGCTCGAGGCCTATACCGAAGTCGCCAAGCGTCTCGGCATCCTCATGGAGAACGAGCGTCCGGCGGGCTCCGGCCCGGTTCTGGTGAAGAGCTAAGAGGGATCTGACGTGAAGGCACGTGTCACCGTTACGTTGAAAACGGGCATCCTCGATCCGCAGGGCAAGGCGATCGAGGGTGCGTTGAAGTCGCTCGGCGTCGACGGCGTCGCCAGCGTCCGCCAGGGCAAGGTGTTCGACATCGAGCTCGCCGGCGCGGACAAGGCGAAGGCGGAGGCGGCGTTGAAGGACGCCGCCGACAAGCTGCTGGCGAACACCGTGATCGAGAATTATCGGGTGGAGCTGATCGGGTGAACGGGGTGGCTCACAGCCATCCGACCCGCCGAAAACGCCAGTACAGCGCGCCGCACGCCGTCAGCATCACGCCGAGCAGCGTGTAATAGCCGTACTCCCAGTCCAGCTCCGGCATGTGCTTGAAGTTCATGCCGTAGATGCCGGCAAGCGCGGTCGGAATCGCGATGATCGCGAGCCATGAGGCAAGTTTCTTGGAGACTGCCGTCTCCTGAGCCTGGCCGACCAGCAGACTCGCTTCGAAGGCGAAGGCCAGCACCTCCCGCATCGAATCGATCCGCTCCTGGATGTTGCGGACGTGGTCGGTGACGTCGCGGAACAGTGGCTGCATCGTCGCGCGCACCATCGCCAGCTCGTCATGCTCGAGCCGGCGGCAGACCTCGACCAGAGGGCCGATCGCGGTCCGGAGCCGCAAGAGGTCGCGGCGCAGCATGTAGAGCCGCTCGATCTGCGCCTTGCTGATCGCCTTGGAGAGCACGTCATCCTCTATGCTCTCGACCTCTTCGTGAATGCTCTCGAGCACGGGCGAGTAGTTGTCGACGATGAAATCGAGAATGGCGTAGAGGATGTAGTCCTCGCCGCGCGCGAGCGCTCGCGGGCAACTCTCGCAGCGTTCGCGCACCGGCGTGTAGGACGTCGACGCGCCGTGGCGCACCGAGACCAGATAGCCTTCGCCGACGAAGATGTGCGTCTCGCCGAAGGCGATCCGGCCCTCGATCAGTTGCGCCGTGCGCGCCACGATGAACAGGGCCTCGCCATATTGCTCGATCTTCGGTCGCTGATGGGCGTGGTTGGCGTCCTCGATGGCGAGTTCGTGCAGGTCGAACTGCTTCTGCACCGCGCTGAGCAGCGCCATGTCGGGCTCGTGCAGCCCGATCCAGACCACGTGGCCGGGTTTCGCCCGCCAGCTCGAAGCCTCGCTGATGGCGATATTGGCGACGCGCCGGCCGTCGACATAGGCACCGGCGGCGATGACGCCCTCGGCGGACACCGGTTCGGACGGGGATGCGGGCAGCGACGGGACATTCATGGCTTTAATCCCGGGCGAATCGATCGGCCGAATGGCGGGCTATGGCCTGTGCACAACGCTCGCGGGCAAGGCTAGCACTGGTAAAATCCCCGTCAAATGGATATGTCTGCTGGCGATTTGGCAGCCGTGCCAGCCCCATTTCAATCCTCGTTCGGAACCTCTGCCATGAAAGCCGCCATCCTCGTCTTTCCCGGAATCAACCGCGAGCGCGACATGGCGCGTGCCTTGAGGCTGATCTCGGGCAGCGAGCCCGCGATGGTCTGGCATGCCGAGACGTCGCTGCCTAATGGCACCGACCTCGTGGTGGTGCCCGGCGGGTTCTCCTATGGCGATTATCTGCGCTGCGGCGCGATTGCGGCGCGGGCGCCGGTGATGGACGCGGTGCGCGACTATGCGGCCAAGGGCGGCCTCGTGCTCGGCGTCTGCAACGGCTTTCAGATTCTCTGCGAATCCGGCCTCTTGCCCGGCGTCCTGATGCGCAATGCGCGGCTGAAATTCATCTGCCACGACGTACATCTCCGCGTCGAGCGCTCCGACACGCCGTTCACGCGCGGCTACAATGCAGGGCAGGTGATCCGGGTGCCCATCGCACATGGCGAGGGCAATTATGCGGCGGACGCGGAGACCATCAAGCGGCTCGAAGGCGATGGGCGCGTGCTTTACCGCTATTGCTCGGCCGAGGGCGCGATCGACGATATCAGCAACATCAATGGCGCCGCGCAATCCATCGCCGGCATCGTCAACGACAAGGGCAACGTGCTCGGCATGATGCCGCATCCGGAAAACCACGTCGAAGACATCATGGGCTGCACCGACGGCCGCGGCTTGTTCGCCGGCCTCACCGCGCATCTGGAAAAAGCCGCGTGATCGCGTTCGTGCTGAAGCGGCTGCCGGCCGCTGTCGCCGTCGTTGCGTTCGCGACGGCCTCGTTCGCGCAGGATTTCCCCAAGCGTCCGGTCACCATGATCGTACCGTTCGCGGCCGGCGGCACGTCCGACGTGATCGCGCGCACGGTTGCCGAGCAGATGGGCATCGCGCTCGGCCAGACCATCGTGATCGAGAACGTCGCCGGCGCCGGCGGATCGACCGCACTGGCGCGCGCCTCCCGCGCCGAGCCCGACGGCTACACCATTGCGATCGGCAATGCCGGCACCAACGCCGCGACCTATACGATCTATCCAAAACTGCCGTTCACGCCGGATTCCTTCGTGCCGATCGCCATGGTGGCGAAAACGTTCGGCATCATCGCCGTGCGCAAGGATTTTCCGGCGAAGGACCTGAAGGAGTTCATCGCCTACGCCAAGGCCAACCCTGGCAAGATCAATCTCGGCCATGCCGGCGTCGGCTCGTCGAATTACCTGATCTGCAAGAGCTTCGTCACCGCCGCCGGCATCGACGCGACGCTGGTCGGCTATCGCGGCGCCGCGCCCGCGCTCACCGATGCGATCGGCGGCCAGATCGACGGCGTCTGCGATGCAGCAGCCTCCGTCTCGCAGTCGATCAACGAGAAGCTGGCGCGCGGGCTCGTGGTCGGCTCGACCGTGCGGCTCGCGACAGTGCCGGACCTGCCGACGTCGGCCGAAGCCGGCCTGCCCGAATTCGAAGCGCAGGGCTGGAACGGCCTGTTCGCGCCCAAGGGCACTCCGCCGGCGGTCATCGCCAAGCTGAATGCCGCTGCACGCACGGCGGTCGAAACCGACGCGGTGAAGAAGCGCTTTGCCGACCTCTCGACCGTGGCACCCGATCCCGACGAGCACACGCCCGAGGTGCTGCAAAAGCTCGTGACGCGCGACGTCGAGAAGTACCGCAAGATGCTGGCGGACGACGCCAAGTAGTAGCTCAAGCCATAGCTAGCGTCGTTTCAACCGTTCCGCCGGCACCGTCATCGCCGCAACGCCCGCCATGACCAGCACCAGTCCCAGCGCCAGGTTCGACGGCACGCTCTCGCCGAGCAGCAGCACGGAGAGGCCGACGCCGATCGGGATGCGCAAATAGCCTTGCGCGTTCGTCGTCAGCGTGCCGAGCCGTCCCAGGCACATGTAGAACAGCATCAGCCCCAAGGCGCTCGAGACGATGCCCATGACGACGGTGGCTATGATCGCGGTCGGCGTCGGGTGCAGCGTCCAGGGCTGGTCGATGATCAACGAAGGCGGCAGCAGCAACAGGCCGCCGAACAGCAGCGAGCCGGCCGCCACCACCATCGGATCGTATTCGGACAGACGCAGGCCGAAGATGGTCGCGCAGGCGAACGAGATGGTGGCGAGCAGGATGGCGATCTCCGCCACGATCTCGCTACCGAAGCCACGCAGCGCGTCGAGTCCGACGATGACGATTGTGCCGCCAAGGCCGAGGATCGCGCCCGCGAGCTTCAGCAGCGTGGCCGGCTCGTGCCGCGTGATCAGCGAGGTGATCAGGAAGGCGAAGATCGGCGTGGTCGAGGCCAGCACCACCGTGTTCGACGCCGGCACATATTGTTGCGACCAGGTGATGATCAGGAACGGGAAGGTCGAGTTGATCAATTGCTGGGTCGCGAACAACTTCCAGGCCTTCGCGTCGGTCGGGATCCTGACGCCGCGCATCCACAGAATTGCGAACAGGAAGGCGGCCGCGATCAGCGAGCGTGCTGAGATGAAGGTGATGGGTGGGATCGTATCCAGCGCGAGCTTGGCCAGCGGATAGGTTGAGCTCCAGCAGCAGGCGAGCGCGACCAGCAGCGCATAGTCGCGCCAGTTGCGCGCGCCTGTGGCGGGCATGGACGGCAATTGAGAGGCCGTGGCGCGACCCGTCGGCGATGTGCTCTGCGGCACCTTGATACTGCTCCCCGGCGCGACAGCGCTGAAGACAAGTCTGGGCGAGGGGGCGCCAAAAGGGAAGGCGGCGAGCTATGCGTTTGGCTGCAGTGCCGGCTTCCGCTTCACCCGCTTGATCGTGCCGGAGAAGGTGAACAGGGGCCGCCCGCCTGATGTCAGCTTGCCGCGCAGGAAGATCAGCGAGCCGCCGGCGCGGGAGACTTCGCCGACGCATTCGATCAGCTCGCCTTCGCGCGCCGCATCGAGGAAGTCGCAGGCAAAATTGGTGGTCACGGCCGGCCCATCCAGCTCGTGGGTGGCGATCGCGAACAGGCAATAGTCGGAAAACGCCATGAAGCAGCCGCCATGGACGTTGCCGGAGCCGTTGAGGTGCTTTTTCTCGACCCGGAACGCCGAGCGGACGCTGCCGTCGTCCTCGATCTTGTGCCAGAACGGGCCGATATGGCTCTCAAAACTGTCGCGAATCCAGGTTCGCCAGCCCTGGAATTCGCCATCGGTGGCGATGTGGAGGTCGGGGCGGCGAGGCGGGGGCGCTTTGGTCAATTCATGCAAGGAAATGGGCCTTCAATTGCGGGTCTTTTGCCCTTAAATCCGATCTGTCCGCGCTGTGCAATTCCTGTTCCCGCAGCCCCCGGCCGCAAAACGTGGGACAGCGGGAAAATGCGCCATAAAGGGCTTTTCCAAGCCGCCCGATGTTCCTAAGAACGGCCAACTGCTGCCGAAAGCCCAAATTCCATGAAGAACGAACCCAAGATCACCCCCGAGCTGATTGCCGCCCACGGGCTCAAGCCCGACGAGTATGAGCGCATCCTGAAGCTGATCGGGCGGGAGCCGACCTTCACCGAGCTCGGCATCTTCTCGGCGATGTGGAACGAGCACTGCTCGTACAAATCCTCCCGCCTTCATCTGAAGGGCCTGCCGACCAAGGCGCCCTGGGTGATCCAGGGCCCGGGCGAGAATGCCGGCGTAATCGACATCGGCGACGGCCAGGCCGTGGTCTTCAAGATGGAGAGCCACAACCACCCGAGTTACATCGAGCCGTACCAGGGCGCCACCACCGGCGTCGGCGGCATCTTGCGCGACGTCTTCACCATGGGCGCGCGTCCGATCGCCTGCCTCAACGCGCTGAGCTTCGGCGCGCCGGAGCATGCCAGGACGCGGCATCTCGTCTCCGGCGTCGTCGCCGGCGTCGGCGGCTACGGCAATTCCTTCGGCGTGCCGACGGTCGGTGGCCAGGTCCGTTTCCACACCCGCTACGACGGCAACATCCTCGTCAACGCGATGGCGGTTGGCCTCGCCGATACCGACAAGATCTTCTATGCGGCCGCCTCCGGCGTGAACATGCCGATCGTCTATCTCGGCTCCAAGACCGGCCGCGACGGCATCCATGGCGCCTCGATGGCCTCGGCCGAGTTCGACGACAAGTCCGAGGAGAAGCGTCCGACCGTCCAGGTCGGCGATCCCTTCGCCGAAAAGCTGCTGTTGGAGGCCTGTCTCGAGATCATGGAGAAGGGCTGCGTCATCGCGATCCAGGACATGGGCGCGGCGGGGCTGACGTGTTCGGCAGTCGAGATGGGCGCCAAGGGCGACCTCGGCGTCGACCTCGATCTCGACGCGGTGCCGACGCGCGAGACTGGCATGAGCGCCTACGAGATGATGCTCTCGGAGAGCCAGGAGCGCATGCTCATGGTGCTCAAGCCCGAGAAGGAGAAAGAGGCCGAGGCGATCTTCAAAAAGTGGGGCCTCGATTTCGCCGTGGTCGGCTACACCACGCCGAGCAAGCGCTTTGTGGTCAAGCATGGCGGTGACGTCATGGCCGATTTGCCGATCAAGGAGCTCGGTGACGAGGCGCCGCTCTATGACCGCCCGCATGTCCCCTCCGCCGCGCTGCCGGTCGTGCACGCGCGCGAGGTGCCGGCGCCGATGGGGCTCGGTGCCGCGCTCGAAAAGCTGATCGGCACGCCCGACATGTGCAGCAAGCGCTGGGTCTGGGAGCAGTACGACCACGTCATTCTCGGCAACACCATGCAGCGTCCCGGCGGCGATGCCGCCGTGGTGCGCGTGCAGGACGGCCCGAAGGGCCTGGCGTTGACCGTCGACGTGACGCCGCGTTATTGCGAGGCCGATCCCTATCAGGGCGGCATGCAGGCCGTGGCGGAAGCCTGGCGCAACATCACCGCGGTCGGCGGCAAGCCGCTTGCGATCACCGACAATCTCAATTTCGGCAATCCCGAGCGGCCCGAGATCATGGGCCAGTTCGTCGGCTGCCTGAAGGGCATTTCGGAAGCCTGCCGCACGCTCGACTTCCCGGTCGTGTCCGGCAACGTCTCGCTCTACAACGAGACCAATGGCCGCGCGATCCTGCCGACGCCCTCGATCGGCGGCGTCGGCCTGCTCGACGACTTCACCAAATCAGCCTCGCTCGCCTTCAAGGCCGAAGGCGAGGCGATCCTCCTGATCGGCGAGAGCCATGGCTGGCTCGGCCAGTCGGTTTACCTGCGCGACATCTGCGGTCGCGAGGAGGGCGCGCCGCCGCCGGTCGACCTCGCGGCGGAGAAGCGCAACGGTGACTGCGTGCGTGGCATGATCCATGCGGGCACCGCGACCGCCGTGCACGATCTCTCCGACGGCGGCCTGCTGATCGCGCTTGCCGAGATGGCGATGGCGAGCGGCATCGGCGCAAAACTGCTCGCGGCGCCGAGCGCGCTGGTGCCTCAGGCCTATTGGTTCGGCGAGGACCAGGCGCGCTATCTCGTCACCGTGCCCGAGGCGCAGGCAGGACTCGTGCTCGCCAAGATGCGCGGTTGCGAGGTGCCCTGCGTGCGGATCGGCACCACCGGCGGCGACGCCGTCGCGATCGCCGGAGAGGCGCCGGTAACGATCGAGGCGCTGCGGACCTCGTTCGAGCGCTGGCTGCCGGAGTATATGGGCGGCAAGGCGGCGTAAGGCGCTGAACTTGTAGCCCGGATGAGCGCAGCGACATCCGGGTCTTGTCGAGAGGTTTCCCGGATGTCGCTGCGCTCATCCGGGCTACGAGCGTCTTGCCTCACAACACGTGCGAGGCCCCCGGAATCTTCCGTAAGGCCGCCGTCAGGCCCCAGCTCAGGATCACCGTGAGCACGAAGCCGATCGCGGCCTTCACGATCGCGGGCAGGCTGTAGTCGTACAGCGCGTACTGGATCCACAACGCGATCGGGTAGTGCACCAGGAAGATGCCGTAGGCATCCGCCTGCATGCGGTCGAGCAGGTTCGGGCCCGGTGACCTCTGGTGCAGGAAGAAGGCGAGGATCGCGAGCAGGATCGAGCCTGAGAACAGCACGAAGAACGTGCTGTAGATGGCCTGGTACCAGTGCGGCTGTGGGTCGGGATTACCGAGGATCTCGCGCTTGATGTAGATCATCACCCACATCAGGCAGTAGGGGATCAGCGTGGCGAGCACCCACAGCCAGCGCTGTTTCGGCAACTGGCCGTCGGCGCTGAGGATACCGCGACCGAAGTTCGCAGCTCCAACACTGACGCCGATGAAGAAATAGGCAAAGTAGAGCAGGATGCGGCTCGCCTGCACCGAGAACGGCCCGAGCTCGAACCATTTGCTGCCGCCGAAATAGAGCAGCGCTGGCACGTAGGCGATTGCCGTAACGACCACGAGCAGCAGCCAGAATACGGCCGGCTGGTCGAATCCGCGCAGCGACACGCGGTTGCCCGGATCGACCAGATGCGCGGAGACCCGGTAGAGCAGGCTTGCTGTCAGGTCGAATGCCAGTAGCACCCAGACGAACCAGATCGGGCCGCTCGGCCACGGGCCAACCGTGATCGTCTTCCACCAGAACGACGTAAAGCTCAGCCCGGGATCGTGCCGCAGCGCGATCGCGTAATAGGCGAGCGGGATGACGGTGAACGCCGCGATCGCGAACGGCAGCCCGAGCCGCAACAGGCGGTCGCGGAGAAAGACTGACGGCGCCTTGCGCGCGATGCCAGGCCAGGTGAACAGTCCCGACAGGAAGAAGAACATCGCCATGAAGAAGCTGTCGGTGGCCAGCACGACGATGTCGAAACCGATCCAAGAGGTCGGATCGGTGTGCCCGAAATAGGTGTAGGGAATGACGGCGTGGTGCAGCAGCACCACCAGCGTCAGAAAGGTGCGGGCGCGATCGAGCGACAGATTGCGCGCCTTGCTCTTGGACGCGGCATGCGCCTCTACGCCGATCGTCGCTGAATGTGACATCGTCATCGTCGCCGCCCCGGTCGCGCTTCCGTTCCCGGCCAGACTTTGCCGCCGGGAACCGGATTCAGCAAGGGTCGTTTCAGATGCTCGCAGGTTCCGACACCGCTAGGAACCAGTTCCCTGCGACGAAGTTAGCGTTCGCCAAAAGGGCTTGAGGGCCGCGGCAGGCGGCACAATTTCGGAGCTGGCGATGACGATCCTGAAATGGGCGCTGATCTTCTTACTTGTCTCGATCGTGGCCGGCGTGCTCGGCTTCACCGGCATCTCGGCCGCTTCCGCCGACATTGCCCGCTTCCTGTTCTACGTTTTCGTTGTGATCTTCCTGGTGCTGCTGATCCTGGGGCTCACGATATTCAGGGCGTAGCGGGGCTCGTGGAAGCCATCACTGCGGTCATGGCCGGGCGTGTCCCGGGCATCCAGACTCGCCACGCATGACCAAGAACGTGGATGCCCGGGACAAGCCCGGGCATGACGAACGCTCAGCAGTTACCCCACTTCCTCGATCTTCACCTTGTCCGGATAGAAGGCGAGATGACCGGAAATCTCGGTCATCGCGGGGAAGGGCGCCTCATAGGTCCAGATCGCGTTGTCCAGCGTCTGGCCGTCGGCCTTGACGCTGTAATAGCTGGCATCGCCCTTGTAGGGGCAATGGGTGACGCGGTCGGTTCGCTCCAGCAGCGCCATGTTGGCGTCCTGTCGCGGCACATATTGCACCGCCGGATATTTCGCCTCTTTCACCGTCAGCGCCTTGGTGGTCTCGGCGATCACGATGCCGCCGGCCGTGACGCGGACGCGCCGGGGATTTGGGGTAATGGTGATGGGGTGGTCGGGCCCTGGAAGCTTCATGATTTCACGCCTTTTCGATCAGTCTGCCGCGCGCGGCACTTTGTCGTGGCTTTATCGCAATGGGATCACGGATATAGTGCCTCAAGGCGTGACGTAGAAGGCCGTTCACGCTAAGTTTGGCCCCGCAGGCAAGTTTGGCTTTGCAGATCCGGGACCCCCCGGCAGCGATTCGACGATAAGGCCGATTGCGGCCGAGACAGGAGCACGACCCGAATGCCAATGGACGCCCACGATATCGAGGCGATGATCAAGGCGGCGATTCCCGATGCCGAAGTGACCATCCGTGACCTCGCCGGGGACGGCGATCACTATGCCGCGACCGTGATCTCGGAATCCTTCCGCGGCAAGTCCCGCGTCCAGCAGCACCAGATCGTCTATCAGTCCCTGCGCGGCCAGATGGGCGGCGTGCTGCATGCGCTGGCGCTGCAAACCGGGGTGCCGGGCGCTTGATCTGATCGTGACGGGGGCATGACGATGGCTGCGGACAATCCGCGCGGCGCGATGTTTCGCGTCATCCTGCCGAACCAGCACAGCCGCGTCACCAATGCCGAGCTGTTCTTCGACCTGGTCTTCGTCTTCGCGATCACGCAGGTCTCGCACACGCTGCTGCACCATTTCACGCCGCTCGGTGCGGTGCACGTCGCGGTGCTGTTTCTCGCGGTATGGTGGGTGTGGGTCTACACCGCCTGGGTCACCAACTGGCTCGATCCCGAGCTGACGCCGGTCCGCATCCTGATCTTCCTGATGATGCTGGGCGGCCTGGTGCTGTCGACGACGATCCCGACCGCCTTCGAGGGGCGGGGCCTGTGGTTCGCGATCGCCTACGCAACCATGCAGGTCGGGCGCACCGCCTTCTGGATGTTTGCAACGCCGCGGCATCGAACTGCGGTCCGGCACAATGCGATCCGCATCCTGACATGGCTCTCGGTCTCCGCGATCTTCTGGATCCTCGGCGGCCTCGCCCATGACCAGGCGCGGCTATGGTTCTGGATCGTGGCGCTGACGATCGAATATGTCTCGCCGGCGGTGCGCTTCTGGGTCCCGAAGCTGGGCTTCTCGTCGGTCGAGGCCTGGGCGGTCGAAGGCGGCCACATGGCCGAGCGCTGCTCTCTCTTCGTCATCATCGCGCTCGGCGAGGCCGTCGTCGTCAACGGCGCGACCTTTGCCGAACTGGACTGGACCGCGGACAACATGCTGGCCTTCATATCCGCGCTGGTCGGCAGCATCGCGATGTGGTGGGTCTATTTCCACAGGGGTGCCGAGGCCGGCGCCGAGCGCATCTCGAAATCCGCAGAATCCGGCCGGTTGGCGCGGCTCGCCTACACCTATCTACACATGCCGATCGTCGCCGGCATCATCCTGACCGCGGTCTCCGATGAGCTGGTGCTGAAGCACCCGGTCGGACATTCAGATATCAGGACTATCGTCAGCACGATCGGCGGGCCGCTGCTGTTCTTGGTCGGCACCATCCTGTTCAAGCACGCGATCCGCGGCTTCCTCCAGCTCTCGCACGGCATCGGCATCATTCTGCTTCTGGTGCTGTGGTGGTTCGCCGCCGAACTGTCGCCGCTATGGCTGTCGGTCGCGGCGACCGTGATCATGATCGTTGTTGCGGTCTGGGAGTCGGTGTCGCTGGGATCCGCGACGGAAGGGTCCGGGGAGCATCAGAGCACGGACCGCGGTAGCGCCTGACTGAACGCCTCCTCCTTCGGACGACCGCTCCGCGGTCTCCTCAGGACGAGGCTAATCATCGCTGGTGCCCTTGAACCTGCTGCCACGCACTCCGTCCTCATCCTGAGGAGCCCGCCTAAGGCGGGCGTCTCGAAGGGTGCGTCGCAGGAAACGGAGCAATTTCTACTCCGCCGCCTCCAGCGCGTGCACCGAGAACATCTTCGCGGCATCCGTCCAGCTCTCGCGCACCCGCCAACCTGCGCCCTGCGCCAGCGCGGCGAAGCGCTCGATGCTGTATTTATAGCTGCTCTCGGTGTGGATGCTCTCGCCCGCGCGGAACGAAAAGCTGGTGCCGAGCAGGCGCACGGTCTGGCTCTTCTTGCTGATCAGGTGCATCTCGATGCGGTGCCGCTCGCGATTGTAGATCGCGCGATGGGTGAAGGCGGAGAGGTCGAAATTGCCGCCGAGCTCGCGGTTGATCCGCACCAGCACATTGAGGTTGAACCGCGCGGTGACGCCGGCGGCATCATTATAGGCGTCGTGGAGCAGGCGCTCCTCCTTCTCGAGGTCGGCGCCGATGATCATCTGCGCGCCCCGGCCCAGAATAGCGCGCGCGCTCTTCAGGAAGGCCTGTGCTTCGTGCGGCTCGAAATTGCCGATGGTCGAGCCCGGGAAGAACCCGACCTTGGGCATGGTCGCCACCGCCTTGGGTAGCTCGAACGGCGTGGTGAAGTCGGCCGCCACCGGGTAGATGCCGAGTGACGGAAAATCCCGCTTCAGGCCGTTCGCCTGCGCCGTCAGGAAGTCGCCGGAGATGTCGACGGGCACATAGGCCGCGAACTTGCAGTGGTTGAGGAGCAGGCGGACCTTTGTGGTCGCGCCCGCGCCGAATTCGACCAGGGCCGCGTGCTCCGGGATGATTTTTGCGATCTCGCTGCCGCGCTCCTTCAGGATCGCTAGCTCCGTGCGCGTCGGGTAATATTCCGGCAGCCGCGTGATCGCCTCGAACAATTCCGATCCGGCCGCATCGTAGAAATATTTCGGCGACAGCTTTTTAGGCTGCTGCGAGAGGTCCTCGATGGCCTCGCGGGCAAAGGCGGTGGTCTGTTCGTCGGGAAGATGGGCTTCGGCCAAAGCGCTGGCGTGCACATTCATGATACTCTCCTGAACGCGCTGTCCGGCGCGCATTTGTCGTCGGATGAGAATTTTACTCGTAGTCGGCGAGCCGCAGTCCCGTGAATTGCCAGCGGTGGTGCGGATAAAAGAAGTTGCGATAGGTGATACGGCTGTGCCCCTCCGGGGTTGCAAGCGAAGAGCCGCGCAGCACCAACTGGTTGACCATGAACTTGCCGTTGTATTCGCCGAGCGCGCCTTCGATGGCGCGATAGCCGGGGTAGGGTGAGTAGGACGAGCGCGTCCACTGCCAGACGATGCCGAAGGCATCGTTGAGCTGGCCCGCGCGGGCCGCGACCTCCCATTCCATCTCGGTCGGCAGATGTTTTCCGGCCCAGCGCGCAAAGGCGTCGGCCTCGTAATAGCTGACGTGGCAGACGGGCGCGGCGGGATCCACCGCCTTGAGGCCGGCCAGCGTCATCACATGCCATTGGCCGTCGACCTCGCGCCAATGGCCGGGGGCGTCCCAGCCCTCGTTGTTGACGGCCGCAAAACCGTCCATCAGCCACAGCGTCGCGGTCCGGTAGCCGCCGTCGCGCATGAAGGCGAGCCATTCGCCATTGGTGACGAGATTGCGTGCGATCTTGACCGGGCCGACGAGGGCGCGATGCGCCGGCTTCTCGTTGTCGAAATGGAAACTGTCATCGACATGTCCGACGGTGTGGATGCCTTCGTTCAACGTCAGCCAATCCTCGCTGGCTGGCGTCGCAGTCGGGAAGCGCCAGTCCGGATCATAGGCCGGTGGGATCGGATTCTGCGCGAAGGCGTGCAGGATGTCGGTGAACATCAACTCCTGATGCTGCTGCTCGTGGTTGAGGCCGACCTCGACCAGCGGCGCGATCTCGCGAAGCTTGTCCTCGCCGGCGTCGCGGAAGAATTTCACGACGGCAGCGTCGACATGTTTTCGATAAGCGCCGACCTGATCGGCGCTCGGACGGGTGATATCGCCGCGGTGATTGCGAGAATGGCGCGGGCCGGCGCTGACGTAATAGGAATTGAAAAGGAAGGCGAAGTCGGGGTGAAAGGGTCGGTAGCCCGCACAATGCTCGCCGAGCACGAACTGCTCCCAGAACCAGGTGGTGTGCGCCCGGTGCCATTTCGTCGGGCTCGCATCCGGCATGGACTGGATCTGCTGATCCTCCGGCGACAGCGGCGCGGCCCGGCGTTCGGTCTCGTCGCGGACGGTGAGAAACGCGTCTTCCAGCCTCTGGGCAAGGCCGCCCAAATCGGCCGACGGTGACGGGGCGGGGGCCGTAGCGGAGGCTTGGTTCGTCACGTTTTTCTCCAGACAGGACAAGAGAACGTTGTTGGCGTTGTCGGGTTCCAAAACGCCGGGTTCGTCCTAGATAGGGGCTCCGTGACGGTATGAAACTCCTCCCCAGCTATGATATTCGTGGCATCATGCAATGGGCCGGTGCAGCCAAGATGGGCCCACCCAAGGGCCGCTCGCCGGCATTTTACTTTGGATGCACAACGGTTTGGGCTACATATATACCCAGGTATCGGGTTAAATCGGCGGAGCCAGCCCGAAGCGATTGGAGTGGGCTCCGCCCCATAAGGACACGGATATGAGCATCGAGGAATTCATCGCCAACGAAGTGAAGTCGAACGACGTGGTTCTGTTCATGAAGGGCACACCGCAATTTCCGCAGTGCGGGTTCTCCGGCCAGGTCGTCCAGATCCTCGACCACATCGGCGTCGGCTATAAGGGCCTCAACGTTCTCGAATCCGCCGAACTGCGCAACGGCATCAAGGACTATTCGAACTGGCCGACCATTCCGCAGCTCTATGTGAAGGGCGAGTTCGTCGGCGGCTGCGACATTGTCCGCGAGATGTTCCAGGCCGGTGAATTGCAGCAGCTCTTCTCCGAAAAGGGCGTCGCTGTCGCGGCCTGATACGTGACCCGGCTGACGCGCCGGATCGGCGGCGCGGAGCTCGAGGTCATCGTAGCTGACATCACCACGCTGAGCGTTGACGCGATCGTCAACGCGGCCAACACGTCGCTCCTGGGTGGGGGCGGCGTCGATGGCGCGATCCATCGGGCGGCTGGGCCCGAGCTTCTAGCCGAGTGCCGGAAGCTCGGAGGATGCCCGACTGGCGATGCCAAGATCACGAAGGGCTACCATCTCCCTGCGCGCCATGTGATCCATGCGGTCGGGCCGGTCTGGCACGGCGGCACCCGCGGTGAGGCAGAGGCGCTGGGCTCCTGCTATCGCCGTGCGCTTGAGCTCTGCGGCGCCAATCACCTGACCTCCCTGGCATTCTCCGCGATTTCGACCGGGGTTTACGGCTTTCCGGCCGATCAGGCCGCGAAGATTGCGGTCCATGCGACCATCGAAGCCCTGCCGGCCGCGCCGTTGGTCGTCGACGTCATATTTTGTTGTTTCTCGGAAAAGAGCGCCGCGCTCCACGCGGACGTTTTGGCGCGGTACGGCGGCCCTTGTGGTTGATGACGCGGTCGGTACACTCCCCCGGGCCATGTTCCGGGGAGGGGATATGATTTCACAGTCTGGACTGCGTGCGCTGGCCTGCGCCGCGCTTGTGTCGTTGGGTACGATGTCGTTCGCGCGGGCGGAGGGCACTTACGAGATTCCGGCCGGCGCGCATTTCAATCCGGACAAGCTGGCCAAAGTCACCGAGTTCTTCAAGAACGAGGTCGCGACCGGCAAGATCGCAGGGGCTAACGTCCTCATCAAGCAACATGGCAAGCCGGTCTACCACGAAGTCTTCGGCGTGCAGGACGCGGTCAGCAACGCGCCGATCACCGACAAGACGATCTTCCGCCTGTTCTCGATGAGCAAGGCGATCACTTCCGTCGTCGCAGTGAAGTTGATCGAGGAAGGCACGATCAAGCTCGACGATCCCGTCTCGAAATACATTCCGTCCTTTGCCAATGTGAAAGTCGGCGTCGAGAAGAAGGCCGAGGACGGCACCAAGTCGCTCGAGCTGGTGCCGCCCAACCGGCCGATGACGGTGCACGATTTGATGACGCACACCTCGGGCGTCACCTACGGCTTCTATGGCGACAGCCTGGTCCGCAAGGCCTATCGCGAGGCCAACATCTATGCCGGCGATTTCGACCTCGCGGAGTTCGCCGAGCGAATCGCAAAACTTCCGCTGCACAACCAGCCGGGCGCGCTGTGGCAATACGGCCATTCCACCGACATCCTGGCGCGGGTCATGGAAGTCGCGGCCGGCAAGCCGCTCATCGAGATCGAACGGGAGAAGCTGCTCGACCCGCTCGGCATGGTCGACACCGGCTTCTTCGTCACCGATCCCGAGAAGCAGAAGCTGCTGGCGCAGCCGGTGCCGAACGACAGCGATTTCCGGGTCGGGCGGATCAACGATCCGACGGTCGTCAAGAAAATCCAGTTCGCCAGCGGCGGTATGGTCACGACCATGGCCGATTATGAGCGCTTTACGCAGATGCTGCTCCAGGGCGGCAATCTCGACGGCAAGACGATTCTCAAGCCCGAGACGTTCAAGCTGATGGTGACCGACCGGATCGGCCCCAAGTCGGGCGTCGATCGCGATTATTTCTATTTCCCCGGCGACGGTTTTGGCTTCGGTCTCGGACTTGCGGTCCGCACCGACCCCGGCAACGCGAAACCGCCGCCACCCGGCGATCTCGGCGAATTGAAATGGGACGGCGCCTCCGGCTGCTATTTCGTGGTCGACCCCAAGCAGGAGATGTTCTTCGTGCTGCTGGAGCAGACCCCGACCGAGCGTCAGCGCGTGCAGCGAACATTGAAGCAGCTGGTTTATGAAGCGATGGAGAATTGACATGTTCGGGCGTCGCGCGCTGGTCGCGGCGCTCGTTGTTCTGTTCGGCGTCGTTGGCGCGAAGGCCGGCTCCGAGCGCGCCGCGCACAATCTCTCGCCCGAAGGCCTGGCAAAAGTCTCCGACTACATTCGGAAAGAAATCGCCGCTGGCACGTTTCCGGGCGCGATCCTGCTGCTCCAGCAGCACGGCAAGCCGGTCTATTACGAGAATTTCGGCGTCCGCGACGTCGCGACCGATTTATCGATGAGCGCGGACACGATCTTCCGCCTCTACTCGATGTCGAAGCCGGTCACGTCAGTCATGGCGATGATGCTGGTTGAGGAGGGCAAGCTTTCGCTCGACGACCCCGTCTCGAAATACATTCCGGCCTTTGCCGGCATGAAGGTTGGCGTCGAGAAGAAGGCGGAGGACGGCAAGGTTGCGCTGGCGCTGGAGCCGCTGGAGCGACCAATCACGATCAAGGATCTGTTGCGCCACACCTCGGGACTGCCTTACGGCTATCAAGGCGGCGGCGCGGTGCGCGAGCTCTATGCTGAGGCCAATCTCTTCAACAGCGAACTCACCAACGCCGACTTCGTCGCCAAGATCGCCACGCTGCCGCTGGTCGAGCAGCCGGGCACGGTGTGGGACTACGGCTTCTCCACCGACGTGCTCGGCCGCGTCGTCGAGGTGATCTCCGGAAAGACGCTGCTGCAGTTCGAGAAGGAACGGTTGCTCGATCCGCTTGGGATGACCGAGACCGCGTTCTTCATCGCCGATTCCGCCAAATTTCCGCGCATCGCCGAGCCGATGCCTGGGGATCGCAACATCAATCCGACGACGCAGGTCCGCGACATCAGGCGGCCCACGAGATGGGAATCGGGCGGCGGCGGCATGGTCGGCACGGTCGACGACTATGCCCGCTTCGCACAGATGCTGCTCAACGGCGGCACTTATGAGGGCCGGCGCTATCTCAAGCCAGAGACCATCGCGCTGATGGCCTCGGATCACATCGGGCCGGAGACGAAGATTGCGCGCGACCAGAACTATTATCCGGGCGGATCTTCCGGCTTCGGCCTCGGCTTTGCCGTGCGCACCTCGGTGCCCCCCGGAACAACGTGGCCGCTCGGCGAATATCGCTGGGACGGCGTCGGCGGCACGTTCTTCTTCATCGATCCCGAGGACGATCTGTTCGGGATCTTCATGGTGCAGACCCCGACGCAGCGCGGCCGGATTCAGCTGGCGCTGAAGACGCTGATCTATCAGGCGATGGGGCGGTAGTCTTTTTGCGGTTTGCGTAGCCCGGATGAGCGCAGCGACATCCGGGATCTCTGCGAGTGAAGTCCCGGGTATCGCTGCGCTCACCCGGGCTACGGGGCCTACGCTCCGCGCACGATCTCTCGGACGTAGCCGATCGTTTCCTCGACCTGGGCCGCATTGACGTCGAGATGGGTGCAGGCACGGATGCGGCCATCCATCATCGCAAGCGTCACGCCGCGTTGGCGCAGAGCCGCAACCATCTTGTCGCCGGGAATGCCGGAGCCATCGGGCTTGAAGAACACCAGGTTGGTCTCGGGCTCCTGCACTTCGACGCCTGCGATCTGCGACAGTCCGCGGGCGAGCGCGCACGCGTTGGCGTGATCGTCGGCAAGCCGATCGACATGATGGTCGAGCGCGTAGATGCAGGCCGCCGCGCAGATTCCGGCCTGTCGCATCGAGCCGCCAAGGCGCTGCTTCCACTGCCAGACCGCATCGATGAAGGCCCGCGAGCCCGCGAGCACGCCGCCGATCGGCGCGCCCAAGCCCTTCGAGAAGTCGATCCAGGCCGAATCCCAGCCCGCGGTCATGTCGCGCGGGGAGATGCCGCTCGCGACAGTGGCGTTGAGCAGGCGCGCGCCATCCATGTGGGTGACGAGGCCATGTTGTTTCGCGATCGCGACGATCTCGTCGAGCGCGGCCTTCTTCCAGATCGTGCCGCCGCCGATATTGGCGGTCTGTTCGACGCTGACCACCGTCTGCGGCGGCTGGTAGCGGGTGCGCGGATGCAGCGCTCTGCGAAAGGTCTCCGGCGTGAACTGGCCGTCGGGTCCCTTCAATTGCGTGACCTGGAAGCCACCGATCGCGGCATGCGCGCCGCCTTCGCGGGCGATGATGTGTGCGCTCTCATGCGCGAGGATCTCGTCGCCGGGGCGGCAATGCACCAGCGTCGCGGTGACGTTGCACATCGTGCCTGAGGGCATGTACACCGCGGCTTCCTTGCCGAGCAGTTCGGCGACGCGCTCGCATAGCGCATTCACGGTCGGATCGTCGCCGACCTGCTCGTCGCCGACCTCCGCCCGCGCCATCGCCTCGCGCATTGCAGGTGTCGGCCTGGTCTGCGTGTCCGAGAGCAGATTGATGCGCACCGGCGGCGCCTTGGGATCAATCGGGGGAGGGGTGTAGAGCATCACAAACCGTGTTTCTTCCACATGGCGCGAACTTCGTCGGCACTGGCTAACTCGCCGCGGGCGATCTCAGCTTCTGCCTCTATGAGTTCGGCCTCTTCCATCAATGTTAGCCGTAGCGGAGGTCAATCATCAACCTTGTCGAAGGCTTCGTCGAGAGGACGCGTCATGATCAATCTCCATCGATGGCGACTGTAGCACGCGAGGATCGCGACATGGAGTAGCGGCCCAAACAAAAAGGCCCCGGAAAACCGGGGCCTTTGAACTTTGATCTGCCGATTATCAGCGCGAATAGAATTCGACGACCAGATGCGGCTCCATCTGCACCGGGAACGGTACGTCGGAGAGGTGCGGGATGCGAATGTATTTCGCGGTCATCTTGCCGTGGTCGACTTCGAGATAGTCGGGGGTGTCACGCTCGGAGAGCTGGCTGGCTTCGAGGACGTGGGCGAGCTGCTTCGAGGATTCCTTGACCTCGATCACGTCGCCGAGCTTGACCTGATAGCTCGAGATGTTGACCTTGCGGCCGTTCACCTTGATGTGGCCGTGGTTGATGAACTGGCGCGCGGCGAAGATCGTCGAGACGAACTTGGCGCGGTACACGACCGCGTCGAGACGGCGCTCGAGCAGGCCGATCAGGTTCTCGCCGGTATCACCCTTGAGGCGGCTGGCCTCGACATAGATGCTGTGGAACTGACGCTCGGAGATGTTGGCGTAATAGCCCTTCAGCTTCTGCTTGGCGCGCAGCTGCACGCCGAAGTCGGAGAGCTTGCCCTTGCGGCGCTGGCCGTGCTGGCCGGGGCCGTATTCGCGGCGGTTCACGGGGCTCTTCGGGCGGCCCCAGATGTTCTGGCCCATACGGCGATCGAGTTTGTACTTCGCCTCACTGCGCTTAGTCATCGCGTCCTCTTCAGGTACTTGGTTTGAGGAAACGCGCCCTCCTGTGTGACGGGCTAGCCCGCCACTGACAGGTCCGATCCCAAAGCTTAAGGGACAGGACCACGGGTCGCGAAACGCTTCGCGGGCCGAAATCGGCCCGCGAGCAAGCGGCTTTTAGGGGGATTTGGGGCTCGCTGTCAATGCGAATAGCCCGGAATCACGTCCCGACTGCCCGGATCGGCTTGGGGCCCGCTGCTCGCAATTCGGCAGCGATTTCAGTGTTCAGGACCTGTTCCAGCCGGGTGAGGACCCGGGCGATCGGGGCGGCATCGGTGACCCGGTGATCCCAGCGGATCACGACATGGATGGTCCGATCACGCCCGACCACCCCATAGCTGACGATGAAAGGCCCCGGTGTGATGGGGTGAAGCTCGCCGCCGCCATAGGCGGCCACCGAACTCACCGCGAAGCTGCCGAACCAGTTGCCACGCTGCCGGCCGAAATTCAGTCCTATCGCCCAGGACAGCCGCCGCAGCGGCAGCGGCAGGCGGGTCACCCGCATGATCTTGCGGAACATGGGAATTTCGTCGATCGGGGCGGTCTTGGCGTGGCGGATCTCGGCGTCGACCGCAGCCAGCGTCATGGCCTCGGGAGCCGCGATTCGCTGCGGGATCACGCATTCCTCGCCGCCCTCGACCCGGGCAATGGCCACCGACGCCACGCTCTTCGGCAGCTCGTAGAGCGACGGCCAGGGCCATTTGACATACACGGTACGCAGGACCGGCTCGTCCCTGGCGACGAGGGCAAAAGCCTTGACGAACATGGCCGCCCAGCCGGCTGGTGCCATCGCGCCCGCGCGGGCCTCCAGCAGGGGGCCGATATCGAGCGAACGGGAAAGGGACACGAAGGGCACGCCCATCGACGCGTGCATGAGGTCGACAATCAGGCGACGCGGCAGCGAAATGGTCTTGGGCGTCCCGCGCATCGCTCTTTAGTTTCCCCGGATTAAAGTTTGTGCAGCGAGCAGGGTTCCCGCTCGCCGCCTGCTCTAGCACGAACCAACCCGCGTAGGGCCGGTCGGTTCGCCGCATCAGGGCGCCGGCGAGGCCAGCGGCTTGGTCTTGTCGACGACGTAAACCCCAAGCACTTTCATAGCCTTATCGCCGTGGGCTTTGGCGTCATGCACGACGCCTGCCGGTATCTGGTAGGAATCGCCGACCTTCAGCGTCTTTTCCGGCTGCCCGTCGATGAGGAGATTGAGTTCGCCTTCGAGCACGTAGCCGGTCTCGATGCCCGGATGGGTATGGCGTCCGGCTGCGCCGCCCGCCGGGACCTCCGCGATGGCGGTGATGGTGTTGTAGCCATCGGGAAATTCGACCTTCTGGAGCGGGGTACGCTTGATACCGGGCTGCTGGGCGAAGGCCGTGAAAGCGACGGCGGTGAAGGCGAGAGCGAGCAAAGTCTTTTTGAACATGGTTTTTCCTCCCTGGAACGGCCGACCCTAGCAGCGCCGTGGTTCCCGGCAAGGCTCAAAGGCTAGCGCTTGATCCCCTCGAAGGCCGCCATGATGCCGCGCTGGAATAGCGACCAGTCGAAGCCGAGCGCGATCGCACGGTAGCCGCGGTCGACTAGGGCGTTGGCTTGGTCTGCGGTACGCGCGACGCCGCCGATCGGCACGCCGCTCCTGAGGATGCCGGCCTCGGCCCGCGCCACCAGCTCCAACAATTCCGGATCGTCCATCTGTCCGCGCTTGTTGATGGAGGTGGCGAGATCGCCCGGGCCGATCACAGCGACGTCGATGCCGGGCGTGGCCATGATCTCGTCGATGCGGTTGACGGCGTCGACGTGCTCGATGGTGATCATGCAGATCATCTCGTCGTCCGCGCTGGCCATGTAGTCCGGCATCGACTGGCCCCAGCGGAACGGCGCATGGAACGGACCCCAGAGCCGATCGCCGCGCGGCGGATAGCGCACGCTGCGCACCGCTTTCTCGGCTTCAGCGCGATTGGTGATCATCGGGAAATTGATGCCGAAGGCGCCGATGTCCATCGGTGCCTTCGCAAGCCATGGCTCGTTCGCCGCGATCCGCACCAGCGGTGTGCACGGCGTGCCGGTGGTGGCCGCGATCATCGCGTGTGCTTCGGTCAGTCCAATCGGGCCATGCTCGAGATCGACGATGATCCAGTCGAGCGAGCGCGCCATGATCTGCACGGTCTGCACGCTCGGGATCGTCGCGATCGCGCCAAAGGCGGGACGACCCTCGCGCCAGAGCTGGCGGAGACGGTTGAGCGGCGTTGCGGGGACCGACATGGGAAGAACCTGCAGGAAACGATGACGGCGGAGCCTAGCAGCGCGCCGTCGAGGCGCAAGGTCAGGCTGGAATGCGGCCGCCAAAGAACGGCATCAGCGTGGCCGAGAGGCCATGCACGCGGTTCGAGGTGAAGATCATTTCGGCGCCGGATTGCGCGATGCCACCGGCGTGTGGGCCGAGCAGATCCGAGACGCGGCGGGCGATCGCCGGCGCCGGATCGATCCAGTCGACCGGCCAGGGGGCGAGCTTTTTCAGCCGGTCGAGCAGCAGCGGGTAATGCGTGCAGGCGAGCACCACGGTGTCGGTGCGTGCGCCTGCGTCCCCGGCATCACCGACGAAACATGGGGCGAGCTCGGCGAGGATGGCGTCGTCGCTGACGGGAAAGCCGCTGAGCTCTGCTTCAGCCAGCGCGGCCAGCTCAGGCGACCCGACCAGTGTCACCTCGCAACCCAGCGCGAAATCGCGGATCAGCGCCTTGGTGTATTCGCGCTTCACAGTGCCCTTGGTGCCGAGCACCGACACCCGCCGGCTCCTCGATTGCGCGCAGGCCGGCTTGATCGCCGGCACCGTGCCGACGAAGGGCAGGGAATAAGCGGCGCGCAGATGCGATAGGACCAGGGTGGAAGCCGTGTTGCAGGCGATGACGACGAGGTCAGGATCGTGCGTGCCGACCAACTCCCCCATCAACGGCACCACCCGGGCGATGATCTCGTCCTCGCTGTGGTGGCCGTAGGGGAAGAAGGCGTCGTCCGCGACGTAGACGTAATGCGCATCGGAGCGCGCGGCCACGACCTCACGCAGGACCGTGAGCCCGCCAAGGCCGGAATCGAACACCAGAATCGTCGGGGAATTGGTCACATGATCACCCTAGCCCGACATGGTTACCATTCGGTTTTTGGGGCGGTTTTGCGGCAGGGGCACTCAGGGCTAATTTGGAACGATTCGATTTCGCGATTGCCGCATGGTCCCGGTAATCAGCTGCCGTACTGCGGTGCGGATAGGGAAGGCCCGCAAAACTCCGGAGAGCCGACATGATCAGAAATACCAACAACGGCTGGGGCAGCATTTCCCGATGGCTGCACTGGATTTTGGCGCTGACCATCATCGGCATGATCGGCTTTGGGTGGTGGATGAACCACATCCCGGCGCGTCCCGACCGCTTCTTCTACCGCTCGATCCACGCCGATATCGGCTATGTGATCCTGCTGCTGACCGTGCTGCGCCTGCTGTGGCGCCTCGTCAACCCGACGCCGACCATGCCGGCCGAGACCTCGCGCTGGCAGAAGGTCGCGGCCCATGTCAGCCACGGCGCGCTCTACCTCGCCGTCATCGTCGTCACCGTGCTCGGCTGGGCGCATTCCGGTGCGCACGCACCTGATTATTCGGACTTCTTCGGCTTGTTTCACGTGCCGCAATTCACCGCTCCCGATCGCGCGGCGGCGGGCGCCTATGAAGACCGCCACATCCTCTTTGCCTATGTGCTGCTCGCCTTGATTGCGGTTCACTCGATCGCCGCCCTCTGGCACCACTTCATTCGCCGCGACCGCGTCGTGGCGCGGATGGTGACGGACGAGGCGGGGTAGGGCGGTCTCTCCACGTCGTCATTGCGAGCGCAGCGAAGCAATCCAGAGTCCCTCTGCGGAAAGATTCTGGATTGCTTCGCTGCGCTCGCAATGACGGAGTATGATGCAGCATCACGACAAGCACATGCCGGCGCAATCGCCGAAATCATCTGTCCAGGAGGCCTCATGCTCACCGTCCATCATCTCGGCAAGTCGCAGTCCGAGCGTATCGTCTGGCTGTGTGAGGAACTGGGGATTCCCTACGAGCTGAAGCGCTATACGCGCGATCCCGTCACCATGCTGGCTCCGGCCGAGTACAAGGCACTGCATCCGATCGGGGCGGCGCCGGTGATCACCGACGGCGAACTGGTGCTCGCGGAATCCGGCGCGGTCGTCGACTACATCGTTGCAAAATATGGCAACGGTCGACTCGTGCTCGGTCCCACTGATCCCGCCTTCGCGCAGTTTCTGTATTGGCTTCAATTCGCAAATGGCACCCTGCAACCCGGCATGGGGCGGATGATGATCCTGAGCCGGCTCGATCTCGCCAAGGACAATCCGACCCTGCTCGCGATGAAGGGGCGTCTCGATCGGGCCTACGATCTTCTCGACGCAAGGCTTCGCGAGGCCGAATATCTTGCGGGCAGCGCTTTCACGACCGCAGATATCATGACAGTTTTCTCGCTCACCACGATGCGTTATTTCCAGCCCTATGACCTCCAGCGCTGTCCGAATGTGGTCGAATATCTCGGCCGCATCAGTGCGCGGGCGGGCTATCGGCGTGCGATGCAGAAGGGCGATCCGGGCATGGCGTTGCTGCTGAACTGAGCGGCGACGCGCAATCGATCACGCGATCCTGTTCGTGGTGGCCGCGCGCTCCGACGCCAGCTGCTTCTGCAAGCGATCGATGTTCTGCAGCAGCCGCTGGCTGGTCAGCACCAGGAAGTAATAGCCGAACTGCGGATCCTGGAAGTAGATCTCGAGCAACCGGTCATAGGTAATCGTCAACACCTGCCCGTCTTCGATGCATTCGATCGTTCCGGTGCGCCGGTTGCCCGGCGTGAGGAAGCCGAGCTCTCCCATCAGCGCGCCCGGCATGATCTCGATATTGATCTCCTTGACCAGGAACTTGCCGGTGACCGTCAGGAGCATCTCCTTGGCTGGATCGCCCAGTTTGAACAGCGTGTCGCCGCGGCGATATTTGCGTTCGGTCATGAACGGCTTGAGCCATTCGATCGACATGTCGCCTTCGGCCGCATGGCGCGCCTTCTTGACGAGCTTGAGCATCTGCCGCAGGCGCAAGGCGTTGATCGGTAGCAGCAGGAGATAGAGCAGGAAGGTCGAGACGTTAGCGGAGAGCGCGCCGAAGACGGCGAAGAACGCGCAGCCGACCATGTTGGCGACGCGCAGCGGCACCATGGTCCGCATCAGGAGGGTGGCGACGAAGAAGCCGGCGCCGACCGCGGCGAACATATTGGCCAGCGTGATGTTCTGGACGAAGATCTCCAGCATTCGATTGAAGATCGAATCATAGGTGACGTTGTTTGGATCGAGGCCCATCTGGACCAGGATTTTCGCGATCCTGAGGTTATCCGTCGCCGCCTCGAGAATGCGGTCGAGGATCGACGAAATGTCTGCGCTGCCGGACGGCATGGTACTATCCCCGCGTAAGGCCTTCAGTCACGGTCGGTCTTCTCGACACCTATAGCCGAAATCGAACGACGACCGCTTGAATGAAGCTTTCGGCCGCCGTGCCGCAAGAGGCAAATTTTAGCCTGATCGGGCGTTTCGGCAATTGCCAGTTTGGCGGTGCGTATGGCCGCGGCGCGCTCGCGATTCGGGGGCCACCCGGTACGAGCCTCGGCGTGGTGGATCCCGGCCGCCGACGGGGCGGGACGGGACCAGGTGTGGGCGTGGGGCGGTCCCCCGCCTTAGGGCTTGGCGGCGGGCGGCACGACCTGCTGCTCGACCAGGCCGAGGTGCCCCGGCAGCGAACCGGCGCGCAGCAGCATGGCGACGCTGTTTGCTTCTTCCAGGGTGAAATTGCCGGAGATCTGGCCAGAGCCGCCGGTGATGGGCTCGCGGATCACGGGGGCGGAGATCACCTTGCCGTCGAGCACGATGGCAAAGGGCTTTGCGATATTCTCTTCGGTGATGTGGGCAAAGCGCCGCGTGCCGCGGCCGTTGAAGCGGAACGAGGCGATCGGCTCTTTCGTGGCGCTCGCAAAACCCGGGCCCGCATAGCTGATGTCGTCGCCGTCGAGCACGCTGTCCTTGGCGACCAGATAAAGGCTCTTGTCCTTGAAGCCGGGCAGGACCTCCGTGCCCGCCGGCGGCGTGCCGGATTGTGCCTGCTCCGGCGGCATCGAGAGGTCGATCAGGCGGAAGCCGACCTTGACCCTTCGGGCGAAGACCGTGGTGACGCGCTCGGGCTCCATCACGCCGGGCAGGAAGATGCGGATGCGGTCGGTCCCATCGGGCTGGACGCTGGCGAGCTGGACGCCGGCCTCCTTGAGACGCTGCTCGATCATGGCGATGGCATCTTCGACGAGTTCGTGCAAGCGCGCGGCGGATGCCGCATCGGTCGGCGCGAGCCTGACCAGTCCGTCGCCGCCGTCGGTCACGGCGAGTGCATGCGACGGCAATCCCTCCGCGGCTGACGCGAGCTTGCGCGCGAGTTGCTCGCGGCCTTTGACGTCGGCGATCTTCAACTCGACGCCGCCGTTGCGGATCGCGAGACCGGAGAAGGCGATCTTGCCCTCGCGCAGGGTCTTGTAGACGTCGTCGCGCAAATCCGTGACGACGCTCTCGCGCAGGCCATCGGTGTCCACCTTGTAGACGATGCGTGACCCGCCGAGCTTCTCCATCTTGTCGCTGATGAAGGCCGAGATCTTGGCGCGCATCTTGTCGAGCTGGCTGTCCTCGGCGAGTGCCGCGCGGGGCAGGGCGATCACCGATGTCATGATCCCCGCTGTCACGGCGAGCGCGATGAACAGCCGGGTAGCGCAATCCCGCGGGGGCGTGGTCATGATCACCTCAAGTCTTGCGCCAGGGCGCTGGCAAGGACGCCGGCATGTGAGTCCAATGCCAGTTCTTGGTCCCCGGATCGGGCGCGCAGGTTCAAAGGCCTTTGCCAGAGCCCTTCTGTCGCCGACGTTAGGTCATGGACGAACGCCAAATCATCGATCATTCTGCCCTTGCTCGGCCGGCCAATCGGTCGAGGCCCCGCGAACCCAAAAAGTCAAAAGACCCGGCGCGGGGAAATGCATCTGAGGGAGGACGGAATTCCATGGCGGGCATCCACGCGCTCGATCGGCTCATCGGCAGCGACTATCCAGACCTGGCGACGGACGCAGAGGTTCGGGCCTTCGAGCAGGTCCCTTACGCCGATCGCGTCGCGGCCGAGAGCACTTACGACGCCATCAGGCTCGGTGCGGCCCGTAACCCCGACGGGCCGGCGATCCAGTTCTTGCAAAATGCCGGTCCCTCCGACACGCCGGTCGTGGTCACGTACCGCGACTTCATCGCGCGCGTCACGCAAGCCGCCAACATGTTTCACGCACTTGGCGTGGAGAAGGGCGATGTCGTCAGCTTCATGTTGCCGCTGGTGCCGGACGCCTTCGTGACGCTGTTCGGCGCGGAGGCCGCCGGCATCGCCAATCCAGTCAATCCGCTCCTGGAGCCGCACCAGATCGCGGAAATCCTCGAGGCCGCGAATACGAAAATCCTGGTGGCGCTCGGGCCGATGCCGGGCACCGACATCTGGCAGAAGGTCGAACAGATCCGGCCGCAACTCAAGCACCTCAAGGCCATCGTGCAGGTGTTCGGTGGCGGTGACCCAGGGAAGGGAATCTTTGCCTTCAACGACCTGATCAAGCAGCAGCCTTCAGACCGTCTTATCAGCGGCCGCAAGATTCTAGGGGGCGATATTGCCGCCTATTTCCACACCGGCGGCACCACTGGCACGCCAAAGCTGGTGCGGCACACGCATTCCAACCAAGTCTATCAGGCCTGGGCGCTCAATCTGCTGCTGAAGTCGAAGCCAGGCGCCAACATGCTGTTCGGCATGCCGCTGTTTCACGTCGGGGGCTCGTTGACGCAGGTGCTGACGACGCTGTCGGCCGGCGGCTCGCTGGTCGTGCTGTCGCCGAGCGGATGGCGCAATCCGAACGCGGTCAAGAACATCTGGCAACTGGTCGAGCGCTTCAAGCCGGAGGCGCTGTCGAGCGTCCCTACGGTGCTCGCCGCAACGCTCGCGGTGCCGCCTGGGAATGCCGACATCTCCAGCCTGAAATATGCAGCCGGTGGCGGCTCGGCGATCCCGGTCGCGGTGGGGTCTGCGATCCAGGACAAGCTCAAGCTGCCGGTCGTCGAGGTCTACGGCATGACCGAGACCTCGAGCGTGCACACGCTGGCCTATCGGTCGCGGCCGATCCGGCTCGGTTCGGTCGGCCTTCCCATGCCTTATGCGCGAGTCCGCATCGTCCAGCTCGATGCCGAGGGCAAGCTGAACCGCGACTGCGCGCCGGACGAGATCGGCGTCGTCATCATGGCCGGGCCCGGCGTGTTCGGCGGCTATCTCAACGACGAGCACAACAAGGGTGCCTTCGTCGACGAGGTCTGGGTCAATTCCGGCGATCTCGGCCGGCTCGATGCCGATGGCTATCTCTGGATCACCGGCCGCGCCAAGGATCTCGTGATCCGCGGCGGCCACAACATCGATCCGGCGCCGATCGAGGAGATCATGTTCCGGCATCCCGCCGTCGGCTTTGCCGCGGTGGTCGGCCAGCCCGACGCCTATGCCGGCGAGTTGCCTGTCGGTTACGTGCAGCTGAAGCCGGGCGCGACCGTCGAGCCGGGCGAGCTTGAGACGTGGGTGCGCGAGCGTACGCCGGAGCGTGCGGCTGTCCCGGTGCAGGTCATCCCGATCGACCCGATGCCGGTGACGGGCGTCGGCAAAGTGTTCAAGCCGCAGCTGCGCTGGGACGCAGCCCAGCGCGTGTTCACGAAGGTGCTGACACCGCTCGCCGAGCGCGGCATCGACTGCAAGGTCAGGGTCGGCGCTCACGGCAGCCACGGTTCGATCGCCACCGTGACGCTGGCGGGCCTGCAGGCGGATCAGCGCGAGGCGGTCGCGAGTGAGGTGCACGCACTGCTTGCACCGTTCGTGATGCGTCATGAGGTGGTGCAAATGTAGCGGAACCAACAGACGGCTTCGGCCCTCAGCTCGAAAGCGGGGCGACGCTTCGCCGCATTAGCCATACCCCCGATAGAGCACCTTATGTGACAAATATCACATAGGAAGAATTGGCAATTGAGCGATGGTCCGAATAGTCTCGTGGAATTGCATCCGGGGGGACGCAAGTGATTCCGTTTCGGATATTTGCTTTGTTGATTTTGGCCATTGGCCTCGCCTGCGGACCGGCCCATGCGGACCGGCGGGTCGCGCTTGTCATCGGCAATTCCGCCTACAAGAGCGCGCCCAAGCTCGGCAATCCCGTGAACGATGCCACCCTGGTCGGCGGCATGTTCAAGAAGGCGGGGTTCGATTCCGTCGATGTCAGGCTGGATCTCAGTGCCAGCGAGATGCGGCGCATGTTGCGTGAGTTTGCCGGCAGGACGCGCGATGCCGACATGGCGGTCATTTACTACGCCGGTCACGGCATCGAGCTGGAAGGCACCAACTATCTCATTCCGATTGACGCGACGCTGGAGACGGATGGCGACGTGCTCGATGAGACCATCCCGGTGGAGCGCGCGCTGTTCGCGGTCGAGCCGGCCAAGCAGCTGCGCCTGATCATCCTGGATGCCTGCCGCGACAATCCGTTTTCGAAGACCATGAAGCGGACGCTGGCCTCGCGCGCGATCGGACGCGGGCTTGCCAAGGTCGAGCCGACCAGCCCCAACACCATGATCGCCTTCGCGGCGAAGGCAGGTTCGACCGCGTCCGACGGTGACTCCAGGAACAGCCCGTTCGCCCTCGCTTTGGTCGAGCACCTGCCCAAGCCGGGCCTCGATTTGCGCAAGGCGTTCGGCTTCGTGCGCGACGATGTGCTCAAGAGCACCGGCTACAAGCAGGAGCCCTACGTCTATGGCTCGCTCGGCGGCGACGATGTGCCGCTGGTCGCGACCAAGCCGGCAGCGACCGGAGCGCAGGCCAATCCGCAGGATTCTATTCGCAGGGATTACGAACTCGCGCTGCAGCTTGCCACGCGCGACGGTTGGGAAGCCTTCCTGGCGCAATATCCCGAGGGGTTCTATGCGAATCTGGCCAAGGGCCAGATGAACAAGATCGCCGCTGAAGAGACGCGCGCGTCGGCCGAGCAAAAAGCGAATGCGGCCGAGCAGCAGAAGGCAAGGCTTATTGCCGAACGTGCTCAGAAGGCCGAGCAGGACAAGGCGGCCGCGGTGGCGAAGGCGGCCGAAGAGGCCCGGATCACGGCGGAGAAACAGAAGCAGATCGAGCAGGCAAGAGCGGACGCGGCGGAGCACCAGCGGAAGCTTGCCGAAGCCGCTGCGGCGAAAGCGCAGGCCGAGAAGCAGGCCGCCGAGAGGGCCAAGGCCGAGCTTGCCGCCAAGCAGGCCGCCGAGAAGGCAGAGCAGGTGGCAAAGCCGACGGCCGATCGGCAGATGCCTGAGGTCGAGCAAAAAGTTGCAGCCCTTGCGCCGGCGCCGGCATCCACATTGTCGGCGGCTGATGTGACAAAATCCGTGCAGAGCGAATTGCGCCGTGTCGGCTGCTTTGCCTCGGCTGCGGACGGCGACTGGAATTCAGCCTCGCAGCGCTCGCTGACACTGTTCAACAAATATGCCGGCACTAAGTACGACGCGAAGGTGGCCAGCGTCGACGCACTCGATGCGCTGAAAGCGAAGCCGGGACGGGTCTGCCCGCTCGTGTGCAATTTCGGCTTCAAGGCCGACGGCGATCAATGCGTGAAGATCACCTGCCGCGCCGGCTATCGCGTCGGTGACGACAACGAGTGCGAGAAGATTGCCGACAAGAAGCCAGTGGCGACGCGCGAAGAGCCCAAGAAACGAGACAGCGACCGTCAACAGAGGGAGGCCGCGCCCACAAGCCCGCAAGCCCGATCACCGGGCCAGATCTATTGTGGCTCAGGTGGCTGTCGTCCGGTGCGGTCCGGATGCAGGCTCGTGGCCGCAACCGGCTCATGGGGAACGGGAGGAGCGGTTGGGGCGGTCGGTCAAGGAAATGTAGCAGAGGTCTGCAATTAGTCGGTGCATCAAGCCCGTAGGTGATTTTTCGTGCGCATCAATCGACTTTATCTAGCATTGGTTTTTGCCTCTCTCGTCGCCAGCGCGCCTGCGCAGGCCGACAAGCGCGTTGCGCTCGTCATCGGCAACTCGGCCTACAAGAACGCACCGCGGCTCGCGAACCCGGTGAACGACGCCGGCCTGGTCGGCGGCATGTTCAGGAATGCAGGCTTCGATACGGTCGAGATCAAGCTGGACCTCAATGCCAGCGAAATGCGGCGATCGCTACGCGACTTCGCGGCCCGGACGCGCGATGCCGACATGGCGGTGATTTACTATGCTGGCCACGGCATCGAGCTGGACGGCAGCAACTATCTCGTTCCGACCGATGCCATGCTGGAAACCGACGGCGACGTCCTCGACGAGACGATCGCGCTTGATCGCGCGCTGTATGCCGTCGAGCCGGCCAAGCAACTCCGTCTCGTCATCCTCGATGCCTGCCGCGACAACCCTTTCGCCAAGACGATGAAGCGCACCCTGGCCTCGCGCGCGATTGGTGGCGGGCTTGCCAAGGTCGAGCCGACCAGTCCGAACACGATGATCGCCTTTGCGGCCAAGGCGGGATCGACGGCGTCGGATGGCGACTCCCGCAACAGCCCGTTCGCAGTCGCGTTGACCGATCATCTGCCGAAGCCCGGACTCGACCTGCGCAAGGCGTTCGGGTTTGTCCGTGACGACGTCTTGAAGAAGACCGGCAACAAGCAGGAGCCGTATGTCTATGGATCCCTGGGCGGCAGCGATGTGCCGTTGGTGCCGGCAAGGCCGGCCGCCACAGCCGGTCCGCAGGCAAATCCACAGGACAGTGTGCGCAAAGACTACGAGCTTGCCCTTCAGGCTGGGCTGCGCGAGGCCTGGGAAGCATTCCTCCAGACCTATCCGGACGGCTTTTACGCCAACCTCGCCCGCGTGCAGTTGAAGAAGATCGCCGCCGAGGAGGATCGCACGCTCGCGACGGAGAAGGCGCGTCTGGCCGAACAGGAGAAGGCGAGGCTCGCGACCGAACGAGCCCAGAAGGCCGAGCAGGAGAAAGCTGCCGCCGCTGCGAAAGCCGCGGAAGAGGCGAGAATTGCGGCCGAGAAAGCCAAGCAGATCGAGCAGGCCAAGGCCGAGGCAGCCGAACGAGATCGCAAGGCGGCGGAAGCTGCCGCGGCCAAGTCGCTCGCGGATAAGCGGTCGATGGAGAAGGCGGCGGCTGAGGCGGCAGCGAAGCAGGCCACGGACAAGCAGGCGGCTGATGCCGAAAGCAGGAAGGTCGCCGCGCTGTCGCCGCCGCCAAGCTCCCTGCCGCCCGGCGATCTCGCGAAATCCGTGCAGAGCGAACTGCGCCGGGTCGGCTGTCTTTCGGCCGCCCCCGACGGCGACTGGAACGCCGCAACGCAGCGCTCGCTGACGCTGTTCAACAAATATGCCGGTACCCAGTTCGACGCGAAGCTTGCGAGCATCGACGCGCTCGATGCGCTGAAGGCGAAGCCGGGCCGCGTCTGCCCGCTGGTGTGTAATTTCGGCTTCAAGGCCGACGGCGATCAATGCGCGAAGATCACCTGCCGCGCCGGCTATCGCGTCGGCGACGACAACGAATGCGAGAAGATTCAAGAGAAGAAGCCGGTCGCGACGCGCGAGGATTCGAGGAGGCGCGATAGCGACCGCAAAAATGCCGAGTCAACGGCACCAAAGTCACAAGCCTCCGGCCAGATGATCTGCAACGGCGCCGGCTGCAGGCCGGTCGCAAAGGGTTGTCACCTCGGGCCGGTGCCCAATGCGAACGCCAGCGCCAAGATCACCGGCGAGGTCTGCAACTGACGGCCAGGCGGCGGTGATGTCCGGCCGGACCAGACACGTCTGCGGTTGAGGCGAGGGCAGGCGACACGAGGCTTGCGTGCCCCGCCGCAAGCGAGCATCATTCCCAAAAAAATGGGGGAAACCGATGCTTGAGCTCTCGCGCCGCAGTCACCTTCAGCAATTGTCGGCCGTGTTCGGATCCGCCGCGCTGCCTGGGTGGTCGAGGTCCGCAGGGGCTTCGGAGGCAGACATTCCGCCGGAAGGCATCGGCAAGGGCATCAAGCACATCTCCTATAGCGACATCGGCGGACGGCCCGACAGCGTGCAGGTAATGTTCAACCGGCAGCACGTCTATGTCGGACACATGTTCAGTGACGGTGTGACGATCCTGGACGCATCCGATCCGCGTGCGCTGAAGCCGGTCAATTTCTTCACCGCAGGGCAATACACCCGCACCCATCATTTACAGGTGGCGGAAGATTTGCTGCTGCTTGCGAACGGCGCCAACATCGTCGCGATGCAGTCCTACGACAACATGCGCGGCTATTTCGAGAACACGCTGGTCGACAGCATCACCAAGGCCAAGAAGTTTCGCTGTGGGCTGTCGATCCACGACATCTCCAAGCCAAACGAGATGCGCGAGATCGCGTTCCTTGAAATGCCCGGCTTCGGCATCAACCGGCTGTGGTGGCCAGGCGGCCGCTATGCCTATGTATCGGCGCATCTCGACGGCTTCACCGACCACATTCTTTGCGTGGTCGATCTCAAGACCATCACCAAGCCGGAGATCGTTGCGAAATGGTGGCTGCCGGGCATGAACCGCGCGGCCGGCGAGCCGGCGACGCCCAAGGGCAAGCGCTTTGCGCTCCATCACATGATCACGGCGGGTGATCGCGGCTATGCTGCCTGGCGCGATGGCGGCTTCACCATTCATGACATCAGCGATCCCACCAATCCGAAGCTGCTGTCCCACATCAACTGGTCGCCGCCCTTCGCCGGCGGCACGCATACGCCGTTGCCGCTGCCCAAGCGGCAGCTCGCGATCGTCGCGGACGAAGCCAATGCGGACAATTGCGCCAAGGGCCTGTTCCATACCTTCGTTCTCGACGTGCGCGCGCCTGGAAACCCGGTGCCGATCGCAACCCTGCCGACCCCGCGCGACCGCGATTTCTGCACGAACGGCACCTTCGGGCCGCATAATCTGCACGAGAACCGCCCGGGCTCGTTCCAGAGCGAGGAGACGATCTTCGCGACCTACAACAATGCCGGCGTCAGGGTGTTCGACGTCAGGGACGCCTTCGCACCGAAGGAGATCGCGTATTGGGTGCCGCCGACACCGAAAAAGCTCATCGACCCCCGCCCGAACGTCGCGCTCGCGGCCAAGACCTGTGACGCCTATGTCCGGCCCGACGGGATGATGTTCGTCTCCGACTGGAACGCCGGCATGCACGTGCTGCAATATCAGGGATGAGCGGTGCAGGGTGGTTTGTTGTACCCACCCTGCAATCTTAGCCTGGATCAGCGGCAATATCCGGGCCCCCGCGACGAGTCTGACGCGAGCGTTCCCGGGTGTCGCTTCGCTCACCCGGGCTACGAGTGTAGCGATACGCGACGCTAACCCGCCGGCATCCGCGTCTCCACCAGGCGTGCCCAATACGATGCGCCGTGGCCGAGGATGTTGTCGTTGAAGATGTAGCTGGGATGATGGCACTCGTTGCCGTCGCCCATGCCGACCAGGATCATCGCGCCGGGGCGCGCTTCCAGCATGAAGGAAAAGTCTTCGGCGCCCATCATGGGAATGAACTTGTCGTTGACGCGCTCGGCACCGACGATGTCGCGGGCGACGTCGGCGGCAAGGCCGGCCTCGCGCGCATGGTTCATCGTCACCGGATACATGCGCGTGTATTTGGTCTCCGCCGAACCGCCATAGGCGCGCGCGACGCTGTCGGCGACCTCGCCGATGCGGCGCTCGACGAGATCGCGCACCTCAGGGTCGAGCGTGCGCACGGTGCCGCCGAGCTCGGCGATCTCCGGGATGATGTTGAAGGCCGTGCCGGAGTGGAATTGCGTGATCGAGATGACGGCGGATTTCAGCGGATCGACGTTGCGCGCGACGATCGATTGCAGCGCGTTGACGATCTGCGCGCCGATCAGCACGCTGTCGATCGACTTGTGCGGACCCGCACCGGCGTGGCCGCCTTTGCCGTGGACGGTGATCTGGATGTTGTCGGAGGAGGCGAGCATCGCACCCGGCGTGGTCGCGAAATGTCCTTCGGGCAGGCCCGGCATGTTGTGCATGCCATAGACCTCCTGAATGTTCCAGCGCGTCATCAGCCCGTCCTCGACCATCGCCTTGCCGCCGCCGCCGCCTTCTTCCGCGGGCTGGAAGATCACGACCGCGGTGCCGTCGAAGTTGCGCGTCTCGGCGAGATATTTGGCGGCGCCGAGCAGCATCGCGGTGTGGCCATCATGGCCGCAGGCATGCATCTTGCCGGGGACCTTGGAGGCATAGGCGACGCCCGACGTCTCCATGATCGGCAGCGCGTCCATGTCGGCGCGCAGGCCAATGGTCTTGCCCGAGGCGGATTTGCGGCCACGGATCACACCGACGACGCCGGTGCGGCCGATTCCCGTCACCACCTCGTCGCAGCCGAACTCGCGCAAGCGGTCGGCGACGATGCCGGCGGTGCGGTGGACGTCGTATTGCAGCTCCGGGTTCTCGTGGAAGTCATGGCGCCAGGCGGCCATTTCGTCGGAGAGGGCGGCAACGCGGTTGACGATGGGCATGGGGAAGGTCTGCCTTGATTTGTAGCCCGGATGAGCGAAGCGAAATCCGGGATCTATGTGAGAGAAGTCCCGGGGATCGCTGCGCTCACCCGGGCTACGAATGACGTTCAGCTCTCTCCGAACACGCGCTTGAAGATCGTGTCGACGTGCTTGAAGTGATAGCCGAGGTCGAACTGCTCCTCGATCTCGGCGTCGGTGAGATACTTCTTCACCTCAGCGTCCTTCTTCAGGAGCTGGAGGAAGTCGCCTTCGCCGCGCCAGACCGGCATGGCGTTGCGCTGTACCAGCTTGTAGGCGTCTTCGCGGCTCGCGCCCTTCTGCGTCAGCGCCAGCAGAACGCGCTGCGAATGCACGAGGCCGCCGAGGCGGTCGAGGTTCTTCTGCATGTTGGCGGGGTACACCAGCAGCTTGTCGATCAGGCCGGCGAGGCGCACCAGCGCGAAGTCGAGCGTCACGGTCGCGTCGGGCGCCATCATGCGCTCGGCGGAAGAGTGCGAGATGTCGCGCTCGTGCCAGAGCACGACGTTCTCCAGCGCCGGCGTCACATAGGCGCGCACCAAGCGCGACAGGCCGGTGAGGTTTTCCGAGAGCACCGGATTGCGCTTGTGCGGCATCGCGGACGAGCCCTTCTGCCCTTCGGAGAAGAACTCTTCAGCCTCCAGCACTTCGGTGCGCTGCATGTGGCGAATCTCCACCGCGAAACGCTCGACCGAAGAAGCGATCACGCCGAGTGTCGAGAAATACATCGCGTGACGGTCGCGGGGGATGACCTGCGTCGAGATCGGCTCGGGGACGAGGCCCATGGCCTTGGCAACATGCTGTTCGACGCGCGGATCGATCTGGGCAAAAGTGCCGACCGCACCGGAGATGGCGCAAGTCGCGACTTCCTTCCGCGCCGCGATCAGGCGCTCCCTGGCGCGCGAGAATTCCGCATAGGCATAGGCGAGCTTGAGGCCGAAGGTTACGGGTTCGGCGTGGATGCCATGGCTGCGACCGATGGTCGGCGTCATCTTGTGCTCGAAGGCGCGCTTCTTCAGTGCCGCCAGCACCTTGTCGAGGTCGGCGAGCAGCAGGTCGGCGGCGCGGGTGAGCTGAACGTTGAGGCAGGTGTCGAGCACGTCGGAGGAGGTCATGCCCTGGTGGACGAAGCGCGCTTCGGGGCCGACGATCTCGGCGAGATGGGTGAGGAAGGCGATGACGTCGTGCTTGGTCTCGCGTTCGATCTCGTCGATGCGGGCGACGTCGAAAGTGGCGTCCTTGGCCTTGGCCCAGACCGTCCTGGCGGCCTCCTTGGGAATCGTGCCGAGCTCGGCAAGGGCGTCCGCCGCATGCGCCTCGATTTCGAACCAGATCTTGAACCGGGTCTGCGGCTCCCAGATCGAGGCCATTTCCGGGCGGGTATAGCGGGGGATCATTGGACTGCTCCAGGAAGGTGGGCGGGCGACCCACGAGGGGGGCGACCTGCCAGAATGTTTTTTACGCCGTGATTTAACAGAGCGGGGAGGGCGAAACAAACGGCGGAGGCAAGGTAGCGGGGGATGATTGGGCTGGGCGGGGTGATCGGCCCGTCCGCGGCGGGCGATGGGTGGCCCGCGCCCCAGGGGGCGCAGATATTAACTGTCAATCACGGATCATTGACTGACAGATATTGAAATCTGTCAGCGAGACGTGTATATCCGCTCTCGGACGCTCCGATTGGGCGTCTGGCGGCATCCCGGGAGCCCGACGTCCCAAGTAAATGGGGGATTGAGGGTCGCAATTGAACAACGGGGACCGCCAATTGATTGGAGACTTACGACAATGACGACCGAAATCATCAATTTGACCGGGACGATTGGGCATTGGCTCAATTTACTGGTTGCGCGCCAGATCGCGGCGCAGGCTGCAAAACTGCCTCATTAAGGCGAGAGCTTTCCGAAACGACCGGCACGGGCGCTTCGGAAGCAGCCCCATCGCCGGGTAACTGAGCCCTCAACGGGAACATGGTGCTGGCATGAACGAAGCCGTAATCTTGACGCCGGAGCGGATCCTCGAAGTCACCGAGGACGTGCTGCGGCGTTACGGACTCGCCAAGGCCACCGTGGTCGACGTGGCCCGTGCGCTCGATGTGAGCCACGGCAGCGTCTACCGCCATTTTCCGAGCAAGGCCTCGCTGCGCGAGGCCGTCGCCAAACGTTGGCTGGACCGCATCGACGCGCCGCTACGCCAGCTCGCCGAAGAGCAGGGCCCGGCCCCGGCGCGGCTCGACCGCTGGCTGCGCACCCTGTTCGCCGCCAAGCGTTCGCGCGTGCTCGACGACCCCGAGATGTTCGAGACCTATCTGACTCTGGCGCGCGAGGCCTGTGCAGCCGTCAAGTGTCACAAGGACACCATGATCGACCAGATTGCGGCGATCCTGACCGATGGTGTGAAGCAGGGCGTGTTCGAGGTGGGCGACGTCAAGGCCACCGCGCGCGCCATCTTCGATGCCACCGTCCGCTTCCACCATCCGGCCCACGCCGACGAATGGAAGGACGCCGATCTCTCGGCGCGCGTCGATGCGACGCTCGCGCTGTTGCTGCGCGGGTTGAAGGCATAGGCCGAATGCCTCCAGGCCGTTCGATAGCCGGCCTGGGCGGCGCTTGTTATCCCTCGACCTTGTGGGCGAGAGCACCATCGCGGAGCGAACGCGAATGGTGGGACTTTTTCCGCGCGCGAAGAGCGTTACCTGCCAATGGCACGACCGGCGGGCTTTCCGGATACGCATTGACTTCAATTTCGACGAGGTCCTTCGCCCGCTTTCGAAGCCGGTAGAATGCAAGCTCCTGTTCGAGCATGGGGCAGTGGAATCGAATCGTTGCTGTGTCCGGCAAGCGACAGAGTTCATCGATGAGCTCGCCGACAGTGATGAGCGCGGGATAGGTAGCTTCGCGGATAGCCTTACTCATGGCGGAACTCCTTCACTCCTGTACTAACCGGAGTTCGACGGCCTCCGTTCCATCCGCATGGCGAGGCGGTCAAAATATCCTTGGAGACGCCCGCATACGGAGGAGAGCTCTGTGCGCCTGGCTCCAGGGAGGGGCGAACATCTAGATTCTGGTCAGCCCACAATTGGCCGCCAATCGCACGAGTTGCGCGTCCGTTCGCGCGCCGGTCTTGGTCTTGATCAGATAGTGATAGTTCTGCACCGTCTTTACGCTGAGATTGAGATGCGTTGCGATCTGTTCGGTCGTGGCGCCGCCGGCGAACTGGCGCAGGATCTCGATCTCGCGTTCTCCCAATTGATCCAGCGCCGAGCCCGCCGACAGGCTGTCCTCGGCCAGGATGTGCGCGATGTCGTCGCTCATGGCGCGTTCGCCGCGCGCAACGCTGCGGATCGCGGATACGACCGCGGACGGCTCGCTGCTCTTGGTGACGAAGCCGCTGGCGCCGGCACTGAAGGCTGCCTTCACCAGCACGGCCTCGTTGTGCATGGTGAAAACCAGGATCCGCGCCCGCGGGCTGCGCGCGCGGATGTTGCGGATCGCCTCCAGTCCGCTCGCGCCGGGCATCGAGATATCCAGCAAGACCACTTCGGGATCGTGCGCCTTGAAGGCGCTGTAGGCATCCGCGGCGTTGTCGGCTTCCGCCACGACATGCAGATCGCCCTGGCTTTCCAGCACGCGCCGATAGCCTTGCCGCACGATCGGATGGTCGTCGACCAGCAGCACGGAGATCCCTGTTGCCGTAGTCTCGTTCATCCCGGCCTCACGCGGCGAGAGGGATGGTCGCGGCGACACTGAGTCCGCCTCGGGCGGGCAGGATCGACAATGATCCGCCGGCCGCAGCGAGGCGCTCGCGGATGCCGGTGAGGCCGAAGCCGGCCGACTGCGCGACGCGTGCCGCGTCGCCGCCGCCATCGTCTTCGACGCGGATCAGCAACGCATCGTCGTATCCCGCGCGCCGCTCGACGCTGAGCGAAATCTCGCGTGCCGCGCCGTGGCGCAAGGCGTTGGTCAGGCATTCCTGCGCGACGCGATAGGCGGTGGTGGCGGCCGGGCCGCTGATGTCGGTGAGGTCGCCCTTGAGATCGAGCTGGATCGTCGGCCGCGCCGCGCTCTGTGAGCGCCAGCTATCCACCAAATTCACGAGGCTCGCCTCCAGTCCAAGCTCGGCGGGCAGGGGATTGCGCAGGCGCTTCAGCGCGTCGCGCAACGAGGCCATCAGATGGTGCGTGGCCTGCGAGATCATCCGCGCGTCCTGCATGATGTCGTCGCGCTTGTCTGCCTTCGTGCTCGCCGTCTCGATGGTGTTGGCGAAAGCGAGGATGGCCGAGAGATTTTGCCCGAATTCGTCATGCAGCTCGCGGGCGAGCGCGCGGCGCTCGTCGTCGCGGATCTCGATCAGGCGCCGCGTCAGCGCCGCGCGCTGCTCGGTCGCTTCCTCCAATCGGCCGCCGAGCTCGCCGACCGCGCTGCCGATCATCGCCAGCTCCATCGAGCGGAAGCGCGGCAGTTTCGTGCGATACTGACCGCGCGCCATGCGCTGCAAGGCGGTCACGATCGTGCGCGCCGGCGCCAGCGCATGCGCGATCGCGAGCGAGGCCAGCAGCGCGATCGCCGCCGCCATCAAAAGTGCGACGTCGATCACGTTGAGGACGTATTCCCAGGCGAGCGAGATGGCGGCCGATTCATCCGGCGTCGCGACCACCGTTCCGGCGGTCGCCGCGCGGGGACTGACAGGCCGTATCACTTCGGCATGACTGCCGAGGAAGGTCGGCACAATCGACGCGAACCAGCGCGGCGGCGCCTTGCCCAGCCCCTCGCTCTGGCCGCAGAGCGGCTTTTCGAATGCGATGGCCGGTTGGAATTCGACGCAGACACCGGGTGAGATCAGCTTCATCGTCTCCAGCGTGCGCCACTCCGGAACCGGCAGAAGCTGCTCGCGTGTTCTGCTGCTGCGCAACAGGAATTCGTGCCAGTACAGGGCTTGAAGCGCCTGGGCGACCCGCTGCGCCGAGGCCGCAGTCGCCCGGTCGACGCTGCGATAGGCGTCGAACGTCGCCCAGATGGTCGCCGCCCCAAGGCAGAGCGCGACGATGAGAAACAGACGGGCGACGAGCTGAAGCACAAGGCGCATGCGATCACCCCAAAGTTTGGTAAGGTCAGCCTAACAACGTCGCCGCGCCTTGCCAATTGCGAGGCACGGCAAGATGGCAGCTCGGGCAAATTTCCCAAGCCGGATTGGGCATGGCTCTTTGGACCGGGCGCGGCGGCTTTGATCTAATGGGCGGGAAATCGCGGCAGGCCAATCTTTAGAGGCCAGGAGCAGTGCAGCATGAGTTCGATGACGATTGGGCCGATCGCGGGGCCTGCTGCCGACCCATCCGAGCGCAGCGCGCTCCTGTTCTGGATGATCTTCACCGGGCTTTCGATCTTCGCCGTCGTACTGCTGTGGCGGTTCGGCCTGATCCGTCTGATGTTGACCTCGGACCGGACCTACATTTCCAGCGTGATCGCGCTGCTCTATGTGCTCACCTGTGGTCACTGCTTCCTGCGCACGCGGGCCATTGCCCGTGAGGGCGCGGCGGCCCGGCGCTGCCGCGCGGTGCTCGCGGCGCCAGAGGGCGGCAGGGCGCTCGACGCCGGCGCAGCCGCGCTGCCACGCGGGCTGGTGCGGGACCACATCGAGAGCCTCGTGACCAAGGCCGCGGCGCAGGACTACCGCCCGCTCGACCAGACGCTGTTGCTGCGGACGCTCGCCGACCGGCTGCGCGGCTCCAACGGGTTCGGGGCCTTCGTCTCGGATACGCTGATGAAGCTCGGCCTGCTCGGCACCATCGTCGGCTTCATCATCATGCTGGCGCCGATCGCGGGGCTGGATGCCGCCGACAAGGTCGCGATGCGATCCTCGATGGGACTGATGAGCGACGGCATGGCGGTCGCGATGTACACGACGCTGGCGGGCCTCGTCGGCTCGATCCTGGTCCGCATCCAGTATTACATGCTGGATGCCGCGACCCAGCGGGTGTTCTCGGATGCGGTGGTGCTGACCGAGACCTATGTGACGCCGGTACTGGAGCATAAGGGTTTTGGAACCAAGGGTTCTGGAATCTCGGGTTCTGGAATCATGGGGGCCGGAACCCAGTCATGATGGATGATTTCGGTCTCTATCCGCGCGAGGAGCCGTTCGATCCGCTGGGCGTGATGCTGTTCAAGGCGCTCCAGGTGATCGCTTTCCTGTTCTTCCTCGCGCTGCTCGCGGTCTCGCCGGACGCCAAGGACGGCAAGATCGATTCCAAAGCCGAGTTCATGATCACGCTGGATTGGCCGGACAGCCATCCCGACGATCTCGACCTGTTCGTGCAGGATCCCGTGGGCAATATCGCCTGGTATCGTCACCGCGAGGCCGGCTTCCTCACGCTCGACCGCGACGATCGCGGCGGAGCCAACGACTTCATCGTGGTCAACGGCAAGAAGATTGCCTCGCCGATTCGCGAGGAGATCGTCACGGTGCGCGGCATCATTGCCGGCGAATACACCGTCAACGTCTCACATTTCGTCGCGACGACCGGCGAACCCGTCACGGCCAATGTGAAGGTGCAGAAGCTCAATCCGACAGCGCAAGTGGTCTTCGACAACAAGTTCACTCTCGACCACACCGGCGACGAGAAGACCGCGGTGCGGTTCCGGCTCGATGCCGAGGGTAAGGTCGTCAATGTGGACCAGCGGCCGAAATCGCTGCTGGAGACGTTCCGCAGCGGCTGGCGCAATGGCGCCGATCTCGACCCGAGCACCGGTGTGAGCAAGAACGCTACGAGGGTGCGCCGTGACTAGCTTGCAGACGGTCATCCTGACGCTGTCGATAGCCTACGCCGTCATCGGCGCACTGCTGCTGGTCGTGCTGGTCTATGCGCGGCTGCATTGGTCGTTGAAGGCGGTTGCGGTGGTCGTGACAAGCGCCTTCTATGTCGTCAGCTTCACGGAAATGCGCGGGCTGCTCGGCTGGGCCAGCGCCGACCGGTTGCCGACTTCCTTCAAACTGCTGAAGGCCCGCATCGTCGAGCCGCATTCGCTGGAAGGCGATCCCGGCTCGATCTATCTGTGGGTCGAGCGGCTGGATGAGGACAATCGCCCGAGCGGCATACCGCGCGCCTTTCGTGTGCCCTACAATGACAGGCTGGCCGACAAGACCCATGCGGCGGAGAACGAGATCGCGCTGGGACATCCGCAAGGCGGCCGCGCCGCCGATTTCGGCGGCGGCGATGGAAGCCTGATCGACATGGTGCGGGAATATGTGACGCCCAAGACCATCATGGAGACGAGTGGCGGAGACTCCTCGACCGGCGAGTTCAGCGCTCCGCAGGCGGGTGCGCAAGGCGCCGTGTTCACGCCACTGCCGCCGCCCCGGATGCCGCCGAAGGACGAGCAATAGGCCCTTCACCATCCCCGCAGAAGCCCGTTGGAAAACAGATCCACGCAGGCGCATCTTGACGTCCCTCAATTTGGCCTTATCGGCTTCCGATAAGACCTTTGGGGTGGAGGGTGCGTGCTTCTCGCTGTCTTCTCGGATATCCACGGCAACCGGCAGGCTTTCGAGGCGTGCCTGAAGGTCGCGCGGGCGCGTGGCGCCGAGCGGTTCATCCTGCTTGGCGACTTCGTCGGCTATGGCGCCGATCCGGAATGGGTGGTGGATACCGCGATGGAGCTGGTCGCCCAGGGCGCCATCGCCGTGCGCGGCAATCATGACCAGGCGGTGAATTCCTCCGCCGAGACCATGAATGCCGAGGCGCAAGTCGCGATCGAATGGACCCGCGGCCGGCTTGACACCGCGCAGCGGCGGTTCCTGGCGGAATTGCCGATGGTGGTGGAGGACGGCGATCGCCTGTTCGTGCATTCGGAAGCCTCCAGCCCCCGAAGCTGGCACTATGTCCGATCGACGGCGGATGCCGCCAAAAGCCTGATCGCGACGCCGGCTCATGTCACGTTCTGCGGCCACATCCACCGCCCGGCGATCTATTCGATGTCGGTGACGGCGAAAATGTCGGGGCTCGTGCCCAAGACCGACGTCTCGGTCCCGCTGCTGCGCGGGCGGCAATGGCTTGCGGTGCTCGGCTCGGTCGGCCAGCCGCGCGACAGCGATCCATCCGCGGCTTTCGTGCTGTTCGACACGGTCTCGTGTCTGATCACCTATTGCCGCGCGCCCTACGATGTCGAGACGGCCGCGAACCGGATCCGTGAGAACGGCCTGCCGCATTGGCTCGCCGACCGGCTGTCGCAGGGGCGCTAGAGGCCGATGCCGAAACCCCTCGTCAAATCAGGCGCAGAGATCGACGGCTACACGATCGGCGAATGCGTCCATGCTGGCGGCATGGCGACGCTGTGGTCGGTCATCCATCCCGGCATCGACGTGCCGCTGCTGATGAAGATTCCGCGGGTATCGGAGGGCGAAGACCCCGCGGCGATCGTCTCCTTCGAAATGGAGATGATGATCCTGCCGCGGCTGGCTGGGCCGCACGTACCCTCCTGTTTCGGCACCGGCGATTTCGCCCACCAGGCCTACGTCGTGATCGAGCGCATCTCCGGGACCACGCTCTACAAGCGGCTTGCCGACCTGCCGCTGCCGTATGACGAGGCGCGGCAACTCGTCGCCAGGATCGCGACGGGGCTTGCGGATTTGCACCGGCAGAACGTGATCCATCACGACATCAAGCCGAGCAGCATCATGTTCCGCGAGAGCGGCGAGGCGGTGCTGATCGACTATGGCCTGTCCCATCACAACCATCTGCCGGACCTGTTGCAGGAGGAATTCCGCCTGCCTTACGGCACCGCGCCCTATATGGCGCCGGAACGGCTGTCAGGGGTGCGCGACGATCCGCGCAGCGATCTGTTCTCGCTTGGCGTGCTGCTCTATTTCTTCACGACCGGCGAGCGGCCGTTCGGCGAGGGCGAGACGCTGCGTGCGATGCGGCGCCGGCTGTGGCGCGATCCGCATCCGCCGCGCGGCTTGCGCGCCGACTATCCGCCCTGGCTTCAGGAGGTGGTGCTGCGGTGCCTCGAGATCGAGCCGGTGCGGCGCTATCCGACGGCGTCGCAGCTCGCCTTCGATCTGACCCATCCGGACCAGATCAGGCTCACGATGCGATCGGAGCGGCTGAAGCGCGATCCGCTCAGCGTCGCCTGGCGCCGCCGGTTCAACCAGGGCGTCATGGCGCCCCGCGCGAAATCGGATGTCGCAGCCCAAATCGCATCGAGCCCGATCGTTGCGGTCGCGCTCGATACGGCGGAAGGCGAGCCTGAGTTGAACGAGGCCCTGCGCGTGACGACGGAACGCATTCTCGCCACGCTGCCGTCGGCGCGGCTCGCCTGTCTCAACGTGCTGAAGCTCAACCGGATCGCGATTGACAGGACGCTGGATGAGCAGGGCTCCAACAAGCATATCGACCGGTTGGTGGCGCTCCGGCACTGGGCCACGCCGCTGAAGCTTGATGAGAGCCGGCTGTCGGCTCACGTGCTGGAAGCCGTCGATCCCGCCGCGGCCATCCTGGAGTTTTGCGAGGTCAACCACGTCGACCACGTCATCCTCGGGGCGCGGCAGACCTCGTTCCGCCGCACGCTGCTCGGCAGCGTCTCGGCCAAGGTGGCCTCGGAAGCGGCCTGCACCGTCACCGTGGTGCGCCCGCCGCGAATGGCTGCGGATGGGGGCGAAGAGGCCGGATAGGCCGGTGCTCTGGATCTTGGAAGGTTCAGGCCGCGTGAGCGGTGTGGACGGAGCGTTTGCGACGGATCGGCCAGGAGAATTGCGGGCCGGGCTCGCCGTGATCCGCGCTGCCGCCGAAGAACTGGATGATCTCGCGGCAGGGCTCGCAGTTGAACAGGTTACGCGACGCGGATGCCTTGGTCATTTCCTTCAGGCAGTTCGGGCAATGCGGCTTCATGGGCTTGATCCAGACAAGAATTCAATGCCGGCGCGGTGACCGGAGCGGGTGATCCAGGTCCGCCTCGGGCCCGGTGTCGTCGCGCATCTCGCCTTCGGTGCGTTCGAGCCGACCGAAGAAAAAATCGAGGTCAGGATGTGGGCGCCGTGGGATTCGGCATCGGCGCTTCGGCTGACGCTTCACGAGCGCGATCTGCATGGGGTCAGGCCCGATACCAGTCGCGACGGGCGATGCGGGTCGGGCGCGCCGAGACCTTCACCGGACCGACCGATGGACCAAACACAACAAACGCACTGAAACCAAGCCACAACGCCACGCCAGTCCAAACCAGGGTCGTCGTCATGATGTGCTCCCGCGAAAACAGGCAAGAATCACTTGCAGTGATTTGCGCGAATCAGGGAAGCCCGGAGGAGTACGGATCAAGGTTGCAAGTTTAGGCGTTGCGCGCCGCAACACCCGTAGAAGCCGCACCTTTGCGAAAGTGCGTGAGGCCTCAGATCGCCTCGCCGCGCGCGCCCGCGGCGGCGTTGCGGATTGCGGCGATGTTGGTCTTGTAGGCGTCCGGCGTGCCGCCCCTGAACACGGACGTGCCCGCGACGAAGGCGTTGGCGCCGGCCGCGGCCAGGGGACCTGCGACGTCGGCGCCGACGCCGCCATCGACTTCGATGTCGATCGGACGGCCCGCCGTCATCGCGCGGATGTCGCGGATCTTGCCGATCGCGGAGGGGATGAAAGCCTGGCCGCCGAAGCCGGGATTGACCGACATCACCAGCACGAGGTCGACCAGGTCCAGAACGTATTCGAGCGCGCTGATCGGTGTGCCCGGATTGAGCGAAACGCCGGCCTTCTTGCCGAGTGCGCGGATCGCCTGAAGCGAGCGGTGCAGATGGGGACCGGCCTCGGCATGCACGGTGATGTGGTCGCAGCCCGCTTTCGCGAAGGCCTCCAGATAGGGATCGCAGGGCGAGATCATCAGATGCGCGTCGAAGATCTTCTTGGTGTGCGGGCGCATCGCCTTGATGACGTCGGGGCCATACGAGATGTTGGGAACGAAGTGCCCGTCCATGACGTCGAGATGGATCCAGTCGGCTCCGGCGGCGTCCACGGCGCGCACCTCCTCGCCGAGCCTGGAGAAATCCGAGGCCAGGATCGAAGGCGCGATTGCCAGGGGGCGGGGGGCGAAGGCTTGGGTCATGGCGGTTTCCCGTGGCGGCCGTGAAAGATGGACTCGCCTAACATGGGCCTCTCAGCCGGGCAATGCAGGGGCGCAGTGCTTCCTGTGGGCGGAAATTTCTGCCGCGACCGGCATGAATTGCCGGTGTTTCCGGGCCGTGCAAAGTGCGTGAAAGCGGATTTCATTGAGCTTTTTGCGCTGGCACGGCGCTTGCTGACTTCACCTGAACAGAACATTGGCCGCGGCATGCCGCATCGGTTGGAGTTGTGCAATGTTGTTCGCTCTTGGGGCCGTATCGAGCGCGCTCGACGCGATCCAGTCGCTGACGAATTCGAAATCGTCCTCGTCGACGCAGAAGACGGGATCCTCGCAAAAGCCGGCGACCAATCCGTTCGCGATCGACAGCGGCAGCAACAGCACGACCGGCGCGGCCTCGTCGGTCAATGCGGGCAAGACCCCGCAGATTTCGCCGGAGACGATGAACGCGCTGTTCGCCGCGCAGAGCCAATCCTCGGACACTACGAGCAGCACAGCCAGCTCGACCTCGTCGAGCTCGACGTCCTCGTCCTCGACGCGCCGCGACGCCGCCCTGAAGGATCTGTTCTCGCAGATCGATGGCGACGGCGACGGCAAGATCACCAAGTCGGAATTCGAGAATGCGCTCGGCGCCGGCGGCACCAACCTCGCGCAGGCCGACGACGTTTTCTCGAAGCTGGATTCGAATTCCGACGGCAGCGTCAGCCTCGATGAGATGTCGAAGGCACTGAAGAGCGGCCATCGCGGCCACCATCACGCGCAAGGTGCGGGCGATGCGTCCGGCAGCGGTTCGAATTCCTCCTCGCCGTCCAGCGGCGGCTCGACCTCGACCTCGACGACCGGCGCCGACGGCTCGACCACCACCACCGTCACCTACGCCGACGGCTTCAAGATGTCGACGACGGTCCCGGGCGCCTCCAGCTCCCGTAATTCGGCGTACGATCTGTTCGCGCAGTTGATGCAGCGGCAAGGCGGGCAGGGACAAGGCGCCTCAGCGACTGTCGGTTCATCGATGTCGATGAGCGTGTAACCTTGCTCAGGGCTAGCCCGCATATTCGTGAGTGATGTCACGGTAGACATAACGGTCGCGGATTTCGCGGTTGAAGAACGTACCCTTTGAGCGCACATTCTTGAACGCGGCGGCGACCTCGGGCGGAACGTCCGCGTAGACATAGAGGCGTCCACTGACGAAAGTCACCGTCAGCTCGCGCCTATCGGGGGCGTAGCGGAAAAAGCGGATCACGGAAGACGGCATGGCTGTGCACCTTGTCCGCCAGGGTAACGCCGTGTCAGCCGTTTCGTTTCTACCCGAACTGATCCTTCCACGCCGGCAGCGCGCCGGCAAAGGGCAGCGCCGTCGCATTGTAGACGCCGCGTGCGATTGCGCGTGCCACCACGTTGGCGGCGACCGTGCCGAGCTCGGTAAGGCCGACCAGCGGCTCGATCGGCTTCTCGCCAGTTGCGGCGGCGAACAGCACGTCGCCGTCGGTCGGGGCATGCACCGGATAGATCGCGCGTGCGAAGCCGGTGTGCGCGATCATCGCGAGACGTTTGGCCTGGGGTTTGGTCAGCGTGGCATCAGTGACGACGAGGCCGATCGTGGTGTTCTCTCGCGCGCTCGCGGCGGGACCGCCCTTGATGCGCATTGTCAGCATGTCCGGCGTGAACGCGGACGGCAGGCCGCGCCCGCCGAACTCGCCGTTCTCCTCGAACGGCGCAGCCCAGAACCAAGGCCCTTCGCCAACGGTTGTGCTGCCGACCGCGTTGACGACCACGATCGCGGCGACATTGACTCCGTTGGCCAGGACCGCGGAGGCTGACCCCAGTCCACCCTTGAAGGTCGCGGTGGTGGCACCGAGGCCGGCGCCGACGCTGCCCAGCGCGAAATCGTCGCTGGCGGCCAACGCTGCGGCGTAGCCGAGATCGCGATAGGGCGCGAAGCGTCCCCATGCCTTGTCGCCACCGTTGAGCAGGTCGAAAACGATCGCGCCCGGCACGATCGGAATCACCGCCTCGCGAATCCGCAAGCCGCGGCCCTGTTCGGCGAGCCAAGCCTGGATGCCGCCGCCGGCGTCGATTCCGAAGGCGGAGCCGCCGGACAGCGCAATCGCGTCGATGCGATCGACGGTGCTGGCGAGGTCGAGCAACGCGTCTTCGCGCGTGCCGGGCCCGCCGCCGCGAACGTCGATGGCCGCAACCGCGGGGGTGTCGAAGATGATCGCGGTCGTGCCAGTGGCGATTTTCGCATCCTCGGCATGGCCGACGCGGACGCCGGCGATATCGGTGAGAAGGTTTTTCAAGGCGGCTCCGCAGGCTGAAAGGCGTTCGCTTCAGCGATATCGCAGGGATGCCGCAGGCTCAACCCGCGAGCGCAGTCCTCAGCATCTTGGCGAGCTCGGACTTGCGGTAGGGTTTTGCCAGCAGCAGCACGCCGGAATCGAGCCGCCCGTGATGGACGATGGCGTTCTCGGTGTAGCCCGAGGTGAACAGCGTCTTCAGGTCGGGGCGGCGGCGAGCGGCCTCGTCGGCGAGCTGGCGGCCATTCATGTTGCCGGGCATGATGACGTCCGTGAACAGCAGGTCGATGTCCTTGTCGGCGTCGATGATGACGAGGGCATCGGCCGCGTTGGCGGCTTCGAGGGCGGTATAGCCGAGGCTCTTGATCTGGGTCACGACATATTGGCGCACCAGCGCGTCGTCCTCCACGATCAGTATCTTTTCGTGGCCGCCGGTGACGGGCGCGTTCTGCAGCGCCTCGAATTCGGTCTCCTGCACGCCGCTCGAGCGTGGCAGGTAGATCTTCACGCTCGTGCCGTGGCCTTCCTCGCTGTAGATCTTGATGTGCCCGCCGGACTGCTTGACGAAGCCGAACACCATGCTGAGCCCGAGGCCGGTGCCCTTGCCGACCTCCTTGGTGGTGAAGAAGGGATCGAACACCCGGTCGATCAACTCCGGCGGAATTCCGGTGCCGGTGTCGCTGACGGCGATCATGACGTAATTGCCGGCCAGTACGTCGGGATTCATGCTGGCATAGCCGTCGTCGAGGAAGATGTTGCGGGTCTCCAGCACCAGCGTGCCGCCGTCGGGCATCGCATCGCGCGCGTTCAGCGCCAGATTGAGGATCGCGGTGGAAAGCTGACCGGGATCGATCAGTGCCGGCCACGCATCCTCGGTGAGTTGCGGCATGATGGTGATCTGCTCGCCGAGCGTGGGATGCAGGAGCTTTGCGGCCTCTAGCGTCAATGCGTTGACGTCGATTTCGCGCGGCTGAAGCGGCTGCTTGCGGGCGAAGGCGAGCAGATGCTTGGTCAGTTGCGCGCCGCGCTCGGCGGCGTCGTCGATCAGCTTGGTGATGGCGGCGAGCTCGGGACGGTCAGCGACGGCGTCCGCCAAAATGCCGATCGTGCCGGTGATGACGGTCAGCACATTGTTGAAGTCGTGCGCGACACCGCCGGTCAATTGACCGATGGAATCCATCTTCTGGACGTGCCTGAACTGCGCCTCGGCGGCTTGCTTCTCGGTGAGGTCGCGGCCGATGAAGAAATGGCGTTTGACCGGGTCGGACCAGGTGCCCATCCAGTTCAGCGTGACCTCGTGACCGTCGTAGTGGTAGTAGCGCGCCTCGAAGCTGCGCTTGACCGCGCCACGCCGCGCCGCGCGCATCTCTTCGCGCGTCTTCTGGAGGTCGTCGGGGTGAATAAACTCGGTGGCGCTGTGCCCGATCATGTCGTCCGGGCTCAAGCCTAGAATGGTCTTCACGCTCGGGCTGACCTGGATGAAATTGCCAAAACCGTCGGTGACAAGGATCAGGTCCTGTGAGGTCTCGAAGATCCGCTCCCGCTCCTCGACCTCGCGGCGCAGTTTTTCTCGTGCCTGCTTCTCTTCCGTGATGTCGTGGGCGATCTTGGAGGCGCCGATGATCTGTCCGTTGGCTGATTTCAGCGGAGAAACATTGAGGAGGACGTCGAGCGCCCGGCCGTCCTTTCGGATCCGGACCGTCTCGTGCTGGGCGATCGTTTCGTTGCCGCCGACCCGGTTCAGGATACCCCTGACCTCGGCCTTGCGGTCCTCCGGCACGATGATGTCGATCGGCTGGCCGATGGCCTCCGCGGCGGCATAGCCGAACAGATGTTCGGCGGCCTTGTTCCAGCCCGTGATGATACCGTCGAGCGTCTTCGTGATGATGGCATCATTGGCGGATTCGACGACGGCGCCGTACAGGGCAAGGCGCTTGCCATAGTAGTCGCGATCCAATGCCGACTGCTGGCGCAGCCTGCCGACGAGGCCCAGCGTGTGCGCCTGGAGGCGGACATTTTCGATCAGAAGCACCGCAAGCACGAAGGTCGCCGCGCAGAGGCCGTAGACGCGACCCGCGTAGAAGCCGAGATCGAAGCGCGCGACGTTGACGATCGCCGACAGCGCGATATCAAACAGCCACGCGCACATCACGACCATGAGCCAGACGTCGATGACCGAATGCGGACGGCGGAACCACAGCGACACCAGCGCGGCAAAGCTCAGGGACCAGACAAAGGCCACCACGCCGATCATGATCTGCGTGTAACTGCCGTCGCGCAGCAGGACCGGAAGCAGGTCGTGCTGGGCAGTGACGATCCAGGTCAAGACGATCATGACCGCACTGACGCCGACCACGCTGGCGTAGATCGCCTTGGTTGCAGAGCCCGCGATCCGGGCGCCGCCGTCGGCCTCCTTCAGCCAGGCGTAAGCCAGCACGCAGAGCGGGAAGCCGCCGTGCCAGATCATGTAGAGCCAGACCGTGGTCTGCTGGTCGGCCCCCAGCAACCCGGTCGGCGAAAAAAGTCCGGGGAAGGTGAGGGCGTGGACCACCGCCGCGGCGGCGGTGAACAGATAGCCCGTCGCGAGCACGAGCAGGGCGCGGGTCCTCAGCACCGCAAACTGCGACAACAGCAACACCGCGGTGACGATGTCCGCGACGACGAGGGCGGACTGATAGCTCGCAACGAAGGCTGGTACAGGCAGCAGCGGGATACCTGCGAATGGCACGGCCACTGCGAACAGGATTGAGGAGACCCCTACGATCGCCAATGCTGCGGTGCGGTCTTTCGGGGTGGCCGGCAGCGTCGAAAGGAATGTGTTCCGATCGGTCGGCCCGGACACGTGCAGCTCTCGCAGATCGGTCTTGAGCATCTTCGCCAATCTCATTTGGCCCAATCGATTTTGGTCCATGGTAGCGGGTTCTGGGCACGCATCATGACAAAACCCACCGCGACTCAACCGAAGGTTACAGCTTACTTAATTTTATGGGGAACGCGCACGGGGGATCGGGTAAGATGCGCTTTACTGGACGGTGCCATAATGCTCTCCCGCAGCTGCGGGTTCCAGGTTTGAATCAGGGATTTTGATTTCAGGATCCGGGAGTTGTTCCCTATGCCCCGCGTTCTCATCATCGACGACCAGAAGGACGTCCGTGCGATGGTCGCGATCGTGCTGCGCGTCAACCGTTACGACGTCGTTGAGGCCGATAGCGGCGCAGCCGGAGTGAAAGCCTTCACCGAGGCCTGCTTCGACGCGGCAATCGTGGACATTTTCCTGGGCGATACCAGCGGCGTCGAGGTCATCGCGACCCTGCGCGAGCTTGCACCGAGCCTCCCGGTCGTTGCCGTGTCGGGGATGACGGCGCTGGACTTCATGGAACAATCGCCCCACCTCACCAACGTGATCTGCCTGCAAAAGCCGTTTCGGCCGAACGATCTTCTTCAAGCACTGCGGAAGGCCCAAGCCGCGGCGGACGGCGCGCTGCCTGCAGCCGTCTGACCCTGACGCAGGAAGAAACGCCCCGGGCCAAGCCGGGGCGCGATGATGATTGAATGAGGCGTTCAGGCCCCCGGCAAGCGTGCTTAGGTGCCGTTGCCGCTGATCGCGGCGTAGCCGCCCTTGGCGTCCCATTTGTAGACGACGTAGTCGAGCTGCTTGATGTCGCCCTTGGCGTCATACTCGATCGGCCCGATCACGGTGTCCCACTTGCCGGCCTTGATGGCCGCCATGACCTTCTTGGCATCGGTGGTGCCGGCCTTCTTGGCCGCCTGCGACCAGACCTGCATCGCCGCGTAGGTGTAGAGCGTGTAGCCCTCGGGGTCGATGTTCTTGGCCTTGAAGGCCTCGACGATCTTCTTCGCGGTCGGCTTGTTGCGCGGATCGGGGCCGAAGGTGAAGAGCGTGCCTTCGCCGGCCGGGCCGGTGATGGAGGCGTACTCCTTGTCGGCGAGCGCGTCGCCGGCCATCAGCACGGTCTTGAGACCCTGGTCGCGCATCTGGCGCAGGATCAGGCCGCTCTCCTGATGGTAGCCTCCGACATAGACGAGATCGATGTTGTCGCGCTTCAGTCGCGAGACGATCGCGTTGAAGTCTTTGTCGCCTTTGTTGTAGGACTCGTACATCTTCTCGGTGACGCCGGCCTTGTTGAGCGCCTTCTTGGTCTCGTCCGCAAGACCCTTGCCGTAGGTGGTCTTGTCGTTGAGGATGGCGATATTCTTGCCCTTGTAGTTCTTGGCGATGTACTGGGCGGCGACCAGGCCCTGCTGGTCGTCGCGGCCGCAGACGCGCGCCACGTTCCACAGTCCGCTGTCGGTGAACTTCGGATTAGTGGAGGCGGGAGTAATCTGGAGCACGTTGCCGTCGGCATAGGCTTCCGACGCCGGGATCGACGACGACGAGCAATAATGCCCGGCCACGAACGGGATCTTCGCGCCGGCGATCTTCTCGGCGATCGAGCGCGCCTGCTTCGGATCGCAGGCGTCGTCCTCGACGGAGAGCGCGAGCTTCTTGCCGTTGAGGCCGCCGGCGGCGTTGATGTCGGCTACGGCCATCTCGGCGCCGTTCTTCATTTGGCGGCCGAAAGCGGACTCGCCGCCGGTCATCGGACCTGCGACTGCGACGGTGACATCCTGCGCGAATGCCGCGCTCGACAGCGCGATCGATGCGCCGAATGCCAGACCGATGAGCTTCAGTGATTTCATGAGATACCTCGAGGGTGGTCGCCTGTGGAAGTTACCGGGCATGCCCGGTTCAAACCGGCGCCATTCTTGAATGAATTCGAGGAGAAGTCACCGGCAAAATACGGGCATTGGCAGAGATATCTCGCCACATTCGGCAGCACGGGTCGTCTTGGGCGGCCTCAGCCGTGCCGGCCGCCTTCCAGGTAGGCGGCGCGAATCTCGGGGCGCTGCAACAACTCGGCGCCGGTCCCGGCCAGCGTGATCAGGCCATTGACCATGACATAGCCGCGATGGGCGAGCTTGAGCGCATGATTGGCGTTCTGCTCGACGATCAGCACGGTCAGGCCGTCCTGCCGGTTCAGAGTGCGGATCGCATCGAAAATCTGGCGCGCGATCAGTGGCGCCAGACCGAGCGAGGGTTCGTCGAGCAGGAGCAGGCGAGGACGGCTCATCAAGGCGCGGCCGATGGCCAGCATCTGCTGCTCGCCGCCGGACAGGGTTCCCCCGCGCTGGCCGTAGCGTTCCTTCAGCCGCGGAAACAGCGTGAACACGCGTTGTAGCGTCGCCTCGCGTTCGGCATCAGTGCATTCGGTGGCGTCCGCCCCCATCTGAAGGTTTTCCGCCACGCTCATGCGCGGGAAGATGCGGCGGCCTTCCGGCGATTGCGCGATGCGCAAATGCGCGATCTCGTGGGTGGGCACTTCGGTGATGTCACGGCCTTCGTACAGGATCTGGCCGGCACGGGCGCGCGGCTTGCCGAAGATCGTCATCATCAGCGTCGACTTGCCGGCACCGTTGGCGCCGATCAGCGCCACGATCTCGCCGGCATTGATCTCGAGGTCGACGCCCTTCAGCGCCTCGATCTTGCCGTAGGCGGCGCGAAGGCCGCGGATCGCGAGCAGGGCAGTGGGCGACGTCACGACCCGCTCTCCATCACGGCCGCCGCCTCTTCCTCATCGGTGCCGAGATAAGCGGCGATCACCTTTGGATCGTCGCGAACCTCGCGCGGGGAGCCTTCAGAGATCTTCACGCCGTGGTCCATCACCACGATGTGGTCGGAGATCTCCATCACCACAGACATGTCGTGCTCGATCAGCAGGATCGAGGTGCCGAGCTCGTTGCGGATCGACAGCAGCAACTCGCTCAGGGCGGCACTCTCGCGCGCATTGAGGCCGGCGGCGGGTTCGTCCAGGCACAATAGCGCGGGCTCGGTGCACATCGCGCGTGCGATCTCGAGCCGTCGCTGGTCGCCATAGGCGAAATTACCGGCGGCATCGTCGGCGCGATCGAGCAAATTGACCCGCTTGAGCCAGTCGGTGGCGAGATCGATCGCCCGCTTCTCGGCGTCGCGGTAAACGGGCGCGCCAATGAGCCCGAGCAGGGTGAAGCCGGAGGCGCGCATCAGCGCGTTGTGCTGCGCCACCATCAGGTTTTCCAGCGCGGTCATGCCGGGAAACAGGCGGATGTTCTGGAAGGTGCGGGCGACCTTGGCCTGCTTGGCGATGCGGAAATCGTTCAGCCGTTCCAGCGCGATCACCTTGCCGTCGTCATGGCTGAGGCGGATGGCGCCGCCGCTCGGCTTGTAGAACCCGGTAATGCAGTTGAACACCGTCGTCTTGCCGGCGCCGTTGGGGCCGATCAGCGCGGTGATCTTCTTCCGCTCGGCAGCAAATGACAGGTCCTGCACCGCGACGATGCCGCCGAAGCGCATGGTGAGCCGGTCGACCTCGAGAATCTGGTCGCGGCTCATCCGTGCCCCTCCTTGACGAGGTCGGATGAGATCGCGTGGGCCTTGGTCAGGTACACGGTCGGTGCGCGATGGCCGATCAAGCCGCGCGGCCGCCAGATCATGATCAGCACCATGGCCATGCCGAACACCAGCATGCGATAGCTCTCGAGGCTTCGGAACAGCTCGAACCCGCCGATCATGGCGAGCGCGGCGAGCGCCACGCCAAGCTGCGAGCCCATGCCGCCGAGCACGACGATGGCGAGCACCAGCGCCGATTCCTGGAAGGTGAAGGATTCCGGGCTGATGAAGCCCTGGCGGGTCGCGAAGAACGCGCCGGCAAAGCCGCCGAACATGGCACCGGTCGCGAATGCCGTGAGCTTTGTCGTCGTGGTGTTGATGCCGAGCGCGCGGCAGGCGACCTCGTCCTCGCGCAGGGCTTCCCAGGCGCGGCCGATCGGCAGGCGGCGCAGCCGGATCGTCACCCAGTTGGTGAGCAGCGCGAGCGCCAGGATCAGGTAGAACAAGAAGATGATGCGGTGGGTCGGCGAATATTCGATACCGAGCCTGGCGGCGAGCCCGTTGTCGCTGTTGTCGAGCGGGATGCCGAAGAAGGAGGGGCGGGGAATGCTGGAGACGCCGTTGGGACCGCCGGTCAGATCCTGCCAGTTGATGATGACGAGGCGGATGATCTCGCCGAAGGCGAGCGTCACGATGGCGAGGTAGTCGCCGCGCAGGCGCAGCACGGGAAAGCCGAGCAGCACGCCCCAGAATGCGGCGAGGACGCCCGCTAGCGGCAGGCAGATCCAGAATGACCAGCCGAAATTGGTGGCGAGCAGCGCGTAAGAATAGGCGCCGACTGCATAGAAGGCGACGTAGCCGAGATCGAGCAGGCCGGCCAGCCCGACCACGACGTTCAGCCCCCAGCCCAGCATCACATAGGTGAGCACGAGGATGGCGAGATCGAGGATGTAGCGCTGGTCGTAGAAGATCACGGGCACCAGCAGCGTGAAGATCAGGAGCGCCGGTGCGAGATAGCTGCCGACGAACGACATTCCGCTCCGCACCGCCGGGGGCACCAGCTTCTCGGCGCCGCTCGGGCCGATCCATTGCTTGAGCAGCTCGAGCACGATCGAGCCGCCGAATACCGCGGCAACGAGGGAGGCGACCTCGCCGAAGCGCGTCCAATAGGTGAGCTGGCCGTCGGAACCGGCTTCGGTGCGGACGCCGACCATCAGCGAGAACAGCACCAGCGCGATCAGCGCGTTGAAGCCGGCGGTCTTCAGCAGAGCGGGGATGCCCGATGCGGCTTTGGCCGTATTGCTTGAGGAAGTTTTCACGCGCGCGACCGTCAGACTTTTTCGACTTCGGGGCGGCCGAGCAGGCCGGTCGGCATGAAGATCAGCACGACGATCAGGATCGAGAACGCGGCGACGTCCTTGTACTCGACCGAGAAATAGGCCGACCAGAACGTCTCGATCAGCCCGATCGCGAGCCCCCCGAGCATGGCTCCGGGCAGCGAGCCGATGCCGCCGAGGACGGCCGCGGTGAACGCCTTGATGCCGGCGACGAAGCCCATGAAGAAATCGACCAGGCCGTAATAGAGCAGGTACATCAGGCCGGCCACCGCGGCGAGCGCAGCGCCGATCACGAAGGTCATGGAGATGGTGCGGTCGACGTTGACGCCGAGCAGCGCCGCCATGGTCTGGTCCTGCTCGCAGGCGCGCATGTCGCGCCCGAGCCGGGTGCGCGACACCAGCCAGGTGAAGATCGCCAGCAGCACGATGGTGGTGACGACCACCACGATCTGGATGTTGGAGAGCTGGATGACGAAGCCGTCAGCGCTTTCGTGCAACGTATAGCCGCCGGTGATCACTGGCGGCACTGGCTTCACCCGCGCGCCTTGCGCCACCTGCGAATAGTTGGTCAGCACGAACGACATGCCGATCGCCGACAGCATCGGCGCGAGGCGGAAGGAGTGGCGCAGCGGACGGTAGGCGATGCGCTCGATGGTCCAGCCATACAGAGCGGTGACCGCCATCGAGACCAGGATCACGATCAAAAGGATCACCGGGACCGCAGTCAGGCCGGTCGAGACCAGGAGAAGGAAGGTGATCAGCGCGATGAAGCCGCCGATCATGAAGACATCGCCATGGGCGAAGTTGATCATACCGACGATGCCGTACACCATCGTGTAGCCGATCGCGATCAGCCCGTAGATCGAGCCGAGCACGAGGCCGTTGATGAGCTGCTGGGCGAAATAATCCATAGGCTGCCGTACCCAAATCTGACGCGGCTCAAAGGGAGCTCTTTGAAGAGTTCTCGGGCCCCGGCAGCCCTTGAGCGTTCTCTGGTTTTGTAACAGGAGGGAACTGGCGGCTGCAACCGGCCCCACCTCCGCACAAAGGCTTTTACAGAGATCATTTGATTTGGCGCTCGGTTCCGGCATTCGAGAAGGAACCGGGTTCCGAGGCAACCAACATGAGCGCGAGCGGTTATCTCGGACCTGACGTCCAACAAGGGAGTTTCCCCGAATGACGAAGCAGCAGAACCAAAATCCGGGTCAGCAGAGTCAGAATCCCGGCCAGCAGCGCCCCGATCGGCAGCCAGGGCAGCAGCAGGGCGGTGGTCAGAAACCCGGCCAGCAGCAGCAGCAGAACGATCCGATGCGCCAGCGCGATCGTCCCGGCCAGCAACAGGGCGGCCAGCGCGGTCAGGACAACGAGTAGTTTGGGAGCCCATGAGCCGGGAACCCAGGAGTGACGAAGGGCCCCGCCGGAAGGCGGGGCCTTTTCGTTTGGTGCGCGGTCCATCGGGGCAGTTAAGGTAAACAAAGGGTTTAAATTGCCGCCACAGTCTGATGCGAGTTAGCTCCCGGCAAAGCCTTCCATCGAAGGCGCGGGCCAGGCGAAGCGGGAAGCGGCATGTTCGGAAATTGGCGGATCGGTTCGGTCAACGGCGCACTTCTGGCGGCCTATTTCATCCCGGCCTGGACCCTCGTTGCCTTCAACATCATGGTGGCGCCGGTGCACGGCCTCTATGAGCGGCCGAGCGTCGCAGTGGCTCTTTTCCTCAGCGACCATCTCCAGATGGCAGGGATGGACACCGTGCGCGCCGCCTGGCTGCTGGCACTGGGGCGACTGACCGTGGTGGCGTTCTTTGCGATCTACCTTGCGCTGCTCTGCATCCCCCGCGTCCGCAAGAACGGCGGCAGCGACGAAGCGCTCGGCATCGCGCTTGCGATCGGCAGCCTGATCTCGTTTGCGAGCATGATCATGGCTTCGAAGGTCGGCGAGATGGCCGCGCTGCGGCTGCACGCCACCGAACTTCTGCTCCTGCTCGGTGCCGCCATCGTGGTGGTGGTCGAACGGCCCGAGGCGGCGCCCAAGATCGTTCAGAAGACCGTTGAGGCCACCCCGCCGCTAGGTCTTGAGCAGGCCGAGCTCCTGCACAATCGCTGAGGCTTCCTTGACGGCGTGGTTCGCCGCCGGAACGCCGCAATAGATCGCCTGCTGCAGCAGGATTTCCTTGATGTCGTCGGGCGTGAAGCCGCCCTCGGCAAGCGCCGCGCGCACATGCAGGCGGAATTCGTCCCATTGGCCAAGCGCAACCATGGTGCCGATCACCAGCACCCGCCGCGTGCGCTCGTCGAAATGCGGCCGCGTCCAGATCTCGCCCCAGGCATAGCGCGTGATCATGTCCTGGAAATCGGTGTTGAATGCATTGCGGCCCGCGATCGACTTGTCGACCCAGGCATTGCCCAGCACTTTTCGGCGCACGTTCATGCCGGCATCGCGGCGTTTCTGGTCGTCCATGCTGTTTCCTCCGGATCAGTCATTCCGGGGCGCCTCGGAGAGGCGAACCCGGAATCTCGAAGTGGGTGAAATGCGGATCGAGATTCCGGGTTCGATGCTTCGCATCGCCCCGGAATGACGATGGCGCGATCAGCGTTGCGTCAAAAAGCCCACGACCGCGTCGGTGAACGCGTGCGGCTGCTCGACATTGGAAATGTGGGCGGCGTCGATGATGGTCATGCTTGCGCCGGGAATGTTTGAGCGGATCAATTCACCCGCCGAAATCGGCGTCGCCATGTCGTGACGGCCGGCGATCACCAGCGTCGGGCTCTTGATCTTCGGCAGCAGCGCGCGTTGGTCGAGCGTCGACAGCGCCTCGCAGCAGGCGAGATAGCCTTCGACCGGCGAGGCCAGCAGCATCGCCTTCATCCTGGCGGCGATGTCGGGTGCGCGCTCGCGGAAATCCTGGGTGAGCCAGCCGGCAATAACGGCATCGGCGACGGCGGCGATGCCGCCCTTCTTCACGGCGTCGATGCGCTCGAGCCATTTGGTCGGCTCGGCATAGTAGCAGGAGGTGTTGGCGAGGATGAGCTTGCCGAAGCGCTCCGGCGCGTTCGCGCCCAGCCATTGCCCGACCATGCCGCCCATCGACAGGCCGCACCAGTGCACTTTTTCGATATTGAGGTCGTCGAGGATCGCAAGCACGTCGCGGCCGAAGCGCTCCATCGTGTAGGGGCCGGGCGGAACGTTGGACTTGCCGTGGCCACGGCGGTCGTAGCGGATGACGCGGAATATCTGCGTCAGCGCCTTCATCTGCGGCTCCCACATCTGCAGCGTGCAGCCGAGCGAGTTCGAGAGCATCAAGGTCGGCCCGCCATCGCGGCCCTCGACGGAGACGTTGATCAGGCAACCGTCGGCATCGATCATGGGCATGCGCGCGTCTCCGTTTTATGTGCGCTCAGGACTGCTTTATTCGCGTTCGAGGCTGTCGAGCAGGCGGTCGATCAGGGCTTGGGAAACGCCTTGATAGGCCATCGGCTCGAACAATGCCGCAATTTTCTGGGCCGTAAGATGCGCGGTGACCTGCGAATCAGCCGACAGCACTTCGCGCAGATGCTTCCTCTCGGCCACCGCGCGCTTGCTCGCGGCTTCGACGAGATGATGCGCATCGCTCTTGCCGATCGCCTCGGCGAGCGCAAAGGTGACCGCTTCCGCCATGATCAGGCCGTGGGTCGCATCAAGATTGCTGCGCATGCGCGCCGCGTCGACATCGAGGCCTTCGGCGATATCGACAATGGCCGCGAGCGCACCGGAGGTGACCAGCATCAATTGCGGTAGCGTCGGCCATTCCGCATGCCAGGGCCCGGCGCTGCGCTCATGGTCCTGCACCTGCGCAGCAAATATCGTCGCGGCGAGCTGCGGCGCCATGGTTGCGCAGCCCAGCGCGCTTGCGGCGGCCACCGGGTTGCGCTTGTGCGGCATGGTCGAGGAGCCGCCGCGGCCTTCCCCGGCGGGCTCGAACGCCTCGGCGACATCAGTCTGCATCAGCAGCGAGACGTCGCGCGCGATCTTGCCGCAGCTGCCGGCGAGAATCGCAAAGCTCGATGCGGCTTCCGCGATGCGGTCGCGATGGGTGTGCCAGGGCGCATCGGGCAGCGGCAGGTTCAGCTCCTGCGCCAGCCGTTCGGAAACGACCAGCCCCTTGTCGCCAAGCGCTGCAAGCGTGCCGGCCGCGCCGCCGAATTGCAGTACAAGGCCCTCGCGGGAGAGCCGCCTCAAGCGGCAGCGGGCGCGGGCAAGGCTTGCGGCGTATTCGGCGGCCTTCAACCCGAACGGCATCGGCAGGGCGTGCTGGAGCCAGGTTCGTGCCACCATTGCGGTGTTGCGGTGGGCTCGTGCCAGCGCGGCAAAGCCCTTGATGGCGCGGCTGAGATCGGCGTCCAACGCATCGATGCCGGCGCGAAGCGTGAGCATGGTTGCGGTGTCGATGACATCCTGGCTGGTCGCGCCCCAATGCACGTAGCGTGCGGCCTCGGCATCGGCCCTGCCCACATTGGCGGTCAGCGTCTTGACCAAGGGGATCGCGAGATTGCCGGATCGCGTGGCGGCCTCGGCCAGCGCGGCCATGTCAAAGGTATCGGCCTTGCACGCGGCTTCGATCGGGCCCACCGCGGACGCGGGAATCACACCCGTGGCCGCTTCGGCTCGGGCCAGGGCTGCCTCGAAATCGAGCATATTCTGGAGGGTCGATCGGTCGTCGCAGACCGCGCGCATGGCCACGCTCGACAGCATCGGCGCGAGCAGGGGGGAGAGGGATGTGCTCATATTGTGCGGGACCTAACCACCATGGCCCGCCTGTGCCAATCCCAAACCGGCGGAGCAAGCTTTTTGCAGTTGCGAATATGCATTGCACGTGACCGAGGCCCACCCTTTCTTTTGCCGCCTCCCTGCGGTACTTGAGCAGCCTTAATAGTTGCGCGATCCAAGTTCGATATCCCGGGAGGCACCCAATGGCCATGACGATGAACGGCGAAGTTCAGCTTGCGGCGCCGCGCGAGGCCGTGTGGGCCAAGCTCAACGATGCCGAGGTGCTGAAGGCCTGCATCCCCGGCTGCGAAGAGCTCGAGAAGACCGACGATGGCGGCTTTCGTGCGACTGCGAAAATGAAGGTCGGTCCGGTGTCGGCGCGCTTCAAGGGCAAGGTCACCCTGTCCGATCTCGACCCGCCGAACGGCTACAAGATCTCCGGGGAAGGCGAGGGCGGAGTGGCCGGCTTTGCCAAGGGTGGCGCCGTGGTCAAGCTTGCGGAAAAGGACGGCGGCACGCTTTTGTCCTACGAGGTCGAGGCGCAGATCGGCGGCAAGTTGGCGCAGCTCGGCCAGCGCCTGATCAATGGCGCCGCCAAGAAACTGGCCGACGAATTTTTCGCGAACTTCGCCAAGGCGGTACAGGGCTGAACGCTATCGCCTTTCGGCATGGCGCCTTGCATTCCGGGTGATGTTGCCCCGGGGCATAATGGCCCATATGATGGGTTGGAATAATTATAAGAACCGCTTCGACGGGACCCGTCGGGGCGCTGATAGAGAGTGCTTATGGCAAAAATCTCCCTCATCGTGAACGGCAATCCTGTCACGGCCAATGTCGATCCCCGCACCCTGCTGGTGCAGTTCCTGCGCGAGAATCTGCGGCTTACCGGCACCCATGTCGGCTGCGACACCTCGCAGTGCGGCGCCTGCGTCGTGCATCTGGACGGCAAGGCCGTGAAGTCCTGCACCACGCTCGCCGTGATGGCCGATGGCCACGAGGTCAAGACGATCGAGGGGCTGGCCGCCGACGGCGCGCCGCTGCATCCGATGCAGGAGGCCTTCCGCGAACACCATGGCCTGCAGTGCGGCTTCTGCACGCCCGGCATGATCATGACCGCGATCGACATCGTCCATCGCAAGGGCAACGAGCTCGACGACCACACCATCCGCGAGGAGCTGGAAGGCAATCTCTGCCGCTGCACCGGCTACCAGAACATCGTCACCTCGATCTCTGCCGGCGCCAAGGCGATGGCGAAATCCGATCTCGCGTAAACCACGCGCGCACTCTGCGATCAGGACATTCAGATGTACGATTTCAAATACCATCGCCCCGGGACCGTTCGGCAGGCCGCCAACCTCCTGGTGAAGAACGAGGACGCCAAGGTGATCGCCGGCGGTCACACGCTGATTCCCGTCATGAAGCAGCGCCTCGCCAGCCCGCCGCATCTGGTCGACCTCTCCCATATCGAGGGGCTCAACACGATCGAGATGAAGGGCCGCGCTCTCGTGATCGGCGCCACCGCCAGACATGCCGAGGTCGCAAGCTCGGCCATCGTCGGCGAGGCGATCCCGGCGCTCGCGAACCTTGCCAGCCAGATCGGCGATCCCGCCGTGCGCCACAAGGGCACGATCGGCGGCTCGCTCGCCAACAACGATCCGACCGCGGACTATCCGGCTGCGGTGCTTGCGCTGGGCGCCACCATCGTCACCAACAAGCGCCGCCTCAAGGCGGAAGAGTATTTCCAGGGCCTGTTCACGACGGCGCTCGAGGCCGACGAGATCATCACCAAGGTGATGTTCCCGCTGCCGAAGAAGGCGGCCTATATCAAATTCCGCAACCAGGCCTCGCGTTACGCGCTGGTCGGCGTGTTCGTGGCGCGGCGTCCCTCCGACGTGCGGGTCGCGGTCACCGGCGCCGGCTCGGAAGGCGTGTTCCGTGTCACCGCGTTCGAGGAGGCCTTGAAGAAGCGCTTCGCCGCGAAGGCGCTCGATGGCATCGAGGTGCCGGCGGACGGCCTCAACAGCGACATCCATGGCAGCGCCGAATACCGTGCGCACCTCATCGGCGTGCTGACGCGGCGTGCCCTCGACGCCGCCAACGCCAAGGAGTGAGCGATCCTCACGCCTCGGCCCAAACTTGTCCCCGGTGAGGGCGTAGCGAGACTGGCTTTTTCATGACCTCAGCGGCCAACACGCCCAGTGCCATGCCGGCATCGGTCGATGCGATGCTCGAACTCCTGACGTCGCGCGGCTATCTCGCCGAGCGATCGCTGGCCACGGTGACCTATCTGTCGCTGCGCATGGGCCGGCCGCTGTTTCTGGAAGGTGAGGCCGGCGTCGGCAAGACCGAGATCGCGAAAGTGCTGTCGGCGGCCCTGGGGCGGAAGCTGATTCGCCTGCAGTGTTACGAAGGCCTCGACGTCTCCTCCGCGGTCTACGAGTGGAATAGCGCCGCGCAGATGATCGCGATCCGGATGGCGGAAGCCGCCGGCGACACCGATCGCGATCAATTGTCGTCCGATATTTTCGCCGATCGCTACATGATCAAGCGACCGCTGCTCCAGGCGCTGGAGCCCGACGTCGCCGGACCGCCGGTGCTGCTGATCGACGAACTCGACCGCGCCGACGAGGCATTCGAAGCCTATCTGCTCGAAATCCTCAGCGACTTCCAGGTCACGATTCCCGAATTCGGCACCGTGAAGGCGCCGAGCCCGCCGATCGTCATCATCACCTCCAACCGCACCCGCGAGATCCACGACGCGCTGAAGCGGCGCTGTCTCTATCACTGGGTCGATTATCCCGACGCCGATCGTGAGCTCGCGATCGTCAAGTCGCGCGTACCGGGCATCTCCGCAAAATTGTCGCAGCAGGTCGTGCGCTTCGTCCAGGCGCTGCGCAATCAGGATTTCTACAAGTCCCCCGGCGTCGCCGAGACCATCGACTGGGCCACCGCGCTATCGGAGCTCGACGCCCGCTCGCTGACCCCGCAAGTGGTCGGCGACACACTGGGCGCGCTGCTCAAATACCAGGACGACATCACGCGGATGCAGGGCGACACCTTGCAGAAGGTGCTGAAGGAAGCGACGAGCGAGAATTGAGGTTGTCATTCCGGGGCTCGCGCCGAGAGGGCGCGGGAATGACGAGGGGATGGATACGAGACCATGGCCATCAACCACCTTGCGCCTGAGCAAACCGAGCAATTCGCCGACAATATCGTCGGCTTCGCCCGTGCGCTGCGTTCGGCGGGCATGCCGGTCGGGCCGGGCGCGGTCATCGATGCCATGAGCGCGCTCCAGGTGATCGACATCGGCAACCGCGCCGACGTCTTCACCACGCTGGAGGCGATCTTCGTCAAGCGCCACGAGCATGCGCTGATCTTCAAACAGGCCTTCAACCTGTTCTTCCGCGCGTCGGAAGAGTGGAAGCACATGCTGGATTCGGTGCCGTTGCCGGAGCAGGCCAAGAAGAAGCCGCAGGCCGGCTCGCGCCGCGTGCAGGAGGCGATGTCGCAGCCGCGCATGACGGAGACGCCGCAGCACCAGGAGCAGGATTTGCGCCTGTCGGTCTCAGACAAGGAAATCCTTCAGAAGAAGGATTTTGCGCAGATGAGCGCGGCTGAGATCACCGAAGCGCTCCGCGCCGTCGAGCGGATGCGGTTGCCGCAGTCCGAGCTTCTGACGCGCCGGCACCGGCCCGATCCCCGCGGCCTGCGCCTCGATCTCCGCCGCACGCTGCGCGCCTCATTGCGCACCGGCGGCGACATCATCGACATCCATCGTCTCGGGCGGATCGAGAAACCGGCGCCGATCGTCGCACTGCTCGACATCTCGGGTTCGATGAGCGAGTACACCCGCCTGTTCCTGCATTTTCTGCATGCCATAGGGGACGCGCGAAAACGTGTTTCGGTGTTCCTGTTCGGCACTCGCCTCACCAACGTGACCCGGGCGCTGCGCCAGCGCGACCCTGATGAGGCGCTGGCGAGCTGCTCTGCCTCGGTCGAGGACTGGGCCGGCGGCACGCGGATCTCGGCCTCCCTGCACAATTTCAACAAATTGTGGGCACGGCGCGTGCTGAGCCAGGGCGCCATCGTGCTGCTGATCTCCGACGGGCTGGAGCGGGAGGCCGATTCCAAGCTCGCCTTCGAGATGGACCGGCTGCACCGCTCCTGCCGGCGGCTGATCTGGCTCAACCCGCTGCTCCGGTTTGGCGGCTTCGAGGCCAAGGCCCAAGGCATCAAAATGATGCTGCCGCACGTTGACGAATTCCGCCCCGTACATAATTTGAGTTCGATCCAGGAGCTGATCGCCACGCTCTCCCGGCCGCTGCCGCCGCATCACCGCAGCCTGATCCGCTCCGCAGCCTGAGAGGTAGCCATGCTCGATCGCGACGAGGATATTCTGAAGGCGGCGGAGGACTGGCAGAAGGCCGGCCGTGGCGTCGCGCTCGCCACTGTGGTGGAGACCTGGGGCTCGGCGCCGCGTCCGGCGGGCTCGAGCCTCGTCATCAACGACGAGGGCACGTTCCTGGGGTCCGTCTCCGGCGGCTGCGTCGAGGGCGCCGTGGTCACCGAGGCCATGGATGTGATCCAGAGCGGCAAGCCCAGGATGCTGGAGTTCGGCGTTGCCGACGAGACTGCCTGGAATGTCGGGCTGTCCTGCGGCGGCACCATCCGCGTCTTCGTCGAGAAAGTCGGCTAGCCGTGAAGCTCGCAATCCTGCACGAACTCAATGCCGAGCGCGCCGCGCGCCGCCCGGTGATCCTGGTGACCGACACCGAGAGCGGCGAGCAGCGCCTGGTGAAGGCGAAGGATTTTGCCAAGGATCCCTTGGGCGCCGAACTCGATAAGCAGCTTCGCATGGGCAAGAGCGCCAGCGTCGAAGCTGGCGGCAAGAAGCTCTTCCTCAACGTCTATGCGCCGACCGCCAAGCTCGTCATCGTCGGCGCTGTCCATATCAGTCAGGCGCTGGCGCCGCTGGCGCGCTCGCTCGGCTACGACGTCACCGTGGTCGATCCGCGCACGGCCTTTGCGAGCCCGGAGCGCTTCCCCGACGTTCCGCTGGTCGCGGAATGGCCCGACACGGCGCTGCCGCCGCTCAACGTCGATGCCTACACGGCCTTCGTCGCGGTGACGCACGATCCCAAGATCGACGATCCCGCGCTGCTGCACGCTTTCGAGCGCAACTGCTTCTATATCGGCGCGCTCGGATCGCGGAAGACGCACGCCAAGCGCGGCGACCGGCTAAGGGGGCAAGGCGCTAAGGAGGCTGACATCGCGCGCATCCACGCGCCCATCGGGCTTGCGATCGGCGCCGTCTCGCCATCCGAGATCGCGGTGTCGATCATGGCCGAGATCACGGCGGTGCTTCGCCTGCCGCCCAAAGAAAAAGAAGAAGCCGCATGAAATTCGGCCCGGCGAGCCCCAGGGATGCGATCGGCGGGGTGACCGTCCACACCCTGCGCCAGGGACCGCTGGTGTTGAAGAAGGGCACGACGATCGGGCCCACCGAGGTCGAGGCGCTGGAGCGCGCCGGCATCAAGGACGTCGTGGTAGTGCGGATGGAGGCGGGCGATGTCTCCGAGGACATCGCCGCCGCCAGCATCGCGCTCGCCGTCGGTGGCGATGGGATTCATGTCGAGCGCGCCTTCACCGGTCGCGCCAATCTGTTCGCCGCGCGCCCGGGCGTGCTGGTGATCGATCGCCCCGCGGTGGACCGCATCAACAATATTGACGAGGCCATTACCTTTGCCACGCTCTCGGCCTTCAAGCCGGTGGTCGAGGGCGAGATGGTCGGCACCGTCAAGATCATCCCGTTCGGCGTCGAAGGAAACTTGCGTGATGCCGCGGTGGAGGCTGCGGGTCGCGACGTTCTGAAGATCGCGCCTTACGTCATCAAGCGCGTCGGCGTGGTCTCGACATTGCTGCCTGGCCTGTCCTCCAAGGTGATCGACAAGACCTTGCGCGTCACCGCCGAGCGGCTGGCGCCGGCCGGCGCCGGCATCATCGCCGAGCGGCGGGTCCCGCATGAGGAGCAGGCGCTGTCGGCTGCGATCAAGGAATTGCTGGGACTTGGCGCCGAGCTCGTGATCGTGTTCGGGGCATCCGCGATCGCCGACCGCCGTGACGTGATCCCCGCGGCCGTGACCGGCATCGGCGGAGAGATCGAGCATTTCGGCATGCCGGTCGATCCCGGCAATCTGCTGCTGATTGCCCGGGCCGGCAGCGTGCCGGTGCTGGGTGCGCCCGGCTGCGCGCGCTCGCCGGTCGAGAACGGCTTTGACTGGGTGCTGATGCGGCTGCTGGCCGGCATCAAGGTGACGCGGTCCGAGCTGATGGGCATGGGCGTCGGCGGCCTCCTGATGGAGATCGTCACGCGCCCGCAACCACGCGCAAAACCGGAGATCGAGGGCAACAACCAGGTCGCGGTCATCGTGCTCGCAGCAGGCCGCTCGACCCGGATGGGCGGACCGAACAAGCTCTTAGCCGAGCTCGACGGCAAGAAGCTGGTGCGGATCGCGACCGAGCAGGCGCTGGCCTCCAAGGCGTCCGAGGTGATCGTCGTCACCGGCCATCAGACCGAGCTGATCGAGCAAGCTTTGCAAGGCCTGAAGGTACGTTTCATCAAAAATCCGGATTTTGCCGGCGGCATCGCAAGCTCGGTCAAGGCCGGCATCGCGGCCGTTCCCGAGACGTCCGACGGCGCCGTGGTCTGCCTCGGCGACATGCCGCTGATCGATGCCGGTCTGATCGACCGTCTCATCGACGCGTTCGCGCCGGATCGCGGCAATCTCATCGTCGTGCCCGTCAGCGAAGGCCGCCGCGGCAATCCCGTGCTGTGGTCGCGCCGCTTCTTCAAGGAGTTGATGACGCTCGACGGAGATGTCGGCGCGCGTCACCTGATCGCGAAGCACACCGAGGCGGTTGCCGAAGTGCCGGTCGACGGCGAGAGCGCCTTCCTCGACATCGACACGCCGCAGGCGCTGGAAGCGGCAAGACGCGGTTGACGCTGCGATAGGGCGGGCAAAAGCGCACGCCGCCGTGCCCACCATCTCGCTACAACGTGATCTGCGTTTGGTGGGTACGCTTCCGCCTCCGCTCTTCGAGCTACGGCGGACAAGTCGCTTTGCCCACTCGAGACGCCGATGTCCGCGGTTCGCCTACTTCTTCGTGTTCGACAACTTCTCGACCCCGGCCTTCAGCTCGACACCGCTCTTCGTCAACAACGCCTTGTCGCCGCTGTTGAACGTAAACGTGTCGGCGCCCGCGCTGATGCCGTTCCACGCGACGGTTTCCGCGAGGGACAGATACCACAATCCCTGGAATCCCGCTGAATTGTTCAACTGTCCAGTCCACACGGTGGTCGATCCACAGCCGAGGAAGTTCACCGAGAAGCTGATTGCGGTGCCTGTGTTGCCGTAGGCCAGCCAACCCGTCACGCCTTGCGGCTTGCCCTCGTCGCAGCTGTTCGCCGCGTTGTTGGTATAGGTCCCCGTGATGGCACCTGTAGTCGTGTTGAAGTTGGTGATGGCCAGGGTCGAGCCGTACTGGTTGGTCCAGGTCCAGTTCACCGTCTGCGCCTGCGCGGGCGAAAGCCCGATGAGGCAGGCCGATGCGAGCATTCCGAACAGCATTGCATTGATGTGGCGCATGGTCGCTTCCTCCTGCTCTCTGCTTGGAGCTTCACGACCTTAAATAATGCGATTGAGAAATACAACTATAAAGTGTAAATTCACGCCGCTATTCCGGCGCGGCTTTTCAACCACGCGTTCACCAAGTGGAAACGACCGACGCTTAGAGTCGCCTTCACCTGCCTTGGGGGGAGGGGCTTTTCCATGGCTTCGAACGTCGTCGCGCGCCGTTGCGCGATGTTTTTCTTTGCGCTGTCCGTCTGCGTCGCGGGCGCTCGCCACATCACGGATGCGCACGCCGCCGGTGCATTTGCGGTCGGCAAGTGCGGCGCCTATGGCCAGGCCTTTGATTATGGCGCCGAGCACGAAGCGCGAGCGGCGGCGCAGAAGCAGTGCAAGGGCGATTGCACGACCGTAACGATGAAGCGCGCCTGCGCTGCGATGTCGGTCGATCTTTCCAATCCCTGCGGCGCCTATGGCTATGCCGTCAAGCCGAAGATCTCGGCCACGCTCAATGCCGCGACGCGCGAATGCTACAAATATGGCGGCAAGGAATGCGTGATCCGCGCCTGGGCCTGCGACGCGAAGGGTTGATTCCTCTTGCCGTCATTCCGATCGTGCGTAGCATCGAATGCGGAATGACAGTCGGGGATTTGCATGCAGTTCGATACCAAGATCGCCATCGTGATCCGCACCGATCTTCAAGCTTGGCAGAAGCTCAACGTCGCGGCCTTCCTTACCAGCGGCATCGCCGCGGCCTTTCCGGAATGCATCGGCGAACCCTATGAGGACGCGTCGGGCACGAAATATCACGCGCTGATCGGCCAGCCGATCCTGATCTATGGCGCCGACGGTCCCGCATTGACGCGCGCGCTCGATCGGGCACTGACGCGTAGCGTCAAGCCGGCGGTCTATACCGAGGACATGTTCAAGACCACGCACGATGCCGCCAATCGCGAAGCGGTGAGGGTGGTGGCGCGCACCGATCTCAATCTCGTCGGTCTCGCGATGCGCGCCGAGCGCAAGGTGATCGACAAGATCGTCGACGGATTGAAGTTCCACAGCTGAGGTAGGTGCTTGCTGTTTCACCTCTCCCGCTTGCGGGAGAGGTCGCGCCGAAGGCGCGGGTGAGGGCTCTCTCCTCTTGGGGACTGTCCCGTTGCGGCGGTACCCTCTCCCCAACCCTCCCCCGCAAGCGGAGGAGGGAGCGCACCCTTCGTGCGGCAGCTATTACCCCGGCGGCATGCCCGCGAACTTCGGAAGGTCCGGGTCGAGACGATCCCAGTCATGTCCGCGCGCGGCGTAGGTTACCACCTGCGGCTTGTAGCGGGCCGGCTCGTCGAGGCTTGCGGCGCGGATGGTGAAGATGTCGGGCATCGCTGCGAAGGTCAGGTAAACAGGCAAGCCGCAGGCGGCGCAGAAACCGCGCGTCTTCACATTGCCGCTGTCGCCGACCATCTCCCAGTGCTTCGCTTCGCCCGTCACGGTGACGCCGGCGCGTGCGAAGGTCATGTACGACCCGTGGCCGCTGCCGCTTTCGCGCTGGCAGTCCCGGCACTGGCAGTGATTGCTGAAGAAGGGCTCGCCCAGAATCGAATAGCGGATCGCGCCGCAGGCGCAGCCGCCGGTATAGGGTTTGTCCATCGCGATGCCTCCTTACTGGTCTTCGCCGGCGACGGCATCGAGCCGCTGCACCACCTTGACCCAGCCGTCGCTCATGTTGCGATAAGCGGTGTCGTTCCTCGGCACTACGAAGCCCGAATGGACCACGCGCACGCGCGTGCCTGCTTCGACCGGTGTGAGGGACCAGGTGACGACGGTGTCGAGCGCCGAGCCGTAGCCGGTATTGCCCTCGTCGCCGCCCTTCCAGGCGAAAGCGAACCGCCGGTTCGGCACGACTTCGAGAACGCGGCAATGGATCGTGCCATCCCACGCGCCGGCCGGGTTGGTCTTGAACGTGAAAGTGTTGCCTTCGACGGCCTCGAAACCGGCCGGCGGCATCAGCCAGCGCGCAATGAGCTGGGCACTGGTCAGCGCCTTCCAGATCGTTGCGGTCGCATGAGGGAACACCTCGTCGATAACGATGTCCTGGGTTTGAACGTTGGAAGCAACAGCACTCACGGATCGATCTCCTTCAAGAGGTCACGCAGGTTTTGGAAGCGCTCGCGCCAGAACACGCCGTAATGGTCCATCCAGGAGACCAGCGGTTCGAGGCCTTGCGGCGCGGCACGGTAATAGACGTTGCGGCCCTCGGCACGCTCGGCGACGAGGCCGGCCTGCTTGAGGGACTTCAGGTGTTGCGAGATCGCGCCTTGCGTCACGCCGCTTCCGCGCGTGAGTTCGGCGACGCTGATCTCCTTGCTCTCGAAGACCCGCTCGAACACCGCGCGCCGGGTGGGATCGGCGAGGGCGCGCATCACGGTGGTGACGGGATTTGGGACGGCTTCGATCATAGGATTAGATTAGTATACGCTAATGAATTAGTCAATACTAATTTGTGCGCCTATTAGGTCTGTGGGCCTGTCTTGACTATGACTGACCGGTCAGTCATATTTTAAAGATGACAAGGAAGCCGACCAAAGCCGCCACGCCGTCCGTAGCCCGCGCCAGCGCAAAGGCCTCTGCACGCGCTGGCAGCGACGCGGCACCCGCGTCGAGCCGCGCCACGCGCGCGGCGGAACGGCGTGCGGCGATCGTGGATGCCGCGATGGAGGAGTTCATCGCGCGCGGCTTTGCCGCGACGCGGCTCGACGACATCGCGAAGCGCGCGGGTGTCGCCAAGGGCACCATCTACCTGCACTTCAAGGACAAGGAATCGATGTTCGAGGAGCTGGTGCGGACGGTGATCGTGCCTGTCGTGACGCGGTTGACGGCATTGCCGCCGCCAGCGGGCTCGGTGCGCGATCTCGTCGAGACGTTTGCCAGCAACTTCCTCAAGGAGGTCATCGGCACGCGGCGCGGCGATCTCGTGCGCCTGATCGTGGCCGAAGGGCCGCGGTTTCCCTCCGTGGCCGATTTCTACTACCGCGAGGTCGTCTCGCGCGGCATCGCCGCCATGCGCGCGCTGATCGAGCTCGGCATTGCCCGCGGCGAGATCCGCCAGAAGAACCTGGCGCATTACCCGCAGATCCTGGTCGCGCCCGCGATGATCGCGGTGATCTGGCAGAGCCTGTTTGCGCGGCACGCGCCGCTCGACGCGCAGGACATGCTGCGCGTTCATCTCGATTTGATTTTTGGCGAACGGAGCACGACATGAGGTCGTCGCGAACCATCTCTCACCTCATCGTGAGGAGCGCGGAACGCGCGTCTCGAAGGATGCAGGCCCGGCTGTGGCTCCTCTCCCTTCAAGACGCCGCTTCGCAGCTCCTCAGGGTGAGGAATCGACATAGGTGTCTGCCGCGCGTCTGTTCGATCGCGATATTGGTCCTCGCGACCGGGCTCGCCGGGTGCAAGGACAAGCGTGAGCCCGGCTTCCAGGGCTGGGTCGAGGCCGACATGATCTTCGTCAGTCCGGACGAGGCGGGCCGCGTGACGAAGCTGAACATCCGCGAGGGCGATGAGGTCAAGGTCGGCGATCACCTGTATTCTGTCGACGACGATCTCCAGCTTGCCGATCTCAACCAGAACAAGGCGACGCTTGCCAACGCGCAGCAAACCTATGACCGCGCGGCCTCGCTGAGCAAAACCGGCTCGGGCACGCAGGCCAATCTCGACTCGGCCGTCTCCGCCTTGCGCGTCGCAGAGGCGCGGGTGGCGACCTCGGAGACGCGGATGGCGCGGCGCAAGGGCTTTGCGCCCGTGGCCGGTACCATCCAGCAGATCTATTTTCGCGAGGGCGAGATGGTGGCGGCGCAGCGGCCGGTGCTCTCGATCATGCCGCCTGGCAACATGAAGCTGCGCTTCTTCGTGCCGGAGACCGAGCTGCCGAAGCTTGCGATCGGCGATACGGTGCGGATCGCGTGCGATAATTGCGCCGCCGATCTCACCGCAAAGATCTATTTCATCGCGACTTCGGCCGAATACACGCCGCCTGTCATCTATAGCCTCGAGGAGCGCAACAAGCTCGTCTATCTGATCCAAGCGCGGCCGTCGCGCCCCGATGCGCTGCGTGTCGGACAACCGATCGACGTCCATTTCAATCCAAAAACCCCCGTGGCGGACAAGCGATGAGCGGCGGCAATGGCATTGCGATCGACGTCAAGGGCCTGACCAAGTCGTTCGGCGGCCGCGAGGTCGTGCACGATTTGTCGATGCAGGTGAAGCGGGGTTCGATCTACGGCTTCCTCGGCCCGAACGGCTCGGGCAAGACGACGACCATCCGCATCCTCTGCGGCCTGCTCACGCCCGACAGCGGCGAGGGCACCTGCCTCGGCTACGACATCAGGCGCGATGCCGAAAAGATCAAGCGCCAGGTCGGCTACATGACCCAGCGCTTCAGCCTCTATCAGGATCTCTCTGTCCGCGAAAATCTCGAATTCGTCGCGCGGCTATACGGCCTTCGCGATGCACGCGGTGCCGCGCGCGACATGATCAAGCGGCTGGGGCTCTCGGGCCGCGAGGAGCAGCTCGCGGGCGAGCTCTCCGGCGGCTGGAAGCAGCGGCTGGCGCTAGGCGCCTGCACATTGCCCAGTCCGAAACTGCTGCTGCTCGACGAGCCGACCGCCGGCGTCGACCCGAAAGCGCGACGCGATTTCTGGAACGAGATTCATGCACTGGCGGCCGACGGTCTCACCGTGCTGGTCTCGACACACTACATGGACGAGGCCGAGCGCTGTCACGAGATCGCCTATATCGCCTATGGCCATCTGCTCGTGCACGGCACCGTGGAGGAGGTGATCGCGAAATCCGCGCTGACGACCTACACCGTGACAGGCGAGGACCTCAACGAGCTCACGGCTGCGCTCACCGGCAAGCCCGGAATCGACATGGTGGCGCCGTTCGGCACGTCGCTGCACGTCTCCGGCCGCGACGTCGCCGCGCTCGAAGCCAGCATCGCGCCGTGGCGCGAAAAGAGCGGCTTGCACTGGCATCAATCATCGCCGTCGCTGGAAGACGTGTTCATCGAATTGATGGGCCGTTCCAAGGACAATTTCCAATGAGCGCCGTCGATCATCCCGAACCACGGCACGCGATCCGGGAGCGATTCGGTTTCTGGAGGCGCTCCTATGCGATGCTGATCAAGGAGTTCATCCAGCTCAGGCGCGACCGCGTGTCGTTTGCGATGATCGTGATGCTGCCGGTGATGCAGCTGCTCTTGTTCGGCTATGCCATCAACACCACGCCGCACAATCTGCCGAGCGCGGTGCTGCTCCAGGAGGACTCCGATCTCGCCCGCTCAATCCTGAAGGCGTTGGAAAATACCGCCTATTTCCGCTTCATCTACGAGGTGCACGACGTCGACGATTTTGACAATCTCCTGAAATCCGGCAAGGTTCTGTTCGGCGTCGAGATCCCGCGCGGCTTCGAGCGGGCGGTACGGCGCGGCGACAGGCCTGCGCTGCTGGTCGCGGCCGACGCGACCGATCCGGTCGCAGCGAGTGCGGCGATCGGCTCGCTCGGCATGGTCGTGCAGACCGCGCTCAAACACGATCTCTACATCGGAGATCCCCCGGAGATGCCCTTCGAGATTCGCGCGCATGCCCGCTACAACCCCGCCGCCGCGTCGAGCCTCAACATCGTGCCGGGCCTCGTCGGCACCATCCTCACCATGACCATGCTGATCTTCACCGCGCTCTCGGTCACGCGCGAGGTCGAGCGCGGCACGATGGAGAGCCTGCTGTCGATGCCGATCAGGCCGGTCGAGGTGATGTTCGGCAAGATCATCCCTTACGTGCTGGTCGGGTTCGTGCAGGCGTTTCTCATTATCAGTATCGGGGTCGGCCTGTTCGGCGTGCCGGTGCTCGGCAATCTGTTCCTGCTGGCGCTGCTCTCGACGCTGTTCATCACGACCAATCTGGCGATCGGGTACACGATCTCGACGCTGGTGCAGAACCAGCTCCAGGCGATGCAGATGTCGATGATGTTCTTCCTGCCGAGCATCTTGCTGTCCGGCTTCATGTTCCCGTTTGCCGGGATGCCGGGCTGGGCGCAATATGTCGGCGAGTGCCTGCCATTGACGCATTATTTGCGCATCGTCCGAGCCATCATGCTGAAGGGCGCGAGCATGCAAAATTTGCATTTCGACGCGCTGGCGCTGGCGGTCCTGATGCTGCTCGCCATGACGATCGCCGTGACGCGCTTCCGCCGCACGCTGGATTGAGGCAAGATGCCCCTGGAATCAAGGGGACGGAATGGTCAGTTTTGCGAGCAGGAAGGCCCGGCAGCATGCCGTGGTGTCCGAAGACTTCGAGCGCGAGCTGACGCGCGAAGTGCTGCGCACCGAGCTCGTGCGGGTGAGGGCGCTGATCACGACGGGCTGCGTCATCGTCGTGTTCCTTACCGCGATCTATCTCGTCGATTCCTCCGTGGTGCAGCGGGTCTGGCGGGGCACCGAGGGGCTTGCCGAGGTCTATGGTCTCCTGACCGCCTTCATCCTGTTTGAGGTCTGGGTCCACAGCCAGATCAGGCGAAACCTCAAGCTCGACCGCGATCTGCCGGTGATCCGGCGCTATATCGGTGCGCTGATCGAGACCTCGCTGCCGACCGTGATCCTGATCCTGCAGATCCGTAGCATGGGCGCGAGCCAGGCACTCGGCTTCGTCGTGCCGCTGATCTATTTCATTTTCGTCATCCTCTCGACCCTGCGGCTCGACTTCTGGCTGTCCACCTTCACCGGCTTCGTCGCTTCGGCTGAGCTACTCACGGTGGCGCTGATCTTCGATCCCGTCAGCGGGAGCGGCGAGCCTCAGATCTATTTCCACGCGGTGCGAAGCACCATCATCCTGATCTGCGGCGTGCTTGCAGGCGCAGTCGGTGCGCAGCTCCGCCGCCAGTTCGCCGCGAGCATTGTCGCAGCGACCGCGCGCGACCGGGTGACCAACCTGTTCGGCCAGCACGTTTCCCCTCAGGTGGTGGAGCGGCTGATGGCGGCGGGGACGAGCGCCGCCGGCGACCTCCGCCGCGTCGCCGTGATGTTTGTAGATTTCCGCGGCTTCACCGCCGGCGCGCAGTCGCGCACCCCGCAGGAGGTGGTCGACCGGCTCGACGGCGCCTTCGCCGTCCTCGTCGACATTCTCGACCGCGAGGGCGGCATCGTGAACAAGTTTCTGGGCGACGGCTTTCTGGCCCTGTTCGGCGCGCCGCTGGAGACCTCCGACGCCGCGCACCGCGCGGTCGCCGCGGGCCGCGAGATGCTGACCGCGATGGAGCGCATCAACGCGCAGACGAGCTGGCCGCTCAGAATCGGAATCGGCATCCATTTCGGAGAGGTCGTCGCCGGCAATATCGGCTCGCCCCGGCGCAAGGAATACACTGTCATAGGAGACACCGTGAACTTCGCCTCCCGGCTGGAGGCGTTGAACAAGGAGTTCGGCTCGCAGCTCTTGATCTCCGCATCCGTGCGCGAGGCGCTGGGCGAGGACGGCAGCGATGCCGTCGCGCTCGGCGAGGTCGAGGTGCGGGGCTATGAGCAGAAGGTGGCAGTGTTTCAATTGGGCTAACGCGCCTTCAAATGCGAGTCGCGTTTCGTTGAAGCGAGTGGCGCTTCGGGTGAAACGCGTGATGAACTCTCTGCTGGCTTTCGGGTCCTGCATTGTGGGAGCCGCTTCTCGGCTTCCAACTCATCGTCGCGATTGCTCCGATTGCACCGAATTTTGGGGCATGACGAGCGGTGCCGCCGGCTTGTAGACTGGCGCGCGATGCGGCCGGTTGCGGCCGCGACTTGCGTGAGGAAGTGAAGATGCAGCGCCGCTACATCACCGTCGACGTGTTCACCGACCGCGCCTTCGGCGGCAACCAGCTCGCCGTGGTGCTCGATGCCGGCGGGTTGTCGACCACGCAAATGCAGTCGATCGCGACCGAGTTCAACTATTCCGAGACGACCTTCGTGCTGCCTCCGCGCGACAACGCGAATGATGCCGAAGTGCGCATCTTCACGCCTGTCAGGGAGCTTCCTTTCGCTGGCCATCCCAATGTCGGCACCGCTTTCGTGCTTGCCTCGATCGCGAAGGAGCCGAAGCCGCGCCTGCGGTTCGAGGAGAAAGCGGGTCTGGTGCCGGTCGATATTGTGAGAGAGCAGGGTCGTGTGATCAGCACCGAGCTCACCGCGCCGCAGCCTTTGGCGCGCCTGTCGCAATTGTCGGCTGCTGATGCCGCGAGCTGCATCTCGCTCAATGCAGACGACATCAAGGTCGACCGTCACGCGCCGCAGGTCGTCAGCGTCGGAACGCCGTTTCTGGTGATTGAGGTGCACTCGCGCGATGCACTGAAGCGGGCGAGGTCTGACGCGGCGGCTTTCGGCAAGGTATTTCCGTGCGACGGCGCGTTCGCGGCGTGGTTCTATACGCGCGATGTGCCCGCGGCGGAGGCGCCTTGCGAGCGACAGGCGCGGATGTTCATGCGGGGCGCCGGCGGCCTCGCCGAAGATCCCGCCACCGGCAGCGCGACGGTCGCCGCGGCTGCGTTGTTCGCCGAGCTCGATGCCACGCGTGATGGCGAATTGAAGCTTACGGTCGGGCAGGGCTTTGACATGGGTCGGCCGAGCCTCTTGCTGACGCGCGTGCGCAAGCAGGACGGCAAGGTCGTCTCGGCCCATGTCGGCGGGCGTTGCGTGCCGATGATGGAAGGGACGTTTAAGCTGGCCGGAGAGGGGTAGGTAGGCGCTCTCTCCCCGTCATCCTGAGGTGCGAGCTCTAGCGAGCCTCGAAGGATGTACGGCCGAGGTGCTGCATTGGCGTCACGCCGTCGTCCTTCGAGGGCCGCTGAAGAAGCGGCCACCTCAGGATGACGGCTACGGCGACAGCTACACCTGCCGCCCCGCCAGATTCTTCACTGCCACCCCATTGCGCTCCTCGATGATCTCCGCGATCATCTGGCGGTGGCAATGGGTGTGGTCGCGCTCGTAGCAGAGCAGGCAGACGGGGCCGGCTTTCTTCACCAGCGCCGAGAGCTCATCCATCTGCTCGCGGGCCTCCGGCGTCTTCAGGTGCTTTGAGAAAACCTTCTCCAGCACATCGTATTGCCCGCTGCGCGCGGCGAGGCGTCCCTCCTTGGGCGTGCCGAGCGCTGCCAGATGGACATAGGCGATGCCGCGTTCGTCGAGCCCTGCGGCGAGCTGCTTCTTGGAAAAGCCGGGCCGGCGCGATGATGTCACCGCGCGCACGTCGACGACGAGCTTGACGCCGGATTGCTCCAGTTCGTCGAGCACGGCCTTGGGCGGCGTCTGTTCATAGCCGATGGTGAAGAGCTTTTTCGCCTTTGCCATGAAACGCCTCAGCTCACCCGCGCGATCAGTTCCATGGCGCCGGCCGGCGCGCGCACCTTGCCCTCGTGGATGACATAGGCGAACACGTCGCGCGGCTCCTTCTTCGGCTTGGCCTTGTCGACCTTCGGCAGGTCGTCGGGTTCGCTTCCCTCGGCCCAGTCCTGAAAACGCTTGGCCCAGGCATCGAGCTGCTTCGGCGGATAGCAGGTCTTGATCTCGTCATTGCCTTTCTGCAGCCGGGCATAGACGAAATCACCGGCGACGTCGGCGATACCAGGATATTTGCCGTGCTCGGCAAACACGACGGGCGTCTCGAATTCGCGGATCAGCGCGACGAAGTCCGGCGTGCAGAAACTGTCGTGACGGACCTCGACGACATGGCGCAGCGCGCGTCCCTCGAGCTTGCGCGGCAACAGCTCGAGGAACTTGCCGAAATCGGCGCCGTCGAATTTCTTGGTCGGCGCGAACTGCCACAGCACCGGCCCAAGATGGTCGCCGAGTTCCAGCACGCCGGAATCATAGAACCGCTTGATCGAATCTCCGGCCTCGCCGAGCACGCGGCGGTTGGTGGCGAAGCGCGGTCCCTTCAACGAAAACACGAACCCCTCCGGCACTTCGCCTGCCCATTTGCGAAAGCTCTCCGGTTTCTGCGAGCCGTAGTAAGTGCCGTTGATCTCGATCGAGGTCAGCTTCGAGGCGGCGTAGGACAGCTCCTTGGCTTGCGTGAGCTTCTCCGGATAGAACACGCCGCGCCAGGGCTCGAAGGTCCAGCCGCCGATGCCGATGAAGATGTTGCCGGATTTTTTAGACGCGGTTTTTGCTTTGGCCACGGGAGGATCTCGGATGACGGGAGGAGGGCCTCCATCCTAATCAAACCAGTTGTGATTGGCCAGTTGCGACGTCCCGTCTAAGGTCGCGACGGGATCTGCGAAAAAAGGAGAACAAGATGCGGATGCTGATGGTGGGAGCGGCGCTCGTTATGATGACATCTGCTGCCATGATATCTTCAGTTATGGCCGACGATGACGATGCCAAGGGTGCGCAGAAGCTCGCCATGCAGGGCCGCGACGATTATTGGCATTGCCTGGCGCGGGAATATTCGCGCGACGGCAATCAGGGCCTGTCGGAACAGGACTTTGGCCGCTCCGTCGCCGGAGCCTGTCCGTCGGAGCGACAATATTACCGGGTGGCACTGCTCGATTATCTCACCACGCAATATCCGGATATCGATGCCGGCGCGCATCTCGCGACCGCGAACAGGGCGGTGGAGGCGGCGCAGAAGGACATCGTGACGGCTTTCGTCAAGCACAAGCCGCCGCAGAAATAGCCCATGGACCGGTGCGTCCGGCAAGCCCTTCCGGCAGCGCGCTCATCCATGGTACTACTGAGCGCATCTGGAACAGGGATGGGTTTCCATGTCGTCTGAGTCGGTGGGGGGCATTTTGGGCGCGATCGTCGCGGCGATCGTGCTTGCGGTGGCTGTCATCTTCGGACCGATCGGCCAATACGGCAAGCCGCCCAGGCCCGCGAAAGTCGACCCGGCCGCGGTTGCGGCGCCGGCGGCCCCTGCCGCGCCCGTGCCGCGAGGGCCCGTGATCAAGGAAGTCCCTAACCAATAGGGGCCTGAAAAAGGCCTCGTTCGCCCCTTGCAAAGCGGCTTTGTCGTTCCTATTTAGCTCCTAACGGCGACGTTGAGCGAAAAACTCCGGCGCTGGAACGACCTTGGAATAGCACAGGCTGCGCCGGATGTACGCGCGGTCCGCCGTTCCGGGGTCGTTGGCATTTTTGGGCCCCTTTTGGGCCGCTCCCCAGAGAACCCCCGGCTTGCTGGCGCAAGTTCTTGTCAGCACAAGTTCTTGCCAGCACAAGTTCTTGCCAGCACAAGTTCTTGGCAGCACAGGACGCGGCGGATATACGCTGCCGTCATGAATGAAGCGATCAGACCGGGCTCCGATACCCAACAGGCGGCTTCGCCGGCGCCGGAATTGTCGGTCGTCGTCCCGACCTTCAACGAACGCGACAACGTCACGGTGCTGTACCGGCGGCTGGAGGCCGCGCTGGCCGGCATCGCCTGGGAAGTCGTGTTCGTCGACGATAATTCGCCTGATGGCACCTGGGACGTGGTGCGCGCGCTGGCCCAGCGCGACAGCCGCGTGCGCTGTGTCCGCCGCATCGGCCGCCGCGGCCTGTCGGGGGCCTGCATCGAGGGCATCCTGGCCTCCAGCGCGCCCTATGCGGCCGTGATCGACGCCGACCTTCAGCACGACGAGACGCAGCTGCCGAAGATGCTGTCGCTGCTCGCGAGCGGGCAGGCCGAGCTCGTGGTCGGTAGCCGCTACATCGAGGGCTACAAGAGCGAAGGCTTCAACAAGCAGCGCGCCGGCGCCAGTGCGCTGGCGACCGAGGTCGCTAGGAAGATGCTGCGGGTCGAGATCGCCGATCCCATGAGCGGCTTCTTCATGGTTCGCCGCGACCGCTTCGAGCAGCTCGCGCCGAAACTTTCCGTGCACGGCTTCAAGATCCTGCTCGACCTCGTCGCGAGCGCGAACGGCACCTTGCGCGCCATCGAAATTCCTTACACGTTCGGTGAGCGCCAGCACGGCGAAAGCAAGCTCGATTCCATGGTCGCGCTGGATTTTCTCGGCCTGGTGCTGGCGAAGTTCACCAACGATGCTGTCTCGCTGCGCTTCCTGCTGTTCGCGATGGTTGGCGGGATCGGCCTCGTGGTGCATCTCACCACCCTGTTCATATCGCTCGAGCTGTTCAAGGAGCCGTTCGCGGAAGCGCAGGCCTCCGGTGCCATCGTCGCGATGACCAGCAATTTCGTCCTCAACAACTTTCTCACCTATCGCGACCAGCGACTGAAGGGCTTTGCGCTGCTGCGCGGCCTGATCGCGTTCTACATCGTGTGCAGCGTCGGCCTGCTCGCCAATGTCGGCGTCGCCTTCTCGGTCTACGACCAGGAGCCGATCTGGTGGCTTGCGGGTGCGGCCGGGGCACTGATGGGTGTGGTGTGGAACTACGCGATGTCCGGACTGTTCGTCTGGCGCAAGAAATAGCTCACGATGGGCGGGTCTGACGCGCGGATCGTCCGCAATACGGCGCTGGTGATCCTTGCGCTGGTCGGCTTGCGGCTCGTTGCGGCCGCCTTCACGCCGATCACCTTCGACGAAGCTTATTACTGGATGTGGTCGCGGAACCTCGCCGGGGGATATTATGACCATCCGCCGATGGTTGCCTACGTCATCCGCGCCGGCACCCTGATCGCGGGCGACACCGAACTCGGCGTCCGCCTGGTCTCGATCCTGCTCGCGCTGCCGATGAGTTATGCGATCTATCGCTCCGCCGCGATCCTGATCGGTGGCGCGCGGGTGGCGGCGACCAGCGCCATCCTGCTCAACGTGACGCTGCTGGCCTCGGTCGGCACGCTGATCGTCACGCCCGATGCCCCGCTCCTGGTTGCCTCCAGCTTCGTGCTGTTCTTTCTCGCCAAGGTGCTGGAGAGCGGCCGCGGCGCCTGGTGGCTCGCGGTCGGCGCAGCCGTCGGCGCGGCGCTCCTGTCGAAATACACCGCGATGTTCTTCGGGCTGGCGATCCTGATCTGGCTCGCTGCCGTGCCGAAACTGCGGCACTGGTTTCTCTCGCCCTGGCCGTATCTCGGCGGTTTCGTGGCGCTTGCGCTGTTCTCGCCGGTGATCCTCTGGAATGCCGATCATCAATGGGTCTCGTTCGCAAAGCAGCTCGGGCGCGCCAGGATCGAGGATTTCCGCCCGGTCTTCATTTCCGAGCTGATCCCGACCCAGATCGCGTTCGCAACCCCGCCGGTGTTCATTCTCGGCGCGATGGGGTTGCACGCGCTGACCTGGCGCCGGGCCGGCGCGCTGGCCTCGCGCGTGCTGATCGAGACGATGTTCTGGACCATTGTCGTCTATTTCGTCTGGCATTCGCTGCATGCCCGCGTCGAGGCCAACTGGTTCGCGCCGGTCTACCCGCCTTTCATCGTCGCCGCGGCCGCCGCCGCCAATCTGGTGCAGTGGAAGCCGCGCCAGCGCCGCCTGGTGGATTTCTGCCTGCGCTGGGCCGCACCCACCGGCATCGTGATGTTTTCCGCGCTGATCGTGCAGGCCAATACCGGCTGGCTGTCCGGTTATCGCCGCGATGCGACCGTGCGCAGCGTCGGCGTCGGCTGGCGCGAGCTCGCTGCCGAAATCGAAGCGGTGCGCGTCCGCAATGGCGCGACCTGCGTGCTTGCGCCGGACTACGGCACGACAGGCTGGCTCGCCTTCTATCTGCCGCGCGGCAGCTGCGTGGCGCAGCAGAACCAGCGCATCCGCTGGGCCAGCATGCCCGAGCCCGATCCAAAGCTGCTTGCGGGCAAGCTGATCTATGTCGACGAGCTGCGCCCTGACGGCCATCCCGCCGTCCACGATCTCTTTGCGAAGGTGACGCAGGTCGCGCAGTTGCAGCGTAAGCGCGGCCCGCTCGTGATCGAGACCTACGGCATCGATCTGCTCGAAGGCGCCAAGGGCGACGTGCTGGACCGCTCGCCACCGCCGGAGGCGCGATAGTTCCGTCAGAACGTCGATGAAGGTTTAGTCGACCATCTCGGCCTTGGTCGTGGCCTGGTTCGGCCCGTCCTGGTCGCGCCAGAACCAGACGGTCACGACGCCGGAGCGGCCGCGGACCTGCGTGAGCAGGGGGCCTGACAGAATGCCGTCGGGAGCGCCCTGGAAGTCGGCCGCATCCAGCAGCGTATCGCTGAGTGCGAGCTGTGCGCCGTTCTGGACGGCAACCTCCATCAACCGGCTCGCGACGTTGACGGTGTCGCCCGTCGCCGTGATGTGCTGATGGCTTTCGCCGAGGCGCGAGGCGACGATCGGACCGAAATGCGCGCCGATCTTGAAGCCGAGCTGATCCCTGATCGCAGGCGGCAACGACGCGATCCAGCGTTCGACGCCGCGGTGCAGGTCGATCGCGCATTTCAGCGCGCGTGCGGGGTCGTCGGGCATTGCGCCGGGCAGGCCGAACAGGATCATGGCGCCGTCGCCGAGAAAGCCGCTGATCATGCCGGCGCAATCGACCGCGGTCTTCTCGATCAACGCGTGAAACGCCCTCAGAATGTCCTGGAGTTCGCCCGGATCGATCCGCTCGCTCAACGCCGTGAAGCCGGAGAGGTCGATGAAGACCACGGCTGCGTCCTGCCGGACGGGTTTCGAGAGGAAATTCGGATCGCGCGCGAGCCACTCCTGCACGGCCGGCGCCTGGAATTGCGCGAGCGACCGGCTCTTGGCCGCGAAATATTGCGTGCGGCGGCCTCCCGCCCACAATTGCACGCCGGCAAAGACCGCAACCGGCGGTACTGCTGCGGCGAGCGTAGTCGCGGCGTTCAGCCAGACACCATGCGTGAACGCGAATAGATTGAAGCCGGCCCAGGCGAACATGACCGCGGCCGCAGCGACGATGCCGAGCGCGCTGCGCCGCCAGGCGAGCAGGCCCACCAGCAGCATCGGCAACAGGATCGCGATGAGCGCGTCGGCGATATGGACCTTGCGGTCGCGCACGATGCTGTCGCCGGCGACCAGATGGGTGATCGCGGTGGAGACCACTTCGACGCCGGGCATCAGGGAATCGAACGGCGTCGGGTAGAAATCACCGCCGCCGGCGACCGAGGCGCCGATCACGACGATCCGGTTCTCGATCGCCGCGCGATTAAGCGTGCCGTCAAAGATGCTTTGCGCGCTGACGGTGCGGATGGTCCGGCGTGGGCCGTAATAGGTGACCGGCAACGCGAAGTCGGTATCGGTGGGCACCGCGCGGTCGCCGAGCATCAGATGGTCCGGCGCGATCGTCAGCGACTTGTCGAGCGCGCGCGCCGCGACCCGCAACGGGAAGGACAGCTCGACCTTGTCGCTGGTCCGGAACAGCATCGGCACCGAGAGCGGCGAGCCCGATTGTCCGGTCGCAACGTTGACGACGCCGACCTCGGCATGATCGGCGAACGCCGGCAAGGGCAGCAGGAAGCGCTCGGCCTGCGGCAGGGCGGCGAGGGGGCCTTGGCCGCTGGTTTCCACGGTCTCGCTGGCGGACGGGAAGATCGCCGCGGCGGCAAGGACCATGGGACCCGTAGCCAGCGTATTTGCCAACGTGGCGTCGCCGATCGCAGCGCTGCGGTCGACCAGCAGCAGGTCGATCGCGACGACCTTCGGCTTGAACTGCACGATGGTGTCGACCACGCGGGCAAGATCGGCGCGCGGCAGCGGATAGCTGCCGCCGCGCTTCACGACGGTGTCGTCGATCGCGACGATGGTGACGAGATCGGGCGGAACCTGCACGCCGCGGACTTGCGTCCGCCAATCCGTCAGCGTCGCCTCGAGGCGATCGAGAAAGCGAAGGTGACCGTTGGCGTGGCCGGCATAGATGCCCGCGCCCCACAGTGCGGTGAGGACCAGTGCCACCAGGATCTGAACGCGTCGGCTGCTCATGTGGTCGTGTTGCAATTTTCTCTGTCGTCCAAATGCTGTTGGCCGAGCCCCGGTGACCCGAACTTATTGGCCTGGTCTTGTTGACCTGGTCTCGTGACCTGGCCCTATTGACCAAGTCTTATTGACCAAGTCTTGCCATCAATGCGTCGACGCGCGGCTGGCCCCATGTCTTGACCGTCAACGGGCCTGTCGCTTCCACGTCGACGCCTTCGCCGCGGCCTAGTACCACGCGGCGTCCGCCGCTCCTGCGGCTCACGCCGACGCGGCCGTCGGCGACGAACACGGATGTCTTGGCCTCCGCGACATCGACCGCCCATTTCGTGCCGCGCACCGCGGCAATCGCCTGCGGCGTCAGCACCTTGAAGGGGGTGCCGCCGGGCTTCCTGGGCACCTCGACCAGCAGCGCTTTGCTGCTCAACTCCACGGAGTCTATATGTCCGTCGCGGTTGGCGTCCTTAAGTTCAAATCTGGCACCGCTTTCGGCAACGATCGTGATGCCGTTGTCGCAGCGCCAGGTCTGCGTGCCGGCAGCAGACGGCGCCGCCGTGCAGCCAACATTGGCAGCAGGCTGGGCAATCGCATGTCCGATCAACAGAAACGACCCCGCCAGAGCGAAAAGCCCTGCGCGCGCGAACTCTCTCATGCCAGCCTCCGTTTGCGTGCTCGGCACAGTTCAATGCGATGTCGATACGGTACCGTATCACACGCAGAGGCTGCTGAAAAGTGCCGGTCTCGCAGCTATTTCCTCGCCGCGGCCTTTTCCAGACTGCCGCGATCAACTTTCGGTCAGGGCGCCGTGCCGCGCGGGCGCCCCGTGCGGTGCGTGAGTGGCGTGCCACGAGAGGTGGAAGCGGGCTATTGCGCACCAGCCTCACGCAATGCTTCCCCGTTAACGTCCGGGTATTGAAGACCACGAAAACGACTTGGTTGGTGCGTTTAGAGATGCGCCCGGAGACGTCCGCCGACGGTGCTGAACCGGCCGAGAATTATGGTTAACAGCTTCGCCTAAGTCCGTAATCCTGCGGGCTTTTTCTCGAAATGGCACAGCGTTAGCGACTTGCCCTACATCCGCCCGAACTTAATCCGCATTTAACTAAAAGTGGCCTTAATGACGCTCCGACCCTCTGCGAGATGCTGTTGCCGGATCGTGACCAGCGGCGCTTCGAAGGGGGACTGAGTGACACCGTTCTGGACGCAAGGCGAATGAGTACGAGTATCGCTGCGCAAGGTATCGCGGCACGGAAGTCCAAAGGGTTCTCGAGCAATTCTTATCGGAAGCCTTCCCGGAAAATGACCACGCAAAACGTGCTTGGCGCCGCCGTGATCGGCTGCGTCGTGCTTGGCGCCGGCTGGACCATCTACAGCAACATCTTTGCCGCCAGCGTCTATCCGACCGTCGGCAGCAGCGGCTACGACGAGCCCGTGATCAAGCGCGCGCCCAGGGTCGCGCTGCGGGAGGCCGGTGAGGCCGTCAAGGAAGCCTTTGCGCTCTTGCCCGACCGGTTGCAGGTGGCAGCGCCGATCTCGCGCGAGATGTTCAACGATCGCTTTGCTGCGGCTGCGACCCAAGGCGTGACATCGAATGCGGCGGGCGCCGCGCCCGCAACCAAGGTCGCCGAAGCCAAGGACGCGCCGAAGCCGAGCGTGATGGCAAGGGTCGCGGAAGTCCTGAAGCCAGGTCCCGCCAAGATTGCTGACGCTGCGAAGTCCAAGCGCGGCGCCGACGCGCCGGTGCAACTTGCCTCGGCAGATCCGGCCGAGATCGTGCCGGCGCCTGAGGCGAAGCCAAAATCCTTCGCCGATCGCGCCAAGGCCGCGGTGATGTCGGTCACCGGGCCGCGGCAGTCGATGGTGGAAAAGCTTTGGGGCAAGCGCGAGCCGTCCGGCGGGCTGCTCGCCTATGCCTCGGCCGACGCCAGCGTCACCGCTTCCATCGCGCCGAAGGAGCAGAATCCCATGCTCGGCGGCTCGGCGCCCTACGACCGCTCCACCGCGGTTTACGACATCAGCGCGAAGACGGTGTATCTGCCTGACGGCACCAAGCTCGAGGCACATTCCGGCCTCGGCTCTAATCTCGACGATCCCCGTTCCTCGCGCATCCGCATGCGTGGCGTGACGCCGCCGCACATCTACGACCTGAAGCCGCGCGAAGCGCTGTTCCACGGCGTTCCGGCGCTGCGCCTGACCCCGATCGGCGGCGAGAGCGCGATCTACGGCCGCGACGGCCTGCTCGCGCACACCTTCATGCTCGGGCCGAATGGCGACTCCAACGGCTGCGTGTCGTTTAAGGACTATTACGCGTTCCTCGACGCCTACCGCAACAAGGGCATCCGTAGGCTCGCGGTGCTGGCGCGGGTGGAGTAGGCCCAGTCAATTCGAGATCACGCAAAAGGGCCGCTTGCAGCGGCCCTTTTCTTTTTCCGCTTCACGGGTGCTTTCTAGCCCGGCCAGCACTGCCCGCCGCCGTCGATCCGCAGCACCTGGCCGGAAACGAACGCGCCCATGGGACCGGCGAAGAATTCGACGACGCGCGCGACCTCGTCGACGGTTGCGATTCGGTCGAGCGTGCCTGTCTCGACCATTCTGTCGGGGTCCACCGCGCGTGTCCCGAGGAAGCGGCCGGTACGGGTATCTCCGGGCGCGATGCAGTTGACGGCGATATCGTAGGGGCGGAGCTGGTCGGCCAAGCATCGCGTGTAATGGGTCACGCCGGCCTTCGACACCGCATAGATCGAGCCCTGGGTACGCCCCTTGAAAGCCGCGACCGAGCCAAGCGTGACGATGCGGCCGCGTCTTCGCTCCATCATGCCGCGCGCGACCGCCTGGCATGTCAGGATGGTGGAGAGCAGATTGCGCTCCAGCACCGCGCGCACATCGGCCTCCTTGATGTTCACCGCATCGTTCGGATCGGGCTTGCCGCCGCCGGCCGCGATATCGCCCCCGGCATTGTGCACGAGAATGTCGATCGGGCCGAGTGCCGCTTCGGTCTCCGCGATGACGCGAGCGATGTCCTCGCCCTTGGTGAGATCGCCGAGCACGCGCTGGCTGCGAACGCCGAATTCCCGGCCGATCTCGGCGGCGACCGCGGTGAGGGTGGTGCCCTCGCCATATTCGGCCGGCCCGTTCTCGCGCATGCCGTGGATGGCGACGTCAGCGCCGAGCGCGGCAAGCTTCTCTGCAAACGCGCGGCCGAGCCCGCGCCCCGCGCCGGTCACCAGCGCAACTTTGCCTGCCAGAATCTTGTTGGTGTCATGCGATGTCATGATCTTGTTCCTGTTATGAATGTCAGTCGGCTGCGAGATCGAGGCCGATCGCCAACGCCTGCACGAGGCACATCGGTGCGACAAGCGTGCGCAACGCAGGCTCAGGCATATCCTGGATCTCGAACACGACGCTCGCGCCCTCGACGATCGGGCTCAAGAGGCTGTCGGTGATGGAAATCGTGGGTACGCCCCGCGCGACGAGTTCAGGAAACAGCCGCGCCGTATCCGGATAGTAATTCCGGAAGCTGATCGCGACCAGCGCGTCCTCCGTGGTCGCGGCATGCGACTGCTCATGGATGCTGCCGCCGGTGCCGTCGAGCAGGACGACACGCCGTCCCAGCTTGCGCAGTACGTAGGCCAAATGAATCGCAACTGGAAACGAGCCGCCGAGGCCGAGCAGATAGATGTCGCGCGCCTTGGCAAGGATCGCGGTTGCAGCGTCGAGTTCGCGCGCATGCACGGACTGGCTCAGCGTGACCAGTGCCGATTGGGCTTCCGAGACGAAGCGCGACAAGACCGCGGCCGGCTGGCGGCCGAGCACTGACTTCTCCTGGCTCTTCATGCGGGCGAGACGCGCCTTGTAGCTTGGCGCGACGCCGGCAACGAGGCGTGAGCGGAATACCTGCTGCATCTCGGTGAAACCGCCGAACCCGAGCGCATGCGCGAAGCGAACGATCGCCGACGGCGGGACCCCTGAGCGCTGCGCCACCTCCGCCACGGTGCCGAGCGCGACATCGGTCGGATGGTCGAGCACGAACTCCGCGATCTGTTGCAGCCGGCCGGACAACGCCCGATGCCGCTGCGCAATCGCGCCGCGCAGTTCGTCATAACTCATGGCGCCAGCCGCCTTGTTCATCGAGTCGATCTCCGGATCGGTCGCCTGTTTAACGGCATTTCACGGTTTGGATCAAATATTCTACTTTACATAGTAGATGGAATGAATATTCTAATCTCACAAAAAAGCAAAAGACTTCGAAAACGGGAGGACACGATGAGAGGGCGTCAGATCTCACGGCGAAGCGTTCTGAAGGGCAGCTTGATGGCGAGTGTCATCGGCGGCACCGGCAGCTTCTTCGGCCCGTGGCGGCAGAATCATGCCTGGGCGCAAGGCGCGAAACCGATCAAGCTTGGGCTGACCTGCGATGCCAGCGGTCAATACGGCAACAGCGGCCAGGATGATTTCCGCGGCATAAAGATGGCGATCGACGAGATCAACGCCAAAGGTGGCGTACTCGGGCGCCAAGTCACTTTCATCACGGCGGACACCGAGACGACGCCAGCTACCGGCAGCCGCGTCGCCGAACGTTTCATCACCCGTGAGGACTGCACCATCCTCATCGGCGCGCTGCATTCGGGCGTCGCCAACGCCATCACGCAGGTCGCCAGCAAATACGGTGTGATCTACATGAACACCAATTCCTCCGCGCCGAGCGAAGCCGGGGAGAACTGCTCACGCGTGAAATTCGTCTGGGACGGCAACGGCACCAATTTTTCTAAGGCGTCGGTCAAGAACGCGGTCGATTCCATCGGCAAGAACTGGATGCTGCTGACCAACGACTATGTCTGGGGTCACACGACGTCTGCCGCGACCAGGACGCAGGTCGAAGGCGCTGGTGGCAAGATCATCGACAATCTGCTGGTGCCGCAGAACACGCGTGACTTTACCGCCTATCTGCTGAAGATCCAACAAGCAAAACCCGATGTTGTGGCGACCGCGGTTGGTGGCGACGACATCAAGGCACTGCGCGAGCAGGTGGCGCAGCTCAAGCTCGACGGCAAGCCGGCCTGGATCAACAACCAGCAGGACTGGCCCGATGTGTGGGGCGCGCCCGACAGCCTGTTCGGCGTGTTCGGAACGACGTGGTATCACAAGCTGCCGCTGCCCGGGGTCGCCGAATTCGTCAAGAAGTGGCAGGCCGCCAACAAGGACGGCCCGATCCCGGTGCCGGGCAACGTCTCCTACAACGGCTATATGTCCACGCGCGAACTGCTCCGCGCGATCGAGCGGGCAGGCTCGACCAACAACGTCAAGATCATCAAGGAGCTCGAGAACCTGAAGGTGTCGGCGACCGATCGCATGCAGCATTTCGACGCCTACATGGATCCGATGACGCACCAGATGCAGCAGACGATCTATCTGGCGCGGCGCAATGCCAAGCCGGCCGACAATACCGATCTGTTCGAGATCATCAGCTGGACGGAGCCGAAATCCGCCGCCGACGACGCGGCACCCGGCAAGTGCAAGCTCACGCCCTACGAGCAGGTGCCGACCGTCGACTCCTAGAGACGGCGTGTCACGCCGCAGAACGAGCGGCGCGCATCTCGTGCGCCGCGCGCCCGGGACCATCGGCGTCCCGGGTGAGACATGCCAGTTGCGAGAGCCCAAACCTTGTTCGACCTTCTTCCGCATCTCCTGAACGGCCTGACGCTCGGCCTGTTGTTCGCGCTGATCGCACTCGGCTTCATGCTCATCGTCGGGCTGATGGAGCAGATCAATCTCGCGCACGGCTCGCTGTTCGCGCTCGGGGCTTATATCGCCATGCAGCTCACGGGGCCGCGCCCGCCATTGCCGATAGAACTTGCGAAAGCGTGGCTCGCGCTGCCGCTGGGCTGGCGCTATGCCGCCACGTTAATCATCGCGCCCGTGATCGTGAGTCTGGTCGGCATGCTGATCGAGCTCTGCATGCGGCGCACTTATGGCAAGGATCCGCTGTACGGGCTGCTCCTGACATTCGGCGCCGCGATGGTGATCGAGGAGATGATCCGCCTGGTCTGGGGCACGCGCGATTACGTGCTGCAGGTGCCGTCCGCCATCAATGGGGGCTTCCCGTTCGGCGACCTGATCTGGTCGACCTATCGCTTCTACGCAGCGGGCATCGCCGCCGGGGTCATCGGCCTGGTCTGGCTGTTGATCGAAAAGACCTCGTTCGGCGCGACGGTCAAGGCCGGCGCGCATGACAGCGAGATCGTGCGCGCCCTCGGTATCAACCTGTCACGATTGCGGCTCCTAGTCTTCGTGTTCGGCACGATGCTGGCCGCGATCGCGGGCATCATCGTCGCGCCGATCTGGGGCATTCGCCCGCATATGGGCGTCGATGCCGTCATTCCTGCGTTCCTGGTGATCGTGCTCGGGGGCGTCGGCAGCTTTTGGGGTGCGGTCGTGGCGGGTCTCATGGTCGGGCTGTGTGTCGGTCTCGCCGGCGCCTACGCGTCCGAATGGTCGCTGTTGTCGATGTACATCTTGCTCGTTGCCGTCGTGACGTTCCGCGCGCGTGGCCTGTGGGGCAAGAAGAGCGTGCTCGAGGCCTAAAGGGAATGATTGTGGGATCAAAAACTTCACCGGACGCCGCGCGCCTCGTGACGCCGACGATGCTGGTGCTCTGGCTCGTGCTTGCAACGGTGCCGCTCTGGATCACGCGGATCGGGCTCTATCCCTATCTCGGAATCGAGATCCTGATCTGGTCGCTCTATGCGCTCGCGTTCAACCTGGTGCTGGGCACCGCCGGACTTCCGTCGTTCGGTCATGGTGCCTATTTCGGCATCGGCGCCTATGCGTTCGGTCTCTGTCAGCTCGAAATCGTTGCAAATCTCTGGATATGTCTGATTGCGGCGGCCGCGGTGGCGGGCCTCGCCGGCGTGCTGGTGGCGCTGTTCATCTCGCACAGGCGCGGCATCTATTATGCCTTCATGACGATTGCCTTCGGCCAGATCTTCTGGACACTGGCGATCAAATCGCACCGGATCACCGGCGGCGAAGACGGACTTCTCAAGATCAAACGGTTGCCGGCCGATTTCGGGCTGGTGTCCTTCGATCTCACCGACAATGTCGCGTTCTACTATTTCGTGCTCGCCGTCTTTGCGGTCGGTACCGCTGCATTGTGGCGGCTGGTGCACTCTCCCTATGGCCGCGTGGTCGCTGCGATCAGGCAAAGCGAGGTTCGTGCAAGCCATCTCGGCTATAATGTGTGGCTCTACAAGGTCGCGGTCTTTGCGCTGTCGGCTGCCGTCTCGGGCCTTGCCGGCGGATTGTTCGCCATGGCGCAGCTCGCCGCATTCCCTGACGTCATGAGCCTGCATCAATCCGGCTACGTCGTGATGATGACGCTCGTCGGCGGCGGGCTCGTCAGCTTCTGGGGACCGGTGATCGGCGTGTTTCTCTTCCTCACCGCCCGCGACGTGATCGGCGCGCTGACCAATGCCTGGATGCTCTATTTTGGCCTGCTGTTCATCGCGATCGTGCTGTTTCGCCCCGAAGGCATTGCTGGCGCGATATCCGCTGCCGTGCAGCAGCATTCACTCGGCGCGTTACGGCAGCGTGGCACGTCGGCGATGCGGCTGCTGTTCGGGAGCGGGCGATGAACATGATCGAAGCTGCAGCCGTTCATGTCCGCTTCGGCGATCGCGTCGTGCTGGAAAGCGTCGATCTCGCGGTCGCGGAGGGCGAGTTTCACGGTGTGATGGGTCCGAACGGCGCCGGCAAGACCACATTCTTCAATGTCCTCACCGGCCGGGTGAAGCCGAACCGGGGCCGAGTCCTGCTCGCCGGCGAGGATGTCACGGGCCTTAGCCCGCACCGCATCGCCGCCAAGGGCATCGCCCGCTCGTTTCAGATCATGACACTGTTCGACGAATTTTCCGCGCTTGACAACGTCATGATGGGCTTGCCCGAGTTTCGCGCCCGCAGCCACGATGTCGCGCGCGCAGCGGCAGGCGATAGCCGGTTTGCCGCGAAGTCCTCCGAGGCGCTGGCGGCAGTCGGGCTTGCCGACAAGGGCGACATCCGCGCCAAGGACCTGTCCTATGGCGACCGGCGCGCGCTGGAGATCGCGGTCGCCCTGGCGCAGGCGCCCCGCGTGCTGTGCCTGGACGAGCCGACTTCCGGCCTCGGCTCCGATGGCGTGCAGCGGCTCGCAGCCCTGATTGCACGCCTGAAGGGGCGGCTGACCATCGTCGCCATCGAGCACGATATGGAGTTCTTGTTCTCGTTGGCTGACCGCATCTCGGTCATCCATTGGGGCCAGGTAGTGGCGCGCGGAACGCCACACGAACTGCAGCAGAACGAATGGGTGCGGCGCTCCAATCTCGGAAAGTTCGCATGATCCTCGAAGTAGACGCGGTCGATACCTTCTACGGCGAGACCCAGGCGCTGTTCGGCGCCTCGCTCGCGATCGAGCACGCCAAGGTGTTTGCGTTGCTCGGCCCCAATGGCGCCGGCAAGACAACCATGCTCCGCTCGATTCTCGGGCTGACGCGACCGCGCCGCGGCTCGGTTTGTTTCGACGGCCACGATGTCACGCGCGATCCGACCCACGAGATTGCGCGCGCGGGCATCGGCTGGGTGCCCGACGACCGCCGGCTGTGCCCGACATTGACGGTCGCGCGCAACCTGTCGATCGCGCAAAAGCGCACGCGCTTTCGCCACTGGAGCGTCAAGGAGGCCGCCGCGATCTTCTCGCCGCTCGAATATCTCATGGAGCGCGACTGCGAAAACCTCTCGGGCGGCGAAATGCAGATGGTGGCGATCGCCCGCGCGCTGGTCGGTTCGCCGGGACTGGTGCTGTTCGACGAGCCGAGCCAGGGACTGGCGCCGAAAATCGTCGGCGACGTGCTCGCCACGATCTTGCGCATGAAGGACGAGGGCATTGCCTCGCTGGTCGTGGAGCAGAACGCCGAGATCGCGCTGTCAGTCGCAGACCATGCCGCGGTGATCGACCGCGGCCGTATCGTCTGGACCGGGGAGGCCGCGGCCTTGCGCGCTGATCGCGGGCTTCGTCAGCGCTTGCTGGGAGTACAATAAGTGGCCGCACCGCTGCTCGTTCTCGACGACGTTCGGAAGGTCTATACAAGGGGCCGCGTGATCCGCCGCCCGACATTCACGCTACAGGCAAACCTGTCGCTGGACGAACCTGATATCGTCGGTGTCGTCGGCCCGAATGGCGCCGGCAAGACGACCTTGTTCGAGATGATGACGGGCTCGAACGCACCGACCTCGGGGCGCGTGCTGGTCGCGGGCACCGATATCCATGGCGTCAAATACCGGGAGCGCGACCGGCTCGCGATCCACTATCACCAGTCGTATCAGGTCCGGCGCTTCCGCAAGCGCATTCCATCCGCCTTCCTGGCGCCGTCGCCGACGCGGACGCCGCTGGTTCACCTGTTCGACGAACCGCAGTTCAACCTGCAGGATGGCTATATCGGCTTCATGCTCGATTTCTTCCGCAAGCTGCGCGACGAGGGCCGGCTGGTCGTGCTCTGCATGCATCCGACGGCGGCCTGGCACCTCGACATTCTTGCCGAGATCGCCGGGCGGTTCCTGTTCGTGGCCGGCGGCGGCGTGACGGCCGTGGCGAATTTCGGCGCGCTCGTCGCAGATCCACGCTGTCGCTCTTATCTCGGGCCGGAAATGACCAAGGCGGCGGACGCGATTTGTCACGGCGCCGTTCACAGCTCGACCTAAAAGGAGAAACCATTGGCCTATTCGAACACCCAACTTTTCATTGCCGGAAAATGGCGACCGGCCCATTCGGGCAAGGTGATCGAGGTGCGCAATCCCGCGACCGAAGAGGTGATCGGCACCGTCGCCCATGCCGGACGGTCCGACCTCGACGAGGCGCTGGCCGCAGCAAGTGCCGGCTTCAAGATCTGGCGGAACGTTGCCCCTTTCGAGCGCTGCCGGATCATGCGGAAGGCCGCCGCGATCATGCGCGAGCGCAATGACGAGATCGCGCCGCTGCTCACGATGGAGCAGGGCAAGACTCTTGGCGAGGCCAAAATGGAGGCGATGGCCGCCGCCGATGTGATCGAGTGGTTTGCGGAGGAAGCCAAGCGCGCCTATGGCCGGCTGATCCCCGCGCGGGGGCCAGGCATTTACCAGCTCGCGATCAAGGAGCCGGTCGGCCCCGTCGCGGCGTTCACGCCCTGGAATTTTCCGATCAATCAGGTCGTGCGCAAGCTCTCCGCCGCACTCGGCGCCGGCTGCTCGATCATCGTCAAGGCCCCGGAGGAGACACCAGCCTCGCCCGCACAGCTGATCCGCGCGTTTGCGGACGCCGGCGTGCCCGATGGCGTCATCAACCTGGTCTACGGAGTTCCTGCCGAGATCTCCGAATATCTCATTCCGCATCCGGTGATCCGCAAGATCTCGTTCACGGGCTCGACCCATGTCGGCAAGCAGCTCAATGCGCTCGCTGGCCTGCACATGAAGCGCGCCACCATGGAGCTCGGCGGACATGCGCCGGCGATCGTCTTCAAGGACGCCGACGTCACATCGGCCGCGAAGATTCTGGCGGCAGCAAAATATCGCAATGCCGGGCAGGTTTGCATCTCGCCGACGCGGATGCTGGTGCAGGATGACGTGTTCCGTGAATTCGTCGACACCTTTGTCGACAGCGCCAAGACATTCAAGGTCGGCAACGGCCTCGATCCCGACTCCAAGATGGGCTCGCTCGCCAATCCGCGCCGCGTCACCGCCATCGAAGGCATGGTGCAGGATGCCGTCGGCAAAGGCGCAAAGCTCGAGACCGGCGGCAAACGCGTCGGCAACAAGGGCCATTTCTTCGAGCCGACCGTGGTGAGCGACGTGCCGAAGGATGCGCGCGCCATGAACGAGGAACCGTTCGGCCCGCTCGCGCTGATTTCGCGATTCTCGTCGTTCGACGAGGTGGTCGAGGAGGCCAACCGGCTGCCTTTTGGGCTAGCGTCCTATGCCTTCACCAGTTCGGCCAAGACGGCGGCCGCGATCGGTTCGGCGGTCGAAGCCGGCATGATGTCGATCAACAGTTTTGGTCTCGCGCTGCCCGAAGTGCCGTTCGGCGGCATCAAGGATTCCGGCTACGGCTCGGAGGGCGGCACCGAGGCGATGGAGGGGTATTTCAACACCAAGTTCATCAGCCAGACCGGCGTGTGACCGGAAAGGGATGCTCAGCTAGCGTTTGACGAAAACCAGATTGCAGGCACGCGCCTCGTTGCGCTTGCCGGTGCCGCGGGTGCGATCGAACTGCGCATCCACCGTAAAGGCGTAGGGCGAGCCGGGCGCGAGATTATTCAGCGTGTACGTGCTCGCGCCCGTCGTGCCGCGCGCGCTCAATGTCGTCTTGCCGTCCGCCGGAATCTGGCCGTCGATCTCGAGCCGGTTGATGTTGTTGCCGGGGCCCTGCGCCTCGGCATGAAAAACGCCGTTCGTGACGGTAGCGACCAGAGGCCTGGTGAAGCCCTGCGCCTTGCCGGTGGCCAGGCAGTTCAAGGTCACGTCCCAATTGCCGTCATAATCCTTGCTGCCGCTAGTCCGGCCGTTGCCCGAAGGCGCGAGCGCCACCTTCTGCTTCAGGCCCTCAATCCGCGCCTTGGCAAGCGTGGCGAAGATGCAATTCGGAAATCTCGTGAGATGGTCCTCGTAAGCACCAAGCGTGCCGATGCCGTCCGCAGCCTTCCAGTGCGCCTCTGCGGCTGCGCAAGGGTCAGCCCGGGGTGCGGCTTGCGGCGCCGCTGGCGCCACCGTGACCGACACCGGCCCGTTCAGATAGAACTTGCCGATGATCGACAGCGACAGTTCCGGGAGCTGGGTCTTGCCGCTGGAATCATAGACGTCGCTGCTGATGTCGCGAAAGACCTCGCCGATCTCCTGCGGCTCCTCGATGTGCTTCAGGAACGCTGTCGTATAGGGGCTGTTGCGGCCGCTGCCATCGGCCGCGGTTTGCCCGGACTGGGTTGAGAACGACACGATCGTGCCGCGTGGTGCTTCGACTTTCGACAAGCCCCGCCCGATCGAGGCAGCGCGCGTCGCAGAGCGCTTCAGCATGTCGGCCAGCGGATTGTCGCGGCAGGAATCGAGGATGAGGATGCGCAGGTTCTTGGCCTGCTGCAGATCGTTCACGATGTCGTCGACCCGCACGAAGCGCTTCAAATCGGCTTCGTCGCTCAGCACGGCGTCGACAGGCATCAGATAGTTCACGCCGTTGTACTGCATCGCATGGCCGCTGTAGTAGAACATGGCGACGTCGGCTTTGCTCGCGGCGCGCGCGAAGCGGATGGTCAGGTCCTGCATGTCGGCCTGGCGCAGGTCGATGCCCTGGAGCACCTCGAAGCCGCTGCGCTTGAGCGAGGCGGCGACGTCTTCGGCATCGTGAGACGGATTGGGAAGCTTCGCCGTACTGGCATAGGCGCCATTGCCGATCACCAGCGCGACGCGGGTTTCCGCCGATGCCGGCGCAAGGGAAAGCCAGCAGGCGAGGAGGGCGAGGCAAAGTCCGGCCGGGCAAAATCTGGAAAGAGCACGCATGAATGCCTTCCAAGGAAATGTCGAAAAATATCCCTCCAGATTAGCGGATGCCGCGCCGACATCAATGCCCTGCTCGAGAAAACGCTCAGATTTCGCGGCCGTGACATCCTGTCACGCCGGGCTCGTCGCCATCGTCTTGCGCACGGCCATTTCGGTCACAATCGCGTCCCGCACGGTGGGTCGCGCCTGCATGCGCGCGAGATAGGCCGACAACGATGGCCATTGCGCGATGTCGACGCCTGCCGGACGGAGCAGCAGCAAAGCCCAGGTGAGGTGGGCATCCGCGACGGTGAAGCTGTTGCCGACGAGGAATTCGCGGTCCGCCAGATGCGTGGCAGGCATCGACAATGTCTGCGCTATCCTTGCACGCGGCTTGGCGAGAGAGGCGTCGTCCTCGTACCAGAAGGTCGGAAACAGGAACGCCTTGTGGATCTCGGTCCCGACGAAGCTGAGCCATTCCTGCAGGCGGTAGCGGTCGGGATCTCCGAACGCGGGTGCAAGGCCTGCCTCAGGCTTCATATCGGCGATGTATTGCAGCACCGCCGCGCTTTCGGTCAGCCGTTGGCCATTCTCCAGCACCAGGACAGGCACCGCGCCCTTCGGCGAAATTGCGCGAAAGTCGCTGTCGTCGTCCACGACCTGCTTGGTCCGGAGATGGACCGGATGATAGCGCGCATCGAGGCCCGCTTCCATCAGCGCGATGCGGCTCGCAAGCGAGCAGGCCATCGGGGAGAAATAGAGTTGCAGCATCGCCCACGCTCCTTCAGGTCAGCGCCTCGGTTTGCGCGATGATCGCAAACCGGTCCGACAATTCAGCCAAGGCGACTTCGTGGATGGTCCTTGCGGAGAGCGCTCCGCCGCGGCCGTCGGGAAGATCGCGTGTGGCGCAGGCATCGGCTGCGATCGTCGTGCGCAGGCCGAGATCGAGCGCGGCGCGGGCGGTCGAGCTGATGCACATATGGGTCATGAAACCGGCCAGCACGATGTTCGTGCGTCCGGTTGCGGCCAGCCGGACCTGCAGGTCGGTGCCGGCAAAAGCGTTCGGCAGCGCCTTTTCGATCACGGCTTCGCTGGCGAGCGGCGCCAGGTTGCTGACGATCGCGCCGCGCGCGGCCTCGCGGTCGAACAGGCTGCCGGCACGTCCCTTGTGCGCGATATGGAAGATCGCAGCGCCGCTCGTCCTCGCGCGGGCGAGCAGACGCGCGCCGGCGGCGATCGCGGGCACCGCATCCGGCAAGGCGAGCGGTCCGGCGCAATATTCGTTCTGGATGTCGATCAGCACGAGGCAGGAATCGGCGAGCCTGGGCGGAGTGAGATCGGCGCCGGACAATTCAAGCAGGGTTTTCGGGGCAGTCATGCGGATCGGGCCTTCCTGGAAATATCGGATGGCGCGACACTAGCGCGGCCGCGGCCTGCCAATGTGCAGGACTATTGCAGCTTATGGCTGCAAATTTGCAGGAGCCGGTCGCGCCTGCTAGGCTCATCGCCATGAACTGGGACGATCTGCGCATCATCGCCGCGGTCAGGGACGAGGGCACCTATGCCGGCGCCAGCGCACGGCTGCGCATCGACGAGACCACCGTCGGCCGCAGGCTCGCACGCATCCAGCGCGATCTCGGCGTGCCGCTGTTCGATGCGGTGGACGGCCAGCGCCGGCCGACGCGGAGTTGCGAGGCGGTGCTGGCGCATGTCGAGGCGATGGCTGCACATGCCGCCGAGATCGGTCGCGTCGGCGAGAGTCTCGCAGGCCCGGTGGGACGCCTGCGTATCGCCTCCACCAACACGGTCGCCGAGGAGGTTCTGTCGCAGCGCGCGAGCGACTTCCTGCGCGCCAATCCCGGCCTGACGCTGCAGTTCCTCACCTCGAGCGAGAACGTCAAGTTCTCGCGCTGGGAAGCCGATCTCGCGATCCGGCTGCGCAAGCCCGACAAGGGCGACTTCGCGATCTCCAGGCTTGGTGACGTCAAGCTCTATTATTTCGAGCCTGTCACGACCGAAGGTGAGCCGGTGCTGTGCGCCTATCCGGACGAACTCGGTGCCATTCCCGAAATGCAATTCCTGCGTATGAAGCAAGCCCAGGCGCGCTGCGTTACCGACAACGTTCGCGTCATCCGTAACCTGATCCGCGCGCATCGGGCCGCTGGCGTGTTGCCGGAGCATGTCTGCGCGGACTTGCTCGGCGATCGCCGCCTGCGCGCCACGCTGCTGCCTGGGCGCCGCGACGTCTGGCTGCTGGTGCAGAACCATCTCAAGCGCGATCCGGCGACGCGGCTCACCATCGAATGGATCCGCCGCTGCTTCAGCGATCTCGCGCGCGGCTGATTGCGGGCGTGAACGCGATCCGCACGCGGCGCGACCAAGTTATGGGATTGCGTGCGCGCGAGGGTTGCGTAATCTCGCGACGACCACGGGCTTGATCAGGGCAGGCACATGACCACTCTTCAGGAAACCATCCGCCCGCAAGTCAAATCGCGGGAATGGAAGGCGATCGTCATCCTCATCCTTCTGATCCCGGTGCTGTGGTCGCCGCCGTTCCTGTTTCGCATCTTCTTGTTTCAGCCGTTCAACATCCCGTCCGGCTCGATGACGCCAACGCTGGTCGTCGGCGACTACGTCTTTGCCGCAAAATATGCCTATGGCTATGGCCGCTATTCCTTTCCATTCGCGCCGTCATGGATCTCTGGACGTGTCCGGGCCGCCGTGCCCGAGCATGGCGACGTCGTCGTGTTCCGGACGCCAAAGGATACCTCGGTCGACTATGTCAAGCGCGTCGTCGGGCTGCCCGGTGATCGCATCCAGATGCGGCAGGGCCAACTCATCCTCAACGACCGCCCGGTGACACGCGTTGCCCTGAAGCCGGTGGTTGCCGGCTCCACCTGCGGCGTGGATGACGGTGCGAAAGCCAAGCGCTGGCGCGAGACGCTGCCGAACGGCGCCTCCTACGTGACGCAGGACTGCGTCGACAACGGCTACTACGACAACACCGACGTCTACACCGTGCCGCCGGGCCATTTCTTCGTGCTCGGTGATAACAGAGACAACTCGAGCGACAGCCGCGTGATGTCGTCGATCGGATTCGTGCCGATGGACAATCTGGTCGGCAGGGTGACGCGGATATTCTGGTCGCTCGACCAGCACGGCGAGCCACACATGGAGCGGCTGGGGAAGGTGTGGTGAGGCCCACTGTCATTCCGGAGGCAGTGCGCGGCGCCTGCATGACGCGAGTTCGTAGCCTGGATGGAGCGCAGCGTAATCCAGGAGAATTGCTCGCGCCGGATACGGTGCCTCGGATTTCGCTTCCGCTCCATCCGGGCTACGGGCGGTGCTCGTGGGGGGCGCGAAGCGATTCAAAAACAAAAACCCCGGCATCGCTGCCGGGGTTTCGCATTCTGTCGTTTGCCGGAATGGCTGGACTTAGAAGTCCATGCCGCCCATGCCGCCGCCCGGGGGCATCGCGGGGCCGGAGCCACCCTTCTTGGGCAGCTCGGCGACCATGGCTTCCGTGGTGATCAGCAGGGCCGCAACCGAGGCTGCGTTCTGGATCGCGGTACGGACCACCTTGGTCGGGTCGATGATGCCCTTCTTGACGAGGTCGACATATTCGCCGGTCTGGGAGTCGAAGCCGTAGGCGTACGACTTGTTCTCGAGGACCTTGCCGACGATCACGGAGCCGTCTTCACCGGCGTTGATCGCGATCTGGCGAGCCGGCGCGGAGAGCGCCTTGCGCACGATCTCGACGCCGGTCTTCTGGTCGTCGTTCTTGGTGCGCAGGCCCTTGAGCTGCTCGGAGGCACGGAGCAGAGCGACGCCGCCGCCCGGGACGATGCCTTCTTCCACTGCCGCGCGGGTCGCATGCATCGCGTCATCAACGCGATCCTTGCGCTCCTTCACCTCGACCTCGGTCGCGCCGCCGACGCGGATCACCGCGACGCCGCCTGCGAGCTTGGCAAGACGCTCCTGGAGCTTCTCACGGTCGTAGTCCGAGGTGGTTTCCTCGATCTGCGCCTTGATCTGCGACACGCGCGCTTCGATGTCGGCCTTCTTGCCGGCGCCGTTGACGATCGTGGTGTTCTCCTTGTCGATCATCACCTTCTTGGCGCGACCGAGCATGTTGAGCGTCACGTTCTCGAGCTTGATGCCGAGATCTTCCGAGATCGCCTGGCCGCCGGTCAGGATCGCGATGTCCTGCAGCATGGCCTTGCGGCGATCGCCGAAGCCCGGAGCCTTGACGGCCGCAACCTTCAGGCCGCCACGGAGACGGTTCACGACCAGGGTCGCAAGCGCTTCGCCTTCGACGTCCTCGGCGACGATGACCAGCGGCTTGCCGGTCTGCACCACGGCCTCGAGCAGCGGCAGCAGCTCGTTCAGCGAGGAGAGCTTCTTCTCGTTGATCAGGATGTAGGCGTCGTCCATCTCAACGCGCATCTTGTCGGCGTTGGTGACGAAGTAGGGCGAGATGTAGCCGCGGTCGAACTGCATGCCCTCGACGACGTCGAGCTCGGTCTCGAGCGACTTGGCTTCCTCGACGGTGATGACACCCTCGTTGCCGACCTTCTTCATGGCGTCGGCGAGGAACTTGCCGATCTCCGCGTCACCGTTGGCCGAGATGGTGCCGACCTGGGCGATCTCGTCGTTCGAGGTGACCTTCTTGGAGTTCTTGACGAGGTCCGCAACGACGGCTTCGACCGCGAGGTCGATACCGCGCTTGAGGTCCATCGGGTTCATGCCGGCGGCAACCGACTTGGCGCCTTCGCGCACGATCGCCTGGGCCAGCACGGTGGCGGTGGTGGTGCCGTCGCCGGCCGCGTCAGCGGACTTCGAAGCGACTTCGCGCACCATCTGCGCGCCCATGTTCTCGAACTTGTCCTCGAGCTCGATCTCCTTGGCGACGGTGACGCCGTCCTTGGTGATGCGGGGAGCGCCGAACGACTTGTCGAGCACGACGTTGCGGCCCTTCGGACCGAGCGTGACCTTCACCGCGTTGGCGAGAATGTCGACGCCGCGAAGCATCTTGTCGCGCGCATCGACGGAGAATTTAACTTCTTTTGCTGCCATCTGGATTTTTTCCTTAGGTGTTTAGCTGGATAAGAGAGGGGCTCTTAGGCCGCCTTCTTCTTGGAAGCGGGGGCGTCGAGGACGCCCATGATGTCGCTTTCCTTCATGATCAGCAGATCGACGTTGTCGATCTTGACCTCAGTGCCGGACCACTTGCCGAACAGCACGCGGTCGCCGACCTTCAGGTCGATCGGGATCAGCTTGCCTGCTTCGTCGCGGCCACCCGGGCCAACGGCGACGATTTCGCCCTGCGAGGGCTTTTCCTTGGCCGTGTCGGGAATGATGATGCCGCCAGCGGTCTTCTCTTCTGCGTCGATGCGCTTGACCACGACGCGGTCGTGAAGCGGACGGAATTTCATGCAGTTCTCCTAAGCTTTTGCACGAGTTGGGAATTTTGGGTTGTTAGCAGTCTGCGCCCGCGAGTGCTAGCACAGGCACAGCTGAGATAGGGCAGGATTTTGGCTGGAGCAAGGGCTTGTAGCAGAAAAATAGCACTCGGAAGCGCTGCTTGCCAAAATCTCTTTCCATCGTTAATCGCGCCCAGGGCCCGTATTAGCACGGAGCCACATCTGCTGCTAACGCATTGAATTTCAACAGCTTGTTAAACTTTTGGGCTTGAGATGGATTGTCAGTTTGCGTCACATTTCACTCATGTGAGCGCATCTCCACCGGGTGGCTCGTAGGGCGTACCGGAAAGCCACCCCTTGAATATGCGCTCCTGCAAAGGAGGTTGGCATGGTCTCGCGAGTTGGGGTTGTTTCCGACGACTTCCGGAAACAGGTGCTGGGTTACGGGCTGACGACGGCCGAAATTCTCTACCGGATGCCGGATCATCGTTCGCTGCTCCAGACCTATGTCTGGCAGAACTACGACATGTTTCCGAAATTTCCAGCGCTGACGGATTTCCTGGCGTTCTGGCAGAAGAAGCTCGACGGTCCGCTATTCTCGGTCACGATCGCGCATTCCAAGCTGATCAAGCCGGCCGAACTGCGCGCGGTGGACGGCGTATTCCGGCTGCATTGAAGGCGAGCGCGGTGCTGTAGGGTGGGTTAGCGCTAGCGTAACCCGCCATGCTTCAACGGTTGCGGAAAGAAGTGGTGGGTTACGCTAGCGCTAACCCACCCTACGATTTCGCATTCCGTGCTAGCCTCTCCTCATAACAACAGGGGAGGCCGTCCATGGCCAAGAAAGCAAAATCGCGTAGCGCATCGCAGGCGGCGGTGAAGAAGCAAAGCGGGGCCAAACCCGCAGCACGATCCACGGCGCGCAAGGCGGTGAAGGCAAAAGCCCCCACGACAACGGCTAAGTCATCCGTCACGAAACCCGCGCGGCCCAAGCAGCGCATCGCCATCAGCCATCACCGCGAGGAAGACTTCAAGGCTGACGGTCTGCGCACCTACGCGAAGTATCGCGATCTCGGCATCGCCGCCGCGAGCCACGGCCTCGCGCAGGCGCACGTGATCCGGCTGCAAGGCCCTTGCAATCCGGACGAGGTGTCCAAGCTGCACTTCCACGACGTCGACTTCCAGATGGTCTACGTGCTCAAGGGCTGGGTGAAGACCTATATGGACGGAGAGGGCGAGACGCTGATGAAAGAAGGCAGCGCCTGGACCCAGCCGCCGAAGATCAAGCACATGATCCTGGACTATTCGGACGACGTCGAGCTGCTGGAGGTGATCCTGCCGGCGGAGTTCAGGACGGTGGAGTTGAAGGCGTAGGCGAAGCGGAGATCAGCCGCCGTCGTTGCAATAGCGTTTCCACATCGCGCGATAGGCATCGTCCACCGCTTGCGCGTATAAGACGGGGTTACCGGCGGCGGCAGCCCTGATCTGTCCGGGCAGTTCGCTGCGCAACTTATCGAGCTCGCCGATCTGCGACCCACGGCTCGCTGCGATTTCGACATACGCCTCGTCGCTATCCGCGACCCAGTCCGGCAGCCCAAGCGCGGCGAGGATGGAGCCGGCAGCACGGCTGGGCAGGCTGTGACCCAGCTTCGCCACCACCGGCACGCCCATCTGCAAGGCTTCCCAAGTGCTGACGCCGCCATTCTGCGGGAATGGGTCGAGGCCAATATCGACGCGATTGAACGTCGCCAGATGTTCGTCTCGCGACGTGGCTCCGAGCAGATCGACGCGTTCGGCCGGCAACCGGCAAGCCGCAAACCGCGCCAGCAGATTGTCGCGAACCAGTTGAGCGTCCAGCGCAGTATCCTTGATCAGCAGTCGCGAACCCGGCACCCGCTCGAGAATCCTGGACCAGACGTCCACCGCCTCGTTCGAAATCTTGCTGATGCGGTTGAAGACACCGAATGTGATGAAGCCGTTCGCAATCGCCGGCGTCGGCGCCCGCGCAATCCCGGCCGGCAGCGGCGCCAGCGTCACAAAGCACGGCAGGTCGACGATGGTCTCCGCAAACAGATGCCGAACCGCCACAGGAATCGCGACCGGGTCCGAGAATAGATAATCGATCGTTGGCAGCCCGGTGCCGGTACCGTGGCCCCAGCCATGCACCTGAACGGGTGCCGGCTTGCGCGCAAACACACCGAGGCGGTTTCCGCTGGTGTGGCCGGACAGATCGATCAGGATATCGACGCCATCGGCGCGGATCTGGGCGGCGAGCCGATCGTCGGACCATTGCGAGGCGTCGCGCCAGCGATTGGCGATCCCCTGAAATTCTCTGGTCGTCGCATCCGTTTTCGGTGAACACGAGTAGCAGACGATCTCGAACTGTGCCCGATCATGGTGCTGCAGGACCGGCTTGAAAATGAACGCCGCCGAATGTGTGTGAAAATCCGACGAGACATAACCCAGCACCAGACGGCGATCCGGATCGCGGCTGTTATCATGCGGTCCCGCCGCTGCCGAGGCGATCTTCGCACCGATCTGCTCCCACCATACATGTCGCGCTTGCTGATGCTGCGCAACGCTGGCGTCGGCCATGAAATCGAGGGTGAATATCTTGCTCGAGATCGTGCTCTGATCAGGCTCGATGTCGAGAGCTCTGTCGAAACTGGCGAGGGCTTCGTCGACCCGGCCAAGTGCCGCGAGACATTGGCCGAGCAGGCTGTGGGCCTGAGCGAAGCCGGGATCGGTCGCGAGAGCCTTCTCGCAATCGGACAATGCTTCGGCAACGTGCCGGGTCAGGAGCAAGATACTGGCCCGCCAGAGCCACCCATTCGCGTCGTCGGGTGCCAGGGCGATTGCGCGATTGCAATCCGCCATGGCTTCGTCAAATCGCTGCAGCTCCCGCAATGCAACGGCGCGGGTCGACAGCGCCGAGGCATAGTCAGGCTTGATCGATAACGCGCGGCTCAAGCTTGCGATAGCCTCGTCATAGACGCGCAGACCGCAGAGCGCCCAGCCCCGGCCGTTATGCGCTTCGGAAAGTTTTCCGTCGATTGCGAGCGCCTGGTCGTAGCTCTCGATCGCTTCCTGGTAAAGTTCGAGGGCCGCGCTCGCGTTACCGAGATTGGACAGGGCTAAGGCGTAGTTGGGCCGCAAGGCGAGGGCCTTTCGATAGCTCTCGCGGGCCTCATTGTGGCGTTTTAGTCCGTTGAGCGCGACGCCGAGGCTCATATGTGCCTCGGCAGATCGCGGATCCACCGCAACCGCTCGGCTCAGCAGAGCTTGCGCTTGCTGATAGTTTTTGGCTTCAGACTCCAAAGCGCCCAGCAAATGAAGCGCGATGAATTGGTTGGGCGCGAGCTCCAGGAGTTCGCGATAGGCCGCCTTTGCCTCGCGGAGAAGTCCCGCCTTGTGCAGCTGGAGGGCGCGCGCGAGCAGCGGCCCTAGCTCGGCTTTCTGCCGTTTCTGAAGCCGCGAATTTTGAAATGCACGCTGGCCAACGCTGTCGCTCATGAATCAATTCCACCCGAATCTCCTCCAGAGATTAACATGGAAGGATTGTCGCGATTGCATTGCGCTCCATCGGAGCTACGAGGACGCCAGCCTCGCACAAGCTTCAGGGCGGATCAGCCAGCTACCGCTCGAGATAGCCCAATTCCGCGCTCATGACCTTGCGAGCATATTCGCTGAAGGCATCGATCAACCGGGCGCGCGCGGCATAAGGTGGATAGAGCAATGCAATCGTAACGGGGACAGCCGGGTTGAAGGGGCGCGTGATCAGAGCTGCGCCAGAGCTTTCGTCATGCGCGGCAATCGGGTTGATAATGCTGATGCCGAGGCCCGCGGCGACCAGGGCACAGACCGATGCGCCGAGATCGGTCTCCGCAACGATGCGGCGCGTGACGCCCGCCTGCGCGAAGATCGTATCGATGCGATCGTAGAGTGGACTCCCGGTGGCGAAGGAGATGAAGGCCTCGTCGGCGAAATCGGCAGGGCGCAGCGTCTTCTTCTGCGCAAGACGATGCGCCTTCGGCATTATCGCGACGCAACGGGTCTTGAGCACCGGCTCGACATGCACCCCCGCAACCTCGCCGTAGAGCATTGCCAATCCGGTGTCGCAAAGCCCGGAACTGACCCAGTCGTGCACGGCGCTCGCCGTGCCGGATCGGATCGAGATCATCACATGCGGATAGTCTACCTTGAAGCGTGCCGCGATGCGTGTCAGCAGGCCGCCGGCCAGGCGCGGCATCGCCGCAACGCTTAACCGACCCATGCCGAACGAGCGGATGCTGGCCGCGCTGGCCTCCAGTCCCGCCAAGCCGATGAAAGTCTTCTCGACCTCCTGGAAAAAGCGCGATCCGTCCACCGTCGGGCGGAGGCGGCCGCCACTGCGGTCGAACAGCGGGAATTGTGTGATTGCCTCCAGCTGTCCGATCAGGCGGCTGATCTGGGGTTGCGAGGTATGCATGCGCTGAGCCGCCTGCGTCATCGATCCCGTCACGAAGACCGCCCGAAACGCCTCCACATGCTTCAGGCCCATGCGTCTGGTGGCCATATCAAATCCGTATAGGAGAGTATGAAACTGGAATTTCATCAGATCGCGCTTTTGGACGATAGTCCAGAGCATGAAGCCGTTCGCACGGAGCTGTCCTGTGGTTGCTCACCCACCGTGCACGGCGTCACCGACAAGAGGGACACATGAAAGCGACAATGATCAAGGCATTGGCCGCGGCGACCGTCGCTGCAGTTCTTCTTTCCAGCGAGGCCATGGCTCAGGGCGCGGGCAGGCTGGACAAGATCCGTGAGAGTGGCTCGATCACGTTGGGGTACCCCGAGACTTCGGTGCCCTTCGCCTATCTCGACGGTAACCAGAAGCCGATCGGTTACACCGTGGAAATCTGTGAACAGGTGGTGCAGGCGATCAAGACGGCCCTCAAGCTCCCCAAGCTCGAGATTCGCTATAACCCTATAACCTCGGCGACACGCATTCAGCTGCTCGCCAACGGCACGATCGATCTCGAATGCGGCAACACGACTAACAATGTCGAGCGGCATAAACTCGTTGCCTTTGCTCCCACCACCTTCGTTGCGCAGGTCGTCCTCGTCGCGCGCAAGGATGGCGGGGTCGATGTCAACGACCCGGCTTCGTTTCGCGGCAAGGCCATCGCCGCCCAGGCGGGCGGCCAGACTTTCAAGGTGATTACACTGATCAACGCCAAGGACAATCTCAGCATCACGGTGGTGCCGGCCAAGGACACCGCCGAGACCTTCTTGTTGGTGTCGACGGGCCGGGTGGCCGGCACCGCAAACGATGACGGTCTTGCCTATGCCACGGTCGCCTCGTCCAGAACGCCGGATGACTTCCTGATCGGTAGCAAGAGTCTCGAGACGGCGCCCTACGGTATCGTCCAACCCAAGGATGATCCTGCTTTCAAGAAGATGGTCGACGATGCCGTGATCGACCTGATGAAGAGCGGGCAGATTGCGGCGCTCTACGACAAATATTTCAATTCACCAATTCCACCGCATGGCCTCAACCTGAAATTTCCGATGAGCGCCGCCCTCAAGCGGGCGCTGGCCAATCCGACCGATTCCGGCGACCCGGCAGTCTACGAATGACGCGACAAGCGCTCTAGAGGTCTCGCAATGGCACATCAACACGACACGAGTCCGGCAGACGCCGGGTTGCCACCCATCGACCTGCGCAGCGATACGGTCACCAAGCCGACCGAGGCGATGTATGCCCGCATGGCCTCTGCGCCGCTCGGCGATGACGGGCTGGACGGTGACCCCACGGTGCAGGAGCTGGAGGCCGTCGCAGCTGCGGCGTTGGGCAAGGACGTCGGCCTGTTTGTGCCGAGCTGCACCATGGCCAACCTGCTGGCGACGTTGGCGCAGTCGCAGCGCAGCGAACAGATCGTGCTGGAATCGAATGCCCATATGTACACCTCGGAACGAGGGGCGGCGACGTTTACGGGGCAGTTCTACTTCGCAATTGCCGGCACCGCCGGCGCTATGGACCTGAATTTGCTGGAGGACGCCCTGCAGGGCGAAGGGCTCAAGCTCGGGACCGCTCTTGTCGCAATGGAAACCTCGCACAACAACGCGAGCGGCGCCGTATTGCCGCTGGATCATATGCAGGCCGTGCACGCCATGGCCTCGGCCCGCGGTGTCCCGGTGCATCTCGACGGCGCGCGGCTGTTCAACGCCGCCGTCGCCCTTGAAACGGTGCCGGCCGAGGTTGCGAGACATTGCGACACGGTTTCTCTGTGTCTGTCGAAGGGCCTGAGCGCACCCGCCGGGGCCGTGCTCGCCGGACCGCGCGCGGTGATCGACAGCAGCCGCAGGTTTCGCCGCATGCTGGGCGGCACGCAGCGCCAGATCGGCGTCCTGGCCGCGGCCGGCCTGGAGGCGGTTCAGGTCATGGGGACGCGTTTGGGCGAGGACCACCGGCGCGCGCGAGTTCTGAGTGATGCGTTGAATGGGATGCATCCAAAGCTCAGCGCGACAATCCCTCAGACCAATATCGTGCAGGTCGACGTCTCTCTCTCCGGTCGCGACAGCGCCGTGTGGTCGGGGGCTCTGGAGAGGGAAGGCCTGAGGGCGAGGCCCTGGGGCAAGCATCGCTTGCGTTGCGTGACCCATCGCCATATAGGCGATACGGAGATTGACCGCGCGGTCATGGCATTTCGCGCCGTGGCCGAAGTTTTGCTCTAGACATTCGCCGATGTGAATCGGGTCCCTTGTAGCCCGGATGGAGCAAGCGAAATCCGGGAAAGTCTCTCTGCGGAGATGGTGGTCCCGGATTGCGCTGCGCTCCATCCGGGCTACGAGCTCGCTGCTAACTCAACACCCCCACCACCGCTCCCATCAAACACGTTGTCAGCGTCCCGGACACGATCGACTTCAGCCCGAGCGCGTTGATCTCCTCGCGCCGCTCCGGCGCCATCACGCCGAGACCGCCGATCATGATGCCGAGGCTGGCGAAATTGGCGAAGCCGCACATCGCATAAAGCATGATCAGGCGCGAGCGCGGATCGAGCGTGCCGGGCGGCAGCTTCGAGAAGTCGACATAGGCGATCAGCTCGTTCAGCACGGTTTTCGTGCCCATCAGGCTGCCGGCGGTGATCGCCTGGTCCCACGGCAATCCCATTAGCCAGCACACCGGCGCCATCACGAGGCCGAGCAGGCGCTGCAACGAGATCGCGGCGCCGCCGATATCAGGCAGCAGGCCGAGGATCGCATTGACGAGATAGACCAGCGCCACCAGCACCAAGAGCATTGCGACGATGTTGATCAGCAGCTCGATCCCCGCGCCGGTCCCTTTCACGATCGCGTCCATCGTGCCGGAGACCTCCATCTCGGGATCCTCCAGCGCGCCGCCGGTGCGCTTGTCGGATGTTTCCGGCACCATGATCAGGCTGACCAGGATCGCGGCCGGTGCGCCCAGCACCGAGGCGATGACGAAATGCGCCGCTGCGTCAGGAATGAGGGGAGCAAGGAACGTCGCATACAGCACCAGCACCGTGCCGGCGATGCCGGCCATGCCGCCGGTCATCACCAGGAATAACTCGCTGCGGGTCATCTGCGCGAGATAAGGCCGCACGAACAGCGGCGCCTCGACCATGCCGAGAAAGATATTGGCGGCGGTCGAGAGTCCGACCGCGCCGCCGACGCCGAGCGTCCGCTCCAGCAGCCAGGCCATGCCGCGCACGACCGGCGGCAGCACGCGCCAATAAAACAAGAGCGTCGTCAGCACGCTCATGACCAGCACGATCGGCAGCGCCTGGAATGCCAGCACGAAATCGGCACCCGGTGCTTTCAGGTCGAAGGGCAGGGGACCGCCGCCGACATAGCCGAACACGAAGGAGGAGCCCGCGCGCGAGGCCGCCGAGATCGCGCCCACGGCGTCGTTGATGGCACCGAAGGCGCGCGCGACGACGGGCACCTTCAAGAGAACGAGCGCGGTGACGAAGGTGGCGACGAGGCCGATCGCCGCCTGGCGCAGCGAGGCCCCGCGGCGATTCTCGCTCAGGACCAAGGCGATCAATAGCAATGCGAAAACGCCGAGTGCCGATTGCAGCCGCAGCATGATGTCCCCAAACCCCGATGATTATGGCCACCCCTGCGTCGCAAACGCAATGCCGAGAGATTGTCGGAGCGTCCCGCTGTTGACAAGCAGGTCCGCGTCAGCCACGCGGAGCACGTCGACATCAGGAGCCGGATAGTCCGAGCGTGACCGAAGAGGCGATGCCAGACCAGCCGATATCGGGAAACCCGCCGGTCAGTGCCCGCGCGCTCCTCTCCCATCGCGCCTTCCTGTTCTTTCTGCTCTCGCGCAGCCTGTCGCGTTTCTCCAGCCAGATTGCGGCGGTCGCGATCGGCTGGCAGATCTACGATCTCACCGGCTCGGCCTTCGACCTCGGCATGGTCGGCCTCGTGCAATTCCTGCCCACGGCGCTGCTGGTGTTCGTCGCCGGCCATGCCGCCGACCGCTACGAGCGCAAGCGCGTGGTCCAGCTCTGCCAGCTCGTGGAAGCTGCGACCGCGCTCTATCTCGGAATCATCACCTATCTCGGCTTGGTCAGCGAAGTGCAGATTTTCGTGGCAACCTTCGTGCTCGGCATTGCCGGCGCGTTCGAGAGCCCGACCACCGCGGCGCTGCTGCCGGCGATCGCGCCGCAGGGCTCGCTCCAGCGCGCCACCGCCGTCTCCAGCGGTGCGGCGCAGGTCGCGACCATTACGGGGCCGGCGCTCGGCGGTTTTGCCTACGCAGTCGCGCCGCATCTCGCCTACGCGGTGATGGTGCTGTTCTGGATCTTCGGGATGATCTTGACCGGCTTCATCCGGCCGCGCCCGCAGGCGATCGCCAAGGACATGGCGGGCGCCGACAATATCTTCGCCGGCGTCCGCTTCATTCGCAGCAATCCGGCGATCCTCGGCACCATCTCGCTCGATCTGTTCGCGGTGCTGTTCGGCGGCGTCACCGCGCTGTTGCCGATCTATGCCCGCGACATCCTCCAGACCGGTCCGATGGGGCTCGGAATCCTGCGCGCCGCCCCGGCGGTCGGCGCGCTGCTGATGACCCTGGTGCTGGCCCGTCACGCCATTTCGCGCCACGTGGGCCTGCGCATGTTTCAGGCCGTGATCGTGTTCGGAGTCGCAACGATCGTGTTCGCGCTGTCGTCCTGGATGTGGCTGTCGGTGCTCGCGCTCGCCGTTCTCGGCGCGGCCGATACGATTAGTGTCGTGATCCGCTTCTCGCTGGTGCAGCTCGCGACCCCCGACGAGATGCGCGGCAGGGTCGGTGCGGTGAACTTCCTCTTCATCAACGCCTCCAACCAGCTCGGCCAGTTCGAGAGCGGGGTTGCGGCCGCACTGTTCGGCGCCATGCCGGCAGCCGTGCTTGGCGGCGTCTGCACGGTCGCGGTGGCGCTGTTGTGGATGAAGCTGTTTCCGAGCCTGCGGCAGGTGGAGACTCTGGAATAGGGGCTCGCTCTCTCCCCCGTCATTGCGAGCGCAGCGAAGCAATTCAGAATCTTGCCACAGTTGGCAGTCTGGATTGCTTCGCTGCGCTCGCAATGACGATTGTGGAAGCAGTGCGGGGACTTAGTCGACTTCACCCGCTGGCGGAAGGCAGGTTGCAACCCCACGCATTCTACTGTGCATGGGGTTGTTTTCGCGTTTTTTTGATTCAGCCCCGTCCCACGAACGGCATCTTGGTTGCCATGACGGTCATGGTCAGCACGTTGGCATCGAGCGGCAGGCCGGCCATGTAGGCGACGGCATCGCCGACCGCCTTCGCGTCCATGCGCGGCTCCTGCTTCGACGTGCCGTCGGGTTGCAGCACGCCGGGGCCGTTGACCATCCGGTCGGTCATGGGCGTCGCAGCATTGCCGATGTCGACCTGGCCGACCGCGATGTCGTACATGCGCCCGTCGAGGTTGGAGGCCTTGGTCAGGCCCGTGATGGCGTGCTTGGTCGAGGTATAGGCCGCAGAGAACGGCCGCGGCGCATGCGCCGAGATCGAGCCGTTGTTGATGATGCGACCGCCGCGTGGGCTCTGGTCCTTCATGATGCGAAAGGCGTGCTGGGTGCACAGGAACGGGCCGGTGAGATTGGTATTCACCACCGCCTGCCACTGCTCAAGGCTGAGATCCTCGAAATTCACCGGCGGCGCGCCCATGCCGGCATTGTTGAAGAGCACGTCGAGCCGGCCATAGGTCGCCTTCACCTTGTCGAACAGCGCGGCAATCGAGTCCGGCTTGGTCATGTCGGCGGTGACGCAAAGGCTCTTTCCGGCAGGGCCGAGCTTGGCCGTCTCCTCGAGCATGTCCGGCCGGCGCCCGACCAGCACCACGGTGAAGCCTGTGTTCATCAGCGCCAGTGACGCCGCGCGCCCGACGCCGGTGCCGGCGCCCGTCACCACTGCGATCTTTTTCGCTTCACTCATCGTTTCCTGCCTTTTTCTCTTGAGCTGTCAGGTTTTGGATTCTTTTTCGTTCTTGTAGGGCGGCCGCGGGATATTCTGATGCGCCGCCCGCAAGGCCGCCGACCAGCGCGAGCGCAAATCGTGGAAATAGGGCTCGCCCGCCTCGATGCGGTGGTTGAGGTCGGCCTCGCAGGCGTCGGCGCGCACCACCAGCACGTCGATCGGCAGGCCGACGCCGAGATTCGAGCGCATGGTCGAATCCATCGAGATCAGCCCGGTCTTCAGCGCCTCGTAGAGCTCGACGTCGTAATGCATGGCGCGGTCGAGCACCGGCTTGCCGTATTTGTGCTCGCCGATCTGCAAATAGGGTGTGTCGGTGGTGCATTCGATGAAATTGCCGGCGGTGTAGACCATGAACAGGCGCATGCGCGCGCCGTTGATCTGGCCGCCGAACAGGAACGACACGTCGAACGACACGTCCTCTGATTTGAGCGCCGGCCCCTCGGTCGTGTGCACGGCCCGAATCGCCCGGCCGATGCGCTGGGCGGCCTGGAACATGGTCGGCGCGTTCATCAGCGTCTCGATCTCACCGGTGTTAGGGTCTTCGAGGCCCTCGGTCAGCGTCGAGAGCACCGACTGGCTGATGGCGAGGTTGCCGGCGCTGGCGATCGCCATGATGCGGTCGCCGGGTTTGGAGAAGATGTGGAGCTTGCGGAAGGTCGAGACGTTGTCGAGGCCGGCATTGGTGCGGGTGTCGGCGATCATCACCAGACCGTCCCGAACCAGAATTCCGCAACAATAGGTCATTTCCAGTCCCCGAACGCGTTTGCGCCGAATTACTAGCCAATTTCAAGGGCCGCTCCAACCCCCGATTGCCGCGGGGCGGCAGGGTGGAAACCGACCGTGGGTGAGGGGAGCGCGCGGCGCGGCTCAGCTCTGCCGCTGGGACTGCGATTGCGACTGGCCGCCGCGGCCGGCCTGCTCGACCTTGACCGCCACCGACAGCGTCTCCGCGCCGCCGCCATAGCGGGTGCCGCGCACGGGGGCCGCGCCGAGATAATCGAGCCCGATCGCGACGCGGACATGGGCGTCGGTGGCGCAGATGCTGTTGGCGGGGTCGAAGCCGACCCAGCCGAGACCGTCGACATAGGCCTCCGCCCATGCATGGCCCGCGTCCTGATGCACCGTGCCGTCGGAGCGCAGGAAGTGGCCGGAGACGAAGCGCGCCGGCACGCCGCCGCTACGGGCGCAGGCGATGAAGATGTGCGCGTAGTCCTGGCAAACGCCGCGCTTGAGCGTGAACGCTTCCGCCGCCGACGTCCCGCTGTTGGTCGGGTCCTCGTCGAAGGTCATGTGATCACTGATTTGCGTCATCAGCGTGTGCAGGAAGCCGAGCGTGTCGTTCTCGGCCTCGCTGCGCAGCTGGCGCGCGACTGCATGCATCGCCGGATTGACCGTGGTGAGGTCGGTGGCGCGCAAGAACATGCCGGCCGGAAAGCGCTCATCGGCGCCGCGCAGAACGCCGCCGGTGTCGTGGGTCTCGATCAGGCCCTCGGCGGTGATCTTGATGTCGCCGACGGGTCCGCAGGACAGCACATGGGTGACGTTGCCGAACGCGTCCTCGTGGGTGTCGAGCTTGGTGTCGGTCGACACGTCGATCTGCCACTCCGCCACATATTGCCCGTCATGGCTGCCGGGCGTCATGCGCAGGATCTGGATCACGCTCGTGGCCTGCGGCTCGTAGCGATAGGTCGTGGTGTGCAGGATTCGCAGGCGCATGGTGGACCACAGTTCTTATGCCGTCATTCCGGGGCGGTGCGCAGCACCGAACCCGGAATCTCGAGATTCCGGGTCTGGTCCTTCGGACCATCCCGGAATGACGGAGGTCAAATCAAATACTGCTTCGTGATGATTTCGCCCAGCCTGGAATTGTCCGAGATGAATTCCTGAATGAATTCATGCACGCCATGCTGGAAAATGTCGTTCATATTGCTGTGTTCCAGCCGGTTGCGGATGCCGCGGGCATGGCGCTGGGCCGGGCCCTGGCGGCCATAGGCGACCCCGATCTGATCGAGATTGCGCACGAGATTGCCGTAGCAGCTTGCGAGCGAACGCGGCAGCGAATCGTTGAGGATGAGCAAATCCGCGATCAGCCAGGGTTTCAGCGTCTCCCGATAGACCCAGTGATAGGCCGTCAGTGCCGAGACCGAGCGCAGGATCGAGGTCCACTGGTAGAAATCGAGCGGGCCGCCGACATGCTCCTCCTCGGGCAGCAGCACATGGTATTTCACGTCGAGAATGCGCGCGGTGTTGTCGGCGCGTTCAAGATGCAGGCCCATCCGCGAGAACCAGTAGGCGTCGTTGCGCAACATAGTCCGGTAGGCCGAGCCGTCGAAACGCAGCGATGTCTCCTGCACGAAGCGCAGGAATTTCGCCAGGTCCTCGCGCGTGGAGGTCCCTCTGCTCCAGACTTCCTGCAATTCGATCCAGGCCGAGTTGATGGTGTCCCACATCTCGCTCGTCAGCGCTGTGCGCACCGAGCGCGAATTCAGCCGCGCCGCCTCGATGCAATTCCTGATCGAGGACGGATTATCCGCCGAGAACGAGAGATAATCGACGACGTTGCGCTCGTTGGCTTCTTCATACTGCTGATAGAAGCTGCCGGCGACGCCGGCAGTCAAAAGCGCCGAGTCCCATTCGTTGGTCTGGCCGATATAGGCGGCGGGAAGCGCGGTGACGCGCAGCGTCGCATCGATGGTGCGCGCGAGATACTCGGCCCGTTCGACGTAGCGGGCGAGCCAATAGAGGTTTTCGGCGGTACGCGACAGCATCTCTCTACTCGTCCAGGATCCAGGTATCTTTGGTGCCGCCGCCCTGGCTCGAATTCACCACCAGGGAGCCTTCCTTCAGGGCAACGCGTGTCAACCCGCCGGGCACGATCGTGGTGCTCTTGCTGCCGGTGAGCACGAACGGCCGCAGGTCCACGTGGCGCGGCGCAAGGCCGGATGCCGTGCAGGTCGGGCAGGTCGAGAGCGCCAGCGTCGGCTGCGCAATGAAGCCCTCGGGCTCGCGCTTGAGCTTTTCGCGGAAAGCCTCGATCGTCGCCTTGGTTGCGGCAGGACCGATCAGCATGCCGTAGCCGCCGGAGCCGTGCACCTCCTTCACCACGAGTTCGCTCAAATTATCCAGCACATAGGCGAGGTCCTTTGGCTCGCGGCAGCGCCAGGTCTGCACGTTCTTCAGAATCGGCTCCTCGCCGAGGTAGAATTTCACGATGTCCGGCATGTAGGAGTAGATCGCCTTGTCGTCGGCGATGCCGGTGCCGACGGCGTTGGCGAGTGTGATGTTGCCGGCCGCATAGGCTGACATCAGCCCGGGCACGCCGAGGGCGGAGTCGGGACGGAAGGTGAGGGGATCGAGGTAGTCGTCGTCGACGCGGCGATAGATCACGTCGACGCGTTTCACGCCCTCGGTCGTCCGCATGAACACTTCGTTGTTTTTGACGATGAGGTCGCGGCCCTCAACCAGCTCGATACCGAGCTTGTCGGCGAGGAAGGAGTGCTCGTAATAGGCCGAGTTGTAGACGCCCGGCGTGAGCAACGCGACGGTCGGTTCGCCGGAGGCGCTTTGCGGCGCCACCGAGCGCAGGGCCGAGAGCAGCTCGTCCGGATAGCGTTCGACCGGCGCCACCCTGTGACGGGCGAACAGGTCCGGAAACAGCCGCATCATGATCTCGCGGTTTTCCAGCATGTAGGACACGCCCGAGGGCGTACGCGCATTGTCCTCCAGCACGATGAAGTCCTCGGCATCGACCCGGACGATGTCGATGCCGGCGATGTGCACGTAGACGTCGTGCGGCACCTGCTGACCGTTCATCTCGGGACGGAAGACCGGGTTCTGAAAGATGAGGTCGTCGGGCACGATCTCGGCGCGGAGGATGTCGCGGCCATGATAGATGTCGCGCAGGAACATGTTGAGCGCGCGCACGCGCTGCTTCAGTCCCTTCTCCAGCAGCGACCATTCCCTGCCGGACATGATCCGCGGGATCACGTCGAAGGGGATCAGGCGCTCCGTGGACTCGGAGTCCCCATAAACAGCGAAGGTAATGCCGATGCGGCGGAAGAGGAGCTCGGCCTCCTGGCGGCGATATTCGAGCGCCTCGGGAGGCGTCTCCTTGAGCCAGCGCGCCAGCTCCTGATAGGCAGGGCGAAGGTCCCCACCGGGAATGTTCATTTCATCAAACGCGACTGCCATAGATCCCGACTTGTCTCCGCAAGGCGTTGCGCCATTCGACAGGCCGCCAAGCCTTGGTGAAGACCGCGACGTCCTGGCCATGCGGCAAGAGTGCATGACTTTCATGCGGTAGCAAGGGCCGGGCCAGCGCGATAAGCATGGGGAGAGGACATTTGCCGGGGATGGCCGGCGGCTTGCCTGAAAAAATGGCTGAGGACTGCTTATTTCGGCAGCAAAACCGCGTGACTTCAACGCGTTACCTCGGCAAAGTCGGGCCGATAGGTGAGGGACTTGAGGTATGAGCGAGATCGTCACGGCGGGTATTCTGGTTATTGGGGACGAAATCCTGTCCGGCCGGACCAAGGACAAGAACATCGGCTTCATCGCCGAATACCTGACCAATATCGGCATCGACCTGAAGGAGGTCCGGGTCGTCTCCGACGACGAGCCCGACATCATTGCCGCGTTGAATGCACTGCGGCATCGCTACACCTATGTCTTCACCACCGGCGGCATCGGGCCGACCCATGACGACATCACCGCCGACAGCGTCGCCAAGGCGTTCGGCGTCGGCATCGACCATCATCCGGAGGTGGTCGCCCGTTTCCGCGAGCGCTGGAGCGAGCAGGACCTCAACGAGGCCCGCCTGCGCATGGCCCGCATCCCTGATGGTGCCGAGTTGATCCAGAGCGCGACCATCCTCGCCCCCGGGTTCAAGATCGGCAATGTCATCGTGATGGCGGGCGTGCCCTCGATCATGCAGGCGATGATGGACATCGTCTCGCCCAAGCTGAAATCGGGCGTGCGCATGCTCTCCGAATCGGTCCGCGCCAATGCGCGGGAAGGCGACATCGGCAGCCCGCTGCGGGCGATTGCCGCCGAACATCCCGACACCATCATCGGCAGCTATCCCTTCATGGATGAAGAGCAGAAGCCCAACACCAATCTGGTGGTGCGCTCGCGCGACGCGGACAAGCTCGCAGCCGCAATGGCGGCAGTGAAGGAAATGCTGGCGGGATTGAACATCACCCGTTAGCAACCTGGCTGCCGGCAGACGAAGGAGACGACAATGGCTGGTGAAGCACCGGAACTGAGCGCACAGGAGCGGGCCGGCAAGGCCTTTCCGGTTTCGTGGGACCAGTTCCACCGCGATTGCCGGGCGCTGACCTGGCGGCTCAACGAGGTCGGCCCGTTCCATGCGGTGATCGCGATCACCCGCGGCGGCCTAGTGCCGGCCGCGATCGTCGCGCGCGAGCTCGGCGTGCGCGTGATCGACACGGTCTGCATCGCCAGCTACGACCACGACAAGCAGGGTGAGCTCCAGGTCCTCAAGGGCATCTCGGAATCCGCCATGAAGCTCGGCGGCGGCACCGGCAAGGGGCTCCTGATCGTCGACGATCTCGTCGACACCGGCAAGACCGGCAAGCTGGTGCGCGCGATGCTCCCCGACGCGCATTTCGCCACCGTCTACGCCAAGCCGAAGGGGCGCCCGCTGGTCGACACCTTCATCACGGAAGTCTCGCAGGACACGTGGATCTTTTTTCCCTGGGACACCGCGCTGTCCTATCATCCGCCGCTCCGCGACGGCGCGGCGTGATCTTCGCCGTCATTGCGAGGAGCCAACGGGTCCGCGCGAAGCGCGGCTCGATGACAGGCTCCGCGACGAAGCAATCCAGACTGCTTCCGCGGATGCATTTCTGGATTGCTTCGCTTCGCTCGCAATGACGGGTGGAGGCAACCATGCCCCTGCAAAACCGAGTCACGCCAACCGGCGAGATCGTCGCGACACCACATCGCGGCCTGTTCACCGGCAACCGCGGCATCATCCATGATCCCGCGACGAAGACGCTGCTGAAAAAGCGCTGGTCGTCGCCGGCCTGGATCGTTTGCCTGTGTGAATTCCGCGGCTGGCGGCGGCCTGTGATGGGGCGGCGGAGCTGGACCGAGCTGTTCTTTCTCGACGAGGCTACCGCCTTTGCCGCGGGCCACCGTCCCTGCTTCTTCTGCCGCCGCGACGATGCGAGGCGCTTTCGCGTTGCATGGGAGACGGGGAATGATGCAAGCGGCATCAGCGCCAAGGCGATGGATGCCGTACTGCATCGGGAACGGCTCGATCGTGGCAAGAAACGGCTGCATGCGCTGCCGATGCCGGTCGCGGAATTGCCGGACGGCGCGATGGTGCAACAGGGCGACGACTGCTTCCTGGTCGCGCAGGGCAAGGCGCTGCTGTGGCTACCCGCGGGCTACGTCCCGCATACGAGCGCTCTCGATGACCCGATGCTGCTGACGCCGCCTTCCACTCTGCGCGCGATCATCGCTGGATATCAGCCTGTGCTGCATCCGACCGCGCGCAGCTAGCGCAGTGGCTTACGGTCTTGATCCACGGTCGTCCGCGCATCGCGCAACGCCCATTCGCGAACGCCAGACGGATCATAGCCTTAACCCAGCTTCTCGCGTGCCAGCGCGGCACCGGCGCCGAGCGCCATCAGCTTGGCTTCGGCGATCTCGCGCCGCATCGGCGCCATGCCGCAATTGGTGGTGGCGATGATGTTGCTCTTGGGCACGAATTTCGACACCGCGTCGATGACCTGCACGACATCCTCGGCCGTCTCCACCGTGTCGCTGGCGACGTCGATCACGCCGGCCTGCACGATCTTGGATTTGAGCAGGGCAAGCAGGTCGAGCGGCACCTTCGAATTACGGCACTCGATCGCGACCTGCTGGATGGGGCTGGCGTCGATCGCGGGAAAGATCTGCTCGTACTGCCGCCATTGCGCGCCGAGTGTTTCCTTCCAGTCGGTGTTGGCCTTGATGCCGTAGCCGTAGCAGATATGCACGGCGGTGGCGCAGGTCAGGCCCTGCGCTGCGCGCTCCAGCGCCTTGATGCCCCAGTCGTTGACCTCGTCCATGTAGACGTTGAACGCGGGCTCGTCGAACTGCACGAGATCGACGCCGTCGGCCTGGAGCGCCTTGGCTTCCTCATTCAGGAGTTCGGCGAACGCAAAGGCCATCTTGACGCGGTCGCCATAGTAGCGATCGGCAATGGTGTCGATGATGGTCATCGGTCCGGGCAGGGTGAATTTCAGCTTCTTCCTCGTGTGCGCGCGGGCGACGCGCGCCTCGTCGGCGTGGACGCGGCTCTTCAGCCGGAGCGGGGCGACGACCTGCGGCACCATCGCCTTGTAGCGATCCTTGCGGATTCCCATCTCGACCTTGTGGGCGAAATCGATGCCCTCGATCTTCTCCAGGAAACCGTGGACGAAATGCTGCCGGGCCTGCTCGCCCTCGGTGACGATGTCGATGCCGGCGTCCTCCTGGACTTTGACGGCAAGCATCGTCGCATCGCGCTTGGCGCGGACGAGCTCGTCGCCTTGCGACTTCCAGGGCGCCCAGAGCATGTTGGGTTCGGCGAGCCATTCCGGCTTCGGCAAGGAGCCGGCGATCGTGGTTGGAAACAGCATGGCGGCCCTCTCGGCGGGTTATGATTGCGCCCCTTCCTGCCATGTCTTAACGTCGAGGTACAGAACAACAAAAGTCGCCCTGAAACCGGCGGCGCCGGACCGGAAACGCCATGATCGAATTCTTCTTCGACTGTTCCAGCCCCTGGACCTATCTCGCCTTCCACAACATCCAGCCGCTGGCCAAGGAGGTTGGCGCCGAGATCATCTGGCGGCCGATCCTGGTGGGCGGCATCTTCAATACGGTCAACCCAAGTGTCTATGCGCAGCGTGAGACACCGGTGCCGCTGAAGGCGCGCTACATGAAAAAGGACCTTGCCGACTGGTCGCGGTCGGCCGGTCTCGCGATCAAGATGCCGCCGACGGTATTTCCGGTGAACAGCGTGAAAGCGATGCGCGGCTGCATCTGGCTCGGCCAGGAATTGGTGCCTTTCGCCACGGCGGTGTTCGAGACCTATTGGGGCGAGGACAGGGACATCTCGCAGGACGCTGTGCTCGCCGAGATCTGCAGGAAGGTCGGCGTCGACGAGCAGAAATTCTTCGTGGGCATTTCCGGGCAGGGGATCAAGGATCAGCTCAAGACCAACACCGAAGAGGTCGTCGCCCGCGGCGGCTTTGGCTCGCCGACGATCTTCGTCGGCAAGACCGACATGTATTTCGGCAATGACCGCCTGCCGTTGATCCGCGAGGCGCTGCTGCGCGGCAAGGCGAGCGCGGCCTGATGGTGCGGGCTGTTGTTTGCCGCACGCTCGGCGCGCCCGAAACGTTGCAGCTCGAGGAGTTTCCGTCGCGCGACCTGAAGCCGGGCGAGGTCCGCGTCGAGATCCGTGCCGCCGGCTTGAATTTTCCCGACGTGCTGATGGCGGCCGGCGAATACCAGCTCAAGCCGGAGCTGCCGTTCACGCCGGGCATGGAGGCGGCCGGCGACGTGACCGAGGTCGGCGCAGAGGCGAGCGGCGTAGCCGTCGGCGACAAGGTCATCGTCAAGATGCGGCACGGCGCCTTCACCGATGAAGCAGTGGTGATGCCGTCGCAACTCACGCCGATGCCATCGACGTTCGACTATGCGGAAGCCGCGACCTATCTCGCCGGGCACGGCACCGCCTATCACGCGCTGATCGATCGCGGCCGGGTCGAGCCGGGCGAGGTGCTGCTGGTGCATGGCGCCGGCGGCGGCGTGGGCCTTGCCGCCGTGGAAATGGGCAAGATGCTGGGCGCGACCGTGATCGCGACGGCGTCCAGCGACGAAAAGCTGGCGATTGCCAAGGCGCGCGGCGCCGATCATCTCGTGCGCTACGATCGCGAGCCGTTTCGTGATGCCGTCAAACGGATCACCGACGGCCGCGGTGCCGACGTCGTGTTCGATCCCGTCGGCGGCGAAGTGTTCGAGAATTCGATGCGTTGCATCGCCTGGGGGGCGCGGCTGCTGGTGATCGGCTTCACCGGCGGCATCGGCTCGGCCAAGACCAATCTGCTGCTGATCAAGGGCGCCAGTGTGCTCGGTGTGCGTGCCGGCGAAGCCGTGCGGAAAAATCCCGCGCTTGGCGAAGCGCGCCTGAAGGCGCTGGTCCAATGGGCCGAGGAGGGCAAGTTGCGCCCCAACGTCTCGCATCGCTTGCCGCTGGAGGAGTTTGCGAAGGCGATGCGGTTGCTGATCGACCGCAAGTCGATCGGGCGTGTGGCGTTGGTGATGAATTAGCTTCTACCGTCGTCATTCCGGGGCGCCCGCAGGGCGAGCCCGGAATCTCGAGATCCCGGGTTCGACGCTCCGCATCGCCCCGGGATGACGCTTCGCGTCACTTATACTCCCGCTCCGTCCACCACGGGAAATAGTCCGGCATATCGCTCGATACCTTGTTCTTGAACTGCGCAGGGCGCTTTTCCAGGAACGACACCACGCCTTCCTTCACATCGTCCGAGCGGCCGCGGGCGTAGATGCCGCGGCTGTCGACCTTGTGGGCCTCCATCGGATCGTCGGCGCCCATCATGCGCCACATCATCTGGCGGATCAGTGCCACCGACACCGGTGCGGTCTTGGCGACGAATTCCTTGGCGAGCGCACGTGCGGTCGGCAGCAGATCATCAGGGGCTACGACCTTGCTGACGAGACGTCCCGCGAGGGCTTCCTGCGCCGGGAAGACGCGGCCTGAATAGCACCATTCCAGCGCCTGCGAGATGCCGACGATGCGCGGCAGGAACCAGCTCGATGCGGCCTCCGGCACGATGCCGCGCTGGGAGAACACGAAGCCGAAGCGGGCGGCGTCGGAGGCGATGCGGATGTCCATCGCGAGCTGCATGGTGACGCCGATGCCGACGGCGGGACCGTTGACCGCGGCAACCACCGGCTTCAGGCATTTGAAGATGCGCAGCGTCACCTGGCCGCCGCCGTCGCGCACCTGGGAATCACTGTAGTCGACCTTGCCGTCGGCGAAGCGCTTCACCGGCCCGCGCCGGGCGTCGCGATCGAACGTGTCCGCACCGGACGAAAGGTCTGCGCCCGCGCAAAAACCGCGGCCGGCGCCTGTGACGATGATGGCGCGGACGTTGTCGTCCTGGTCGGCGGCGTCGAACGCGTCGATCAACTCTCCTTGCATCTGCGCGTTGAAGGCGTTGAGCTTGTCGGGGCGGTTCAGCGTGATGGTGAGGATCTGCTCGGCGACCTCGTATTTGATCGTCTCATACGCCATGGTGGTTTCCTTCCCTGTCCTGAATTCTGTCTCGAAGAGACGTCATGCATGGTCGCCGGCGTCCGTCTTGCGCGGACTGGGCATGTGGCGATCAGTAAGAGAACGTGGATGGCCGGGCTGAACACAAGCCTGGCCATCACGGCGTGCGTTAGCGCGCCGGCGGGCTCGGCCAGGGCTTCTGCGGCCCGCGCAGGCTCTCAAAAGCCTTGGCCATGCCAAGCACGCCGATATCGTCAAAGCGGCGGCCGACGATCTGCACGCCGATGGGAAAACCCTTGGCGTCGAAGCCGCCGTTGATGGAGATCGCCGGATTCTCCGACATATTCCACGGCACGGTATAGGCGATGTGCTCGAACGGCTTCATGGGATCGTTGGTCGGCGAGGCCCACTCCGCCGGATAGTTCACGTTCGGCGCGGTCGGCGAGATTACATAGTCGAGCTCGCAGAACAGCTTTGATGCCGCCGCCCGGATGGCCATGGTCTGGTTGAAGCCGCGGATGACGTCGACGCCAGACAGCTTTGCGCCGGACTCGCCCCATTTGAAGATGTAGGGCAGCACCTTTGCCTGCTCGGCCGACGTCAGCTTGGACAGATCATCCCACATCCGCGCGCGCCAGAAATTGTCGAGACCATCGAGCATCTCGCGCGTGAGGATGCCGTCGACTTCCGTGACGACGGCCCCTGCAGATTCGAACGCTTTCGCCGCCTTCACCGCGACCTCGCGCACCGGCTTGTCCAGCGCCAGGCCAACGCCGGGATCGAGCATCAATCCGATGCGGAGTTTGCGCGGGGATTTCTCCATCCCCTTCCAGTTGAGGGGCTCGGCGGGAAGGCTCATGCCGTCGCGCCGGTCGGGTTTTGCGATCACGCTCATCATCAGCGCGCAATCGTCGACGGTGCGGGTCATGGGACCGGCGACGCGGCCGACATAGGTGGGATCGATCGGCACGCGGCCAAAGCTCGGCTTCAATCCGACGAGGCCGCACCAGCCCGCGGGCAGGCGGACCGAGCCGCCGATATCGGTGCCGAGATGCAGCGGACCATAGCCAGCTGCCGCAGCGGCGCCCGCGCCGGCGCTGGAGCCGCCGGGATTCTTGGAGAGGTCCCAGGGATTGCGCGCGAGCGCATGGAAGCTGGAGAGCCCCGAGGACAACATGCCGTAATCGGGCATGGTGGTCTTGGCGAAGATGATTGCACCGGCCTCGCGCAGGCGCGCGGCGGGTGGTGCGTCCTTCTCGGCCGGCACGAGCTTGACGCTGGCCGCACCCAGCGGCACCGGCACGCCTTTGGTCGCGATGTTGTCCTTCACGGTCGCCGGCACGCCGTCGAGCGCGCCGGACGGCTCGCCCCCGGACCAGCGCGCGGTCGAGGCCTTCGCGGCCTCGCGCGCGCCGTCGGGATCAAATGCATAAAGCGCCTTGAGGTGCGGCTCCCACGCTGCGACATGCGCGAGCACGTCTTCCAGCACCTCGCTCGGCGAGAACTGCTTGGCGCGATAGCCCGCGATCAGGTCGACCGCGGAGAGATCGTGCAGCGAAGTGACTTCCTCTTCGACGCTTTTTTTATGCATTGCTACCTACCGGCATACGGGTCTCGATGATCCGGGCGAACATGCTGGCACCGATCGGCAGGATCTTGTCGTCGAGCACGAAGCCGGGATTGTGCACGGGCACCGAGCCGTCGTGGCCGACCCAGAAATAGGCGCCGGGAATGGTTTGCAGCATGTCGGCAAAATCCTCGCTGCCCATCTTCGGCTGGGCGCGGGTAATCACGTTGGCGGGGTCGACGATTGTGCGCGCGACGTCCTCGACCACCCTGGACTGCTCGACCTGGTTGACCAGCACATCGAAGGTGTCGCGGATGTCGACGTCGATCACGCACTGATAGGCGCTCGCAATGCCGGCGCAGATCGTGCGAATGCGTTCGCTGATCAGGGTGCGGACTTCCTTCGAGAAGGTGCGGATGGTGCCGCAGAGATGCGCTTCGCCGGGGATGACGTTGTAGGCGGAGCCGGCATGGATCTGCGTGATTGAGACGACTGCGGCCTGCAGCGGCTCGACGTTGCGGCTGACGATGGTCTGGATCGCCTGCGCCAGCGTGGTCGCGATGATCACCGCATCCTTGGAGCGTTCGGGCATCGCGCCATGCGCGCCGTAGCCTGTGATGCGCAGATCGAAGAAGTCGGCGCTGGCCATCGCAGGGCCGGGCAGGATCGCGATCTCGCCATGGTTGAGGTCGGGCGCGTTGTGCAGTCCGTAGAGCTCGTCGCACGGAAATTTCTCGAACAAGCCGTCCTTGATCATCGCGCGGGCGCCGCCGAGGCCTTCCTCGGCCGGCTGGAAGATCAGGTGTACTGTACCGTCGAAATTCTTCGTTTCGGCGAGGTAGCGCGCGGTGCCGAGCAGCATGGTGGTGTGGCCGTCATGGCCGCAGCCGTGGAAGCGACCGGGGATTTTCGAGCTCCATTTCAGATTGGTGTTCTCCTCCATCGGCAACGCGTCCATGTCGGCACGCAGGCCGATCCGCTTGCCGCCCGTACCCTTGCCCTTGATGACGCCGATCACGCCGGTGCCGCCGAGACCGCGATGCACCTCGATGCCCCAGCTCTTCAGCTTGTCGGCGACGATGCCGGAGGTGCGCACTTCTTCGAAGCCGATTTCCGGATGGGCGTGAAGGTCGCGCCTGATAGCTGTGAGTTCGTCGGCATAGCCGTCGATGCGGTCGATCGTGGGCATGTGTTCTGTCCAGTTAGCGTGAGGAAGGGATGAAAACCGGGCCGTTCGGCTTGATGCGAATGCCCGGCCGCAGGCGCGTCCACGGCAGCGTAGCAGTGTCAGCGGGCATCGCGCCGGGGGCAGCGCAGATCATCAGCTTTTCTGCGATCGGCTCGAAATCGGCGCGGAAGTGCACCGAGCTCTTGTTGACCAAAATCTTCTCTTCGGTCGGCTCGATGCCGACATAGCGGTACATAGCCTGATCGGCGAGCTGCGCCTTGTGCGAGGAGACGACGACGCGGACGTCGCCGATGCGAAGGCAGGCCGACGGGCCCATCTCCATCTCGCGGCCGCCATAATAGGGCCCGGGCGCAATGAAGCGGCCGTCGGAGAGTTTTTCGACCACGAAGGTCTCACGATAGGGCTCGTCGCCGGGAATGCCGGACTTGCCGCCGAGCGACAGCGTCACGCTGGCACCGACGCCGGCTGCATGCGCGGCCTTGGCCGATTCCGGATCGTAGATCGCGCCGGTCGCGGCGCTGGCCTTGTTGCGTACCAGCGCGCGTAGCATTCCGGTGGTGTCGGAATCGCCGCCGGCGCCGGGATTGTCCTGGGTGTCGGCGATGATGATCGGCTTGCTCGCGCCCTTCGAGAGTTCCATCGCGTGGCGCACGCCGTCATCGGGTGACCAGATCTTGCCGTCGAAATCGTCCTCGTGGCTTTCGATCAGCTTCACGATCGCATCCGCCGCGTGGTCGGCATCGGCTTGCGTCTTGCCATAGGCGAACACGCTCGGCCCGCAATCGCGGAAATCGGCGGCGGGGAAGCCGGGCGCGAAGGACAGCGTCGGAACCGCATCGCTCTCCAGTGCCGCAAGCTTTTCGTAGATGCCCTTGGTCGGCTGGTCGTTGGTGCACTGCCAGCTGATCGGGATCAAGAACGGCAATTGCCGGAAGGCCTTTGCGAAACGCCGCTTTGTCTTCAGAAGCAATGCGAGGTGTCGCGCGGAGGCGCGGCCGGTCTCGGCCATGTCGACATGGGGATAGGTGCGGTAGGCGATCAGCGCATCCGCATGCTCCATCATGTCGGGGGTGACGTTGGCGTGGAGATCGAGGCTGGTGACCAGTGGAATGTCCCTGCCGATGACACGGCGCACGCGCGCCAGGATCTCGCCTTCGCCATCGTCGAAATGTTCCGTGACCATCGCTCCGTGCAGATCGAGATAGACGGCGTCGATCGGGCCGGCGGCTGCGATGCCGTCGATCATCGCCTGGACGATACGCTCGAAGGCGTCCCTGGTGACATGCGCCGAGGGGCTCGCGCCGCAGGCAATCGTCGGAACGAGTTCCCAGCCGAGGGCTTCGGCGCTGTCGACGAAACCGGCGAGGCCGACATTGATTCGGCGCATCACCCTCAGCACGTCGGGACCTTGAGTCATCGCCGGCCAGCCGCCGCCGTGCTGGAAGTCCGCGAAAGTCGCCTTCGTCGGAGCGAAGGTGTTGGTCTCGTGCAGGAAGCCGCCGACGGCGATACGTGTCATCAACTCAAGTCCAGCAATTGAAAGTGCGCGACGTTAGCCCTGTGCTTGCGGCGAGAGCAAGCCGGGAAGCAATCGCGCCATGCATAGGGTCAAGTTGTTTTGGGAATACTGCGGATGCGGTGTTCGTTGGAGCCAAAGATGGCACCAAGCTCTCGGTGTCGTCCCGGCGAAGGCCGGGACCCATAACCCCAGGGAGCAGTTTGGCGAAGACGGGATGTTTGGGATTGGCGCCACACGCGATCGATAGATCGCGCGGTATGGGTCCCGGCCTTCGCCGGGACGACACCGAAGAGTGTTGCTACAGAGGGGCCGCCACGCCCTCGGCCACCGGCCGGAAGTTCGCAAAATCCCAGCCGCGGCCTGGCGCTGCCTCGAGCAAGGCTTTGGTGTACGCCTCCTTCGGATGCGTCAGCACTTCGGCGGCCGGGCCCTGCTCGACGACGCGGCCGTGCTGCATCACCACGACCTCGTCGCAGATCTGTGCTGCGACGCGCAGATCGTGAGTGATGAACAGGATGGCGATGCCGAGCCGCTTCTGGATCTCGTCGAACAGGTCCAGCACCTGCGCCTGCACGGAGACGTCGAGGGCGGAGACCGCCTCGTCCGCGACCAGCACGTCGGGATCGAGCGCGAGCGCGCGGGCGATCGCAATGCGCTGACGCTGGCCGCCGGAGAACTGGTGCGGATAGCGCGTGACCGCATCGGCGGGCAGGCCGACCAGCTCGAGCAATTCGCGGGCACGCTTCATTGCGTCGGCATGCAAGACGCCGTAATTGATCGGGCCTTCCGCGATGCTTTCGCCGACGGTGACGCGCGGGTTGAGCGAGCGGTAGGGGTCCTGGAACACGATCTGGATCTTCTTCCGATGCGGCTGCAAAAGCCGCCGCGAGATGTCCGAGATCTCGCGGCCGGAGAGGCGCACGCCGCCGGAGGTCGGATCGATCAGACGGACGATGCAGCGCGCCACGGTCGATTTGCCCGAGCCGCTCTCGCCGACGATGCCGAGCGTGCGGCCCTTGCGCAGCGTCAGCGTAACCTTGTCGGCGGCGACGACTTCGCGGCCCTTACCGAAGAACGAGCGCTCGCGGTAGACCTTGCCGAGTTCGTTGGCCTCCAGCACCACCGGTTCCTTGGTCTCGGGCCGTGCTGCGCGCGGCACCAGGCTCGGCACTGCGGAGAGCAGGTTGCGGGTGTACTCCATGGTCGGATTGCGCAGGATGGAGTCGAGCGTTCCGGTCTCGACCAGTCGGCCCTGCCGCATCACCGCGACGCGGTCGGCGATCTCGGCGACCACGCCCATGTCATGGGTGATGAACAACACGGCGGTTCCGTGATCGCGCTGGAGATCGCGGATCAGGGTCAAAATCTGCTTCTGCGTGGTGACGTCGAGCGCGGTGGTCGGCTCGTCCGCGATGAGCAACTTCGGTTCGAGCACGAGCGCCATCGCGATCATGATGCGCTGGCGCTGACCGCCGGAGAGTCGGTGAGGGTAGGAGGCGAAGATACGCTCAACCTGGGGCAGGCGCACCTGCTCCATCATGTCGAGGATGCGCTTCTTGCGCGCCTTCGCATCGAGTTTGGTGTGCGCGCGCAGAACCTCGTCGATCTGGCGGCCAACCGGCATCACCGGATTGAGCGCCGTCATCGGCTCCTGGAAGATCATCGCCATCCGCGTCGCGCGGAGCTGCCGCAGGCGGCGGTCGGTCGCGGTGAGAATCTCTTCGCCGACCAGCTTGACGCTGCCGCCGGTAGGAATCAGCGTGCCCTTCGGCAGCAGACCCATGGTGGTCAGCGAGGTCACCGACTTGCCCGAGCCGCTTTCGCCGACGAGGCACAGCGTCTCGCGCTCGTGCACCTGGATCGAGATGCCGTCGATGATGTTTGCAGCATTCGGCTTCTTGCCGACGGAGACGACGAGGTTGTTGATGTCGAGGATGGGGCTGGTCATCACTTGATCGGTCATCATTTGCCTTCCCGCTGCTTCATGCGCGGATCGAGTGCGTCGCGGGCGGCGTCGCCGATCAAATTGATGCTTAGGATGGCGATCGAGAGCAGCAGGCCCGGCCAGAAGATCAGCGTCGGCTTGAGCTGGAAGTACTGACGGCCCTCGGCCATGATGTTGCCCCAGGTCGGCGTTTCCGGCGAGATGCCGGCGCCGAGGAAGGAGAGGATAGCCTCGGTGAGGATCGCGGATGCGCAGACGTAACTGCCCTGCACGATGAGCGGTGCGATCGTGTTCGGCATCAAATGCCGCCACATGATCTTTGGCAGGGATGTGCCGACTGAGATCGCAGCTTCAACATAGGGCTCCTCGCGCGCCGATAGCACGACCGAGCGCACCAGGCGTGCCACGCGCGGAACTTCGGGAATGGTGATCGCGATCAGCACGGTCCAGAGGCTGGCGCCGGACAGCGACACCACGGCGATCGCCAGCAGGATGCTCGGCATTGCCATCAGGCCGTCCATGATCCGCATCATGACGGAATCGACCAGCTTGAAGAAGCCGGAGACGAGGCCGATCGCCAACCCGATGACGATCGACATGATCGCCGAGCCGATGCCGATCAGAAGCGAAATGCGTCCGCCATACATGACGCGCGACAACAGGTCCCGGCCATAGGCGTCGGTGCCGAGCAGGAATTGCGCCGAAGAGGGCTTCAGTCGCTGCGAGGGCGCAAGCTGGATCGGATCATACGGCGCGATCAACGGCGCCAGGATCGAGATCAGCACAACCAACGCCAGGCAGATGGTCGCTGCCGCGATGATCGGCGTCGAGGTCAGGAATCCGAAGCGCGGCCGTAGCGGCGACGTGATCGGGATGGACGACTGAGGAAGGGTATCGACCGACATTTTTGTTGTTATCCTTGCCTCAGTACCGGATCCGGGGATCGAGCAGCGTGTAGGCGACGTCGATCAGGAGATTGACGACGACATAGATCAACGACGTCAGCAAAATCATAGCCTGGATCACCGGATAGTCGCGCGCCAGCACCGCATCCACCGTGAGGCGGCCGATGCCGGGGATGTTGAACACGCTCTCGGTGACGACGACCCCGGAGATCAAAAGCGCAAAGCCGGTACCGATCACCGTGATCACGGGCACGGCGGCGTTGCGCAGCGCATGGCGCATCATCACGGCGACTTCGTTGATGCCTTTTGCGCGCGCGGTGCGGACGTAGTCCTCGCCGAGCACGTCGAGCATCGCCGCGCGCGTCATGCGCGCGATCAACGCGATGTAGATGAAGGACAGCGCGCAGGTGGGCAAGATGATACGCTCGAAGAATGGCCCAAACCCGTTCGAGATGCTGCGGAAGCCCTGCACCGGCACCCAGCGCAGGTCGATCGCGAAGACCTCGATCAGGATGTAGCCGACCACGAAAACCGGGACCGAGAAGCCGAGCACCGACAGGCCCATCACGAAGCGGTCGATCCAGGTGCCGTGCTTCCAGGCCGCGATGACGCCCAGGGGAACGGCGACGATGACGGCCAGGATGATGGTCGACAGCGCAATCGAGATCGACGGCTCGACCCGCTGGCCGATCATCTTCATCACCGGAAGGTTGGAGATGAGTGACGTTCCGAGGTCGCCATGCAGCAGCTTGTTCAGCCAGGTGATGAACTGCACGATCAGCGGCTCGTTGAGACCGAGCGAGGTGCGGATCCGCTCGAGCCGCTCCGGCGTGGCGTTGTCGCCGGCAAGAATCGCGGCGGGATCGCCCGGGGTGAGGCGGAGCAGGAGGAAGACGAATAGCGCCACTACGCCCATCACGGGCACGGCGGCGAGAATTCGGCGAAGGAGATATCCGAGCAAGTTGGATCCCGTCAGATTAGAGTCAAATCAGAGACAGCGGCTGGAGCCTGGGTTCTGCCACCAGCCTAACATTTCAGCAATTCCCATGCCATCCGAGCCGCAGTTTTTGCAGTGCGGTCACCTTGCTTTGGTGACTTGGCCCGGTTTTGGTGTCGTGGCCCGCCCTTTACTCGAGAGTCGCGAGCAGCCCCGCCATCAGCCGGCCGCGTTCGACCAGACTTTCGACCTCGATATACTCTTCGAGCGTGTGGCCGTTGCCGCCACGCACGCCCAGGCCGTCGAGAGTCGGGATGCCCATTGCGCCCGTGAAATTGCCGTCGGAGCCGCCGCCGGAGCTCGCATGCGGCAGTTCAGCGCCGAGCGACTTGGCGATCCCGCGCGCCTTTTCATAAAGCGCCATGGTGCCGGCATCAGGCTCCCATACCGGACGTGTCACGCCACGGGTCACCTTGAAGGTGACGTCATTGGTTGTACCGGAGAGCGCCAGCATCCTCTGGACGCCGCGATCGAGGTCGGCTTGGCGCTTGGCCATCGAGAGCGCTTCGCCGGTGGCGGTCGTGGCAACGCAATTGACCCATTGCCCCCCGTGCACGACGCCGACCGAAAACGTGCAGTCTTCGCCCGTCATCGCGTCGATGGCGAGGATTTGCCGCGCCATCTCGCGGATGGCCGAGCGGCCCGCCGACAAGGTCGCGCCGGCGTGGCTCGGTCGCCCGGTCGCCTCGAGATTGAACCGCGCGATGGCGTAACGTCCGGTGGTGACGCCGTTGTCGGCGCGGCCGGGCTCGGGCACCAGCACATATTTGTTGCGCGCGGCTTGCGCCTCGATGATATCGCGCGTGGAGGGTGTGCCGACTTCCTCGTCGGCCGTGAACAGCACGGTGATCGGCAGCGGCGTCGTGAACGAAGCGCGGGCCAGTTGGCGGATCGCTTCCAGCGAAAGATAATTGCCGCCCTTCATGTCGTAGATGCCGGGTCCGTAGCACTTGCTGCCCTCGCGACGCCATTTCAGCTTCTCGATGGTGCCCGTGGGGTGGACGGTATCCATATGTCCGGCAATCAGGATGCCCGGCTCGCCTTGCTTCGGATGCGGAAAGCGTGCGCGGATCACGCCGCCAAAACCCTGGCGACCGGCGATGCGCTCGATCGTCGCACCCATGATCGCCATCTCCCGCGCTGCGATATCGAGCATGCGGTTCACGGCGCTCGCATCCCAGGTCGGGCTTTCGCATTCCACCCAGCCGCGCAGGCCCTGGAGCATCGCTTCGGAATCGAAAGGAAGATTGGCTGGATTCATCTCAATGTCTCTCGGACTTCGGAACATGGAACGCGCATTGCATTGGCGTGGGGCAGGACAGGCGGAGAGCGTTGTAGAGCCAAACCGATCCTTGGGGAGCCCGTGCGCGCGCCGCTTGGGCTTGCAGCGAAACCGGATTGACGCGCTCGACACTGTCTGCAAGTCTCGAAAAGATAAAGGCATTGCATGAGGTTAGTTCGCCTAAAGAACGAACCGGATGCTCAATCAATAACCTGCCTTTGAACAGTTTCACGTCAGGAGAACTTTTATGTTTAAGTTGATGCGCCGGGGGCCTCGCGCGTTCGCCTCCAAACTTGCGCTGTCGGTCGTCGCGCTTTCGACCGCACTGGCCTCGCCGGTGCTTGCGGCCGGCAAGACCATCACGGCGGTGATGCACTCGGATCTGCGCATCATCGATCCGATCTTCACCACGGCCTACATCACGCGCGATCATGGCTACATGATCTACGACACGCTCTTGGCGCCCGATTCGAACTTCAAGATCCAGCCGCAGATGGCGGACTGGAAGATCTCCGACGACAAGCTCACCTATACGTTCACGCTGCGCGACGGCCTGAAGTGGCATGACGGTGCGCCGGTGACGGCGGAGGACTGCGTGGCCTCGCTCAAGCGCTGGGCCGCGGTCGACGGCATGGGCCAGAAGCTACTCGACTTCACCGCGAGCATCGAAGCGACCGATGCCAAGACCATCACGCTTAAGCTGAAGGAGCCCTACGGCCTCGTGCTCGACTCCATCGGCAAGCCGTCCTCCCGCGTTGCCTTCATGATGCCGAAGCGCCTCGCCGAGACGCCGCCGGACAAGCAGATCCCCGAGCAGATCGGCTCGGGTCCATTCAAGTTCGTGCAGTCGGAATTCCAGCCGGGCGTGAAGGCGGTCTACGTCAAGAACACCGATTACGTGCCGCGCAAGGAGCCGTCGAGCTGGACCTCCGGCGGCAAGGTGGTGAAGGTCGACCGAGTCGAGTGGATCACCATGCCGGACTCGCAGACCGCGGTGAACGCCTTGCAGTCGGGCGACATCGACTTCGTGGAAAATCTGCCTTACGACATGCTCCCGTTGCTGGAAGCGAACAAGGAGATCACGATCGAGGTCTCGAACAAGTTCGGTTTCCAGACGCTCGGCCGGATGAACTTCCTTTATCCGCCATTCGATAATGTCAAAGTGCGCCGTGCTGCCTTTCTGGCGATAAACCAGAAGGACGTTCTCGACGCGCTCGTCGGCAACGCCAAATATCAGAAGATCTGTGGCGCCTTCTTCGTGTGCGATACGCCGTTCGCGACAGAGGCCGGTGCCGAGACCCTGGTGAAGGGCAACGGCATGGCCGAAGCCAAGAAGGCGCTCGCCGAATCCGGCTATGACGGCACCCCGATCGTGATCATGGCCCCCGGCGATGTCACGACGCTGAAGGCGCAGCCGATCGTTGCGGCTCAGTTGCTGCGCGAGGCCGGCTTCAAAGTCGACCTGCAGGCGACCGATTGGCAGACGGTGGTGAGCCGCCGCGCCAGCCAGAAGCCTCCGAAGGAGGGCGGCTGGAACATGTTCTTCACCAACTGGGTCGCGGCCGACGTCTCCAACCCGATCGCCAATCTCTCGATCGGCGGCCAGGGCAAGAAGGGCTGGTTCGGCTGGGCCGAGAACGCCAAGATCGAAAAGCTCAAGGACGACTTCGTTCGTGCCGCCTCGCTCGACGATCAGAAGAAGATCGCCGCTGACATCCAGAAGGAAGCCTATGAGCAGGTGATTTACATCCCGCTGGGGCAGTACCTCCTGCCGAGCGGCTGGCGCAAATCGCTAACCGGCGTGCTCGACGGTCCCGCGACCCCGCTGTTCTGGAACGTCGACAAGTCGGAGTAGGGCGAAGGCTCTTCCTTTCGTCCGGATCATCATGCGGCGCCGCTGTCACCAGCGGCGCCGTTCACGAGGAGAGCTTCAATGGTCCAACTCATGCGCCGGGGACGTCGGTCGTTCGCCTCCATCCTTGCGCTGTCAGTCGTGGCGCTTCCGGCACTGGCCTCGTCGGTTCTTGCCGCAGGTAAGACCATTACCGCCGTAATGCATTCGGATCTGCGCATCCTCGATCCGATCTTCACCAGCGCCTACATCTCGCGTGATCATGGCTACATGGTCTACGACACGCTGATCACGACCGATTCGAACTTCAAGATCCAACCGCAGATGGCGGACTGGAAGATCTCCGACGACAAGCTGACCTACACCTTCACGCTGCGCGACGGCCTGAAGTGGCATGACGGTGCGTCGGTCACCGCGGAAGATTGCGTTGCTTCCCTGCAACGCTGGGCCGCCGTCGATGGCATGGGACAGCAGATGATGCTGTTCACCGCGAGCATCGAGGCGACCGACCCCAAGACCATCACGCTGAAGCTGAAAGAGCCGTACGCGCTCTTGCTGGAATCGATCGGCAAGCCGTCCTCCCGGGTCGCTTTCATGATGCCGAAGCGTCTCGCCGAGACGCCGGTGGACAAGCAGATCCCCGAGCAGATCGGGTCCGGCCCTTTCAAGTTCGTGCAGGGTGAATTCCAGCCAGGGGTGAAGTCAGTCTACATCAAGAACGCCGACTACGTGCCGCGCAAGGAGCCGGCGAACTGGACCGCCGGCGGCAAGGTGGTAAAGGTCGACCGCGTCGAATGGATCACGATGCCGGACGCCCAGACGGCGTTGAACGCGCTTCAGTCTGGTGACATCGATTTCATGGAAAATCCTGCCTTCGAAATGTTGCCCAGCATCGAAGCCGACAAGCAGCTCAAGCTCGAGACCCTGAACAAGTTCGGATTCCAGACGGGCGCACGGATGAACTTCCTCCATCCGCCATTCGACAACGTCAAGGTCCGTCGCGCAGCACTTCTGGCGGTCAACCAGAAGGATGTGCTCGATGCGCTGATCGGCAATCCCAAGTACTACAAGGCTTGCGCCGCGATCTTCATCTGCGATACGCCGTTCGCGACAGAGGTCGGCGGTGAGACCCTCGCGAAGGGCGGCGACATGGCTGCGGCCAGGAAGGCGCTCGCCGAGTCCGGTTACGACGGGACACCCGTCGTGCTCATGGCGCCTGGCGACGTGCTGACGCTAAAGGCTCAACCGATCGTGATAGCCCAGCAACTGCGCGAAGCCGGCTTCAAGGTCGACCTCCAGGCTACCGACTGGCAGACGGTGGTGAGTCGGCGTGCCAGCCAAAAGCCCCCGAAAGAGGGCGGCTGGAACATGTTCATCACGAACTGGGTCAGCGCCGACGTGGTCAACCCGATCTCCAACGTCGCTGTCGGCGGGCAGGGCAAGAAGGGGGGCTGGTTCGGCTGGGCGGAGGACGCCAAGGTCGAGCAGCTCAAGGACGCCTTCGTTCGCGCGGCCTCGGCGGAGGATCAGAAGAAGATCGCGACCGAGATCCAGAAGGAGGCCTATGATCAGGTGCTCTACATGCCGCTCGGCCAGTATCAGGCGCCGAGCGCGTGGCGGAAGTCGATCAGCGGTGTGATCGACGGCCCGGCGACGCCGGTGTTCTGGAACATGGACAAGTCGGAGTAGGGGAAGAGCCGCCTCTCGCACCCTTTTCCACCCATCACGCGGCGCCGCTGTTACCGGCGGCGCCTTTGTCGTTTGTCAGTTTGAGCAAGCCGTGGAAGTGAAGAGAAGAATTTGTGGCGGCGATGAGCGTCCGCGGGATGTCCTCGTTCTCTGGCGCCGGTGCGCAGCGCCCGGAGAGCGTCACGTCAACGCCAGCGGCTTGTTGCGGAGTATCGCTCGCGCTCAGCAGTGGCTGTCCCGCACCCGCTCGAGGCCTTCGCTTGCGAAAGGCACGGTGAACGTGGCCTGCTCAGGTTTCGGCTCAGAACGTTTCGGCTCCGTCGAAACTGAGGTCTGATGGTCTTTGCGAAGTTCCGGTTGCATTATGGCGACCTTTCGAATTGTTGCAGTACAACATCGAGAGCGACGCGAAGTTCCTCACCCGATGGTGCGATGATGCGGCTTGAACAGCCGTCCCCTCTCCACCACCAGCACGATCGCGAGCGCAGCGAGTGACGACACGAAGAAGCCGACCGAGAACGGCAGCAGCGTGCCGTCGAAGCTTTGTCCGATCGCCATGCCGACGGCGATGCCGATTAGCGTGGTGATCGAGCCGTAGAGCGAGGAGGCCGTGCCGGCGATGTGGCCCTGTGGCTCCATGGCGAGTGCGGTGAAGTTGGCGACCATCGTGCCGAACGAGAACATCATGAGCGCCGAGAGCACCATGAACAGGGGAAGCGGCAACGCGCCGAGGCTTTCGGTCAGCAGCATCACGCCCGCCACCGCGGTGTAGAGCGTCAGCGCGCCGTGCGAGATCACGCGCATGCCGAGGGTCCCGACGAATCTCGCATTGAGAAAGCCGGCAATGGCGGTGCCGGCCGCGATCGCCGCGAAAGCGAGCGGAAAATAATGGCCGAGGTGATAGATGCCGACAAAAACTTGCTGGGCCGAAAATACGTAGGCGAACAGCGCACCCATGACGCTGCCGGCGGCGAGCGCGTAGCCGAGAGTTTGGCGATGGGTCACGGTCTGCCAGTAGGCCGCGAGCACGTCGGACGGCGCAAGCGATCTGCGTTCGCTCTCAGGCAAGGTCTCAGGAAGCCGCAGCACGGACCATGCGAGTGCGAGCAGACCATAGAGCATCAACACGACGAAGATGCCGCGCCACGCCGTCACCAGCAGCACCGCCTGTCCGAACGAGGGGGCGATCACGGGAACGGCGATGAATATCATCATCGCAAGCGACATCACGCTCGCCATGCGGCGGCCGACGTAACAGTCACGCACGATCGAGGTCGCGATCACGCGCGTCGCCGAGGTGCCGAAGCCCTGCAGTGCTCGCGCCAGCAGCAGCGACTCGAACGAAGGCGCGGCGATCGCGAGCACGCTCGCCACCGCATAGACCGCCATCCCGCCGAGCAGCACCGGGCGGCGGCCGAAGCGGTCCGACAGCGGACCCATGACGAACTGGCCCGCGCCGAAGCCGATCAGGAAGGTCGACAGCACCAGCTGGAGATGGTTGGCGACGGGGATATTGAAGGCCGACCCGATATTGGGCAGCGCCGGGAGCATCATGTCCATCGCAAGCGGATTCAGCGCCATGATCGACGCGATCACGATGACAAATTCGGGGAAACCCATGGGCCGGTGTCCCGAGGACACCCAATCGTCGGCATTGACGTCGGACAAGAAGCACCTCTGATGTGAGGCCCTTATCTATCTTCAATGCTGCGTTGCACAAGCGACGTTTCGGGATGGCTGGCAGGCGGAGCATGAGCGGACAAGATTGATGAGGTATCAGCGCTCCGGGCCGCGGCGATTGGTGGGATCATCGGCGCAACTCTCGTGGTGCGGGCAGCCGGGGTCGAACCGGCACAGCGCTTGCGCGCCGAGGGATTTTAAGTCCCTTGCGTCTACCAATTCCGCCATGCCCGCTTGATCCAACGAGATCAATCACTTAAGGCCCTTGCCGGCCGTCTGGAATTGGCGTTTGCAGGCCGGAGGGGCGGTTCTTCCTTAGGCGAGCCGGCCGCACAAGGCAAAGCCTCAATCCGGACATCTGTTGTTGCTTTAGGCATTCTCAATCCACGGGGACTATTCATCCGGCATGGCTGCTTTGATCCGATATCGCTGGCGCACCTGCTGCATGGCCGTCACGCTGCTCGCGGCCGGCTTCGCGTTGTCCGGCTGCGCTGGCATGAGCGAGACGGTCGCTCCGGCCTTTGCCGACCCCGCCAGGTACGAATTGTACGATTGCAAGCAACTCGAAGGCGAGCGCAAGGGGCTCGCCAACCGCACCGCTGATTTGCAGAGGTTGATGGACAAGGCACAGACCGGCGCGGGCGGCGCCGTCGTGTCGGAGCTTGCCTATCGCAACGACTACGTCGCGGTACGCGGGCAGGCGCAGATGGCCGAGGACGCTTGGCGCCGCAACAGGTGCCGGGAAACGCCGCCCGAGGCGATGCCGGCCGCTGCGCCGGCGCCCGCAACCAATCCTGGCCCGATCAAGCCTGCCCCGAAATCGACAAGAGCAGTGCGCTGAAACCAGCGCCTCGCGTCACGGTCGCCAGCCGTAGATCCAGTCCTGCCGCGCCAGCATGCGTTCCGGGCCGAGGGCGCGGACCGCAAGATCACGTGCGTATGCGAGCGGCCCACTGAGATGATACATGCGGCCCTGTTGCCGCGCGGTCCGTTTCACCCGCCGCACGCGCGCCTGGCGCGTCCGGCCGTATTGTCTCAGCGCAGCCGTGATGCCCGCGGAGCTCTCGGCGACCTCAAGGCTCAAATGCTGCGCGAGCACCGCGGCATCCTCGATCGCCATGCCGGCGCCCTGGGCTGCAAACGGCAGCATCGCATGTACGGCGTCGCCGAGCAGCGCGACCGGGCCTTTGCTCCAGGGGCAGTCGTCAGGCACGCCGAACAGCGCCCATTTCCGCCAGCTATCGACCGTGGCGAGCATCATGCGCGCCGCTGGCGGCCAGCGGGGCGCGGCGAAGGCATCCATCACCTCGAGGGGATCGCCGGGCGTGCTCCAGCCCGGTCTGTTCCAGGTGCCCGGCAGCACCGCGACCACGTTGATCTGGCGTCCGCCCGCGATCGGGTAGGCGACGAGGTGGGCGTTCGGGCCCATCCAGAGCTGGACCCGGCGCGCGGTGTAGTCCTTAGGCAGTTGCGTGGCATCGAGCGTGCCGCGCCATGCGATCAGCCCGGAGAAGCGCGGCTGCACCTCGGGAAACAGATGCTGGCGCACCGTCGACCAGATGCCGTCGGCGCCGATCAGCGCGCTGGCGAGATCACTGCGCCGGATCGTGCCGCTGCGATGGACGACCGTCAGCCCCTTGGCGTGAGGCGCGACGTCTTCGAAGGTCGCGCCGAGTTTCAGGTCGATATCGGGGTGGTCGGAGACTGCGCCGGCGAGGGCGGATTGCAGGTCAGCACGGTGCACCACCCAATAGGGAGCGCCGGCGCGCGCGGCGGCGGCTTCTCCGAGCGGCATGCGCAATAGCTCGCCGCCGGCCCGCGCGCTCATGATCGAGACCGCCTCCGGGATCACGGCGCGCAGCTTGAGGCGCTCGGTGAGGCCGAGCTCGACCAGCACGCGGCTGGCATTGGGGGAGAGTTGCAGACCGGCGCCGACTTCCTCGAGCCGCTCGGCCTTTTCCAGCACGACGATGCGGAAGCCGCGGGCCGTGAGCGCAAGCGCAGCCGTCAGTCCACCGATGCCGGCACCCGCGATGACAATCGTTCGGGAGAGCGCCACCCCTGGCCGATGGAAGCGGTCAGGCCACCTTGTCCTTCAGGACGCATTCCGGCGGACGGGCTTCGCCCGCCTTCAGGTCGGCGGCGAAACGGTACAGCGTCGAGCAATAGGGGCAGATGATCTCGTTGTCATTGCCGAGGTCGAGGAAGACGTGCGGATGATCGAACGGAGGGTTGGCGCCCACGCACATGAACTCTTGCGAGCCGATCTCGATGACGGGGACACCGGCATCGTTGTGGAAGTGCGGGACGACATGGTCGGACATCGTACTCATCCTGGAGTGGCAATGGCGGCAGACACAATCACGACTGACGCGGCATTATTAAGGCGCCGCGGACCATACTGGTGGGTACAGATGATTGCTAGTCCAGCGGAACCGAAAGCTCCGCAATGCCCCATGCTCATTTGCTCATGCAAATTCGACACAATCTTGCGGCCTGAGAGAAGCCCTTCTTTCGTCGGGGACGTTGTGTCGCAATTTTGGCATACTATGTCTGTGGACGAGCGTAATTGCGACGAAAGACGAACCGTCAGGCGTCAACGATCTCAGGACCGTCCAGGCTCTCCGCATGAAATGGTTGCGAATCAGCACAGCGTTGACCGGTATCGCGGCATGCAGCTTCTTGCTCGCGCAGGTAGCACCGCATGCCCGCGAGGCTGGCGCGATTCTGGCCGCCCAGGACGATCCCGCCGCGCTCTCCGAAATCAAGCTCGACGCACTGCTGCGGCACAACGACCGCCTGATTCAGGACAACATCGAGGTCGCGCTCGCATCGGGCGATGCCGATCTCGCCGACAGTTTTGTCGCGCTGGCGCGCGACCGCAACATCGCGCTGCCTGACGACCTCCTGAGCCGTGTCGGCGACGCGGTCAAAGCCGAAAATTCCACCTCGCATGTCGCAAAGCGGTTTGCCACCGGTCTCGTCACCGGCAACGCGGACGATGTTGCGAGCCTGTCGGGGACCGTGGCCGGCGATCTCTTCGTCATCGGCGACATCCGGGACGTCGTCCGCGAGGGCAAGCACCTCGCCATGGGCGAGGAGACCGATCGCCTGGTGCTGGGCCTTGCGGCCGCGGGTCTCGCCGTCACGGCCGTGACCTACGTTTCCATCGGCGGTGCCGCGCCGGTTCGCGCCGGGCTGACGCTGGTGAAGGACGCGCGCAAGGTGGGCCGGCTCGGCGAGGGATTAGCGGCATGGGCCGGCCGGTCCGCGCGCGAGGTCGTCGATACGCCGATGCTCCAGAACGCGGTGGCCTCCGGCTCGGTGCTGCGGCCGGGCCAGACCTTGAGCGCGATCAAGGCCGCGTTCCGCGTCGAGAAGGCTGGTGCGCTGGTTCGGCTCGGCAAGGATGTCACGCGGGTCGTCGAGAAGACCGGCACGCGCGGCGCGATGGATAGCTTGCGCATCGCCGAAGGTCCCAAGGACGTGGCACGCGCGGTGCGGCTCGCGGAAGCGCAGGGCGGCAAGACGCGCGCGATCCTGAAGCTGCTCGGCCGCGGCGCGCTGCTGCTGATTGGCGGGGCGTTCAATCTTGCTCTCTGGCTGTTCGGTGCGGCCTTGACGCTGTTCGGCCTGTTGTCCTCGATCAAGGCGACGACGGAGCGCCTGACTCAGGCCTGGTGCGATCGCAGACGGGCGCGGCGACTTCGCCAGGCCCGGATCGACGCCGAAGCCGTTCTGGCAAGCGCTGCCGTCACGGCCTAAGATACCTCTTCCCCTCAAGATTGCGGAACTGATGATGCCGAGCTTTCACAACGGCGCCGTTGAAATTGCCTATCTCGACGAAGGCGAGGGCGATCCGATTATCCTGGTGCACGGCTTTGCTTCCAGCAAGAACGTGAACTGGGTCTATCCGACCTGGGTCTCGGAGCTGCGCAAGAACGGCCGCCGCGTCATTGCGCTCGACAATCGCGGCCATGGCGAAAGCGCAAAGCTCTACGAGCCCGCGCAGTACTCGATCCCGACCATGGCCGGCGACGTGCTCGCGCTGATGGATTACCTCGCTATCCCGCAGGCCGATCTCATGGGCTATTCGATGGGCGGACGAATGACGGCGTGGCTTTCCCTCAAGGAGCCGCAGCGCCTGCGTTCGGCAATCCTCGGCGGCATCGGCATCGGCGGCCTGATCGAGGGCACCGGGCCTGGTGAGAACGTGGCGAAGGCGCTGGAAGCGCCCTCGCTCGACGACGTGTCCGATCCCGTCGGACGCACTTTTCGTGCTTTTGCAGACCAAACCCGTTCCGACCGCAAGGCACTGGCCGCCTGCCTGCGCGGCACGCGCGATCTCATGACGAAGGACGAAGCCGCGCGCATCGACGTGCCGGTGCTGATCGCGGTCGGGAGCACCGACGACGTCGCGGGCTCGGCCAGCGCACTCGGTGCCATCATCCCGGGTTCGGAAGTGCTCGACATTCCGAACCGCGATCACATGCGCGCGGTCGGCGACAAGGTCTACAAGACCGGCGTGCTCGATTTCCTGTCACGCCGCAGCTGAGGTCTCGTCCGCCGGTTCGTCGTTGCTCCAGCGCCGCGCCAGTGCCATCAACGCCACGAAGGTGGCAACCCACACCATCCGCGCGCCATAGCGGTCGTGAGGCCCGGAAATCACGCCGCAGATGAAGGCGTTGCCGAGCAGCGCCAGCACGACGGTTGCCGCCAGCAGTGTGAGATCGTCGAGCCGGCGCTTTCGGAGCGACAGCGCGAGGAATACGACCAACGCCAGCATCGAGGCCAGCGCGACCGGAACGTGCAGCCAGTTGACGCCGTCGAAATTGACGGCCCAGTGCTGCTGGCGCGCCGCGCGCATCGGCGCGACCTGCGCCGGGATATAGCGCTCGATGATGCCGTAGGTGTGCGGGATCCAGCCATTGGTGCCTTCGCCGGTGGCCACATGCAGCAATTGCTGGCCCATGGCGCGCAAGGCCGCGCCGGCCTGCCACGCCGGATAGTCGGCGAGCGAACCCACGACGATGGTGCCCATCTCGTCGTTCATGCCCTTGAAGCGGCCGAGCGTGTTGAACATGCTCTTGCCCCACAGGAATTCGTCGGCGGTCGCCGGCAGTTGGTCGCGATAGGGGCAGAGCTTTAGTTTTTCGCGCGGGCAATGGTCATTGAGATAACGCGCGACGATGCCGTCCTGCATCATGCGGCCGAAGGCGACGCCGGTGCCGCCGGGCGTCCATGTCCATTTGCCCGACAACGCATGGTTCGCCGACACCAGCATCAGGCCGCCGGCGGCGATGGTGAGGCTCGCTTGAGCCAATCCGGCGATCGGAAGCCGGCGCCCCAGCAACGGCCGCGCCATCCAGCCGGCGACGCAGAGCCCGAGCAGCACGCCGAGCGTGGCGCTGTGGGTCGCGGCGGCAAAGGCGGTGAAAACGAACAGCGAGATTTTTTCGAGCGCCGAGGTCCGCTGCCCACCGATGACCAGCAGGAATAGCGACAGCACCGACAGGCCTGCAAAAATGTCGGTGAGCAGCATGCTCGCAAGCCAGGGTAGCGCAGTCGACAGGATCAGGAGCAGGCTGATCGCGACGAAACGGAGCGTCTGCATCAGGCAGAGTACGCGCAAGGTGAGCTGCAACAGCCACAGCGTCGCCAGCGACTGGACCGCGAGATTGATCCAGAAACCAGAACTCTCGCCATAGTGCAGATAGATGCCGAACACGGTGGAGCGGCTCGGGACGAGATAGCCCTCGTACCAGCGCGCCAGATAACCTCCGGTATCCCATTGCAACAGCGGATAGCCGTTCCAGAACGCCGGCGCGATCATCAGGAGCGGCAGGGCGACCGCGGCGAGCCGCAGCCATAGTGAGCCCGCGGCGCCCGCGCGCGCATGATCGGTGGTGATGGTCAAATCCGCTCCGTTCTCACTCGGACCATGCCCGCAATCACCGTTGAGGCGGAATTCACCAATAGTTTGACGCCGCCCGGCTTGAATTTGGCGAAACCCTGACCATTTTGAGCCGACCTTGCCGCCCGGGGGTGTAAGAAGAAACTGTTGTGATTCAACGCGTTGGCATGCCCTGGCGGAGCAACGCACTGTTCACTCTCAGGCAAGCCCGTCAGGACTTTGTCGCCTAGACTGTGTTATAGAAACAGCGAAACGAGCCAATTCGAAAGAGCAGATCTCATGGCAGTGCATCAGGTCAATCCGGGAGGAAAGCTCGCAACGCTCGATCCGATCTGGGATCGGATCCGCGGCGAAGCGGAGGACATCGTCCACCGCGAGCCGGAGCTTGCGACCTTCATCTATTCGACGGTGCTGCATCACAGCCGCCTGGAAGATGCGGTGATCCATCGTGTGGCCGATAGGCTCGATCACTCCGCGCTGTCGGGCGATCTCGTGCGCCAGACCTATGACGAGGCGCTGCGCGACGATCCAGATCTCGGCAACGCGTTCCGCGCCGATCTCGTCGCCGTCTACGACCGCGACCCCGCGACCTCGCGCTTCATCGATCCCTTGCTCTATTTCAAGGGCTTTCACGCCATCCAGACCCACCGCCTCGCGCATTGGCTCTATCTGAAGGGCCGCAAGGATTTTGCGTATTATCTGCAGAGCCGCGCGTCTGCGGTATTCCAGACTGACATCAATCCCGCCGCGCGCATCGGCCGCGGCATCTTCCTCGATCACGCCACCGGTTTCGTCTGCGGTGAGACGGCACTTATCGAGGACGACGTCTCGATCCTGCATGGCGTCACGCTCGGTGGCACCGGCAAGGAGAACGAGGACCGTCATCCGAAAATCCGTCACGGCGTCCTGATCGGCGCCGGCGCGAAGATCCTCGGCAATATCGAGATCGGCCATTGCGCGCGCATCGCGGCGGGCTCGGTCGTGGTCAAGCCCGTGCCGCACAACGTGACGGTCGCGGGCGTGCCCGCCAAGGTCGTCGGCGAAGCCGGCTGCGCCGAGCCGTCTCGCACCATGGATCAGATGATCAACGCTATGGGTCTCTGAGAGGGAACATCGAGCTTGTCGGAAGGGGCGGATTTTCCGCCCCTTCGTCCCCAAAAATTCTTTGGCAATTCATGCTGGCGGTTGGTCGCGTCTCGTCCTAAAACCCCGCCAACCCAGATTTCGATTGGAGACTTGCCGTGGACGTCAAGGAAGTTAGGAAGCTCGACGCGTATCTGAAGCGCGTATTCGGCAATTCCAAGATCCGCGTCGTACCGCGGCCGAAGAAGGATGATTCCGCCGAGGTCTATATCGGCGAGGAATTCATCGGTGTGCTCTTCGTCGACGACGAGGACGATGATCGCTCGTTCCAGTTCCAGATGGCGATCCTCGAGGACGACCTCGTCGATCAGGAATAGTTCGACGATCGTCTCGCTCATCGGGGCCGCGCGGACGCGGCTCGATGCCTTTACTTCCTTGCAAGAATACGCAGCCGCGCCGTGGCATCAGCGACGGTGATGCCCTCGGCATCAACGGGGTCGGCCTGCACGACCATGTCGCGATCCGTCCGCTCGATGGGAGGTTTGCTGCTGCGTCGTTCACATCGATCACCGCACCAGGGTTCGCATGGACCAAGAAGGCATGTATTTGCGAGGGCAAATGCTCAGCTCAGGTCGTGCAGGTCTTTTCCGAGGGGAGGTGTCAGACGAAACGCCGAGAATACGACTTCTAGCCCCGCCCGTTCGGGTGTGCAGGCCATCGGTCCCACAAGGTAGGAGTTTGCTTTAGGAAACGCCGCCAGCCGCATGAGGGGCCAGGATTTGCCGTCGGCCGAAACCTGCAGACGAAGGACACCGTTGGCGATGGTCGCGCGGACCCAGAAGTCGCTGGCACTATGCTCATAAGGTGCTGTCGCCCAGTCTGATTGCCCGTTTGTCAGCACGCTCGCGAGCATAGCGCGGCCATCCGACAGTTCGATTCCGGCCTTGACCCAATGATGCGCGTCGATGCGCACCATGATGCCCGCCTGATCGTAAAGCGCCCGGAAATCGCCCTGAACACGCAAATCTGCGGTGAATGCTTCGCCTGTCGGAAAGCCCAGGAAATGTCCGCTATCGCGATTGAAGCCGTAATGGGTTTCGCGCCAGAAATCGGTCGACTTGTCCGTGAGCATGCGCAGGTCATCACCCTCTGCCGCCCATCGCTCCGGTTCATTTAGCCACACACCGTCACTTCTGCCGAGAATCATATCTAACCTCGCAGCCAACTACCGTGCCTTCGTCCAGTTCGCATCTATCCGGATATGGCTGGCCGCCCGAAATGAGTCGATGGCCCAGCTTAAGGACAGAAGCGTGCCGCTCAGCCCTTCGCTCCCCGCAACTGCGCCGTAAGCCGGTCCATCGCTTCCGCCGCATCGCGCCATTGCGACAGCCAGTTCCGCGGAAAGCGGAAGGTGAGGTCGGCACCGCCGACGCGGCGTTCGGCGAGGCACATGCCGGGCGTCGGCCCATCGCGCGTGCAGCGCGCGGTCAGCGCGGGGCTTGCGGCAGAATAGAGATCCTCGCTGCCGTAAGGCGTGTCGGCGCGGAACGTCCGCATCGTCAGCCCGTCCTGCGGCATTGCTGCGGCCTGGTCGAGATAGCGCGGATAGATCGTGGCCGTCCGCTGCTCGGGCGAAAGCGCATCGCGATGCGCGGCGATCGACAGGAAGATGCGGTCGATCGGCAGCATCGCCGCATCCACGCTATCGGCGGTGACGTGCTTCGGCGCACCCGGCGGCTCCAGCGAAGGGTACAGGAAGTCGAGATCGATCCGCTCCTGCGGCCCGGAGTGGCGCTGGATCTTCATGCGGATCGCAGTGATCGGCAGGTTGAACAGCGTGCCGCCGACGCTCACCGGCAGCTTGTCCGGGCCGTTCGCGCCGCTCGGACCCCAGGTTGGCCACAACAAATAAGCGACGAGCGCGACGGCGCACACCGCGGCAGTACCGCCGAGCACGATCGGGACCACGTGGGCCCGGGTGCGCGTCCGGGGAGACTGAGGGGAGGTTGCCGAAAACACCGTCATGAGCCGCGAATGTACCGGAAGTCGGCCGATGGCCGACGAATCAGCGGCGAATATGCCACGCGGCGGCGATTTCGCGGAGCGTTCGCCGGCTGCAGGGAAGGGAGAGAGGCCTGCGTGGGACGGCTGGCGGCGTTAACCTTCCCTTAAGGATAATGTAGCGTTAACCGGCACTCTTTGTCACAGGAAGGCTCTGGCGTTGCGTAAGGGCGGACCGTTCCGATGACACCTGAAGCTCTCAATACATTCTTCTCGATCGGCATCGGTTTCGCGCTCGCGGGAGCGCTCGTGAGCGGATACCAGACGGTCGCACAGCGGCCCGCCGGCTTCGGCCTGTTGCAGGACGGTGTGGCGCCGAAGACCTTCGCGGCGGTTCCGTTCCTGGTCTTCGCGGCGCCTTTCATCATCATGCGCAACACCCTGCGCGGCAGGCAGGTGGAGAGCCGCCGCGTCGAATTCGTGATGATGGCGACCGTCATCGCCGGCTTCTGGAGCATGATGAGCGGCACCTTCTTCCTGATGACGCTCCGCGCGGCGGGCGTTCTGGTCTGATGCGCGCGCTTTAGGGCTGCCTGCGCGGCGGCCCTTTGCGTCAAGGCTGCCGTTTCGCTATGGCTGGGGTTGACCCGACAGGAGACCCTCATGGCGATCTACGAGCTCGACGGGCAGGCGCCCGACCTTCCCGCCGACGGCAACTACTTCATCGCGGAGACCGCCACCGTGATCGGCCGCGTGCGCCTGAGGCCTGGTGCCAGCGTCTGGTTCGGCGCGGTGCTGCGCGGCGACAATGAGTGGATCGAGATCGGCGAGGGCGCCAACGTGCAGGACGGCTCGACCTGCCACACGGATCTCGGTTTTCCGCTTAACATCGGCAGGGACTGTACGGTCGGCCACAACGTCATCCTGCACGGCTGCACCATCGAGGAGGGCGCACTCGTCGGCATGGGCTCCATCGTGATGAACGGCGCCAGGATCGGCCGCAACAGCATCGTCGGCGCCGGCTCCGTCATCACCGAGGGCAAGGAATTCCCCGAACGGTCCCTGATCATCGGTTCGCCGGCGCGGGTGATCCGCACGCTCGACGACGCCCAGGTCCAGAAGATGGGGAGTGCTGCGAAGTTCTACGTCGCCAACGGCCCGCGCTTCACGAAGGGCCTCAAGCGGATCGGGTGAGCTCAGCTTCCTTCGGACTCGCGCGCTTCTATTGCGCTTGCGACCTTCTCGTGCCCCGCGGACCATAGGGCATGCTCGTCGCTACCGTTTTGGTACGGATTGGCTTCCGCCGGAATGTTTTTATGCGCCGCGCGTTCGCCTTCTGCAAAAGCATCGCGATCGTTCATCGTGACTGCGCCTTTCTGTTCCAGAGCAGATCAGCTTGCGCGTGATCCTGCCCGCCTTCCCGGTTTCAAGCTGATGCGACGTCATTTGTTCCGGAACCGCTCATTGCTGCGGCGGTTGACCGGCGAAGGAGAATTTCAATGGCCAGATTGCCTACAGCCCGTTCAACCAAGTCCGTGATCGTGATCTTCGCCCTTGCCGCGATGCCGGCCGTATCGTTTGCGCAAGCCACCGGCGGCTCCGCAGGATCGGCCGGAGGTGTCGCCAATTCTCCGGCTTCCGCGCCTGGCACCAACAGTCTGGGTACCGCCCAATCGTCCGGTGCGAATGCTGCACCCGGAGTTACCACCGGCGCAGGCGGAGATAGGGGAACTGATGCCGCCGTCAACGCCGAGAACCGGCTGCTCGACAAGAAGCTGAAGAGCATCTGTCGCGGCTGCTGATGCTCGCGGGGAAGTGAGACAGTGAGGCTGTCAGGAATACCCCAAGGCGATTAGCTTGGTCCTGCTTTGGAGCGTGGAGCCTGTCCACGCAGAGGATCGAGTGATGTTACGCAAGATGATGATGGCGGCGCTGGCCGTCGCGGCAGTCGGACTGTCGGCTCCGCAAGCGGTACAGGCGCGGGGTTTCGGCCACGGGGGTGGCGGCTGGGGCCACGGCGGGGGCTGGGGTCACGGCGGCCATTGGCGCGGCGGCGGCTTCTGGCCGGGAATCGCCATCGGGGCGGGTCTCGCCGGCGCGGGTTATTACGGTGGCTATTACGGCTACGGCCAACCGTATTACGGCGATCCGTATTACTATGGTACCGGCTACGACGTTGGTGGCTATGGCGGCTGCTACGTCGTGCGCAAGCGCGTCATGACGCCGTCGGGCTGGCGTATCCGCCCCGTGGACGTCTGCGAATAGGCGGCGGTACCCGTTAAAAAACAAGGTCGTTGACGCAATATACCGTCAACGACCTTGCCAGCCCCGGACATTGAAATCGGCTCACGCCATCCGGTAACGGCGACCATCGCTCGGAATCATACGGGCGAATGTGATCCAGTTCACAAGTCGAAAAATTTAAGAGGGCGACGCCGGCTGCTCAGCCGCGCGAGCGCTTGCGTGCGCTGGCATGGACACGATGCCGTGCGGGCTTCCTGCGGGTAACCGAGGGGGTCTCCGCCTCGGTGGCGCGGGCGCTGGCAAAGGACTGCCGCAGGCCGTCGATGGACTCGTTGAGTGTCGTGACTTGCTCGGACAGACGCTTGGTGTCGGCTTGCTGGAATGCGAGCAAGCGCTTCACACTCTGGAGCTGGTCCTGAACGACCTGGAGCTGGTCAATCGATTCCTGCTGGGTTGCTTCCAGCCCCTTGGTCTTCTCGACCAGCTGCTCGGACGCCTGTGCGGTGCGAGCCTGAAGCTGCCGCGAGGCCACCACCCGGTCGGTCTCAGGGGCTGAGCCGGTATAGGCGCGCCAGATCGCGATCGAGGTCACGCCGGCGATCAGCAGGAGAAGGGCGGCGGCGGTCAGCGCGATGGGCTGGGCGCCTAGGCGAAGGAGGGGATGGGACCGTGTGTCCTCTGCGAGATCGATCATCGCTGACAAAACCCAAATTGAAACTTGGTGAGTGGCGAAGACCGGCAAGCCGAAAGCCGCCGGGGCGTCCCGAAAGCGTTACGTTTCGGCAAGGAATGGGACCAAAAAGAGGCTAAGAGCAAAAAAACCAGCAATCAGGAGGCCTTGAGCCTCCGAATGCCCGTCAGGAACAGAGATCAGGGCTGAAACGGCGAAAACGGACCGGAATAGGTCTTCGAGCGCGGCGCCGCGTAGGGCCCGAGCCGGGAGGTCTTCAGTCCCAGTCGCACCAGTGATTCTGCCAAGGCCACCGCCGCGGCGACGCCGTCGATCACGGGCAGGCCGTGCGTGGCGGCGAGTTCATTGGCGAGATCGGCCATGCCGGCGCAACCGAGCACGATGGCCTCTGCGCGGTCGTCGCGGATCGCGGCTGTGATCTCCGTGGAGATTTTTGCGAGCGCATCGGTGTTGCGCTCCTCCAGCGCGAGCACCGGCACTTCGGCGGCTCGGACGCGGGCGCAGCGTTCGGCGAGGCCGTATTTCCGCAAATTATGCTCGATCGGCACGATGGAGACACTGAGCGTCGTCACCACGGCGAAGCGCGCGGCGATCAGGCTTGCCATGTGGAAGCCGGCCTCGCCAATGCCGATGACGGGTGCCTTTGCCGCGGCGCGCGCGGCGTCGAGGCCCGTGTCGTCGAAGCAGGCGATGATATGCGCATCGGCGCCGTCGCGATCGGCCTCACGGATACAGCCGAGCATGCCCGGCACCGCGAACGCCTCGTCGTAAAATCCCTCGATCGAGACCGGGCCCATCGTGGGCTGTCGGGCATCGATCACCGTGTCGGGCAGGGCGACGCTTCGCGCCGCAGCGGCGATCTTCGCCGTCATCGACGCCGTGGTGTTGGGATTGACGACATGAAGCCGCATGGGATCAGACGAGCCCCTTCTCAGACAAGCCCCTTGCCGGCGTCCGAGCCTTTGGCCGCCTGTCGCTTGTTGAGCATGTGGATGGTGCCAAGCGCAAGCGTGATCACCGTGAACGAGACGGCAGAGATCACGGTGCCGAGCGCATAGATGTCGGGGTTGGTTACGGTGGTGGTGAGGCCCTGGAGATCGAGAGGCAGCGTGTTCACCGCGCCGATCGCCTGGCTGGAACGCGCGAGTTCGTCCCAGGACAGCGTGAAGCCGAACAGTCCAATGCCGATCACGGAGGGCAGGATGATCGGCAGCACGACATGACGGAAGGCCTGCCACGGCGTCGCACCGAGATCGCGCGCGGCTTCCTCGAGCCTGGGATCGAAGCGGTTGAAGATCGCGAACATGATGAGCAGGCCGAACGGCAGCGTCCAGGTCAGATGCGCGCCGAGGCCCGAGGTGAGCAGGCCCATCGAGGTCTCGAAATTCTCGTTCCAATGGGCCTTGATCAGATCGTCGATGATGCGGAATTCAAGCGAGATTCCGAGCGAGGTGATGATCGAGGGCACGATGAGGCTTGCGATCGCCGAGTAGAACAGGATGCTTTGCGCTTTGAACTTGCGGCGAAACGCCATGCCGGCCGCGACCGACAGCACGACGGTGACGATCATCACGATAATGCCAAGCAGCAGCGATCGGCGAAAGGCCGCGCCGAGATCGACGATGCCGGTGCCCTGGAACAGTTTTGCGATCCAGAAAGTCGACACCCCGTTCATCGGGAAGGTGAGGCCGCCCTGCGGCCCCTGGAACGACAGCACGTAGATCGCGATCATCGGGCCGTAGAGGAACAGCACATAGGCCGCGAAGAAGATCGCGAGCACGTAGAAAGAGCGCGGGCGTCCTTCCTTCATTGCTCTAGAGTTCCTTCTTGATGTCGACGATGCGCGACATCATGGTGATGATCAGGAACGTGATGACGAGCAGGATCACGGCGTTGGCCGCTGCGGCCGGGAATTGCAGCGCGTTGACCCGCGTCTCGATGATCTTGCCGGCGGCCGCGATCTGCTGCCCACCCATCACGCCAATGGTGATGAAGTCGCCCATCACGATGGTGATGACGAAGATCGAGCCGATCACGATGCCGGGCTTGGCGAGCGGGATGATGACGTTGACGAGCGTCTGGAAGCCGGTCGCGCCGGCGTCATAGGCGGCCTCGATCAACGATTTGTCGATGCGCACCATCGAGTTGAAGATCGGCACCACCATGAAGAAGGTGAAGAGGTGGACGAGCGCCAGCACCACGGAGAATTCGGAGAACAGCAGCCATTCAACGGGATGGTTGATCAGCCCCGTCTTCACCAAGCCTGAGTTGACAAGGCCATTGCGCCCGAGCAGCGGAATCCAGGCGATCATGCGGATCACGTTGGAGGTCCAGAACGGGATCGTGCAGAGCAGCGACAGTCCCATCTGCCAGGTTTTTGACTTGACGTGAAAGGCGAGGAAGTAGGCGACCCAGAAGCCGATGAAGAGTGTGATGACCCACACCAGAAAGCACAGCTTCAGCGTCTTCAGATAGGTCTTGGCGATGGTGCAGAGATCGGGGAGCTGCGCGATGCAGCCCTCGAACGTGTCGGTGTAGCCGCGGCCGGAGAAGGCCGGAAGCAATTGATATTCATTGTAATCCCAGAACGAGACGATGACGACGAACACCAGAGGGATCAGGAAGAAGGCGAGAAACACCAGCATCATCGGCCCGGCCTGAAGCCAGGAGACGAAGGACGGCGACAGCCGCGTCGGCTTTGCGGCGCGCGCTGTGCCCGACCCCGGGATCAATCCCGGGGATGCCTGTTGCAGGATGTCCTCTGACGTATCCATCACATTACGCTGCGATGAACTCGTTCCACTTGCGGACCATGTAGTCGTTCTCGTCCATCACCGCGTTCCAGCAGGCGACGCCGCCCATGCGGTCCTCGTAGGAGCCGCCGTCGCGCACGGCGCCGGCCTTCTCCAGCAGCGAGCCGTCGGGCGCCTTGATGTCCTTCTCGGCCGCCTTGCCTTCCATCCAGTAGGCCCACTCGTAAGGCTCCATATGCGCCTTCGCGGTGGAGAGCACGGCCGAGTAGTAGCCCTGCCGGTTGAGATAGGCGCCGGCGTAGCCAGACAGGAACCAGTTGACGAACTCGTAGGCCCATTCGAGCTTCGCACCCGAGACGCCCTTGGAGACGCAGAAGCCCGAGGCCCAGGAGCGATAGCCTTCCTTGAGCGGCTGGAAGGTGCAGGCAATGCCCATCGAGCGGACCTTCGTCACCGCCGGCGACCACATCGACTGGATCACTGTCTCGCCCGAGGCCATCAGGTTGACGCTCTCGTTGAAGTCTTTCCAGAAGGCGCGGAACTGACCGGCCTTCTTGGCCTCGGTCATCACCTTCATGGTGAGATCGATCTCTTCCTTGGTCATGTTGCCCTTGTCGGCATATTTGTACTTGCCGGAGGCTTCCACGACCATCGCGGCATCCATGATGCCGATCGAGGGGATGTTGAGGATCGAGGCCTTGCCCTTGAATTCGGGATTGAGCAGCTCCGCCCACGAGCTGATCGGACGCTTGATGATGTCGGGGCGGATCCCGAGCGTGTCGGCGTTGTAGACGGTCGGGATCAGCGTGACGAATTCGGTCGCCGACGTCGCGAACTTCTTGGAATCCTTGCCTTCGAGATAGAGCACCTTCCAGGGCGCGGTGCCCTGGCCGCCGATCTTCTTGCCGCCGGGGGTTTCGCCCTTGGTGAAGACCGGGGTGATGTTGTCGAATTCCTTGATCTTCCTGGCGTCGAGGGCAAGGATGTTGCCTGACGGCACGATCTTCTTCAGCGAGAAATATTCGGTATCCAGCACGTCGAAGGAATTCGGCTGGGTCATCACGCGCTTGGTGACGTCGTCGGTGGTCGCGGTGATGTATTCGATCTTGATGCCGGTGTCCTTCAGGCACTGCTTGGAGATGTCGTCGCCCTCGTTCACCGCGGTGCCGAGATAGCGCAGCACCTTCGGCTCGGCCGACATGACATAGGGAAAGCCGGTGATGGCGCCGGAGCCGGCGGCAAGGCCGGCGAGACCCGCGGTGCTCTTCAGTAGCGTGCGGCGGCTAAGGCCCTTCTTCCTGGTCGTTTCGGTCATATCAGTCACTCCTCTGTTGCGCATTCCGGTGATTGATCGGCGCTATTGCAGACGTTGCGCCTTGGCGGGATCCCAGGTGGCCAGCACGCGATCGCCCGGCCGGAACTGGTGGACGTCGAAGGCGGCCTCGGGAAGGTGGGAGAACAGGGCGGTCCCGTCTTCGAGGGTGAGCGAGACGGCGATGTAGGAGCCCTGGTACTCGGTCTGGGTCAGCAGCGCCGGCGCGCCGAACGCGCCGTCAGTGAACGGCGCGATGCCGAGCTGATCGGCGCGCACGGCGATGAGTTTGCCTGCGTCGCTGAGGACGTTGTGGCCGCCGATGAAGCGCGCCACGAATTCGGTGCGGGGATGATGGAAGATGTCGCGGGCACTTCCCTGCTGTTCGATCCTGCCCTGGTTCATCACCACGATGTGGTCGGCCAGCGCCATCGCTTCTTCCTGGCCGTGCGTGACCTGGACGAAGCTGATGCCGAGCTCGCGCTGCAGCCGCTTCAATTCGCCCCGCATCCTCACCCGCAGGAACGGGTCGAGTGCCGAGAGCGGCTCGTCGAGCAACAGGATCTGCGGCTCGGTGATCAGCGCGCGAGCGAGCGCGACGCGCTGCTGCTGGCCGCCGGACAGCTGTGCGGGGAGCCGGGCCGCGTAGGGGGTCATCGCCACCAGCTCGAGCAATTCGCCGGCGCGCTTGTGCCGCGTCGCCCGGTCGATGCCGCGCATTTTCAGGGCAAACGCCACGTTGTCGATCACGCTGAGGTGCGGAAACAGCGCGTAGGACTGGAACATCATCGCCGTGCCGCGCTTGGCGGGTTCGAGATCCGTGACGTTCTGCGGACCCAGGATGATGTCGCCTTCGCTGACGGCCTCGTGGCCGGCGATCATGCGCAAGGTCGAGGTCTTGCCGCAGCCGGAGGGGCCGAGCAGGCAACAATAGGTGCCGGCCGGGATCTTCAAATTGACGGTGTCGACCGCCAGCGTCGTGTCGTAGCGCTTGGTGACGGCGACCAGTTCGAGGGCGGCGGGAGTGGCCATGGCGTGTCCGGGACGAGGGCGATGCTACGCCTCTCTCCGCAAGGTCCATGCCAATCGCGCTTGAATCGTTCTCCGCCGGCCGAATTCCGAAACAGTGCAGCGAAGTCAGATCGTTAGATCGAATCACTTGGATCTGGCCGGCCCGTTGCCTTCGCAGTTGCGTGCACACAAAACAGGCGCGGATTGTATAAAGTTTCGCCTGTGATTGGATACAGCTCGTCGACTAGGATTCGACGCCATCTTCGACGATCGAGCCCTCACAATCATGGCTGCCAAGTCCCGACCGAAATCCGACGCGCCAGATGCGAGCGATCGCGTCAGTCGCATCCGGGAAGGCGTGACTGCGGCGATCCTCGAACATCGCCTGCTGCCCGGCACGAAACTCGGCGAGGACGAGATCGGCGAGATCTACGGTGCAAGCCGAACGCTGGTCCGCACCGCGCTTCAACAGCTCGCACATGAGGGCATCGTCAACATCGAGAAGAACCGCGGCGCCTTCGTCGCGCGGCCGACGCCTGCGGACGCGCGCGAAGTGTTCGAGGCGCGCCGCCTGATCGAGCCGACGATCGTCGATCACGCAGTTGATGCGGTGTCGCCGGCCTGGATCGGGCGTCTCCAGCGGCATCTTGCCGAGGAACGCGAAGCGGAGCAGCGTGGCGATGCGCGTGCTTCGGTCCGTCTCTCCGGCGACTTCCATCGGCTCGTCGCCGAGATGAGTGGCCACAGCATCTATCTCGGTTTTCTCAAGGAGCTGATCGCGCGCTCCTCGCTCATCATCCTGCTCTACCGCCGGCACGACACGCCGGCCTGCGGCACCGATCATCACGCCGGGATCGTCGCCGCGATCCGCAAATGCGACAGGGAGGCCGCGCGCGCGCAGATGTTGTCGCATCTGAACGAGATCGAGGCCGAGCTGTTCCTGAAGGATCCCGCCGCCGACGAGTTGCGGCTCGCGGACGTGCTCGGAGCGTAAGCCTGCGATCGCCTTCGCGTGTCTCGATCTTACCGCCGGTCGTCGTCCGACCTTGGTCTCCGTGAACCGGACGCAGAACTTCTCGGCTGGCATGAGTCAAGCTCGCTGACGCGTTCATCTCGGTTTCGGGAACCGTGAGATTCGCTAGTAATCCGATCGCTTCCTGTACGCGGCGGCAATTTAGTTCGTCAGCTGCGCCCAATTATGACAGTGCGTTGCGACGCAACGTTACTATTCCTCCCGGGCCGTACCGGCTATATGCTGACGTTCTGTCATTGAACTGTCATGTCACCGGCAATGTTGAAATCAGACGCTTCACCGGCTCGCAAAACCACGAGCGCGCCGGAGCGGAATCCTGTTGCGAAGGACAACAAGAGAACGCAAGTCGTCGCCGGCTTCTTCAGGCAGCGTCAGCCCGCCGAGCTCGTCGGGGAACCTGTGATCGTCGAGGGCGCTGTGATCGATCAGACGCCATCGCAAGATGCGGAACCGGCAACGGAACCGCTCCGATCCAACGCTGCCGCGCATGCCGCCGGTGAGATCGAGCTCAAGCTTCTCGTCGATGCCGGTCGCATGGCCCATTTCAACGCTGCGCCCGTCATCGCGGCGAACGCGCGAAACAAGGGCACGCGCAAACATCTCAAGTCCGCCTACTACGACACGCCGGAGCGGACGTTGCATCGCAACGGCTTGAGCTTGCGTGTTCGCCAGAGCGGCGCGCGCTTCGTGCAAACCGTGAAGACCGATGCGGTGCACGATCCGCTCCGCCGCGGTGAGTGGGAGGCGCGCGTGCCTTCGCTTGCGCCCGATCTCGCTTTGGCAATGCCGTTCATTCCCGAGAAGCTTCGCAGCTCTCTCGCAGCGCAGCCGCTCGAGGTCGTCTTCACCGCCGACATTCATCGTCATGCGCGGATGGTTGACCTGCCGTCCGGCACGGTCGAAATCGCCTTCGACCAGGGCGTGCTGACGGCGGGCGACCGGTCGCGACCGGTGAGCGAGATCGAACTTGAACTCAAGAGCGGCAGCGCCAGCACGATCTACGAGATCGCGTCGCGGCTTGCAGAGCACGGCGTCGTGAAGCCGTCCATCCGAACCAAATCGGCACGCGGATTCGATCTTGCCGCCGACAAGCCGCCCTCGGCGCGACGTCCGCGAAAACTTCGTCTCGATCCGTCGGTGACATTGGACGGGGCGTTCGCGACAATTCTGCGGTCCTGCTTCCTCCATTTGCTTCAGTCGCTGCCGGCGGCCGAGGACGGCCGCAATCCGGAAGGCGTCCATCAGCTGCGCGTTGCGCTACGCCGGCTTCGATCGGCCCTGGATCTGATGCGGTCGGTCGGCGCGCTCAGCAATCTAGATGCACTGCGGTCGGAAGCCAGATGGCTGGCCCAAGACCTCTCCGCCGCGCGCGACTGGGACGTGTTCCGGATCGCGACCTTGCCGACGATCGCAAAGGCCTGTCCGTCGGTCGCGGGCTTCGATGCGCTGGGCCGGGCTGCGGCCGGGCGTCAGTCCGACGCCTATCGCAGGGCGCATGGCGCGCTCGAAGATCGCCGCTGCGCCGTATTTCTGATCGGCCTCGGCAGCTGGATCGAGACGCGGGGCTGGCGCAACGACGTCGCCACTGAGGATCTCGGCCAGCTCGCCGAACCCGCCGTCAACTTCGCGCAGCGCATTTTGTCGGAGCAATATGCGAAGGTGCTCAGGCGCGGCCGCCGCTTCAAGTCGCTTCCCGCCGAAGGTCTGCACCGCGTGCGGCTCGCGACCAAGCGGTTGCGTTACGTCAGCGAGTTTCTGCTGCCGCTGTTCGCGGACGGCAAATCCGCGCGAAAATTCTCGCGCAGGCTCGCCGGCTTGCAGGAGCAGCTCGGCGCCTTCAACGACATGGCGGTCACGGCATCATTGCTCGACCGGCTTGGTGCCGAGCCCGACGGCGCCATCGCCGCGGCGGCGATCGCAGGCTGGCAGGCGCGCGCGTCGATCGGGGTGCAGCCCGCCTTGCAAGGCACGTGGCGCGATTTCACCGCCGCGCGCGTGCCCTGGTCGCGGCAGACGCCGCAGGACTGAGCGAAGTACATCCCCCAAAAAAGTTGCGGCCAGCCATTGGGGGATGGCTGGCCGCGCGCGAACCGGTCTGGGACGGGGAGGGGTGGGGATGTGACCGGGTCGCGTATCTCTTTCGTTTGTCTCTACTGATCTCTCGCGCTGGCGGTGGAGACCGCCGGCTTGGTGTCGCCGAGCGAGACCCAGACGTTGGGATCGCTCTGCGACTGGCGCTTGACGAAGCGATAGCCGGTCTCCGTCCAGGCAACGACGTTCTCGTTCTGATTGTCGAGAACGAATTCGCCCTTGTCGGTCTTCACCGTCAGCACCGCGTGTCCTTCGCCCTTCTTGTCGCGCACGACGGTGATGAGCAGGGCCTCGCGCGGCCATCCGGCATCGATCAGCATCTTGCGCTTCAACAGCACGTAGTCTTCACAGTCGCCGTAACCGTCCGACGGCAGCGACCACTTTTCGATCACGCCCCAGTGCTCCTGGTCGGTCAAAGGCTTGACGGTCTCGTTGACCCAGCGATTGACCTTGACGAGGTCGCGCCATGCAGCCTGCGACATCACGATGTCGCGCGGCTGCGTCGGTGCGCCCTGGCACTGAGCGGCGTTGTCCGCACAGAACTCGACCCAGCCGATCGGTGCACGCGTGGTGTCACCGAGGCTCGCGTAAAGCAGACGGCCTTCGCCGGCCTGCGCTGTCGCGCTCATTCCGAAAAGCATGGCGGCCAGCGCCAAACCTTTCCCCTGTCCCCTGAAGTCCAACATTGCGGCCCCCGTTTCTTGTTGGGACCACATTGCGCAGGGAGCTTTTGAGTTGCCGCTAAGTCAGTCAAGTCAAGTCGAGACGAATGCAAGTAAAACACGCGGCGAATTCGATCTATACTTGAGTCAAACTTGAATAAAATTCGATACGACTGCAATTGATTCAAATTTTATCGATTAACGCGGAAACGCTGGCGGAACCGCTGTTTGCACGCACCCACAGCGCCCGCGTTAACCCGCGCGAGGCAGGTCACGACCCATGAAAAAGGCGGCGTCCGCATCGCGGAGGCCGCCTTCAGTACTGGAAATGCAGTGGTTTTGGTGCCTTCGCGCTTTACCGCGCGGTAACGCTCTCTTCGAGAGTTTCAATTGGCTGCGAATGCATGAACTCGAGCGCGAAGCCGTCTTCGAGGTTTCGGACCACGCGGCCCTGCACGCGGCCGAGCAGAACCGTCGAATTCAGCGGCGGCCGGTTCTCTGCGGCGATGGCCGCGCCCGACAGCGAGAGGTCGATGATGCGGCAGGTCATCTTGGTGCCGTCCTCGAGCGTCAGCACCGCAATCGGGTTGCGCGGCACGATACGATCGTGGCGGCGGTCTTCCGGCAAATTGAGGATGTCGCGGTTGGCGAGCCAGGTCAGCTGGGCCGCGAGCTTGTCGCGCTTTCGCGGCGTCGCACCGACCGTCATGGCGAAGCCATTGTCGATGATGCGGGTGATCTTGCCCTCGACGCGGCCGATATGGTCGAGATAGGCGACCACGCGGTCGCCGACATTGCCGATGCCGGGGGCCAGCAGCGCCAGCCCGCCCGGCGACATGTTGATCACCTGGCAGGGGAATTCACGGCGGTCCGGCAGCATGTAGCGGCCGAGCAGGTGAACCTTCACCCGCTGGAAACGCCGACGTTCCTCGGCGGCCGGAAGAAATCTTTTGTGCGCCAACGCCATTTTCACAACCCGACCCCCCGCCTGGCGGAGTCCGGGACGACCCTAAGGTGCACAGGGTTAATGCCGCGTTAGGATCGGGCCCGGCGATGACGAACAGAAACAATGCGTTCGAAAAGCCACATCAGGGGCGGACAGGCCAGCACCGTCAGCGCGCCGAGGTCGAGCGCGACCGCGGCAGTGCCGGCCGATTTGGCGAGCCGGCCCGCCACCGCCGGCCCCAGCATCATCGCGGCATAGAAGAGAGTGTAGAACACGCCCATCCCGATCGCCCTGGTTTGCGGCACGAGCACGCGGGCGGTCAGGCTCATGATCGGCCCGGCCGGATGGCCGCCGATCAGGCCGATCAGGACGAGGATCGTGATCACGGCATCGGACCGGGTGAGCCAGGCCAGCAGGGCGGCCACCACCAGGCTGGCGGCGCTCGCCAGCACGAGGGGGCGCTTGAAGCGGTCGGCGAGATAGCCGCCTGCCGGCACCGAGATCACCGACAGCCACATCACGAGGCTGATCGCCGATCCCGCCGCGGCAATGCTCCAGCCGCGCTCGGCGAGCAGCGAGGGGCCGAACGAGAAGATCATGGCGAATCCGACATTATAGAGGCCCCAGATCGCGCCCGCGACGATCACTGCCAGAAGCGCAAGCGGATCAAGCCGCCCGGAGCCGGCCGCGCTGGCGGTCGCTCCCGGGGGCGACTGGTAGAACGTGATCAGCACAATGCCGATCGCGGTCAGCGCGCCGGCCACGAGGAACACGGCGCCCGCGCCATAGGCGGTGCCGATCGCCGGCAGCACCAGCAGCGAGATCGCAACGCCCGCCGGCCAGGAGTTGACGAAGATCGCCATCGCGGTGGCGATCTCCTTCCCCGCAAACCAGTCGGTGCCCATCTTGGTGAGCTGCACGGTCAGCAGCACGCCGCCGGCGCCGGAGGCGAGCCGGCCCGCCATCTGCCAGCCCCAGACGTCGGTGGTGGCCATGACGAGACTGCCCGCCGTCATCAGCAGCAGTGCCACAATCGTGGTGGGCTTGTCGCCGAGGGCGCGGCCGATCGCGCCGCCCGGCAGCGCCAGCACGATGCCCGGCGTGAAATAGAGCCCGATCAGGATGCCGATATCGGCGAGCCCGACGCCAAAAGTCTGTTGCAGCAGCGGCGCGACCGCGGCCACGCTCTGGAACTGGAACGCGATGGTGAGGCGAACGACGAACAGGATCGCAAGAATGCCCCAGCGATTGTGCAACGTCTCATCTCCCCAAGCCCTGTATCGAGGGTGCGGTGGAGAGAGGCCGGAGTCAACCGCAAGCTCTGAGCCTACGCCTTCCTCACCGCGCGCTGATAGAGGAAACACAACAGCGCCAACAGCACTGCGGCCGAGAGCCCGAGCGACCAGTGAATGCCGATCGCCGCACCGAACAAGCCGACGGTAATGCCGCTGAACGCCCGCATGCCGAGCCCCGCCATGTTGTAGAGGCCGACGACGCGGCCGCGAATGTCGGACGGCGCGTTCAACTGCACCAGCGCCTGCGCCATGGTGTTGAACGACAGCTCGAAGAAGCCTGCAAAGAACAACAGCACGATCGCGACCGGATAGATCCGCACCGAGGCGAAGCCGAGCAGCGCCACGCTCCACAACATGGCGAGCATGATCGCGGTGCGCGGCGTGCCCTTGAGCCGTCCCCAGGATTCCAGCGCGATGCCCGCGAGCAGCGCGCCGGCCGCATCAGCCGCGAGCAGCACGCTGTAGGAGATTCCGGGATCGCCATGGCCGAGATCGCCGGCAAAGCCCGGCATCTGGGCGTGATAGGCGTTGCCGATCATGAAGGAGGTGAGGCCGGCAAGCCATGTCATCGCCGTCAGCACCGGTTGCGTGCCGATGGCGCGGATGGTCAGCATGATATCGGCAAGGCCACGCACGGCGAAGCGCCGCACGGCCACGCTGTTGTCGCGCACCGGCGCCCAGAACAGCCACAGCAGCATCGGCAGATAGAACAGCGTGTTGAAAATGATGCCATGCGAGGTGCCGAGCGTGAGCATGATGATTCCGCCGACGGCAGGACCGACCAGAATGCCGAGATAGCGCGCCATCGCGTTCAGTCGCACCGCGCTCGGAAGATCGGCCGGGCCGACGAGATCATAGAGCAGCAGCTGGTTCGGCGTCTGCCACAACACGCCGGCGCAGCCATGGATCACCAGCAGCAGCATCGCATACCACATCTCGATGGTGTCGGTGATGAAGAAGAAACCCCATCCAGCCGAGGCAACAATAAACAGCAGCATGCCGCACTGGATGATGCGGCGCGGATCGACCCGGTCGGCGAGCCCGCCAACCGCGACCGAGAACAGCAGGAACGGTAGCCAGTGCGACAGCACCGCAAAGCCCGCCAGCGCCGGCGAATGGAATTTCTGGAACACCACCCAATAGCTGATCACATGCTCGATATTGTCCGCCATCATCGCCAGCACGTAAGCGATGAACTGCAGTCGGTACGGCACCGACTTCATCGCCGCGAACGAGCCGGACGCGACCACGGGATTTTGGGGGAGGGGGTTCAAGGGGGCACCTGGGTCGGACTGGGTTCGTCCCTACACGTTCAATCGTGAGCGCTCAAGACACTTGGGTGTGCTCGAACATCAGCCATGCATTGCGGCCACACACTCCGCCGTCATCCCCGCGCACCTCAGGATGACGGCGGTGGTTGTGGCAGGCGCTGTAGCCCGGATGAGCGAAGCGATATCCGGGAATGCTGGCCCTGCATGTCGCTTCGCTCCTGCGGGCTACGAGACCGCGGCTTGGCACCAGCGCGCATCTCACATACGCTTCGCCTCAGCCCGCACCAATCAATCATAACAAGCGGGCAGCGAGGAAACCTCCATGGACCAGATCCGCGTCTGCACCCACGCAGGGCCGGGCAGCGAGCCTGTCATCCGCACCGTGCCGTGGCCGAAGGTCGGCCGGAAGGGCGCGCTGATCAAGGTCGGCGCGTGCGGCGTCTGCGGCACGGACCTGCACATTCTGAAAGGGCATTGGCCGAAGCCGCTGCCGTGGCCGTTCACGCTCGGTCACGAGCTCGGCGGAATCATCGTCGAATGCGGCGACGAATTCACCGAGGACTTCATGAGCAAGCCGCTCGAGGTCGGATCAAAGGTGATGATCCCGCCGCTGATGCCCTGCGGCCGCTGCTATTACTGCATCCATTATCCCCTGACCGCCAACAAATGCCTGACGCCGGTCTATTACGGCCGCTATCTCGGCTTCGACAAGGCGCCGCACATGTGGGGCGGCTGGGCCGAATATGTCTATGTCGACCTCGACATGCTGCCGGGCACCAAGATCTACAAATTGCCTGACGACATGTCGCTGCGGCTGGGTGCGCTGTCGGAGCCGCTGACCTCCTGCATCCGCGCCTTCAACCGCGCCAGCCGCGCCGGCGGTTTTTCCTGGGGCGACACAGTGGTGATCCAGGGCTCGGGCCCGATCGGCATTCTCGCGGTCGCTGCCGCGCAGGAGATGGGAGCCGGGCGCGTGATCTGCGTCGGTGCGCCGGAGGAGCCGCGGCTCAAGCTCGCGCGCGAGTTCGGCGCCGAGGCGACGGTGAACATCGACGAGCTGAAGTCACCACAAGACCGCATCGCCCGCGTGCGTGACATTGTCGGCGGTTTCGGCGCCGATCTGGTGATGGATTGCTCGGGCCACCCCTCAGCCGGCCCCGAAGGCATCGAGATGCTGCGTGACGGCGGCACCTATGTCGAGATGGGCCAGTTCACCGACGCCGGCTCGACCGAGACCTCATGGCACCGCATCTGCACCAAGGATCTCAATGTGTTGGGCTCCTGGGGTTTTACCGGCAACGATCTGCCGCTCGGCGTCGACATGCTCTATCGCACGGCGGGCAAATATCCCTGGCTGAAGATGCAGACGATCTATCCGTTCACGGAGGCGGGCGTCGCGCAGGCGGTGAGGGACGCGATGGCGATGAAGACCGTGAAGTCCACCATCGTGCCGTGGCCGGAGCTGGTGGAGTGAGAAATTCGTAGCCTGGATGGAGCGCAGCGCAATCCGGAATTCTCGCCTGTGGCTTCCCGTATTCCGCTACGCTCCATACGGGCTACGAGTCGGAGTTTGGAATGAAGGACGAGATGACAACCGAACCAACCGAACGCACCCACTCGCCCTTCAGCGCCATCCGTGCGATCGACTACACCGTCATCTTCGTGCGCGACATGGCGGCGATGCGCCGCTTCTACGAGGAGGTTCTGGCGTTTCCGTTGCTGCGTGAGTTGTCGCCGAACTGGATCGAGTACGGCCTGGGCCCCAACACGCTGGCCTTGGCAAGGCCGAGCCGGACCGCGACTGACGCGCCGACGCCAGCGGGCAGTGCCGCGCTGCAACTGGCCTTCAAGGTGTCCGCGGCCGAAGTCGATGCGTGTGCCGAAGAACTCGTACGGCACGGCGTTGCGCTGCTGTCGCCGCCGACGAACCAGTCGTTTGGGCATCGGACGCTGTTCTTTCGCGACCCCGACGGCAATCTCTTGGAGGTCTATGCCGAGATCTGAAACGCGGGAGCGGCGGGCCTGCGCGCGAAAAGTTCCATTGAAAATCCGCGAGTTATTCACGCGAGGGTGAAACTAAGGCCCGGGTTCCGGCTTTCAGTTCACGGGAGAGTTCATCGTGAAGCGAATCCTGAAGCCCCTGACCTACATCGCGGCGGCCATCTACTTCTTGGTGGATGCGGTCTTCATGGCCGTGGCGAGACCAATCTCGCGCTGGATCGAGCGGCATTTCGAATTCTGGCGATTGCGCGCCTGGATCAGGTCGCTGTCGCCTTATTGCTCGCTCGCCTTGTTTTCCGTGCCCGTCATTATCCTGGAGCCGGTCAAGCCCGTCGCGGCCTATCTCGCGGCAACCGGCCAGGTCGTAAGCGGGGCCGTAACTTTCATCGTCGGCGAGCTGCTCAAGCTCGTGCTGGTCGAGCGCCTGTTCCAGCTCACGCGTGACAAGCTGATGCGGATTCCGGCTTTTGCCTGGGTCTACGGCAAGTTCACAGACGTCAAGGCATGGCTGCAGGCGACCGAAGCCTGGCGCGCGGTCCGCGCCTTGGGCCGCGCGGCGAGGGACACCGTTGCGCGGGCCAGAGCCAGGCTGGCCGGCGGCTTCAGTAGCCCGGTGACCTCCAGGGATTAGGGCTGCAGGGATTCGGGCAGCGCCGCGCGAGCTACCCGCTATGCGAGCTTGCGGGCCGCGGCGGTGGCCTTGTCGCCCGTGTTCGGCGTGCTGGTCGGCTCGATCAGCAGGAGATGAACTTCCTCGCGCGCGACCGGGCGATGCTCAACACCTTTGGGCACGACATAGAGTTCGCCCGGAGCAAGCGTCACCGTGCGATCCCGCAATTCGATGTCCAAACTGCCTTTCAGGACGAGAAAGAAATCGTCGGTGTCCTCGTGCTTGTGCCAGGTGAACTCTCCCTTCACCTTCACCACCATCACGTCGCAATCGTTGAAGGTCGTGACCGTGCGCGGCGACCAGAAATCCCCGAAGGTCGCGAGTTTGTCGGCAAGCGATATGCCGTCGGCCATGTGTCACCCTTGTTTTGCTTCCTCGTGAGACGATTTGGGGTCGACGCGCTGGGGCGACAAGACTTGCGTTTCGATGGGTTATGGTCTCGTCGCAAGGCGTGCGGTCGCCACCCAAGCCGTTCGACCGAGAGAGGCCATGTGCACATCCCGGCACCCCGCCAATGGCGTGCAATTTGAGCCGGGTGGCCGCGGAAATCCTCTGCTTCGGCGCAAACTCCTGCTATATGCAGCAAAACGGCTCGAAAACGCTGGATGTAGTGGGTCGAGCCGACCGGTAAGCTTATTCTCGGCATCACCAAAGCCATGCGTCATAAGCATGGTGATTTGCCCGCACTTGGCGTAAAGAGCGTCCAAATCAAATCACCACGCGTGCGGCTGGACCATTTGCCGCCTACGCAGCTTCAGGTCGCGCGGCTCGACGTTCCGCGCCTGGACCAACCAAGGTTTATCCCGTGTCTTTTCCGACCATGAGTCCGCCGCTCGCCCGAGCTTTGGCCGAGCGCAACTACGACCGTCCGACCCCCGTTCAGCTCGCCGTGCTCACGGACGAGGCCGCTGACCGCGACCTGCTGGTTTCGGCCCAGACCGGCTCCGGCAAGACCCTGGCCTACGGGCTGGCCATGGCCAAGGACCTGTTGGGCGACGCCGAGCGGTTCGAGCGGGCGGGTGCACCGCTTGCCCTGATCGTGGCGCCGACCCGCGAGCTTGCCTTGCAGGTCCATCGCGAACTTGCCTGGCTGTACGAGCATGCGAGCGGGCGCGTCGTCTCCTGCGTCGGCGGCATGGATCCCCGGCGCGAGCAGCGCGAGCTTGCGGCCGGCGCTCATATCGTCGTCGGCACGCCCGGCCGGTTGTGCGATCATTTGCGCCGCGGCCGTCTCGACATCTCCGAATTGAAGGTGGTCGTGCTCGACGAGGCCGACGAGATGCTCAATCTCGGCTTTCGCGAGGACATGGAGTTCATCCTCAAGACCACGCCGGACACGCGTCGCACCCTGATGTTCTCGGCGACGTTCCCGCGCGGCATCGTCGCGCTGGCCAAGCAGTATCAGCAGCGGGCGTTCCGGATCGAGGTCGCCGGCGACGAAGGCGGTCACGCCGATATCGAGTACCGCGCGATCCGGATCGCGCCCGGCGATGCCGAGCACGCGGTCGTCAACGTGCTGCGCTTCTACGAGGCGCCGAGCGCGCTGGTATTCTGCAGCACGCGCGATGGCGTCCGGCATTTGCAGGCGGCGCTGCTGGAGCGCGGCTTCTCCGTGGTCGCTCTGTCAGGCGAATTGACGCAGAACGAACGAACCACGGCGCTGCAGTCGCTGCGGGACGGACGCACGCGCGTCTGCGTGGCGACCGACGTCGCCGCGCGCGGCATCGATCTGCCGAGCCTCGATCTCGTCATTCATGCGGACCTGCCCAACGACGCCGAGGTCATGCAGCATCGCTCCGGCCGCACCGGCCGCGCGGGCCGTAAGGGGACGAGCATCCTGCTGGTACCGCCCGTGCGGCGGCGGCGTGCGGAAATGCTGCTGAATGTTTCGGGGATCGACGCGGTCTGGGGGACGGCGCCGCAGCCGGATGAGATCCGCAAGCTCGATCACGAGCGCATGAAGGACGTGCTTTTCACGGAGGAGACCACCGCCGACGATCTGGCGTTGGCGCAAGCGCTGTTGGCCGAGCGGTCGGCTGAGGAGATCGCAGCGTCACTCGCACGGCTCTATCGCGCGCGGCTGCCGTCGCCCGAAGACATCATGGATCCCGGCGAACGGAGCAGCCGGCCGCGCGACGATCGCGGTCGGAACGATACGCGCGCGCCGCGCGACGATGTCCGCGCTCCGCGTGGCGACGATCGGCCCGAAAGGGCTCGACCCAAAGCGGGAAAATCGTCGTCGAAACATGGCATGGCGGATGGCAGCGTCTGGTTCCGGGCCAACATCGGACGAAAAAAGAATGCGGAAGCGCGCTGGCTGTTGCCCATGATCTGCCGCCGTGGCGGCATCGACAAGAACGATATCGGCGCGATCAAGATCATGGACACCACGACCGAGTTCGAAATTTCCGAGCGGGTCGCGGAATCCTTCGCCGTGAAGATCAAGCGTCCGGACAAGGAAGACAATATCCGCCTCGAGCCGCTGGCGGATGCGCCGCAGCGGCAAGCGGCTTCGGAAGAGCGGACCCATGCGCCGCGGCGTGAGAGCGGCGACAGCGATCATCGTGAACGCCAGGGCGAACGCGCGCGCGAGCCGAACGGGTTCAAACCTCAAGGCAAGCCACGCGGCAAACCGTACGAAAAGCCATACGGCGAGCGCACACCGAAATTCGACGATGCTCCTTCCTTCGCAAAGAAGAAAAAGCACAAGAACAAGCCGGGCCAAGCTGAGCCTTCGGTCACGTCGTGGTCTGAGAAGGGCGCTCCCGGAAAGAAGCCGAAGACGAAAAAGAAGCATCGCGCCTGACTGCCGTCCTCCGGCGTCGACGGGGAGGGGCGTTACGTCGCGGCGAGGTCGCGCAACATATAGGTTGCGCTGTCGCCGTAGGTCGCGAGCTTTGCTCGCAGCTCCGCATCAGCCGTGACGGGCCGAAAGCCGAGATGCTCCCACATCGGACGCGTGGCGTAGACCGACACCAATGCGAGCGTCGCGATCCCTGACACGCGCGCGAGCTGTTCGATCGCAACGACATAGTCGCGCGCCGCGCCGCCGCGAAAGTCGGGCAGCACCGCGACATCGTGCAAATAGAGGCAATCCGCATCGCCGGGCAGTTGTTCGAGCAAGCCGTCGAGCGGCGGAATCCGGTGCTGCATCCAGGGATGCGCGAGACCGTAGCCGACGATCCCGTCGCCCGCGGCAAGCACGCGGCAGCCATCAGGATAGAGCCGCATCTTTTCCGCGAACACCTCAGGTCGCTCAGGCAGATCGGGATGGATCCGCACTGCGATCGCGCCGATCGCCGGCAGATCGGAGACGTGCGCGGGACGCCAATGCGGCTTGCTCATGTCGATCCGTCGTTCCGTCTCAATCATCCCAGTTTATTCCGATGCGGCAATGCATGCAGCGAAAAATATCTTTGTCGCCATCTCAGGAATACGACGGCTCGCGCGGCGTCCTACCCCATGCAAGCCATTGCATGACAGGAGAGACCATGACGACATCCTCGATCCGCCTCGCGCTCACGCTCGCAATATCGCTGGCGCTGGTTCCCGTTGCTTTCGCGGCGCCGCCGACCAAGACCGGCAAGACCGACAAGGGCAACGTGCTCACCGACGCCAAGGGCATGTCGCTCTATACTTTCGACAAGGACGCCGACGGCAAGTCGGCCTGTAATGGTCCGTGTGCGACCAACTGGCCGGTGCTGAAGGCCGAGGCGAGCGATGCCGCCGCCGACGGCTACACCGTCATCACGCGCGACGACGGCTCGAAGCAGTGGGCCTACAAGGGCAAGCCGCTCTACACCTTCGCCAAGGACACCAAGCCCGGCGACGTCACCGGCGACGGCTTTCTGAACGGCGCCTGGCATCTGGCGATGCCGTGAGCAGGGTGCACTCCTAGCGCAACCCCTCATACACCATCAGCCCGCGTGCGATCTGCAGCTTGCGGATCGCGCGCGGCAGCAGTTTTTCCGGCTGGTGCAGATAGCGCCAGGAGGTGAGGGCGAACGGGCCAAGCGCGCCGCATTCGTCGTCGAACGGCGCGAGCACGCCGGTCACGCTCACCGGTGTATGCGGGCGGGCGTTGAATGGCAGCAGCAGCAGCTCGAGATGTGCCTTGCTGCCGTCCTCGCGCACGGCGGTGACGCCGGCGATTGCGCCGAGGCTCTCGTCGGCGACGATGGTCGTGATCTCCTCGATCTCGCGGCGGCTGGCCTCGTTGAACAGCGCTGCAAAGCTCGAGTCCTTGAGGTCGCACCCTGCAAGCGCGCAGACGCGCGTGCCGGCGACGCGGAACGGGAAGCCGAGATGCGGCTCGCAGGACAGAACGAAGATGTCGCCGAGCAGGCCGCGCACGGCGGCCGGATCGATATCGGCCCGGTCGGGCGCCCGCGCAGTGCCGCGCTTCGTGTTCCAATATGCGAAGAACTCGCGGCTCGACGGATGTTTCATGACTGAACGCTTACCCCGGGGCGCAACCTCGCGGGACAAACCTGTCCCGCTTCAGTGCAGCCGCGATCCCTGTGTTGTTGTGCAGGAGGGGCTTTGCAGCGTCCATGCCGCAGCGGCGTTTTCGGCATCCCTGGCGCTGCCTTTGCGTCGTTAACGTTAAATTAACTATGCGCTTTCCGTGCGCCGCCCCGCTGCTATGGTGACCGCGGTCGCAAGCCTCGCCGCTTTTCTCCAGGTTCTCGGCGAGGCCTGTACACAGGCGTCAAACAGTTTGGTCACCGGCCGCGGGGAGGGGTGGGGATACTCCCGTCTCTCTGGGTACCGGAAGTCCGACACGGATAGGCAGGGCTTTCCCAGGGCCCTGCCTTTTCCTTTTGTGCACTTGCGCAGAACGGGCAAAGGCGACTATCTCCAAGGCCTGTCGTCAAGCCTGTCGCTCCGATCGCGCCTGAAAGCGAAGTCGCCTTGGATTCCCCGCCAAATTCTCCGCCGCAAGATCCTCCGTCGCAAGATGCTTCGCTGGGGGTGCCGGCCGTCGTTGAGGGGGCTCCGCGCGAGCCGATCCTGACGCTGCCGTTCGCGCTGACCGCCTATATCCTTTTGCTCGCGGTGATCCATCTGCGGGTGCTGCTGCCGCCGGAGCTCGAGAACTGGACCATCGACGTCTTCGGCTTCATCCCCAAGCGCTACGATTCCTCGCTGCTCAACCTGGAGATTCCCGGAGGGGCCGGCGCCAAGGTCTGGACCTTCGTCACCTACTCGCTGCTGCACGCCAATCTCACCCATCTCGGCTTCAACGTGCTGTGGCTGTTGCCGTTCGGCAGCGCGCTGGCGCGGCGCTTTGGCGCCATCAGGTTCTTCCTGTTCCTCGCGGTGACGGCGGCGGCTGGCGCGCTCGCCCATCTCGTCACCCATGAGCACGCGGTGGCGCCGATGATCGGCGCCTCGGCCTCGGTGTCCGGCGCGATGGCGGCGGCGATCCGCTTCGCCTTCGTTCGCGGCAGCTTCCTGTCGTTCAGCCGATCGGATGCCGATACCGCCGCCAGAGTTCCGGCGCTGCCGCTGTCGCGCGCGCTGCGCGACGGGCGGGTGCTCGGTTTTCTCGCGGTGTGGTTCGGCGTCAACATCGTCTTCGGCGTCGGCGCGATCGGCGTCGATAGCGAGACCACGAGCGTTGCCTGGCAGGCGCATATCGGCGGCTTCCTTGCCGGCCTGTTGCTTTTCACGCTGTTCGATCCGGTGCCGCGCGTGCGAAGCGATGCTGCGGATGCGTCATCACAGGACATTTCGGACGGTATTTGAAGCGGCGCTTGCGGCGCCGCCCGAATTCATCCATCATTCCCGCGAAGAATGTTCCGAAGCGACAGGCCGTTCCCGGCGATGCTTCGCAAAGCGCACGAGCGTGAAACCGGCGCTGACCACTGTTAGTTGAAGACTCGAAGAACAAGTCCGGACCGCGAACAGCGGACGGTTCCGATTCAGGGAGGCGACAATGACGGTACGTTCGATCCTCAACACCAAGGGCCACCAGATCATGAGCGTCGAGCCGGACGCGAAGCTGGCGGTCGCGGTCAAACTGCTCGGTGAAAAGAAGATCGGCGCGGTGCTGGTGATGAACCAGAGCCGGCTGGAAGGCATCCTGTCGGAGCGCGACATCGTGCGGGTGATCGGCGAGCGCGGCGCCGGCGCGCTGGAGGAGCCGGTCTCTCAGGTCATGACCCGCAAGGTGGTCACCTGCAAGGAGGCCGACACGGTCGCCGAGCTCATGGAAATGATGACCACCGGCAAGTTCCGCCATCTGCCCGTGGTCGACAGCGGCAAGGTGGTCGGCCTGATCTCGATCGGCGACATCGTCAAGCGCCGGGTGCAGGAATACGAGTCGGAGCAGGAAGCCCTGCGCGACTACATCAAGACCGCCTGATCAGTAAGACGGCCCGATCATTCCTGCTGGTCGGCTTTGGGCGCAGTGCCCTCGGGCGCCGGAGCCAGCTCGTGGATTGCCTCCTTAATGGACTCCAGCGCACGCTCGGCCGCGCGGGTGCCCAGGGCGATGAGGTCCTCCGAGCGGTGGAAATCGAACCAGCCGAATTGGCCGATCCGCGGTGTGATCAGCATATCGGGCGGATCGCCGGCCAGGCGGGCGCGGGTGATGCGGTCCTGCATGATATTGAAGGCGTCGACCATCACCGAAGAGAGGCCGGGCCGGGCGCTGCCGCCGCCGAAGAACTCGCGCTTTACCGTCTTCTCGGGCGAGAAGAATCTCGGGAAGCGCCGCTTTGACGTCGGCTCTTCGGCCGCGGGAATCTCCGATTCAGGCATTGCGCCGTGCGAATAGACCGTCGTCGAATAGGTGAAGATGTCGCTGGAAAGATTTGCGGCGATGACGATTTCCGCGCCGAGCGCGCGCGCGGCCGAGACTGGCACCGGGTTCACCAATGCGCCGTCGACCAGCCAGCGATCGCCGATCAGGACCGGAGAGAAGATGCCGGGCAGCGCGTAGGAGGCGCGCATCGCGTCGACCACGCGGCCGCGCGTCAACCAGATTTCGTGGCCGGTGCGGACCTCGGTCGCGACGGCCGCAAACTTGATGGGTAAGTCCTCGATCAGGGCTTGGCCGACCGCGTCCTCGAGCCGGGTCGCGAGCTTCTCGCCGCCGATCAGGCCGGAGCCGTTGAGGCGGATGTCGAGATAGCCGAGGATGTTGCGCATGCCTTGCAGGCTGCGGCCCCATTCTTCCAGCGTGTCGAGCCGGCCGGCCGCATAGAGGCCGCCGACCACGGCGCCGATCGAGGTGCCGACCACCACGTCGGGCACGATGCCGTTGGCAATCAGGGTTCTCACGATCCCGATATGGGCAAAGCCACGGGCAGCGCCGCCGCCAAGGGCGAGGCCGATGATCGGCCGGCGGATGCTACCGAGGCCGACCTTCTCGCCGTTCGAGCCGTTCGCACCGCGGCCCTTCAAGATGTCCAGCACCAAAACTCTCCTACGCCTGGCCAGCCTACGCCACCAGATTAGGCACCGCATTTGCGCTCCGCCATATCATGGGCGAAGCATGGTTTATGCCGCTTTGGAGAGGGCGCTGGGCAGGAGTATGGCGAGCGGCGGTCGCCTCAGGTCTAATCACGCAGGCGTCAACCGGGTTCCAATAGACATATCGGGCCCGTATTTCCTAGGGTATCAAAGGCTTGAATTTGCCGCGTTTTCGGTGAAGAGCAAGTGGCATGACTCTCGGGGGTGACGGCATCATCGGATGGCGGCGCAGCGCATCGCTGCTGCCGGCGCTGATGCTTGCCGCGGGCCTCGTGATATCGGGCCAAGGTGCTGCGCAGGCGCAGCTTTTCTCCGATCGTCCGCCGCCGGTTCCCCCCGCCTCGGTGCCCGATCCCGGCGGTGCGATCAATCTGGCGCCGCCTTCCGGGCCGGGCGCCGGCCCCCCAAGCCTGCCGCCGACCCTGTTGCAGCCGACCACGCCCAGCATGCCGCCGCCCGCGGTCACGACCGTGCCGTCCGCCGCGCCGCTCAACGCGGCTGTGCCCGGACAGGGCGTGCTGTCGCTGACGGCGAAATACGGCAAGGACACCCCGCCGATCACCAGCGGCCTGGTCTGGCGCGTGTTTGCCGATCGTCCCGACGAGAACGGCACCTTCAAGCTGATCCGCGAGGACCGCAACGCCACGCCGAACATCGTGCTGCCGCCGGGCAATTACGTCGTGCACGTCGCCTTTGGCCTCGTCAGCGCGGTGCGCACCGTCAGCCTGAAGGCCGAGACCGATCGCGAGTCCTTCGTGCTGCCCGCCGGCGGCTTGCGCATCGAGGGCCGCGTCGGCACCAGCCGCATTCCGCAGAACCAGATCTCGTTCGCGATCTACAAGGGCAGCCAGTTCGAATCCGGCGAGCGCGCCTCCTTGGTGCCGAACGTCGCGGCCGGTGACGTCGTGCTGCTGCCGGAGGGCACCTATTACATCATCTCGAATTACGGCGACGCCAATTCGGTGGTGCGCTCGGACATCCGGGTCCAGGCCAGCAAGCTCACCGACGTCACCATCACCCACCGCGCCGCCGTCATCACGCTCAAGCTCGTCAGCGACAGGGGCGGCGAGGCGCTCGCCAACACCGCCTGGTCGGTGCTGACCCCCGGCGGCGACGTCATCAAGGAATCGATCGGCGCCTTCCCGCGCGTCGTGCTCTCCGAAGGCGAATACCGTGCTATCGCCAAGAACGAGGGCAAGGTCTACGAGCGCGGCTTCAACGTCGTCAACGGCGTCGACGGCGAAGTGGAAGTGGTCGCCCGCTAGTGCTTGAGCGGTGATGCCGGATGCGGCCCGACGTGGGTCTTCGTGCCTGGTGAACACTTCTCATTCAGCGCACGGATATCCCATATCTTATTACCGCCAGCCCCCGTCAGGTGTGCGAAAGCAGATGCGCTCCGCTGCTCCGTTTGGTGTTGCGATTTGAACAGCTCTGGCAGCGCTACCAAGCAGGATTGATCAACACCGGCACCGCCGGCTTATTCCAGAGCCGCCGCAACTTCGTCAAAGCCGGTGCAAGATACCTTTTTCCGATAATCAATTTTATTCTCTTTCCATCCTGCTGCGTTATATGTCGGGCATCTCTCCAAAGGAGGAGGCCGGAGCAGGCTTGTGCGTCTGCGAGACCGGCAAGGAGCAGGGGCCAAGCTCGTCGGCATGTTCGAAGTGATCCTCACCAGGCGTAAGCGGTTCGGCTGGCGGTGGCAGGTGTGCGACCAATCCGGCAAGAAATTTGCCGATGGCTTCGAGCGCACCCGGCCGTCCGCCAAATATCACGGCGAGCGCGCATTGTTCTTTCTGTTGTCGCAGGCCCATCTGCGCAATCGCTCCGCGGCCCCCAGCGAGGACTAGTGGCGGCTGCGTGTGCGGGTTTCCACGTCCCGGCTTGCGGCTTCGCTCATCCGGCGACGAGACTTCTCTGCGAGCGCCGTCAGATATCCACGACGAGCTTGCCTTGCGTCGCGCGATCGCGGATCAGCGCATAGGCATCGCCGACGTTCTCCAGCGTGAAGTGCCGGGCATCGAGCGTAGGCACGAGCTTGCCTGCCTCAATCAGGCGCGTAGCTTCCGTCATGATCTCTCCGTGATGGGTGCGGCCTTCGCCTGACAGCAGTGGCAGCAGCGTAAACACGCCGGAATAGGTGGCGGCGCGGAACGAAAGCGGCGCAAGCGCATGCGTCCCCCATCCGAGCGCACTCACGACATGGCCGAAGCGGCGCACCGCTTCGAAGGAGGCGTCGAGTACCTTGCCGCCGACGGTGTCGTAGACGACGTCGAACCCGCTGCCGCCGGTATGTTCTGCAACATAAGTCGCGACGGCGGTATCGCGATCGATGAAGGTCGCGCCAAAGCCTTCGACGGTGGCGCGCTGCGATGCCGAGCCGGTCGCGAACACATCTGCTCCGAACGCGCGCGCGATCTGGATCGCGACGTGGCCGACGCCGCCTGCGCCGCCATGGATCAGCACCTTCTGGCCGGCCTTCAGCGCCGCGCGGTCAATCAGTCCTTCCCAGGCCGTGATGAAGATGAGGGGCAGGGCGGCTGCCTCCCGCATGCTGAGATTGGCAGGCTTCAACGCCAGCAGGTCGGCGTCGACAGCGGCGAGTTCGGCGAGCGATCCTTGCACACCGCCGACGCCTCCCGTCATGCCATAGACCTCGTCGCCCGGCTTGAACCGCGAGACCTCACGCCCGGTCTGTTCGATCACGCCGGCGAGATCCAGCCCGAGAATCGCAGGCAGCGGATGGCGCGCATGCGGCGCGGCGCCGGCGTGGATTTTGGTGTCGAGCGGATTGACCCCGCTCGCGCGGATTCGCACCAGCACCTCGCGCGGGCCGATCTCCGGCGTGGAGATCGTTGAGAGGCGCAGCGGCACGTTGTGGGCCTCCATGACGGCCGCGCGCATCGTCGATTGTCTCGTCATGATCATCTTGCTCCGTTTTCGGCCTCCAATATGCCCATTATTTTTTGCATGGGAATGAATGAGAATGTACGATTGCCGTGCGTTTTTGTATGAGGAGGCCAGCTCGATGGACTGGAGCGATCTGCGCATCTTCCTGGCGATCGCGCGCGAAGGCACGCTCGGTGCGGCCGCGCGGAAGATCGGCCAGACCCAGCCGACGATGGGGCGGCGACTTCGCGCGCTCGAACAGTCGCTCGGACAGACGCTATTCCAGCGCACGGCGGATGGTTTCGTGCTGACCGACGAGGGCACGGCCGTGCTGGGCCACGCCGAGCGGATTGAAGAGGAGGCGCTCGCTTTGGAGCGGCGTGCGTCCGGCGCGGAGACGCAGCTCGACGGCTTGCTGCGTCTGTCGTCGTCGGACTGGTTCGGGACAGTGATACTCTCGCCGGTGATTGCCGCCTTCGGCAAGCGCCATCCCAAAGTGACGGTCGAGCTTCTGACCGATGCGCGCCTCTACAGCCTGCCGCGCCGCGAGGCCGATCTCGTCTTCCGCATCAAACCGTTCGACGAGCCTGAAGTGATCTCCCGGAAGCTGCTCCACATTCCCTACGCCCTCTACGGCAAGAAAGGCAGCAAGCCGCCACGCGCCGGCGACGGTAGCGGTGTCCGCGTTGTGACCATGAATGCTGAATTCGCCGACATGCCCGATGCCCTGTGGCTGAAGCGCACGCTGCCGAATATGGAAATCGCCTCGCGCAGCAACAACCGGCAGGCGCAGGCGGAGCTTTGCGCGAGCGGCGGCGGGCTCGCGGTGCTGCCGCGTCCGCTCGGCGATCGCGACCGCCGGCTGGTCGCGCTCGACATCGGCGCGACGCCACCCGGCCGCGACACTTTTGTGGGTTATCATCGCGATCTCAGGCGCCTCGCCCGCCTGCGCGCGCTGCTCGATCTCGTGATCGAGCGATTGGCAGGGTAGCCCGGGTGAGCGAATACCCGGGACGGCTCGTGGTAGGAATCCCGGATGTCGCTTCGCTCATCCGGGCTACAAGACCTTGTGTTGCCTGTCGGCAAAACACCCAAGCTGTCAGTCAACGCGCGCCACCAAAAATATTCCACTTTACCGAAATTCGGAAACGGCGTATGTGTCGCCGCAACCCGGCCCAAGGAAGAGGGGCGTATCGCGATCGTCACGAACGCGGGCCGGGCGGCGGTGGACGTTAGTCACATCGGCGCGAACGGCTTCGCAGGGCGGGCAACCGTGAGTGAAGGCCTCGCGCACACGACCGGTGTGATCGGCGTACGGCGAAATCGTGTGGTCCTGACGCCCGGGGTCTGTGCGTCAAGTGTTTGCGGTGATGTGGTTGCCTAACCGGGCACACGCCTCAGCCATCCGCAAGGCGACGGGGGCAATAGTGCATCGCTCCCCGGGGAGAGCACGACATAAGCCGTAAAGCCACTGCGCAGGGATATGCACAGGCAAAAAAATCATTGCACATCAACGCCCAAGGCCGGTGGCGTATGCTCGGTGTCAAAAAGTGCTGCAAGTCCTGCATACCTCGCAGGAAGGCCGTACAGGCGCATTGAACCGCGCCCCGCCCCTTTCCGCGCCGCCGCGCCAAAAACGCATTACGGACTCGCGCTCGCGATCTTGCGGCCCTCTGACGGCGGCCGCTCCCTTACGGGCACATAATCCGCCACAGTGGTTTTCCGTGCTCGGCCAACGCCTCGCTTTATGCACGTCCGCGGGCTTATGGTTCCACTAAGTCCTTAATGAATATCACCATTTTAAGCTGCGATCGGCGACGCGGCCGTCGATGCAGAACAGCGCAAAATCGGGATAGCCTTTCCGTACGCCCATTCTTGCCAACCTGCCGGCAGTGGCGGCGCTTCTGTGCTCGCCGAACGGCAGATGCACCCATTCCCAGGACGGCAGCGCCCAGCGCCGCAGGATGTCGGCGATCGTGACATGCAGTTGAAATTCGCCCGGCGCCGGCAGTGCCTGGCCGCGCTGCTTGCGCGATCGGAAGAGGTGCAATTGCCGTTCGGTCACCGCTACGCCATGCCGCTCTGGTCATTCCCCCACCGCCCGCGGCCACGCCCCGCTGCGCCGCTCCAACTCGGCCTCAAGCTCGGTGACGCGCGCTTTCAACCGTTTGTTTTCCCCCGTCCAGGACACGGCGCGTCTCGCCGCCGCAACTTGCCGCTTGTGTTCGCGTGCGATCCAGGCGTCGCATTCAACATGCAAGGTGCGCACGGAGCGAATTCGGTCAGCCAGCGCAACGAAGAATTCCGTCCGCATGGTGTTGCGGCGGCCGGCGTCGTTGTCCATGCTCGACAAGATGATCGCCGACAACGACGGCCAGAACGAGGTCAGGCTGATGTCGCTTAGTTCACGATCACATTGTCCGGCATAGTCGGCGAGCAGCTTACCGAGGTCGCCGACCGTCTCGACGACGCGGCGGGGAAAGTCGCCCTGGCGTGCACGCTGATCGAGGCACCTCGTCAACAGCGGCTCGCCGGCCGCATCTCGCGGAATGTCGGTTGTCATGGCAGCCTCACCAGTTCACGCCGGTCATCCACGCGACGCTGCCGGTCCTGCGCAAATTCCGATTGATGTCGAGCAAGCTTCTCAATGCGAGCGTCGCGGTTTGAAATAGCGACTGCGCCGGCGCACTGATCGCGTTCGGGCTGCCAGCGACGCCGATCTGAGCCGGCGTGTCGGACATGTGGATCAGAGCTTCCTCGGTGCTCGATAGGTCGATCGTTCCAACGATCGAGGCGAACGCCGCGCAATCGATCGCGATCACCGTGCGATTGGGCAGGAAAGGCGCCCTGATCGCCGGTGTTGGCAGGAGCATGTTTCCTAATGTGACGCTCTGCGGCGTGGCGACGATCAACGCCGGCTTGATCGCGGGCTTGATAGCGTTGAGCAGCGCCTCGACGTCCGCGACCGCTCTGTCGAATGTGTTGCCGGTGCCGGCGGCCGTCGGCGTCAAGCCGGCGATGCCGGCGCGCAGGCCAGGCGGCCGGATCGCGTCGCCGGCGACGTTGTCGAGCAAGATGTTGTCGACCGCGAGCGTCAAGTCCTCACGCAGGATCGTTTCGAGCGAGGTCTCGACGGAGGCGGCCGAGCCTTGCAGCGTTTCTTTCGTCAACGCGACAATGCTCGCGGCCTTTCTCGGCGGCAGGTTCGTGCTGTTGATCAGCAACGCGCCGACGCCGACGGCCGCGCCTTCGGCGACGAAGTTGCCGGATGGCACCGGCTGCACGCTCGGCACGCGGGTGACGGAATTGCCGCTGAATGTGTATTGCAAACCCATCGCGCGCAGTTGGCTGAAAACCGACTGCGGCAGCATTCTGTCGGCGATGTCGGCGACCATGACGCCGATCAGTTCCGCGCTCCAACCGGCAGTGTCGGTGCGAGCCGGTCCAGTCGCGGCTTTGAGTTCGAGGTCATACGGCCACAGTTGCTGCGCGACAGCCGCGGCCGACCGTTTCGTGACGCGGCTGATGAGTGCGCAAGCGGCCGTGCGAGCGGTCAAACAGCCGTTGCGGATTGAGGTGCTGTTGGCGGCGGCGAGCCGTGCGGTTTTGTGGTCCACGCGGTTCACGACGCTGCGCACGTCTCGCAGTTCGGATCGCATCAGGCCGAGGGTGTGTGTAAGATCATTCATGGCAACATCAGTTCCTGCGGCCCAAGGCCGTTGATGGGAAATCTGGCTGCCAGTGCCCGTGGCGTCAGCGTCGGCGTCCCGACGCGCGCTTGTTCGCGAGCATCGCCATGGTGGACCGCGACGCAGGCGGGATCAAGCGCGAATGTGTTACGGTCGCGGCCATGCCGATTTCAGCACGCCAATGTCACCGCCTCATCGTGGACGATCGATCGTTTGACCCGGTAGCAATTGCTAAGACGGCGCGCGATGTGCTCGGCGAGAACCCGCAACTCACGCTGCTCGACGTCGAGGTCGCACTACGCGATGCGCGCTGTTGGGCATTCGTGATCGCGGCGCCTGGCGGGTTCGAGGTCGTCGGCGGCGTCCTGGCTCACCGCGCTCGGCTCGCCGCGCTCGATCGATCCTAGGAAGCGAACCGCAAGACGCTGGCGGCATGGCGGGCGGCGACGACAGCGGCGATGGTCGGGTGATGCGAGGTCGGGCGGCGCCATGGCACAAACTGCATAGACGCCCGCTCGTGGCGGGCGCATCATACTACCCGGTTGGCGTGTATCGGGGGACACCATGATCAGCTTGACCCGGGTTTTCGACATCGCCGTGATCGCGATTGGCACGTTCAACGTGGTGCTGGTGGGAATGCTCATCCTTTCCTTCTGATGTGCTCGCTGGCCGTCGCGTGTTGGCGAGTAGCCCGCGCTCTGCGCGCCTCAATTCTACCATCCGACTCAGGCCGTGGTTGCATTCGTTGCCGGCGGGCCGCGTGTTGAGGCGCTGCTATCTTGCCGGAGGCGCGAGGCGACGGAAGCGGACAGACAGGGCGCCCGGTTTGCGACTTCGAAGGCGGCGCGAACTAGGGCATGTGAAGCGTATTGGGGGAACACCGCGGGCGCGCCGCTCTGCGTCTTCGACCAGACCTCGAAGATATTCCAATTCTGAGAGCTGAGAAGTGAGTTCGCCAAGTCGTTCGACGTAAAGGATTGCGCGAGAGCCTCGCATAAATCTCCTCCCGAGCACAAAAAACACTCTCCGGACAGCGTCAGAGCAAATAGCGTGAGTAGTAAAAGTAAAAGACTACCACCATCAAATAGCGGATTTCAATATGTCAGGCGTACTGCCTCAGGTTGTTGCTGCTTCAGCGCGGTTAACGCACGCCGCTCCCTCAGGGGCAGCGCGATGTCCTGGAGTCCGCTTAGGGGTCACAAGCCGACTTTGGCGAGCGGCCACGCCAGGTCCGCTTCCGGGGATGCAAGGGCGAACACCTCAAGCCAACAGCGACCTGAATTTTTGGGTTGCGACGGATTGGCGCCAAGTTACCCGCGGTTTGGCGGCGTTTCTGGACGATCAGTCCATAAAAATGGATGCAGAAAATTCAGCGCGCCGCCGGGGAAGTTGAACCGGCTCAAGGCGTTGAGGCCCCCGTCAATCATTGCCGAGCAAGAACCACGGATGATCCTCTGACAACGGCTTGCCGTCGACGTCGCAGCCAAACTTGGGCGTGCCGGTCCTTGGTTCAACGATGTTGTGGCACGGTGGGCAGAGCACTGAGAAGTTCAGCGGCTCGAACGCGAGCGCGATCGACCTCGCCACCGGCTTGCGATGATGCACGTGCAGTTCGCCCTTGCCAGGCAGGAAGCGGCCGCACCGCTCGCAGGTATGACGCGCCGCGATCCTGGCGACGCGGCGAGCCTTCTGCCAAGCGTAGCTCGAATGGAAGTCCGTCACCGCGGCAATCTCCTCAATGCCGTGCCTTGCCGTCCGGTGCAGGAGCGTGCCGCTCGCTTTGCTTGGCGATATAGCCGAGCGCGGCGCGCATGTCGCCAGGTGCCAGTTCGTGCGCGGCGATCAGGCCGGCGTGTAACAGCAAGGTACGGGCAACGCAGCACGGGCAAAAGCCGAGCGCCACCCACTTGTCGGCCTCGGCCTCCATCCGGTCCAGCATGCGCTCTGCCGCGTCCGGGGACATTTGCAACGGCCTGTTTGTGGTCATAGCGTTTTCACCGCGGTTGCGCGTCGAGCCAGCAAGCGTCCCGTTCCCGGCGTTCTATTGAGCGGATGTTTGCGCGGAAAATCCCTTGAGGTCAGCGTTCGGCCGATCCGCTGTTCGAGGCAACCGATGCATAGGCAGCCGTCCATTGGCCCAAGGCCCGCAGCTTTCCAAACCTCTTCCCTCACGATGTAGACCTCCGTGAGTTCACTGTAGATTTGCTCGACGCCACGATCGCTCCAATCAGCGGCGAAGGCCTGTTCCATTTCCGCGCGGTTCAAATGGCCAGGTGCGGTGTTGATGCGGCAGTCGACGCACCGCCAGGACTCAGGCACTCTGCCTCTCAGGTCCGCCGTTCATGATGACCATAGTCGTCCTCCTTGTTGCCGGCATCGCGCCGGTGCAGTCAGCCGATCGTATTCGGGGATCACGGTCATGGCGGCACCGACTCCGGTGGCGGCTTCGACTTGCGGACAATCACGTTGATCCGGTGCGCGCCGGTCAGATCCTCCAGATCGGTTGCGAACCAACTCTCGATACGCGCGGCGATGTAGCGAGCCGGAGCCGAAAGCTTGAGCAAACCGTCGCGCAACGAGACTTGCTCGACCTCATCGAACCACAGCAAATACGCCTGCTCACCGATCCGCTCGCGCAAGCGTGCTCCGAGCGGAATTCCGTTGAGCAAGCCGGCTGTCTCGCCGGCGTCGTTGATGCCGTTGGCTTCCGGCGCTCCTGGCTTCCTTCGGAGAGACTGCCTTGCTCTTGCCCGTTGAGGCCCGCGCCGAGCGCGTCAGCGCGCTGGCGAGGCGCAGGGCGGTCGTCGGTCGATCTCGCGCGCGAAGGTTCATTGATAGGTTCAAGGATAGGTTTAAGCCGCATGGTGCGGCCCGGTGGAGCCGCACGGTGCGGCTCGGTCAAACCGCATGGTGCGGCCCGGTCAGTATCCACCGAACCGCATGGTGCGGCTTGGTCCACCGAGCCGTATGGTGCGGCCCGGTCGATCAGCTTTTCGACGTTGATCTGGTATTCCCACGACGGCCATTGCCCGCGCACACGTCGCTTCCAGCGTTCGATCCACCCGTCCAGTTCGAGAGCCGCAAGCGCACGCTGGATAGTGTCGAGGGACAGTTCGGTTTCGCTCTCGATGACATCCTGCCCCGGAAAGCAGCTTCCCCCGAGCTTGTCGCAGTGGTTGGCGAGGGATAGCAGCACTGCCTTCGCTGCCCCGCCCAGGCCGACTCTGGCTTTGAATACGCGGTCGACAATTGCCCATGTCATGGCTTCCGTACTCTCGATCGAGGCCGGCCCTTGACGCACACGGTGAGCGGTTTGATATTCCAAGGCGTTAGTGTCCTCTGGAATATTGGAGCGGCCGTCCCGTTGTTTGCGCAGGGGCGGTCGTTTCTATGTGCTGGTGGTGGTTGGTTCGGGCTTGGCAAACATTGTGAGACGTCCCTCAACTTCGAGAAGGTGTCCCCTCATATTTGCTTGAACCGATGCCGGCCTCACACACCAGGCATCGGTCCTCGTACCATTCCGCAAAAGCTACTTTGCGGCGATGGTTTCGCGTTCGCGCCGCCACTCTGCACACGCCTCGATGCTGATCAACGTGCGGCTGCCGACCTTCATGATACGCGGCCCGAGGCCGGCGCGTCCCAGGCGATAATACAGAACTTCCGAAATGCCATGCGCCGCGCAAAATTCGGGGATCGAATAGGCGCCGTGCGGCACCTTGGGTTTCGCCTTGGGTGTTTTCTTGGGGTTCCGGCGTTCCGACATGGCGTGGCCTCGCGAGTGAAGGGGACCGTTGCCAGTTTATGCGGCGCATGTCGCTGACTTATCGTCAGCAAAACTGCATCCGTCGTTGCAGTTTGGCAAGCCCGCGCTAAACAAAAAAAAGGGTCAGTGCCAAGTGTTTGAATTCTCTACGCCCGCCAGTAGCAATTGTTACCTCACATTCGCCGGCGCCGTCACCGCGCCAGCGCCACGACGTTGTCGGTTCGTGAGTCGTGGTGGTGTAGCAGCGCAGCCCGCGAGAGGTCGTCACCGTGCTCGGCGATAAATTTTGAATAGTGCTTCTCGATCATCGCGACGCTGGTGTTGTGCAGCGACGCCACCAGCCTGATCGGGATGTTCTTCAACAGCATCCGAACAATCGAGCCGTGCCTCAACGCATACATCGTCACCTCGCTCGGATCGAGGCCGAGCGCCTTGACGATCCTGTCGACCTGGCGATGGCAACTCTGTCCGGGGTGCTGGTGCCAGCGGCTGCCGTCGCTTTGCAGCAATAACGGCGCATCGGCGCGGCCCTTGGCTGCCGCCCGCAGCTTGCCGGCGAGGTCGAGCGTGATCGGCACCGGATAGCGTTCGATACGCTTCTGCGCCCGGTTGCGGCCCCCGCCCTTCGCCGATTTCGGCATCATCAACCGCGGTCGCGCCGGGTGATGGTGCAAATCCTCGACCGACAGCCGCACAGCCTGGCTCGGCCGCGCGCCGGTGACCGCGAGCAAGTCGATCAGAAGCCCGAACTTATTGTCGAGCCCGTAGGCTTCGGCGACGAACGCGCGAACCTGATCATCGCCGAGGATGACATTGCGCACCTCGGTCGCATCGGGGAGCCCGGCGAGCCCGATTTCCCAAGCGTCGGGCTTGATGCGCTGATCGTGCTGCGCCGCCAGCGCCAGCGCTGCGTTGATGCAGCGGCACATCCGGTTGATTGTTGACGGCTTCATCGTGCCGATCAGCCCGTCGCGCCAGGCTGTCAATTCCTTCGAGGTCAACAGCGCCACCGGCTTCGACAACAGCGCGCTGGTGAGGTGCAGGCGGGGGTGTTCGGCGTTGTAGGGATTGCTTTGACGCGCGATAAGGTCGGCGCGGTAGTTTTTGAGCGCAGCGTCGACGCTGATCGGTGCGAACCCCGTGGCCGTGGTTTCGGTGTCGGCCTCGCCGCGCGCCAGCTTGCGGGACTGCGCCAGCGCCTGATCGTAGGAGTACACGCTCGTGTTGTCGGCAGGTTCGAGGTCGTCGGCGATGCCGAACTTTTTCAGCCAGCCCGAGGCGCTGCCATCCGCGAAACGCACCGACCAGGTGCCGAACCCGCTTTCATTGCGGCGATAGCCGAGAGCAATGTGCGGCGCGACGCGAACGAAATACGGCTGCTTGCGCGCGGCGAGCCTGGCGCGGGCGGTCAGGGTTTCCAGTGCGAGCTTGCGGGGTTTCGCCATGGTGATGCGGTGTCCTGTGTCGAGCCGGTGTCAAAAAAAGCCGAGGATAGCGCCTGATAAGCGCCCGATAAGTGGGCGACAGTAAACCGTGCTTTTACAATGACTTACTACCTATCTTACCCCTGTTTGGCACTTATCGGCAACTTGCAAAATTCCCCTGCGCCCTCTTTCATTTGAGGGTGAGGCGACCAAAGCAAAGCTCGGGCGAACACGCCGCGAGGATGCGAAGGTGTGGCTGCGAGTGAGATGCGAACCTAAGAGCGACGCTCTTGCCTATACTCCGTCATTGCGAGCGCAGCGAAGCAATCCAGAGTCTTTCCGCGTGTGCAGTCTGGATTGTCTCGCTGCGCTCGCAATGACGATGCTGATGCAGCGGTGCGCCAAAGCTTCGGTCCCACACGCTGCCTACGCAACGCCTTCGCACAACTGTCATAGTCTCTAACGCCCACTAACCAACGCCCGACTTTAAACTGTCATAATCGCGCAACGGAACCCGCACCCGCGCGCTCTTTACACGCCGTTAAGCGCGGCTGCATTGGATGCGGCGGGAAAGTGCGTTGGGGACTGCCATGAGTGCCGCGAAGAAAGTGTCGGGAAAACCGGCCGGCGAAATGTTCGACGACATCCCGGTGCTTCGGCGCAAATGGCGGGCCGCCTTGAAGGCGGGCGAACGGCTGCCGCGCTACGAGGACGTGATGCTTGGCAGCCTGGGACGGCTCGCCGACCACATCGCGCTGCTCAAGGGCGACGGCGCGCTCGAACTGTCGCGCAGTGGACGCTACGTGCAGAAATGGCTCGGCGAAGAGCGTTGGGACATCCCGGTCGCCTCACTATCGCCCGATTGCGCCACCGCGCTGTCGGAAGCCGCGGCGAGCGCGCTCGCCAAAGGGCAGCCGCACCAGGCGAGCGCCTATTGCGTGCGCGACGGCATGGTCAGGACCTACGACGTGCTGGCGCTGCCGACGGCCTCGCGCTGGGGCGCGACGCTGGTCGGCGCCTACATCAATGAACGCGGCGTGCAATACAATCTCCTGGACGCGATCTTCGCTTCGACCGACGACGCGGTGGTCTCGCTGGCGACGCTGCGCGACGCGGGTGGCAAGCCGTTCGATCTCCAGATCGTGCACCACAACAGGAGTGCGGGGCTGCTGCTGAAGGCCGAAGGCGCGGATCTGTTGTGGCGCCGGATCGGCGAGGGAGATACGCTGCTGGCCTCGCTCGAGGTCTTGGAATTCCTGCTCAAGGCCGTCTCCGGTGGCCGCGGCGAGCAGCTCGAGATCGAGAGCGACGGACGGCATCTCCGGCTGAGCGCCACCGCGTTCGCCGACGTCGTCTCGCTGACGATCTCGGATGTCACAGTATTGAAGCGGCGCGACGCCTCGTTCCGCCTGCTGTTCGACAGCAACCCGATGCCGATGTGGGTGTTCGACGCCGCGAGCAAGCAGTTTCTCAGCGTCAACGACGCCGCGGTCCAGCATTACGGCTACAGCCGCGCCACCTTCCTGCGCATGAAACTGCACGAGATCTGGCCGCAGGACGAGTGGGACAGCCATGCCGAGGCGCTCGAACGCATCGGCGACAGCTATCACTCCTCGCGCAACTGGCGGCATCTGCGCGCCGACGGCAGCGAGATCGAGGTGCTCACCTTCGGCCGCCGCGTCGCCTTCGACGATCGCGATGGCTATCTGGTCGCGGTGGTCGACATCACCGAACGGCGCAAGGCCGAGGCGCGGATCGCCCACATGGCGCACCATGACGGGCTCACCGATCTGCCGAACCGCGAATATTTCCAGGAGCGCCTGAGGGAGGCGCTCGGCCAGGCCGCCGGAAAACGGGTCGGCGTGCTCTACATCGATCTCGACCTGTTCAAGAACATCAACGATTCCTTCGGTCATCCAGTGGGCGACCGCCTGTTGAAGGAGGTTGCCGCACGTCTGAGCACCGGGGTCCGCGGCGCCAATCTCGCGGCCCGGCTCGGCGGCGACGAGTTCGCGGTGATCCTGGCGGCCGACGTCTCGCCGAACGAGGCCAGCGCCTGCGCGGGCTTGCTGATCGACATCCTGAGTGCGCCCTATGAGATAGACGGGCAGGAGATGGTGATCGGCGCCAGCATCGGCATCGCGCTGTCGCCGGGCGACGGTACGACGTCGGAAGAGTTGATGCGCAATGCCGACATGGCGCTGTACAGGGCGAAGTCGGATGGCGGCTGCGTGCATCATTTCTTCGAGCGCGAGATGGATCTGCAGGCGCAGAAGCGCCGCGACATGGAGCTAGATCTGCGCCGCGCGTTTGCCAATGGCGAGTTCGAGCTGCACTACCAGCCGCTGGTCTCGATCGCCTCAGACCGCATCTCGGGCTTCGAGTCGCTGCTGCGCTGGCATCACCCCGACAAGGGCATGATCTCGCCGGCGGAGTTCATTCCGGTCGCCGAGGACATCGGCCTGATCACCCAGCTCGGTGAGTGGGTGCTGCGCGAGGCCTGCTCCGAGGCGGTGAAATGGCCTGTCGATGTCAAGGTCGCGGTCAATCTGTCGCCGGCGCAGTTCCGCAGCCGCAATCTGGTTCAGGTCGTGATCTCGGCACTGGCGCAGTCCGGTCTGTCGCCGAAGCGGCTCGAGCTCGAGATCACCGAGTCGATCTTCCTGGCCGAGACCGATGCCAATCTCGCCATTCTGCACCAGTTGCGCGAGCTCGGCGTCAGCATCTCCATGGATGATTTCGGTACCGGCTATTCCAGCCTCAGCTATCTCCGCAGCTTCCCCTTCGACAAGATCAAGATCGACCGCTCCTTCGTCAAGGATCTGGCAGGGCGGCCCGATTGCGTCGCGATCGTTCGCGCGATCTCGGGGCTTGGCCGCAGCCTCAACATCACCACGACCGCGGAAGGCGTCGAGACCGAGGATCAGCTCGCGTGGTTGCGCGCCGAAGGCTGCAACGAAGTGCAGGGCTTCCTGTTCAGCGCGGCGCGGCCCGCCGCCGAGATCGCGAAGCTGCTCGCCGATTTCGGCCAGCGCGCTTCACGGGCGGCGTAGCTCGGGCGGGTAGCAATCGTAGACCAGCGCCTTGAAGGCAGGCGTGATGCGGCTGCGCTCGTTCTGCGTCTGCTGCATCAGCAGGTAGACCATGTCGAGCTTGGGATCGACGCCGAAATAGGTGCCGCTCCCTGAGTCCCATTTCAACTCGCCGATCGACCCCGCCGGCGGCGGCTTGGCGTTGCCGGGATCGGTGCGCACGCCAATGCCGTAGCCATAACCAAAACCGTCGCCCGGGAAATAGAAATAGTCGCGCCCCACACCAGAGCCGGGGCCGACGTGATCGGTCGTCATGGCCTTGAACGCCGCGCTGCTTAAGTAACGCTTGCCCTCGAACTCGCCGCCATTGAGCAGCATCTGCGAGAAGCGCTGATAATCGGTGATGGTCGAGAGCAGGCCGCCACCGCCGGATTCCCATTCGGGATGGTCGAGGCGGTCGCGCTCGCCGGCGAGCAAGACCGGGTCGTTCGGCAGCGGCCGAGCCATCCGTGCGCGCTCCTCCGGGCTCTTCAGCGCGAATTTGGTGCTGTTCATTCCGAGCGGATCAAAAATGCGCTGCTTCAGGAATTCGTACAGCGTCTGGCCCGAGATGATCTCGATCACGCTGCCCAGCACGTCGGTGGAATGCCCGTAGCGCCACAGCGTCCCGGGCTGACGCGTCAGCGGCAGCTCGGCGATGCGGTCGGCGAATTGTCTGTTGTTGAAGGGGCCGTCGAAAATTTTGGCGGCGAGATAAACCTCCATGACCCACGGGGCGCCGATATAATCGTAGCTGATGCCCGAAGTATGCCGCAGCAGATCCTCGATGTTGACGGGGCGGACCGGCGGTTCGAGTTCGACCGTCGTTGGGCCACCGGGCTTGGTGGTCTCGATGCCCACCTTGGTGCCGGCGAAGAGCGGGATGTATTTCGACACCGGGTCGGTGAGCGCAGACTTGCCCTCGTCGATCAGCATCATCGCGCCAAGGCACGTGATGGGCTTGGTCATCGAGTGAATGGCGAAGATCGTGTCGGGCGTCATGGCGAGACCCGTCCTGGTGTCGCGCACGCCGAAGTTCTTCAGATAGACCGGCTTGCCATGCTGCTGGACCAGCACCACGGCGCCCGGCAGCCGCCCGCTCGTTACCTCGTCGTCGAAGTACGCTGTGATGCGGGCGAGCCCGTCGGACGACGGCGCGGGGATGTCGCCTGCGCGGCTTCGCGCCATGGTGCCGGCCAGCAGCGCGGCTCCGACCAGAAATTCACGACGCTTCATCCGGGCTTCCTCCCTTGCCGGGATCAAAGCCGCAAGACCTCGAAGGCGTCAACACGCCTTCGATTAAAATCGCGTCACGATTTCAGAAAGGACCGGTCGCGGACGGTCCTCGCTCGGCTTGGTCGGCTTGCCGATATGGACGAAGCCGGCGAGTTTCTCGTCCGGCTTGAGGCCGAGGCCATCCAGCACGTCGCGATCGAACGAGAACCAGCCGGTCAGCCAGCAGGCGCCGTAGCCGAGCGCGGTCACGGCCGTGACGATGTTCATGACGCTGGCGCCAGCCGACAATTCCTGCTCGAAGGCCGGCACCTTCGGATGCGGCTTGGTGAAGCTGACGATGCCGATCACCAGCGGCGCATCCGTGAGGCGTTTGCGCTCGGTCTCGACATCGGCCGCCGGCGCGCCGGGATTCTTCCGGGCAAACACCTTGGCGATCACCTCGCCGGCGCGCTGGCGCGCATCGCCCTCGAAGATGATGAAGCGCCAGGGCGCGAGCTTGCCATGGTCGGGCACGCGCGCGCCGATGGTGAGGATCGTCTCGAGCTCGGCCGGGGAGGGGCCGGGTCCGGACATCTCGCGCGGCTTGACCGAGCGGCGGGTCTTCAGGAGTTCGATGGCGTCGGGCACTGCAGTTTCCTCTTCGGCTGGTCGTCGGGCGTGCAGTCCCCACATAGGAATGCACGCCCGCAACCGAAAGCGAGTTTAGACCGATTTCAGAAGTCAGGCCGCCTCGCGCGCCCGCCTGACGTCGGGCGGGGTGGCCTCCTCGACCAGCGCGGCGATCGCCTCCACCGTCGTCATCACGTTCTGCCCGTCGCTGCCGAGCCGGCGGATCGAGACCGACTGCGTCTCGGCCTCTTTCTTGCCGACCACGAGCAGTGCCGGAATCTTGGCCAGCGAGTGCTCGCGGACCTTGTAGTTGATCTTTTCGTTGCGCAGGTCGATCTCGGCCCGAAGTCCCGCACGCCGGACCTGCTCCAGCACCTGCTTGGCATACTCGTCGGCTTCCGACGTGATGGTGGTGACCACCACCTGCACCGGCGACAGCCAGAGCGGGAAGTTGCCGGCATAGTGCTCGATCAGGATGCCAATGAAGCGCTCCATCGAACCGCAGATCGCGCGGTGCACCATCACCGGCGGCTTCTTGCCGCTGTCGTGGTCGATGTAGAACGCACCGAACCGTTCCGGCAGGTTGAAGTCGACCTGCGTGGTGCCGCACTGCCAGTCGCGGCCGATGGCGTCGCGCAGCACATATTCGAACTTCGGCCCGTAAAAGGCGCCTTCGCCCGGATTGATCTCGGTCTTGATGTGATTGTTCTGCGACTGGATCTCGCGCAGCACCGTCGCCATCACGCGCTCGGCGTGATCCCACATCGCGTCGGTGCCGACGCGTTTCTCCGGCCGGGTCGACAGCTTCACGGTGAGATCGCCGGTGAAACCGAAATCGGCGTAGGTCGACAGGATCAGCTCGTTGATCTTCAGGCACTCGTCGGCGAGCTGATCCTCCATGCAGAAGATGTGCGCGTCGTCCTGGGTGAAGCCGCGCACGCGCATCAATCCGTGCATCGCGCCGGACGGCTCGTAGCGGTGCACCACGCCGAACTCGGCGAGCCGCAGCGGCAGGTCGCGGTAGCTCTTCAGGCCATGCTTGAAGATCTGCACGTGGCCCGGGCAGTTCATCGGCTTCAGCGCGAACCAGCGCTTGTCCTCGGCCTCGTCGCCCGCCGACTGCGCCGCGAACATGTTCTCGCGGTACCAGCCCCAATGGCCGGAGGTCTCCCACAGCGACTTGTCGAGGATCTGCGGGGCATTGACCTCGCTGTAGTCGCCGGCCAGGCGCCGCCGCATATAGGCGATCAGCTGCTGGAAGATGGTCCAGCCCTTGGCGTGCCAGAACACGACGCCCGGACCTTCCTCCTGGAAGTGGAAGAGGTCGAGCTCGCGCCCGAGCTTGCGATGGTCGCGCTTCTCCGCTTCCTCGATCTGCTTCAGATAAGCGTCGAGGTCCTCCTGCTTGGCGAATGCCGTGCCGTAGATGCGGGTCAGCATCGGGTTGTTGCTGTCGCCGCGCCAATAGGCGCCGGCCACCTTCATCAGCTTGAAGGCGTTGCCGACCTTGCCGGTCGAGGTCATGTGCGGGCCGCGGCAGAGATCGAACCAGTCGCCCTGGTAATAGATCTTGATCGGTTCGTTGCCGGGAATGGCGTCGACCAGCTCGACCTTGAACGCCTCGCCCTTGTCGCGGAACACCTGTTTTGTCTTTTCGCGATCCCAAACCTCCTTCGTAAAAGGTTTGTCGCGCGCGATGAGCTCGCGCATCTTTTTCTCGATCGCGGCAAAGTCTTCCGGCGTGAACGGCTCGTTGCGGAAGAAATCGTAATAGAAGCCGTTCTCGATCACGGGGCCGATGGTGACCTGGGTGCCCGGCCACAGCGTCTGCACGGCTTCGGCAAGCACGTGGGCGCAGTCATGGCGGATCAGCTCGAGCGCGCGCGGATCGTCGCGGTTGATCAGCTCGATCCTGGCATCGGCTTCGATTGCGTCGTCGAGGTCGGAGACCACGCCGTCGAGCGCCATCGCGACCGTGCGCTTGGCCAGCGACGGCGAAATGCCTTTGGCGAGTTCGAGGCCGGTGATGCTCTTGGCGTATTCGCGCCGGGCGCCGTCGGGAAAGGTGAGGGTGATTTTTTCCGGCGGGGTCACGGGCCTCAAATTGCTGAGGCTGTACTGGAAGCCGGATTCGGACTTGGGCTGCTCGGACTTGGATTGGTCCTTGGATTGGTCGTTGGGCTGGTCGGTCATTGCATGTCTCCTGAGGCTCACTCCTGCGAACGAGCGCAGGTAAGCGGGAACGAGCGATATATCAGGCGATTCGGCCTGCGCAATCCGGCATTTCCAAGAAACAGGCGCGCAAAAGCCGGGGCGTTGCACGAACTATTCCGGGCAACGCCCTTTAACTGGTCGCAAGGCGGCTCTACATGCGTTTGCATGGAAAATCCACGCGCAGCCCGTTTCGCGCCAACCGCCCTGATGCTTGGCAATCTCGTCACCGGCTGCTCGGTATTGGCACCGGCCGGCATGCTGCCGGAATTGGCGACGGGGCTCGACGTCAGCATCCATGCGGCCGGGCTCCTGATCACCTTCGGCGCCATCATCCTGTGCATCGGTTCGCCGCTGACGGCCTGGCTCACCAGCCGGATCGAGCGGCGGACGCTGCTCACCACGACGCTGGCGGTGCTTGCTTTCGGCAATCTGGCCTCGGCCTTTGCGCCGGACTATGCAAGCCTCCTCGTCATCCGCCTGGTGATGCTCGCGGTCGGCGCGCTCTACACGCCGCAGGCCGCCGGCACGGCGGCGTGGATCGTGCCGGTGGAGCGTCGCGGCAGCACGATTGCCTACATCTTTCTCGGCTGGTCGCTCGCTGCCGCCGTCGGCCTGCCGCTGATCACCTTCATCGCCAGTCGCTATGGCTGGCACGCGGCCTATGGCGGAATCGGCGCGCTCGGTTGCGTCAGCTTGCTGCTGTTGCTGATGCGACTGCCGGCGGGCTTGAAGGGGACGCCGGTGGATCTGAAGACCTGGAGCGCGGTCGGTCGCAACAGGACGATCCTGCTTCTGCTTGCGATCACGATGTTGCAGATGTCCGGGCAGTTCGTGGTGTTCACCTTCATGGGGCCGTTGCTCAACAAGCTGGCCGGCGCAGGGCCCGATGCGATCGGCATGATGTTCGCTCTCTATGGTGTCTGCGGCTTCCTCGGCGTTGTCATCGCGACCCGTATCGTCGACACCTCGGGACCCTATCGCACCTCGCTGCTGTTCACCTGTCTGCTGCTTGCAGGAATCACGGGCTGGGCGCTCGGCGCCGGCACGCTCGTTTTGATGGCGGGTGCGGTCGCGATCTGGGGCCTCGGCTTTGCCTCGACCAATTCGATGCAGCAGGTGCGGCTGGTCTCGGCCGCACCGTCGCTGGCTTCGGCGACCGTCGCGCTCAACACCTCCGTGCTCTATATCGGCCAGGCGGTCGGCTCTGCCGTCGGCGGACTGCTGTTTGCCCGCGAGCTCCTGCACACGCTCGGCTTCGTCGCGGTCGGTTTCGTCGTGCTGGCGCTGATCCTGGTGATCCTGACCCGGCCCCGGCCGGCAACTTCCGCCCCGGCCTGAACGGAAGCGTGTTCGTGTGCGCAAGGTGCTTGGCAAACCGCGCGCCGGGAGGCTAGAAGGCCGGTCATGGGGACCAAAGAGGGTTGACTGAGATGAGGATGATTCTGGCGGTTGCCGCGGTGCTCTATTCAGCTTCCGCTTTCGCGCAAGCCGACAAGCCACCAATGATCGGGGACAAGCCGTTGGTGCAGGTCAAGCCCAAGGGCGCCAAGGCAGGGACCAAGGAGGCTGCGGCCAAGCCGGCTGCGGCGCCGAAGGGCAAGCCCCAATCGATCGCGGCGCGGCTCCAGGCCTGCCTCGACCTCGATGACGGCACCAAGGACCGGCTCAATTGCTACGACGCCGTGATCCCCCCGGCGCCAAAGCCGAAGCCGGCGAAGGCCAAGGGCTACGCCGATTGCCGTTTCTTCAAGGAAGAGGACGAGCGGCTGGCCTGCTTCAACGGCTTTGCCGAGAGCATTCCGAAGCTGCCAAAAACCTGAGGCCGATCGCAAAGTCTGGGAGCCGGACGGTTAGTCGCTGATCCGGCTCAGCACGGCCCTGAAGGCAACGCCCGGCAGCTGCAGTGCGGTGCCTTCGAATTCCGCAGTGTCGCCATCCTCCCGGCCCGCGAGCGTCAGCGTGATCCGGTCGAGACCAAACAGCGCCTTGAAGCACGGGTCGGCATTGTGGCGCTCGGTCGAGATCTTGACCTTGATGCGGTCGCCTTCGCCGGTGTAGGTGCCGATGAACGCGAAAGCGGAATTGCCGCCGCGCATCTTCCCCTCGGTCACATAGACGACGCCGCAACCCGTGCCGTGAACCGTGTGGAAGTCGACCTTGTAGAGTCCCTGATGCACTGCCCGTCCCCGCAGAATTCAAAATACAACTTGGCCGGCAAAGTATGATTGTTGCCAGTGGAAGCAATCCAGTCAGCCCCGGGACTGTCGGCCATCAACATCACATTTTGATCAAGGCTCGAGAGAATTGCGGGCCGTGCAGCCAAATGCCGCCGGGCGCAATGTCGCTACCGGTTCGATGCGGATGGATTGGTGGATGCCACGCGCGTGAGCGCGAGTGATGGCGTCGCCGACATCTTCACCAGTACGTCCTTGAGCGGATCCCGCGTCCACGCTCGGGTCACATAGTCGCGATGGGTGATGCCGTCCCCGGTTTCGACGAACACCACGCTGCCCGGACGTAAGGGGCCGTCCATGTCTTCGGAGACGGCGATGCCTTTCTGCCGCAGCGTGCTCATCAGCTCGCGGTCGCGCCGCGCGGTGTAGTGGGTGTAGGAACTGACGAAGAAGCCGGAGCGGTGGCTCTCGATCCATGAGGCGAACTTGTCCATTTCGCCGTAGACGGCGTCGAGCAGCACGACGCCGCGGACACGGTCGCTGATGCCGCCGACCTCGAGGCTCCAGGCCGTCGGCAGGAAGCCGCCGCTGTAGCCGACGATCACGATCGGCATATTGGCGAAGGCGCGGGCGCTGTTGGGATCGCCGGTGAGCCGGGCCAGATGGTTCGCAGATTCGTCCAAGAAGCGCTTGAGGCCGCCGGCCTGCCAGAACTTTCCGGCGCTGGAATCGGCGGCGTCAACCGCCATTTGCGGCGCAAGCAGGATGGCGTTGGCGCCGGAATCGGTGACCTGCTGCGGCACCAGCTGTCGGTCGCGCACGTCGCGCTCGAGTGTTGCGCCATTGCCGTGGAAGAACACCACGATCACGCCCGGCTTCCGCACGTCGAAATGTTCGGGCACGTGCATCAGGACGCGGTTATCGCTGTAGGTCTCGTCCTGCCAGAATACACGCCCGGAATAGCTGCGGTGGCCGCGGCGGTCGCCCTTGGAGATGTTGAGGAAAGGCGTGTCGGAGGCGGGGTTGTTGCCGAAATAGGGGAAGGCTGACGACTTCATGCTGACGAGCGTCGTCAGGTCCTCGCGTGGCGGCCGCTGGTAGGGGGCCTGCGGCGCGAGCGAGGCGACCTTGTAGGGCGCCTGCTCCGGCTGTGGCTGCTGCTGCACGGCGCGGTTGGGTGAGAAGTCCGACATCTGCCGTTGCAGAAAACCCTCGCTCGCGGATGGGAAACGCTCCCTGAACTGGGGCGCCGGGAAGCGATCCTCGAACGTGTCGCTGCTTGCGACTTGCTGGCTTGTCTTCGCAACGACCTGGACGTTGGTTTGGACGTTGGCCTGCGAGTTCGCCGCGAGCGCGGCCGGATTGGGCGCCTTGCCGCATTGAACCAGCGTCAGCGACAACGGCACCAAGGCAGAGATCAGAGCGATCCGAAGCGCACGACCGCGCGCGCCGGACGTTGTCCGGTCAGCACGAATGTCAGCTCTCAGTTTCGGAACTGCCCCGACCATCCACCCATGACCCCAAGTCATGACTACAAGTCCATCGGCAATCATTAGGCAATTGAGCCGATGGGCGTTTAGGTGACGTTAAGTGTCCGGAGAAACTTCCCCACATCCGGAACGCTCAAAAGGACCACGCAATCGTGTCGTGATTGTGGGGGAGGGAAGCGGGATGTCCCGGCGTTTACGAAAGTTTATTGCCCCGGACTGTGCATTAATGGTGCCTGAGTACCGATTTGTCCCGCCTCATTTAACCCTTGTTAACCCTGCTTGAATTGACTGGACCAAACTGCACGATGCTTCCCACGAGGCGTGACGCCCGAGTTGAGGACGGCGATGACGGCATCAGATGCGGGTACAGCGCCCTGGACCGGCCGGCTGACCGGAAGCGGGGCGGGGGTTTCCGTTCTGGTCGCAACCGCCATCGTCGTGGCCGACATGATCGGGGTCGGCGTCTTCACCAGTCTCGGCTTCCAGGTCAAGGACATTCCCTCGGGCTTCGCGATCCTGTTGCTGTGGACCGTCGGCGGCATCGTCGCGCTGTGCGGGGTGTTCTCCTACAGCGAGCTCGGCGCGATGTTTCCGCGCTCGAGCGGCGAATACAATTTCCTCGGCCGTGCCTATCATCCCGCTTTCGGCTTTCTCGCCGGCTGGGTGTCGGCGACGGTTGGCTTTGCAGCACCCGTCGCGCTCGCCGCGATGGCCTTCGGCGAATACGCCAAATCGGTCGTCCCCGGTGTGCCGCCGATCCCGCTTGCCATCGCCGTGGTGTGGCTGGTCTCGCTCGTGCAACTGACGGGCGTCAGGCACTCCTCGACCTTCCAGTTGATCTCGACCATCCTGAAGGTCGTGCTGATCGTTGCCTTCCTGGTTGCCGGTTTCATCGTCGGCGTGCCGCAGCCGATCGCCTTCACGCCGCAGGCGAGCGATCTCGCGCACATCGTCAGCGCGCCTTTCGCGATCGGACTCGTATTCGTGATGTATTCGTTCTCGGGCTGGAATGCCGCGACCTACATCATCGGCGAGATGAACATGCCGCAGCGGGACCTGCCGCGTGCGCTGCTCGCGGGCACGCTGATCGTGCTCGTGCTGTACGTCGCGCTGAATGCGGTGTTTCTCTATTCCACGCCGGTCGTCGCGCTCGCGGGTCAGCTCGACGTCGCCAGCGTCGCCGGCAGCGCGATCTTCGGTAATCTCGGCGGCCGGATCGTCGGCGCGATGATCTGTTTCGGCCTGATCTCCTCGATCAGCGCGATGATGTGGATCGGCCCGCGCGTGATGATGACGATGGGCGAAGACATACCGGCCTTGCGGGTGTTCTCGAAGAGATCAGTGCGCGGCGCGCCGGCCTATGCCATCCTGTTTCAGCTCGCCGTCGCCAATCTGCTCCTGTTCACGCGCAGCTTCGAGGCGGTGCTCGACTTCATCCAGTTCGCGCTGCTGTTCTGCTCGTTCTTCACGGTCGCCGGCGTCATCAAGCTGCGCATCACGGATCCCGATTTGCCGCGGCCCTATCGCGCCTGGGGATACCCTTTTACGCCGCTCGTTTTCCTGCTCGTGACCGCGTTCATGATGTACTATTTGTTGACCGAGCGGCCCTTGCACTCGCTGTCGGGAATGCTCGTCATGCTCTCGGGCCTGTTGATTTATGCTGTTTTCCGCAGGCGGCCGGTCGCCGCTGGCACTTCATCACATCGCGAATAGACATGTTTCGACCTCTGAGAATTGCGGCCGTCGCTCTCGCCATGCTGGCTGCGGCCGTCTCGTCCGCGCATGCTGCCGAGGCAACCTTCGACGACACCGCGCGCTTCCTCGCGGGCATGCAGCCTTCGGCGGATTCGCCGCTGGTGCCGCTCACGAAGGACCCGGGTTGGCAGCGCCACGCGAGATTCTTCGACGGCGCCTTCGCCCAGCTCGAGCAGCGCCAGCTCTCGAAGATCCGCAGCTGGGCCGACGTCAATCTGGCGGCGCCTAGGCCGACCATGTTTTATTTGTTCAGCGGCCCCGACTTCCTCTATGCCAACGCCTTCTATCCCAAGGCCAGCACTTACGTGCTCGGTGCGCTGGAGCCGGTCGGTGCGGTGGCTGACCTGACGCGATTGCCGCGCGGTTCGGTCGGCGCCGCGCTCTACAATGTCGAGCGCTCGCTCGGCTCGATCCTGAGCTTTTCCTTCTTCATTACCAAGCAGATGAAGGTCGATCTGCACGCCAATCAAGTCAACGGTACCTTGCCGATCCTCTATGTTTTCCTCGTCCGCTCCGGCAAGAGCATCCGCAATGTCGAGATGGTCGCGCTCGACGACAAAGGCGGGATACATGTCGGCATCGACAATCCAGGACCGAATGCGACGCGCGGCGCCCGCATCACCTTTGCCGGCCCCGACGGCGAAGCGCGCACGCTGTACTATTTCTCGACCGATCTCTCCAATTCAGGTGCACGCGCGGCAGGGTTCCTGAAGTTCTGCGAGACGCTCGGTCCCGGCAACAGCCTGATCAAGAGTGCGTCTTATCTGCTGCACTCCGGCAACTTCACCGTCGCGCGCGATTGGTTGCTCGCCAACAGCGCGACTATCGTCCAGGACGATTCCGGCATTCCGCTTTCGAACTACAACGCGCGGCAATGGCGGTTCTTCCCGTTCGGCCGCTATCTCGGACCGATAGGCGAATTTCCCGGCCGCTACCAGGAACGCTACGCTGCATTGTTCACGCGCGCCCAGCCGATCGATTTCGGCGTCGGCTACCGCTGGCGGATGCACGAGTCGAACTTGCTGCTGTCGGTGAAGGTACCGGGAAGCGAGACGGCGCCGGGCGCGGAGACCACCTCGTCCGCCGAGCCGCCGCCGAAACCGCCGCGTCCGAAGCGGCCCCGTCCAGCCGAGCCGGTCCCGCCGCCACCCGGACGCTTTTTCTGGTCCCGCTAAGCCTGGTGCCAAGGCCCGGCGTTACGCCGCCGGGCTCTGGGCGACGACGACCAGGACCTCCGCCTTCTGCCGGCCGAGGCTCCTGACCTCGTGCGGTGTCTCGCCTGAAAAATACAGGCAATCCCCCTTGCCGAGGACGAGTTCTTCGCCGTCGAGCTTGATCGCGATCTTGCCGTTGATAACGAACAGCAACTCTTCGCCCGCATGCGAGGCGCGCGTCGCCGATTTGTGCGGCGGGCTGAGGAGGAACGGCTCCATCATCTTGCGGGTGCGGCCGGTTGCCAATGGTACCACGCCAAAGGTGTCCTGAAACAACGGCACGTTGCCGCCTTCACGGCGGAACAGCGTGTAGCGCGGCGCGGGCTCGGCGTTCGGGTCGAAGAAATTCGCGACGTTGACCTCGAGCGCGGCTGCCATCCGTAGCAGGGCGGCGAGCGAAGGGATCTTCAGGTTGCGCTCGACCAGCGAGATATAGCCGCGCGTGAGATCACTCTGCCTGGCAAGCTGGTCCAGTGTCAGGCCCTTGGCGATCCGCGCCTGGCGAATATTGGCCCCGACGGCTGCCGCTTTGCTGACATCAAGCACGCATGAGTCTCCCGAACTGCTGATGTCTCTTTTGCAACAGATGTCGCCCGACTGCCAGTCCGACGGGGCGCGCGGTCCCTTCCGCCTAGGCGCAAGTGTATTCCAAAGGAAAACTCATGCGCGGAAATTTGGAGCAAGGGCGCGGATATTGTAAGCAGAGGCTCTGGTATATCGTATAAATCAGCTCAAAATCAGTGCATTCAGCGCATTCTGCCGCTCCGTGCGGCATTTGCCGCGTTCCGCGTCGTTGATTTCCAACAGTAAACATGATCGATTTTTACCGTCCGGGCTGCCGATGGGCTCCGTGGACAGAACCAACTGCTTCCCCTGGCGCCGGTACTTTTTGGAGAGATCGATGACCGTAGCAGACGACGTAACCCTGAACGTAGCGCCGGACGAGGCGGCGAGCTTGCGGCGGATCGTGTGGTCGAGCGTGATCGGCACCGCCGTCGAATGGTACGACTTCCTCATCTACGGCACGGCGACCGCGCTGGTCTTCAACAAGGTCTTCTTCGCTGCCGGCAATCCAACGCTCGCCACCATCGCGGCCTTCGGCACTTATGCGGTCGGCTTTCTGGCGCGACCGCTTGGCGCCGCGATCTTCGGTCACTACGGCGACCGGGTGGGCCGCAAGGCGATGCTCGCGATCACGATCATGGTGATGGGCATCGGCACCTTCCTGATCGGCCTGCTTCCGACCTATCAGCAGATCGGGATCGCCGCGCCGCTGCTCTTGATTGGCCTGCGATTCCTTCAAGGCATTGGCCTCGGCGGCGAATGGGGTGGCGCGGTGCTGATGGTGGTGGAGAATTGCCCGACGCACCGCCGCGGTCTGCTCGGCAGCATGGTGCAGGTCGGTAATCCCATCGGCAACCTCGCCGCGATCGGCATGTTTGCGCTGGTGGCGAGCCTGCCGGAAAGTGAGTTCATGTCCTATGGCTGGCGCATTCCGTTCCTGATCTCGATCCTCCTGGTCGGCGTCGGTCTCTACATCCGCCTCAACATGGAAGAGACTGTGGCCTTCCGTCAGGTCCAGGCCAAAAAGGAGGTCGCAAGTCTGCCGCTGGTCGAAATCTTCAGGCATCACCGCCGTCCTTTCTTTACCGCGGTCGGGCTGAAGATCTCGGAGATCGCCTATGCCAGCATCGGCGGCGTGTTCGTGATGTCCTACGCCACGGCGAATCTTGGCTTGTCGCGTACGGTGGTGCTGAACGGCGCCTTCGCGGCATCGCTGGTCGCACTGCTCGCCATTCCGCTGTTCGGCTGGCTGTCCGACATCGTCGGCCGCAAAAAGATGTTCTATGCGAGCTGTCTGTTTTCGGCGCTGTTTGCCTTCCCGCTGTTCTGGCTGCTCAACACCCGCGATCCCACCATCGTCATCTGCACCATCGTGGTCGCGATTACTTTCGGGCAGATGGTGATGTTCGGCATCGGCGCGCCCTGGTATTCCGAGCTGTTTTCCGCGCGGCTGCGCTATAGCGGCGCCTCGCTCGGGTTTCAGGTCGGTGCTGCCATCAGTGGCGGATTGACGCCGCTGATTGCGGCGGCTCTGATGGCCTGGAGTGGCGGTGCCACTTGGCCGGTGTCGCTGCTGCTGATTGGCTGCGCCGCCATCACGGCGACCGCGACCACGTTCGCGCCGGAAATGGCGAACAAGGAACTGACCTGATCCCGCGGCGCGCCGCTGCTGGCGGCGCGCCATCGCTTCTCACAAGGATTTTGTCATGCTCGATGAGATAGACGCCGGCTCAGCCGATAGTACAGCACGCCTCGGCTGGTCCGGCTTGGTCCGCTTCCTCCATCTTGCTCCGCGCGCGTTTCTGCCAATGCGCGCGATGGAGCAGCTCGTTCTCGTCGCCGGCCAAGGGATCGAGGGCGACCGCTACATGATCGGGCGCGAGGAAGGATTTTATTCGCACAAGCCCGAAGAGGGCCGGCAGGTCACCCTGTTCGAGCTCGAGACCTTGGTCGCGCTCAAGCGCGACGCGGGAATCGAACTCGGTCCCGAGGAGCATCGCCGCAACGTGACGGTCGAGGGCGTGCCGTTGAACCACCTGGTCGGCCGCCGCTTCTGGTTAGGTGAGACCTTGCTGGAAGCAACCCGATTATCGATTCCATGCCGGCACATCGAGGAGATCACCGGCAAGGCGATCTTCGATCCGCTCATCAACCGCTCGGGCCTCAACTGCAGGATCTTGCAAGGCGGCATCGTCAGGGTCGGCGACACCGTGCGGAACGCGGCATGAGCGCGCGGCCCATAACGACAATCAAGACGGTTGTCGCCGGCATCGAAGCGGCTGGTACGGGGATCAAGGTGTTCACGCTGGCCGATCCCGACCGTTGGGACCTGCCGCCGTTCAAGCCTGGCGCCCACATCGACCTGCATCTGCCGAACGGTCTCGTGCGGACCTATTCCCTCTGCAACGAGCCCGCCGACAACACGCGTTACGTCATCGCGGTCAAACGCGAGGCCGATGGGCGCGGCGGTTCGCGCGCGCTTCACGACGAGGTTGGCATAGGCGACGTCATCGGCGTGTCACTGCCGCGCGGCGGGCTGGAGCCGGGTGCGGACATTGCGCGCCATGTGTTCGTCGCGGGTGGCATTGGCGTGACTCCGTTCCTGTCGATGGCACGTCACCTCCTGCGGATCGGCAATGCAGACTTTGTGCTGCACCTCATCGTGCGCGAGGAGGTGCCGCTTGCCGCACACCTCGCGCCGCTGATCGAAGCGGGGCGTGTCGTCGTGCACCGCACGTCCAGGGCTGGGCGTCCGGATCTGGCGTCGCTGGTCGGAGAGGTTGGCGTGCAGACGATGGTCGCCTGCTGCGGGCCGGAAGGCATGACCGACGAGTTCGAGGGCATGACCGCAGCGTGGCCCGCAGCCAACGTTCACATCGAGCGTTTCGTCGCGCCGCCACCGATGATCGACCCCGACGCCAAGCCTTTCGTGCTGTCGCTGGCGCGTACGGGGACGGAAATCCAGGTTCGCGCCGGCCAGACCATGCTGGCCGCCTTGCATGAAGGAGGCATCGATATACCGACGTCCTGCTGCGGCGGCATCTGCGGCGCCTGCAAGGTCGGCTGGATCGAGGGCAAGCCCGTGCACCGCGATCGCGTCCTGTCGCCGTATGAGCGCGAACGCTTTCTCATGGTCTGCGTCGCCGGATCGAACGCGGACCGGCTGGTGCTGGACCTCTAAGTCTAGCCTACCAGTGCACGCTCTGGCTCGGCACGATGAACGCCGTCGTGCTTTGGGGCGTGGCAAGACTCGTCGTCAGATACCAGCCGGAGCCGACGACGAGCACCAGCAGGGCGATGATGGCGAGCATGTCGAGGGTTCTGGGATCGTGGCCTCTCGGACCACCTCGGGAATCCGGTCCAAGCCGGAGCCGAAAATGAGGGCTGATTTTCCAGCGCATTGTTGTTTCCTCCCGCGGGAGCATGAACTCAACGCGAGGGAGGAATTTCGGTTCCACTCAAGGTAGCAACGCGTGATGCGCCGCATCAATTGTTAGGATGCGTTGACGCCGCGCCAGCGGCCGTAGCGCCAAGGCAGATACCAGCACGAAGCTTGCGGTGCGGTGAGGGGCACGTTGTCGATGCCCGAGGTGCCGAAGGGGTTGCAGCGGAGCAGGCGCGCCAGTGTCATCCAGCCGCCGGCCCACAGCCCGAACCGTTCGATCGCCTCGTCGCCATAAACGGAGCAGGTGGGCAGGTGCCGGCAATTGTAGCCGACCAGCGGCGAGAGCGTGTGGCGGTAGAGCCAGATCAGCGCGCGGCCGAATCTGCGCGGAAGCCGGACCGCGCCCGCGACGGGATTGGAACAGTGCTCGCAGGCTGATTGCTTCATGGGCGCTTTGCTGAGATCGTGGGCGAGGTTTTGCGCGGTTCCGACGCAGGGAACTGTAAGCTGTTGTTTGTGCGTCATATTTTGCATGCTTTTTGGGAGCAGTGCAGCAAGTGCCTATGGACGAGCTGTATTCCCCGGGATACCATTTTTGTGACGTTCATGTGAGACTCATTGGAACGTCAGAACGGGGCTTGGCTGAGTCGGCTCGCCGTAAGGCTTGGGACTTGGGGAAGGGACCAGTTTGAAACTTCTGAAGGTGCTCAAACTTCGCGGCTGGTTGCTGGTGGGAACCGCTGCTTGTGGTGTCGTGTTGGCTGGCGCCGTCGCGACGCTCGGGTCGTCGGCCCGAGCCGGTGCTGCACTCGAAGAGCGCAAGCTGCCGATGAAGTTCGGCTGGGTCGCCTGCGAACCGAATTGCCGCGGATGGGTCAGTGCAGTCGGCATCATCACCGCCGATACGCCCAGGGACTTCGAAGAGTTTTCCCGCGGGCGCCAACTCGGCGGCGCCACCGTGGTGCTCGATTCCAGCGGGGGTTCCGTCAACGACGCGATCACGCTCGGCCGGCGTTTCCGCAATCTCGGACTTCTGACCACGGTCGGCATCAGCCTTCAGAACCGCAGTGGGCAGTCGGCCCGTCCGGCGGTCGCGCCTGAGGCCTATTGCGAATCCATGTGCGTGTTCCTGTTGCTGGCCGGCAAGAAGCGCTACGTGCCGGAAGCGGCCCATGTCCGGGTTCATCAGATCTGGATGGGCGATCGTGCCGACGATGCCAAGGCGGCGAGCTACAGCGCGCAGGATTTGATGATCGTGGAGCGCGACATCGGCCGGCTCGCCAAATACACGTTCGACATGGGCGGTGCCGGCGATCTGCTGTCGCTCGCGCTCAGCATCCCGCCCTGGGAAGATCTGCACGAGCTCGATGCAGGCGAGCTCAAGCTCACCAATCTCGTGACGACGGATCTCGTGGCCGACGTGCTGCCGCATGTCGACATCTCCGCGCCGGCAATGGCGGAGCTTGCACCGAAGACCCAGGCGAGGTTCGGTGCGGAAGAACCGGAGCAGCCCGCCAAGTCGACCAAGACGGCGGAAGCCCTGGTGCCGACGGGCGGCGTGGCCACGCCGGTCGCGGCGTCGCAGAAGTAGCCTCGAATCTCTGATCTCATTGCCGGGCCCAGCAACGAGCCCGGGATCGGCCTCCGCAATCAGCCTCCGGACTCATCCTTGCGCCGTAGCCGGCTGCTTCGCCTTGGCCTCGATCTGGCCGATGGCATCGACCACGGCATCGAAGGTCAGGAGCGTCGAGGCGTGGCGCGCCTTGTAGTCGCGGACCGGCTCGAGGAACTTGATCTCTTCCCATTTGCCTTCAGGAGGCGCGCCGTTCTCCTTCAGCATCTTGCGAACAGTCTCGCGTAACTCACGGAGTTCGCTCGCAGTCGATCCGACGATCCGACTTGCCATGATGGATGAAGAAGCCTGTCCCAGCGCGCAGGCCTTCACGTCATGGGCGAAGTCGGTAACCTTGTCGCCCTCCATCTTGAGGTCGATCTTGACGGTCGAGCCGCACAGCTTGGAGTGGGCGGTGGCGGTGGCATCGGGATCCGGCAAGCGCCCGAGCCGCGGAATATTCCCGGCCAGTTCGATGATCCGCTTGTTATAAATGTCGTTCAGCATGTGATGGAGTCCAGCAGGATCGGCCTTGGCGTGCGCCGTCCACGGCCCTATATAGGGTCGGAACTGGCGGAAAAACAGTCCAGCGCAGTAGCAGTGGTGTGATCCAGAACCGTGCTGCCGGCGTTATAGTTGCAGACCTTTTCGCCAAAACTGTTCTCTCAGGCGTCCGGCGGTTCGCCGCCCCGTCTGCCGGTGACACTCCGGCCGCAAGGCCGTCGAACGGAGTAGACATGGACGCTACCATCAAATCCATCCGCCCCAACAAGCCCTCCGACCGGCAGCCCGACAGCCGCCCGGCGGAGCTTGATCCTTCCGAATTCCTCGCCGCCGCCGTCCGTGCCGACCAGCCGCGCCCTGCGCGCGCCGAGGCCGAGCAGGCGGTGAAGACGCTGCTCGCCTATATCGGCGAGAACACCAACCGCGAGGGCTTGCTCGACACGCCGCGCCGCGTGGTCGAGGCTTTCGACGAACTCTATCAGGGCTACCACCAGTGCCCGGCCGAGGTGCTCGATCGTACCTTCGGCGAGACCGCCGGCTATGATGATTTCGTCCTTGTGCGCGACATCGAGTTCACCTCGCAATGCGAGCATCACATGATGCCGTTCTACGGCAAGGCGCACATCGCCTACACGCCGGTGGAACGCGTGGTCGGCCTGTCGAAGCTTGCGCGCCTCACCGACATCTTCGCCCGCCGGCTCCAGACCCAGGAGCACATGACCGCGCAGATCGCGGCGGCGATCGACGAGAGCCTCAAGCCGCGCGGCGTTGCCGTGCTGATCGAGGCCGAGCATACCTGCATGTCGGTGCGAGGCGTCGCCAAACATGGCGCCTCCACCTTCACCAGCCGCTTCACCGGCATGTTCCGCGACAATCCGGCGGAGCAGGCTCGTTTTCTGTCCCTGGTGCGAGGCCTGCAGCGCTGACCTCGCGAACTGACCGGCGAGGGCGTTGTGTCCGCTCACTCCCATGAGACCGAGGAAGGTCTCGCCTTCCTTCCCAGATTCGACGCGGCCGGTCTCGTGACGGTCGTCGCGACCGACGTCGCCACCGGCGACGTGCTGATGGTCGCGCACATGAATGACGAGGCGCTGCGCAAGACCATCGCGACCGGCGAGGCCTGGTACTTCAGCCGCTCGCGCAATGCCTTGTGGCGAAAAGGTGAGACCTCGGGTCAAACCCAGCGCGTGGTGGAGATCCGCACCGATTGCGATCAGGATGCGGTCTGGATCCGCGTCGAGCAGATCGGCGCGGCGTGTCACACCGGTCGCCGCTCCTGCTTCTACCGCAAGGTCGAGGCCGAAGACGGCGGCGCCAGGCTCGTCTTCGTCGATGCGGACAGGCTGTTCGATCCGGACGCGGTGTACAAGAAGTAGCCCTGCCGTCACGCGGAGGGCGGGCGGCGGAATTAACCCCGAATTAACCATACCTGTCCCACGGTGAGAGGACAGGGCGCCGAGTTGCCGGCGCCATTCAACGCCGCGCGGGGCGGGCACTTCATCATGTCGGTCGACAATTCCAGTGCCTCTCAGACGGCGGTTCTCGATCCGTCGCGGGCACGCGTCGCCGGTGCGATCAAGCAGGCCTCGAACGTCGCCGGCGTCAGCTTCCAATACATGCTGACCACCGCCAAAATGGAATCGGATTTCGATCCCACGGCAGGGGCGACTACGTCATCCGCGCATGGGCTCTACCAGTTCATCGACCAGACCTGGCTCGGCACGGTGAAGGAAGCGGGCACCCAGCTCGGCTTTGGCAACTATTCCGACGCCATCACCAAGACGTCGTCGGGCACCTACACCGTCGATGATCCCGCGATGAAGCGGTCGATCATGAAGCTGCGCGACGATCCGGAGGCCGCCTCCAGCATGGCGGCTGCGCTGACGCAGTCGAACAGCTTCAAGCTCACCGGCCTGCTCGGCCGCAGGCCGTCCGACAGCGAGCTCTATATGGCGCATTTCATGGGCGTCGGCGGCGCCGCGAAACTGATCGCCAATGCCGAGGACAATCCGCAAGCGGTCGGCGCGCGGTTGTTTCCCAATGCGGCGTCCGCCAATCGCTCGATCTTCTACGCCAAAGACGGCCGCGCGCGCAGCGTCTCCGAGGTCTATTCGGTGCTGGATGCGCGCTACGCCAGCGCCGCAAATTCGAAAACAACCCGTAGCGCGATGGCGATGTATGGCGGCACGCCATCCACCACGCAGGTCGCGAGCGCCAACGGCGTACAGCCTGGCGCGCCGCTGATCGACAATGCCGCGTATCTCCAGACCTTTCCGAACACACGCGCGGTGACGCCGGTCAGCGCGACAGCGCCAACGACGGTCGCGGACAATGCACCGATCACGCCGGTGTTTCGCTCGATCTATCAGCCCGGCGACACCACCCAGCCGGTCTCGACGACCGTGCAGAAATTGTGGGGCAACAATGCCTCGCTCACCTCGGTCGCACCCGCGACCTCGGTCGCACCCGCGACGCCCGACGTTCGGCCGCCGCAGCCGCTTGATCTCTTCAGCGATCGCAGCGGCACGTTCTCGAGCTAATTCGCTGCCTAACTCTCGCTCGTGTCCCGGACGCGCTGCAGCGTGTAACGCTGCTGCGCAGAGCCGGGACCCACGCCCGCAGCAAATTCGTTCGTCAAGATGAGCCCCGGCTCAGCAGCACATCACTGCGTGCTGCGCTGCGTCCGGGGCACGCACCTTGGGTGCCGTTGCCCCTTAACAAAACGTCAATAAAACCAGCCAGTTATGGTGAACGCTTTGTTAAGCGTCGTGGTTTATTTTGTGTTGCAGGTGACAAGCCGTCACCGCTTCGTCTTCGTTGCGTAAGCCGGAAGCACCATGATTGTTCGGCAGTTCATCAACTGGATCAGGACGGCGCCCGCTGGCGAGCGGGCCGAGGCTACGCGGGCGCTGGCCCGGGCCTGGCTGATCTCAGACCTTTCCCATGACGACCGTGTTGCCGCCGAAGGCGCGCTTCTGATGCTGCTCGACGATCCCTCGCCGCTGGTGCGGCAGGCGATGGCCGAGGCGTTTGCGCGCAGCACCGAGGCGCCGGCGTCGATCGTGCGGGCGCTGTCGGCGGACCAGCCGACCGTCGCGCTGCCCGTGCTCGAACATTCTCCGTTGCTGATCGACGCCGATCTCGTCGACATCGTGGCGACCGGCAACGACGAGGTGCAGTGCGCGGTCGCGCGCCGCATCGCGCTGCCGGTATCGGTCTGCGCCGCCATTGCCGAAGTCGGCTGCGCGGCGGCAGCGCTCGAGTTGATCGAAAATTCTCATGCCGAGCTTGCGCCGTTCTCCTGGGATCGCATCGTCGAGCGTCACGGCCATCTCGCCGCGATCCGCGAGGCGATGCTGGTGCTGGAGGATCTGCCGTCAGCCACGCGCGCTGCGCTGGTGGCAAAACTCTCGGAGACGCTGGCTCAATTCGTCGTGGCCCGGAACTGGCTGAGTGCCGACCGCGCCGAGCGCATCGCGATCGAGGCGCGCGACCGCTCCACCATGAACATCGCGGCGCGCTCGCGCGGCGAAGACATGGAAGGTCTTGTTCGGCACCTGCGCATCACCGGCCAGCTCACCGCGGGTCTCATTCTGCGCGCGCTGCTGTCGAGCAATCTCGACCTGTTCCATGCGGCGCTGGCTGAGCTCGCCGAGCTGCCGCGGGCGCGCGTGTCCTCGCTGCTGCACGATCGTGGCGGCAACAGCCTGCAGGCGCTGCTTCGCCGCGCCGGGCTTCCCGAGGCGACGTTTGCGGCCTTCCAGGTCGCCCTCGATGCCTGCCACGAGCAAGGCTTCGTCGACAGCGACGACAATGCGGCACGGCTGCGCCGCCGCATGGTCGAGCGCGTGCTCACCCATTGCGAGACCGACCGCGGCGCGACCGAGCCGCTGATGGTCCTGCTGCGCCGCTTCGCCACCGAATCCGCGCGCGAAGAGGCGAGGCTGTTCTGCGACGAGCTGGTCGCGGACGAGGCGGTCGATCCGGTCTATGACGATCTGATTGCGGCGTAGTTCGAGGCCGACCCCGCACTCCGTCATGCGAGCGCAGCGAAGCAATCCAGAATCCCTCCGCGGGAACAGTCTGAATTGCTTCGCTGCGCTTGCAGTGACGAGAGGAGAACTACCCCGCCGGCGCGATGCTCGGCGCCAGGATCACCTCGAGATGCTCGGGGCGATCGCGGTTGACGTCGGCGAGATAGTCGTCGGCGACCTTGCGCAGGCGCCGGCTGAGCTCGGCGGAGACGCTGATGCTGTCGAGCTTGGTGTTCTCGTGCACGATGGCGAGGATGGCGTTGATGTGGTGCGTGAACAGCTCGGCCGGCACCTTTTCGAGATCGGGCGCGTGCTCGATGACGCGGCACAGGCTCTCGGCTACGCCCGCTGCCGCCGGATAGCCGAAGGTCGCGGCATCGCCCTTGATGTCGTGCGCGGCGCGAAACAACTCGTCGCGTCTGTCCTTGGTGAAGCCGCCGTGCCGGATGGCGACGTAGGCGGCCGACAGCCGGTTGATCTCGGTCGCCATCCAGTCCTTGAACTCGCCGGCGAGGCCCGCGAGCGCCTGTTCGGCGCGGCCGACCGGATCGTCCATGTCCTTCTCTTCGACGCGGCGCAGGACCGACCGCAGCGGGTTGGGCTGCGTGATGATTTGATGCGTGGCGAAGGCCGTGATCTCGATGTCTCTTGCGCTGTTCTTCGCCATGATATCGGCCTCGATCGTGAGAGACGTTGCGCTAGATGGAGGAGCGGGCCTTGTCGAGCAGCGAGGGCTGCTGCAGCACCTCGTGCTTTTCGCCGACGCGGCGCTCGGGGCCCATATAGGCGGAGTTGATGTTGCGGCGGCGGTCGGGGCCGAAATAGGTCTTGGTCTTGATGAAGGGGCGGGGACTGGCGACCACGTTGAGGATGCGCTGGTAGAGCCCCTTGGCTGAGATCGGTTTGGCCAGGAATTCGGTGACGCCGGCGTCGCGCGCCACCGTGACGCGGCGCTTCTCGGAATGACCGGTCAGCATGATGATCGGCGCGTAGGGATTGCCCTTGGATTCCGGCTGCCGGATCATCTGTGCCAGCTCGAGCCCGTCGAAGATCGGCATCGCCCAGTCTGTGATGACGATGTCGGGCACGTAATGGCTGTACATTTCCAGCGCCGTGGCGCCGTCCTCGGCCTCGTAGACTTCGCGCGCGCCAAAGGAATGCAGCAGCGTCCGCAGGATGCGGCGCATGTGCGGATTGTCGTCGCAGACGAGGAAACGCAGCTTGTTGAAATCGATGCGGAACATGGAGCCCGGGCCGGAGCGGTCAACTTTCGTTAACCATATCTCGCCGGGGGTTAATGAACGGTTGCGATCGGCAGTCCGGCGAGGAGGCTCAGGAGCCGAACTGTTCGCGCAAGATCCGCTCTTCCAGGCTGTGACCGGGGTCGAACAGCATGCGCATCGAGATGGTCCTGTCGGACAGCACCTCGACGCGGCGGACGTCGCGCACCTCGTCGTGGTCGGCGACCGCCGCCACGGGGCGCTTGTCGCCCTCCAGCACCTCGATCACGACATAAGCCGTGTTCGGCAGCAGTGCGCCGCGCCAGCGTCGCGGGCGGAAGGCGCTGATCGGCGTCAGCGCCAGGAGCGCGGCGTTGATCGGCAGGATCGGTCCCTGGGCGGACAGATTGTAGGCGGTCGAGCCGGCCGGCGTTGCCACCATGATGCCGTCGGCGATCAGCTCGGACATGCGCTCGCGCTCGTCGATCAGGATCCGCAGGCGCGCGGCCTGGTAGGTCTGCCGGAACAGGGCGACCTCGTTGATGGCGTGATGCAGGTGAACGCGGTCGTTGGCGTCGGTCGCGCGCATCAGGAGCGGGTGGATCTCGGATTCCTGCGCCGCCTCGAGACGAGCCCGAAGATCGACGGTCGAGTACTCGTTCATCAGGAAGCCGACGGTGCCGCGGTGCATGCCGTAGATCGGCTTGCCCGTATGCATGTGCTGATGCAGCGTCTGGAGCATGAGCCCGTCGCCGCCGAGTGCGACCACGATGTCGGCGTCCTTCGGATCGCAATTGCCGAAGTCCCTGGTGAGCTGGCCGAAGGCGGCTTGCGCCTCGCTGCTGGGGCTGGCGACGAAGGCGATCCGGTCGTATCGCGCTGGCTTGGTCATGGCTTCCGGGCAGGGCCGCTGGCTGGAGAAAGTTCCGCCGGGCTCGTCTAACGATCTCGACCTCGATTGTCGAGGATGACCGCCCGTCACAGCAGACCGGCAACTGCCCATCCCGATTTGAGGACGAAACCGGGTCGATTTGCGTCCAACCGGGCTCGTCAGGCACCGTTGTGGCCATGATCCCCCAAACCGTCGCAATTCCGCGCTAGCCTTGCGGTCCGCACCGGTGGTCGTCGCCGGGCAGGGAGAACGATCATGGCCACGAATATGCCGGCGCTCCGCCGTGCGACCCTGGTGCTGGCGGTGTCGGCATTCGCGCTCGCAGGATTTGCGCGCGCGGACGATCCGCCGCAGCCGCGCGCCGAGGCGGCGGCGCCAGCCGGACAGAAGGGTGGACGCGGCGGCGCACAAAGCGCGTCGCAGAATTCATCGTCAGCCGAGCCGCACCGTCTTCCGCCGGATTCGACCACGAAGCAGACGCTCGATCTTCCCGGCCGTACCCTCAATTTCACAGCGACCGCTGGTTCGATCCGCGTGTTCGACGGCAAGGGCGAGCCGGTTGCCGACATCGCCTATACATCCTATGAGCTCGACGGCGCCGACCGTGCGACGCGCCCCGTGACGTTCCTGTTCAACGGCGGGCCCGGTGCGTCCTCGGCATGGCTCCAGTTCGGCGCGGCCGGGCCGTGGCGGCTGCCGCTCGATGGCGAAGCGCTGTCGCCGTCCGCCTCGCCCGAGGTGAAGCCCAACGCGGAGACCTGGCTCGATTTCACCGATCTCGTCTTCATCGACCCCGTCAGCACCGGCTATAGCCGCTTTGTCGCGAGCAGCGATGACGCGCGCAAGTCGTTCTACTCCGTCGACGGCGACGTCAATTCGATCGCGCTGGTGATCCGCCGCTGGCTCGAGAAGCACGACCGGCTGACATCGCCGAAATACGTCGCCGGCGAAAGCTATGGCGGCATTCGCGGGCCGAAGGTGGTGCGCCAGTTGCAGCTCCAGCACGGCGTCGGCGTCAGGGGATTGATCCTGGTGTCGCCGCTGCTGGACTTCCGCGAGTTCACCGGCACCAGCCTCCTGCAATATGTGGCGACGCTGCCGAGCTATGTGGCGGTAGCGCGTGAGGCGAAAGGCCCGGTCAAGCGCGCCGATCTCGCCGACGTCGAGGCTTACGCGCGCGGCGAATTCCTGGCCGACCTCGTCAAGGGCGAGGCGGACAAGGAGGCGACCAATCGTCTTGCCGACAAGGTCGCCGAGCTGACCGGCATCGACCAGGCGGTGAGCCGCCGGCTTGCCGGCCGCTTCGACGTCGGCGAATTCCGCCGCGAGCTCGACCGCAAGAACGGCAAGGTGACGGGGCGCTACGATGCTTCGGTGCGCGGCTTAGATCCCTATCCGGATTCGAGCAGCTCGCGGTTCGGTGATCCCTCCGGCGATGCGCTGCAGGCGCCGCTGACGAGCGCCGCGGTTGACCTGTTGACACACAAGCTCAACTGGCGGCCCGATGGCTCCTACGAGGTGTTGAACGGCGCCGTCGAAGGCCACTGGGATTTCGGCCGCGGCATCAACCCGCCGCAATCGGTCTCCGAGCTGCGCCAGATCCTCGCCACGGATGCGAAGCTGAACGTGCTGGTCGCGCACGGCCTGTTCGATCTCGCCACGCCCTATTTCGGATCGAAGCGGGTGCTCGACCAGTTGCCCGCCTTCGCAACACAGCGGGTCAAGTTCGTGGTCTATCCCGGCGGCCACATGTTTTATTCGCGCGACGGTTCGCGGCAGGCCCTTCGGAGCGAGGTCGAGACTCTCATTCGGGAGTAGGCCGCCGCTTGCGAGGCTGGTATCTCCGCGCGATCTCGCGGGCTACGACGGCCGCAGGCTTGATGTTGGCGCCCGCGATCCAGACGTCGCTAACCTTGCCGCGCTTGTCGCGGACGCGGCGCACCGGCTCGCCGTGGCTGGAATAACCGGCGGCCCAGGCAAGCTTGCCGGTGTCGCGGCCGGTGACCTCGATCTCGGCGGCGTCCATGAACGGGTTGTTGAACTGGGGATTGGCGACAAGCACGCGGTTGCCCGCGGGTACCAGATCGGTCGCGCCCCAGATCGTCCACCAGCGACCGGTCCAGTCGCGCACGCGTCGGTCGGGTGCGCCACGGGCCTGGAAGACGCGCAGGATCTGCATCGCGCCGTCCATCCAGAACGGCGCCGCGCCGTCGATGGAGTTGCTGAGGATGCTGATCGCGAGTTCACAAGCAGGGATGGAGCAGGTCCGGGAGATGTAGCCCTGGAAGTGGCCGCCATGACCGATCCAGTCCCAGCCATCGAGCTTGCCGGCGTTGATACCCAGACCGTAATAGCTCTCGAAACTCTGCGGGATGCGCCAATGATGCCGCGTCATTTCGCGGCGACTTGCAGCCGACAGCAGGCTCTTTTTCGCATTGGGCGCGAGCTGCGCGAAGAAACGCGCCGTATCGGCGGCGGTGGCGGCGAAACCGGTGGCGGATGCCATCGCGTGCGTGGGATTGTCGCCGGGGATCACGCAACGCTCGCCCAATGGCACTTTCCGCGTGTGGCCGCGCGCAAATAATGCACCCTTCGGAAGCGGCGCGTCAGGCTCGGTTTCGCGCAGGCCTGCGGCCTCGATGATCTCGCGTTTGATCCAGACGGAGTAGGGCTCCTTCGTCACGGCTTCGACGACAAGACCGAGCAGGCCAAAGCCATGGTTGGAATATTTGAAGCGCGTGCCGGGCTCGATCACGGTCGGCAGCTTCAGCTCCGCGAGCAACTCCTTGGCGCTCAGATACGGACGACGATCAATGAACTGGCCGGAATCGGCGCCATCGCGCGTCAGCCCGGCGCTGTGCGAGAGCAGCTGCGCGATGGTCGTTTCGGCAACGCGCGGATGCAGGCCGCCGATATATTGGCCGACAGTGTCGTCGAGCCGGAGCTTGCGCTGCTCGCGCAGCTTCATGATGCCGGCCGAGGTAAAGCTCTTCGAGTGCGAGGCGATTCGGAAACGGTGGCGCGGGGTGAGCTTCTCGCCAGTGTCGAGATTGGCGAGGCCGAACGCATGCTCGGCAACGATTTCGCCGCGATGGACGAAGGCGACGAGGACGCCCGGCTGCTGGATTGTGGTGTGCTGGAATTCGATCCAGGAGCCGATGTAGTCGATCGCGGATCGCAGCCACTTGTCCATTGCGCACCGATTAGCGAGGAGAGGATTTGATCGAGAGGCTAGCCGAGAACGCAGAACGGGCACAACCCTGAGGTTGTGCCCGCTCGCTTCGTTCGAAGATGCGCAGTCTTTAGTAGACGAGCGTCGCGCCGGTCGGCTTGTCGAGCGCGGCGGCGAGCGAGCGATATTCGGAGCTGTCGGTGCCGGCAAGCGAGGCGAGCTTGTTCAGGTGATACTGCGCCTGCTCGCGGTTGCCCTGCTCGAGCTGCCAGAGGCCGTAATACTGCCAGGTGCGGACGTGGTTCGGATCGTCCTTCAGCGCCAGCTCGTAATAGACCTTCGATGACTGGTAGTCGCCGAGCTTGCGATAGGAGTAGCCGATCAGATTGGCGACGTCGGCGACGTCGTCGCGCTTGAGCGACTTCAGCTGGCCGATCGCGCCGGTGTAGTCGTGATTGTCATAGATCGTGGTGTAGGCGGTGCGATAGGCAGCAAGGAATTTCGGATCGCTGACGGAGGAGCTCTTCTTCTTGCCCTTTTTGGTCGAGGTGTCCGACGACGGCGGCGACGAGGGGGTGTCGCCACCTGCGGCATAGGCGCTGGTCAGAGCCGGCCCGGCCGCCAATGTCATGGCGACAAGTCCCGGCACAAGAAGCGTTGAGAGTTTGCGCATCTAAGTTCTCCCGTATGGAACGTGGCGATCCTACACGATTGCCCAAAGACCGGAACACCCATCAGGCAAAAACATTCCCGGCATCCTGGCCTATTCGCCCTGCGGGCGGATGACAAACTTGTCATCCAGATGAACGGAAGCCTGCTGCGGGCTTCAGATTGGGTTCAGTGCGTGCCCCCTAGGCTCCAACCTACGATCGAAGGGTTGGCGAGAGGGCGCCCGCCTCAAGATCCTTCCAAGAGGAGACCAACCATGTTGAAGACCATTTCCGCAGCCTTGCTCGCAGCTTCCGTGATCGCAGCCCCGGCCTTCGCAGCCGAGACCGCCAAGACCACCACGACCACGCCGGTGATCAAGGCAGACCAGAGCCGGACCAAGGTGTCGACCACCGCCGCGAAACCCGATGCCGGCCTCAAGGCCGATGCCAAGACTTCGGACGTCAAGACTTTGGACGTCAAGACCGACGCCAAGGTGGATGCCAAGTCGAAGGCGATGAACGCCAACGCTGCGGTCACGCCCGACGAGCACAAGACCGTGCGCACGCATCGCCATCACCACAAGCATCTGTCGGCGAAGAAGTCGCTGACGACGCAGCCGGACGCGACCAAGCCGGCGACGATGGACAAGCGCAGCTAACCACTGATCCTGCCGCGGCGGCGTCCATTGCCCAGCCGCCGCGCGAGGAATTCAGGCCCGGCCCGTCGTCTCGGTGTCTTGCGCGAAAGCGCAAGGCACCGGCGGCGGGCGGGCGGGTGCGTTGCGGAAGCGAATTCCCTTCATGCAGCCTTGGGGCTAGAACGTCTCCCGAGTATGGGCGAGCGGAGAGCGTGACCGGTGGGGCGATTGACGATACGAGCGGCGCGCCTGGCATTAATCCTGGCATTGCCGTTGGCGCTCGCGGCATGTTTCGGCAGCGATGGTGACCGTCCAACCCTGATGGACGGGACCCAGGCCGGCGGGCCGCAGCCGTTTCCCGACAATTTTCGCGGCGATATGCTGGCCTTGATGCGCAGCTATCTGAACAACCCCGTCGGCGTGCGTGACGCAAGCATGGCCGAGCCGGTGCAGCGCGAGGTCGGCGGCCGGCAGTTCTATGTCAGCTGCCTGCACTTCACCTCACGCGAGACCGACGGCACCTACAAGGCCATGAGGGAACGCGCCGTCATCTTCGTCAACGGCCGGGCGGACCGCGTCGTCGATCGCGCCAGCGAGCTGTGCGCGGGCGCGGTTTACGTACCCTTTCCGGAACTGGAAAAGATGACGCGGTAGCGCAAAGCCCGCCTTCATCGCCGGATGGTACAAGGGAGCCCGCCGGAGCTGCTGGATCACATTTCGGCGAGCTTTGAACGGGGTGGTTTTTCCTTGCGACAAATTGTTACGGCAGGTCTTGTCCGCGCTGGTGAAGAAAGCAGCGGCCAAAGGGACATTTGACGGAACAAAATCGCGTTGTTGCCGCTGCGTCACAGTTACGAACGATCAACGTTCCGGCATCGCCGCGAAGCAACCCAATTCACGCCACGTTGTTTCCTGAGTGTCGCAATTGAAAGAACGGGGATGATCATGAAGAGGATTTTGCTGGGCGCAGTCGCTCTGCTCGCGCTGGCCGCGCCGGCCGCCGCAGCCGACATGCAGGCGCGCACCTACACCAAGGCTCCGGCCTACACGCCGCCGCAGGTGATCTACAACTGGACCGGTTTCTACATCGGCGGCCATGTCGGCGGCGCCTTTGCGGGCGACAGCAGCTTCCAGTCGAGCGACGCGCGGTTCCTGGGCGGTGTCCAGGGCGGCTTCGACTATCAGTTCGCGCCTAATTGGGTCATGGGTGTCGAGGCGCAGTATTCCTGGCTGCCGACGAACAACGGCGGTGCCACGTTCCCGTTCGGAACGCAGGTGACCTCCAATACCGACCAGCTTGGCTCAGTGACCGGTCGCATCGGCTACACCTGGGGACCGGCGCTGCTCTACGCCAAGGGCGGTTATGCCTGGCGCAACGGCGGCCTTGGCGTCAACATCGCCGGCGTCCCGCAGCCCTTCACCGCCACCGGCAACAGCAAGGACGGCTATACGGTTGGCGCTGGCCTCGAATACATGTTCGCGCCAAATTGGTCGGCCAAGGCCGAGTACCAGTATTACAACTTCGGCAGCACGACGATCACCTCCGGTCCGGTCGACGTCGTCGGCGTGCGCGGACGGGACGACGAGCATACCGTCAAGGTCGGCGTGAACTACCGCTTTGGCTGGGGCGGTCCGGCAGCCTCGCGCTACTGACGCGCCACCAACGACCACGATCTGACAAAGGCCGGCTCCCGCCGGCCTTTCGTTTGCCGGGCCCTCGCTTGCCGGCCTTCTGTTTGCGTTGCGTCAACCATCTGGCGCGTCATTTGCAAGCAAATGATCCGGTGGGCGCTTTCTCACGCGCGTCATGGAGCTCGGGTAAAGCAAAAATAATTTTTGCGGATTACGGAACTCGCGCGCCGGAACGCGTTATATGACAATTACCGGGCTGGTGGGACGACGGACATGCGTAACTTGGTGTCGGCAGTGGTGCTCTCGTGTTTCGTCAGTTTGCCGTGCGCTGCCCAAACAATCCTCAAATCCGAGCCTCTGATGCTAGCACCCTATGAGGTGGCCTTCGTCAAGGATGCCTCGTGCTCTTCCGGCAAGGTGCTGAAGGTCACCGGCGCGATCCGTGGGCTGCATCGCCGGAAGGCCTGCGTGGCTCTGGCGGGCGAACAGGCCTCGCTCGCGACCGCGACGCCCTGATTTCCTGAGATTTTCCTGAGCTCTGACGTCCCGGCTTCCGGCCGGACCTTACGAATTCAGCTCGAGCTCCATCCTGGCCTGGCGATCGGCCTCGGCCTTGTTCAGGGCTGGGTCCTCGCCCTGTGCGGCCCGGCACGGCTTGATCTCGTAATCGTTGTCGAGCACCCGGCGTGGCCCCGGGCGGTTGTCATCCGCAGAGACGTCCACGACGAGGCCACTCCGCTGCGCGAGCCTCCAGACGTCGGACTCATCAGGATAGGCCTTGCTGATTTGGGCGTCGTTGCAGAATAGGGCGTAGGGCATTCTTCCCGCTCCCGGATAGCGCGTTAACGACTTTCCGGGGGGAGGGGTTCCACTCGGCCGGTCGGTCACGCGGCCGTGATCGAAGTCGCCGGGGCCTGAGTCCTTAACGAGTCCTGAATCCCGAAAAAAAGAATCCCCGGGACTCATTTGGCGGAATCAGGGGATGTTTTCGGCCATGACGACCGACCTGAAAACCTCTTGCGGGCACATGCTGCTGCCCCTCACGCTGGCCCTGTTCGGCGCCTGCGCGGCCAATCTCTGGCTGGTGTGGTCCTGGCTGTAGCCCGCGATGGGCCGGCTTTACTTTTCAGCCGGTCGACGGGGAGAGGCGTCGCGGATGGCGGCGCGCAGTTTGGTCAGGGTGGCCGCGCAATATTCCTCACGCTCGCGCTCGAACCGCTCCTGATGCTTGCGGAAATTGGCGATGCGGGCCTGCATCTCGGTGCGGACGTCGTGGCTCGCCGCCCGCGGCGGCGGGAGAGGTAAGGGCTGCGTCGGCGGAGCGGCCTGAAGTGGCCCGGTCTCGACGACGGTGTTGACGGGCACGATCTGCACCGACGCGGCCGCTGTCGCCATCGGGCTCTCCGGTGGATGCAAGGCATCCTTCTTGCCGGTTACCGATTGGACGAAAGCCATTGTCTGCGCAATCAGCGCGTCGCGTTCCGCGATCCACTTCATGGTGCACCCCTGTTGAGGCTATTCCAGCAAAGCTGGCCGGCCGAATCAAGAAGGTGCTGGGCGGAGATTGCATATTTTTCCCGGTCGGCCGACAGTGGGGGATGGATGCCAAAGCAGACCATTCAGCCGAAGCGCAGGGCTTGAGGCTCATCCGCGCGTTCCTGTCGCTGCCGCCCGACAAACGGGCGGAGGTGATCGCCTTCGTTGAAGAATTGGCACGCGCCAAACACCGTCCCGGGGAGGGCGCTGACGTCTCGCCGGGGTGAGGGCTAGCGCTCCCGCGGATTGAGGTTGGGCTCGAACGGAGCCCCGACCACCCGAACCGGCGTCGGAGCGGTCACGTTCATCGCTGCTCGTTCGGCCTGCTGCCTTGCCGGAGCCGGTTCGAACAGCGCAATTGCTCCGGCCAAGACGCCACAGCACAGCGTCACCGTCGCCAGCAGAACTATGTTTCGGTTTTCTTCTCTGATGCGCATGGGCCGACAACCGTCGAGGCCAGCGACCGGTTCCGGCTTTCCACACCCTGGCTCGCGTCGCGGAACAGGCTGAAGCTTACACGAAGCTTACGGCGGAAGCCTAAATGGTTAGTTTTCCGTAAGGCCCCTGGACAATTAGCATCAAATTCTTAACGCCAGGCGGTTCCAATGCACGGTGCTGGGAATATGCATCGGAAAATCATTGGGGCGGCTGCAATGAGCGTTTTGAACAATCTGAAAATCGTGTGGAAGGTCGCGCTGATCGTGGCCGTGATGGGCTTTGCCATGGTCGCCGTCGCGGGCTTTGGCACGCGCGAACTCTCGGCGACGGTCGACGGCTTCGCCGAGCTCTCCGCCGCGCAATCCTCGGCGCTCAACCTGACGCGGGCCCAGCGCCGCGCAGAGACCTATCATGCAGCGCTCTATGCGGTCTTCACCGAGGCGACGGAGGCGGGCAACGCCAACCGCCTCAAGACCGCGACCCAGAACCGCGACGAGATCCGTCAATTCCTGGAGGCGGCGGAGCAGGATGATCAGGCGCGTGCGAGCCAGATCAAGAGCATCGGCGACCAGTTGAAAGCCGTGTTCGCCGGCTGCGATCCGGTGCTGAAGGCAGGCTCGCTGGCAAGCAGCCCCGAAGAGAATGCCAAGGCAGCCGAACGTGCGCACAAGGAGTGCGATCCGGTGATGGATGCGGCTCTGGGGCGCATTGCCCAGTTCGTGGGCGAGACCGCACAGGCGGTCGCCAAGCGCAAGGACGCCATCAACCGCGACGCCAAATCCGCGACCTGGACCGTGATCGGCGTCAGCGCCGGTGGCCTGATCCTGGGTATCGCGATCGCACTGTTCATCGGCCTCACGGCGATGTCCCGGCCGATCGCCCGCCTTAAGCTCGCCATGGAGGGCCTTGCCCGCAACGACCTCAAGACCGAGGTGCCCGAGAAGGACCGGCGCGACGAGATCGGCGACATGGCGAAGACGGTCGAAATCTTCAAAACCAACGGGATCGAGGTCGAGCGCCTCAAGGCTTCGCAGGTCGAAATTGAGAAGCAGGCCGCCGATCAGCGCAAGCGCGACATGGTCAACCTTGCCGACGGCTTTGAGCGCGCGGTCGGCGAGATTATCGAGACGGTAGGCTCGGCGTCCACCGAGCTCGAAGCGTCGTCCTCGACGCTGGCCACCACCGCGCAGCGCGCGCAGGAGCTGACCTCGGTCGTCGCGGTTGCCTCGGGTGAAGCCACGGGCAACGTGCAGTCGGTTGCGACCGCCACGGAGGAGCTGTCCTCCTCGGTCAACGAGATCAGCCGGCAGGTGCAGGAATCCGCGCGGATGGCGGGCGAGGCCGTCACCCAGGCCCGTACCACGACGGTGCGCGTCAGCGAACTCTCGGTTGCGGCGACGCGCATCGGCGACGTCGTCGAGCTGATCAACACCATTGCCGGCCAGACCAACCTTCTGGCGCTCAACGCCACGATCGAGGCGGCACGTGCCGGCGAGGCCGGCCGCGGCTTCGCGGTCGTCGCCTCCGAGGTGAAGACGCTGGCCGAGCAGACCGCGAAAGCGACCGGAGAGATCAGCCAGCAGATTTCCGGCATCCAGACCGCGACCCAGGAATCCGTCAACGCGATCCGCGACATCTCCGCGACGATCGAGCGGCTGTCGGAAGTGTCCTCGACTATCGCCGCGGCGGTCGAGGAGCAGGGCGCCGCGACCCAGGAGATCTCGCGCAACGTGCAGCAGGCCGCCCACGGCACCCAGCAGGTCTCCGCCAACATCGCCGACGTGCAGCGCGGTGCGGCCGAGACCGGCTCGGCCTCCTCGCAAGTGCTTTCCACCGCCAAGATGCTGGCGACCGACAGCAACCGGCTGAAGGATGAAGTCGGAAAATTCCTCCGCACGGTGCGCGCCGCCTAAGTCAGCGCGGCGGCTTTCGTCCGCCGCGCCGCGCACTCATCGCGCCAGCAGAAATCCCATGGCGAATGCGAACAGCACGGCCGTCATGACGACGGCCGCCGCCGCGCCGGCGGCGATCCTGGCCTTCTCTTTGGTTGTGGTGGAGCGCATGGGGGCGGGACGCGACAGATGATGTAAGCAGGTTCGCTTGCGGACCATTTCGGACCGCTCGCTTTGCCTGTATAGTGCGGCTGCGCCGGAATTCACATCCCGCCCATGATCTCCAAGCGTCCACCCGTGCTCGCCCATGAGCGGTTCGCCGCCGACCGCGATAATTTCGCGGGCCTCGATCTCGCCGCGCGGTTCGAGCGGATCGAGCAGACCAACCTGTGGGGCGCGGCCAGCTCGGTGTCGGGCCTCGGCTCCGAGGACCCCGCGACCGCCGCGATCGGCGAGGCGCTTCCTGCACTGCTGCAACGGCTCGGCGCGCGCTCGCTGCTCGATGCGCCCTGTGGCGACGCGGGCTGGATCGGCCGCATGAAGCTCGAGATCGACTATACCGGCATCGATATCGTGCCGTCGCTGATCGCGGCCAACAGCGAGCGCGCGGCCCGCGGAGAACTCGTCGGCCGCTTCCGCGTTGCCGACATCACGCGCGATGCGCTGCCGAAAGCCGACGTCATTCTTTGCCGGGATTGTCTGGTCCATTTGAGTTTTCACAACATCGTCCGCGCCGTCGCGAACTTTCGCGCCAGCGGCGCGGATTTCCTGCTGGTCACGACGTTTCCCGAATGGGACGGCAATCGCGATTGCGAGGACGGCGACTGGCGCGCCTTGAACATGGAGAGGGCGCCGTTCAACTGGCCGGCCCCTTGCGAGCTGATCAACGAGCGCTGCGAGGAGGGCGGCGGCGGCTGGCGCGACAAGAGCCTCGGGCTGTGGCAGCTCGATCAATTGTAGCGGGATAGCGCTGCGCTTCATCCGAACTGCAGGACCAACGAGGGAGGAGTGGATCGCGATGATCAATGCCCAATGCAGGTGCGGCGCTCTCGCGCTGTCGCTTCCAGGACCATCCAGCCTCGTCGTCGCCTGTCATTGCGTCGACTGCCAGCGTCGAACGGGCGCGCCGTTCGGTGTCGGCGCGTTCTATCCGGCGGAGGCCGTCACGATCTCGGGGACGTCGAAGGAATACGTCCGGACAGCCGCAAGCGGCGGCAACGTCCGCAGCTATTTTTGTCCTGAGTGCGGTTCGACGGTCTACTGGAAGGCCGACAATCTGCCGGCGATGATCGGCGTTGCCGTCGGCGCGATCGCGGCTCCAAATTTCCCAGCTCCGATCAAGTCGGTTTTCGAGCGGTCGAAACATGCCTGGGTGGAAATCCCTAGCGTTGAGCACTTCCGGCAAAGCAGCGCGACGAAGCATTCGACATGAGCGTTGCGCTCAAAAGCTGGTGCCGGCTGAGGGGATTGAACCCCCGACCTTCGGTTTACAAAACCGCTGCTCTACCGCTGAGCTAAGCCGGCGACGCCTGGAGAAGCGGGGCAGGGCCGGCGTATGCCGGGGCTGTCCGCCCATGCGGGCGCAATACCAGACTTGACCGGAAAGTGCCAGAACCCGCGATCCTCGATGCAGACATGAATCAGGCGGCCCGAAGGCCGCCTGATCTGTCGCATTCGGTTCAAACGGCCTTACTGGCAGATGTGCCGGCGGCCGTCGTCGCCCTTGAACCAGGTGCCGGGCGTGCAGACGAAGCCGTTGCGCTGGGCGTAGCTGCGGGTGTCCCAGCCGCGGTTGTCCCAAGAATTATTCCACGAATTATCCCAGCCATTATCGTAGGCGTAGGCGTCGTTCGTGGCACGGAACGGGGCGGTTGCGATGGCGCCTGCAGTCCCGATGGCTGCGCCGGCCACGCCAGCGGCTGTTCCGACCGCGCCAGCGGCGACGTCGGTTGGCCAGAAGCCGGTGCGGCTCCTGTTCCAGTCGGTATTCCAATCGCCGTTGTTGGTCTGGCGATAGGACACGCGACGATGCCGATAGCCGCTATCGGTGTACGGATTTCCCGGTCCGACGTTCTGGCAGTTGGCGTTGGGGAATTGCGCCGCGCAACGGCCGGGATTGGTGATCACGGCCTGCGCCATGGCAGAGCCTGCCACCAGGGTCGCCGCAATCGCCGTGGCTCCGAGAAGTTTGATGTTCATGATTGTTTGGCTCCCGTTTTGTTGACGGGGGCTAAACGCCGAGGACGCCGGACGTTCCGCTGAAACCGGCGGATTTTCGTCAACGATAGTCAAACGGAAGTGAGCACGCGCCATGGTTCCGGACTGCAGGATCCGGCGACGTTAATGCTTCGCTAGTTCGCCTTGCAGCATTTGAGTGGCGCGCAATCCTTACACATTAGGCTTACCGGCAATTGGTGAGAGGGCCTTAACCCTCTCTGCGTCGCCATCGGGTAGGTTGTCGCCGGACAAATGGGATCTCCTCATGCGCGCTGTGGCGCTCGCTGCCTTTCTGATCGGACTGCCCGCGACGGCGTTTGCCGGCGGCGGCTTCGATATCGTCGTTCCCGGCCGGCCGGGCGTGCCGATCATCATCAACAATATCGACGCGTCCTATACCGTGATCGAGGGGACCTGGGGCCTGGGGAAAAACGTCCAGGTGCAGCCCACGATCTATGGCGGGCGCTATGTCGCCGAGCGCCAGCCCAGCGACGTCGGCCATTACTACCCGACGCTGGGCCTGCGGCCCGGCTATGGCCGGCTCGAGGTCGAGCCGCCTGCGAACCGCAAATTGCCGAAGCCCGCCGAGAGTTATTACCAGAGCTGGGGCGCGCAATCGGCGCCGCTGCCGCCGCAGATGGACGTGCCGGTCAATCCGCCGCCGGTGATCCTCGCGCCTGACATCAACGACTATCCGCGGCGTCCTCGACCGCGGCCGCGTGCAGAGATACCCGGCAGGCCGCCGGGTTAAGAAACGACAAAATCCAAAAAACGAAAATCAACAGGAGAGAGTAATGCGTCAGATGATTTCGGGACTGGTCGCGGCGGCTGCCGCGATGTTCGTCGCTACCGCGCCCGCCGCTGCCTGCGGCTTCAATCCGTGCCAGCCGGTCGCGCCGGTCTATTCCGGCTGCAACACCGGCTGCGGTGGCTATGGGGCCGGCTACGGCTATGGCTACGGCGCCTATGAGCGTCTCGCCGAGCCCACCACGCAGTATTATCACGTCAACCAGGGCCCGACCTACACCGGCCCGGGCGCCTTCGCGCCGTATCCGACCTACCGTGAAGACGCGGTGGTTGCGCCCGCCAATTACGGCTACGGCCATCGCTATGGAAATGGCTATGGCTACGGAAACGGCTACGGTTATGGTGCCGCCGCGGTCGCAACCGGCGCCTATCATCGTCCTTACTATCGTCCGTATCGCTACGGCTACGGCCCGCGCGCCGGCTATCTGCCGCGCACGCACTATGGCTACGGCCCGCGCTACGGCTACGCTCATCGCGCCGCTCCCTATTACGGCGGCCATCGCGCGCTGCGCCGCTACTACTGATCTCTGATCGGTTGAACCGACGAAACGCCCGTCTGCGCGATGCGGACGGGCGTTTTGTTTTGTCGGAGCCATGTTCCGATGAAATCGGAACGCGGCTCTAGCGTTTATTTTGACGCGTTTTCTTTACTCGAACCGGTATCCCCTCCGCTCGAAAACGCTCTCTAGCGCTTCATCAGCCCGAGCCGGCTGGCGCCGACATAGAGCGAGAGCACGGCGGCATTCGAGACGTTGAGGCTCTTGATCTGTCCGGGCATGTCGAGCCGCGCCACGACGCTGCAGGTCTCGCGTGTCAATTGCCGCAGGCCCTTGCCTTCCGCGCCCAGCACCAGCGCGAGCGGTTCGCGCAGGGTGACCTCGGAGAGATCCGCGCTGCCTTCACTGTCCAGCCCGACGGTCTGGAAGCCGAGCTCGTTCAGCGTGGTCAGTGCGCGGGCGAGGTTTTGCACCGTCACCATCGGGACCAGCTCCAGCGCGCCGGAGGCGGCCTTGGCCAGCACGCCGGTCGCTTCCGGACTGTGACGCGCGGTGGTGACGATCGCCTTCACCGCGAAGGCCGCCGCCGAGCGCAGGATGGCGCCGACATTGTGCGGATCGGTGATCTGGTCGAGCACCAGCACCATGCCGTCCTGCTCCAGATCCTCGATGTCGGGCGAAGGCAGGGGATCGGCCTCGGCGAGCAGGCCCTGGTGCACGGCGTCGGGCGACAGCAGCCGGTCGATCTCCTGGGGCCGGACGATCTCGGGCGTGACCGGCATTGCGATGTTCTCGTCCGCCAGACGCCTTGCAGCGTTCTCGGTCAGCGTCAGCTTGCGGATCTGCCGCTGGGGGTTGGCGAGCGCCATGGTGACGGTGTGCCAGCCATAGAGGATGACAGGCCCGTCGGTGTCCGAGTCGCGATCGCGCCGGGCCGGGCGACCGGCCGATTTTCCGGGCCTGTTGAAGGGCTTAGACCCGCCGCGGGGCCCCCTCGGGTTGAATTTTCGATCCTTCATGGGCTCGCTTGTGTCACGGGTTCCGGAATATGGCAATTTGGGTGGCTTCGGGGGCGATTTTAGCTGTTCGCCTCGGTTGACTTTACCCCATCGCTTCGCCGATAACCGCGCCCGGTCGCGTCCCCATCCGGGCTGTTGCGGCTTCTTGTTTCATGGCCGTCTTCGGTCGCCGGAAAGGTCCGGCCCGATTGTGCTGCCGTCAAACGGGGGAGTGTCCCGAGTGGCAAAGGGAGCTGACTGTAAATCAGCCGTCTTATGACTTCGAAGGTTCGAGTCCTTCTTCCCCCACCATCCTTCGCTCGCTTCGCGAGCTACGGCTGGGCAAGCCAGCCCAGATCAGCATCACGCGAAGCTAACGAAGGCTACCGCTCCGTAGCCTAAAGGCGCAGGGCAGCTTTCGCAGCGCGCAAGTCACCCCATCATCTCCCGCACCATCGGCACCACCTTCCGCCCATAGAGCTCGATGCTCTTCATCAGCTTCTCGTGCGGCAGCGGGCCCGCCGAATACTTCAGCTGAAAGCGCGAAATGCCGAGTGCCTTTGCCGTCTTGGCGATCTTGCGCGCGACCGTCTCCGGCGAGCCGACATAGAGCGAACCGTGCTCGGCCTCGTTCACGAACTCGTCGCGGCCCATCGGTGGCCAGCCGCGTTCCTTGCCGATGCGGTCGCGCATCGCCTTGTAGTCGGGCCATAGCTCTTCGCGCGCCTGTTCGTCGGTCTCGGCGACATAGCCGGGCGAGTGCACACCGATCGGCTGTGCCGGGCGGCCGAACTCCCTAAACGCGCGATGATAGAGATCGAGGAAGGGCGCGAAGCGCGCGGGATCGCCGCCGATGATCGCGAGCATCAAGGGCAGGTCGTAATGCGCCGCGCGCACCACCGATTGCGGACTGCCGCCGACGCCGATCCAGGTCTTCAACGTGCCGTTCTCGACCGGGGGATAGACCAGCTGATCCTTCAGGGGCGGACGCAGCTTGCCTTCCCAGGTCAGCGGCTTCTGCGACAGCAGTGCAGCGAACAGATCGAGCTTCTCTTCGAACAGAGCTTCGTAAGCCCGCAGGTCGAAGCCGAACAGCGGAAAAGATTCGGTGAACGAGCCGCGGCCGAGGATCACCTCGGCGCGCCCGTTCGAGAGCGCGTCGAGCGTCGCGAAGCGCTGGAAGACGCGGATCGGATCGTCCGAGCTCAGCACCGTCACGGCCGAGCCGAGATGGATGCGCTTGGTCCGCGACGCGATGGCGGCCAGCACGGTCTCAGGGGAGGAGATCGCGAAGTCGGCGCGGTGATGTTCGCCGAGGCCGATGAAGTCGAGGCCGAGGTCGTCGGCCAGCACTGCCTCGTCGACGACGTTGCGGATCACCTGCGCGTGCGGAAGCATTGCGCCGGAGGCGTCCCTCGTGACGTCGCCAAACGTGTCCAGTCCGAATTCAAGCGGTGCGGTCATTGATGAGGTCTCTGCGGGCGCGGCTTGTGCGCCTGTCACTGGGTGAGGGGATTTCTTTGGGTTGGAGGTAAGCAGTGGCGACCGGTGCAACAATGCTGCTTCGAGAAACCCATTGTTTCCGCTTTTTCATGGTGTCGGGTCTCGCCGCCCGCGGCTTCAGTCGGACCTGGCGAACATCTCGACCAGGGTCTCGCGCAGCCAGCGCTGCGCTGGCACGGTGTCGTTGCGCTGGTGCCAGAACAGGCTGACGATGCGGGGCGGGGCCTTGAGCGGAAGCGGCATCGCGTGCAGGAACGGCGCGTGCCGGGATTGCGAGCGCAAATCGCTCGGCAGCACGGCGATCAGGTCGGACTGGCGCACGACCTCGTAGGCGGCGCTGTAGTGATTGACGGTCGCGACCAGGTTGCGCGACAGGCCGCGCGATGCGAGGAAGAGGTCGTAGGACGGCAAGGTCTTGCCGGCGAGGCTCACATCGACATGACCCGCGTTGAGGAAGCTGCGCGTGCTCAGCCGCTTCACCGCCGCGAGGGGATGACCGCGCCGCATGAAGCAGGCGTAGTCGACGGTCCACAGCGAGCGCGAGCGGATGGCGGCCGGCTGCTGCGCCTCGTTGACATAGACGCTGAGCACGCAATCAACGCGATTGTCTTCGAGCTGGTCGGCGATCTCCACAACGGTGTTGGGGACGGTATGGATTCGTGCCTTCGGCGCGACACTGCCGAAATGGTTCAGCAGGTTCGGCATCACCAGCGAGGCGACGTAATCCGACATCGACAGGCTGAACTCGGTCTGCGCACGGCGCGGATCGAACACCTGCTCGTCGAGCGCGCCGCGAACGGTTTCAAGCGCTTCGCCGATCGGCTCCCACAGCACCACGGCGCGCTGGGTCGGACGGATGCCGGTGCCGGACCTGACGAACAGGGGATCGCCGAGCGAATCGCGCAGGCGTGCGAGCGCGTTGCTGACCGCCGGCTGCGTCATCAGAAGCGCGTTGGCGGCCCGCGTGACGCTGCCCTCGGTCATCAGGGCCTCGAAGACTTTCAGCAGGTTGAGGTCGAGCGTTCGGAACGACAGAACATTCACCATAGTGATGTACTAGATCATGATTATAAATTATGACGATAATATCTCCTTGTCTATGGTTCCCTCGGGAAAGAGCGGAGTGCCGGGCCGCCAGACAGAGGGGACTTTCATGTCGATGATTTCGGCGCGCATCGAGCGCCTTCCATTTGCGCGCTTCCACACGCATCTGCTGCTGATGGGCGGGCTCGGCTACATGTTCGACGCGATGGACGCGGCCGTGCTGGCGTTCATCCTGCCGGTGCTGCGCACGACCTGGAATCTGTCGAGCATCCAGATCGGCGTGCTCGGCAGCAGCACCTATATCGGCTTCCTGTTCGGCGCGCTGCTGGCGGGCACGCTGGGTGACCTGATAGGCCGTCGTGCGGTGATGATGTCGGCGCTGGCGCTCTACTGCGTCGCATCCATCGTCAGCGCAGCGGCGGACGACTGGTCGTCCTTCTTCGCCGCACGCGTCGTCGCGGGCATGGGGACCGGCGCCGAAAGCGCGATCATCGCGCCTTATCTCGCCGAGTTCGTGGCGCGGCGCTACCGGGGCAGTTTCACGGGCGCGCTGGCCGGATTTTTCTCCTTCGGTTTCGTCGCGGCAGCCTTGCTCGGCTATTTCATCGTGCCCGCCTCTGAGAACGGGTGGCGCATCGTTCTGGTGATCACCGCGGTGCCGGTCGTCATGCTGCTGTGGTGGCGCAGGGCGCTGCCGGAATCGCCGCGCTGGCTGGAAAGCCGGGGCCGGGAGAAGGAAGCCGAAGCCGTGCTGGACAGGATCGAGGCCGGCTTTGCGAGCCGAGGCCATGTCCTGCCGCAACCGGTCGTCGAAGCCACGGCGCCTGCCGGGACTGGTGGGACGCTGCTTGCCAATTTCGCCGCGCTCCTCGCCGGCCGTCAGGCGCGCATCACCATCATGACCTGGATCATGTGGCTTGCGATCACGTTCAGCTACTATTCCTTCTTCGTCTGGATCCCCGGCCTTCTGGTCCAGAACGGCATGAGCATCACCAAGAGCTTCGCCTATTCGATCGCGATCTACTGCGCGCAGATTCCCGGCTATTTCAGCGCCGCGTATTTCAACGAGCGCATCGGCCGACAGGCGACGATCGCCTCCTACATGGTGCTCGGCGGCGCCAGCGCGCTCGGGCTTGCTTTCGCGCAGAGCGACCAGCACATCATGGTGGCGGGAATTTTGCTGTCCTTCTTCATGAACGGCACCTATGCGGGCGTTTATGCCTATACCGCCGAGGTATTTCCGACGGCGGTCAGAACCACCGGCGCCGGGCTCGCCTCCGCGATCGGCCGCATCGGTGCGATCGTCTCGCCGATCCTGGTCGGCTATCTCTATCCCAATTTCGGCTTCGCCGGCGTGTTCGGCTTGACCACAAGTGTGCTGCTGATCGGTGCGCTCACCGTGGTGGTGATGGGCGTGCCGACGCGCGGCCGTTCGCTGGAAGAGATTGCGGCGGGTGAAGTCGCATGAGGGAGACGAAACGCCGGTCCGATCCGTTGCTCTGCGCCGTGGCGGCCGCGCAGGGCGGGGCGGATCAGCCCGAGGCTCTGTTCTCGGCGCTGGACGAGGCCTTGAAATCGGCGATCGGGCATAAGCTGTTCACGATCCTGACCTATGACGACGACACAAGGGAAGCAGCGCGCGTGTATTCCAATCTCGCCGGACCTTACCCGGCGGGCGGACGCAAGCGCCTGGCGCAGGGGCCGTGGACCGAGGCCGTGCTCGACCGCGGCGAGGCCTATATCGGCCGCACCCGGGACGATCTGCGCGAGGTGTTTTCCGATCACGAGCTGATCGCTTCGCTCGGCTGCGAAAGCGTGCTCAACATGCCCGTGCGCTGGCGCGGGCGCACGCTCGGCTCGCTCAATCTGCTCCATGAGGCAGGCTGGTACGGCGAGGACGATGTCGCTGCGTGCCTTCCATTCGCCCAGCTGGCCTTGCCCGCGCTGCTCACCCAGTCCTGATAAGACAGGAAGTCGTCATGTCCCGTGTGCTCTTCAAGAACGCCGCTCTGCTCGATCCGCTTCAGGCGGACCTCCTGGAGGGACATCACGTGCTGGTCGAGGACAATCTGATCAAGGAGGTCTCCGATCGGCCGCTCCAGGTGGAAGCCGACCGCACCGTCGATCTCAAGGGCAAGACGCTGATGCCCGGCCTGATCGACCTGCATGTGCATGCGATCGCCGTCGAGCTCAATCTGGCGCAGCAGGTACACATGCCGAACGTGCTGGTGACGCTGCGCTCGACCCTGCTGCTGCGCGGCATGTTGCGGCGGGGCTTCACCACCGTGCGCGACGCCGGCGGCGCCGGCCACGCACTGAAGCAGGCGATCGAGACCGGTCTCACCGACGGTCCGCGGCTGTTCGTCTCGGGACGCGCGCTCAGCCAGACCGGCGGGCACGGCGACATGCGGGCCCGCTCGGACTACCTCGCCAGCGACGCACCGTGCCCCTGCTGCGTGCGTGTCGGCGCGCTGGCACGCGTTGCCGATGGTGTCGACGGTGTGCGCAGGGCGGCGCGCGAGGAGCTGCAGATGGGGGCGGACCAGATCAAGATCATGGCTTCCGGCGGCGTCGCTTCGCCGACCGATCCGGTCGGTGCCTTCGGCTACTCCGAGGACGAGATCCGCGCCATCGTCGAGGAGGCGCGCGGGCGTCAGACTTATGTGCTGGCCCACGCCTACACCGCTGCCGCGATCGAACGCGCCGTGCGCTGCGGGGTACGCACCATCGAGCACGGCAACCTGGTCGATGCTCCGACCGCGCAGCTGATGGCCGAGAAGGGCGCCTATGTGGTGCCGACGCTCGTCACCTACGAGGCGCTGGCCAACGAGGGCGCCCAATATGGCCTGCCGCCCGAGAGCGTTGCCAAGATCGCCGATGTCCGCGACGCCGGCCTGCGTTCGCTCACGATCTACCGCGACGCCGGCGTGAAGATGGGGTTCGGCAGCGACCTGCTCGGGCCGTCGCAGCGTCTGCAGAGCGACGAATTCCGCATCCGCGCCGAAATTCTCGGGCCGCGCGCCGTCATCGCCAGTGCGACATTGGTCGGCGCCGAGGTGCTCGGCATGGAGGGCAAGCTCGGTCGCATCATGCCCGAATCCATTGCGGACCTGCTGGTGGTCGACGGCAATCCGCTCCGCGACGTGGCCTGCCTGCTCGGCCAGGGCGAGCACATTCCGCTGGTGATGAAGGCAGGCAAGGTCCAGTTCGACCGGCTGGGCGCCTAGCGCCACATTCCCCGCATCCGCGCCCCGATGTCGACCTTCGGGCCCTGCGCGGCCGTGCGGGCCGCGCCGGCGGCGGCCTTCGGCCAGGCGGTGCGCTCGAACAGATAGACGAGCTGCTCGGGGATGAAGCGGGTGCGCGAGGCGTAGACGTGGCGATCGCCCTTGGCGGCCTGGCCATGGGTGAAGAAGCGCTGCGGCACTACCAGGTGCAGATCGTCCTTGGCGCGCGTCATCGCGACATAGAGCAGGCGGCGTTCCTCCTCGAGCTCGGCGCTGGTGCCGGCGCCGAGATCCGACGGCATGCAGCCGTCGACGACGTTGAGCACGAAGACCGATTTCCACTCCTGGCCCTTTGCCGAGTGGATGGTCGAGAGGATCAGATAGTCCTCGTCGCGCAAGGGTGGCCCGGATTTGTCGCTGGTCGCGTCCGGCGGGTCGAGCGTGAGCTCGGTCAGGAATTTCTCGCGCGAGGCGTAGCCGCTTGCGATCTGCTCGAGCTGCATCAGATCGGCGCGGCGCGTTTCCGAATCCTCGTGCAGGCGATCGAGATGCGGTTCGTACCAGAGCCGCACGCGTTCGAGATCGGTCGGCCATTCCGAATAGCGCAAATTTTCGATGGTGCGGACGAAGCCGGTCCAGTCCGCGCCGGTGCGCGGCGGCACCGGGAGCTGGCCGAGCGCGGCGAGCGGATCGGAGCTCTCCGCCATCTGGTCGAGCACACGCTGCGCCGTCGCAGGTCCGATGCCCGGCAACAGATGCAGGATGCGAAAGCCGGCGACGCGGTCGCGCGGATTCTCGGTGAAGCGCAGCAGCGCCAGCACGTCCTTGACATGCGCGGCGTCGAGAAACTTGAGCCCGCCGAACTTGACGAAGGGAATGTTGCGGCGGGTGAGCTCGATCTCGAGCGGGCCCGAATGCGAGGACGTCCGGAACAGCACCGCCTGGTGCTTCAACAGCGCGCCTTGCTCGCGGTTGGCCAGCACCTCCTCGACGATGTAACGGGCCTGGTCGGCCTCGTCGTGCACGGTGACGAGCTGTGGTTTTTGCGTGGCGGCGCGGTCGGTCCAGAGGTTCTTTGTGAAGCGCTCGCGGGCCAGGCCGATGACGCCGTTGGCCGCCGCCAGCACCGGTTGCGTCGAGCGGTAATTGCGGTCGAGCGTGATCATCTCGGCGCGGGGCGAGAAGCTCTGCGGAAAATCCAGGATGTTGCGGACAGTGGCGGCGCGGAACGAATAGATCGACTGCGCGTCGTCGCCGACGACGGTCAGGCCGCGTCCGTCCGGCTTCAGCGCCAGCAGGATCGAGGATTGCAGGCGGTTGGTGTCCTGATATTCATCGACCAGTACATGATCGAAGCGGCCGCCGATTTCGTCCGCGATCGTCGCATCGCTCATCATCTGCGACCAGTAGAGCAGGAGGTCGTCGTAATCGAGCACGTGCTGGGCCTGCTTGGCCTCGACATAGGCCGCGAACAGGCCCTTCAGCTCGGCCGCCCAGCCTGCGCACCAGGGATAGTGCGCCCCCAACACCTTCTCGATCTCCATCTCGGCATTGACGCAGCGGGAGTAGATCGACAGGCAGGTGCCTTTGGCGGGAAAGCGGCTCTCCGTCTTCGACAATCCGCGCTCGTGCCGGACCAGGTTCATCAGGTCGGCGGAATCCTCGCGGTCGTGGATGGTGAAGGCAGGATCGACACCGATCCGCTCGGCATATTCGCGCAGCAGCCGTGCGCCGATGCCGTGGAAGGTGCCGGCCCAGGCGAGCGCGTCGCGCATGATCGCGGCATTGTTCTCGCCGAGCACTTTTCGGGCGATGCGCTCGACCCGGCCGGCCATCTCGGCCGCGGCGCGGCGCGAGAACGTCATCAAAAGGATGCGGCGCGGATCGCTGCCGGCGACGATCAGGTGCGCGACGCGATGGGCCAGCGTATTGGTCTTGCCGGAGCCCGCACCGGCGATGACGAGCAGGGGCCCGCCCACGGTCGCGCCATCGGCCACGCCATGCTCCACGGCGCGGCGCTGCTCCGCATTGAGCGTGTCCAGATATGTCGCCACGAATCGCCCCGGTGAAACAGCCAGAGTCGGCGATCCCGCTGCGAATCGCAATGCGTCTGGACGGGACCGATGTTAAGACCTAGGGACAAGACGGCCCCAGGTTCCATTCCGAAAAGCGCGCCCCCCGGCATGACCGAGCTCAAATCCGACCAGTTCGAGATGCGGCGGCTGGAATCGCTCAGCAACACCATCTTTGGCGTCGCCATGACGCTGCTCGCCTACGACCTGCCCAGGGCCGCGGTCTTCACCAGCGCGCCCGACTGGAACGATCTCGCCCGGGTCTATTCCGGCAAGCTCGCGGGTCTCGCGCTCAGCTTCATCATCGCCGGCGTGTTCTGGATCAGTCATCACCGGCGGCTGGCGCGCCAGCCCGTCGGCAGCCGCGGCGCGGTGATCCTCAATCTGTTCTTCCTGCTGTCGATCGTGCTGCTGCCGGTGACCAACGGCCTCTACACCAACTACCCCATGAGCAGTGCGGTCGCCGTGCTGTACGGGCTGCACCTGACTGCGATCGCCGGCCTCAATGCCTGGCTGTGGTGGAGGATCCTGGGCGGCTGGCGCCACGAGATCATGGCCTCGCTGTTTCCGCTGCTGGTGTTTATCCCGGGCACGGTCGTTGCGACGTTCGCGCCGCAAGTCGCGCCGTTCGTGTGGTTCATCGCCTTCGGCGGCCTGCTGATCCGGCGCTTCTATGTCGGGCCGACCGGGCCGAACACATAGGCTTGCCGTTCATTCGCCGGAGGGCGGCGCGCCGAACCCGTCGGCCGGCACGTAAAGCTTGACCGGGCGGATTTCATAGACCGCGGACGGATTGACCTGGCGCAGCGTCCGCGCGGCCGCGATGGCCTCCTCATCCGTGTCGTATTCGACGAGGTGGAAGCCCAGAAGCTGCTCCTTGGTCTCGGCAAACGGGCCGTCCAGCACCACGCCCGCGCCGGGGCCACGCAAGGTGCGGGCCTTTCGCGTCCCATCCAGGCGGGCGGCCGGGCCGAAATGTCCGCTTGCTCGGAGGGGCGCCTGAACCTCGATGACTTTGGCCACGACCGCGGCGTCCTTCTCGGGCGTCCAGGACAAGATCTCGTCTTCCACGTGATAGGCCAGGATGGCGTAAAGCATCGTCACCTCGTTGATTTTCGCTGCGCGCGTCCAAAGGACGTATCACCACCGTCGCGGCCGACAATGGGGCTGGAGAAAATATTGCGTCGCGGGTCCGGCGACGAAACCTTCCCGAAACCCGATTGCGGCCGAAAGGTGTGAACGCAGCCCGAATGCGGCGCGACTGATGGCCACCAAGAACACTTCGGAGGCGGCCATGTCGACCATCAAGATCATCTGCGACGCGCGTCGGGCGGGAAAGTCGGACGCTGCGGATCTGCATGACCAGAGCGGCCACCACCGCTATTACGGCAGCTCGGCCGAGAGCGGCGGCGAGCGCATCGTCGAAAGCAGGCGCGGCAAGCGCCCGCGCGCAATGAGCGTTTGCGGTTTCTAAGCCCAACGCTTGCGAAACATCCTGTGACCATGAACGTCGTGCAGATATCGATCGCCGCGATGCCGTTCCTGCTCTCGCTCGCGAGCAGGTCCGGCAAGGCGATCGCGCCATGTCTGCTTGCGGGCATCTTCACTGTGCTGCTCGGCAGCGAGCCGCCGCGGGCGGCCATGGCCTGGTGCGTCGGGCTGTTGATCGCCGCGGTAGCGCTGCGGGAGCGGCTTCGCACGACCTGAGCCGTCGAGCCGCCCTCATGATTCCAAAAGAAAAGGCGCGGCGGGGAGGCCCCGTCGCGCCCGATTCTTGCTCGCTGGTCCAGGGCTGAGAGCGCCCCGATGCCAAGCCTTTCTTCAAAGCTTAGCGGGCGATCCCAGCGAGGTGACAGCGCTTGGTAAGAGACACTGGATCACCTCCTTTCGTTGGTTGCGGAAGATTTCAATATAGGCGGCAATTCCGGTGTTGTTAAGGGGAGGCGGGTCGGGAGGAACCAGCGGCCGTTCGCAAGGCCGGGCGGCGCCGGAAAGTCCTCAATTGGGCAGTTGATCCTGGGTAGTTGAGACCGCCGCCCGACCGTGTTAGGGAGCCCCTGTCGCGGGTGTAGCTCAATGGTAGAGCAGCAGCCTTCCAAGCTGAATACGAGGGTTCGATTCCCTTCACCCGCTCCAATGCTTTCAAAGCTGCTGATAGCAGATGTCGGGACGAACTCTCATAGCCAGGCAAGCGACGGACAGCCTTGTTCCATACGCCGGCTTGAAATGTTGTTAACCGTCTACCGGCAGGATGCCGCTCCGAAATCGGAGGAGCACGATGTCTGATCTGGAGCAAAACATTCGCGAACGGGCGTACCAGCTGTGGGTTGAAAACGGCTGTGAGCACGGTAAGGCCGAGATGCATTGGCTAGATGCTCAGCGCGAAGTCCTTGCAGCTGCACTCGGAGGTGTGGCTCGCTTGTCGAATACCGGGAGCGGTAAGTTGAAGGCCAAGGCGAGCGCTCCCCGGAAAAAGCGGCGAGCTGCCTAGCCCAACGCTTCTTGGCCTTAGCGACCGGCGCCGAGCGCAGGCAACCCCGAGCTCAATTGGTTCGGTCGCCGCGCCTGGCCTTCTTGGGTGACGCAACACCTCGCTCCCGGCGAGACTTCGCAGGAGCTTCAGGTTCGATCCCGTTCTGCCGGTCGAACTTCCTGATCCATGATTGAATGTAGCCCGGATCATCCGGACAAAGCTGCTCAAGTAAACGAAGGTTCTGTGAGCTGCTGCCGGTTTGATGGACAGCGGGTTAAGCTAATCCCACCTTGCGCTCGAACTCAACAGGGCTGAGGTAACCGATCGTCGAGTGA
>NZ_PYFX01000070.1 GCF_003020115.1 Bradyrhizobium sp. MOS002
ACGTCATCACCTTCAAGAACGCGCCGATCCCGGGTTCGACCGGTGCTCCGAGCGTTCCGAGCGGTTATGGTACGAGCGGTAACGTCCTCACTGACGGCAACGGCAACTCGACGGTCTATCTGCAGGCCGGCACGGTCAACGACGTGCTGAAGGCGATCGACCTTGCCACCGGCGTGCAGACCGCGACGGTCAACGCCAACGGCACCGCGACGCTTGCGACCGCCACGGGCCAGACCAACTCGTCGATCAACGCCTCGGGTCAGCTCAAGCTCTCGACCGGCGTCAATGCCGACCTGTCGATCACCGGTACAGGCAATGCGCTGAATGCGCTTGGCTTCGCCGGCAACACCGGGACCTCGACCGCGTTCACCGCGGCCCGCACCTCCGGCGTCGGTGGCCTCAGCGGCAAGACCTTGACTTTCTCCTCCTTCAACGGCGGCACGGCGGTCAATGTCACCTTCGGCGACGGCACCAGCGGCACGGTCAAGACGCTCGATCAGCTCAACACGAAGCTTCAGGCCAACAACCTGACGGCGACGATCGACGCCAACGGCCTGCTGACGGTCTCGACCACCAACGACTACGCGTCCTCGACCATCGGTTCGAGCGCCGCGGGTGGTGCGATCGGCGGCACGCTGACCTCGGCTCTGACGTTCTCGACGGCTTCCAGCCCCGTCCAGGATACGGTTGCCCAGACCTCGCGTTCGAACCTGGTGTCTCAGTACAACAACATCCTGAACCAGATCGACACGACCTCGCAGGACTCCTCGTTCAACGGCGTCAACCTCTTGAACGGCGACCAGCTCAAGCTGGTGTTCGACGAGACCGGCAAGTCGAACCTCAGCATCACGGGCGTGACCTACAACTCCAAGGGTCTCGGCCTCGCGGCGCTGACCAGCGGTGTCGACTTCATCGACAACTCCGCGACCAACAAGGTGCTGTCGAACCTGAACGCCGCGTCGAGCACGCTGCGTTCGGAAGCGTCGAGCCTCGGCTCGAACCTCTCGGTGGTGCAGGTGCGTCAGGACTTCAACAAGAGCCTGATCAACGTGCTGCAGACCGGTTCGTCGAACCTGACCCTGGCCGACACCAACACCGAGGCGGCCAACAGCCAGGCTCTGTCGACCCGCCAGTCGATCGCGGTCTCCGCGCTGTCGCTGGCCAACCAGTCGCAGCAGAGCGTGCTCCAGCTGCTCCGCTAACAAGCGGACGACATCGTAAGACGATTATTGCGGCGGGGCTTCGGCTCCGCCGCTTTCTTTTTGCAACGGCATCAGAGTGCCGCTCGACGAAGTGCAACGATGCATTCGGATGCAGCCGATTGCTTACTCTGAGTTATGGTTGACAAGTCGCAAACGCCGGGTCGTTGCGCGAAAAAGCATCATGCTATCATGACGATATGGACGAGCCTGAGATGGCTCCGATCGCTCTTATGGTGAATCCGCGCAAGGACTGGCGCGACACGCTTCATGCTTTGTTAGCCGTCTGTGTTCACCGTCCCGGACATCGATTAATCCTAATCGAAGTTTGTTGCGTTGCGTACCAGAAGGGTAACACTCAATGTCCGGTATTGTTCTCTCCTCGTCGGTTCGTCAGAACCTGCTCTCCCTCCAGTCCACCGCTGATCTTCTCGCCACCACTCAGAGCCGTCTGTCGACCGGCAAGAGCGTCAACTCGGCCCTGGACAATCCCACCAACTTCTTCACCGCACAGTCGCTCGACAACCGCGCCAGCGAC
>NZ_PYFX01000008.1 GCF_003020115.1 Bradyrhizobium sp. MOS002
GAAATCTTATCCGTGTTTCGTTCGATCCACCCAAAGGTTCCCTTTTGGCGATAACTATTATCTACACCGCCCCAATGCATTATCGTCCGCAAGATGGTGCAAACGTCGCTATTGGAATCACGTTGGATAGCGGACTGCAAATCGGCGGCCAATCGATCAAACTCGGCCTTGTTCTCGGTAAAGTGTTTTCCGTGCCACGTATATTTGGATGCCGCATCCGCCAGGCCAGCTACCGACCACTTACCGTCAACCGTTCGGGACCAAGCCAGCGATTTTCCTCTGGAGGGAACGGAAAGGGAATGCTGACGGTTTCCTCCCCATTCATGGGCAAGAAACTGGCAAAATTAGCGTATCTGCCCATGATTACAAGGTGCGTGTTTCTCCCGCTGTCCATACCGGGTTAGTGTAGATGCGAGCGGCCGCGAGGGCGCGGCGCACGCGCCCGCCAACACTGGCAACGGTTCTGCCATGATACTGCAACCGCGTTATCTTGCGTGAGTGACGTTTTTGCAGATGAGGTCCGACAGCCGAACCACAAGCTCGCGAAGTCGGGTATGCTCCTCAAGAAGCGAGCGAACGTCGTCGGTGTGTTCGTCATCCCGAAGCGAAGCATCATCCTCTCGAAGGGCATTCTCAAGTGGCGAGAGCGAGTCGTCGGTGGGTTCGGCAACCCAAAGCGACGGCTTAGCGAGGTGGACTTGTTTGTCGTGCGACGGATGATCTGTTTCCATAATTGATCCTCCAATCAATTGCCGGATGCACCCCTCAGTTTTCCAAAGTGAGTTGAGTCGAGAGTCGAAATTGAGTCTAAAAATCGAAAGGGTTTGGGCACGTCGCAATCGTGCCGCGTTCGCGCCGAGAAATCTCCGCCCCGACGGTTCTCCGGTTTTATCGAAGGGAGTGACAGAACGAGCGGTCTTTGTACGGCGTACACCCGAACCAGACCTTTGCACCGCCTCCGACGCATTAACCACCTGTTAACCAAGACCGCCGATCCTTAACTATTCAGTAAGAACGACGAGTCGGCGACAATGGACCCGATTGCCAAGGCCACACGTCAATCGTTCCGGATGCGAGGCCGTTCCTTTGTCACGCTCGCCTTATGCCCAGTCGTTCCGATCGCGGGCTGGCTCGAAGAAATAGATGTAACTCTTGCCCGCTCGCCCGATTTTTTTGCTGGCAAGCCGGTGACGCTCGATTTGTCCCCGCTTGACCTTAGCCAATCGGCTATCGCCCACCTCATCAAAAGCCTGGAGCAACGAAACATCCGCATCCTCGGCATTGAGGGCGTGGACGCCGCTCAGCTCACGACGAGCATGCCGCCTTTACTGACGGGTGGACGACCATGCCTGCTCGCCCAGAACGAACCGAAGAAGCCTGAGCCTAAACCAAAGCCAATTTCGCTGTTGCTCGACAGTCCAGTGCGCTCTGGTCAATCGATCGTTAGCGAGGGCGACGTGACTGTGCTGGGTTCGGTCGCTTCTGGGGCAGAGATCGTCGCCGGCGGGTCTATCCATGTTTACGGAGCGCTTCGCGGCCGTGCGATGGCGGGTTCCAGCGGCAACGCCACAGCACGGATCTTCTGTCAAAAGATTGAAGCCGAATTGCTGGCCATCAACGGCTACTACCAGACCGCGGAAGAAATAGACGTCGCCCTGCGCCATCGTCCGGCACAGGCGTGGTTGGAAGGCACCACTATGAAGATCACACCGCTAAGCTAATTCGGTAGGGAGATAACAATGGCGAAAGTTCTGGTCGTGACGTCTGGCAAGGGCGGCGTCGGTAAGACGACCTCAACAGCTGCGCTCGGGGCGGCGCTGGCGCAAATGGGAGAAAAAGTCGTCGTCATCGACTTTGACGTCGGTCTGCGGAATCTCGATCTTGTAATGGGGGCGGAACGCCGCGTCGTGTTTGACCTCATTAATGTTGTGCAGGGCGTTGCAAAGCTTCAGCAGGCACTCATTCGCGATAAACGTCTGGAAAATCTGTGGTTGCTTCCTGCATCCCAGACCAGGGACAAGGATGCCCTGACCGACGAGGGGATTGGAAATGTTGTCGCTGACCTGCGCACCAAATTTGACTGGATTCTCTGCGACAGCCCGGCGGGTATCGAGCGGGGGGCGTTGCTCGCGATGCGCTATGCCGATGAGGCGGTCATCGTAACAAATCCAGAAGTTTCATCGGTGCGCGACTCCGACCGTATCATTGGGATGCTTGATTCAAAGACACTCAAGGCCGAGCGCGGCGAACGAGTAGAGAAATATATACTGATTACCCGATATGATTCAGCGCGCGCATCACGTGGCGAAATGCTCGGGATCGACGATATTCTTGAAATTCTCGCGACGCCGCTGCTCGGAATCATTCCGGAGAGCCAGGAAGTTCTATTAGCGTCGAACGTTGGGTCCCCGGTTACTCTGAACAACGCCGCCAGTGCGCCGGCCCGAGCTTACACAGACGCGGTGCGTCGTCTGATGGGTGAGACTGTCACGATGACCGTACCCGTCGAACGCAAAAGCTTGATGAATCGATTACTCGGACGGAGGGCCGCATGATCAATTTGCGACGGCTCATTGGTGGCCGTACTGCTTCCGCGCCTGTTGCACGGGAACGGTTGCAGATCCTTTTGGCGCACGAACGCGGTTTGCGCGGCGAGCCTGATTTGCTGGGAGTGCTTCGGGCAGAGATCCTTGCGGTGGTATCGCGGCATATCGTGGTGGATCCGGAAAAGGTCACCGTCAAGATGGACAGGAGCAAGCATGTTTCGACGCTTGAAGTCGATATTGAGGTGCCTGAGGGTGTCCAGAGGTCGTTTGCGGTCGCGACATGATCGCCGAAAGCGACATCCCTTAAACGGTGTTCAGCTCAGAACGAACATAAACGGCGAAGGCCCTTGCAATCGCTCAATTCAGGGATCGTGTAGCCAGTAACCTATGTTTGGCCTGGGGTTGTCGATCAGTCATCGCTGCCGACCGCCGGATAGTTCGTTATAGGAGAGCAGCCGATGTCCGTTGAGATCCTGACTTATGCCGCGCTAGGTGCCCGCCTGAACATCTCGCAAAAGGCTGCTCGTTCGCTTACCCGGCGACTGAAGCTACCGCGCGCATTTTCGGATGGCGGCAAAGCACTTGTGAGCGTCGATTTCGCTGAAATACCGCATAAGTCCCGGCCACCACGGAGTCGGCCGAGCAGCAGTGCCTTAGTAGCAGCAAAGATTGAGGCGTTGAAGGCCAAAGTCGCGCGGCTCGAAATAACGGCGGCCGATCACAAAGCAGATTTGGAGTGCGAACGCGAGCGCGCCGATCGCCTGGCGGCTGAGCTGCTTCAGGCGGCTGCTGAATCTACGACGGCACTGGAGATGATCGCACGGCTTGAAGATGAGGTGTCGGCTCTGCGGGCCAGTTGCCAAACTGGCAGCTTGGTCGACGGCCACGGACAAGCTACGCGCCGGCTGGGACATCTAGCCGCTAGCATAGTGCAAGCAGACCGCAAGGCATGCAGATAGCAAATCGTGCTTCGTTCTTCGAGCACCGGGAGGTAAACATGACCAACATCACAGATATTCGCGAGATGAAGGCGCGCATTGTCGTGTTTGGGGTCGGCGGCGCCGGCGGTAACGCCATCAACAATATGATCGCGGCCGGTCTGCAAGGCGTCGACTTCATCGTCGCCAATACCGACGCACAGGCGCTCACCATGTCGATGGCCACGCGCGTCATCCAGATGGGCACTCAGGTAACCGGAGGCCTTGGCGCTGGCTCACGGCCCGAACTGGGGCGCGCCGCAGCGGAAGAAGCAATCGACGAGATCCGCGATCATTTGACCGGCGCACACATGGTATTTGTTACTGCTGGCATGGGCGGCGGTACCGGTACCGGGGCAGCGCCCATTATCGCCAAGACCGCACGCGAGCTTGGCATTCTTACCATCGGTGTAGTCACCAAGCCATTCCACTTCGAGGGCCAGCGCCGGATGCGTTTTGCCGAAGCCGGTATCGCGGAATTGCTAAAGGTCGTGGACACCCTGCTGATCATCCCGAACCAAAACCTGTTTCGGGTGGCCAACGAGAAGACGACTTTCACAAATGCATTCGCTTTGGCCGATCAGGTGCTTTATTCGGGTGTGGCTTGCATCAGCGACCTTATCGTCAAGGAAGGTCTGATCAATCTCGATTTTGCCGACGTTCTCGCCATAATGCGCGAGAAGGGCAAAGCGATGATGGGCAGAGGCGAGGCTTCCGGCGAGAAGCGCGTGCTCAACGCTGCTGTGGCCGCGATCTCCAATCCATTGATCGAGAATCCCTCGATCAAGCGCGCCAGTGGCCTCATAATCTCGATCACCGGCGGCAAGGACCTGTCGTTGTTCGAGGTCGACGAAGCCGCTACCCGCATTCGCGAAGAAGCCGACTCGGACGCCAACATCATCGTCGGCGCGTGTTTTGATGAAAGCCTCGAAGGCATGGTCCGCGTTTCGGTGGTGGCGACCGGCATCGATAATCCCGATCCGGCTTGCCCGACGCAACCAGCAGAAAGCTTGCTCACAGAACTCGCCGGCAGGTTACGCAACGTCAGCCGTCACATCGCCGGCGGCCTCGAGCGTAATGCCCCCCCGCCGTCGCAGTTAGCGAATCCGCCGGCTGTCCCAGCGGCCCGCCAGCCCCCGCGGCGGCCGGCAGACCCGAATCCGGAATATGCCCGCCATGTGGCTCCGTAGGGCCTCGATCCGCACAGCCGCCCCTCTCCTGCGCAAAATTTCATTGACGAAGACGTTCTCAACGTTCCGGCCTTCCTGCGCCGCAGGGCCAGCTGAGCGGACGCGGCTTGAGGCTGTCCGAAAGCATCGCCGCGATCTGAAGGGCTGTGGCGCTAGAAAGTTTGCTCGTTGCATTTGGAATCCCGTTTGACTCGCCTTGATGATACGCTGCACCCAGGATAACAGCCAATGCGATCATAGCTATTATGATCGCCGCGATTGCCACGCAAAGTGTATCTCGCGATTGATCATTAGCTCCGCGCTCGTTGGGGCGAGGCGGCCTGACTTCGTCCGTGATGACTGTTTGCTTTGGGAGGTGAGCCAGGTGCGCGGGTTTGCTGCCGTACGCCTCAATATCGCAAGAGAATTGTTGCGTTAGGTCTGGCATCGTAAGGACAATTTCACTGCGTGGAGCAGGCTATCAAGTGCATTCGGACCACACGGCTTGACCTCGACGACCACCTTGGATGGTTTAAGTTTTGGAGCTTTGTTGGCGTTTGTGCGCTTCGGCCGAGGTTTGTCAGGATGACCTGTGTATTTCGGCTTAGGTTTCAGCTTTTTTACGACATCCATTCTATCGTTGGCATCCAGACCAACGGTGCTCGAATCTCTGGAAACTAGAGTTGTCATAGTCACGTCCGCTGGCAGTGCTGCTGGTTCAACGGGCGAGGCCGGCTGAGGCGATGCTTCATCCAGCAAATGGTAGATTTCAATTCGATCAGCGGCCTCTAAGGTGTCAGGTGCCACACTTACGTCGACTGTGAGTTGGTCGATCGGATCTGGCGCATTTGTTTTCGTGGGCGATGGTGTCCCCAACTCCATGACCGTAAGTGCGCTCACGCTGACAACGATGAGACACATTCTCATCGTTGATCTTACTCTTCTGAAATGAAGATGCTTGAGGCCGCCAAACCCTGCAATTTCGTTTGTGGATTCTCTTTCCCTGCGGACTATGATTCTGTGGGTGCATCGGAGGGCGATGCGACCGAAGAAGCACAGGACGACGGGATGGAACGATCTGTTCCGGGCGCGGCTGGACCAGATCATCAATCTGAAGCACGAGTTGGTTCAGCTCGCCGGCAAGATCGATTGGGACTGGATCGACGGCGAGGTCGCGCCGCTCTACAGCGAGAACGGCCCGCCGGGGATCGAGACCCGCTTCATGATCGGGCTGTTGTTGCTCAAGCACACTTAGGGGCTGTCCGATGAGGGCGTTTGCGCGCGCTGGGTTCACGACCCGTATTTCCAGTTCTTCACCGGGGAAGAGTTCTTTCAGCATGCCTTGCCGCACGAGCGCTCGGACCTGAGCCATTGGCGCAAGCGGCTCGGCGACAAGTTGGAGCTGCTGCTGCGGCGCGTTACGCGGCCAAGACTTCAAGCGCGTCACCGTCGACACCACGGTGCAGCCGAAGGCCATCACCTTTCCGAGCGATGCCAAGCTGCTTCATGCGGCGATCAAGGGGCTCAACCCATCATCCGCGACATCCGCCGCAGGATCGAGGGCCAGCCGGCACTGGAGGAGGCATTCGCCCTCCCGCTTGGCCGGGCCTCGCAGATCCGCTCGCAGTAACAGCGCCAGCGCGGCTGGAAGCTTTATTCCTTCCATGCCCCAGAGGTGCAATGCATCGGCAAAGGCAAGGCCGCCGCCCCTTACGAGTTCGGCGTGAAGGCCTCCATCGTCACCAACCATCGCCGAGCTCCCGGCGGCCTGTTCCTACTGCATGCCAGCTCGCTGCCCGAAAATCCCTACGACGGTCACACCTTGCGGAACGTCATCGACCGGACCGAGACGCTCACCGGATGTCCGATCGAGCGGGCCTATGTCGACAAGGGATACCGCGGCCACAATGCTCAAAATCCACGTCGCGTCTTCATCTCCGGCCAAAAGCGCGTCCGGCCAAAAGCGCGGCGTCTTCGGCGTCATCAAGCGCGAGCTGCGCCGCCGCTCTGCCATCGAGCCCATCATCGGCCACATGAAGACCGAAGGTCACCTCGGCCGCTGCTCCCTCGAAGCGTCAAGTGGCGCAATGTAGCCAACGGACGCACGCTAACGTTGCCCAGGGGGCCGCTCTATAACGCCCCGATCTTCGCGCAGATGGCATAGAGGATCATAAAAATCGGCAACGTGCCGAAGAACCACATTGCAGGCCGGTCCCTCTCCAGCCGGGCGAACTCGCGGTTTGGGTCCGTCTCTAGCGCCGAGGGCGTGGAATCCCTCTTGTTGTGGCCCAGTCTCGCGGCGCGACGTAGCAGCCCTCGAACTTCTGTCTCGGTTTTGGGGGATTTCACCTCAGTCATCTCTTTTTTGCCTTCAGCCCGATCTCGACTTTCCCACGCGCCAAGTTCAGAGAAAATCCCGAAGCCGCGCGAGTTCAGCGACGATTTGTCCCGACAAGACATCGGCTATTAACGGCGCCTGAGGCTCCGAATGAATCTCGTAAAGATGCCGTTGGTGGGCCGGCTTAGCCATGAATGCCCGGATGCATTCATCCAGGGCGCCCTCGACCAATAAATACGGTCCGGTAGCGCTGGCGCGCCTGTGGTTGTCGAGTGATGCCCATTTCGGAAGGACAGCCGGCGCATCGAAACTGACGTGAGGATGGTCAGTTAAGCGTTCGTCGCTGTCCGTCATTTCCCCTTCGCCTTCAGGCCCCGATCGATCGTATTGTTGCTCTTAGCACCCACGACAAACTCTCTTCAGCTTTGCGTCCAGTTTTGCGTTTTCAACCGCCAGCGCGTCGACGATCGATCCTTGATTACGGGGAGCACCAGGGGCCGCCGCCTGCTTCTGCTTGGTCGCCACAGGCTTTGCAGGCGATGGTGGCGTAACCCGGTCATAACAAGCCAATCGTTCACGAGCCTTCGGTATCGTTGAGCATTCGGGTGTCTGGGCGACTGCGCCGTGGCAGCTCACAAAAATTAATGCGGTTAGCACCAAAAACTTCATTTTTAAACTCCAGCAAGGTTCGTCGCAGTGCTCAGTCTGGTTTCGCCTTCAGCCCGATCTCGACCAAGCGTTTGATGCCAATCATTTAGTGCAACGATTCTGAAGGACGATCATGACCGAAGCTATGGATGCCTTCCGTCTCAAGCGTTCGGTAAAATTCGTCGCGAGCGTCTTCATCGGTTGCAAACAAGTCTTCCCACACCGTCGAACCGCCTTCGCTATCAACAACCTCAAGCGACCAGCCTTCAGTACCGCCCTTCAGTCGATAGATTTGGAGCGTTACCGTGGTTCCGTCGCGGCGGACCTCTTCGCAGAACTGGGAATACTCAATCTCGGGGTCATCATCGATGTTCATGGAGTTCTACCCTCGCTTCGCCCAGCCCCAACTCCACTTCCGGCGAATGGCTTCGGAGCGAATGGCTTGTCGGTTGTTTCCCCCGCGCTCAGCGCTTCGTGGGAATAATCGCCCTCAATGCTGCGTCGCCCGCAGGGGTAATGCAATAGGTGCTGCCGTCAGGTTGCTTCTCGATCCAGCCCTTCCTCAACATTCCGGCAATAATCTGCTTACCTGCTGGATACAAATGTTCTGCCCGAAGACCCTTGGTCAGGCTCATCTTTTGTAAGGAGGCGCGCTCTATGGCATGCGGAATGTGACTAGGCCGCGCCGGCATTCATGTCTCCTTCGCCTTCAGCCGATCTCGACAAGCCGACGGTAGCGCAATTCTGTGTTCAGTGTGATGCCTCAGCGCGGGCGCGAATGATTTCTGAGAGGAGTAGCTTAGCCGTCATTTCGGGCAAGGAGCCCCCAACATGGGTTGCTTTGCTTCCGAATGCCGATTGCACGTACACGACGGAGTTCTGGACGAAATACGTCCCATAGTGTGCAACACCGTCGATTGCGACCGTGAGGGTTTTAAGCACGGCAGGCCGGTCCATTTGCAGCCTCGTTTCTATAAAAGCTGAAAATTAGTGCGATAGAGTGCATGATTCGCGGGGGCCTAGAAAGCTCAACCGGTGCTGCCCGTGTCCATCCTAGAGCCGTAAACCGCCATCGTGGCGGCGCAAGCGCATGCGATACGATCCTGTCCGGACTTTGGCCCTGGGGCCGTCGTTATGTTCGGCGGATGGAGGTGTACGGTCATTCCTTGCCAAGTCGGTATCTGGGGGGCGCGGTACACGCGGCATTGGCGCAGGATTTTTCGTAGCTTGCTTGTTCCGGCTAAAGACAAGACCAAGGAAACCTGACACCACGAAAATAGCCCCGACGATCATCAGCCAATGCGGCAATTGGACCGACGAAAGCCCGTCCATCTATTTCCCCGTCGCCTTCGTGGCTGACGATGACGCTGTTGCAGGACTCAGCCGTTCGCTAAGCTGCGCGCGCAACCATTTGACAGACCCGGGGCCTAGATTTGGGATGCTAGCGAAGGTTTTATCGGTGGTTTGTCGGAGATCGCCTATCGTTTTCAGTCCGGCAAATTTTGCTGCATTTCGGATTCGAGTGGGCAAGCGCACCATCTCAACTAGAGTGTCGTCCGGCAGGTCAGATCCGAGGTCAAACATCATTTCTCTTCGGCTTCGTCTGATCGACACGAGCGTGTCGCCCCCTCTGTTTCAGGACGATTTCGCCGAGGATGCAAAATGGCTTCGTGCGGGTGGTGAAGGGGGGCGGTTCACGCTGCCGGATTTAACTATAGGTTAACCATCCGTCGACAGAATGAGCGTGTCCTTTCTGGGACTCGCAATCGAAAGAGGCCGTCGCTGTCCCTGTCCACTCGCAGCGGCCGCTTTTTCATGCCCATGAGTAGCTGGGCTGACAAGCTTTCACGCCGGCGGGTTTCTCACCGTGCCCCTTCGGGCAGCGTCCGACTCACGTATGTTCGGTTCGCTGTACTTTCGATGGTGGGGGCGCCTATGGGCGACACCTTGGATCGAGATGTGCATGCGTTGAAGCAATTTCCTGATAAGGCGTGGCACTATCTGGCGTCACCGTTATTGTCGCGATTTCAGCGGCAAAAAATGCGAAATCAGATGAGGCTGACGGAGGAAACTCTGCGCATCGTTCTCAAGAAGGTTGCTGCCCGCGATCGCGCGCTAGTTCAAATCTTCAACGTGCGTCACAAACTCCGTTCGCCACCAACTCTGCGACTGCTGAGTTTCGACGGATAGGCAAACGCTGGTCGGCCCGCTCTGCTTGCGGGCCTACCGTCGGGTCAGGTCAATCCTCAGAATTTGAAAATCATTTGAGAACGGCAATTTACCTCACTGAAAATCGGTGAAAACCTAGGCTAGCGCCGTTCTCACCGACTAATACAGTAGGTAGGAGTGGCTTTGCTTAAGCGCTTTGTCGCAGACGAAAATGGTGCAAGTGCGATTGAATACGGCCTGATTGCAGCCGGCATTGCACTTGCCATCATCACCGTTGTTAACAACCTCGGTAGTACGATGAACGACAAGTTCGGGTCGATCAGCAGCTCATTGAAATAACCGACGGCTGTCCGAAACGAGGCGCCCGCGACGCTGGCTCTACTCCCAGGGATCAACCGCTCACAGCAGTCGCGCGTCCTTTTGAAATGCTGCACGTGTCGCTGCGCTGGCCAATTTGGCCCGCCGGTTCACCCGGGCGGGCTTTTCTAGCCCAGGCAGCCGTGGCAGTGGCTATTCCTTCGACCGCGCAGCCTTCTTGGCGATCTCGGTGTGCCGTGCCGGCGCCCGTGAGGTCGTGTGGGCCCGTTCTTCCTTTACCAGATAAGTGTTATCAACTGGACTCGGTTGCTGCCCCGTCACACCGTCTATGATCGACTTGGCTAGCTCGTTCGGATCTGGGGGACCTTTGGGGGGATGGTCTGTCATTGGAGTAGCCCCGAAGCCTTAGAGTCAGGCTTAGCTAAACGCGATAGCGAGCAAGCCTGAGCACAACACCACAAGGCCGGTCGCGATTAGCGCGAGAAATCCATCGGACACGAAGTCATGAGTACGCATGATACACCTCCCGTCGTTCAAGGGAGGCTGGTCCGAATTTGTTAAGAATTTCGGAATCGGCTTTTTGCCAGCGAGTCACGCGGGTTGTCGCCGTGAAGCTCCAACATGTCGAAGGCGAACAGCACCACCGCATCGCTGCGCCGGCGCCTGCTGCGCAGGGCATCGAAGTCCGGCGTCCCGTCTTCGCGCTTAACCACCGCCTCGCCGTCGATCAGGAACGATGCGGTCTTGAGGCGGCGTGCAGCGTCAACGATGATCGGTCGGCCCAGTCGTGACCGTTGCGCGTGAAGCAACGAATATGCTGACCATCGCGGAAGCGATCACCTTGCGGGTGGGTCCGCCTTGCGCTTCGAGCTTGTCAACGTAGCTCGGGTGCAAACGAGGTGCTGCGCCAGCACCGACGCCCTGGCCTCGCAGGGCATGCACAGCCACTGCGTTCCTTGCATCCTGAGATCGCGCCGGCGGCACTACGAGAAAGATCAAGCGTAACCCCGCGCGTGAATGGGCCGCGGTTATTAATCACCACGGTAACAGATTTCCCGTTCTGAGGGTTCGTCGCGATCCGAAAGGCAGCGTACGGTGCGCAGCTGTGTGCCCACCGGAATCGAAGGTCTCGCCAGTCGCTGTCCGCCCTCCCTAGGCATGGAAGGTCGCGACCACATGCTGCCCCGCGCAAGTTCCGAGCGGTTTGGGATGCGCGAAGAACCAGGCGAAGCCCCGCTATGAGCCTGCGTGGACGACCTGGTTAGCCACGCTAGAGCCAATCAAAAGATGAAAAAAGGTGGACGCATTTCCCCTTCCGCCTGCGCCCCTACACTATACGGCACCAACGGTCATGTCACGGCTGGCTCAGCACACCGTGCAGAACGACGGCCCAATTGAACACAGTGCACTGACGCTACGCCGTGGATGGCAGCTCAAAATTGGACCTTTGCGGCGAACAAAATCATTGAACGCGAACGAGTTACTCGCGATGGTAGCTGCGCGCAACTTCTGCGGGGCGACGAAAGCTATTGGGTAAGGGGCGGTGCCAATGTTTGGCTGGTTCAAATCCGAGCGGCGTGAGTGCCGGAAGAAAGTTAAACAAGATCGTAAACATCTAGAAGAAAAGACGCGGCGCTTCTTGAAAAGCTACTTAGATGCCGATCAAACACGAAAGCCTCAATTCTATCGCGCCGTTGAGGACATCAGCAAGAAATGTCAGCCAGCCGAATTGATAGGCCAGCCTGAAAAGGACGACCGACGGTTTGCTGAAGCCACGTCTCAGGCAGCTTTGCAGATGGTCTTGGACCGCGTTGGGCGATTCAGCACTGACGACAAGGTTGATGACTTCGTCACAGATGCCTGCGCAACGGTGGCCATGGCTTACCACCATGCGGCTGGCGTCTACGTTGGGGACGAAAAAATGAAGAAACTAGGAACTGCTGCTGTTCACCTCTTAACGATGGCAACGTTATACATCCCCGCCGAGAAGGAATAGCGGTGCCATCCCTGCGGTTGCCGACAGCAATCCGGCCGTCCGTTTGATGGAACGGCGTTGATGGCTCTGTCCGGCGCTGCTGTCAGAAACGGTACGGCCCCAGTCGGAGAAGGACGGAGCCGTGGACTGAATTGTCCGCACACGAGTTTCCATTCTTATCGACGGCGCCGCGCCCGCTGTTTTGTCAATCCATGATACAACTCTGCAAAGCAACGGCGATGTACAAGGGTCCATTACGCGTCAGGAGTTGTCTACCAAGTCTACCAAGGGTCTCGCCGCAAATTTGCGAGTAGCCGAAATGTGGATCGGTGAAAAAGATCGCGGTAACGCCAGCGGAGATCTCGGACGTCGGAACCACTTGGCACGTCGACATCTTAGATTAGATAGCGGCGACGTAGACGTCGAGGTGGTCGCGGCGGATACAGGAGAATGTTAGCTCGTTGTCCGAAGTGATCGACTATGCGAGTTTGAGCACTAGCTTTTGTCAACTTATCCGCCCTTCCGTGGGGCAGAGCATGCCAAATAGTCCAAAAAGGCCGTGCATGGTTATCTTGAGGGGGCCGCTGCTTGCGTCAGCCATCGCCGTGGCGATCGTGCTGGGTGTTGTCGGGCCCACCTCGGCGCAGTTCTTCAACTTCGGTGGACAGCAGCGGCCGCTGCCACAGCGCGGTGCCGGTGGGTTCGGTGGACGCTGGTTTGGCAATGACGTGTTTGCGCCGTACCAACAGCGCGCGCCCCAGCCTCGTTGGGAGAGGCGGCAAACACCATCGCAAGTGCGCGAGGATTTTTCAAAGGCTCCGCCGCCCGAGAAACGTGACACGATCCCAGAGCGCTACATTCTGGTGATCGGTGACGCCATGGCGGACTGGCTAGCCTATGGTCTTGAAGATGCCTATGCCGAACAACCCAACATCGGCGTGATCCGAAGACATAGGACCGTCTCCGGCCTAATCAAATATCAACCGAAGGGGGACCCGACCGACTGGGCCGCCGCGGCCAAAGGCATTGTCGCCACCGAAAAAGCAGACGCCATTGTCGTCATGCTCGGTCTCGATGACCGTGTCGCAATCCGCGAACCGGCGACCGATAAATCCGACAACAAATCGTCGGACAAGAAGAGCGAGAAGGATGCTAAGGCCAAACCCGATGGCAAGCCTTCCGATGCAAAATCCGCCGTGAAACCTGATGCAGGCAGAAAGCTCGACGACAGGGCGGTGGATCCCGAATTATCGCCCGATGCCGCCGACAACAGCGATGCGCCGCCGGTCATCGCGTTGGAGAAAAGCACTCGCTCGCCCAACGGGCTCTATGAATTTCGTGAGGAACGCTGGGTTGAGCTCTACAAGAAAAAAATCGAAGAGATGATCGGCGTGCTTAAGTCCAAGGGTGTGCCGGTGCTGTGGGTAGGTCTGCCGATGGTATATGGCCCTAAGGCGAGCCGCGACACATTGTTCCTGGATTCGCTCTATCGCGATGTGGCCGGCAAGACCGGCGTCGCCTATGTCGATGTTTGGGACGGCTTCGTCGACGATGCCGGCCGTTTCTTGCAAAAGGGTCCGGACTTCGAAGGTCAGGTCCGACAGTTGCGCTCACCCGACGGCGTGTATTTTACCAAGGCCGGCGCGCGCAAGCTCGCACATTATGTCGAGCGCGAGGTCACGCGGCTGTTGGCCGCGCGTTCCGCGCCTATTGCGTTGCCGACCGAACCATCGACGCCCGACGCCAATGCGCTGCCAGGTCAGCCGGCGCGTCCGTTGGCCGGGCCGATCGTCCCCTTGGTGGCCCCTTCTGTCGGCACAGATCAATTGCAAGGCGGTCCAGGGTCGCGGCCGGTGACGATCGATGCGCAAGCCGCGCGGGTCTTGGTCAAAGGCGAGCCTTTGTCGGCACCAGCCGGTCGCGCCGACGATTTTGTCTGGCCGCGACGTGAAATTGGATACGAAGAGGCCAAGGGCGAGACGCCGGTGGCATCAACTTCGCTCGATGCCAAAACGCGAACGCCGACGGCGTACCTAAACCCGAAAAAGCATCGCCCCTAAATGGGATTGCCAACCGTTTCTCGACGGTTCCCATGGGACAACCGGGCAAACCGCGCCAGTTTGCCCGGCCGCTGCGCACATCATCGGCCCAGCAGTTGCCATTGATCTCGATGTGATGGCCGCAGCGACAGTCGCGGCAATAGATCAGGACGTCTCGGACGCTGGAGGCGCGCATCTCGCAGAAGGTGATCTTATGCGGATAAGTCGTCACGGTATCCGCCACGATTCTTCGACGCCCAACATTAGTCACTTCCGGTCGAGGAGCTGATGCAGGTGGTCGGTTCGCTGTTACGCCGACCTGCGCGTTCGTGCGATCCAGCGTCGGATGCCGCGGCGACGCTTGTGATCTTCCAGACGACGTGGCGGCGGCGGCGGGGGGGGTGGTGGGAACTCGCTGGCCGGTCGGTGCTCAATCAGCTCGTCGCGTGTAAGTTCTTCAGATGCGATCGCAGGCGGCCGCTCCACCGCCAAGAGCAATGCCCGGCCTGCATCTGTGATACGCCACTCGCCCGGCTCGCGCGCGATCAGCTTTTGGCCGAAGATGTCGAGGTCTGGTGCCCGCTCAGCCAGACGCTTCATGCGGGCCGTCCACTCTGATCCGCTGGTGTAGAATAGCGCCAGGTGCTGCTTGACGACGTCAAGACTGGCCCGGCCATCGGGCTGGCCGGCGAGGATCTTGAGTATCGACAGCTGAAAGCTCACGCCCGCCACCCGTACGCTACTACTGAAATATCAGCTAAAGTAGCGAGCGCATCCAGCGTGTGTCTAGCGACAATTTTTGGCACGAACTAAGCGCGTCTCGCCGAAGCCGATTTGCTGAGAGGTCATGGGCGGCGCCTAAACTTCTCCACAGGCCTCTATGGCGCTTAATATTTTTCGCACCAAGGCACTAACGCGAATCGCGACACAAATGTGAACAATCAGATAAATATGTGAACAAATTCAATGGGATAATTCCACAAAACACTTCCTCGCGCAGGGAAGGCCGAGTGATTGGCACCACCTGTATGCTGCTGTGCGGTTTTCCTGCGTGTGCTTTTCGCGCGGCGGACCGCGGGTGCCAGCCGGCACCCGGCCTTCCCTGTGCCCTCTTGGATTTGAGGGTGGAGTAACCAAGCAAAGCTCGGGCGAAATCAGCCGCGAGGATGCGAAACTGTGTCTGCAAGTTGAGTCTGCATTGGAGGAAGGCGATGCTGCACCTTGATCCGTCATTGCGAGCGCAGCGAAGCAATCCAGTCTGCCGCCGCGGAGCGATTCTGGATTGCTTCGCTGCGCTCGCAATGACGATGTGGAGAGAGTGTGCGTCACACTTCGCTCTGGCCCCCCGACGGGCGCAGCAACGCCCCTTGCAGCGCATGTGGGAGACGCGGCGGGCGAGGCTGAAAGCGCCGACTCACCTGGCGGGGCCTCGTTAGCGCGCCGAAATGAGGCGTCGGGCGCGTGCTGGAAAATCTGAAGTTGTGGATCGGCCCGCCCAGCGGGGTATCACAGTAAGCTCGTTCCGTGTCCTCTGGGCCACGATTGTGCCGTCCGTGCAACACTCGATACGGATTTAACCATCATCTCTGTCCGTTCGCATCGACGCCGCTTTTTGGCCACACCCGAACATGAATAAAATCACTCTAATGTTTTAGCGGCAGCGGTGGTCCCGGAAGGCGACGAGAAATCCCCAAGGTCGACTCAAAAGGTCGATTCAAAATCTTGGCTCTGATTTTTCGGGTCTGAAAGGGTTGGCCGGGGAAACTGGTTTGCGATGGACGCGAAGACCGACATCAAGAAGAGGCTGCCGAGCCGTCACGTGACGGAAGGCCCCGCGCGCGCGCCCCATCGCTCCTACCTCTACGCCATGGGTCTGACCACCGACCAGATCCACCAGCCCTTCGTCGGCGTCGCCTCGTGCTGGAACGAGGCCGCGCCCTGCAACATCTCCCTGATGCGCCAGGCGCAAGCGGTGAAGAAGGGCGTGGCGGCCGCCGGCGGCACGCCGCGGGAATTCTGCACCATCACCGTGACCGACGGCATCGCGATGGGCCATGACGGCATGCGCTCCTCGCTGCCGTCGCGCGAATGCATCGCCGATTCCGTCGAATTGACGATCCGCGGTCACGCCTATGACGCCCTGGTTGGTCTGGCCGGCTGCGACAAGTCGCTGCCGGGCATGATGATGGCGATGGTCCGCCTCAACGTGCCATCGATCTTCATCTATGGCGGCTCGATCCTGCCCGGCAATTTCCGCGGACAGCAGGTCACCGTGCAGGACATGTTCGAAGCCGTCGGCAAGCACTCGGTCGGCGCGATGTCGGACGAGGACCTCGACGAGATCGAGCGCGTGGCGTGCCCCTCGGCGGGCGCCTGCGGCGCGCAGTTCACCGCCAACACAATGGCGACCGTCTCCGAAGCGATCGGGCTGGCGCTGCCGTACTCGGCCGGTGCTCCGGCCCCCTATGAAATTCGCGACGCCTTCTGCATGACCGCGGGCGAGCAGGTCATGGAGCTGATCGCCCAAAACATTCGGCCCCGCGACATCGTCACCCTCAAGGCGCTGGAGAATGCCGCCGCCGTGGTCGCCGCGTCCGGGGGGTCGACCAATGCTGCACTGCACCTGCCGGCGATCGCGCACGAGGCCGGCATCAAGTTCGACCTGTTCGACGTTGCCGAAATCTTCAAAAAGACACCGTACGTCGCGGATTTGAAGCCGGGCGGCCGTTATGTCGCCAAAGACATGTTTGAAGTAGGTGGCATACCGCTTCTGATGAAGACGCTGCTCGACAACGGATTTCTCCACGGTGACTGCATTACCGTCACTGGTCGAACGATCGCCGAAAACCTCAAAAGCGTGAAGTGGAATCCGCACCAGGACGTGGTGCACCCGGCAGACAAGCCCATCACCGTCACCGGCGGTGTGGTCGGTCTGAAGGGCAATCTGGCGCCAGAAGGTGCGATCGTGAAAGTCGCGGGAATGTCCAACCTCAGGTTTACCGGTCCGGCCAGGTGCTTCGACCGTGAGGAGGATGCTTTCGAGGCCGTCCAGAAGCGCACCTACCGCGAAGGCGAAGTCATCGTGATCCGCTACGAGGGGCCCAAGGGCGGTCCCGGCATGCGGGAAATGCTCCAGACCACCGCGGCGCTGACCGGCCAGGGCATGGGCGGCAAGATCGCGCTCATCACCGACGGCCGCTTCTCCGGCGCCACCCGCGGCTTCTGCATCGGCCATGTCGGGCCGGAAGCCGCCATCGGCGGCCCGATCGGGCTGCTCGAGGACGGCGATATTATCGAGATCGACGCGGTCGCCGGTACCCTTAACGTAAAATTGAGCGACCAGGAGCTTGCCCAGCGCAAGACCAAATGGACCGCTCGCGCGACTAACCACACGACGGGCGCGCTCTGGAAATATGCTCAGCAGGTTGGACCAGCGGTCGGTGGGGCAGTAACCCATCCGGGCGGCGCGCACGAGAAACAGTGCTATGCGGACATCTAGGCGTACCATCGTTGCGTTTGTGTTGGGGGCTACCGCGCTGGCCGCGCCGGCGCTCGCCTTCGACGGCGCCCCCGTCAGCCAGAGGGATGCGACCATCCCGGTGGTCACGACATTGCCGGGTGCAGCGGGCAAGGTCCGCAATGTACCGCCGGCGGTCGTGACCCAGGAAACCTCGCTCAGCGCCCTGCAATATGCCGCGGAGGGTGGCCACCCCATCGCGCAGTGGAAGCTCGGCCGCATGTACGCCAATGGCGACGGCGTCGCCCAGGACGATGTGCGCGCGTTCGAGTATTTCACCCGCATCGCCAACGCGCATGCCGAGGATAGCCCATCCGCGCCGCAGGCGCAGATCGTCGCCAACGCCTTTGTGGCGCTCGGCCGCTATTATCTCAGCGGCATCCCGAATTCGAAGGTCAAGCCGGACCAGGAGCGGGCGCGGGAGATGTTCTCCTATGCCGCGTCCTATTTCGGCAATGCGGATGCCCAATACGATCTCGCTCGCCTGTACCTGAAGACGCCGGACGCTTCGCGCGAGGATTTCCGCTACGGCGCGCGCTGGCTTGGGCTCGCCGCGCAGAAGGGCCAACACGAGGCCCAGGCGCTGCTTGGCCAGATGCTGTTCAACGGCGATCGCCTGCCGCGGCAGGCCGCGCGCGGCCTTATGTGGCTGACTCTGGCGCGTGACAGCGCAGGTAGCGACGAGACCTGGATCAAGGAAAACTACAACCGTGCCTTCGCAAAGGCCTCCGACGACGATCGCGCCATGTGCCTGCAGATGCTGGAGCAATGGGTGCAGGGTCGCCGGGAGTGATGGGTCGAGGCGGCCTCACGCCGCCTCAAGATCGAGATCCGCCCACACCGGCACGTGGTCCGACGGCTTCTCCCAGCTGCGCACATAGCTGTCGATGCCGACATTGGCGAGCCGGTCGCTGGCCTGTGGCGACAGCAGCAGATGGTCGATCCGCAGGCCGTGGTTCTTCTGCCAGGCGCCGGCCTGGTAATCCCAGAAGGTGTAGAGGCCGGGCTCGTCGGTGACGGCCCGAAGCGCATCGGTCAGGCCGAGGCCGAGCAGGGACTGAAAACTCTCCCGGGTCTCGGCCTTGAACAGGGCGTCCTCGGTCCAGGCGGCGGGATTATGGACGTCCCGGGCATGCGGGATGACGTTGAAGTCGCCTGCGAGGATCAGCGGCTCCTCGGTCTTGAGGCGTTCCTTCGAATACTTAAGAAGCCGCGACATCCATTTGAGCTTGTAGGGATATTTCTCGGTCCCAACCGGATTACCGTTGGGCAGATAGAGGCAGGCGATGCGCAGCACCCCGCGCTTCAGGGTGACCACGCCTTCGAGGAAGCGGGCATGCGCGTCCTCGTCGTCGCCGGCCAGCCCCGACTTGGTCTCGTCGAACCGGAGCTTCGAGAGCAGGGCGACGCCGTTGAAGGTCTTCTGCCCATGGGTGACCACGTTGTAGCCGAGCGCCTCGATCTCCAGCCGCGGGAAGGCCTCGTCGACGCATTTGATCTCCTGGAGGCAGACGATGTCCGGCTGGCACTCCTTCAGCCAGGTCAGCAGCAGGTCGATCCGCTGCCGGACCGAGTTCACGTTCCAGGTGGCAATTCTGATGGGCATATTGGCGGCTCCGGGCAGGGGCCATGGTTAGAACAAAATGCAAACGCGCCCGTCAAGGACGCCGCGAAATCTCCCACAAAATTAACCCGGCTTAAGTCGGGCCTGGGCCATTGATCGTGAAAAGGTTTTTCGAATGGGACGGCCGGACAAATCCATGAAGCGAACCGAGCCCCGCGACGGGCTGATCGGCGCGTTCCTGTACTGGCTCGGCGGCTACGAGATCGAGGACGGCCTGACAGCCGGTCTCAGCGAGCGCGAGCTGAGCCGCATCCGCGCCAAACAGATCGACGCGGTGACGCGGCTGATCCCAGTGACGATGGCCGTCAACATGCTCAACGTCGCCATCGTGCTGATCTTGTTTTGGGGCCGGGGCTGGAACGACTTTCTCGCGATCTGGGGCCTGACCCTCGCCGCCACCGCCTCGCTCGCGGTGCGCGCGTGGCGGCGCTCCCACCAGAGCCCGCCGCAGGAAGCCTCGCCCCGTGCCGCGCGGCAGATGTTGCGGCAGGCGTTTTTCCTCGCCGCGATCTGGGGCACGCTACCGGTCGCGCTGTTCAGCCGCATCGAGCCGACCAGCCAGCTCATTCTCGCCTGCCTGATGGTCGGCATGATGTCCGGCGGTGCCTTCACGCTCTCGACCTTCCCGCGCGCCGGCCTCGTCTATCTCGCGATGACGACGATCGCCTGCGCCGGGGCGTTGCTGTTGTGCGGCACCGGGCCTTACCTCGTGACCGCGCTGTTCCTGCTGCTGTTCGCGTTCTTCATGGCGCGCAACATCGTCTCGCAAGGCAATCTGTTCCTCGGCAATCTCAAGGCCCAGCTCGAGCTCGAGCGCCAGACCGAGATCATTTCGCTATTGCTGAAGGATTTTCAGGAGAATGCCAGCGACTGGCTGTGGCAGACCGACGCCGAAGGGCATCTGGTCGACGTGCCCGAGCGCTTCGCGGCCGTCGCACAGCTGCCGCTGCCGCTGCTGAAGGGCTCGCATTTCGCCGACGTGCTCGACATGCTGTGCCCCGAAGACAAGAGCGCGGCCTACAACGTCGTCGGCCTGATGGAGCATGCCGAACCGCTGCACGAGATGAACCTCAAGGTGGTCGCCGGCGGCGAGGCGCGGCTGTGGTCGCTCACTGCGAAGCCGGCCTACGACCGCGACGGTCAATTCCTCGGCTATCGCGGCTTCGGCCGCGACGTGACCGAACGCTGGCGCGCGGAAAAGGCCGAGGCCGAGAGCCGAGCCAAATCGGATTTCCTCGCCGTGATGAGCCACGAGATCCGCACGCCGATGAACGGCGTGCTCGGGCTTGCCAGCATGCTGCTGGAGACAAAACTCGATCCGGAGCAGCACGAGGCCGTCACCACGATCCGCGAGTCCGGCGACAATCTCCAGCGCATCCTCAACGACATCCTGGACCTTTCCAAGCTCGAGGCCGGACGCTTCGCGTTCGAGGTGATCGACTTCGCGCCGCAGGCGCTGGTCGAAGCAGTGGCGACCGTCGTGCGCGCGAGCGCCAAGGGCAAGGGGCTCGCGGTCAAGGTCGAGCTCGATCCCAACCTGCCGCCGACGCTGCGCGGCGATGCCGCGCGTATCCGCCAGGTGCTGCTCAATCTCGCCTCCAACGCGGTGAAGTTCACCGACGAAGGCGAAGTCACGATCACAGCTGTCTGTCAGGCTTGCCGCGATCTGCTCGCCACCGTCGAGTGGAGCGTGACCGACAGCGGCATCGGGATCGCCCCCGAGAAGCTCGGCCAGCTCTTCTCCGACTTCGCCCAGGCCGACGCCTCGATCAGCCGCCGCTTCGGCGGCACCGGGCTTGGGCTTGCGATCTCCCGGCGCATCATCGAGCAGATGGGCGGCACCATCGGTGTCACCTCGACGCCGGGCGAAGGCTCGACCTTCCGCTTCACGCTGGTGCTGCCGTGGAGCCAGGTGCAAACGTCCGATCAGGACGCAGGCCGCGAGGAAGCCGACGATCTCAGGGCGCGCATCGCGGGCCTCGACCGACCGCTGAAGGTGCTGGTCGCCGAGGACGACGCGGTCAACCGCATGGTCGTCAGCAAGATGCTCGGCGCATTCGACGTCGAGTTGCGCGTCGTGACCGACGGTGTCGAAGCCGTCGCGGCCGTGTCCGAAGGCGATTACGATATCGTGCTGATGGACGTGCGCATGCCCGAGATGGACGGCCTTGCCGCGACCCGCGCGATCCGCGCCGAGGGCGGACGCTTCGCGGCCTTGCCGATCATCGCGCTGACCGCCAACGCCTTCCCCGAGGACGTCAAGATCTGCCGCGAGGCGGGGATGTCCGACTTCCTGGCCAAACCGCTGCGCAAGCCCGCGCTGGTCGCGGCGCTGCTGCATGCGCTGACGGATGCGGCGTCAGCGGATGCGCCCCTCCAGCCGCAGCTTGCGCCGCTCGCGGCGGACTGGGCGGACGAGGCCGGCTGGAGTGATGAGGAAAGGCAGATGACCGGCGCGTAAGCGCGTTACAGTTTCCCAAAGACTCGCGCGGCGACCACCTTCAGGCGCTCGACCGAGCCTGATTCCGGATGCGGCTTGACTGGCGCGAACAGGATCGAAGCTTGCCTGCCGTTCTTCCAGACGAAGATGTTGACGGCATTGCCGTTGCCCTTGGTGCAGGAATGCTCGCCGAACGCTTCACTGCCGAGCTCGGGGATCGCGACGTGCTTGCAAGGGCCAGTGCGTTTCATCATGCTGATGACGGTGTCGCGCGAGATCGCGATCACCGCGACCGTCATGGTGTTGGCCTCGCGATCGAACATCATGCAGCTGCCCCCACCGGTCCGCTGGACCGTCAGCGTGTTCTTGTCGAGAAAGCCGTCGGCATCCGCCGCAGTGAGCCATTCGCAAGTGCCGAACCGCTCGCTGGTCTTGCTGACATTGCCGATGGCGACGCGCGCGGCTTGGGTGATCGGTCCGAGCAGCGCGTCGTCGGCACGCCGGCCGATCGGATAGACGCTGATCTGCAGAATGTAATCGCCGGACAAGGCAACGACCGAGGCCTCCTGTCGCTCCGCGCCGGCTGCGCTCGTTCCGCCCTGGCCTTCGTCGCCGATCCCCGCGACTGCGTTAAGCGGCATGCGTTCGCCAAGCGTCTTGACGAAGGTCGCGTATAATTCCCTGGCGCGGTCCTTGTCGGGATTGCGGAACACGGTCAACATCATCGTGTTGCCGCCTCCGGCCTGGTAGATGCAGCCGCGGCCGTCCTGATTTGAAATCAACGACCATTTGAGCGCCGGCATCGCGCCGGCGAGCTCCTGGGTACTGATGAACGGGCAGGTTTCGGCAGCGTGCACCGGAGGCACCGGGAGGGCGGCAACTGCAAGGAATAGAACGAAGCAACGGAACAGCCGATCGATAATGCGCATTTGATAATTGACTTTCGCTAATGGCGCGCCACGTCTGATGAAGGTGGACGGAATGATTCCGCCGTGGCGCTATGATGCCGCCGCGGTCTGGCATGCGCTCCAAGCGGCAGCATGCTCGATCTTGTCGCTGCCGAGGATGTCTCGTGATACTGGCTTATCGGATAGGGGGAACAAACGTGGGATCATGTCACGACTGACGCCTAACGTTTGCTGGGCGGCTCGCTAAGTAAATTTTCGCTCAATCCGAATGCATCGCGCCGGCTTCCCGGCTACTTTGCACGAGGTTGTTTTTCAGATTTTGAGTTGGGTTAAATCGAGAAGCTGGTCCCGCAGCCGCAGGACGCCGTGGCGTTGGGATTGTTGACCCGGAACGAGGCGCCGATCAGATCGTCGACGAAATCCACCTGCGAGCCCGCGAGGAACGGCTGCGAGGCGGAATCGACCAGCACCACCGCGTTGTCCTGCTCGATCACGAGATCATCGTCGGTGCGGGCACGGTCGATGTCGAACTTGTACTGGAAGCCGGAGCAGCCACCGCCCTCGACCGAGATCCGCAGCATCGCACCAGACCCTTCGCCCTTGAGGATCTCCCCAATCCGGCGTGCGGCCTTGTCACTGATGGTCACGTCAGTCGTCATCGTAGATCTCCGATAGCCCCGCGGTCATACCAAATTCACTTGCCCAATTCATTTGGTATCCCGCACCCGGCATAGTTAAGTGTCACCATACGCAGAATCAAATGGATAGGGACTAAATTCGCCGTGTCCGTCGGAATGGCAGCCCCCCGCGCGCCCTATGCCTGCGACCCCGAGCGCAGCCGAGGCCGGCTGGTCGCGGAGCCGCCGAGCCGGACCCGCAGCCCGTTCCGGCGGGATTGCGACCGGGTGATCCACTCCACCGCGTTCCGCCGGCTGAAGTACAAGACCCAGGTGTTCGTGTTCCACGAGGGCGACCACTACCGCACCCGGCTGACCCATTCCCTGGAGGTGGCGCAGATCGCCCGGGCGCTGGCCCGGCAGCTCGGGCTGGACGAGGACCTCACGGAAACCCTGGCGCTCGCCCACGACCTCGGCCATCCGCCGTTCGGGCACGCCGGCGAGCGGGCGCTGGACGCCTGCCTGACGGATTTTGGCGGCTTCGACCACAACGCCCAAACGCTGCGCGTGGTTGCGGCGCTGGAACACCGCTATCCCGAATTCGACGGGCTCAACCTGACCTGGGAGGCGCTGGAGGGCATCGTCAAGCACAACGGCCCACTGACCGATCGCAGCGGTGCGCCGGTCGGGCGTTATCGCGAGCACGGCATTCCGATCGGCATCGCCGACTACATCAAGACCTACGATCTCGAATTATGGAGTTTCGCCTCGCTGGAGGCGCAAGTCGCCGCGATCGCCGACGACATCGCCTATGATGCCCACGATATCGACGACGGCCTGCGCGCCGGCCTGTTTCACCTCGACGACCTCAAGGTGATGCCGCTGACCGCGGAGATCATTGCCGAGACCTCGGCGCATTATCCCGATCTCGAAGACGTCAGGCGTGGCGCCGAGCTGGTGCGCGAGCTGATCTCGCACCTGATCGGCGCCGTGTTCGCCGATGCGCAGACAAACCTTGCCGCCGTGAAACCGCAATCCGCCCAGGACGTCCGCCAGCAGAGCCGGGCATTGATCGCGTTCCCCGCCGCGGTCGCCGAGGAGGAGGCCGCCATCAAGCGCTTTCTCTATCAGCACATGTATCGCCACAAGCGGGTCATGCGCGTGATGGGCGAGGCGGAACAGATCCTGTTCGACCTGTTCGCAAAATACCTCACATCGCCCGGCGAGCTGCCGCCGGAATGGCTGGTCGGGGCGGAAGCGGACAATAAGGGCGACCGGGCCCGCCGGATCGGGAATTTCATTGCTGGAATGACCGACCGTTTCGCCCTTACCGAGCACCAGCGGCTCTTTGACTCGACCCCGGATTTGCGTTAGGCGGCCCCCATGCCCGACACATCCTCAGCACTGCACCTGTTCGCCGACGTGCTCGCGCGCGTGCACGCCGTCTGCCGCGCGCTCGCGGCGGAAGCCAACTGGCCCGAGGGCATCGATGTCTCGCGCGTGGTGGTCGAGCCGCCGCGCGATGCCTCCCATGGCGACATGGCGACCAACGCGGCCATGGTGCTTGCAAAAGAGGCGAAGGCGAAGCCGCGCGATCTCGCGGAGCAGATCGCCGAACGGCTGCGCGCGGACCCGCTGATCACCAAGGTCGACGTCGCCGGTCCCGGCTTCATCAACCTGACGCTGAAGCCGGCCGCATGGGCCGAGGCGCTACGGACGGTGCTGCGCGAGGGCGCCGATTACGGCCGCGTCCGCGGCGGCTCCAAGGTCAACGTCGAATATGTCTCCGCCAACCCGACCGGACCGATGCATGTCGGCCATTGCCGCGGCGCCGTGTTCGGCGACGCGCTGGCGAGCCTGCTCGAGTTCGCAGGCCGTGACGTCACGCGCGAATATTACATCAACGACGCCGGCGCCCAGGTCGACGTGCTCGCACGCTCCGCGTTCCTCAGATATCGCGAGGCGCTCGGCGAGGACATCGGCGCGATCCCGGAAGGCCTTTATCCCGGCGATTATCTGAAGCCGGTCGGGCAGGCGCTGGCGCAGGAGCACGGCGCCAAGCTCCTCGCCATGAGCGAGGGCGCGTGGCTGCCGACGGTGCGCGCCAAGGCGATCGCGATGATGATGGACGAGATCAAGGACGATCTCGCCGCGCTCAACATCCGCCACGACGTGTTCTTCTCCGAGCGCTCGCTGCAGGACGCCGGCAACAACAAGGTCGCTGAGACCATCGATTTCCTGCGCGCCAAGGGCGACATCTACCAGGGCCGTCTGCCGCCGCCAAAGGGGGCCCCGGCCGAGGATTGGGAAGATCGCGAGCAATTGCTGTTCAAGGCGACCGCTTATGGCGACGACGTCGATCGCCCGCTGATCAAGTCGGATAATTCCTACACCTACTTCGCCGCCGACATCGCCTACCACAAGAACAAGTTCGACCGCGGCTTTGCCGAGATGATCGACGTCTGGGGCGCCGACCATGGCGGCTACATCAAGCGCATGCAGGCGGCGGTGAAGGCGACGACCTCCGGCAAGGGGGCGCTCGACGTCAAGATCGTCCAGCTGGTGAAGTTGCTGCGCAACGGCGAGCCGGTGAAAATGTCGAAGCGGAGCGGGGACTTCGTCACCTTGCGTGAGGTGGTGGATGAAGTCGGCCAGGACGCCGTCCGCTTCATGATGCTCTACCGCAAGAACGACGCGGTGCTCGATTTCGACCTTGCCAAGGTCATGGAACAGTCGCGCGACAATCCGGTCTTCTACGTGCAATACGGCCACGCCCGCGGCCACTCGATCTTCCGCAACGCCCGCGCCGAGGTGTTCCCGGAACTCCCGGAGGACCCGGGAAAGCGCATCGCCTGGCTCGGTGAGTCGGCGGTGGAACGGCTGTCGGACCAGGCTGAACTCGACCTTCTTAAGCGGCTCGCAATTTTTCCGCGCATGCTGGAAGCGGCGGCCAGCGCCCACGAGCCGCACCGAATTGCCTTCTATCTCTATGACTTAGCGAGCGAATTTCATGCACTTTGGACGAAGGGGCGCGATTTGCCCTATTTACGCTTCATTATCAATAATGATGCAGATCTAACGAAGGCGCGGCTGGCCATGGTCCAGGGCGTCGTCTCTGTCCTGGCATCGGGCCTCGCCATCCTCGGCGTCCATGCTCCGGACGAGATGCGGTAGTTTGGGGCGAACTACTTAAGGGATTTCGGGGGTAACCGGCAGAAGCCGGATCGCTTAGACTTGGTTGAAAGCCTTGTGGGTCGAAAGCCGTGCCTTGGTCGAGGGGCGCGCGGCTTTCCCGAAGGGACGCATCATCACGATGGCCGAACGATATCAGGACAGACCGTTTCCTTCCGATGACTATCGCGGTGGCGATCAGCATGGGAGCGGCGATCCCTTGGCCGAACTTGCCCGCCTGATCGGGCAGACCGATCCGTTCGCAGCGCAAGGGCGGCCTGGCGCGCACCCGCCAGCAGCGCGTGCGCCTGCCCAGAGCCATCAGGACGACGACTATCGCCATGACGATGACCAGCAGGACTATGCCGAGCAGGCCCCGCCGCCGCCCGGGCCACCCTCATGGATGCGGCGCGCCAATGTGCAGCCGCAGACGGCGCCAGCTGAGCCTGCCTATCCTGCTTCCGTAAACCCGGTTCATCCACTGCATCGTTATTCAGCCCAGCCGACTGCGCCCGAGCCCGAACCGGATTTTCGTCAGCCGCAGACCTATCCGGATCAGGCCTATCAAGCTCCTGGCTATCAGGATCAGGCCTACCAGCAGCATGATCAGGCTTACGAGCAGCGCGATCAGGCTTACCAAGAGCAAGCCTATCAGCAGCCCGATCCGGCGCGCTACGACGATGCGCTCTACGGACGGCTGGAGGCGGGCGAGCAGGACTATCAGCGCGATCCCGCCTATCCCGACGATCCTTACGCTTTCCAGAGCGACTATCCCGAGGCCGATCTCGACGAGCCGAAGAAGCAGCGCGGCGGCATGATGACGGTCGCGGCGATCCTGGCTCTTGCCGTGGTCGGGACCGGTGCGGCCTTCGCCTATAAGACCTATGTGGGCTCGCCCCGCAGCGGCGAGCCGCCGATCATCAAGGCCGACAACACGCCGACCAAAATCGTGCCGGCGCCGTCGGACTCCTCGGCCAAGGTGCCGGACCGCATGGTCACCGGTGATGGCACCGAGAAGATCGTGCCTCGCGAGGAAGCGCCTGTCGACGTCAACGCCAAGGCGGGAGGTCCCCGCGTGGTATTTCCGCCGCTGAACCAGAACGCGAATCCGCCGCCGGTCGCAAGCGTGTCGCCGTCCAGCATTCCGCTGTCGAGTGCGGGGTCGATCCCGAGCAACGGCACGCTGCCGAACAATTCGCCGCGCGCGATCAGGACTGTGGCCGTGAAGGGCGATCAGACCGACGCCACGGCATCACAAGCCGCCACGGCCGCGAAGCCGGCAGCTCTCCCGAAACCTGTTGCGGCACCGGCTGCACCGCGCACGCCGCCGACCTCGGCCAATGCCAGTGCCAATCAGCCGCTTTCGCTGGCGCCGCAATCGGCTCCGGCTGCGGAGCCGCCGCAGCGGATGGCTGCGACCAATCCGACGCAAATAGCGCCCGCGAGCAGCGGTGGCGGCGGCTACGTCGTGCAGGTCTCCTCGCAGCAGACCGAGGATAGCGCCCACGCCTCCTACCGGGTGCTTCAGAGCAAGTACGGCAGCGTGCTTGGCTCCCGCGCCCCGGTGGTCAAGCGGGTCGACCTGACCGACAAGGGCAAGGGAATCGTCTACCGCGCCTTCGCTGGGCCCTACGGTTCGCTCGAAGAAGCGAACCAGGCCTGCAACAGTTTGAAATCCGCTGGCCTGTCTGCCTGCTTCGTCCAGAGGAATTAACGGCCGTTTCCTTGACCCTCTCGCGGGTCAGGGTTAATCGGCCATATGAGCACGCGGGCTTTCATTACCGGCGTTTCCGGAACGGAACTAACCGCCCCCGAGCGGGAGTTTATCCGCAGCGAACGCCCATGGGGTTTCATCCTCTTCAAGCGCAACGTCGAGACGCCGGCTCAAGTTGCTGCACTCGTTGCGGAATTGCGGGCGGTTGCAGGTTTTGCGGATGCCCCTGTCCTGATCGACCAGGAGGGTGGACGGGTGCAGCGGCTAGGGCCGCCGCATTGGCCGGTCTATCCGCCGGGCGCTATTTTCGCAGGTCTCTACGACACTGATTCGGCGCTCGGGCTGACCGCGGCGCGCCTCAGCGCCCGGCTGATCGCGGCCGATCTCGTAGATCTCGGCATTACTGTGGATTGCTTGCCGCTGGCCGACGTGCCGGTTGCGGGCGCCGATGCCGTCATTGGGAACAGGGCTTACGGCACCTCGCCGGGCAAGGTCGCGGCGATCGCTCGCGCGGTCACCGAGGGTCTGGAGGAGGGCGGCGTGCTGCCGGTCCTCAAGCATATCCCCGGCCATGGCAGGGCCACCGCCGATACCCATTTCAAGCTGCCGACGGTCGATACGCCCCGGGACGAACTGGAACGGACCGACTTCGCAGCATTCAAGCCGCTGGCGGATTTGCCGATGGCCATGACTGCACATGTTGTGTTTAGCGCGGTCGACCCCGCCCATCCGGCGACGACATCTGCGACAATGATCGCTGAGGTGATTCGCGGCACAATCGGGTTCCAGGGTTTGTTAATGAGTGATGACGTGTCGATGAATGCGCTGGCGGGCAATATCGCTGAACGGACCCGCGCCATCTTTGCGGCCGGCTGCGACATGGCCCTGCATTGCAACGGCAACATCGAGGAGATGCGTGAGGTCGCCGGCCAGACACCCGAACTGGGGGGCAGGGCGCTGGAGCGGGCGAAGACCGCGCTCGCGGCGCGTAAAGGACCGCAACCGTTCGATCGCGCGGCCGCGCGCGCCGAACTGGACGCATTGATCGCACGGGCAAACACGGCATCGGCATGACCGCAGAAATCCTATCGTTTGAAACCGGGCGGCCTGCAGAGCTCGCCGAGGGTGAGCCGGCGTTGGTGGTGGACGTCGAGGGTTATGAAGGTCCGCTCGACCTGCTGCTCGCACTGGCGCGGCAGCAGAAGGTCGATCTCGCCAAGATCTCGATCCTGGCGCTCGCCGACCAATATCTCCACTTCATCGAAGCCGCGCGAAAGATCCGCCTCGAGCTTGCCGCCGACTATCTCGTGATGGCGGCCTGGCTGGCCTTCCTGAAATCGCGCCTGCTTCTGCCGGAGCCGCCAAGTGCGGAAGGCCCGAGCGCGGAGCAGATGGCGACGGCGCTCGCCAACCGCCTGCGCCGGCTGGAGGCCATTCGCGAAGCCGCCAACCGGCTGATGAACCGGCAGCAATTGCTGCGCGACATCTTCCCGCGCGGCGAGCCCGAGCAGATCGCCGAGATCAAGCATCCGAAATACACCGCAACGCTCTATGACCTGCTCACCGCTTACGCCGCGCAGCGCCAGTCACGCGTGCTGGCGAGCGTGCATCTGGCCAAGCGCACGGTGTGGTCGCTCGCCGAGGCGCGCGCCACGCTGGAGCGGCTGGTCGGCAGCATCAGCGAGCAAGACGATTGGGGCGTTCTCGACGATTTTCTGCTGCAGCATGTCGCCGATCCGACGCAGCGCGCGACGGTGCTCGCCTCGAGTTTCGCGGCTGCGCTCGAGCTGGTGCGCGAAGGTCAGCTCGAGCTGAATCAGAAAGAGGCGTTTGCGCCCATCTATTTCCGGAAGGGGCGCCCCAAGCCGGTCATGGACGCAGCTCCTGCGCCCGATGCGCCGGTCGCTTAAGTGCAACAAGGAGAATCTGCCATGGCAAGCCTGGCTGAAGTGCGGGTAGAAGAGGCCGAGCCGATGGAGAACGAGTCCCAGGCACGGCCCGAAGAATTGCGGCTGCTGGAAGCGCTGCTGTTCGCTTCGAATGAACCGCTGGACACCGCGACGCTGGCCAAGCGCATGCCCGAGGGCGTGGACGTGAAGGCCGCGCTCGAGCAGTTGCAGGCCGACTATTCCCTGCGCGGCGTGAATCTCGTGCGGGTCGCCAACAAATGGACCTTCCGCACCGCGGGCGATCTCGCCTGGTTGATGACCCGCGAGAGCACCGAGACCCGCCGCCTGTCGCGCGCCGCGATCGAGGTGCTGGCGATCATCGCCTATCACCAGCCGGTGACGCGCGCCGAGATCGAGGAGATCCGCGGCGTCGTCACCTCGAAGGGCACGCTGGACGTGCTGCTGGAAACCGGCTGGATCAAGCCGCGCGGCCGTCGCAAGACGCCGGGCCGTCCCTTGACCTTCGGAACCACCGAGGACTTCCTGTCACAATTCACTCTGGAACAGCTCGGCGATCTGCCGGGTCTGGAGGAGTTGAAGGGCACGGGCCTGCTGGATTCGCGCCTGCCGACCGGATTCAGCGTGCCGACGCCGTCGGATGACCCGACTTTGCGTGAGGACGAGGATCCGCTGGAACCAGGCGAGGACCTTGATCTCGCGCTGGCGCCTGCGGTCGAGCCGGAGACGCCGCCGGAAGACGGCAATGAGGGCGGCAGCGAGGACTGACGTCCCGGCCTTTTACCGGCCCCCTGCGACCAGTTAACACTAGCAAAATTACGTAGCGCCAACAGCGAATTGGCGCTGCCTTGGTCCTTGTTTTTGACACCTGCCAAGCCTAGGTTTCGGTGAAGATCGGCCGGTCCCCGGCCATGCGCGTTTGGAGGGTTGCAGGATGGGTTCACTCAGCATTTGGCACTGGGTCCTGGTGATCGCAGTGGTCCTGCTGCTGTTCGGTCGCGGCAAGATTTCGGATCTGATGGGCGACGTGGCGCAGGGCATCAAGGCGTTCAAGAAGGGCATGCAGGACGACGACAAGGTCGCCGACAAGCCCGAGCCAGCCAAGTCCATCGAGCACAACAATGCCGCGCCGACCGCGGCACGGTCCGACGTCGGCAGCAAGGCCGTCTAAGCCAGAGAGCACGCGAGACGCGGGTAGCGGACCCGATCCTGCGCGCGAGGGATTGGGCCGGCTGCGGCTGGCGTGAACGGAAGACCTCATGTTCGACATCGGGTGGAGTGAACTGGTCCTGATCGGGGTCGTGGCCCTGATCGCCATCGGCCCGAAAGAGCTGCCGGGCGTGCTGCGCATGGTCGGACAGTGGATGGGCAAGGCGCGCAAGATGGCCGCCGAATTCCAGGGCCAATTTCAGGAAGCGATGCGCGAGGCCGAGATGGCCGACCTCAAGAAGAGCTTTGACGAGGTCAAGGAAGCGGCTTCCGGCTTCGCCGGCAACAATCTGATGACCTCACTCCAGAAGGACGTCAGCGACGCGCTCCGCGTCGATGCGCTGGACAAGCCGGTTGAGACCTCCGCCGCTGTCGAACCGGCGGCGACTTCAAGCGAAGCGCTTGCGACTTCAAGCGACGCGCTGACGACGCCCACCACGCCGGAAGCGCCGACGCCTGAGACCTTCGTGGAAGCCGAGGCACATGCGGCCGTCAACGAGCCGCTCGCCATCACCCGTGAGGTCGAGCAGGCGCAGGTCGCGCAAAGTTCGGTCACGCAAGGTTCGGTCACCCAGGACACTGCGCCGGCCGAGGCGATCAAGGACGCCAAAGCGTCATGAGCGCCGCCGATATCGAGGCCAGCAAAGCTCCTCTGATGGACCATTTGATCGAGCTGCGTTCGCGGCTGATCAAAGCGCTGCTTGGCTTCGGCATTGCCTTCATATTCTGCTTCTTCTTCGCCAAGCAGATCTACAACGTGCTGGTCTGGCCGTTCGTGTGGGTCGCTGGTCCCGAGAACTCGAAATTCATCTACACGGCGCTGCTGGAATATTTCATCACCCAGCTCAAGCTCGCGCTGTTCGGCGCCGGCTTCATCTCGTTCCCGATCGTCGCGACGCAGATCTACAAGTTCGTCGCTCCGGGTCTTTACAAGCACGAGAAGCAGGCCTTCCTGCCGTATCTGGTCGCGACCCCGTTCTTCTTCGTGCTGGGCGCAGCACTGGTCTATTTCGTCGTGCTGCCGATGCTGGTCCGCTTCTCGCTCGGCATGCAGCAGGCCGGCAGTGACGAGACCGCGCAGATCCAGCTGCTGCCCAAGGTTGGCGAATATCTGTCGCTGATGATGTCGCTGATCTTCGCCTTCGGCATCGCCTTCCAGCTTCCGGTGATCCTGACGCTGCTCGGCCGCATCGGCATCGTCACGTCAAAAATGCTGCGCGAGAAGCGCCGCTATTTCATCGTCGTCGCCTTCGTCATCGCCGCGGTTCTGACCCCGCCCGACGTGCTCAGCCAGTGCTCGCTCGCGATCCCCTTGCTTTTGCTCTACGAGGGCTCGATCATCGCGGTCGGGATCGTAGAGAAGAAGGCGGCAGCGTCAAATGCCACCGGCACCGACGTATCGACGCCGGCTAATCCGGCGGAGTAGGGCGCCCCATACTCCGGTGTCATTCCCCGCCTTGTGCGCAATTGCGCACTGGAGCGGGGAATCCAGTACGCCGCGGCCCCTCGGAGAATCAGTGCCGTCTCTGGAATACTGGATCGCCCGCTTTCGCGGGCGATGACAGCTGTGCTAGGGGGAAGCGCGCCAATGCCACCTTACAACGTTTGCCGCTGTAGGTTTACGCGCTGGATTCAGGACCACGGCCATGCACGACATCAAATCGATCCGCGACAATCCGCAAGCCTTCGACGCCAGCCTCGCACGACGTGGCCTGAAGCCGTTGTCGGCATCGCTGCTTGCGATCGACGAGACGCGGCGTGCGGCGATCCTGGCTTCCGAGCAGGCGCAGGCGCGGCGCAATGCGGCCTCCAAGGAAATCGGCGATGCCAAGAAGGCCAAGGACGAGGCGCGCGCGGCCAAGCTGATGACGGAGGTCGCCGAGCTCAAGTCCACGATGCCGGAGCTCGAGGCCGCCGCCAAGACTGCCGACGAGGAGCTGACGAAAGAGCTGTCCGCGATTCCGAACATCCCGTTCGACGAAGTGCCCGATGGCGTCGACGAGCACGGCAACGTTCAGCACCATGTGTTCGGCAACAAGCGCAATTACGGCTTTGCGCCGAAGCTGCATGACGATCTCGGCACCGCGCTCGGTGACATGGATTTCGAGGCAGCGGCAAAACTCTCGGGTGCGCGCTTCGTCGTGCTCAAGAAGGGGTTGGCGAGACTGGAGCGCGCGCTCGGCCAGTTCATGCTCGACCTGCATACCAACGAGCACGGCTACACCGAAATCAATCCGCCGCTGCTGGTGCGCAACGAGGTGATGTTCGGCACCGGGCAGTTGCCGAAATTCGAGGACGATCAGTTCTGGGCGATCAAAGGCGAGCTCTTGGCCGCGCCGGACCCCGAGCGGCTGATGACCGAGCGCCTCGGTCTCATTCCGACCGCCGAGGTCGCCCTCACCAACCTCGTCCGCGAATCCATTCTCGACGAGAAGCAGTTGCCGATGCGGCTCACCGCATTGACGCCCTGCTTCCGCGCCGAGGCAGGAGCTGCGGGGCGCGACACCCGCGGCATGATCCGCCAGCACCAGTTCACCAAGGTCGAGCTGGTCTCGATCACGACGCCCGAAACCAGCAAGGACGAGCTTGAGCGGATGCTGTCCTGCGCCGAGCAGGTGCTGCAGAAGCTCGATCTGCATTATCGCGTGATGACGCTGTGCGCAGGAGATATGGGCTTTTCGTCGCAAAAAACCTATGACATCGAGGTCTGGATGCCGGGGCAGGGCGACGGCGGCATGTTCCGCGAGATCTCGAGCTGCTCAGTGTGCGGCGATTTCCAGGCGCGGCGCATGGATGCGCGCTCGCGCGGGCCCGACGGCAAGCCGCGCTTTGTCCACACGCTGAACGGCTCCGGCACCGCGGTCGGCCGTGCGCTGATCGCCGTGATGGAGACCTATCAGCAGGAGGACGGCTCGATTGCGGTGCCAAGCGTGCTCCAGCCCTATATGGGCGGGCTGAAGGCGGTCGGACGCGACTAGGCGTGCTGCCAATCTGAAACGGTCGAAACGTTTGGTTGCGAAGATCGGGCGGCCGGTTATCCTGCCGGCCACCCGACAACGCGAACCCATCGTTCATGGCCTTGCACCGCGACATCTTCTGGGTCGGCAGACAATGGGCGGTGACGGGTGCCGGAATCCAGGCTGTCGATCAGCGGCTGCGTGGCGTGCTCGACATCGAGATCACGCGGCTCTGGGACGATCATCTCGTCCAGAGCCGGCGGGCCAAGGCCGGCGTGAATGCCGTGGATTTCGACCAGGCACTGACGCTGGCACGCGAACGCTTTCCGCAGGCGCCGGTGCCGGACGCGTTCGTCGCACAGCTGGAGGCGCTCGGCGTCATCGAGGCGCCGATCGTGAGCCCGGTCGTGCCGGCGATGAAATTGCACGCGGAGGGCCGGCTGGCGCGCTTCCTGCCACAATGGCGCGTTCGCCGATAGCCGGCAACCGGGTGCCGGCCACAATCGGCCGGTTTGCCTGATCGGCCCCGGCCGGATAAGACGGCTCAGACCCGCTTCAGGAATCGACCTTTCCCATGCGCATTCTCTGCACCAATGACGACGGTATCCACGCCCCCGGCCTCAAGGTCGTGGAGGAGATCGCGCGCGCATTGTCCGATGATGTCTGGGTGGTCGCGCCTGAGCTCGACCAGTCCGGCGTGTCGCATTCGCTGTCGCTGAACGATCCGCTGCGCCTGCGCGAGGTCGGACCGCGGCATTTCGCGGTGCGCGGCACGCCGACCGACTGCGTCATCATGGGCGCGCGCCACATCCTCGGTGCCAAGCTGCCCGATGTCGTGCTGTCCGGCGTCAACAAGGGCCGCAACGTCGCCGAGGACGTGGTCTATTCCGGCACCATCGCCGGCGCGCTGGAAGGCACCATCCTGGGGCTGCCGTCCTTCGCACTGTCTCAGGAATTCAGCGTCGAGACGCGCGAGCGGCCGCTGTGGGACACGGCGCGCAAATTCGGTCCCGACATCCTGCGCAAAGTGATCGCCGCCGGCATCCCGAAGGACACCGTCATCAACGTCAACTTCCCGGCCTGCGCGCCGGAAGATGTGCTTGGCATTCGCGTGACGCGGCAGGGCAAGCGCAATCTCGGCTTCCTCAAGATCGATGAGCGCAAGGACGGCCGTGGCAATCCGTATTTCTGGATCGGCTTCGAGCGCACTGCGATGATGGATACGCCCGCTGAAGGCACCGATCTCGCGGCGCTGCGCGAACGCTACGTCTCCGTCACGCCGCTCAGGCTCGACCGGACCAACGAGGCGTTTTCCGAGGCGCTGAGTGCGACGCTGAAGTAAGTCCGACCTGAAGTAATCCGACCTGGAACGGGGCCTAGCCGCCGCGAAGCGCGGCTTCGATGGTCTTGCCGAGGGCGTCGAGCTGAAACGGCTTCTGAAGCGCCGGCCGATCGCGGTACTGCTCGGGCAGGCCGGAGGAGCCGTACCCGGTGGCGAAGATGAACGGGCAGCCCTTCGCCTTGATGACGTCGGCGACCGGCGAGATGACCTTGCCGTTGACGTTGACGTCGAGAATGGCGATGTCGAACTCGGTTGCCTGGGCGAGCCGCATGGCTTCGGTGATGTCGCCAGCCTCGGCTGCGATCTTGTAGCCAAGCTCTTCGAGCATGTCCGCGACCATCATCCTGATCATCACCTCGTCTTCGACGAGGAATACAGAGCGGCCGGTAAGCCCCGTCGAGGTCATGGTCGAGTCCTTGCCCATTGCCAAAAACGTTCGCAGATAACATGAATCGACGCAATGCGCGTTTCGACGAACTGATGCATGAAAATGGCCGTCGAGGCTCGCCCGTTGCAAGCCAATTTGTGGTCAACTACGCCATCCAAAGCGTATCACGGGTTCCCTGGGCCGGAACAGGAATCTCGCGCCCCAAGGTTGGCGTCCCCGACCCCAAAGACAGCACAAGCAGGCAATGACCTCCCATCAGCACCCGCCGGAAAAGATGATGTTTCAGCTCACGTTGAGGCGTCGGGGCATCAGCGACCAGGCGGTCCTGCGGGCCATGGAGGAGGTGCCGCGCGATCAATTCGTCGACGACGCCGATCGCGACGGGGCGTATCGCGACAGCGCGCTGCCGATCGCCTGCGGGCAGACCATCAGCCAGCCCTTCGTCGTCGCCTACATGACCGAGCAGCTCCAGCTTCAGAAAAAGCACCGCGTGCTCGAGATCGGCGCCGGCTCGGGCTACCAGGCGGCGGTGCTGTCGCGGCTCGCCGGGCAGGTGTTGACGGTCGAGCGCTACCGCAAGCTTGCGGATGCCGCACGTATCAGGCTTGAAAAGCTCAACTATCACAACGTCGAGGTGATGCTGGGCGACGGACTCAATCTGCCTCCCAATATCGGCCCGTTCGACCGCATCATCGTCACGGCCGCGATCGAGCAGCTTCCGGACAACCTGGTCGAGCGGCTGGAGGTTGGCGGCATCCTGATCGCGCCCGTCGGCCCGCATCAGGGGGTGCAGACGCTGATCCGCCTGAGCCGAACCGAAGCCGGGATCGAGCGCAAGGAGCTCGTCGAGGTCCGGTTCGTGCCGGCGCTGCCCGGGGTGGCGCGGGAGCTGTAGAATTCCGGATTGGCTGCGCTGCCAACATCTTATTGGGAGGGTTAAGCCGTTATTTACTCGGCGCGTGTTTACTTAAAAGACCAGTTCTGTTGCGTACGAGTGAGTAACCATGTCCGTTGCCGCCGAGTTGCTTTACTCGCGCCGTGTGCCGCAGGTCGCGGTGCTGGCGCTGATCTCCTTCAGCTTCGCAGGGTGCAGCGCCGACATGTCGTCGCGCATGTCCCAGTCGAACTTCTCCAATCCCTTCGCGCAGGAATCGACCGGTTCGGTGCAACAGGCACCGCCGCCGCAGCGTGAGTTGCCGCAATATTCGCGGCCGCAGACGCAGTCCGGTTACTATCAGTCGCAGCCTTTGCCGCCGGCAGTGTCCGCGCCGCAATCCTATCCCGTTGCGGCAGGCGGTGTGTCCGGAGGCGGCCGCGGTGTCAGCTCCTACGCTCCCCCGGCGCAGCCGCATCTCGAGACCACGGCCACCGTGCCGCCGCGCTCGGTTGCAGCCGCCCAGCCGGTCGGTGGAACCAAGATCATCGTCGGCACCAGCGATACGCTCGACCTGCTTGCCAAACGCTATCGCGTCACGCCGCAGGCGATCCTCGCGGCCAACGGCTATAAGGGCCCGCGCGCGCTCTCGCCCGGCCAGCAACTGATCATTCCGCATCAGGCCACCGCCGCTGCGCCCGCGCCGCTCATGGCTCCCGTTGCGGCGGCCCCCGCGCTGGCGCCTGCTGCGAGGCCGGTTGCCGCCGTTGCCGCACCGTCGAGCACGCACTTCGTGAACCACGGCGACACCCTCGCCAGCATTGCCCGCAAGAACCATATCTCGGCGGCCGAACTGGCCCGCGCCAACGGCCTCGACCCCTCTGCAAAACTCAAGCTCGGCGCCCGGCTGGCCGTGCCCGGCGCCAAGACCGCAGCTGTCGCGGCACCGCTTGCCGCGGCTCCGGTCGGAGCCGCTCCCGTTGTGGGGACGCTGCAGCCCGTTGCGGCCGCCCCTGCGCCCGCCACCAAGATGGCGGCCGTCGCCGCGCCGGTGCAGAGCGCGCGCCTGGCCCAGGCCACGGCGAATGTCGAAGACAAGGCCGCGGAGGCTCCGGCGAAAGCTGCGGAGACCACCAGCGCGCTGCCGACTTTCCGCTGGCCGGTGCGCGGCAAGGTGGTCACGAGCTACGGCGCCAAGACCAATGGCAAGTCCAACGACGGCATCAATCTCGCGGTGCCCGAGGGTACGCCGGTCAAGGCGGCTGAAGACGGTGTCGTTGCCTATTCCGGCAACGAGCTGAAAGGTTACGGCAATCTCGTCCTGGTTCGGCACTCCAACGGCTACGTCACCGCATATGCCCATGCGAGTGAGCTGATGGTGAAGCGCGGCGATACCATCAAGCGCGGCCAGGTCATTGCCAAGTCGGGTCAATCCGGGGAGGTGGCGTCGCCGCAGCTTCACTTCGAGATCCGTAAGGGATCGAGCCCGGTTGACCCGCTTCAATTCCTGAACGGGGCGTGAGGCGCGGGCCTGTAGAGCAGGGGCACGCCGTTACCAAATACAAGCTGTCATCGCCCGCGAAAGCGGGCGATCCAGTATTCCAGAGACAGTCATTGTTGAGCCGAGAAGCCGCGGCGTACTGGATTCCCCGCCTGCGCGGGGAATGACAGTTGTGAGTGAGGCGAAACTGTCCGCTACGTCGCCGCCAGCTTCACGCCGAGCCGTCCCGCAAGCTCCTGCACGAACTGCCAGGCGACGCGGCCCGAGCGCGAACCGCGCGTCGTCGACCATTCAAGTGCCTCGCGTTCCAGCGCGTCGTCGTCGACCTTGACGCCGAAATGGCTGCAATAGCCCCGCACCATGGCGAGATATTCGTCCTGGCTGCAGCGGTGGAAGCCGAGCCAGAGGCCGAAGCGATCCGACAGCGAGACCTTCTCCTCGACGGCTTCGCCGGGATTGATCGCAGTCGAGCGCTCGTTCTCGATCATCTCGCGCGCCAGCAGATGGCGGCGGTTGGAGGTGGCGTAGAGGATGACGTTCTCCGGCCGACCCTCGATGCCACCTTCGAGCACCGCCTTGAGCGATTTGTAGGACGCATCATTGCCGTCGAAGGAGAGGTCGTCGCAGAACACGATGAAGCGGAAGGACGATGCGCGAAGCTGCTCCATGAGGGCGGGCAGGCTCTCGATGTCCTCGCGATGAATCTCGGTCAACTTCAGCTTGTCGGCCGGTTTGCGCTCCGCGTTGATGCTGGCGTGCGCCGCCTTCACCAGCGACGACTTGCCCATGCCGCGCGCGCCCCAGAGCAGCGCGTTGTTGGCGGGCAATCCGTTGGCGAAACGTTCGGTGTTTTCCATCAGGATGTCGCGCATCCGGTCGACGCCCTTGAGCAGGAACAGTTCGACGCGGCTGACGCGCGGGACCGCCGCAAGGCGGCCGTCCGGATGCCAGACGAAAGCGTCCGCCTGCTTGAACGACTCGCGTTGTGCGGCGGGCTTGCCTTGAGCGGAGAGGTGCGCCGCAATCGTCTCCAGCGCGCGAATGATGCGCTCCTGGGAGACGTTTTGGTTCGCCTTGGAAGTCGTCTTGGAAATCGTCTTGGAAGCTGCTTTGAGGGCTGCCTTGGGACGTTTTGCCGCGACGCGGGCTGGCTTCGTGGCAGGGGTGCGGGGGCCTTTGCCGGCCGGGCTTTTGCTTGGTTTTTGGGGCATGTCCGAAGTTCCTGAGAATGCAGCCTTATCGGGCCTGAGCGCGCGCCGCAAGGTGGCTAAAAGGGCGGTCTGGCAGCGTTGCAATTGGGGCAATGGCCGCTATAGTCCGCGCGAATTTGACCGAACCGGTCGCCGCTTGGGCCTGACCGGTTCTCCCCCGTTCTCACGAGGATCGTCCGAATGCTGATTACCCCTGCGTATGCCCAGGCTGCGGGCGCCGGCGACACCAGCGGCATGTTGATGTCGCTGCTGCCGTTCGCCCTGATCTTCGTGATCATGTACTTCCTGATTCTGCGTCCGCAGCAGAAGAAAGTCCGTGACCACGCCGACCTCGTGAAGAACATCCGCCGCGGCGACACCGTCGTGACCTCGGGCGGTCTCGTCGGCAAGGTCACCAAGGTCGTCGACGACGACCAGATCGAGTTCGAGATCGCCGATGGCGTGCGCGTGCGGCAGATGCGCTCGATGGTTTCCGGCGTGCGCGCCAAGGGCGAGCCGGCCAAAGAATCCGCCAAGGATAGCGCCAAGGACGACGCCGCGGCGAAGTGAGCGCTTCCGCGAGTCTCTCAAATCTCCTGATCTGACAGGTCCAGTCGATGTTGTATTTCACGCGGTGGAAGGCGCTCGGGATCATCCTGACGGCGCTGATCGTGTGCCTCTGCGCGGTCCCGAACTTCTTTCCCGAAGCGCAGGTCAAGACCTGGCCGGCCTGGGCGCAGCGTCGGCTCGTGCTCGGTCTCGATCTTCAAGGCGGCTCCTATCTGCTGCTCGAGGTCGACGGCAACTATGTGAAGAAGGAGCGGCTCGACCAGGTCCGCGACGACGTTCGCCGAACGCTGCGCGATGCCAAGATCGGCTTCACCGGCGGCGTCACCGTGCGCAACGACGCGGCCGAGGTTCGGATCACCAAGGAATCCGACCTGCAGCCTGCGCTCGCCAAGCTGCGCGAGCTGTCCCAGCCGCTGGGCGGATTGGTGGGCTCCAGCGGTCAGCGCGACCTGGATGTGACTGACGCTGGCGGCGGCGTGATCCGCCTCGCCATCCCGCAGGCCGCGATGCTCGACCGCATGCGCAAGACCATCGAGCAGTCGATCCAGATCGTCGAACGCCGCGTCAACGAGCTCGGCACCGTCGAACCCGTCATCCAGCGCCAGGGCAACGATCGCATCCTGGTGCAGGTCCCCGGCCTCCAGGACCCGACCCGTCTGAAGGAATTGCTGGGCAAGACCGCGAAGATGGAATTCCGCATGGTCGATGCGTCCGTGCCGCCCGATCAGGCGCAGCAGGGACGTTTGCCGCCGGAATCCGAGCTTCTGATGAGCGCGTCACCGCCGCCCACCCCCTATGTGGTCAAGAAGCAGGTGCTGGTCGCCGGCGGCGATCTGACCGATGCCCAGGCGAGCTTTGACCAGCGCACGAGCGAACCCGTCGTCAGCTTCAAGTTCAATACGTCAGGCGCGCGCAAGTTCTCGCAGGCCACGCAGGAGAATGTCGGGCTGCCTTTCGCGATCGTGCTCGACAACAAGGTCATCTCCGCGCCCGTGATCCGCGAACCGATCACTGGCGGACAGGGCCAGATCTCCGGCAATTTCACCGTGCAATCGGCCAACGATCTCGCGATCCTGCTGCGTGCCGGCGCATTGCCGGCACCGCTCACGGTGGTCGAGGAGCGCACCGTCGGTCCGGGCCTCGGCCAGGATTCGATCGAGAAGGGCGAACTTGCGGCTTACGTCGGCTCGATCCTCGTCATCATCTTCATGCTTTTGACCTACCGCCTGTTCGGCGTGTTCGCCAACATCGCGGTGGCCATCAACGTCGCCATGATCTTCGGCCTGCTGTCGTTGCTCAACGCCACGCTGACGCTGCCCGGCATCGCCGGCATCGTGCTCACCGTCGGCATCGCGGTCGATTCCAACGTGCTGATCTACGAGCGCATCCGCGAGGAATTGCGTGGCGGCCGCAACGCGATCTCGGCGATCGACGCCGGCTTCAAGCGGGCGCTTGCGACCATCCTCGATTCCAACATCACCACTTTCATTGCCGCCGCGGTGCTGTTCTACATCGGCACCGGTCCGGTGCGCGGCTTCGCCGTGACCCTCGGAATCGGCATCATCACCACGGTGTTCACCGCCTTCACCCTGACCCGGCTGATCGTGGCCGGGTGGGTGCGGTGGAAGCGGCCGCAGAGCGTGCCGATCTAGGAGCCTGATCGTGAATCACACCGTTCTCATCGGGCTCGGCGTCGTCATAGCCATTCTCACCGTGGTTGCGGCATTCGGCTGGCTGCCGTCGCTGCGTATCGTCCCCGACGATACCCATTTCGACTTCACGCGGTTTCGCCGGATCAGCTTCCCGATCTCGGCGGCGCTGTCGATCGTCGCGATCACGTTGTTCTTCACCCATGGCCTGAACTTCGGCATCGACTTCCGCGGCGGCACGCTGCTGGAGGTGCAGGCCAAGTCCGGCACCGCCGACATCGCGGCGATGCGCACGACGTTGGATGGCTTGCGTCTCGGCGAAGTCCAGCTGCAGCAATTCGGCGGTCCCGCGGACGTCCTGATCCGCGTGGCGGAGCAGCCGGGCGGCGACGCCGCCCAGCAGGAGGCCGTGCAGAAGGTCCGCACTGCGCTTGGCGATTCCGTCGACTATCGCCGCGTCGAGGTGGTGGGACCGCGCGTATCGGGTGAATTGCTAGCCTACGGCATGCTCGGCCTGATGCTCGCGATCGTCTCGATCCTGATCTATCTCTGGTTCCGATTCGAGTGGCAATTCGCGCTCGGCGCCATGATCGCCAACGTGCACGACATCGTGCTGACGATCGGCTTCATGTCGATCAGTCAGGTCGATTTCGACCTGACCAGCATCGCGGCGCTTTTGACCATTTTGGGCTATTCGCTCAATGACACCGTCGTCATCTACGACCGTATCCGTGAAATGCTGCGGCGCTACAAGAAGATGCCGATGCCGCAGCTGCTCAACGAATCGATCAACTCGACGCTGTCGCGCTCGATCATCACCCACTTCACCGTGACGCTGGCGCTACTGGCCCTGCTGCTGTTCGGCGGCCACGCCATCCACAGCTTCACCGCGGTGATGATGTTCGGCGTGGTGCTGGTCGGCACCTATACCTCGATCTTCATCGCGGCCCCGATCCTGATCTATCTCGGCGTCGGCGAGCATCGCGAAGATGCGGTCGATAAGGCTACGCCGGCGAAGAAAAGCAAGGCATGATCCGAACCGCATGCCCTCGCAGGAGTTTGCGAGGGCAGTAAGCTCATTCGGACGAGGCTCATGGCCGGCGATCCCAACGCACCGCATTTCCCCCGCTCGGCGCCGATCGAAGCTTATGGCAAGGGCGGCTTTGCCTTTGCCGGCATGTCGCATCGGGGATCGCTGCTTTGCCTGCCCGACGCGATCTGGGCCTGGGACATAACGGACCCCGTGAAGATCGACCGCTATTCGCTGGATCGAGTCTTCAAGTCCGCCAACAGCATCGACACACTCCTGATCGGCACCGGAACCGGGGTCTGGCTGCCGCCGCCGGAACTGCGGCAGGCGCTCAAAGCGGCGAGGGTGGTTCTGGATACGATGCAGACCGGTCCCGCCGTGCGCACCTACAACATCATGATCGGCGAACGGCGGCGCGTCGCGGCCGCGCTGATCGCCGTGCCATGAGTGGCTCCGCGCCGCCGCCGGATTCTGCCGCGTTCTGCGGTGACCTCGTGCGCAGCCACGACTTTGCGCGCTACGCCGCGACCCTGTTCGCCCCCGCCGCCGAGCGCCGCGCGCTGCTGGCGCTCTATGCCTTCAATGTCGAGATCGTCCGCGTCCGCGACCAGGTGAGCCAGCCCTTGCCCGGTGAAATCCGCCTGCAATGGTGGACCGACATGCTGTCGGGCCAGGTCCATGGCAGCGCCGAGGGCAATCCGGTGGCAGCGGAGCTGCTCCGCGCAATCCGTGATTTCGACCTGCCGGTCGAGCCGCTGTCGCTGCTCGCCGACGAGCATCAATTCGATCTCTACAACGATCCAATGCCGACCATGGCGGCTCTCGAAGGCTATCTGGCCGCGACCTGCTCGGCGTTGTTCGCCCTCGCGGCACGGATCATGGCGTCACCTTTGGACCCAGCCGAGCATCTCGCGCGGCATGCCGGGTTGGCTCAGGGCATCGCGCAAGTCATCGCGAACTTGCCGCGCGATGCGGCGCACCGGCAATTATTCCTGCCGCAGCAGGTTCTGGCGAGCCACAATTGCAACATGGAGGACGTGTTCGCCGGCAAGGAGACGCCGAATTTGCGCGCCGTGCTGGACCAACTCGCGGGCGAGGCCGGGCAGCATTTGACCACGGCGTTGTCGCTGTTGGCCGAGGTGCCGGTGTCGGCACGGCCAGCGTTTCTGCCTCTGAGCCAGGTGCGGGCCGACCTCAAGCGCCTGTCGCAGCCCGGGCGCAATCCGTTTACGCCGCAACAGTCGTCGCGGCTGCGCACGCTGTGGACGCTGTGGCGGGCCTCGCGTTCCCGGGAGTTTACCAAATAGCTGTTGGCTTATCGCCTCAAACTGCCAAATGCCCTATGCTGTCCCATGGCTGAGTTGTCCCAAAGCACCTCCTCTGATCTCAGCGCCCTTCCGGTCTCGCTGAGCGACATCCATGCCGCCGCCGTGACCATCCGCGGCGCCGTCGTGGAGACGCCCTGTAGCTACAGTCGCACGCTGAGCAATATCTGCGGCTGCGACATCTGGCTGAAGTTCGAGAACCTCCAGTTCACGTCCTCGTTCAAGGAGCGCGGCGCGCTCAACCGCCTTACGGCGCTCACGCCGGAGGAGCGCGCGCGGGGCGTCGTCGCGATGTCGGCGGGTAACCACGCGCAGGGTGTCGCCTATCACGCCAAGCGGCTCGGCATTCCCGCAACCATCGTCATGCCGGTCGGCACGCCCATGGTGAAGGTCGAAAACACCAGGCATCACGGTGCCGAGGTGGTGGTGACGGGCGCCACGCTGGAGGAGGCAGCCGCATATGCGCGCAGCCACGGCGAAGCCCGCGGCATGATCTTCGTCCATCCCTATGACGATCCGCTTGTCATCGCGGGGCAGGGTACCGTAGGGCTGGAAATACTCAAGGCAGTGCCGGAGCTCGATACGCTGGTCGTCCCGATCGGCGGCGGTGGCCTGATCAGTGGGATCGCCATCGCCGCGAAATCGATCAATCCGTCGCTGCGAATCGTGGGCGTCGAGGCCTGGCTCTATCCCTCGATGTACAACGCCATCCACGGCGGCAATCTGCCGGCGCGCGGCGACACGCTCGCCGAAGGCATCGCTGTGAAATCGCCCGGCAAGATCACGACCGAAATCGTCCGCCGCCTCGTCGACGACATCGCGCTGGTGAACGAAGCCGAGCTCGAGCGCGCGGTCGCGACCCTGATCTCGATCGAGAAGACGGTCGTCGAAGGTGCCGGCGCCGCCGGTCTCGCCGCACTGATGTCCGACCCGTCCCGTTTCGCCGGCCAGAAGGTCGGGCTGGTGCTGAGCGGCGGCAATATTGACACACGGCTGATCGCATCGGTCCTGACCCGCGAGTTGGCGCGCGAGGGGCGGCTCACCCAGCTGTCGCTCGACATCCCCGACAGGCCCGGCCAACTGGCTGCGGTCGCGGCACTGCTGGCCGAGGCCGGCGCCAACATCATCGAGGTCTCGCACCAGCGCACCTTCTCGGATCTTCCGGCCAAGGCGACGCTGCTGCAACTGGTGATCGAGACCCGCGACAGCGCCCATCTCGACGAGGTCATGGCGAAGCTTGGCGCATCCGGATTGAGTGCGCGCTGTACCTGATTGGCGCGACCGTTATTCCGGCAGGCCGGCGGCACGAAGCGCCTCGCCAAGGGACGACGCAAGCGACGGGGAACAGTTAACGCCTGAGAACTGCCGGCTGTAGCGAAACGTCGGGTGCAACTCGAGCACCCGGGCGGCCGCCGCCCTCGCTTCTTCCAGACGTCCGAGCTTTGCGAGCGCCGCGGCCAGTTGCACATAGGTAATGCTGTGTCGAGGATTGGCCTGAACCGACCGGTAGGCCGCACGACAGGCATCTTCATATCGACCGCGGTGGAAGTGTCCCATGGCCTGCGCGTCGAACGCAGCAAAGGCCCAGGGATCGAACGGACTGAGCCGCACGCCCCTTTCGCTCCACTCGATGGCGCGGTCGGCTTCGCCGCTCCAACCGAGCATGACGCTGCCGAGGATGTAGGTCAGCGCCGATGATGGGCTGATGGCGAGTGCGGCGTCGAGTGCAGTGAATGCTGCGGAACGATCGTGCCCATCCATGCCGATCGAAAAAGCCGCAAGGGTGAGAGCAAGCGCGTCATCCTGTCCGTGGATCAGGGCCGACCGTGCATGATGGATCGACGCGGCCCGATTGACCTCCTGCAAACCGGCTCGAAGGAACAGGCAATGGTGGCACATTGCGGCATTGCCGTGCGCTAGCGCATAAGTGGGCTCAAGCGCGATCGAACGTGCGAGCAGCACAAGGGCTTGCGTGACCTGCTCTGGCATTCCGGAATCGACATCCGGCTGGGCCCGCAGGACAAGATCATAGGCATCGAGGCTGTCGGGCCGTTGGCGCTTGACCCTGTTGAATTCGGCGCGCCGCAGGCTCGGCGCAATGGCGCCGACGACCGATAGGGCGATGTCATCCTGGAGGGCGAAAACGTCCTCGGACCCGCGGTCGTAGCGCTCGGCCCACAAATGCCCGCCGGTCGACGTATCGATCAACTGACCCGTGATACGGACCGTTGTGCCGGTCTTCCGGACGCTGCCTTCCAGCACATACCGGACGCCAAGCTCGCGGCCGACCTGCTTCAAGTCCACCGCACGCCCCTTGTAAATGAACGTCGAATTCCGCGCGATTACGAACAGCCAGTTGATGCGCGACAGTCCGGTGATGATGTCGTCGACCATCCCTTCGGCAAAGTAGTCTTGCTCTGCATCACCGCTCAGGTTCGCGAAGGGCAAGACCGCGATTGACGGCCTGTCAGGCAACATCAGCGATGGCGCTGCGGAGGCGGCGGATGCGTGATCCCGATGGGACGTCGTAACGGAGGGACCCACATAGCGATAGCCACGCCGCGGCAGGGTCTCGATCCAGCGGGCCTCTCCAGAGATATCCGCCAAAATGCGCCGCACAGCGGCGATTTGGACGGTCAAATTACTGTCCTCGATTGCCTGGGCAGGCCACGCCGCCTCGATCAAGGCTTCCTTGGACACCGGCGCGCCGGCCCGTTGCACGAGCAGGGCCAAGAGCAGGACGGCTCGCTGGCCGAGGGGGATCGGCTCGGCACCGTGGAAAAGGATTCCTGCATCGGCGTCGAGACGGAATGGACCAAATTCAAGGATCATGGCCATTGCCAAAGAAGGGCACATTTCGGAGGTTTTTTGCAATGTTTTCCGAACGGCTTCACCACTTTCAGGAGCCGCTGGATCACCATGGCGTGGTTTTCAGCAGAGCCGCACCGAGCCATGGAGGGTCACATGAACGCCAAACCGCTCATCCGCAGGTCCGGCGAGACCAAGGGAATCATGCTACGCGGTCAACCGATGGCCTTCCTGGTTACCGGCGAAGATACAAAGCACACCAGCATGTTCGACTGGACGATACCGGCAGGGTTCGCCACAGGCCGGCACGTTCATCGCGTGCAGGAAGAGACCTTCTACATGCTGGAGGGCGAGTGCGAATGGCATGTCGGTGACGAAGTCGTCCGAGCGGCACCGGGGACCTATCTCTTCATTCCCCCCGGCGTCCCGCACAACATCACCAACGTCAGCGAGAAGCCAGCGCGCGTGCTCATGACGGTCTCTCCACCGGGACACGAACGCTACTTCGAAGAGTTGGCCAAGCTGACCGCAAGCGGAGCCCCGGACGCGAAAGCCATCAGTGAATTGCGCGCCCGTTTCGACACCGACCAGCTGTCGGCGCTGACAACGAAAGGTTGAAGGCCATGTGCTGGGGCGACGGCGGATCGGCTTCGAACTCGATTCGGTCGAGCAGGTTCTTGCGCCTTGCTATCGTGGCGTCAAAGCTTCCAGGTGGGCGATCAGCCGATCGATCTCGGCTTCCGTATTGTAGTAATGCGGGGAGGCGCGGACCACCGGCGGCAGCGAGCGAATTTCGGCATCGATGCGCGTGCTCGACGGATCCGAGGCACCGATCGTGATGCCGGCTGCGGCCGCGTCGCTGACGACCGCGTCCGCCTCGTACCCTTCCACCGTGAAGCTGACGATGGCTCCCGGAGCGCGTCCGAGGTCGCGAATTCTGGTGCCGCGAATGGACGCAAGGCCGCCCCGGAGGCGGTCCGCCAGCATGCGGCAACGCTGCTCGATGGGGCCGATCCCGATATCGAGGGCATAGTCGACGGCCGCGCCGAGCCCCAGCCGGGCTGCGTAGTTGTTCTCCCAGGTCTCGAAACGGCGCGCATCGTCACGCAGCCGATAAGCGTCCCGGGAGACCCAGGGTGCGGCGAAGTGGTCGATCATTGGCGGTTCGAGCTGCTGCAGCATCGCCCGGCGGACGTAGAGAAAGCCGGTGCCGCGCGGGCCGCGGAGGAATTTGCGACCGGTCGCCGACAACATGTCACAGCCAATCGCCTCGACGTCGACCGCCATCTGTCCGACCGCCTGGCAGGCGTCGAGCAGATAAGGAATGCCCTGCGCCCGCGCGATCTTGCCGACGGCCGCAGCCGGATTGACCAGCCCGCCATTGGTCGGAACCCAGGTGATCGCAATCAGTTTCACGCGCTCGTCGATCATGCGTTCGAGCGCGTCAACGTCGAGCTCGCCGCTGGCATCGCTCGGCACGATGTCGATCGCGGCGCCTGTTCGCTTGGCGACCTGGAGAAAGGCGACATAGTTGGCCGCGTACTCCGCTTCCGCAGTCAGGATCCGGTCGCCCTGACGAAACGGAAGCGCGTAGAACGCCATCTGCCAGGCAACCGTCGCATTCTCCATGAGGGCGATCTCATCGGGCGCGGCATTCAGCAGGCGCGCCACTGAGCCGTAGACGGATTCAAGCTGGGGCGCCTCACGGTCGGCGGCGGCATAGCCTCCGATCTCGCTCTCCAGATCGATATGGTGCTTCATGGCTTCGACGACAGCGACGGGCATGAGCGCCGCGCCCGCATTGTGCAGGTAAGCCTGCCGGGAGGTGGCTGGCGTGTCGGCACGTACTCGCTCGATGTTGATCAAGTCAATCTCCGGCTCGGACTATCGTCGCGTCAGTGCGGCATTTCCTCGAACTGCGGCAGGTTGAGCGGCGTGTTCCACGACATGCGACGCTTGGTGAACATCTCGATCTTCGGTGCAACGAGGTCAGGCCGGTCGAGGCTGCCCAACTGGACGAAGACCGTCTTGGGGAAGCTATCGAGATTAGTGGTAAAGACCCGCGAACCGCATTCCGGGCAGAAATTGCGATCCAGGCCTTTGCCGGAATTGGCGATGTAGTGAAACGCCTTCGGCTTGCCGCAGAGAAGCGTGAAATCGTCCTCGGGTACCGCGAAGAAGGTCGCCATCTCGCCGCCCGAAGCGCGCTTGCAGTCGTTGCAATGACAATTGGCGATGAAGGACGGATCGGTGCTGAATTCGAACTTGATGGCGCCACAGGCGCATTGAGCGGTGTACTTCTTGGCCATTGATCGCCTCAGGTTGGTTGAGGATAGCGGCGCGATCATAATGGCCGGTCGGAGAAGCGCGCGCAACAATGCTTCCGGCGCGGCGTCTCGCCTCAGATGCAGAGGCCGAGCAGCTTGATGTGGCAGCCGCCGGATTTCGGCTTGCTTGCAGGAGCGGCTTCGCGTTTCACGGCAACGAGGGGCTCCTTGTCCTTCTTGCCTTTGCCCTTCGGCTCATAGTCGCCCGCAATCACCATCGCCCAATACGTGCGTTTGCCGCTGGCGTTTTTCGCGCTCGCGATCCCGACGCGGGAAGCGTTGTGCAGCAGCAGGTTCTTGCGATGCCCGGACGAGTCGATCCACTGTCCCAGGGTCTTCTCGAAATTGTCGTAGCCGTAGGCGATGTTCTCGGCGGCGCGGCCTGCGCCGGCCGGTGCGACCCGGCGGTTGAACGGACCGAGGGCGTCGTGACTGAGGTCGTCCTTTGTCGCCATCGCGCGGGCCTGGTCCATGGCGATGCGGTCGAGGGTCGAATCGCGGGCGACGCGGACCTCACCATGCTTGAGGCGGAAGCTCGAGATCAGCTCGGCCGGAGACTCGGCCATCGCGGGCGCGGCGGCGATCAGCAGAAGCACGGCGATCAGGCCGCCAACCACACGATGCATCGTCGTCCCCCGAGTGCCCATGATCCCGCCAAGTCCCCGCCAAGCCCGAATGATCGGATCGCTTCTCTATCGCCAATGTGGACGCTTCAAGGCGTGATCCACGCTAGCCCGCCGGCAGGTCGGCCTCGAAATTGAAGCGGTCGCGCAGGTTCTTGCGCTGCTCCAGGATGTCCTTGAGGAAGGCGCGGTCCTGGTCGTTCTTCATCATCGGCTCGATCAGGTCGAGCTGGTTCATGGCGACCAGTTGCAGGATCTCCGTGCGCGGCTTGCCGTCCGGATTGCGTGGCAGCGCGTGCACGACCTGGATGTGTTCCGGCGGCTTCGGCCCCTTGGCGGCGGTGAGCTCGTTCCGCAATTGGCCTTCGAGCGCGGCCTGATCGGCTTCGACGAAGGCATAGAGCCCGACACCGGAGCGGCGGTCGGCAAAGGCGACGATGGCTGTGTCGCGCACCGCGGGGTTCTTGCGGATCAGTTCCGCCAGCACCGGCGCGTCGTTCACAAGCCGGCGGCCGCCGCCTTCGCGGTCGGTGAAGTTGAACAGGCCGCGGGTGATTGCCCGATAGACCTTCTTCCCGGTGGCGAGCCACAGGCTGGCGGCGAACGACTTCTTCGCCAGGATCTTGCGCTCGCGCGGCGTCAGCGCCTCAGGCGCGTAGGAGCGCTTGTGCTTGAGCAGATGCCGGAGATCTTCATAGGCCAGGATGCGGGAAAGCCGGCCGCGACGTTCGAAGCAGGCCGCGAGTTGGAAGTCGGTCACATAGGCGAGCCCGTCGCGGCCGACCAGCCAGTTCTGTTCCTTGGCAAGATCGTTGTGGCAGATGCCGGCGCGGCGCAGCCGTCGCAGCGCGGCCTTGGCCGAGCGAAAATAGGCAAGGTCGCCATGCGGCTTCGCCAGATGCAGTGCGACACCATCGACGAAGCTGCGCACCAGCGCGCGGCGTCCGGCCCACAATAGCTCGGGGCCGACATCGAGGCCCTTGGCGAGTGCCAGCGCATGCTTCTCCCGGGCGAACAGATGGCGCGCCAAAAGGAATGACCACCACGGCACCTCGTCGAGGCGGCGCAGCACCGCGTCGACCTCGCCGTCATCGTCGCGGAATCGGCCGCGCTCGACGGTCGAGAACACGTCGCGCTTGAGCAGCACGCCCTCGGTCCAGCGCGCCGAGAGTGTTGCGGCGTCGTCTTTGGGAAGATTCATCAAAAACTCACGCCGCGGCGGCAATGCGCAGGTGATCGGCGATCCAGCGATCGAGATCGGCGAGCGCCAGCGCGCTCATCGCCTGCTTTTTGGCCACCGTCTTCTCGTTCCCGCGCAGCCGGCTTCCGTCGGGCTTCTTCGTCGGTGCGCTAGCGAGCGGCGGGAACAGGCCGAAATTGATGTTCATCGGCTGGAACGAGCGCGTGCCGGGCTCGATGGTCTCGATATGCCCGCCGGTGATGTGGCCGAGCAGGGATCCAAGCGCCGTCGTGCCCGGCGGACTCGCAAGCGTCTCACCGCGCACGTCCGCTGCCGCATAGAGGCCGGCGATCAGGCCGATGCTGGCGGATTCCACATAGCCCTCGCAGCCCGTCATCTGGCCGGCAAAACGCAGCCGCGGCTGCGCGCGCAGGCGCAACTGGCCGTCGAGCAGCTTTGGCGAGTTGAGGAAGGTGTTGCGATGCAGGCCGCCGAGGCGAGCGAATTCGGCCTTCTCCAACCCCGGAATGGAGCGGAAGATGCGTTGCTGCTCGCCGTATTTCAGCTTCGTCTGGAAGCCGACGATGTTGTAGAGCGTGCCGAGCTTGTTGTCCTGGCGGAGCTGCACGATCGCGTAGGCTTTTGTGGTGGGATCGTGCGGGTTGGTGAGGCCGACCGGCTTCATCGGCCCGTGGCGGAGAGTCTCGGGGCCGCGTTCCGCCATGACTTCGATCGGCAGGCAGCCGTCGAAATAGGGCGTGTTGGCCTCCCATTCCTTGAATTCGGTCTTCTCGCCGGAGACCAGAGCTGCGACGAAGCCGTCATACTGCTCCTTTGTCATCGGGCAGTTGATGTAGTCGGCGCCGGTGCCGCCGGGACCGACCTTGTCGTAGCGTGACTGGAACCAGGCCACCGACATGTCGATGGATTCGCGGTGCACGATCGGGGCGATCGCGTCGAAGAAGGCGAGGGCGTTCTCGTCGGTCAGCTCGCGGATCGCGTCGGCCAGCGGCGCCGAAGTGAGCGGGCCGGTCGCAACGATGACGTTGCTCCACTCGGCCGGCGGCAGGCCTGCCACCTCGCCGCGTGCGATCTCGATCAGGGGATGATCGTTCAGCGCCTTGGTGACGGCCGCTGAGAAGCCGTCGCGGTCCACCGCCAGCGCGCCGCCGGCTGGCACCTGATTGGCGTCGGCTGCGCGCATGATCAGCGAATCGAGGCGGCGCATCTCGGCATGCAGCAGGCCGACGGCGTTGTTGGCGGCATCGTCCGAGCGGAACGAATTGGAGCAGACGAGCTCGGCAAGCCCGTCGGTGCGGTGTGCCTCGGTCATGCGGGTCGGCCGCATCTCGTGCAGCACCACGGGCACGCCCGATTTGGCCACCTGCCAGGCGGCTTCGGAGCCGGCAAGGCCAGCGCCGATCACGTGCACGGTATTTGATTGGGGTCCTGTCATGGGGCGGACAGGTAGCGCTTTTCGGCGATCAGTGGAATCGCCGAGATCGAGTTTTCTGCCTCCGGATGCGACAACGCCCGCACGAGGCGGGCGCTATCGGTTCGTCCGGCTAAGGGCTGAACGATATCAGCCCTGATACTGACCGGCGGCAACGCGCGGGATGTCCGAGCGATCGAGGCCGATGTCGGCCAGCTCGCGATCGCTGAGCTGGGACAGCTCGGCAACATTGCGCTGATAGTCCCGGAAAGCCTGGATCATGCGGATGAGCGAAAGCAGCATTGGTAGTCTCCTGTAGTTCGATTCAGCTCTTGCCCGAGCCTCATCGTTGAAATGAATATAGGTGAGAGTGGTGCAGTGCGAAAGTTCCTATGTTGCGATGCAGCTAATCGCTGGATGCATGGCATCGGTAACGGACGATTAACCCAAGGGCAGGCCCGCCCAAAGGGTAGGCGAAACAGGAAAATGCGTGCGGAAAATACCCGTTGATTCACGGATTTACGGCAGATCAGCCGGCTCCGTTCAGGGGCGAAATAAGTTGCTTTCCGGCCGTCCGCAAGCTGATTGACTAGCTTCTATACCCAAGTCTCGCATGCGCGAATCGCATGATGAGCGAGTGTGTTTAGTGAATTAATATTCACTTGTTAGCGTAGAGGTGCCCTTTTTAGCCGCTGTGGCCGGCGATTCGCCTGACCCGGCGGATCGACATGACGAAAGTCGGTAAGTCAGGACGAATCTAGCCCGCTTCGTGAGCCCCGGCCTCTGCCCTAGCGTAGTGCACACACGCCGAACGTGTGGCCTTGATTACAAGCATGTAATGAAAATCAGAAATTTCTCATGCGGCTCTGCGTGGCACGCAACATCACGCAATTCTCGCGGGGAATTCATTGCGTCAAGTTGCCGCGCCCGGAGGAAAGTGATGTCGCAGAATCCGGCAATGTCGCTGGCTCTGGCCCAAGAACAAGAGAAGGAAGGTAACGTCATGACGAAGTTACTCGGGGTTATCGCAATTGCCGCGGTCGCATTCGCCGTCGCGCCAGCCCAGGCCGCCAAGCACGCCGCCGGCGGCTGCAGCTCGGCCAATCTGGAGAAGACCGAGACCGCGATCGAGAACATGGCCGATGGCGACGGCAAGTTCGTCGCGCAGAAGGAGATCGCGTCCGCGCAGGACTCGCTGCTCAACGGCAAAATGGGTGCGTGCGGCGCGCATCTGAGCAAGGCGATGCACGCCACTATGGGCAAATAAGAACTTCAGGAACGCACCAGGAGAGGGCCGGTCGCCAGGCGATCGGCCCTACGCGTTTTGACGAGGGCTTGCTAAGGGGCGTGCGCGAGCTGGGTGGCGAAATAAGCGATGGTCTTCGAGTAAACCTCGCTCTTGTTCCACTGCTGCAGCACCGCGAAATTCGGACTGCCCGGCTGCCAATCCTTACCCTTCTGCCAGCCATAGCCGGCAAGGTAGTTCGCGGTGGAGGCGAGCACGTCGGGGGCGTTGTGCAGGAGGTCGCGCTTGCCATTGCCGTCGAAATCGACGGCATATTTCATCCATGACGACGGCATGAACTGGGTCTGGCCGAGTTCGCCGGCCCACGCGCCCTTCATGTCGGCCGGTGCGAGGTCGCCGCGCTGGACGATGCGCAGCGCATCCAGCAGCTCGGCGCGAAACTGCTCGGCGCGGCGGCAGTCATAGGCCAGCGTCGCCAGCGAGCGGATGGTCGCGAACTTGCCGGTATTGACGCCGAAATCGGTCTCGAGACCCCAGATCGCGACCAGCACCTCGCCGGGCACGCCGTAGGTCTGCTCGATCCGCGAGAGCACTGAGCCGTATTGCTTCATCATGTTGGAGCCGCGCGTCATGCGCGGCGGCACCATGCGACCGGAAAACTCCTCGAAGGTCTGGGTGAAGACCTTCTGCGAGCGGTCGCGGTTGAGCACGCTCTGATCGAGCGTTACCCCGGCGAGCCCGGCGGAAATGGCCTGTTGCGAGACGCCTTTGGCCGCGGCGTCCGTTTTGAAGTCTGCAAGCCACGCGTCGAAATTGCCCGAACCGCAGGCAACGGCGGCGAGCGCTGGCTGAGCGGATAGGATGGACGCGGTGATGGCTAAGGCTGCGAGGGCGAGACGAGAAATCGTCGGGGTCATTCGAGCAAATAAATTCCGTGAAGTGATCTGAACGGCGGGCGCAATCTCGGTGGAAACCGCGGCCAAAGCAAGGCGTATGACGGTGCGCGATCCTGCCGGCACCGGGGCAGGATCGCATGTCACGATATCGTCAGGCGTCGGTCCGATTGCGCCAGGGGAAGAGGTTGGCGGGGAAGTCGGCGGCCGGCTTGCGTGGACGATGCGGCGGAGGCGGCACCGGACGCGTGGCCGGATCCGACACGATCACCTTGCGGTAGAGATGCCAGGTGGCGTGGCCAAGCAGGGGGATCACCACGGCAAGGCCGAGGAAGGCGGGAATCGTGCCTAGCGCCAGCAGCACGGCCACGATCAGGCCCCAGGCCGCCATCGGCACCGGGTTCTTCGCGATAACGCGGAGCGACGTCACCATTGCCTCGAACGCGCCGGCATGCCGGTCGAGCATCAGCGGGAACGACACGGCGCTGATGCAGAGCGCGGCAAGGGCGAACAGAAAGCCGGTGCCGCAGCCGACCACGATCAGCCACCAGCCTTGCCGGCTCGTGAGCACGCGCGTCAGAAAATCCGAGATCCCGGACGCGCCCTCATAGCCGAAAGCCGCGACGTAGATCGCCTGCGCGGTCGCAACCCAGGTCACGAACAGGGCCAGCAGCAGCGCGCCGAGACCGAGCATGGCGCCGAAGGAGGGCGAACGCAGCACCTCCATGGCATCCCAGGCGCTGGCCTCTTCATAGCGCTCGCGCCGGCTGGAGAGCTCGTAGAGACCGAGCGCGGCGAACGGGCCGATCAGCGCGAAGCCCGCGGCCAGCGGGAACAGCAACGGCAGCACCGAATAGCCCATCACCACGCGTGCAAGCACGAGACCCAGCACAGGATAGATCACGCAGAGGATGATGGCGTGGCTCGGCACCGCCTTGAAATCGTCCCAGCCGCGCTTGAGCGCATCGTGCAGATCGGAGAGTTGGATGGTTCGGATCACAGGTCCAGCCGCTTCTGCGGTCTGGGCCAAGGTGGGGACATTGCCCGGGTAGAATGTGGCCATGGTCGCTAGCTCCCTTGCCATGCGGCCGCATCTGGCGCCAGCAAACGGCGCAAGCGGCCGCTATTCTGAGTTTCGCGATCCCAACCAGACGCGAATTCCGGATGGCATCGCGAACTGAACGTCAAGCGTACGCCCATTTGCGAGTCATGTCCCTCACGCTTGGGTGAGATTCGATGCCGCAGCGCAACCTCGATGATGTCATTCGGTCGTCATTTCGCCGCAGATAAGCTGATGCTGCGTGTTGGTCCGCGGAACTTTGCGGGCACAACGACGCAACTTGGTCTATAAGTGCCACTCAAGGCCCTTCCACGGGTCCTTTTCGGGGAGCAGACATGAGCATTTTCGGGAAAATTATGGGCGCGATCTTCGGTAGCCACCCAGCTTCCGCCGCGCCCGCAGGCGGTGGTCCGTCGGGCAGCGCGCCCGCAGGGGCCGCGCCGAGCGGATCCGCGCCAGCGGTGGATGTTGCCTCGATCGTCGATGCGGCGGTCGCCGCGCACAAGGGCGAGAAGCTGGAATGGCGCACCTCGATCGTCGACCTCATGAAGGCGCTCGACATCGATTCCAGCCTCGCTGCGCGCAAGGACCTCGCCAAGGAGCTCGGCTACAGCGGCGATACCAACGATTCCGCGAGCATGAACGTCTGGCTGCACAAGCAGGTGATGTCCAAGCTCGCCGCCAATGGCGGCAAGCTGCCGCCGGAGATCAAGCACTGACCGATCGCCCGGTCGCAATCCAAGGGCCCGCGATCGCGCGGGCCCTTTTGCATTCAGGCGACGAGATCCGCATCTTCCGGATGCTTGTCGAGATAGTCGACGACGAAGCCGCAACCGGCGATCACCTTCCTGCCGTCGCGGCGGATCAATTCCAGCGCGCCCTTGACCAGCTCGGAGCCGATGCCGCGGCCGCGCAGCGCGTGCGGCGTCTCGGTGTGGGTGATGATCACCGCCGACGGCGTCAGCCGGTAATTGGCGAAGGCGATTTCGCTGCCGACATCGAGCTCGAAGCGGCTTCTGTCCTTGTTGTCCCGTACCGATGGCGCCATGCAAAATCCTTCCGACATGCTGCTTGCCTCTGATCTAGGCGCCTGAACCGGGCCTTGCCAAGGTGCGACCAAGAGTGGTTGCCGCAGGGGAGATATCCGGAAAATGCGTGTCCCGCTCAGCCTCATCGCGCTGCTCGCCGCGCTGACCTCGCCGGCGCCGGCTTCGGCGGCAGGCGGTCCGGCCTGGGAGGCTTGCGTCGGATTGACCAGCTCGCCGGACCAGCGGATCAAGGCTTGCTCGACCGTGATCGAAACCAAGAGCGAGAGTGGACCCCGGCTCGCCGGCGCTTATTGCAATCGCGGTCATGGCCTCACGGAGAAGCGTGAGCTCGACGCGGCGCTGTCCGATCTCGATGAGGCGGTCAGGCTCGACCCCGGCTATGCCTGCGCCTACAACAATCGGGGCCGTGTCCACAGTTTCAAGCGCGACTATGATCGCGCCATCGCCGATTACGACCTGGCCATCAAGCTCGATCCGTCGCTGGCGCTGGCCTACAGCAATCGCGGCGAGTCGCGTTTCAACAAGGGCGACCTCAACGGCGCCTTCGCCGACTTCGACGCCGCGATCAAGCGTGATCCCAAATACGCCATGGCCTACGCCAATCGCGCGCTGGTATATTACCGCAAGCACGACATAGCGCATGCCATCGCCGACTACACCACGCGGATCAAGCTTGCGCCCGATCTGCTCGGCTATATCGACCGCGGCAACGTCTATCGCGACAGCGAGCAGCTTGATCGCGCCGCCGCCGATTATGGCGAGGCGATCCGTGTTGCGCCGACCGACGCGCGCGGCTGGCGCAATCGCGGCATGATCCGGCTCTATCAGGGCGACAGCAAGGGCGGCCTTTCCGATTACGACAAGGCGCTGCAATACGATCCCTCCGACGTGTTCTCGTGGAGCAACCGCGGACAGGCCAAGCTGCGGCTCGGCGACAAACAGGGCGCGATCGCCGATTTCAGGAAGGCGCTGGAATTGAAGCCTGGCCTGCCGACGGCGCAGGAGCAGCTCAGGAAGCTCGGGGTGTTGTAGCTCTCGGTCGCTTCTCGCGACGACGGGGCTGGACTTCCACCAGGTCCTGATAGTCCGGATGCTTCAATCGGTCGCCTTGGCGAGCCTGGAATCCTCGGGTTGTGCCTGCGGGCGCAGGCATCCCTGGCAGATGACGAGGGAACGGTTGACTCTGGCGTCCTGTTCCGCCTCGATGCCGTCCTGCGCCTGCCACCATTCCTCCGAATAGGGCTGAAGCCCGGCTTGCGACCTGTTGCGCTCGGATCGGGCGACGGTCCGTGTTGATTCTGAGCCAGCGCGCGGGTGATTGGGATTCTCGCCGGCGCCGTCCCAGGCATAGCGCGCAGGCTTGAGGGCGGGATCGGAGGCGAGATGAGCTTGCGGGCCCACGGCACATCCGGCAAGCGCCAGCGACAACAGGAGGAGGGCGGGCGCTTTGACCATGATGCGGCACTCTGTACGCGAGAACTGACGAAGGTTGCGCCGATCATGTTTAAAATTTCCTGAATGATCGCGGCGGCGCTGACGACCAATGCCAATGCAATATCTGATCCTCCTGCTCGTCCTGTTCGCAACTGCTGCGCGCGCCGACAACGCAAAGCCGTTCAATCCTGCCGACTATCCACCCGGCGTGCAGAAGGCCGTGCGCTACGCCAATAAGGAATGCGAGAGCCAAGGCGGCGGCGCGGTGACTTTGCGCCGGATACCGTGCGCCGGATCGACCTGACCGGCGACGGCCGCGAGGACTACATCGTCGATTTCCGCGACACCAAATGCGGCGACCGCGAGACGACCTATTGTGGAACCGGCGGCTGCGTCATGAACACTCTGGTCACGTTGCCGGATGGCAGTGTGCAACCCGTTTTTGATGGCCGTGTCCGCAGCTACGAGATCAAGCCAAAACCAATGAAGCGGGGTGCGGCGCGCACCATCCGTTTTGATCTGCATGGAAGCTATTGCGGCGGCTTTGGCGCGCAGGCTTGCGTCAAGGAGAGGGCCATCTCGGTGGCGCCGTTCGCGTTCAAGCAGCCTTAAGGCAGGTACGCGGCCAGTGGCCTTGCAGGGGCGCTGGCTATGGCGATAAATGGGCTGCAATGAGCGGGCGGCTCGCGTGCCGTCCGCTGCCGAAGAGGAAGCCCGATGCAGCCCCTGCGCATGTCCCGCCGCGTCATGAACCTCGCTCACATGCTGACCCAGAATGCGCGGCGGCACGGGGCGCGTCCCGGTTTCGTCTGGGGCGACCGATCCTGGACCTGGCGCGAGATCGATGCGCAGGTCTCGGCGCTGGCGGCAGCCCTCGCGGCGCGCGGCATCGCCAAGGGCGACCGTATCCTCGTCCATTCCAAGAATGGCGACGAGATGTTCTTCTCGATGTTCGCCGCGTTCCGGCTCGGCGCGGTCTGGGTACCGACCAATTTCCGACTGATGCCGGACGAGGTGACGTATCTTGCGCAGGCCTCCGGCGCGAAGGCGTTTCTTTGCCACGTCGATTTTCCCGAGCACGCCGCGGCGGTGAAGGGCGGAGCGCTGGAATTCACCTGGAGCATCGACGGTCGGGCTCCATTTGCCGAGACGTCGGTTGCGGATGCCGTCGCATCGTGTGCCGGCACAAAGGTCGAGAACGTCGCGGTCGAGCACGACGATCCCTGCTGGTTTTTCTTCACATCGGGGACCACCGGCCGCTCCAAGGCTGCGGTGCTCACCCACGGTCAGATGGGGTTTGTCGTCACCAACCATCTCGCCGATCTCACGCCCGGCGTCACCGAAGCGGATGCCTCGCTGGTTGTGGCGCCGCTGTCGCATGGCGCAGGCGTGCATCAGCTGGTTCAGACCGCGCGCGGCGTGTGCACCGTGCTGCTGCCGACGGAGAAATTCGATATCGACGAGGCGTTCCGCCTGATCGAGGCGCATCGGGTCAGCAATCTCTTCGTGGTGCCGACCATTCTGAAGATGATGGTCGAGCATCCCGCCGCCGACAAATACGATCATTCCTCGCTGCGCCAGGTGATCTATGCGGGTGCGCCGATGTATCGCGAGGACCAGAAGGCCGCGCTGAAGAAACTCGGCAAGGTCATCGTACAGTATTTCGGCCTCGGCGAGGTGACCGGCAATATCACTGTGCTGCCAGCGGCCCTGCATGATCCCGAGGACGGACCGCACGCGAAGATCGGCACCTGTGGCTTCGAGCGTACCGGCATGCAGGTTTCGATCCAGGACGACGAGGGCCGCGAACTCGGCGCCAACCAGAGCGGCGAGATCTGCGTGATCGGCCCCGCGGTCCTTGCCGGCTACTACGACAATCCCGAGGCGAACGCGAAGGCGTTCCGCAACGGCTGGTTCCGCACCGGCGATCTCGGCCACATGGACGAGGAGGGGTTCGTCTACATCACGGGACGAGCCTCCGACATGTACATCTCCGGCGGCTCCAACATCTATCCGCGCGAGATCGAGGAGAAGATCCTGACGCATCCTTGCGTCGGCGAGGTCGCGGTGCTCGGCGTGCCCGATGCGACCTGGGGCGAGGTCGGCGTTGCCGTCTGCGTCGCCCGCGAAGGCGCGAAGCCGGTGAGCGAAGCGGAGATGGCGGCATTCCTCGGCCCCAAGGTGCCCCGCTACAAGATGCCGAAGCGGTTCTTCTTCTGGGAAGCCTTGCCGAAATCCGGCTACGGCAAGATTCCCAAACGGATGGTTCGCGACGAACTCGACGCGCGCGGGCTGCTCGATCTCGACAAGACACGGGCGGGCTGAGCGAAGGTCATGCGCAGCATCAAGCAGCCAGGCGTGCCGGTCGCCGAGCGTATTCAATGGGTGGAGGCGACGGGACGCGCTTTCTCCTTCACGCTTCAAGCAGGCCTGCCGCTGCTGGAGGCCGCGCGGCGCGGTTTTGCCGCGGAGGGATTTGCCGGCGGCGTGCTCAGCTTCGGGCGCGGCGCGCTCGGGCCGTTCGGCTATGTCATGCCGGCGCTGTCGAAGACCAGCGAGAACGCCGCGTTCTATAGCGACACATTCCGGCCGGGCGGCGTGACGCGCACCAGGCTCGGCAGCATGACGCTGGGCATGCGCGATGGCGCGCCGTTCTTTCATTGCCATGGGCTGTGGACGGAGGCCGATGGCCGCGCCGGTGGCGGCCACATGCTCCCGGACGAAACTGTTGTCGCCGAGCCGTTCGAGGTCGACGCCTTCGGTATTGATGGTGCGATGTTCAGTGCCGAGCCCGATCCCGAGACCAACTTCAAGCTGTTCGGGCCGGTGGCAGCTGCGCGCACCGGCGCACGCACGACCAGCCGGGCTTTCGCGCTGCGGCTGCGCCCCAATCAGGATTTTGCCGGCCGTCTCGAAGACTTCTGCCGCGCGCAGGGCATCGCGCGCGCCAGGATCCACGGCGGCGTCGGTTCGACCATCGGCGCGCGCTTCACCGATGGCGGCGTGACCGAGCCCTTCGCGACCGAGCTTGCGATAACAGCCGGCACGATTGCGGCCGGCTCCTCCGGCGCGCTCGAAGCCGCGCTCGACGTCGCCCTGATCGACTATACCGGCGGCATAGCGGAGGGCCGTCTGATCCGTGGCGACAATCCCGTGCTGATGACCATGGAGCTGGTGCTCGAGGTGCTGGCCTAGTATCGGCGAGCGATCATCAGTGGGCGCGCAGCTTGGCAATGGCCAAGAATGTGGAGTCACTGATCCCCGAACTCGATCCCTGAAACAGGTTGAGCAGAGGGGATTGACCCTGGCCGGTGCTCTGGCTGTTTCTGATGTCATACATGGCGGAGAAACGGCTCAACAGCTTTGTAACCTTCGCGGGATCGGACAGGTCCTTGATCTTCATGAATCTGTCCACGAACTTGGCCTGCTGATCGATCGGCATCGCCGCCATCGAGTCAGGCAGATCGAAAGTGGTCCTGAACACCTCCGAAAGAGCCTTGTCGGCAAGGATGTCATACGCGGACGTGATGTCCCCCGCCTTTCGCTGGAAATAGAGCGCCAGGCGGACGCCGGGATTCGCATCCCCTTGCTGCTGCTCCAGGCTTTGCTCGACATAGTTCGCTTGTGTTTCCCGAAACTGATCCCGCTTCTGTGGACCCATCATCGGAAGACGCGCGACGTTGCCCTTACTGTCGAAATTGAATGACGCCGCGATTTCGGCAAAGCGGGGATCGCTCTCGGTGTTCGCGAAGCTCTTTGGATCGTTCAGATCGGAGCTGAAGATCTTCCTGAGAAATTCGGTGCTGACCTTCTTGGGATCCAGACCCTTGGCCAAAAGAATGAAATCGACCATCGGCCTGTTTGCGAGAAGATCGGAAACACTGTCGATGCCGGTGATGGCTTGCTGATATTCCGTCGCATCCTTCGTGGCCTGTGCCCGAACTGCGGCCTGCTGCTGGGGAGTTGCCGTGCTTGCGCTCTTCACCGCCCCAATGACGTAGTCCTTCGCGGTCTGGAGGACTTCAGCCGAGTCCTGAGCCACCAAGGGGGTCGTCAGATTACCTTTTGCGTCGAAGTTGAAGGCGCGTGCCAGCTCCAAATAGCGATCGTCCTTGAGGGTATAGACGTAGCTCTTGGGGTCGTTGATATCGCTTTCGAGCACGGCCTTGACAGTCGCCGGCGAGACGTTTCCGGGATCGAGGCCGACGGCTCCCAGCGCAAAATCATACACGCCCGGTGTCGATACGAACGCCTGGACTGAATTGATCTTGAGAATGGCAATTCTGAATTGCCTGATTGCAAAAGCTTCGTTCAACGGGCTCGCCGCCGAATAGACGGCGGACTTGCTGTCGTCGAACCTCTGCTTCGTGATCGTGACGTTTGCAGCAGTCTGCGCGGATACGCCCGACGGAAGCGACCCGTCGGAGGAAAACTCGAACGCACCGGCCAGGTCGACGAACCCGCCGATCGTCCCTATCTGGTCGCTGAGGCTGGAAATGCTGTTCGCATATGACTCCAAATGATGCTTTTCGATCAGAATCTGGACGTTCAACTGGGTCACGTTCGCGCCCGGCTGCGATAGCTGGGTGGTGTAGTCGGCTATCCTTGAATTGGCCGCGGTGACATCCGACCGGGCCTGAGCAAGGTCGGCGTTGAGGCCGTTCAACTGAGAGGCGAAAGTGGTGTTGACGTAGCTGTTTGGATCGGATGGATCGCTTCGCATGACCTGGCTTATCGTGTCACGCGACCACTTGCTTTGATCGATCCCGTACGCCGAATAGACATAGTTGCGAAGACGATCGTCGTTCAGGAGCTGGTCTGCGCTGCCGATGTTGCCGATTTGGGCGTTGTAGTAATTCGAATCGCTGGCAAGTGCATCGACCTGGCTCTTCCTGGTCGCCGTGTACAGACCGATCATCTCATCGGTCTGGTTCTCCGATTGTGCGACCGGGGTTGCACTGCCATTGAAGGAAAATGCCGCAGCGAACTCGCGGTAACGCTTGTCGACCAGCTTGTTGACAAAGCTGTTTGCGTCGGCGAGGTCGCTGTCCAGCACCTTTTTCATGAAGGCCTTGGCGTAGGCCATGTCTTCCAGGCCATATGCCTTCGTTGCATAATGATAAAGGCGATAGTCTTTCATGAAGTCCTCGACGGACTTCACCTTGCCGATATGGGCTTTGTAATAGGCGGCCTCTCGCGCGACGTCCTGTTGCTGTTCGACCCGTGTCAGAGACTGCTTGAGATTGCGCGTGATGTAGCTGTAACCAAAATACGTTGATACCATCGCGCACTCCTCGCGGCTTCTTACGGTCCCGGACGTCCATCAATCATTGCGGGGTCGCGAGGTGGGGCCGGCCTCATGCCTGCCAACTGTCTCAGGGCTGGGTTTCCAAGGCGATTTCGGTCCGCAATCTCAGATTCCAGTTTGCCCGCGTGACGCATGTCGGGTTTTGTTGCTGTATGTTTCTCAGATGCAGCTTTCGCGAGGGTTGCGTTCCGGATATGTCCCGACCCAGAGATCGATCGGAATGGCTCTCGTCCCGGACGGGGCGCACCGCGTCCGGGGCACGAGAGCGGAATCCATCTTCGCAATCCAAATTGTACGCGCGGTTTCGCATTCTCGCGGCACATCGCGCCCGAGCTTTGCCAGTACGGTCGCCCCCAAAAATGCCGAGGGCGCAGGGAAGGCCGGGTGCCGGCCGGCACCCACGGTCCACTGTGCGAAGGTTGCGCTACAAGAGGCTGCACAGCGGCATACAGGTGAAGCCCAACACACGGCCTTCCCTGCGCAGTGGTTTTACGGCTTATGTCGCGCTCTCCCCGGGGAGCGATGCACTATTGCCCCCGTCGCCTTGCGGATGGCTGATGCTGCGGACCCGGTCGGGCCGCCACATCACCGCAACACTTGGCGCACAGACCCCGGGCGCCAGGACCACACGATTTTGCCGTACGCAGGCTGCACCGGTCGTGTGCGCGACGCCTTCGCTCACGGTTTCCCGCCCTGCAAAGCCGTTCGCGCCGACGCCGCCTGCGTCCACCACGTCCCATCCCGCGTTCGTGACGATCGCGATCCGCCCCTCGGCCGGGTTGGGATGGCTTTCTATATGATAATCCGAAATGCGGATAAAGAGAAATATTTTTGCAGGTCCCGATTGACCCGCTTATTGGGTGTTTTGCCCGCCGGGCGGCAAGGGGTGGTGGGGCGCGCGCGCCCGCCGCAACGTGGCCACGAACGGGTCTCCCCTCGGCCGCAAAATGCGCTACCATGATCCCAGCGTGCTTCAAGTCGCGCATGATCAACGAGACGCATGAGGAAACGAGATGAGGGTGACGATTGGACGGCGCACGGTCCTGGCTGCGGTGCTGACTGCCGTGGGCGCGGCGGCTTTGACGGCGGCGTTTGGCCCGGCTTCGACATCGGCTTGGGCTCACGGGCCGACCAGGCAGAAGGTGCGCGAATCCATCGAGATCAATGCTGCCCCCGCCAAGGTGTGGGCCGCAATCGGCAATTTCCAGGACATGAGCTGGCTGCCGCCGGTCACCAAGACCGAGGGCGAAAAGGGCAACGAGATCGGCGCGACGCGGAAGCTGACGCTGACGGGAGGCGCCACCGTCGAGGAGGAACTCTACAAGTTCGATGCCGCCGCTATGACCTATTCCTATCGGATCACCAATGTGGACGTGAAGGTGCTGCCGGTGACCAATTACTCCTCGACGTTGACGGTGACGCCGAGCGCTGACGGCAAGGGCTCGACGCTCGAATGGGCCGGCGCGTTCTACCGCGGCTTTCCCAACAACGATCCGCCGCCGGAGCTGAGCGACGAGGCCGCGGTCAAGGCGGTCAAGGGGCTGTACCAGGCCGGCCTCGAGGCGCTGAAGAAGAAGGTCGAGAGCGGAAGCTGACGGTGCGGGCGCTGGTCCTGGCGGCGCTCGCCGCCAGCCTTTGCCTGGACGGCATCGCGCACACCTCCGCCGAAGAGGCGTTCGTCACCAACCAGCTCAGCGACGACCTGATGGTCGTGGACCTCGCCACGGCGCGCAGCGTTGCGACGATCCCGATCGGCGGCAAGCCCGCCGGCGTCGCCGTCAGCGCGGACGGGCGCTTTGCCTATGTGACGAGCCCGGATGCCAAGGCCGTGACGGTGGTGGACGCAGCAACGCGGCAGGTTGCGGGGCGGATCGAGGTCGGCGGCGGACCGCTCGGCATTGCGGTCGCGCCTGATGGCCGCACCGTCTATGTCGCGGACTGGTACGCGGCGGCCGTGCGGGTGATCGATACGGCGAGCCGCAGCGTCACGGCCAGCATCGCGGTCGGCGCCTCGCCGTCGGGCCTCGCGGTGACGCCGGATGGCAAGCTGCTGCTCTCGGCCGACCGCGACGACGACAGCGTCTCGGTGGTCGACACCGCGACGCGCCGGCGCAGGGCGATCATCAAGGTCGGCACCCGTCCGTTCGGCGTCACCATCGATGCCGAGGGCAAGCGCGCCTACACCGCCAATGTCGGCTCCAACGACGTCTCCGTGATCGATATCGCCGCGGGTAACGAGATCGCCCGCGTGCCGGTCGGGATGCGGCCCTATGCGGTGGCGCTGGCGCAGGGCCGCGGCTTCGTCACCGACCAATATGGCGGAACTGTCAGCGTGTTCGATTTGGCGACGCTGAAGCCGATCAAGCGGATCAACGTTGGCGATTATCCCGAAGGCATCGCCGCGACCGCCGACGGCAAGCGCATCATCGTCGCCTGCTGGGAAAGCAACACGCTCGATATCATCGATGCGGCCGAGCTGAAGGTTATCGGTGAGGTCAAGACCGGCGACGGCCCGCGCGCGTTCGGGGCGTTCTTGCGCCGGACGGAGTAGGGCCGTCGTAGCCCGCATGAGCGGAGCGACATGCGGGACAGGGCTCTCCTCATCCACCGGCGTTCCCGGATATCGCTTCGCTCATCCGGGCTACCGCACCGGGGCACAGCGTCCATGCAATCTCATCCATCTGCTCAAACATGTGATCCGGCGCCAGCGCCCGCAGCGCCGCCGGCGCCGCATAACCCCAGCCGACCGCGCCGCAGGCAATGCCGACAGCCCGCGCCGCCTCGATGTCACGCACCTCGTCGCCGATCGCGATGACCTTGCCCGGCTCCACGCCGGCGCGCCGCATGACGCGGCGAAATTTCGACGGCTTGCCAAACAGCGACGCCGCGCAATCGAAATGGGCGAACAGCGCCGCGCAATCGTCGAGCTTCTCGCGCGCATTGGCTTCGCTGTCCGACGTCACCAGCGCGAGCTGCACGCCGCTCTCCGCCAGCGTCCGCAGCATCGCCTCGACGCCCGCGAACAGCGAAATCTCCTCCGCCGCATCCGCCTTCAGCCGCCGCGCATGCCGTGCGATCGCCGGCAGCTTCCACAAGGGCACTTCGAGCCGGCTCAGGATCTCGCGCGACGAAGCATGCCGCAGCCCCTCGACATCCTCATCCGCAACGCGGCGAAAGCCAAAGCGGTCGGCGACGTCGTTGATGGTCCGCAGGAACCACGGAAAGCTGTCGGCCAGTGTGCCGTCGAGATCGAAGATGGCGAGGGAGTAGGGCATGGAGACGAAGCTACACCACTAGGCTTTCCACACGGTATCCTCGGTCCATCCGAGTTGCTCGAATTCGCGGGCCCGGAGCGGTGCTTCTCCCTCGGCGAAGAATTCGTCGAGCTGGGGCGGCGCGACACCTGTTGCAGACAGCATTGCGTGCGCCTGTCCGCGGTGATGGATCTGGTGCTGAAACAGATGCATAAGTAGCCGATCACGGCGTTCGGTTTGGACCCGCGTGTCGCGGTTGATCCGCACGAGACCGTCGAGCAGCTCGGGCGTCAGTGCATCGCAGATGGCAATCAAGCGCTTGTCGATTGCGGCTTGCGCAGGCTTCAGCGCAGCAAGGGAAAGGTGCGGCACCTCGTTCTTCCAAGCCGCCGGCCCTAGCCATCCGCCCTCCAGTGCATCGACATAGAAGAGGTCGATGACATGGATGTGGTTGAGCGTGCGCTGCAGGCTCGGAAAGAAGCCGGTCCGTGCGGCTTCGAACTCGGCCTGAGACAGCGCCGCGCAAGCGGTGAGCAGCCGATGGTTCGCCCAAGCATTATTGTGGGCGAACGCACGATAGGTTTGCACAAGTCCTGCAGGCAAACGCGATCTCCCTCAGACAAATGCTTCTGCTCATTCCAGGTGGGCTACTCCGCCGCCTCGCTCGCAGCGCGCCTCCGCTTCGGCTTCCGCGCCTTCGCCAGCACCGGCGCCAGGAACTTCCCCGTGTAGCTCCGCGGCGCTTTCGCAATATCCTCTGGCGGCCCCCAGGCGACGATCTCGCCGCCGCCGTCGCCGCCTTCGGGGCCAAGGTCGATGACCCAGTCGGCGGTCTTGATGACTTCGAGATTGTGCTCGATGACGACGACCGTGTTGCCCTGCGCGACCAGCTCGTGCAGCACCTCCAGCAGCTTCTTGACGTCGTGGAAATGCAGGCCGGTGGTCGGCTCGTCCAGGATGTAGAGCGTGCGGCCGGTGGCGCGCTTGGACAGCTCTTTTGCGAGCTTGACGCGCTGGGCTTCGCCGCCCGAAAGCGTCGTGGCCTGCTGGCCGACATGGATGTAGTCGAGGCCGACGCGATGCAGCGTCTGGAAGGTCTCGCGCACGCGCGGCACCGCCTTGAAGAACTCGGCGGCTTCCTCGACCGTCATGTCGAGCACGTCGGCGATGCTCTTGCCCTTGAACAGCACCTCGAGCGTCTCGCGGTTGTAGCGCTTGCCCTTGCAGACGTCGCAGGTGACGTAGACGTCGGGCAAAAAGTGCATCTCGATCTTGATGACGCCATCGCCCTGGCAGGCCTCGCAGCGGCCGCCCTTGACGTTGAAGGAGAAGCGGCCGGGCTCGTAGCCGCGCGCTTTCGACTCGGGCAGGCCGGCGAACCATTCGCGGATCGGCGTGAACGCGCCGGTGTAGGTCGCTGGGTTCGAACGTGGTGTGCGGCCGATCGGCGACTGGTCGATGTCGATGATCTTGTCGATGTGCTCGAGGCCCTCGATGCGGTCGTGCGGAGCCGCGCCTTCGCTGGCGTTGTTCAGCTTGCGGGCGATCGCCTTGTAGACAGTGTCGATCAGCAGCGTCGACTTGCCGCCGCCGGAGACGCCGGTGACGCAGGTGAACAGGCCGAGCGGAATTTCGGCGGTGACGTTCTTGAGGTTATTGCCGCGCGCGTTCACCACCTTGATGGTGCGACGATGGTTCGGCGGACGCCGCTCCGGCACCTCGACCTCGAGCTCGCCGGTGAGATATTTGCCGGTGAGCGAGTTCGGGTTGCGCATGATCTCGGCGGGCGTGCCTTCGGCGATGATGTTGCCGCCATGCATGCCGGCACCGGGGCCGATGTCGAGGACGTAGTCGGCGAGCAGGATGGCGTCCTCGTCGTGCTCGACCACGATCACGGTGTTGCCGAGGTCACGAAGTCTCTTGAGCGTGTCGAGCAGGCGCGCGTTGTCGCGCTGGTGCAAGCCGATCGAGGGCTCGTCCAGCACGTAGAGCACGCCTGTTAGCCCCGAGCCGATCTGCGAGGCCAGGCGGATGCGCTGGCTCTCGCCGCCGGAGAGCGTGCCGGAGGAGCGGGAGAGGGTGAGATAGTTGAGGCCGACGTCGAGCAGGAAGGTGAGGCGCTCGCGGATCTCCTTGAGGATGCGGCCGGCGATCTCGTTTTGCTGGGTGTTCAGCGCCTCCGGCACGGTCTCGAACCAGGCGCCGGCGCCCTTCACCGACATCTCGGAGATGTCGCCGATATGCTTGCCGCCGATCTTGACGCAGAGCGCCTCGGGCTTGAGCCGAAAGCCGTGGCACGCCTCGCAGGGCACGTCGTGGAAATACTTCGCCAGCTCCTCGCGCGCCCACTCGCTCTCGGTCTCGCGATAGCGGCGGTTGATGTTGGTGATCACGCCCTCGAACGGCTTCTTGGTGTCATAGGAGCGGACGCCGTCCTCGTAGGAGAACTTGATCTCGTCCTCGCCGGAGCCATGGAGGATCGCGTTCTGCGTTTTCTTGGGCAGATCCTTCCATTTGGTGGTCAGCGTGAACTTGTAGTGCTTGCCGAGCGCAGTCAGCGTCTGAATGTAATAGGGCGACGAGGACTTGGCCCAGGGCGCGATCGCGCCCTTGCCGATGGCGAGCTCCTTGTCGGGGATGACGAGGTCTTCGTCGACATGCTGCTCGACGCCGAGGCCGCCGCAGGCGGGGCAGGCGCCATAGGGATTGTTGAACGAGAACAGTCGGGGCTCGATCTCGGGGATGGTGAAGCCGGAGACCGGGCAGGCGAACTTTTCCGAGAACAGCATGCGCTCGGGTCCGCTCTTGTCGTGGATCTTCGCGGTCTTCTTTTTCTCTTTCTCTTCCGCGGGTGCTGCCGCAGCCGGCGCGTCCGCGAATTCGATGACGGCAAGACCCTCGGCCAGCTTCAGCGCGGTCTCAAAACTTTCGGCGAGGCGTTGGCCGATGTCGGGACGCACCACGATGCGGTCGACGACGACGTCGATGTCGTGCGGGAATTTCTTGTCGAGAACAGGGGCTTCCGCGAGCTCGTGGAAGGCGCCGTCGATCTTGACGCGCTGAAAGCCCTTCTTGAGCCATTCGGCGAGCTCTTTGCGGTACTCGCCCTTGCGGCCGCGCACGACCGGCGCGAGCAGATAGAGGCGCGAGCCCTCGGGCAGCGCCAGCACGCGGTCGACCATCTGCGAGACGGTTTGGCTCTCGATCGGCAGGCCGGTGGCGGGCGAATAGGGCACGCCGACGCGCGCCCACAGCAGGCGCATGTAGTCGTAGATTTCGGTCACCGTGCCGACGGTGGAGCGCGGGTTCTTCGACGTTGTCTTCTGCTCGATCGAGATCGCCGGCGACAGGCCGTCGATCTGGTCGACGTCGGGCTTCTGCATCATCTCCAGGAACTGGCGGGCATAGGCGGACAGCGATTCGACGTAGCGGCGCTGGCCCTCGGCGTAGATGGTGTCGAACGCGAGCGAGGATTTGCCGGAGCCGGACAGCCCCGTGAACACCACCAGCTTGTCGCGGGGAATCTCGACGTCGATATTCTTGAGGTTGTGCTCGCGCGCGCCACGGATCGTAATTGCGCGCAGGTGGGATCCCGCGTTCTGTTGTTGGCGCTTCGCCTTGATCACTTCATCCATCCCAGTTGCCCTCAAGGAATCCCATGGGTGCGCGACCGCGCCAGCAAAAAAGGCGCGCTTCGCCCGGAACCGGGATCGGCGCCGATGGGTATGTCAGCGAACGTAGGAAGAACGGGGAGGGATTTCCAGTGGCCTTTGCGAATCGTCAACGGATTGTTGGCGCGCTGGCGGCATCTGGCAGCAGAGGGCGCGCGGAACTGCAGGGGAACGGGGTGGTCAAACAAAAAGGCCGGCGCGAGGCCGGCCTTTCGTAACGCGGATGGCGTCGAAGCGAAGATCAGTACTTCGCGACGATCGGGCCCCCGAAGTGATAGTTCACGCCGACCTGCACGGTATGGAAGTTGAGCGAGCCGCTGGGCACGGCGCCCGAGAAGTAGGTCTCGCCGCCAAGGCTGCGATACAGATACTCGCCCTTGACCGACCACTGCGGAGCGATAAACGCTTCGACGCCCGCGCCGACGGTCCAGCCCGAGTGGAACTTGCTATCGGAAACCGAGACCGGGCCCAGGGTCGCCGTGACCTTGTTGTCGATCCAGGCGTAGCCGCCGGTGCCGTAGAGCAGGACGTTATTGACGGCCCAGCCGATACGGCCGCGCACGGTGCCCATGGCGTCCGTCTTCGAGCTCACCGAGGCGGGGATGCCACCGATGCCGGGGACGAAAACCACACCAGCTGCCGAGGCGCTGACGTCAGCCCAGGCGCCATCGGCCTCGACACCGAATACGACGTTGCTGGTCTGCCAGTTGTAGCCGGCGGTGCCGCCGACGAAGCCACCCTGCATCCGCGGGCTGTTCGAATCTTCCCAGGCGCCGCCACCGACGATGCCGAGGTAGAAGCCGGTCCAGTTGTAGACCGAAGCCATCGCCACCGGAGCCTTGGTGTAGGGGCGCGCCGCCAGATCAGCGGCCGATGCCGGGGCAGCGAGAGCGAACAAACAGGCCGAAGCCAACCAAACCTTTTTCATTTTCAGTAATCCCAGTCCCAGTTTCTGTTGTGCCCTCCCTGTTCCGGAAGGGCATCGGACGCTGTGGTCCAACTGATGTCGTACCTACACCAGCAAAGCCGCAAGTTGTGTCACTCAAAAGTCACAGCGCCTGAAAATGGTGCAGGTGCTGACCTATTATTCGCCCATGGGGCACAAAATACGCAGAGGCCGGTACGAGGCCGGTCTTCAATTCCTTAAACTATATCAGTCGATTAAGTACTTCACGAGGATCGGGCCGCCCTAGCGATAGTTCACACGGATCAGGCCGATCTCGACGTCCTGGCTGATGCGCTCGGAGCGTGTGGCAGCACCGAGCGAGGCGAGCACGAAGTTGCCTGAAGGTTCCAATCGGCACGTGCCTTTGCGCAGCATGTTGGCGATCAATCCCGCACATCCGGCGCTATCATTTGCAAGAACAAATCTGGAACGAACCGGGGGTCGATGCTATATATGGGGATAACCTGAGCGGCGGCGGACGGAGCGGCGTCCGCAAGCGTTCGGCGGGCGTATAGGGTCGCCTCAACGGGCACGGCGGAACGCGGGAAGCGGACCGGCCTTCTTGAATTCAGTGGCATTCGGAGCGGAGAGCGGAGATGGCGGGAAGCGTCAACAAGGTCATTCTGGTTGGAAATCTCGGCAAGGATCCTGAAATCCGCCGCACCCAGGACGGGCGTCCGATCGCCAATCTGAGCGTCGCGACGTCGGAGACGTGGCGCGACAAGGCGACCGGCGAGCGCAAGGAAAAGACCGAGTGGCACCGCGTCGTGATCTTCAATGAAGGGCTCTGCAAGGTCGCCGAGCAGTATCTGAAGAAGGGCGCCAAGATTTACGTCGAGGGTGCGCTCCAGACCCGCAAATGGACCGACCAGAGCGGCGTGGAGAAGTACTCGACCGAAGTCGTGCTGCAGGGCTTCAACTCCACCCTGACGATGCTGGACGGTCGTAGCGGCGGTGGGGGAGGCGGCAGCTTCGGCGACGAGCCGGGCGGCGATTTCGGCTCCTCCGGTCCCGTCAGCAGCGCACCGCGGCGCCCCGTTGCGGCCGGCGGCGGTGGCCGCAACAGCGACATGGACGACGATATCCCGTTCTGAGCGATCCCGTTCTGAGAACGTAGTATCGATGCAGACGCGCCGGCCGGATGGGGCGGCGCTTCTCATCTTGTGTCAGAAAATCCTACTAATCGGCAGGACGGGCTCGGGATTTCCGGGCCCGCTTCATGTTTGGGGTGAACTCGGAGAGCGGCTTGGCAAACGCGCCAACGGGGCAAGCCCGTCGCGCGGTTTTCCACGCGCGACCGGCGATTTTGCAAGGTCGATGCGGGGCCCGTCCAAGCCACCGCGCGCAAGGGCTTAAGTTGTTGGAAAAATAGGCGGAAAAAGCGCTTCCCAGACTGCCGCGAGGGTGGTTATCAGGGGCTCGATGCGCTATATGATTCCCAGATAAAACCTCACCGGATTTCCCCTTGGCTGACGACGACGACAAGCCCGGCGACCAGCCGGCGCAACCCTCGGATATTCGCCCCGTCTCCATCTTCGAGGAGATGAAGAAGTCCTATCTGGACTACGCCATGAGCGTGATCGTGGCGCGGGCGCTGCCTGACGCCCGCGACGGTCTGAAGCCGGTGCATCGCCGCATCCTGTACTCGATGAACGAGCAGGGGCACACGCCGGACAAGAAGTACGTGAAGTCCGCCCGCGTGGTCGGTGACGTCATCGGTAAATATCATCCGCATGGCGACCAGTCGATCTACGACGCCATGGTCCGGATGGCGCAAGACTTCTCCATGCGCGTGCCGCTGATCGACGGCCAGGGCAATTTCGGCTCGGTCGACGGCGATCCCCCGGCTGCCTATCGTTATACCGAAGCCCGATTGACGAAGGTGGCGCTGGCTCTGCTGGCCGACATCGACAAGGACACGGTCGACTTCCAGCCGAACTACGACAACAACGAGACCGAACCGTCGGTCTTGCCGGCCAAGTTCCCGAACCTGCTCGTCAACGGCGCCGGCGGCATCGCGGTCGGCATGGCGACCAACATCCCGCCGCACAATCTCGGCGAGGTCATCGACGCCTGCGTCGCGCTGATCGACAACCCCGCGCTCACCATCGACGAGCTCATCAACATCGTGCCGGGACCGGATTTTCCGACCGGCGGCGTCATTCTCGGACGTGCGGGCATCCGCGCCGCCTATCACCTCGGACGCGGCTCGGTCATGATGCGCGGCAAGGTCGCGATCGAGACCATCCGCAAGGAGCGCGAGGCGATCATCATCACCGAGATTCCCTACCAGGTGAACAAGGCGACGATGGTCGAGCGCATCGCCGAGCTGGTCAAGGAAAAGAAGATCGAAGGCATCGGCGACCTGCGCGATGAATCCGATCGCGACGGCTACCGCGTCGTCATCGAATTGAAGCGCGACGCCGTGCCGGATGTGGTGCTGAATCAGCTGTACAGGTTCACGCCGCTGCAGACGAGCTTCGGCGTCAACATGGTGGCGCTCGACAGCGGCCGTCCGCGGATCATGCATCTGAAGGACCTGCTGGCGATCTTCGTCGACTTCCGCGAGCGGGTCGTCACGCGGCGGACCAAGTTCCTGCTCGCCAAGGCCCGCGATCGCGCCCATGTCCTGGTCGGTCTGGCGATCGCGGTCGCCAATATCGACGAGATGATCCGCGTCATCCGGACCTCGCCCGACCCGACCACAGCGCGCGACACCCTGATGTCGCGCGACTGGCCGGCCCGGGACGTCGAGGACATGCTGACGCTGATCGACGATCCGCGCCACCGCATCAGCGAGAACGGCACGATCCGGCTGTCGATGGAGCAGGCCAGGGCCATTCTCGATCTGCGCCTGCAGCGCCTCACCGCGCTCGGCCGTGACGAAATCCGCGAGGAGCTCGACAAGCTCGCCGGCGAGATCGCCGACTATCTCGACATCCTGCGCTCGCGCGACCGCGTGCTTGAAATCATCAAGTCCGAGCTCGCCGAAGTGAAGGCCGAGTTCGCCACCCCGCGCCGCACCGTCATCATCGAGCAGGAAGGCGAGGTCGAGGACGAGGACCTGATCCAGCGCGAGGACATGGTCGTGACCGTCTCGCACGCCGGCTACGTCAAGCGCGTGCCGCTGTCGGCCTACCGGGCGCAGCGCCGCGGCGGCAAGGGCCGCGCCGGGATGCAGACCCGCGACGAGGATTTTGTCAGCCGGCTGTTCGTGGCGTCCACGCATACTCCGATGCTGTTCTTCTCCTCGCGCGGCCAGGTCTACAAGATCAAGGTCTGGCGCCTGCCGATGGCCGCGCCAAATGCGCGCGGCAAGGCGCTGATCAACATCCTGCCGCTTGAGCAGGGCGAGCGCATCACCACCATCATGCCGCTGCCGGAGGACGAGTCCACCTGGGGCAACCTCGACGTGATGTTCGCCACGACAGGCGGCAACGTCCGGCGCAACAAGCTGTCCGACTTCGTCGATGTCCGCCGCTCCGGCATCATCGCGATGAAGCTCGACGACAACGAAGCGATCGTCGACGTGCAGATCTGCACCGAGCACGACGACGTGCTTTTGACCGGCGCCGGCGGCCAGTGCATCCGCTTCCCCGTCACCGACGTGCGCGTGTTCACCGGGCGCACCTCGATGGGTGTGCGCGGCATTGCGCTTGCCGAGGGCGACAAGGTGATCTCGCTGGCGATCCTGCGCCACGTCGAGACGACATCCGACGAGCGCTCGGCGTACCTGAAGATGCGTCGTGCGGTCGCCGGCGAAGCTGCGGCCGAGGAGCCGGCGGCGGACGCCGAGGCCGAGGAGACCTCCGGCAGCTTCCAGCTCGCCCAGGAGCGCTACATCGAGATGTCAGCGCAGGAGCAGGTCGTGCTGACCGTGTCCGTCAACGGCTACGGCAAGCGGACCTCGTCCTACGAGTACCGCACCACGGGCCGCGGCGGCAAAGGCATCGTCGCCATGAGCGTCAACAACCGCAACGGCAATCTAGTCGCGTCCTTCCCGGTGGAAGATGCTGATCAAATCATGCTGGTCACCGACAAGGGACAGCTGATCCGCTGCCCGGTCGAAGGCATCCGCGTCGCCGGCCGTTCGACCCAGGGCGTGATCGTGTTCGATACCGCCGAGGACGAACATGTGGTGTCGGTCGAGCACATTACGGAAGAGGCGGAAAGCGGGAATGGGGCGAATGGAGACGCAAACGGGGAGTGATGCGTCACCCCTCGTAGCCCGGATGGAGCGAAGCGAAATCCGGGTTTCTTGCGCCGCGCAAAGAGTCCCGAATTGCGCTTCGCTCCATCCGGGCTACCAACTGCCCTAAATCTCGAGCTCCGTGCCGAACTCCACCACCTGCTTGGTCGGCACGCCAAAGAACGCGGCTGAGCGTTCGGCATTGCGTTGCAGAAAGGCGAACACGGTTTCGCGCCAGACCCACATCCCCGGCACGTCCTCGCGCGGGATGATGGTCTCGCGGCCGACATAATAGGTGATGTCGGAGAGATCGATGCCGGGCAGCTTGCCGTGGCGGCAGGCCAGGGTCAGCCCGTCATAGATCGTCGGGTTCTGCATGAAGCCGTAATGCAGGATGACGCGGGTAATGCCGGGAATGATCTCGATCACCTCGGTGCGGTCTTCGTCGGCGATGTGAGGAAGCTCCTCGATCAACACGGTGACCAGGATGATGCGCTCGTGCAGCACGTGGTTATGCTTGACGAACTGGGTCAGCGCCAGCGGCACGCCGCGCGGCGCCGAGGCCAGGAACACGGCGGTGCCGGGGAGTCTGGCGCTGCATTTGTTGACCGCGGTCTCGATCAGATCCTCCTCGGGCTGGCGCAGCTTTGCGCGTGCCGCTTCGACCAGCTTCACGCCGCTTCGCCAGGTCAGCATCAGGAATGCGACGAAGCCCGCCAGCATCAACGGAAACCAGCCGCCCTCGAACAGCTTGATCGAATTGGCCGAAAAGAAGATCACGTCGATCACAAAGAAGAAGCCGTTCACGGCCACCACGAGCCATGGCGAATAGCCCCACTGGATCGCGACGAGGGCTGCGAGCAGCGTGGTGATCGCCATCAACAGCGATACCGCGATGCCGTAGGCGCCGGCCAGCGCGTCCGAGCTGCCGAAGCTCAGGACGGCGCCGAGCGTTGCGGCGGCGAGCAGCCAGTTCACCAAGGGCACGTAGATCTGGCCGATCGCGTCGCTCGTGGTGTGACGGATCTGCATGCGCGGCAGGAAGCCGAGCTGGATCGACTGCTGCGTCAGCGAGAACACGCCGGAGATGATGGCCTGCGAGGCGATCACGGTCGCGACCGCCGAGAACGCGACCAGCGGATAATGCAACGCGTCGGGGCAGAGCTGGAAGAACGGATTTTCGATCATGGTGGGGTCGGTGATCAGCAGCGCAGCCTGGCCGAAATAGTTCAGTACCAGCGCGGGCAGGCAGATCGCGAACCAGGCCAGCCGGATCGGCAGGCGGCCGAAATGCCCCATGTCGGCATACATGGCCTCGCCGCCGGTCACCGCGAGGAAGGCGGCCCCCAGGATCGCAAAGGAGACATGAAAATCCTGGTGGATCAGGAAGTCGAACGCATAGAGGGGGCTCAGCGCCGCCAGCACCGCCGGCGCCTTGACGATGCCGTGGATGCCGAGCGCTGCCAGCACGAAGAACCAGGCCAGCATCACCGGCCCGAAGATGCGGCCGATGAAGCCGGTGCCCTGCTTCTGCATCATGAACAGGCCGATCAGGATGACGACGGTCACGGGCACTACCGCCGGCGCGAGGGAGGGAGCGTCGACCTTCAGACCTTCGATGGCTGAGAGCACCGAGATGGCCGGTGTGATCGCGCCGTCGCCGTACAGCAGCGCTGCGCCGATGAGGCCGATGATGAGCAGATGCGCCCGCCAGGTGCCGGGTTGGGCGTTGCGGGCATGCAGCAGCGCCAGGAGCGCGACGATGCCGCCTTCGCCGCGGTTGTCCGCGCGCAGGATCAGCAGCGCATATTTCAGCGAGATGATCAGCAGCAGCGCCCAGAGGATCAGTGAGGCAACCCCCAGGACAGCGTCTGGGGTCACTGTCGCACCATGGGCGGCGGCCTTGGCGGCTTCCTTCAGGGCGTAGAGCGGGCTGGTGCCGATATCGCCGTAGACCACCCCGAGGGCGCCCATGGTCATGGCAAGCGGCAGTGGATCAGGTTGATGGCCGGAGGCGACTGCGGGCGTACTGGACAATGGCGACCCCCCGATGGGATCGCGCCCGACGGGTCATTCCGATGGGCGCGAGCATCGTCCAGTCTGCGACGGGACGTCGCAAATATCCATGGTGTTTATCTATGGGGTTTATCGTTGGGACCTATCGGGAGGTTCCTGACGCGAAACTGACAGATCCCGCTACGGAGTGCGGTTGGCGGTCACGAGGCGAGCCTCGCGGATGTTGGATTTGGTGCCGGCCTGGCGAAGGCAGGACGCCTCGAAATTCGGCCAGGCCTGCTGCGAGCAGTCCTTGCCGATGGTGCGGATATCGAGCCGGTCGCTCTTGGCGAGCGGCTGCGGCACGCTCGCCTCGACGGTTGGGGCGAAGCCGGGCAGGAGGGTGAGGGCGGCAGCAACACACGCAGAGATGGCGATCGCCGAAAGAGCCTTGATCATGACAGTCCCCTGTGATGCGGCCGCTACGCCCAGTGTGCGGCCCGTCGTTCGTTGGCTGGATTAGTAACCATGGCCAGTTTCCGGACGTCTTCGCGAACGCGGGAAATGGTTTCGTTCGCGCTCCGTTTTGTTTCGTGGCCGCCCCCAGGACGAAACAATTCGGTGTATTCCGACACGATTTTGCGGAAAAACCGCCAGGGAACCCGACCGGCTTGCCGGGCCGGGCAGGGCGCGGTAGGACGTGGCCATGCCGCGCATTGCCTTCTATCCAGGTTCCTTCGACCCCATCACCAACGGCCATCTGGACGTGGTCCGGCACAGCGTATCGCTGTGCGACAGGCTCGTTGTCGCGATCGGGGTGCATCCCGGCAAGAAGCCGCTGTTCTCGACCGAGGAGCGGCTCAAGATGCTCCATGACGTCTGCGGGCCGGTAGCAGCCCAGGCCGGCTGCGTGCTCGAAGCCGTGACGTTCGACGATCTGTCAGTGACATCGGCGCGCAAGCACGGTGCGACGATCATGATTCGGGGCCTGCGCGACGGCACCGACCTCGACTACGAGATGCAGCTCGCCGGCATGAACGAGGCCATGGCGCCCGAGGTGCATACAGTCTTCCTGCCGGCTTCTCCCATGGTCCGCCCGATCACCGCCACTTTGGTGCGCCAGATCGCCGCCATGGGCGGGGATGTCTCGGCCTTCGTCCCGCCGCTGGTTGCGGCACAGCTCAAGGCAAAATTCGCCTGATAACGGCGCGTTTCCTTTCTCATCTCTGATCCGGAGTTATCATGATCCGAATTCTCGCAGTTCTTGTCGGGTTTCTTGCCGCGGTTCTGTTCGCGGTGCCGGCCTTCGCGCAAGCCTTGCCGGCCGGCCTCGACAAGGCCAACGCCATCGTCATCGACACCACCAAGGGCCGCATCGTCATCAAGCTGAGGCCGGACCTTGCGCCCCAGCACGCCGAGCGCATCAAGCAGCTCGCGCGCGAGGGCTATTACAACAACGTGCCGTTCCACCGCGTCATGGACGGCTTCATGGCGCAGACCGGCGACGGCGAGAAATTCAACGGCACCGGCGGCTCGAAATATCCGAACCTGAAGCAGGAATTTTCCAAGGTGCATTTTGCGCGCGGCATCGTCGGCATGGCCCGGCGCGGCGACAGCGTCGACACCGCCAATTCGCAATTCTTCATCATGTTCGCCGACGGCGGCAGCCTCGACAACCAGTACACCGTGATCGGCGAGGTCGTGCAGGGCATGGACGTCGTCGACAAGCTGAAGAAGGCGCCTCCCGGATCAAGCGGCGGCACCGTCACCGATCCCGACAAGATGGTGAAGGTGCAGGTCGCTTCCGACATCAAATAGGAGAGGCGATGGCGCGCCGCGGTGGCAAGCTCCTGCTGGTTGCCGCGGTGCTGCTGCTCGGCGTCCCCGGTGCAATCGCCGAGGACGCACAGGTCAACACCATCCAGGACATCTTTCGGCATCTGCGCACCTGCTGGAAGCCGCCGCCCGCCGCCAGGGCCCGCCCGATCGACATCACCGTCGTCGTGAGCTTTAACCGGGCTGGAAACATTCTGGGTCATCCGAGGATTACCTATGAGTCCGCGGAGGCCTCCGACGAGGACCGGCTGCAATACCGGGTCGCGGTGATGGAGGCATTGCAACGCTGCACGCCGATGCCATTTACCGATGCGATGGCCGGCGCCGCTGCGGGGCGTCCATTCGCGATCCAGTTTCGAAACCGCAAAACGTCACCTGACAGGACTTCACCCCCAACCCAAGAGAGACGAGCATGAGCGCCACCGAAAACACCCTGATCCTCGAGACCACGCAGGGCCCCGTCACCATCGAGATGCGGCCTGATCTGGCGCCCGGCCACGTCGCGCGCATCAAGGAGCTCGTGCGCGAAGGCTTCTACGACGGCATCGTGTTCCATCGCGTGATCGACGGCTTCATGGCGCAGACCGGCTGCCCGCAGGGAACCGGCACCGGCGGCTCCGGCAAGAAGCTGAAGGCCGAGTTCAACAAGGAGCCGCATGTGCGCGGTACCACCTCGATGGCGCGCGCCGCCAGCCCGGATTCCGGCGACAGCCAGTTCTTCATCGTGTTCGACGACGCCCGCTTCCTCGACAACCAGTACACGGTGTGGGGCAAGGTCACCGAGGGCATGGAGAACGTCGACAAGATCAAGCGCGGCGAGCCCGTGCAGAACCCCGACAAGATCGTCAAGGCGCGGATGGCGGCTGACGCGGAGTAGGCGTTCAACCCTCATCCTGAGGAGCGCGGAACGCGCGTCTCGAAGGATGAAGTCCCCGCTGCTGCAGCTCGGCCTTCATGGTTCGAGACGGCGCTACGCGCCTCCTCACCATGAGGGTCTGACTGTACGGCCGTGAGCACGCGATGCGCACCGATCTCTTCGATTTCGACCTGCCCGCCGAGCGCATCGCATTGCGCCCGGCGAGCCCGCGCGACTCCGCGAAGATGCTGGTTGTCGATCACGGCACGCTGCGCGACCAGGTCATCGTCGATCTGCCGCAATGGCTGAAGCCGGGCGACCAGCTCGTCGTCAACGACACCAAGGTGATCGCGGCGCAATTGAAAGGCCGTCGCATCGGCCGCGAGACCGAGCCGAAGATCGAGGCGACGCTGATCAAGCGCCTCGACGGTTCGCGCTGGCAGGCGCTGGTGAAGCCGGCCAAGAAACTCGCAGCCGGCGACCGCATCCGCTTCGGCAATGAGGGCAAGGTCTGCCTGCTCGGCCATCTCGACGCCGAGGTCGAGGCCAAGGGCGCGGAAGGCGAGGTGACGCTGTCATTTTCGTTCCACGGTCCGACGCTGGATCAAGCCATTGCCGATCTCGGCAGCCCGCCGCTGCCGCCCTACATCGCCTCGAAACGCACGCCCGACGATCAGGACCTCGCCGACTACCAGACCATGTTCGCGGCGAATGAAGGCGCCGTTGCTGCGCCGACAGCCGGCCTGCACTTCACACCGGCGCTGGAGCAGGTGCTGCACGCGCGCGGCGTCGGCATCAACCGCGTCACGCTGCATGTCGGGGCAGGGACCTTTCTGCCGGTGAAGGTGGACGACACCGAAAGCCACAAGATGCATGCCGAGTGGGGCACGATCTCGGCCGAGACGGCGGAGCGGCTCAACACCGCCCGCAAGAACGGCGGCCGTATCATCGCGGTTGGCACCACGTCGTTGCGCTTGCTCGAAAGCGCAGCCAGCGAGGACGGCACCATTGAGCCATTCGCCGCCGAGACGGCCATCTTCATCACCCCCGGCTATCGCTTCCGCGCCGTCGATATCCTGATGACCAATTTCCATTTGCCGAAGTCGACACTGTTCATGCTGGTGTCGGCATTCTCCGGGCTGGAGGCGATGCAGCAGGCCTATGCACACGCGATCGCGACCGGCTATCGGTTCTATTCGTACGGCGATGCGTGTTTGTTGTTTCGGGCGGAGCGGTAGGGTGGGTTAGCCGTAAGGCGTAACCCACCGCTTCTGTTTCTGCGGATGGAGACCGTGGTGGGTTACGCTTCGCTAACCCACCCTACGCACCTTTTGCGCTACGCCATCACCCGCTGCGGCAGGAGCTCCGCGATCTGCACCGCGTTGAGCGCAGCGCCCTTGAGCAGCTGGTCCGCCGCCACGAACATCGAGATCGAATGCCCAGAGGGGTCGCTGAGGTCCTTGCGGATGCGGCCGACCAGGACGTCGTCCTGGCCCGAGGCGTCGATCGGCATCGGGAAGTAGTTCCTGGCGCGGTCGTCGACAATCTTGACGCCCGGCGCTCGCGCCATGATGGCGCGGACCTGGTCCTCGCTGATCGGCTTCTCGCATTCGAAGGTGATGGCCTCGCAATGAGCCCGCAGCACCGGCACGCGCACGCAGGTGACGCCGATCGCGATCTTGTCGTCCTCGAAGATCTTGCGGGTTTCGTTGATGACCTTGGTCTCTTCGTCGTTGTAGCCGGTGTCGGGGTCGATCGCCGTGTTGTGGTTGAAGAGGTTGAAGGCGTAGGGATGCGGCATCACCTTCGGCGTATAAACCTGCCCGTTGAGGTTGGCCCGGGTGGACTCGACCAGCTCGTCCATAGCGGCAGCGCCGGCGCCGGAGGCTGCCTGGTAGGTCGAGATGATCAGGCGCTTGATGCGGTTGCTCTGGTGGATCGGCCACAGCGGCACCAGCGCCGTGATGGCGGCGCAGTTCGGGTTGGCGATGATGCCCTTGTGGTCGCGGATGCGGTTCGCGTTGATCTCGGGGATCACCAGCGGCACGTTCGGATCCATACGGAAGGCGGAGGAGTTGTCGACAACGACGGCGCCCGCCTTGACCGCGATCGGGGCATATTTCTTCGAAATGCTGCCGCCGGCGGAGAACAAGGCGATGTCGACGCCTTCGAAGGCGCGCTCGGTCAGCTCCTCGATGACGACGTCTTGCCCGCGGAACGACACCGTCTTGCCGGCCGAGCGGGCGCTGGCCAGCGCCTTGAGCTTGCCAACGCGAAAGCCGCGCTTGTCCATGGTGGCGATGAATTCGGCGCCCACCGCACCGGTGACGCCGACAATCGCGACGACGGGATCGTTACTCACTTTGTCCTCCATTGAATTGAGAATTCAGACAACAAAAAAGCCCCGGACCAACGAGGGCGGGGCTTCGGTAGAGTGGATTGCGTTCTAGTCGACGACTACACGCGCACGCCTCCCCGGGCCCCGAAGGCCGTGGTGGTTTTAGTCGTGCGTTTGGTGGTCGTGAACATGGCGGGAGCTTATGCGGGAGAGTTTTGCGCCCGTCAATGGCTTTTCGGCGGGATAGGGGCTGCCGCTATTTGGTCCGGGCGCCCGGCGGTTCGAGGATGACTCCTTGAGGTTGTCGCCACTGATGACGACGATCGCGAAATTCAGCCGGCCGCGTTCGCGCACCAGGCCGCCGCTGATCGCCTTGCCGGAGGCCGCGCGCTCGGCGACGTCCACGGCATCCGCAAGGCGGTGCTTGATGGCGCCGAGCGCTGCGAGGTTGCTGCGATCGTCGAGGTCGAGCTCGGCGAGGGGGAGGGCGGCTTCGCCGCCGACGATCTCGCCGGTCGCGGCATTGATCGTATGGCGCCAGATCCGGTCGTTGTGCAGCGTCTTGACCCGGTAGACCGGCACGCCGGAGGCTCCGTCGAAGCTCACATCCGCCGTCGTGGCACCGGCATGGCGGCCTTCCGCAATCGCCATGGCCTGGTTGATAGAGATCGACGAGCTGCGGAAGCGCTCGATCTCTCGACTGACCGCCTGGCGGTCGGCCTCGGCGTCACCATCTGTGTCGCTGGGAAGGGCGGTCGGCGTGGCCGTGCTCACGATCGCCCGCGCCGGCGCTGCGAGGAGGAGTGCGGACAGGGCGATCGCGAGCAATCCCGAGATCCGTCGTTTGGTTGTCGTCATGCTCGAAACCCTCGGCCAGCGAGTGTGCCGGATGATCGTAAAGAATTTGCGGCCGACCTTGGACATCGGTCGGCCGCTGAGCGTCGTGACGGGTGGTACCGCCCCGGCGATCCAGGCGGTGCGGACCTCTTTGGGGCTGGTGAAAAAGCGATCCGCATCGCCCTATAATTAAACCATACCGTATCGTTTTGTTTTGGTCAACGGCGCGGCCGCGGGTCCCCCTGGAAAGATCGCAACCTCACGGAATTGTCAGCGCGACGAGCGCCGCCGCTGCGTGCCCTTGGCAGCACTCTGGACGCCGTCCGCAGATCCCAGCGCGCCTGCCAGGAACAGCTTGATCGCAGCGCGCATGCGCTTTTCCGCGACCTTCATCTCCGGCGGCGTTCCAAACGTCGCCAAGCGATGGTTGTGACCGACGACGACGTCGAGAAACACTTCCGCCGCGATGGTGGTGTCGTCGACGTCGAGCGCGCCTTGCGCCACCAGATGATCGAAGAAGCGTGCCGTGGTGGCGACGGCCTTGAGCCAGCCTTCCTCCTTGCCGAGCTTGGCAATGTCGGGAAAGTTGATGGCCTGCGACGTCATCATGCGGCTGAAGGCGACGGCATCGGGACCGCAGGTGAAGCTCAGCATCTCGCGCCCGATCTCGACCAGCCGCTGCTCGACCGAGATATCCGAGGCGCTGCTGAGCTTGGTCTCGGCGGCCGCGGATAGCGGTGCAAGCCATCGCGCGATCTCGCGCCGCAGCACGGCGGCGAACAGGCCGCGCTTGTCGCCGTAACGGGCATAGACGGTGGGCTTGCTCACGCGCGCGGCTTCCGCGACCGCGTCGAGCGAGGTGGCGTCAAAGCCGCGATCCAGGAACAGGCGGGTGGCGACCTCGATCAGCCGCTGATCGCGCTCGATCGCGGCGCTTTTCGTCGGCCGGCCGCCGCGCGATTTCGGCACCTCGCGCTGCGGCGCTGCCGGTCTTGTCCTGGTCGCAGTCAATCCCATGCCCAATGATTCCTGCGCGGTCGTAGCATCAGTCATTGCTCTATAACGCGCAGCAACGGGTGCGTCATGGCTAATCTGGCCGAATGGGCCGCATCCTCAACCGTCTCGACACGGCCTCGTTCCTGAGCGAGCGTCTCACGGAAGCGCCGAAGTCCAGGCCTGGCCTGACGCCGCCTTCTCATATCCGTACTGATACAGCGCCCGCATATAGGCGGTGTCGAACCCTTCCGAGGGGGCCGCCGGATAGTCGCGCGCGATATAGGAGAGGTGGAAGCCCAGGTGGTTGCGCCTGGCAAAATCATAGGTCGAGAAGATGGTCGAGCGGGTTTGCGACTGGGTGATCGACGACAGGCTGCGTGAGGCGACGTCGATGGTGCTGTTGGAGACGAGCTCGAAGTTGCGTTCGATCTTCTTGTTGACGAGGATGTAGATGTCCATCCTCGCCGCGCCGGGGAGGCGACTGCCCTGGAAAAGCAGGGCTTCCGGCAGCGTCAGCACCGGGGCCGTCACGCCGCCGTCGACATGCATCTCCTGAAACCTGCGGCCCTGGCCCTCGGCGTCGATCATGATCGGCGGAAACACCAGAGGTATGCTGGCGGAGGCCGCCATCACGTCGCGAAACAGCTTGAGCGCCTCGGGCGTGCCCACCGCGGCGATCTTGCCCATGTCCCAGATGGCGGTCCGCTGGGTGTCGAGATCGGTCGTCACCACCAGCAACTTGCGCCCCTTGGCGTTTTCACGCGCGACCTGCGCCATGAGCTCCTGCCCGACATAGCGGGCGACGAGCTCACGCAGCCGCGTGTTGCCGAACAGGCCGGATCCGAACAGCACGCGCATGATGCTGGGATCGCTCAACAGGCTCTCCGCGATACCGCTGGTGTAGACCTCCTTCAGCGTGTCGTCATATTGCGAGCCGAGAAACGCAAAGGGTGCAATCAGGCCGCCGGTGCTCACGCCCGAGACGACCGAGAAGGCGGGCCGGGTTCTGGCCGCGGTCCAGCCGTTGAGCACGCCGACGCCGTAGGCGCCATCTGCGCCGCCGCCTGACAGCGCCAGATAGGACTTCGTCGCGGTACCGGTGTCCTTCTCGAAACTGAATTTCGTGACGGGGTCGTCGGCGTAGCGCCGCAGGCCGTCGATATCGAGCACACGCGATGTGCTGGCTTCGGCGGCCGTATAGGGCGTGCGGGGCAGGGAGGTACAGGCGCCGAGCGCCAGGCTGCACGTCAGGGCCAGCCATCCGATCAGGCCGGCAACTGTCTGCCTTGTCCTGCCATGCGAACGGCCGGCTGGGTCAGTCGAACTTGAAAGGATGGGCATTGTCGGTGGCTGGCGATCACGCATCTACCGCCGCCGGCAACATCGCCGCGGCATCTCGTCCAGCCCCCAGGATAGAACTACACTGTATCGTTTTGTTTAACAAGCGCCGCGGCTGCAAACTTCCGTGTCCCCGATATTGGCCTCCATTGTCCCAGTCTGATGCATAAGCCGGCCGAAGCATCGTCTGGGCGGGTTGATCGGCCTGCTCCGACACGCAATAAGCACCGTCATGAATCGTCCTGACACCGGTCTGCCCAATCATTTCGAACTGCTCGCCACCGACGGTGCCGCGCGCACCGGGCGCCTGACCACGCCGCACGGTGTGGTGCGCACGCCCGCCTTCATGCCGGTCGGCACCGCCGGCGCGATGAAGGGCATGCACTGGCGCGAGGTGCGTGAGGCCGGTGCCGACATCGTGCTCGGCAACACCTATCATCTGATGCTGCGTCCCGGCGCCGAGCGGATCGCGGCGCTTGGCGGCTTGCAAAAATTCACCGGCTGGAACGGGCCGATGCTGACGGATTCCGGCGGCTTCCAGGTGATGTCGCTGGCGGATTTGCGCAAGGTCAGCGAGCAGGCCGTGACCTTCCGTTCGCATATCGACGGCGCCAAGGTCGAGCTGTCGCCGGAGCGCTCGATCGAGGTGCAGCGTTTGCTCGGCTCCGACATCGCCATGCAGATGGACGAATGCGTGCGACTGCCCGCCGAGCGCGCCGACATCGACCGCGCGATGCAATTGTCGCTGCGCTGGGCCGAGCGAAGCAAGCGTGCCTTCGAGACCGCGCCCGACGGCTACATGCTGTTCGGCATCGTGCAGGGCGGCGACATACCCGAGCTTCGCCATGCCAGCGCGCAAGGCCTCATCGAGATCGGTTTCCATGGTTATGCGATTGGCGGCCTGGCCGTCGGCGAGCCACAGGCCGTGATGCTGGCGATGATCGACGAGACAGCGCCGCGGCTGCCGAGAGATCGGCCGCGCTACCTGATGGGCGTCGGCACGCCGGACGACATCCTCGAGGCAGTCAAGCGCGGCATCGACATGTTCGATTGCGTGATGCCGACGCGCAATGGCCGGCATGGCGTCGCCTTCACACGCTTCGGCCAGGTGAATTTGCGCAACGCGCGCCACGCCGACGATCCGCGTCCGCTCGACGAAGAGAGCTCCTGGCCGTCGGCGCGCAGCTACGCGCGGGCCTATCTGCACCATCTCGTCAAGGCGGGCGAGACGTTGGGTGCGATGCTGCTGTCCGAGATCAATATCGCTTACTACCAGTTCCTGATGCAGGGCATCAGGGACGCGGTCGCGCAGGGCACGTTCGAGGAGTTCTATCGGCGTACGCGCGAGGACTGGGCGAGGGGCGACATCGCCCCGCGCTAGGTCAATTGCACACGGTCAGTTGCAGAGGAAACGTCAGTTGCAGAGGAAGCGCTGCTTGACGGCGTGCTTGGTCACGAAGCCGTAGCCGCAATTGTCGCAGGTCCAGAGATAGCTGATCAGGTGTTCCGACACATACGCAGAACCTTCGGCGGCGACCATGGAGTCGGCGCAGACTGGACAGGTGGGCAACTCACTGCAACGCGGAGCGCGGTTCGGCGCGACGGTCGACAACACTTCAGCGACTGCTGACATCGTGGTGACCTCCCAGCTTTGAGACCTAAGTCTAACATAAGCAGAATCAGTTGACGAGGTCGCAACACAAATGCGTTGGTTTTCTGATAATTGCAGCTCACGTGATTTTGCGATGCAGCGTATTTAACATGTACCGCAATGTCGCTTGCGTGTCGCCGCAGGCTGTCTCTAACTGCGCAAGAGCTGCAACAGAAGCGCAATTCGTCGCCACAGGGAGTTGATCATGGACGCATCGTCCACCACGGGTGCAGCGCACCAACCCGGCCGCGGCCGGATCTATGACTCGATCGTCGATGCTTTTGGCGACACGCCCATCGTCCGCCTGCGCCGGCTGCCGGGCATGCACGGCGTGAACGCGACCATTTTGGCAAAGCTTGAATATTTCAACCCCGCCGCAAGCGTGAAGGATCGCATCGGCGCGGCCATGATCATCGCCATGGAGAAGGCCGGCATCGTCAAGCCCGACACCGTGCTGATCGAGCCGACCTCCGGCAATACCGGCATCGCGCTGGCCTTCGTCGCGGCGTCGCGCGGCTATCGGCTCAAGCTGGTCATGCCGGAGTCGATGTCGATTGAACGGCGCAAGATGCTGGCCTTTCTGGGCGCGGAGCTGGTGCTGACACCGGCCGCGCAAGGCATGAAGGGCGCGATCGCGACGGCCGAAGAGCTGTTGAAGACGACGCCGAATTCGGTGATGCCGCAGCAGTTCAAGAATCTCGCCAATCCCGAGGTGCACCGCCGCACCACCGCGGAGGAGATCTGGAACGACACCGGCGGCAACATCGACTTCTTCGTCGCCGGCGTCGGCACCGGCGGCACCATCACCGGCGTCGGTCAGGTGCTGAAGCCGCGCAAGCCCTCCCTGCGCGTGGTCGCGGTCGAGCCGGAGGAGAGCCCGGTGCTGTCGGGCGGCCAGCATACGCCGCACAAGATCCAGGGCATCGGCGCGGGCTTCGTCCCTGACATCCTCGATCGCTCGGTTTTCGACGAGATCGTGAAGATCAGCTCGACGACGGCGATCGAGACCTCGCGGGCGCTGGCGCGGCACGAGGGCATTCCCGGCGGCATTTCCTCGGGCGCCGCGATCGCCGCGGCCCTCGAGATCGGCAAGCGGCCGGAAGCTGCGGGAAAAACCATCCTGGCTATAGTGCCGTCCTTCTCCGAGCGGTATCTTTCGACGGCTCTGTTTGAGGGAATCTAGGACATGGCGGATCAACCACCGAGGCGGCCGCGAACGCTGGGCGATGCCAGGACGGAGGCCGAGGCGGCGTTCAAGAAGGTGACGGCCAAGGCCGCCGAGGCGCCGCCAAAGCAGAACGTGGCGCCGGGGATCAAGGAGCAGGTCACGCTGCGGATTGACCAGGACGTGCTGGAGCATTTCCAGGCCGGAGGGCCCGGCTGGCAGGACCGCATCAACGAGGCGCTGCGAAAGGCCGCGGGGAAGTAGACGCCAACTGCCGGATCCGGGGGCGGTCGTCCGAAACTGGCGCGCCCCTGGGTGGCGAACTCAAAGGACCTGCGACAGAAACCGCTGCGTTCGTTCGTCCGTGGCGGCCGTAAATAATGTTTCCGGCGGGCCGTGCTCGACGATCACACCGCGATCGGTGAAGTAGACGTGATCGGCGACCTCACGGGCGAAGTTCATTTCGTGGGTTACCAGGAGGCATGTCATCCCGTCTTCGGCCAGCTCCCGGATGGTGACCAGGACCTCCTTGACCGTTTCCGGATCGAGGGCGGCGGTGACTTCGTCGAACAGCATGATGTCCGGTCGCATCGCCAGCGAACGGGCGATGGCCACGCGCTGCTGCTGTCCGCCGGAGAGTTCACCGGGATAGGTGTCCTCCTTCCCCGCAAGCCGCACCTTGGCAAGCAGCGCCCGGGCGCGCGCTTCGACCTCGGGACGCTTCTGGCCGAGAACATGGATTGGCGCCATCATGACGTTCTGGAGCGCGGTCTTGTGCGGGAAAAGGTTGTATTGTTGAAAGACCATCCCGACCTTGCGACGAAGCGCCAGTTTGTCGAGCCTGGGGTCGGAAACCTCGATGCCTTCGATTTGAATGCTGCCGGACGAGATCGGTTGAAGGGCATTGATGCAGCGGATCAGCGTGGATTTCCCTGATCCGGACGGGCCGATGATACAGATCACCTCGCCTTTCCTGACCGACAGGCTGATTCCTTTCAGAACCTCGAGAGCTCCGAAGACTTTCTGACGTCGACGCATTGGACGATGGGCTGATCCGGCGTCCAGGTCGCGGCCATGCTCTGCTCCCTCAGCGTACGCGGAACCGACGCTCGAGACGAGCGGTCCACAGGTTGATCGGATAACAGTAGAGAAAGAAACACAGCAGCGCGAAACCGTAGAGCGGCGCGAACAGCTCCGGTCTCCCGCCTTCGGCGGCGTGCACCTGTGCTGTCAGCGTGAGCATTTCCGAAACGCCGACGATCGATGCGAGCACCGTCGACATCGCGACCAGCGCATAGATATTCATCCAGGGCGGCAGCATGCGCTTGATGCATTGTGGCAGCATGATCAGCCACATGGTCTGACGCCGCGTGAATGACAGCGATTCCGCCGCCTCCCACTGCGTCGCCGGAATGGAGCGGACGGCGCCGCGCACGACCTCGGCGACATTCGCCATGACGGGCAAGGCGAAGCCCACGGTCGCCTTGATCCAGTCCGGCAACGGGATGGTCGTCTTGAACAGGGTGACCTGGAAAGGCACCAGAAACATCACGAAGAACAGCAGCACCAGCCAGGGCGCATTGCGGAAGAATTGAGTGACGAGCCAGCTGACAGCGGCGAGTAGCCGGGACTCCGACAACAGGGCGAGGCCCAGGCCAAGCCCGGCGACGGTCCCCAGCAGCATAGCCAGCAGGGAGATCGCGATGTTGAAGACGAACCCGCGCAGCAGCAGCGGTGACCACTTCACGATGATTTGCAGTGGGGACAGCATCGTCGGTCCGGCCTCCGCCCATGCGGTGGATGCGGCCATGACGGCGCAGAAACAGAGGATCGCAGCGGACAGTGGACCGATCCGAACGGGCATCCTGGCCGGCGCGGGACGATACGGCACGAGAACAGCAAGCCTGTTTCCGGACCCTGTAGTCTTCATCGCGCATAACCGGGGATGCGCATCGCCTGCTCCCAGCGATGCATCAGCCAGACGAGGACGCCGACAAGGATGCCGTAGGTCGCCAGCAACACGACCATCATTTCGAGGACATTCTGCGATTCCGACCAGATCTGCTTGACCGCATACAATGTTTCGGGAACTGCGATCGCGTAGGCGAGGGTGGTCGTCTTGAGCAGATTGACGAGGTTGTTGTTCAGGGCGGGGAGGCAGACGCGCACGGCCAGCGGAAGGACGATGTGGATGTAAGCCTTGAGGCGCGTGTATCCGAGCGCCTCCGCGGCTTCTATCGTCGTCCTGGGCACCGCCTCAATTCCGGAGCGGAAGATTTCGACGTTGAAGGCGGCCGCGAACAGTGACAGCGAAATGATGGCCCACTGAACGTTGCTCAGCAGCGGAACGCGCATGCCCGCCGCTTCGACGGCCGGAAGCATGGTGCCGAGGCCGAAATAGAAAAAGAAGAGCTGGACCAGCGGTGGCGTGTTGCGGAACACCACCACGAAGGCATTGATAGGCAGCCGCAGCAACATCGACGGACTGCCCTGCAGCAAGGCGCCCACCGCACCGATCATCAGGCTCAGCAGGATGGTCGTGACACTCAGAAGCAACGTCATCTTGAGGCCGCCGAGATAGCGGTCCCAGTCGTAGGCATCGTAGAACACGGAGAAGTTCAACCCCGTCGATTCGTAGAGCTGCTGAAACCAGTTGGCGATTGCTTGCATGTTGCTCGACACCGAACTGTTGAGGGCGATGCCTCGTAGCAGTGCATGGGCTCGACCTGTTCGGAGCGCAAGATGGATATGGCGCTCCGCTTTGCGCGCCTATTTGTCCTTGTATTGCTCGTGCATGGAGAGCGAATACTCGGTCGGCGTAATGCCCCACTTCTTTTCCGCTGCCACGATGAAGCCGGTCTTCATCCAGTCCTTGGTCGTATCTTCGAGCAGCTTCTGAAGACTGGCATTCTCGAGCGCAACGGCGATCATCCATGGCGAAGGCAGAACGCCTTTCAGGGGCAGGTCGTAGTCCGTCTTCCACTCGTCCTCCAGCAGCTTGCCTTGCAGGAAGGTCTGATCGTAGACGTAGCCGATGCAGTTGCCCTGCTTCATCGCGAACAGGGGCTTCTCCGAGCCGTCAAACGCAACAATTTCGGGGCCGTATGATTTGGCGACGTCCTTGTTGTACCAGGCCCCCGACGTTGCACAGACGGGCTTTCCCTTGAGGTCAGCCCAGTCCTTGATGCCGGCCTTCTTGTTGAGAAGGATGTTCACATAGTCTGAATAATACAGCGGCTCGATGACTTGAACGACGCGGCGACGTTCCGGCCTGTCCGACATGGTCGCGATCAGCAAGTCGACCTTTCCCTGCTGGAGAAATTCGATTCTGTTTGAGGCTCCGACCGGAACGAGCTCGAGTTTGACGCCGAGGCGCTTGGCAATGTCGGCGGCAAGATCAGGCTCGATGCCGACCACGTTTCCCGTGGGATCGCGATATCCGAAGGGTTTGTAGTCAGCCTTGACGCCGACATTCAACGTGCCGCGCTGTTTGATGGCATCGACGCCATCGGCGGCTTGAGCGCTGCCAAGCAGCAGCAGCACCGCGGCACCTGCCATCATGGAACGGAGCATATTTCTCATTGGGTGACACCTCCAGGATTGCAATCACGACACGCGCAGCATGTACTCTTTGCGTTACAAGGTTCGTGCCAAACGTCACGAAAAACGGGACACGGAGAATGGAGCAAGGTCGATCGAGCTTCGACCATCGGCCATCATCTCGGCGACGACGTTTCCAATGCCGGCCGAGTGCTTGAAGCCGTGACCGGAGCACGCCGAGACGACAAAGACTCTGTCCTGGTCAGGATGCCGGTCGATGATGAATCCCCGATCGGGTGTTGTCGTGTAGAGACAGGCAGCCGCCTGCGCGGCACGGGGCGTGGCGCCCGCGAGGCGCCCCTTGACGTGCATCCGGTACATCTTGGCCGACTCCGCCGGATCAACGGTGCGATCGACGGTATCGGCCGTTGTGCTGGTCTCGTACTGCTCGGTCGCCACCTTGACGCGACGGTCGCCTGGCAGTGGCGGGAAGCCGTAGAAGTAGTCGACATCCGTCGCGCCATGCATCCAAATGAACACAGGCGCGTTGGCGCGATACGGGCTCATGTCCTCAAGTTCGTACCAGTGGAGCACCTGACGTTTCACCGTGAGCACACGGTCAAACGGCGCGCCGAGAAGGTGAGCGTTCCAGGCGCCCGCCGACACCACCACCTGGTCCGCCTCGAAAGTGCCTGAGGACGTTTCCACCCGAACGGCAAAGCCTCTCTGGGCGATCGAGAGAACTTCGACTCCCGTGCGTATCGTTGCGCCAAGCTGCTCGGCGCGTGTCAGTTGCGCCTTGATGCAACGCTCTGGAAAAACGTAGCCCCCGCCGGGCTCGTAATAGGCCTTCTCATTGCCCTCGAGGTTCAGGAACTGCGGGAAGCGGTGAGCCACCTCTCGCCCGTCGATCACTTCATGCGCGATGCTGAAGTCACGGGCTGCCGCAATCGAACGCGCGACGAAATCCGGCTTGCCGTGGTGCGACGTCTCGCCGACACCGGGCGCCATGACGATGACGCCGCACGGGTTCAGCAGCTCGGCGGACGTCTCGGCTTCGAGCTCACGCCAGATCCGGTGAGTATCCAACACCAGGGGCACGTAATCGCGGCCTTCGCCGACCGCCTGCCGAGTGATGCGGGTTTCGCCGTGGCTGGACCCCATCGTGTGGGGAGGGGCAAAGCGATCGAGGCCGATCGCCTTGATCCCTCGCTTGGCCAGTTGATAGAGCGCCGCGCTGCCCATGGCACCGAGGCCGATCACCAGAATATCCGCTTTCTCGCGCATCGATCGGGACTGCTTAATTGTTAGGACGGCACGAAGTCTGCTTTTAAATGCAGCTCGTCGACAAGGATAATTCATGAAATGAAGAAAATTTGCATCTTCAGATGACTTTTGCTTAAGTCATGGAGATGCTGTCACCTGTTCCAGACCTGCGAAGCCTGCAGATCGTCGCCGCTGTCGCAGACTCCGGCAGCATGTTGGAAGCGTCACGCCAATTCGGGATGACGCAATCCGCCGTGTCTCAGGCGGTCCGGCGTGCCGAAGCGGCGGTCGGCGTCGCGTTCTTCAACCGGACCCGCAGGCCGCTCACGCCGACTCGCGCGGGGCGCATCCTCGCAAGCCGCGTTCTCGAACTGAACCGCGACTTTGATGCGCTTCTCAGCGCACTCCGGGTCGCGGCGGAACAGTCTGAGCGGGTTGATCTGAGGCTTGGCCTCGTCGACTCCTATGCGGCCACGGTCGGCGCGCACCTCGTCAAAGAACTCATGACGGGCGAGATCGCACTGAGTCTGTCCGTATGGTCGGGCCTCGCTCACTCACATGCCGAGGCGCTGATGAATCGCAAGATCGACGCCGCGATCACATGCGACGCGATGGATGACCTGTATGATGTCGAACGCTTCCCATTCTATCGCGAGCCAAATCTGTTGGTGGTGCCGCGCGGCATGGAGGCCGAATTTGCTGGCCTTGATCTGCGGGAGATCCTCACTCGACATCGCCTGGTTCGGTACAGCGAGCGTTCCTATGCAGGGGCTCAGGTCGAGCGCCATCTGAGCCGCCTCGGCATTCGCCCGCCACGGGCTTTCGAGTTTGACACCTCGGACAGTCTGGTCGCCATGGTCGCGACCGGCATGGGTGTGGCGATCACCACGCCGCTGTGTCTGTTGCAGGGGCTTGCTCACGCGGCGCAGGTCAGCGCTCTGCCTTTGCCCGGCCCTGGCTTCTTTCGTGAGCTGCTTCTGGTGACCCGCCGTGGAGATCTTTCATCCCTGGCGCCGCGGATCGCAGAGATGGCGCGAACGAGCATTACGACGCAAGCGATGCCGCGTATCCGGACGCTCGTGCCCTGGTTCACCGAGGATTATTAGCAAGAAAAAAGCCCGGCGCGAGCCGGGCTTTTGTTTGTCGTAACTCGCCTGTCTCAGCGGCGGAACATGCCGCCCATCATGCCGCCGACGACACCGCCGACGAAGGCTGCTCCGGGATCGCCGCCGCCGCTGCGATGCTGTGCGGGAGCGCTCTGGGAGGGGGCGCTGCTGGCACGCCGGGCCGGCTTCGCGCTGTCGTCGCTCGCCGTCGGCGTGGTCGCCACGATCTCGGACAGAAGGGCCTTGTGCTGGAGCTTGTTGAGATAGCCGCTCGACGGATAGCCACGTGCCGCCTGCCAGCGCTTGAGCACCGTACGGGTGTCCTCGCTGAAGGCGCCGGTGACCTTGGTGTCGAACCCAAGTCCGGTCAGGCGGCGCTGCACGTCGCGGCGCTGGCCCTTGTCGAGACCGATCTGGTCCTCGGTGAGCTGGCTGGCGTCGTCGGTGAAGGTCGCGGGATCGACACCGGCGTTGAGGTTGCGGGTCGTCGTCGACGGGCCGCTCTTGATCGCGGCGATCCGCGCCAGCGCCAGCGCCTTGAACTGGCCGTTGGGGTAGGCGGAGAGGTAGGCGTTGAGCTCTTCCGGCTTGTTGCTCTCCTTGACCGAGCGCCAGTATTCGAGCTCGACACCGTCCGAATTGACGCCGGTTGCCGCCGGCGCGATGCCAACAGCCATCGGTGCCGCATTGGCGACCTGGGTCGCCGGAGCCTGGTTGAGATAGACCGCGCCGATCAAATTAGTGTGGCCCCAGGGCAGCTGACCCTTGTGGGTCTCCTCATTGACCTGGGCGCGGACCGACGTCATCGCCTGCTGAATCTCGATACCAGGCTTGGTGATGTTGTCGATCAGCGCACGGGTGAACGGGCTGTTGTTGCCCTCCTGGCCGTCGAGCGCGGTCTGGCCCGGGCCGGTGGCGAACGCGATCAGCGTGCCTTCGCCGGATTTCATCTCGGCAAGACCGCTCTGCACGTTGACGCTGCGGGTCGCGGAGTTCGACTTGATCTTGGCAGCGAACGGATTGTCGCGGCAGGCATCAAGGAAGACCAGCTTGACCTTGGCGTCGCCCATGGTCTGCTCGAGTGTCAGATCGATGTTGATGGCGGCACCGAGCTTGACGTCCATCTCCGACTTGATGTCGGCGTCGACGGGCAGGAGATAATTGGAGCCGCCGACCGCGATGCCGTGACCGGCATAATAGAACACTGCGACATCGGAGCCCTGCGCCTTGCGGCCGAAGTCCAGCAGCTTCTCCGTCATCTGGTCGCGCGAGAGGTTCGAGCCTTCGATCACCTCGAAGCCGACATTGCGCAGCGTTGCCGCCATCGCCTTGGCGTCGATCGGCGGGTTCGGCAATTGTGCGACGTTCTTGTAGGTGCCGTTGCCGACGACGAAAGCAACACGGCGGTCGGCCTTCGCGGCACTGACCGACAGTACCATGCACATCAGCGACGCGAGGAGGGTGAGAGTGCGCATCTGGAATCCCCAACAGAATCGAATTGCAGGCAGCAACAAATTGGCAACGAACTTACACGAAGTATCCGATTTGGCGCCACCAAAACGGCAGTCGTGACGTTCAACCCGCTGCTGTGTGGCAGAATGTGCACGATGGAATACCCCTCCAACGTGATCTAAATCACACGGCCACTTGGTTTTGTCGCGTGAGGCGGCGCGAGGTTCAGCGCGCGCGGGCGGGAACCGGCGAAGGCGGCTTCAAATTCAGGAGATTGCCGCAGAGGATCAGCGCCGCGCCGAGCACGGTCCAAGTATCGAGCCGCTCCGAATAGAGCAGCCAGCCGACGGTCGCCGTGAGTGGAACCCGCAAAAAGTCCATCGGCACCACGATGGTTGCATCCGCGTACCGGAGCGCGCTGGCGAGGCAGTAGTGCGAGAATGTGCCGCAGACCCCGATGACGAAGAGCCAACCCCACAGGGAGGCTGACGGCCAGGTCCAGACGTAGAGCGTCGGGAGCAAACCCACCACCATCTGCACGACGATCATCCAGAACAGGATCGACAATGCGCTCTCGGTCCGGGTCAGCGATTTCGCCAATATCATGGAGATGCTGAAGCCGATCGCGGCTCCCAGTGCGATCAGCTGGCCCGGATTGATCTCGCCGGTGGCGGGCCGCACGATCATGACCACGCCGACGATGCCGAGCACGATCGCGGATATCTTCCAGACGGTCATGCGCTCGGACAGGAATGTTGCGGCCAGCAGCGCCGTCCAGATCGGCATGGTGAATTCGATCGCGACGACCTGGCCGATCCCGATCAGCGTCAGTGCGTAGAACCAGCCGAGCTGTGCGAAATAATGGACCCCGTTGCGCGCGAGGTGCTGGGGCAGGCGCTTGGTCGCGACCGCCTTGAAGCCACCGGCTCGGTAGATGATCGGCAGCAGAAGCGTGAACCCGATCACCGAGCGCACTTCCATAATCTCGAAGACGTTGAGCTCGCGCGTGGTCTCGCGCCCGGCGACCGCCATGACCAGCATCAGCGACAGCCAGCCCGCCATCCACAGGGCAGCCATCGTTTTGGACGGTGTCGTGTTCATTGGCGCTGGTGTGGGAGGCGAGGGTCTGAGGGAGGGTCGGTATCGGCGACATCGTGGCCGTTTGCAACGGCCAAATCTGCCGGTGCAGCGATGCATGGCGGCGTGCTAAGGCATCAGTGAACAACGAGAAAAAACGGGAGATCTTCGCTCATGCACATCTTGCAGCCGGCCGAGTGGAAAAAACCGCGCGGCTTTTCCCACGGTGTCGTGGTCGAGGGGCCGGGCCGCTGGGTGGTCCTGGCCGGCCAGACGGGCGGCGACGAGACCGGAAATTACGCGCCTGACATGGCAGCGCAGGTCGGGACTGCGCTGAAGCGTATCATCAAGCTCATGGGCGAGGCCGGCGCCGGCCCCGAGCATATCGTCCGCCTGACCTGGTACCTGACCAGCCGCAGCGAATATGAGACAGCCGGGACCGGCATCGGCGCGGCCTGGAAGGAAACGCTGGGGCGCAATTTCCCGCCCTCGACCTTGCTCTATATCGGCGGTCTGGTGGACAAGCGGGCCAAGGTCGAGATCGAGGTCACGGCGTTCGTGCCGGGCACATAAAAAATCGACCCGGCGAGATCGCCGGGTCGATTGTCAATCTACTCGTATCGGCTTAGCGCGACAGCGAGATGTTGGCGCCGCGGAACTGGCTGTCGGCGCGCATCGTGACGTTCTGCTTGTTGCCGGACGTCTTCAGCGAGATGTTGGCGTTGAAGCCGGCGGTGGAGGCGAGCAGCTCATAGTTTCCGCCGGCGCCGCGACCCGAAAGGGAGCCGCTGATATTGCGGCTGGCCTCGGACCAGCTGCCCGCAATGGCGCTGCCTTCAGCCTTGACGTTGGCGCCGAGGTTGAACTTGTACGCGTCGCTGGCGCACGTCAGAGACAACTCCATCGTCGGTCCGATTGGAGCGTATTTGGCCCGGCAGCGGATTCGCTCGGTCGAGCCGTCATCCAGGGTGACCGTGCCTGAGCCGCTCCAGCTGCCTGCCAGCGGGGCGAACGGGCCGGACTGGGCCTTGCTCTCGGAGTTGGCTATTCCGGCCGCAAACATAATACCGGCCGCGATCAGCAGCCGTTGGCCCAGACCGCTCGTCACGATTTTTCTATTGGCGCGATGCTTCCCACCGCCCGCTGCACGGTATGCCTGCAGATGCTCCATTCCACTTCCCCGATCCGGCGTTGCCGCTGAGTTGACCGTTGGCATATGCACCATTGATCGAAACTTTCACAAGTCCCCCGCTGCCGATGGTGCCGGAAACGTTAGCGCCGGGCGCAGTGATCTTGCCGTCGGCAACCGTCAGCAAGGAACTTGCGGTCGGCTCGCAGGTGCCGCTCTTGGTGACGATGGTGACCTGCCAGTTGCCGTCATAGGGGGTCTGGGCGAAAGCGGGCGCGGCGAGGGTGACAATCGAAGCGGCACAGAACGCCGCAATGCGAGCAAAACGCATAAAATCCGTCCTTGAATCTGTCTGATATGCTGACGCTTATTCGGGCAAAATGTGACGGAAATTTGGTGCGGTGCCAAATCGAAAATTGTTCCTGTTGGAACAATGGTTTATTTGGGTTTCCGACTGCAATTTTCGAAGCAGAATCAACGCCCCTTCACGTTAAGGGTAAGGACTGCGACTCAGGGAAATGGTCTCAGGAAAGGGGCCTCAGGAAAGCGCGGCTCAGGAAAGACTTGGCGCCGAGGTCGCGAACTGCTCGTCCTGAGTCTTGGACGGCAGCGCCTTGTGGACCTTGGCATAGTCGATCACGTCGGCCAGCAATTTGAGCCCGAGCGGGGCGAGCGCGCGCTCCCACAGCTCCCGTGCCGTCTCGCCCTTCTTGACGAAGCACCATTCCTGGGCCGCGATGGCGCCGGCGTCCATGCGGTCGGCGAGGTGATAGATCGTGCCGCCGGCGATCGGATCGCCTTCCTTGATGGTCCATTCCACGGCCGCCTTGCCGCGGTGACGCGGCAGCAGCGAGGGATGATAGCCGATCCCGCCCAGCTTCGCTGCCTCGAGCGCGTCCTTGCCGATCCGAGCGTGGCTATGCGCGGTGACGATCAGATCGGTCTCGGGGGCGATCTCGGAGGCTACCACCAGCTTCGGATTGGCCTGGACCACGACGTCGATGCCCGCCGCCTTGGCCGTCGCGGCGAGACGATCCTCGGGGTCGGCCACCACGACCCGCACGATCAAGACACCGTGCTCCCGGAGCATGTTCAGGGTGGTCACGCCGAAATGGCGGGAGCCGACGAGGGTAATGCGCATGGGTGTCCGATCCGTCTCGCAACTGCGTCATCTCCCGATAACACGTCCGGACGTCCTGTCACCACCCGCGCTGCGTTTGCGCCGGTTATCAACAATGCACCGGGCGGGGGTGCGCCGACGGTGCGCAATGAATTCCGCGATTGCGGCGTCGGCCCGTCAGGTGCTTCCATGCGCGCATGGCATCGGCTCGGAGCGAACGCATGCGAAGCGCGTGGTTTGTCTTTCTCGCGGCCCTGGTCGCAACCACTCCGGCGCGCGCCGGCGGTCCGCCTTATCCGGCGGTTCCGCCCGAGGTTGGGGTGGCACCCTTCATCGGCCCGACCTGGGACACCTATCGCTGCGCGGAAGGGCCGGTCATCAATTTCTATCACGGCGCCTATTACGGCCAGGAGCCGCCGGCACTCTATCGCGGCTACGCGTACCGGCCGCATTACCGCTACAGCGCCTACCGCAGGCTGCCGCGCGAATATTTCTGCCTCACAGACTAGCGTTGCCGCGCCGCCACGGTCGGGCGGCGATTAGGGATAGGCCTGTTCCTGTGTTTGGTTCTTAACAGAGAGATCTAGGATTTGCCGTTAGAACGTGGACCCACCGGGGCTGGCGACATTTCAACCCGCATCCGTTTTCGAACCGGGATTTGGCCGCTGGCGTTATCGCCAGCGGCTTTTTCATGCTCGGCAGTCACGAAAACATCTAACGGTAACATGATCTCAACCACCTTGGCGTATCGACGAATCCGTCGCGGATTTGTATTGCGTACCGCGACACCGAGATTGTCCCGCCGGCGTGGGTGCGCCGTGCGGGCTTTTTCGCCGGGACCGATTTCATGCCGAGCGCGATTGAGCAGATCGTCGACGTCTATGTCCGGCTGAAGAACCGGCGCGGCCTCGACGAGCTGATGATGCACAGACAGCGGCTTGCGGTCGATCTGAAGAGCAGGTCCGGCTACGACTTCAGCCTGCCGATCGGCCAGATCGACGAGGAGATCGCGATCATCGAAGCCGGCCTCAGCCGGCTCAAGTCGGGCGATGTCGCCGCGACGGACGATAGCCGGCCAGTCTGACGCTCAGTCGCGCCGGCCGCCGTCGATGACGGTGAACAACGGCCGTGCCTGGGTCGGCTCGACCAGCAATTCCTCCACCAGCGCGGTCGCCGCATCGACATATTTGCGCGTCGGCTTGTCGAGGGGGCGCGTGGCCTCGTCGTCGAGCGCGACCTTTGCGGCCTCGACCAGCTTGCGCATCCGCGCCGCATGGTCATCGCCCGCCGTCAGCGTTGCGCGGGCCAGCGAGCGCAGCACGAACAGCTCGCCCTCGAGGCGGAGCAGACGGTCGTTGAGCCTGGTGAGGACGGCGTTGAGGTCAGCCATGGCGCGCGTTCGTTGCGGAAGATCCATCCTGATCTATCGGCGATCGGTGAACGGAGTCCAAACAGCATCGGCGCAATTCGGCCGATCGGCTGGACCGGCGGCAGGCGCAATGCCGCCGATGTGACCGATCGTGACCCCACAGGACCGTGGGCTCTGCGTGGTTCCCGCACCACATCAGGAGACGGGTGGACGTCTGGAGGACGTTCAATGCGATCTGTTCTGGCCGTGGTTCTTTTGATCTCAGCGTGCGCGCCGGTGCCGGCTGCGCCGGTCCATCATGCTCGGCAGCACAGTCACGTCATCGTCCGTCCGCCTGAGGACGCGCCCGTGCCGCCCGGCTGGTACAAGTTTCCGGGCTATCCACCGATCCCGCCATCGGAGAACCGGAATCTGGACCCCTCCAATTTCGGCGGCGGCTAGCGGCCAATCATGCAGTCCGCGCCAGATAGTCGCGCGCGAAGGCGAGATACCAGTCGAGGCAGGCGGGATTGGCCATCGCTTCCCGGTTGATGACCTTCTCGACGGGCTGGCCGAGCAGCAGCTTCTTGATCGGCAGCTCCTGCTTCTTGCCCGATAGCGTGCGCGGAATCTCGGCGACCGCAAAAATCTCGTTGGGCAGGAAGCGGCGGGAGAGGCCGGCCTCGATCGCCTTGTTGATCTTCGCTCTCATTGCGCCGTCGAAGGCGACGCCTTCGCGCAGCACCACGAATAGCGGCATGTAGCTGTCACGGCCGAGATATTCGAGATCGACGACGAGGGAATCCAGCACCTCCGGCAAAGCCTCGATCGCGGAGTAGAGTTCGCTCGTGCCCATGCGCAGGCCATGCCGGTTGATGGTGGCATCGCTGCGGCCATAGATGATACAGGAGCCGTCCGGGTCGACCTTGAGCCAGTCGCCATGCCGCCACACCGGCCCGCGGCCGCTGCCGTCGAAATTATCCGGATAGGTCTCGAAATAGCTCGCGCGATAGCGCGCATCACGGTTGTCGTTCCAGAAATAGAGCGGCATCGACGGCATCGGCTCGGTGCAGACGAGCTCGCCGACCTCGCCGGTGACGGCGCGGCCCTGTTCGTCGAAAGCTTCCACTGCGGCACCCAGCAGACGGCACTGCATCGCGCCCGGCGTCTGCGGCAGTTCGCGATTGCCGCCAATGAAGGCGCCAGCGAAATCCGTGCCGCCGGAGATGTTGGCCCACCAGATATCGGCCTGCGCCTTGCTGCCGTTGGTGTTCGAGAGCGCCGCGAAGCGGTCGTTGAACCAGGCTTGGATGTCGGCGCTCAGCGGAGAGCCGGTCGAGCCGAGACAACGCAATCGCGAAAGATCGCCGGCGGCGAGGTCAACCTCGGCCTTGGCGCAGTTGGCGAAGAACGCGGCGCCCGCACCGAAGAAGGTCGCTTTCGATTGCGCGACGAAGCGCCACAGCGTGGTCCAGTCCGGCTTGTCCCTGGAGCCGCCGGGGCTGCCGTCGAAGATACAGCAGGTGGTGCCGCTGAGCAGGCCGCCGACCTGGCTGTTCCACATGATCCAGCCCGTCGAAGAGTACCAGTGATAGCGCTCGCCGAACGAGTTCTCGTGGTAGGAGCAGCCGAGATCGTTGTGCAATCCTAGCAGCGCCAGCACCACGATGACGATGCCGCCATGGCCGTGCACGATCGGCTTCGGCAGGCCGGTGGTGCCGCTGGAATAGACGATCCAGAGCGGATGATCGAACGGCAGCCACGCCGGCTCGAACGAGTCGATCGCGGCGCCCGTTGTTGCGACGATGTCGGAGAGCAGGGCGTCCGGCGCTGCGGGGGCGGCGGCCTCGCTGTGCAGGATGACGTGTTCGACCGTCGGCAGCGATCGCCGCAGCTCGGCGAGGACATCTTTGCGATCATGCCGGCGTCCGGCATAGGTGACTGCGTCGCAGGCAATCAGCACCTTGGGCTCGATCTGCTTGAAGCGGTCGATCACGGCGGGCGCAGCCATGTCGGGCGCGCACACGCTCCAGACCGCGCCGATGCTGGCGCTCGCCAGGAATGCGATGATGGTCTCGGGGATGTTGGGCAGATAGGCGGCGACGCGGTCGCCGGGCTTGATGCCTTTTTCTTTCAGATGCAGCGCGAGGGCAGCCGCCTTGCGCCGCAGCTCCGGCCAGCTCGTCTCGCGAAGCCTGCCGTCCTCGCCACAGCTGACGATCGCGGGCAGGCCGGCGGCGTCGGCCGCCTCCACATGCCGGAACACCTGACGCGCATAGTTGACCTGAGCGCCGGGAAACCAGGTCGCGCCGGGCATCTTGCGCTTGGTGATTACGGCCGCAAACGGCGTTGGCGATCGCAGATCGTAGTAGTCCCAGATGCTGTGCCAGAAGCCGTCGAGATCGCGTACCGACCATTGCCGCATGTCCTCGTAGCTGGCGAAGGTGAGGCCGCGCTGCTCGGCGAGCCAGGTGCGGTAAAGGGCGATCTGGGGAACGAAAGCAGCGGTCATTGCGTGTCGACTTCAGTTGCGGGGCGGGGAGTTTAACCGTTGCCGCAGAGTAGCAGAAGCCGCAGTTCGGGCAGGCAGCGTTGACGGGAGTAGCTGGTCTGGGTCCACTGGAAGCCGCCTACCATCCGGCTCCGGCCCAGCGCCTTCCGAACACGGGTGGCTTGGCCTTCACCGCTTCCCAGCCGAAGAAATGATGCTTGCCGGACCAGGTGTGCACCACGCCGCTGCAGATGCTGCACTTGAAGCTGCCGGAATGCGCTTCGGCGTGCTCCTCCCTTGTCGCGGTGTAGTTCATGCTGCAACCCGCGCAGGTGAATTCTTCGATCGTCCAGATGCTATTGGCCATTGCACCGAAAGTGGTTTGGGGGACCTCGCTGGAAGCCTAGGTGCCCGCCTTTGCATCGGCGTAAACCGGTCGGCCGAAATCCGGTTAATCGTCGTTAGCCAAGCCGTCGGCGACAGAGCCCGCTCCGGGCTCGGATCCGCCTCGTCTTGACGCCGGATGCGCGGCTGGCAATAACGCTGGGCCGCGCAACTGCCGGAACCCGCGTCAATGCCGCAAGGAAAGCCGTGCCCGTGAAAAGTCTGCGTCAGCTCCTGACGGGCGAGGACATCATCCAGCTCGTGATCCGCGTCGGCCTGCTCGGCCTGCTGATCATCTGGACCCTCCTGATCATCCGGCCCTTCGTGCCGATCCTTGCCTGGAGCGGCGTTCTCGCTGTCGCGTTCTACCCGGCCTTCAGCTGGGTCGCCAAGATCCTCGGTGGCCGGCCCAAGACCGCAGCGGCGATCCTGACCCTGATCACGCTCGGCATCGTCATCGGTCCTGCGACCTGGCTCGGGATCAGCGCGGTGGACGGCGTGCGCGAGCTGGCGCGCCAGCTCGGCACCGGCGACCTCGCGCTTCAGTCGGCGCCGGAGCAGCTCAAATCGTGGCCGCTCGTTGGCCCTTGGCTGTTCGACCTCTGGGAGCAGGCCTATAACAACATCCGCGCGGTGCTGCGCGAGGTGGCGCCGTATCTCCAGCCGCTGGCGGGACCATTGCTTGGGCTCGCGGGAGACGCCGGCGTCGGTACGCTCCAGTTCCTGGTCTCGGTGTTCGTGGCCGGCTTCCTGTTTCCGCACGGGCCGAGGCTGGTTGCGGCCGGCCGCGGCTTCCTGTTTCGTATCGTGCCCGAACAGAGCGAGCATTTCCTGGGGCTCGCGGGCGCGACCATCCGCGCCGTGGCGCAAGGCGTGATCGGCGTCGCGATCGTGCAGGCGTTGCTCGCCGGCATCGGCTTCAAGCTGGCCGCGGTGCCGAGCGCCGGCCTGCTCGCCTTCATCGTGCTGCTGCTCTCGATCGTACAGATCGGCGCCTTCCTGGTGCTGCTGCCGGTGATCATCTGGATCTGGACCGCCAAGGACGTCACCACCGCGTTGCTGCTCACCGTGTTTCTCGTCCTCGTCGGCTTCCTCGACACCATGTTGAAGCCGCTCGTAATGGGGCGCGGCCTGACGACGCCGACCATCGTCATCTTCGTCGGCGTGATCGGCGGCACGCTGGCCCACGGTATCGTCGGCCTGTTCATCGGCCCGATCATCCTGTCGGTCGCGTGGGAAATGATGATGGCCTGGATCAGGACGGAGGACCTGGCAGAGGCGGGGTCAAGGGCGGGCACAGCGGCGGGCGAGGGCTGATCCGGCGCCTCGAACGGCGAAATCGGCCTGCCTGCCGTGTTCAATCGGACCTGACGGCCTTGGCCCCGTGTGATCGAGATCCATCCCGAACTTGTCTATCCGACTAGACAAGTTACCATGGGCTCGATTCTGTTTTGAATTACGGCGGAAATGGCGAAGTCTTCCAAGCTGGTTGCCGCCAAGCGCGGCAAGGTATTGTTGGTCAGACGTCGGTCGGACGGCCTGTGGATGTTCCCGGGCGGTCGCAAGCGCGCGCGTGAGTCCGACAAGGACTGCCTGCGGCGGGAAATCAAGGAAGAGCTGCCCAAGCTGAAGCTCGGCCGGATCAGCCTCTGGAAGGAAGTGACGACCAGGAACAAGCGCTCCGGCCGCAAGATGAGCGACGCGATCTTCATCGCCAAGGGCGCCAAGGGCAGGCTCGCGATCGGCGACAAGAACGAGATCGACCGCGCCGTCTGGCAGAAGCCGCGTGGCATCCGCCTGACGCCAACCTCACGCTATATCCGCGACCGCCTGTTTCCGCGGAAGCCGCGGCGGCGCGGGTGAGCTAGTCCTCGTCGTTCTCCTCCGACGATAGCTGTATCCGTCCGGTATGGGCCCGCGAAAAATTGGCGCGCGGTTGCGGCGCGGACATCCTGGCCATTTCGGTTTCGCGCTGCTCCTTGCGGGCCTTGCGCGCGCGCTTCATGGCCTGCTTGACCTGAGGGTTCGGCGAATCCTCCGCGAAGAACAGCACCACCTCGCAGCTCGGACATTGCCTGGAATAGCCGTCCTGCAACCGTCCCGCGCGGTCGCGGAACACGGTCTTGCAGCGCGTGCACTGAATCTGGACGAAACTCATGCGCGGTCGATCGACAATGACTGATGGAAATGGATCGTCAGGTGATCCCAAATGTCTGAAGAAAGCTTGAACGCGCCCGGGACTTCAAGCCGCTTCAATCAGCCGGCTATTGCTTGGCCGCTATCGTCTCCAGGCAATGGTTGAGGTAGACGGTGCGATCCCTGGGCAGCACCTTGTCGAGATCCGCCTTCAGCGCGCATTCGCGCTGCCGCATCTGCTCGGCCCGCCGCTTCTCGGCCGCCTCGCGGTATTCGGGAGCAACCTTGTTGGGATCGACGAGGGCCTGCGAGCGGGCGGGAGCCGTCGCGGCGAGTGCAATAGCGGTGACGATAATGAACTGTTTCAAATGAGCCTCCATCAAAGGGCTCATCCTAGCGTCCGGCCGGAGAGGGCTCAAACGGCAAATTTGCCGACGACCGGCAGTGCAGCCTGTCCGGCCAGGGTCGCCGGCACCTGGTCAATCGATTTCAGCTACCTGAAGTTGGGACGAGGGGAGTCCGTCACTTCGGGACGTGGTCGATCTTGTGGCCGAGATGCCCGGTGTCGTGATCGCGGCGCAACTGGCTCAGCGATGTCTCGTTCAACTGGTGCAGGACCTCGCTGAGTTCAGTCGTATCCGGATAACCGGCAGCAAAACCCTTGCCGTAGATCTTGCGCAACGTACCGACCAGCGTGTTGCCGTGCTTCTTGCTGATCGCGCCATCCTTGTCGCGGTGGCGATGATCCAGGCCCGTGTCCTTCATGGTTTTCTCCCTGAGCGGCGTCTGCGCGCCTGGAGAGAGCGTGCTCCCAAACGAGTTGATTGGCAACGGCACGGCGCGCGGCAGTTGAGCGTCGTCAAGGTGTGGAAAGATCTAGGGAGTGTGAAGCAGTTCACAAGCGATTGTCGAGATCGCTGCTACGAAGGCTTCATTGCTTGACCGATTGATATTTTGAAAACGCCCCAGCGCCCCACCAGGCGCTGGGGTTTTCACGTCGATCAGAGCAACGGCCAGAGCGCGCGACGCGCGATCGGATGGGCGGGTGCTTTCCGAATGATGTCGAAGGCGGGCGACTACGCGGCTTGCTCCTCGAACGAGGTGTAGACTTGGCCACCTGGACCAATCACCTGAACGCCCCAGCATCCATCGGCGATCAACTCCTTGGCCTTCTTGAGGGCGGCGGTGAGTGACAGCCGCTTGAGGCTGACGACGCCTGCCGTGTCGAAACCGCTGATTTCAAACATGCCGCTCCTCCCTGTTTTGTCGAATCCTACACTTTTTGTGCGGGTTGTCTCGCGGCTTTTGGGATAGATACCCGGCAGATGATCGGGCGCTGGCCAAAAGCGCGAAAACAACCCCATGCACAGTAGCTAAGTCCTGCTGGCACAACGTTTTCTTTTGGCGCACGGCGGTCTTGCATCCGCCGGAGAGGCCGGTTGACCCGTCGGGCAAAACAAGGATAATCTGCCAGCTTCGGAAAATCCGCTTCGGACCAAGACGGCGTCCCGGGATCGGGAGGAGCTCTTGCACCGGCATGCGAGCCATGTCCGTCGCACGGACCCCGTAGTCGGCCGGGGTGGCGGTGTCTGCGGCAGGCCGCGGCCGCTAACGTGGAATTAAGCTGAAAAGCCCACAATTTTAGACAGTTGTAGATGGGTGCTGCGTAAAGGAGCCGTCGCGAGGACGTTCCGGCGACGGCTTCCTGTTGCTCGCTCATTTGGGGTCAATGCCATGACCGCGACTTTCGAAACCCAAGGCCTTGTCGAACAGCTCGACCCCGCAGCACTTGCTGCAGTCATAGCGGCCGACGAACCCGCAATCTTGGACGCTCCAGAACCGATCAAGCGGTCCAGCCGAACGTCGGTCATGGCGCTGTCGGTATGTGCCCTCGCCATCAACGGCGCCGCGGCGATCTACACATGGCCGTCCGGCTTGCCATCGCTGAATCTGAGCAGCCTGGCTGATCTGCTGCCGCGGCAAGAGGCTTCAGCGCCAAAGCCGGATCCGGTTGTCGCTGCCTTGAAGGATATTCAGTCGACCCAGCAGCAACACACGGCTTCGCTGCAGGAGAGCAACCAGGCTTTGCAGCAAAACGCGGCTGTGCTGCAGGCGGATTCGATGGTGCTGCTTTCGCTGCGACAAAGCATCACGGACGAACGGGTCGATGTGAAGAAGGTATCTTCCCAGCTGTCCACGCTGATTGCGAAGATCGACTCACTGCAAAATGCGATGATGTCGGACGTCACGTCCTCCGTTCGAAGAGCGCATGCGCGCTATGGACTGTCCGCCGCGATCCGCAAACGGATCGCCCGGCAGCCGAAATATATAGGACCGGTTTCGGTGGGAGGCGCTCCGCTGAGTGTGCCTGCTACAGTTTCGGGCCCCGAGAGCTGAAGGCTGGTCAAGCCAATCGCTCAAGCAAATCACCAGTGGCCGGGCTAGCGTTGACGAGCTGGCGGGCCGCTGATGCGGGCACCTGGATTTCCCGGAACGAATGACGCGACGCTAGTAGCGCGGGTAATAGCCTGGCGGGTACCTGGGATCGCCATATCTCTGGGATCGATAGTGGCCATAGCCCCGCGGCGGGTCGTCAGGGACGGGCCTGGCGTAGACGCCGGGCGCCTTGTACGCGTTTGGATAACAACGGCCGTTGGAGTTATTGAAGTCATATCCGTGCGGACAGCCGCCTTCCGGGCTGCCGCGAAACTGGACCTGTTGAAGCGGGCCCGACTGGGGAGCGGCCAGGCCCACCTGAAGAGCGAGGGCCGCACCGGCGATAGCTGCAAGCATTTCTATGTCCTCCCTAAGGTCGCCACAGTCAGGTCCTCGCTATAAGCGCCACAGCCAGACCATACGATTGAACCGCGTAATTTCACCTGAACGCGGCATTCATCGATCGTTCACAGTGGGATGCAGTTCACTCCAGAGCCTCGTACTCGAAGCGACGCCTTCCGGATCGTTCTCTTCGAACCATTTTTCTGCGGCGTAGTCGGAATCCGCGACGACCTTGAGGTGATCAGAGTCCATCTCAGTCCCGCCGATATGGCTCAGCTAAACACGTTACCGTTGCTCAAGTTCCGCAGCTAGCCTTCCGGAGTGCAGCTTAAACCTGCAAGGGCGATTTCCCCGCTCCAATGTATCTTCCCTTCGGCCAGCTGCTCAATCCCACGGACGGTAGGTTCATCGAGTGCGGCCGTAGCGGGAAAGTAACTTCCCCGCTGGCCTTGCGCGGAATCTTGCCATGCTCTTGTGCGCGATGAATAAGCGATCACCGCGGCGACCGTATGCACTTCCTGATGCATCCGTTTCATTAGGTAGGCGTATTCGCTCGCACTCGGCAGCATTTTGGCCAAGGCATGGCAGAAACCATCCCGATCGCCGGATGAGGCCGCTCTGAGCACAATTCGCAGAAAACGCTCAGATGACTCGTTCAAGGTGTCGAGGTTCGAGTACGAATATGGAGAATCGAGACCAGTCCGCGCGCGGATAATGCTCGTCGTGAAAGGATCAGATACAATTATTGTGCTGAGCGGCAGCTTCTTCATGTAATTTGCGAGTTCGATCTCGTCAGCGCTGTAATGAGTGATGGCCGAGATCGTGTTTGTCGGCTTGCCGTAGGAATGCGGAAACAAAATCGCTCTTGCGCTCAGTCGATCCGCCATCAACGTGAATGCCAGCAGCGCGACCAAGCTACCGGCTCTCCATGCCGGCCGCGTCGCAGTAATGAGGGTAGCGATCCCGGCTAAGACGAGGCCGGCGGCGAGCGGAATATAGAAACGCGAAAAGGTGACAAGGGGCGGAAGCGTCATGACAGCCGCATATGTGAGACCAAGAAGGGCTGGCAGAGCCGCTGCCATCCGGTACGGCTCCCCGGCACGGATCCAAAGCCGCGGTAGCGCCGTGCTCAGCGCGAGCGCGAAGAATACACAGACGAACGGCATTGCCCGATAGGCAAAGGGAAATCCCGTGAGAATGAAGCACGTCAGGCCTGCCGCCAGCGCCCAATACAGGGCAAACAGCGGCTCTTTCCAAAGTGCTCGGCCATCGGGCGACAGGATTGAATAAAGAAAAGCGGCAAAGACGAGCATAGCGAACAGTGCGCCCGTTGCCGCGCCCCACTCAATCACGGCGTTCTTTACGCCGAGTCCGAGCAGCAATTCCGCGCTCACGCTGCCGCCAAACAGCTTCATGATCTCGAAAAACGCATCATCAAGCGAGAGCGGATTGTTGGTGCCAAAGATCCAGATTCCTAGAGCCAACAGCGGAATTATGCCCGCCGCGAGTGTGCTAGCGCGCGCCGTCCAAGCCATTGTAGTGACCAGCCAGGGCCAGTCGCGCAACCGCCACGTTGCAGCAGCAGCCGCTGCGATAAGAATGTAGAGCACGCTCACTCGATGCAGCGGGACCAGGCACCCAATCAGGACAAAGATGAAGAGAGCGAAAAGCCATATGGATTTTTCAGCGCTGGCTCGCGTCAAGGTGCCAACGATCCCTCCAAGAATCGGGACGCCGACCAGGAAGGCGACACTTGGAAGTGCATAAGGGTTTAAAGCTCGCCAAAACAGGAGCGCTCCGATGCTCAACAGCAAGATGGATCCGACGGCGGTCCACGATTTTTCGATCTTTGCTCCGAAATCGCCAAGCAGGACCAGGAGCATAATGGAGCCGAGCATGCACAGCGTGCCGTTCCCAAGCTCGAAACCGAGCAGCGTGCCGCTCAAAAGCGCGAATGCAAGCATCCTGTTTCCAGTGCGGTCGACCAGTTGCGAGGCTTGCCAGGCTACCAGCACTTTGAATGCCGCCGTCCATGGAGCAATCGCCCATGCTCCCGCTAACGGATCGTGGCCGAACGCGCTGATCAGAATGCCGGTGAGAATCGGCTTCACTTGTATGTATGATGCGCCATCAATGTTGTTGAGCACATGGGACCGAGCGAGCTCGACCGCGATCTTCATGGAATGAATGTCGGCGAACAAGTCGGTGAAAGGGAAACTGGATAGCCAAAAGAATTCGTATAGATACGCAGGCGCAGCGACAAGCGCAGCCAATATCAGCGGAGCGCGCGGCAGCCGGAAACCTCTCAGGGTGGGGAGTCCAAGCAGAATCCCTAAGGTCGAAAGCAATATGATCGAGCCAACTAGCGCTCCATAGATGTGATCGAGGACGTACCACCGTTCGGCGATCTCGAAAGTTCTCGCGATGACGACTGCCCCGAGAAAGAACGCCGTCAGTAACACCATGATCGGCAGCCCCGGACGGCAACGCCACAAGAGCAGAATGCCCAACCCCAATGGGATTGCGTAGAAGAGCGGAACAACGAAATTTTCAATAAGCACTCAGGTAACCCCCTAACACGAGCACCTCTACCATCAATCTGCGGTTGTGCAATCCACCTGGATATTTTTTCCTGCAAAGGACGTACGCATTGAGCACAGACAGATGGCTTTGCCGCGGCGGCGCCTAAACGCCCTAGAGGGATTGGTTTTTCCCTGCGGGCGGGGGGCCTCGGGGACGAACAGCTGCGCACGTAGCTCGTCTTCGAGGCGCTCGGGCCCTGTGGTGTATCGGCCCGATGCGGGGAAGGTGTCTTTGGCGGGGTGTCCCTGAGCTTTTTTGCCTGAAGCCCGCGGCCCACGCGCGGCTTAACCTCATTTTAAGAAACCGTTGTACGGCGGTGCTACGTTGGCTACAACATGGTCTGTGTCAGCGTCAGTTGCGTCCGGAAGTCATGATTACGTACAAGCAGTACCATATCGAACGATTTGAGCACGGGCCCAAGCGCTGGGTTGCTCGCATCACGCGGACGGACGGCCAGAACATCCGCACGATTCTGCCAGCGACCGAGCTCCCCTACCTCGAGACGAAGCCGACAACGTCCGCAGAGGAAGCCGAGGCGCTTGCCAAGGAAGGCATCGACTTCGGCGGCGTGGTGTAGTCCGCCGTCGCGACCTCCTGACTTTCATTCGCGAACTCGCCGGCGGCTTCATCCGCCTCCGCAGCAGGCTCTTTACCCGAAAACTATTGTGGCTCGGTTGGCTTATCTCGCTCATGGCTCTCGGCCTCGGCGGCCGCGCACGCGTCCATGCCATGACATTTGCTTAGATAGTATCGAGCGCCTGCGAAGATCGAGCAAACGATCACCACGGAAGCCAGCAGGAAGATCATCCACCGTCGATTCAACATTCCCATGACCTTCTGCACCTACATCCGACGCGGCCCGTCGCCTGACCGACCCAGCCAGGCGAGGCGAAAGGTCGATTAGCTCGAATCAGACCTTGCGCTTCGGATTCAGTCTAGCCTCACGCTCCAGCCGCTCGGACTTCAGGCGTTTGAGGTTTTCCTGAAACTCCGGCGTGGCTTGACTGTCCGCGATTGTCTGTCTCGATCCTATCGGATTGAGGGTCCTTCGATCGGCCTCGTCCGCGACTTGTTGCGCGGCCGAACGTTTAGGTTTGATCATTTGCTGTTGCCTTCAGGCCGGGATTGACCAAGCGGGCGCCGGTCAGTTCATTTTCGATTTGGCCGGTCGCGTCGAACGTTTTGAAATTCCTCAGGCCCCTTGACGAGCCGCCGCTTGCGGCTGGCCTGGTCATCCGGGCTCGCTTTGTTGTCTTTGAGCTTGTCGATCGCGTTACCCGCCATTTCCCGAGCCCGCTCGGACGAGGCCTTGGCGGCAGAGGTGACCGCGAGGGCGGGGGCGGCTTTGCCCAAGCCAATATCGACCAGCCGACGGATGGATTCAGAGCGAGCCGGAGTGTCTTCCTGCCACGACGCCCATGCGTCGATCTGAGCGACCGTCGCCTCCGGCCAGCGCGAGCCGATCTGGACGCCCTGACCAGTAGCGGGGCGACCGCGATGTTTCTGAGGACGAATCTTTTTTGCTGGTTTCATTTTATTTGGTACCAAAAAATCAGGCCGAGGGGAAGCGCGAACTTCCGAGAACTGTGACTGTTTAGTGCATTGGACTGCACCCGTGGAACGAGACACGGTAATTCGTCAACCTCCTCGCGTTCCGAGATGACGTTGTGTCTCCATTTGTGCAGGCAGAAGACGGCCGGAACTCGAACGGCGTTGGGCTCGTGCTCCTCCTCCTTCAGTTCGCACCGCTCCAAGAGGATGCGTTTTGCCGCCGACGCGATCGCCTCATTCTTAAGTTGAGCCCTTGGGCAGGGGAACCTTGATCCATCTCAAGCCGCGCGAGGACGTATTGTGTCGTTGAGACAGTGTTTATGTCGTTTGATCTGGGTGGGCATGAGAGAGCAAGATGCGCAAGGATTGTCGCCGCTCAGCCGTTTTCGCTGTTCTTAGCGCCGGGCTGCAATGTTTCACTGCCGACATTTCCTTCGCGCAAAACGCGCGCGACTTTATGAATGTGTTCGGGGCGATCATGCAGTCGGCTATGGTTCAGGCGACCCAAGCAGAATGGAGAAAGCTTCCGCCCGAGAGCGTGGCATGCGTCGATGAAACGCTAAGACAGCGTGGAATGAACGTTCAGGCATTGATAAGCAGCGGTATTGCTCCGTCAGACGGCAGAATATCTGATGTGGTGACGAACTGCCGGTCGCAGAGGCACTTGCAGCAGCTTGCAAATACCGGGGTTCAGGCTTCGGAAGATCGTGCCAATACAAATTATGTGACACCACCTAACGCACAGTCGACAAGAGATCCATCTAAATACAAGGTCGAAAAGACACCTCTAGCCAGCGTGGTGTTCGATTCCCCGAACTACAGAGAATATCTATGCAAACCTAGTGATCAGTTTCCGGGTTTCACCCGCTGCGAAAAACAGCGTACAGAGCGCGTGGCGCGAGGAGCTTATCTCTCTTCATCTAGTATGCTGCACGCGGAGAACGGACGCGCATTCTATCTGAATCGCTATCTGGAGCCCGCCTTCTTTGATCCGGGAGAGGCAAACGCCGACATCGACCGATTGTCACGGGCGTTTGAAGAGCAGCCGCGCTCCATTGCGATGCCCCAGCGCGTCGAGGGAACGTCGGGCACAATTGCGTATTGGGGCGATGTTGTTCTCGAGCCCCTGAACGCGACTGCATCCTCGAGCTTAGCGTCGGGAAATAGCCCCGGTGGGATGCTCGTCGACTTTCTCGGCAGTTTTCGAGAGTCTGTCCGCAAGGATCTTCCCGTGTATAGGGTAGCAGGCGGTCCCGGCTTCGTGTGGGCGGAGAGCCATGACGCTAACGGCCGCGGGCGACTGCGCTTCTTTGCAATAGACGCTTCCGCTCTTGCCGGGCCTGCCGGCGGTGGTCGCGAAGCCAAGGCATATGTGTCGGCTCCACCAACGCCCGACCCGTGGAAGGAGTGCCAATCATCGGATACTGACATCAGGCTTGCCGGCTGCACGAAAGTCATCGAAGGCAAAGGACCGGACCGTGTTCGCCTTGCCGACGCGTTTGATGGTCGCTGTTCCGCCTACAATCAAAAGGGTCAGTTTCAACCGGCTCTGGCCGATTGTAAGACGGCAATCGATCTGAACCCTAGATATTCGTACGCGTACGCCAATCTTGGTGCCACCTATCTGGGCTTGAATGACCCGGCTAGCGCCATGTCGGCCCTAAATAAAGCAGTTGCGCTAAAGTCGAATTTTGTCTGGTCTCGGTTAAGCCGGGCGAAGGCCCTCGAGGCGTCCGGAGCCCCGAATGACGACGCTCTCCAAGAGTACCGGTACGCCCTGCTGATTGATCCATCAAACCCGGTCGCCAAGGATGGTCTTCTCAGGCTGATGGTCGGATCAACATCAAGCGAAGAGGCACCCTGTCTCGGAGATATCAACGAACAAGCACGGTATATCGCTGTGAAAGCCACCGCTTCCAGTACACCGAGCGCCGATTCCGCAGCTTTGACAATTTCATCGACTGTTCAAGCGTATCGCGACAAAAAAGCCTCGCTGATTTCGAAGGTTGATCAGCTGTCTCGCGCGAAGGAGTCGGCAGATAAGCAACAAGCAGTCCTCTCTGGCGATGGAGAGGATCGGAGGAAAGTCTTGGCTGAGGTGCAGCGACTCAATGAGGCTGAGAGGGACGCGCAGAACAAACTGAATGCTGTTTCAGAAAAGCTCGTTGAACGTGAAGCCCAGCTCAAGGCATTGGAAAGGACGTCGAAAGAAAGAGGACGGCTTAAGGAGGTCCGCCAGGAGCTCGCGAAACTGCAGTCTTCTCATGCTGCTACCGAACGGGAGTTACATCAGAAGACTGTGGAGCGGGATCAGGCTTGGTCGAAGGCAAGGGACAAGGGAGAGGAGATCGCGAAAGCTGTGCTGGAATCAGAGAAGCTGGCCGCGGCGAAGGAGAATGCTGAAAGTTGCGTGCGCCAAATAAATGCCAGCATGGATGCGCTGGAACAGAAAGCGGGTACAATTCGACAGCTGAAGGAAGCACAAATTGCCAAAATTACGTGGAGCAATGCCGAAGCCCTACTGAGTGATCTGGCTGAATTTGCGCAGAAGAATTCGAACTTAGTGCCTCTCGAAGCTGGGCCGCTCGTGGCGGCGTTGAAGGGAGCGATCACTTCAAAAGACATTGGTCGAACTGCGGATTCGTTTTCGACATTGCTGCGGCGTCTCGACGAGATTCCGGAGTTTAAGGATTTTCGCAATTCTCGTGAGGAAGCGCGCAAGCAAGCGACAGCTGCTGAATTGGAGCAGCTTACCGATACTGCGCGAACGTTGTCGGAGTTCATTGAGAGCTTTGTGCGGCGGAATATTACCTCTGACAGCGCACCTGATCTTGTCAAACTGAGGAACGGTTTGTCAGAATTGCTCGTTACGCCAGAAGCAGAGGCGTTGAAGGATAATATCTCGAAATCTGAGAACGAGCTGGAGCGGCTGCACCTGCAGGCGGATTACCACGAGTTCCGAGCAAAGCATCCGATCCGAAGCAGGAAATCACTGCCAGAGACGACGGAGCACAACCGAGTACTTGTAGACGGGCCACTCGATGAAACTTTGCTGCTGGTGAATGAAACCGGCCGGGCAGGGGTGGTCCGCAACATCCGCGGCGATCTTGTATTTGACTCGGGTAAGGCATCGCTCTGCTTTCTGCACGAGAACAGCTTGGACGCGTTCGCGATGTCTGAACTCAAGCAGAGAATTACGGACAAGGGCGCTCGGAGTATTGAAGTATCCACCTCCACATGCGGCGCTGCTAGCTTAACGAATTACGACATCCTTGTGGTGAATAGGGGATTGCTTGCCACTTTGGCGGCGGACGCTGAAATCGCTTTGCTCAATGCTGTCGATAGGGGCGAATTGACGCTTTTGAGCACCGTTAGCGGAAGGGACCTGCAGGCCGCTCGAAACGACGACAGCATCCGCAGTCTTCAGCTGGAAAAGGACATCCTGAAAAAGCCGATCGAAGGGTTTGGTCTTGTATCGATTGCGAATGGAACGTCTGTTGTCTGTCAAACAGTTAGCGACCGCGAGAGGGCCCATGAGGAGCTATTGGCGCGCGCATCAGACCGGGTTCAGCTGGAAATTGGCTCTCCGAAGGTAATTTCGATGTCTGTAGAGAGCGCATTCGTGGCGGCGAAAAGGGGGCAGTGCGGCGCAATTTACGGCGCATCCAAGGATCTGAAAGAACTGGTGCTAAGCTCGCAACGAGACAAGATCAAGTACCACGTCATGCCTATTTGGTTTTCAACTGCCGATGTGGAGGCTGCACAGAAAGAGGTGGCTGAGGTAGAAGCCAGAAGGTTGCGGGCAGAAAGAGAGTTGGAGCAGAAGAGAAACGACGATCAGTATCGTCGGGATCAGGAAAGCAAACAAACCGAGGCCGAGAAGCGACAACGACAAGAAGTTCTCAGAAGAGATAACGGAGTGCTCGCCCGCGGGTTACAGGAAATGATCACGGAAGAGGTGAAGAAGTTCGCAGCAGCGCCAAACGAATCCGAAGACAAAACGTACGTGAGGCAGAGGTGGCCCATGTTGGCGAATTGGTATCGCGACAAGATTCGAGGAGCCTGGGAGCTCGAAAATGTTGCAAGTGACTTGCGGGACTACGGTAGCGTGAAATGGAAGAATCGTGTCCTTGAAGCCGGGTTTGTCGAAGTTACCTTCAGGCTCAAACACAGGGAGCTCGGCGAGCATCAGCAGAAATGCTTTCTCGTAGGGTACGTGGCGGACCGCGAATTTGCTGTACCTAGAGACCCGATCTCCGTGCCATGCGAAGATGCCACTGCCGCCAGCAGGTATAAAGTGGCGCACGAATTTTCGAGCAAATGGATTGCGAATTAGCCAATAGCGCGATTTCGATGAGCTTCAGCACCGCCGCTCTAGCCCTCTCTCGCGCGGATATTGCTTGCGGAGGAATGGCGAGTTAGTTGCTTGGTGCACCGGTAGACATCGATCGGCTTATTTTAGCCAGTGTCGGAGAAGAAGGTCGCGGAAGCCCTTCAACGTTGAGCGCGCGAAGCCGAGGGCTTGGGCATGACCGCATGATGCCAGACGGGCTGCTCAACATGGGCGCGCTTGTCACGGTTTTGGCAGGGAACTTTTGATTTAGATCCCCTTGGGAGTCTGCTCTAATCGATTTTGAGCATGACCAATGAAAGAGGTCCCAGAAGAGATCTAGTACGCTGTTCAGACCGCACTCAACCGCACCTGCGGGCTTGACCCGCATTGGGGTGCTCAGCTGAAAATATCGATAAATACTTGAATTAATTGCTTAATGCTGGTGAGCGCGCTGGGGCTCGAACCCAGGACCCCGTGATTAAAAGTCACGTGCTCTACCGGCTGAGCTACGCGCTCCCATGGCCGCTGATGGCTTCAAAGAGATCGCCATCGTCTTCGGTCATTTGGAAAAGCATGTCTTGCCGCCACATCGACGCAAGCGTTGCGGAAAAACCAGCTGTTTCCGGATCATGCTTTCGGCCCGCGCTGTGTAGGGGGATGGGGCGCGGAGGTCAATAGCTCGGGTGGTTGCCGAAGTTGAAGGCAACAGCGGGAATTCGCGCGCCGTTTCCAATGCTTGAGCCGGGATTTTCAACCGGTATGGCGGGGCGTCATCCACGCCGAAGAACCCGCGACGTCCGCCCACGGGCCGGATGTCGCGTTCGCAGCCCCGTCAGTTCGCCTCCCGTCGGACCTCGCTCGGCACCGGCAATTGCTGCGGCGTGCCGGCGGGGGTCGGCAGCGCGACCGGGCGCAGGCCGATCAGCTCGGCGGTGCGGATCGCGCTGTCGCGCCAGAACTGGAACGAGTTGATGCGGCTGAGCTCGAGGATGGCGATGGCGACCGCAGCCAGGAACGGCAGGCTCTGCAGCACCAGCACGCCGGCGAAGATGTAGATCTCGGTGATCTGGCGATAGCTGTTGGAAGCCACCAGCACGCCGGCGCCGATCAGGAGCAGGGCGCCGATCACGGCCTCCCAGAACGCCTGGAACTCGATCGACATCCGGGACAGGCCGCCCTTGGAGGTGCGCGCGAACGCGATGTGCTCGGTGATCAGTCCCTGCGCCACCGCGCGCGAGACCGTCCACTGCACGCTCATCGCCGCGATCATCGCGCCCAGCATCTGGCCGGGCTTGATCGCGACACGCGCGCGGTACATCGACAAAAAATGCGCAAGCGAGACGATGAAGGCGCCGATGATCGGCAGCGTCAGGATCTTGTCGGGAATGGCGATGTCGGCGAAGGCGACGATCGGCACCCAGACGAGGTTGAGCAGCGCCACGACCACGCCGAGGCTTTCGGCACCCAGCCAGTTCAGCCAGCCCAGGCCATATTCGCGCTTCTGGTCGGGGGTCAGCCGGCTCCGTCCGGGCAGGAAGTTCCGCCAGTGCTTCTTGACGATCTGGAGGCCGCCATAGGCCCAGCGGTGACGCTGCTTCTTGAAGGCCTCGTAGGTGTCGGGGAGCAGGCCCTGACCGTAGCGGTGGTTGGTATAGTGCGTGGTCCAGCCGAGCTGCTGGATCGAAAGGCCGAGATCAGAGTCCTCGCAGATCGTGTCGGACGACCAGCCGCCGGCCATGTCCATCGCGGCGCGGCGGATCAGGCACATCGTGCCGTGCACGATGATGGCGTTGGTCTCGTTGCGCTGGACCATGCCGATGTCGAAGAAGCCGGCATATTCGCCGTTCATGATGTAGTGCATGATCGACAGGTCGCCGTCGCGATGTTCCTGCGGCGCCTGCACCAGGCCGACGCTGGGATCGGCGAACGCCGGCACGAGGTCCTTCAGCCAGTCGGGATCGACGACGTAGTCGGCATCGAGGATGCCGATGATCTCGGCGTCAGCGGCGGTGCGGTCCATCGCGATGCGCAGCGCTCCGGCCTTGAAGCCCTGCACCTTCTCGGCGTTGATGAACTTGAAGCGTTCACCGAGCGCGCGGCAATGATCCTGGATCGGCTGCCAGAAGGCAGGGTCCGGCGTGTTGTTGATGATGACGACGCATTCGTAGTTCGGATAGTTCAGCCGCGACAGCGCATCGAGCGTCTGCTTGAGCATCTCGACCGGCTCGAAATAAGCGGGGATGTGGATCGAGACCTTCGGAAAGTAATTCTCGGGCACGTCCTCGAGCGGCTTGCCCTTCGTGAGCAGCCGCTGCGGCGGCCGGCCGAACGCGACCGCGGCGATCTCGTCGATGCGCGCCATCGCAATGAGGACGAGGGGAACAAGCAGGATCATGCCGAGGGTAAGCGCGAAGGCCGAGCCGAAGATGAAATAGTGGCCGTTCCAGAACGCGAACACGGTGGCGGCCCAGGCGCCGACGCCATTGGCGGTCGCCGACAGCAGGAACGCCTGCTTCGCCGTCGGCTGCTGCAGCCGCAGGATCGGAAGCGACAGCAAGATACCCACCAGGAGGGCGACACCCATCAGCTTCCAATAGTCGGGATTTTGCACCGGGCCCGTCCAGGCGAATTTCGGTTCGCGGCTGGCGTTGAGGATGCCCCAGTACGGACCGACGCCGCCTTCGAAGTATTTCCAGGGCTGATCGATGGCCTCGACGATGTTGTATTCCATGCCGATGGCGTCGGCGCGGCTGACGAAGTTGCGCAAGGTCAGCGCCTGCTGGAACGGACCGGGGTCGGCGTTGCGCAAATTGTAACCCGCGCTCGGCCAGCCGAACTCGGCAATCACGATGCGCTTGCCGGGGAACAGGTTGCGTAACAGATTGTAGCGGTCGACGGCCTGGTCGACCGCCTGGTCGGAGCGGAAGTTTTCCCAGTAGGGCAGCACGTGGGCGGCGATGAAGTCGACGTTGGAGCCGAGGTCGGGATTGTCGCGCCAGATGTTCCAGATTTCACCGGTCGTGACGGGCACGCGGACCGAGCCCTTGACCTTCTTGATCATCTCGATGAGGTCTTCGACCTTCTGCTCGCCGCGGTAGATCACCTCGTTGCCGACGACGACGCCGTTGACGTTGCTGTTCTTGCGGGCGAGCTCGATGGCGGCCTTGATCTCGCGCTCGTTGCGATCCTTGTCCTTGTCGATCCACGCGCCGACGGTGACCTTGAGACCGAACTCGGCCGCGATCGGCGGCACCAGTTCCACGCCGCCGGTGGACGAATAGAGCCGGATCGCGCGCGTCATCGTCGACAGCGTCTTCAGGTCGGCGCGGATTTTCTCCACCGTCGGGATGTTGTCGATGTCGGGGTGAGCCGAGCCCTCGAACGGCGCGTAGGAGACGCTGGGCAGCAGGCCCTTGAAGTCGGGCGCGGGTTCCTTGTCGCGCAAGACTCCCCAGAGGCCGGCGTGGAGCGCGGACACAAGCAACAGAACGGCGGCGACAACGCGCATCGCGGCTAAACCAAAAGGGGCTGAGGGGGCAGGGAAGCGGATCCGACCCCGAGATCCGACCAAGTCCGCGGCAAATGGAGCATACCTCTGCCGCGCGGTTTCACAACTGCCATGGCCTCATGACCTTATGAGGGCATGGCACATTTCGGAATACGCAGCAGTGCCAATTGCTTCTATCGCCGATCGTTCCTGAACGGAGGCTGAAACAATCGCGGCTATTTCGGGGGCGCCGGTGACGGGCTTGCCGCCGGCGAGGGGCTCGCGGCCGGCTGCGGCTGCGCATTGCCCGATGCCGGCGCGGCCGGCTGCGAAGCCGCGGCCGCCGCCTGCTGCGGCTGTGACGCCGGGTTGATCCAGCAAGCGTGCACACGGCTGTCCAGGGTCTCGGCGACCTTGGGATCGATCTGGCCGCCGAAGCGGGTCAGGCAGCGGAAGGCGGCCTGGATGTGGCCGCCCGGGCAGCCGAAGCGGTCGTAGAGATCGAGATGGCGGAATGCGGTATCGAGGTCATCCCGCCACATCAGCCGGACCACGCGCCGGCCGAGCCAGACGCATTCGGGGTTGCCGGCCGGACCGCTGATGACCTGGGCTGCTTCGGCGAACTCGTCGGTGCGTCGCTGATTCTGGGCGGCATCCTTGGCCGCGTCGGCGGGCTGGGCGGCTGCCTTGCTCTGGTCCGGCGCCGGCGTGCCGCTCTGGGCGGAGGCCGCGCCGATACCCATCAGGATGACAAGGGAAGAAACGGCCAAGGTGGCGGCGAACTGCCGCAGGACCGCATTTCGTAACTCGAGCACCCGTTGCCGCATGAATTCCCCAATATATCACTGACCGTCCGCGTCAGGACCTTCGCGGACGCGCCTGCGTGATGGCGTCCAAATGGGTCTCCAATGCGGCGGAAAAGTCCTCCCGAGTCCATGGCCTGAATCTGGAATTTTGTCCAGCAAAGTCACGATCCTAGGCCTCGGTCGAAGGGCCGCAGGTAAATTCCTCAGGGGAGGGATGGATCCATAACGGAGTCACCCCCTTGGCAGACGGCGTGCTAGCAGGTAATCGACGGCCCTTCGCGGAGGACGGAACCGATTTCTCTTCGTACGCCACTGGCGCTTCTGCTCGTTTCACTGGGTGCGATCGCTGCCGTGTGGTGGTGGCTTGCCACGCCGATCTCGCTCGCGCGCGCCCCGATCGATCCCGCCGACAAGGTCCAATGCGTCTCCTACGCGCCGTTCCGCGGCGAGCAGTCGCCGCTGAACGCATGGACCCATATCGAGGCCGACCAGATCGAGCAGGACCTGCGCCAGCTCAAGGAGATCACCGACTGCGTCCGCACCTATTCGATGGAGAATGGGCTCGACCAGGTGCCGGCGATCGCCGCCCGGATCGGCGGGCTGAAGGTGCTCCAGGGCATCTGGCTCTCCAGCAACCGCACCAAGAATTTCGAGCAGGCCGCGCTCGCCATTCGCCTTTCCAAGGATTTCCCCGGAATCATCACCAGCATCATCGTCGGCAACGAAGTGCTGCTGCGCGGCGAGATGACGACCGCGGACCTCGTCTCCATCATCCGCTCGGTGAAGGCGCAGGTCAGCGTGCCCGTCACCTATGCCGATGTCTGGGAGTTCTGGCTCAGGAATCGCGAGATCTATGACGCCGTCGACTTCGTCACGATCCACATCCTGCCTTACTGGGAGGACATCCCGGTCAAGGCCAAGTTCGCAGCCTCCCATGTCGAACAGATCCGCGAGCGCATGGCGGTCGCGTTCCCCGGCAAGGAGATTCTGATCGGCGAAACCGGCTGGCCGAGCGAAGGGCGCATGCGCGAGGGCGCGCTGCCGTCGCGCAGCAACCAGGCACGCGTGGTCTCGGAGATCCTGAGTCTGGCGAAAGCGCAGAAATTCCGCGTCAATCTGATCGAGTCCTACGACCAGCCGTGGAAGCGCAAGCTGGAAGGCACCGTCGGCGGCTATTGGGGCCTCTATGACTCGGTGCGCCGTGGCCTGAAATATCCGCCGGGCGAGCCGATCAGCAATTTCCCGTACTGGAAATGGTACATGGGCGCCGGCATGGGCCTCTCCGTGCTGGTGTTCGCGGTCGCCGGCCTGACGTTGCGGCGCAGGCCGTGGACGCCGCGCTTCTCGGCCTGGCTCGGTGTGGCGATCTCGGCGACCTCGGCAGGCATCCTGCTCGGGATCGGCGCCGACAAGATGTACTACGAGAGCTATGGCATCGGCGGCTCGCTGCTCTGGGGCACGCTGCTCGCGGCCGGCATCCTGTCGCCGATCTTCTGCGCGCAGGCGATGGTGATCGGCCGCAGCCTCCCTACTTTCCTCGATCTGCTCGGTCCCCGCGAGGGCCGGAAATGGTCGAAGCTCACCGCCGTGCTGGGTCTGACGCTGGCGGTGGCTGCGGTGATCGCGGCGCAGACCGCGCTCGCCTTCGTGTTCGACCCGCGCTACCACGACTTCCCCTACGCCTCGCTGACGATGGCGGTGGTGCCGTTCGCGCTGTTGATGCTGAACCGGCCGCAGATCGGCCAGCGTCCGATCGCGGAGTCGGTCTTCGCCGGCCTGCTGACGCTGTCGGCGGCTTATGTGCTCTTCAACGAGGGCCGCGACAATTGGCAGTCGCTGTGGACCTGCGCGATCTATCTCTTGTTCGCGCTCACGCTGTGGCGGGCGCGGGCCGAGCAAATCCAAGAATGAACAGGCCGATCGCCAGGCCCGACAGCACGACATTGTAGAGCACGATGCCGAGGCCGGCGGCGATGATGCCGACGGTGAGCAGCACGATCGACGGCCGCATCAGGTTCAGCGTCGCCACCACCACCGCGACGATGCCGAACACCGAATTCTTGAACAGCACGGTCGAGACCGAGCGCGCCTTGCAGACCAGGGTCTGGAGCCCGGCGTCGCAGGCGAGACCGACCTGCGAGTTTTCGATTCCGAGGTAGCGCAGATAAAGCGCATAGCCGACGCTGGCGAAGCCGACGACGATCAGGAACTGCACCTGGTAGGGCGTGAGGCGGAAGGGCTTTTTTGTCATGGCGGCAATATGGTCGGGATGGCGCGGGCGGGCAACAGGGAAGGCGAGTTTATGTTGATCGCGGGCCGATTGCATGCGTCAACGAGCCATCAAGGGCGATTTTGCACCGCCCGGTTCTGGTCCGCCAGCCGACGTTCGTATTTTTCGGCCAAGGCCAGCAATCGCTTCCTGATATAGGGGTCGGCCTGTTCGGCCAACTCGCGGATGAGCGCGAGGTGCTCGCGCAGAAACGTCTCTTCCGCCATCTCCGCTCCGAATCATGTTCGTCGCGGATACTGCGGTTATCTGTTGAGGGCCTTCGTATCGTTTGATACGTCGCCGCGAGACAGTCTTCACCGCCGCAGAGCGGATGCCACGTCTATCGTCTGAAGAACGATGACAGCGTCGATCCCGCCGACGCCGTCTCCGGCTTCGGCTGTGCGGCCGGCTGCGCCGCAGGAGCAGGCGCCGGCTCCTCGCGCTTCGACGAGCGCTTCGAGGAATAGCTGCGGCGATGCTTGTCGGGCTTCGCGGCCGGAGCGGGCGCCGGGGCGGTCTCGGCTTGCGGCACAGAGTCCTGGTTCTTGTCGGAGTTCTTGTCCTGGACCCTGTCTTGCGACTTGTCCTGTCCCTTGTCTTGCCCCTTCTCCTGGCCGCCGCGCATTGACAGCCGCTGGCCGTCGAACACGGTGGTCTCGCAGTGGCGGTCGTTCTCGGCGAGGCCGGCGCAGAGTTTTGCCGCGGCCGCCGCGTTGAGCAGCGGGCCGGCACCGAGGCGGAGCTGCATGCCGAGGCCGGTGTTGCCTTCCTTGATCATGATGATCGGCCGCAGCGCCGCGATCTCGGGATTGGATTTGGTGACCCCGCGCCACAATGCGCGCAGGCCTTCGAGCGAGTTGGCGCCGCCCAGATCAATCGCAAAGCGCGTCTGCTGGACCGCGATCGCGGGAGCGTCGCTTTCGGCGCCCTCCGGCGGCTTGGCTGGTGCCGCAGCGACTTCGACCGGGGCGGGCGTCGGATCGGGCTTCTTCTCGGCAGCCTTCTCACTGGTCTCGGGCTGAACCAGTTTCGGGGCGGCCGGATCGGGCGGCGCCATGATCGATTTGGACGGGACCAGCGGAAGCATCGGCAGTGGCGAATTCGTTGCCGGCGACTGCCCGACCAGCGAGGCCGCGGCTGCGCTTTGTGGCGGCGGGCTCGACGGCTCCTTTGCGGCCTCGGCGCGCGGCTTGTCGTTGGCCGGAGCTGGTGTCGAGGCGACCGGCGCGATGCCGGGCGCCGGCGGGCCGATCAAAGCTGGCGCGTCCTGCGGCTTCGCAACGGACGCCTGCGGCGGCGTTGTCGTCTGCTTGGCGATGGCGCCGGTGACGGAATCGAGCCCTTGCTCCAGCACGGTGACGCGCGAATAGAGTCGGTCGCGATCGGTGTTCAGCGTCTCGATGGCGGAGGCGAGCCGTCGGGCCTCGTTCTGGCTCTCCTTGGTCAGGATCTGGAGCCGGTCCGCCTGTCGCGCGAGATCGGCGGACGCAACCTGATCGCGCCGCCAGCCGAGCTGGGCCTGGTTGGCGAACACGGCAATGACCACGGCGGCGACGGCCGCCACGCCCCATGAGCCCAGCCGCCACATCATGCCGCGATCGAACGAGCTCTCCTCGGCCACAAGTCCGGAGAACAGCCCGCCGGTCTCCTTGGCGCCGAAGGCATCCGCCAGTGGGTCGGAATCCTTTGCCATGAACGTTAAGTGCCCAACCCCTGTCCGGCTTCCCCGAATCAATCAGGGAACATTAACAGGAAAAGCGTGTCGCACTTGAACTCCGGGCGTTTGCGGGGGTAGCAAGGCGATAGCTGATGAGGGCGGCCCGTCGCCCGCTGGCGCCGATTGATTCGGCCGGATTGACAGGATTTCGATGACCGCCCGTTCCAGCCTCACGATCGTGCTCGCCGCCGGCGAAGGCACGCGTATGCGCTCACACCTGCCAAAAGTGCTGCATCCCGTCGCACACCAGAGCCTGCTCGCCCACGTGCTCGCCGCGGCGCCCAGGGGAACCGGCACCTCGCTCGCGGTCGTGATCGGACCCGACCATCAGGCGGTGGCGGACGAAGCAAAGCGCATCCGCCCCGACGCGCTCACCTTCGTGCAACGCGAACGGCTCGGCACCGCGCATGCGGTGCTGGCGGCGCGCGATGCCATTGCGCGGGGCGTGGATGATTTGCTCATTGCGTTCGGCGACACGCCGCTGATCTCGGCCGAGACCTTCGCGCGGCTGCGCGCGCCACTCGCCAAAGGCGCCGCGATTGCGGCGCTCGGCTTCCGCGCCGCCGATCCCACCGGCTATGGTCGCTTCATCGTCGAGGGCGACCGCCTGGTCGCGATACGCGAGCAGGCCGATGCGAGCGCCGAGGAGCGCAAGATCGACCTGTGTAATGCCGGGGTGATGGCGATCGACGGGCGCCGCGCGCTCGCGATCCTCGACAAGATCGGCAATGCGAATTCCAAGGGCGAATATTATCTGACCGATGCGGTCGGCATTATCAGCGAGCAGGGATGGGATGCCGTGGTGATCGAAACCAGCGAGGACGAAGTGCGCGGCATCAACACCAAGGCGCAGCTCGCCGAGGCCGAAAGCGTGATGCAGGCGCGGCTGCGGAAAGTGGCGATGGAAGCCGGGGTGACGCTGATCGCGCCCGAAACCGTCTATCTCGCCGCCGATACCGTGTTCGGCAAGGACGTCACGATCGAGCCGTTCGTGGTGATCGGCCCCGGCGTTTCGATCGGCGACGGCACGGTGGTCCATTCCTTCTCGCATCTCGTCGAGACCAAGCTGGGCAAGAAGGTCTCCATCGGCCCCTATGCGCGGCTGCGGCCCGGCACCTCGCTCGGCGACGGCGCGCGCATCGGCAATTTCGTGGAGACCAAGGCTGCGACGCTGGAGGCCGGCGTCAAGGTCAACCATCTCTCCTACATCGGCGACGCCACAATCGGTGCCAATTCCAACATCGGCGCCGGCACCATCACCTGCAACTACGACGGCTTCAAGAAGCACAAGACGATCATCGGGCAGGGCGCCTTCGTCGGCACCAACTCCTCGCTGGTCGCGCCTGTGACGATCGGCAGCGGCGCCTATATCGGCTCGGGCTCGGTGATCACGCGCGACGTGCCCGACGACGCCATGGCGCTGGAGCGCAGCCCGCAGACCATCCGCGAAGGTGGTGCGGCGCGCTATCGCGAGATGAAGACGGGTGGCAAGAAGCTTGAAAAGAAGCCGGAGAAATGAGCGCCGCTATTCGTCGTCGGCGAATTCGGAGAAGATCGCGCGCGTCAGGCGCCAGCCGCGCGGTTTGGCACGCTTCGCCGGCTCGCCGGCGACGTGCTTGATGAACACGGGCTTGCTTTCCTTGCCGCGCTGGGGCGGCGGCCAGTGCGCAAGGTGCGTGCCGGTGGTCTCGCTGGCGCGCACCGACATCGATGACAGACTTTTGCGGTCGGATGAGCCTTTCATGGCCTCTCTCCTCGGTACGCAAGGGTTGGCCAAATTCGTTGACAACTCGTTAATGCGCGCGGTTTAAGGCCCAGCCAGTTCGACGCAGGTGAGGCTCGTTGCCGTCGGTGCTGTCTCAATCAGCAATAATTATTGAGTATCTGGTTCCCTACGAACTTCGCTAAGAACCGAGCGCGTCGTTTAGGCGATTTTTCGACGATTTGGGGGATATTGATCCGCATGTGCGGGATTGTCGGCATTCTCGGGCGCGAGCCGGTTGCAGAACAATTGGTGGATTCGCTCAAACGTCTTGAATATCGCGGCTATGATTCCGCGGGCGTCGCCACGCTCGAGGGCAAGCATCTCGAGCGCCGCCGCGCCGAGGGCAAGCTGAAGAATCTGGAGAAACGGCTGGAGGCCGAGCCGCTCAAGGGCACGACCGGAATCGGTCACACCCGCTGGGCCACCCACGGCAAGCCGACCGTGAACAATGCGCATCCGCACGCGACCGAGCGTGTCGCCGTCGTTCACAACGGCATCATCGAGAATTTCCGCGAGCTGCGCGAGGAGCTCGAGAAGAAAGGCACGGTGTTCCACACCCAGACCGACACCGAGATCGTGCTGCATCTCGTCGACGATCTGCTCACGCGCGGCAACAAGCCCGTGGAAGCGGTGAAATTGACGCTGGCGCGGCTGCGCGGCGCGTTCGCGCTCGGCTTCATCTTCGCCGGCGAAGACGATCTCATGATCGGCGCCCGCAACGGTCCGCCGCTCGCGATCGGCTATGGCGACGGCGAGATGTATCTCGGCTCCGACGCTATCGCGCTGGGTCCGTTCACCGACACGATCAGCTATCTCGAGGATGGCGACTGGGTCGTGCTGACCCACAAGAACGCGACGATCTTCGACAAGGACGGCCACGCCGTCCAGCGCGACAAGATCAAGCACGCCGCCTCGACCTCGCTGGTTGACAAGGCCAATTACCGCCACTTCATGGCCAAGGAGATCCACGAGCAGCCGGAAGTGGTCGGCCACACGCTGGCACGCTATGTCGACATGGCGACCGAGCGGGTCTCGCTGCCGGTCAAGCTGCCGTTCGACTTCAAGAACATCCAGCGCATCAATATCACGGCCTGCGGCACCGCGAGTTACGCCGGGTTCGTTGCAAAATACTGGTTCGAGCGTTTTGCGCGCGTGCCGGTCGAGGTCGATGTCGCCTCCGAATTCCGCTACCGCGAGGCGCCATTGCGCAAGGGCGATCTTGCCATCTTCATCTCGCAATCGGGCGAAACCGCCGACACCCTGGCCGCGCTGCGCTATGCCAAGGACCAGGGCGTGCACACGGTCGCCGTCGTCAACGTGCCGACCTCGACGATCGCGCGCGAAAGCGAGATCGTGCTGCCAACGCTGGCCGGCCCCGAGATCGGCGTCGCCTCGACCAAGGCCTTCACCTGTCAGCTCATGGTGCTGGCAAATCTTGCGATCGCGGCCGGCAAGGCGCGTGGCGAACTGTCCGACGAGGACGAAACCAAGCTCGTCCATGGGCTCGTCGAGATCCCGCGTCTGATGTCGGATGCGCTCACCACCGAGCTCCAGATCGAGAAGCTCGCCCGCGAGATCGCCAAGTCGCGTGACGTGCTCTATCTCGGCCGCGGCACCAGCTTCCCGCTCGCGCTCGAAGGCGCGTTGAAGCTGAAGGAGATCTCCTACATCCACGCCGAGGGCTATGCCGCCGGCGAGCTCAAGCACGGCCCGATCGCGCTGATCGACGAGACCATGCCGGTCGTCGTCATCGCGCCCTACGACCGGGTGTTCGAAAAGACCGTCTCCAACATGCAGGAGGTCGCCGCCCGCGGCGGCAAGATCATCCTGATGACCGACGCCAAAGGCGCGGCGGAGGCGACCGTCGAGTCCCTCGTCACCATCGTGATGCCGGATATGGCGGCGGCGTTCACGCCGATGGTCTATGCCGTCCCGGTTCAGCTGCTCGCCTATCATACGGCGGTGATCATGGGGACCGACGTCGACCAGCCGCGCAATCTCGCGAAATCCGTGACCGTGGAATAGGCAGAAGGGCCGGGCCGGAACGCTTCGTGGTCTTCAAAAACCTGCTAGAAGACCCTAGCTTGAACGAAGCGACCGACCTGGAACCAGAATGAACCCCCGTGACGACGCGCCTGCGCCTCTCGATCCCGTGCCGGAGCCGCATACCGGCCTGATAGGCCGCTTTCGCAATTACTTCCTCACCGGTCTCGTGGTGACGGGACCGGTTGCGATCACCTTTTATCTGGTTTGGTGGTTCGTCACCTGGGTCGATGGCGTGGTGCGGCCGTTCGTGCCGCTGGCCTATCGGCCGGAAACCTACATGCCGTACGTCATCCCCGGCTGGGGGCTGATTGTTGCATTTTTCACTTTGACGCTGGTCGGCTTTCTCGCGGCCAATCTGATCGGCCGGACGCTGGTCGATGTCGGCGAGACCTTCCTCGGCCGGATCCCGGCGGTGCGCGCCATCTACCGCGGCCTGAAGCAGGTGTTCGAGACGCTGTTCTCGGGCAAGGGCTCGAGCTTCCGCAAAGTCGGCCTGGTCGAGTTTCCCTCGCCCGGCATGTGGTCGATCGTGCTGATCTCGCAATCGCCGAACGAGGACCTCTCCCGCAGCCTGCCGGGTCAGGAGGAGCACGTCTCGGTGTTCCTGCCGTGCTCGCCGAACCCGACCACCGGCTTCTTCTTCTACGTTCCCAAGAGCAAGGTCATCGAGGTTGACCTCAGTACCGAAGACGCAGCCACGCTGATCATGTCGGCCGGCGTCGTGCAGCCGGGCTCGGCGCCCGACCCGAAGAAGGCGGCTGCTCTCGCGGGCATGGCGAATGCCGCGCGTATTGCCAACGCCTCGGCGCTCCAGCCTCAGCCTGCGAAGGTGGAGTAGGGCCATTCCTCTGTGGGATGGCCGCCGTTCACGCGGACGTCCCGTCCTCTGCTAGTCTCCGGTTGAACCGAGCGCGTTGCTCGCAATTCGATCTGGAGTGCACGATGTCCAAAACCATTGCGATCCTCGCGCCCGGTGCCATGGGCAGCGCCGTGGCCCGCCGTCTCAGCGAGCACGGTGCGCAAGTGCTGACGTCGTTGAAAGGGCGGAGCCAGGCGACGCGCAAACGCGCGGCGGATGCCGGCATGATCGGCGCCGAGGACGACGCGATCGCGGGCGCCGACATCATCCTCTCGATCGTGCCGCCGGGCGAAGCCGTGGCGCTTGCCGAGCGGCTGGCCGGGCTGATCGTCCGGCGCGAGAAGAAGCCGGTCGTGGTCGATTGCAATGCCGTCAACGTCGATACCGTGATGAGGATCGAGGAGATCATCGGCTCGGCACAGGCGCCGTTCGTCGATGCCGGCATCATCGGGTTCCCGCCCCAGCCCGGCGGCAAGAGCCCGGCCTTCTACATGTCCGGCGAGCACGCCAGGGACGTCGCCGTGCTGAAGGACCTCGGGCTCGACGTGCGGATCGTCGAAGGGCCGGTCGGTGCCGCGTCCGCTCTGAAAATGTCCTACGCCGGCATCGTCAAGGGTCTCGCCGGCATCGGCTCGGCGATGGTGGTCGCGGCAACGAAGGCGGGAGCTGCGGATGCGCTGCGCGACGAACTCGCACTCAGCCAGCCCGCGGTTCTGGCCCGGCTCGAAGTCGCGCTGCCGGACATGATCCCGAAGGCCTATCGCTGGGTTGCAGAGATGCGGGAGATTTCCGGCTTCCTCGGCCCCGATCATCCCGCCAGCCAGGTGTATGAAGGCTTTGCGCGCTGGTTCGAGCATCTCGCCGAGGACGCGAAGGGCGATGCGGCGGATACCGACCTGATGAAGGCATTCGCCGTGCGTATCGCGCAGAAGAAATCCTGATTGTCCGGTCTCGCGTCGCGGTCATCGATCATGTGCCGTGCACCGAATCCAGAAAACCCTCGATGTCCCGATCGCGTCTCAAGCGCACGACCGGGACGTCAGCGCCATACTGCACGCGCTCGGCCTCGATCACAGGCGCGCGCTCGGTGTCGTAGCGCCACGCCTCCCGCATCAGTTTCCAGTCGAACTGTTCGGTACACCCCTCCGGGAGGTCAGGCCGGGTCTTGTCGCGATCGAAGGCGGAGCGCAGCAGAATGCGCCACTGGCAGAGCCAGCGCGGGCGGTCGATGACGACCAGAGTATCGGCGCGCGCGAGCGTGAGATCGAAGGCGAGTCCCGAGAAGCTGCCGTCAACAACCCATGCGTCGCCCGCGATCGCAGCAGTGACGCGCGTCCGGAAGCTCGGTTTGTCGGATGGCTTCCAGCCCGGCCGCCAATAGAGCACGTCGAGATGCACCACCGGCAGCCCGAGCTTTCGCCCGAGATTTCGGGAGAGCCTCGTCTTTCCGCTGCCCTGACAGCCCACGACAATGATCCGGCGCATCGTCGTAGGGTTCCATAAAGTCGGGCCCAGGGAAAGAGGAGGCCTCCTGAACGCGCTTTATTACCTGGCATGTAATTGAGCCAATCCGCTGCTTGACTACTGTCCCGGTCATCCACCCAACAGGCAGCATTCAATCAAGCCTCCTGTTGTGCGTGTGTCAGTGCATGAGGAGAGAGATATGCAAGTCGTGTTTACGAAGAAGGAGCCCCCGCAATGGCTGCTCAACATGTGGCAGGAGATCGACGACAAGACCTTCGGACCAGGCTTCGACTGTTTTACGGAGGATGCCGTTTGCAACCTCGGCGTCGCCGATTGGAGAGGGCGCGAGGCGATCCGCGGCAATCTGAAGGCCTTCATCGACACTGGCTTCACCGCGCTGCATCACATCACCGAATATTGGGACGCCGGCCCGCTGAAGGTGTTTCGCGGTGTCGTCGACATGACACCGGATGATGCCTCGATGAAGACGGTTCATCCCACGATGACGCACTTCTTCTACATGGACGAGAGAGACGCGACCAAGGTACGGCACTGGGTCGGCGCCGTGGGGCCGGTCGCTTTCGGTTGACGCCTCGAACCTGCTACCATCGGCGGCGGTGCCTCGGATAAGCCGGCGCACCGCCGCCGATGCGTGTTGACGATGCCGCACATCGACAGGAAGGATCAGTCGACCATGAAAGCGACGGCCAGTGCCCTCAAGACGCGCGCCAGTTCCGCGGGCGCGCTGCTGCGTCAATGGCGGGACATTCGCGGCAAGACACAGCTCGATCTGTCCTTCGACGCCGGCGTCTCGCAGAAGCACATCAGCTTCGTCGAGAGCGGCCGCAGCGTTCCAAGCCGCCAGATGCTGCTCGATCTTGCGCAAGCCCTCGATGTCCCCTTACGCGAACGCAACGAGCTGCTGCTGGCCGCCGGCTATGCGCCGACCTATTCCGATCCCGCGCTCGAGGCACCCGCCATGACGAGCATCAACCGTGCCTTGCAACGCATGCTGCGTCAGCACGAGCCGTTTCCCGCCATCGTCATGGACCGGTACTGGAACGTGCTGATGACGAACGAGGCTGCGCCGCTTCTGTTCAATTGCTTTATCGACATGTCGGCGCGGCCGTCGCCACGAAATCTATTGCATCTCATGTTCGACCCCGACGGCATGCGTCCCTTCATTGCGAACTGGCCGCAGACCGCACGCGGGCTGCTCGCACGGGTGTATCGCGAGGCGGTCGGACACGTGGTTGACATCAGGACGAAGGCACTGCTGGAGCAATTGTCGCAATACCCCGGGGTGAAGCCGGAATGGCGTGCGCCGTCAGCCTCCGATGCAATGCCGATGATCCCGCTGTCCTTCGTCAAGGACGGCGTGGCGCTGGACTACTTTTCCCTGATCACGACGGTCGGAACCCCGCAGACGGTGACGGCGGAAGAGCTGCGGCTAGAGTGCATGTTCCCCGCCAACGATGCGACCGAAGCGGAGCACGGCAAATTTGTGCAAGCTCATTCCGGGTGAGGGGCGTCGCCCCGATTCCACCCGATCGTTATGTGCCAGGCTCGACCCACACCGTCATTGCGAGCGCAGCGAAGCAATCCAGAGTCTTACCGCGGAGGGATTCTGGATTGCTTCGCTGCGCTCGCAATGACGGGGAGGAGACGGAGCGTGGGCCATCTGTTATTGTTTCTGCGGAAGCGGTCGCTCCGCAATGGGAGTTCGAATGAGAGTGCTTGTGATCGGCGCGGGAGCGCTTGGAGGCTATTACGGCGCGCGCCTGGTCCGAGCCGGCGGCGACGTGACCTTTCTGGTGCGGGCCGGGCGGGCGGAGCAGTTGCGGCGGAATGGATTGCAGGTCGTGAGCCCGCACGGCGATTTCGCCGTGCAGCCGAGGGTCATCCTGGCCAAGGATCTCAAGGAAGCGTTCGACGTCGTGCTGGTCGGGGTGAAATCCTACTCGCTCGACGATGCGATGGCCCAGTTTGCCCCGGCGGTCGGCGCCAACACGATGATTTTGCCGATCCTCAACGGCTTGAAACATGTCGACGCCCTGACCGCGCGGTTCGGCGCGAGGTGCGTCCTCGGCGGGCTCGCGAACGTCAGTGCCGGGCTCGATGCGGATGGCCGTGTCGTTCAGTTCATGGCCAATCAGACCATCGTCTTCGGCGAGATCGAGGGGGCGTTGAGCGAGCGCGTGCTCGCCCTGGAGACGCTGCTGCATGTGCCCGGTATCGACGTGCGCGCCAGCGAAGCGATCATGCAGGACATGTGGGAGAAGTTCGTCCAGCTGAGCACGCTCGCCGGCATCACCTGCCTGATGCGTGCAAGCATCGGGGACATTCTAGCCGTGCCGAACGGCGAGCAATCCATCTTCCGCCTGTTCGCCGAATGCTGCGCCGTCGCGACGGCCTCAGGTTTTGAGCCGCGGGCGCCTTTCATCGAGTTTGACCGGAAGCTGTTCACGACGCTGGACTCCCCGCTCAAGGCCTCGATGCTGCGCGATATCGAGCGCGGCTCGATCACCGAGGCGGAGCACATCCTCGGCGATATGGCCAACCGGGCCCGCGCGCTGGGCATCGACACGCCCCTGCTGGATCTCGCCCGCGCGCATGTGGCGGCCTATGAGATCGGGCGGCAGAGAGCGGCCAGCTAACCCGCTCCGATCAGCGGGATGGCTTCATCCCGCTCATACAGATACAGCAGGCATCGCAGCGCCTCACCGCGCTCGCCCTTGAGTTTCGGATCGTCCTTCAGGATGCGCAGCGCCTCGTCGCGGGCCTGCGTGATGAGCTGGCCGTGCACCTCCGAGCGGGCGATGCGGTAGCCGGGCAGGCCGCTCTGGCGCACGCCGAGCACATCGCCTTCGCCGCGCAGCTTCAGGTCTTCTTCGGCGATGCGAAAGCCGTCGGCGGTCTCGCGGATCACCTTCAGCCGCGCTTTCGACATCTCGCCGAGCGGCTCGGAGTAGAGCAGCAGGCAGGTCGAGGCCTCCGAGCCGCGCCCGATGCGGCCGCGCAGTTGATGAAGCTGGGCGAGGCCAAAGCGTTCGGCGTTCTCGATCACCATGATGGTCGCCGCCGGCACGTCGACACCGACCTCGACGACGGTGGTCGCGACCAGCAGGCCGATCTCGTGGGCGGCGAACTGGCCCATCACGCGGTCCTTCTCGGTGCCCTTCATCTGGCCGTGGACGAGGCCGACGCGGTCGCCGAAACGCTTCTGCAGGCTTTCGAAGCGCTTGGTCGCATTGGTCAGGTGCTCGGTGCCCTCGGCCTCGGATTCCTCGACCAGCGGGCAGATCCAGTAGACCAGCTTGCCGGACTGCAGCGCGCGTCCGATGCTCTCCGTGACCTCTTCGAGGCGGCTCATCGATATGGTGCGGGTTTCGATCGGCTGGCGGCCGGCGGGCTTTTCGCGCAGCTCGGAGATGTCCATGTCGCCGAAATAGGTCAGCACCAGCGTGCGCGGGATCGGCGTTGCGCTCAGCACCAGCACGTCGACGGCCTCGCCCTTTGACGTCAGCGCCAGCCGCTCGCGCACGCCAAAACGATGCTGCTCGTCGACGACGGCGAGGGCGAGATCGTTGAAGATCACGTCGTCCTGGATCAGCGCGTGGGTGCCGACGAGGAGGTCGATCTCGCCGGCTTCGAGCTGTGCCAGCAGTTCCTGCCGCTCCTTGCCTTTTTCGCGGCCGGTGAGGATCGCGACCCGCATGCCGGCGCGCTCGGCAAGCGGCGCGATGGTCTTGATGTGCTGACGGGCCAAAATTTCGGTCGGGGCCATCAGCGCCGCCTGCTTGCCGACCTCGGTGACGGCAGCGGCGGCCAGCAGCGCCACCACGGTCTTGCCGGAGCCGACGTCGCCCTGGAGCAGGCGCAGCATGCGCACCGGTTGCTGCAGATCATTCGCAATGGCCGCCGCGGCGTCGCGCTGGGAGATTGTCAGCGCATAGGGCAGGGCATCGATGATCCTGTTGCGGAGGTGCCCGTCGCCGGCGTTGCGCACACCGGCCGGGCGGCGCAATTGCGCGCGAATCAGGGCAAGCGCAAGTTGCCCGGCCAGGAGTTCGTCGAAGGCGAGCCGCGACCAGAACGGCTGGTCGGGCAGAATGTCGGTGAGCTCGACCGGCTGATGCACGCGGGTGAGCGCCTCGGTGATCGGCGGGAAGCTGCAGCGGCGCAGCACCTCTGGGCTGATCCATTCCGGCAACGCCGGCAGCTTTTGCAGCGCCTGCGCAACCGCGCGGCGCAGCGAGCCGAGCGCAAGGCCTTCGGTCAAGGGATAGACGGGATCGATGCCGGAGAGTTTCGAAATCGCCTCCTCGTCCAGCACCCGGTCGGGATGCACGATCTGCGGGATGCCGTCGTACATCTGCAGCGTGCCGGAGACGAAGCGCTTCTCGCCGATCGGCAGCAGCTTCTCGACATAGCCGGGCTTTGCGCGGAAGAACGTCAGCACGACGTCGCCGGTCTCGTCGCTGGCGTAGACGAGGTAGGGCGCGCGGGCACTGCGCGGCGGGGGCGGGCGGTGGCGGTCGACAGTGACCTCCAGCGTCACCATGGTTCCCTGCACGGCGTCGCGGATCTTCGGGCGGGCGCGGCGGTCGATGACCTGGCTCGGCAAATGCAGCAACAGATCGACCAGCCGCGGCGTCTCATTGCGGCTGAGCAGATATTGCAGCAGCTTGTCCTGCTTCGGACCGACGCCGGGCAGGCTGATCACGGGGGCAAACAGCGGATTGAGCAGGCTGGGGCGCATCACGCGAACCTAGGATCGTTTCGGCCCGTCATGCCCGGCTTTATGCCGGGCATCCACGTCTTTTTTCGGAGGTAACGCCGGGTGACGAGCCATGACAAATCGAGGGCTGACACGGGCGGTCCGAGTGGCTATATCACGCCGGCCCGGCACGTCCGGGCTTTTGGCGTTTGACTGGAATTGAGACATGACGGGAACGACACGATCGAGCAACGGGCTGGACGACCGCCGCAAGCGGCTTCTGTTCCGCTGCTGGCACCGCGGCACGCGCGAGATGGACCTGATCCTCGGCCGCTTCGCGGATGCCGAGATCGGCAATCTGTCCGATGACGAGCTGACGCAGCTCGAGACCCTGCTCGAAGAAGCCGATCCCGACCTCTATGCCGCCATCACCGGCGACAAGGTGCTTGCCGCCGAAGTCATCGGCCCGCTGTTTGCGCGCATCAAGGCGTTTCCGATCGCGGACCGCGACGTATGAAGCAGGGGATGAAATCGCCGGCCGAGCTGCTCACGCCCGGCCGCGCGCTGACGCTTGCCAATGTCGCCGAGGGCGCCGAGGGCCTCGTTGTCTCCGATCTCGCGCGCGCCATCGCGGCGCGGCCGAAGAAGCCGGCTGTCAGCCTCGCGGTGATCTGCCGCGACGGCCCGCGGATGCAGCACCTCGAACGGGCCCTGCAATTCTTCGCGCCCGATTTGCCCGTGCTGACCTTTCCGGCCTGGGACTGCCAGCCCTACGACCGCGTCTCGCCGCATGGCGGCGTCCTCGCGCAGCGACTGACGACGCTGGCACGGCTTGCGTCCCTGACTGGCAGCGACAAACCGCTGATCGTGCTGACCACGGTGAACGCCGTCGTCCAGCGCGTGCCGTCGCGCGACCTCGTCGCGGCGCAGGCGCTGTCGGTCGCGCCCGGCAACGTCGTGCCGATGGACACCATCATCGCCTGGCTCGAGCACAACGGCTACAACCGCTCGTCGACCGTGCGCGAGCCCGGCGAATACGCGGTGCGCGGCGGCATTCTGGACCTGTTTCCGGCCGGCCTCGAGCAGCCCGTCCGTTTCGACTTCTTCGGCGACAGCCTGGAATCGATCCGCACCTTCGATGCCGAGACCCAGCGCACGCTGCTCGACATGAGCGCGCTCGATCTCGTGCCGATCTCCGAATTCCAGCTCGTCACCGATACCATCCGCCGCTTTCGCATGGGCTATGTCGCCGAGTTCGGCGCGCCCGAGCGCGACGATGCGCTCTACGAGGCCGTCAGCGAGGGCCGCCGTCATCCCGGCATGGAACATTGGCTGCCGCTGTTCCAGGACCGGATGGACACGCTGTTCGACTATCTGCAAGGCGCGGCCATCGCGATCGAGCCGCAGGCCGAGGATGCCGTCCGCGAACGCTTCAAGCAGATCGTCGACTATTACCAGGCCCGCCGCGATGCGATGGAGCATCCGGGCGGCGGCGCCATCTACAAGCCGCTGCCGCCTGACCGGCTCTATTTGACCGAGGAGGAGTGGGCCAAGCGCGAGAGCGAGATGCCGTTGGTGCGGCTGACGCAGTTTTCGGTGCCTGCCGATGGTACCAGCGTGGTCGATGCCGGTGCACGCAAAGGCCGCGACTTCGCGCCGGAGCGCAACGATAACAATGTCAATGTCTTCGAAGCGGTCGTCGCACATGTGCATGGGCTGCTGACAAGCCGCAAGAAGGTGGTCATCGCGCTCTGGACGGAGGGCTCGCGCGACCGCATGACCTCGATGTTGCGCGATCACAAGCTCACCCCCGTGACCAGCGTCAACAGCTGGCGCACGGTGCAGGCCACTCCGCGCAACGAGACCATGCTCGCCGTGCTCGGCCTGGAAAGCGGTTTCGAGACCGACGAGATCGCGCTCATCAGCGAGCAGGACATCCTTGGCGATCGCCTGGTCCGGCCGCGCAAGGCGAGCCGCAAGCTCGACAATTTCATCTCGGAGGTGACGAGCCTCGCCGCCGGCGACATCGTGGTCCACGTCGATCACGGCATCGGCCGCTTCATCGGTCTGCAGACGCTCGACGTCGCCGGCGCGCCGCATGACTGCCTCGAGCTGCATTATGCCGCCGAGACCAAGCTGTTCCTGCCGGTCGAGAACATCGAGCTGCTGTCGCGCTACGGCTCCGACCAGACCTCGGTCGAGCTGGATCGTCTCGGTGGTTCGGGCTGGCAGACACGCAAGGCCAAGCTCAAGAACCGCATCCGCGAGATCGCGGGCGAGCTGATCAAGATCGCCGCCGAGCGGCATCTGCACGAGGCGCCGAAGCTGCCGGTGCAGCCGGGCCTCTACGACGAGTTCTGCGCCCGCTTCCCCTATGACGAGACCGAGGATCAACTTGGCGCGATCGAGTCCACGCTGAAGGACCTCGAGCTCGGCCGTCCCATGGACCGGCTGATCTGCGGCGACGTCGGCTTCGGCAAGACCGAGGTGGCGCTGCGCGCGGCCTTCGCCGTGGCGCTCGAAGGCAAGCAGGTCGCGGTCGTGGTGCCGACCACGCTGCTCGCCCGTCAGCACCACAAGACGTTCACCGACCGTTTCAAGGGTTTCCCGGTCCAGGTCGCGCAGGCCTCGCGCCTGGTTCCGGCCAAGCAGCTCAATCTGGTCAAGAAGGGCCTCACGGACGGCTCGGTCGATATCGTCGTCGGCACCCACGCGCTGCTCAGCAAGTCGATCAAGTTCCGGGACCTCGGCCTGCTGATCGTCGACGAGGAGCAGCATTTCGGTGTCACCCACAAGGAGCGGCTGAAGCAGCTCCGCGCCGAGGTGCACGTGCTGACGCTGTCGGCCACGCCGATCCCGCGCACGCTCCAGCTCGCGCTCACCGGCGTGCGCGAACTCTCGATCATTGCCTCGCCTCCTGTCGACCGTCTCGCGGTCCGCACCTTCGTCGCCCCGCACGATCCCCTGATGATCCGCGAGGCGCTGCTGCGCGAGCGCTATCGCGGCGGCCAGGCGTTCTACGTGGTGCCGCGCATCGACGACCTCGCCGAGGTCAAGGACTTCCTCGACAAGAACGTGCCGGAGATGAAGGTCGCGGTCGCGCACGGCCAGATGCCGCCCGCCGTGATCGAGGACATCATGACCGCGTTCTACGACGGCAAGTTCGACATCCTGCTGTCGACCACGATTGTGGAATCCGGCCTCGACATCCCCAACGCCAACACGCTGATCGTGCATCGCGCCGACATGTTCGGCCTCGCCCAGCTCTATCAGCTCCGCGGCCGCGTCGGCCGCTCCAAGCTGCGTGCCTATGCGCTGTTCACGCTGCCGGCGCAGCAAAAGATCACGGCGCAGGCCGAGCGCCGGCTCACCGTGCTGCAATCGCTGGAGACGCTGGGCGCGGGCTTCCAGCTCGCCTCGCACGACCTCGACATCCGCGGCGCCGGCAACATTCTGGGCGAGCAGCAGTCCGGCCACATCAAGGAGGTCGGCTTCGAACTCTATCAATCGATGCTGGAGGAGGCGATCGTCAACCTCAAGGCCGGCGTGTCCGAGCCCGCCGCCGATCGCTGGTCGCCGACGATCACCATCGGCATGCCCGTGCTGATCCCTGAGGACTATGTCGGCGATCTCTCGGTGCGGCTGTCGCTCTACCGCCGGCTCGCCGACCTCGACAGCGAAGAGGAGATCGAGAACTTCGGCGCCGAGATGCGCGACCGTTTCGGCGTGCTGCCGGACGAGGTGCGCTATTTGTTCAAGGTCGCCGCGATCAAGGCATTCTGCCGCCAGGCCAATGTCGGGAAGATCGATGCCGGCCCGAAGGGCGCCGTCATCGCCTTCCGCGACAATTCCTTTGCCCATCCCGACCGCTTGGTGAGCTTCATCCGCAGCCACGGCCAGGCCGCGAAGGTGCGGCCCGACATGAAGGTGGTGTTCCTGCAGGACTGGGAAACGCCGGAGGAGCGTCTGGCCGGCACCACCGAGATCATGCGCCAGCTGGCGCAGCTCGCGCAGAGCAAGAAGGCGGCGTAGTAGTTTCGAGAGGCGGCGGCGCGAAACGACGCGCCGCACCCGGATCCCGGAATAGCGACATATGATCACTTGCGGAATGATCGAACAGTTGCTACGTTCAATCTATCGAGTTTCGGCCGAACGACTTGGCCTCGCCGCTGAAAAGCGCGCCTGACTGACGACCCTCCCTCCAGATCTCGACGACACCCACCGCGCTTTTGAGCGCGGCTAAACGTTTATCTATCTTAAAGGACGATCCCCATGACGACGGGAACTGTGAAGTGGTTTAACAGCCAAAAGGGCTTCGGATTCATTCAGCCGGACGAGGGCAGCCAGGATGTGTTCGTTCATATCAGCGCCGTTGAACGCGCCGGCATGAATACCCTCAACGAAGGGCAGAAGGTTTCTTTTGAAATCGTTGCAGATCGCCGCACCGGCAAGTCTGCTGCTGAAGATCTGCGCGCCGCATAGGCTGCCGCAATCTCAATGACGTTGCTTTGACCACGGATGTACTGGCAGAGCTTCGGATCTTTGGACCCGCGACCGTTCATCGGTCGCGGGTTTTTTGCGCCGGCGGCCGCCCGCCGCGCACGAGAATGCGAACGGTACGTTTCACGTAAAGATTCCATATAAGAGCAGTCGAGCTCCGACGGCAGCGAGCGCGGGCGGATGATTACGACGCCGCGCGCGAGGCCTCGGCCGACAGCCGCCCAAGCAGCGACCTTGCCGTATCCGACGGCGACAGCGAATCCACCGAGACGACGGGATCGCTGCGCATCTCGTGCTTGCCGTTCGACGTGTGCCGCATCACTGAGGAGAGGCGGCGGGCGATCATGTGGGCGGTGCGGAAGTCGGTCTCGGCGAATACGACGATGACCGAACCGTCCTTTTGCGCCACGCCAAAATCCATCTGCCGCATCAGGCGGCTCAGAATGCGCGCAGCATCGAGCTGGGCCCGGGAATTGCCGGGATCGAACGCGAAGCGTGCGACCGAAAGACCGCCGCCGCGGGCCAGCGTCTGCTCGACCGCCTTGGCAAAATCGCGCGCAAAAGCTTCCACCGTGAGCAGGCCACTGCGTGGGTCGAGCCAGCCGCCGGCATCGATCGAGCGCAGCGTGCGGCTCAGCTGGGCTTCCATGGCGTGCTGGCGGATCAAGGTCAGCGCGTTGGCGGCGACCTTCGCCGGCTCGCCCGGGATCAGCTCGAGATTGGGCAGGTCGTAAGTCTGCGTCAATTGATGCGCGGTGACGACCACGGGCAGGCTGCGGAAACGGGTGTCCTCGGCGAGCACCGTGAGGAAGGCATCGGTCACGCGGGGGGTAAAGCCTTCGGCGAGCACGACACCGTCGAGGTCGCGGGTGTTGAGATGCTTGGCCGCGGCCTCGATCGAGAGCGCCCCGATGACGCCGACGCGCTCGCCGAGCGCAACGGAAAGCGCGGGGTAAGCCGCGCCGCGGCCGATCAGGAGCACTGTGGCATCGCGAACGGGATCGGCCTCCGGCAGCGCGACTTTCACCTCGGGCAGCCGGCGCAGCACCGTGGCATGAAGCGTGCGAATGCGCAGCGCGGCGCGAAGCCGCGCGATCAGGCGTTCGGAATGACCGGCGCGCGAAGAGGAGAATGGCAGGGCGTTGTGCGGGAGCGTGCCCGCCGCATCCAGCGCCACGAAGGGAAGGTAGGGTGATTGCTCCGCGATCTTCCTCGCGAGCGGTGCCAGATAGGGCTCGTGCCCGGCATGCATCGCGGCGAGGACCACGGCCGGCTGCACCTCCTCGACCGCGCGTGCCGCGCCCGCCCAGCCGGTGTCGATCACGGGGAAGAATCGCGCCTCGTCCAGCGCCGTAATGAAGCCCGGCCGCTCGGCATTGGACACAAACAGGATCGGGCCAGCCTGGGACATCGAGAGACTCTGATCACGCGACAGGTGCTGCGCAATCTAGTCCGGCCGCCTTAATGCAGCGTCAATGGAACGGTCGAAACTACGCTTAGACCGGCCCGGAACGGTCGCGAAAAGCTTCGACCATCAGGGGGTTAAGCCCGAGCTCGCTGAGCGCTTCGCGGGCGCGGGCATTGTCCTGGGCCCGGCCCGCGAGCCGGTGACCGGAGAGCCGGTCGGGCAGCGCGGTCAGCAGCGCGCCCTGGCCGAGCCGGCGTGCCCATTCCTGGAGGTCGTTGGAGAGGAAGCGGTAGCCGCCGACAGCCATGATCCCGGAGGGCGGCGCGGTGATGCAGATCGCGCCGCTGGGACGGTCGAGCCGTGCGGCATAGCCGGTGTCGACATAGTCGCGTGGCGGCTGCGCGATCAGGGTGTCGCCGACCGGCTGCGGCGGGGCGTAGGCCGCGATCGGCACCATCGGGCCGCGCAGCCCGAGCGTTCCTTTCGGCGTCAGCAGGATCTCGCCGGCGATCGACGAACCCGACTGCTCGCGCGGCGCGCCGTGTGGTCCCGGCATCACCGGCACCGGCATGCCGTCGTCGCCACGCCGTGCGCCGAACAATCCGGCCTCGCCGAACAGATAGACGTCCGTGAACGGCGCATGCGGCGCGATCCATGCCTCGCTCGCTGCCACCTGCTCGGGGGCGCGCCACAGGCCGATGACGTTGCGCAAGGTCGGCATCCGCGCCGCCAGATCGGAATCGCCGAGCCGCTGGGCGAATTGTGCCGGTGCGATCAGCACGTCGCATTCGTGCGCGTTGACCTGCTGCTCCAGCACGTCGTTCTCGAACGGATGATGCAGCGCCAGCGTGCCGCCGCACAGCAGCCACACTGCGAGCGAGGAGGCGAGCCCTGCGAACGACATCGGTGTGAACGCCGCCATCACGGTCGCGCCTTGCCTGATGTCGGCTTCCAGCGACATCGCGAGCCCACCGGCGATCAGGCTGAAATGCGGCCGCGGCACCGGACGAAAGCCTTCCGCGGTGACGTCGAAGGAGATCATCGCCGCCTTGCGGCCATCCTGGATCACGGCGCGCGCGGTGCCGGGCGGACGGGCCTGCACGTCGTCGAGCGAGGCCATGCCTTCGGGCAGGTTGGTGCCGAAGCCGCAGACATGGCGGATCGAGAAGGCTTCCGCGGCCGCGTGCATCGCGAGATCGGCATAGTTGACGCCGTCGACGGTGCTCATGGTGACGATGGCGCGCGCCGCGGTGCGGTTCAGAGCGGCGGTCAGTTCGGCATGGCGCCAGAGCAGCGGCAGCACGGCGACGACGAGGCCGGCGCGATGGGCGGCGAGAACGGTGAGCACGAACTCGACCGTATTCGGCAGCTGGATGGCGATGACGGAATTGGCCGGCAGGCCTGATTCGACGAAATAGGCGGACAGCGCCTCGATGGCCGTGTCAGCCTCGGCATAGCTCATCCGCCGCGGCTCGTGCCCGGTCACGCGGAACTTGTTCAGCGGGTCAAGCAGTGCGGTCGCGTGCGGCTGCCGCATCAGCGTGCGCTGAAACAGCGTGTCGAGCGTCGGCGATACGGCTGGCTGGTTCACGGCGTCACTTTGCTTGATGAGCTTGCGGCTGCCCCTTCGACCACCAGGTCTCCGGCAAATAGCCGGACAGCGAGATGGCCTCTGGCCGTTCTATCGGATTCCAGCGCGCGATCCATTGCTCGGATACGTTAAACAGGGGGATTGTATAGAATCCGGAGATCAAAGCGCGATCGAGCGCCCGCACCGCCGACACGAAAGCCGTATGTTCACGGGCTTCCAGCAGTGCGGCGATCATCGCATCGACCGCGGGATCCCTGGCCCCCATGTAGTTGCGGGTGCCCGGACTGTCGGCGGCGGCGCTTCCCCAGTAGAAATATTGCTCGTTACCGGGCGACAGCGACTGGTCCCAGCGGTTCTGAATCATGTCGAATTCGTAGGCGAGCCGGCGCTGGTCGAACTGCACGGGATCGACCGATCGCACGCCGGGCTCGATGCCGGCGCGCCTGAGGTCGCGCTGGAAGGCAAGCGCGACGCGTTCCTGGTCGCGGGTCGTGACCAGGATCTCGAAGGTGAAGGGCGCCTTGGTCGCGCGGTTGCGCAGCACGGTGCCGTCGAGATCATAGCCGGCCTCCGACAACAGCTTCAGGGCCGCGCGCAGCGTGGTCCGGTCACGGCCCGAACCGTCGGTCACCGGCAGGCGGTAGCTGCCGTCCATGATGTCAGGCGGGATCTGCGCGGCGAACGGCTTGAGCAGCTCGCGCTCGCGCGCATCGGCAGGATGGCCATATGCTGACAGGTCCGAGCCGGCAAAATACCCGGCGGCGCGCGCGTAGAGGTTGAAGAAGTAGTTGCGGTTGACCAGCTCGAAATCGAACAGCAGCGTCAAGGCCTGGCGCACGCGGATGTCGGCGAAGATGGGACGCCTCGTGTTGAACACCAGAAATTCGGAAGGTTGCGGCACGCCGGGCTTGATGGTGTCGCGGATCACCTCGCCATTCTTCGCCGCGGGAAAGTCGTAGCCGTCGTGCCAGCGCAGCGGCTCGTGCTCGATGCGGAAATCATACAGGCCGCGCTTGAAAGCTTCGAACTGGCCGTTGGCCTCGCGAAAATAGTCGAGCCTGATCTCGTCGAAATTGTAGAGCCCGCGATTGATGGCGAGGTCGCGGCCCCAATAGTCGGGATTGCGGGTGAGCGTCACGCTGGCACCGGGCCTCACCGCGGTGACGCGATAGGGGCCGGAGCCGACCGGGCCCGTCAGCGTCGTCTCCTCGAAAGCTGCGACGTCGACCGCGTGTTTCGGCAGGATCGGCATCAGGCCGAGGATCAGCGGCAGTTCACGGTCGTTGGCCCCCGCAAGGTCGAAGCGGACGGTGAGGGGATCTGGCGCCTCGGCACTTGCGACCTTGCCGTAATATTGCCGGTGGTTGGGGCGGCCGTGGTCGCGCAGCAACTGCCAGGAGAACAGCACGTCCTCGGCGCGGACCGGCTTGCCGTCGGAGAAGCGGGCGCGGGGATCGATGTGGAACGTGACAAAGCTCCGCTCGTCATCGGTCTCGACCGATCTGGCGAGCAGGCCGTAGAGCGTGAACGGCTCGTCATTGCCGCGCGCGAGCAGACTCTCGACCACGTAGTTCCGCATCTGCTGCACACCCAGTCCCTTGACGATGAAGGGATTGAGGCTGTCGAAGGTGCCGAGAACGCCCCAGGTCAGCCGGCCGCCCTTGGGAGCGTCGGGGTTGACGTAAGGCATGTGGGCGAAATCGGCAGGCATCGCCGGCTTGCCGTGCATGGCAATGGCGTGGGCTTCCTCGGCCCCTGCGCCGCTTGCCGGGAGCCCCAAGGCGAACGGGAGGACCAAGATAAAGGCCAGGATGCGGAGGCGGACGCAAAGACCCTTAAGGCGGCCCTCGAGAAGGCGCTGGAACATGAACATCGGGACACGTTGATTCGAGGACCGGGTGGGCCTGAATCCTATCACAGGGATTTTCCCCGGGGCGCACGCCGGCGCGCGGTCAAAGACGCTTGTCGGCATTGATCTTTTCGTCGGCCACGTTAAGAAGGCGGGCAATCGCGCACGAGCGCCGAGCCGTCACTTATCCGCCTCATTTGACGGGGAGAGAGCCGCGCCCAAGGCGGCCAGGTTCGGCGTGTCGAGGCGGTTCGGGCACTTCCCGTTCAGAAAGGGTTTTCCGCAATGAATTTCCGTTACTTGGCCGCGTCCGTCCGGCCGCGCGGGCGACTTCTCGCCTTGTTGACGGCGACGGCGTTGGCCGTCCCGTTTGCCGCCGAGGCCCAGGCTCCTGCGCCAGCTCCGGGCGCGCCCGCGCCCAAGGCCGCCCCGAAGGCCGCTCCGAAGGCTGCCCCAAAGGCGCCGGCGCCGGCTGCTCAGGCACCCGCCCAGCCGGCTCCCGCCCAAGGCGCTCCGGCGCAGCAGGGCGCGGCCCAGCCGGCCGATCAGCAGATCCAGCTGATCTATGCCCCCTGGACCAAGTTCTGCCTTAAGGGCCAGGACGCCAATGCCAAGCAGGTTTGCTTCACCGGCAAGGACGGCCGTATCGAGTCGGGCCAGCCGGTCATCGCGGCCGTCATCATCGAGCCGGAAGGCGAACCGAAGAAGATCCTGCGCGTGACGCTGCCGCTCGGCATGCAGCTGGTGCACGGCACCCGCATCATCGTGGATAGCAATCCGCCGTTGCAGAGCCCGTACGTGATCTGCTTCCAGAACGGCTGCATGTCCGACTACGAGGCCACGCCCGACTTCATCAACAGCATGAAGAAGGGCCAGAACCTTGTTGTTCAGGCGATCAATGCCAACGGCGCGCCACTGACGCTGCCGCTGCCGCTCGCGGGCGAATTCCAGAAGGCCTATGACGGTCCGCCGACCGATCCGAAGGTGTTCGAGGAAACGCAGAAGAAGCTGCAGGAAGAGCTCCAGAAGAAGGCTGAAGAGCTGCAGAAGAAGCAGCAGCAAGCGCCTGGCGCCGCTCCGGCCGGACAGAAGTGATCGGCGATCAAATCGCGGACATGAAAAAGGCGCTCGGTTCGAGCGCCTTTTTTGCTGGCCAGTTGATGGCTGCGAAACTCAGTTCAGCGATGGATTGCGCGGGCGGTAACCGCCGGTCTTGTCCTTGACGAAGATCTCGGCGACCTGGGAATGCCGGACCGGTTCGCCGGAATCGTCCGGTACGAGGTTCTGCTCGGAGACGTAGGCGACGTATTCCGACTCAGCGTTCTCCGCGAGCAGGTGATAGAACGGCTGGTCCTTGTGGGGCCGCACCTCCTCGGGGATCGACAGCCACCACTCCTCGGTGTTGTTGAATTCCGGATCGATGTCGAAGATCACGCCCCGGAACGAGAAGATCCGGTGGCGCACGACCTGTCCGATCTGGAATTTGGCGGTCCGCGCTTTAATCATTCCCCGTCGATAGACCAGGATTGTGGCCGATGCTAGTGCCCTGGTCTGGAATTAACCCGCGGGCGCGGGGCAGATAGCCCCCAAATCTTCAGAAAACACTTCATCAATGGTCGATATCCTCAATCTGGCTCTACCTTATTTCGGCTTGATCTTCGTTGGATTCGCCTGCGGCAAGGTCAAATCCCTGCCGGAATCGGGCCTCGCCTGGATGAACTTCTTCCTGCTCTATGTGTCGCTGCCGGCGCTGCTGTTTGCGATCATGTCGAAGACGCCGTTCTCGGAATTGAACAACCCACCGTTCCTGGTCGCGACCACGCTGTCGACGGTTGCGGCGTTCACGCTCGCGTTGGTCGTCGGCAAGGTTCTCGGCGGGCTGACATTGCGCGAGGCGACGCTCGCCGGGCTCTCCGGCGGCTACGGCAATATCGGCTACATGGGACCGGGGCTGGCGCTCGCCGTGCTCGGGCCGAAGGCCTCGGCACCGACTGCGCTGATCTTCTGCTGCGACAGCATCTTCCTGTTCACGATCGTGCCGCTGCTGATCGAGCTCTCCGATCGCGATCATCCCTCGATCGTGCATGCCTTCGGCGTCGTGCTGAAGCAGATCGTGCTCAATCCGTTGATCATGTCGGCCTGTTTCGGCGCGGCCTTCGCATCGCTGCATATCGAGATGCCCGTCGCGCTCGATCGCACCATCACGTTCCTCCAGAACGCAGCCGCCCCGACCGCGCTGTTCGTGCTCGGCGTGACCGTGGCGCTCCGCCCGTTCGACCGGGTCCCGTGGGAGGTGCCGGGCGTGATCGCGATCAAGCTGCTGATCCACCCGCTCGCGGCGTTCGGCTTGATGCTGGCGTTCGGCCCGTTCGCGCAGCCCTGGGCCGCGACCGCCGTGCTGATGGCCTCGCTGCCGCCGGCGCTCAACGTGTTCGTCATCGCCCGGCAGAACGACGCCTGGATCGAACCCGCCTCCGTCGCGGTGCTGCTCGGGACGTTCGCGTCCGTGGTCACGCTGACCAGCGTGATGTGGGCGATCCAGACCGGCCGGCTGGCGTTTCCCTAAGCGGTTACTTCCGCCAAGTCGGCGTCAGGCCTTCGCGCATCGCAAAACGCCGGAGCGGGCCGATCGCGCCGAGCAGGTGCATGCCGACCGCGCGGACCGGCTGGAGCGGGAGGAAATCGTTGAGCAGCGAGCGGTTGGCGATGTCGATCGCAAAGGTCCGGCTCAGGATGTCGGGACGCCGGGCGCGGTCGTAACGCGCGAGCACGTCGGGTGCGCCGGCATCCTGGCCTGATGCGATGGCCTCGCCCGCAAGCCGCGCAATGTCGGCGGCATCGCGCAGGCCGAGATTGAGCCCCTGGGCGCCGATCGGGGGAACCACATGGGCGGCTTCGCCGACCAGCGCAATGCGGTCGCGGCCAAAGCATTTGGGACGTTCGATCGCCAGCGGGAAGAGATGGCGCCCGGGCTCCACCTTCATGCGTCCGAGGATCGAGTGCGACTGCTTCTCGATCGCGGCGGACAATTCCTCGTCGCTCAGTCCGCGAAGCCGCTCGGCGTCCGCAGGCGCCGAGACCCAGACGACGCTGGAGCGATCGCCGGGCAGGGGTACGAACACGCACGGGCCGTGCGGCGTGTGGAACTCGGTCGAGACGTTGCGGTGGGGCCGCGCGTGGCTGACGTTGAAGGTCAGCGCCGTCTGGCTCAACTCGCGCCGCGTCACCGCGATGCCGGAGGCTTCGCGGCAAAGCGAATGCCGGCCGTCAGCGCCGACCACGAGGCGGGCCGTGAGAAATTGCGCAGCCGCCGTGCGGATCGCGACGTCATCGGCTTCGATGACGACAGTTTCGGCCTCGTCGTCGAAACGGACGAGACAGGGCAGCTCGGCCGCGCGCGCTTCCAGCGCCAGCATCAGCGAGCGGTTGTCGATGTTGTAGCCGAAGGCATCGAGGCCGATTTCGTGGCAAGAGAACCGGACCTCGGGGCTGCGGAACAGCCGGCCGGTGTCGTCGACCAGCCGCATGATTTCGAGCGCGGCCGCCTTGTCCTTGCAGCGGGACCAGACGTCGAGGCTCTCCAGCAGATCGACGGAGGCACCGAGTAGCGCCGTGGTGCGATTGTCGGCATAAGGCACGCGACGCGCCACCAGTGCGGTCCGTGCGCCCGCCTGCGCCAGTGCGATGGCCGCGCTAAGTCCCGCCGGTCCGCCGCCGATCACGGCCGCGTCAAAGAGTGTCGATGCATCTGTCATGGAACGACATTGGACACGCCCCGCGGCAAATTCAAGCCCACTGATATTTCCCTGATTTTATGACGAATTGTGCGACCGGACGCCGCAATGGCTTATGTGCAAACCGGTGTCATTCTGATAGCAGAAGCCATGGACAGCCAAGAGGATTCCCTGAAGCCCAGGCCCGCGATCCGCGCCGCTGCCTTCTCGGTGCACATCTTCACCGCGTTCGGTGCGGCGATCGCGCTGCTGGCGATGCTTGAGGCCGTGCGCGAGCACTGGGCGGCGATGTTTCAATGGCTGGGCGTCGCCCTCATCATCGACGCGATCGACGGGCCGATCGCGCGCCGGCTCAACGTCAAGGACGTGCAGCCGAACTGGTCGGGCGACGTGCTCGATCTCGTGGTCGATTTCGTCACCTACGTCTTCGTGCCGGCCTATGCGATCGTGGCCAGCGGCTTGCTGCTGCCGGTCGCAGCACCCTTGCTTGGCGTCGCCATCATCGTCACCAGCGCACTATATTTCGCCGATCTGCGCATGAAGGCGGACGATAATCATTTCCGCGGTTTTCCGGCGCTGTGGAATGCGGCGGCGTTCTATCTGTTCCTGCTGCACTGGCCGCCGCTGCTGTCGACGCTGCTGGTCGCAAGCCTGGTGGTGCTGACCTTCGTGCCGTTCCACGTGCTGCATCCGGTGCGCGTCGTGCGGCTGCGCTGGCTGACGATGTCGCTGATCGCGATCTGGGCTCTGCTCTCCCTCTATACGCTGCAAATGGACTTCCGCGTGGGCACCGGCGTGACTGTCGCGCTCTGCGCGATCGCGCTCTGGATCAGCTTCAGCGACGCATTGATACGGCTGACAAGAACTTTCGCATGATGCACCTGTTGACCAGCCCCGAAGCCTGGGCCGCGCTCCTCACCTTGACATCGCTTGAGATCGTGCTTGGGATCGACAACGTCATCTTCCTGTCGGTGATCGTCTCGCGCATTCCCGAGAAACAGGCGCACCGCGCCCGCCAGATCGGGCTCGCGCTGGCGCTGATCTTCCGCATCATCCTGCTCGGCCTCCTGGTCTGGTTGATCGGCCTGACCGCGCCGGTGTTTTCGTTTTCGGGCTACGGCTTCTCCTGGCGCGACCTCATCCTGATCGGCGGTGGCCTGTTCCTGATCGCGAAGGCGACTCACGAGATTCACGGCGAGGTCGAAGCCGATGAAGGCGAGGGCGACGAGAAGCCGCCTCGTAACGCCTTCTTCTGGGTCATCGTCCAGGTCGTGATCATCGACATCGTGTTCTCGCTGGACTCGATCATCACGGCGATCGGCATGGCGCAGGACATCGAGATCATGATCGCGGCCGTCGTGATCGCCTGCCTGATCATGTACATTTCGTCCGGGCCGGTGTCGCGATTCGTCGCGGAGCACCCGACCACCAAAATGCTGGCGCTGGCCTTCCTGGTGCTGATCGGCGTCGCGTTGGTCGCGGACGGATTCCAATTCCACATCCCGCGCGGCTACATCTATTTCGCGATTGCGTTCTCGGCGGCGGTCGAGTTCTTCAACGTGCTGGCGAAGCGCAACCGCAGGAACACCCGCAAGCCGTCGGTCTAGCCGTTCCAGCCAGCGTCGAGTTGACAAGGCGGGCGCGATGTCTTTCGCTGGCCCGCGAGAAGAGGAGGTCAGGTGATGACCAAAGCCGTCCGTGTGCACAAGGTCGGAGGCCCCGAAGTCCTGGTCTATGAGAGCGTCGATGTTCCGGCGCCCGGTCCCGGCGAGGTGCGCATCCGCCAGCATGCCGTCGGCCTGAACTTCATCGACGTCTATTACCGCACCGGCCTCTACAAGGCCCCGGGGCTGCCCTTCATCGCCGGCAACGAGGCCTCGGGCGAGGTCGTCGCGGTCGGGCCGGGCGTGACGAATTTCCACCCCGGCGACCGCGTCGCCTACTACCACAATCTCGGCGCCTATACCGGCGAGCGCAACATCCCCTGGGAGCGGCTGGTCAAGCTGCCCGATCACATCACCTACGAGCAGGGCGCCGTGCTGATGCTGAAGGGGCTGACGGTCTGGTATCTCCTGCACAAGACCTTCAAGGTCGAGCCGCATCATCGCGTGCTGATCCATGCCGCGGCCGGCGGCATCGGCCTGCTCGCCTGCCAATGGGCGAGGGCGATGGGCGCTCACGTCATCGGCACCGTCGGCTCGCGCGAAAAGGCCGCGCTTGCCGAAGCCAATGGCTGCGACCATGTCATCCTCTACAACGAGGAAGACTTCGTCGCGCGCGTCAAGCAGATCAGCCGCAACGAGGGTTGCGACGTGGTCTATGACGGCGTCGGCAAGTCGACGTTCCCGGGCTCGCTGTCCTGCCTGAAGCCGCGCGGGATGTTCGTCTCCTTCGGCAATGCCTCAGGCCCGGTGCCGCCATTCTCGATCGCCGAGCTCAACACTCACGGCTCGCTGTTTGCGACCCGGCCCAAGCTCAACGACTATATCGGTACGCGCAAGGAGTTGCTGGAAGGCGCCGACACGCTGTTCGCCGCCGTCATCAACGGCAAGCTGCACGTGCCGATCAACCATGCCTACGCGCTCAAGGACGCCGCCAAGGCGCATATCGATCTCGAAAGCCGCAAGACCACGGGCGCGTCGATCCTGAAGCCGTAGCTCACCGTCATTGCGAGCAAAGCGAAGCAATCCAGAATCTTTCCGTTGAGGCAGTCTGGATTGCTTCGTCGCTGCGCTCCTCGCAATGACGAGCTTACGCCACCCGCCGTGCCGCGCCGGCCCTGGTCAAGATCCCGTCGAGACAATCGATCATCTCGGCGATCTCGGCCCGCGTGACGTTCAGCGCCGGCATGAAGCGCAGCGTGTCGACCTGCGGCGCGTTGAGGAGCACGCCGGCCTCGAACGCCTGCGCGACGATGCCGGGTGCGATCGGCAGCTTGAGGTCGAGCGCGAGCAGGAGCCCGCGGCCACGCACTTCGCCGAGCCCATGCCGCGCCGAGACCTTCTGCAATTCGCTTTCGAGCAGCAGGCCGGTTTCGGTCGCTGTCTTCAGGAAGTCCGGCTTGCTGACTTCGTCGAGCACCGCGAGCCCCGCCGCGCACATGATCGGGTTGCCGTTGAATGTGCCGCCCTGGTCGCCGTGCTCGAAGCAGGCCGCCCGTTCGGTCGCGAGCAGCGCCGCGAGCGGCACCCCGCCGCCGATGCCCTTGCCGAGCGTCATGATGTCGGGCGCGACGCCGGTGTGCTCGTAGTGGAAGAGCTTGCCGGTCCGGCCCATCCCGGTCTGGATCTCGTCGAAGATCAGGAGGAGGCCGTGCGCGTCGGTGAGGGCGCGCAACTCCTGCAAGAACTGATCGGTCGCCGGCCACACGCCTGATTCACCCTGGATCGGCTCGAGCATCACAGCGACGGTGTTGTCGTTGATCAGCTTTTCGACCGACGCGATGTCGTTGAGCTTCGCCTTCTTGAAGCCGGCGACCTTGGGTTCGAACAGCGGCTCGAAGGCCTTCTTGCCTGAAGCCGACATCGTCGCCAGCGTGCGGCCGTGAAAGCCGCCTTCGAAGCTGATGATCTCGAACGCGCCGCCTCTATGGATACTGCCATATTTGCGCGCGAGCTTGATGGCGCCCTCATTGGCTTCCGCACCGGAATTGGCAAAGAACACCTGATCGAACGCGCTGTTTGCGACAAGCTGCTCAGCGAGCTTCAGGCTCGGCTCGTTGTAGAAGGCCGGGCTTGGCGTCAGCAGCCGCTTGGCCTGCGCGGCAAGCGCGTCGGCGATCGCCGGCGGGGAGTGGCCGAGGCAGTTGACGGCCCAGCCCTGCACGAAATCGAGATAGCGCTTGCGGCTGTCGTCCCAGAGGTAGGAGCCGGCGCCGCGGACGAACACGGTCCTGGGCCGGGCGGTGATGTCCATCAACGCGTCATAAGGATGGGTGGCGTTGGTCATGTCGAACTCCTCTGGAGGCGGGGGGAAAGGGCGCGCGAAAAGCAAAAAGGCCGCACCTTGCGGGTGCGGCCTTTTCGAAAACTTACGCTGAACTGAGTGGCTCAGCGGCGTCGTCGGACATGGCGCACCCTCTCATCGTCGCGGGAGCGACGGCGGAGCATTTCGGTGCGCTGATGGGTCCGAGCGTTGATCATGGGGCGCGGCAATACATGCGAATGGCGGGGCTTGTCAAGCGGGTGTTTTACAAACCACACGCCCAGCGTGCATGGGTCAAGAGAGATACGCGGCTGAAACCATCGCGTCTCTAGCGCGTTTGTGATCACAGGACGCGAATTGGTTCGAACCGAACGCATGAAGGTTCAGACCAAGAGGAGCGGGACCAATCAGATAGTTTTAAGCCTTGTCCGACACGCCTTATCCGATCGACCTCGACAGCATTCGCGGCGCGTTTCCGCCGGGCATCGAGGCGCCGCCGCTGTTGCTGGACTTCGCCGGCTGGCTGAAGGGACGGCCCTGGGGCAGCGTCGGCTGCTTCTCGCTGCAGGGCCAGTTTTCCGATCAGGCGCCGATCTTCGACGGCAGTCCCTTGCGCGACAGGTTTTCGCTGTTCATGCGGCTGCCGGATGGCTCGGCTGTTGGCGGCTGGTATGGCGCGGGTCTCGACCGCGACAACCCGCCGATCGTCGGACTGGGCTCGGAGGGCGATTACGAGCTGCTGGCGCCGAGCCTCGATGGCCTGTTCGCAAAACTGACGTCGCAGCAATTCGACAAGGCGTGGAGCGATCTGAAGCCGCACGACGAGGTCGCATGCCAGACGGTCGAACTCGCGCAGTGGCTGACCGGACGGCTGACCGGGGAGATGGCGGCGCCCGATGACCACGCGTCGGAGCTGCCCGACTTTCGCGGCTTCATGGAAAAATGGAGCCGGGATCGCGAAGACTACTGGGCCAATCATCGCTTGATGGCCGAACTCGGCTGGCGTCTCGCCGCGCATCTGCCGAAGGGCAAGAAGCCCTGGGACAAGACGAGCTTCGAGATCGCGATCGTCGGCAGGCAATACGAGGGGCGTGTCCTGACGCGCGGGCCGCAGCCGTTCGAGGAAGCCGCCTCGATCGAATCCCTGCTGCGCGACCTGCGTGAGGAGATGCGCCGCGCGCAGCCCGCGCTCGGGCTGTGGCACGCCATGAAATTCGGGCTCTATGCCGACGGCCGGGTCATGCCGAACTTCGAATACGATGTGCGCCCGAGCATCGACGGCGAGCCAGCGAAGCTGTCGGAGGCGCAAGCTGATCTTGCCCGCGCACCGCGGCCGGAGCGCTGGGTGCCGAAATGGCTGGCGGCATCCTGAAGCTCGGAATGCCGCGAAGCTGCCGCCCAGCCGGCGCGCCGAAATCCTCCGCTGTCGCGCCATCATGACCTCGCGGGAACGTCACCTTCGATCCCCTTGACTTAGAGCGCGCTCGAAGGGGTATCTGTACGTGCGTCAGTACGAGAACGGGCACACATGAAGATCGGCGACCTCGCAAAACGAACCGGCCTATCGACGCACACGCTGCGCTACTATGAGCGCATTGGACTGCTGCCATACGCTGACCGGGATCGCTCCGGCCAGCGCGACTTTGACGCATCGATCCTCACATGGATCGCATTCCTTGGTCGGCTCAAGACCACCGGAATGCCGATCCGGGACATGTTGCGTTACGCGGCGCTTCGTGACGAAGGCGACGCTACCGGGCCAACCCGGCAGCAGATGCTGGAAGTCCACCGGGAACAGGTTCGCACGCAGATTGCCGAACTTCAGGAATGCCTGCTCGTCCTTGATACCAAGATCGCCGGCTATGCCGGGGACGAACAGAGGACGAAGGAAAATGACGCACGCCCCAACACAAGACGAAAGCCGCTTCGATCGCGGCCAGCGGGCCCTGTCACGCATTGACGGCAGTGCCGGCGAAAAGGTCGTGGCTTCACTCGCCGACATAGCTCCGGATTTCGCACGATACGTGATCGAGTTTCCGTTCGGCGACATTTACTGTCGCCCGGACCTCGGCCTGCGCGATCGAGAGATCGCGACGATCGCCGCGCTGACGGCGCTTGGAAATGCCGCGCCTCAGCTCAAAGTGCATCTCGAGGCGGGGCTGAATGTCGGGCTGTCTCGCGACGAGATCGTGGAGATCATCATGCAGATGGCCGTCTATGCGGGCTTCCCGGCGGCGCTGAACGGGCTGTTCGCAGCGAAGGAAGTGTTCGCCGCGCGTGACGAACAGCAGGCGTCGGGAGAAGCGACCTGACCTCGTAGTTCGGCACGCCCAGCCTGAACGCCGGCTGCTGGAATGCCTGAGGCGCGCCGGTCTTGCCGGCGTGCCGCGGCCGGAATCTCAGAATCCCGCGACGCTGCCGTGCAGATCGTATTGATCGGCGCGTTCGATCTTCGCGGTGACGATCTCGCCAACGCGCAGCGGGCGGCGGCTCGACAGGTAGACGGCGCCGTCGATCTCGGGCGCATCGGCCTTGGAGCGGCCTTTTGAGACGGTCGGGCCGACCTCGTCGATGATGATCTGCTGGCGGGTGCCGACCTTGCGCTTCAGCCTGCGCGCGGAAATCTTCTGCTGGCGCGCCATCAGCGCATTGTAGCGCTCCTGCTTGATCTCTTCCGGCACGGGGTTCTCGATCGCGTTCGCGGTGGCGCCAGCGACGGGCTCGTACTTGAAGCAGCCAAGCCGATCGATCTCGGCTTCGTCCAGCCAGTCGAGCAGATAGGCAAAGTCGGCATCGGTTTCTCCGGGGAAGCCGACGATGAAGGTCGAGCGCAAAGCGAGATCGGGACACTGCTCGCGCCAGCGCTTGATGCGCGCCAGCGTCTTGTCCTGCGCCGCCGGGCGCTTCATCGCCTTCAGCACCTCGGGACTCGCGTGCTGGAACGGGATGTCGAGATAGGGCAGCACCTTGCCCTCGTTCATCAGCGCGATGACCTCGTCGACATGCGGGTAGGGGTAGACATATTGCAAGCGGACCCAGGCGCCGAGTTCGCCGAGCTCGCGCGCGAGGTCGATGAATTTGGCGCGGACCTGGCGATCCTTCCACGGGCTCTCGGCGTATTTGAGATCGACGCCGTAGGCCGAGGTGTCCTGCGAGATCACCAGCAGCTCTTTCACGCCGGCGCCGACCAGGCGCTCGGCTTCGCGCAGCACATCATTGGCCGGGCGTGAGACGAGGTCGCCGCGCAGTTTTGGAATGATGCAGAAGGTGCAGCGGTTGTTGCAGCCCTCGGAGATCTTCAGATAGGCGTAGTGCCGCGGCGTCAGCTTGATGCCCTGCGGCGGCACCAGATCGAGATGCGGATTGTGGGCGGGCGGCAGCGCGCGGTGGACCGCGTCGAGCACGCTCTCATATTGCTGCGGGCCGGTGATGGAGAGCACGCCGGGATAGGCCTGCTCGATCTGCTCGGGTTCCGCGCCCATGCAACCGGTCACGATCACCTTGCCGTTTTCGGCCATGGCTTCGCCGATCGCCGAGAGCGATTCCTGCTTGGCGCTATCGAGGAAGCCGCAGGTGTTGACGATGACGATGTCGGCCCCGTCATGCTTGCGGGCGAGCTCGTAGCCCTCGGCGCGCAGACGCGTGATGATGCGCTCGGAATCCACCAAAGCCTTGGGGCATCCGAGCGACACGAAGCTGACCTTGGGCGCAGCCGTCTGATCCATATCCAAATCTGCCTGATTGACAGGGTTGAGCTAGTCCCAATTGCCCATAATTACAACCCTTTGCATGGCCTGCGGGCATGCTATGGATGAATCACTGGTGGTGAGTGAGCAATGAGCGCCGAACAGTCGCCCAAAATCGTGATCGTCGACGAAAGCCCGATCCGGGCTGCGATCCTCGAGGAAGGGTTGCGCGAGGCCGGATTCACGCAGATCGTCCATATCAGCGAGATGCAAAGCCTGCTCGCCCGTATTTATGCGGTCGATCCCGATATCATCCTGATCGATCTGGAAAACCCCAGCCGCGACGTGCTTGAAGCGATGTTCCAGGTCAGTCGCGCCGTGCGGCGCCCGATCGCGATGTTCGTCGACCAGAGCGATTCATCCTCGATCCAGGCTTCGGTCGAGGCGGGGGTCTCCGCCTATATCGTCGACGGGCTGAGGAAGGAACGCATCAAGCCGATCCTCGACCTCTGCGTGTCGCGCTTCAATGCCTTCGCAAAACTCCAGGAGGAACTGGAGCGCACCAAGTCGCAGCTCGAGGATCGCAAGGTCATCGAGAAGGCCAAGGGCATCCTGATGAAGGTGAAGGGCCTCACCGAGGACGAGGCCTATGTGCTGCTGCGCTCCACCGCGATGCGCGAGAAGAAGAAAATCGGCGAGATCGCCCAGTCGATCATCACCGCGTCGGAGATGCTGAAATGACTGCTCCCCTCCGCATCGGGTTCATTCCGCTGGTCGATGCCGCAGCGCTGATCGTTGCCGTCGACAAGGGATTTGCCGCGGCCGAAGGGCTCGAGGTCGAACTGGTCCGCGAGGTCTCCTGGTCCAACGTCCGCGACAAGCTCAATATCGGCTTGTTCGACGCCGCGCATCTGCTCGCGCCCGTCGCGATTGCGTCCTCGCTCGGTCTCGGCCACGTCAAGGTGCCAATCGCGGCGCCCTTCAATCTCGGCATCAACGGCAACGCGATCACGGTCTCGCCAGCACTTCATGCCGCGCTGATGGAGGAGACCGACGGCGACCGCTTCGATCCGCTCGTCACGGCGAAAGCGTTGGCTCGCGTGGTCGCCAAGCGGCGCAAAGCGGGGGCCGATCCGTTGACCTTCGGCATGACCTTCCCGTTCTCGACCCACAATTACCAATTGCGGTTCTGGATGGCGGCGGCCGGCGTCGATCCCGACGAGGACGTGCGGCTGGTAGTGTTGCCGCCGCCCTATATGGTCGACAGCCTCGCCAATGGTCATGTCGATGCGTTCTGCGTCGGCGCGCCCTGGAATTCGATCGCGGTCGATCTCGGGATCGGCCACATCCTGCATTTCGTCTCCGACATCCTGGCCCATGCGGCGGAGAAGGTATTGGCGCTCCGCCAGGTCTGGGCCGACAAGAATCCGGACGTGGTCGCGAGCCTGGTGCGCGCGGCAGTGAAAGCCGCGGAGTTCATCGAGGATCCGGAAAACCGGACCGAAGCGGCTCGGATCCTGGCGCAACCCGACCGCATCGGCGTGGATGCGGAAGTCATTCAGCGCACCCTCACGGGACGCCTCAAGATTTCGCCGGACGGCATCTTTCGCGAGAGCGGCAGCTACCTTCTGGTGGGACGCGAGGAAGCAGGGCGCCCCGATCCGGTCCAGGCCGCCTGGCTTTATGCGCAGATGGTGCGCTGGGGGCAGACGACGCTGACGCCCGACGGCGTCAAGACGGCCATGGCCGTGTTCAGGCCTGATCTCTACGACGGCGCCCTCGGCCGCCGGCCGCCCACCCAGGCCCCCGCGGCATTCGGCGCATTCGCCGGCCCCGCGTTCGATCCTGCCAATATTCGGGGGCACCTTGAGGCCTTCGAGGTGGGCCGCTGGAAGGCGTGATTCGGCTCTGCATCGTTTTTGAGCGTTGGAGATCCGCGTCTAAATTTTAGGCCGACTGCTCGAATTTCGTAAGAGCTCCAGACCCCTGAGTTCCCTTTGGCGCTCTTAATTGCCTGATACTACAAACATTTTCAATTCATCAAAGCTGGCACGCAACTTGAATGTTGCAGTGCGGCCAGCCTGTCACAGATGCCTGCTGCGCCAAGTCCCAGCAACGAAGCTGATCGGACCGTTGGGTGCACAGCCGGCTCTCGAGCCAGCCGAGCTCCTCGCGGGTCGTGCACTTTCCCTCGATACCACCCAGGTGGCCGCAGGAGCTTCGTTACTGACCATGAAAATCGACACCGTCTCAGTCGACTTTACCGACGACCAGAAACGCTATCTCGAAGGCTTCACGACCGGTCTGCAGATCAGCCGCGTCGGTCGCGGTCTGGGCAGCGGCGCCGGCAAGGCGAACGCCGAGCCGACCGGTCCCGATGCCGTGCACATCAAGGCGCAGGACAAGGTCATCGCCGCGGGCAAGAAGCTCGCCGACCAGGAGAAGGTTAAGCGCGACGAGCATCCCTTCGATGCGTATCCGCGCCTCCGCCAGCAGGCGCTCGACAATACGCCGCCGAGCCCGGCGGACAATTTCCGCTGGCGCTATTACGGCATCTTCTACGTCGCGCCGACGCAGGACTCCTACATGTGCCGTCTGCGCATTCCGAACGGCATCATGAAGCACTGGCAGCTGGCCGGCCTTGCCGATCTCGCCGATCAAACGTGCGGGCCTTACAGCCATGTCACGACGCGCGCCAATCTGCAGCTTCGCGAGATCCCGCCGAAGAATGCCGTGAAGCTGATCGAGGGCATTCAGGACCTCGGCCTGTGCTCGCGCGGCTCCGGCGCCGACAACATCCGCAATGTGACGGGAACGCCGACGGCGGGCATCGATCCGCAGGAGCTAATCGACACGCGGCCCTATGCGCGCGAGTGGCACTACCACATCCTGAACGATCGCTCGTTGTATGGCTTGCCGCGCAAGTTCAACGTCGCCTTCGACGGTGCCGGCAGGATCGCCGTGCTCGAGGAGACCAACGACATCGCTTTCACGGCGATCGAGGTGAAGGACGGCTTCGGCGTCGAGCCGGGGGTCTGGTTCCGCCTCGGCCTCGGCGGCATCACTGGCCACAAGGACTTTGCCAAATATTCCGGCATCGTCGTCAAGCCTGAAGACGCCACGGCCGTTGCCGACGCCATCGTGCGCGTCTTCATCGAGCATGGCGATCGCACCAACCGCAACAAGGCGCGGCTGAAATACGTGCTCGACGCCATGGGCCATGACGGCTTTCTCAAGATCGTCGAGGAGCGGCTGAAGACGCCGTTGACGCGCGTGCCGGAAGAGGCGTTTGCGCCGCGGCCGGCCGCGGACCGCATGGCGCATATCGGCGTGCACAAGCAGAAGCAGGACGGCTTGAACTGGATCGGGGTGTCGCTGCCGCTCGGCAAGATCAGCTGCGATCAGATGCGGGGCCTCGCCAAGGTGGCGCGGGACCTCGGCGACGGCGAGATCCGTCTGACCGTCTGGCAGAACCTGCTGATATCAGGGGTACGCGACGAGAATGTCGAACTGGCCGTCGCGGCGATCAAGCAGATCGGGCTTGCGGTCGAGGCCTCGCACATCCGCGCCGGCCTGATCGCCTGCACCGGCAATGCCGGTTGCCGCTTTGCTGCCTCCAACACCAAGCGTCATGCCGCCGAGATCGGCGACTGGTGCGAGCCGCGCGTCGAGATGGACAAGCCGGTCAACATCCACGTCACCGGCTGCCACCATTCCTGTGCCCAGCATTACATCAGCGACATCGGCCTGATCGGGGCGCGTGTGTCTGTCAACGAGGAGGACACGGTGGAGGGCTATCATCTCTTCACCGGCGGCGGGTTCGGCCCTGACGCCGACGTCGGGCAGGAGGTCTATCACGACCTCAAGGCCGAGGACGCGCCGAAGACGGTCGAAGGCCTGCTCAAGGCCTACATCGCCCATCGCTCGTCTCCCGACGAAACCTTCCTGTCCTTTGCGCGCCGCCACGACGGCGAGACGCTGCGCAAGCTTGCCGATGCCGAGGTGTCTTCATGAACCAGATCAGCCCTCCGCCGAAACTCGACATCATTCCCACGAGCGCCCCGTTCTCGGACGCGCAACGCTCCTGGCTGAACGGCTTCTTTGCCGGGCTGCTGTCGCCTGACGCGGCCACGCCGTTGTCGGCGGAGCAGGGCGCCGCTGTCATGCAGGCCGGTGATGGTGACGACGGTGAAGCGCCTTGGCACGACCAGACCATGCCGATCGCCGATCGGATGAAGCTCGCCGAAGGCCGTCCCGTGCGGCGCAAGATGATGGCGGCGATGGCGCAGCAGGATTGCGGGCAGTGCGGCTACAATTGCCACGACTATTCGGAGGCGATCGCGGGCCGCAGTGAAGCGCGGCTCAACCTTTGCGTCCCCGGCGGCAAGGAAACCGCGCGGATGCTGAAGTCGCTGCATGAAGAGCTGGACAAGGCGCCGGCGCCCAAGGCTGGCGACAAGGCGTCCGACAAGGGCGACGCGGTGACGGCTCCCGCCGTGACCGTGACGATCGCCGAGCCCGGCCGCTCGCGCGACAATCCTGTTGCGGCGACCTTCCTGTCGCGCCGTCTTCTCAACAAGGGAAAGTCCGAGAAGGAAACCTATCACGTCGAGTTCGATCTTTCCGACAGCAAGCTCGACTATGTCGTCGGTGACAGTTTTGGCGTGTTCGCGCGCAACGAGCTCGGTCTCGTCGACCAGGTCATCGCGTTGCTCGGTGCCTCCCACACTACCAAGGTCAACGGCAAGACGCTGCGCGAGGTGCTGGTCGATGACGTCTCGCTGTCGCCGGCGCCCGATACGCTGTTCGAGCTGATCTCCTTCATCACCGGCGGCGCGCAGCGCGAGAAGGCGCGGGCGCTGGCGCAGGGCGAGGATCCCGATGGCGATTCCGCCACGCTCGACGTCATGGCGGCGCTGCAGAAATTTTCGGGCACGCGGCCTCATCCCGAAGCCTTCGTCGAGGCGCTGGAGCCGCTGCAGCCGCGGCTCTACTCGATCTCGTCCTCGCACAATGCCACCCCCGGAAAGCTGTCGCTGACGGTCGATTCCGTGCGTTACGTGATCGGCAAGCGCAAGCGCATCGGCGTCGCCTCGACCTTCCTCGGCGAGCGCATCGCCGAGGGCGATAAGCTCAAGGTCTATGTGCAGAAGGCGCACAATTTCGGCCTGCCGCAGGATCCGAAGACGCCTATCATCATGATCGGCCCCGGCACCGGCATTGCGCCGTTCCGCGCCTTCCTGTTCGACCGCAAGGCGACCGGTGCGCCCGGCAAGAACTGGTTGTTCTTCGGCCATCAGCGCAGCGATTGCGACTTCTTCTACCAGGAGGAGCTCAACGCGATGAAGACCTCGGGCCTGCTCACGCGCATGTCGCTGGCCTGGTCGCGCGACGGCGAGAAGAAGTTCTACGTGCAGGACCGCATGCGCGAGGTCGGCCGCGAGCTGTGGACGTGGCTTGCCGAGGGGGCGCATCTCTACATCTGCGGCGACGCCAAGCGCATGGCCAAGGACGTCGAGCGTGCACTGGTCGACATCGTCGCCCAGTTCGGCGCGCGTTCGACCGACGAAGCCGTCAGCTTTGTCGCCGAGCTCAAGAAGACGGGCCGCTTCCAGGCTGACGTCTACTAGCTGTCATCCAGGCGTCGTCCGAGCCGGTTCCAACTGGCTCGGATTTGAACGAATAAGATTCTCGAAAGCGGCGGGCGAGGAGAATTTGCTCCTGCGATGGGAGGTTTTCAGAGAACCCGCATCGCTATTTCCGCGGGTCTCTTGCCTGCCACCCCGGTTGATCCCTCATAATCCCACAAATGGGGCGTTGGAGATCGACCATGCGCGAACTATCGGCGGAAGCCAGGCTGCACCTCTACGCGCGCTCGCTCTCGCGGCGGACCGGGGCGAGCGTGCATCATGCCGCGATGTACAGCGCGTTCGCCGTCATCGCCGCCATCGTGTTCGGCACGCTCTCGGTGCACCCGTTCTAAGTTGTCGTTCCGGGGCGGCGAAGCCGAACCCGGAACCTCGAGATTCTCAGGTGCGCAATTGCGCACCATGGTCTGATGCTGCGCATCATCCCGGAATGACCGAAAGCCTCACGCCCCGCGCTTGAACGGCGCGACCTCGATCCCTGCATCCTTCAGAGCCTGACGCAGGCCGCGCGCGATGTCGACCGCACCGGGCGTGTCGCCGTGGATGCACACCGTGTCGGTGCGCATCTTGATGACCTTGCCCGTGACCGAGACCACCGCGCCATCCTGCACCATGCGCACCACGCGGTCGGCGATCGCCTTGGCGTCGTGCAGCACCGCGCCTGGCTTCTTGCGCGAGACGAGGTTGCCGTCGTCCTCATAGGCACGGTCGGCGAACACCTCGTGCACCATCGGCAGATTGGCGGCTTCGCCGGCCTTGACCAGCTTCGAATTGGCGAGCACGACGAAAATCAGGCCGGGATCGACCGCCTTGATGCCGGCCGCGATCGCCTTCGCCGTCATGTCGTCCTCGCAGGCGACGTTGGAGAGCGCGCCATGCGCCTTCACATGCGTCACCTTGTGGCCCGCCGCGGTCGCGATCGCCTGCAGCGCGCCAATCTGGTAGGCGACGAGGTTCTCGATCTCGGACGCCTTCAGGCCCGCGATCGGATGGCGGCCGAAGCCGTGCAGGTCGCGATAGCCAGGATGCGCGCCGACCGAGACGCCGCGCGCCTTCGCCAGCTCGACCGTCCGGCGCATGATATCGGGATCGCCGGCGTGGAAGCCGCAGGCGACATTGACCGAGCTCGCCAGTTCGATCATGGCGGCGTCGTTGCCCATCTCCCACGCGCCAAAACCTTCGCCGAGATCGCAATTGAGATCGATCGTCTTCATGGGGTGCTCTCCGTCTCTGATCGTCTTGTCGTTTACGGCTCGGCCGCAACCTGCCAGGTCCCGGCGTCGACGGCACTTACAGCATAGCCCGCGACGTTGGCGTCGCTGAGCGCTTCGATATTGAGCGCGACGGTGTCGGCGGAGCGCAGGCGATCGGGCAGGTTGCGGATCAGTTGCGCGAATTTCTTCGCCTCGTCCTGCGCCTCGGCCATGCTGACCGCCTTGAACCGGAACGCCGTTCCTGCCGAGGTTTGCGCGAGACGGCCGACATCGGCCGTGATCACGGTCGCGATCTTCGGGTAGCCGCCGGAGGTGCCGCGATCCATCATCAGCGCGATCGGCGCGCCGTTGCCGGGCACCTGGATGCTGCCGTTGACCGTACCGTCGGAGACGATGTTGTGGCCGTGCAAATGCTTGATCGCAGGGCCCTCGAGCCGATAGCCCATGCGATCGGAGGTCGCCGAGATCTTCCACTCGCTGTCGAGGAACAGCGCCTTGTTGGCGTCGTCGAACTCGTCGTCCTGCGGTCCCAGCAGGACGCGGATCGGACCGCTCGATGGCTTCGGCAATTCAATGCGCAGGTCCGGTGCACCGCTTGCGGCATCGACGGCGAATTCGTCGCCGGCCTGCAGCGGGCGCGGGTAGGGGCTGCCGAGACCGGCACGGGCGTTGACCGCGAGACTGCCGAACACCTGCTCGCCCTTGATCCCGCCTTCGATCGCCAGATAAGTGAACGCACCGCCGCGGGCGAAGCCCAGCGTCAGCGTCTCGCCGTCCTTCAGTGTCACCGACGTGTCCATGGCGACCGGACTGCCGGCGATGTCCGCGTTACGCGGCGCGCCTGAAATCGCGACGCGCACGGCACCGTCACGCGCGGTGAACGAGGCGCCGAACGGGCCGATCTCGACAACGGCTGCGAACGGTTCGTTGCCGACAAGCGTGTTCGCAGCCGCGAGCGACAGGCGGTCCATCGCTCCGCTGACCGTCAGGCCATAGCGTTGCGCGCCGTGACGTCCGCCGTCCTGGACCGAGCTTGCGGGCCCGATGCTGGCGATCACGAGCCGGCTCATGCGGCCACCTGTTCCGCAATGATCTCGCCGGCCTCGGCGGCGCGGTCTTGTTCCTCGAACGTCTTGTGGTCGATGGCGAAAAACGTCACGCGATCGCCGGGTTCGGTGAGGAAGGTCGGATTGCGGTGGAGCTGATAGGTCCGCACCGGCGTGCGGCCGAGCAGGTGCCAGCCGCTCGGCGCTGCGAGGCACTGGATTCCGGCCTGGATGCCGCCGATCGAGATCGTGCCGGCAGGCGTCAGCAGCCGTGGATTCTGCCGCCGCGACATCTGCAGGGATTTGTCGAGGCCGCTGAGATAGGACCAGCCCGGCGTGAAGCCGATCATGGCGACCTTGTAGTCGCCGGCGACGTGGCGCGCGACGATGTCGTCGGGTGTGGTGTTCAGCGTCTTTGCGACGTCCTCGAGGTCGATGCCGTGCTCGCCGCCATAGGCGACGGGAATGCGCCAGCGACGCGCCCTGGTCGCCGGCGGCAGCGGCTGGCTGGCGAGCGCGAGCAGCTTTTCGCCAAGTGCGTCGAAGCCGATCTTGCCGGGATCGTAGTGCACCAGCAGCGAGCGATAGGTCGGCACGGACTCGGTGATGCCATCGATCGGGCTAGCCGCGAGCGCCTTGTCCAGCGCCAGCACGCGCTGGTTGGCGTCGTCGTCGATGGTACGGCTGAACTCGACCGTGACGGCGCTGTCGCCACTGGGCAGAAGGCGGGGCGGAGGAAGCGTCGCGGACATGGGCTGTCAAAATCGGGCTTCTGGAGCTATGCGGGCTCGGCCTTGAGCTCCGCTGTCCCTGCTTCGCGTAAATGCGCCCGCAAGTCCAATAAATTAATGCAGGGGCAGACGATAAAGCCTTGTTATCGCGACGCATAACAGCGCTGCGGCACTGCATGATTGGTATCCTCTTGGCCCTTGACGCAAGGCCCGCACCCCGCAAGATGCGCGCGTTCTTTCCCGCCCATCCGGAGCTCGTCTGTTTCCATGTCGCTGTCCCCCGAAGCCCGCAAGACCCTCGCCGGCATCACCACTGCCACCATCACCACGGTCCTGCTGAAGAAGGGCCTGCGCAACATCTGGATGCGCGGCGCGCGTCCGCTGCGCCCGGGTCTGCCGCGCCTGGTGGGACCGGCCTTCACGCTGCGCTTCGTGCCGGCGCGCGAGGATCTGGCGACGCCGGAATCCTGGTCGTCGCCGATCTCGACCCGCACCGCGATCGAGGCGATGCCGGAGGGCTGCATCGCCGTGGTCGACGCCATGGGCATCACCGATGCCGGCATCTTCGGCGACATCCTGTGCGCGCGCATGATGAAGCGCGGCGTCACCGCACTCGTCACCGACGGTGTCGTGCGAGACGTCGAGGGCGTGCTCGGCACCAACCTGCCGGTCTGGTGCGACGGCTATGCCGCGCCGCCGTCGGTTGCCGGCCTGACCTTCGTCGGCTGGGGCGAGCCGATCGGCTGCGGTGGCGTTGCGGTGTTCCCGAACGACATCGTGGTCGCCGACCAGGACGGCTGCGTGCTGATCCCGCAGGCGATGCTCGAACACGTGCTCAATGAGGGTGTCGAGCAGGAGCGCATGGAAGCCTGGATCGTCAACGAGGTGAACAATGGCGCAGTGCTGCCGGGCCTCTATCCCATGAACGCCGAGACCAAGGCGCGCTACGCCGCAAGCAAGAAGTAATCGGGAAGGAAACGAGGTAAATCCAATGGAGATCACTGTAGCAGGCACGCGGCCGACACGCCGTGCGCCCGGGGAACACTTCACCGGCACCGTGTGGCAGGACCCCGTGATCATGGCGCCCGCGCCGGCGCGGCTGAACTGCTCGCGCGTCTCGTTCGAGCCGGGCGCGCGCACCAACTGGCATCACCATCCGCTCGGGCAGACGCTCTATGTGATTTCGGGGGTTGGCCGGGTCCAGACCAAGGGCGGCCCTGTCATCGAAATCCGTCCCGGCGACACCGTCTGGATTCCGCCGGGCGAGTTGCACTGGCACGGCGGGTCGCCAACCAACGGCATGACCCACATCGCCATGCAGGAAGCGCTCGACGGCGTGTTCTCGACCTGGTTGGAGCCGGTGACCGACGCCGAATACGGCGCGGCGGTCGGCTAGCGTCTCGTGTCCCGGACAAGACGCATCGCCGCCAGGCGATGCGGCGCCGATCCGGGGCCCAGAGGTTTGGGACCCACGAAGAATGCTGGTCCCGGCTCTGCGGAGCAGCGTTGCGCGCTGCACCGCGTCCGGGACAAGAGCACTTACATCCGCTCGGCCGTCCACGTGCCCGTGCACATGCTGCCGCGCCAGGTGCCGGAGCCCGAAGTGCCGCTGAGCCGGCCGAAGCCGACGGCGCGCTTGATGCCGGTGCTCAAGGTGACGTTGATGCTGCCGGCGTCCGCGACGCGGCCCGACGCCGTCACCATTGCGCTGCTCGAGGCAATCTGACCGTTGTTGATGCCGATCGCGACGGTCGAGCCATTGCCGCAGGTCTCGCTCGACGACGAGATCCGGACGTTCCATGCGCCGTCGAAAGTGCTGGCGCTGGCCTGCGCTGCCGGCAACGCGATGATGATGATGGTGGCGAAGAGAGCCTTGCGAAATCCGTTCATGACACGCCCCTTGGGTTGATCATGCGGGGATCGTGACATGGACGCGGAACCCGCGATGTGAGGGCTGTCACGCGCGCGACGGGCTCTGTGATGTCGCGCACGTCGCAATCGATGTGGCGGCAAAAGCAAAAGGGCCCGCGCTGCGGGCCCCCTTCATGTCGGTCAGAGTATCGCCGGAAGTCAGTTCACCCGCGTCCAGGTCTGGCCGCCGCAGAACATGCCGCCGAAGGCGCAGCCCTGCACGCGCAGGCGATCGGTGCCCTTCAGCGCGATGGTTGAATCGTAGGTCGAGCCGGAGTTCGGATCGAGGATGCGACCGGACCATTTCTGGTCCTTGTTCTGGTCCTTGCCGGGTTTCATGTTGATCAGAACCTGCTCGCCGTTCTGGTTCGATTTCGAATCGACCGAGTAGCCGCAGAGATTGCTGCCGCATTGCTCGATCCGGACCTTGCCTTCCTTCTCCTCGGTGAGCCAGACGCCGAGTGGTGAATTGAGATCGCGCGTGGCCGCGGTTGCGGGAGCCGGCGGCGCGACGGCAGCCGACTGAACGGGGGCAGGCGCGGGCGCCGGGACGGGAGGCGGAGACGGCGCCGGAGGCGCGGCTGCGATTGTCGGGGCTGGCGGTGGAGGCGGCGCGGGCGGTACTGCGGCCACCGTCGGGGCAGCACTCGGGGCCGGCTGCGGCGGCGGCACCAGCGCCTCTTCGGCCGGAGCATTGTTAGCCGTGGTGGCCGGAGGCGCCGGCGGGGCAGGAGGCGCGACGGCCACGGGGGCTTGGACGGGGGCTTGGACAGGGGTCTGCTCGGCTGCCGGAGGCGCCGTGACCGGTGCCGGGGCCGGATTGGCAGGCGGCTGCGGGTCAGCCTTGGCCTGTTGCGGTGCCTGCGGGTCCGCTTTTGGAGCCCCCTTGGCATCGTTCTTGGCCTTCTTCGCCTTGCCTTGGCCGGTGTTGTCGTAGACGCCGGGGATTTGCACCGTGCCGCGGTCGGGATCGATGCGGATGGTCCGCCCGCCATAGTCGAAGGTGTACTGCGCCTGCGCAGCGGTGCTCGCCAGAAGGAATGCGGCCGTGGCCAACAGCTTCCTCATTTCGCGTCTCCTGAAACAGGTGGTCCCCGCACCGAGGCTTACGCCCCGGTTCGATCGCAAAAAGTGATCTAGATCACTGTCACCGTATGAGTCGTGCTTTCTGCGTTTCGGGTTCAATAACACCGGAGCCGGTCCAAAGTTTGGCCGGGGCAAGCGACAGGAGGACGCGGTCCTAGTCGAACCAGGCGGCGTAGATCTTCTTGTAGCTGCCGTCCTGCATCGAAATGTGCAGCCATTGGTCGACGAACGCCTTCAGCGCCATGTCGCGCTGCAGCCAATAGGCCTTCTCGGAGAAATCGAACGGCTTGTCGGGATGCACCGCGCAGAGCACGCCTTGATGCTGCTTCTGCTGGTAGCGCGTCTCGGAGGCGTCCGTCATCATCAGATCGGCATTGCCCTTGGCGATCTCCTCGAAGATCACGGTATTGTCCGGGAAGACGGTGATGTCGGCGTCCTTGATGTTGGCACGCGCGAAGCGCTCATTGGTGCCGCCGGGATTGACGATCACGCGGGTGCCCTTCTTGTCGATGTCGGTGATGCTCTGATATTTTCCGACATCGGCACAGCGCGCGATCGGCGTCTTGCCCTCGCGCATGATCGGCGTGGAGAAGAAGCCCTTCTTCTGCCGGTCGAGCGTGACCGAGACGCCGCCCATGGCGATGTCGAACTGATCGGCCTCGAAATCCTTCATCAGCTTCGGCCAGGCCGTCGGCACGAACTCGACCTTGACGCCGAGCGCCTTGCCGAGTGCCTCCGCCATGTCGACATCGAAGCCGTTGAACTGCTGCGTCGTCTTGTCGAGATAGGTGAAGGGCTTGTAGTCGCCGGTCATGCCGACGCGCAAAGTGCCGCGCTTGACGATCTCGTCGAGGCGGGAGGGCGCCGCCTGCTGGGCGTGAGCCGAAAGGTTTGCCAGCAGGACCGCGGCCAAAGTCGCCAAAATTCGAATGGTCATTCGAACGATCATCTCTTTTCCACCCATGCCCAAGCTGTCATTGTGCAGCTCTTGAAACCTGTCTTGAGGCTTGGATTTAGACCAGATGCCCGTCGCTGGCGAGGCGGAAGTGAAGGGAATTTTGAAGTGACGATCTCGATGTATGACGCCTCGGTCGGACTCTTCGTGCCGTATCTGCGCAACCTGTCCGCACTGCTCGACAAGGGCGTTGCCTATGCCGAAGCCCGGAAGTTCAACCCGGCTGTCCTGCTCGGCATGCGCATGGCGCCCGACATGTACGATCTGGCGCAACAGATCGGCGAGGCCTGCCGCCATGCCACGGTCGCCGCGGCCTTGCTCGCCGACCGCGAGCCGGTGACGCTGCCGGTGCTGGAGCACGACATGGCCGGGCTCCAGGCCCGCATTGCGACGTCAATCGAGTTCATCGAAAGCCTGCCGCGCGCGGAGATCGATGCTGCGGCGGAACGGAATGTCTTCTTCAGGCTGAAAAACGGGACCGAGTTGCCCTTCACCGGGCGGACGCTGCTGCTGACCTTCAGCATGCCGCAGTTCTTCTTTCACGTCACGACCGCCTACGACCTGTTGCGGCACGCAGGCGTCGAGCTCGTGAAGAAGGATTATCTCGGACGACGATAAGCCGAACCGGTATCCGCTTCGCGCGAAAGCGCTCTAGGCTTCGCCCTTGCGCTCGTAATCGGCGAGCGAGCTGCGGCCGGCGATCTCGCTGCGCAGCTCTTCGAAGCGCCGTTGTGCCTCGTGCTCGTGTGCGTCGACGAAATGAACAGCGGCTTCGCCCGTCATCGGGCCGCTGACCACGGGCACGGACTGCTCGCCGATGGTCTCGTGGACGTAGAACTGGCCGTCATCGCCGCGATGGACCGTCCATTTCAGGCGGATCGCCACCATCGGCCCGGGGCCGACCTTGCTGTAGCCGTCGGCATCGGTGTGCTCCGGCACCAGCGGCTGCTCCTCGACCACCGGATGCTCGTCGACCATCGGGTGCTCGTCGGCGACCCCATGCTCACCGGCAACCACCATTTCGGTCACGGTTACGGTCTCGGTCTCACGCACCACGAGGACGGGTTCAGGGTGCTCCAGGATGCTGGCGATGGTCGCCAACGCGTGGTCGGTCGGGTCGATCTCTGACAAGGGTCCATCCTCCAGCTCGACGCGGCCGGCAAGTCTGTCCCACTGCCGCCGCGGCCGGACCTATTACGCGGGTTTGATTAAGGCTGAGTGAGGGCTCGATCTGCACCAAAATGGGACTCATTCTGGCGTTCCGAAGGCGGGGGGCGGCCGCCCGCCGGAAGAACCACCCGCCGGGGAGATGGTCTCAGCCCAGGACATCCTGATTGATGATGTTCTGCCTGATGGGATCGCCGTCCAGCACACTCAGGATGTTGCGCGCGGTCTGCTCGCTCATCCGGCTCACCGCCTCGACCGTGACGCCGGCGACGTGGGGGGCCATGATGACGTTGGGCAGTGCAAACAGCGCGTTGCTGACCGGCGGCGGCTCGACCTCGAACACGTCGATGCCCGCACCGGCGAGCTTGCCCGAGATCAGTGCGTCGTACAGCGCCGTTTCCTTCACGATGCCGCCGCGCGCGGTGTTGATGAGATAGGATTTCGGTTTCATCCGGCCGATCCGCGCCGCATCGAACAGGCCGACGGTTTCCGGCGTCTTCGGGCAGTGGATGGTGACGAAATCGGCGTGCGGCAGCGCGGCATCGAGATCGGCGACCGGCTCGCAGCCTGCCGCCTTGATCTCCGCGGCTCCCTTGTAGGGATCATAGACCTGTACATTCATGTCCATCGCCAGGCAGCGCTTGGCGGTGCGGGTGCCGATGCGGCCGAAGCCGATGATGAGGACGGTCTTGCCGTAGAGATCGAACGGCAGCATGCCGAGCCGGTCGGCCCATTTGCCGTCCTTGACGCAGGCGTGCATCTCCTGCGCGCGTTTTGCCAGTGTCAGCATCATGAACAGCGCCTGCTCCGCGACCGAAGGCGAGTTCGCGCTGCCCGCGACCATCAGCGGTACCTTGCGGCGGGAGAGGGCGGGGACGTCGACGGCGTCGTAGCCGACGCCGATCCGGGTCACCACCTTCATGTCCTTTGAAGCTTCGAGCTCGGTCTCGCCGAAAGCGGTGGCGCCGAGCGCCACGCCATGGACCGGCGCGTGGCTCTTCAGCAGGGCCTCGAAGTCCTTGGCGGAGATCAGGTTCGGAAACTCGATGAGCTCGATGTCATCTCGCTGGGTGAGGAGGGCGCGTGCCCCTTGCGACAAAGTTTGAGTGACAAAGATTTTCTTCTTGTTGGTCGACATCGTCCCTACCTGCACGAGTTTCTTGCCCGGCCGTCACAATACGACGCCGGTCGCCTCGTTTAGCAGGTGCATATTGTTGAGGTCCATCGCCAAACGCATGGGGCCCCCGTCCTTGGCGCCCGCATTGGGATCGACACGGCCGCAGATCGGCGTGCCTTCCAGGCCGAAATAGACCAGCGTCTCCATTCCCATCGGCTCGGTGACATCAAGCACGGTGTCGAAGGTCTCGACACCCGGCTCCAGATGCGCATGCGATTCCGTGAGATGTTCGGGCCGGATGCCGAGCAACAGGTTTTCAGTTCGGGGCAGCGCGCTGTAACGGGCGGCGCGGGCCGGCGGCAACGGGAACGAGATGCGGTCCGTGAGGCGGACGTTGAGCTTGCCGCCGACCTCCTCGAGCCGGCATGGAATGAAGTTCATCGCCGGCGAGCCGATGAAGCCGGCGACGAAGCGCGTCGCAGGCTTGTGGTAGAGCTCGTTCGGTGTGCCGATCTGCTCGATCCGCCCCTTGTTCATTACCACCACGCGATCGGCCAGCGTCATCGCCTCGACCTGGTCGTGGGTGACGTAGACCGTCGTGGTGCGCACTTTCTGGTGCACCTTCTTGATCTCGATCCGCATCTGCACGCGCAGCTTGGCGTCGAGATTGGACAGCGGTTCGTCGAACAGGAAGACTTTCGGGTTGCGCACGATGGCCCGGCCCATCGCAACGCGCTGGCGCTGGCCGCCGGAGAGCTGCTTCGGCTTGCGGTCGATCAGGTCGGTGATGTCCAGGAGGCGGGCGGCCTCGGTTACCCGCGCCTTGATCTCGGCCTTCGGGTAATGCTTGAGGCGCAACCCGAACGACATGTTCTCCGCGACCGTCATGTGCGGGTAGAGCGCGTAGTTCTGAAACACCATCGCGATGTCGCGGTCCTTCGGCGGCACGTCGTTGACGACGTCGCCGCCGATCATGATGTCGCCGTCGGTGATGTCCTCTAGGCCCGCGATCATCCGCAGCGTCGTCGACTTGCCGCAGCCGGAGGGGCCGACGAGTACGATGAACTCATGGTCGGAGATGTCGAGATCGATGCCGCGCACCGCCTCGACGTCGTCGTAACGCTTGACCACCTTCCGCAACGCAACTTCAGCCATAAGACATCAACCCTTTGTCGCGCCGGCGGTCAGGCCGGCAATGTAATAGTCCATCAGGAAGGCGTAGATGACCAGCGGCGGGGCTGCGCCAAGCAGCGCGCCGGTCATGATCTGACCCCAGTTGAAGACGTCACCCTTGATCAGCGTGGTGGTGATGCCGACCGGCAGCACGAGCTGGTCGATGGATGTCGTGAACACCAGGGGATAGAGAAACTGTGCCCAGGATACGGTGAAGGCGAAGATGGTCGCTGCGATCAGGCCGGGCAGGGCGACGGGGATGAAAATCCGCGTCAGGGTCTGGAGCCAGGAGGCGCCGTCGATGAGAGCCGCCTCGTCCAGCTCCTTCGGGATCGAGGCGAAATAACCGATCATGATCCAGGTGCAGAACGGCACGGTCAGCGTCGGATAGATGAACACCAGCACGTACCAGCGGTTGAGAAGAGTGATGCCGGTGACGTCCTGGACGACCGCGAGCATCTTGAACAAGGGAATGAACAGGAGGCTGTCCGGGATCAGATAGGTGAGAAAGACGCCGGTCGCGAGCGTCGCCGAGCCCCAGAACTTCATCCGGGCCAATGCGAACGCCGCCGGAATGCTGATCAGCATCGTCACGATCACGACCACGATCGAGATCATCGACGAATTCCAGAAGAATCGCAGGAACTGGTTCGAGGTCAATAGCTCGACATAATTCGACAGGGTCGGATGAAATACCCACCACGGATTGGTGGCCGCCGAGATCTCCGCGCTGCTCTTGAGCGAGGTGATCAGCATGTAGATCGGCGGGATCAGGAAGAAGATCGCAAACAGCACCAGGAAGAAGTAGGACCAGCGCAGCGCCCAGGTGCGGTCGCGGCTCATGCTTCGAAGCTTGACCTTGCGTGTCGGTCCGGCCTTGTCGATTGCGAGCGTGCTCATCAGGCTTCGTTCCCACGTTTGTTGACATCGCGCAGGATGAAGACCGCTGCGACGGCGAGGATCGGCACCATGAACAGCGAGACGCAGGCGCCGAGCGGAATGTCGCTGCTCTGGATGCCGACCTGGAATGCCCAAGTGGCGAACAGATGCGTCCGGTCCAGCGGACCGCCGGAGGTGAGGATGCGCACGATGTCGAAATTGGCGAAAGTGACGATCAGCGAGAACAGCGTGGTGATGGCGATGATGTTGCGCATCATCGGCAAGGTGATGTGCCAGATCTTCTGCCACCAATTGGCGCCGTCGATCGCTGCGGCTTCATAGAGCTGGTCGGGTACGGATTTCAGCGCGGCCAGGTACATGATCAGGAAGAACGGCGCGCCGTACCAGACGTTGACGAGGATGACGGAGAAACGCGCCCAGAAGGTGTCACCGAGCCACGGGATGGGACCGATGCCGAAGAACGAGAGCGTATAGTTGAAGGCGCTGTAGGAGGGATCGAACAGCCACAGCCATGCCAGCGTGCTCATCGCCGGCGGGATCACCCAGGGCACCAGCAGCATGCCGCGCCATTTACGTTGCTTCTTGCCGGGAATGTTGTGGACGAAATGCGCGACGATGAAGCCGATCAGGGCCTTGAAGACCACGGCCGTCACCGCAAAAATGCAGGACTGTCGCACCACCATCCAGAACGTTTCGCGCTTGAACAGGAAGGTGAAATTACTGAGGCCGACGAACTTCGTCATCGCCTTGTTCAGCGTCGCCAGGTAGACCGAATAGAAGGCGGGATAGAGCACGAGCAGGGCGATCAGGAGGATCAGCGGCAGCGTCAGGAAGAACGCTACGGTCGATTTCCGTCCCATTGCATTGCGCAGGCTCGCCCGTTTGCGCGGTCTCGCTGCACGAGCGAGACGGCCTTGCTCAACGACGACATCGGCCATGAATTTAGCCTCTTTGCAGGACATGTAGCAGGACATGTGGAACGGCGAAGCCGGCGCTGACGTCGGCTTCATTCGGCAAGCGGATCGCGCGAGGGGTGCCTCGGCGGCTCACGCGCGAGGCGTGAACCGCCGTGGCACACACCCGGCTCAGGTCCGCATGAAGCCTTCGCACTCACCCTCGGCCCAGGTGAGCGCCGTTTCCAGCTTCTCTCCTTGCGCAAAGCGCAGCGCCATCTTGGTCAGCGTCGCCTGGAAGTAGATCTGCTGGGCGATCTTCGGTGGCGCTGGAGACGCGGCGATCGACATGGTCTGCTGCTTGTAGGGATCTGGATAGTGGAAGAGCGTGCCCTTCGGCGGCCCTTCCTCGGCCCAGGTCTTGAACTTCGTCATGTTCGCGTAGGCCGGGAGATCGTACCCGCCGCTCGCGGCGACGAACTTCTCGATCGCCGCGGGCGAGGACAGGTGAACGAGCAAGCTCTTGGCCGCTTCCTTGTTCTTGCCAAAGGCCCAGACGCCCCAGAAGTACGGCAGGAAGGGCGCAAAACGTCCCTTCGGACCGGATGGGAAACCGTGCGTCCAGCACTGTTCGGCGACTTGCGGTGCGTCGCGCTTGGCGACCGCCCAGGCACTCGGCGGATTGAGGATCATCGCCCCGCGGCCCGAGATCAGCCATTTGTTGTTGGAGGCATCGTCCCAGGACGGTGCGTCGGTGGGCAGCACGGCGATCAGCTTCTTGTAGAATTCGAGTGCCTGTCTGACCGCGTCGGTCTTGACGGTGATATCGCCCTTGGCGTTGACCAGCTCGGCGCCGAATGACTGGAAGATCGCCCCGGCGGTGTCGACGCTGTCGGTGGTCTCGCCGAGACCGATGCCGAACGGGAAGCCGGCCTTGTGGCAGGCCTCGGCCGCCTTCAGGAACGTTTCCATGGTCCAGTTGTCCGCCTTTGGTGGACCGCCGGCCGGATACATCTCCTGCACGTCGATGCCGGCGTGCTTCTTCATCAGATCTATGCGGGAGCAGGGGCCTTTGATCTGGCTTCCCGGCGTCGCGGGCACGGCGAGCCATTTGCCGCCCGATCGCCCGAGATATTTGACGGTGTCGTTCACCTCGCCGTTCTGCTTGATGAGCGGCTCCATGACGTCGTTGAGCGGTTCGAGATTCTCGGAATAGGCGTGCGGCCACCAGCTCGGCATCTGGAGAATGTCGTGACCGGACTTGGCCTGGGCTTCGGCCGCCGCCGTCAGCTCGATCTTCTTGTTGTTGCTGGTGATGTAGTCGATCGAGACTTCGACCTTTTCCCTCTCGCCCCATTCCTTGACGAGGGCGGTAGAAGCATCGTTGGCGCCGGGGACCCAATGGTCCCAGAAGCCGATCGAGAGCTTGCCGGCGGCGTAAGCGCCTCGGACATAGGGCGCCGTGATCAGCGCCGCGGAGGACATTGCAGTGGCAGCCACAAATTGACGTCGCGTCAGTGTCTTGCGTGACATCTCGTTTCCTCGCTTGGGTGTTTTATTGTTCTGGCGTTTCCTCTGAACTCTTCGGAGTTCTGTTTTTGATTTTCTTTTTGAAAGTTTGTTGTTGGACGTTTCTTATTGATGCCGTCGGCTTCGAAGGCAAATTGGTAGCGCGATCAGATCATGATTGATTGCGTCTGTCGAGAAAACCGAACGGCTTGCGCCTAGAACTAACGTTGTGTCCGGGGACGCGGCAGTTGCCCTCGACGTCATGCGCGGGCCACGAAACGGAGTCGGTTGTTTTGCGATGCACACTTGGCGCTGGCGCGCTGGACCGACATGTGCGCAATTACGCCGCAGTTTCCAAGGACCCTGCATAAGCACTTCGCGGCAAACACTTTTCGGGCGTGGATAGCATTTGTCGGCGCCTAGACCTCGAAGCGGTGAAAACGATAGAGTTGCAGCTGGCGGGTGGCTCTCACCCCAACAGGCCAATCAGATCGACATGGAGACCAGAATGATCAACCCGGCGCCGCTCGCGCGGCTTTACCTGCGACGATGGCTCGCGCTGGGGTCCGTTTTCGTGTTGCTGCTCGGCGCAGCCGCGGCGGCAAACGCTCAAGGCCTGGTCAAAGGGGTTCAGGAAGGAGCGGCGGCCGGGAACAAGGCGGCAGGTCCGGTCGGCGGCGTGCTCGGCGGCGCGATCGGCGGTGTCGTCGGTGTCTTCACCGGCGTGCTCGGTGTTGGCAATAATGGCAATCAGGCGCCTGCCGCCAAAGATTCCAGCAAGGACGCGGCCAAGGACGCCAAGCAGGGCGCCGGCAAGGACAAGGACGCCAAGAGCGCCAAGGCGGGCAAGGGCGCCAAGGCGAGCAAGGAGGCCAAGAACGCGCCGCAGGACAAGGATGTCACGGTCCTCACTCAGACCGGCGCGCCGCAATTGACCGCCGACCAGATCGTCACCAACAGCGACTCCTATATCGAGCGGATCAAGGCCGAACTGAATCTCACGCCCGACCAGGAGAAGCATTGGTACGGCTTCTCGAGCGCCATGCACTACCTCGGGCATAACGGTGCCGAGCGGCTCAACCTGCGGGTTGCGCGCGCCAAGCGGGATCCGCCCGACGACATCGTCGAGCAGATGCGCAACGAGGCCCAATTCCTTATCGACCGCGCTGCCGACCAGCGCAATGTGGCCGACGCCGCCGAGCCCCTCTATTCGAGCCTGGATGACAAGCAGAAGCAGGTCTTCGTACAGGAGATGGTGCGGCTCAGCCACGAACGAGGACTGGATTGATCAAGTTGAATCGGATCGGGCGCGTCTGAATTAACGGCGCCCGCCACGAATTCGTGAATCCTCTTCGCGATTCGGCTATGATTAGCTTCGGAAGCTGATTGCGGGGTTGATATGGCGGACGGACTCTCCGTTTTCCTGGTCGAAGACGAGACGTTGATCCGGATGATGATGGCGGACATGGTGGAGGAACTCGGCCACCACGTTGCTGCGGAAGCGGACAATGTCAGGGACGCCACTGCTTTCGCCATGACCGCACAGTACGATCTTGCGATCCTCGACATCAATCTCAAGGGCGTCTACGTCGATCCGGTCGCCGACCTGATCGAGCGTCGCGGCAAGCCGTTTCTGTTTGCCACGGGCTACGGTCCGGAACTGCTGCCGTCCTTGCTCCGGCGCCGGCCGATCCTGCGCAAGCCGATTTCGATCGATCAGCTCAAGGCGATGATCGATTCGATGTTTCCGGAAGCGGCAGCGAAGACGCCGCACTGATTCCAAACAAAAATGGCCGCCCGTCAGGGGCGGCCATTTCGCGACGGAATGCGTCGCGGTCTCACATCAGGCCGGCACTGAGATCGATGCCGCGCGCCATCAGGCCGAACGAGGCGACCAGGCCCGCGCAGCAAAACAGCAAGATGGTCTTGAACGAAGAAAACGAAGAATCGGCCAAACGCGCTTCGATGGTGGCCGGCATCGCGGCGATCGAAATCATGCTCATGTTCATTCCCCCCTTTGTTGCCCCTGAATTGGATCAGGTGAGGGAAGTCCTAGAGCAAAAAGTTTGACGCGAGCTTTCGAGGGATCGTTAACGAAGTCGCAATCGATGCCGCGTTTACGGGCACTGTAGGGCGGTCACTCGTTTCAGTGGCGCCCGTTCTTCAGCACGGTGGCGATGGTGTGGGCTGTCATGGCGGCGCGGTCCGAAGCGCGCTGGGCGGCAAGCCGGTCACGCGCCTTTTCCTCGATCAAGAGCTCGATCAGCGCCAGCCGCTTGCCCTCGTCGTCCGCCTCGAGCAGCAGGCGGTGATAGCGGTGATAGTCGAAACCCAAATCCTGCTTACGCATGTCACGCCCCCGCAACTACGCCACACACAAGCCAGGATTGTTTCTCATCCGGGACGTGCGCGCAAGCACGATCCCGCGTCGCGCGCGCGTACTGTGCAATCAGCTGTGCATGACTGGAACCCGCGGACGGAGGAGCGCGCCGTTAAGGCTGGCTGTGCTCGGCGAACATCTTCAGGCCAACAAAACTCGCATCAGGTTTCGTGACCAGCCTGGTCGGAATGTTGCGCAGATAATCCTGGAAGCGTCCCTTGGCTTCGAAGCGCGCCCGGAACGCGGAGGCTGCAAGGAACTCGGGAAAGCGCGGCACGATTCCGCCGGCGATATAGACGCCGCCGCGGGCGCCGAAGGTCACCGCGAGATTGCCGGCGACCGAGCCGAGAATGGCGCAAAACATGTCCAGCGTCGCGCGGCTGAGCTCGCAACTGCCCTCCAGGGCCGCCTTCGTGATGGCGGCAGCATCGCGATGCGGCACCTGAACGCCGTCAACCTCGGCCAGCGCCTCGTAGAGGCTTTGCAGGCCGGAACCGGACAACGCGCCACGCTCGATGGAGACATGGCCGAGGCGTCGGCGCAGGCGCGCAATCACGCGTTCCTCGCGCTCGTCCTCTGCAGGCAGGGTCGCGTGGCCGGCCTCGGTGACGACGGCCAGCCGTGAGCCGTGGCGCTCGACAAGGCAGGAAACACCAAAGCCGGTTCCAGGTCCGACCACCAGCAGCGGCTCGCCGGGAAGACCCTCCTGTCCGCCGAGCGGGATCAGGTCGGCAGGCTGCAGAGCGGGCAGGGACCAGGCCACCACCTCGAAATCGTTGAGAACATGGACGCTGTCGAAACCGAGGGCGGGCTGAAGCTCGTTGCCGTCGATGACCCACGGGCTGTTGGTCATGACGCAGCGGTTGTTGGTCACCGGTCCCGCGACGGCCAGCACGGCCCTTGCGGGCGGTTTGCCGTCGGAGCGACGCGCAAGAACATCGGCAATGGCTTCCCGGACGGTCGGGAAGTCCGCCACTTTGACGTAGTCGATCGGTCCGGTCTGATCGCCCTGACTGAGCGCGAAGCGCGCATTGGTGCCGCCGATATCGGCGAGAAGAATCTGTCCTGTCTTGCCGATGGTCATGTCCATATGGCTGCCGCGGCCTTTCCGGCTGCGGGAACCGCTTCCTCCGCTATATCCGATCGCAAGACGCGAACGGCTTTCAGAATCCGTCCCCGGGTGGATCTAGTCAACACGTATGAGCCCAAACCGTTGCATCCGGGACCGACGGGGTGCGTTCGCGCAGATCGCCGCACCGCTTCGGTGGTTGCGAAGCAGCGCGGGAAGATCGACACTGGCGAGGTGCCTTCGACGCCGGTCGCGCGGGATGGCCTGGAATGGACCTTGCGATGAAGATTTCCGACCGCGACGTGCTGCTGGTCATCGACGTGCAGAACGATTTTTGCACGGGCGGGGCGCTTGCCGTGCCCGGCGGCGAGAAGGTCGTCCCCGCCATCAATCGGATCGCCCAAAAATTCGCCAATGTGGTGCTGACCCAGGACTGGCATCCCCGCGATCATGTCTCCTTTGCCCCGAACCACGCGGGCAAACAGCCGTTCCAGACCATCGCGCTTGACTACGGCGTCCAGGTGCTCTGGCCGAGCCATTGCGTCCAAGGCACGGCGGGCGCCGAATTTCATCGCGACCTCGACGCCACCCGGGCAAGCCTGGTGGTGCGGAAGGGGTTTCGGCGCGGCATCGATTCCTATTCGGCGCTGTTCGAGAACGACAAGAGGACGCCGACCGGCCTGCTCGGATATTTGCGCGAACGCGAGCTGAACACCGTCTTCGTCGCCGGCCTCGCGTTCGACTTCTGCGTCCGCTTCTCGGCGGAGGATGCCCGCAAGGCCGGGTTCGGGGTCGCCGTCATCGAAGACGCCTGCCGGGGCATCGATCTCGACGGCTCGGTGGCCGCGACCCATCAGAGTTTTCGGGAGCGCGGCATTTCGCTCGTCAGCTTCGAGGCCTTCCTGTGAGGACCGTGACATAGCCATGGCGGAGAAGACCGGCAAACAGCAGCGCGCACCGGGCCCGGTCCCGGATGACCCGCTGCTGTGGCCGTTCGCAGCGGCTCGGCTGGCCATGGACGCCTGCTTCGGATGGCTCGAGCGCGGTCCGCCGGAGCAGGCCGACAGCAGCCTGCCCTGGACCACGCCCAATTCCGTCGCGCTGGAGCTCGCGACCATGCGCCTGCGCGATTGCACGCGGACGGGGTCCGGCCAGCCGGCACTGGTCTGCGCGCCCTATGCGCTGCACCGGGCCCTGATCGCCGACTTCGCCCCCGGCCACAGCGTGGTGCAGTCCCTGCAAAATGGCGGCATCGACCGGATCTATCTCACCGACTGGCGCTCTGCCGCACCTGACATGCGCTATCTCTCGATCGACAGCTATCTCGGCGATCTCAACGTCGCCATCGACGAGATCGGCGCGCCGGTCGATCTCGTCGGCCTGTGCCAGGGCGGCTGGCTGTCGCTGCTCTATGCGGCGCGCTTTCCCGCCAAGGTGCGGCGGCTGGTGCTAGCAGGCGCGCCCGTCGACCTCTCGATCGACTCCAGGCTGTCGCAACTCGCCCGCAACGCACCAGAGATGATCTATGACCAGATCGTCGCGCGCGGCGGCGGCAATGTCAGCGGCGGGGAGATGCTGCACGTCTGGTCGAAGGCGCCGAGCCGCGACGACATCGTGACGGCGCTGCAGAGCGAACTCTCCGGCGAGGAAGGTGCGGCGCTGCTGGCACGCTTCGAGCGCTGGAACGCCGAGCCTCTCAATCTGCCCGGCACGTATTATCTCGAGATCGTCAACTGGATTTTCCGGGAGAACCGGATCGCGCGCGGCCAATTCACGGCACTCGGCCGCGCGATTGATCTGAAGGACGTCAGGGCGCCGGTCTTCCTGCTGGCGGGGCTCCATGACGACGTCGTGCCGGCTGCGCAGGCGCTCGCCACCGCCGGCTTGCTCGGCACACCGCCCGCCTTCATTGCGGCAGCCTCCGAGGCCTGCAACCATCTTGGCCTGTTCATGGGCGCGCGGACCCACGCCCATGCCTGGCCCCGGATCGCCGAGTGGCTGTGCGACGATCTGCCCGGCGCGCTGGTGCGCACAGCCTGACCCTACCCCAAGGGCCGGGCAGCGAAGCTGCAAATCCGTTATGCATGCCGTTGAATGGCCTGCACGGGGCCATGTCGATGGGTTAAATGGAGTGCGGAGCTGGCGGGAGCCGGTCGCGACGAGACAAAGGGACTGCGCTCGATGAGTTTCCACTCGATCTATGCCCACGGATTTGCGCGCGTGGCGGCCTGCGTCACCACCTCTCATGTTGCCGATCCCACCGCAAACGCGAGGGCGGTTCTGGCGGCGGCGAAGGACTGCCATGCGCAGTCGGTGGCGGTTGCCGTGTTTCCCGAGCTGTGCCTGTCCGGCTATGCGATCGAAGATCTCGTGAAGCAGGACCCGCTGCTCGATGCGGTCGAGCGCGGGCTCGTGGCCATCGTCGAGGCATCCTCGGCGCTGATGAGCGTCCTGATCGTCGGCGCGCCGCTGCGCTTTGGCAATCGCATCTACAATTGCGCGGTCGTCATCCATCGCGGCAAAGTCCTCGGCGTCGTGCCCAAGAGCTACCTGCCGACCTATCGCGAATTCTACGAGGGACGGCATTTCGCCTCCGGCGCCGGCATCGTCGGTGAGATGATCGCGTTTGGCGGGCTGCATGCCCCGTTCGGCGTCGACCTCCTGTTCGCGGCCGAGGACGTTCCGGGCCTGACCATCGGCGTCGAGATCTGCGAGGACATGTGGATCCCGGTGACGCCGGCCTCCGAGCTCGCACTCGCAGGCGCGAGCGTGCTGATCAATCTCTCGGGCAGCCCGATCACGATCGGCCGGGCCCGCTCGCGCGCGCTCTTGTGTCAATCGACTTCGGCGCGCTGCCTTGCGGCCTACGTCTATTCCGCCGCCGGGGCAGGGGAATCGACCACGGATCTCGCCTGGGACGGCCAGACCTCGATCTACGAGAACGGCGTGCTGCTGGCTGAAGGCGAGCGGTTCCGGCAGGAGGGTCAGATCACGTACGCCGACGTCGATCTCGACCTGCTCAGGCAGGAGCGCGCGGCGATGGGCACGTTCGATGACAATCGCCGGCAGCGCGAAGGCTTCTTTCGGCAAGTCAGCTTTGCCCTGAAGCCGCCGGCCGCCGACATCGGCTTCCTGCGCAAGGTCGAGCGCTTTCCGTTCGTGCCGAGCGACGAGAGCCTGCTCGAGCAGGACTGCTATGAGGCCTACAACATCCAGGTCGCGGGCCTCGTCCAGCGCATGCGCGCGACCGGCACCAAGCGCGTCGTCATCGGCGTCTCGGGTGGGCTCGATTCCACCCACGCTTTGATCGTCGCCGCCAAGGCCGTCGACCTTCTTGGCCTGCCGCGCGAGAACATTCTCGCCTACACCATGCCGGGCTTTGCTACCGGCAGCGAGAGCAAGACCAATGCGCTGGCGCTGATGAAGGCGTTGCAGACGCGTTGGCAGGAGCTCGACATTCGCACCACGGCGACGCAGATGCTGAAGGACATCGGCCATCCCTTCGGCAAGGGCGAGAAGGTCTACGACGTCACATTCGAGAATGTGCAGGCGGGCCTGCGCACGGACTATCTGTTCCGGCTCGCCAACCATCACGGCGGCCTCGTTATCGGCACCGGCGATCTCTCCGAGCTCGCGCTGGGCTGGTGCACCTATGGCGTCGGCGATCAGATGGCGCATTATAATGTCAACGCCGGAGTGCCGAAGACGCTGATCCAGCATCTGATCCGCTGGGTGATTGCTTCCAAGCAGTTCAGCGACGACGTCAACCAAACGCTTGGATCGATCCTGTCGGCCGAAATCTCGCCGGAGCTGGTTCCGGCCGAGCCCGGCGAGAAGCCGCAGAGCACGGAAGCCTCGGTCGGTCCCTACGAGCTCCAGGATTTCAACCTGTTCTACACGCTGCGGTTCGGCATGCGGCCGTCCAAGATCGCCTTCATGGCGCTGCAGGCGTGGAAGGACGTCGCCGAGGGCGAGTGGCCGCCGGCATTTCCGAACGACAAGCGCAAGGCCTACGATCTCAAGGAAATACGCCGTTGGCTGGAGGTGTTTCTGCGCCGCTTCTTCGCTTTCAGCCAGTTCAAGCGCTCGGCGATGCCGAACGGACCCAAGGTTTCGGCCGGCGGCTCATTGTCGCCGCGCGGCGACTGGCGCGCGCCGTCGGATTCGAGCGCGGCGGCGTGGCTTGAAGATCTCGAACGGAATGTGCCGGTTTGAACGGGAGATGAGCGATGTCGGCCGGCGATGGGCCCGAGCAGGGCGGCAACCCAAGGAAGGTCCTCAACGGACTCTACATCTTTGAGATTGAGATGCGCGACGGCAAGCGCGGCCAGGCCAAAGGCGTCGTCGTGCTCTGCGATGGCCGCATCATGGGCGGCGACAGCTATTTCTACTACACCGGCAGCTACACGTTCCGGAACGGAAAATGGCGCGGCGATATGACCGTCAATCAGCACACCGAGGCCGTTGGCAAGACACTCGCGTTCGGCGGCAGGGAAGTGACCTGCGGCTTTTCGGGCGACTACTCCGCCGACGGCGCCGAGGTCGAAGGCATGGCGCTGGTTGGCAAGACCAGCGTGACATTCACCGCGCGGCTCACGATGAAGGACCCGATGTGAGACCCGTGAGATGTGAGACCCGCGTGATCGGCCTTCGTTCCTGATCAGGAACCTTCGCACCCACAGAGCGTTCGCGTCTGTTGTTGCGAGTTTCCGAGGAGAGGGACCATGCGCAAGCACTTGATGTTATCGACTGCGGCGATCGGACTGATGCTCACTTCCGGCTTCGCCTACGCCCAGGCGCCCGGTGAGCGGAGAGACGAGCCGAAACGGACCGAGGAGCCGGCGAAGGGCGCTACGCCGCAACGCGGCGGCGCCCAAGAGCATGTTCAAGAGCGTGTTCAAGAGCGCGCGCAGGGCGCCCAGGAGCGATTGCAGGGTGCGGGCCGCGAGGACAAGGGCGGCGCGGCCAAGCAGGAGGCGAGCGACGACAAGCGCCAGCCGGCCGGTTCTGCCGAGCGCAACCAGCCGAAGTCGAAGGATCAGGCACAAGACTCCCGCGAGCCTTCGCGTGATCGCAATCGCGAGGCGGAGAGCACGAAACCCGGCCGCGACGGCAAGAGCAGCGCCGAGACGAAGCAGGACAAGTCCGCGCCGCCGAAATCAACCGCGGAGTCCGAGAAGTCCAAGTCCGGCCCGGCCGGCCAGCAGAACGAGCGCACGGGAGCTGCGGCCAACCAGAACGAGCGCAACCAGACCCAGCCGCCGCGCAACGCGGCCGAGCAGCAGCCGCCGGCGCAACAGAGCAACCGGCCAGCCACCGCGACCGACACGAACCGGACGGCCCCGACCAACAATGCGCAGACCGCGCCTGCGGCCTCGGGCACGCAGACCAATCAAGCCAATCAGACCACCCAGACCAACACGCAGGTCAATCAGCAGACACAGGTGACGTCCGAGAAGCAGGTGCGGATCTCCGAAACGGTGAGCCGTGCGCGCCTGGCGGAGCCGGAGCGCAATCTGAACATCTCGATCCGGGTCGGCGAGACCATTCCACCGCGCATGCGTCTGCACAGGCTTCCGCCCGAGATCGTCTCGATCGAGCCCGAATATCGGGACTACGAATATTTCGCGACGGATGAGGACGTCGTCATCGTGGAGCCGCGGACGCATCGCATCGTCAGCCAGGTGCCCCGCGATCCGTCACGAGCCCGCGCCCAAATGAGCGGCGGCAGCTCATCGAGCATGGCGGCGGCCGGGAGCAGCAATGTGAACTGCCAGATCATGCGGCGGGACGCCTCGGGCAATGTGGCCCAGGCAGAACCCTCGACCGTGGGCTCGACCGCGCGAAGCGATTCCCTGAGCGTGACTGTCCAGATGCCCGGCGGCGGCTCGTCCGCGCCGATCGCCCTCGGCGCTGCCGCGGGCAACATCGTGGTGGCGACGCAAGGGCAGGGCGACTGCACGGTGACCATCGAACCGCAGACGCGCTAGCGCTGAAAGAAAACGACGCTGAAACGACAACGCGCCGCCCGGCTGAACCAGCCGGACGGCGCGAAGTTGCGTTCAATCTAGAAAGTCCCGAGGTCCGGAGTGCCTAGGAGTCCGGACCTCGTAACCTTGCCCCAGCCTTTGATCCCCCCGCCCCATGTGGTCCCCCAACCCCATGTAGCGCGATCAGAGGGTGATGCCCTTGGAAGGCCGCCGATCGATGTCCCGCGATGTACGCGACATCGGAATAGGATTCCATTCCGGATCACTACGGACTCGAACGCGCTTGATCCGCGCCCGGATGCATGCGTCTGCACGCGCCGCACTCGCGTTGCCTGAATTCGATGCACGCGATCGCCGGGATGTCCACATCTCCTCAGCGCTTTGGAACCTGCATTTCACCGGCCTGTCATTGAACTGGTCTAGCGCTGCTCCCGTCATTGTTGACGGCCGAGGAGCAAGCCAGGTCGAAGCCGGTACTGGGCGCCGCATTGTCCATCAAATCGATCCCCGCGCATCGCGACTGGCTTCTCGAAAGGCAGCGCGACCTCGAAATCCAGGATTTCTTTCGCGCGGATCTGCTCGACAGTGATTGGCGGAGCACGGCCGGCGAGATCAAGCAGATGCTCGCTGGTCACGCCGGCCGGCTCGGCATTCACGGCCCGTTCTGGGGCTTCAAGATCGACAGCCACGATCCCATGATCCGTCAGGCGGTGACCAGGCGCCTGCTTCAGGGGTTGGAAGCCGCCGAGTTCCTCGGCGCGACGCAAATGGTGATCCATTCGCCGTTCACGACCTGGGATCACAACAATCTCGACCTCTATCCAGATAATCGCGGCAATCTCGTCGAACGCGTCAAGGCGACACTCGCCGAGGTGATTGTGCGCGCTGAAACCATCGGCTGCGAGATCGTCGTCGAGAACATCGAGGACAAGGATCCGCGCGATCGCGTGCGTCTCGCCAAGGCGCTCGAAAGCAGCAAGGTGCGCGTCTCCCTCGACACCGGCCACGCCAACTACGCTCACATCTCCACCGGCGCGCCGCCGGTCGACTACTATGTCGAAACCGCCGGCGACATGCTGACGCACGTCCACCTGCAGGACACCGACGGCTTTGCCGACCGGCACTGGGCCCCGGGCGAAGGCAATATCCCGTGGGTCGCTGTGTTCCGCGCGCTGGGCCGGCTGAATTCCAATCCCCGGCTGATCCTCGAACTTCGCAACCACGACAACGTCCGCGCCGGCGCAGCGCATCTCGCCGCGCTTGGTCTCGCTGAATAATCGCATCATCCAGGGCAGGGGTTCCCGTTATGAGCAAGCTTACCCGTCGCACCATCCTGAAATCCGGCGGCGCTGCCGCAGGCACACTGCTTCTGCCGCGCTTTGCGATCGGGCAGGCCGACAACCGTCCTTCGGTGACGATTGCCGTCCAGAAGGTGACCAATTCGAACGTGCTCGACGTGCTGCGCGAGCAGTCCAATGTCGGCGAGCGCGTGTTCTTCTCCTCGATCTGGGAAGGCCTGATCTCCAAGAACTGGCGCGGTAGCCTGGAGGCCGTGCCGGGGCTTGCCACCGAGTGGCGCCGTATCGACGACCAGACTGTCGAGGTGAAGCTGCGCCAGGGCGTCAAATTCCACAACGGCGACGAACTCACTGCTGAAGACGTCGTCTTCACGTTCAGCCGCGAGCGCATGTTCGGCGAGACCGAGGCCAAGAGCCGCAGCACCATCCAGGCTTTCGAGAAGATCCCGACGCCGCGGCCGGGCAAGGAATTGCCGCCGGACGTTCCCGCGGTCGCGCGCCGGATCTGGCCGGATCTCGTCCGCGTCGATGCCGTCGACAAGTATACGGTCCGCTTCTACAACGCGACGCCCGACGTCACGATCGAGGGCCGGCTGTCGCGCTACGGCTCCGACATTGCGAACCGCCGCGCCTGGGCTGAATCAGCGAGCTACCTCGACTGGGCGCGCAAGCCTGTTACCACCGGCCCCTACAAGGTCGTCGAGCTCAAGCCCGACGTGTCGCTGACGCTCGAAGCACACGACGAATATTGGGGCGGCCGTCCACCGCTCAAGCGCATTCGCTTCCTCGAAGTCCCGGAGGTCGCGAGCCGCATCAACGGCCTGTTGTCGGGCGAGTACCAGTTCGCTTGCGACATCCCGCCGGACCAGATCGCCGGCATCGAGAAGAACTCAGCCTTTGAAGTGCAGGGCGGTACCATCCTCAATCATCGCCTGACCGTATTCGACAAGAACCACGCCCAACTCGCCAATCCGCTTGTAAGGCGCGCCTTCACCCACGCGATCGACCGCCAGGCGATCGTCGACAGCCTGTGGGCCGGCCGAACCCGCGTCCCGAAGGGCCTGCAGTGGGAGTTCTACGGCGACATGTTCAATGCCGACTGGAACGTGCCGGCCTACGATCCCAAGCTGGCGCAGGATCTGCTGAAGCAGGCCAACTACAAGGGCGATCCGATTCCCTATCGCCTGCTCAACAATTACTACACCAACCAGGTCGCGACCGCGCAGGTGCTGGTCGAGATGTGGAAGTCGGTCGGTCTCAATGTCCAGATCGAAACCAAGGAAAATTGGTCGCAGATCATGGAACGTGCGCCGACCCGCGCGGTGCGCGACTGGTCGAACTCGGCCGCCTTCAACGATCCGGTGTCGTCACTGGTTGCCCAGCATGGCCCGAACGGCCAGCAGCAGCAGATCGGCGAGTGGACCAATGCCGAGCTGAACACGCTCTCGGAGTTCCTGGAAACCTCGATCGACCGTGCCGCCCGCAAGAAGGCGTTCCGCCGCATGCTGGAGATCGCCGAGCGCGAAGACCCGGCCTATACGGTGCTGCACCAGAACGCGACCTTCACGGCCAAGCCGAAGTCGATCAAGGAAGGCGTCGCCGGCCTTCGCGATGGATTTCCGCGCCGGCAATTTCGAGGCTTGATCGGTGGCGCCGCTGATCAGCATCAAGGACCTCCGCGTCGCCTTCTACGGCGTGCCGGTCGTGCGCGGTTTCGATCTCGCCTTGGGGAAGGGCGAGGCCCTCGGCCTCGTCGGCGAGTCCGGATCGGGCAAGTCGGTGACGTGGCTTGCGGCCCTCGGCCTCTTGCCGCGGAATGCCCGCGTCGCGGGCTCCGTTCGTCTCGACGGTCGCGAAATCCTCGGTGCGCCGGCCGTCGAGCTCGATCGTATCAGGGGCGGGCGCGTCGCCATGATCTTCCAGGATCCCGCTAGCGCACTGAATCCCGTGCTGACCATCCGCAGGCAGCTCTGCGAGTCCCTGGCGCTGCATCGCGATCTCTCGGGCGGCGCGGTGAAAGCGGAAGCGCGGCGGCTGCTCGATCTCGTCGGCATTCCCGACGCGGCGCGCAGGCTCGAAGCCTATCCGCACGAATTTTCCGGCGGCCAGGTCCAGCGCATCATGATCGCGATGGCGCTGGCCGGAAATCCCGACCTGCTGATCGCGGACGAGCCGACGACGGCGCTCGACGCCACGATTCAGGCGCAAATTCTGGAACTGCTCGCGACCATCCGCCGCGAGATGAGCATGGCGATGGTCCTGATCAGCCATGATCTTGGCGTCGTCGCGGAAAACTGCGACCGCGTGGCCGTGATGTATGCCGGCCGCATTGTCGAGGAGGCGCCGGCGAACCAGCTCTTCGCCGATCCCGTCCATCCCTATGCGCAGGGCCTGATTGGCGCGCTGCCGCCGCTCGACGGACCGAGGCGTCGCCTGACCGCGATTCCCGGAACGGTCCCCGATCCCGCGAGCATGCCTGATGGATGCGCCTTCGCGCCACGTTGTGCGCTGGCAGAAGGGCCGTGCGGCATTGTGCCGCCAACCCTCGCGCCGATCGCGGAGGATCGCGCCGTCGCCTGCGTCCGCGCCGAGGCTTCGCGTCGCGCGCTGCTCGGGATCGCTGCCGAATGAGTGGTCCGCTCGTCGAAGTGTCCTCGATCTCGCGCAGCTACAGCATGCGCTCCGGGATGTTCGGCCGTAGTACCGCCGTACATGCGGTCGACCGCGTGTCGTTGTCGATGCGCAAGGGAGAAACGCTGGGCCTCGTCGGCGAGTCCGGCTCGGGAAAGTCGACCACCGGCCGCATCGTGCTCGGCCTCGAGCCGCCGGACCACGGCGAGGTGCGGTTCGACGGCAAGCCGATGGCCACGCCCGGAACGCCCGCATGGCGTGCGCAACGCGCGCGCATGCAGATGATCTTTCAGGATCCGCTGGGCGTGCTGGACCGGCGGTTGCCGGTCGCGACGCAAATCCGCGAGCCCCTGGATATTCACGGCCTCGGTACGCCCCTTGAGCGCGAGGAGCGTGTCCGCGAATTGCTGCGCGCGGTCGAACTGACACCCGCACATGGTGTGCGCTATCCAGGCGCGCTCTCCGGCGGACAGCGCCAGCGCATCGTGCTGGCGCGGGCGCTGGCGACAAGGCCCGATTTCCTGGTCTGCGACGAGCCCGTCAGCGCGCTCGATGTCTCGATCCAGGCGCAGGTGGTGAATTTGCTCGCCGATCTCCAGGCGCAGCTCGCGCTGACCTTGCTGTTCATCAGCCACGATTTGCGGGTCGTCCGGCAGATCAGCAATGTGGTGGCCGTGATGTATCTCGGCCGCATCGTCGAGATCGGCAGCGCCGACGATCTGTTCGCGCGGCCGGAGCACCCGTACACCCAGGCACTGGTGTCTGCATCGCCGGCGCCGGGGCGCCGCAGCGCGGGCCGCATCGTGCTGGCAGGCGATCCGCCGAACCCGGCGGCGCGTCCCCAGGGCTGCGCCTTCCATCCGCGCTGCCCGCGCGCGGTCGCGCGTTGTGCAAGCGAGGTGCCGGCGCTGTCCAACGTCGGCGGCAACAGGCAAGTCGCCTGCCATCTCGTGACTGGGCCGCAAGTCGAGACACAGGACGCGGCCTGATGGGACGCTATTTCGCCCTTCGCATCGGACGCGCAGCGTTGACGATCGTGCTCGTCGTCACCTTCGCCTTCGTGGTGCTGCGTCTCTCGGGCGATCCCGCGCTGATGATCTTGGGACCGGAAGCGCCGCCGGAAGTCCTCGCCGCGTTCCGCAAGGCGTGGGGCCTCGATGATCCCATCTGGTTTCAGTATCTCGACTATTTTGGCGCCATCGCCAAAGGCGAGCTCGGCCGTTCCATGCGTGACGGGCGGCCTGCGATCGAGCTTGTGCTGGAGCGGATTCCGGCAACCCTGGCACTGACGCTGCCGGCCTTCGCATTCAAGGTCGCGCTCGGCATTCCCGCCGGAATCTACGCGGCGCTGCACCGGGGCTCGGGAATCGACCGCGCGGTGATGATGACGGCGGTCGCCGGCTTCACCGTACCGAGTTTTGTGCTGGCGCTTCTGCTCGTGCTGGTCTTTGCCGTGCAGCTCGGATGGCTGCCCTCGGGCGGGCAGGACAGCTGGCGTCACGCCATCCTGCCGATCGTGACACTCAGCCTTGGCGGCGCCGCGGTGCTGGCGCGCTTCACCCGCAGCGCCATGCTTGAGGTGCTGGGCCAGCCCTATATCCGCACCGCCTCGGCGAAGGGCGTGCCGTGGCGAAAAGTCGTGACGTCGCATGCGCTGCCGAACGCGGCGATCCCGACCGTCACCATTCTGGGCTTCATGGTGGGCACGCTGATCGCGGGCGCGGTCGTCGTCGAGAGCGTGTTTTCGTGGCCGGGGGTAGGGCGCCTGCTTGTCGTCGCCGTCGCCAACCGCGACCTCGCCGTCGTGCAGTGCATCCTGTTGCTGGTGGCGATGACCATGGTCACCTCGAACCTGATCGTCGACTTCCTCTACGGCTTCCTCGACCCGCGGCTGCGTGCCAAAGGAGCGCATGCATGACGGACGCCACGCTGAAGGAGGCAGGCGTCCGCCGCCGCCTGAGCCTCCCGGCGATCCCGGTCTCGGTCGCGCTCGCGATCGGGTGGATCGTCGCGATGTTGGTGATCGCGGCCTTCGCCGAGAAGATCGCCCCCTACGGCTATACCCAGCTCGACCTGCGCAACCGGCTGGCGGCACCCGGCAATGTCGCGCACTGGCTCGGCACCGACGAGCTTGGCCGCGACGTGCTGTCGCGGCTGCTGGTCTCGATCCGCATCTCGCTCCTGATCGCCTTCGGCGCGACGGCCATTTCAGCCATCGTCGGCACCACGCTCGGCTTCCTCGCCGCGCATTTCCGCGGACCCGTCGAGCAGCTCGTGCTGATGCTGTCCGACTTCCAGGCCAGCATGCCCTTCCTGATCATGGCGCTCGCGGTGCTCGCCTTCTTCGGGAATTCGCTGCCGCTCCTGATTGGCCTGATGGGATTTTTCGGCTGGGAGCGCTACGCCCGCATCGCACGGGGCCTTGCCATTTCCGCCAATGCGCAAGGCTATGCGGCTGCGGTCCGCCAGCTCGGCGCGACGCCGGCGCGGATTTACCTCCGGCATATCCTGCCCAACATCGCCTCGACCCTGATCGTCTCGACCACGCTGGTCTTTCCCGAGGTGATCCTGATGGAGTCGGGCCTGTCTTTCCTCGGCCTCGGCGTGCAGCCGCCGATGACCAGCCTTGGCAACATGGTCGGCTATGGCCGCGAGTACCTGACCCGGGCGCCCTGGATCATGCTGGCGCCGGCCACCACCATCGTGGTGACCACGCTGGCGGTCTCGGTGATCGGTGACTGGCTGCGCGACCGGCTGGATCCCGAACTGCAATAGGCCTCCCGTAGCCCGGATGGAGCGCAGCGAAATCCGGGACCGGTCTCTCATCGCGGTGCACACCGCCCCGGATTGCGCTTCGCTCCATCCGGGCTACGAAGAGCCGCGCCGGGAGCAGGGGAGGCCTGCGATCGGTCCTTTAGGCTCGGCTCGGCCCAAGTTCCCGTTGCGCGCGTTCCCCCCGTGCGCTATCCGGCCGGAAAGGCCTGAGGCGGCTTCGAAAATTTGCCCCGCCCGGCCAGCCAAACCCGAGGACGGAAACCGCCATGCCAGCCTATCGCTCCCGCACCACCACCCACGGCCGCAACATGGCGGGCGCCCGCGGCCTCTGGCGCGCGACCGGCATGAAGGATGGCGATTTCGGTAAGCCGATCATCGCGGTGGTCAATTCCTTCACCCAATTCGTGCCCGGCCACGTCCATCTGAAGGACCTCGGCCAGCTCGTCGCCCGCGAGATCGAGCAGGCCGGCGGCGTGGCGAAAGAGTTCAACACCATCGCGGTCGACGACGGCATCGCCATGGGCCATGACGGCATGCTCTACAGCCTGCCGTCGCGCGAGCTGATCGCCGACAGCGTCGAGTACATGGTCAACGCCCATTGCGCCGACGGCATGGTCTGCATCTCCAATTGCGACAAGATCACCCCCGGCATGCTGATGGCGGCGCTGCGGCTCAACATCCCCGCCGTGTTCGTCTCGGGCGGACCGATGGAGGCCGGCAAGGTCACGCTGCAGGGAAAGACCAAGGCGGTCGACCTGATCGATGCCATGGTCGCGGCCGCCGATTCCAAGGTCAGCGACGAGGACGTCAAGGTGATCGAGCGCTCGGCGTGCCCGACCTGCGGCTCGTGCTCGGGCATGTTCACGGCCAATTCGATGAACTGCCTCACGGAAGCCCTTGGCCTTGCGCTCCCCGGCAACGGCACGGTGGTCGCAACCCACGCCGATCGCAAACGCCTGTTCGTCGAGGCCGGCCACACCATCGTCGATATCGTGCGCCGCCACTACGAGCAGGACGACGCTAGCGTGCTGCCGCGCAATGTCGCGAACTTCAAGGCGTTCGAGAACGCGATGACGCTCGATATCGCCATGGGCGGCTCGACCAACACGGTGCTGCATCTGCTCGCCGCGGCCCATGAAGGCGAGGTCAAGTTCAGCATGCAGGACATCGACCGGCTGTCGCGCCGCGTGCCTGTGCTCTGCAAGGTCGCACCATCGGTCGCCGACGTGCATGTCGAGGACGTGCATCGTGCCGGCGGCATCATGGGTATTCTGGGCGAGCTCGACCGCGCCGGCCTGATCGACACCTCGGTCTCGACCGTGCACGCGCCGACCATGAGCGACGCGCTGGAGCGCTGGGACATCAAGCGCTCGAAGAGCGAGTCGGTCCGCACCTTCTTCCGGGCTTCGCCCGGCGGCATCCCGACCCAAGTCGCGTTCAGCCAGGAGCGTCGCTACGACGAGCTCGATTCCGACCGCGAGAAGGGCGTCGTCCGCAACCTCGAGCACGCCTTCAGCAAGGACGGCGGTCTCGCCGTGCTCTACGGCAACCTTGCGCAGGACGGCTGCATCGTGAAGACCGCGGGCGTCGACGCCTCGATCCTGAAATTCTCCGGCCCCGCCCGCGTGTTCGAGAGCCAGGATGCGGCGGTGGAAGGCATTCTGGGCGGCAAGGTCGTTGCCGGCGAAGTCGTGGTCATCATCTATGAAGGCCCGCGCGGCGGTCCCGGCATGCAGGAGATGCTGTATCCGACCAGCTATTTGAAATCGATGGGGCTGGGCAAAGCCTGCGCGCTCGTCACCGACGGACGCTTCTCGGGTGGCTCGTCGGGCCTGTCGATCGGCCATCTCTCGCCGGAAGCAGCCGAAGGCGGCAACATCGGTCTGGTGCGAACCGGCGATCGGATTGCCATCGACATCCCGAACCGCAGCATCACCCTCGAGGTCTCCGACGAGGAGCTGGCCACGCGTCGCGCCGCGGAAGAGGCGAAGGGCGATGCCGCCTGGCAGGCGAACGGCCGCAAGCGCAACGTCTCGACCGCGCTTCAGGCCTACGCTGCGCTCACCACCAGCGCCGCGCGCGGCGCGGTGCGCGAGGTGAAGCGTCGCTCGAAGTAACCGCGTCTCGTGCGGGCGTGATGCAAGCATCACGCATCGCACATGGTCAACAAGTTCTGAACGGCCGGCGCAAGCCGGCCGTTTGCATTAAGGATGCCCCGACGAACTTCGGCAAAGCAAGGTTTTGCGGCGTATACTGCCAGCGATCTTCGCAAATCCGTTTCGGGCAATTGGGGCACCACAATAATGTCTCGCACTCTCGCTGTCGTTTTCTCAACGATCGTCGCTGCGATTTCCATGACGACTGCTGCTTCCGCCGGCTGCTACAATTGCTACACGCCGCCGCCGTGCACGACCTGCTACCAGCAGCAATACGTGCAGCCGCAATACCGCACCGTCGACGAGACCGTGATGGTGTCGCCCGGCTCCGTCGTGGCGCACCGCGCGCCGGCGCAGTACCGCACCGTGATGGTGCCGCAGACCGTGATGGTGGCGCCGCCGAGCGTCCAGTACGAGCGCATCCCGCCGCAATACGCCACGCGCCAGCGCGTCGAGATGGTCCAGCCGGGCTATTCCTATTACGCACCGGTGCAGATGAACTGTGCGTCCTGCGGGTACTGAGCCGACGAAGCTACGAAGAATTCAAGCGGCGCTCCTGACGGGGCGCCGTTTTGCTTTTTAGAGCGGGAAACGAGGCCCGGAGATAGACCGGGCCTAACAACCCGCGACGCCCTGCAGGGCAGTTGCGTATGACGTGCACGATGCCGCGACATCGGCAGTGAGGTCCCTCTCCCGCTTGCGGGGGAGGGCTGGGGTGGGGGTGTCTCCGCATCGGGATTGTCGAGATTGCGGAGGATGTCCCTGTGTGGTGAGAGCCCTCACCCGCCGCGCGCGGGACGATGCTGCGCATCGCCCGGGGCGCGTCGGCCTCTCCCGCAAGCGGGAGAGGCGGAGCAAGCCGCGCCGTCCTCGGGAAATCAATATGAGATTGCACTGCGACGTCCTGGGGGATGTCGCGGTGTCCGGGATTGCTGAGAGGGGTCTAGACAAGGGAAGAGGCGTTGCCTGACGGTCGTGTGCGGCCGAGAGGTTTCGGGTCCGGTGCCAACTTCGCGTTGCCATGCGCCGTCGACTGCGTTAAGCGACAGCCATTCTGGACTTGGAAGGGTGGCCGAGTGGTTTAAGGCACCGGTCTTGAAATTCAGGAGCGGCCATTCCGGCCCGTACCACGGAATGCCGTTCAGGCCTTAGATTGCAGGGTTTTCCGCAATCTCAAGGCGCTTTCGTCTCGCTCTATCCTGCGTCGTCCCAACGAGTTGGGTAGCAAATCCGGTAGCACCGGGCGCGCCCCAACCAAGCGGGGCGGCCATGTTTGGAAAACTGAGAACTCTCGGCTTTTGGCTCGGCATCGCTGCCGGCCTGGCACTGGCCTTGTGGATGTGGATCGATATGGCCCGCGGTGAGCCGGCGGGGTCAATCCGCGGTGGGTGCAGCGGGAGCTACGACGCGCAGTAGGTCGCGCACGTTCTGAGCTACTAGGAATCGATAATTTGCGATGTACTTACGATGCCGCTTTGATGGCTGTATGCCTCGTCTTATCCGACACCACACGCCTACGCATGCCGACGGCCGGCAGATGAAGATTACCTTTGGCGAGATGCGCGAGATGGGCCTATGTCGCGTTCTGGTTTATTGCCATTGTGGCCATCACGTTGCACTAAGCGCCGATCGCTGGCCGGACGATGTTCGCTTGTCTTGTGTGCGCCGGATGCGGCAACCGGGGGGCTCAGGTCAGACCGGATTTCACCAGCGGCAAGCCGCCCCAATTCGCGACCTCGCACCCTCGTTAGCCGCGCGTAACCTCCAGCTAAGTGTCCCTCAGAAATTACGGATGAGAGTTGTTGCGCGGAAGACACCACCTCGCCAATTCGGCAGCAGCCCCTTTGCGCTGCATCGCAACCGTTGGTAACAGGTGGCGGCCGTGCACTTCGCCTGGGGTAGGTTGAAGGACGCTCGGCACACGGCCGCCCGGTCACGGGGCGGCCGTGACCGTTTCCAGCAAAGCATGAATTGCTTAAACTTGTGTCGATGTGGCGAGCGTTAAGTTCATTGCGCTCAACGCTTTTTTCACAGTCCTGCCGACGCGGTCTCGCGCCTGATCAAGTCGGCCCCGAGCATGGGGTCCGCACCTAGCCAGCGCGGGGGCCGAAGGTCTGCCGGACCAAGCCCGACAGCCAACGCGTGAGCCGCTATTGCTCCTGAATCGAGACTCAGCTCTCATTCCGTCATCAAATTGCCCGGAGGGCGATCGTGAGTGGCGAAGCCGGATGCATCGTTTGTAGCCAACCTCGAGTGCTCAAAACTGTTTTCCCCGTGACCAAAGGCTACGAACTGAAGCGTTATGAATGCGCCAGTTGCGGCAGCGATCTGTTGCTAGTCACTAGAGTGTCCAAACTATCCGCCCCCAAGCGGCGGAGGGCAAGACTTGCTCCAGGTACGCGGTTCAAGACGATCGACGCGGCGCTAAAGGGGGCAGCTCGTGCGGGAGTTGCTGCAAAGAGCCGAAAAGCCCGCCAGGGTGAACCGGCGGGCTTCGTCGTTAGCAGTGGTACAGCGGGAATAACGGATCGGAACCGCACTCGACCCCGCTGATGCTTTGACCGGCTATGGCAAGGGACAAGCTCACCTTTAAGAACAGCCTCGCGACGTAGAGGCGCATCAGTCGCATGTGGGCTCCCCGTGCCATGCGGCCTGATACCTGTCGACGAGCTTATCCAGCATTTCGGACAAGTGAAACACGGCGAAGCACAGCTCTGGTCGTGTGCCGTCGTCGACCTCCGAGATCATCTGCGCGGCGATCTTGCACATGCGGTCGGGGTCACCGGCAATCCAACAATGTTGCTCACGCCACCACCCCCGGCGCTAATTCGGGCAGGATCTCGGCAAGGTTCTCAATTAGCAATTGCTGCCATGAGCCGGTCTTGGTCGGGCCCGGGTCGTTAACGTCACGATAGAGACCCTCAGGCCAACTCATACCATCGGTATCGGCTTCGACGGCGTATTTGAGCAACGCGATACAGCCCGCCATCGTTGTCGGCCCCTCGGAAAGCAAAGCGCAGGCCGCGTCAGTTTCAGCGCCGTGGCAGTGCTCTAGAGCGCTCTCGGCTTCGATCCACCGCGGATCATCGGTCTCTACTATGGTTTCTTCCCACGCGGTTACACGGGACCGGCATTTTTCGAACGGCAATTCGCGGTCTAGCGCCGAATGCAGGTCGAGGGCGGCTTCCAACGCTGCCTTGGCTCTCTTGTGAGCTTCGATAGCCGCATAGATCGGGTCCGGACTCGCCACAGCGGCTCCGGCCGGGTGGGGCAGTGGAAGTGCCATCCCGAGCGCGGCGCTACCAGCGGCCACGCCAGCGGCTTGCAAGAGAAATCGCCGCCTGGGCGGGAACATGGGTCTTTCAATGGTCATGGTGGTTGCTCTCGGTATCGGCTTCTTAAGGCCGTCGCCGGTGTCAGACCGGCAGCCGGGAGTTAAGAACTGGCCGAGAGACCAGCGGCGACGCTTTTAAGGGTTTCCCCTCTGGACATAGCGCGGCCCTCCCGGCCATAATGGCCAGGTTGGGACGCACGCCAATGCGCCACCACGTTCGGCCGCAACCCCACGACGCCAATCGAAGGGGCATTCTGACAAGGAATGGTGCGGCTATATCTCGGTCCGGGTTCTTAAGCCCACGGACATGCTGCTCCTGATTTGCTTAAAAATCCATCCCCTCCCTTGGGCGCATTAATCCGTAGGACTACCCGTGCAGCGAAAGATCAATTGATCTCGCGCGCTAGTTGAGCTTGGGTAGCGCTTTAGAAATCGGCCGGGGGGCAACATTCATGCGCATTTTGGGAATCGTGGCGCTTGGCGCCATGTTAGCTGGCTGTGCGTCAGCATCGTCGGATATCGCGCCATCGTACGTTTCACCGGTCGTGTACCAGTCCTACAACTGCCAACAATTGGGACTTGAGGCTCAGGGTATTTCGCAGCGAGCGGCCGCCCTTTCTGGCGCCCAAGACAGCCAGCGGACGAAAGACGGCCTGGTGACGGCGGCTGCTATCGTCGTGTTCTGGCCCGCCGCATTTTTTGTCGGCGGTGACAAACAGTTTGCCGCGGAGCTCGCCAACATGAAGGGCCAAATGGTCGCGATCGAGCAGGCGAGCATTCAGAAAAAATGCAACATCCAATTCCAGGGGAAGCCCCCGGCGTAAATGGGGCGGCAAGCACCGAAACTGAACACGCCAATCGAGTGAACATGCTGACCTGCCAGCGCCCGTGAATTACCGGGAGAGGGCCTCACGCGACCTGTACGCGAACAGGGATCGGCTCATATTCCCAAGCCAGCGATCCGCAATCCAGCCTCGGGAGCAAAGAAATGAGCATTTTTGACAGCCTGCCTAAATCAGATTGCGAAATCGTCAGCGCCACAGGTCAGGTCAGCCAAACGAAGGCGGCGATCCTGCCGGAAAACATTGTCGTGACCGACACCAAAATTCCGATCGCTGTTGGCGATGAGATCCGGCGTCGTATTCCTAGTGGTCAGGACGAAGTCTACGAGGTGTTAGACCCGGCTTACTTCGAGAGTTGGAAAAACATACCCGCGCATTACAAGATCAAATATCGACGAAAGGGCACCTTCAAACACGGTGAAGGCGGAAATTATACAATCCAACTGTCGGGCAACAATGCTCGTGTAAACATTCGCTCTCACGATCAATCGACCAATGTCGCCGTCGAGGGCGACGTTTTCGGAGATCTGACGGCAGCTCTAAAGGGTGGCGTATCGAATGGGGATCAGCTAGCGAATCTTCTGTCGGCTGTTGACCAGATGCGCAAATCACAGAAGCAGCCTGGCTTCCCGGCGGCGTTTCAGAAGTTCATGTCCCTTTGCGCAGATTGCCTTCAACTGGTGACGCCCTTCCTGCCGGCGCTCACGGAGTTGCTGCCCAAGAGCGGCTGAGGAAGGATGCGCGGACCCCCTGAGGATTCACGGTGTTGGCTGGGCACATATTGTTGGATGAACTAGAGGAACCCAATGGATCAACGACCCAATATGCGCGAGTTCTCGACGATCGCCGGGCTTATCCTCGATCAGCTGCTGGAGCACCATCCGATTCGCGTGAACATTAGCGACTATCCGGTGATGCTGATCATGGGGGTTACTGACCCAACGGACAAATTGGAGTCGGGACGCATGTTCAAGGAGATGTTTGGCGCAACGCTGCAATGGTTGAACGAGGAGGAATTCGTCCACGGCGGAGGCTTGAGCCCCCGCGAACGCTTGAGGCTAACTACAAAGGCGCTGGCTGTTTTGAATGCGGTGCCTCCAAATCTGGGTGGCCGGTCCATCGGAGACTCCATCGCCGAGGCCAAGAACGCAGATGCACCTGAGGCCCGAAACAGGATCGCTACTTTCTTCGGTGATTTCATCGGCTCAGCCGCGGGATCATTCCCCAAATCGGCGGGATCGGGCGGATAGGCGCGACCAATGCCAGCGGAATCTAATAAGTTCCTAGCTGTCAGTTATCTTACTGACGCCACTCAATATAGACGAGCTGCAGAGGTCCTCCATGCCTCTCAATTTCCTGAACTGAGCAGCCCTCAGTATTTCCTGATCGCCCAGAGTATCGAGCTGTTCTTAAAGGCGTACATAATCGCAAATGGTGGCACCCAGAAGGAGTTAACCAAACGCGACATTCGCCATTCGTTAAGTCGGCTTTTCGAAAGAGCAGTGGTTTTGGGCTACGTGTCACGAAGTGTGAAAAGTAAAGCAGTTGTCGATCTTCTCGATCCGCATCACGCGGAGCATACTTTTCGCTATCGGAAAACAGGATACAAAACGTATCCGACCATACGGGAGGCCCTGGATACGCTTTCTCGCATGGAACGAGAGATCGCTCCGGTCGTTTCGCGAACGATCAGTTCTGCATAGACCTAACTGCCCAACCAGGCGGTCGCGTCGTGCCCACCACCCCAGAAGAAGCCCCGCCGGCGCCGCGGCTTGTCCCGCCGATAGATCTGCTCGGCAAAGCGCAGCATCATCATGGCGTACCGGGTGGCGGACAGAAGGTCGTCTCCCAGCTTCACGACCTTGCCGTCTTTCCGGTGGAATAGCCGGAATTCCTCGAACCAGTCGAGCAGGCTGCTGAACACCTTGAGCTTGCCGGTTTCCATCCGTGTCAACATGTCCATCAGCCCCGCCTCGACGCTGACTGATCCGTCCTGAAACTGCGCGTGGACGTCGAGCATGTTGAGCTGCTGGGCCCGATACTGCTCCGCAAGCGCGACGCCAGCGCCCTCCAGCGTCTCCCGGCGGCCGTCTCGAGGCCATGCCCAGGGCAGGGGCCCCCACGACCTGATGGCGCCAGCGTGCACCACCGGTGTTGCTTCCCGCAGCCGGTGCGCCTTGATCACGTACACGACATCCTGATCAGCATCCCAGGCGAGCTCCACCGCGGCGAAAGGGTGATCCCAGCCGAAGTCCATGCCGCCGATCCGGTGCCAGTGGGTGGGGATCTCGAACGGCTCGACCGTGATCGATTCCTCGGTGACCGGGAAGATGCGGCCGGAGCCCAGGATCGGAATGCCCTTGGTTCGGGCGTCGCGCTCGTGCGCCGGGTAGCTGGTGATGATCTTCTGCCGCTGCTCCGGCGTGAAATGCTCGGCTTCCTCGATCGTCATCGAGGTATCGTTGCGGTCTGGAGACTTCTCGAGCAGGAAGCGGCGCACCACGTCCGACATGCCGAGCAGGGGCGTGAAGGTCAGCCAGACCGGTCCTTGTGTGACGTTGGTTCGCGTCAGGCCTTCCGAATAGATGTCCTCCGGAGGCTCCTCATCGAACCAGAGCCAATGCAGGGTTTCCCCCTGCCATTTCTCGCGGCCCTGAACGTAGGATTTGAGACCGATCGAGCTATGACCGGCCTGGACGTCGCCGCCGCCGCCCCAGCGAACAATGATGGTGCCGACGAGGTCGGACACCCCAGCGCCAGGCACGGTCTCCACGATCGCATCTTTCGGGATCGAGCCGGTACCGTGCTGGCCCACGCGACCAAGCAGGATCCGCTGCGGATTGTCTCGCAACGTTTCACCGGTGGGGCTGCCAACCCACGCGAAGGTGGGCTCATCGAATACCTTGCCGGTCCAGTCATCCGGGTAGCGGCCGGTCGCGTGCATTGCCGCTTCAAAGCCGCCAGCAATCGTCTTGCCAACCTGGTTGGCCGCACGGAATAGCCGCTCGCGATAGGTTGCGCCGGCTTCGTGGAAGGCCCGCTGCTTCGCATACGGCCGGTAGTACTTGAGCCGGTTCTCAGTTAAGCGCCGGTTTAGCTCCGCTTGCGCCTTCGCCAGCGCTTTGGCCTCTTTCTCGCTCAAATGCTTTTCGGCGGAAGTCGTCGATGATTTCCCTGAGCTCTTCGTCGCCGACGTCGTCATACCGGTTGTCCTCGATGGTGTATTCCTTGGGAAGCACGCTCGCGATCAGCTTCAAATAATCGCGCGGGTTCTCACGGTAGACGATCTCAATAGCTGCCTGGCCGCGGGGAAGTTCGGCCGCGTTTTGCGCACCGCCCCGCATGTGGAAGTGGTCCAACAGCGCCTGGATGAAATCGGCATGCAGCTTGTTGCGCGCGCCCTTGTGGCGCCCACCATTGCCGCTGTTGCCCGGCAGAAACCGGCCGGTTTTCGCGTCCTGCTCTGCCATCAATCCTCGCCGCTCTGGTTTGGATTGTTGGAGAAAGACAATCCGGGATTGAGCACGGTCTCATGATCGACATAGCCACCCGGGTGCCAGCCGTCAGATTCATCCCGCTCGAACGCCTCTGCCGCGTCGAGATCGGTGACACCGTTTTTGTCGGTCGCCTTCTCCCAGCTCGAGCGATCATCTCGTTTCAACGAGAAGGGCTCGACTTTGCTGCCGTCCGGGTTTTTTGTGTTGCCGTATTTTTCGTTGAGGTAGCGTACGAGCTTGTTGTCATGGTCGGGCCGAGTGTCGTATCGGCTACCGAATGCCTCGACAGCCGCCCCCTCGTGATCCTCATCTGCGATCATGTCGTCCAGACGTTCGCTCCGGCCAACGTGATCACGGGAAAGCTGCGCGTACGTCTTGCTATCGATAGTGCCGTCCTGCCACTTCTGTTCGAGTGCATCAGCCTTGACCTTCCGCTCGACCGCCTTCCGGCTGTCAATCACGTCACTGGAATCGCGGTCATCTTCATAACCGCGCGCCAACGCTTCCAGATCGTTAAGCGAGCCGTCCGCTTGCATCTCGGAAAAAACGTCCATTGGCATTTTGTCGAGCATCTCGTGCCAGAGATGGGCCTCATAATCTTTGTATTCCTTGTGCGTCAGCTTGCCCGCGGAAACCATCCCACGCGCGTGCGCGATGGCGAAATTGGCCCCGCGAAGGTCATCGTTCCACTCGGGATTGCGTTTGGCGAACGCGGTCTGTGCCAGAAGGTGTCGGCTCGTCATGGTGCATCCTTTCAGTGTCTGCTGAACTCAGAGCTTGATGAAGGTTGTCGCGAGGATCGTCGGCTGCACGACCGCGTGCGGCAGGCTCAGGCCGACCGGGTCCGTGGCATTAGCCACGTTGTCAATCGAATGGATCACGATGCCCGTAAATGATGCCCCTGTGGTTCCCGTCACAAGCTGGCTCTGAACAGTCGCGGCCTGCGTGCCGTCTTGGCGTGCCGCTGTGCCGTAGTACTGGTACTGATGTGTATGGCCCGGATCGCTCATCGTCACCGAATGGCGATGGCCGGCAAGCTCATTCACCGTTAGAATGTGCTTTTCGTCGCCACCAGCAGCCCCGAGGTTGATGGCTGTTGCGCCAAAGTAAGTCGCTGTGAGCCGCCCAGCCGCCGTGTTGCCCATGTCGTCGAGGCTAGCCAGAACACGACCGCGGCAATCAGGGAGCGTCAGCAGCTTGTTTGCTGCCCAGTCCGCTGCTGCAGAGGCGCCCCGGCCACCGCTTACAGCAAGGTTTGCATCAGCGCCCCAGAGATACTGGAACAGCGCCTGCACATCAGCGTTCGCACGCTCGCTCGCGCCGGAGCTTGCAGAGCCTATCGTCTTGCCGTTGCAGCGAACCCAGCCCGTGAGCGAGCCGGTCCCATAGAACTGCATGAAGGCGCCGGTTTGGAAGATCGTGGTTGGGTCTACCGTGCCGCCACCACCGCCACCGCCCGAAGGACCGACGATCAGCAGATTGTCCTGAACGAGCTTTTGAGCGCCGTTCTTGTCGGTGAGGCGGATCTTGATGTTGCCGTCAGCACAGAAGAGCTGAGGCACACGGCCGGCAGCATCGAGCGTGACAGGGTTGGGCCAGGGCAGGGTGAGCCCCGTGTCCTGATAGCAATTCTGCGGCGTAGCCGTGGTGCCAGCTTGAATGAGGTAAAGTTTCCCGCCGACAAGAGGCTTGGCCAACTCGTCAAGCTGCTGCGTCATGCTGATGCCGGGGATGGTACCGGCGGCGAAAGCTGGCGCGCTAGTAGGGCAGGGATAAGCGCTGCGAGGATCAGTTTGCGCATCACTGCACCACCGTCAGATTCTTACGGAGAACGGCCCTGGTCAGCTTGTCCGGGTTCTCTCGCAGGATGGACACCAGGTCCGTCAGTTTTACGGGATTTGCGCGGCAATCCTCGATCCGCTGGGCGATGCCTAACAACAGCAACGCGACCGCGTCTGATGGGCTGCCATGGCTGACCTCATCGCAGAGGTCTTCGTACAGCTTGTTGTGAATGATCCTCATTGGGCAGCCCCCGCCACAGTCGCACGCGGGGAGGGGATCACACCTTCCCGCCGGAGCCGTTCAACGACGGTATCGCGGAGGAAGTTGGAGCGGGTGGTGAAGCTCGCAGCCGCCGAGCGGTCGATTACATCAAGCAGCTCAGGCGAACACTTGAAGACGGCTCGCTCGGTGAAGTGATCGGACGTTTGTTCGGGCATCTTGGTTCGCACCAGTGAGTGATTTGGTGCGATCAATATAGGTCTGATGGGAATCCGAAGATAGAAAAAACGTGTTGTGGATCAAAGGCTTAATGGCACTAAAGAGTACTGATCGACATGGTGAGGGATTCGCGGTCTTTAAAGTTGTGAAATGCGCCGACACTTGCGCGGATCCTCGCGAGAGTGGCTCACTTGGCTCCAATCAAAACGCTAACCAGCCAACCGATGGAGCCGCCCACCAAAGGGCAGAGAATGAAAGGGATGCCGAGGTTATACCAAAACTGCGACCACGAGTCCGCTGCTCGCCAAAGCCAGAGAAGCCCGAGAGCAATACCGCTTAGGCCCCCAGTCGTAACAAACTCATTCGACATCAGATATCCAATTGCTCCCGCACCATGCAGACCGACGGCGGCTCCATCGAGGCCAGCCGGCGTTCGCATTCGGCTTTGGTCTTGTCAGAGTATTTCAGCCCGTCATGCCATCCTGGCCGAGGTGCATTGCCGTAGCGGAGGATATACTCCACGCCGTCTAGCTTCGGCGGGAAGACGTCCCCCTTGGGCTGTTGAGCCAAAGCCGGCCCTGCCGTGAGGGAAAGAATTGCGATCGTCAGAGCCCGCATTTTGCCTCCTACCGAATTGCCAAACCGGTGCTTGTCAGCCGCTAAACTATTGAGCCGACTCAAATTCTCTCACGTCTGAACGTGTCGTTGCTACCGCTTTGCTACCAAAGGCCCGGAAAACGACGCCTCCAGGACGATCGCGCCGAACGCGCTGAGCCATTCGTGCCGCTGCTCGGACGATCGCTCGGCGCTGATGCCGATCAGGCTTGCCGCTGGATTGTGGATAGCACCAGGCGGCCAATTCCGCCGTTGTAAGTTCGGTTTCGGGCAGAGCCATGAAAGCTCGCCAAACTCGCCGCTGGATCCTGCCAGCGCCTCGCAAGGCGACAGCCGCAACGGTCTCGCCGCTTGCTCCGGCCGCTGTTGGGGTCCTTTCCAAGTCTTCGGTTCCTCAGTTACGGGTTACGGTTCGGGTTACGTTACGGTTACGGTTCAGACCGGTTACGGAGTTACGTTACGGTTCGGCTCTCTTTAGAGAGCCGTAACCCGTAACCGAACCCCTGGGCGAAAGTGCCGGCTTTCGAACATCTCCAAATTGGTGCACTCTGGACGTCTTTCGAGGAGCACGATGATGAAAAGTATTCAGTTGGCGATGCTCGTGACTGCCCTTGCTATCTTTGCTGGCGAAGCGCAGGCGGCGTGGGGTTGCGGCGAAGGCTGTCACAGGACAAGCGGTGGCGCCTGCGTCGTTGACGGCTGGGGCACGGGAGCCAAGGTTCGGAACGAATGCCCGGTGACCTCCCGCCCCCGTCCACCTTGCGGCGGTGGGGAGTTCGTCTGGGACCGCGGCAAACAGGCATGCTTTCTCAGTCCCCGCAGCTGGTTCTGATCTCTCGCATTCGCCCTGGCTCGCAGATTGAGCATCAGCCATGGTTCACCTTCCAACGACCGCCGCACTCCCTGACCATGGATCGATCCTCCAAGGCTTTGCGGAGGTCGTGCAGGGTTGCTTTGCGGTTGGCGCCAAGGCCGACTGCCTTTGCCTCGTTGTTCCACTCCTCAAGGGTCAGGCCAGCGTCCCCCGCATCATAGAGCAGGCGATAGAACGTCTGCTGATTGGATGAGAGCTTGGGCGACCGAGACGGCGGGGCCGGCGCGTCGGCGGCTTCAACGATGTTGACCGTGATCGGGTCTCCGTCCTCGTCCAAGCCGAACTCATGTACTTTCGACTTAAAGGAAAACAGCGGGCCTTCCGGCATATCGTTGGCTTTGAGCACCGTGGCTGTCTTCACCTCGGTGCCGGCGATCGTCACCATCACGTCAACGTCCCCCAGGAAGGCGTTGGAGCCTCGGGAGCCGCGGGTCTCGTCCTTGCCTGTATGACCGACCAAAGCAACGTGCGGGCCATGGCAGGCGTCCTTGATGCGCTGGACATTTGCAAAAACCTTGCCCTGGTCCTTGTCTTTGTCCTCATCACCTCCGCCGGCAGCAATGAGTTTGGCGAAGGTGTCAAAGATTAGCAGGCCGGGACCGACGCCGTACTCCTGGCTCAGCTCTTTGATGCTCTGCATCACATGCGGAACGCTATCGGCCGCCGTAAGGTCGACCATGCCGGGGCAGATCATAACCGGCATCTGGTCGCGGTCGTCTTCCGAAAGCTCCATCCGTATGCAGTGAGCCATCAGCCTGCGGTGAACGAGGTCGGACCTTTCCAGGGCGAAGTACATCACGCCATAGCAGTGATCGACCTTCCGGCCGTGCCACGGCTGCTTATTCGCAACGCACATGGTCAGCTCTGCCATTAAAGCCGACTTCATTCCGCCGGGCGGCGCGATCCATGCCGACGTTTCGCCTTGGGCGAGGAGCCCTTTCACAAGCCAGTTCTTAGGCTTTGGCAGGAACGACAGCTCCTGAATGGTGCGTACCGGATACTTGAGCCTGGCGCGGCGCGCGCGCGTCTCCCTGTCTTGCTCTTGCCGGAAGGCGGCAACCTCGGCCTCTACGTCGAGCGCGTGCACCGTCATTCGCACACCATCAATTCCGGGTACACGATGTGCAGCACACCCATTTCCTCGAGTCGAGAATCCACCTCCGCAGTCGAAAGATTGCCGTTCTTGAGGCTGATGCCGAGGATCTTAGCCTCGCTCTCGAGCCAGCGCGCGCGGCTGCACATGAAGCGGAGGCCGGCGAGCTGCAGTTGCTTTCGGATGTTGGGGTCGGAGACCATGAGGGGATGGCTCATGCCGCACCCCCGATCAGACGCAAGGTTTCGGCTCCATAGCGGGCTATCAGGGCGGCTTCGGCGCGGCCGTGGTCCTTCTTGCGCTTGAAGTGGTCGGCGCAAGCCGGGAACAGCCTTAGCGCTAGTGAGCGAGCCTCCTCCTTGTCCGAGGACAGGCGGAGATGCCCCTTCCACTTGGAAGGCGTCACAAGGTGTAAGGGAATTGCCGCCGCACCAATCACCCCCAGGACTACGCCATAAGCGCGCCCGAACTTGAAGGTGGACGAGACGCCTTGTCCTGGCATGGCATTGACCCGCTCCAGGAAGACGAGATCAGGCGCCATAGCGGCAATGCGCCGTGCGAGGTTCACGGCGTCCACTTCACCGGCCGCGATCGGCATGTCTTCCACGGCCACTCGTTCGGGATGGCCGGGAAAATAGAACGCGATCGCTCCGGAAGCGCCGGGATCGATACCGAGAATGCAGTTTGTCATGCAGTCCCCCTGGGATTGGAGGGCACCAGGGACGCCAAGAACCCGGCTGTCTTGCTTGATTGAATAAGGCGTGCGGCTTCCAGGAATTTCCTGGCAAGCTCTTCCTGCTCTCCGCGCGCATAGTGCTCGAGGCCATGATCGCGGATGCAATCGATTTGCTGCTTTAGGGCTTTGATGTGCATTACAGCGCCTCCGGTTTGGAGATGCGGTCAAGGGCAGCGCCGATTGGAGACGACGCAATCCCGAACTTGTCGCGCTTGATGCTATGGGAGATCTGCCGCAGAGAAACGCCGTACTGCAGCGCAAGGCTGGCGATGATTGCGGCGTCAGACATGAGCACGTCGAGCATGCTGTTGGACCGATCGGCGTTCAGGAAAATCTCGCCAACCTCTCCATCCGGCCTATAGCCGGTGGTGAGGATCACACGGATTCCGTCGCGCTCGAACTCTTGCGTCTCGTTCGGCCGGCGATTTGGGAGTTTTTCGCGGCTCATTGGCGCACCTCACCGAAAGCGAGCTCCGCGATCATGACGGCGGTTTGGGCGGGCAACGCGAATATCTCAGCGAGGTATTGCTTGCGAAGGGTGGCGAGAGCATATTCCGGGTTGTTCGAGCCGTCCGCCTGAACAGTTACCGGACAACCCCGTGCCGCCAGCGCGGGGTTTTCCATTTTTGAGGCCATGATCTATGCGGCCTCCGTCTTGCGCGGGTTTTCGAGCATCTGCTCCAGCGCCTTGACCGGCACCTTCAGCAGCCGCCCGATCTTGATGGTGGGGATTTCCCCGCGATCTGCGGCGGCATAGGCCGCATTCCTCGAAAGGCCAAAGTAGCGCTGCCCGGCCTCGGGTACGCTGATCGTAAGCGCCTTCTCCGTCATTGCTCAGCTCCTTGTGGTACAAAATCGTACCTACCGAAAGCTGGCTGCTTCGTTGCTACCCTGCAAGAACGTTTTTGTACCCACATGGTACTTTTCTGTTCCTAATCCCGAAGCTCCGTGCTATGTCATCCCTTGTCGTACCAACGGAGCACGGGAATGGCGGAAAAGGATCAAGAGCATTTGCGCATCCGGCTAGGCGCGAAGCTCCTTAAGAAAATCGACGCTGCCCGGGAAAAGAGCGGCCGCACAAGAACGGACGAGATCGAGGCGCGGCTGACGGAGTCCTTTACGCGGCTCGAGATGCAGGAAGTCGCTCAGATCGCGGCTCGGGAAATGATCGTCGAGCTCGAGCGGCGAGCGCGGGAACTGAACGCTCAGAAAAGCCAGCTCGTCGACTTCTACGAAGCTCTGATTGGCAAAAAGGGGAATGATAAATGAAGGGCTCCATCCGCGAACGCTCGCCCGGCCATTGGGCCATCATCCTTGATCAGCGCGACCCGGCTACCGGCAAGCGCAAGCGCAAGTGGCACAGCTTCAAGGGCACCAAGCGGCAGGCGCAGGACGCATGCGCGCGGCTGATCACCGAAATGAACGGCGGCGGCTACGTCGAGCCTTCCAAGGTCACGGTCCTGCAATTCCTCGACCGCTGGCTAAAGCACATCAAGCCGAACGTCTCGCCGCGGACCCATGAGCGCTATGAGCAGATCGCCACCAAGAACCTCGGCCCACTGCTCGGCGCCAAGATCCTTTCGAAGCTCCAGCCGATCGATATCAGCGAGGCCTACGGCAAGGCGCTGGAAAACGGCCGCCGGGACGGGAAGGGCGGTTTGTCCCCCCGCACCGTGCACCACATGCACCGCGTCTTGTTTTCGGCTCTTGGACAGGCCGAGCGCTGGCGGTTGATCCCCCGCAATCCCGCCGCGCTGCTCGAGAAGCGAGATCGGCCCAAGATCGAACGCAAGCCCGTCAGGACCATTGATCCGAACGCTACAGCAGCGGCTTTTGATGCCGCCCGGGAGCGTCGCCTGTTTATCCCGCTCATCTTGGCAACGCTCTGCGGGCTCCGCAGGGGCGAGATTACCGCCCTCCGGTGGCGATCGGTCGACCTTGAGACCGGTCAGCTTGCCGTCATTGCCAGCACCGAGCAGACCGACGCCGGCGCGATACGCGAGAAGGAAGCCAAGAGCGGCCGCGCGCGCACCATTGCAATGCCGGCCATGGCCGTTGAGGAGTTGCGCCGGTGGCGTGTCCTGCAGGCTGAGGAACTCTTGCGCCTCGGCGTGCGCGGAGATGGTGATTGGCACGTCGTTACCCAGGCGGACGGTTCACCGCTCCAGCCTCGCAGCCTGACGCATACGGTTTCCGAGTTCCTGAAGGAGTGGAAGGTCACGCTGCACGGTCTCCGGCACAGCCATGCCAGCCACATGCTGGCCTCGAATATCCATCCCAAGATCGTGCAGGAGCGGCTTGGCCGTTCCTCAATCGCGATCACGATGGACATCTACAGCCACCTGATGCCGAACATGCAGGGTGGGGCGGCGGCGGCGGTTGACGACGCCATGCGAGCCGCCATAAAGAAGCGAACCGACGACGTTGGGTAGCAAAGCGGTAGCAGAGTCCTCTAAATGTTCTCTGCCAAGCGACGAAAAGCTAAACAATTTCAAAGTCCGGAAGGGTGGCCGAGTGGTTTAAGGCACCGGTCTTGAAAGGCGTTCTCGGCTGTTGCGCCTAATACCGAGTTGTCACCGTGCGTCGGATTTCATTTAAGAAAATCCAGTAACCACGCTCATTGAATGGCCGTTAATCACGTTCCGTAATTGCCTGTCCGGTGGCAAATCCGGTGGCAAGAATCGCAGTCTCGATCGCCGCTGCTGCCCGCTCGTCTGTTTGAGGGATCAGGTGGGCGTACACGTTCATGGTGATTGCTGCTGAGGCGTGCCCTAAGCGGCGACTCACTGTCAGAATATCGATGCCGCCCGCGATCAACTGGCTGGCGTGCGTGTGTCGAAGGCTATGGAATGTAGCGGTCACTTTCGCCATGCCAGCGGTGCGCTGCCATTCCTTGGTGACGGCGTTTGGCTTTCGCGGCTCGCCGTTGCTGTCCGCGAAAACCAGCGAACTTGGTGGAGATTTGCCGGCGCCGAGCGCCAACCGCAGCTCCTGCTGCGCCTTCCAATGCGATCGCAGGTCCGCGACCGCAGAGGCGGGCAGGGTAATTGTTCGCCGTCCGTGTCGCGTCTTTGGTGGCTTGAACCGAAGGCCCTGGGCGGTTTGCTCGAGAGATCGAGCCACGGTGATCTGGGATCGATCCAAGGAAATGTCCTGCCAGCGGAGGGCAAGCAACTCACCGCGCCGCATGCCGGTTGCGAGCGCCAGCGCCGCGATCTGGTAGATCGGGCGGCCGCGCGCCTTCTCCAGGACGGCTCGGATCTCGGCCGCTGTGAGAGTTTCCACTTCCTCCTGGTCGACGTGTGGGGCTTTGACCCGAGCGGCCGGGTTGGTGGCGAGAATGTCCCAATCCATCGCATGACCGAGAGACTGCCGGAGGACTCGATGAACATGGCCGACCGTCCGGGGCGCAAGTGACGCGCCTAGCTTGCCGTACAACTGTGTCAGGTGGACCGCGCGCAGCTTTTGGACACGGCCGACGCCGAGATGGGGGCGGACGTGAAGCCGCAGCAGCTCGCCATATCGCTCGGCGGTTTTGGGCGACACATTGCCGGGCACCCAATCGCGTAACCAGCGATCGAGGAATTCAGAAACCGTCATCCGCGTGGGGTCAACTTGCTCGCCGGCGGCGGCCGCGGCAATCAGTTTGGCGAGCTCGATCGCCGCCTCGCGCTTGCTGCCTTTAAACGAGGCGTAGCGCGTCTTTCGCTTGCCGGCGGCGTCGGTGCCGACGTCGTATTTCAATTCCCATGTGCGGTCTCCACGGGGGCGTATATGGCCTGTCATGTCTGTGCCTCCAGCGTTTGCGCCAAAGCGACAAGATCGTCGCCACCAAACAAGCTCGCCTCGACGGTCAAGAGAGCAGGAGGCCGGGCATCAGCGAGCCCTATGAAGTTGACGCCCTGCCCATTCTCGAGCCCAATCGAGCCGCCGTAGAGCTTGCGAACGGCTCTGATCGAGGTGATCTTTCGTGCGAGCCCGGCGTCAGCGAGGGCCTGTGCTACTGCATCTTTGAAGCCTGTCTCCGCCGCGAAAGGGCCGCGCCGCTTCGTTCCGATCCGGCAGTTGGCGAGAGCTGGCGTCGCTTCCGGCACTTCCGAAAGATTATCTGTCGCCAGTACTGACACGAGTATCCAAGCCACCGAATCCGGAGTTGCAGCCGCTCCGCCGCTCGCCCATCCACGTCCTGTGGCCTTGGGAAGTGCTCCGATCCGCACGAGCGCTTTCTGGCGTTCGTAAAGGGCGGCCTCAGAGAACCCCAGCAGGGGGGCAAGAACTCGGTGGAAGCTCGCAAGACTGGCCATGACTAGGAAGTCCTAGTCCATCTTTCGTGTGATTGTAAAGAATATCATTGCAGGACAAAAGACGAACGCGTATCTTTCGTGTAATTCACACGAAAGAAGGGCCTGACAATGACGAGCGATGATAACAACCATCACGACTCCCGCCTTGTTTACGATGTGCCAGAAGCTGGCGCGCTGCTCGGCCTGACGCGTAACGCATCTTACGAGGCTGCCAAACGCGGCGATCTGCCCACGATCCGTATCGGCAAGTTGATCAAGGTGCCGCGGGCAGCCTTTCACCGCATCCTCGAGCAGGCGGGTGAAAAGTGAGTGCTGCGGTTTTCCCGTTTCCGCTGGCCAGGCGCCGAGACATGATCGCCCGCCAAGCGCGGTATGCCGCTGAGCTCAGTGCCGACGCGGGTGAGCGCCACATAGCGCATCAGGTCAAGCTGCAGGCCGACGCCATGCGTCGAAAGGGGGTTAGCGAAGATCTGATCGCGCGCGAAATTGCCTGCATGGACAGGGCGATCAGAGCGCTGCTGGAGCGCGCAATGTCTGGCGGTGTTCGATGAGCCGTAGCAGCGCCAAACGAATTCCCGGGCAGTTTGCGCCTCGACTTGTGGAGATGCTGGAATCGCCAGCCTTCTGCGTCCTCACCCTGTCTGGCCGGCGAGTGTTAGACCGGGTTGAGATCGAACTGGGCCATCATGGCGGCAACGAGAATGGTCGGCTGCCCGTCACTTACGATCAGTTTCAGGAGTATGGGGTCGATCGGCAAGCCATTGGGCCGGCCATTCGGGAAGTGGTCGCGCTCGGCTTTCTCAGGATTACGCGGCCTGGCCGGGCAGGTAATGCTGAATGGCGGCGACCAAACCTGTTCCGGCTAACCTACCGGCACAGCAAGGGCGAGATCGCGCACGGCACCAACGAATGGCGCCAGATCATGACGCTTGAGCAGGCGGCCGCCATTTCAAAGGCAGCAAGGTCAGCCAAGTCGCAAAAAACAAAACCCCAGTGTGGGAAAACACCAAGTTTCAGGGGGGATAGTCCCCACCGAAAACAGCCAATTCATGGTGGGGAAACCCACACTACAGCGCATGGTGGGGAAACCCCTACTACTATCGATATATCGGGTAGGGAGGACGCAGCTTGAGGGACCAAGACCTTCGCGTCCTCGCCATCGTGAGGCGGAGCCCATCCGGCGCCAGCGCCGTCGACATAGCCAAAGCGGCTCTCGGTCACAAAGCCCGTAGGCACTCCAAGACTAGTTTGAACATGATCGGCCTCGGGATCGCGGCGCGCTTGTGCGGGGAGGGGGCGATCGAGCCGACGCGAAGCAACCTGTTCAAAATCAACCGTGACGGAGACTGAGACCACCGCATGAGCAATACCGAGAACGCCAACACATGGGCCTCCCCGATCTGCGTCGGGTGGGAAGAGATCGGGTTGCACATGCGCTGCTCGGATGAAGCGGCCAGATACCGGGCCCGCATCCATGACCTTCCAGTCTACAAGCCAACGGGCTGGAATAAGCCCATCGCCATCAAGGCCGAATTGGACGCCGCGCTGCTCGAGATCGCCCGCCATGCGCAAAGGCTGACCTGGGGCAAAAAAGTAAGCGAGACCGAGGGCTGATCTGCTGATCTGGTCAGCGCTTCCGGACTGGAAGTGGTCCGTCGTGGAAATGTCCGCGCTCCGGACGTTTAAGGTCATCTCGAAAGCGTGACTTGCGCGGCTCGATCTTCCATTACATAACTGTCAACGAACGTTGACGGCACTGTAATGGGGGATTGGGCATGGCTAACACCGGGGCATTCATCACCTACTACCGCGTGAGCACCACCAAGCAGGGCCGCTCTGGGCTGGGCCTGGATGCGCAGCGCGCCGCCGTCGCGACCTACCTCAATGGTGGCGACTGGAAGATCGTTGCGGAGTTCGTCGAGGTCGAGTCTGGCAAGCGATCGGACAGGCCCGAGCTGGACAAGGCCCTGGCCGCGGCGCGCGTGCACCGCTGTCCGCTGATCGTCAGCAAGGTCGACCGGCTCACGCGCTCGGTGGCCTTCCTGTCCCGGTTGCTGGAGGCCGGCGTCGACGTTCGGTTCGCCGACCTGCCCCAGATCGAAGGCGCGACCGGTCGCTTCCTCTTGCAGCAGATGGTTGCGGTGGCCGAGCTCGAGGCCGGCATGATCAGCGCCAGGACCAAGGCGGCACTGGCCGCGGCGAAGCGGCGTGGCAAGAAGCTGGGTGGCAACCGCGGCACCGTGCCGACGGCTAAGGCCGCCAAGAAGGGCGCAGCGGCCACTGGGAAGCGTGCGGCAGAGAGAGCGGTGGATCTAGCCCCCACGATCAAGGCCCTCCAGGAAGGCGGCGCTGCCTCTTTGCAGGCCCTTGCCGATGGGCTGAACGCTGCCAGCATCCCGACGGCCCGGGGCCAAGGCCAGTGGTCGCCGGTGCAGGTGATGCGCGTGCTGTCTCGCATCGCGCCATGAGTGGCAAGGGTTGAGCATGAACAAACTACCGTCTCGCAGGCGCACGGCTTGGCACGAAGCAGGCCATTCGGTTGTGGCGTGGTCGCAAGGCTTCACACCAATACTCGTCTCCATCCGCCGGCAGGGCGAGAGCTTTGGTAGGTCCCACCACACGCCGGCCGGCAATCCCGCGGTGCCCGAGGAGCGACAGCGCGAGAATATCGTCGCCATGGGGGGCTGGGCGGCCGAACTGGTCTCGGGTGAAGCGTCTGACGGCATCACCTACGATTCCGGGGACATGAGCGCTGTCCTGAACAGCATCGCTCCCGATCGGATTGCAATCGAGCTTGGCTGGGCGGAAGCTGAGGCGCATCGGATCGTTACGGCGAATGTAGACCGAGTCCAGAGGCTCGCTGAGGAGCTTCTCAGGCGTGACGAAATAGAGGGCGCCGCGAACATCTTAGCGATTATTGAGGGGCCCGCGTCGCAGTGACGAAATAATTCTGCACGGCCCATCCCCATCATTGAACGCATCAGCACGCAAGACGCCGCGATGAGCGCGGTGCTGCACCCCCTCGACCTATTCACAGGCGGCCCGCGCGTGCGCATGTTCGCGGAATGTCGAACATTAGTCCGCAGCAAGTTGAACGTTTCGCCCGTCAGGGCAGGTCCGCAGTCACCAACGGAAAACGGTTGGTGATCGGCGTCGATGCCCGTTCGAAACATGGGCGTCGATTCCGCGATCTGGTGACCGCCTACACCGATGAAATCGGTGGCCGCCTCACCGCGAGCGATCAGGCGATGGTCAAGCAGGCCGCGGCGCTGGCCGTCCGAGCCGAGATGGCGCAGGCCCAGATCATCAACGGCCACGAGGTCAATGTTGACGATATGGTCCGCCTCTGCTCCGAGAGCCGGCGCCTGATCGACAATCTCAAGGGCAAGGCAGCCGCGCGCAAGCCCGAAGCCGAGCCTGACCTCGCCGACTACCTCAAGGGAGCCACGGCGGCGGCATGACCCTGCTCGAGGCCATCAACGATCAGAAGCTGTTCGGCCGCTGGTTTCGCGACCCGGCGACGTGGCAGCCGTGGTTTGCCTTCGTCGCCGCGCTGTTCGGCCTGCCTATGACCGCGGAGCAGGAAGCGACTTACCGTAAACATACGGGGCGCGAGTACCTGCCTCTGGGCGCGTTCATGGAGGCCTGGCTGATCTGCGGGCGCCGCGCCGGCAAGAGCTTCATTCTCGCGCTGATTGCGGTGTTCCTCGCCTGTTTCAAATCCTACGGCCAATATCTGGGCCCTGGCGAACGCGGCACGGTGATGGTGATCGCGGCCGATCGCAAGCAGGCTCGCGTCATCATGCGCTACGTGCGCGGCATCATCACCGGCACCCCCATGCTGGCGAAGATGATCGAGGGCCAGCTCCGCGCCGACGGCATCGACCTGAACAACTCGGTCACGATCGAGGTCGGCACCGCATCCTTTCGGACCTCCCGCGGATACGCGTTCGTCGCTGTGCTGTGTGATGAGCTCGCGTTCTGGCAGACGGATGAGGCGGCCGAGCCCGACTATGCCGTTCTCGACGCGCTGCGGCCGGGCATGGCGTCGATCCCGGGCTCTGTGCTGCTCTGTGCCTCGTCCCCGTACGCAAAGCGGGGCGCGCTCTGGGACGCCTACAAAACCTACTTCGGCAAGGACGATCCCGCCGTCATGGTGTGGCGCGCCAGCACCCGGGAAATGAACGCGACCATCCCTCAGTCGGTCATCGATCGAGCAATGGTTCGCGATGCCGCGAGCGCATCGGCCGAGTACGGCGCCGATTTTAGAACGGACGTTCAGACCTTCATTTCACGGGAAGCGATCGAAGCCGTTGTAGAGCCGAACTGCCTTGAGCGGCCGCCGGTTGAAGGAATCCAATATGTCGCCGCGGTCGATCCCTCCGGTGGATCCAGCGATTCCATGACACTCGCCATAGCGCATTTTGAACAGCTGACCGGCATAGCCGTGCTCGATTGCGTGCGAGAGGTCAAACCGCCGTTCTCCCCGGACTCGGTCTGCCGCGAATTCGCCGAAACGATCAAGGCCTACGGCATCGCCACCACCCGGGGTGACCGGTACGCCGGCGTTTGGCCGCGCGAGGCGATGGAAAAGCACGGGATCACGTATCGCGTGTCCGATTTGGTCACCAATGACCTGTACCGGCAGCTTCTGCCCCGCATCAATTCCGGCAAGGTGGATCTGCTCGACCATCCGGTCTTGATCAACCAACTCGCGGGCCTGGAGCGGCGCACCGCGAGAGGTGGCCGCGATTCCATCGATCACCCGCCCATGGGCCACGATGACGTCTGCGCCGCGGCAAGCATGGCGCTGCACTACGCCGCCGACGGCAACCGAATTCACATCACCGGCGCCGACCTGGTCGGCCGCTACAGTTGGGGCTGAAAATGGCAACCATCGCGCAGATTATGAACGGCACGGCTAGCCCAAATCGCTATTTCACGAGCGACGAGGCCAAATGGGCTGGCCCGTCACACATCGCACCAGGAAAGCGCCCCGAGAAGCGCATCGGCCGATTTGTCTATGATGGTCCAGACGACTCGCCGATCGCAAAGCTTCGCGCATCGTACGAGAGCGCGATCGCCGCGGTCGACACGCTCCGGACTAAGCGGGGCGAGACAGAAAAGTCCGGCCAGTTCACGCCCTTGGGGGTGACCGAGCAGCTTGCCCGCGGCGCTGTGACCGATGAGATCCCGGCGCTACGCCGCGCGCGCGCCGCGGTCGACAAGGTCAAGGCTGACATCGCCGAGAGGCGCGGCTCCCTCAAGCTCGCCAAGCCCACGCCAGAGCAGATTGAGGAGCACAAGGAAATCCGCACCGCCATGCGCATGATGGGCCGCGAGCAGCGCGAGGCGTTTCTCAAGGAACACAGGACGGATCCGACCGTCGCGGCGGCGATCGTGAATGCCATTCCGGCGCTGAGCGGCGTGGACCCGCTGATAAGGCAGCACATCGCACACGAGCAGCTGCAGCGCGAACACGGCGAGGCACTGAGCGAGATCGCCGATCTCGAGGAAGTCGCGCTGGTTGTCGACGAGGTCACCGGCAAGGCTCGAAATGAGCTGCGGGAGATCATCGGCACCAGCCGCGAGGTGTTCGAAAGCATCGCCAAGGTCGGCGAAGCCCGAAACGGCGAACTGCCGATGAAGGTGGAGCAGCGCCTGATCAACGGGCAGCAGGTCGAGGTCTGCCGCGTATTCGACATGGCCGCCCGTGAGTGGCGCGACGCCTCGGCGGACGAAGTCGGGAGGGCCGCCTAAGTGGCATCGGAGTCATTCTGGCGCTCGCTGTTCGGCGGCGGACCGCCTCGGTTCATCAACATTCCGCTCGACCTGCCCAGGCCTCCCGGGATGCCGGCGGGCCCCGACACCGTTTCCGCCGACATCGCGTGCATGCGCGAGAAGTGGGAGCTGATCGACCTGGTCACCGAAGGCCACGACGCGGTCAAGAATTGCGGAGAGAGATTTCTTCCGAAGTTTGAGTGCGAGACCCCGGAAAAGCACAAGCGCAGGCTCCGCGAGGCGCCGTGGCGGCCGATCTTCCCCGACGCGCTGGAAAGCATCACAGCAAAGCCCTTCACCAGTCCGGTGGCGCTCGCAGGCGAGCCGGACGCGCGCATGAAGACGTTTGCCGAGGACGTCGATGGTCAGGGCAACGATCTCAACGTGTTTGCGCGCTCGATCTTCGACGATGCCGTGAGCCATGGCGTTGCGACGTTCTTTGTAGACTTTTCGCGCAATATTCCCCGCGCGGACGGCCGGTCCAAGACGCTGGCCGAAGAAAAGGGCCAGGGTCTCAGGCCCTTTTGGGTGCACATCCCGGCCGGGAATCTGATCGACGTCCGCACCACGTTCGTCAAAGGTCGCGAAATCGTCAGTCATGCCCGATGGTGGGAGCGACCTATCGTCGCCGACGGCTTCACCGAGAGCTGTATTCCACATATTCGCGTCGTCGAAATCAAGGACGACGGCCGCGTGTGGTGGACCTTGTGGCAGCAGCAGGCCGACGGAAACTTCGCGCAGACGGACAGCGGCGTGCTCAGCGCGGTGACAGAAGTGCCTTTCGTGCGCATCTTCACCGGCAAGCGCAAGGGAGCCATCGAAAACCGGCCTTGGAGCTACGGGCTCGCCATTATGGCGCTGGAGTATTTCCGCGCGCTGGCTCGGCAGACCGAGATCGAGAACCTGTCTGGCTGGCCGATCCTCGCCGGACAAGGGCTCACGAAGCCCACGGGCGAGGCCGAGGTGCAGATGGGGCCTCATACCGTTTTGTACGCTCCCAGCATGGAGGGGAACGCCAAGTGGGAACTGCTAGGCCCCGATGCTTCCCTGGTTGAGCAAATCGGAAAAGGCCCCGAGCGGGTTCTGGACGTCTTCTCGAAGCTCGCCATGGAGCCGACGATTCCCAAGGCAGGCGTCACCGCGACCGCGGCCGGCGTCGACAATTCACGAGCTCACAGCGCGATTGAAGCCTGGGCACTCGCCCTCAAGAACGGCCTCGACGAAGGTCTCGCCTACACCGCCCAATGGCTCGGCGTCGCCGACACGGCTACCGCAAACGTTGCAACCGACTTTGCAGTGCTCGGCGGCAATGGTGCGGCAGAGGCCCAAGTGCTCGCCTCCGCGCAGACCCGCGGCGTGATCTCGGCCGAGACCGAGCGCGCCGAGCTCAAGCGGAGATCCATTCTCGGTCCCGAGTTTGACGAGGAAGCGGAGATCGTCCGCATCGCAAGCGAACGCGAAGGCCTCGAACCCGAATTCCAGATCGATCCGGTGACCGGTCAGCCGATCGACCCGGCCAACTCCAGGAGCGCGTTGCAATGACGACATTCGCCGGCACGATCTCTCAAGGCAGCAGCGAAACAATCGTAATTCCGTACGGTCGGGTCATCGAGGTGACAACGGCCGGCGAGGCAAGCTTGGTGTACGACGACGGCGACATCGCGCGCGCCTTGAACGGCGCACCGTTGCGAATACCGGCCAACCGAGGCGACCTGCGCTTGAGGGTTCGAGCCGTGTCCGCGTTGGCGCATTACTCAATCTTTCTTTCCAACATGCTTGCAGGTGGTGATCGCGTCATCCCTTTCACGGGCGATCGAACACTGAGCCTGGACGACAATGGCAAAATCCTCCGCTGCGACGACGGATCCAACGTGACCGTCACCGTTCCGGGCGCTTTGCCGGAGTGTTTCAACGTGGGCTTCATCATGATGGGCGGCGGCACCGTGACGCTCTCTGCCGGGTCCGGCGCCACGAACAGGTCGAGCGGGACGACGCTCTCGACGCAGTATCAGAAGGGCTCATTGCTCGTGGCCCGCAACACCAATGACGCTGCGGCCGAATACCTCACCAGCGGAGATTTTGCATGAAAACGCAACCAGCCGAAGGCACATGGAGCGAAGTGCAGGCCGCGATTGCGGGCAAGGTTACCGGCGACAACGGCAAAACCGTCAGCGGCGCCGGCCCGTCGACGCCTGGCCCGAAGCTGACGCCGAAGATCGCCCTCGGCAACGCGCGGCCCACGAAATTGAAGGGCTGAGCTGATGTCAGACGTGGCCGAACTGGGTCTGAAAGTTGATTCAACGCAGGCCACAACCGCGACGACTGCGCTAAAGGGCCTCAGCGGTGCGGCCGATCAAGCGGCTGGCGCCAGCGATGCACTGGCCGCCGCGGCCGCGAAGGCCGGCGTCGCGACCGGCACGCTGAGGAGCATGGCCGACCGCGCCGGCGTTAGCTATGGCGAGATGGCGAGCCGCATCAAGGCCACCACGTCTAACCTTCAACAGCAGGCCGGCCAAATCAATAACGTCACGATGCAACTGTCTGGATCGCTTAGCGGCACGCTCGGCACGCTCGGACTCGCCGGCATCGGTTTCGGAACGGTCCTGGAAGGCGCCAAGGCTTTATTTCACTATCTGCAGGAGCAAGGGCCGACCACAGAGAAGCTGTTCGCCGAGCACAATCGCCTGCTCGGAGTGATCAAGGACAGCTACGATCGCGTCACGGATTCGACGCGCAAATGGTTCGAGCAATCGAAGAACGTGACCCAGGTTCAGCTCTTGCAGCAACAGATCGAGTTGCAGCAGAAGCTACGGGACGAGGTGGGCAACACGATCAAGGCCGTCACCCAGCCATCGAACTTCCGCGGCGTCGACGTGATCAGCAGTCTGTTCGGGGGCGGCACCAACACCGTGCGCGAAAAGTTCGGCCCGTTCGAAGATGCGATTGTCGATCTTCAGCAGTCGTTCAAGGCCGGCACGCCCGACGTGACCCGGTTCACCGAAGCGGTCGCGAAGATCGCACTGGCCGACCCGGCGCTGCAGAAGGTCGCCGCTCAACTCATCAAGACGGTTGAGGCTGCCTCGAAGGTCGACAATGCGCTCAAGGCGGTTGGCTCCGCCCTTGACGTGATCAACGGGAAGGCTCCGACCGAAGAGGACCGCGCTCGCTTGGGCTTGCCCGATGCCAAGGTTATAAAGGCGACCAAGGACGCGCTCGACCGCGCAACCGAGAGCGTCGAGAAATACATTTTGCAGACCAACGCGCAGGCCGGCGCGGTCGGCAGCAGCGTGGCAGAGCAAGAGAAGGCGAAAGTGATCGCCGACCTGACGGCCGCGGCGCTGCGCGACGGTAAGACCAATCTACAGCAGTACGCGGCAGCGTGGGACGATCTCGGCACGCGCGCAGGAGAAGCTGCGCAAAAGCTCGCCTTGGCGCGTGTCCACGATCAAATCAAATTCGAAACGCAGACCACGTTCCTCTCGCCCGAGGACGTCAAAATCGCGCAGCAACTTAAGGGCCTCTTCCCCGACCTTGCCACGGCGCTGGCGAGCCCTGAGGCCGCGGCAATGCGATTCAACGATCAGATCAAAGAAATCCGACAAACTGCACAGGACCTCTCAATCACCTTTGCTCAGGACTTCGTTCAGGGAGTCTTGTCAGGTAAGAGCGCAATGGAATCCCTGACACAGTCAGCGGCAGCTCTCGGCAAGTCACTGACCAATGCCGGCATCGCAAATATCATCAAGGATCCAACAAGCATTACCGGATACGTGGAAGCCGGCATCGGATTGGTGACGCAACTCATCACCGGAAACTCGGAAGCGCAGAAGAAGGCGGCCGAGGAGCTGAAGCAAGCCCAAGACGCATGGAAGGGAATGACCGACCAGGTTGTTGCCTTCAACCGTGCGGCAAGGGGCTTTGATCTCGGCCCGCTCACCAGCCAGATCGTCCAACTCCGCAACACCTATGACACGCTCGCGATGGCCGCGGCAAAAGCAAAGGATTTTGGAGCCGTCGCGCAACTCCAGAACACCTTTAACCAAGGCGTCTCGCGTCTAACCGAAACCTTCATCAACGGAAACCCGGTGATGACGGACCTCCAGCAGAAGATGAAGGCTGTCGCGGACGAAGGCCTTGGCCTGATCGAGACGCTTCAGCAGATGGGGCTGGCAACAGCGGTGGGCACTGCGCGGATCACCGATGCCATCGCTCGCCAGCAGGCCGCAATTTTAGAGGCCGAAGAAACCGCGAGGCGCGCGAAAGTCGAAAGCGACACCAACAGCCTCATCGCGGACGTTCGTAATAACTCCGGCGTCGGCTACCTCAACACGATCACCGACGCGATCCAGAAGTTCAATGATCTGGCGGCCGAGGGTGTCCAGCCGGGCGTTCTGCAAGGCTGGCTGATCTCGACCGCTCAGACCGCGGTCAACGGCGCCAAACTGACCGGGCAGGCGTTCCAGGATCTGATCGCGGAGTTCCCGCAACTTACCAACGCCGTCCATGAGTTCATCGATACGGAAGCGGCGGCGGCGGCGGCAACTGCGGCGGCGGCCAAACTCGCAGCGGACGCCACCCAGAAGCTTAATCTTCAGTTGCGCCTTCTGACCGCCACCACGGACACCAGCACGCAGGGCGGGGCTCTCACGCTGTTTGACGCCAAGGCGAAGCAGGAGCGTGACGCGGCCGTTGCTGGGGGCATCTCGCCCGAAAATCTGCTCCTGCTCGACCAGGCGCTCGCAGCGGAGCGGCTCGGCGTCATCAAGACGTTCACGGATCAGGCTGTCGCGGCTGAAAAGCAGCTTGCCGACGCGCGCCTCGCTCAGATGCAGCGGATTCAGCAGTACCTGGACAACCTGACGGCGGGTTCGGGGTCCACGCTGGCGCCGGGCGATCGGCTTGCAGCGGCGCAGTCGCAGTTCACCTCGCAGCTCGGCGCGGCCAAGAGCGGCGACGCCAACGCGATCCAGAACATCACCAGCTATTCCGACAATTTGTTGCAGGCGGCAAAGGACTATTACGGCTCGACCGTGGGCTACCAGTCGATCCTGGCGCAGGTCCAGTCGTCGCTCACGGGGCTGATCGGGACCGGATTGGCCGGGAGCGTGGCCGCGTCTGGCCTGCCGGGAACGGGTTCGTCTATCCCCGGCGTTTCCACGCCGACGGCAACGCCGGCCGCGGCCAACACAAACACCAATCTGGCGTCGTTGCTCTCAACTCTGATCGCTAAGCAGGACGCGCAGACGGCGGAGATTGTGGTTCTGAAAACAACGATTAAGGCATCGATCGACACCAACACGCAGGCGATTGGCGTCGCTCATGAGGAAGAGGAGGTTGAGCTGAAAGGCATGAACGCCTCGCTCAACTTCCTGAAGACAGCCGGTAAGTTGGCATGACCCAGGGGTGTGCTGAAGCAAACGCCCGCAGCAAAGCATAAAGGAGAACGGCTATGAATTTTCTTCCCTTTCCACTGAGTATGATCGGATCTGGCGCCCTCACGTCGGCAGCGACATGGGATCCCGCAGCCAAAGCGTCCATTTTTACGTTGAGCAACGGCAATCTAACTGCCGCAGGCACGG
>NZ_PYFX01000009.1 GCF_003020115.1 Bradyrhizobium sp. MOS002
GCTTCTGCATCTCCGGCGCAGTAGCAGCCAGCGCGACTCTTAATGTCGGGAGCACGTCGTTTGCCGACACGATCCCGACCGGCTTCACGGCATGGAATGGGTGAGCTGACAGCGGCACAGCAACAGCTATGCCTGTCGTCGGCTCCGTATAGCCGGCTCCAGCGCGCCCGCGTGAGAAAAAGGCCCGCAAGGGCACGCTGCGCGCCGTCTAAACGAATTTTGCCGCTAGGCCGGCAGCATCTTGAGCAGAATGAATTCAAAGAGGAGAAAATGAATGCCCGGCGGACTTCCCGGAATATCGATGGACATGTGCAATGCGAACGACCAGGGCACCGTCACGGCGTCGACGCGCGGGACTGCTGTGACCGGCGGCAATGGGAGTTACGGCTCCTACGCGCAACTGGTTGCTTCTACGCCTTACGACACTTGCGCTGTGTTGGTGTCGTTGCAAAGCAATGCGGGCGTGAATACGGCGGTGCAGAACAGCGTTCGCCTGGCGATCGGTGGGTCAGGATCGGAACAGGTGCTGATCCCCGACCTGATCATACCTTCCCTGTGGGCCGCCTACGATGTTGCGAACTACTTTTTCCCCATTCAGATCAGCGCGGGGACCCGGCTGAGCGCCGCCGGATACTGTTCTGGGGCCACTGACACCGTGTATGCGAACGTGACCCTCTTCGATGGCTCCTTCACCAACGCGGAGGGCTGCGCTGGCGTCGATAGCATCGGTTGGGCATCGGGCCAGGGAACGGCGGTGACTACCGGCGCGGCAAACACCAAAGGCTCGTATGCGCAGCTGACGGCATCCTCAACGAAGGATTATAAAGGCTTTGTCCTGCGAGTGGATAATCAGAACTCCACGGCGTCCTACACCGGCATCGACTCCCTTCTCTTCGACATCGCAATTGGAGGCGCGGGATCTGAGCAGGTCATTCTGCCGAATTATCCGATCGGCCGTCCTAAGCTCTCAACGAACGGGGCTGCAGCAAGCATCACCGGCAGCCCAAGTGCTCATTTCCCAATTCAGATTCCGGCCGGTACCCGCATCGCAGCCCGCGCGCAGAGTATTCTCGCCAGCCAGATCATGGGCGTCACCCTTTACGGGGTCTACTAGTAGCCGATCGATTTACGAGCGCGAACGGATGGAAAAGAAGGCCCGCAAAGGCACGCTGCGCGCGGTCTAAAATGAATTTGCCGCCTGCGGGGTGAAGCAGGCGGCAAACTAACATCAGCTGCCTTGTCGTGAGCGGCTGAAGCCTAAGAAGGGGACTCTGCGGGCGTTTTAGAGGCCCGCCTTCAGCTCTTCGATCGTTTTCTTTTTCTCTTCTGCAAGTGCAGTGATCGTCGCGAGGCGATTGGTTCGGTCATGCCGCTCAACGTACCATTCTCGAAATAGCATCTCGATCAAGCCGATGAGCATTTGAGCTTCTCCGGGCTCGATGCCGACAATCAAGTCGACGTCTTTCTCCATGTGCGCGCCGATATTGCCAACCTTCCGAACGGCATCGATCGCGTCTAAGCTTTCGTGAGTCACGCCACTTGGCGCCGTTCGATCGTCCAGCTTCTTTCGGAGTTCCTTGATTTCTTGATCTAAGGTGGCTTTCGCGATCCCACAGAAATCGCGGATCATTCCTTGAAGGCAGCGTCTCGCCAACGTCGCGCTCGCCTTCGGGCTGAGATCGCGAATTTTGCAAGCTTCCTCATAATCCTCTCGGAGCGCGGCAGGAATATAGGCTGGTTGGGCTCTGAATGAAAACGCCGGCATCAGATCAAACTTATGAATGGCCTTTGGTACGACGAACTCGCCGCCGCTCCTCCACTCTCCCTCCCCAAAACTGACTTTGAGTGTCAGTTCTCTGCAACTTAGATTAGAGCACGCCATCGCAATAGCGGTAATGCCTGGATTGGTGTACTTGCTTTCGAGGATGATGAGCCTGTGATGCTTGACCGAAAGTTGTTGGTCGATGATCGTTTGCGGTCGATCGCAGTGAGGACACACCCAATTTCTACTCACGGCCACTATGGCATTCCTTCAGACGTTGCTGATGATCTTTGAAGCTGAGGCCTAGTTAGGCCGACGAATTCAGCGTGTTGCTGGCTTGAGCGTAATCCACTCGCCATCCTTGAAGTCGAGGGTATCTCCGATTCCCAATATCTGCTCGCGTGTCATTTGCTGACCCGGGCAGTGGGTAGCCAGCGATTTTTCCATCCTCATATCATTGCCCATGTTTTTCTCCGGCACACCGCCGCAAATCTTGCACCGGGAATATCGGATCGGATGAGCTGTGTGCTCGCCCAGGATCTCGATCACAAAGACATGGTCGTAGACCAATTTTGCCATTGGCGCAGGCTGCTCCGGCTGATTCGCGCCAGTATACCCCGGGCGCGCCGAGGCGCCCCAAGAGGGGGTGTTTTTTAACCGCAAATCAGATAGGGTGTCCGTGGCCTTGAACAGCCGGACCAGAGCTATAGCCGCGATCCTTGGTCAGGATGCTCCCGATTGGCGTCGGGGGTGACGGCTGAATGTCACTGTTCTTACAGTGATGACGGACGCAGTTGGCGCTGCGGGTCCGAACGGCCTCTTTGTAGGCCAGGATCGGGCGCCATGTCCAGCCGGGAAACCGGTAAAATCGTCCGGCGAGTCGCTCTGGCTCGTGTTCAAGTCCTGGCTGCAGCGGGCCATCCCCCGCTGTGCGGACCTTGAACAGTCCAAACCCAGAGCATCACCATGAACATCACCACCCTAGAACGGCCAGCGCGCCCCGCTGGCGCGCCAAATCAATGTGGGCTCGCCCTGCAAACCCAGGAGCGGCAAACGGCGCTCCTGACCGTCGCCAGACTCCGCCGCGAGGCATCTGCGGAAATCGAGCGGCTGATCTACTTCCTGGATCAAACCGACACCTACGTCAGCACCGAGTTGGAGGAGGACGGGGACGAGCGCGATGCGGCTTGGCGGGAGGGCCTTATCCGGACGGCACCCAATCCCAACGAGGACGACGAGGACGGCGCCGATGAGGAGCCTAGCTTGGGCTCCCATGAGATCCGGGAGGCCGGCGCGGTTAGCTACTTGCCCAGCTGGAGCCGCGTTGCCGGTCTCGACGTCGAAGAGGAATGCAACGATGAGGGGGTGATGGCATGACCGCGGCAGAGCGAGAATTGGAAGATCACATCCTGCGATGCATCAACGCAGTCCGCGTCGCCTCCGTGGTGATCGATAGCCTTCTGCGAGAGCAGCAGTGCTTGCTGAGACGGGAGCAAGGGCGGATGAGCATGGGGATTTTGCCAGAGCTCATCGAGACCGCGGACTTCGCGTTCTTCGAAATGAAGGGCGATGTGCTGAAGCTGCGCGAGCTTTGGGAAGCGGCAGAAGCGCCAGAGTCGGGTCTCTCTAACGATCGCGGCCAAGTAGAACCGGCTTGAGGCAGACGATCTGGCGACGGTCTAAGTCAAACCGTCGCCAGATTCGCGACGCGCTCGCCTGAAGACTCTAATGTCAACGCGGGCGTTTCGATCGACCGCATAGTGGGGATAATCCAAGTTTTAATGGCGAACGACACGCAACTCAGTCAGTTGTCGCCGAGCCGAGCCTCGTCTGGCGGCGGTGATACTGAACCGCCGCCGGATTCGCTCTCCAATCATGGACGCGCGCCGATGGTCAACTCCAGATCGCGCCTATCAACAGGCTTTCACCCTGAAAACGCGGCGTTTTGTCAATCTCCGGTTTTCCGAATACAAAACCATAAGCATCTGAAAACAATTGATTTTATAGACGCTCCTGAGAAATTCTGTTCATAACATTTGCCGAGACGGCTGCTTTCAGTTGCTTGAGTCTCCCTCCGGGAGCATAGGCTAAATCGTTGTTTTTAAATCGGGTGCCGCAACCAGACTTGAGGTCAAATGTCCCGTGGTGCGCATGCGTTCAAAGAGACGGACTTGGCACGAGCGATCCGCGCGGCGGTGAAGGGCGGCTTGGTGATCGATCGCGTAGAGATCGAGAAGTCAGGGAAAATTGTTGTCGTGCCGAAGTCAGTCGCCGCACCGGTGATGACCAGGGCCGAGGCGTAGATGACCGATCCGCTTCTCACGCCAAGGCAAGCCGCTGCGCTCCTAGGAGTCTCGACGAAGACGCTTCTCGAATATGTGAAGACCGGGGAACTGCATTACATCAACATGGGCCGCGGCACGAAAAAGCGCAGGCGCATGTTCACTGATCTTGACCTCGACGGCCTAGTCGAGCGTCGCCGCCAGCGAGACGGACAATGTCAGTCTACAAGCACAAAGACAGCCCGTTCTACCACTACGACTTCCAACTCAAGGGTGATCGGTTTCACGGCTCTACGGGAGCAAAGAATGAGCGTGAAGCCAAAGCATTTGAACGCGCCCGGCGGGACGAAGCAAAGCGGCAAGTAAGGCCGGCGCAGCGGCTTTCATGTGATCTGGAATATGTCGGCGGTAGGTACTGGACGGAGATCGGTCAGCACCACGCTGGCGCAGACACCACGTTCCGGGACATTGACCGCCTCGTGCAGTACTTCGGACCTTCGAAGTTGTTGACCGAGATCACCGACAACGAGGTAGCCGAGCTTGTTGCATGGCGCCGCGGACATCGCGTTACCCGGCATGGCAAGGGTAAAAAGCGCCAAGAACTCGCTCCGCTGATCGCGCCTGCGACCGTCAATCGCAGCGCCACGGAGATGCTGAAGAAGCTATTCACCCGCGCTAAAGCATGGAAATTCAAGTTCGATGACGAGCCGGAGTGGAAGAGGCATTTTTTGCCTGAGCCGGAAGAAATTCCAAGGGAGCTTCATAGCACTGAGGCAAGCCAGATCGAGGACGCGACGCGCGACGATTATCGTCCCATCTTCGAGTTCACATCTGCATCTGGAATGCGCATGAACGAGTGCTTGTTGCGCTGGTCGGAGGTGAACTGGGACGCTCGGAAGATCGAAAAGAAAGGTAAAGGGGGACGGCGCGTCACCTTCCCGATCACGGCGGCAATCCGCGAAATCTTGTGGCCGCTGCGGGGACATCACGACACGATGGTGTTCACCTACATCGCCAAGCGCACCCGCAAGGGCCAGAACCTGGTCAAGGGCGAACGCTACCCGGTCACCTATTCCGGTCTCAAGTCTGCATGGAAGCGCATCAGGATGGCGTCCGGCGTGACCAGCTTCCGGTTCCACGACTTCCGGCACGACTTCGCAACCAAGCTTCTCCGCGAGACCAAGAACCTGAAGCTGGTTCAGCGAGCCCTCAACCACGCCAACATCAAGACCACGACCAAGTACGCCCACGTTGTCGACGACGATCTCGTGGCCGGCATCGACCAGTTCCAGAAGTCCCGAAGTAAATCCCGAAAACAGACCCGCAAGGCCAGCTAACCCTCTGAAGGTACGAAAGAATGATCCGCCAAGCCTACAATGCTGGGAGACTAGGGGTCGGAGGTTCAAATCCTCTCGCTCCGACCATTTGTTCGTAGACTTGGCTGAGCACGCGCGCGAAAAGCAGTGGCGCTTTGTATGTCCGCGACAAGGCTCCCGCCGCGCGCCCGGCGACAATGAGAGCATCAGAAGTGCCCGACGAGCCGATGACCCTCAAGTTCCGCTGTCCGCCGGGCCTTGAAGACAAATTGCCGCCTCCGGTCCCTGCCAGTTTGGGCTTGCCTGCCTGGTTGAAGGCGATGCCGACGCAGGCCTTCAACGCGATCAATCAGCGCGACGAGGATACGGTCAAGCGGTGTCCTCCGGTCGTCGATGCCATGACGAGCGGCTTCCTGATCCCATTGATGTGCGATGTCAGGTTCGAGAACGGGGAAATTTCCTGGGACAATGACCTGCCAGTCGGTGGTGAACTCGATTTCCCACGCTCGCCCGTTGGATTTCACGACTCGAGTCAGGTCACGGGCTCGCCGTTGTTCGAGCCGGACCGGCTTCTCATCAAGTTTCGTAATCCATGGCTGATCGAAGCGCCGGAAGGCTATTCGGTTCTGTTCATGCATCCGATCAATCGGTTCGATCTGCCCTTCACTACGCTGACGGGCCTCGTCGATTGCGATCGATATCGTGACAGTTGGATCCATTTCCCGGTGCATTGGCACGACGTGAATTTCAACGGCGTGCTCCCGAAGGGGACGCCGATTGCGCAATGTGTGGCGGTGAAGCGGGAAACCTGGGTCGCTCAGACCGCGCCACTGACTGCAGAGGAGATGCGGCGGGTGTTCGAGGTGACGAAGTCGGTCGCGCAAGAGCCTGGCGCCTATCGACGGCAGTTCCGTGCGTGAGCCGTATCACGGCACCTCGCCTTGCAGAAACTTCTTGAGCGCGCTCGGGCGGAAGAAGAAGCGCCCGTGCGATGAATGGACGAGCGTGTAGGCGGCTTGTGCCAGCATTCGAGGGCGGCCGTGTAAGGCCGAACGAAGGCTCGCCTCACCCGCTTCGCGCTCACCCAACTCGAACAGGCAGGCCGCGAGGTTGGCCCGCGCCATGGCATCGTCAGGGCGCAGCGCCAGCGCGAGCCGGTACATCTTCGCGGCTTCGGCATAGTCACCATCCTGGCGCAGCACGCGTGCAAGTAGGGTCGAGATATCGGGACGCCCAGGCGCGGCGTCGTGGGCCTTGACGAGAATCCGTCGCGCCTCAGCGCGCGTATTGCGCTCGAGATGCAGCCGCGCAAGATCCAGTTGTAGGTCGATGCTTTCCGGTGCGAGCGCGAGAGCGTTGCCGATCACCGCGATGGCCTCATCGATGCGCCGATCCTTGGCAAGCTGGCCGGCGAGTTCCTGGAACGCCGGCAGGAAAGGCGGGCGACGCGCTGCGGTACGGCGCAATTGCTCGACGGCTTCCGTGCGACGTCCGGATTCGCCCAAGGCCGCGCCAAGCAGAGTTTCAATGCCCGGATCACTCGTGCGGCGCGCCGCCTTGTCCAAGGGCAGTATGGCCTCCGCTGCGCGGTTCTGAGCGAGCAAGGCGCGGCCAAGAACCCATGTCGCGACGATATCGTTCCGGTTCGTCTTCAAGACTTCGGCTGCAAGCCGCTCCGCCTCGGCGAAATTCTGCATCCGCAGCGCGAGCGTGGCACGCTCGCGCAAATCGGTTTGATGAGGTCCGCGGCTGGGGGGAAGAACAGGGCGCTTCGACACCGGGCTCGCAATCGACGACTATCGAGGCGTCAAGTATGGCTTCGGCCCCGGCGTCGGGCAACCGCTATTCGCCTTCGCGCGGCGACGCCGGATGGGCGGCGTGCGCGTGCGATCATCTTGCGAGCAGTGGCTTAAGGGGAAGGTGTGATTGTCACAAAGAGCGCCGCCGCAATCGGGTCTGGCGCTGTCGATGCCCGCGCGGAAAGACCATGCGGCCCCCGGGGCGTTTCCTCGTTTTTAGTCTTGGTCCGTCGTCTTGGTGTCAGTAGTTTTGCGGGCCTTAGGCGTGGCCCTTGATCTCGTAGCGACCCGGAACGCATTTGTAGCGATCGAGCCGCCAATTGGCGTGGTAGATCGGATGTTCGCCCATCCATTTCGCCAGGGGGGCCTGTGCGCCGATCGCACACTGCATCATCGACATCTCGGGCGTCATGTTGCTGTCGGTCACGATTTCCTCGATGCAACTGCCTGAGCTGGCTGCACTCAGCCGGCAGAGCACGGCAACGACGGTCACGAACATTCCAGTCACCTCATCGGTAGTTTCTGACCACGAAGAGGATGCAAGCGGAGTGCCAGAGCCTGTGACGCAAACAACACGCTGGCCTGGCCGACTCGACCCAGCGTCCGGACTCCATTTGACGATTCGGATTGTAAAAAAATTGCCCATAAACCGAAGCCGGGCAAATACGGGGGAACGGCAGGGGTAAGTCGCAGGGATGATGGATTGTGGGGGCAGCGCCGCGCCGGTGGCGCTTCACAGGCTGCGCGCAGCCGGTAGGCTCGGAAGGACCGTGGGCACCCGCCAAAAGAGCGGGACCGCCACAAGGGATATGGAAACGCGAGGGCAGACCATGAAGGCACGACCGACCGGCGTGATTCCGCCGATGACGACGCCGTTCCGGAAGGATGGCGAGATCGACTACTCCCTCGTGGCGCCCCAGGTCGACTGGATGATCGGCGCCGGCGCGCACGGCGTCGCGGCCGGCGGCTCGACCGGCGAGGGGCACACGCTCGATCACGAGGAATATCGCGACCTGATGGAAGCGACGGTTGCCGCGGTGAAGGGACGCATTCCCGTGATCGCCGGCATCATCGTCGATTCCACGCGCGATGCGATCCGCCGCGGCAAGCTCGTGCGCGACATGAATGTCGCCGCGCTCCAGGTCACGCCGGTGCATTATCTGTTCAAGCCGGACGACGAGGCGATGGTGGCGCATTTCCGCGCCATGGCGGATGAGACCGGCATGCCCATCATCATCTACAACGTGGTGCCGTGGTCGTATCTGTCGCCGGCGTTGCTGACGCGGATCATGACGGAGGTGCCGCTGGTGGTCGGCGTCAAGCAGAGCGCGGGGGACCTGAAACTGTTCGCGGACCTCATGATGATGGCGCCTGACAAGCTGATCTACAGCGCGGTCGATGCGCTGATGTATCCGTCCTACACATTGGGAGCTCATGGCTCGATCGCCGCGATCCTGACCGCGGCGCCGCATGCCTCCGTCGCGCTGTGGGACGCGGTGAAGGCGGGTGACCATCCGCGCGCGCTCGACCTGCACAAGAAGCTGCTGACGCTGTGGAACGCAGTGATCGCCGACAATCTGCCGGCCTGCACGCGCTATGCGCAGACGCTGCAGGGCCTGCCCAGGACTTATCCGCGCGCGCCGATGCCGGAGGCCTCAAGCGCGCAGCAGGCGGCGATCCGCAAGGCGCTGGACGGGCTCGGCGCGTTGAACGGGCCGCGCGTCGAGGCGGCCGAATAGTCCGCGCGCCGAAATAACTAATGAGCATGGCAGCGCCGATCCGCTTTTACCTGCGGATGCGGCGCTGCTACATTTTGTGCGCGCTCCGATGCGCGCGGCGCGAGCTGTGAAGAAACATACCGACAAGGGGAGGGGCCGAAAGTCCCATGAAGGATTTTGCAGGAAAGATCGCCGTCATCACCGGCGGCGGCACGGGAATGGGACGCGAGCTCGCGCGGCAGCTCGTCGCCGAGGGCTGCAATGTCGCGATGTGCGACGTCTCGGAAGCCGCGATGGCCGAGACCAAGCGGCTGTGCGAGGTCGAGAAGCTGCCGCAGGGCCTGCGCGTCACGACCCACGTCGCCGATGTCTCGATCGAGGATCATCTCAAGCGATTCCGCGACGAGCTCGCGGAGCAGCAGAAGACCGATCGGATCCACCTTCTGTTCAACAACGCCGGCATCGGTGGCGGCGGCAGCCTGTTCACCAACACGCGCGAGCAGTGGGAGCGCACCTTCAACATCTGCTGGGGCGGCGTCTATCTCGGCGTCCGCACCTTCCTGCCGATGCTGGTCGCGGCCGACGAGGCCCACATCGTCAACACCGCGAGCGTCAACGGCTTCTGGGCCTCGATCGGCATGAACCAGTCACATACCGCCTACAGCTCGGCGAAGTTCGCCGTGAAGGGATTCACCGAAGCGCTGATCAACGACCTCCGCCTGCACGCGCCGCACGTGAAATGCTCGGTGGTGATGCCTGGCCATATCGGCACCTCGATCGTCTCCAATTCGCGCAAGGTGCAGAGCGCCGACGGCTCGGAGCGGCTCAATGCCGACGAGGTCGCGCTCACCCGCAAGCGCATGGTCGCGGCCGGCGTGCCGGATGCCGACAAGATGTCGGACGAGGACATCCAGGCGGCATTCGCCGAGCGCGCCCGCAGCTTCCTCGAGGACGCGCCGACGACGGCGGCGCAGGCCGCCAGGATCATCCTCGACGGGGTCAAGGCGGAGCAATGGCGCATTCTCGTGGGCGAGGACGCAAAGCGCCTCGATGAGCGCGTTCGTGCTACGCCGGAGCAGGCCTACGAAAGATCCTTCTACGAAAGCTTTACGCAGGAAGTCGGCTGGCGGCTTGGTTGAAGCCGCTTGTCGGGGCCACGCGGCGAGCGCGCCAAAATAGGTATGATGTTCATCATGGCAAGAGGCGCGCAGGCAATTTCACGTGCCACCTCTTGCCAGTTTGCGGCCAGCGTTTCTCGCGTTTTCGGTCACTTATGACGAATTGGAATGTCACGCATGCGAGACGTCCATGCGTTCAAGCGATGGTGATCCCGAACGGCTCTCATTCGGCGCACGGCAGCTTGGTCAGGGAACCAAAATAGTTTACGCAATCATGTGTAAGGCGATGACCAGAGCGTAGCTCCCGATGATACCCGCATGCCTCTCCGACGACTGGATCCTTTGCCCGGAGCGAGAGGATATCTCCGCTGAGTTCACGAGGCTCCTGACCGCGGCCCAGGAGGGCGGCGCCACGATCGCCGAATGCCTGATGATCGCGCGGCAGCTGAAGCGCGGCGAAGACCAGTCCTGGCACCGCGAGTGGAAGAATCTGGCGCAAGCCAATCGGCTTCGTGCCGAGGCCGCGTTCGCTGAAGGCCACAGGGCGACCGCGCAGCGCAACTGGCTCCGCGCCATGAATTACTACAGCGCGGCCGCGATGCCGCTCGATCAGGCGGACGAGCGCCGCTGGGTCGCGGTGCTCGCGATGCAGGATTGCGCCCGCCGCTTCCTCGCCGCGCGCGATCCGGCCGGGGAGGTCATGACGATACCCTGGCTCGACGGCCATTCGTTGCAAGGCTATTTCCTGCCCGCGCACGCGCCATCGGGACGCGTGCGAGCACCGACCGTGATCTGCATCGGCGAGCCCGGCCATCGCAAGGAAGAGTTTCTGTTCAAGCTCGCGCCGCACGCGCGCGAGCGCGGCTTCTCGCTGCTGGCGCTGGACCTGTTCGGCGACCAGCGCGACGATTATCTCGAGGTGCTGTTGCGGCGCCGGGACCTCGAGAGCGCGATTCCGTGCGTCATGGACTATCTGGAGACGTGCAGCGAGGTCGATTTCGAACGCGTCGCGATCGTCGCCGACGGCTGGGGCTCTTCCTTCGTGGCGCGCGCGGTGTTGCAGGAGCCGCGGCTTGCCGCCGCCGTCTGCGATGGCGGCCTGTGGGATCTGCACGAGCGGGCCTTCTTTGCAAGCCGATTCGCGATGAGCGACGTCAGCATCGTTCCGGTGCCGCACGCGCCGCTGATGGCCTCCAGCGCCGACTGTCCGGTGCTGATCACGCTCGGCGAGGACGGCTGGCTCAAGGCTGATCGGGCGCGTCAGATCGTCCAGACGTCCCGGCTCGGCAGTTCGGATGTCATGTTGAAGGTGTTCACCGCGGCCGAAACCGGCGCGGCGCAGGGCCATGCGGACAATCCGAGCCTCGCCAATGAATACATCTTCGATTGGCTCGAGTCGCGGCTCGGCGCCGCGGGGCGCATCTAAGGGCGTCGCCTCAGAAGTCGAGGGTCAGGCGGACGCAGGCCTTTTCGAGACGGGTCTTCAACATCGCGAGCTTGGTGGTGAATTCCGTCAGCTCTTTCTCGTCAAACTCCTGGAAGACGAATTCCCTGATCGTCTTGTACTGCTCGTTGAGGCTCGCCAGGTGCTTCTGCGTCTTCTCGGTCAAGGACAGCCGCACCACCCTCGCGTCGGTCGGCGAGGGGCGACGGCGCAACAGGGCCTTCTTCTCGAGCAGCTTGGACTGGGTGGTGACGAACGACGGGTCGACGTGGAGGAGTTTCGAGACGACGTTGACCGGAATGCCGTCGTCCTTGTCGAGGTCGGAGATCGCCATCAGGATCAGCCATTGCGGGCCGCTGATGCCAAGCGTTCTCGCCCAGAACTGACGCAGCTCCTCCAGATACATGTTGATCGACGATATCTCCCAGGTGAAGCGCCTGATGATATCCAGATTGCCGACGGAGCGGAGGCGCGCCCCTTCTTTCCTCGTCGCTGACACAGCGTCACTCCTGTGGTCTGATTTGTATGCGGCCGGTGTCGTGCAAGCCATAGTCCACGCAAGCCTGCTCTGACGCAAGTGCAGAGCAGGGTAATTTCGTCACTAAAACTACAAAGATGATCAGCTCACGGAATCGCTTCGCAATGGTGTTGCGAACGGGGCACAGGTTTAGTGAAACCACAAAGCTTACCAAATAAGGTATTTTGATTAGTGAACGGCGCAGGCATATTGCGTCGTGACGGTGGGGGGTACTCGATCGTCCCGTTGCAGCTGGTTCGCCCACGTCCCTCGCGTCGAAGCGGGTGTGTGCGCAAAGCGGCCGAGCGGATTTGAAAGGCGGGGATCTGGGGGGCCTCACGGTCCGGTCTTCGCAAAATGAGCAACTTGGAGGTTTTACAATGAAAGTGGTGAAGAGCCTTTTGCTCGGCACTGCGGCGGGTCTGATCGCCGTCGGTGGAGCTCAGGCGGCTGATCTTCCGGTCAAGGCCAAGGCGGTCGAATACGTGAAGGTCTGCTCGCTCTACGGCGCGGGTTTCTACTACATCCCGGGCAGCGACACCTGCATCAAGCTGGGCGGCTATCTGCGTGCCGAAGTGGCGCTCAACGCCGGCGGCAACTACAGCGCCCAGTACAACAATGTCTTCGCGGCGAACAACCGCCTGACGAACTATTACTCGATGCGCGCTCGTGAAGATCTCAACATCGACACGCGCACCGCGACCGAGTACGGCGTTGTCCGCACCTATTTCGATGCGGTCTTCACCTGGACGACCGGCAACTATGTCGGCGCCGGCTCGGGAACGGGTGCCACCCAGTACAGCGGCACGCTCGGCCTCAACGCCGCAGGCACGGGCCTGATCGGGTCCAGCGGCGGCGCAGTGAACGGGACCGACGGCACGACCTCGGGCGGCTCGCTCGGCGTCTACTACGCCTTCATCCAGTTCGCCGGCTTCACCATGGGTAAGGCCGTGTCGCAGTTCGACGCGCCCTGGATCAACTATCCCGGCAACAACTTCGACCAGCTCGTCGGCGGCAGCGGCAGCACCAACGGTGTTGCCCAGTTCACCTACACCGCCGATCTCGGCCAGGGCATAACGGCGATCGTCTCGGCGCAGGACCAGACGCAGGTGTTCCAGACCGCCCTCTGGAATACGGCCGGCATGTCCACCACCGGCGTCCTCGGCGGCGCCTACGGCTCCAACGATCTCGGCGGCACCCGCGCCCCCGATCTCGTCGGCACGCTTCGCGTCGACCAGGCCTGGGGCCTGTTCCAGGCCTCGGTCGCTGCGCACGACAACCACGTCGGCTATTACGGCGCGAGCGAAGCCACCGGCCATCCTGAAGACAAATGGGGCTGGGCCGTCCAGCTGGCTCTGTCGATCAAGAACATCCCGACCGGTGCCGGCGACGTGATCAACATCTCGGGCGTCTACACCGACGGCGCGAGCCGCTACAACTTCCAGGAGTTGGCAGCGACCAGCTACTCGATGTTCGGCGGTTCGGGCGGCGCGTATCAGAGCATCGGCTTTGCCGGCGTGTCTGACGCGGTGTTCGCACCCGGCAGCGGCCTCGAGCTGACCAAGACCTACGGCTTCCGTGGTGCCTACACCCACAACTGGAGCCCGTACTGGAATTCGGCGCTCTATGGTGCGTGGGCTGCCGTCAACTACAGCGGCACGGCCAAGGGCATGATCTGCGGCAGCGCCGCGTTCGCGACCCTGACCGGCACCTGCAACCCGGACTTCAACATCGGCCAGATCGGTGTCATCACCCGCTGGACCCCGGTCAAGAACCTGACCTTCTCGGCTGACTTCACCTACAGCCACCTTGACCAGAAGTACTCGGGCGTGATCACGACGCCGGCGCTCACGAGCGTTGCCAAGCCTGCGGCGGCCTATGAGCTGAAGGACCAGGACACCTACAGCCTGCTGGTTCGCGCCCAGCGCAATTGGTAAGCCTTAGGTCTTCTTACTTGGGTCTTCAGACTTGGGTCTTCAGACTTGAGTTTTCGGATATGACGCAGCCCCGGCGGGACACCGCCGGGGCTTTTTTTTACGAAAGATGGCGTTCGGAAATCCGGCAGCCCGTGCGGGCGGCGAAGACGAGCCATGCGATTCGATCGGCCCAAATTTATTTACTTACCTGAGTTACTAAGCTATATAACTCCCAGCCGATGACGAAAGTTGCGGCTCCAACTTGATGCTAAACCTCCAGAAACCTCCGGCAATGCCCTGCCGGAGGTTTTTCGTTTCGGGACACGGCTCTAGCCGCGCATGACGCGCGCGGAGTTCGGCCGGTAGGCGAGGCGGCTGTGGCCGGCGCAATAGGACTGGCCGTCGGGTGCGGAGTTGCCGCAGAAGCAGAAATCGTCTGCGCCGGGTGTCGAGATCGGCCAGCGGCAGCGCTTCTCGGCAAGCTCGAGCAGCGAGCAGCGATTGGCGTCGTCGATCGGACCGGCGGCCATCGGCGCACCGGTCTCGCCGTAGATCGTGACGAGCATTTCGTATTGCAGGCGCGGCACGGTCCGCGACGTGCGCGAAGGCGCGGAGCCTCTGTCCTGAACCTTGCGCTCGTCGATGGTCCGGCCGCGCGTCAGATTGAGGCGGGACAGCTTGCCGATCACGGCATTGCGGCTGACGCCGATGTCGGCGGCGATCTCGCGGCAGGAGAGGCCGGCCTCGAAGTGCTGCTTCAGCAGTTCGATGCGTTCGTCGGTCCAAGTTTGTGAAGAGGTGGGTGAGAGAACAGGCATGTGTAACGGTCCCAGGTTGCAGATGTCGGCCATCCGCCTCTCGAGATCGGTCCGCCTCACGTTCGGCGCGCGCTCACGTCCTGCCATTGTCGCGAATCGACAAAAGCCCGTCCTTGATGGCGAGACGGATGCCTTCCTCGATCAAGGTACGTGCGACGCCGGGAACGCTGGTGCCGTGGGTGCCCTGTCTCACCAGCTTCTCCAGATAGGTGATGGTCGAGAGCGCCAAGGTTACGGGAATGCGGTCAGTCTCGGCTTTTTCGGTGGCCATGCCTAAACGCTAGCCTCTTACGCGGGTACATAAAAGTTACGATTAAGACTCTATTTAGGTTTGGAGGCAGAAGTCAAATGCAGCCTAGGACGCTTGTTCAGCCCATTGGAATCGCGAGAAAAATCGGCATGACTGGGCACGCCGCGCGAACAGGCCGGCGGCGGCGTGGCCTCGACAGGTCAGGCGAGGGCGGGCGGGCTCAGCCGTGCACGATCGCCTTGTCGATCATGCAATGGATGCCCTTGGAGCCGTTCACGGTCTGGGTCACCCGGAGATCGGCCGCCAGGCTGCACAGCGTATAGGCGTCCTCCCGCGACAAATTGCGCCTCTCGCCGACCAGCACGATCATGTCGCGCAGCGCCCGCACCACGCACTGGTCGAGATCGGGGTCCATCGCCATGGTCATGTAATGCGTCGCCGTCTCGCCGCGGGGATAATCGAGCCTGAGGTCCTTGCGCAGCGTCAGCCGAAAGCGGCCCTGGAGTGCGGTCTCGATCGCGGTGACGCAGACCTCGCCGTCACCCTGCACGCCATGGCCGTCGCCGCAGGAGAACAGCGCGCCCGGGACGAACACCGGCAGGTACAGCGTCGCACCGGCGCCAAGCTCCTTGTTGTCGAGATTGCCGCCCATGGCGCGGGGAACGAGTGAGGAGATGCGGCCCCAGGCGGGAGGCGGCGAAACGCCCATCACGCCAAAGAACGGCTTGAGCGGCAGGTCGAGCCCCCACGGCATGCGGGCGACCATCCGCGACCGATCGAGCGGGATGTTCAGGATGCGCGTCTCGTGGAAATCGTCGGGCAGGGTGCCGGACAGCGGTTTGATCATGTTCCAGCCCCAATCCTGCCGGAGCTGGACGTCGAGGATCTCGACCGCGAGCACGTCACCGGGCAGGGCCCCCTCGACCGCGATCGGGCCGGTGAGGATATGGCCCGGCAGCATCCGCTCGTTCCTGGCGTGAACCTCGTGCATCTCGGGCGGAATGTGAAACTTGCTGGGGTCGGGCAGCAGGTCCGGACCGCCGCTGATTGTGTCGATCGTGACCTCGTCGCCGCTTGCGATGGTGAGGACGGGCTTGAGCGCGGCTTCGAAGAAGCCCCAATGACAGGTCTCGGGGCTGGAATGCAGGTGGTGATGGGTCATTGGCCGCCTCTGGTCGGTTGTCTCTGAGCTTCCCATGAGCGACGGCCGGGCTTGACCAGGCAATCGATCCTCTTCCAAGAAGCTTTCTGAAGATCGACGGGCGGGTCAAGCCCGTGCGCACCAGGCACGATCATTCCAGCGAGGCTCCCCTGCTTTTTGTCCTGTCCAAGACCCTCGGCACCGCGGTGCTGCCGATCAACTTGATGATCGAGCTCGGAATCGTCTCGGTCGTCCTGATGGCGACGCGCTTTGCCGCATTCGGCCGCAAGCTCGCCGCGGCCGCGCTGATCATGCTGGCGCTCGCCGCGTTTTCGCCGCTCGGCAACCTTTTGCTCTATCCGCTGGAGTCGCGTTTCCCGCCGTGGGATCCATCGCGCGGCACGCCCGACGGCATCATCGTGCTCGGCGGCTCGGTCGACACCGATCTGTCGGCGGCGCACCGTACACCGGTCGTGGCGCACGCGGCCGATCGCCTGTTCGCGCCGGCCGAGCTCGCGCGCCGCTATCCGAACACGCGCGTTGTGTTCACCGGGGGCACCGCGAACCTGGTTTCGACGGACGCCCGGGAGGCCGATTACTCTGCGCCGATCCTGGAGAATCTGGGCATCGCGAAGCAGCGCCTGATCCTCGAGCGTGACTCTCGCAACACCTACGAGAATGCCATCTTCACCAAACAATTGGTGGCGCCCAAACCGGGCGAGCGCTGGCTCCTGGTCACGTCGGCCTTTCACATGCCGCGTTCGATGGGGATCTTTCGCAAGGCGGGATTTGACGTCGAGGCCTATCCGGTGGACTGGCGAATGGGCGGGCGAGACGATCTCCTCTCTTTCACCAATGTCGGCGCGGACGGGCTCGGCCGAACCGAGGTCGCCGTGCGCGAATGGATCGGGCTCGTCGCCTACCGCCTGATGGGCCGGACTGGCGAGTTGCTCCCGGGACCGGCGAAGGACTAGAACAGTTCAAGAAACAATAACAACGCCGGCGCGCGACTGCTGGCCGGGAGGACGCCATGCAACAGCAGAGTGCAGACAGCATCGATCTTGCCGGCCTCGTCGCCGATCTCAACACCCTGCTGCGGCTGAAGACCACGGTGATCGGCATGAAGCTGTTCGCGCGCACCGCGGACATGGAGGCAATCCCGAAAATCCGGCGGCCGAACGCGGTCCACACCACCGACCAGATCGTCAGCATGGCGGCGCGTCTGGGCTGGACCGTCGGCATCACCGCCGACGATCTCGTCGGCGCGCAGTGCCGCGCGGTGATCGGCCTCGCACCGCAGGACGAGAAATGGCTCGCTGGCGAAAACTATGTCGGTGTCTGGCACGGTACGGCGGAGGACGCACGCAAGCGCCAGGAGGCGCTGGATGTGGTTCCGTTCGGACACTATCAGGCGCTCGCGGTCAGTCCGCTGGCGAGCGGGCGGCTCGATCCGCCAGACATCTGTCTCGTCTATGCGACCCCCGGGCAGATGATCATCCTGATCAACGGGCTGCAATATACCGGCTACAAGAAGTTCGAATGGGGCGTGGTCGGCGAGACGGCTTGCGCCGATTCCTGGGGCAGGGCGCTTAAAAGTGGTGAGCCCAGCCTCTCCTTGCCATGCTATGCCGAACGGCGCTATGGCGGCGTGCCGGACGAGGAGATGCTGATGGCCCTGAAGCCGGAACATCTCGCCAAGGCGGTTGTGGGCATGAAGGCGCTGGCGAAGAACGGCCTGCGTTATCCGATCCCGCCCTATGGTATTCAAAGCGACGTCCGTGCCGGCATGGGCGTGAGCTACGCGAAGAAGTGAAGTAAAGGCCGACCATGAGCTCTGCGAAATTCGACATCGTCGTCTATGGCGCGACCGGTTTTACCGGCCAGCTCGTCGCCGAATACCTGACCCAGCATTACAAGAGCGACCATTCGCTCAAATGGGCGATGGCAGGCCGCAGCCTCGGCAAGCTGAAATCGGTGCGCGATGCGATCGGCGCGCCCGGGAATACGGCGCTGATCGTCGCGGATGCATCGGATGCTGCTTCGCTGAAGGCGATGGCGGAGCAGACGATGTCGGTGATCACCACCGTCGGCCCGTATCAGCTCTATGGTGAAGAACTGCTCGCCGCCTGCGTCGCCACCGGCACGGATTATTTCGATCTCTGCGGCGAGCCGATCTGGATGCGCCAGATGATCGACAAGTACGAGGCGGCTGCAAAAGAGAGCGGCGCGCGGATCGTGTTTTCGTGCGGCTACGATTCCGTCCCGTTCGAGCTCGGTACGTTCTTCGTCCAGGAGGAGGCCAAACGTGTCTTCGGCGCGCCGGCCCCGCGGGTGAAAGGGCGTGTCCGCGACATGCGCGGCACGCTCTCGGGCGGCACCGCCGCGAGCGCGAAGGCGACCTTCGATGCCGTGGCCAAGGATCTCAGCCTTGTCGCCATTCTCAACGATCATTTTGCGCTGACGCCCGGCTTCACCGGCCCGAAGCAGCCGAAAGGCAACAGGGCGGCCTTCGAGGAGGATCTGCAATCCTGGACCGCGCCGTTCATGATGGCGCTGATCAACACGCGCAACGTTCATCGCTCCAACATGCTGATGGGATTCCCATACGGCCAGGACTTCGTCTACGACGAGATGGTCCTGACCGGTCCCGGCGAAAAGGGCGAGGCCAACGCCAAGCTCGTGATGGCTGCCAATGCGGGCAAGACCGGCCCCGACGCACCGAAGCCGGGCGAGGGGCCGTCGAAGGAAGAGCGCGAAAACGGTCTGTTCGATCTACTCTATGTGGCGATCGCGCCCGATGGCCGCACGGTTCGCGCCGGCGTCACCGGGGACCGCGATCCCGGCTACGGCTCGACCTCGAAGATGATCTCCGAATGCGCCATCTGCATGCTGCGTGACACGACCGACGTCGCAGCCGGCTTCTGGACGCCGGGCGCGGCGATGCAGCACAAGCTGATCAAGCGGCTGGTCGATCACGCCGGGCTGACGTTTGAGGTGGAGAAGTAGAGGCGGCACCTGCCACCATCACGGTGTCATCGTCCGGCTTGACCGGACGATCCAGTATTCCAGAGACGGCACTGATTGAATCGAGAGGCCGCGGCGTGCTGGATGCCTGCCCCAGTGGGCAAGCGCGCACAAGGTGGGGCACGACAGCGTTCGTGCCGTTACACGGCCCGCGCGTCGTAGGCGTACATGAACTCCATGCTTTTCGCGCCCAGCGGCAGCAGCCACTTCATCATCTGATTGCGGATCCACGCGCCAGTGGCGCTGAATTCGCGCTTGCTGTTGCCGTTGCGGCGCGCCATGGCGACGACCTTTTCCGCGCGCGGGCGCCGTTCGGCCTCGAAGGCCTGGAAGGTGGCGCCGAGCTCCTGGCCTTGCTGCATCAGCCGGGCGAGGCGCATCGCATCCTCCAGCGCGAGCGAGGCGCCCTGACCCGCATGCGGGCTGGTCGCATGCGCGGCATCGCCGATCAGCAGCGAGCGCTTCCGCGACCAGGTCGGCAGGGTGGCGACATCGAGCGTGTCGGTGACCACGATGTTCTCGGCTGCCTCGATGATGCCAGGGATCGGATCGTGCCAGCCGCGGTGGAAGCCGCGCAGGTGCTGCTTCAGCGTTGCATGGTCGAGCGCGCGAAACATCGCCGCGTCCATGCCGTGCGCGGGCTGCGTGCTCCACCACATCACGCCGTCGTTCGGATCGGGGCTGCAATAGCCGTAGCCGAAGAAGCCGCTCTGCCCGAACGTGGTCTCGACGTTCCGGTCGATCGGCCGGCCGTCGAGGACGGCGTGCGGCACGAAGCCGCCGAAGCCGATCAGTCCAGTGTCGAACGGTTGCGGCCCGTCGGGCACGACCTGGCGCCGCGTCACCGAGTGCACACCGTCGGCGCCGATCAGGAAATCGCCTTCGGCCGTGGTGCCGTCGGCGAAGTAGGCGATGATCGGCTGGTCGCCGCGATCCTCGATCTTGATCAGGCGCTTTTCGAAATAGAGTGAAACGCACGCGCACCAGGCCTTGTCGATCAACATCTCGTTCAGCGTGGCGCGGCAGACATTGACCGCGGGCTGGCCGAAGCGTCGCGCCATGTCGCGATTGATCGAGCCGAGCCTCTCTCCGCCTTGCGAATAGAAGTCGAAGGATTCCGCGATCGAGCCGCGGCTGATCAGCTCGTTCGAAAGGCCGATCTCGTCCATGATCTGCATGCCGTTCGGCGCGATCTGAAGGCCGCCGCCGATGCCTTTCGAATAGGGCCAGGCCTCGTAAATCGCGGACTCGATGCCGGCGCGGCGCAGCAGGACCGCCGCGACGGGCCCGGCGATGCCGGCGCCGATGATCAGGGCCCTGCGAGGACGATAGGACATGGCTTGCTCCCGACGTTTCCGTGGTGCTAGGAGAATTATGGTCGCTAAATATCTTAGTGACTAAGATATATATCGACTAAGAGATGAGGTGGGCCTTGTCAAGGACGAAGGCGCGCGCTGCGCTGCTGCAGGAGCTCGAGGAGGCGATGCGGAGGTCCTCCGCGCAGGGCGTGCTCTATGGCCAGACCGTTGCGAACGTTGCCGGAATTGCCAATTCCGACCTCGAATGCATGGACATCCTGTATCTCGAAGGCCGCGTCACCGCCGGCCGGCTCGCCGAAGTCACGGGCCTGACGACGGGGGCCATCACCGGCGTGGTCGATCGGCTCGAAAAGGCGGGGCTGGTGCGCCGCGAGCGGGATGAAAACGACCGGCGCAAGGTTTTCATTGCTGTCGTGCCGGAAGCAGCGATGAAGATCGGCCAGTTCTATGTGCCGATGCAACGGGCAATGGAGAAGGTGTTCAACGCCTATTCCGACGAGGAGCTACGCCTGCTGCTGCGTTTTGCGACCGAGGGCTACAAGGGTGTGCTCGCGGCAACTGCGGCGCTGAAGGGCCTGCTCGACACGCCGCCGGAAAAGCGTCCCACTCTCAAGCTGAAGAAGCTTCGTCGCGAGCCCTAGCCTTGTAGATCTGCGCGGCCGCGATCATGCCCCACATCGCGCCCAGCATCATCCAGAAATGCCGCCAGTGATCGGTGTCGATCACGAAACTTTCGCCGACGGTGCCGACGAAGGCGGAGAACACCGCGAGATAGGCGCGCTGCCAGGGCACAGGCACGAAGATGTGCCTGACACCCATGATGACGGTCGTGAAGACCAGCGCGGGATAGCAGATGCCGGACAGCCAGCCGCCGGACATGAAGGCGTTGAGATAGGAGTTGTGGGTGTCCTCGGGGAAGAAGCGGTGGAATTGCAGAGGGCCGATGCCGAACGGCAGGTCGAGCGCCATCTCCGCACCCAGGATATGCCGGCCGAAGCGGCCGAAGCGGCCTTCGTCATAGCTCTGGTCGAAGCTCGCGCGTTGCTTGAACATCTCGGCGGTGGAATCGAACGACATCAACACCGCGATCAGCGCGAGGCCCAGCACCGCGGCCAGTATCGCCATGACGATGATGCGCGAGCGCTGCGCGTTGGTGCGGCTGGTCAGCACCATCAGCGCCAGCATGAAGGCGGATGTCAGCACCAGCCCGCCCCAGGCGGCGCGGGAGAACGCGAGCAGGATCGCCAGCGACATGATGCCGAAGGCAATGACGTTGCGAAACGCCTTGCCGAACTTGTCGGAGACGACGCTCTGCAGCGAGAACAGCGCCGGCAGGATCAGGAAGGCGCCGAGCACGTTCGGGTCCTTGAAGGTGCCGCGCGCGCGTCCGTACAGGGTGAGGAGGTCGTCGCCGCCGGGAACCAGGTGGAAGTAGCCGGCGACCGCCAATAGCGAGGCGACCATCGCGCCGACCACGAGCCCGCGGCGGAGCATGTCGAGCCGGGCCGCGGTGTCCTCCGACGTGACCATGGCGAAGAACACGACCGTCACCGCCATGTACCAGGAGGTCGCAATCCAGCTGACCACCTCGGACTGCTCGAACAGCGGGATCGCGCTGATCGTGTAGCCGATATTGAGCAGGACCAGCATCAGCACCAGCGGCATCAAAGCGAGCCGCAGACGCAGGCCGGTGGCAAAGAATGTGACGGTGGCCAGCAGCGTCACGATCTCGTAGGGGCTCGGCTCGATGAAGACGATCGCGCCGGAGGCGCCGACCAGCCAGACCAGCGCGCGCTGGAGGGCCAACACGCCGGGCGCAGCGCGAACCGCTGCATTCATCTCCCCGGCTGTTGCCGCATATGCCATCACATGCTCACACGTTTACGCAACTGGTAGGCCACATACACAGCTGTCATCGCCCGGCTTGACCGGGCGATCCAGTATTCCGCGGCGCGCATTGCAGGAAACGGCTGGCGCTGCGGCGTACTGGATGCCCCGGTCAAGCCGGGGCATGACGGAAACTCAATACGCGTTCTCGTTCTTCGTCAGCAGCGAGATCGGCGTCTTCAGCAGAATGACGAGATCGAACAGCACCGACCAGTTCTCGATGTAATAGAGGTCGAACTCGACGCGTTTCTGGATCTTCTCTTGATTGTCGATCTCGCCGCGCCAGCCGTTGATCTGGGCCCAGCCGGTGATGCCGGGTTTGACCCGGTGCCGGGCGAAATAGCCGTCGACGGCTTCGTCGAACAGGCGGCTCTGCAGCTTGCCCTGCACCGCATGTGGACGCGGGCCGACCAAAGAGAGATCGCCCGAGAATACCACGTTGAAGAGCTGCGGCAGTTCGTCGAGGCTGGTCTTGCGGATGAAGCGGCCGACGCGGGTGACGCGCGAGTCGTTCTTGGTCACGACCTTCGAGGCCGTCGGATCAGCCTGATGATGGTACATCGAGCGAAACTTGTAGACGTCGATGCGCTCGTTGTTGAAACCGAAGCGCTTTTGGCGGAACAGCACGGGGCCGGGACTGTCGAGCTTCACGGCCAGCGCCACCAATCCCATCACCGGCAAGGCCACGAGCAGCGCGAGGGTGCCGACCACGCGGTCGAACAGCCATTTCATCACCAGGTCCCAGTCGGTGATCGGCGCCTCGAACACGTCCAGCGTCGGCACTTCGCCGATATAGGAATAGGAGCGGGGGCGAAAGCGCAACTTGTTGGTATGCGCGGAGAGGCGGATGTCCACCGGCAGCACCCAGAGCTTCTTCAGCATCTCCAGGATGCGTGTCTCGGCGGAGATCGGCAGCGCGAACAGCACCAGATCGACGCGGGTGCGGCGGGCGAACTCGACGATGTCGTCGACCTTGCCGAGCTTGCGCGCACCGGCACAGGTGTCGAGCGCGCGGCTGTCGTTGCGGTCGTCGAATACGCCGAGGACGTGGATGTCGGAATCCTCCTGCTCCTTCAGCGCCTCGACCAATTGTTCGCCGTTGCGGTCGGAGCCGACGATGATGGTGCGGCGGTCGAGCCGGCCCTCGCGCCCCCAGGCGCGCACCAGCGAGCGCAGCACCAGACGCTCGCAGAGGAGCGCGGCGAGCCCGAGGACGTAGAAGGCGGCAAGCCACAGCCGCGATATTTCACTGCCGAACTTGGCGAAGAAGGAGATGCCGATGAACAACAGGAAGACGAACGACCAGGACGAGATCATCCGCGTCATCTGCCGGAGCTGACCGCGGAACAGCTGCACCTGGTAGATGTCGGCGGCCTGGAAGCAGACCACGGCGGAAACCGCAACGGCGATGACCTGCGCGGGATAGATCCAGCTGAAGGACCCGGCGTGGGGCATCACGTAGCCGAGATAGAGGACGATGCCGACGAGGCTCAGCAGCGCGAAATCGGCGAGGCGTACGAAGCCGGTGATCACGATCGGCGAATAGGCGCGGGCGACCTTCTGGTTGACGACGTCGAGCGCGGCGGGCGAGAGCCGCTGGCGGCGCTCCACAAAGGGCTGGTCAGCCGGCTTCGCCGCGGCGCTGGTCGCGGCATCGAGCATCGAGCGTGCGTTGAGCGGTTCCACGGGCGTCCACGTCCATTCCAAAAAACCCGCGGGTCGCGTCCTTGCGCCCCAGGCGAGCATCCCCTGGCCCTTGGACTAACGGACAAATCGGAAGATTCTCTAAAGCGGCCTTGAGGATGGTTAATGATTGGCAAATGCGTCGCGATAGCCCGCGAGCACGCCGTCGACCATCGCCTGCTGGGAGAAATGCGCGGAGATGCGCTCGCGGAGGGACGAGGCGCGCTGCGCTGTTCCCAGCGGATTGTCGAGCGCGGCCGCAATCGCCTCCGCCATGGCGTCCGCGTTGCTCGGCGCAAACAGCGCCGGGTTCTCCGCGCCGAAAATCTCGGGAATGCCGCCGATCTTGGACGCAATCATCGGAATGCCGGCGGCACCGGCCTCGATCACGACATAGGGCATGGAATCGCCACGCGAGGGAACGACAAGCAGACGCCCCTTGGAGAAGCCGTAGCGTGCCTTGACGTGACCGATGAAGCGGATGGCGCTGGAGAGGCCGAGCCTCTCGACCTGGGCTTTCAGCGCCGCGGTCTCCTCGCCGTCGCCGCCGAGCGTCAGTGTGACCTTCTTGCCGCCCTCGTGCAGGCGCGCCACCGCGTCGACCAGCAGATCGGCGCCCTTGATGTGCCTGAACTCACCGACATAAGCGAGGTCGGTGGCGTCGTCGGCCATGACGACGGGTTCGAATTCCTCCGGCGTCACGCCGTTGAAGACGCAATGCACCACGCCCTTCGGCTTGCCGACGATGCGCTGATAGGTGTCGCGCGCAAACGCGCTTTCGAACAGGAACAGGTCGGTCGCGTCCATCAGCGTACGCTCGAGCCGCGCGTAAAACTCGCCCTTGAGGGTGTTAAGGGGATAATGCAACGAGCCGCCATGCGGGGTGTAGATGCGGATGGTGTCGTCGGATCGCCGCCGCATGCGGATGAAAGCGCCAGCCTTGGCGCCGTGGCCGTGCATGACGTCGGGCTTGAGGGTGGCGATCAGGCGCCGCAAGCGAAGCCAGACCAGGACATCGTCAGGCGACGGTTCGCGGCGGATCGCCATCCGGTGCACGCCGAGTTTCAGCCGCGGTGCGAGCTCGGCAAGGGCCTTGTCGGCGCGTTCACCGCCGGTGAGACTGTCGGCGAGGATGCCGACATGATGGCCTCGATCGACCTGGCCGTTGGCGACGTCGAGGATGTGGCGGAAGATGCCGCCGACCGGAGCGCGCACGGCGTGCAGGATGCGAAGCGGCTGGTCGGGAGAGGGGGGCATGATCAAAACCAGCGCTCGACGGCGAATGCTCGAACAATCTCACGAAATATCGAGACGGATTAAGAGCCCTCGTGGTTAACAAACGGTGACGGACGTGCCTGTGCGAGCTGCCGCACGCCGCGATTAACTCAGCGGCAACCTTAATGGAGTGTAATCGCCCCGGTTGAGGTAGGTTCGTGGCGTTGCGCCTGCGGGAGTGTTCGATGCGTTTAGCGTTCTGGCGTGCCAGCAAGGACAAGGCGGTGGTCGAGCGGGCTGTCTCGAAGGCCGGAGCCAAGCGGGCCGAACTCGAGCCCCAGGTTGAAGCAAAGCCTGCACCCGTCGCTCCGAGGCCGGCGCCAGTCGAATCCGGCGACATCGACCTGCACGCGCTCGGCGCGGCATTGGCGCGCAAGCGCGGCTGGATCATCGTGCCGACGGTGCTGGCTCTCGTCGCGTCCATCGCGATCGTCAATCTCGTCACGCCGCGCTACAAATCCGAATCCCGTATCCTGATCGACGGCCGCGAGAATGTGTTTCTGCGCCCCAACAGCGATCGCGCCGAGGAACGGCAGGCGCTCGACGCCGAAGCTGTCACCAGCCAGGTGCAGCTCGTGCTGTCGCGCGATCTCGCGCGCGAGATCATCAAGAAGAACAAGCTTGCGGAACGGCCCGAGTTCGATCCGGTGCTGCAAGGCATTTCGCCGCTGAAGTCGCTTGCGGCGCTGGTCGGCATCGGCCGCGATCCGTTCTCGATGACGCCGGAAGAGCGCGTGCTCGACGCCTATTACGAGCGCCTCCAGGCCTACGCCGTGGATAAGTCGCGCGTCATCGTGATCGAATTCCAGTCTGCCGATCCCGATCTCGCCGTGCGCGTCGCCAATTCGATCGCCGACGGCTATCTCGTGCTGCAGCAGGATGCGCGGCAGGACCAGGCCCGAAATGCCAGCCAGTGGTATGCCGGCAGGATCGACGAGCTGCGACGGAACGTCTCCGAGGCCGAAGCGAAGGCCGAGGACTTCCGCTCCAAGTCGAGCCTGTTCGTCGGCACCAACAACACGACGCTGTCGAACCAGCAGATGGGCGAGGTCAATACCCAGCTCAACAATGCGCGCGCGCTCAAGGCCGATGCCGAGTCCAAGGCGCGCCTGATCCGCGAGATGATCCAGAGCGGCAAGCCGATCGAGTCGTCGGAAATTTTGAACTCGGAATCGATGCGCACGCCTTCCCAGCAGCGCGTGGCGTTGCGGGCGCAGCTGGCCGAGCAATCGTCGACGTTGCTTGGCAACCATCCGCGCATCAAGGAATTGAAGGCGCAGCTCGCCGACCTCGACACCCAGATCCGCGACGAGGCCGCCAAGCTCGCCCGCACGCTTGAAAACGATGCGCGCGCCGCCAGCGGGCGCGTTCAGGAATTGTCGGCGAGCCTCGAGCAGCTCAAGAAGCAGGCGACGGCCACCAACGGCCAGGACGTACAGCTCCGCGCCCTCGAGCGTGAGGCCAAGGCGCAGCGCGACCTGCTCGAAACCTATCTCGCGAAGTACCGCGAAGCCAACACCCGCGAGACCATCGACACCGCGCCGACGGATGGCCGCATCATCTCGCGCGCCGTCGTCTCGAACACACCGGCCTATCCGAAGAAGCTGCCGATCGTACTGATCGCGACGATCGCGACACTGCTGCTCTCGTCCGGCGTCGTCGTCACCGGAGAGCTGCTGCGCCAGACCGCGCCCCGTGCGGTGGCGGTGTTCACGCCGGCGCTCACGCGGGCGTCGGCTCGCCAGGAACAGATCGTCCAACCGGTGGTCGTCGAGCCCTTCGTCGATCCGGTCGTCGATCCAGTCATGGCAGAACCCGCGCCGCTGCAGCCGGAGATGACGGCCGATGCCGATGTCACCGAATTCGCGGAGATCGAACGTCTGGCCGATCGCCTGCGCGCCGCCGGGACCATGGCGAAGAAAGTCACGGTGCTCGGCACCGCGAGCGGCGAAGCCATCACGCTGTCGACGCTGACATTGGCCCGGCACCTGGCGCGCGACGCGCGGGTCGTCGTGGTCGATCTCGCCGCGTCCTCGCCGACCATGGCCGCCGTGTCCGTCGATGCCTCGGCCCCCGGCCTTGCCGAACTGATGCAGGGCGAGGCGTCGTTCGCGCAGATCATCACGCGGGACAAGCTCTCGCGGCTGCATCTCGTCATGGCCGGCCGTCCCGGCTTCGATCGCAGCCTGTTGCAGTCGCCGCGCGTGACGCTCGCGATCGACGCGCTGCTGCGGGCCTACGACCACGTGCTGCTCGATGCCGGCAGTGCCTCCGATCTTCCGGCCGAGCTCCTGACGGCGAATGCCCGCGCCGTCGTGGTGCCCGAGGTGTCGATAGCGCCGGATGCGCGCGCGCTGATGTGCGAGCAGCTCAGCGCCGTCGGCTTCAGCGAAGTGACGATGCTGAACAGGCCCGTGCAGCCGTCGGATGCGAGGGACGCGCCGCGCGTCGTTGCGGCGTGATGTCCTTGCCCTGTCCGTGGGGCCCGAGCGAGCGCCTCGTCCTTCGAGACGACCGCTTCGCGGTCTCCTCAGGATGAGGCTGGGCTGGATCGGAATCCGTTGAAGCTGCTGCCGCGAATTCTGTCCTCATCCTGAGGGCCCGCCAGAGGCGGGCGTCTCGAAGGATGCGCCGCAGGGGTAGCGTTTCCCAACCGGGGAATTTCTTACCCGAACGCCCGCCGCAGCCGCTGCGCCAGGTCGAACAACATCTGGTTCTGTTTCACCAGCCGCTTGCCGTGGCTCAGCGAGGACATCGCCATTGCCGCGAGCTTTCCGCGTGACGTTAGCGGAACAAAACTGTCGAAGATCTCCTGGTCGTCCTTGCAGAACATCCGCTTGTACTCGTCCGAGCCGATGCCGAGGTCGAGCGAGCGGTAGCCGCGCTCGGCGCAGCGATCGATGATGTAGCGCATCAGGATCAGCCCGGGGCTGTAGCGGGCGTGCTCGGACATCGTGTAGGTGTTGAACATCATCGAGAAGCGCTGGCCGTCGGCGACGCCGGCGAAGATCGCGATCACCTCGTCGTCGCATTCGAGCGCATGGATGTCGATGACGCGGCCGTCACCGCGTGGCGCAAGGCAGGCGCTGCGGACGAATTGCTCGACGCCGGGCTCGGCGAAGACGTTGGGAAGCTTCTGTTCGGCCATCCGCGCCGGTTTGACACGGAAGAACCAGTCGAGCAGGCGGGTGATGTCCGCGTCGGTGGTCGCCAGGTGATAACGATAGCCGACGAGCGCCTGGAGCTTCTTCTCCTTGCTCTTGAGGCGGCGGCGGAAGGAGTTGCTGATCCGCGATGCCGGCGGGCCTCCCGGTTCCATCGTGAGCAGCGGGCAGCCGTTGATCGCGCTTTGGCGCGGCAAATGCGCGAACGGGTTCTGCTGGTCGTTCCAGTGCAGCGGCTGCTGCGTCAGTGCGAGCACGTCGGCATGTTCGCCGAGCGGCGCAAACAGCGCGTCGAGATCGCCGATGGCGACCTGCGCCGCGAATTCGGCGTTCCACAGGCCCATGTTGAAGGTCGTATGCTTGCCGCCCATGAAGCAGGCGGTGCGCACGCCGTGGTTCTGGCGCAGCGAGAGCGGCAGCAGCAGGAGCGGCTGATGCTCGGCGTCGCGGGCAACGACGATGAAAGGACGGGCGCGTTCGTGCTCGCCGACCAGACGCTGCCAGGGACTGAGCAGATCGAACCGCTGATAGGGCGTGAAGAGGTGCCCGGGCTGCTCGAAGGCGCGCCAGACGGCCTCAGCCGCGTCGAGATCGGAAACGATGTCGACATGCGCGATGCGGCCCGCTTTCGACCGCGCTGGCAATTCTGCCTTCCGGCTTTGCATCGCCGCAGCCATGGTCATTCGCGAACCTGTCGAGAAATCAAAAATATGCGTAATTCGGCCCGTGGCCGACCTTTGCAAAGAAATGTCAACAAAGGGTAATGACTATAGGAGAGGGAACGGCCGCCGACGGGCGCGAGGTGGGATATTGGCATCCGACGACAGATGGCTGGAACGGCTGCGCCTTGAGCTGACCTGGCTCACGGGCCAGGCCGCGCTGCGCAGTCGTGGTGCCGGCGCCATCCTGCGCTTTGCGCATGTGCGGCCGCGGCGGCGCGGCGGGTTTCAGCCGCTGCGCGAGAACGAGATCACGCCGCATTTCCTCGATCGCGCCATTCGCGCGCTGAAGCGGTGGAAGTATGATTTTCTCGGCATGGACGAGGTCTGCCGGCGCGCGGTGACGCTGTCCGAACACGGGCGCTTCGTGGCCCTCACTTTCGACGGCGCCGGCAAGGATCTGATCGACTTTGCCTACCCTGTGCTGGCGCGCCACGCCGTGCCCTTCACGATCTATGTGCCCACGGCGTTTCCCGACGGCGTCGGAGAGGCCTGGTGGCTCGGACTCGAACAGGTCATCGCGCGCGAGAGCCGCGTCAGCCTGATGATGGGCGAGAAGGAGCAGCGCTTCACGGTGACTGACAACGCCGAGAAGCAGGCGCTGTTTTCGTTCCTCGAGGCCTGGCTGCGCTCGCTGCCGCCGGCGGATGTGTCGGCTGCGATTGCAGACCTCTGCACGCGCTACCGGATCGACCTTGCCGCGCTCTCGCGCGAGGCATCGATGAATTGGGAGGATCTGGCGAGGCTCGCGGCCGATCCCATGGTGACGATCGGCAGTGCGACCGTGAACTATCCCGTTCTCGCCAACATGAAGGATACGGCCGCGCTGCGCGAGATGACGATGGGCAAGGCGGTGGCGGAAGCGGCCTTCAATCGCGATATCCGGCATCTCGCCTTTCCGTTCGGCGATCGCGCCTCGTTCCGGCGCAGCCATGTCATCATGGCGGAGGAGGCCGGCTTTGCCAGCGCGGTGACGACGATCCCGGGCGTCGTGGACGCGGAGGGACGCACCAATCTGCGCGCGCTGCCGCGCATTTCCTGGGATGGCCGGGTGCGCTCGCTGCGCATCATGCGGGTGCTGGTGTCGGGGGTTTCTTTTGCGCCGGTGAAGCCGACCGGCACCGCTGCGACCTAGAAGCGCTACGAACTGGATTTGGCCCGGTCGGGCCGCTGCATCCAGCTCACGATCGGCATCGCCGGCAGCACCCATCCCATGCCGACCACCACGTAATAGATGGCCTGCCGCCAGCCGGACTCGGCGATCCAGGGCATCTGCGCCAGCGCCATGCCGAGCAGGGCCCAGACGGTGGCGAGCACCAGGAGCAGGATGGTGCCGAGGAACTTGCGGGTGCGGATCGTCATGACGGAATATCGCGGCTTTCGCGTAAACTTGCGCTGCGGGAGCGGGGGACTATAAGGGGCACGCAGTCCGGTTCAAGCTCTGGTTTTTGCCTCGAATGACGACGATTTCCGCCCCGTCCGAGCCGTATCGCGCCGTGCGCTGGTGGCTGATCTCAGTGGCGGCGCTGATCGCTCTGATGGTGCTGGTCGGCGGCGCGACGCGGCTGACGGAATCCGGGCTCTCGATCGTCGAATGGAAGCCGGTCACGGGCAGCGTGCCGCCACTCTCGGAAGCGCAGTGGACGGCAGCCTTCGAGGCCTACAAGAAGATCCCGCAATATCGCGAGCTCAACGCCGGCATGAGCCTGTCCGAGTTCAAGGAGATCTTCTGGTGGGAATGGAGCCACCGGCTGCTCGGCCGTTTCATCGGCGTCGCCTATCTCTTGCCGTTCCTGTTCTTCCTCTGGCGCGGTGGCCTGCCCGGTGAGTTGAAGCGGCGGCTGTGGCTGCTGTTCGCGCTCGGCGGGCTCCAGGGCGCGGTCGGCTGGTGGATGGTGGCCTCGGGGCTGTCTGAACGCGTCGAGGTGTCGCAATATCGGCTGGCGACGCATCTCGTCCTCGCGCTCGTGATCTTCGCCGGCATCGTCTGGACGGTGCGGCGGCTCGCCGAGCGTCCGCAGATCGCAGCCTCGTCACGGCTGCGCTTCACCAGCGCCTTGCTCCTCGTCGTGACCTTTATCCAGATCTATTTCGGTGCGCTGGTCGCGGGCCTGCGCGCCGGCCGCGCCTACAACACCTGGCCGCAAATCGACGGCGCGTTCATTCCCTCAGCGGAGCGCCTGTGGTTCGAGACGCCGTGGTGGCGCAACATGTTCGACAACGTGCTGACGGTGCAGTTCGAGCACCGCATGACGGCCTATGCGCTGTTCGCGCTGGCTGCGTTGCACGCGTTCGATGCGGTGCGTTCACGCGCGGGATCTGCGGCAAGCGGGGCGCTTTTGCTGTTGGGGGCGATAAGCCTGCAAGCATTGCTCGGCATCCTAACGCTGCTCAACCAGGTGCCGATTGATCTCGCGCTCGCGCATCAGGCGGTCGCGATCGTGGTGCTGACGCTTGCGGTGATGCAGACGGAGCGGCTCGCGACGCGCAGCTCAACCCAAGCGCAGCCGCGCGCGGTTCCTGTCGGTCAGGCCGGCTGATCACTATCAGCCCGGCTGATCAGCAATAGCCGTAGATGCCGCACGAGTAGGGCAGGCGCCAGAAATAATCGACCTGCTTCCCGCCGTAATACGAGCCCTGGTAATCGTAGTCCCATGGGCGGCCGTAATAGCCCGGCAGCGTGTGCGAGCCCGGCAGCAGTGGCGTACCCGGCAAATTGCGGATGTAGCTGCCGATGCCGTAGGCCGGCGAGATCAGCGCATCAGGATCGGTCTCGACATAGACCTGCGGCGGCTCCTGTGGCGGAGCGGCGGCCCGCCGCCGCGGCGTGGCCGGCAAATCGGCGGCAATCGCAGCTGAGACCGTCAGCATCGCCGCAAGGGCAGGCACCATCCAGCGCAGCATCGTCGGCTCCGAATCAAAAGGGGCGATCCAGTGACGATGTATGCGGCAGATATGGTTAACGACTGTTAACTGGCGGCGGCCAAAACGGCTGCCGTCGTTCCGGGGCGGTGCGAAGCACCGAACCCGGAATCTAGAGCTTATGATGCAATGTCGATATTCCGGGTTCGCGCTGTCGCGCACCCCGGAATGAAGTTGATGCTACGCGCTCAGCGCCTGTTCCAGATCGGCGATCAGATCTTCCTTGTCCTCGATGCCGATCGAGAGCCGCACCACGTCGGGGCCGGCGCCGGACTTGACCTTGGCTGCGTCGTCGAGCTGGCTGTGCGTGGTCGAGGCCGGATGGATGACCAGCGAGCGGGTGTCGCCGACATTGGCCAGATGCGAGAACAGCTGCAACTTCGAGACCAGGCTGACGCCGGCGTCGTAGCCGCCCTTCAGGCTGAAGGTGAACACGGCGCCGGCACCCTTCGGCGCGTATTTGCGTGCGAGCCGGTGGTACGGGTCGCTTGCAAGGCCTGCGTAGTTCACCGCGGCCACCGCCGGATGGCCGGCGAGGAATTCGGCGACCGCTTTCGCATTGTCGCAGTGCTTCTGCATGCGCAGCGGCAATGTCTCGATGCCGGTGAGGATCATGAAGGCGTTGAACGGCGACAGCGCCGGTCCGAGGTCGCGCAGGCCGAGCACGCGGCAGGCGATCGCGAAGGCGAAATTGCCGAACGTCTCCTGGAGCCGGATGCCATGATATTCGGGCCGGGGCTCGGAGAGCATCGGATATTTGCCGCCGGTCGACCAGTCGAAGGTGCCGGCATCGACGATGATGCCGCCGATCGAATTGCCGTGGCCGCCGAGAAACTTCGTCAGCGAGTGCACGACGATGTCGGCGCCGTGATCGATCGGACGGATCAGATAGGGCGAGGCCAGCGTGTTGTCGACGATCAGCGGTACGCCCGCCTTGCGCGCCACCGTCGAGATCGCCTCGATGTCGGTGATGCTGCCGGCGGGATTGGCGATGGACTCGATGAAGATCGCTTTCGTGCGCGGCGTGACCGCACGTTCGAAGCTCGCGATGTCGTCGGGATCGGCCCACACTACGTTCCAGCCGAAGCTCTTGAACGCATGCGTGAACTGGTTGATCGAGCCGCCATAGAGCTTTCGCGCCGCGATGAACTCGTCGCCCGGCTGGAGCAATTGCTGCAGCACCACGACCTGCGCGGCATGGCCCGAGGCCACCGCAAGCGCGGCCGTGCCGCCTTCGAGTGCCGCGACGCGCTCTTCCAGCACGGCGTTGGTGGGATTGCCGATGCGGGTATAGATGTTGCCGAACGCCTGCAGGCCGAACAGAGAGGCGGCGTGGTCGGCGTCGTTGAAGACGAACGACGTCGTTTGATAAATCGGAGTCGCGCGCGCACCGGTGGTGGGATCGGGCTGTGCACCGGCATGCACGGCGAGGGTCGAAAATCCCGGAAGGCGATCGCTCATTGAGGGCGTCCTGTTCTCGTGGTCTGAAATCGCGCGGCATGCTGATCGGCGCCGCGGCTGCCGTCAAGGCGCGGCTTCACATCGGAACGATCGTGCTACGCATTGTCGCGTTCGCGAAATGAAACCTTCGCAATTGCGTCAGCTTTGCTCGGTCTTGTTCTTGGCGGCGCGGTCCGATGCCGCGGTTTCGCCGCCGCCGACACTCATCCGATTGAGGCACAGCCGCATGCCCTGCGTCGGCACCGGGGCGCGCTTGGAGCTCAGCGTGCGCGAATTGACGCCCATCCAGGAGATCTCCGACGACAAACGCCCATATTCGATCTTGGGGCAGCGGTTCATCACCACCTTGATACCGACCGATTCCGCCTTCAGCGCCTCCGCATCGTCGCGCGCACCCAACTGCATCCAGATCACCATCGGCAGCGGATCGAGCGTGAGGGCTTCCTCGACCACCGGCATGATGTGGCTGGAGTTGCGGAAAATGTCGATCATGTCGACGGGACGGCCGATGTCGGACAGCGAGGCGACGAAGGGTTTTCCGAGCAGCTCCTTGCCGACATGGCCGGGATTGACCGGAATCATGTCGTAGCCGCGCTGGGCCAGATATTTGAACGCGAAATAGCTCGGCCGCACGTTGGCAGGCGAGGCGCCGACCATCGCGATCGACTTCACGTTGTTGAGGATGCCCCGGATGTAATTGTCGGGATAGGCGTCGTGGTTCATTGGCTCATCTTTTTGCTGTCATTGCGAGGAGCGAAGCGACGAAGCAATCCAGTCTGTCTCCGAGAAGAGATCTCTGGATTGCTTCGCTTCGCTCGCAATGACGAATCACTCGTCCCGCCATGTCGGCGTGCGCTTCTCAATGAAGGCGCCGATGCCTTCCTCGGCGTCTCGCGCCATCATGTTCTCGGTCATCACCTCTGCCGCATAGCGATAGGCCTCTGCAAGGCTCATCTCGGCCTGGCGGTAGAACGCCTCCTTGCCGAGCTTGACGGTATAGGCGGATTTCAGCGCGACCTGTTCGGCGAGCGCGATCGCGGCATCCCGCTCGGTGCCGGCGGCGACGACACGATTGACGAGCCCAATCTCGCGGGCGCGTGCGGCCGGGATCGGCTCGCCCGTCAGCAGCATCTCCATCGCCTGCTTGCGCGGCACGTTGCGCGACAGCGCCACCATCGGCGTCGAGCAGAACAGGCCGATGTCGACGCCGGGAGTGGCGAAGTGTGCTGCTTCCGAGGCGATCGCGAGATCGCAGCTTGCCACGAGCTGGCAGCCGGCGGCGGTCGCGATGCCCTGGACCGATGCGACCACGGGCTTGGGGAGGTGCACGATCGCCTGCATCATCGCGCTGCAGGCGGTCATCATCTCGGCGAAGAAGGCCCGGCCGCGATCCGGGTCAGTGCGGCGCGCAGTCAGCTCCTTCATATCGTGGCCGGCGGAGAAGGCGGGACCGTTGGCCGCGATCACGACCCCGCGGACAGCTTTGTCGTCGCGGATCTCGTTGAGCTCAGCATGCAGGCTTGCGATCATCGTCGCCGACAGGCTGTTGCGTGCGGCCGGGCGGTTGAGGGTCAGGACCGCGATGGGGCCCACGGTCTCGCGCAGCAGAATCGGTGGTTGCGGGGCGGGGGCGCGGGCGGCCTGGACGGACATCAAAGCGTTTCCGGTTGGATTATTGCGATTGGATGACGCAGATAACTTAATGTAACAGGGGACGTGAAGCGAGGGTGAGGGGTAGCATGGCGTTAGCGAAAATGAGCGTGGCGGAGCTCGAGCAGTTCCTCCGCAACGAGTTTCCCCAGGCCTTCAGCGGCGACGACATCACAATCGAGAGCGCCGACGGTCAGGCCTGCCTTTTGCGTCAGCGCTATAGCGAAAAGATGCTGCGGCCGGGCGGAACCGTGTCCGGCCCGACGCTGATGGCGCTCGCCGATTTCGCGATGTACGTGGTGCTGTTGTCCGCGATCGGGCCGATCGGGCTCGCCGTGACCACCAATCTCAACATCAACTTCCTGCGCAAGGGGCAGCCCGGGCAGGACGTGCTGGCGGAGGCGCGGCTGCTCAAGCTCGGCAAGCGCCTCGCGGTCGGTGAGGTGAAACTGTTGTCCGGTACCTCGCCCGATCCCATTGCGCATGTCACCTCGACCTATTCCATTCCAAACGTTTGAGCTTTTTGCAGGTACTTTAATACCATATTTGTAAGCGATTGATATTGCACATGTAAATTGCGCCTTGGGGCATTGACCGCGGCGCCCCTGTTCTCTAGAAATCCGCCCAGTCCGGTGCGGTGTTCGCGCCGATGCTCCCCGTCCACGGAAACTCTGACATGAAAACCTTTTCGGCAAAGCCGGCTGAGGTGACGAAGAAGTGGGTATTGATCGACGCCAAGGGTCTGGTCGTCGGCCGTCTCGCCACCATCGTCGCCATGCGCCTGCGCGGCAAGCACCTCCCGACCTACACCCCGCACGTTGATTGCGGCGACAACATCATCATCATCAACGCGCAGTATGCGGTTCTCACCGGCCGCAAGCGCGAGCAGAAGACCTATTACAAGCACACCGGTTACGTCGGCCACATCAAGGAGCGCACCGCGCGCCAGATTCTCGAGGGCAAGCATCCCGAGCGCGTGCTCGAGAAGGCCGTCGAGCGCATGATCCCGCGTGGTCCGCTCGGTCGCGTCCAGATGGGCAATCTCCGCGTCTACGGCGGCGCCGATCATCCGCACGAGGCCCAGACGCCCGAGAAGATCGACATCGCCAAGTTGAACCGCAAGAACACGAGGGCCGCATAACATGGCCGAATCCATCCAGTCGCTCGACCAGCTCTCGCAGCTCAAGACGGCGGCCGCGCCCGACGCGCCCAAGCACGAGAAGAAGGTCGACAAGTTCAACCGCGCCTACGCCACCGGCAAGCGCAAGGACGCGGTCGCCCGCGTCTGGATCAAGCCGGGCGCCGGCAAGGTCACGGTCAACGCGCGCGAGGTCGAGGTCTATTTCGCTCGTCCCGTGCTGCGCATGATGATCGAGCAGCCGTTCTCCGTGGCCGCGCGGTCCGGCCAGTATGACGTGATCTGCACCGTCGCCGGCGGCGGTCTGTCCGGCCAGGCCGGTGCCGTCCGTCACGGCATCTCCAAGGCGCTGACCTATTTCGAGCCGGAGCTGCGCACCGTGCTCAAGAAGGGTGGCTTCCTCACCCGCGACTCCCGCGTGGTCGAGCGTAAGAAGTACGGCAAGGCCAAGGCCCGCCGGTCCTTCCAGTTCTCGAAGCGTTAATCGCTTCGGTCGCATTCGCCGCGAAAGCGGCTTCAATGAGATGCAAAAGGGCGCTGATTTCAGCGCCCTTTTTGCTGTTCGTTTGTATGCAAATTGATGGCGTGTTTCCTGAAAACTTGGGCCCGCATGAAAACCTGAATGGAACCCGCGAGACATAGCGTCGCATTTGGAAGGGCGCGCAAATCGGCTGAGCCGGTCGCGTAACTGCTATGTCTAGAAGGGGGCCGACATGATGTCGCTCGATAGCATCACGCTCTATTTGGTCGCCACCATGGTCGCCGCACTGCTCGGCGCCATGATGGTGTTTTTCGGAAGGCAGGAGAACAGCCCTGCGCTGAAATGGTGGGGCACCGCCTATCTGCTCGGCGCCGCGTCGGTGGCGCTCTGGACGGCGGCCGGCGACAGACTGGGCCCGCATCTTTACCTTGCGCTGAACGCGGTCGGCTTCGTCGCCTGCGGCATGGTGTGGAATGCGGCGCGCGTCTTCCACGGCCGCAAGCCGAACTGGCCGGGCCTCCTGGTCGGCGCGCTCGCCTGGGCCGCTGCAGCGACGCTGCTCGATCCCACCGCGTCCATGCTGCGCATGATCGTCGGCGCCGGCATCGTCTCGGTCTATGCGGCGCTGACCGCGAGCGAGCTCTGGGTCGAGCGGCGCAAGAGCCTGCAACGGCGCTGGCCGGCCTTCGTTGTCCCGGTGATGCACGGCTGCGTCTTGATGCTGCCGATCCTGCTCGGCAGCTTCCTGCGCCCGAACGATGCCGGCTTCTCCACCAGCATCTGGGTCACCGTGTTCGCGGTCGAGCTCGTGCTTTATGCCGTCGGCACCGTGTTCGTGATCTTCATGCTGGTGTCCGAGCGCACCGTCACCGCGCACCGGACCGCCGCGTCCACCGATCCGCTGACCGGCATGCTCAACCGCCGCGGCTTCTCGGAAGCCTGCGGACGCGTGATCGAGCGCGAGGCCAAGGCCGGCCGTCCCGTGACGGTGATGATCTTCGACATCGATCATTTCAAGTCGATCAACGACCGCTTCGGCCATCCCGCCGGCGACGAGATGCTGAAATTGTTCTCGACCGTCGTGGTCAGCAATCTGCGCATCAGCGACATGTCGGGTCGCATCGGCGGCGAGGAGTTCGCGGCCCTCCTGCCGTGTTCGCTCGAGGAGGGCGTGCTGGTCGCCGAGCGCGTGCGCGAGGCCTTCGAGACCTCCGGCGTCGTCGTCGATGAGGGGCCCGTCGACACCACCGTCAGCATCGGCGTCGCGGGCGGTCCGGCCGGCACCGAGCTCGAAGTGTTGCTCGCCTCGGCCGACACCGCGCTTTACCAGGCCAAGCGCGGCGGCCGTAACCGCGTCGAGGCGGCGGAGGAGCTGCCGCTGTCGCTGGAGAACTGGCGCCGCCAGAGCGCCGCGCGGATCGGCGGGTCCAACACGCAGTCCAAGGCGCAGACGGCGACCGCCTAGGCAAAGGAGGCCTCGCGGTAATCCCCTGTTTACCATTCGATCCCTACCATTGCGGGCATGGAATCGATCCGTCGACAGAACCCGCAGACCGCCTTGATGTCGCTCGAAGCCGCGGCGACTTCGGCACGCGGCGGCTTCGCGTGCCTGTTCTCGACCGCGGACGAATACGAGAGCGCGCTGATTACCGAACGCCGTGCCCAGGGGCGCTACACGCAAGGCCGCAATTACTGGTCGCTCGCTCTATTCGCCGGTTGTGCGCTCATGGTGGCGGGCACCGTTTTGCTGCTCGCCTGAGTGATCTGCATTTTTGGACCGGGCAGGGCGCCGTTTCGGCGCCTTTTTCTTTGTCGCGGGCTGCGGTAGACACGCCGATCGAACAAAAATGGGTGGAAACAGATGATCACCGAGATCGCGCAAATCGACGTCAAGCCGGGCAGCGAGAAGGACTTTGAGGCCGCCGTCACCAAGGCCAGGGCCGCTTTCGGCCGCTCCAAGGGCTTTCATGGTTTCGAGCTGCACAAGTCGATCGAGAAGCCGCAGCGCTATCGTCTGATGGTGAAGTGGGAGACGCTCGAGAGCCATACCGTCGATTTCCGCGGCTCCGAGAATTTCACCGAATGGCGCGGCCTCGTCGGCCAGTATTTTGCGGCACCCCCCGAGGTAGAGCACACCGAAACCGTGCTCACCACCTGAGGCGGCTCAGGCTGCCTCTGCCAGAGGCGGCGCTTCATACGTCTTGAAATGGTCGATCACGACCTTGGCGATGGCGACAAGCGGCAGCGCCAGCGCCAGGCCCCAGATTCCGAACACGACGCCGAGCAGGATCTGGAACGCGAACAGCGTGGCCGGCGGAATGTCCAGTGCCTGCCGCTGAAGGATCGGCGTCAGCACATAGCTCTCCATGGCGTGCACGCCCATGAAGAGGAGAAAGGCCGACAGCGCCGGAATCCATCCCGAGGCGAGGCTCGCCAGCACGACCACGACGCCGGCGATGATGGCGCCGACGGTCGGGATGAAGGCGAGCAGGCCTGCCTGGATCCCCAGGATGAACGAGCCGGGGATGCCGATCACGACGAGCCCGATCCAGGTCACCACGCCGACCGCAAGCATCACGACGATCTGCGCGATCAGCCAGCGCTCCAGCGTCTCGCCGATGCCGTCGATGATGAGGGTGATGCGGGCGCGATGCCTGGCCGGCGCGAGAAACAACAGGCCGTCATGATAGACGGCGGGCTGGGCGGCGAAGGCGAGCCCCAGGAACAGCACGATGAAGATGTTGCCGACCGCGCTGATGGTGCCTAGCAGCAGCTTGAAGGTCTGGCTCACGATCGCCCCGCCGCTCGAGGCCAACGCGCCCGCGCCCGGCAATCCGCCGTGCGAGCCCGAGTTCGGCGCCGGCGCCGGCGTCGCATCGGTGGAGGCTGCGGGTGCGGCGTTGCCGAGATCGAAGAAGCTGGTGTCGATCCCATGGCTTTCGAGGAAGGACCGGACGTTGGTGATCTGCGATTTGATCGTCTTGCTCAGCAGCGAGGCCTGCTCGGCAATGGTGGCGCCGCCGAGATAGGCAACGCCCGCAAGCATCACGGCCAGCGCGGCACAGACGATCGCGAGCCGGACCGCGTGGGGCAGGTGCACGCGGCGGCCGAGCGCGTTGGTCAGCGCGTTGAGACCGACGCCGAGCAGCATTCCGGTGAAGATCAGGAGCAGGGTGGCGGCAAAATACCAGGTGAAGACCAGCATTGCCGTGAACAGCACGATTCCAATGCCCCCGACCGAGATCGCCCAGGCCAGATCGGTGCGGGTCCGGGGCCGTTCATCTGCGGGAATGGTCACATCGGGTCCTTTTCAGCGCGGTGCGCCGTACTCTTTCGACAAACGCGATCCGGATCAAGACCGCGTCAAGGCGATGGTTTGACGCTGCCGCGTGAACGGTGCAGAGCGATGAGGAAAGAAAGGTGTGGGCGCTTGAGTTTCATCAGCAAGTGGGCCGGTCTGCTCGGCCTTCTGGCCGTGCTCGTGATAGGCGACCAGATCCGGATCAACCGGCCCGGTCACAAATATCGCCTCGCGGTCGAGGTGACGACGCCTGACGGGATCAGGACCAGGTCGGGCATTCTGTCCGTCGTGCCCGATCGCGGCTACAGCCGGGGCGGCCGCACCACGATGCGCGGCGAGGCTGTGTTCGTCGACCTCGGCCGGGGAAAGAATGTGGTGGCATTGCTCGCGCATCAGCAGGGCGCGAAGCTCGATCTCGACGACATCAACTATGTCGCGCTCCGCGCTTATGGCGCCGCGCGCGGCAACCGCGTCTCGTTCAACGAGCTCAATCGGCAGACCGGCGTCGTCGCGGTGCAGGGGGACCTAGTGCCCGTGCTCGTGAGCTTTGGCGATGCCCGCGACCCTGCGACCGCGCGCCTTGTCGCCGGCGACCATGCGGAGGCGGTCCTGGGCGACGGCTATGCACTCCGTGGCCTTACCGCCGAAATGGTGCCCAACGGGCTCTGGCCGATTGATTTCGGTGGCGTGCTCGGGGAGTCCGTGACGCGCGGAATCGAGACGAAACTGCCCTGGCTGGCCGCGCCGGGCGACGCGGCGGCGACCGCGCTGAAGGCCGCCGGCCTGCCCCTCGGCGGCGCGATCGAGGCCCGGGAGGCATTTGCGCGAAAATAGCATTGCCGTCCCGCGTACCCTTCTGTTGAATTTGTTCCATCCCAGGGGCATGTTCGGAGAATCTTCTTCGGCGAGAGGTCTGAACGGGAGATGAGAAAGCCGGTCGTCGGCGTGATCGGGAACGCCCATCGCGTTGAAAATCGATTTCAGGTCCAGATGGTCGGCGAACGTAATCTGCGCGCCGTGGCCGAGGTTTCCGGCGGCCTGCCGGTGATGTTCGCGGGCTCGCCCGACATCACCGATATCGGCGCGCTGCTCGATACCGTCGACGGCATCGTGCTCACCGGCGCCCGCGCCAACGTGCATCCGACTCGCTTCAACGTCGATCCCTGCGAAAGGCACGAGCCCTACGACATCCACCGCGACGAGGTCGCGCTGGCGCTCTCGGTCGCCTGCGTTGCCCGCGGTATCCCGCTGTTCGGCATCTGCCGGGGCCTCCAGGAGATGAACGTCGCCTTCGGCGGCTCGCTGCATCCCGAGATCCGCGAAATCCCGGGCCGCATGAACCATCGCATGCCGAGGCTCGAGAACGGTGAGATCCATCCCGATCCGACAGTGGTGTTCGCCGATCGTCACGACGTCGATCTGACGCCGGGCGGCGCGTTCGCCGAATTGCTCGGCTGTGACAAGATCAGGGTCAATTCGCTGCACGGCCAGGGCATCCTCGATCCCGGCAAGCGCGTGCTGATCGAGGGCATTGCCGAGGACGGCACCATCGAGGCGATCCGCATCGCCGACGCCAAGGCCTTTGCGCTCGGGGTGCAATGGCACGCCGAATACGACCCGCAGCACAATCCGATCAACCGGAAACTGTTCGAGGCCTTTGGTGAAGCGATGGTCGCGCGGCAGAAGGCGGCGGCATAGGCGGCCGCGCAGGTGAGAGGACGTAGGGCGCGCCCTCGCCGCACCGTCCAGTTCGCTTTCGAAATTGGAAACTGCATCCCGATGATACGCACCGTCGCCACCACGACCCTCATCCTGCTCGCGTCCCCCGCATTCGCCCAATCTTCCCCGCCGCAGGAAGGCCCGATCACCTGCGCTTCGCCGATTGCGCCTGATGATACCGAGCGAAGCCTGAAACAGCGCTTCGGCAAGGATGCCGTGGTGCAGGACCTGCCGGGCGCCGAAGGCGAAAAATACCGGGGCCTCGTGCTGTTCCCGAAGGCGAAGGACCGCCGCATCGAGGTCGCCTTCACCGACGACAAGGCCATGCGCGCCTCCGGTTTGACTTTGCGCGACGCCGGCAAGACCAGTCTCTGGAGCGTCAATGGCGTCACGATCGGATCGAGCCTCGCCGACGTGCAGAAGGCCAATGGCAAGCCGTTCCTGGTCAGCGGCTTCGAATGGGACTATGGCGGCTTCGTCACCGACTGGAAGGGCGGCGCACTCGGCCGTCCACTGCAAGGCGGCTGCACCGTCACGATCCGCTTCGGCAAGAATGCCGGTGCGCCCAAATCGCTGATGGGTGACGGCGTGAAGGCGGCATCCGACAACGCGACGCTGGTGAAATGGGCGCCGGTGGTGACGGAGATCGGGGTGAACTTTCCGGACAAGTGAAGCCGCGGGGAATGGCGAGAGCGGCGTTCCAGCCCGTTATGCCGCCCGCTCCATCCGTCGCGCGCGATAGGCCTGCGGCGACATCAGGGTGAGCTTGCGGAACGCCTTGCGAAAGCTGCTCTCGTCCTCGTAGCCGGCCGCGCGCGCAATGGTCTTGACCGGCTGCATCGTCGTCTCCAGCAGCGTGCGGGCGTGCTCGACGCGGCGACGCATGATGAAGGCCTGAGGCGGCTCGCGGGTGAGCTCCTGAAACTTCCGGTTCAGCGTGCGCTCGCTGAGGCCGAGCGCGTCGGCGAGGCGCTTGACCGTCATCGGACGCTTTCCGGTGCGTCGCACCAGCAGGTCCGCCTGGGTCAGCAGCGGGTCCTGCGAGAGCAGATAGCCGACGGGCATGAAGATCGATTGGGTGCGCTGCGCGGTGTCGATGACGACGTAGTCCGCGCATAGTTTTGCGATCTCCTTGCCGTCGACCATCTCGATCAGCCTGAGCAGGAGGTCGACCCACGACATCGGTCCGGCCGCGCAGACGATGCGGTCCGCGGTGGTGATGACAGCGTCGGCAGCGAGGTCGATGGCGGGATGACGCTGCCGCAGCTCGCTTTGCAGCCACCAGGTGATGGTGGCGCGGCGGTTGTCGAGCAGGCCGGCGCCGGCCAGCAGGAACACGCCGCTGCAGAACGCGCCGATCAGCCGTCCGTTCGCGTGCTGCTGCCGCAGCCAGGCGCCGGCCCGGGCATATTGCGGCTGCAGACGCTCGGCCGTGACGTGATAGACGAGATTGCCCGGGACGAGGATCGCGTCAAAGCGACCGCGTTTGCCAATGGCGCCGTCGACCGCGACCATCTGGCCGCCGCCGGCGCGCACGGCGTTGCCATCGAGCGAAAGCGTATGCCAGGCGAAGCCGGGTTTGGCGCCGCTCTGCTGCATCACGTGGTTGGCGAGCGACAGGATGTCGGCGACGCCCGAGATCGCCGAATGCATGCAGCCTTCCATCGCCAATATTGCGAGCTTCATGGGACCTCCAGACAGGACACGGCGATCCTAGCCGATCGGCGCGCGGGCGCCATGGCGGAAATTGCCCGATCTCTGTCTTATCCGCCACTGCCGTCTCCGGCAGGTCCGGTTCAATCTCTCAACCGTCGTCACACGACCTGATTGGAGAGAGACATGCCTTACGTCACCATTTCCACCGTTCGCGGCATCCTGGATGTCGCGCAGAAAAAAGCACTGCTCGAGCGCGTCACCGACCTCCTGGTCGAGGTCGAAGGGCAGGGCAACCCGGAATTCCGCCGCAACGTCTGGGTCAGGATCGAGGAGCAGGAGCCCTCGCATTGGTCGCTCGGCGGCATGCAGCCGACGCCGGAGATCATAGCCGGCACGTTCGGCGCGATCGGGACGGATGGGGTGCGGATCGCGACGTCAAAGGCGTAGTCGAGAGGGTGAGGCGAAGTCCATGCGGGTCTTAAAGCTGCATAGACTTCGTCTTGCTAGCCGCGTCATCGGCCGCGGGCGCGGTCTTGACGCGATGTTCCCAATATGGGAATATCATTTCGTGAGGATCATCAAACAATCCACGCTGGCTAAATTCGCCGCGGCAAACCCCAAAGCGAAGCCCGCGATCGTCCGATGGGTCAAGCTCGTCAGGGCCGCCGGATGGGCTTCGATGAATGAGATCCAGACGACAGTACCAGGTGTGGTCGTTCTGAACGGCGAGCGGGCGCGTTTTGAAATCGCAGGCGGCAATTTTCGCCTGATCGTGGCCTTCGCGTTCAAGCACCAGATTGCGTTCATCAAATTCATCGGTACGCATGCAGAATACGACAAGATCGATGCGTTGACGGTTGCGATGTACTGAGGGAAGAACCATGGAGATCCATCCCATTCGGACAGAGGCGGACTACGATGCTGCTGTCGCTGAAATCGAACGGCTCTGGGGGGCGGAGCCCGGGACTGATGATGGCGACAAGCTCGATATTCTTGCAACGCTCGTCGAGAAGTACGAGACCTCACATTGGCCGATCGATGTGTCGCGTCTCGACCCGATCGATATGCTGAACTATCTGATCGACGAGGGCGGACACACTCAAGCAGAACTCGCGGAGCTATTGGGATCGCGCTCGCGTGCTTCCGAGATTTTGAACAGAAGACGCGCGCTGACGGTCGAAATGATCTTTCGGATCAGCGAGGCGTGGAAAGTGCCTGCCGAATTGCTGGTCAAGCCGTATCGTCTGAAAGCCGCTTAGCCTGCGGGGGCGGGTTCGCGGAAAAACCGATGCATCGAACGACCTGCTAATACGAAAAGGCGCCTCCTTTCGGAAGCGCCTTTTGCTTGTCGCATTAAGTTCGAGCCTGCTTAGCCCGAATAGTACATTTCGAACTCGACGGGGTGCGGGGTCATCTCGAAGCGGGCGACTTCGGTCATCTTCAGCTCGATATAAGCGTCGATGAAGTCGTCGTCGAACACGCCGCCGTTCTTGAGGAAGCCGCGGTCCTTGTCGAGGTTTTCCAGCGCCTCGCGCAAGCTGCCGCACACCGTCGGAATCTGCTTCAGCTCTTCCTTCGGCAGATCGTAGAGGTCCTTGTCCATCGCCGGACCCGGATCGATCTTGTTCTTGATGCCGTCGAGGCCCGCCATCAGCATCGCGGCGAAGCCGAGATAGGGATTGGCGAGCGGATCGGGGAAGCGCACCTCGACACGCTTGGCCTTCGGCGAAGCGGTGTAGGGGATGCGGCAGGAGGCCGAGCGGTTGCGCGCGGAATAGGCGAGCAGCACGGGCGCCTCATAGCCCGGGACCAGACGCTTGTAGGAGTTGGTCGACGGGTTGGTGAAGGCGTTGATCGCCTTGGCGTGCTTGATGATGCCGCCGATGTAGTGGAGGCAGGTCTCCGACAGGTCGGCGTATTTGTTGCCGGCGAACACCGGCTTGCCGTCCTTCCAGATCGACTGGTGCACGTGCATGCCCGAGCCGTTGTCGCCGAACACCGGCTTCGGCATGAAGGTGGCGGTCTTGCCGTAGATGTGGGCGACCTGGTGGATGCAGTATTTGTAGATCTGCATGTGGTCGGCCATCAGCGTCAGCGTGTCGAACTTCATGCCGAGCTCGTGCTGGGCGGAGGCGACTTCGTGATGGTGCTTCTCGACCTTGACGCCCATCTTGGCCATGGCGCCGAGCATCTCCGAGCGCATGTCCTGCACGGAGTCCTGCGGCGGCACCGGGAAGTAGCCGCCCTTGGTACGGACACGATGGCCGAGATTGCCGCCTTCGTATTCGGTGTCGGAGTTGGTCGGTAGCTCCGAGGAGTCGAGACGGAAGCCGGTGCTGTAGGGGTTGGCGGAGAAGCGCACGTCGTCGAACACGAAGAACTCGGCTTCGGGACCGACGTACACGGTGTCGCCAACGCCCATCGACTTCACCATCGCCTCGGCCTTCTTGGCGATGCCGCGGGGATCGCGGTTGTAGGGCTCGCCGGTGGTCGGCTCGAGCACGTCGCAGGTGATGACCATGGTGGTCTCGGCGAAGAACGGATCGATCGTCGCGGTCACCGGATCGGGCATCAGACACATGTCGGACTCGTTGATCGCCTTCCAGCCGGCGATCGAGGAGCCGTCGAACATCGTTCCTTCGGCGAAAATATCTTCATCGATCATGCTGATGTCGAAGGTGACGTGCTGCCACTTGCCGCGCGGATCGGTGAAGCGCAGGTCGACGTATTTGACGTCGTTGTCCTTGATCGATTTCAGGACGTCTTTGGCGGTCTTCATGCATACCCCTTTTGGCTCTGCGGGTCGGTTTCCAAGCTTCAAGCGACCGTGTTCACGCTTCTTGAGGCGCGCGAGGCACAAACAAAATGAGGCCGCCGAAGCAGCCTATTTCTTGTCAGAATGTCGCAAAATGCGGGATAGCACCCGGCTCAGATAGCGTCCAGCCCGGATTCGCCGGTTCGGATGCGGATCGCCTCTTCGATGTTGGAGACGAAGATCTTGCCGTCGCCGATGCGCCCGGTTTGCGCGGCGCGGCGGATTGCGTCGATGGCGCGCTCGACCAGATCGTCGCCGATGACGATCTCGATCTTCACCTTGGGCAGGAAGTCGACGATGTATTCTGCGCCGCGGTACAGCTCGGCGTGACCCTTCTGGCGGCCAAAGCCCTTGGCTTCGGTGACGGTGATGCCCTGAAGGCCGACTTCCTGAAGCGCTTCCTTCACCTCGTCGAGCTTGAATGGCTTGATGATGGCTTCGATTTTCTTCACTGCGCGCCTCCCGGCCTTTCGAACAAATAGCAACGTCTTCGTCAGGATGCGCTTTTCTTAACGCACGATCTTGTCTTCGCTATGCCGGGATCCCTGACCTGTCCGGCAACAACGGCCGGCCACACCCTGATAAATGCCAGTGAGCACGACGAACCGAAGCGGCTTCCGCGAAAGCAGGGTCTATGCCAAGTTGCAAATGCCCTGATTATTGGAGCGTTATCAGCCTTTTAACGTGCAGCTCTGATAGGTGGCGCCGACCCGCCTAAAATACCGCAGACTACGAAATAGGCAAACGGTTCAATATCTGTGCAAATCACTGTTCCGTCGGATGGCCCGGTGCGGAACGTGCCTCTTGAAAAGGCTTTTGGACAGGGAAGTGGCATGGAAGTTCTGACCAACGCCGAAATGCAGCGCGCCGACCAGCTCAGCATTGCGGCAGGCACCCCCGGCTTCAAGCTGATGCTCAGCGCCGGCCAGGCGGTCGCGGAGGCCGCCAACGCGCTGGTGGAGGAGGGGCCGATCCTGATCGTGGCCGGCCCGGGCAACAATGGCGGTGACGGTTTTGTCGCAGCCGCCGAGCTCGCCGCCCAGGGCCGCGAGGTCTCGGTGATCCTGATGTGCGAGCGCGACCAGCTCCAGGGCGATGCGGCCTCGGCCGCGCGGGGCTGGAAGCACCCGCTGCTTCCCTTCAACCCGCAGGCGATCGGGCGGCCGGCGCTGATCATCGATGCGCTGTTCGGCGCGGGCCTCAGCCGTCCCGTCGATGGCGAGGCGCGTGAGATGATCGAGGCGATCAACGCCAACGGTGCGCAAGTACTCGCGGTCGACCTGCCGAGCGGCATCAACGGCACCAGCGCGGCCGTGCTGGGCTTGGCGGTGAACGCCACCGAGACCGTCACCTTCTTCCGCAAGAAGCCGGCGCATCTGCTGCTGCCGGGGCGCATGCATTGCGGCCACGTCCGTGTCGCCGACATCGGCATCGACGCGCAGGTGCTGGACGAGATCGCGCCGCGGATTTTTGAGAACGATCCGGACTTCTGGGGCGCGGCCTTTCCGGTGCCGCACATCGACGGCCACAAATACGCGCGAGGCCATGTGCTGGCGGTCTCGGGCGATGTGGCGGCGACCGGTGCGGCGCGGCTCGCCGCGCGCGGGGCACTACGCGCCGGCGCGGGCCTGGTGACTTTGGCCACGCCGCGTGATGCGCTCGCGATCAATGCGGCTGCGCTTACCGCGGTGATGGTTCGCCCCGTCGATACCGCGATCGAGTTCGGCGAGCTGCTCGGCGACAAGCGTTACAACACCTGCATCATCGGCCCCGGCGCCGGCGTCGGCGAGCGCACCTGCGATCTCGTCCACACGGCGCTCAACGCGCAGCGGCATCTGGTGCTCGACGCGGATGCGCTGACGAGCTTTGCCGCGAATCCCGAGCGCCTGTTCGAATCGATCAAGACGTCGCAGGACAAGGCGGTGGTGCTGACGCCGCACGAGGGCGAGTTCCCACGGCTGTTCTCCGACCTCAGCAATAAATATCCGGGACGCTCGAAGATCGAACGCGTGCGTGCCGCCGCCGAACGTTCCGGCGCCGTCGTGCTGCTGAAGGGCCCGGACACCACGATCGCCGCGCCCGACGGCCGCGCCACCATCGCCGCCAACGCACCGCCCTGGCTCGCCACCGCGGGCGCCGGCGACGTGCTGGCCGGCATCGTCGCAGGGCTGCTGGCGCAAGGTGTGCCGGCATTCGAAGCCGCCAGCATCGCCGTGTGGATGCATGGCGAAGCGGGGAGCGAGGCGGGGCCGGGCCTCATCGCGGAGGATCTCACCGAGACGCTGCCAGCCGTGCACCGGCGGATCTATCATGCGCTCGGAGTGGATTACTGAGCCCTCACTCCACCGCGTACCAGCGCACCAGCCGCGGTGCGGCCCAATCGGTTACGACGGATTCGATCAGCCATCGTCCGGGAGAGGCCGCAGCGAATGCGATGCGCTGGGTCTGGCCGGGTTCAACCGCGAGTGTGTCGAGCCAATAGGGCTTCCAGCCGTCGTCGAGCTTGTCGAGCAGGCGGAAATGGTGGCCGTGGAGGTGGAAGGCGGTGGCGACGGGTGCGGGGTTCTTGAGCGCCAGCACGACCGTGCGGCCGGCCTTGGTGCGAAAGGCGGGGGCGGAGGACGTCGAGAAGTTTGCGGGCCGTATCCACCCGGCGTCGGCTGCCCCGAGCGCGACATCGAACCGCAGGGCGCCTCTCAGATCGAGGCGGTCGGGTAGGTCATTCGAAGGGAGCGGCTGTGGTGGCAACAGCGGCGCACGCCGCTCAAGCTTGCCGGAGACCGTCAGGCGGCCGACCTGGCGCGCCTCCTTGCCGTCATGCAGCAGGAATGCGGCCGATGTGGCCGTATCCACAAGCGTGTCGGCACGTCCGCCGGGGGCCAGCACCAGCGCGCCGTTGCGGGCCGGGAACGGCTCGGCCGGCTGTCCGTCCAGGGCCATCACCTGGACCTCGTGACTTTCCAATTTGATCGCCAGAACAGAACGTTGCGAGCCATTGATAAAGCGCAGCCGGAGCCGCTCATTGGCCGCGGCTGAGAGTTCGAATGAAGTCCTGCCGTTGATTGTATAGAGGGGGGAGGTGTCCTTCGGGTCCCGGCCCGGGGCAAGCGCGGTCCCATCCGGCCGCAGCCGCCATTCCTCGATCAAGATGACCACGTCGCGATCGGCGGCGACCGGGTTGGTCTCGGCGGCTATGAGCGGAAGCGGGCGCGCAGGCTGCTTCAGGCCGTCCTCGAAGAGCCGGAAGTCGGCGAGCAGGGTTCCCGCGTTTGGCACTGAAATGATTGATGTTTCCGTCGCATCCGGTGCAGTCGGGGCGCGTCCCCGAAGCGGGTCGGCCGCGGCCGGGCCGCCAAGGCCGTACCAGACTGGTGCAAGCGGGACAGGCAGGCCGTTGCGGAACACCACCTCACAGCGGTCGCCACGCTTGAGACGGACATCCCCCAGATGGCTGACGGCGGCCAGCTCCCAGACGGGTGTAGGCGGCTGATCCGGCCTCAGAGCCAGCGCTGCTGGCCTCGCCTGAAGCGCGAGCTGGGCGGTCACGAGCGGGACCGCGCCGCCCCCCATCAGCCCGGCTGCCGAGGCTCCGAGTCCGGCCAAAACCTCGCGCCTCGTCGGGTCGGAGATCATCGTTTTCATGGCCGATCCGGACCACGCCGTGCTGGATAAGTCCAGCCGTCGTGCCTAGTTGAAGCCTGCCTCTATCGGGCCATTTTTTTGCTGCGAACAGGCGGGCACATGCTATAAGCCCGCCGCCCGCGGCATCGCGGCCGGTCTTGATGCAAATTTACGCGGGCGTGGCGGAACTGGTAGACGCGCTGGATTTAGGTTCCAGTGACGAAAGTTGTGGGGGTTCGAGTCCCTCCGCCCGCACCAAGCGCTTTCAGCGTTTGCACGGATTACGCGATCTGCTCCCGCGCGGATGTTTGTCCGCCGGAAGCCGGTCCGATGAACCACCGGCGTTGAGGCGTTCGCCTCGCGCCGGATCGATTAATGACAGCGTCCCGACGCATGCGCGCCGGGACCGAACGAGAAGAAGATTGGACACCATGCAGGTCACAGAAACCCTCTCGGAAGGTTTGAAGCGCGAGTTCAAGATCAGCGTTCCCGCGTCTGATCTCGACGCCAAGGCCGGTGCCAAGCTCGTCGACCTCAAGGACAAGGTCCGCATCAACGGCTTCCGTCCCGGCAAGGTGCCCGTCACGCACCTCAAGAAGGTCTATGGCCGCTCGGTGATGGCCGAGACCATCGACCAGACCATCCGCGACACCAACACGCAGCTGTTCTCCGAGCGCGGCTTCCGCCTTGCGACCGAACCGAAGATCACCATGCCGACCGAGCAGGCCGAGGTCGAGGAGCTGCTCAACGGCAAATCCGATCTGACCTACACGGTTGCGATCGAAGTGGTGCCGTCGATCGCGCTCGCCGACTTCAAGACCTTCGAGGTCGAGAAGCCCGTCGCCGAAGTCACTGACGCCGACGTCGACGAGGCGATCAAGCGCATCGCCGATTCGAACCGCGGCTATGCCGCGAAGGGCGAGGGCGCCAAGGCCGAGTCGGGTGATCGCGTCACCGTCGCCTTCAAGGGTACCATCAACGGCGAACCCTTCGAGGGCGGCGCCGGCGAGGGCATCCAGGTCGTGATCGGATCCAACACCTTCATCCCCGGCTTCGAAGAGCAGCTCACCGGCATCGCCACCAACGAGACCCGCACGCTGAAGGTGGCGTTCCCCAAGAACTACATGAACGACAAGCTCGCCGGCCAGCCGGCCGAGTTCGAGACCACCGCGACGCTGATCGAGGCGCCGCAGGATATCGCGATCGACGACGAGTTCGCCAAGACGCTCGGCCTCGAATCGCTGGACAAGCTCAAGGAAGCGGCGCGCGAGCGGCTGGTTGCCGAGTTCGCGACCGCGACGCGCCAGCGCGTCAAGCGCGCGCTGCTCGACCGCCTCGACGAGGCTCATCGCTTCGAGGCTCCGCCCTCGCTGGTCGACGAGGAGTTCAATCTGATGTGGAACTCGGTGAAGGCCGAGATGGATTCCGCCGGCAAGACCTTCGCCGACGAAGACACCACTGAAGACGTCGCCAAGGAAGAGTACCGCAAGATCGCCGACCGCCGCGTGCGGCTCGGCCTCGTGCTCTCCGAGATCGGCGAGAAGAACAAGATCAGCGTCACCGACGACGAGGTCGGCCGTGCCGTGATCGAGCGGGCGCGCTCGATGCCGGGCCGCGAGAAGGAGGTCTGGGACTATTACCGCAGCAACGCCCAAGCGTTGGCCCAGCTTCGTGCACCGATCTATGAGGACAAGGTCGTCGACTTCATCCTCGAGCTCGCCAACGTGACCGAGAAGAAGGTCTCGCGCGACGATCTCTACAAGGACGACGAGGCGGAAAAGACCGCCGCCTGAGGGCCCCAGGAGGGCCTTTAGGACAGCCTTGCATTAAGGATGATCAGCGAAGAGGTCGAGCTAGCCAGGTGGCCGGCTGGGCCTCTTTGTACGAATCAGCTTCAACTGCCCTACGGATTAAGCCTTAATTCGCTCCGCACTTGTCAGGCGCGAATTGGGCTATATCTGTCGCTACGCCTTCTGCTTCCATCAAGTCCTTCTGCCAAGTTCCTGCATCACGGGACGTCCATCGGCCTTCCGGCAGATCCAGCCCCGACTGGCAGCCGGGACTGGCGATGTCCGCCTCTTCAAAACCCTAGGTGACTCATGCGCGATCCGGTTGAAACCTACATGAACCTCGTGCCCATGGTGGTCGAGCAGACCAACCGTGGCGAGCGCGCCTACGACATTTTCTCGCGCCTTCTGAAAGAACGCATCATCTTCCTGACCGGGCCGGTCGAGGACGGCATGTCGACGCTGATCGTCGCACAGCTGTTGTTCCTTGAGGCGGAAAATCCGAAGAAGGAGATCTCGATGTACATCAACTCGCCCGGCGGCGTGGTGACGTCGGGCCTCGCGATCTACGACACCATGCAGTTCATTCGCCCGCCGGTCTCGACGCTGTGCACGGGCCAGGCCGCCTCGATGGGTTCGCTGCTGCTCTGCGCCGGCGAGAAGGACATGCGCTTCTCGCTGCCGAACGCGCGCATCATGGTGCATCAGCCCTCCGGCGGCTTCCAGGGCCAGGCCACCGACATCATGCTGCACGCCCAGGAAATCCTGAACCTGAAGAAGCGGCTCAACGAGATCTACGTGAAGCACACCGGCCAGACCTACAAGGCGATCGAGGACGCGCTGGAACGCGACAAGTTCCTGACCGCGAGCGACGCCAAGGAGTTCGGCCTGGTCGACAAGGTCATCGACAAGCGTGCCGAAGAGGCCGCGTCGGCGAAGACCCCGTAGCACTACTGTGGCGGCAATCCCTCTGGGATCGCCGGCACTATCAGGGAGCGTTCACGTTAAGAACACGTGCGCGCGTCGCAAAACGCAGTTTTGCGCCCTGCGACAGGCAGAAAGTTCCGCTTTCGTGCTTGTTTTTCGTGGCAATCCAGCAACGCCGGGGTGATTTCGACCACTTCGCCCGTGCCAAGACCGGAAATCACGGTATTGTCACGGGTAGCCGGCGCCCCCCGATTAGCGAATTCTTGATAGTCGGGTGACAGCATGGTTCGCTACGACTGATCGGCTATGATCGCGGAGAATCGAGTGACCGTGATTCGCACGGCATGTAACGCGTAGGGTCTTTTTTGGTACGGAATTTGCTCTATTTGAAAGACTGTACCGGCTGTCGTGCCGGAATAGGGCGATCGAGCGGACGGGATCGAACCGCGGACGGAGACATGAATGAGTAAGGTCGGCACGAGCGACTCCAAGAACACGCTGTATTGCTCGTTCTGCGGCAAGAGCCAGCACGAAGTTCGCAAACTGATCGCGGGTCCCACGGTCTTCATTTGCGACGAATGCGTCGAGCTCTGCATGGACATCATTCGCGAGGAGAACAAATCCTCGCTGGTGAAGTCGCGCGACGGGATTCCGACACCGAAGGAAATCTGCAAGGTGCTGGACGATTACGTGATCGGCCAGAACCATGCGAAGAAGGTCCTCTCGGTCGCGGTGCACAATCACTACAAGCGCCTCAACCACCAGACCAAGCACAACGACGTCGAGCTTGCGAAGTCGAACATCCTGCTGATCGGTCCGACCGGCTCGGGCAAGACGCTGCTCGCGCAGACGCTCGCCCGCATCCTGGACGTGCCGTTTACGATGGCGGATGCGACGACGCTGACCGAAGCCGGCTATGTCGGCGAGGACGTCGAGAATATCATCCTGAAGCTGCTCCAGGCTGCCGACTACAATGTCGAGCGTGCCCAGCGCGGCATCGTCTATATCGACGAAATCGACAAGATCAGCCGAAAGTCCGACAATCCCTCGATCACGCGCGACGTGTCGGGTGAGGGCGTGCAGCAGGCGCTGCTCAAGATCATGGAAGGCACGGTGGCTTCGGTCCCGCCGCAGGGCGGCCGCAAGCATCCGCAGCAGGAATTCCTGCAGGTGGACACCACCAACATCCTGTTCATCTGCGGTGGTGCGTTCTCGGGCCTCGAAAAGATCATCTCGGCACGCGGACGGTCGACCTCGATCGGTTTCGCCGCCCAGGTGCTCGCGCCGGAAGACCGCCGTACCGGCGAAATCTTCCGTCACGTCGAGCCGGAGGATCTCCTGAAGTATGGCCTGATCCCGGAATTCGTCGGCCGTCTGCCCGTCGTGGCGACGCTGGAGGATCTGGACGAGGCTTCGCTCAAGAAGATCCTGGTCGAGCCGAAGAACGCGCTGGTGAAGCAGTACCAGCGGCTGTTCGAGATGGAGAACATCGAGCTGACCTTCGCCGACGAGGCGCTTGGCGCGGTTGCCCGCAGGGCCATCGAGCGCAAGACCGGTGCGCGCGGACTGCGTTCGATCCTCGAGGCAATCCTGCTCGAGACCATGTTCGACCTGCCGGGCCTCGAAGGTGTGGAAGAAGTCGTGATTTCCCGCGAAGTCGTGGAAGGAACGGCCCGTCCGCTCTACATCTACGCCGATCGGTCCGATCGCGCCGTCGAGAACGCCAGCGCCTGATCTGCGGCGCTGGAACGCTCCAATCGTCTCCTCAAGTAAGGGCTGCGGAGAATATCTCCGCAGCCGGTGTTGCGTCGCTTATTTGCGTGCGTAAGCGCCTGATGGCGCGCGTCTTTCAATGACTTGACACCCCCCGGGTCGATAGCCACCTAATGTCGGCGGCGAGCAAAAATTCTCTTCAAGATTCGCCTCAGTTCCGATTCGGCAAACCGGTCCAACCTCAAAAGGACCGGCCGGTTTTGCGGATCACCTCGGCACCTTGTGGCGGTTGCGCATGAGCATGGCGGGCTGCGTGCAAGGGGGCAAAGCAAAAGGAAAAGGCCATGACCAATCCAAAACCCAGGCCAACCATCGTCCATGGCGAGACACACGCCTATCCCGTGCTGCCCCTGCGCGACATCGTCGTCTTCCCGCACATGATCGTTCCGCTCTTCGTCGGTCGCGAGAAGTCGATCCGCGCGCTCGAAGAGGTGATGAAGAACGACGCGCTGATCATGCTCGCGACGCAGAAGAACGCGTCTGACGATGATCCGGCACCCGATTCCATTTACGAGACCGGTACGCTTGCCAGCGTGCTCCAGCTCTTGAAGCTTCCCGACGGCACCGTGAAGGTGCTGGTCGAAGGGCTCGAGCGGGCGCGCGTGCAGAAGCACACCGATCGCGCCGACTACTACGAAGCGACCGCGATTGCGCTCGCCGACACCGATGCGAAGTCGGTCGAGGCCGAGGCGATGGCGCGCTCGGTCGTGTCCGACTTCGAGAGCTATGTGAAGCTCAACAAGAAGATCTCGGCCGAGGTCGTCGGCGTCGTGCAGGCGATCACCGATTTCGCCAAGCTCGCCGACACCGTCGCCTCGCATCTCGCCGTCAAGATCGCCGATCGCCAGGGCATCCTGGAGACTCTGTCGGTCACGCAGCGCCTGGAGAAGGTGCTGGGCCTGATGGAGAGCGAGATCTCGGTGCTCCAGGTCGAGAAGCGCATCCGCTCGCGCGTCAAGCGTCAGATGGAGAAGACCCAGCGCGAGTACTATCTCAACGAGCAGATGAAGGCGATCCAGAAGGAGCTCGGCGACGACGATGGTCGCGACGAGCTCGCCGATCTCGAAGAGAAGATCTCCAAGACCAAGCTCTCCAAGGAAGCGCGCGAGAAGGCGCAGCATGAATTGAAGAAGCTGCGCCAGATGTCGCCGATGTCCGCGGAAGCGACCGTCGTGCGCAACTACCTGGATTGGCTGCTGTCGATCCCGTGGAACAAGAAGTCCAAGGTGAAGAAGGATCTGGCAGCCGCGCAGGCGGTTCTGGATGCTGATCACTACGGGCTGGAGAAGGTCAAGGACCGCATCGTCGAGTACCTCGCCGTGCAGTCGCGCGCCAACAAGCTGACCGGCCCGATCCTGTGTCTCGTCGGCCCTCCCGGTGTCGGCAAGACGTCGCTTGGCAAGTCGATCGCGAAGGCGACGGGGCGCGAGTTCGTGCGCGTCTCGCTCGGTGGCGTGCGTGACGAGGCCGAGATCCGCGGTCACCGCCGCACCTATATCGGTTCGATGCCCGGCAAGATCATCCAGTCGATGCGGAAGGCGAAGTCGTCAAATCCGCTGTTCCTGTTGGACGAGATCGACAAGATGGGCGCCGATTTCCGCGGCGATCCGTCCTCGGCGCTGCTCGAGGTCCTCGACCCCGAGCAGAACTCGACCTTCAACGACCACTATCTCGAGGTCGACTACGATCTCTCCAACGTGATGTTCATCACGACCGCGAATACGCTCAATATTCCGGGACCGCTGATGGACCGCATGGAGATCATCCGGATCGCGGGCTATACCGAGAACGAGAAGGTCGAGATCGCGCGCAAGCACTTGATCCCGACCGCGGTGTCCAAGCACGGCCTGGACTCCAAGGAGTTCTCGATCGACGACGACGCGCTGCTGCTTCTGATCCGCCGCTACACCCGCGAAGCGGGCGTGCGCAACCTGGAGCGTGAGCTCTCCACACTCGCCCGCAAGGCGGTGAAGGAGCTGATGATCTCCAAGAAGAAGACGGTCAAGGTCACCGAGAAGACTCTGGAAGAGCTGCTCGGCGTGCCGAAGTATCGCTACGGCGAGATCGAGAGCGAGCCGCAGGTCGGCATCGTCACCGGACTTGCCTGGACCGATGTCGGCGGCGAGCTGCTGACCATCGAAGGCGTCATGATGCCCGGCAAGGGCAAGATGACGGTCACGGGCAATCTGCGTGACGTGATGAAGGAGTCGATCTCGGCTGCGGCGTCCTACGTCCGCTCGCGCGCGATCGTCTACGGCATCGAGCCGCCGCTGTTCGACCGCCGCGACATCCACGTGCACGTGCCGGAAGGCGCGACGCCGAAGGACGGTCCGTCGGCGGGTGTGGCGATGGCCACCGCGATCATCTCGGTCATGACCGGCATCCCGGTCCGCCACGATGTCGCGATGACCGGCGAGATCACGCTGCGCGGCCGCGTGCTGCCGATCGGCGGCCTGAAGGAGAAGCTGCTGGCTGCTGCCCGCGGCGGCATCAAGACGGTGCTGATCCCGGAAGACAACGCCAAGGATCTCACGGAGATTTCCGATGCGATCAAGGGCGGCATGGAGATCATCCCGGTCTCGCGCCTCGACGACGTCGTTGCAAAGGCCTTGGTGAAGAAGCCGGTGCCGATCGTCTGGGAAGAGGACACCAAGGTGACGGTGAAGCCGGACGGCGACGAAGCCGCCGGCGGCCTGACCGCTCACTGAGATCGCAGCTCGAAAAAGATGATAAAACGGCGCCTTCGGGCGCCGTTTTTGTTTGGGGGCAGCGGATGACGACAATGCACATTGATGGGCAATGCCATTGCGGCCAGATCACCTTTGAAGCCGAGGTCGACCCGGAGACGGTGTCGGTCTGCCACTGCACCGATTGCCAGACGCTGACCGGCTCGCCGTTCCGGGTGACGGCCGTCTGTTCCGGCGCCGATGTCCGCCTGACCGGCGGCACGCCCAGGATCTACGGCAAGCGCGGCGACAACGGCCGGATGCGCTTCCAACATTTTTGCGCCGACTGCGGTTCCCCGCTGTTCACGAGCGGCGAGGGCGACCAGGCCGCCGATTGGGGCATCCGCTGGGGCAGCATCCGCCAGCGCGACAAATTGCGGCCGGTCAGGCAGATCTGGTGCCAGTCGGCGGCGGTATGGATCGACGCGGTGCCATTGCTGCCGGGGAGGCCGGGGGATTGAGGCCCAGGAAGTGGAGTTCCGCGCTTGCCCGTTCGGGGCCGGTGGGGATAAAGAAGCGGCGAGGGGCGGTTAGCTCAGCTGGTTAGAGCATCTCGTTTACACCGAGAGGGTCCGCGGTTCGAATCCGTGACCGCCCACCAGCCCTTGTTCGCGTCGCGGGCGATGGCTTCGCAGGCCAGCCCAAGCGGGCCGCCGAACGGGAGGCCCTGATGCAACAGCCCAGCGGACACGAATCCAACGCCGACCAGATCGCTTACTGGAACGGCCCCAGCGGGCAGCGCTGGGCCGATCGCCATGCGGCGCAGGAGAGCCTGCTCGGACCCATTGCCGATGTGCTGATCGACCGCGCCAGGCCGAAGCCGGGCGAGCGTGTCCTCGACGTCGGTTGCGGCTCCGGTGCGACGACGTTCGCGTTCGCGAAGGCGGTCGCGCCTGATGGCTTCGCACTCGGGCTCGACGTCTCCGAACCGATGCTGTCGCAGGCGCGCGCGTTTGCGCCAAAAGGCCTGCCGCTGGATTTCGTGCTGGCGGATGCGACGGTGCATCCGTTCGAGCCGGCGAGTTTTGACCTGCTGGCCTCGCGGTTCGGCGTGATGTTCTTCGCTGATCCCATTGCGTCTTTCACCAACCTCCGCCGCGCGCTGAAGCCGACGGGCCGGCTGGCATTTGCCTGCTGGCGCGAGCCGAAGGAAAATCCCTGGATGATGGCGCCGTTGATGGCGGTCTACAAACATGTGCCCAAGATGCCGCCGGTCGGGCCGGAAGAGCCGGGCCCGTTCGCGTTCGCCGCGGAAGAGCGCGTGACGCGCATCCTGAACGGCGCGGGCTTCGTCGACGTCGCGATGGAGCCGCACAATCTCGCGATGGATGTCGCAATCGGTGGCGGGCTCGATGCCGCGGTCGAGGGCTCGCTCCAGATCGGCCCGGCCAGCCGTGCGCTGCAGGGCCATCCGCCGGAGACGTATGCCGCGGCAAAAGCCTCGATCCGCGATATGCTCACGCCGTTTCTGAAGGGGCAGAGCGTGGCGCTTCAGGGCGCGATCTGGATCGTGACGGCGAAGGCGGTGTAGGCGTCGGCGGAGCTCTCTCCAAGGTCATTGCGAGCGCAGCGAAGCAATCCAGACTGTCGCCGCGGAGACAGCCTGGATTGCTTCGTCGCTTCGCTCCTCGCAATGACGACCTGGAGGGAGCCGTGACCGCTCACACCACGTCATCCGGCGCCAGCGCGCAGCCATTGTCCGGATGCGTCTCGACCTGAAGGGTGGTGTGGCCGATGCGGTGGGAGCTCTTCAGCATCTGCGCCGTCTCCATCAGGAAGGCATCGCCGGCGCCGGTGGGCATGACGAGGTGGCAGGTCAGCGCCGTCTCGGTGGTCGAGATCGGCCAGACGTGGAGATCGTGGATCGCCGACACGCCAGGACGTGCCAGCAGGAACACCCTGATCGCGGCAATGTCGGTGCCCCTGGGCGCTGCCGCCATCGACATGTCGATGGAGCCGCGCAGCAGGCTGGTGGTGCTCCAGAGGATGGTGGCGCAGATGATGAGGCTGGTGACGGGATCGAGCCAGAGCCAGCCGGTCCAGATGATCAGCGCCGCCGAGATGACGACGCCGAGCGAGACCGCGGCGTCGGCTGCCATGTGCAGATAGGCGCCTTCGATGTTGATGTCGTCCTTGCGTCCGCGCGCGAACAGCATGGCCGTAAAACCGTTGATGAGGATGCCGATACCGGCGATGACCATCACGGTGATGCCGGCGACGGGCTCCGGTTCGCGCAAGCGCAAAAACGCCTCCCAGCCGATCGCGCCGGTCGCGACCAGCAGGAACACCGCGTTCGCCAGCGCCGCCAGGATGGTGGAGGCGCGCAGGCCATAGGTGAAGCGGCCGCTGGGCGCGCGCCGCGCCGCGATCGATGCGCACCAGGCCACGACCAGGCCGAGCACGTCGGAAAGATTATGGCCGGCGTCGGCAAGCAGGGCCGTGGAGTTGCCGATATAGCCGTAGACGGCCTCGGCCACGACCAGCGCCGTGTTGAGCGAAATGCCGATCGCAAACGCCTTGCCGAAACTGGCGGGCGCATGGACATGCGCGTGGCCAGGACCATGATCGTGACTGTGATCGTGGTGATGATGACCGTGATGGTCGTGGCTGCCCAATTCTAGCGCTCCCCGGAAGCTGCCAAATCAGGCGTCATTGTAGGGCTTTCGGCAGCCCCGTCACGGCGGAACAGCACGTAGAGCGCCGGCAGCACCAGCAGCGTCAGGATGGTCGAGGAGATGATGCCGCCGATCACGACCGTCGCAAGCGGCCGCTGCACCTCGGCACCGGCGCCGGTGGCAAGGGCCATCGGCACGAAGCCGAGGGACGCCACCAACGCCGTCATCAGCACCGGACGCAGGCGCGTCAGTGCGCCTTCGCGCACCGCGTCGGCAACGGGGTGCCCCTCGCTGCGCAGCCGCTCGATGAAGGCGATGATGACGAGCCCGTTGAGCACGGCCACGCCCGACAGCGCGATGAAGCCGACGCCGGCGCTGATCGACAGCGGGATGCCGCGCAGCAGCAGCGCCGCGACGCCGCCGGTCAGCGCCAGCGGCACGCCGGAGAACACCAGCGCCGCATCCGCCACCGATCCCATGCCCATGAACAGCAGCAAAAACACCAGCAGCAGAGCCACCGGCACCACGATCGTCAGCCGCTTGGTGGCGGAGACCAATTGCTCGAACTGTCCGCCCCAGCCGATCCAGTAGCCCGGTGGCAGCTTGACCTTCTCGGCCACCGCCTCCTGGGCCTCGGCGACGAAGGAGCGCAGGTCGCGCCCGCGAACGTTGGCCATGACCACTACGCGGCGCTTGCCGTTCTCGCGGCTGATCTGGTTGGGGCCGGGCGCGATCTCGATCGTTGCGACAGAGGACAGGGGGACGTACCGCAACGGCGCGTTTGCGCCCGGCCAGGCGGTTTTCGTGACGGCCGCCACATCCTCACCCGGCGGCAGCGGGATCGGCAGCGACTTGATTGTGTCGGGGTTGGCCCGCAGGTTTTCCGGCAGCCGCACCACAATGTCGAAGCGGCGATCGCCCTCGAACAACTTGCCCACCGGCTTGCCGCCGATCGCGATCTCGACGAGGTTCTGGACCTCGCTGATGCTGAGGCCGTAGCGCGACAGCGCCTGGCGGTCGAGCTTGACGGTGAGGATCGGCAGGCCCGCGACCTGCTCGGTCTTGACGTCGGCAGCGCCCTCGATGGCGCGGACGACGCCGTTGACCTGTTGGGCGATGGCGGCGAGCACGTCGAGATCGTCGCCGAAGATTTTCACGCCGACGTCGGTGCGGATGCCGGCGATCAGCTCGTTGAAGCGCATCTGAATCGGCTGGGTCATGCCATAGGCGGTGCCGGGCAGGGTGTTGGCGGCGCGTTCGATCTCCTCGATCACCTCATTCTTCGGCTTGGCGGGATCAGGCCATTCGTCGCGTGGCTTGAGCGTGACATAGGTGTCGGTCATATTCGGCGGCATCGGATCGTTGGCGATCTCGGCGGTACCGATCTTGGAGAAGATGGTCGCGACCTCCGGTACCTGCTTGATCGCCATTTCCAGCCGGAGCTGCATGCTGACGCTCTGGGTCAGGCTGGTACCGGGAATCCGGATGGTTTCGATGGTAATGTCGCCTTCGTCGAGGCTCGGGATGAACTCGCCGCCCATGCGCGTCGCGGCGAAGATGCTACCGGCGACGATCAGCATGGCAGCGAACGCGACGCTGCCGCGGTAGCGGATGGCGCGGTCGAGCAGCGGCACATAGAACCGCTTGGCCGCCCGCATGAACACGTTCTCTCTCTCCAAGACTTTGCCGGTGACAAAGATCGCGACCGCAGCCGGAACGAAGGTGACGGACAACAGCGCCGCACCCGCGAGCGCCATCAGCACGGTCAGCGCCATCGGTGTGAACATCTTGCCCTCGGTCCCCGTCAGGGTCAGGACCGGCAAATAGACCACGGCGATGATGAGCGTGCCGAACAGGCTCGGCTTGATGACCTCGCTGCTGCCTGCGCGGATCGTCTCCATCCGCTCCTCCAGCGTCAGCAGCCGGCCGCGCCGGTGCTGCTCGGCGGCCAGCAGCCGCAGGCAGTTCTCGACGATGATGACGGCGCCGTCGACGATGATGCCGAAGTCGATCGCGCCCAGACTCATCAGATTGGCGCTGACCTTGCTCTCGACCATGCCCGTGATCGTGAACAGCATCGACAGCGGGATGACGCAGGCGGTGATCAGCGCGGCGCGGATGTTGCCGAGGATCAGGAACAGCACCGCGATCACCAGCGCCGCGCCCTCAATGAGGTTCTTCTCGACGGTCTGAATGGTCGCTTCCACCAGATGCGTGCGGTCGTAGACCGCGCGCGCGATCACGCCGTCGGGCAGTGATTTCGCGATCTCCGTAAGCTTCGCCTTCACGCGTTGCGCCACGCTGCGGCTGTTCTCGCCGATCAGGAGCATGGCGGTGCCGAGCACCGTCTCCGTGCCGTTGGCCGAGGCTGCGCCGCTGCGCAGGTCCTGACCTTCCTGGACGTCGGCGACGTCGCGGATGCGCACCGGCACGCCGCCGCGCGAGCCGATCACGACGTCGCGGATCTCTCCGATATTGGCGACCTGGCCGGGCGCGCGTACCAGATATTGCTCACCGTTGCGCTCGATATAGCCGGCGCCGACATTGGCATTATTGGCGGCCAGCGCCGTCATGATGTCGCGGAAGCCGAGCTTGTAGGCCATCAGCCGGCCGGGGATCGGTAGCACGTGGAATTGCCGTTCATAGCCGCCGATCGAGTTGACCTCGACCACGCCGGGAATGGTGCGTAGCTGCGGCTTGATGATCCAGTCCTGGATGGTGCGCAGCTCCGTCGGTGTGAACTCGGTGCCTGCAGGCGATTTCGCGCCGGGCTTGGCCTCGACGGAATAAACATAGATCTCGCCGAGCCCGGTCGAGATCGGGCCCATCGCGACCTCGGTGCCGACAGGCAACTGGTCCTTCGCCTGCTGGATGCGCTCGTTGACGAGCTGCCGGGCGAAATAGATGTCGGTGCCGTCCTGGAACACGACGGTGACCTGGCTGAGACCGTAGCGCGAGATCGAGCGGGTATAGTCGAGCTTCGGAAGACCGCCCATCGCCGTCTCGATCGGGAAGGTGATGCGCTGCTCGGATTCGAGCGGCGACAGGCCCGGCGCGCGGGTGTTGATCTGGACCTGGACGTTGGTGACGTCAGGGACGGCGTCGATCGGCAGGCGGGTGAAGTTCCAGGCGCCGAAGCCGCCGGCTGCGAGCGCGAACAGCAGGACCAGCCAGCGCTGCTGCAGCGAGACCGCGATGAGATGCTCAATCATGCTCGGCCTCGCCTTTGCCCATCTCCGCCTTCACGACGAAGCTGTTTTCCGCGACGTAATGCTCGCCGGCCGATAGACCGGCCCTGATCTCGACATGGCGCGGGTCGGAGTCGCCGAGCTCCACCGGGCGTGCCTCGATCTTGTCGCCGTCCTCGCGGACGAACACGATGGTTCTGTTCTCCAGAGTCTGGATCGCGCTTCGGCGCACGGCGACCGCGACGTTGCGTGCGGCGAGGATCAACCGTGCCGTGACGAACAGGCCGGGACGCAAGCGTCCGTCCGGATTTGGCAGCACCACGCGCGCCAGCGCGGTCTGGGTCTCGCTGCTGCCGATCGGGGCCATGTAGGAGATGGTGCCCTTGATCTCGCCGCGGCCGTCGTCGGGATCGATCAGCACCTCGTCGTTGAGGCGAACGCGCCGCAGATCCTGCCGATAGATCGACAGCTCGACCCAGATGGTGGAGAGGTCGGCGACGACGAAGGCCGGCTTCTGCTCGGAGGCGTATTCGCCGAGCGAGATCTGCCGCTCGATGATGGTGCCGGCAATCGGCGCCTTGAGCTCGTAGACGGTGAGGCTCTGGTTGCTCTCGATCGCGGCGAGCAGATCGTCCTTGCCGACCTTGTCGCCGATGCGCTTCTGGATCGATTTGGCGACGCCGGGAAAGCGCGGCGTCACCTGCACCACGGCTTCCTGGTTGGCGCGCAGGATGCCGTTGAAGGCGAGCGTGTCGGTCAGCGTGACGCTCGCGGCTTCCGCCAGCGTCACGCCTGCGGCTGCAAGCTTGACGTCGGAGATGCGGATCCGGTCCGCGCCATGCTCGTCCTGCTCGACATGATCATTGGGCTTCTCCGGCTTCTTCTCTGCGGCGTGTTCGGCATGCTCGACCTTGGCCGGGCCGAGCAGGGAATAGCCGTAAGCGCCGAGTACGGCGGCAACGAATGCGACGAGGATGGTGGAGGATGTCTTCATCGTGCGCTCTCCCGCGCCAGCGTGAAGGGATTGCCGACGAGGCCTTCGATTGTCGCCACCCCCGCGTGGAAATTCTGCAGCGCCTCCTGCTCGCGCAGCCGCGCCTGGGTAACGCTCGCCTGGGCGTCGAGCACTTCGAGCAGGCTGAAGCGGCCCTGGCCGTAGCCCTGAGCGATGGCGTCCGAGGCTTCGGTGGCCTTGGGAATGGCGCTCTCGCGTAGCACCGCGAGCTCGCGCAGCGAGCCCTGGAGCGAGTCGTAGGCGCGGCCGGCGACCACGATCAGCGTGTTGCGGTTGGCCTCGCGTTCGGCCTTGGTCTTGGCGAGGCTTTCCTGCGCCGAGAGGATATTGCCCTGGTTCTGGTCGAACACGGGAATCGGCACCGAGACGGTGAGGCGCGCCGCGTCGTCATTGGTCTCGTTGAAATGACGCCAGCCGGCCGCGATCCGCACATCGGGATATGGCCTGAGCCGCGCCAGCAACAGCTCGGCATTGCGCTGGGCATAGATCGCGGTCCAGCGCACCAGCTGCGGATTGGCATCGATCGCGGCGACGACGGACTGGAATGTCGGCGGCCGTCCCATGGTGTCGAGCCGTCCGGAGACCTCGCCGAATTTCGGTGCCGCGTCGCCCATCAAGACCGCAAGCTCGCGCCGGGCGCTGGCCAGCGTCGCCTTGAAACGCTCGCGGTCGGCCTTCACGAGCGCGGATGCCACTTCCGCACGGCCGGTTTCGGCCGGCGAGGAGGCGCCGGCCTCGACGCGACGGCGAAGAAGCGGCGTCAGCCGGTCGATAGCGGTGATCTGCTCGTCGAGGATCTGGATGCGCCGCTGTGCGCCGAGCACGCTGAGGAAGGCGATCGCGGTCTCCGACAGCACCTCCAGCCTGACGGCCTTGCGCTGGATCGCGGCGACCTCGATGCCGGCGACACCCGCGGCAATCCGCGCGTCGCGCTTGCCGAACAACTCGAAGGCCTGGCTGATCTGGAGCGTGGTCTCGGCCGATCGCGTGCCGCGATAGATGCCCGACCCGAACGAATTGTCCTGTTCGTAGGTCAGTTCCGGATTGAGAAGCGCGCCCGCCTGGATGCGCTGGCCCGTGGCGATGCCGACATCGCGCTCCGCCGCGGTGAGCCGCGGGCTCGTGGCCAGCGCGCGCGCAAGCGCGCTCCGCATCGTCAGAGTCTGGGCGTGAGACGGCGCAAGCGCCAATCCGGCAATCAGACACGCTGCCGCGCACGCCACGCGCGCGGCCATTCCCTTGCAAAACATGAAACCGACCTGTGAAGGATGAACCTCATGGGCGCGGGGCGCGCGCCCGACCAATCCGTTCAGGCCATCTGTTTGGGAGGCGGGGAGTCGGTATCGGGGACAATGCCGGCGAGCCGGAGTGCGCGTTGCGGGCGCGATGCGGACACGAGCCCGATCGATGCGGCCGGTGGCGCCGGCTGCGCCACCGTCACCGAGAAGCAGCCATGGCAATGATGTCCGCCGATGGCTTTGTGGTCGTTGTGATCTCCCGAGCCGTCAAGGACCGCGCTGATCTCCGAGCCACCACCGGGCGTGGTCACGTCGATGTCGTGCAGGCCATGCAGCGCTCCCGCGAACAGGTAGACAATCGCGATCAGCACAGATAACAGCCCGCGCCAGTTGCGCGGCCGGCATGATCCTGAGGGCTGGCGGTTCGCGAGCACGACGTCACTCCGGTTGCGGTCTGCGTCCGGCCTAGCATGGGGGCGAGAACGGTGTCGACCCGCAACATTGTTACGTCCCTGGAACAATTGCCGCAGCGGTAGCGGCGACGCCAGCTCTTCTCATTGGCGTGTGATCAAGCTCAGCTGAGCCTCGGCTGCCGCTCCGCGTGCCACCTCCTGCATATCGCCGGTGTCGCCGGCTTCGACCGTGACGACGGCGCGACAGCCGGCTTCCATGGCCCGTTCCAGCCATTTGATGGCTTCATCGATCCACTGGTCGTGGTGCTCGGGATCGGCGATCGCCTTTTCTCGGAATGCATCTGCCTGATGAAGGCACGCAGTTCTGCGATCCACACGACTCTCCCGATCCGGAGGTTCGCTCCGATCGCATCCTTGATGATCGGAGAGCCGGCGTCGTTAACATAGGACAGGAACCGCCGCCCAAAAAGAAAGCCCCAGCTCCGGGACCGACCGGCTGGGGCTTTCATGCTCACAAACTTCATCCTTGGGACTTGGACCAACAATCCGCATCGCGCCGGTTCGTTCCCAAGGCTCCGTCCATTTTGGAACGTTCCTTGTTCGTTGCGATTGGGGACGAGGAGAAATTGAGGAGGACGGACCATGGACGGATTGATTTATCTCATCGGCTTGATCGTCGTGATCATGGCGATTCTGTCGTTCTTCGGCCTGCGCTGAGAGGGCCGTCATGACGGTTGAAACTCTGATGCGGGAAGAAATCATCGAGGGCGGTTTTGAGGGTGGCGAGGGCAGAACCATCCAGTGGAGTTCTGTGTTCGCAGGAGCCCTCGCCGCCGGCGCAATGTCGTTCATCCTGGTCGGCTTTGGCGTCGCGGTCGGGCTGGGCGTCAGTTCAGCCTCGCCGACATGGCGCGATGCGTCGGTAGCGCTTGCGCTGCTGTCCGGCCTCTATCTGATCATCCAGGCCATTATCAGCTTCGGCTTTGGCGGCTATATCGCCGGTCGTACTGCGCGACCGGCGCCGGCGATGGCGGCGAGCGAAGACGATGGCGAACGACGGGATGGAGTGCATGGGCTGATGTCCTGGGCGCTTGCCGTGCTGCTTGGTGCAGCTCTGCTCGCGATGCTCGGCGCAGCTGCGATTGACCGTTCGCCGATGCGCAGCTCGGCCAGCAATACATCCGCCGCCGAGCCTCTGCTGAGTTATGAGCTGGACAAGCTGTTTCGCGTCGCGCGGCGGGCCCCCAACATGGACCTCAGGGAAGCCCGTGCCGAAGCGGGACGGATCCTGATGACGTCGTCGAGCCACAGTGGCGTCAGCAGCGATGACCGGGCCTACCTCGTGCAGCAGGTGGCCGCGCTGACAGGACTCGCTGCCCCCGACTCGGAACGACGGGTCGACGCGCTGATCGCAGATGCAAAGACGGCCATCAATCGGGCGCGGCGCAACTCCATCATCGTCGCCTTTTCCGTTGCGGCAGCAGCCCTGATCGGCGCTGCGGTGGCCTGGGCTGCGGCGGTTGCCGGCGGCCGCCATCGCGACGGCGAGCCGTTGCCGAACTGGATGGCAAGCTCGAACCGCTTCCATCGCTCTCCGCGAGCGATGCCGGTGCCGTAACATGCAGGCGATGGCCGGGAGCGATCCCGGCCATATTGCTCTTTGACGAGAGCGCTAATACTTCTCCTGCCAGATCACTCAGGTGGGACTTCGGATCACGAGGTCACGCGGGCTCTCGGCCAGTTGCGGTAGCGCGCACGAAAGTCGTGCAGAGAAGGTCGACCTCGCCGGCAGGGATCAGCGCGCGGTGAAGGCGGCACCGAAGCTCCATGTTTGTCCGCGCTCGGCCGTGGGACGGCCGCTTTATGCCGGTTTCGGCGAGAAACATGCAGTCGCGGCAGGCGCCCACAGCCGGCTGACGATCCGCCGTATCGATGCGATTGAGGATTTTGCCAAGCGAGTCCCTTAGCCTGAGACATTCCTCGGGAATCAGCGAAGTGATTGCGTCCAACAGACCGTTGAGCGGATCGTGCAGCGCCAGAAGCTTCTCACCCTGAGAGGTCACGACAAGTGTCGTCGAGCGCCCGTCTCGTTTTGAAGGTCTTCGCGCCAGGTAAGACTTTGCCTCAAGGATCTTCACGATCTGCGAAGCGGTTGCCCTGGTCGTGCCAGTGAGGGCGGCAACCGCCGAGGGGGTTCGTGAAAATCTGTTGGCGCGCGACAGAAAACGCAGCACCATCCATTCCCGATTGTGCAAGCCCAGTCGATCGTTTCCGAAATGGCAGATTTTCACCGCTTGAACCAGCAGCTCAACCGTTTCCCGCTCCAGCGCCATAGTCTATCTGGCCCGGAGCTTCGGTTCTTCTGGATGTCGAAGTGGTCTTTGCACTGCGTTCTCGCCCGTGGGTCAGTTCCATTGATCCAAATCAACGAAGGTTGTCGTCGTCGCGACTCCTGTGGAAACAGCGCGCGGGGCGATGGACCTCTCGTACGGGAGGATGGGAGGTTGGTCTTGCGATCAAGTGCCGAGAAATTGGCTTTTTGAGCCAACGTGACGAGGCACGCCCTGCCATGCGCTACGTCCAATCCGATCGGCTCAGTGCTGTACCCAACGCGACAGGCGGGATTGCGCGGCTTGCGTGCGAGCGGATTCGCAAAGCCGGAAAGGACTTGGCGCGATTCGTGTCGAGGGCCGGATTGACGCTCGAGGCGATCGACGATCCAAGTCATCGTCTCGGGGTGGAGACCCAGATCAAGTTGCTCGAAGCCGCCGCACGGGAGTTGCGGGACGATCATCTGGGGTTTCATTTGGCGCGCGATTTCGATCTCCGCCAGATCGGGCTGCTGTACTACGTCATGACGTCATCGGAGAGTCTTGCCGAAGCGCTTCGGCACGCCGAGCGTTACAGCTCGCTCAATAATGAGGGCGTTCGCATCCGGGTCGGTTTCGGCCGTGCCGCCGTTGTCACGCTCGAATACGTCAACGTGGAGCGTGGCTCGGACCGCCATCAGATCGAGTTCTGGTTCGCAGCCTTGATCCGCGTCTGTCGGCACTTGACCAGTCGCCAATTGACGCCGCGCCAAATCAGAACGAGGCACCATCGCACGACGGTGCCTCTCGACGTTCGTGCTTTTCTGGGCTGTGCCATCGACTTCGATGCCGACGCCGATGAGATCGTGTTTGCCCCCTCGGACGCGTGCTTGCCCTCCGTCGGTGCTGACGCTTATCTCAACCGGCTGCTGCTCAACTACGCGAATGAGGCGCTTGGCAAGGGAAAGCTGTCCCGATCAAGCCTTCGATTCCGCGTGGAGCAATTGATCGTCCAACTGCTGCCCCACGGCACGGCGAACGTAGGGGAAGTTGCCGGTCGCCTCGGCATGAGCCGCCGCACGCTGGCGCGGGGGCTGGCGGCGGAAGAAGAAACATTCTCCGAGCTTCTCGACCGGCTGCGAACAGCTTTGGCCAAGCGATACCTGCGGGAGCGGGAACTGCCGATCTCCCAGATAGCGTGGCTGCTCGGTTACCGCGAGGCCAGTTCCTTTACCAACGCCTTTGCCCGGTGGACCGGATCGACGCCAAGGCGGTTTCGGGCGGACCACGCAATGGAGCACTAGCGGCAACCTTAAGCACATGCGCCCAGCGCCCGGTCTGAGTGACTGGGGCCCGTGCTAACTATCTGGCGAACGCGCTTTTCGATTGTGTACCGCCTGCGATGACGGCATCGCGTCGGCGCTTACGCCTTCTCCTCCCAGATCATGGCGAGGTGGACGATCGTCTGGACCGCCTTCTCCATGTCCTGCCGGCTGACCCATTCGAGCCGGGAGTGAAATGCGTGCTCGCCGGCGAAGATGTTGGGGCAGGGCAGGCCCATGAAGGACAGGCGGGAGCCGTCGGTGCCGCCGCGGATCGCGGTGCGCATCGGGCGCAGGCCGGCGCGGCGGATCGCTTCGATGGCGTATTCGAGAATGTGCGGGTGACGATCGATCACCTGCTTCATGTTGCGGTACTGCTCCCGCACCTCGAATGTGTAGGTCGAGCGCGGGAAATCCTTCATCACGTCCTTGACGATGTTCTCGAGCAGGATCTCCTTCTCCTTCAATCCTTCCTCAGTGAAGTCGCGCACGATGAAGGAGAGCGTCGCCTGCTCCAGCGCACCCTCGATGCCGATCGGATGCAGAAAGCCCTGCTTGCCTGATGTCGTCTCGGGCGAGCAGCCTTCCCGGGGCAGCCGCTCGATGATGGCGGCGGCGATCTTGATCGCATGCTCCATCTTGCCCTTGGCATAGCCGGGATGGGCGCTGACGCCGTTGATGGTGATGGTGGCGCCGTCCGCCGAAAAGGTCTCGTCCTCGACGCAGCCCGCGCTCTCGCCGTCCATGGTGTATGCGAACTCGGCGCCCAGCTTCTTGATGTCGACATTGTCGACGCCGCGGCCGATCTCCTCGTCCGGCGTGAACAGGATCTTCATGGTGCCGTGCTTCACGTCGGGGTTGTTGATGAAGAAATGCGCGGCATCCATGATCTCGGCCACGCCGGCCTTGTTGTCGGCCCCGAGCAGCGTGGTGCCATCGGTGGTGATGATGTCGTTGCCGATCTGGTTCTTCAGCGCCGGATGCTCGGCGAAGCGGATCACCTGGCTGGTGTCGCCCGGCAGCGTGATGTCGCCGCCGCGATAGTTCTTCACCATCTGCGGCTTGACGTCTTTGCCGGTGACGTCGGGCGAGGTGTCCATGTGCGAGCAGAAGCAGATCACCGGCACCTTCTTGGTCGTGTTGCCCGGGATCGTTCCGTAGACGTAGCCGAAGTCATCGAGATGCGCGTCCTCGACGCCCATGGCCTTCAGTTCGGCGGCGAGCACGCGGCCGAGGTCCTTCTGTTTCTCTGTCGAGGGCGAGCTCGGGGATTCCGGATCGGACTGGGTGTCGATGGTGACGTAGCGCAGGAAGCGCTCGGTCACGGTATGCGAAAAGGTGAGGGAGGACATTTCTGGTCAAACCGCCGGGTCAGGGGAGAGGGGCGGTATACCAGAAAAGCAGGGCGCGGTGAGGCCGGAGGAACGCTGATCAGGCTTAACGAAACGTGAGTGGTCAGATCGCCTCTTTCAGTTCCTTGACCGGGCGGAAGGCGACCTTCTTGCTGGCCTTGATGTGGATGGGCTCGCCGGTGGCGGGATTACGGCCGGTGCGGGCGGCGCGCTTGCGGACCTGGAGAATACCAAGCCCGACGATCCGAACACGGTCGCCCCTCTTCAGGTGCTTGGTGATCAGGTCGACCATATCGGTCAGAACGGCTTCGGCGCGCTTCTTCGACAGGTCCTGGCTCTCCGCAATGTCGGCGGCGAGGTGCTTGAGCGTGATGGTGGCGGGAGCGGCTGCCTTTTTCGCCGGATCCTTCTTAGCCATGTGTGAGGCTCCTCGATTCTTGCCGCTGGTCGGGGGGACGGCCCCTGAACCCCGCAAGTTCCCGGAGGCGTAGACGATTCGGGACTGGACTGAATACGTCAGCCGTCGCAGCCGGGGCCACGTTCTTGCGCGCCCTCGACGGAAATCCGCCTCGTTCAGGCTGTGGCTGCAACATCCTTGACTTCACTAGGTCCGGCCTTTAAGTCCCCCCTCGTTCCGCAGACATTTGCGTGTCACGCGGGAGTAGCTCAGTTGGTTAGAGCGCCGGCCTGTCACGCCGGAGGTCGCGGGTTCGAGCCCCGTCTCTCGCGCCATTTTTGGCAATCCTTTCATACCCTTACCTTCAAATCCTGATCCCGCTTCGATCTCGGGTCCCGCGCGACCCGATTCCCGCATGCTTTTTGGTCTTCGACCCCTGCGAAATTCCGTCGCCGCGCGACGGCCGCCAGGCGCTCGAGTTGATCGCGCCGTTGATCACATGGTACCGCTCAATCCGGGATTGTTCGGATCGATTTGATGCAGGCAGCCGATTTCAGCGCGACGTTGCAAAACCTGTTCGCGAAGGGCGTGCGCTACGGGACCGTCATCGATCTGGGCTGCGCCGACGGGCACTTCGTGCTCAACCATCAGTCGTGCCTCGGCGGTGCGGTGCCACTGAACGTCGACGCCAATCGGATCTATGAGGACTCCCTCAAGGCCATCAAGGAGGTGCTTGGCGGGCATTATCGCATTTGCGCCATCACCGACCACGAGGGCGAGATCGAGATCACCGAGTCCGTGCATCCCTACTGGTCATCGCTGCGTCCCGCGGGCGACGTCTACTGGTCGCGGGTCAACGACCTGGTTACCAGCAAGGTGAAAGTGCCGGCGACGACGCTTGATGCGCTCGTCGAGGAGCTCTCGCTCAAGCCGCCGTTCCTGCTCAAGCTCGATGTGCAGGGCGCGGAACAGGCCGCGCTGAAGGGCGCGCGCGACGTGCTCGAGAATTGCAGTGTTGTCGTCTGCGAGACCGACGTTGACGACTTCCAGGACATCAATGCGATGCTGCTGGACGCAGGTTTCTTTCTCTACGACCTGACGACGCTGCAGCGCCTGCGCGACGGAACGCTCGGCTGGTTCTACCCGGTCTATGTCAGCGGCAAGCTCGCCCATTTGAAGCCGCAGGCCTTCTGGGACGCTGGGGACAATGCTGCCGTGATCGGCGTGCAGGAGACGCGCCGCAAGATGATCCTGGAGCAGAACAGGAAAGCCCTCAACCGGCTGCGTTATGGGAAGAGCGGTGTCGGCCGCAATGATCCCTGTCCCTGCGGTTCAGGCGAGAAATTCAAGCACTGCTGCGGCAGCTATTGACCCGATTCAAGTTGGCGCGCTCGGTGTGCCCTCAGGTCGATAGGGCGTCCTTACCGATCGCCTGAATCAAAAAGGCCGCCCGAAGGCGGCCGTTTGGTATCAAACCGGACCTTTTTCGTCCTCAGCGGATCTCCGACGTCCCGGCGCTGGTCACCACGACCGGCTTGCCGGCCTTGATCACGTGGGCGGACTGGGCGGTCTGGCTGTAATCGGCATTGGTGCGGGCTGCGATCCCGAAGCCGGCCACCGTGATGCCGGCCACAAGCGCCACCACCACGATCTTCAGGTGGGTCGCACGATCAGCGGAGTGAATGGAGTGGTTCATCTGAGCCTCCCGACGGGCTTTGCCGCCGTCTATGGCTCTTCTTGTAAGGACCGTCTGTTTCCGGATGGTTTCGCGGGTTCCGCAAAATGGTTTCATTCGGCCGTTTGGCTGGTTTCGCCTGGGGGCGGCGGGAGGACTCTAAGCGATCTTACCTGGCGCGTAATCGCGGAGGTGATCCCGCCCGGTCACGATCGTTTTCATCGGCCGAGACCGATGGGCCGACTGATCGGCAAGGGAGAAGCACAATGAACCGTCGAACCGTCCTAGAAGCCACGTTGTTTGGGACCGCCTTCGCGGCAGCTTCTGGTGCGAGCACGCCAGTGGCAGCGGCCCAGCAGAATGAGCGGCCGTCTTTTGTGACTGCCAGGGATGGCACAAAACTGTTCCTGCAGGATTGGGGCAGCGGCCGACCGGTGCTGCTGCTTTCGGCCTGGACGTTCGACGCTACCACGTGGGGCAGCCAGATTGCCGCCCTCAACGCGAATGGCTTCCGCTGTGTTGCGCCCGACAGGCGTGGGCATGGCCGGTCCGAGATGCCGTCCGCCGGGTATGACCTGGACACGCTGACCGACGACGTCGCCGCTTTGATCGAGGCGCGTGACCTGCGCGACGTGACGCTGGTCGGTTTCTCGATGGGGACGGCCGAGGCAGTGAACTATCTCGGACGATACGGATCGGACCGGATCGCAAGGGTGGTGCTGGTTGCGCCGACGACGCCATTCCTGATCAAGACCGAAGACAATCCGGATGCGGTGCCGAAGGCGATGATCGAGGCCGACAACGCGGCCATCGCGCGCGACTTCCCCAAATGGATTGCGGCGAACGAAACGCCGTTCTTCACCGCCGAGACACCCGAGATCACGCGGGCCTGGATCCGCGAGATGATGCTGAGCGTGCCGTTGCCGGTGGCGCTGGCCTGCCGCAAGGCCATCGCCTTCGCCGATCTCCGCGCGGCAGCCGCCAAGATCGATCGCCCGACGCTGATCGTTCATGGCGACAAGGATGCCAGCGCGCCGCTGCCATTGACCGGTGCAAAGACCGCAAAGCTAATCAAGGGCAGCAAGCTGACCGTCTACCAAGGCGGCCCGCATCCGCTGCCGCTGACGCACAGCGAGCGCCTGATCGCGGACATGCTGGCGTTCATGGGCGCCTAGCTCGCTCGCTTGATGTCCGTGCGGATGGTGCGCGCCGCCCAGACGAACAGGAGCGCCCCCAGCGTGGTCGTGACCGCCGCCGAGAGCAGGGAATAGCGCACGGCGTCGGCGCCGTAAGCGCCCTTCAGGGCATCGTTGACCACGCCCACGGCGAGCGGGCCGATGCCCTGGCCGAAGCAGGTGGCGGTGAGCGCGATCAGGGCGGAGGCCAGCGCCCGCATGCTCGGCTTGGCCACGGTCTGCGCGATCGCGAAGATCGGTCCGAGATGGAAGCCGACCAGGAACGAGGTCAGCGCCAGCATGGCCACCATCATCTTGAAGTCCTGCGTCAGCATGCACAGCGCGAACACCGGCCCGGCGAGCCCTGAGGTGATCGCAGGCGCCCACAGCTTCCAGCGATCGTCGCGGCGGCTGATCTGCGCCACCACGAAGCCGCCGAGCAGGGTGCCGGCCATGCCGGCGAGCCCCTTGAAGGTGCCGGCATAGGTGCCGATCTCGGCACTCGACAGATGGTGCACGCGCGCCAGGAACGGCGGGATCCAGGCCGCGGTCGCGTAGTTCGTGTAGGTGGTGAGGCAGAAGCCGATCAGCACGATGACGAAGCTCTGCTGCGAAGCCAGGAAGCGCAGGGTCGGCCCGAGCGGCTCAGGCACGAAATTCTCCTGCATGGCGCCGCGCTTCGGCTCGGAGATCGTCAGCCACAGGACAATAGCGAGCAGGATGCCGGGCAGGCCCGCGACGTAGAACGCCATCCGCCAGCCATAGTGCTGGTTGACGTAGCCGCCGACGAAATAGCCGAGGAAGACGCCGAGATAGGTACCGACTGCGTAGATGCCGAGCGCGCGCGGACGCTCGTTCTTGGCGAAGAGGTCGGCGACGATCGATTGCGAGGCGGGAGAGCCCGCGGATTCGCCGATGCCGACGCCGATCCTCGCCAGCGCCAGCGAGGTGACGCTCGAAGCGGCGCCGCACAACGCCGTCATCGCGCTCCAGAACGCAAAGGCGACAGCGACGATGTTGCGCCGGTTGAGCCGGTCGGCGACGCGCGCGATGGGAATGCCGAGCAGGGAATAGAACAGGGCGAAGCCGAAGCCCGCGAGCAGGCCCATCATGGTGTCGCTGAGCTGGAACTCCTTCTTGATCGGCTCGATCAGCACGTTGAAGATCGTGCGGTCGAGGAAGTTCAGCGCGTAGATGATCGTGAGCAGGCCCAGCACGTAATAGCGCCGCGCCGAGGGCTTTGCCGCGGCGGCCGTTTGCACCGACATCTGTGACGTCACATCGACCATCGCTTCCCCCCAATTAGTCTTTGTTATCGTTGTCGGTCCAGCTTTGATTGGAGCTGGCTGCTTCACGCGTCGCGGATGTAGTTCCCCGCTTCGAATTCGACTGGCGGTGCGCTTGCGTCGAACGAGATGCCGATCGGTTCGCGGCCTGCTTCCATTGTCTCGAGCTGATCGCTCAGCATGCGCCGGATCATGAGGATGCCGCGGTCGCTCTGGCCGAAATGTTCCTCGGAATGGACGGTCTGCGGCCCCTGGCCGACCTGGGCTTCGTAGTCGCCCGGAAATTGCTGATGCTCTTCCTCGGTCATGTCCCACCAGAACTTGCCGTTGAATTTCGAGCGCATGCGGCCGATGTCGCCGGCGTTCTTGACGCGGCCTGCGACGTAGATGCGGAACGAGGTGTCGTCGATCGGCAGCGTCCAGCCGATCGACTCGACGCGGGCGAATTGCGCCACGCGCGGGTTTGGAACGACGCGCAAGGTGGGGAGCGCCGCCTCGGTGACGCGGTAAAACACGCGGCCGTCATCCTGCTTGCGGATCGAGCGCACCGCGATGCCGCGCGGCGTCTTGTCGAACGTCACCTCCGGTATCGAAGCCATCATGTTGGTGAATTGCGGACCGGAGAACGAGCCGTGCAGCACCGGCACGTGGTAGGGATCGACCACGTTCTCGAAATGCTGGAGCCAGTTGCAGGGGATGATCGCCGGACCGCCGCCGCCGATCGAGGAATCGTCCGCCTCGACGAACTCGCCGTCGTCCATGGTCTCCAGGCATTGATAGGCCGGCAGCACCGGGCGTTTCTCGGCCGGGCCCATATAGGCGAAGATCAGCCCATAGCGTTCCTCGACCGGATACCAGGGCTGGCGCACCTTGTCCTTGAACTGGCCGCCGTCGGGCTCGCAGGGCTGCTCCAGGCAATGACCCTCGGTGTCGAACTTCCAGCCGTGATAGCAGCAGCGGATGCCGTCCTCCTCGACCTTGCCGTAATAGAGCGTCGTGCCGCGGTGGCAGCAGCGGGCGTGCAGCAGGCCGGCGCGCCCGTGCTTGTCGCGGAACAGCACCAGATCCTCGCCGAGCGCGCGAACCTTCTTCGGGGTGTCGGTGGCGTCGCTGATGAGCCCGACCGGATGCCAGTAGCGGCGGAGCAGTTCACCCATCGGCGTGCCGCGCACGACCGAGGTGAGCTCGGTGCGCGTGTGCGCCGGCTTCATCGCATAGGCCGTTCCGAGATCGCGATCCCGCTGGGTGATGCTCATACCGGTCCTCCCGCTGCGGCCGTGCCGGCCGGGCCTTTTTTGATGTCTTGTGCACAGTGAAAGGTAGATCGATGACAATGTCAACGATACTCAAAGTGCCTCTTAGTCGCATTCGACGAGGCCGGCGACGGAGGCCGCCCTCCGGTTTGACCGGTCCCGCCTGGGCTTGGCAGGCTTCGCCTTTCTTGGCAGAGGTGGATCATGAGCCAGATCGAGAGCAGGGGCGGGTCGTCGCCCGAGACGGACGAGAGCGATCCGCCGGCGCCGATCACCGTGATGCTGTCGTCGCGGCTGATGGTGCTGGCCAATTTGCTCAAGCGCGGCGCCATCCTGCGCTACAAGCGTCTCGCCGGATTGTCCTCGGTCGAGTTTGGCCTGGTCGCCTCGCTCGGCAGGCGGCCGCCGATGAGCGTGGCGCGGCTTGCGGAAGCCGTCGGCCAGGACAAGGGCCAGATCAGCCGCGCGCTTGCGGAACTCGTGTCGCGCAAGCTGATCGCGAAATCAGCGAACCCGAAGGACAGCCGCGAGGTGCTGGTCTCGCTGACCGCAACCGGTCTTGCGGCGCATGATGCAATCGTCGCCGGTGCGCAGGAGCGTAATCGGCGTTTGCGCGAACATCTGAGCGAAGCCGAGTTCGAGGCGCTGCTGCAGCAGGTCGATCAATTGACGGAGATCGCCGCCGAGCTGCTCGAGAGCGAGAAGACTTCGCGCTGACGTGTCGGCAATCCCGGGACATGTTGGATCGCTTCCAAGAACCTTTCCGAGAACCCTTCCAAAAACTCTTCCAAGACTCTTTCTAAGACTCTCTCTAAGAGGCTTTCAATTAGGGAATTCGCGCGCGCTCCCCTAAGCGTCACCGCAAGCGCATGCCGTCACGGGACTGACGGCATGCGCAATCGGACACGCAGTTTTGGGGTTGCGCGTTGAACAGTCTTGGAATGCTGCGGTCGGCCGTATTGGCGACCGCATCCGCTTTGGTTTTGCTGCCGCAGGCATCGCTTGCACAATCTCCTGCGCAGAGTGGCGCGCAGAACATTCCGTCGGTGACCGTCACCGCGCCGGAAGCGCGCCGCCGCGCCACCTCCGCCCAGCGCCGCGCGCCGCGATCATCCGAGCAGACAGCCAACCGAAGCAGACCGCAGCCGCCGCGCAATGTCGGTTTCGTCGAGACCCCGCTCGGCCCGGTGCACGGCTACGTCGCCGGCCGCAGTTCGTCCGGCACCAAGACCAACACGCCGATCATGGAGACGCCGCAGGCGGTGTCGGTGATTGGCGCGGAGCAGATCCGCGACCAGAAGCCGAACAAGCTCGACGAGGTCCTGCGCTATACTGCCGGTGTCCGCGCCGGGACCTTCGGCGCGGACACGCGCAACGACTGGTGGCTGATCCGCGGCTTCAAGTCCGACGACATCGGACTGTTTCTCGACGGCATGCAGCTGTTCTACACGTCCTATGCGAGCTGGAAGCTTCAGACGCCCAACATGGAGCGCGTCGAGGTGCTGCGCGGTCCGTCGGCCGTGCTCTATGGCGGATCGAGCCCGAGCGGCATCGTCAACGTCATCAGCAAGATGCCGCCCGCGGAGCCCGTCCGTTTCATCGAGACCGGCGTCAACAATTTCGGCAACGCGTATGTCGGCTTCGATGTCGGCGGCCCGGTCGTGACCAGCCCTGAGAACGGCAAGCTGTTCTACCGCGTCGTCGGCCAGGTCCAGAACGGCCCCACGCAGGTCAATTTCACGCCGGACAACAACTACTTCATCGCGCCGTCGGTGACCTGGAAACCGGACGCCGATACGACGTTCACGGTGCTGGCTTCAGCTTCCCGGCAGGAAACCCGCGGCATCAACTTCCTGCCCTATGAGGGCACGGTGACCAACGCTCGGTTCGGCAGGATCCCGACCAGCTTTTTCGCCGGCGATCCCAGCGTCGACAAGTTCACGCGCGAGCAGGAGATGCTGGGCTATCAGTTCGAGCGCAATCTCACAGACGACCTGACGTTCCGGCAGAATGCGCGCTTTGCGCATGTCGATGTGACCTATCGCGGCTACGTCGGCAACAACTGGGCCGACATCAACACGGCCAGTCTCGGTCGCTATAATTGGTATGCGAAGAACACCGCAAACCAGGCCAATCTCGACAATCAGCTGGAGTACCGCTTCAACACCGGCGCGGTGCGGCATACGATGCTGTTCGGGGTCGATTTGAAGGGCTACCAGATCGACGACTATCAGGCTTTCAACTTCGGCACCGTGCCTTCGATCAACGTCTTCAATCCCGCCTATGGATTTGACATTCCGTTGACGGGCGCACCGTTCCGCAACTTCCAGATCACGCAGAAGCAGGCCGGCACCTATCTTCAGGACCAGATGAAGCTCGGCAACTTCACGCTGGTGCTGAGCGGCCGCAACGATTGGGTCGAGACGACGCAGGCTGCCCGCGATAGCGGCGCCACGCTTGCCAGCCGCGACGACAGCAGGTTCAGCGGGCGCGCCGGGCTGATCTACAATTTCGACAACGGCATCGCGCCCTATGTGTCGTACGCCACGAGTTACAACCCGATCATCGGCCTCAACGCGCAAAACCAGCTGTTCCTGCCAGAGACCGGCCAGCAGGCGGAAATCGGCGTGAAGGTCGCGCCGCGGGGATTTGACGGCTACTTCACCGCCTCGGTGTTCGACCTGAAACGCCAGAACGTGGCAACCACTGATCCTGTCGTCACGACCTTGCAGAACCAGACCGGCGAGGTGACCTCGCGCGGCATCGAGCTCGAAGCGGTGGCGAACGCTACACGCGAGCTGAAGCTGATCGGCTCGTTCACGGCCTACCATTTGTTCAACAGCAGGGATCTGGACCCGTCGCTGGTCGGCAAGACCCCGACCAACACGCCTGAGCTTCTGGTGTCCGGCTGGGCCGACTACACCTTCAAGGACGGGCCGCTCGCGGGGTTCGGCTTCGGCGGCGGTGTCCGCTATATCGGTTCATCGTGGGCGGATACCGCCAATACCCTCGAGGTTCCCGCGGTCGTGCTCGGCGATCTCGCGCTCCATTACGAGTGGCAGAACTGGCGCACCGCGCTGAACGTGGTCAATTTGACCGACAAGATCTACGTCGCGAGCTGCGCGGCGGCGTCATCCTGCTTCTACGGCGACCGCCGGCGCGTCACCGCCAGCGTCTCCTACAAATGGTGAGGCAAATGACGAGAACAGGCGAGGGAAGGCCATCGTGAGAGCCTGACCGGCTCGTCACCGGCTTCCACCACGAGATCGATGAGCTTGCGGGCCATGCCCCCCGGCCCGAAGCTCATGCGAGCGCGGCGCGTGACGACCAAGCCACGTCGCCGCCGCGCTCGCCACCGATTTCCGCGGCAGCGGAGGCGGGCGCCGCCCGCCCGACGCATTCGCCAGACGGGCCCGGGTCCGATCGTGATGCATGGCTCCGGGATGGCCCGCCCGATCGTGGGCGCGCCTGGTCCTCGTTGTCATCTGGACTTTGCTGCGTCGCGGCCTAGATAATGTGAGCCTTCCCAACAACGGACGTCACGGCCCAGCGGGTGTGGACTGATCGAGGCGCCCTTGCTGGCGCTGTCGATCTGCTCCATACCAGCCGCGGGGTGATTCCGGGATTTCCACCGTTCTGAGGGCGACAAAGGGCCTAAAAAGAGCGTGTCTTGCGCCCATTGGTGCACTGCGCTAAGGCTCAGAACAATTCCAAACTGGACGAATCCGTGGCTGTCCCGAGGCTGCGGGAAAAAGGGCTCGTCAATGAGCGGCATTCTGCAGAACTACCTTCCACTCGTCGTCTTCATAGGGGTCGCGGGCCTCATTGGCCTGGTGCTGCTGATCGCGCCGTTCATCGTGGCGTTCCAGCAGCCGGACCCGGAAAAGCTGTCGGCGTATGAGTGCGGTTTCAACGCCTTCGACGACGCCCGCATGAAGTTCGACGTCCGCTTCTATCTGGTCGCCATCCTCTTCATCATCTTCGACCTCGAGGTGGCGTTCCTGTTTCCCTGGGCGGTGGCGTTCGGCAAGCTTGGCGCGACCGGCTTCTGGTCCATGGTGGTGTTCCTTGGCGTGCTGACGGTCGGGTTCGCCTATGAATGGAAGAAAGGCGCACTGGAATGGGATTGAACCCTACGTCGTCCGCCGGTCCGGTTCTCGCGCCGGCCCCCAAGGGCATCCTGGACCCGTCGACCGGCAAGCCGGTCGGGGCCAATGATCCGTTCTTCCTCGAGGTCAATTCGGAACTGTCCGACAAGGGCTTCTTCGTCGCCGCGACCGACGACCTCATCACCTGGGCGCGTACCGGTTCGCTGATGTGGATGACCTTCGGTCTCGCCTGCTGCGCGGTCGAGATGATGCAGGTGTCGATGCCGCGTTACGACGTCGAGCGCTTCGGCTTCGCGCCGCGCGCCTCGCCGCGTCAGTCGGACGTGATGATCGTCGCGGGGACCCTGACCAACAAGATGGCGCCTGCGCTGCGCAAGGTCTACGACCAGATGCCCGAGCCGCGTTACGTCATCTCGATGGGCTCCTGCGCCAACGGCGGCGGCTATTATCACTATTCCTACTCGGTCGTGCGCGGTTGCGATCGTATCGTGCCGATCGACATCTACGTGCCGGGCTGCCCGCCCACGGCGGAAGCGCTGCTCTACGGCGTGCTGCTGCTGCAGAAGAAGATCCGCCGCACCGGCACCATCGAACGCTAAGGTTTTACGTCATGGACGACGCCAAGCTCGACGCCCTGGGGCAGACGATCGTTAGCGCGCTTCCGGGCGCCGCCATCGGTCATTCGGTGGCCTTCAACCAGCTCACGGTCGATGTCGAGGTCGGCAAAATCGTCGAGGTGGTCAAGTACCTCCGCGACGACCCGAACTGCCGTTTCATCAATTTCACCGACATCACGGCGGCGGACTATCCCTCGCGCGAGAAGCGCTTCGACGTGATCTATCACTTCCTGTCACCGACCCTGAACGCCCGGATCCGGCTCAAGGCCCAGGCCGACGAGACCACGCAGGTGCCGTCGCTGATCGAGGTGTTCCCCGGCGCCGACTGGTTCGAGCGCGAGGCCTACGACCTCTATGGCGTGATCTTCGTCGGCCATCCCGACATGCGCCGCCTCCTGACCGATTACGGCTTCGAGGGTCATCCGCTGCGCAAGGATTTCCCGACCACCGGCTTCCTCGAGGTCCGCTACGACGACCAGGAGAAGCGGGTGGTGTACGAGCCGGTCAGGCTCAACCAGGAATTCCGCAAGTTCGACTTTTTGTCCCCGTGGGAGGGCGCCGACTATCCGGTCCTTCCGGGCGATGAAAAAGCAGGGCCGAAGGTCTGATCATGAACGAGCAACCCGAACAGCTTCGCAACTTTACGATCAACTTCGGTCCGCAGCATCCGGCCGCGCACGGTGTGCTGCGCCTGGTGCTGGAGCTTGACGGCGAAGTCGTCGCCCGCGTCGATCCGCATATCGGCCTGCTTCACCGCGGCACCGAAAAGCTGATCGAGCAGAAGACCTATCTGCAGGCGATCCCGTATTTCGACCGCCTCGACTACGTCGCGCCGATGAACCAGGAGCATGCCTTCTGCATGGCTGCAGAAAAGCTGCTCGGGATCGAGGTGCCGCGCCGCGCGCAGCTGATCCGCGTGCTCTATTGCGAGATCGGCCGCATCCTGTCGCATTTGCTCAACGTCACCACGCAGGCGATGGACGTCGGCGCGCTGACCCCGCCGCTGTGGGGTTTTGAAGAGCGCGAAAAGCTGATGGTGTTCTACGAGCGCGCTTCCGGCAGCCGCATGCACGCAGCGTACTTCCGCGTCGGCGGCGTGCATCAGGACCTGCCGCAGAAGCTGGTCGACGATATCGATGCCTGGTGCGATCCGTTCCTGAAAGTGGTCGAAGATCTCGACCGGCTGCTCACCGCCAACCGCATCTTCAAGCAGCGCAACGTCGACATCGGCGTGGTGTCGCTGAAGGAAGCCTGGGAGTGGGGCTTCTCCGGCGTGATGGTGCGCGGTTCGGGCGCGGCCTGGGATCTGCGCAAGTCGCAGCCCTATGAATGCTACGCCGAGATGGATTTCGACATCCCGATCGGCAAGAACGGCGATTGCTACGACCGCTATCTGATCCGCATGGAAGAGATGCGCCAGTCCGTGCGCATCATGAAGCAGTGCATCCAGAAGTTGAACGCAGCCGACGGGAAGGGCCCCGTCGTCGTCGAAGACAACAAGGTCGCGCCGCCGCGCCGTGGCGAGATGAAGCGCTCGATGGAAGCGCTGATCCATCACTTCAAGCTCTACACCGAAGGCGTCCACGTGCCGGCCGGCGAGGTCTATGCCGCGGTCGAGGCGCCGAAGGGCGAGTTCGGCGTCTTTCTCATCTCGGACGGCACCAACAAGCCCTACAAGTGCAAGATCCGCGCGCCCGGCTTTGCGCATCTCCAGGCCATGGACCACATCTGCCGCGGCCATCTGCTCGCCGACGTCTCGGCGATCCTCGGCTCGCTCGACATCGTGTTCGGAGAGGTCGATCGGTGATGGCGCAGGCGCCGATCCAGTTTGACCGTGCCTCGGGGGCCCTTGAAGGGGCCAACCTGTGGGAGCGGACGGCTGCCTTGGCGCTGGTGACGGGATCGAAGATCTCCTCGCACTTCTCCCATATGGGCTACATCGCCTGCGCCAATCTGCTGCGCAAGACGCTGCCCGAGCGCAACATCGCGATCAAGCTCAACCCCGACGCCGTATTCGAATTCCCGTATGGCGACGGCTATTGGAGCAAGCTGCTCAACCGGTCCTACAATTACGAGGACGAGCTGGAGCTGTTGTTCGCCGACTCCATCGACGTCGACTACACGCTGCTCGATTGCGGCGCGAATTACGGCTATTGGTCGGTGCTGGTGTCGAGCAAGCCGTTCGGCTCGCACAAGGCGATCGCGATCGAGCCGTCGGGGCAGAACCATCCGAAGCTCGCCAACAACGCCCGCATCAACGGCAGCCGCTTCGAGACCATGAAATGCGCGATCGGCGCGGCCCGTGGCACCGCGCGTCTATCAGGCACCAAGCACGAGGCCTTCAGCATCGCCGGCGATGCGTCGATGGGCGGCGAGGACGTGCCGGTCATCGCGCTCGATAATCTCATCGACGACGGCAAGATCGCCGCGAGCGGCAAGTACCTGATCAAGCTCGACGTCGAGGGCGTCGAGATCGAGGCGATCAAGGGCGGCGCCCGGCTGCTCCAGGCCGACAGCGTCATCATGTGCGAGGAGCACGGCAGCGACCGCTCGCATGCGGTCTCGCGCTACATCCTCGAACACACCCCGCTGAAGCTGATCGTCTACGATCCCAGCACAAGGCGTATGGAGACGGTGACCGAGCTGTCGATCCTCGACCGCATCAAGGTCTCGACCCACGTTGGCTACAATGTTTTCGGCACCGCAAGCGCATTCTGGCAGGACAGGATCAATGCCCTGAATGCGAAAACCGCGCGCCGCATGCAGTGAGAGATTGAAGAGATGTCCGTTCGCCGATTAGCACCGAAGGAAGTCCAGCCCGCGAGCTTTGCGTTCACGGAGGAGAACCTCGCGTTTGCCAAGCAGCAGATCGCGAAATATCCGGCCGGGCGCCAGGCTTCGGCCGTCATCGCCATTCTTTGGCGCGTTCAGGAACAGCACGACGGCTGGGTCTCGGAGGCCGCGATCCGCGCTGTCGCCGACATGCTCGACATGCCCTATATCCGCGTGCTCGAGGTCGCGACCTTCTACACGATGTTCCAGCTGGCCCCGGTCGGCAAGAAGGCTCACGTCCAGGTCTGCGGCACCACGCCGTGCCGCCTGCGCGGCGCCGAGGATCTGATCCACGTCTGCGAGCACCGTATCCATCACGAGCCCTTCCATCTCTCCAAGGACGGCAATTTCAGCTGGGAAGAGGTGGAGTGCCTCGGTGCCTGCGTGAACGCGCCGATGGTGCTGATCGGCAAGGACACCTATGAGGATCTGACCAAGGAAAGCTTCGGCAAGGTGCTCGATGGCTTTGCTTCGGGCAATCCGCCCAAGCCCGGTCCGCAGAACGGCCGCCAGTTCTCGGCGCCGACCGGTGGGCCGACCACGCTGAAGGAGATCACCTGATGCGTGATCTTTCGTCGCCGCCAGTTGAAGGGAGCAGTGTTGTGAAGAAGTGGGGCTTCGTCGCAATGCATTCCGCCGTAGCGGCCACATTCATTTTCCTGCTTCAGCGCTTCGCCCTGAACGCGTCGCTGGAATCCAGTCTGCTCTGGGCGCTGACCTTCGCCGTCTGCGCCGCCGGGCTTGCCTACAAGCAAGCCAACCGTTGATCGGAAAGCACTGACATGCTCGAGGACAAGGACCGCATCTTCAAGAACCTCTACGGCCTCCACGATTGGGGGCTCGAGGGCGCGCGGCGCCGCGGCGCCTGGGATGGTACGAAGAACATCATCGACAAGGGCCGTGACTGGATCATCAACGAGATGAAGGCGTCGGGGCTGCGCGGCCGCGGTGGCGCCGGCTTCCCGACCGGTCTCAAATGGTCGTTCATGCCGAAGGAATCGACCGACGGCCGGCCGAGCTATCTCGTCGTCAACGCCGACGAATCCGAGCCCGGGACCTGCAAGGATCGCGAGATCATGCGGCACGATCCCCATCTCCTGATCGAGGGCTGCCTGATCGCGAGCTGCGCGATGAACGCGCATGCCTGCTACATCTATGTCCGCGGCGAGTTCATTCGCGAGCGCGAGCATCTCCAGGCGGCGATCGACCAGGCCTATGAGGCCAAGCTGGTCGGCAAGGACAACGTCAACGGCTGGCCGTTCGACATCTACGTCGCCCACGGCGCCGGCGCCTATATCTGCGGCGAGGAAACCGCGCTGCTCGAGAGCCTCGAAGGCAAGAAGGGCCAGCCGCGTCTGAAGCCGCCGTTCCCAGCGAATGTCGGCCTGTATGGCTGCCCGACCACCGTCAACAATGTCGAGTCGATCGCGGTGGCGCCGGACATTCTGCGCCGCGGCGCGGCATGGTTCGCCGGCATCGGCCGTCCGAACAATGTCGGCACCAAGTTGTTCTGCATCTCCGGCCATGTCGAGCGGCCCTGCAACGTCGAAGAGGCCATGGGCATTTCGTTCCGTGAGCTGATCGAGAAGCATTGTGGCGGCGTCCGCGGCGGCTGGGACAATCTCAAGGCCGTGATCCCCGGTGGCTCCTCGGTGCGCATGGTGCCGGCCGAGCAGATCATCGACACGCCGATGGATTTCGACAGCTTGAGCAAGCTGCGCTCGGGCCTCGGCACCGCGGCCGTGATCGTGATGGACAAGTCGACCGATTTGATCCGCGCCATCGCCCGCATCTCCTATTTCTACAAGCATGAGAGCTGCGGCCAGTGCACGCCGTGCCGCGAGGGCACCGGCTGGATGTGGCGCGTCTTGACCCGCATGGCCGACGGTCGCGCCCACAAGCGCGAAATCGACATGCTGCTGGAAGTCACCAAGCAGGTCGAAGGCCACACCATCTGCGCGCTCGGTGACGCGGCGGCGTGGCCGATCCAGGGCCTGATCGCGCACTTCCGTCATGAGATCGAAGCGCGCATCGACGAATATTCGCACAAGTCCGACATCGACGATATCGGCGTCCGCGATCCCGTGAACATGGTCGCGGCGGAGTAGAGACAATGACCAAGCTCATCATCGACGGCAAAGAGATCGATGTCCCCGCCGAATACACGCTGCTTCAGGCGTGCGAGGCGGCCGGCGCCGAGATTCCGCGCTTCTGCTATCACGAGCGGCTGTCGATCGCCGGCAATTGCCGGATGTGCCTCGTCGAGGTGAAGGGCGGCCCTAAGCCGGTCGCGAGCTGCGCCTGGGGCGTACGCGATTGCCGTCCGGGTCCCAAGGGCGAGCCGCCGGAAATCTCCACCCGTTCGCCGATGGTGAAGAAGGCACGCGAAGGCGTGATGGAGTTCCTTCTCATCAACCATCCGCTGGATTGCCCGATCTGCGATCAGGGCGGCGAGTGCGACCTCCAGGACCAGGCGATGGGCTATGGTGTCGACACCAGCCGCTTCGCCGAGAACAAGCGCGCGGTCGAGGACAAATATCTCGGCGCGCTGGTCAAGACCTCGATGAACCGCTGCATCCAGTGCACCCGCTGCGTCCGCTTCTCGGCGGAAGTGGCCGGCGCCCCCGAAATGGGCGCGACCGGCCGCGGCGAGGACATGGAGATCACGACCTATCTCGAGCACGCGCTGACCTCGGAATTGCAGGGCAATCTCGTTGACATCTGCCCGGTCGGCGCGCTGACCTCGAAGCCTTATGCCTTCGCCGCGCGCCCATGGGAGCTCGGCAAGACCCAGTCGATCGACGTGATGGACGGATTGGGCTCTGCGATCCGCGTCGACACCCGCGGCCGCGAAGTGATGCGTATCCTGCCGCGCATCAACGAGGCCGTGAACGAGGAGTGGATCTCCGACAAGACCCGCCACGTCGTCGACGGCCTGCGTACCCAGCGCCTCGACCGGCCCTATATCCGCGAAGCCGGCAAGCTGCGCGCGGCGAGCTGGCCCGAGGCCTTTGCCGCGATCGCCGCTAAAGCGGCCCGCACCGACGGCAAGCGCATCGGTGCGATCGCGGGCGACCTCGCCGGCGTCGAAGAGATGTTCGCGCTGAAGGATCTGCTGGCCAAATACGGCTCGGCCAATCTGGCAGTGCAGGGCGGCGACGCCTTCGATCCCGCGTTCGGCCGCGGCTCCTACATCTTCAATCCGACGCTCGCGGGCGTCGAGCAGGCCGATGCGCTGCTCATCATCGGTGCCAATCCGCGGAAAGAGGCGGCCGTGTTCAACGCCCGCATCCGCAAGCGCTGGCGCGCCGGCGGCTTCAAGGTCGGCGTGATCGGCGCCAAGCCCGACCTCACCTACGACTATGACCATCTCGGCGCGGGCACCGACACGCTCGGTGAGCTCGCGGCCGGCAAGCACTCCTTCATGGACGTGCTGAAGAACGCCAAGAACCCGATCATCCTGGTCGGTGCGGGCGCGGCCTCTCGTCACGACGGCGCTGCCATTCTCGCCGCCGCCGCCAAGCTCGCGCTCGATGTCGGCGCGCTCAAGGACGGCTGGAACGGCTTTGGCGTGCTGCATGAGAGCGCCTCGCGCGTCGGTGCGCTCGATATCGGCTTTGCCGCCGGTCAGGGCGGGCTGAACGCGGCGCAGATGACGACCTTCGGGACGCTCGATCTGCTGTTCCTGCTCGGCGCCGACGAGATCAAGCCGTCCGACGGCACCTTCGTCGTCTATATCGGCACCCACGGCGACCGCGGCGCCCATCGCGCCGACGTGATCCTGCCGGCAGCCGCCTATACCGAGAAGTCGGCGATCTACGTCAACACCGAAGGCCGCGTGCAGATGACCGGACGGGCCGCATTCCCGCCGGGCGAGGCCCGCGAGGACTGGGCGATCGTCCGCGCGCTGTCGGAGGCGCTCGGCAAGAAGCTCGGCTATGACTCGCTTTCGGCCTTGCGCCAGGCGATCTTCAAGGCCGTGCCGCATTTGATCCGTCTCGACCAGATCGAGGCCGGCTCGGCCGATCAGATCAAGAAACTGGCGGGGAAGGGCGGCACGACGGAGAAGGCCCCGTTCAAGCCGCTCGTCGAGGACTTCTATTTGACCAACCCAATCGCGCGTGCGTCCGCCGTGATGGCGGAGTGTTCGCGGCTTGCCTCCGGGCAGATGCTGACCGCAGCGGAGTGAGCCGATGGAATTCTTCGAAAGCGCATTCTGGACCGGGTTCCTCTGGCCGCTGATCATCATGATCGCGGAGAGCGTCCTGGTGCTGGTCGTCCTGCTCGTGGCGATCGCCTACATCCTGCTCGCCGACCGCAAGATCTGGGCGGCGGTGCAGATCCGCCGCGGCCCGAACGTGGTGGGTCCCTGGGGCCTGCTGCAATCCTTTGCGGACTTGCTGAAGTTCGTGCTGAAGGAGCCGATCATCCCGTCCGGCGCCAACAAGGGCGTGTTTCTCCTTGCTCCCTTGGTCTCATGCGTGCTCGCGCTCGCCGCCTGGGCGGTGATCCCGACCAATCTCGGCTGGGTGATCTCCGACATCAATGTCGGCGTTCTCTTCATCTTCGCGATTTCGTCGCTGTCGATCTACGGCATCATCATGGCCGGCTGGTCGTCGAACTCGAAATATCCGTTCCTGGCGGCGCTGCGCTCGGCGGCGCAGATGGTGTCCTACGAGGTCTCGATCGGCTTCGTCATCATCACGGTGCTGCTCTGCGCCGGGACGCTGAACCTCTCGGCCGTGGTCGAGGCGCAGCATGTCCGCGGCCTGGCCAGCCTTATCGGGTTGCCGCAGCTCACCATCCTGAACTGGTACGTCTGGCCGCTGTTCCCGATGTTCGTGATCTTCTACGTCTCGGCGCTGGCGGAAACCAACCGTCCGCCGTTCGACCTGGTCGAAGCGGAATCCGAGCTCGTCGCCGGCTTCATGGTCGAGTACGGCTCGACGCCGTATCTTCTGTTCATGCTCGGCGAGTATGTCGCGATTGCCACGATGTGCGCGATGGCGACGATCCTCTTCCTCGGAGGCTGGCTGCCGCCGGTGGACCTGCCGCCGTTCAACTGGGTGCCGGGGATCATCTGGTTCTCGCTGAAACTGTTCTTCATGTTCTTCCTGTTCGCGATGGCCAAGGCGATCGTGCCGCGCTACCGCTACGATCAACTGATGCGCCTCGGCTGGAAAGTGTTCCTGCCGTTGTCGCTGGCGATGGTGATCGTGGTGGCCGGTGTGCTGCACTTTGCCGACATCGCGCCGAAGTGAGGGCCGTCATGGGTATCAACATCAACGCCACCGCACGCTCGCTTCTGCTGTCGGAATTCGTCTCGGCGTTCTTCCTCGCCATGCGCTATTTCTTCCAGCCGAAGCCGACGCTGAACTATCCCTTCGAGAAGGGCCCGATCTCGCCGCGCTTCCGCGGCGAGCATGCGCTGCGCCGCTATCCGAACGGCGAGGAACGCTGCATCGCCTGCAAGCTGTGCGAAGCGATCTGCCCGGCGCAGGCCATCACCATCGAGGCCGGCCCGCGCCGCAACGACGGCACCCGCCGTACCGTGCGCTACGACATCGACATGGTGAAGTGCATCTATTGCGGCCTCTGCCAGGAAGCCTGTCCGGTCGATGCCATCGTCGAAGGTCCGAACTTCGAGTTCGCGACCGAGACTCGCGAGGAACTGTTCTATGACAAGGCCAAGCTGCTCGCCAACGGCGACCGCTGGGAACGCGAGATCGCGAAAGCGATCGAGCTCGACGCGCCGTACCGGTGAGATGAGAGCATGATCCTTCCCGCGCTGTTCTTCTATCTGTTCGCCGGCGTCTGTGTCGCCTCGGCGGTGATGGTGATTGTCTCGCGCAATCCCGTGCACTCCGTGCTGTACCTGATCCTGGCCTTCGTAAACGCCTCCGGCCTGTTCGTGCTGATGGGCGCCGAGTTCCTGGCGATGATCCTGATCGTCGTCTATGTCGGCGCCGTCGCGGTGCTGTTCCTGTTCGTGATCATGATGCTCGACGTCGACTTCCTCGAGCTGCGCGAGGGCTTCATCGAGTACCTGCCGGTCGGCCTCGTGATCGGCGGCATCTTCCTGTTCGAGCTGTTGCTCACGGTCGGCTTCTGGGTCATCAACCCCGGCGTCGCCAAGACGATCACGGCGGCAATCCCGACCAACGTCTCGAACACCGAGGCGCTCGGTATCGTGCTCTATACGAAGTACATCCACTACTTCCAGCTCTCGGGCATGGTGCTGCTGGTCGCGATGATCGGCGCCATCGTGCTGACGCTGCGGCACAAGGCGAGCGTCAAGCGGCAGGACATCAACGTTCAGAACGCGCGCACGCCCGAAATAGCGATGGCGATACGCAAGGTGGCGCCGGGGCAGGGGCTCCAGGACTCTGACGCGGCGGAGTGGGTGAAATGACGATCGGGCTCGGACACTATCTTGCGGTCGGCGCGATCCTGTTCACGCTCGGGATCCTCGGCATCTTCCTGAACCGCAAGAACATCATCGTCATCCTGATGTCGATCGAGCTGATCCTGCTCGCCGTCAACGTCAACCTGGTGGCGTTCTCGACCTTCCTCGGCGACATCGTCGGGCAGGTCTTCGCGCTCCTGGTGCTCACCGTCGCGGCCGCTGAAGCCGCGATCGGTCTCGCCATCCTGGTGGTCTATTTCCGCAACCGCGGCTCGATCGCGGTTGAGGACGTCAATCTGATGAAGGGCTGATCGCATGATCCGGAAAAGTGGATACCGGTTTTCCGACCAGATCATGCGGGAAGAGTAAATCATGGTCCAGGCAATCGTCTTTCTGCCTCTGCTGGGCGCCATTCTGGCCGGCCTGATCGCGCTGTTCGGTGCGCATGCCCGTAACCCCTCGGGCGACACGGTCGAGCATCACGATGATCACGGTCATGGCGCGCACGCCCATGCGTCCGACACCATCAACGAGGATGCGTCGGTCATCCATGAGACCCATCACGAGCCCGGCGACGGCCACGACGACCACCACGTCTCCGAGCCGGCGGCGGCGGGCTCGCGCGGCGCCGAGCTGATCACCACGGCGTTGCTGTTCGTGTCGGCGGCGCTGTCCTGGATGACGCTGGTCGATGTCGGCTTCATGCACCACGACATCCGCATTCCGCTGCTGCCGTGGATCCTCTCCGGCGATCTCCAGGTCTACTGGACGCTGCGGGTCGACACGCTCACCGCCGTGATGCTGGTGGTGGTGACCACCGTGTCCTCGCTCGTGCACCTCTATTCCATCGGCTACATGGACGAGGACCCGAACCGGCCGCGCTTCTTCGGCTATCTCTCCCTGTTCACCTTCGCCATGCTGATGCTGGTGACCGCGGACAACCTGGTGCAGCTGTTCTTCGGCTGGGAAGGCGTGGGTCTGGCGAGCTATCTCCTGATCGGCTTCTGGTACCAGAAGCCCTCGGCGAACGCCGCCGCCATCAAGGCTTTCGTAGTCAATCGCGTCGGCGATTTCGGCTTTGCGCTCGGCATCTTCGCGATCTTCCTGCTGGCCGGCTCGACCGATTTCGAGACCATCTTCCACGCTGCGCCGGGTCTCACCGGCAAGACCATCGACTTCCTCGGCTGGCACGCCGACGCGCTGACCTTGACCTGCCTGTTGCTGTTCATGGGCGCCATGGGCAAGTCGGCGCAGTTCCTGCTGCACACCTGGTTGCCGGACGCGATGGAAGGTCCGACCCCGGTGTCGGCGCTGATCCACGCCGCGACCATGGTCACCGCCGGCGTCTTCATGGTGGCGCGCCTGTCGCCGCTGTTCGAGCTCGCGCCGAACGCGCAAGCCGTCGTGATGTTCTTCGGCGCCACCACGGCGTTCTTCGCGGCGACCATCGGCCTGGTCCAGAACGACATCAAGCGCATCGTCGCCTACTCGACCTGTTCGCAGCTCGGCTACATGTTCGTGGCGATGGGGGCGGGGGCCTATTCGGTCGGCATGTTCCACCTGTTCACGCACGCCTTCTTCAAGGCGCTGTTGTTCCTGGGCTCCGGCTCGGTGATCTACGCGATGCATCACGAGCAGGACATCCGCAATATGGGCGGCCTATGGCGCAAGATCCCCTACACCTACGCAGTGATGGTGGTCGGCACGCTCGCGCTCACCGGCTTCCCGCTGACCGCCGGCTATTTCTCCAAGGACGCGATCATCGAGTCCGCTTACGCCTCGCACAATCCGTTCGCGATGTACGGCTTCCTGATGACGGTGGTCGCGGCCGGCCTGACCTCGTTCTACTCGTGGCGCCTGATCTTCAAGACCTTCCACGGCGAGCCGCATGACGAGCATCACTACGAGGCTGCGCATGAAGCGCCGATCTGGATGCTGATCCCGATCGGTGTGCTCGCGGTCGGCTCCATCCTGGCCGGCTTCCCGTTCAAGGAGCTGTTCGCCGGTCACGGCATCGAGGAGTTCTTCCGCGAATCCGTGAAGATGAACCCGCACATCATCGAGGAGATGCACCACATCCCCGAGACCATCGCCTTCCTGCCGACAGTGATGATGGTTCTGGGCTTCCTGGTGTCATACCTGTTCTACATCCGCCGACCCTATCTGCCGGTCGAGCTCGCGAACACGCAGCCGATGCTGTACAAGTTCCTGCTCAACAAATGGTACTTCGACGAGCTCTACGACATCATCTTCGTCCGTCCGGCGAAGTGGATCGGCTACCAGCTCTGGAAGAAGGGCGACGGCTTCATCATCGACGGCCTCGGCCCCGACGGCGTCTCGGCCCGAGTGCTGGACGTCACCCGCAACGTCGTGAAGATCCAGACCGGCTATCTCTATCACTACGCGTTCGCCATGCTGATCGGTGCCGCCGGCCTGATCACCTGGTTCATGTTCGGCTTTGGAGGCCAGTAAATGACGACCTGGCCAATTCTATCCGTCACGACGTTCCTGCCGCTGGTCGGCGCGCTGATCGTCTATCTCAGCCGCGGCGATGACGAGGCGGCCCGGCGCAACTCGCGCTGGATCGCGCTGTGGACCACGCTGATCACCTTCGCGGTGTCGGTGATCCTGGTCATGCGGTTTGATGCATCGAGCGCCGACTTCCAGTTCGTCGAGAAGGCGAACTGGCTCGCCACCGGCATCACCTACCACATGGGCGTGGACGGCATTTCACTGCCGCTCGTGATCCTGACCACCGCCATCATGCCGTTCTGCATCATCGCGAGCTGGAAGGCGATCACCAACCGCGTCCGCGAATACATGATGGCGTTCCTGATCCTGGAAACGCTGATGATCGGCACCTTCTCGGCGCTCGATCTCGTGCTGTTCTATCTGTTCTTCGAGGGCGGCCTGATCCCGATGTTCCTGATCATCGGCGTCTGGGGCGGTCCGCGCCGGGTCTACGCGTCCTTCAAGTTCTTCCTCTACACGCTGCTCGGCTCGGTCCTGATGCTGCTCGCCATCATGGCGCTGTACTGGAACGGCGGCACCACCGACATCCCGACCCTGATGCACACCGCCGTGCCGCGCTCGCTGCAGACCTGGGCGTGGCTTGCCTTCTTCGCCTCGTTCGCGGTGAAGATGCCGATGTGGCCGGTGCACACCTGGCTCCCCGACGCCCACGTCGAGGCGCCGACCGCCGGCTCGGTGGTCCTGGCTGCGATCATGCTGAAGATGGGCGGCTACGGCTTCCTGCGTTTCTCGCTGCCGATGTTCCCGCTGGCCTCGCATGACTTCGCGCCATTGATGTTCACGCTCTCGGCCATCGCCATCATCTACACCTCGCTGGTGGCGCTGATGCAGGAGGACATGAAGAAGCTGATTGCGTACTCCTCGGTGGCGCATATGGGCTTCGTCACCATGGGCATCTTTGCCGGCACCATGCAGGGCGTTGCCGGCGGCGTGTTCCAGATGATCTCGCACGGCATCGTGTCCGGCGCACTGTTCCTCTGCGTCGGCATCGTTTACGACCGCATGCACACCCGCGACATCGCGGCCTATGGCGGCCTCGTCAACCGGATGCCGCTCTACGCGCTGACCTTCATGGTCTTCACTATGGCCAATGTCGGTCTGCCCGGCACCTCCGGCTTCGTCGGCGAGTTCATGACGCTGCTCGGTACATTCAAGGTCTCGATCCCGACCGCGTTCTTCGCCACCTTCGGCGTGATTCTGTCGGCCTGCTATGCGCTGTGGCTCTACCGCAAGGTCGTGTTCGGGGCGCTGGTCAAGCCGTCGCTGATGAGCATGAAGGATCTCACCTTCCGGGAGGGCCTGACGCTGTTCCCGCTGATCGCGCTGACGATCCTGTTCGGCATCTATCCGAAGCCGGTGCTCGACATGTCGGCGGCCTCGGTCCAGCAACTCGTCAACAATTACAACACCGCTGTGACGGCCGTGAAGGCCGCCGCACTGCTCCAGTGAGCGGGCAGGTCAGGATATCGCCATGAGCTTTGAGACTGCAGGTTATCAACTGGCGCCGGTGCTGCCCGAGCTCGTGCTCGCGGTCGGGGCCATGGCACTCCTGATGCTCGGCGCCTATCGCGGGCAGGAGACCACCAAGACGGTCACGACGCTTGCGGTGCTGCTCCTGATCGTGGTCGGTATGCTCGAATACATGCTGCCCGCTGGCAAGCACGTGACCTTCGGCGGCAGCTTCATCGTCGATGATTTTGCCCGCTTCATGAAGATCCTTGCCCTGATCGGCTCGGCGGTGACGCTGGTGCTGTCGACCGAGTTCCTGTCGGATCCGTCGCGCCGCATCTTCGAATACGCGATCCTGGTGCTGCTCTCGACGCTCGGCATGATGGTGCTGATCTCGGCCGGCGACCTGATCTCGCTCTATCTTGGCCTCGAATTGATGTCGCTGGCGCTCTACGTCGTGGCGGCTTCCAACCGCGACAACGCCAAGTCGACCGAAGCCGGCCTGAAGTACTTCGTGCTCGGCGCGCTGTCCTCGGGCATGCTGCTCTACGGCTCCTCGCTGATCTACGGCTTCACCGGCACGGTCGCCTTCACCGGCATCGCGGCGGCCGCGACGATCTCGAATGTCGGCCTGGTGTTCGGCCTGGTCTTCCTGCTCGCCGGCCTCTGCTTCAAGGTCTCGGCCGTGCCGTTCCACATGTGGACGCCGGACGTCTACGAAGGCGCACCGACGCCCGTGACGGCCTTCTTCGCCTCGGCGCCGAAGGTGGCCGCGCTCGCGGTCTTCACCCGCGTCACGCTCACGGCATTCCCGGGCATCGTCTCGCAGTGGCAGCAGATCCTGGTGTTCGTGTCGATTGCCTCGATGGCGCTGGGTTCGTTCGCCGCGATCGGCCAGAGCAACATCAAGCGCCTGATGGCCTATTCCTCGATCGGCCATATGGGCTTTGCCCTGGTCGGGCTCGCGGCGGGTACGGTCGAGGGCGCGCAGGGCGTGCTGATGTACATCGTGATCTATGTCGCGATGACGCTGGGCTCGTTCGCGGTCATCCTGGCGATGAAGCGCAACGGCCAGCCGGTCGAGCAGATCAGCGATTTCGCGGGTCTCTCGCGGACCAATCCGCTGCTCGCCTTCATGTTCGCGATGCTGCTGTTCTCGCTCGCCGGCATCCCGCCGCTCGCCGGCTTCTTTGCCAAATGGTACGTCTTCGTCGCCGCCATCAAGGCGAACCTGTTCACGCTCGCCGTGGTCGGCGTGCTCTCCAGCGTGGTCGGCGCCTACTACTATCTCACCATCGTCAAGACGATGTATTTCGACGAGCCGGCCGGGCAAGTCGATACGGTGCGCGTCGAAGTCAAGACGGTGCTGGCGGTCGCGGGCCTGTTCAACATCCTGTTCGCGCTGTTCGCAGGCCCGGTGGTGAGCGTCGCCTCCGCCGCCGCCAAGTCGCTGTTCTAGGATGGCATTCGCGCTCGGTCCTCGTGCGGCGTCGGCGGGCTACAAGCTCGCAGCTTTCGAACGGACCGGCTCGACCAACACCGAGGCGATCGAGCACGCGAGGCGCGGCGAACGCGGCCCGATGTGGTTCGTGACGTCGGAGCAGACCGCCGGCCGTGGCCGCCGCCAGCGCGCCTGGATCGCGCCCAAGGGCAACCTTGCCGCCAGCGTCCTCGAAGTGCTGCACGTCGCCCCTTCCGTCGCCGCGACGATCGGCTTTGCGGCCGGGCTGGCCGAGGAGGCCGCCCTGGAGAAGGTCAGCGTGGAGGCTGCGCTGCGCCTCGGCGAGGGTCGTCCCCGCTACGCCCTGAAATGGCCGAACGACGTGTTGGCCGGCGGCAAGAAGCTGGTCGGCATCGGCCTGGAGGCCGAAGCCATCGGCGAGCGCCTTGCCATCGTCGTCGGCATCGGCACCAACGTCGTTGCGGCGCCCGAGGGCACACCCACGCCGGCGGTGTCGCTGGCTGCGCTCGGCGTCCAGATCAGCGCGGAGGAGCTGTTCTCGGCGCTCTCCGATGCCTGGGTGGAATTCCGCGGTATCTGGGACAATGGCCGCGGCTTTGCCGCTATCCGTAAGCTGTGGCTGGAGCGCGCCGCCGGCCTCGGCGAGCGGGTCGCGATCCACACGGGAGTGAAGACGCTGGAAGGCATTTTTGACACGATCGACGACACCGGCTGCCTGATCGTCCGCACCGCGGAGGGCCGGCGTGTGCCGGTGGCCGCGGGCGAGGTGTTCTTTGGCTCGGCCGCCTCCGTGGGAGCTGCGTGATGGCGAAGCCTGAAGAACTGGTATTTGCACCGCTCGGCGGCGTCGGCGAGATCGGCATGAACCTGTCGATCTACGGTCTCGGCAACCGCCAGCAGCGTGCCTGGCTGGCGATCGATCTCGGCGTCTCCTTCGGCGACGAGGAGCACCTGCCGGGCATCGACCTGATCATGCCCGACGTCAGCTTCCTGGAGAAGGAACGCAAGAACCTGATGGGGCTGGTGCTGACCCACGCCCATGAGGACCATTTCGGCGCCATCATCGACCTGTGGCCGAAGCTGAAATGTCCGATCTACGCGACGCAGTTCAGCGCCGCGCTGTTCGAGGCCAAATGCGCCGCCGAGCGCAATGCGCCGAAGATCCCGGTGACGGTGGTGCCGTCGGGCGGGCGCGTCGATATCGGCCCGTTCAACGTCGAGTTCATCCCGGTCGCGCATTCGATCCCGGAGTCGCATGCGTTGGCGATTCACACCGACGTCGGCACGGTGCTGCACACCGGCGACTGGAAGATCGATCCGACCCCGATCATCGGCCGCCCGACCGACGAAAAGCGGCTGCGGGAGCTCGGCGATGCGGGCCTGCTCGCCTTGATCGGCGATTCCACCAACGCCGTGCGCGACGGCCGCTCGCCCTCGGAAGCCGAGGTTGCCAGGTCCATCACCGAGCTGGTCAAGGCCGCCAAGGGCCGCGTCGCGGTCACGACCTTTGCCTCAAACGTCGCGCGCCTCAAGGCCGTCGCCATCGCCGCGAAGGCCGCCGACCGAGAGGTCGTCGTGGTCGGCCGCGCCATGGAGCGCGTGGTGCAGGTCGCGCGGGAGACCGGCTATCTCGACGGCGTGCAGAGCTTCCGTTCCGCCGAGGTCTACGGTCACCTGCCGCAGGACAAGGTGCTGGCGCTCTGCACCGGCAGCCAGGGCGAGCCGCGTGCCGCGCTGGCGCGCATCGCCAATGACGACCATCCCGAGATCACGCTCAACCGCGGCGACAGCGTGATCTTCTCCTCGCGCACCATTCCCGGCAACGAGAAGGCGGTCGGCGCCATCATCAATGGCCTGGTTCTGCAGGGTGTGGAGGTCATCACCGACCGCGACCAGCTGGTCCATGTCTCCGGTCATCCCCGCCGCGACGAATTGCGCGACATGATCGCCTGGACCAGGCCGCAGCTCCTGATCCCGGTCCATGGCGAGGCCCTGCACCTGAACGAGCACGCCAAGCTGGCGCGTGCCGCCGGCGTGCCGCGCGTGCTGGTCTGCCGCAACGGCGATCTCGTCAAGCTCGGTCCCGGCGATCCCGGCATCATTGGGCAAGTGCCTGCGGGCCGTCTCTACAAGGACGGCACGATTCTCGAGGACTCCAAGTCCCGCGCGGTGGTCGAGCGGCGCCGCATGGCCTTCTCCGGCTGCGCCTTCGTCGCCATCGCCATGACGGAGCAGGGCGAGCTTGCCGACGATCCCGCGGTCGAACTGGTCGGTATTCCCGAGAAGAACAAAGCGGGCGAGCCTTTCGACGACATCGTCTTCGACGCCGTGGTTTCCACCGTCGAAGGCCTGCCGAAGACGCGCCGTCGCGACCCGGATGCACTGGCAGAATCGGTGCGACGCGCTGTCCGGTCTGTCATCAACGAACATTGGGGCAAAAAGCCCCCCTGTCTGGTACACGTCCTGACAGTATAAAGTTTGAGCATGATCTCGTCGGAAAACCGCTTCACACTTTTCCGGATCATGCTCTGAGGGAGAGAAACATGCTGGGCCGGCTCAACCATGTCGCGATCGCGACCAAGGACGCCGTCAAGGCCGCCAGGATCTATGGCGCCGCATTCGGAGCCCAGATTTCGGAGGCCGTCGCGCTGCCCGAGCATGGCGTCACCACCGTTTTCGCGACGTTGCCCAACACCAAGATCGAGTTCATCGAGCCGCTCGGCGAGGCCTCGCCGATCGCAAAGTTCCTCGACCGCAACGCCGACGGCGGCATCCACCATGTCTGCTACGAGGTGGTCGACATCATCGCCTCGCGCGACACGCTGGTGAAGGAGGGCGCAAGGGTGCTCGGCGACGGCGTGCCGAAGATCGGCGCCCACGGCAAGCCGGTGCTGTTCCTGCACCCGAAGGACTTTTCCGGCGCGCTGGTCGAAATCGAGCAGGCATAGGCCGAAGACATGGCCATCCAGATCTCAACCGCAATCGCGATCTACTTCGTCATCTGGTGGATCGCGCTGTTCCTGACGCTGCCGTTCGGCGTGCGCAGCCAGCACGAGGACGGTGTCGGAGTGCCGGGCAGCGACCCCGGCGCGCCGATCCTGACGCGGATGCGGAGCAAGCTGATCTGGACCACCATTATCTCGGCGATCATCTACGGGATCGCCATGGTCGCCTATCACGCCGGCTATCTCTCGATCGAGCGCCTGTCGAAATTGATGGGCATGCCGTTTTAAAGATGTCCTGGTTGGCTTTGTTGGGGGAAGAATGACTTTTCAGAGGATCGTCGTCGCGCTTCTGGTGCTGATCGTCGCCGGCCTCGGTGCCATCGGATATTTCGAATGGAAGATGGCCGTGCAGGTGCGCACCCTGAAGGCGTTCGTCGAGGGCTACGTCTTCAACGAGGCCGTGATCGCCTGCGAGCAGGCCAAGAGCTCTACGCCGTTCAAATGGAACGGCGGCAAGAGCACCGCGGTGATCGGCCTGAACTCGGTCAAAACGGACAAATACACCGTCAGCGCCAGCTACACGCTGGTGGCGGACAGCGTCTATTGTGATTACGATCCGATCAAAAGAAAGGCCGAGATCGGCTCGAGCTTCCTGGAACGGGAGTAACGATCCGGCCCATATATGGGATCGGATCGTCATGGGGCAGGGGCAGGGGGACTACCGGATTCTGCATGAGGCGGCCTTGCGGGACTATCTCGCGGAGCAGCCGGATCTCGTGACGCTCCTCGGCGCCGAGCCGGTGTCCTGGTCGATCACCGAGGTCGGCGACGGCAATCTCAATCTGGTCTTCATCGTGAAAGGTGACCGCGGTGGCGTCGCCGTGAAGCAGGCGCTGCCCTATGTCCGCCTCGTCGGCGAGAGCTGGCCGCTGCCGCTGTCGCGGGCCCACTACGAATATCTGTCCCTGTCGAAACAAGCCCAGCTCGCGCCCGGCCTCGTGCCGGCGCTGCTGCATCACAACGAGGCCTTGGCCCTGACCGTGATGGAGCTGCTCGAGCCCCACATCATCATGCGCAAGGGGATGGTCGCGGGGACGCAATATCCGCGCTTTGTCGACGACATCACCAGCTTCATGGCGCGGACCTTGTTCTTCACCTCCGACCTCGCGCTGTCGGCGGCCGAAAAGAAGCAGGGCATCGCAGCCTTCGCCGGCAATCATGCGCTGTGCAAGATCACCGAGGACCTGATCTTCACCGATCCCTACCGCATCGCCGAGCAGAACCGCTGGACCTCGCCGTATCTCGATGCGCTCGCCGCAGAGCTGCGCGAAGATATGGAATTGCACGTCGCGGTCTCCCGGCTGAAGCTGAAGTTCATGGCAAGCCCCGAGGCGCTGCTCCACGGCGACCTTCACACCGGCTCGATCATGGTCACGGACGGCCAGACGCGGGTGATCGACCCCGAATTCGCATTCTACGGCCCGATGGGTTTCGATGTCGGCGCCGTGCTGGCCAACCTCCTGATGGCCTATTTTGCCTCCGCCGGCCATGAACGCTCGCCGGGCGAGCGGCAGGTCTTCGAGGACTGGGTGCTCGGGACGGTCGAGCAGGTTTGGAACGAGTTCGCGCGAAAATTCCTCGAGCTCTGGCGCGACGAAGCCGCCGGCGACGCCTATCCCATCTCGCTCTTTGCCGGCGAGAAGGGCGCCGCGCGGCTGGAGGCCGAGCGGCAAGCCTACATGCGACGGCTGTTCACGGACACGGTCGGTTTTGCCGCGGCAAAAACCATCCGCCGCATCTTCGGTCTCGCCCACAACATCGATTTCGAGCTGATCGAGGATCCGAAGAAGCGAGCCTTCAGCGAAGCCCGCGCCGTGCGGCTTGCGCGGGGATTGATGGTGGAGGCTGCGGCGGCGTTTCGCACGATCGCTGACGTTACCGGCGCCGCACGAAAATTGCGCGATTGGATGCCGGAGCTATCCGGCTGACAAAACCATGGCGAGGAGCGCGCCTTCGCGCTCCGTCATTGCGAGCGCAGCGAAGCAATCCAGAGTCTTTCCGCGGAGGGATTCTGGATTGCTTCGTCGCAAGGGCTCCTCGCAATGACCAGGTGAGGGATTGCCCGCTCGTCAATAAAGCCGCATCGGCAGTGGGGCGCCGTCCGGGCCGACCAGCAGGCCCCAGGTCTCGTTGGCCGCGACCTCGAACTCCCGGCTCTGGGCCGCACCGCTCGATACCTTGAGGGTGATCTTGTACTTGCCCGGTTGCAGGTCGATCTTCTGGCTGTCCGGCAGTTTGTCTGCGGCGTCTTCGGAGTTGACCAATTCCTTGCCAGCGCCAGCCGGCAGATTGATGGTTTGCGCGTTGATGGTGACGATCGCATCTTCGTCGATCTTGTTGCCGATCATCAGCCTCACTTGTCCTGGCTTCGGCACGATGCCGGCCTTAGCGAAAGCGGGCTTGCGCCGCGAAAGGTCGGCGATGGTCCTGTCGTCCTGACGGGACAGCCGGAGCAGCGCCGGTCCCCAGGTCGTCGTGAAAATGATCGCGGCCCTGTCAGGCGTGACCGCCGCGCCTTCATTCTCCGTCCAGCCGCGCTTGCCGAACTCAGCCCGATAGAAGCCGAGCACAGCGGCAAGATCGCGCGGCGTCTCGGCGTGGACCGAATTGATCTGCGGCGAATTCTTCGCCGTCGCGAGGGCCCAGCCCTCGGGCAACGGCAGGCCGGTGTCCTCGGAAAGCTTGGCCTCGAAGCCCGCACCTGCGCTCCGTGCCATGAACGCGACGGGGATGCAGAGCAGTCGCTCGGCGAAACTATCGGGCGCGCAGTGGCTCCGGACCGCCCACCACGTTTGGTCAACATAGTCGTTCGGGCCGGAGGTGCGATTCCAGCCGAACTGGATGGTGTCTGTCGGGCTCTCCCGGCCGAGGCTTGCCGCGACCGGGCTTGCCAGCACGGCCGCAGCGACGATCAGACTGCCGGCAAGCAAAACACCTGACGTTCGGCTTTTCATTTTTTGGATTCCCATCTTGGCGAGATCCCGGGCCAAAGACCCCAGTCCTGAGCTTGGTCGCACCGATCGCGCAAGACGTTCACTACGCGTAGCTCGTTGTTTCGTCTCCCGTTTCTGAGTTCACGTTCGGCCAGGCCGTGGTCCGGAACCCGGCCTCGTCCCTGACAACTGCTATTTGTCTCCCGAACTCCGGCTTCAGGAGTTCAGGACGGCGCGCGTGCCGCGACTGCGCAAGGTTTGGTCTCGACCAAGTCAAAAGAGAAGCTTGCGTTCGGCGTGCCGTGAATGGTCAACTCCCTGATCGGAATACGCGTTGCCGGAGGGCCTATGATGTTGAGAAGAGTGGCGATCGTCGCCGGTTTGGGACTGGCGCTCGTCGCCACGGCGCAGGCCGAGACGCCGCGCAAGGGCGGAACCGTCCGCATGACCGCGCCTTATGGGTCGAGCTTCACAAGCCTGGACATTCACACCACGCAGCGCGCCCAGGACGAGATCTACGCCAAGGCTCTGCACCGGTCGCTCTACATCTGGAATTCCGCGGAAGGCAAGCCGGTGCTGGAGCTTGCCAGGGAGGACGTCGTCTCCGGCGGAGGTCTCGTTCACACCTTCAAGCTGCGCGACGACGCCTATTTCCACAACGGCCGCAAGATGACGGCCGACGACGTCATCTGGACCTACAACCGGATCATGGACGGCACCAAGGCTTATCCCGGCGCGCGCTATGTCCGCGTGATCGAGGGTGCGGCGGCGGTCGAGAAGGGCCAGGCGAAGGAGATCTCCGGCCTGAAGAAAATCGACGACTTCACGATCGAGATGAAGCTGACCGAGAAAGTCGATCCGGGCTTCTACTTCTGGAACGCGATCACGTCGATCTATCCCGCCGACGAGGGCGCCAAGGAGGGCTTTCTCCAAAAGCCGATCGGGCTTGGCCCCTTCAAATTCGTCGAGCATGTGCCGGGATCGCGCATCGTGCTGGAGCGCTGGGACCGGTTCTACAAGCCCGGCAAGCCCTACGCCGACAAGATCATCGTGTCGGTCATGGGCGAGGCCGCCGCACGCGACGTCGCCTTCCGCAACAAGGAGATCGACACCTCGGTGCTGGGACCGGCGCAATATGTCGCCTATCAGAACGACGCCGACCTCAAGGGCACCGTCGTCGAAGTCGCCGAGGTCTTCACCCGCTACATGGGGATGAATCCCGCGTTCAAGCCGTTCGGCGACAAGCGCGTCCGGCAGGCGATCAACCACGCGATCGACACCGACCTGATCATCAACAAGCTGGTGAAGGGCAAGGCCTACCGGGCCACCAGCTGGCTGCCGCTGACCTCTCCTCTCTACGACAAGACCATGAAGCCCTACGCCTTCGATCCCGCCAAGGCCAAGCAGCTGCTCGCCGACGCCGGCTATCCTTCGGGCTTCGAATTCGAATGGACCACCAGCCAGAACGAAAGCTGGGGCCTGCCGATCGTCTCGGCCGTGATCCCGATGCTGGACAGGGTGGGCATCAAGGCCAAGGTCAAGCAGGTCGAGACCGCGGTGCTGGCGGAGGTGGTTCGCAGCGGCGACTACCAGGCCTTCATCTACTCGCAGGCGACCGGACCCGATCCCCAGGCCGCCCTCAAATGCTTCCACTCGGCGACGCCGCAATCCGCCTGCAACTACATGAACTTCAAGAATCCCGAGTTCGACAAGCTGATCGACGAGGCCGGGCAGTCCGATGACGCTGCAAAGCGTACCCAGCTGCTGCAAAAGGCCAATGCTGTTCTCTACGAAGAGGCGCCGGTCTGGTTCTTCAACTACAACAAGGCGGTGATGGCGGTGCAACCGTGGCTCAAGGGGGTTCAGCTGAACGCGACCGAGCTGACCCATCAGAACGTCGAAGACCTCTGGGTCGACGAGACCTCGCCCGCGAAGTGATACGCGCTCTCGCGCTCCCTCCGTCGCCATGAACGACGGAGGGAGAGAGGAAAAGTGCCGATGCTCTCCTTCCTGTTCCGCCGCCTCCTGCAGACCATTCCGACCGTGCTCGCCGTGGTGGCTCTGGTGTTCGTGCTGTTCAGCGTCGTTCCCGGCAGCATCGTTTCGTCCATGAGCGACGATGCCGATCCGCAGGTCGAGCTGCGCATGAAGAAGCAGCTCGGGCTCGACGATCCCGTCTATGTCCGCTTCGGCACCTACATCGCCAAGCTTGCGACCGGTGATTTCGGCACGTCGTTCCGGACGCGCGAACCTGTGACATTCATGATCGCCAAGCGGATCTGGCCGACGCTCCAGCTCATCTTCACCGCCATGGCGTTTTCTGTCGTGATCGGTGTTCCCCTTGGTTTCATCGCCGCGCTGAAGCCGGGGGGCATCGTCGACACGCTGGCCATGGTCGTGGCGGTATCAGGACTTTCGATCGCCAAATTCTGGCTCGGACTGGTGCTGATGTACTTGTTTGCGTTGAAGCTCGGCTGGCTGCCGAGTTTCGGCTATGGCGACGGCGGACTGAAATATTTGATCCTTCCGGCCGTGACGCTCGGCGTCTCGCCGATGGCGTTGTTCGCCCGGACGACACGCGCTGCCGTCCTCGAGATCATGACCGCGGATTTCGTCCGCACTGCCCGCTCCAAGGGCATGAGCGAGACCCGAGTCGTGAAGTGGCATGTGATGCGCAACGCGCTCGTCATCATTCTCACCACCGTCGGCCTGCAGTTCGGCGCGCTGATGGGGCAGGCGGTCGTGGTCGAGAAGCTGTATTCCTGGCCTGGCATCGGCTCGCTGCTGGTCGACAGCGTTCTGCAGCGCGACATTCCGGCCGTCCAGGGCTCCATTCTCGTCGTGGTGCTGTCCTTTCTCGCCATCAATCTGCTGATCGACGTGCTCTACGGCGTGATCGATCCCAGGATCAGATACGCATGAAGCTCCGCGCCAATCTCATCATCGGTGGCGCGCTGTTCGCGCTTGCGATCCTGGTCGGCCTGCTCGCGCCCTGGCTGGCGCATACCGATCCCGTCCTGGACGCCAATCTGCTCAACGCGGAAGAGCCTCCGAGCTGGACCTGGTGGTTCGGCACCGACGACCAGGGCCGCGACATCTATTCCCGCGTCGTCTATGGCGCGCGCGTTTCGCTGACGGTCGGCATCGTCTCGCAGCTCATCAACAGCGTCATCGGCGTGGCGCTGGGCCTGAGCGCCGGCTATTGGGGCGGCTGGTGGGACGATGTCGTCAACGGCCTGACCAATCTCATGCTCGCGATCCCATCGCTGATCTTCGCGCTGGCCATCATGGCGGTGCTGGGACCCGGCCTGACCAGCCTGCTGATCGCACTCGGCTTGACCAACTGGTCCTTCACGTGCCGGATCGCCCGGGCCTCGGCGCTGTCGCTGAGGAGCCAGGGCTATGTGCAGGCCGCGACCGTGCTCGGTTACGGCGATCTACGGATCATGATCACGCAGTTGCTGCCGAACATGCTGGGGCCGATCGTCGTCATCGGCACGCTCGGCATGGGCAGCGCGGTGCTGTCGGAAGCCGCATTGTCGTTCCTCGGCCTCGGCGTCCGCCCGCCGTTTCCGAGCTGGGGCAGCATGCTGTCGGATGCCCGCGACCAGATCACGACGGCGCCGTGGCTCTCGGTGTTTCCCGGCCTTGCGATCTTCCTGACGGTGCTCGGCCTCAATCTGCTCGGCGACGGCCTGCGCGACATCCTCGATCCGCAATCGCGGAGCCGGCGGACATGACCGGCGCGCCGCTGATCGAAGTCGAGGATCTGCGTATCGATCTCGACGATGGGTCGCGGCGCGTTGCGGCGGCCGAGGGCATTTCATTCCGCATCGATCGCGGCGAGACGTTCGGTCTGGTCGGCGAATCCGGCTGTGGCAAGAGCATCACCGCGCTCGCCTTGATCGGCCTGTTGCGGCAGCCGTTGTCGATCGGCGGCGGCACCATCCGGTTTGAGGGGCGGGAGATCCAGCACCTTTCCGCGGCCAAGCAGCGCCAGCTGCGCGGCAATCGCATCGCCATGATCTTCCAGGAGCCGATGACGGCGCTGAACCCGGTTTCGCCGGTGGGCCGGCAGATCGCCGAGATGTTCGTGCTGCACAAGGGCAAGAGCTGGCGAGAGGCCGACAAGCTCGCGGTCGAGGCGCTGGCGAGCGTCCGCGTGCCCGCGCCGGAACGACGCGTGAAGGATTACCCGCACCAGCTGTCCGGTGGCATGCGCCAGCGCGTGATGATCGCCATCGCGCTCGCCTGCGGTCCGGATCTCCTGATCGCCGACGAGCCGACCACGGCACTCGACGTCACCGTGCAAGCCGAAATCATCGAGCTGATGCGGAATTTGTGCGCCGAGCGGGGAACCGCGATCCTGATGATCAGCCACGATCTCGGGCTGGTCGCCAATGTCTGTCGCCGCGTGGCCGTGATGTATGCCGGCCGCATCGTCGAGGAGCGTGGCTCGGCCGATATTTTTCGGGCGCCCTCGCATCCCTATACGCGAGGCCTGGTCGCCTCGCTGCCGCGGCTCGGTAGTCGCGCTGCGCTTGGCCGCACCCGGCTGACGGAGATCGCGGGTGTCGTCCCGGCCATCACGAATTTCCCCGGCGGCTGCCGGTTCAATCCGCGTTGCGGCCAGGCGACCGATATTTGCCGGACAGTCGCGCCGGGAGCGGATTTGCTGGAGGCCGGCGGTCTGGTCAGGTGTCACCACCATGCATGAGCCGCAAGAGAGGTTGGTTGAGACGCGACCGGACGACGATGTCATTCTCAGCGTGAGGGATCTCGCGGTCCATTTTCCGCTCGGCGGCGGCCTGCTGGGGCGCGGCCGTCGGCTGCTCCGTGCCGTCGATGGGGTCGATCTCACCCTGAAGCGCGGCGAATGCCTCGGCCTCGTCGGCGAGTCCGGATCCGGCAAGTCCACCGTCGCATTGTCGATCCTGGGTCTCTTGACGCCGACGCGCGGCCGCATCGTGCTGGACGGACAGGTCGTGACGAACAGGCCATCCGGCGATCGCAAGGCGCTGGCCCGCATCGTGCAGATCGTGTTTCAGGATCCCTACGCCTCGCTCAATCCACGCCAGACCGTTCGCCGCACGCTGGAAGATCCCCTGCGTGTGCATGGCGTCACGGCCAAGAGCGAGATCGAGGACCGCGTCGCGGCGATGCTGCGGCATGTGGGCCTGCGGCCGGAGCAAGCCGACCGCTACCCGCATGAATTCTCCGGCGGCCAGCGCCAGCGCATCGGTATCGCGCGCGCGCTGATCCTCAATCCCAGGATCGTCATCTGCGACGAGCCGGTCTCGGCGCTCGATGTCTCGATCCGCGCCCAGATCATCAATCTGCTGCTGGAATTGAAGGAAACCCTCGGTCTCTCCTACATCATGATCAGCCACGATCTCGGCGTCGTCGAGCACATGAGCGACAAGGTCGCCGTGATGTATCTCGGCCGCATCGTCGAGAACGGCCACTGGCGCGAGATCTTCGAACGGCCGGCACACCCGTACACGCAAGCCCTGATCGCCGCCATCCCCGATCCCCTGCGCCATGCACCGCTGGCAACGACAGGCGGCGATCTTCCCAACCCGCTCAATCCGCCGAACGGATGCGCCTTCAGTCCGCGGTGTCGGTATGCGGAGGCGGTGTGTCGGAGCGAGCCGGGGCCGGCGCTGGAGGCGCGGGTGGACGGGCATTCGGTGAGGTGTTGGCGAAGCGAGGAGATTGCGGGGCAGGCGGCGTTGGCCTTGCCTGAGGGCCAGCCGCTTTAGGGTGGAAGGCGAGGTTCACTTCAGTCCAGCCAACACGACGTCACGGACCACCCGGATGGGCGGCATCCATTGCCTCTCATCGGCGTAATTTCCGCAGGTGATGGCCACCACGATATCGAGGTCGGGCATCGCGAACAACCGCTGACCACCGTAACCGAAGCCGCCGATCCAATGCGTGATGGGCCGGTTCGGCGGATGGCCGTACTGGAAGTTGCCGCTGTACCAAAAGTAGCCGTATTGACGCTGCTCGTCGCACGGGACGTAGGGCTGGAACGATTTCGCGAGCCATTCCGACGAAACGATCTGGCGTCCATCCCACTGGCCACGGTTGAGGACCAATTGCCCAACGCGCGCGAGGTCGCGCGGCGTCATGCGCAGGCCGGATGCGGGCGCGGGTTGGCCGTTGAATCCTTTGGACCATTCGGTCGGACCAACCCCGATGGGATCGAACAGTCGTGTGCGCGCAAAGTCGGGTAGCGACTGGCCGACGCCTTTTACCAGCAAATTGCCGATAAGCTCGGTTCCAGCCGCGCCATAGATCCAGCGTGCTCCGGGATCGGAAATGAACGGTCGGCTGAAGATGTAGCGCAAACGATCGGGCGCGCGCTCCATCTGGATTTCGCTGTTATTGGAGTCCTGGTATGGAATGTCCTCGTTCCAGTCGAACCCCAGGGTCATGGTGAGCGCGTGCGCGACGGTCAGACGCTTGAGGCGGTCATCGGTTGCGACATCGGCATAGTCGGGAAATTGCGCGATCAGCGGTTGATCCGGCGCAGGCACCTTTCCGAGATCGAGCGCGATTCCGTAAAGCAGCCCTAGAACGCTCTTCGTGACAGAGCGCAGGTCGTGCAGGGTGTCAGGACCGAAGGCGACGCGGCCGAGAGGAGCGCCCCAGGCTTCGTCCTCACCGGCGAAATAGCGTTCGAGCACGATCTTACCTGTCCGCGTGACGAAGACACCATGCAGACCCCATGCACGATTATCGGCAATCAGTTTGTCGAGCCGCGCATCAAGATCCGGCACAAAGCCTGCCTCGGATGGCGTCATCGATTGCCAGTCGAACGGAGCCGAGACAAGCGGACCTGCGCTCATGAGAAGCGCCCCTCCACCCATAAGCAGGGCCCGCCGATCAATTGCGGTCATGCGAATGTCTCCGATATGAGAAGTCTTGCGCTCAGCGTGAGCAAAACGCTCACCGGATGCGCCATCGGTCTCTGTGAAATTCTGCCCCTGTTTTATCCGGCAAGTCAAACCTGGCCGCTTCGATCTCGCGTCAACTTCCGCTGACCCCGACCAGACGAGGGCGACGATTTGCGAGCGCCTTCTCGGCCGGCAGCGCACGCAGCCAGTCGCGAAAGCCGGCGACCTCCGGACAATCCGCGGTGCCTTCAGGCGCAACCAGCCAATCACCCAAACCCGATCCCTCATCGAGCCGGTCGCAGCGATAGCCCGGATGGTGGCCGAGGCCGCGGGCGATCAGCAGGTCGACCTTGCCCTCGACCAATTCGTGCAGGCCGGCCGGATGCAGCACCCGCAAGCCGATCTCCGCATGCGTGCTGCGAAACGCCGCCAGATCGAGGCGGCGGAGGTCGAAGCTGCAATGGACTCCCAATTGCAGCAGCACCACACCTGCCGGTCTCAATTGCGAGGTCGCCTCCGCAATGTGCCGAAAGCCTTCGGAGACCCCGGGCAGATAGGCCTGACCGGCGACGGTGAGAATGAGCTGCTTATGCAGCCGATCGAACAGCTGCACGCCGAGGCGCGCCTCCAGCGCCTTCACCTGCTGCCCCACGGCGGCGGGGGTCACGTGCAGCTCGTGTGCGGCCAGCTTGAAACTGAGATGCCGGGCGGCGGCCTCGAAGGCGCGGAGCGCGTTGAGTGGGGGAAGGGCGTAGGTCATCGGGGTCCATTTTGACACTGATGGGCTGTGGCCTTGCAATAGATTTTCTTGCGCTGAGCCGCAGCAATGATGCTTTGCGAAGCGGTGGTGGCGCCGGCTACGGTCGAATCCGCAATCCGGAGAAGCCCTATGCCCCCAGCTCACATCGTCAGCCACAATCCCGCAACGGTCCACGCGCCCGCTGGCGGCTACAGCATGGGGCTTGAACTGACGCGGCATCGCCGCCTGTTGTTCATCAGCGGCCAGGTGCCTGAGACGACCGACGGCGCCGTCCCTGACGGTTTTGAGGCGCAGTGCGCGCAGGCCTGGCGCAATGTGATCGAGGTGCTCGCCGCCGCCGGCCTTGGCGTCGCGCATCTGGTCAAGGTCACCACGTTCCTGACCGACCGCAATCAACTCGTGACCAACCGCTCTATTCGTCGCGCGATGCTGGGCGAACACCAGCCCGCGCTGACGGTCGTGATCGTCGAGACCGTCGACAGCAAATGGCTGCTGGAGATCGAGGCGATCGCCGCCGAATGAAACCAGCCGACATTGCAATGAACCAATCATATCAGGTGTCCCATGGCTGAAATCATCCACCCGTTTTACGAAGCGCATCGCGGTGCAATGGAAGCCGCCATGCACGAGCGGCTCGACCTGGCCGAAGCGATGTTGCGCGAGCGCGCGCAGCTTTCCGGGATCGACGGGATCAGGCAGGAAGTGATGGACGAATTCGAAATCGTGCTCACCCAGATGCCCTATGTTGGCGGCGCGGCGAGCCGCATGAGCGATTTCTTCATGCGTCTGATGGGCTTCACGGCCATCAGCCGCGTGCTGCGACGCCACGGCGTGCCGCTTCCCGTGATCGGCGAGATCGAGCAGGAAACCTACAAGGCGCAATTGCTCACAATATCGGAAGCGGAGCGTCTCGCCTCGGGGCGTCAATTCATGTCGCCGGAGAACCAGGCTTTGCTGCGAGAGCAAGCGGCCAAGAGCATGAGTGACAGCCATCAGAAGCAGTTTCCGGAGGATTTCGCCTACGATTTCGTCGAGCCTGATACGGACGACAAGTTCGAGTTCGGGATCAACTACAAGGCCTGCGGCTTCTGCAAGCTCGCGGCGCGCCACGGCGACAAGGACATTCTGCCGAACATCTGCGGGCTCGATTTCGTCGCCTACGCAGCGCGAGGCATCCGCCTGGAGAGGACGCAGACGTTAGCGGGCGGTGCGAGCCACTGCAATTTCCGGTTCTCGCGGCTTGCGCCGGATGCAAAGGCGGAGAGCTAGGCCGTCCTCTCATGCTCTGCGATTGAGGGTGAGGCTGGATTGCCCCTGCTGTCACCTCGTCATTGCGAGCGCAGCGAAGCAATCCAGAATCTTTCCGCGGCGGCAGTCTGGATTGCTTCGCTGCGCTCGCAATGACGGAGGTTGGGGCGCTGTCCGGAGCCGATCCACGCACACCGCCATGATGACATCCTGCTCCTGTTTTGCCCGACGAGTCAAACGTCGCTGCGGTCGCGCTCGCTCAATTTCGGATTTTGTAAGTCGTTGAATTCCCTCACAGTGTCTACTGTGCATGGGGTTGTTTTCGCGCTTTTTGTTTTGAGGGGCGGCTACTCCACCGCCTTTTCCCTCAGCCGCTGTGCATAGACGTTGATGACCAGCGCAGCCAGCAGGATCAGGCCGCGGATCAGGATCTTCAGGAAGCTGTCGATGTTGACGTGGTCGAGGCCATTGTTGAGAACACCGAGCACGAAGAGCCCGACGATGGTGTTGCCGATACCGCCGCGGCCACCGAACAGGCTGGTGCCGCCGACCACGACGGCAGCGATGGAGTCGAGCAGATAGGTATCGAACTCGTTCTGCTGCGCGCTGCCGAAGTGGGCTACTCCCAGCATGCCGCCGATACCGGAGCACACCGCGGAGATCACCATGACGGCGCCGAGGATGAGCTTGACGTTGAGGCCGGAATATTCGGCCGCCTCGCGATTGCCCCCGACCATGTAGACGTAGCGGCCAAAGCGCGTGTAGGTCAGCACCAGATGTCCCAAGAGCAGCATGATCGCGGCGACGATGACGATCCATGGGATGCCGCCGATCGATCCGGAGCCGAGCGTAGTGATCACGCCGGGCACCTTGTAGGCGATCTGGCCGCGCACCAGCAGCGCCGAGATGCCGGCCGCGATCTGCATCATCGCCAGGGTCATGATGAAGGAGGGGATGCCGATCATTGTCAGGCCCAGCGCATTGACGAGGCCTAGAAACGCGCAAAGCAAAATGGCCAGCAGGATCGCCGCGGCGCCGGGCAAGGGAATGTTGGGAATGTTGACGTAGGATTCCTGGAGCGTGAAGTAGGCGACCGCGATGCCCGTGACGTTGGCGATGCTGGCGATCGAGAGGTCGATCTCCGCGCAGAGGATCACGAAGGTGAGGCCGACGGCGATGATGCCCGTGACCGACACCTGGGTCAGGATGTTGCCGAGATTGTCCAGCGTCGCGAAGGAGGGGCTGGCCAGCGCAAAGAAGCCAGACAGGAAGATCAGCGTCAGGAACGGGGCAATGTTGCGCATCTGCGAGCGCAGGAACGGCGCAAGCCCTCGCGCCCGCTGCCCCGCCGCCAAAGCCGTCTCACTGCTCGCCATGGTGCTTCTCCGTCACGCCGCTTCCAGCAGGCGGTCCTTGCTGACCGGCTCGTTCTTGAATTCGCGCACCAATGCGCCGCGCTTGAGCACGAGGATGCGGTCGGCCAGCGACAGCACCGTTTCCGGCTCGGTCGACAGCACGATGATCGCGAGCCCTTTGGTGCGGAGATCGCGGACGATGTTGATGACGTCGTTCTTGGCGCCGACATCCATGCCGCGGGTCGGCTCGCACAGCACCAGGAGTTTTGGCGGATAGGTCAGCCATTTCGCCAGCGCGACTTTCTGCTGATTGCCGCCGGAAAGCATGCCGAGATCGAGCCCGACCACCGGCGGCCTGATCTGGAGCTGCTCGACCTGGCGCTGGGCGATGTCGCGCTCCTGCGCCGGCTTGAGCAGCAACGCCGAGATGCGATCGAGAATACTGATCGAGATGTTCTTGTAGACCGGCTCCTGGTGAAACAGCATGTCGCGCCGGCTCTCCGGCACCAGCGCCACGCCGGCCCGCCGCGCCGCTGCTGTGCTGGCAAACGTCTTGGGCTTGCCGTCGACCGCGAGCGTGCCGCCGTCCGACTTCAGCTTGCCGAACAGGATGCGCGACAGTTCCTGCTGGCCGCAGCCCATGAAGCCGTAGATGCCGAGCACTTCGCCGGCGCGGGCCTCGAAGGAGATGTCCTTGAGGCTGCGCGCCAGCGACAGCTGGTCGACCTTCAGGACCACCGCGCTGTCGCTCGGCCGCGGCAGCATCAGATCGTCGCTATAGCTGTGCTCGAGCGCTTCGCCGCCGCGGCCGATCATGGCCTCGATCAGCGCGCCCTTGCTGGTGGCAGCACTTGCCGTCTCCGCGACCTTCCGCCCGTTGCGGAACACGGTCACCGTGTCGGACACGCGCAAGATGTCCTCGATGAAATGCGAGATGAAGACGATCGCCGTGCCTTCATCGCGCAGGCGCCGCAGCGTCGCGAACAATCGCTCGACCTCGGGCGGGGAAAGGGCGGAGGTCGGCTCGTCCAGGATGACGATGCGCGCGCCGGAGAACAGCACGCGCGCGATCTCGATCAGCTGCTGCAGCCCGATGGGTAAGTCACCCAGCCTGCTCATCGGATCGACGTCGATGCCGAAGCGGGCGAGCTGCTCGCCCGCCTCGCGCGCCATCCGCCGCCATTGCACCAGACCGAGCCGGTTGGTCGGCTGGTTGCCCAGGAAGACGTTCTCCGCGACCGTGAGGTCGGGCGCGACCGAGAGCTCCTGGTGCACCATGGCGATGCCGGCACTGTGTGCATCGCGAGCCGAGCGGAAATGCGTCTCCTGTCCGTCGATCAGGAAGCGGCCGGAGAATTCGGTGTGCACGCCGGCGATGATCTTCATCAGCGTGCTTTTTCCCGCGCCGTTCTCGCCGACGAGACCATGGATCTCGCCGGGTGAGAGCGCGAAGTCGACACCACGAAGCGCCTCGACGCCGCCGAAGCTCTTCGTGATGCCCTGCAGTTCCAGGATGGGCGAACGGTCCTCTCGCATGAAGGCTCAGATCAGGAAGTGATCCTGCATCCATTGCATGCCGGCGGCGTTGGCCTTGGTGACGACCGGACCGTCGGTGACCACGTTCTTCGGGATTCCCTGTCCGCTCTTTTCGCCGCCGACCACGGCGGAAACGCCCGCGATGACGGCGCCGCCATGAATCCGGCAGGACGGATTGCGGACGGTTGCGAACATGCGGCCTTCGCTGACGGCCTGGATCGCGGGCGGCATCGCATCGACGCCGCCGATCAGGATGTTGGTGCGGCCTCGCGCCTTCATGATGTTGGCGGCGGCGAGCGCCATGTCGTCATTGTGGAAGAACGCCGCGTCGATCTGAGGATACTTCGTCAGGTAGGTTTCCCAGAGACGCGCTGTCTTGGAGACGTCCCAGTCGGCCGGCTGGGTGTCGAGCACCTCGATCCCGGGGAATTGCTTCACGACATTGTTGAAGCCCTTGGCGCGGCCCTGCGCGCCGGTGTGGCCGAGGGCTCCTTGCGTCATGATGATCTTGCCCTTGCCGCCCATGGCGTTGCACAGCGCCTGGGTCACGGAGGCGCCCATGAACTCGTTGTCAGGGGCGAGGAAGGAATGGACGTTGATCTGGTCGAGCGGCGCAATCAGCGTGTCCATGTCGATCACGGGCGTGCCGGCGTCGATCATCTTCTGCACCGGCTGGGTGAGGGTGCCGATGCCAAAGGCCTGGATCGCGACGAAGTCCCATTTCTGCGAGGCCATGTTGTCGATCGCCGCGCGCTGCTTCACGGCATCGAGCTGGCCGTCGAACCAGGTGACCTCGACATTGAACAGCTTGCCCCAGAATTCCGCGGCCTGCTTGCCCTGTGCGCACCAGGTCGCCTGGAGGCCTGCGTTGGAGAACGCCGCCTTGAGCGGCTTCTCGCTTCGTCCGACTTCGGCTGCAAGGGCGGGGTTTATGCCCATGCTGCCGAGGATGGCAGTCGCGGCGCCGGCGGTTGCTGCCGCCTGAAGAAGATCGCGCCTCGTCGTCGAGAAATCTTTCGTCCCGGACATCGCTCGCTCCCATACAATTTTATCTCGGCGCGTCATTGATTGCGCGACCGATGTCCGAAAGTGTCTCACAAGAGTTGTTGGCACTCAATCCGCAATCAGCGGTGGGGTCGCCGCGAGCCGCGTTGGTGCAGCGCGAAGCGTTAGGCCGGGACGCCCGCGAACGCGTCGATCTCGATGAGCAGTCGGTCCCAGGCCTGCGCGATGTCCTCCGACCATTCATCGCGGAGCAGATCGCGCAGCGTATCCCTGATGACGGCGAAGAAGGCGGTGAACAGCTCGCGCGGCGTGCCGTAGCCATCGTGCGATACGACCTCGCATGCGATCAGCCGGAATTGCCCGCGGCGATCACCGGCGAAGTCGAGAATCGCTTCGATCGTGAGAGCCAGCATCGATCCCATCACGAGCTCGCCGCCTTGCGTGCGGAACATCGCCCGCGTTTCAGGATGCTGCTCGAACAGCCGTTGATAGACGAGCGGCGTGAGATCGGTGCAGCGCGAGGCTGCAAGTTCAAAGCTCTGTTCGATCGGATTGGGAGAAGCCTTCATCGGCGCTTTAGCCCCGCAGACAAAAAAAGAGCGGGGCCCTAGCCCCGCTCGAAAATTGTGTCGACCCTATTATCCCCGATTCTAAGATTTGATCTTGATTGGCGGGGCGACGCTGCATTTTGCGCGTCAGGGGCTCCTCCCGAGACTTGGACCACCAGACTTCGACCTCGCGGCCAGCCTGAGCAAAGGGATGCTAGATCAACTTTTCTCACTTGTCATCATTTTCGGCAACGAATGTTCAAAATTCGAGCAATTGACGAAATGATCGGGCTTCCGACCTTGTAAGCATATGACAAATATAAGAAATCTGTGGATAGGCAGGGCTGCGCGACTGCCTCAAATGCCGGAGGTTCCCTTCCGGGGGCGGTGGGACCACAGTTTCCGGACAATTTGCGCTGGACCAAGAGGACGGCGGAACCGGGCTCGACTCGGCCATCTGCGCGGTGTTTAGTTAGTAGACGAACAAATGGTTCGGCGGATGCGCATACGGCTGCAAAAATTCCTTCCCCTGGTCCTGCTCGCTTTGGCGATGCAGGTGCTGGCGCCGATCGCCGCCTGTCTGGCGGCCGGCCAAGCCGTGGCCGATCCGCTTTCTGCCGTTGTCATCTGCCACAGCGCGGGCGAGCAGGGCGGCCTGAACGATCCGGCGGGTACGCCGGTCGCACATGCCGGTGCGTGCGCCCTCTGTTGTTTGGCGCAGGTGGGCGCGTCGCTCGATTCGCCGCCGCACGCCGCGCTCTCCGTTCCCTTCCGCCACGCTCAACGTGTGGTGTGGCACCAGGCGGATGCGACCGTTGTCGCCGCCCATAAAGGCACAAACGCCCAGGCACGCGCGCCGCCCCAACTTTCCTGACGACTCTCGTGATCGCCGCGGTCCGCCGCAGGCGATTGATGCTGTCGAATGGCCGGAGAGAAAGCCCGGCGTCAGGAATGCCCCAATGTTACGTTGTCATGCCCGCCGTGGCGTGAGCATCGTTGCCGTTCAGGCCGCGCTGCTTGCATCGTCGAGCGGAGCCTTTGCCCAAAGCGGCAGCGCAGTGCTGCCGCCAATCACCGTAGAGGCGCCTCAGCAAAAGCGTGCGCCGGCGGTCCGACCGCCACGCAATTCTGCGCGATCGGCGCGCGTCACGCGAAGCCCGCGAACGCCCCCATCGCCGCAGCAAGTCGCAAGCGAACAGAGTGCCGGGGCTCCGGGCGCCCTGACGGTTTTGACGGCGCAACAAGCGCTGGCGGAAATCGACCAGACTCCGGGCGGCGTGGCGCTCGTGTCGGCCGAGGCGTACAGGAACTCGACGCCGTCCAACACGATCAAGGATGTTCTGGATTACGTGCCCGGCGTGTACGTCCAGCCCAAATGGGGCGACGACACCCGTCTTTCGATTCGCGGGTCCGGCCTGTCGCGCAATTTTCATCTGCGCGGGGTGCAGCTCTATATGGACGGCATTCCGATCAACACTGCGGACGGCTATGGCGATTTCCAGGAGATCGATCCGAGCGCCTACAAATATGTCGAAGTCTTCAAAGGCGGCAACGCGCTTCAGTTTGGCGCCAATTCGCTGGGGGGTGCGATCAACTTCGTGACCCCGACCGGCCGCGATTCGTTGCCGAATGGTGTGTCCTTCGATGTCGGAGGGTTCGGCTACAAACGACTTCAGGCCAACGCAGGAGGCGTCAACGGGCCGTGGGACGGTTTCGTGACGGCTTCCACGCAGGCCGCGGACGGTTTTCGCGATCACAGCTTTGGCTCGAGCAACCGTTTGAGCGGCAATGTCGGGTATCAGTTCTCACCGGATGTCGAGACACGGTTCTACCTCAATGCCAACGAAGTGCGGCAGCGAATCCCGGGTACCGTGACCAAGACATCCGCTTTGACCGATCCGGAAACTGCTGCACCCGCGAATGTTGCGATGGATCAGCAGCGCAATATCGATACTGTCAGGCTCGCGAACAAAACCACCGTTCGTTTCGATGACACCAAAGTCGAATTCGGCGCCTTTGGCGTCGATCGCCATCTGATGCATCCGATCTTTCAGTGGCTGGACTACCGTTACAAGGACTACGGCGGATTCGCGAAGATCACGGATGACCGCACCATTGGCGGCTTCCGCAACAGATTGGTCGCGGGCGTGCAGGTGCTTAACGGCAGCATCGACAACCAGCAGTTCGCCAACATTGGCGGGCAGAAGGGTGCACTGCTTTCTTCCTCGATCGATCGGTCGGAGAATACCTCCGCCTATGTCGAAGACAGCTTCTACGTCCTTCCAAATCTTGCGGTGATCGGCGGCACGCAATTTCTGTACGCGACCCGCAATCGGCAGGATCGTTTTCTCAGCGACGGGGATCAATCAGGGGCAACGCGCTTTAACATCTGGTCGCCGAAAGGCGGTCTGTTGTGGCAAATCGATCCGGCCTGGCAGGCCTTCGCCAATGTCTCGCGGAGCGCCGAGGTGCCGAGCTTCGGCGAAAGCGCGATTGGGCCCGGCATTCCGACGATCCCGTTCACCAGCATCCGCCCGCAGATTGCGACCACGTACGAAATCGGGACTCGCATGAAGCGATCTGATTACGCCTGGGAACTGACGGCCTACCGGGCCAACATTCGCGACGAATTGCAATGCCTCTATAGTGCTTTCGGCAATTGCAATGTGACCAATGCCGACCGCACCATCCATCAAGGCATCGAGGCCGGCGCGGGCGCAGCGATCTTTCGTGACATCTTCGTGAATGGCCCGGCGCCGGACAAGATCTGGCTGAATGTCGCCTATTCCTTCAACGACTTCCGCTTCGACAAAGATCCGATCTTCGGAAACAATCGATTGCCGGGAGCCCCAACTCACTATCTGCGCGCGGAGCTTCTCTACAAACACCCTGCCGGTTTCTATGTCGGACCCAACGTCGAATGGGTGCCACAGGCCTACTTCGTCGACAGCATGAACACGCTGACGACAGAGCCTTATGCCCTGTTGGGATTGAAAGCCGGCTTCGACAATGGCGGCCCGATATCTGCCTACATCGAGGGGCGCAATCTCACCAACAAGACCTACATAGCCAGCGCCAGCATCATCGATCGAGCGACGGCGACGTCAGCATTGTTTGAGCCCGGTACGGGAAGAGCAGTGTACGCTGGAATGAGGTATCGATGGTGACGCGCAAATGGCACTTGGGTCTGTGGTCGGCTCCGCGGCAGGCCGGCGTTTCGAATGCCGATGCAGACGGCGGCGGAAGGTCGTCGCGGAAGAATGCAGGGCCATTCTCGGCCCGATCAATCGTGAAAGAGGCAATCAACATGAAGAATATCGGACGAACCCTCCTTACAATTTCACTATTGCTGACCGGCTGTGCCGTCGCAGAGGCCGAGGACGTCAAGGCGGGCGATCTCGTCATCTCGCAGGCGTGGAGTCGCGCGACACCAGGCGGCGCCAAGGTGGCCGGCGGCTATCTCACCATCGAGAACAAGGGCACGGCGGCCGACAAGCTTGTCAGCGTCTCCGCCGATATCGCGGGGAAGGCTGAGGTTCACGAGATGGCGATGGACAATGGCGTGATGAAGATGCGCCTGCTCGACAAGGGTCTCGTGATCGATCCCGGCAAGACGGTGAAGTTTGCCCCCGGCGGCTACCACCTGATGCTCCAGGAGCTGAAGGGCCCCTTCAAGCAGGGCGACAGGGTGCCGGTGACGCTTCAGTTCGAAAAGGCCGGCAAGGTCGCCGTCTCCCTGGACGTCCAGGGCGTCGGCGCGCAGGCGCCCGGCGACAGTGGGCACATGATGAAGAAAATGCCTGATCATTCGGGAATGAAGATGTGACGAGCATGATCTGGACCGTCGGGAGACTCAATATGTCGAAGCGAACCTGGCTGATTGTTCTGAGCGTCTTTGCGGCAACGCCGGCGAATGCGCACGTCTTCCTCGAAGGCAAGCAGGCTACGGTCGGTGCTTCCTACAAGGCGGTCTTCGCCGTCCCGCACGGTTGCGCGGGCTCGCCCACGGTGAAAATCCGGGTACAGATCCCGGAAGGCGTGATCGCGGTGAAACCGATGCCGAAGGCGGGCTGGAGTGTTGACGTGGTCGAGGGCAAATACGCCGGCGAATACGACTATCACGGCAACAAGCTCTCCTCCGGCGTCAAGGAGGTGACCTGGTCCGGCGGCAAGCTGCCGGACAAGAACTATGACGAGTTCGTCATGCACACGGCCCTGACCGACACGCTCAAGCCGAACACGATCCTGTACTTCCCGGTCGTCCAGGAATGCGAGACCGGCGTCAGCCGCTGGATCGAGATTCCGGCGGAGGGGGCAGGGCATTCGCATGAGAGCAAATCGCCGGCACCAGGCGTGAAGCTCCTGCCAAAACCCTAATGCGCCTGCTCGCCGCGCTCGCGACGCTGCTGCTATTTGTCGGTTTCGCGACCGGCGCCTCGGCGCATGCGGCGCTCGTCGCCGTCGAGCCGACGAGCGGCAGCATGCTCGCGAGCGCGCCGAAGGCGGTGGAGTTGCGCTTCAACGAGACAGTGACGCCGGGCGCGATCCAATTGATCGACGGCGCGGGCAGGGCGCGGGATGATGTGCACGTCAACGCATCGGGCGAGACCATCTCGGTTGCGATGCCGGCGGACCTGCCGCAGGGCACGGCGGTCGTCAGCTATCGCGTGATCTCGCAGGATGGCCATCCCGTTGCGGGATCTGTGATCTTCTCGATCGGCATGCCGACGGGGACGCAACTTCCCGCAAACGCCGATGGCGGGTTGAATGTGCTGATCTGGCTGGCGCGGGTCGGCCTCTATCTTGGCCTGTTCGTCGGCGTCGGCGGCGTGTTCTTTGCGCGCTGGGTTGCGTGGTCGATGACCGGCATAACCGTTCCGTGCGTGGCGCTGGCCATCGGCGTCCCGAGCGCGGTGGTGTCCCTTGGTGTGTTGGGGCTTGATCTCCTCGGCTCAGAGCTATCGGCTCTCGCGACGATGGCTCCCTGGAAAGTCGCATCCGGGACCAGCGCGGGCCCAGCCTTGCTCGTGGCCATCGTTGCAATGCTGTTCGCGCTGCTGGCCCTGACCAACGCGTGGTGCGCGCGCGCTCTGGCGATCATTGCATTCGTCGGCGTCGGCTTGTCGCTGGCCATGACCGGGCACGCCGCTACGGCACCGCCCGAACTGTTGACCCGGCCGGCGATCTTTCTCCATGGTCTCGGTGTCGCCTTCTGGATTGGGGCCCTCGCTCCGCTGGTCGCCCTGTTGTCGAAGCGGCCTGCCGCAGCATTGCCTGTCGTGAAACGCTTTGCTCGCATCGCCGCGCCGGTCGTTGGCATTCTCGCTTTGACCGGGCTCGCGCTCGCCATCGTCCAGCTTGAGAAGCCGTCCGCATTGGTCGAGACCCGCTACGGACTGATCCTCTCGATCAAGCTCGCGCTGTTCCTTGGGCTAATGGCGCTTGCCACGCTGAACCGTTTTCGCCTGACTCCGGCGTTGGCGGGGGATCACAAGTCTACGCCGGCCCTGAGGCGCTCGATCGTGCTCGAATGCGCCATCGCGCTCGCCATCTTCGCCGTCGTCGCCGGCTGGCGCTTCACGCCGCCGCCGCGGACGATCGTTCCGGAGACGCCGCTGGCGATCCACATGCATACCGACAGGGCGATGTTCCAGGTTCTGGTCTCGCCGGGTAAGGCGGGTATCGACGATTTCGTGCTGCAGCTCATGACTGGCGAGGGGGCGGTGCTCGTGGCCAGGGAGGTGACGCTGACGCTGAGCCTGCCCGAACGCGGCATTGAGCCGATGGAGCGGAACGCCTCGCTCGGGCCGGACAGCTACTGGCACGTGCGCAAGGTCGAGCTGCCGTTTGCGGGCCGCTGGCATGTGCGGATCGACGCGCTGGTGACCGATTTCGAGAAGATCACACTGGAGGACGAGCTCGAGGTAGGAACGCCCTGAATCGGGCTCTTCGCCACATCATGTTGAACCTGAAGTCGACGGAAAAATGACAGGAATTCCGCTGTGTTAGCGGCTTTTCCTCATTCCCGGTCTTGTGTTTTGGCTCCCAATCCGGTTTCACTGCAAGCCATCACTGATTCCCCGAGTATTGCCATGCGGTTGTCGCGGTTCTTTCTGCCCATCCTGAAGGAAAATCCGAAAGAGGCGGAGATCGTCTCGCATCGGCTGATGCTGCGTGCCGGCATGATCCGGCAGGAGGCCGCCGGCATCTATGCCTGGCTGCCGCTTGGCTTCCGGGTGTTGAAGAAGATCGAGCAGATCGTGCGCGAGGAGCAGAACCGCTCCGGCGCGCTGGAACTGTTGATGCCGACGCTCCAGCTTGCCGACCTCTGGCGCGAGAGCGGTCGCTACGATGCCTATGGTCCCGAGATGCTGCGCATCGCCGACCGCCACAAGCGTGAGCTGCTGTACGGGCCGACCAACGAGGAAATGATCACCGAGATCTTTCGCGCCTATGTGAAGTCCTACAAGAGCCTGCCGCTGAATCTCTATCATATTCAATGGAAATTCCGCGACGAGCAGCGTCCGCGCTTCGGCGTGATGCGCGGCCGCGAGTTCCTGATGAAGGATGCCTATTCTTTCGATCTCAACGAGGCTGCGGCGCGTGTCGCCTACAACAAGATGTTCGTCGCTTATTTGCGCACCTTCGCGAGGATGGGGCTGAAGGCGATCCCGATGCGCGCCGAGACCGGCCCGATCGGCGGCGATCTCAGCCACGAGTTCATTGTGCTCGCCGAGACCGGCGAATCCGGCGTTTTCATCAATCGCGACGTGCTGGACCTGCCGGTGCCGGGCGAGGACGTCGATTACGAGAGCGATTTGACGCCGATCATCAAGCAATGGACCTCGGTCTATGCGGCGACGGAAGACGTTCACGACGCCGCGCGCTTCGAGCAGGAAGTGCCCGCGGACAAGCGGGTGAACACCCGTGGTATCGAGGTCGGGCAGATCTTCTACTTCGGCACGAAGTATTCCGACGCGATGAAGGCGCTGGTGGCGGGTCCCGACGGTGTCGACGTGCCGATCCACGGCGGCTCCTACGGCGTCGGCGTCTCGCGCCTGCTCGGCGCCATCATCGAGGCCTGCCATGACGATGCCGGCATCAAATGGCCGGAGGCCGTTGCCCCGTTCCGCGTGTCGATTCTCAACCTCAAGCAGGGCGATGCCGCGGTCGATGCGGCCTGCGAAAAGCTCTATGCGGAGCTGTCCGCCAAGGGCGTCGACGTGCTCTACGACGACACCGACCAGCGGGCCGGAGCCAAATTCGCCGCCGCCGACCTGATCGGCATCCCCTGGCAGATCATGATCGGGCCGAAGGGGCTCGCCGACGGCAAGGTCGAGCTCAAGCGGCGAAGTGACGGCGCCCGCGAGACCATGTCGCCTGCGGATGCGGTCGCCCGGCTGGTCGGCTGAATATTGTTCATCGCCCGAGATCGCGGCCGCCAATCCGGCCACATTTGACCCCGAATCATGGGACTATCGAGCGATGGATGAGACCATGACCGAAACCGTTCAAACCGCGCCTTTTGCGCCATTCGAGTGGATGCTGTCGGCGCGTTACTTACGGGCGCGCCGCAAGGAGGGATTCATCTCGGTCATCGCCGGGTTCTCCTTCCTCGGCATCATGCTGGGCGTGGCGACGCTGATCATCGTCATGGCCGTCATGAACGGCTTCCGCAAGGAGCTGCTCGACAAGATACTCGGCCTCAACGGCCACATCCTGGTCCAGCCGCTGGAATCGCCGTTGACCGACTGGAAGGACGTCGCCGACCGCCTCAGCCAGGTCCAGGGCATCCGGCTCGCAGCGCCCGTGGTGGATGGCCAGGCGCTGGCCTCATCGCCGTGGAACGCCTCCGGCGTCCTGGTGCGCGGCATCCGCTCCGACGACCTCAACAACCTCACCTCGATTGCCAAGAACATCAAGCAGGGTTCGCTCGAGGGGTTTGACGACGGCCAGGGGGTCGCGATCGGCCGGCGCCTCGCTGACCAGCTGTCGCTGCACGCCGGCGACAGCATCACGCTGGTGGCGCCGAAGGGCGCGGTCACGCCAATGGGGACGACACCGCGCATCAAGCCGTACAAGATCGCCGCGGTGTTCGAGATCGGCATGTCCGAATATGATCTCGGCTTCGTGTTCATGCCGCTCGCGGAGGCGCAGGCCTATTTCAACCGCAGCAACGACGTCACCTCGATCGAGGTCTTCACCACCAATCCGGATCAGATCGTGGCGTTCCGCCAGGCGGTGACGGAGGCGGCGGGGCGGCCGGTGTTCCTGGTCGACTGGCGCCAGCGCAACTCGACCTTCTTCAACGCGCTCCAGGTCGAGCGCAACGTGATGTTCCTGATCCTCACCATGATCGTGCTGGTCGCGGCGCTCAATATCGTTTCCGGCCTGATCATGCTGGTGAAGGACAAGGGCAGCGACATCGCGATCCTGCGTACGATGGGAGCCTCGCAAGGCTCGATCATGCGCATCTTCCTGATCACGGGCGCCTCGATAGGTGTGGTCGGTACGATGGTCGGCTTCTTCGTCGGGCTGGTGATCTGCCTCAACATCGAGTCGATCCGGCAATTCCTGTCCTGGCTGACCAGCACCGAGCTGTTTTCGCCAGAACTCTATTTCCTGTCGAAGCTGCCCGCCGAGATCGACATCGGCGAGACCTCGGCCGTCGTCATCATGGCGCTGACGCTGTCGTTCCTGGCGACGCTATACCCGTCCTGGCGCGCCGCCCGCCTCGATCCCGTCGAAGCGCTGCGGTACGAGTGAGGGGCTGATGGAGCAGCAGGGGGCGGAAGATGTACCTGTCATTTATCTCCACGAGATAAAGCGGCAGTACTTGCAGGGTGAGGCGGCGCTGACGATCCTCGACGGCGCCAAGCTGGCGCTGTGGGCGGGCCAGTCCGTTGCGCTGGTGGCGCCGTCCGGTTCGGGCAAGTCGACGCTGCTGCACATTGCGGGGCTGTTGGAAGCGCCCGATTCCGGCGAGGTCTACGTCAATGGCGCGCCGACCTCGCAACTGCCCGACATCGAGCGCACCCAGCTTCGCCGCACCGACATCGGCTTCGTCTACCAGTCGCACCGGCTGCTGCCGGAGTTCTCGGCGCTGGAGAACGTCATGCTGCCGCAGATGATCCGCGGCCTCAAGAAGTCCGAGAGCGTCAAGCGCGCCAAGGATATCCTGGGCTATCTCGGCCTCGGCGAGCGCATCACGCACCGTCCGTCCGAGCTGTCCGGCGGCGAGCAGCAGCGCGTCGCGATCGCGCGCGCGGTGGCCAATGCTCCGCGGGTGCTGTTTGCGGACGAGCCGACCGGCAATCTCGATCCGCACACCGCGGACCACGTCTTCCAGGCCCTGATGCAGCTCGTGAAGGCGACCAAGGTCTCCATGCTGATCGCGACCCACAACATGGAACTCGCCGGCCGCATGGACCGCCGCGTGTCGCTGTCGAACGGGCAAGTGATCGAACTCGAATAAAAACCGCGAAAACAACCCCATGCACAGTAGCCAAGTGCTTGGCCGGACTGACGAAAAAAACGCGCTCCCCGGGGCGCTTAAGGCCGGATCACCGTCAATTTGAACGGCCCGCCATTGGCGGCGGCATGGTCCACCGCCTCATTGGCGTGGTCGAGGTCGAACGCGGTGGCCTCATACTCCTCCAGCCTGAGCAGTCCCGCGCGCACCAGCGCGATCAGGCGGCCTGCGGCATCCGGCGGATACATCCAGACGCCGTGGATGCTGATGCAGTTGCGCATGATCCAGGGGTAAGGCAGCTCGAGGCCTGCGCCGCCGGCCATGCCGACGCCGCCCATCAGCACGACGCGGCCGTAGGCGCGCACCGTCATGATCGCCGCGCGCACGACGGTCGTGCTCACCGAGGGCGGCATGATGTCGAGCACGCAGTCGATCGGTCCGGGCGCAGCGCGCTTCATGCGCTCGCGGTCGTCGTCTTCGTTGCCGGTGAGTTTGACCGGCTTCACGCGGTCACCAAAACGCCGGACCAAGTCGGCCAAAATCTCGTCGTTGCGGCCGGGGGCGACCACGCAGGCGGCGCCCATCGCGAGCGCGACCGAGACGGCTGCGCTGCCGAAATTGCCGGTGGCGCCGCTCACCAGCACGGTTTCGCCGGGCTGAAGGTTAGCGGCAAGGAAACCGCCATAGGGCACCAGCAGCGTCCCCAGCGCGCACCATCGCGTGGCGTCCTCCGGCGTGATCGTGCCGAGCCGTTTGACGTTCTCCGTCGGCACCCGCATCTGCTCGGCAAACGAGCCGTGGCGAAAATGCTGTTGCAGGCGCATGCCGCCCGCACCGGCGGCAGTGAGTCCTTGCAGGGCAATGTCGGGCGAAACGACATCATCGCGCGAACGCACCGTCGGGTCGCAGAACACCCAGTCGCCAACGCTGAGCTTCGTCGCGTCCGGGCCGATGGCGCGCACCCGGCCGATGCCGCCGGGCCCCGGGATGATCGGCAGCTCGAGCGCATAGTTGCGCGTGCCGCTGAAGACCTCGTTCATGTAGGACAGCACGCGCGTGGCGGCGATATCGACGACCACCTCGCCGGTCCCGAGCACCGGTTCGGGTGCGTCCTCGATGACGAGCGGAGATCCCAGGGATTTGAGTATGGCGGCTTTCATTGGTGGTCACCTCATGTTCGGTGGAGCCCATATGCGCCGGCTTTCCAGGCCCAGGAAGGCCTGGTATTATCCTAGTATTCCTCAGGCCCTCCATCGAGGCACGTCACCATGGCCGACCCACGCCGCGTCGAATTCGGCGACTTCCTCCGCTCCCGCCGCGAAAAGCTGTCGCCGAAGACGGTCGGGCTTCCCGCGGGCCGGCGACGCCGCACCGCGGGCCTGCGCCGCGAAGAGGTCGCGCAGCTCGCCGGCATCGGCGTCGACTGGTACATCCGCCTCGAACAGGGCCGCACCGTCAGCCCCTCGGTCACCACCGTCGACGCGCTGGCGCGTGCGCTGCGTCTCAGCAAGACCGAGCATGCGCACCTCAAGGCGCTGGCACGCGACGGCGACAGGCGCGCGTTCACGCGCGAGACCGTGCCGCCGCCAATTCGGCGGATGATCGAGAGCCTGGCGCAGCCGGCCTACATCACGGGGCGGCGCTGGGACGTGCTGGCCTGGAACGCGGCGGCCGAGGAGATCTTCGGGTTCGGACAATTGCCCGAGCAGGACCGCAACACGCTGCTGCTGGTGCTGACGAACAAGCAGACGCGAAAGTTCTACGGCGCGGGCTGGAGCGACGTCGCCAAGAGCATGGTCGCGATGTTTCGCGCCACCCACGACGTCTGGGCCGGCGATCCTGCCTTCACGGAATTGCTGACGCGGCTGCGCCAGGGCAGTCCGGAATTCGTCAAATGGTGGGAAGCGCACGAGATCCGCAGCACCGCCGCGGGCCTCAAGACCATGAACCATCCGACCAAGGGCGTCCTCAGGTTCGAGCACACCAGCTTTCAGGCCAATGATGATCCGGCGCTGAAGCTCGTGATCTATACGACGGTGTAAACCGAAGCATAGGGCCCAAGCTCGTCACATATGACGATCGATGATCTGAAGCAGCCGGTCGCAGGACGCCTCGATCCTCTTGTGGGGAGATGTGGCGACGCCCAGCAACAGGCCGGATCGCGCCGAGGCCGCGGACGCATGCCATAGCGACAGGGGCGTGGGCGCCAATCCAAACGATGCCGCTTCCCTCGCGATCGCGACGTCGGAGGTTCCGTCCGGCAGGCGCAGGACCGCGGCCAATCCGGCGATCGCAACGTCCTTCGCAACGTCATTGGCGCGTGCCTTCAGGTATTTCAGCAGCGCATCGCCTTGCGCGGCATAGGCCCGCTTCGTGCGTCGAAGATGCCGTAGATAGTGGCCCTCGCGGATGAATTCGGCGGTTGCGAGCTGTACGGAGGGCCCGGGCGCGGGGGCGAGGCATGCCGCAACCTCGGCAAAACGGGAAGCCAGAGGAGCGGGTGCCACCACGAATCCCAGCCGCAAGGCAGGGGTCAGTGTCTTGCTGAAGGACCCGATGTGAATGACGCGCCCGAAACGATCGAGAGAGGCGAGCGCCGGTGTGGCCCGGCCCCTCAGCTGAAGCTCGCTCAGATAGTCGTCCTCGATCACCCACACCCGTGCCTGAGCTGCCCAGTCGAGAAGACGTGAACGTCTTGCCAGCGACAATGTGGAACCAAGCGGTGCCTGCTGTCCCGGGGTCACGACGACCAATGCAGCATCAGGAGCGTGTTTCAGGCCGTAACCGACGTCAATGCCGTCCGCGTCGACCGGGATCGGCGTGATCGACAACCTTGCAAGCTCAAGGCCGTGCCTTGTGAAGGGGAAGCCCGGGTCTTCCATCCAGACCTTTTTCTGCTCGAGGCCGAGAACCCGAAGTGTCAGTCCGAGCCCGCCGCTGAAGCCGCCGGTGACGATGATCTGCGACGGCGCACATTCGATCCCCCGCGCCAGCGCGAGATACGCAGCGATGTCGCGCCTCAATTCCAGCTCGCCGCGGGGATCCCGGTAGATGGCCGGTGCGGTGGTTTCCGCGCGCACCGCGCGTGTGCGCATTCTCGCGAACAGCTTGGCAGGAAAGGTCTCGTGAGCGGGCACACCCATCTGGAAAACGGCCGGTCCGGCAGTGAGCTCCTGGTACATCTCCATGAACGAGCCGGGGTGGGGAGATGCTTCCTGCCGAGGGGTAACAGCGGGTCGATCCGCGACGTGCGTTCCGGTCGCGCGCGACGCGACGATCAGTTGCGCGGAGGAAAGCTTTTCGTAAGCCGAACGCACGGTGCCGCGCGCGACACCCAGCTGAGCCGCCAGATCCTGCCAGGAGGGCAGACGAGCTCCCGGCGCCAGCACGCCGCTCTCGATGGCAGCTCCGATACCTCTGCGGATTTGTTCCGCCAATGGCGTCTTCGCAGATCGATCGAGCTCCAGCCGCAGCGGTTTGATCATGGCTCCGTGGTACACGATTTTTGTCCATTTTTGGTGCTTTTTTGTAGACCAGCGCGGAGACATTTATCGGACAAGGAAAGCACCCGGCGACAGCCGCCGAACAGAACGATCATGGAGAATGAAAATGGCTAAGCGTCTCGATTACGATCGCATCGCACCCGCAGGCATGAAAGCGCTCGGCGGCGTTTACGGCTATGTCATGCAGAGCAATCTTCCTGCAACGCTCGTCACCCTGGTTTACCTGCGCATTTCGCAGATCAACAATTGCGCCTACTGCCTCGACATGCACACGCGCGATCTGCTGAAGAGCGGACAGAAGATCGAAAAGATCGCGCTGGTGCAGGCCTGGGCGGAAGGCGGTCATCTCTTCGACGAGCGGGAGCGTGCCGCCCTCGCATGGGCCGAAACGGTGACGCGTGTGGCTGAAACCGGCATCCCGGATCAAGCTTACGAGGCTGCCCGCGGCGTATTTGAGGAGCGGGAGCTCGTCGATCTCACCATCGCGATCGGCCTGATGAATGCGTATAATCGCATGGCAATCAGCTTCCGAAATGCGCCACAGGCCACGAAGCAGATGGCGGCCTGACCGTAATCCAGACGGCGGAGGATAAACACATGCCTTCGACTGCGAAGGCATGTCCTGAGATCTCAGCGATGCAAGGCAGGAGCTTGAAATGACCATCGCAATTTCCGGCGTGAAGATTCCCGACAGCAAGATCGCACGGGAGGCCGCCGAGCTGGTGCGCCAGTACGAAAACGACATGTTGTTCAACCACTCGGTCCGCGTCTTTGTGTTCGGCGCGATCAAGGGACACCGGCAAAATCTAAAATTCGATTCCGAGCTGCTCTACATCGCGGCGCTGTTCCACGATCTCGGGCTCGTCGACCATTACCACACGCAGACCAAGCGGTTCGAAGTTGATGGCGCCGATGCCGCCCGCGAATTTCTGAGGGGGCACGGCATTGACGAGCCAAAAGCCGATCTGGTTTGGGAGGCGATCGCGTTACATACGACGCCTGGAATTCCACAATACATGCGGCCGGAAATAGCTCTCACGAATGCGGGTGTGTTGGTCGATGTCGTTGGGATTGGCTATGATGAATACACGCCAGAGCAGCGCGATCAGGTCACCACCGCATTTCCGCGCGGTGATTTCAAGAACGACTTCCTTCAGATACAAACCTGTTCGGCCTTGAAGAAGCCGCAGACCACGTTCGGCACGGTCAATTTCGATTACATCGAAGATCACGATCCCATGTTTCACAAGCCGAATGCGTGCACGCGCATCCGCAACACGCCCTGGAAGAGCTGAGCCCCTCGGCGCGGTGTTCGAGTTTTGCGTCGTTGGACTTATGGCGACGGTGCGGCCGAGGGCGTTAAGCTGGTGTTCGGCCGTGGAATGGCCGGCCAAGGGCTTTTCGGAGCCGGCGTCGCCGCCGCGCATGACGCCGCAAGCTGCGGCCACACCGACGTCAGGCCGACAAGTCGATGTCGAATTCCGTGATGTCCGCCTTGTCGTCCGGTGACAGCGTGATTTCGCGACATGGAGGGAGCGGGACGCCAGTATTGCTTTGAGCACGGTCGCAGCCCGGTCCGCATGCGTCGGGTGGTCCGTTGGCAAGATAGATCGTTAGCCTGGACGCAAATCCAGTCTTCTCGGCCGGCGTCCCTTCGGCATGCAATGCGCCGGGAAGCAACAGCGAGGCCAGGACAAGCAGACTACGGGCGAGCATGAAACGACGGCGACCACGCGCGGTGAAAAGCAGATATCGATGTTACACGGCGATCCGCGCTGCCACAACTTGCGGTGGCGCGTCCGCGCCGGTCTGTCCGCGAGGTCTGGATTGGCAACGGGCGGCCAGGTGGGAGCAGGCAGAACGGCAATCTCCCAAGGGACGGTGATGACGGGAACCTAAATGCCATCATGTGGTTATCGCGCAGACATTTGTGCCACCTGCCTGCATCACTCACAGGGTCAGGCGGGCTCACGTCGAAGCGAGCAGCAGCGGGACGATCACAAATAGCTCGTCGTGGAGCTAGGGAAGTGGCAGGGGAAGACCAATGACGACAGCGACCGGGGTCCGCTCGGCCGATCGCAACTCCGTCTTAGCTACGCTCGGCGACTACATCCGAGAGATCAACAATCCGGACGATCTCGCCTATGCGGCGGCAGAGCTGCTCGGCCGCAGCCTGAACGTCAGCAGGGCAGGCTACGGCACGGTCGACACCTCAGCCGAGACCATCACCATTGTCCGCGACTGGAACGCACCGGGCATCCTGAGCCTCGCAGGCGTGCTGCGCTTCCGCGACTATGGCAGCTACATCGAAGACCTCAAGCGGGGCGAGACCGTCATCTGTGCCGATGCGGAAAAAGACCCTCGCGTCGGCGATCGTGCCGAGGCTCTCGAGGCGATCTCTGCGCGCGCGCTCGTCAACATGCCGATCTCCGAACCCGACGGGGTCGTAGCGCTGCTGTATCTGAACAATGCCAGGCCGCGCGAATGGAGCCCCGATGAGCTGGAGCTTATCCGCGACGTTGCCGAGCGCACGCGCACGGCCGTCGAGCGCCGGCGTGCGGAGACGGCTGTGCGGGAGAACGAAGCCCGGCTGCTTTTCCTGGACACACTCAACAAGGAGACGGCCAAGACCCGTGATGCCGACGGCGTGATGGCGGTAACGACCAGGATGCTTGGCGAGCATCTCGACGTATCGAGCTGCGCCTATGCCGATATGGATCCTGACCAGGACGGCTTCACCATCCGCGGGGATTGGGCGGCGCCGGGCGCGGTGCATATCCTTGGCCACTACAGTCTGGCTGACTTCGGCAAGAAGGCGGTGCGAGAGCTCGGCGCCGGCAGGCCCCTCATCATCAACGACAATCTGAAGGAGCTCGCGCCTGAGGAAGCCGCAACTTTCCAGAACATCGGGATAGGTTCGACGATTTGCATGCCCTTGGTCAAAGAAGGGCAACTCACCGCCTTGATGGCGATTCATCACCGGGGCCCGCACCAGTGGACGCCGCGGGAGCTCGCCTTGCTCTCCGAGGTGACCGAGCGATCATGGGCCCACATCGAGCGCGTCCGATCGGAGCAGGCAGCGCGGGAGGCTGCGGAACGACTGACGCTTGCGAACAACGCCGCTGGTATCGGCACCTGGGACTACGACCCGGTCAACAACGTTCTTCGATGGGACAGGCGCTGCAAGGAGGTGTTCGGTTTACCGCCGGACGCCGAAGTCAGCTATGAAGGGTCGTTCCTGAAGGGCCTTCATCCCGAGGACAGGCAGCGCGCCCACGAGGCTGTGTCCGCAGCGCTGACGCCGCACACGCCGGCAAACTACAATATGGAATACCGAACCATCGGCATCGAGGATGGGGTCGAACGCTGGATCGCCGCGACCGGTCAAGCCATCTTTGCCAACGGCCAGGCCGTTCGGTTCATCGGGACGGTTCTGGATATCACCGCGCAAAAGAAAACCGAGCGTCATCTCAGAATACTGAATGATACCGGGGCTTCGGTCTCTCGCGAACGCGACCTCGAGACAATCGTCCAGATCGTGACGGATGCCGGCGTCGGACTGACGGGTGCTCAGTTCGGCGCCTTTTTCTACAATGTTCTGGCGCCGGATGGCGGCAGCTACATGCTGTATTCGCTGTCCGGTGTGCCGCGATCCGCGTTTGAAAACTTCCCGATGCCCCGCAACACCGCCGTCTTTGGCCCGACCTTCGAGGGCTCTGGCGTGGTGAGGTCCGACGACATCCTGCAGGACCCCCGCTATGGCAAGAACGCGCCGCGGAAAGGCATGCCCGAGGGCCATCTTCCGGTCCGATCCTACCTGGCGGTCCCCGTGATCTCGCGAACCGGCGAAGTCCTCGGCGGACTTTTCTTCGGTCACGCCGAGACGGGTAAATTCCAGGCCGAGCATGAGGCCGCCTTGCTTGGTATTGCCGGCCATGCCGCCACCGCTATCGACAACGCCCAGCTCTTGACCCGGCTCGAGGCCCTCAATGCCGGATTGGAGCAACGTGTTGCCGACGAAATCGCCGAGCGCATGAAAGCCGAAGAGCAGCTCCGGCAATCCCAGAAGATGGAAGCCGTCGGGCAATTGACCGGAGGTATTGCCCACGACTTCAACAATATGCTGGCCGTGATTCTCGGCAGCTTGAACCTTGCCAAGCGGCGGCTCGGCAGGGGAGAGGTCAGCATAGACCGCTTCATCGAGGGCGCCATCGACGGTGCAAATCGCGCCGCCACGTTGACGCAGAGGCTGCTCGCGTTCTCGCGTCAACAACCGCTCGCCCCGGAGGTCGTGGACATCAACAAGATGGTCGGCGGGATGAGCGAGCTGCTCGAGCGGTCGCTGGGCGAGCTTATCCGCCTCGAGACGGTGCTGGCGGCTGGCCTCTGGCGGGTCAAGGCAGACCCGGCCCAGCTCGAAAGCGCCGTGATCAATCTCGCGGTCAATGCGCGCGATGCCATGCCGAAGGGCGGCAGGCTGACGATAGAAACCAGCAACGCCTCGATAGACCGAAAGTATGCGCGCGAGTATGCACTCGCACCCGGGCAGTACGTTCTCGTGGCCGTGACGGACAACGGCATCGGAATTCCGGCCGATGTGCTCGGCAAGGTGTTCGATCCGTTTTTCACGACCAAGGTCGTGGGCAAGGGCACCGGCCTCGGTCTCAGTCAGGTCTACGGTTTCGTGCGGCAATCGGGCGGCCATGTCAAAATCTACTCGGAAGTCGACGTTGGCACGACCGTGAAGATCTACCTTCCACGCTTCGCCGGCGATGAGGCGGGCTCGGACCTGTCGCAGCAAGAGATACCCCCCGGTGCGAGCCATCAGAACGAAACCATTCTCGTCGTGGAAGACGACGAGCGCGTCCGCAGCATGTCCTCCGAAAGCCTGCGCGAACTTGGCTACACTGTCATCGAGGCAGCCAGCGCCAAAGAAGCGATCAGGACGATCGATAATGGTTTCGTTCCGGATCTGCTGTTCACGGATGTCGTCATGCCCGACATGACCGGCGCCGAGCTTGCGGCCGAGCTGTCGAAACGATACCCGGAGCTAAAGGTGCTGTTCACCACCGGCTACACGCGGAATGCAATCGTTCATAATGGCGTGCTCGACGCCGGCAAGCATCTGCTTCCGAAGCCCTTCGCCATCGAAGATTTGGCTGCCAAGGTCCGCACGTTGCTCGACGAGATCTGAACGCGTTTTGGAAACGATCTCTCCCGTTTGCAAGCCGCCGTCACAAGCGCTATGTCCCGGCTTTCGGAAGAGCACGACATGACAATCTCGGATGACAACGACCTCGCGCGCCTGAAAGAGATCGGGCGCATCGTCGCCAATACCCTGGAGGCAATGGGGAAGGCGCTCGAGCGGGGCATGACCACCTCCGAGCTCGACCGGATCGGGCGAACGCTGTTGGAGGCGGCCGGCGCACGTTCGGCTCCGGAGCTGGCCTACGACTTTCCCGGGGCGACCTGCATCAGCGTGAACGAGGAGATCGCTCATGGCATCCCGGGCGATCGGCGGATCGCGCGCGGGGACCTCGTGAACATCGACGTGTCCGCCGAGAAGAGCGGCTTCTTTGCGGATACGGGAGCCTCGTTCGCCGTTCCGCCCACAACCCGCGCGGTCGAACGTCTTTGCCGGGATGGCCGGCGGGCGATGTGGACGGGCCTGCAGCAGGTCGGAGCCGGCAAACCGATTGCCGGTATCGGTCAGGCGATCGGGACCTTTGCGCGGAAGAACGGTTACAGCCTGGTCAGGAACCTTGCCAGTCATGGCGTCGGCCTGTCGCTCCACGAGGAGCCGACGGAGATCGCAACATGGCCCGACCGCTCCGAACGCCGCATCATGAGCGAAGGCCTGGTGTTCACCGTCGAGCCGTTCCTGTCCCTTGGCGCCGAATGGGCACAGGATGGCGATGATCCGTGGACGCTCTACAGCAGCCCCGAGGCGCCGACCGTTCAATACGAACACACCGTGATCGCAACCCGAAGCGGACCGTTGATCGTTACGCTGGCCGGCTAAGGCCGCCCAGGTCGGAGCCAGAGACGCCTCTTGCATCGACGGACGAGAGGTAACCTCAAGCCACCGGATCTCTTGCAGCATCCGAACGGCTTCGATCATCCGGCGCCAGCGGCGGTGCCCGTCTCGCCGCGGGATTCTTCGGTGGGGCCGCGTTGCTCCCTTGAACAGAGTTGGCTTCAACAGACCTGGAGTCGCGATAGGCGACGATCCAGATCAGGAAACCCAGCACCGCCAGCGCGGCACCGACGGGACCAGTGGAGGTCCACCCCAGCCCCTCGCGGATGGCGAGGCCGCCGAGGAACGGGCCGAGCGCATTGGCGGTGTTGAACGCCGAATGGTTGAGTGCGGCGGCGAGCGCCTGCGCGTCTCCCGCGACGTCCATCAGGCGGGTCTGGAGGATGGCTCCGAGCGAGACGCTGGCGCCGATGGCGAAGACGTCTGCCGCCAACGCCCAGGGATTGCCGGCGGCAAGCGGAAACACCAGCAGCGCGATCGCCGAGAACAGCAGGATGGCTCCCGCCGTCGGCATCAGCGCGCGGTCGGCAAAGCGCGGCACGACCAGATTGCCGAGCGTGGCGCCGATGCCGAACACGGCCAGAAAAAGCGGTATGACCGCGGGGCTGACCTTGGTCACCTCGATCAGCGTCGTCGCCAGATAGGTGTAGACGGCGAACATTCCGCCGAAGCCGATGGCGCCGATCGCCAGCGTGATCCAGACGCGGCCGCTTCGCAGCGCTCCGAGCTCCCGCAGCGGATCGGACCGGCCGGCCTGGTCGCGCGGCGCGAACAGGGCGCACAGCAGCACCGTGAGCAATGCCAGCACCGACACGAGGCCGAAGCTCGCGCGCCAGCCGATCGCCTGCCCAATCAGATTGGCGAGCGGCACACCGATGATGGTGGCGCCGGTCAGGCCGAGCATCACCTGGCCGATCGCCTGCGAGCGACGATGTTGGGGGACCAGCGAGGCTGCGACCAGCGCGGCGATGCCGAAATAGGCGCCATGCGGCAAACCCGAGAGAAAACGCGCCGCGATCATCGAGCCAAAGCCCGGCGCCAGCGCGGTGAGGGCATTGCCGAGCGCGAACACGGCCATCAGAACCAACAGCTGCGCGCGCCGCGCCAACCGTGCGCCGAGCACGGCGATCAACGGCGCGCCCACCACGACGCCGAGCGCGTAGGCGCTGATCGCGTGTCCCGCGGTCGGCTCGTCGACCCCGAGGTCGGCGGCGAAAAACGGCAACAGGCTCATCGATGCGAATTCGGTGGTCCCGATCGCAAAGCCGCCCATCGCGAGCGAGAACAGGACGATGGCGAGATGAGGGGGCGCGGAGGCCGCGGTCGCGCGGGGCGAGGTCGCTTGCTGTGATGTCGCTTGCTTCGATGGCGTCATATGTCCTGCAATGGTGGCGTCAACGGGAACCAGCCCAGCGAACGTCGCCACCCCTGCAAGATTTCTCCGTCGTACTTAAACCCGGATCAGCCCGCGTCAACACTGGACGCTCAATGCGGGGCGGGCCGCATATCAGCGTCCCGATTTAGTTGACGCGACTCGGGCGGCGAGGGGGCTTCTTCTGCGCAAAATACGGGTTCGCCACGCACGTCGCCGACCGACCGACGGCCAAGAATCTGCACTGCTTGAGCGAGCTGTAGCGGCAATCGAAATAGCCGACGGGACCGTAGATCTGCATGCAGACCGGATAGCTTGGATCGTAGGTCTGCGCGTGCGCGGGCGCGCCCGCGAGGAGCAAGCCGATCGCGAACAGCGCGAGGCGAGCGCGGCGCATCTCAGCGCGGCATGTAATAACCGGGTGAATAACCCGGCACCTGCGCGCGCGGCCTGTTCTGATACGCATAGGGATCATCGCTCTGGCCTGCGAAATACGGGTTCGCGATACAGGTGAGGGCGCGGCCCGACGAGCTTGCCTGACACTGCGCGTAAGTGTCGAACGTGCAATTGCTCAGCCCCGGCCATTCATCGCCGGTAAGGCAGAAGGCATGATGGGTCCCGAACGCGTGCGCAGGCACGCTTGCGATAAGCGTCAGCCCAAATGTGGCGAGCGCGAGCGAAAATATGGCGACAATGGGGAGAGCAATTCGTTTGCGCATTCAATTCTCCAATCACGCGAACGTGCGCGCGACGTTGTCACGCGCGCATGCTGCATCCATCGTGTAATCGACAATGGAACTCATGAAAACACTTGTTTCAAAGGGTTTCCAGCGCGCGCTGGTAAATCTTCATTAATGAAGCGCGATCCTTTGGCGCGGACTGTGGCGTCGAGGTTACAGCAATTCCGTCGAGCGCTGGTATGACGACGCCACGGCCCGGGGGCCTAACGACGAAACTGGAACGGGAATCAAATGAACAAGAATCTGTTGCTTGCTGCTGTGAGCCTTGTCGCGCTCGGCGCGGCTGCACCGGCGGTGGCTGCTGACCTCGCTGCGCGGCCTTACACCAAGGCGCCGGCGATGGTTGCCGCGATCTACGACTGGAGCGGCTTCTACATCGGCGTCAACGGCGGCGGCGGTTCCGCCCATTCGACCTGGGATCTCGTCGGCGGTGGCCGCGAGGGTTCGCACGACGCGACCGGCGGCACGGTCGGCGGCCAGATCGGCTATCGCATGCAGTCGGGCCAGTGGGTGTTCGGCATCGAAGGTCAGGGCAACTGGGCTGACTTCTCGGGCGACAACGTCAGCGCGCTGTTCGCCACGCGCAACCGCTCCAAGATCGACTCGTTCGGTCTGATCACCGGTCAGATCGGCTACGCCTGGAACAACGTGCTCATCTACGCCAAGGGCGGTGCGGCCGTGGCCGGTAGCAAGTATGAAGTCTCGACCCTGGGCGGCGCACTGCTGTCCTCGAACGATCAGACCCGCTGGGGTGGCACGGTCGGTGCCGGCCTCGAGTACGGTTTCGCACCGAACTGGTCGGTTGGCGTCGAATACAACCACATCTTCCTGCAGGACAAGAACGTCACCTTCGCGCTGGTGCCCGCGACGGACCGCATCCGTCAGGACGTCGACATGGGCCTCGTCCGCCTGAACTACAAGTTCGGCGGCCCGAGCCTCGGCCGTTACTGAGTAGAAGACTCCTATCGATCGCTCGACTTCGAGCGGTCAGCGAAAGCCCCGGCCATCGGCCGGGGCTTTTTTGTTGTTCGACTTCAGCGGGTTAACCATTCTGTTTGGAGATAGTCGAGACAGCTTGACTCCTGAGAACGAAATGAGAACAATGTTCTTCATACGTTCTCTCCATGGAGCAAGCCATGTTCAGGATTTTCGTCGAAGAAGCCGCCGCGCTGGCGTCGATCGCGCTGTTTGTCGGGATGATCGCGATCTGGGCCCAGGTGCTCCCGCAGCTCTAGGCGCGGGCCTAGGTTGGGGAAAAGCAGGACGAGGCGGCTGATCGGCCGCTCCGGCGTGGACTCTGGCAGCGTGACGCCCCACCATTGAGAGGCGAGTCGGCCGGGCGAGTGCAGGATGCCGCCGGTGCCGGTGACTGCTCCATCTCATCTGCAAGAGGCCGTCACGCGACCATGCCGAGCGCCGGATTTATCCACCTTCACGTTCACTCGGCCTATTCGCTGCTCAAGGGCTCGATCAAGATCGCCAAGCTCGCCGAGCTTGCCAAGAAAGACCATCAGCCGGCGCTGGCGCTGACCGACACCGACAACATGTTCGGTGCGCTGGAGTTCTCCGACAAGATGGCGGGCTCCGGTATCCAGCCGATCGTCGGCTGCGAGATCGCGATCGATTTCGGCGACCAGGATCCCAATGCGCGCAATGCGCTTCTGCCCTCGCGCGTGGTGCTGCTGGCAGCGCAGGAGCGCGGCTACCGCAGCCTGATGCGGCTGAACTCGCGCGCGTTCCTGGAGACGCCCGACACTCATGCTCCCCACATCAGGTTCGACTGGCTCGAAGGCGAGACCGAAGGCCTGATCGCGCTGACGGGCGGTCCGGACGGGCCGATCTCGCTGGCGCTTGCCGGCGGTTATACCGAGCTCGCGGCGGCGCGCTGCGAGCGTCTGGCCAGCCTGTTCGGTGACCGCCTCTACATCGAGTTGCAGCGCCATAACACCGAGAAGGAGCGGCGGGTCGAAAGCAGCCTGATCGACATCGCCTACACCAAGGGCCTGCCGCTGGTCGCGACCAACGAGCCGTATTTCGCCGCGACCGACGATTACGAGGCCCATGACGCGCTGCTCTGCATCGCCGGCGGGCGGCTGATCGCGGAGACCGAGCGCGAGCAGCTCACGCCCGATCACCGCTTCAAGACCCGCGCCGAGATGGCGGTGCTGTTCGCCGACATTCCGGAGGCGCTGGCCTCGACGGTCGAGATCGCCGAGCGCTGCTCGTTCCGGCCGATGACGCGCAAGCCGATCCTGCCGTTCTTCACGGTCGGCGCTGCCGCAAGCTCCGATGCCGCCGCGGTCGAGGCGGCCGAATTGAAGCGGCAGGCGGAGGAGGGGCTCGCCAACCGACTGCGCGTGCACGGATTGTCGCAAGGCACGACGGAAGAAGATTACAACGCGCGGCTTGCGTTCGAGCTCGACGTCATCATGCGGATGAAATACGCGGGCTACTTCCTGATCGTCTCCGACTTCATCAAATGGGCGAAGGGGCAGGGCATCCCGGTCGGGCCGGGCCGCGGCTCCGGCGCAGGCTCGCTGGTTGCGTGGGCGCTGACCATCACCGACCTCGACCCGATCAAGTTCGGCCTGCTGTTCGAGCGCTTCCTCAATCCGGAACGCGTCTCGATGCCGGACTTCGACATCGACTTCTGCCAGGATCGCCGCGGCGAGGTGATCAGGTACGTCCAGGAGCGCTACGGTCGCGACCAGGTCGCGCAGATCATCACCTTCGGCACGCTGCAGGCGCGCGGCGTGCTCCGAGACGTCGGCCGCGTGCTGCAAATGCCCTACGGCCAGGTCGACAAGCTGACCAAGCTCGTGCCGCAGAATCCGGCCGCGCCGGTGACGCTGGCCGCTGCGATCGAGAGCGAGCCGAAGCTCCAGGCGTTCCGCGACGAGGACCCGGTGGTGGCGCGCGCCTTCGACATCGCCCAGCGCCTCGAAGGCCTGACCCGCCACGCCTCGACGCATGCGGCCGGCATCGTGATCGGCGATCGCCCGCTGAGCGAACTCGTGCCGATGTATCGCGATCCCAAATCCGACATGCCGGTGACCCAGTTCAACATGAAATGGGTCGAGCCGGCCGGCCTCGTGAAGTTCGACTTCCTCGGCCTGAAAACGCTGACTGTGCTCGACGTCGCGTGCAAACTGCTCAAGCCGCGCGACATCCATGTCGATCTCGCGACGCTGCCGATCGACGATGCCGAAAGCTACCAGATGCTGGCGCGCGGCGAGGTGGTCGGCGTGTTCCAGGTTGAAAGCCAGGGCATGCGGCGCGCGCTGGTCGACATGCGCCCCGACCGTTTCGAGGACATCATCGCGCTGGTCGCGCTCTATCGACCGGGTCCGATGGCGAACATCCCGACCTATTGCGCGCGCAAGCACGGCGACGAGGAGGCGGAATATCTCCACCCCGTGCTGGAGCCGATTCTCAAGGAGACCTTCGGCGTCATCATCTACCAGGAACAGGTGATGCAGATCGCGCAGGTGATGTCGGGCTATTCGCTCGGCGACGCCGACCTGCTGCGCCGCGCCATGGGCAAGAAGATCCGCGCCGAGATGGAGAAGCAGCGCGAGATCTTCGTCGCAGGCGCCGTGAAGAACGGAGTGCCGAAGGGGCAGGCCGATACCATCTTCGAGCTGCTGGCGAAATTCGCCGACTACGGCTTCAACAAGAGCCACGCGGCGGCCTATGCGCTGGTGTCCTACCAGACCGCCTACATGAAGGCGCATTACCCGGTGGAGTTCATCGCGGCGTCGATGACGCTCGATCTCAACAATACCGACAAGCTCTCCGAATTCCGCGCCGAGGCGCAGCGCCTCGGCATCAAGGTCGAGCCGCCCAACGTCAACCGTTCCGGCGCGACTTTCGAGGTCGGCGACAAGACCATCTACTACGCGCTCGCGGCGCTGAAGGGCGTCGGCATTGCGGCCGTCGAGCAGATCATCGCGGAGCGGACCAAAAACGGCTTGTTCACCTCGCTCGCCGACTTCGCCGCGCGGGTCTCGCCGCGCGCGATCAACAAGCGCATCATCGAAAGCCTCGCTGCTGCGGGCGCGTTCGACACGCTGGAGCCGAACAGGGCGCGGGTCTTCGCTGGCGCCGATTCGATTCTCGCCGCATGCCAGCGGGCGAACGAAGCTGCGACCATCGGCCAGAACGACATGTTCGGCAGCTCGGCGGACGCGCCGACCATCATGCTGCCGCAGATCGAGCCCTGGTTGCCGGCCGAGCGGCTGCGCCGCGAATATGATGCGATCGGCTTCTTCCTGTCCGGACATCCGCTCGACGATTACGCCACCGTGCTGAAGCGGCTGCGCGTACAGTCCTGGGCCGAGTTCTCGCGCGCGGTGAAGACCGGCGCCACGGCAGGCAAGGTCGCAGCCACGGTGGTGTCGCGCATGGAGCGGCGGACCAAGACCGGCAACAAGATGGGCATCATGGGGCTCTCTGATCCCACGGGTCACTTCGAGGCGGTGCTGTTCTCCGAAGGCCTCGCGCAATATCGCGACGTGCTGGAGCCGGGCGCCGCGGTGCTGCTCCAGCTCGGCGCCGAGCTCCAGGGCGAGGACGTCCGCGCGCGCGTGCTCCACGCCGAGCCGCTGGACGAGGCCGCGGCCAAGACGCAGAAGGGCCTGCGCATCTTCGTGCGCGACACCAAGCCGCTGGAATCGATCGCCAAGCGTCTCGCCGGCCCCGACATGGCCGCTTCGAACGGCGCCGCGCCGAAGGTCGGCAGTCCCGGCATCGCGCCGCGCTCCAACGGCGACGGCGAGGTCTCGCTGGTCATGATGCTCGACCTCAAGACCGAGGTCGAGATGAAGCTGCCCGGCCGCTTCAAGGTCTCGCCGCAGATCGCCGGCGCCATCAAGGCAGTCGCGGGCGTCGTGGACGTGCAGCAGCTCTAACCGCCGGTCTGGCGATCATCTTCGCCAGAAGAGCGTTGCAACCTTGCGCTGATTCTGGCTAGCATACACCCGGGGAATGGACTGGGGCATGTGATGCTGCGATGGGGCGCGTTGTTGTTTGCCGTTGGTGCAATGCTGACGGGGTGTGTCAGTGATCAGGTCGGGACCGACTTTGCTTCTGTGTCACGGAAGGTCGGTCCGCCGCGTGCAGGGCAGTCGCGCGCGGTTTTCTTGCAGGACAAGCGGCAGGGGCTGAGCATGGCAATCTGCGCCTGCGAGGTGAAGCTCGACGGTGCGCCGCTCGGGAAGGTCGTCGCCGGAAGATATGCCTATGCCGATCGTCCGGCCGGCCGTCACGAAGTGCTTGTGACCGAGCTGATGTTTCCCGGCGACACCAAGCGCGAGATCGTGATGGAATCCGGCCGCACGCACTTTTACCTCATCAAGAGCAGTCCCAGGCACGATGCCGCGACGGGCGGAGCGGTCCTCGGCGGACTGGCCGGGATTGCGATCGTTTCCGTCGCGACCGCTGGCGAGGCGAATCCCGGGCCGGCCGAGCTTGTCCCGCTGGACGAGGCGACCGCGCGAACAAAGCTCGCCGAGTTGCAAGCCATCGACTAGGATGCGCGGCAAGGCTGCTGCGACATCGACAACGGCGGCCGGGTGCGGAGGAGCAGAGCATGTGCGAGAATTGCGTCAGTGATCGCGGTGCCCGCATCGGGCCTTCGCGGAGGTCGCTCATCCACTTGTCTGTCTCCGCGCTCGGGCTGGCCTTGGGTGGAGCCGCCTTTGCCAAGGAGACCAAGGCGTCGCCCAAGCCGCAGAACGTGCTGTCGCCCGACGCATCATTGAAGCGCCTGACGGAAGGTAATGCGCGCTATGTCGACGGCGTTTCGCGGCGGCACGATTTCAAGCACGAGCGCGAGGCGCTGGCCGGCGGACAGAATCCGTTCGCGGCCGTGCTGAGCTGTGCCGATTCGCGCATCGCGCCGGAATATGCCTTCGACACCGGCCGCGGCGATCTGTTCGTCTGCCGCGTCGCCGGAAATTTCGCAGGCACCGAGACCATCGCCAGCATGGAATACGCGGTGGCCGTGCTCAACGCACCGCTGATTCTGGTGCTGGGCCACGACAGTTGCGGCGCGGTCGATGCGACGCTGAAGGCGATCAAGGACAACAAGCCGCCGCCGGGCCATATTCCCTCGCTGGTCGATGCAATCGCGCCCGCCGCCAAGGCTGCAATGCAGCAGGGTGGGGACGTCCTCGACAAGGCGATCCGGCAGAACGTCATCGACAACGTGGCGAAGCTGAAGTCGGCCGCGCCGATCCTCAATGCGGCCGTCGAGCAGGGCAAGCTGAAGGTCGTCGGCGGCATCTACCGGCTCACGACGGGGACGGTCGATCTGATCGCGCAGGGCTGAACCGGCTGACTACGCCTCGCGCCGGTGCGTCGCCGCGTCGCTTACGCGGAGCTGACGCCGGAGCGGGGTGCCATCCCACCGCCTCAATCCAAGGCTTCGCTATTTGGAAGCCTTTCGTTCAAGTACCATTCAGCTCGCCGCGCGTCTGATGCGTGGCGGCACCTCAACAACAAAAACGGGCAAGCAAGCCATGCGTGGGACGCTCAGAGTTTTCGTCGGCCTTCTACTGCCGATCTTGCTCCTCACCGCGGGCGCGCCGGATCCGGCGCGTGCGCAGCAGCAGGAAAAGCGCATCGCGCTCGTGGTCGGCAACGGCGCCTATGCCAAGTCGCCGCTGGCGACGACGGCAAACGATGCCGGCCTGATCGCGCAGACGCTGCAGGCGGCGGGCTTCGACGTCGTCGGCGCCCGCGATCTCGACGGCGACACACTGCGCAAGAGCTTTCGCGATTTCATCCAGAAGGCGCAGGCCTCCGGCCCGGGCACCGTTGCGATGGTCTATCTCGCCGGCTATGGCGTGCAACTCGCCGGTGAGAATTACTTCATCCCCGTCGATTCCAATATCACCCGCGACACCGACATTCCGACCGAAGGCTTGCGCATCGGCGATTATCTCCGCCAGCTCGCCTCCGTTCCGCTCAAGGCCAACATCGTCGTGCTCGACGCCGCGCGGGCGCAGCCCTTCGTGGAGGGCGGCCAGCAGATCGCGGGCGGACTTGCGCTGGTCGAGCCCGACGCCAACATGCTGATCGCGTTCAACGCCGCCCCCGGCACGGTGGCGCCCGAGGAGCCCGGACCTTACGGCATCTATGCGCAGTCGCTGGCGGAGATGATCCGCACCGGCGGCCTGCCGCTGCCTGAGGTGTTCGACCGCGTTCGCCTGCGCGTCAACGAGGCCAGCAAGGGCGCGCAGGTGCCTTGGAACGAGCAGAAGATATCGGCGCAATTCTCGTTCTTCGAGCGCGGGCCCGATGCGCCGCCGCCTGAGGCCGCGCCCGATCAGGTCGCTGCGATCCGCAACAAGCCGATCCGCGATCTCGGCGTGCAGGATGCCTATGCGGCCGCGCTCACGCGCGACACGCTACCGGCCTATGAAGAGTTTCTCACCGCCTATCCCGGCGACCCGCTGTCGAAGCGCGTGATGGTGATCGTCGCCGCGCGCCGCGAGGCCATCACCTGGCGGCGGACCTATCGCACCGACACGCCGGAAGCCTATTGGTCGTATCTGCGTCGCTATTCGCGCGGTCCGCATGCGGCGGATGCGCGCCGGCGCCTGGCGATTCTCACCGCGCCGGCCGAGCCGCCGCCGAGCTTCGCGATGATCGACTACGACGTGCTGCCACCTCCGCCGGAGGAGGTGGTCTATGTCGACCGTCCCGTGCTGTATTTCAGCGATCCGGATTTTGGCTTCGCGCCGCCACCGCCGCCGCCGGTCTACTATCTGCCGCCGCCGCCGCCGGATTTCGTCGTGCTGTCGCCGCCGATGCCGGTGATCGGCCTGTTCGTGCTGCCGCAGCCGATGTTCGTGCCGATCCCTGTGTTCGTCAGGCCGCCGGTCTATGTCGCAGCGCCGCCGAACAACATCATCTATCAGAACATCCATAATAGGACGGTCATCAACACGGTGATCAACCAGCCGCCGGCACCGCCGGCGGGGGCGGGTGCCGGACCGGGCAATCTCACGCCGGCCATTGCCGGGCGCACCAATCCGGCCGGTCCAGCCATGCCGCAGGCCGCCGTCCAGCGCGCCGCCCTGATCCAGCAGGGCAAGGCGCCGATGCCGCCGAGCGCGACGATGCAGCCGACGGCGAGGCCCGGAACGCCTCCGGCGACGCCGGCCAATGTCGCGCCGACCGGGACGCCACCTGCTGCACCACTTGCTACACCCCTTGCCACTCCACCTGCGACGCCGCCGGCCAAGCTGCCCCAAGCCAACACGCTGCCGGTTCCCGGCACCCATGGCGGTCCACCTGTACCGCCAGCGGGAGCCGGGCCACTGCCGGGCGGCAAACCGGGGCTGCCGACGGCCACTGCACCCGGCGCGCCGCTGCCGACCCATCCGGGAGCGCCTGCGGGAGCACCGACGACTGCTGCTCCCGGCACCACGCCGCAAGCCCATCCCGGTACGCCGACCGCCGCCGCGCCGGCGACTGCGCCCGCGGGGGCAAACCCGGCCGCTCTGCCCGGTCAACCGCCGAAGCCGCCGGTGGCACAGGCCCCGCCCGGGACCGGGCCCGGGGACCATGGCAAGTCCGCGACCCGCGAGCCGGCTGGTTCGCCGCCTGCTGCCCGCACGCCTCCGGGCGCAGTTGGACGACCGATCACGCCGCCGCCCTCGGCGGCGCGGGAGCCGATCCGGCCGCAGCATCAGCCGACCGCTGCTCCCGCCCAGGCCGCCCGGCCGTCGGCACCACCACCGCGGCCTCAGGCCGTGGCGCGGCCGACGCCTCCACCTCCGCCGCGTATTGCGCCGCCGCCACCGGCACGGGTGGCTCCGCCCGTGGCGGTTGCCCGGCCCGCGCCGCCGCCAATGGCGCGACCCGCGCCGCCGCCGCCGGTCGCTCGGCCGGCGCCACCTCCGCCGCCCCGGATGGCCGTCGCGCCACCGCCGCCGCCGCGCCCGGCAGCACCCCCACCGCGTCCTCCGGCCCCGCCGCCGGCGGCAAAGAAGTGCCCGCCGAACCAGCCCAGATGCTAGGCAGCGACTAGGCCGCAGCGTGGTCCTTACGGAAGGGGGCCTCTCGCGGGCGAAAGCCGCCCGGAAAGGCCCTTATTCCCTTGCTTCTGGCCGGAATCGCGCTATACACCGCGCCATCTCACACGGAAGCATGGCTCACAAGGCCGTCCGGTGGCAGCCGGGGCGACAACGCTCCGTTCTGCTCACACGCTTCCGGAGGAACCAACCGGAGAATTAGAACGATGGCACTACCCGATTTCACTATGCGTCAGCTCCTCGAAGCCGGCGTGCACTTTGGTCACCAGTCTCACCGCTGGAATCCGAAAATGGCGCCGTTCATTTTCGGCGCTCGCAACAACATCCACATCGTCGACCTCGCGCAGACCGTGCCGTTGCTGCATAACGCCTTGCAGGCGGTCAGCGACACCGTCGCCAAGGGCGGCCGCATCCTGTTCGTCGGCACCAAGCGCCAGGCGCAGGACGGCGTTGCCGACGCGGCCAAGCGCTGCGCTCAGTACTTCGTCAATTCGCGCTGGCTCGGCGGCACGCTGACCAACTGGAAGACGATCTCGGGCTCGATCAAGCGCCTGCGTCATCTCGACGACGTGCTCGCCGGCGGCGATGCCTCCTCCTACACCAAGAAGGAGCGCCTGACGCTTCAGCGCGAGCGCGACAAGCTCGACCGCTCGCTCGGCGGCATCAAGGACATGGGCGGTCTGCCCGACCTGATCTTCGTGATCGACACCAACAAGGAAGACATCGCGATCCAGGAAGCCCAGCGGCTCAACATCCCGGTGGCCGCGATCGTCGACACCAATTCGGATCCGAAGGGCATCACCTATGTGGTGCCGGGAAATGACGACGCCGGCCGCGCGATCGCGCTTTATTGCGATCTGATCGCGCGCGCAGCGATTGACGGCATTTCGCGCGCCCAGGGCGATTCCGGCATCGACGTCGGCGCTTCGGTTCGGCCGGTCGCAGAAGAACTGCCCGCCGCCACGAGCGGCTTCCAGGGCCTCGCCGGTCCGCGCGGCACCTCCGACGACCTCAAGAAGCTCCCGGGCGTGTCGGGCGCGATCGAGAAGAAGTTCAACGACCTCGGCATCTTCCACTTCTGGCAGCTGGCCGAGCTCGATCACGACACCGCGCACAAGATCGGCGAAGAAGTCGGCCTGCCGAGCCGCGCGGACGCCTGGGTGGCCAAGGCCAAGGCCCTGACCGCGGAAGCGGAATAGTCAAAAAGAGCGATGGGTTGGCCGGACTAGCTCCGGCCACCATTTCAGTTGACGCGAATTCCTGAGATGGACCGCGGCGAGGCGATCTGGCCGCGCCGCGGCAAACCGGCAGGCAAAAAGGATTTTGAACGATGGCAACGATCACAGCTGCGATGGTCAAGGACCTGCGCGAGTCGACCGGCGCAGGCATGATGGACTGCAAGGCCGCGCTGACCGAAAACGACGGCAACATGGAAGCGGCGCAGGATTGGCTGCGCAAGAAGGGCCTGTCGAAGGCCGCCAAGAAGTCGGGCCGCGTCGCCGCCGAGGGGCTGATCGGCGCGCTCATCAAGGGCAACAAGGGCGTCGTGGTCGAGGTCAATTCCGAGACCGATTTCGTCGCGCGCAACGGCCAGTTTCAGGGCCTCGTCAAGATGATCGCCCAGGTCGCATTCAACGTCGGCGCCGATGTCGAGAAGATCAAAGCCGCCAAGGTCGGCGACGTCACGATCGAAACTGCGATCAATGACGCGATCGCCACCATCGGCGAGAACATGACGCTGCGCCGCGCAGCCTCGCTCGAAGTCAGCCAGGGCGTGGTGTCGAGCTACGTCCACGGCGCGGTCGTCGAGGGCGCCGGCAAGATGGGCGTGATCGTGGCGCTGGAATCGCCGGGCAAAGCCGACGAGCTCGCAACGCTTGGCCGCCAGATCGCGATGCATGTCGCGGCCGCCAACCCGCTGGCGCTCGATCCGTCCGGTCTCGATCCGGCGGTCGTCAAGCGCGAGAAGGATGTGCTCGCCGACAAATATCGCCAGCAGGGCAAGCCCGAGAACGTGATCGAGAAGATCGTCGAGTCCGGCCTGAAGACCTATTACAAGGAAGTCTGCCTGCTCGAGCAGGCCTTCATCCACGACACCGGCAAGTCGGTGGCGCAGGCGGTGAAGGAAGCCGAAGGCAAGGTCGGCGGCGCGGTGAAGATCGCGGGCTTTGTGCGCTATGCTCTCGGTGAGGGAATCGAGAAGCAGGAAAGCGACTTCGCTGCCGAGGTCGCGGCGGCCAGCGGCAAGAAGTAAGCGCCGGAACGTTCCTTCCGGCGTGCCGCCGGAAGCGGCGCCCGGACAAGGAAAGTGCTCATGACTGATCCGGTCTATCGTCGCGTCGTGATCAAGCTGTCCGGCGAATATCTCGCGGGACCGCAGGGTTTTGGCATCGATCAGCCGACCATCGACCGGGTTGCCGACGATCTGATCGCAGCCCGCCATCTCGGCACCGAAGTCGCCGTCGTGATCGGCGGCGGCAATCTCTTTCGCGGCGTCGAGGTCTCCTCGCGCGGCGTGTCGCGCCCGACCGGCGACACCATGGGCATGCTCGCTACGATGATGAACTGCCTCGCGCTCGAAGCCACGATCGAGCGCAAGGGCGCGCCGGCGCGCACCCTGTCGGCCTTCGTCATGCCCGAGATTTCCGAGCTGTTCACCCGCACCGCGGCACATAAATACCTCGCCGAGGGCCGGATCGTGCTGCTGGGTGGCGGAACCGGCAATCCGTTCTTCACCACCGACACGACCGCGGTGCTGCGTGCCGCCGAGATCGGCGCCCAGGCGGTGCTGAAGGCGACCAACGTCGACGGCGTTTACTCGGCCGACCCGAAGAAGGACCCGACGGCGACCCGATTCGACCGTCTGACCCATTCGCAGGCGATCGAGGGCGGCTACAAGGTGATGGATGCGACCGCCTTCGCGCTTGCCCGCGAGACGTCGCTGCCTATCATCGTATTCTCGATCGCGGAGCCGGGTTCGATCGGCGCTGTACTGCGTGGCGGCGGCCACGGAACCATTGTCGCCGGCTGACGGCTTGTCGTTGCGCCCTCGAGGGAAGGGTGCGGAGAGGTCGCCGGGATTTTGAAGGAGAGACGTGATGGCCACGGATAATTTCGACCTCAACGAAGTGAAGCGCCGCATGCAGGGCGCGATCCAGTCGCTCAAGCACGAACTTGGCGGTCTGCGCACCGGTCGCGCCTCCGCCTCGATGCTCGATCCGGTGCAGGTCGACGCCTATGGCGGCCATATGCCGCTGAACCAGCTCGCCACCGTCAGCGTGCCGGAACCGCGCCTGATCTCGGTGCAGGTCTGGGACAAGTCGATGGTCAAGGCGGTGGAGAAGGCGATCGTCGATTCCAATCTCGGCCTGTCGCCGGCGACCGAAGGCCAGGTGCTGCGCCTGCGCATTCCCGAGCTCAACGAGGAGCGTCGCAAGGAGCTCGTCAAGGTCGCGCACAAATATGCGGAAGCCGCCAAGGTCGCCACTCGCCATGTCCGCCGCGACGGTCTCGACGTTCTCAAGAAGCTCGAGAAGAATCACGAGATGTCCGAGGACGATCAGAAGCGCCACGCCGACGAGGTGCAGAAGGCGACCGACGGCACGATCTCCGAGATCGACCAGTTGCTGGCCGCCAAGGAAAAAGAAATCCTCACCGTTTAAAGCGCGATGGATCGCGCTTTAGGTTATTGTTCGCGCATGATCTTTTCGGAAAACCGCTTCGCACTTTGCGCTAACGCGGCCCTTCGGGTCCGGATCATGCTTTAAGGCAGCCTCATGTCCAACGCCGCCGCGCCCGCAACGGAAGGACCAGATCGGTCCGATGCGCCTGCGCATGTCGCCATCATCATGGATGGCAACGGACGTTGGGCGGCCGCGCGCGGCTTGCCACGGGCGGAAGGCCATCGCCGCGGCGTGGAGGCCCTGCGCCGCGTGGTTCGCGCGTCGCACGAGCTTGGCATCCGCTATCTCACCATCTTCTCCTTCAGTTCGGAAAACTGGTCGCGCCCGGCGAGCGAGATCGGCGATCTGTTCGGCCTGTTGCGCCGCTTCATCCGCAACGATCTGGCGAGCCTGCATCGCGATGGCGTCAAGGTGCGCATCATCGGCGAGCGGGACGGGCTGGAAGGCGACATCTGCGCACTTCTCAACGAGGCGGAGGAACTGACGCGCGATAACACGCGGCTCACGCTCGTCGTCGCCTTCAATTACGGTTCGCGCCAGGAGATCGCGAAGGCGGCGCAGAAGCTCGCGCGCGAAGTCGCAGAGGGCCGGCGCAATCCTGACACGATCGATGCCGAGACACTGGGCGCGCATCTCGACGCGCCCGACATTCCCGATCCCGATCTCATCATCCGCACCAGTGGCGAGCAGCGCCTGTCCAACTTCCTGATGTGGCAGGCCGCCTATAGCGAGCTTGTCTTCGTGCCGATTCACTGGCCCGATTTCGACAAGGCGGCGCTGGAAGGCGCAATCGCCGAATTCGCCAGGCGCGAGCGCCGTTTCGGCGGCCTGGTCGCGAAAACCGCCTCGTGAGCGAACCCGACTCCGCACCGGCCGGCTCTCAGCCTGCCCCGAGCAATCTCGTGATGCGAATCCTCGCAGCGCTGGTGCTGGCGCCGCTCGCCATTGCGCTCGCTTATGCCGGCGGCTGGCTATGGGCACTGCTGGTCACCCTGGTGTCGATCGGGCTGTTCGCGGAATGGCTGATGGTGGTGGGCGCAGGCTCGACCGCGCTGACCGGGGCGGGGACGATCGTCATCGCCACGATGGGCTTGTGCGTTGCCTTCGGCGCGCTCAAAACCGCAATCATCACCGGCCTCATTGGCGGTGCGGTCGTGACGGTGATCGCGCGGGGCAAGTTCATCTGGGCTGCCTCCGGATTCGCCTATGCGTCGGCGGCGCTACTCGCCTCGATCCTGCTGCGGAAGGATCTCGTGAACGGCTTCGCCGCGCTGATGTTCGTGCTGCTCGTGGTGTGGGCGACCGATATCGGCGGCTATTTCGCCGGCCGCGGCATCGGCGGACCGAAGCTGTGGCCGCGGGTGAGCCCGAAGAAGACCTGGTCAGGGGCGCTCGGCGGCTTTGCCGCGAGCCTTTTGGTCGCGGCCGGCTTTGCCGCTTGCGGGCTTGGAAAGATAGTTCCATTGCTGCTCGTCGCCGCGGTCCTTTCGGTCGTGTCGGCCTGCGGCGATCTGTTCGAATCCGCGGTCAAGCGGCGCTTCGATGTCAAGGATTCCAGTCACTTAATTCCCGGCCACGGCGGGCTATTGGACCGTCTGGACGGTTTTGTCGCTGCCATCCTGGTGGCATGGATTATCGGCTTCCTCCGCCATGGTGTGCATAGCGCCGGAAGCGGTCTTATGGTTTGGTGAACATATGAGCGCGGTTCCATTGCGTAACAACAAGGCTGCGGCGTCGACCGTCCGCAGCGTCACGGTTCTCGGCGCCACCGGTTCGATCGGCGACAGCACGATGGACCTGCTGCGCGCCTCTCCCGAGCGCTACCGTGTCGAGGCGCTGACGGCGAACGGCAATGTCGAGGCGCTGGCAAAACTCGCGAAAGAGTTTTCCGCGCGCTATGTCGCGATCGCCGACACCACCAAGTTTGCCGAGCTCAAGGCCGCGCTCGCGGGCACCGGCACCGAATGCGGCGCCGGCGAAAGCGCGGTGATCGAGGCCGGCGCGCGTCCGGCCGATTGGGTGATGGCCGCCGTGAGTGGCGCGGCCGGGCTGAAGCCGGCACTGGCGGCGGTCGATCGCGGCGCGCATGTCGCGCTCGCCAACAAGGAATGTCTCGTCTGCGCCGGTGATTTTTTCATGCAGCGCGCGGCGAAAGCGGGCGCCTGCATCCTGCCGGCGGATTCCGAGCACAATGCGCTGTTCCAGGCGCTAGGCTCGGGCAATCGTGACGAGCTCGTCCGGGTCATCATCACGGCCTCCGGCGGCCCGTTCCGGACCTGGAAGCCTGCCGACATCGAGCAAGCGACACTCGCGCAAGCCCTGAAGCATCCGAACTGGAGCATGGGCCAGAAGATCACGATCGATTCCGCCTCGATGATGAACAAGGGGCTCGAGGTGATCGAGGCCTCCTATCTGTTCGCGCTCTCGCCCGACGAGATCGACGTCCTCGTTCATCCGCAGTCGATCATTCACGGCATGGTCGAGTTCACCGATCGCTCGGTCGTGGCCCAGCTCGGCGCACCCGACATGCGCACGCCGATCGCGCATTGCCTCGGCTGGCCCGACCGCATCAAGGGTCCGGCCGCCAGGCTCGATCTGGCCAAGATCGGCCAGTTGACCTTCGAGGCTCCGGATTTCGAGCGCTTCCCGGGGCTGCGCCTGGCCTTCGATTCGCTCCGCACCGGGAAGGGGGCGACCACCGTCTACAACGCCGCCAACGAGGTCGCGGTCGCCGCCTTCATCGCCGGCAAGATCCGGTTCGGGGCGATTGCCCGGCTGGTGGAGGCGACGCTGGACGACTGGCTCCGCAGCGGGAACCAGGCCCCGCTGACGTCAGCCGACGATGCAATCGCTGTTGACCATGTTGCGCGAAATAGGGCTGCCGCCCTATTGCCTCAAATTGCCTTAAAGGCATCCTAGACGGTTCGGGGCCAGGGCCTTGCGGCGCTGGATGAGGGAATTCGATGATCGACTTTTTCGTCCATAGTTTCAATACGTTGAGCCATGGGCTCCTCGGCTACGCGGTTCCCTTCCTGTTCGTCCTGACCATCGTCGTGTTCTTTCATGAGCTCGGCCATTTCCTGGTCGCGCGCTGGGCGGGCGTTCGCGTGTTAACTTTCTCGCTCGGTTTCGGACCGGAACTGGTCGGCTTCAACGACCGCCATGGCACCCGCTGGAAGATTTCGGCGATCCCGCTCGGCGGCTACGTCAAGTTCTTCGGCGACGAGAGCGAGGCTTCGACGCCGTCGTCCGAGAAGCTTGCGGCCATGACGGCCGAGGAGCGCGCCGGGAGCTTCCATCACAAGAAAGTCGGTCCGCGCGCCGCCATCGTTGCCGCCGGACCGATCGCCAATTTCATTTTGGGCGCGCTGATCTTCGCCGGCATGGCGCTGTATTACGGCAAGCCGAGCACGATCGCGCGCGTCGACGGTGTCGTCGCCGACGGCGCTGCGGCGGCAGCCGGCTTCAAGATTGGCGACGTCGTCGTCCAGATCGACGGCAAGCCGATCGAGAGCTTTGCCGACATGCAGCGCATGGTTGCGATGAATGCCGGTTCGCCGCTTGCATTCCAAGTCAAGAGAGACGGCACCATCGTGTCGCTGACCGCGACGCCGGCGCTGCTCGAGCGCAAGGATCCCTTCGGCAACAGCCACCGTCTCGGCGTGCTCGGCATCGAGCACAAGTCTCAGGCCGGTGAGGTCTCGACATCGCCGGTCGGCGTCGGCGAAGCGCTCAAGATCGGGGTTGAACAGGTCTGGTTCATCATCACCAGCACCTTCAAGTTCCTGGGCTCGTTGTTCGTCGGGAACGGCAATCCGAACGAGGTCAGCGGCGTGCTTGGCATTGCCAAGATGTCGGGGCAGGCGGCCAGCGCCGGGTTCCAGTTCGTGATCAACCTCTGCGCGGTGCTGTCGGTGTCGATCGGCCTGCTGAATCTGTTCCCGATCCCGCTGCTCGATGGCGGTCACCTTATGTTCTATGCGGCGGAGGTCGCCCGTGGTCGGCCTCTGTCCGAGCGGACTCAGGAGATGGGGTTCCGAATCGGGCTTGGCTTGGTGCTGATGTTGATGGTGTTTGCGACCTATAACGACATCCTCCGGATGGCCTCATCCTGATAGGGGCTTTTTTGTGGCGTTGCCGGGCGTTGCTCTTGGGCAACGTCTTGGAATGAAAATGAAATTACGGCGCGCTCGGCCGTTTGCTGCGTCGATGAAATTGTCTACAAGCGGCTTGAACTTGGGGAATCTCCAGACCGGCGTTGGGGTTGGGTCTGGTACGGAATGATAAGGGCGCGTTGCGCAATGAAGTTTGGACTGCGACTCCGGGGGGGCTTGCTCGCAACCCTGATCATGTTCGGCGCGCCGGTGCTTGCCCCGGTTGGGGCTGCCTTTGTGTCTTCGTCTGCGCTTGCTCAGACAGTGCAGTCGATTTCCGTCGAAGGAAATCGCCGGGTCGAGGTGGAGACGATCCGCTCCTACTTCAAGCCGGGTCCCGGCGGTCGCCTGGATCAGGGTGCCATCGACGACGGCCTCAAGGCGTTGATCGAGACCGGCCTGTTCCAGGACGTCAGGATCAACCGCGGTGCCGGTGGCCAGATCGTCGTCTCCGTGGTGGAAAACCCGGTGATCGGCCGCATTGCCTTCGAGGGCAACAAGAAGATCAAGGACGAGCAGCTCACCGGTGAAGTCCAGTCCAAGGCGCGCGGCACCTTCTCCCGCGCCATGGTGCAGTCCGACACGCTGCGCATCGCCGAAATCTATCGCCGTTCCGGCCGCTACGACGTCCGCGTCACGCCCGAAGTCATCGAGCAGCCGAACAACCGCGTCGATCTCATCTTCACGGTCGAGGAAGGCTCCAAGACCGGCGTCAAGTCGATCGAGTTCGTCGGCAACAACGCGTACTCGTCGTACCGCCTGCGCGACGTCATCAAGACGCACGAATCGAACCTGCTGAGCTTCCTCGCCAGCAGCGACATTTACGATCCCGATCGGGTCGAGGCCGACCGCGACCTGATCCGCCGCTTCTATCTCAAGAACGGTTTCGCCGACGTCCAGGTCGTGGCCGCGCTCACCGAATACGATCCGGAGAAGAAGGGCTTCAACGTCACCTTCAAGATCGAGGAAGGCTCGCAATACCGGGTCGGCTCGATCGACTTCCGCTCCAGCATTCCGAACTTCGATCCCACCTCGATGCGCAACTATTCGCGCGTCAATGTCGGTTCGCTCTACAACGTCGAATCGGTCGAGAAATCGGTTGAGGAGATGCAGATCGAAGCCTCGCGGCGCGGTTATGCCTTCGCCGTGGTCCGTCCCGGCGGCGACCGCAACTTCGAGGCGCACACCGTGTCGGTCGTGTTCAACATCGACGAGGGCCCGCGCACCTATATCGAGCGCATCAACCTGCGCGGCAACACCCGCACCCGCGACTACGTGATCCGTCGCGAGTTCGACGTCTCCGAGGGCGATGCCTACAACCGCGCGCTGGTCGACCGTGCCGAGCGTCGCTTGAAGAACCTCGACTATTTCAAGACCGTGAAGATCACGACGGAGCCCGGCTCGTCGAGCGACCGCGTGATCCTGCTCGTGGACATGGAAGAGAAATCGACCGGCGACTTCTCGGTCTCGGGTGGTTATTCCACCACCGACGGCGCGCTGGCCGAAGTCTCGGTCTCCGAACGCAATTTGCTCGGCCGCGGCCTGTTCGCCAAGGCGGCGGTGACCTACGGCCAGTATGCCCGCGGCTATTCGCTGTCGTTCGTCGAACCCTATCTGCTCGACTACCGGGTCGCGCTGGGTCTCGACCTCTATCAGCGTGAGCAGAGGTCCAACAGCTACATCTCCTACGGCACCAAGACGCTCGGCTTCTCGCCGCGCCTCGGTTTCTCCCTGCGTGAAGATCTGTCGCTGCAGGTGCGCTACTCGATCTATCAGCAGCAAATCACGCTGCCGTCTTACCTGGCGAACTGTAATAACAATTTGGGCACGGCGGCTTTTAACCCGAGCCCGGCCTTCGCCAATGCGAATGGGATCGACCTGAGCTCGACCAACGGCCTCGGCTGCTACAGCGATGGCGAAGCCTCGCTGCCGGTGCGCAAGGAGCTTGCCAACGGCAAGACCCTGACCTCGGCGCTCGGCTACACGTTGACCTACAACACGCTCGACAACAACAAGAACCCCACCGACGGTCTGCTGGTCGATTTCCGGCAGGACTTCGCCGGCGTCGGCGGCGACGTCTCCTACCTGAAGACTGTGGTTGACGCGAAGTACTACACTCCGCTGGTGTCCGATATCGTCGGCCTCGCTCGCGTCCAGGGCGGCATGCTGAACAAGATCGGCAGCCAGGATCTGCGCATGCTCGATCACTTCCAGATGGGCCCGAACCTCGTCCGCGGCTTTGCCCCGAACGGCATCGGCCCGCGCGATTTGAACCCCTTCGGCACGCAGGACGCGCTTGGCGGCACCAAATATTGGGGCGCTTCGCTCGAATTGCAGATGCCGTTCTGGTTCCTGCCGAAGGAAGTGGGTCTGAAGGGCGCCGTCTATGCCGACGCCGGCGGACTGTTCGACTATCAAGGCCCGACGACGTGGTCGGTGACCAACGAAATGACCACGACCAAGAATTCGAGCTGCACGCCGTCGACCATCAATCCAGCCTCGGCTGGAACCTGCACCGGCCTGGTGTATGACAACGGCAATGCCGTTCGGTCGTCGGTCGGCGTCGGCTTGATCTGGGCCTCGCCGTTCGGTCCGCTGCGCTTCGACTACGCCGTGCCGCTGACCAAGGGCAAGAACGACCGTACGCAGGAGTTCCGGTTCGGCGGCGGCACCTCGTTCTAATTCGATCAGCACGGCACGATCCGGACCACAGGAGCCGGTTTCCGAAAGGGATCGTGCCAATCCAGGAGATCAGGCATGATGCGGCTTGGCCGCTTCATGCCGAAGCCGGACCGCGACGGGGTGGAATGGCGCAGCCGACCTTCTTCACACAGCCGCCCGCCTCAGCGCTGGCTGACATAGCCACGCTGACCAAGGCGGAGCTGGTCGATCCCGCCAGGGGCGGCCAAATCATCAGGGGTCTTGCTTCGCTCGACGAAGCCGGCCCGATGCACCTGACGTTCTTCGACAATCTCAAATATGCCGATGAGCTCAAGACGACCAAGGCCGGTGCTTGCCTGGTGAGCCCGCGCTTCGAGGCCCGGGTGCCCGCGCATGTGGCCGTGCTGCGGGCGCCACAGCCGTTCCGCGCCTTCGTCAGGATCGCGCGGGAGTGGCATGGCGACGCGCTCCGGCCGCAATCCTGGACCGGCAACGACGGCATCGCGCCGTCGGCCATCATCGACCCCACGGCGAGGCTTGAGGACGGCGTGATCGTCGATGCCCTGGCCGTGATCGGCCCCGACGTGGAGATCGGCAGCGGCACAGTGATCGGTGTGGGGGCCGTGATCGGGCCCGGCGTCAAGATCGGCCGGGACTGCAATGTCGGGGCACGCACCGCCATCCAGTGCGCGCTGATCGGCAACGATGTGCTGATCCATCCCGGCTGCTCGATCGGCCAGGACGGCTACGGCTTCATCTTCTTCGGCCCCGAGGGCCACCTGAAGGTGCCCCAGACCGGCCGCGTGCTGATTCAGAACAACGTGGAGGTCGGCGCCGGCACCACCATTGATCGCGGGTCCTTGCGTGACACCGTGATCGGCGAGGGGACCAAAATCGACAATCAGGTCCAGATCGGCCACAATGTGACCATTGGCCGGCACTGCCTGCTGGCAGCCCAGATCGGCCTTGCGGGCAGCCTGACCCTCGGCGACAACGTGGCGCTGGGAGCGAAGGTGGGCATCAACAATCACGTCAAGATCGGGGATGGAGCTCAGGTGACTGCCATGAGTGGCGTCAAGGACGACGTCCCTCCCAACGGACGCTGGGGTGGTTTTTTTGCCAAGCCGACCAGGCAGTGGTTCAAGGAAATTTTGGCGGTGGAGCGCCTGGCGCGCGACAGCAAGGCCGATCCGAAGCAGGAGGAACGGGAGTGACGGACGAAGCACCGGTCAGGTTCGAGCTTGTGGACATCAACATGATCCTGCAAACGCTCCCGCACCGTTTTCCGATGCTGCTGATCGATCGCGTGATCAACATCCGCACCGATTACAGCGGCATCGGCATCAAGAACGTCACCTTCAACGAACCGCCGTTCCAGGGCCATTTTCCCGATCGCCCGGTCTATCCCGGTGTCATGATGATCGAAGCGATGGCGCAGACTGCGGGTGTGATCGGCATCAAGTCGGTCGAGGGCACCGAGAAGCCGCGCGCGGTGTATTTCCTGACCATCGACAAGTGCAAGTTCCGCAAGCCGGTGCTGCCCGGCGATACCATCGAATATCACATGCGCTCGATCGGCCGCCGCAAGGCCATGTGGTGGTTTCACGGCGACGCCAAGGTAAACGGCCAGGTGGTTGCGGAGGCCGATGTCGGCGCCATGCTGACCGACTGAGCGGGACTAACTTCTCTGGATAGGCTCGCGTGCAGGGCACGCGTACCGGCCGCCGCTGACCTCGCGCTTGATGTTCTGGTTGAAGAACTGGCCCATGGACGGTGCGCCCAGCAGGCGCTCGACCGCGTCGACCGGCACGCCGCAATAGCGGTCGTAAGCGCCGTCCACGGCTACGACGAGGGCCTGCTGCGCACGGTCATAACAGACCCGCTGGAGCACCGTGCTGCGGCTGATGTCGCGGCATTCGAACGTCGCGAGGTCGATGGGGCGGTGTTCGGCGGTCTCGATCGTCTCGGATACGATCGGCGCGGTCACGAGCTGTGCGAGCAGAAGTGCCAGGGCCCTGACCACGATACCTGAAGCTCCACGTGAACTTGTTGATGAGCCGGGAAGGCTGCCTCATCCGGCACTTGAAACACGGCGAGATCATACGTCACTGGACAGATCGGGCATAGTCGCGCTAACCAGCGGAAAACCGAGCGACTTCAACACCTAATCAGACCTTCTTGATGAGTCAGATTGCTTGATGAGTAAGATTGATCCCACCGCACGGATCGCGGACGGCGCCGTGATCGGCGAGGGCACCGAGATCGGACCCTATTGCATCATCGGCCCGCATGTCGTGATCGGCAGTAACTGCAAGCTGATCGGACATGTGCATATCACCGCGCAGACCACGATTGGTGACGATTGCACCATCTATCCGTTCGCCTCGCTCGGCACGCCGCCGCAATCGCTCAGCTATCGTGGCGAATTGACGAAGCTCAAGATCGGTTCGGGCTGCACGATCCGCGAGTCCGTGACCATGAACGCCGGCACGGTTGCAGGCGGCGGCGTCACAGAGGTCGGCGACCGCAACTATTTCATGAATTGCAGCCATGTCGGCCATGACTGCCATGTCGGCAACGACGTGATCTTCGCGACCTCGGCCACGCTCGGCGGTCACTGCGAGATCGGTGATTTCGTCTTCATCGGCGGCCTGTCCGCGGTGCATCAGTTCACCCGCATCGGCCCGCAGGTGATGGTCGGCGGGGTGTGCGGCGTGCGCGACGACGTCATTCCGTTCGGCCTCGTCAACGGCCAGTATGCCGTACTCGAAGGCCTCAACCTGATCGGCATGAAGCGGCGCAAGTTCACCAAGCAGCGGCTTGCGACCGTGCGCGCGTTCTATCAGAAACTCTTCCATGGCCCCGCTACCTTTGCCGAACGGCTGGAGGCGGCGCGGCCGCTCGCCGGTGAAGATCCGGCGATCGGCGAAATCCTCGACTTCATCGGCAAGGGCAAGCGCCCGCTCTGTCTTCCCGCCATCGCGAAGTGATGATGGGATGGCCGCGGGCATGACATCGGCGGCTTCGGACATTTCATCGCCGGTCGGCGTGGTCGCTGGCGGTGGGGCAATGCCGTTCGCGGTTGCCGACTCGCTCGCCGCCCGCGGCATCACGCCGGTGTTGTTTCCCCTGCGGGGGGCCTGCGATCCGGCACGGGTGGAAAAATTCCGACATCGCTGGATCTCGGTTGGCCAGCTCGGCCGTGCCATGCGGCTGTTTCGCGAGGAGGGCTGCCGCGACCTGATCTTCATCGGCACGCTGGTACGGCCTTCGCTCTCGGAGGTCCGGATCGACTTCACGACTCTCCGGCTGCTCGGCAATGTCATCCGCGCCTTCCGCGGCGGCGACGATCATTTGTTGTCCGGCGTCGGGCGCATTCTCGAGCAGGGCGGCTTTCGCATGGTCGGCATCAAGGACGTCGCGCCCGACCTCTTGATGCCCGAGGGCTGCATCAGCCGCGCCTGGCCGAGCGACACCGGCAAGACCGACATCGAGCGCGGGCGCGCGGTGCTGACCGCGCTCGGTCCGTTCGACATCGGCCAGGCCGCGGTCGTGATCGACGGTCATGTGGTGGCGGTCGAGGATATCGAGGGCACCGATGCGCTGCTCGCGCGCGTGGCAAGGTTGCGCGAAGAGGGCCGCATCCGAGCCGCCACGGGGCGCGGCGTGCTGGTGAAAGTACCAAAGAGCGGTCAGGATTTGCGCTTCGACCTGCCGACGATCGGCCCGCGCACCCTTGAGGGCGTCGCCGCCGCAGGCCTCGCCGGCATCGCCGTCGTCGCCGGCAACACCATCGCGGCCGAGCCGCAGGCGATGATCGCAGTCGCAGACGCAAAATATCTCTTCGTCATCGGCCTGCCGGCGTGATGCAAGGTCGCGATCCCAAGCGCAAGATCTTCCTGATCGCCACGGAGGAATCCGGCGACCGGCTCGGCAGCGCCTTGATGAAGGTGCTACGCCAGCGCCTCGGCGACGGCGTGCAGTTCGTGGGCGTCGGCGGCCACACCATGGCGCGCCAGGGCCTCGATACGCTGTTTCCGATCGAGCAGCTCTCGATCGTCGGCTTCGCCGCGGTCGTGCAGCAATTGCCGAAGATCCTGCGGCTGATCCGCGAGACCGCGGAAGCCGTGACCGAGGCCGCGCCGGACGCGCTCGTCATCATCGACAGTCCCGACTTCACCCACCGCGTGGCCCGCCGCGTGCGGGCGCGCAATCCGGCGATCCCGATCGTCGACTACGTCTCGCCGCAGCTCTGGGCCTGGCGGCCGGGACGGGCGCGGACCATGCTCGGCTATGTCGACCATGTGCTCGGCCTGTTGCCGTTCGAGCCGGAGGAATATCGCAAGCTCGGCGGGCCGCCATGCAGCTATGTCGGCCATCCCCTGATCGAGCAATTGCCCTCGCTGCGCCCGAACGCGGAGGAGCAGGCGCGTCGCGACGGCGAGCCGCCGGTCTTGTTGGTGTTGCCCGGCAGCCGCCGCAGCGAGATCAGGCACCATCTCGACGTCTTCGGCGCGACGCTCGGCAGATTGCAGACCGAAGGCCGCGCGTTCGAACTGATGCTGCCGACCATGCCGCATCTCGAAGCCACCATTCGCGAAGGCATCGCGAACTGGCCGGTCGAGCCTCAGATCGTGGTCGGCGAGAACGAGAAGCGTGCCGCCTTCCGTATCGCGCGCGCGGCGCTGGCGAAATCGGGTACGGTGACGCTGGAGCTCGCGCTATCGGGCATTCCGATGGTGACGGCCTATCGCGTCGGCGCGATCGAAGCCTTCATCCTGCGCCGCGCGATCCGCGTCTCCTCGGTGATTCTCGCCAATCTCGTGATCGGCAAGGATATTATCCCGGAGTTCTTGCAGGAAGACTGCACGCGGGAGAAGCTGGCGCCCGCGCTCTCGGAGCTTCTGACCGATTCACCGCTGCGCCGACAGCAAGTGGAGGCGTTCGCCCGGCTCGATACGATCATGTCGACCGGCAACAAGTCGCCGAGCGTGCTCGCAGCCGACATTGTGCTGGCGACCATGCGCAAGGGCAGGCAGGCTAGCTAGGACGCGTACTCACAAACGTCGGCTTGCCGGCGCAAAGCGGACTCCCACCTGGGGCGTGATCGGCGGCTTGTGATCCGTTGCGGACTCTCGCATCGGCTACTAGTCAGCTTCAACGTAGCGAATGATGCTCTGATTTTGAACGTTTGCAACCAATTCATCCGCGCGGGACAAAAGCCGGCGGAGCAGGGGTGACGGATTGGTCCGATTGTATCCCAGCGCCAGATCGACCGTCGGCGTGCCGCCCTCGAGCGCTCTGGCGACGACGTTCGGTGCAAGCATGTTCTGCGCATAGAGCGGGACGAGGCTAATTCCGCCTGTGGAAGCCACTAGCGACATGGCCGATGATATGTTTTCGCCTTCATACTTCGCCTTGAGGGTAATGCCGACCCGAGATGCGTAATTCTGTATGACCTCTTGCAAGACCGGCGATGTTCTTGCCGAGCTGACATAGATCTCGCGGGCGAGATCCTGCGGACGAATCTTCTTCCGTGATGCCAAGCGGTGTTCGGCCGGCAGCACGGCAATCAAGGGCTCCTTCGCCAATATCTTGAAGACGACGCCCTCGTTGTCTTTCTCGGGACGAAGGAAAGCGATGTCCAGCTTTCCCCGCATCAATGCCAGTGCGAGTTCTGGCGAAGATTGCGTGCTGAGCGTCACGTCGACATCGGGGGCTTCCTCGCGGAGGATGCGCAGCAACTGGGGGAGCCACATCACCTCCAGCCCGACGAGAAAGCCCATCGAGAGGACGGGCCTTTGCGGTTGCGCCGTCTGCCGGGCCCCTTCCGTTGCGGCCTCGACCTGCAGCAGCGCCAGCCGCGCATGATCGAGAAACACGCGTCCGGCAGCGGTCAGCGTCACGCCTCGCGCCTGGCGTTCCAATAACTGGACGCCGACTTCGGCCTCCAGATCGCGAATTTGCCGGCTCAAGGACGGCTGGGAGGTGTTCAGTCGCCGTTCGGCGGCGTTCAGCAGGCTGCCTTCTTCAGCGACGGCAACGAAATAACGCAGGTGCCGGAGCTCCATGATCCCTCGTATATCTTCCAGGCATAGCTTGAAGCCTACAAGGTCTTGGTCAGGAGCCAAAGAGGGATTTACCGTTTCGCAGTTCAACCAAAAAAAGGACAACGAACAATGTCTTCGCCGAAGCATAGTATCGTCTTCAGCAAAGTGATCCCGGCACTCCAGGCGGATAGGAACGGCGTGATCGCAATTCAGTACGGCCTCGACGATTCTGCAGCGCGATCGAGAGTGGTCCCTCATTTAGCGGGAAACGCGCGCGAATGCGCAGGAACGACGAATAGCGTCGCGCGGGATCCGGCGATAACGCGTCGGCGATCGGGTGTTGCCACGGCAAGGGCTCGCCGGCGAGGCCGCTGAACATCGTGTCTTCTGGAAAGCCAGGGGGCGCGATCTGTGGCCTGATCAGCTTGGGCCCGCCTGCTTTTTTAGACCCCCGTCCGCAAACGTTTCAACAAAGATCTAACAGCGCAGATGGAGCGACTCGATGTCGACGATCACGACTACAGACGGCGTAAGCATCTTCTACAAGGACTGGGGCTCAGGCCAGCCGATCGTTTTCAGTCACGGCTGGCCGCTGACAGCGGACGACTGGGACGCCCAGATGACCTTCTTCCTTCGCCACGGCTACCGTGTGATCGCCCACGACCGGCGCGGCCACGGCCGGTCCGACCAGCCCGGCCATGGCAACGACATGGACCACTGGGTTGCCGACCTCGCGGCCCTGACTGAACACCTCAACTTGCGCGACGCGATCCACATCGGGCACTCGACAGGGGGCGGTGAGGTGGCTCGCTATGTCGCTCGCCACCAGGAGCGCGTCGCGAAGGCGGTGCTGGTCGCTTCACTGACGCCGAACATGTACCGGAGCGAGAACAACGTGTCCGGTCAACCGCCGGAGTGGTTCGAAGCGATCCGGGCAGGCGTGCTGGGCAACCGGTCGGAATTTTACCGTTTCGTTCCTGAGAATCCGTTCTACGGGTACAACCTCGATGGGACCAAGCCTTCGGAGGCAATCATCGCGAACTGGTGGCGCCAAGGTATGGCCGGCGGTGCTCTCGCTCACTACGCGACTGTCGACTCTTGGCTCGAAGATTATACTGAAGACCTCAAGAAGATCACTGTGCCGGTGCTGGTGATGCATGGCGAGGCTGATCAAGTCGTCCCGTTCGCAAGTTCCGTGCCGCGTGCGGTCGACTTGCTCAGGAACGGGTCGCTGAAGACGTATCCCGGCTACCCCCATGGCATGCTCACCACACATGCGGAAGTCCTCAACCCCGACCTGCTCTCGTTCATCAGGTCTTGACGACATCTCTCATCCATCTTCGCCTCCCGCACGAAGGAGATGCCGTTTGCAAGGCGGCCTCTCCTTCCAGTTCAAGAGACGTATACGACAGCCGCTTTTGGCCCATCTCGGCCCAAGGTGAGGTGCGCTCACGCGACTGCTATCAGATACGGAGCGGACCTCTACGAGGCAGTTCGGGTTGTGAGTACACGCTCTAGCCGAGACCGGCGTCGACCTGAAAACATTGGCGCGTGATGCGCTGGCTCTCATCGGAAGCGAGGAACAGCGCCATGTTGGCGATGTCGTCCGGCGTCACCGCGTCGGGAATGGCCTGACGCGTGCGCAGCTCGGCGATCGCCTGGTCGTCCGGATACCACAGCCGGCGCTGACGCTCCGTGATCACCATCCCCGGCGCTATCGCGTTGACGCGGATGCGGTCGGGCCCGAGCGACCGGGCGAGCGAATTGGTGAAGCCGATGATCGCGGCCTTTGCCGCGGCGTAGACCGGCAGCCCCGGCGCGCCGCGCATCCAGGCAATCGACGACATGTTGATGATTGAGCCGCCGCCTCGGGCCTGCATCTGTGGCACCACCGCTTGCGCGGCAAAGAAGACGTGCTTGAGGTTGACACCGATCATCCAGTCGAACTCGGCCGGGGTTACCTCGGCCAGTACCTGGCGCTGGTCATTGGCGGCGTTGTTGACGAGAACCGCGGCATCGCCAAGCGATCCGTGGACCTGCGCCATGGCGCCGCGCAGGGCGTCGATGTCGAGGAGGTCGCACGGCACGAACAATGGTACGGTCCCGGACGCAGCCTTCACTTCCGCGACCAGCGCCCGGCCGGCTGCTTCATCGAGATCCAGCAGCGCGACGCGAGCCCCTTGCGCCGCGAACGCCCGCACGAAGGCGGCACCGATACCGCTGGCACCACCGGTGATCAACACCACGCGGTCCTTAAGACCGGCATAGCTCGTTCTTGTCATGCGATCAGTCGCTCCGTCTCGGGGTCGAACAGGCAGATGCGGCGCGTGTCGAGCGCGAACGGGGCGGCGGCGCCCGGTGTGGGGCGGATGTCCGGCGTGATGCGCGCCAGCGCAGGCTCGCCGCCAAGCCGCAGCAGCACGATCGTTTCGGCCCCCGTCGGCTCGACCATCTCCACCGGCGCGTTGACGACGACGGGTGGATCGGCGGAAAATATGCGGCTGCCCTCGGCGATGCATTCCGGCCTGATCCCGACCACCACATCACGGCCGACGAAGGGGGCCGCCGCGTCGTATTGGCCAAGGCGGAGGCGGACCTCGTCCGGCCGTCCCGCGCCGATCACGACCACAGGCCCGCCGGCATCGGCCTCGAGCCGTGCCGGCATCGTGTTCATCGGCGGCGAGCCCATGAAGCGCGCCACGAACAGATTGGCGGGATAGCGATACACGGTATCGGGGTCGGCAAATTGCTGCACCACGCCCCGATGCATCACGGCGATGCGCGTCGCCATCGTCATCGCCTCGATCTGGTCGTGGGTGACATAGACGATGGTGGCGCCGATGCGCTGGTGCAGCCGCTTGATTTCCATCCGCATCTCGACGCGCAGCTTGGCATCGAGATTGGAGAGCGGCTCGTCGAACAGGAAGAGCAGGGGATCGCGCACGAGCGCCCGGCCCATCGCCACACGCTGGCGCTGGCCGCCGGAGAGCTGCGACGGCTTGCGGCCGAGCAGCGGCTCGATCTGGAGCAGCCTGGCCACATTCGCCAGCGCCTTCTCCTGTTCCGCCTTCGGCACGTGACGGCATTCCATGCCGAAGGTGATGTTCTGGCGCACCGTCATCGACGGATAGAGCGCGTAGGACTGGAACACCATGGCGATGTCGCGATCCTTCGGCGGGACGTCGTTGACGACACGTCCGCCGATTTCCACAGTGCCTGCGCTCGGGAGGTCGAGCCCGGCGATGATGTTGAGCAGCGTGGACTTGCCGCAGCCGGATGGGCCGACGAGCACGGTGAATTCACCGCTCTCGATGTCGAGATCGATGCCCTTCAGCACCTCCAGATTGGCGTAGCGCTTGGACAGGGAGCGAATGCTTAATGCTGCCATGACGATCCGATCATTTCACGGCCCCGGCGGTGAGGCCGCGCACGAAATACTTGCCGCCGATCAGATAGATCAGCAGGGTCGGCAGGGCGGCGATCATCACCGCCGCGCTTTGCACGCCATGCTGCGGGATGTCGGCGACCGCGGCGGATAGCGCGATCAGCGCGGCGGTGACCGGCTGCTGCTGACCGGTCGTGAATGTCACGCCGTAGAGAAACTCGTTCCAGATATGCGTGAACTGCCAGATCACGGTGACGACCAGAATAGGCGGCGAGAGCGGCAGGATGATGCGCCAGAAAATGCGAAAGAACCCTGCGCCATCGATGCGCGCAGCTCTAATCAAATCCTGCGGGATGGCAGTGTAGTAGTTTCGGCAGAACAAGACGGTAAAGGAGAGCCCCTGGATCGTGTGGATCACGACCAGGCCCGTGAGCGTGTTCATCAGGCCCGTATCGCGCAACACGATGGTCCAGGGAAGCAAGCGCATCTGCTGGGGAAGGAAGAGGCCAAGAGTCACGATGCCGTAGATCCAGCTATCGCCGCGAAAACGCCAGAGCGACACGGCGTACCCGGCGACAGCGCCGAGCAGGGTCGAGAAGATCGTCGCGGGGATCGTGACCAGCGCGGAGTTCAGCATGTACGGCCGGATGCCGGCGCAAGTCTCGGCGACGCAGAAACCGCTCCAGGCCGCGGCGTAGTTGCTCCATGCCCATTGTTTCGGCCAGCCGATCATCGAGGCCTGCGCGATCTCCTCGTTGGTGCGGAGCGAGTTCAGCACGACAACAACCAATGGCGCGAGCCATGCTGCAGCGATCAGCGAGACGACGAGATAGATCAGAATCCGGCTTGGCGCGAAGTTTTTCTCACGCATGGATCGCCCGCCGCCGCTGGACATAGCGCCACCCTGCGTAGGGCAGCAGAACCGCGAGAAGAATGAGCAACATGAGCACTGCAGCCGCCGCTCCCCGTCCGAGCAGGCTGCGCTGGAACATCAGGTCGTAGACGACGAGTGCCGGCAGCTGGGTGGCGATGCCGGGCCCACCATTGGTGAGCGCGCGGACGAGGTCGAAGGTCGAAATCGCGAACTGCAGCTGAATGACGATGACGGTGATGGTGATCGGCCAAAGGGTCGGCAGGATGACGCGCCGGTACATTCGGATCGGTCCGGCGCCATCGATTTGCGCGGCCTTGATCAGGTCGGCGTCGACGGAGCGGAGGCCGGCGAGGAACAGCGCCATGGCGAAACCGGAGGATTGCCAGATCGCAGCGATGACAATGGTCCAAATGGCCATGTCGCGGTCGATCAGCCAGTCGAACCGGAAGGAGGTCCAGCCGAGGTCGCGGACCAGCTTCTGGACCCCGAGACCAGGATTGAGCAGCCAACTCCAGACCGTGCCGGTGACGACGAATGACACCGCCAGAGGATAGAGGAAGATGGAGCGCAACAGGTTCTCGCCGCGAATGCGCTGATCGAGCAGGATCGCAAGGATGAGGCCGGTCGCCAGACTCAGCAACACGAAGGCGATGCCAAACAGCAGCAGATTGTCCAAGGCAATCTGCCAGTTCCGCGATGCTGCAACCGAAGAATAGTTGCGCAAACCGACCCAGCCCGAGACTGGAACCAGGGTGGATGGTGTGAACGATATCCAGATCGTCCACAGCGAGAACGCAATGAGGTGCGCGGCGGACAACAGCAGCGGCACCCAGATCGTCAGATATTCAGGCAGCCGGCGGACCACGTCAGAAACCGCCGACCGGCCCGGTCTTGTCGGGATAGCGATGGTCAACGTGCGCCCTCGACGGCCTCGGCAAGGCGTGTGACCGCTTGCTCAGGCTTGATCGTCTTGTTCTTCACGTACTCCGTGATCACGTCGATGATCGCTGCGGTCATGCCGTTTTCCTGCGCCATGTTGTGCGCAAGACTGAGGACGGCCTGATTGCTGGCGATCGCCTCTTTCAGGGCTGCTGCGGTCCGCCGTTGACCGTCCGACCAGCCTTCGCCGGAAAGATCGACGTCGGTACGCACGGGTATCGATCCCGTGATCTGCGAATACATGGTCTGGATCGCTGGATCCATGACGAGTTGGGCCATCAGCTTCTGGCCGGCCTGCAAATCGGGCTCCTTGCGCTGCCAGAATATGAAGGCATCGGCATTCAGCAGGAAGACAGGCTTGCTATTGTCGCTCGGGCCCGGAGCGATGATGAAGTCCTCGAACTTGAAACCGGCATTGCGCAATACGCCCTGCGCCCACCCGCCCATGATCATCATGCCCATGTCGCCGTCGACGAAGCGCTTCAGGTTGGTCGAAAAGTGCTGAGCGCCGACGTTGGGGTCCATCCAGTCGGCAATCTTGCGCACCTGCACGAAGGCCGCCTTTGTCTCGGGGCCCTCCAGAGCCTTCTTGTCGAGATTCATGAGGGCTGCGCGGTAGGCAGTGGGACTGATGCCTGCCAAAGCGGCCTCGAATTTTTGGCCGTCGTCGGGGCGGGTGCCACCGTTGGCAATGGGATAGGGGACGCCGCCTGCTTTCATCTTCTCGGCGAGGTCGTTGAAGTCAGCCCATGTGACGGGGATCTTGTCGGCCTTGGCCTTGTCCATCGCGCGCTTGGAGAGAAACAGCATGTTGGTGCTGTAGATCTGCAACGGCAGCGCAATCCACTTGCCCCGCGGCTTGTGCAATTTTGCAAGGTCCGGAGCGATGACTTTTTCGTAGCCGGCGGCAGCGACCACGGCATCGAGATCGACGGTTGGGGCAATCTTCGACCAGGCCGCAATCTCGGGACCTTTGAGCTGCGAGCAGGCCGGTGGATCGCCGGCCATGATCTGGGCACGCAGCTTGTTCATCATCTCGGTGGTGAAGCCGGGGACGGGCGAGTGCTGCCAAACCCCGCCTTTCTCCTCGAATTTCTTGCCGAGCGCCGTGATGGCAGCCCCATCGCTACCTGCGGACCATTGCGAGATCGCAGTCAGACGCGGCTTGATCGCACCTTGCGCGCGGGCGAATGCCGGCAGCGCGAGCGCGGCCGCAGATCCGGCGAGCAGTTGGCGCCTTGTTGTCGTGATCGGCATGGCAAGTTCCTCCCGGTGTGAACTCTTTCGCGCGAGAGCCGCGCGGCATCAGGTATCTCAGGCGGCCTCGGCCGATGCGGCCGGCATGCCGCCGCGGCAGGCGAGGCGGAAAGCTGCGAACGCCAGCGCCGCTCGCGGATCGTTGCCATTCGACGGCGGCACGAAAGCGAGCGCCACTTGCGCGTGCTTGCGACCGCCCAACAGGCTTGCGTCGATCCCCTCGACGAGCGCACTGCGATCGTCGTCGGCGAGAAGCGACGGCCAGCCGCTGATCGCGACACCCTTGCATGGCTTCACGTTCAGCGTGTTGCCGATCGCAAGGCCAAGCCGGAATAGCCGCCGGCGCAATTCCTGTCGCACGCGCGACGAGAGCGGCATCGCGGTCACCCAATCGCTGCTAGGTTCAAGCAAGTCGGCTTCCGGGACGCCAAGAAGCTCGGCCAGGGCGGGAAGCGACGTATAGGCCTCGACGCAGCCATGATGACCACAGCGACAAATTGGTCCGTCGGCTCCGAACACCATGTGGCCGAGCTCGACCGGCTGCAGGGCATCGTCCTCGGTCGGATCATCCATCCAGGTGCCCGCGACGCCCTGACCGACGAAGACGAAGAGATGCGCGCCGCTGAACGGATAATTCTCCGTGCGGCAACGGTGAAAGATGGCGTGCGCGACCACCGAATTGGTGAACTCGACCGGCACGCCGGCAAAATTCTCGCCGAACATCTCGCTGATCCGGCCGACGTCGCAGGGAATGATCGGATTGCTTGCCGCGCCCAGCCGGCCAAGACCCGGAATTGAGACGCCGATCTGCGCGAGGGGGATGCGTCGGCGCCGCGTCCAGTCGCGCAGCAATGTCATCGCCTCGCGAAAGGCCCGGCCGACGGTCGCGACGGTCGGCGTCTTCGGCAGCGGCACATACCCAGTGTAGTGCAGTTCGCCCGACAGGCCCCCAACGCCGACGCTGAGACGCTGGGTGCTCAGCTCGAAGGCCGCAAGCGCCACCGCGCCATCGAGCGACACGAGGCCGGTCGGGCCACCGACATAAGGGGCAGGGCGCCGCACTTCCTCGATCAGGCCTTCGGCCTTCAGGTCGAACAGGATGCGCGACAGGCTCGCTTCCGATAGGCGCACGGCCTTCGCCAGCGGCGGGCGAAACGAGCCGCCCGACTGAAGCAGATGAGTCAAAATGGCAGCACGCGTCTGCCGCCGACTTCTCGGCTGCTCCGGCATTTCCATCCCTGTCGTCATTCTTACTTAGAGTAAGAATTTGCGCGCGAAGCGTTTCGACGTCAAGCGCCGGCCGACGCATTGCGCCGACTTGTTGTTGTGCGCGGCAGCAAGATTGTGTCAGCGCAAAACAAAAGCGGCGCCATCTTGTGATGGCGCCGCTTCGAAAGCCGTGATGGCTCGACCTTACTTCCGGTCCTTGATCGCCACGTAGTCGCGGCGGGTGACGCCGGTGTAGAGCTGGCGCGGACGGCCGATCTTCTGCTGCGGATCCTCGATCATCTCGCTCCACTGGCTGATCCAGCCGACGGTGCGGGCGACCGCGAACAGCACGGTGAACATCGAGACCGGGAAGCCCATCGCCTTCAGCGTGATGCCCGAATAGAAGTCGACGTTCGGGTAGAGCTTGCGGTCGATGAAGTACTGGTCGCTGAGCGCGATCTTCTCGAGCTCGAGCGCCACCTTCAGCATCGGATCGTCGCCATGGCCGGTCTCCTTGAGCACGGCGTGACACATCTTCTGCATGATCTTGGCGCGCGGATCGTAGTTCTTGTAGACGCGGTGACCGAAGCCCATCAGGCGGACTTCAGAGTTCTTGTCCTTCACCTTGGCGATGAACTCGGGGATCTTGTCGACCGAGCCGATCTCGGCGAGCATCGCCAGCGCTGCTTCGTTTGCGCCGCCATGCGCCGGGCCCCACAGGCAGGCGATGCCGGCGGCGATGCAGGCGAACGGGTTGGCGCCGGAGGAGCCGGCGATACGCACCGTCGAGGTCGAGGCGTTCTGCTCGTGGTCGGCGTGCAGGATGAAGATCTTGTCCAGCGCATCAGCCAGCACCGGATTGATCTTGTAGTCCTCGCACGGCACGGCGAAGCACATGTTGAGGAAGTTCTCGGCAAAGGACAGCGAGTTCTTCGGATACACGAAGGGCTGGCCGACGGTGTACTTGTAGGCCATCGCCGCCAAGGTCGGGATCTTCGCGATCATGCGCATGGAAGCAATCATGCGTTGCTTCGGATCGTTGATGTCGGTGCTGTCGTGGTAGAATGCGGCGAGCGCGCCGACAGAGGCCACCATCACCGCCATCGGATGGGCGTCGCGGCGGAAGCCCTGGAAGAATCGGGCCATCTGCTCGTGCACCATCGTGTGATGGATCACGCGGTCGTCGAAATCCTTCTTCTGCGCGGCGGTCGGCAGGCTTCCGTAGAGCAGGAGATAGCAGGTCTCCAGGAAGTCGCCGTTCTCGGCGAGCTGCTCGATCGGATAGCCGCGGTATTCCAGCACGCCCGCGTCACCGTCGATATAGGTGATCTTGGACTGGCAGCTCGCGGTCGAAGTGAAGCCCGGATCGTAGGTGAACAGGCCGGACTGGCCGTAGAGCTTGCCGATATCGATGACGTCGGGCCCGACGCTGCCGCTGAGGATCGGAAGATCGAAATTCTTGTTTCCGACCGTCAGCGTGGCGGTCTTATTGCTTGGTTTTGCGTCCATCAGAGGTCCCCGATGTATGGTGAAACGGGCCGGACCCGGAAGGCCCCTAAGCAGATTTTGGGGCAGGCCGGATGTTCCAGAAGGTACGGCTGAGATGGGTATATTATTGCTGTGTGCGCTGCAAGATGGCGCCACGCATGGTCGACTTACGTCGTAGCCTGGTCCTTGGCCCGGTCCTCGGCCTGGTCCTTGAGCCGGCCCAGGCTTTCCTGGCGTCCCAGGACGTCCAGTACCTCGAATATGCCGGGCGACGTCGTCCGTCCGGTCAGCGCCGCCCGCAGCGGCTGGGCGACCGCACCGAGCTTGAGACTATTTTCCTCGGCAAAGGCGCGCAGCGCGGCTTCCGTGGCGGCACCGCTCCAAGTCTCGACTTTCTCCAGCGCGGAATGAAGCTGGCCGATCAGCTTGCGGTTCTCGGGCGTCAGCAGCGCTGCCGCCTTCGGATCAAGCTCCAGCGGCCGATCGGCGAAGATGAAATAGGCGCTGTCGATCAGCTCGATCAGCGTCTTGGCGCGCTCCTTCAGGGCCGGCATGGCTTTCAGGAGCTGCGCGCGCGTGGTGTCGTTTAACTTGGCCTTAAGCTCGTCGCGGCTGGGCACGACGTGGCCCAGCACGTCCTCGAACATCTTCACGAGTGATTGATCGTCGGCATGGCGGATGTAGTGGCCGTTGAGGTTTTCCAGCTTGGCGAAATCGAAGCGCGCCGCGGCGCGGCCGACGCTGGCGAGGTCGAACGCCGCGATCATCTCCTCGGTCGAGAAGATCTCCTGGTCGCCATGGCTCCAGCCGAGCCGGACGAGATAGTTGCGGAGCGCGGCCGGGAGGTATCCCATGGCGCGGTAGGCATCGACGCCAAGAGCGCCGTGCCTCTTGGAGAGCTTCGAACCGTCCGGGCCATGGATCAGGGGGATGTGGGACATGCTCGGCAGCGTCCAGCCCATCGCGTCGTAGATTTGCTTTTGGCGGGCCGCGTTGATCAAATGGTCGTCGCCGCGGATGACATGGGTGACACCCATGTCGTGGTCGTCGACCACCACAGCGAGCATGTAGGTCGGGTTGCCATCGCCGCGCAGCAGGACGAGGTCGTCGAGATTCTCGTTCTGCCAGACCACGCGGCCCTGCACCTGGTCCTCGATCACGGTCTCGCCGGTCTGGGGCGCGCGGAGCCGGATCGTGGGCTTCACGTTGCTTGGGGCCGTCGCCGGATCGCGGTCGCGCCACAGGCCGTCATAGAGGCGGGTGCGCCCTTCTGCGCGCGCCTTCTCGCGCATCGCGGTGAGCTCCTCGGCGGTGGCGTAGCAGCGATAGGCCTTGCCGTCGGCGAGCAGCTGCTCGGCGACCTCGCGGTGGCGGGCGGCGCGGCTGAACTGGTAGATGACGTCGCCATCCCAGCCGAGCTCCAGCCATTTCAGGCCGTCGAGGATGGCGCCGATTGCCGCCTCCGTGGAGCGCTCCCGGTCGGTGTCCTCGATCCGGAGCAGCATCTTGCCGCCGTGCTTCTTCGCATAGAGCCAGTTGAACAGCGCCGTGCGCGCACCCCCGATATGGAGGAAGCCGGTCGGCGAGGGGGCGAAGCGGGTGACGACGGGAGAGGTCATTCTTGGCAAGGCCTATGCATTGGAGGCGGTGGTATATAGCAGGACCGGTACATAACTAAAGCCCGGCAGCGAACGGCTTAAGGCCTTGCTTAAGCCCTTGGCTCAGCGTCCCGAATTTGGCAGAAGGGCCGCTGATTTCCCTACAGGATTTTCGTAATGACAGAACCGGTGGCGACTGAGGTTGGGCGCGATTTCATTCGTGACATCATCCAGGCCGACCTCGATCAGGCCAAATACCAGGAGATCGTGACCCGGTTCCCGCCGGAGCCGAATGGCTATCTCCATATCGGCCACGCCAAGTCGATCGCGCTCAATTTCGGCATCGCCCAGGAGTTTCCTGGCCGCTGCCATCTGCGCTTCGACGACACCAACCCGGTCAAGGAAGAGCAGGAATATATCGATTCCATCCAGGCCGACGTGCGCTGGCTCGGCTTCGACTGGGGCAAGAACCTGTTCTTCGCCTCGGACTATTTCGACCGCCTCTACGAATGGGCGGAGCAGCTGATCCGCGACGGACTCGCCTATGTCGACGACCAGTCCCAGGAGGAGATTCGTCTTGCGCGCGGCACGTTGACCGAGCCCGGCAAGAACTCGCCATTCCGCGATCGCACCGTGGATGAAAACCTCGACCTGTTCGGTCGCATGAAAGCGGGCGAATTCCCGAACGGCGCGCGCGTGCTGCGGGCCAAGATCGACATGGGCGCGGGCAACATCAATCTGCGCGACCCCGTGCTGTACCGCATCCTGCATGCGCACCATCCGCGCACCGGGACCAAATGGAGCATCTATCCGAGCTACGACTATGCCCACGGCCAGTCGGACGCGATCGAAGGCATCACGCACTCGATCTGCACGCTGGAGTTCGAGGACCATCGGCCGCTCTATGACTGGTTCATCGAGAAGCTGCCGGTGCCGTCGAAGCCGCACCAGTACGAATTCGCGCGGCTGAACCTGACCTACACGCTGCTGTCCAAGCGCGTGCTGACCCAGCTCGTCCGCGAGGGCCATGTCGCGGGCTGGGACGATCCGCGCATGCCGACGATGGCGGGGATGCGCCGCCGCGGCGTGCCGCCGGCCGCGCTTCGCGAGTTCGTCAAGCGCATCGGCGTGGCGAAAGCCAACAGCGTCGTCGACGTCGGCATGCTCGAGTTCTGCATCCGCGAGGAGCTGAATCGGACGTCGCAGCGGCGCATGGCGGTGCTGAAGCCGCTCAAGGTCGTGATCGAGAACTATCCGGAAGGGCAGACCGAGGAGCTCGAGGCGATCAATCATCCGGACGATCCCTCCGCCGGCACCCGGAAGATCACGTTCGGCCGTGAGCTCTTTATCGAGCAGGACGACTTCATGGAGAACCCGCCGAAAAAGTTCTTCCGTCTGTCGCCGGGCAATGAAGTGCGGCTGCGCTACGCCTATTTCGTCAAGTGCACCGCCGTGATCAAGAACGATGCCGGCGAAGTGGTGGAGCTGCGCTGCACCTACGATCCCGCGACCAAGGGCGGCAACGCGCCGGATGGCCGCAAGGTCAAGGCCACCATGCACTGGCTGTCGGCGGCAACATCCGTGCCCGCGGAAATCCGCGTCTACAACCAGCTGTTTGCCAATCCGAGCCCGGACGCCTCGAACTTCGCCGCCGACCTCAATCCGCAGTCGCTGGAAATTCTCGCTGATGCCCGTGTCGAGGCATCGGTCGCGGAAAGCAATTCGACCGAGGTAATGCAGTTCGAGCGCCAGGGCTATTTCGTGCGCGACAGGGACTCGACGCCCGGCAAGCCGATATTTTCCAGGACCATCGGTCTGCGCGACACGTTCGCGAAGGAAGTGGCTAAAGGTTGAAAAGAGCTGCGAGACCACAATGAGCAACCAAGCCGACGCGATCGTTTCCGCCATCATCGCGAAATGGCGCGCCGGCTTCGCAACGCTCGACGCCGCGGCACTCTCATCTCTGTATTCGAAGAATGCCTTCTTCTTCGGCTCCAACCCAAAGCTCTACCGGGGCAGGGACGGCGTCGCCGACTATTTTAACGGCCTGCCGCGCTGGCGCAAACCGAGCGCGGTGTTTTCCGAGGTGAGGGCGGCGCAGGCAGGTCCTGACCTGATCAATATGGCCGCGACCATTTCGTTTGATCTCGACGGCGAACGTCCCGATTTCTCGGTCAAGATGAGCTGGGTCATCATGCGCGAGGCCGGCGACTGGAAGATCGTCAATCACCATGCTTCCTCGCAGGCGCCGCTGATCTGACCAGCGGGGCACACGGCTTCGTCATTCTCGTGAGAGAACGAACGTGCGCCTCACGCGTTGGGGTGGGTCCAACAAGGAACCCACCATGCAGAACATCGCAGAGCATATGGAAGTGATCGGCGCCGACGGCGTCCACATCGGCACCGTCGACAAGGTCGAAGGCAATCGCATCAAGCTGACCAAGAAGGACAGCGGCGAGGGCAGCCACAAGGGTCACCACCACTTCATCGACAAGGGCCTCGTCGCCGATATCGAGGGCAACAAGGTCCGCCTCTCGGCCAAGGCCGATGTCGCCGTGACGATGGAAGAGGAAAAGTAGCGGCCGCGCCCTTCCGTTCCTGATCCGTACCGCTATCCGCCCGCCTGCACGTTCCGGTAGCTTCTGACTTCGTTGCGTATCATCGAGTGCAGGGAATGGCGGAGCCGGGCCGGCCGGTACGGTCGCAGGGGATCGCGGGGACGTGGCGCGCGGGCCGCACCGCGTCTGCGGGCGGCTTTGCGCCTGCAGGCCTCGACCTCTGGACCTCGCTGGCCGAGACCCTCCGCGCCTGGCTACGCGCCGAGGCTGGCGCCGGGAGGCTGTTGCCTTGGGTGCCCGTCGCGTTTGGCTGCGGCATCGCGCTTTATTTCTCCGCCGATCATGAGCCGGTGCTGTGGGTCGTTGCCACGACCGCCGTCGCGCTCCTGCTCGGCGCGGCTCTGTTGCGGCGGAGCCGGCTGTTCGCCCCGGCCATCATGATCGCGGCAGTCGCAGCCGGCTTTGCCGTCGCGACGTGGAAGACAGCGCGCATCGCCCACCCGGTGCTGGCAAAGGCGCTCTATTCGGTGCCGTTGTCGGGCTTCGTCGAGGCTCGCGACATCCGCGAGCGTACCGACCGTTTCGTGCTGCGCGTTACGGCGATGGAGGCGCAACGCAGCGACGTCAGGCTCGAGCGTGTGCGCCTGTCGGTCCGCAAGGGCACCGCGCCGGAGGTCGGCAGCTTCGTTCAGCTGAAGGCGCGGCTGATGCCGCCGCTCGCGCCGGTGCGGCCCGGCAGCTACGACTTTTCGCGTGACATGTTCTTCCAGGGCATCGGCGCCTCAGGCTTCGCGATGGGTGCGATCACGGTGGCGGCGCCGCCTGAGACCGCCGGCTTGCGGCTGCGTTACGCGGCCTTCATGCAAGGCCTGCGCGATGCGATCGACGCCCGCATCCGGGCGACGCTCGACGGCGACAACCGGGCGATCGCGACCGCGCTGCTCACCGGGCGGCGCGATGCAATCACCACGCCCGTCAACGACGCGATGTTCATCTCCGGCCTCGGCCACGTGCTCTCGATCTCCGGCTACCACATGGCCGTCGTTGCCGGTGTCGTGTTCTTCGCGGTGCGCGCGCTGCTTGCTCTGATCCCGGGACTGGCAGCCGGCTTCGCCATCAAGAAATGGTCGGCCGCCGCCGCGCTGGTCGCCGCTGCGTTCTACCTGCTGCTGTCGGGCGCGGAGGTCGCAACGCAAAGATCGTTCTTCATGACCGCGGTGGTGCTGATCGCGGTGATGGTCGATCGCCGTGCCATCACCTTCCGCACGCTGGCGGTGGCCGCGCTGATCGTGCTGGCGGTCGCGCCGGAAGCGCTGGTGCATCCGAGTTTTCAGATGTCGTTCGCGGCAACGCTGGGGCTGGTGGCGCTGGTGCAGATCGGCATGCCCAATTTGTTTGCCTCGCCGGATCATTCGGCGACCGCGCGGATTGCGATGTGGGGTGGCCGCGAGATCGCGATGCTGTTCATGGCTTCGCTGATTGCGGGACTTGCGACCACGCCCTATGCCGCGTTCCACTTCCACCGTGTCACGCCGTTCGGCGTGCTCGCCAATCTCGGCGCGATGCCGGTGGTCTCCGCGCTGGTGATGCCGGCGGGACTGTTGGGGCTGCTTGCTGCGCCGTTCGGGCTGGATAGCGTATTCTGGTGGCTGATGGGGCTCGGCATCGACTGGATGGTCGCGGTCTCGCGCTGGGTCGCGGCATTGCCGGGCGCGGTCGGCTGCATCCCGGCGTTCGGGATCGCGCCGCTGATCGCGGCGAGCCTGGGAATCATCGTGCTGGGCCTGTTGCGCACGCCGCTGCGCTGGTCCGGCGCCTTGGTGCTGCTGGCAGCGATCCTCTGGGGACTGTCGGCGCGGCAGCCCGACATCCTGATTGCCGGGGATGGCGCGAGCGTCGCGGTGCGGGGCAGAGACGGACATCTGCACCTGATCAGGACGAGCAAGGACAGCTTTCTGCTCAAGGAGTGGCTCGCGGCCGACGCAGATCCGCGCGATGCCGGCCGAGCCTCGCTGGCCGATGGCGTGTCCTGTGACGAATCCGGCTGTGTGACGCCACTGGCCGACGGGAGGCTGGTCGCCCTGGCGCTGCGCGTCGACGCTCTCGCGGACGATTGCAGTCGAGCCGCGCTGGTGGTGACGGCACGTCCCGCGCCGCCCGATTGCGCGGCGATGGTGGTCGATCGGCAGCGGCTCGCCAGCCAGAGCGCGCTGGCGCTGACGCAGCGTGGTGACGGTTTCGTGGTTCAGGCGGTGAGGGCGAGAGGCACGAGCCGCCCCTGGTTGCCGGCCGGCGCCGGCGAAGGTGATTTCGACGGCAGTCTTGCGCCGAAGACGACCGCGCCTCGCATTAGGGACGCAACGCCGGCGGAGACCGACTTGCAGGCCGACGATTGACCGGGCCGGTTACAAGTACCAAGCCAGCACGGCGTCGAGCGTGTTGTTGCCGATGACCGGCAGGGCCACCATCCGGCTCAGTCCGGATGCGCAGGCTTCAAGACCGGCGACCGAGCCGTCATGCGCCAGATCGTCGTTGAGCGCGGGCATGGCGGTGGCCCAGGCCCCGCCGATGCTGCCTTCGCCCCTGGCGATGGATTTTTCCGCATAGATCGCGGCAAGGTCGGTCTGCGCGCTGCAATCGCCGGCGCGGAACACCGAGCGGGTCTCGTTCGGGATCCAGATCTCGAAGCGTCGCGCAATTGGTGTGGCCTGCGCGGAGAGGAATGTCAGGACCCAGGTCTGGTCCGCGCCGGTCCGATAGGGCACGCCGACGCCAAAATTGATCCCGACCTTGGCCGCATCCTCCCAGCGCAGAAAACTCCTGGCGTCGTGCAGGTCCTTGATGATCAGCGGCAGGCCCGCTTTCCAGGTGCGGCCAGGCAGGCCAAAGCCGCGAGGAAATTTGGTGTGGCGGGAGTTGAATTCGAACATGTCGGCGGTGCCATAATAGCCATCGACAAGCCCCATCTCGTGGGAGGCATCAGGGTCGTTGTGCCAGAGCTCGATCGCCCCGACATGCGCTTCGTCGTCGCCGCAGAACAGTACCATGATGGCTTGCAGGAATTCACCTGCAAACACCGGCACCGCGACGCCGCAGGTGAGGCCGGCCGCGAGCGCCTGATCGGTCCGCTTGAAATAGGAGTTGGCGAATTTGGTGAGGATCACGGGGTGGCCCGACGCCCAGGCCTTGCCCGGAAGTCCCTCGTCATATCCGAAGTGCAGCTCTTCGCTGACGGCCTTGAACGCGGACAGCCCTTCGCCGTAGAGGCCGCCACCAAACTCCAGCCGCGTGCGCGTCCGATCGGGCACCCAGAGTTCAACGACGCGAAGGAAGGTTTTCATCGAGCGTGTCCGCCGTCTCAAGCCCTGACAGCATCGGTCATTTGGCTGCGAAGCGGACGTTCAAAATTCAGGCAGGGCGGCTCAAACTTCGTGCGGCGGAGAGGTGCAACGGCTTGGTCCATCCGCTTGGATTTCGCGGGACGCAAGCCATACCATCTCGCCGGCCGCGACCGGCGATGGCAATTCAATCCTGACCTCCGAACTCGTAGCCGGAGGGCGGCTGTGTCAGCCGATCGGCAGGTGCGTGACGGTCGGCTGCCGGTCGGCGATGATCTGCGCCTTGTGCTCGCGCTCCGTGACTGGCTGGGTCACAGGCAGTTGCAGCACGGTTGCGCGCTGGCCTTCGACGAGTTGCGTCACCAGCACGTATTTGCCGTCGGGGAATTCGATCGCGTCATGATGGCGGTCGGGAACGTGCGGATCGATCTTGCCGAACTTGCCAACGCGGGAATTGATGGTGCGCGTCCAGATCCAGCGATTGTCGTAGCGGACGTCGTCGGCGAAGGCGAGCTCCGTTCCCGGCAGCAGGCAGACGGCGACGGAAGGATCGGCCGCGGAGGCGAAGCCGCGCGTCGAGGTGCCGCGGAAGCTTGTCGTGACGATCGTCTCGCCGACTTCGGCGGGGCGCGACGCGACGGCATGCAGGCTGTAGTCACACATCGGGTGCTCCTCATGCTGGGATAGCAACCCGCGTCTCTTCGAGGCGCAGGCCTCTATCAGAGTGGAAGCACGAACGCTCTGCTTGGTTGTAGGCAAATCTGCGGCTGGTTTCCGCAAGCCGCGATCACATTATCTTTCCTGCAATCAATAGGAACAAAGCCTGCTGCGATGCATTCGGCAGGCGCGTCTCCGAATGTTGCCAGCCTGGATATTGCCGGTTTGGCTGCAACGGTTGCTCGATCGCATTCCGCGCGTTGCGGACGATCGCTGGCCGCCATTTCCTCGAACACTTGGGCCGCGCAGCGGTGCTGCTTGGTGGGCGTCGCGAGGAGCTACGCCAGGAGGAGGGGCCGGATAATCTGTGCAGAACCAGAAAGACTATCCAGCCGGAGCGGACGATGATCCGCTCCAATCTGTGACCGGCAATGCCGATCGGAAGCGCGCGAGGCGCCAAGCACTTCCGGTATGAACTCCCGGTATCGAGTACTCCCGGTATCAGTACTTCCGGTACAGCCCGATCAGCTTGCCCTGAATCTTCACGCGGTTGGGCGGCAGGATGCGGACCTCATAGGCCGCGTTGGCGGGCTCGAGTGCGATCGAGGCGCCGCGCCGGCGGAAGCGCTTCAGCGTCGCTTCCTCGTCGTCGATCAGCGCCACCACGATGTCGCCGGTATCGGCGCTCTCGTTGCGCTGAATCAGCGCCATGTCGCCGTCGAGGATGCCGGCCTCGACCATGGAATCGCCGCGCACTTCGAGCGCGTAATGCTCGCCCGAGCCGAGCATGTCAGGCGGTACGCTGATGGTATGGCTGCGGGTCTGCAACGCCTCGATCGGCGTGCCGGCCGCGATGCGACCCATCACCGGCACCGCGACGGGACGTTCGCCCTCGTCCGCGGGCAGGCTGGAGCTCGCACGCACCTTGCCGAGATTGCCCTCGATGACGCTCGGCGTGAAGCCGCGGCGGCTGCCGGCGGCTGCCTGGAGCTCGGGCAGCTTGATGACTTCAATCGCACGGGCGCGGTTGGGCAGGCGTCGGATGAAGCCACGCTCCTCGAGCGCCGTGATCAGGCGATGGATGCCCGACTTCGAGCGCAGGTCGAGCGCATCCTTCATCTCGTCGAAGGAGGGCGGTACGCCGCTTTCCTTCAGACGTTCACTGATGAACCGCAGAAGCTCGTATTGTTTGCGCGTTAACATCTCGACCAAAGTCCCCCGGTTGATGTCGTCCGATTCCGAGACGCTGAATTCGGCAATATGCCGCTACATGCTCGAAACAAATCATGAACAGACACTATATGTTCGATACATGTTCCGCAACTGCTTAATTTACCGTGAACAGAGCAAAGTTGGCGGAACGCGCATTGCCGGTGCGCTCAGACGGGGAGCCGCAACACTTCGCAAGCCGTGCCGGCTTCGGCCTTCGGCGCGAACGGTGCGCGCACGAGAAGTACCTGTGCTGCAGCGAGATTCGCAAGCAGCGAAGAGTCCTGATGATTGACGGGAAGAACGACGCGTGTGCCGTCGTCACGCTCCTCAAGATGCGCGCGCAGATAGTCCTCGCGCTGGTCGTTGGCGCCGACGTCGCGGCCGAGCACGGCGCGTTCACGGCGATGGTGAATCACCGAACGGCCGGACAGGGCGCGAATCAGCGGCACCATGAACAGGAAAGCGCACACGTAGGACGACACGGGATTGCCCGGCAGGCCGATCACACCCATTGTGCCGAGCCGCCCGTGCATCATCGGCTTCCCCGGCCGCATCGCGATCTTCCAGAACGCCATCGCGATGCCTTCGTCTCTCAGTGCCTGCTGGACCAGATCGTGGTCGCCGACCGATGCGCCGCCGGTCGTGATCAGGATGTCGGCGCCGCTCTCGCGGGCGCCGCGGATGCCGGCGGTGGTGGCCTCGAGCGTGTCGGCGGCAATCCCAAGGTCGATGGTCTCGGCGCCCTCGCTGCGCGCGAGCGCGTGCAGGGCGTAGCCGTTGGAATAGACGATCTGGCCGTGGCCGGGCGTGGTGCCCGGCATCACCAGTTCGTCGCCCGTGGCGAGAATCGCGACCCTCGGACGCCTGAAAACGGCAAGCTGCGGATGGTTCATTCCGGCGGCGAGCGCGAGGTCGCGCTCGGTGAGACGGCTTCCCTTGCGCAGGAGCACGTCGCCCTCGCGGAAATCGACGCCGGCGGGGCGGATGTGCCGACCGGCGATCGCGGCTTCCTTGATCGTGATCCGCTTGCCGTCGGCGACGGTGTCCTCCTGGATCACGACGGCGTCCGCGCCACCGGGAACGACGCCGCCGGTGAATATCCGCACGGCCTCGCCGGCGCCGACTGTCCCCGCGAACGGCCGGCCCGCCGCGACTTCGCCGATGACGGTGAGCCCGGAATTGATCGCCGCGGCATCGGCCGCGCGCACCGCGTAGCCGTCCATCGCCGACATCGCCTGCGGCGGCTGCGTGCGCCTTGCCGCGACGTCACGCGCGAGCACGCGATGGTAGGCCTGGTCGAGGGAAATCATTTCTTCCGGCAGCGGCTCTGCACCCGCCAGCACCGCGGCAAGCGCGTCAGAAACCGGCATCAAGGCCACGGCGAAAACTCCTGCTCGGCACGTTCGGGCGAATGTTCCGCAAGTCTTCTAGCCGAGCGTGGGCGCAGAGGCAAAAACAGCTGAGCGGGCACAGTCATCCCGCCGCCTTGTTCCGGAAGGCAGGATCAAGCGCGTCGCGGCATGATCCGAAGAACTTGTCAGATCGGCAGGAAGGCGGTCATGGCAAGGCGAGACCGACGAGTGCCCCGGCCTGCATTGATCAGCTCCCTGGCTGCCCGGGCGTTACGTCGGGCGCTTTGGGTCCCTGATCCTTGTCGGGCAGCGGATCGGCCTGGGATTTCAGGTCGGCGGCCTTGCTCACAAGCTTGGCGGAAAGGTCCGAGTCTGAAGTTGTCCTCGCGAATTCAAGAAGAAGAGAGGCCTGCTTGGTGAGGTAGGTTTTGCCCAGCACGATGATGCATCCGTCCGTAGAAGTCCCAACGGACTCTAAGAGTCCGGAAGGCGGTATTCCGTTCCGGGAACTCTGTACAAAAATGCACAAAGTGATCGGGTTCCTCAATTTCTTCGAAATTGGTCCCGTCGGGCCGTGCCGCGTGGGTTTCGCGACACCGGATCGTCGTCAAATGCCCAATGCCTTCAATGCGTTCCCGACGTCACGCGGCGAGGTCACGTGCACCGCCGTCAAGCCGCGCGCCCGCGCTCCCTCGATGTTTTCGGCAAGATCGTCGAAGAACACGATACGCCCGGCGGGCGCGCCGATCGCCGCAACGACGTGGTCGAAGGCCTCCGCATCCGGTTTGCGCAGGCCGATGCTGGACGACAAATACAGCTCGTGGAAATGGCCGAGGAGGCTGGCATATTCCCTCGAGAAATGGTCCACGTGCGGCCGGTTCGTGTTGGAGAAAGCGTAGAGCGGCATCTGCTTCGCTGCGCGCGGCAGCAGCTCGGCGATGTCAGGCATTTCACCGGCGAAGATCGCGTTCCAGCCTTCCAGGAACTGCGCATCCGAAATGCCGATTCCGAGCGAGTCTCGCAACGAGGCGAAATAATCCTCATCGCTGATCTTGCCCATCTCGTGCAACCGATAGGCTTCGCTGTCGCGCACATAGCGCGCGACGATGGATTCGGGCTTGCAGCCGGCGTGTCCCGCCCAGCAGGCGATCGCCTTGGAGAAATCGATATCGAGCACCACGCGGCCGAGATCGAACAGAAGCGCATCCGCGCTGCCGGGAGAGAGCGAGGTCACCTGCATCCTTTCACTCAGTATCGATACGGCTCGTGGTCGAACAGCGGAAACGCGCTGAACACGCTCGGCGCGTTGGTTGCGGTCGCCTGGTGCAGGCAGGATTTGTTGACCTCGGCGAACGAGGTCGCACCCAAGAGGCCGAGGCAGCGCAGCACCTCGTCCTCGAGCAGCTCCAGCATGCGCGCCACGCCGGCTTCGCCGGCAGCCGCCAGCGCCCAGCATTGCAGCCGGCCGATACCGACGAGGTCGGCGCCCGCCGCGATCGCCTTGACGATGTCGGTGCCGCGACAGACGCCGCCATCGACCATGATCTTTGCGCGACCGTTCACGGCATCGACGATTTCGGGCAGCACGTGCATGGCGCCGCGACCGTGATCGAGCTGACGGCCGCCGTGGTTGGAGACGTAGATCCATTCGACGCCATGATCGATCGCGATCAGCGCGTCCTCCGCCGTCGCGATGCCCTTGAGGATCAGCGGGATCTTGAACTTGTCCTTGATCATCTTCACGGTCCGCCACTCCAGACCCTTCTGGTAATCGCCGCCGGTGGCGCGCAGGCGACTCTCGCGAACGTAGCGCTTGGCGATGTCACGTTCGCGGCGGCTGTAATGAGCGGTATCGACGGTCAGGCAGAAGGCGGCATAGGCATTCTTCTCAGCCCGGCTGACGACGTCGGCGACGAAGGCGTCGTCGCCGCGCACATAGAGCTGGTAGAGACGCAGCGCGTCGGACGCAGCTTCGGCGGTCTTCTCGAGGCCGGGCTCGGACACTGAACTGAGCATGTGCGCCGCGCCGAAAGTGCCGCAGGCGCGTGCCACGCTCGCGGCGCCATCCGGATCGAAGATCTCGAGCGCGCCGACGGGGGCGAGCACCACCGGCAGGCGCATCCTGCGGCCGAATTGCTCGACCGACCCGGTGACCTTGCGGACATCGCGCAGCACACGCGGGCGGAAGGCGATCTCGTCCAGCGCCATGCGGTTGCGACGCATCGTGGTCTCGGTTTCGGCCGCGCCGACGATATAGTCCCAGGCATTCTGGTTGAGGTTGGAACGCGCTTTCCGGATGAATTCATGCAGATTCTGGAACGGCTCGGTGCTGGCGCCGAGCTCGACGTTCCTGTCCGGTTGGATGCGGGGTGCTTCGTTCATTGTTATCCTCCCGAGAATTTGAAGCCTTACCTCATCGCCTAACCCGTCCGGGTCGCCAAAACCATCCTAAAATGGCATGGCTGCAAGGCGTGGGCCGGCCGGCCGTCCCCGCTGCGCACGAACCGGGTCCTGCAACGTTGCCAAAAGTTTAGGTCCCGACGAAGGGATTTTTACGGTGTACCCGCCGGCGTGGCATCCCGGCCTTGAAGAAACCAGAATGGTATTGTGAGAAGCAGGCTGGATCGCCATTTGCATGGCGGCTCCCCAGCCCCACCGAACCGCGAAGCAAAAAGGCCAGCCTATCCATGCGGAAAACCCTGCTGTTTCCAATGGGCGCGCTCACCGGAGCGTGTCTGACCCTTCTGGTAGCCAGTCCGCACGGCGGCGTGTGGGCGGCACGGGCGGCAGCGAGCGCGGACGACGCCTATTCCAAGCTCAATTTGTTCGGCGAAGTGTTCGAGCGGGTGAAGGCGAGCTATGTCGAGAAGCCTGACAATGCCAAGCTGATTGAAGGCGCGATCACCGGCATGGTGACCTCGCTCGATCCGCACTCGCGCTACATGAACGACAAGGCCTGGACCGAGATGCAGGAGACCACCTCCGGCGAGTTCGGCGGGCTCGGCATCGAGGTCACGATGGAGGAGGGGCTGGTCAAGGTCGTCTCGCCGATCGACGACACGCCGGCGTCCAAGGCCGGCATCATGTCGGGCGACCTCATCAGCAAGATCGACGGCGATGCCGTGCAGGGCATGACCCTCGAGCAGGCCGTCAACAAGATGAAGGGGCCGGTCGAGACCCAGACCAAGCTCACGATCGTGCGCAAGGGGGCCGACGCCCCGCTCGACGTCGCGATCAAGCGCGAGATCATCCATGTGCGCCCCGTGCGCTTCCACGTCGAGAACGGCGATATCGGCTATATCCGCGTCACCTCGTTCAACGAGCAGACCACCGACGGCCTGAAGAAGGCGATCGCATCGATCTCGAAGGACGTTCCGCCGGAGAAGCTGGTCGGCTACGTGATGGACCTGCGCAACAATCCGGGCGGACTGCTCGACCAGGCCGTGTCGGTGTCGAGCGCGTTCCTGCAGCGTGGCGAAGTCGTCTCGACCCGCGGCCGCAACGCCGAGGAGACCCAGCGCTTCACCGCGCATGGCGGCGACCTCACCAAGGGCAAACCGCTGGTGGTTCTGGTCAACGGCGGCTCGGCTTCGGCCTCGGAGATCGTGGCCGGCGCATTGCACGATCACAAGCGCGCGACCATCATCGGCACGCGCTCGTTCGGCAAGGGCTCGGTGCAGACCATCATCCCGCTCGGCGCCGGCAACGGCGCGCTGGCGCTGACCACGGCGCGCTACTACACGCCCTCGGGCCGCTCGATCCAGGCCCAGGGCATCGCGCCCGACATCGAGATCCTCCAAGACGTGCCGCCCGAGCTGAAGGGCCGGATGGACACCATGGCGGAGTCCCAGATGCGCGGCCATCTCCAGGCGGCCGATGGCACCGAGCAGACCGGATCGCAGTCCTATGTCCCGCCGGAGGCGAAAGACGACAAGGCCCTGCATACGGCCTACGACTTCCTGCACGGCCAAACCGCAAATGCGGTCGCCGCCAAGCCCGGGCCGAAGGCTGCGGTGCCGAACTAGCCTTGCGACTTCCAGACATCGCCCGGGAGCGGATGACCGCTCCCGGGCGAATTCGTTTGGGGACGCGGTCTTACCTCGGGTTCATGGCCGCGAAGGTGGCCTCGTAGCAGCCATCGCTCGGCCCAGCGCGGGGCGCGAAGTCGCAGCGATGCGACTTCAAGGTTCAGCTTTACCGAGCGCTCGGTCTTAACTGTGTCATGGCGACGCCGGAGATCGCGAGCAGCCCGCCGATCATCAACTTTGAAGTCATGTGTTCGCCAAGGAACACGACGCTCGACATCAAGGCGAACACCGGAAGCAGCAAACCGAAGGGCGCGACGCGACCCATGGAGCAACGCCCGATCAGCCAGAACCACAGGCCAAACCCGACAATTCCTCCGATGAAAATCGTGTAGGCGAGTGCCAGCCAACCTCGTCCATCCGCCGTGACGAGGCTCGCGAGTTGTCCATGTTCAAGGAGCAGCGACATCCACATGACCTGCGGCACCGTGAGTAGCGAGGACCATCCCATCAACATCAAGGGATCAAAAGGGCCGTAGCGTTTCGTCAGGACATTGGACACCGCGAATGCGAAGGCTGCTCCGACCACGAGCAGCAGCGGAAGCGCGTTTGCGGACTGGCCGGGCTCCGCCGCCAACACGACCACGCCGACGAATGCAAGCACCACTCCAGCGGAAGTGGTGAGAGACGGCCTCTCCGCGAGCAGCGGCCACGCTAGCAGGACGGTGAAGGGCGTGGCGAGTTGATAGGCGACGGCCGACATGGTTCCCGAGCCGAGCCCAAGGCCGACATAGAAAAGGCCGAAGTTCAGCCCACCGAGGAAGATCGAAATAGCTGCGATGGGGCCGAACTGCTGACGCGCGGGCTTTTTGACGAACGGAACGAGCAGCAGCGCGATGGCCAAAAAGCGCAGCGCGAGGAAGAAGAGGGGCGGAAACTCCGTAACCCCCACTTTGATGGCGACGAACTGGTAACCCCAGAGCAAGGGGACGGCCACCGCACAGACGATCTGGATGGCAGACATGGCATTCTTCCTTTCAAGACCGTTCGGTCCATATATTGGCGTGCCAACGCGGGAAGCGGCCGAACCTGATGAAACGGGTTGTCTACCTGATGAAGCGGTCGAGGAGAGCGTCAACGGTGGCTTGCGACGTGATCCGCGCCGGTGCCGTTTTGCCGACGACGCGCAGCCCCTCGACGAAACAGACGAGAATTTTCGCGGCAGTTGTAGGCTCGACGGCATCGGCCAGCTTGCCCGCCGCCTTCGCACGGGACAGCGCATCGGCCACCCTGGCCTCCATGGCTTTGAAAAAGCTCGCGATGCGGCGATCAACTTCAGCGTCACGGCCAGCCAGCTCCATGGCTGTGGCCACCAGCAGGCATCCGCGCCGGCCATTGGCGCCGCTCGTTCGGTCAACGTAACCGGCAAGATAGGCCCGCAAGCCGTCGACCGGCTCTCGGCGGGGGCCGAGTTCGACATCCATCCGTGTCAGGGCATCGGCGACGTAGCGATCAAGCGCACGCAAGAACAGCGAGTGCTTGTCTCCGAATGCGGCATAAAGGCTGCCACGCGAGAGCTTCGTCGCCTGAAGAAGGTCGGGTAGCGCCGTGGCGTGATAACCGCGCGACCAGAATACGCCCATCGCCCGCTCGACTGCAGCTTCCGCGTCGAAACTTCGGGGACGGCCACGAGGCAACTGCACAGGGGTTTGGCGGCGCATCGCCGATATATAGACCGAATGGTCTTCAATTCCTAGGGGCCCGCCACCGCCGTTTGGCTGTCCGGCCGATGTGTCCGCCTGGCCTCTCGAGCCGACAATTGCGCCTGTGTGAGTCCAGGCTCTAGCCCGCCTCGCGGCGGCGGCCTTCGTTGCCGCCGCGCTGGGCGAGACGACTGCGATGAACTGCGAACAGCTCCAGCACCTTGTCGGCGGGTTTTGCGGCGCTGAACAGATAGCCCTGCATCTCGGAGCAGCCGAGTGCGCGCAGCAGACGCTGCTGCTCCTCGGTCTCGACGCCCTCGGCCGTGGTGGTCATGCGGCGGGCGGCGGCGAGATTGACGACCGCCTGCACGATGCTGGCGGAGCCGTCGGGGCCGGCGATGTCGCTGACGAAGCAGCGATCGATCTTGATCTTGTCAAACGGGAAGCGGTGCAGATAGCTCAGCGAGGAGTAGCCGGTGCCGAAATCGTCGAGCGCGATGCGGACGCCGATGGCGCGGAGTTGATGCAGGATCGCAAGCGCGGTGTCGTCGTCGCGGATCAGCACCGCCTCGGTGATTTCGAGCTCGAGCCGGCTCGCCGGCAGATTGGAGGCGGCAAGCGCCGCCATGATCTTCAGCGCCAGCGTGCCGCTCTTGAACTGCACCGGCGAGACGTTGACGGCGAGGCGGATGTCGTCGGGCCAGTTCGCCGCGTCCCGGCACGCGGTCGCCAGCACCCATTCGCCGATCTCGTTGATCAGGCCGGTGTCCTCGGCGATCGGGATGAATTCGGCCGGCGAGACCATGCCGCGCTCGGGATGGCGCCAGCGCACCAGCGCCTCGCAACCGGTGATGCGGTCGTCCTTCAGGCTGAGGCAGGGCTGGTAATACACCTCGAGCCCGCCTTGGGCGATGGCTTGGCGCAGGTCGATCTCGAGCTGCCGCCGCTCGTGGATCTTGGCGTCCATCTCCGGCTCGAAATAGCGATAGGTGCGGCGCCCTGCGGCTTTGGCGGCGTACATCGCCATATCCGCGTTCTTCAGGATCTGGTCCAGCGCCGTTCCATGTTCCGACGCCAGCGCGATGCCGATGCTGGCGTCGGTGGCAAGATGATGGCCCATGCAGTCGAACGGCGCGCGGATGGCCTCGAACACCCGCGCGACGAGCTCGTTGACCTGGTCCAGCGATGTCACCGCGCTCTGGACGATTGCAAATTCGTCGCCGCCGAGCCGCGCCACGAAGTCGGCCGGACCCGCGCACCGCTGGAGGCTCTGCGCAATTGACTTCAGGAGCTCGTCACCGACGAGATGCCCGAGCGCGTCGTTGACGCCCTTGAACTCGTCGATGTCGATGTAGTGCACAGCGAGTAGTTCGCCTCCGGCGACGAGATCGAGTTCCTGACGCAGATGCTCGTGGAACATGGTGCGGTTGGGCAGGTCGGTCAGCGCGTCGTAATGAGCGAGATGGGTGATGCGCTCCTCGATACGCCGGCGCTCCGTGATGTCCTCATGCGTCGCCACCCAGCCGCCGTCGGTGAGCGGTTCGTTGACGATCTGGATCGAACGGCCGTCGGAGGTGTCGACCACCATGGAATTGCGCAGATGGATGTCGCGCAGGACCCGTGCGACATACTGGTCCACATCGCCCGTGAACGAGCCGGTGGCTCGGCGATGCGCAATGATGTCGTGGAAGCTGCAGCCGGGTCTCACGATTTCGGCCGACAGCCCGTACATCTCGATGTAGCGCTGATTGCAGATCACGAGCTGCTGCGAGGCGTCGAACAGCAGCAGACCCTGGGTCATGTTGTTGACGGCGCGGTCGAGACGCTGCATTTCCAGCGTCAGCCGTTCCCGCGAAAGACGATGCTGCTCCAGGAGCTTGCGTACGATCGCGATCAGCACGCCCGCGATGGCGAGCGCGGAAGAGGCGGCGACCGAGATCAGGATGCCGATTTGCTCGCGCCAGTCCGTCAGGGCCGTCGCGCGCGTCGTGGTGGCCATCATCAGGATCGGGAAGTGAGGCAGGGCGTGTGAGGAAATCAGCCGGTCCTCGCCGTCGACCGGGCTCATGAAGCGGCCGGCAAAATGGTCGAGCCCGAAAACCCTTTGATGCGCGAACGGACCGTTCTTGAAATTCCGTCCCATCAATTCGTTGGAATGGGGATAGCGGGCGAGCATCGTGCCGTCCCGGTGCAGCATCGAGATCGTCGTGCTTTCGCCGAGCACGGCGGACTCGAAGAATTTTTCGAAATTTGCCGGCTCGATGCCGCGTCCGACCACACCCATGAACTCGCCGTTCGGTCCGACGATCTTGCGCACGATCAGGATGGTCCAGGCGCCGGAGATGCGACTGTAGAGTGGCTCGATCAGGACATCGGGAGCGTCGGGATCGTGCCGGAAAGTCTGGAAATAGGCGCGATCGGCAACGTTCACGTTCGGGGCCGGCCATGCCGCCGACGAATTGATCAAATTGCCCTCGGCATCGATGATATTGACGCCGCCTATGTAGGGCAGTGCCTCGATCTTCGAACGCAGCATCCGGTGGAGGTCCTGGCCGGCGAGGCGCTTGCGATAGTCTGCCGCATTGGTGATGCCGCTCGCGCGGACGTAGTCGACGAAATCCTTCTGGATGACCGCGAAATCCTGTAATTGCTGGTCGAAATGATGGGCCAGCATCAGCACGGTGTTTTCCAGCTCGCGGCCGGCGTTGCGCAGCGCACGTTCGCGAAAATTCTCCGCCATCAGCGTCGCGCCGACGGCGATCGCAGCGATCAGCAGCGTGCCGCCCACCACCAGCCAGCGGATAGGTCCGCTGCGCACGAAGGCCTGGTCAAAAAGGCGGCTGCCGAATCTCGTCATCATGATCGATCGTTGTCGTGCGCACGCCAGGGTCAATTCGTGGCCCCGTAAACATCCGTTGGTTTAGGGGAACGGAGTGGAGGCGAAGTTAGCAAGCTGGGTTAATGCGCCGTGAACAGACACTCGCAAAAGCAATCAATATGCGGGACGCGAGATGTGCAGGAATTGCCGGAAGCTTCCGCGCGCCCTGACAATTTCTGCCGACCATCGCGATGATCAATCGAAGCTTAACCATCTAAGATGCTGGCGATCCTTAAGGTCCGCATTGGCACACGAATTGCGAACGTCTTCCCAACGACGAACGTCGTCGCAACGACGCAGAGGGCTACGATCATGAAGAATGCTGTGAACAAATTTCTCGCCGACGAAACCGGCGCAACCGCGATCGAGTACGGCCTGATCGCCGCCGGCATCGCGCTTGCGATCATTGCCGTGGTGAACGGCCTGGGCAGCAAGCTCAATTCAAAATTCGGGTCGATCAGCGCGTCGCTGAAGTAGCAGCGGCAATCAGACGCGGTAATGGCCGGATTTGCCGCCGAGCTTCTCGACCAGGTGGATGCCTTCGATGCGCACGCCGCGCTCCACGGCCTTGATCATGTCGTAGATGGTGAGGCAGGCGACCGAGACGGCGGTGAGCGCTTCCATCTCGACGCCGGTCGGGCCCGTGACCTTCACGCTGGCGCGGACAAGGCAGCCCGGCAGCGATGCGTCAGGCTCGATCTCGACCGTCACCTTCGACAGCGCGAGCGGATGGCAGAGCGGGATCAGCTCCGCGGTGCGCTTGGCGGCCATGATGCCGGCGATGCGGGCGGTGCCGAGCACGTCGCCCTTCTTGGCGTTGCCGGACACGATCAGGTCAAGCGTCGCCCTGGTCATGACGACGCGTCCTTCCGCGACCGCGAGCCGCTCGCTCGCGGGCTTGTCCGACACGTCAACCATCCGCGCCTCCCCGGAGGCGCCGATATGGGTGAGGGCAGGGCCGGTCTTGGACTTGGCCTTGGTCTTAGACTTGGACTCGGACTTGGCTGGTTTCGTCGCGCTCGGCTTGCTGGCCATGTCAGCGCGTGCCTGTCGCGCGCGCCGTCGTCTCGCGCGCCAGCAGCGTGCGGGTCGCAGCGGTAACGTCGGCTTGCCGCATCAGGCTCTCGCCGACCAGGAAGGTCGACATGCCGACGCGCTCGAGACGGGCGAGATCGGCGGGCGTGAAGATGCCGCTCTCGCCGACCATCAGCCGGTCGCCGGGGACCAGCGGCGCCAATGTTTCGCTGGTCGCAAGCGTGGTTTCGAAGGTACGCAAATTGCGATTGTTGACGCCGATCATCGGCGAACGCAACTTCAGCGCGCGGTCGAGCTCGGCGCGGTCGTGGATCTCGATCAGCACGTCCATGCCATGGGCGATGGCGGCGTCCTCGAGCTCTTTTGCCGTGGCATCATCGAGCGCCGCCATAATGATCAGGATGCAGTCGGCGCCGTGCGCGCGGGCCTCCGCCACCTGATAAGTGTCGAACATGAAATCCTTGCGCAGCACCGGCAGTGACGTTGTCGCGCGGGCCGCAACCATGAAGTCGAGATGGCCCTGGAACGAGGGCGTGTCCGTCAGCACCGACAGGCAGGCAGCGCCGCCGGCCTCATAGGCCCTTGCGAGCAGCGGCGGATCGAAATCGGCGCGGATCAGGCCCTTTGACGGCGAGGCCTTCTTGATCTCCGCGATCAGCGCGTAGTCGCCATTGGCGTGCTTGGCCTTGATCGCGCGGAGGAAGCCGCGCGGTGCTGCTTGCGCCCTAGCCTTCGCCTCCACCGCCGACAGCGGTTGCGCGCGCTTGGCCGCCGCGATTTCCTCGCGCTTGTAGGCTTCGATCTTGGTCAAGATGTCCGACATGTCAGGCTCAGCCGTTAGAGACCGCGATCAGGTGTTTCAGCCGCGCGCTCGCCGCGCCGCTGTCGAGCGATTTTGCGCCGATCACGACACCTTCCTTGAGGTCCCTGGCACGCCCGGCCACGACCAATGCGGCAGCGGCGTTGATCAGCGCGACGTCACGGTAGGGGCTCGGCTTGCCGTTGAGCACGCTCTGCAAGGCGATAGCGTTGGCGTCGGCGTCGCCGCCTTTGAGTGCACCGGCCTCGCAGCGCGGCAGGCCCGCGTCCTCCGGAGTCACCTCGAAATTCCGGATCTCGCCATCGTGGAGCGCGGAGACGAAGGTCGGGCCGGTGAGGGTGATCTCGTCGAGGCCATCGGAACCGTGCACGACCCAGGCGGATTCGGAGCCGAGGTTCTTGAGCACTTGCGCCAGCGGCTGCACCCATTGCCGGGAGAACACGCCGACCATCTGCCGCTTCACGCCGGCCGGATTGGACAACGGGCCGAGCAGATTGAAGATCGTCCGTGTCGCAAGCTCCACCCGGGTCGGGCCGACGTTCTTCATGGCGGGATGATGGGCGGGGGCGAACATGAAGCCGATGCCGCATTCGCGTATGCAGCGGCCGACCTGCTCCGGCCTCAGATCGATCTTCACCCCGAGCGAAGCCAGCACGTCGGCGGCGCCCGAGCGCGACGACAGCGCGCGGTTGCCGTGCTTGGCCACCGGCAGACCGGCGCCCGAAACGATGAAGGAGGCACAGGTCGAGACATTGACCGAGCCGGAGCCGTCGCCGCCGGTGCCGACAATGTCGACGGCGTCCGCGGGCGCATCGACCGTGAGCATCTTGGAGCGCATTGCCGCGACAGCGCCGGTGATCTCGTCCACGGTCTCGCCGCGCACCCGCAGCGCCATCAGCAGACCGCCCATCTGCGAGGGCGTCGCCTCGCCGGACATTACGGCGTCGAAGGCGGAAGCCGCTTCGTCACGCGACAGGCTGGCGCCGGTCGCCACTTTTCCAATGATCGATTTCAGGTCGTCCATCGCGTGCTTTCAACTCACTGGGTCGCGCCGGTCACCTGCGCGAAGGCGGCCTGATTAATGGTGGTCCCGATGTCGGTTTCAAGCTTGTTGACGTAGGAAGCGACCTGCTCCTCGGTCTGCGCGCGGTCGATACTGTCCTTCAGCTTCTTGACCGCCTCGGAAGCGGCGTCGACCGAGGGATCGACGATCTCGGTGACGCGGAACACGATCACCTCGGTGCCGCCGGTCACCGGCGACTGCCCGACGCCGTCCTTGGCGACGCGGAAGGCGGCCGACACGACGGTTGCGGGCACGCTGGCGGGCGAGTCGTCGCGCTTGAAGCCGGTGGCGGTCTCGACCTTGGCGCCGATCGCGGCTGCTTCGTCGGCGAGCTTGCCGCCAGATTCGAGCTTCTGCACCATTTCGGTCGCCTTGGCCTTCAGCTTGGTCGCGATCTGGTCCTGCCGCCAGCGCGCCTCGACCTGGTCGCGAACCTCGTCGAGATTGCGGTCGCGCGAGGGCGTGATGGCGAGCACGTCGTACCAGACATAGCCGCCCTTGAAAGAGATCGAGTCGTTGTCGACGCCGACATCGGTGTTGAAGGCCTGCGAGACCACGTCGAGGCCCTGCGGAATGCCGGAGACCGGCTGGCCGCTCGGGGCGCGGCCGGAACGGTCGACGGCGTCGATGGTCACGGCGGTGAGCCCGAGCTTCTGCGCCGCGTCGATCACGCTGGCACCGCCGCCGCGTTCGTCTTCCATCTTGTCGCGGAGATCGGCGACCTTGACGCGCGCGCGCTCGATCGCGATCTCGCGCTTGATGTCGGCGGCAACGCTCGCATAGTTCGCCTCATTGCCCGGCTCGATCTTGTCGACCTTGACGATCGACGTGCCGAGGCGGCCCTGAATCGGCTGGCTAATTTCACCGGCGGGAAGCGCAAAGACGGCGTCTCCAACCGCCGGATCGAGCGAGGATTTGGTCACGAGCCCGAGATCGACGTCGGACGCGCTCAGTCCGCGCTCCTTGCCGAGGTCCTCGAACGACGTCCCGCTGGTGAGCCGCTCGCGTGCGGTCTGCGCCTCGGCGGCGTTGGGGAATACGATCTGCTGGATCTGGCGCTTCTCCGGCGTGCCGAGCCGGTCCTTGCGCTGCTCGAACGCTTTCTTGGCGTCCTCGTCCGACACCTCGCTCCACTTGCCGATCTCCTCCGGCGAGACCACGACGAACGCGATCTTGCGATATTCGGGCGCACGGAACTGAACCTTGTGATCCTCGAAATAGGCGGCGAGCGCCTCGGGCGATGGCGCGTCGATGCTGCCTGCCTGGGCTGCGTCGAGCCTGACGAATTCAATGGCGCGCTGCTCGTTCTGGAAGCGCGTCAGCACGTCGAGCATCGCCTTCGGCGGCTCGAGGCCAGCACCGATCGTGCCGGTGATCTGCCGACGCAGCGAGACTTTGCGCTGCTCCGAAACGTAACGCTGCTCGGTATAGCCGAAATTGCGGATCACGGACTGGAAGCGGTTCGAATCGAAGTTGCCGCCGACGCCCTTGAAGTTCGGGTCGTTCATGATGAGCTGGCGGATCTGGTCGTCGGACTGGCCGAGCCCGAGCCGGCGCGCCTCTTCGTCGAGGGCGGCTTCCGCGATCGTCTGCTGGAGCACCTGACGGTCGAGACCGAAGGCGCGCGCCTGTTCAGGCGACAACGGCCGGCCGAATTGGCGGCTGATCTGCTGGAGGCGATCGGTGTAAATCTGGCGGAACTCGTTCAACGAAATCTCGGTGCCGCCGACCTTGGCCACGGTGGATTGCCCAAAGCCCTTGAAGATGTCGGCAATGCCCCAAACGCCGAAGCTGATGATCAGCACGCCCATCACAACGGCCATAATGGTCTTGCCGAGCCAGTTTGATGAGGCCTTGCGCATTCCTCGAAGCATTTGGTCCAACTTGTTTGGCAGGAGGGGAACGGGAGCGCGTCTTAATGCAGATTCCGCAAAAGCGCGTCACCAAATTGATCAATCATCATAAAGTGGTGGCTTTCCCCCCGCAACCTCGGGTCCGGCAGGCTTTCGATCCCTGCGGTTAAAAGCCCCTGGTCTCTGGAACTGCCACGGGACCTCTGCTAGCGCATGAACAAACCGAATTTTGCTGGAATTTGACATGACCGATGCCATCCGCCCCCTGATCGCCGGCAACTGGAAAATGAACGGCCTGAAGGCCTCGACTGCCGAATTCGACGCCATGCTCAATGGTGCGGCAGAGGTGGCCGGCAAAGCCGACCTGCTGGTTTGCCCGCCGGCGACACTGATCGCAGCCTTTGCCGAGAAGGCGCGCGGCAAGAAGGTCGCGGTGGGGGCCCAGGATTGCCACCCCAAGGCCTCCGGAGCCCATACCGGCGATATCGCCGCCGAAATGCTGGTGGATTCGGGTGCGACCGCCATCATCGTCGGCCATTCCGAGCGCCGCGCCGACCATGTCGAGGGCGATGGCCTAGTCCGACAGAAGGCTGAGGCCGCCTGGCGCGCCGGGGTGACGGCGATCGTCTGCATCGGCGAGACGCAAGCGCAGCGCGATGCCGGCCAGACCCTGGATATCCTGCGTGGGCAGCTCAACGGCTCGCTCCCGGATGGCTCGACCGCCGCCAATCTGGTCGTGGCCTATGAGCCGGTCTGGGCAATCGGCACCGGCCTGACTCCGACGTCTAGGGATGTCGAGCAGATTCATGGCTTTATCCGGGAATTCCTGACCTCCAGGTTCAAGGCCGACGGCGCCGGGATGCGGATCCTCTATGGCGGCTCGGTCAAGCCGTCGAACGCGGCCGAGCTGATGGCCGTGAAGAACGTCAATGGCGCGCTGGTCGGCGGGGCCAGCCTTAAGGCGGCCGATTTCCTTGCGATTGCGCAGGGCTGTCCCTAGCTAAACCCAAACCTTAGGACCCGGCCGATCGGGGGTGGCAATGCCCCGTCCGATCGTGTAACACCGCGCAACTTCAGGAAAACCCGCGAAGCACGATTGGCCGCCGTCTCGGCGCTGTCGGCTTGTGACGGAAGGGCACTATGCAGACCGTTGTCATCGTCATTCACCTCATGATCGTCACCGTCATGATCGGCGCCGTCCTGCTCCAGAAGTCGGAAGGCGGCGGCCTGGGCATGGGAGGTGGGGCAGGCTTCATGTCGAGCCGCGGCACCGCGAACCTTCTGACGCGGACCACCGCGATCCTGGCCGTCGGCTTCTTCCTCACCAGCCTGTTCCTGTCCTGGTATGCCGGCTACGACCGCAAGCCGTCGTCGATCATCGGCGCCCCGGCGTCGCAGACCCAGCCGGCCGGTGGCGGGCCGATCGCGCCGCCGACCTCGGGCGGCATCCTGGATTCGCTGAAGAAGGCCGATGAGCAGCAGCAGGCGCCGGCACCGAGCGGCCCGCAGGTACCGCGTTCGCAATAAAGCAGGGGGGCCATGCAGGGCGGCTTCTACCGTCCTGCATCAACAATCCCCATCAAGGCTCTGTCACCACTCTCAGTTCTGGCTCACCCACAGCCCCGCAAAATGTTTGGGGCGGAATACGAATCGCTTTGGCGAATCGAATTCGAGGGATTAGAGGTTAAGCCCCATGGCGCGGTACATATTCATCACCGGCGGCGTGGTTTCTTCGCTCGGCAAGGGTCTGGCTTCAGCGGCACTCGGTGCCCTGTTGCAAGCCCGGGGCTACAAGGTCCGCCTCCGCAAGCTCGACCCCTATCTCAACCTCGATCCCGGAACGATGTCGCCGTATCAGCACGGCGAGGTGTTCGTGACCGATGACGGCGCGGAGACCGACCTCGATCTCGGTCACTACGAGCGCTTCACCGGGCGGCCCGCGACCAAGGCCGACAACATCACGACCGGGCGCATCTACCAGGACATCATCTCCAAGGAGCGGCGCGGCGATTATCTCGGCGCGACCATCCAGGTGGTTCCGCATGTCACCAACGCCATCAAGGACTTCGTCCTCGACGGCAACGACGATTACGACTTCGTGCTGGTCGAGATCGGCGGCACCGTCGGCGACATCGAGGGCCTGCCGTTCTTCGAAGCGATCCGCCAGCTCAAGAACGAGCTGCCGCGCGATCACGCCATCTACATTCATCTGACGCTCTTGCCTTACATCCCGAGCGCTGGCGAGCTGAAGACAAAGCCGACGCAGCACTCCGTCAAGGAGCTGCGCTCGATCGGCATCCAGCCGGACATCCTGCTCTGCCGTACCGATCGCGAGATCCCGAAGGAGGAACGGCGCAAGCTCGGGCTGTTCTGTAACGTGCGCGAGAGCGCCGTCATCGAGGCGCGCGACGCCGACAGCATCTACGCTGTCCCTCAGGCTTATCATGCCGCAGGTCTCGACGACGAAGTGCTTGCCGCCTTCGGCATCGGTTCGCGGATTCCGCCGGAGCTGCGGAGCTGGCAGCAGATCAACGAGCGCATCCGCAATCCCGAGGGCAACGTCACCATCGCCATCGTCGGCAAATACACCGGCATGAAGGATGCGTATAAGTCGCTGATCGAGGCGCTCTCGCATGGCGGCATCGCCAACAAGGTGAAGGTCAATCTCGACTGGATCGAAAGCGAGATCTTCGAGAAGGAAGATCCCGCGCCGTTCCTCGAGCACGTCAACGGCATTCTGGTCCCTGGCGGCTTCGGCCAGCGCGGCGCCGAAGGCAAGATCCGCGCGGCGCAGTTCGCGCGCGAGCGCAACGTGCCGTATTTCGGCATCTGTTTCGGCATGCAGATGGCGGTGATCGAGGCCGCGCGAAACCTTGTCGGGATCGAGGAGGCCAACTCCACCGAGTTCGGCCCGACCAAGGAGCCCTTGGTCGGCCTGATGACGGAATGGCTGCGCGGCAACGAGCTCGAGAAGCGCACCAACGCCGGCGATCTCGGCGGCACGATGCGCTTGGGTGCCTATCCCGCGGCGCTCAATCGCGGCAGCCGCGTCTCGGAGGTTTACGGCGGCGCGACCGAGATTTCCGAGCGCCACCGCCATCGCTACGAGGTCAACACCGCCTACAAGGATCGCCTCGAGCAGCACGGGCTGAAATTCTCGGGCCTGTCGCCCGACGGCGTGCTGCCGGAGATCGTCGAGTACGAGGATCACCCCTGGTTCATCGGCGTCCAGTTCCACCCCGAACTGAAGTCGCGCCCCTTCGAGCCGCATCCGCTGTTTGCGTCGTTCATACGCGCGGCGATGGTGCAGAGCCGGCTGGTGTAATCGGCTCAGGGCGTGGTGGTGCAGTCAGGTGCAAGATGCATCGGCTCCGGCGCGGCCGGCATCGACGTATCAGGCGCAAGCGTTCCCGTGATCAGCTTCATCTGCGGCCGGCGCGTCAGCTTGTAGACGGCGGCCGGCGGCACGTTCAGCAGGGCACGATCCACCAGCTTTGCGCGCAAGCCTAGCCGGTCCAGCACGGGCCGTGGGATCGGGCAACTCATGCCGTAGGTGAATTGGTAGAACGCGCCGCCGGGCCGGACATGACTGAACGCGCCACCGACGATCGAGACGACCTTGCGCGTCGACATGTTGAGCAGCGGCAGGCCGCTCACGACCGCGCCGACGGGCGCGCCGTCGTAGAGGCGCTCCGTTGCCAGCCGCCCCGCATCCATCCACAAGACGCGCGCGTTGGGAAAACGCATCTGGAGCAGCTTCATGAAGTCGGAGCCGTATTCGATCAGCGTGAGGTCCTGCTGGCGCACGCCGCGTTTGAGCAGCTTGTAGGTGAACGCGCCGGTGCCGGGGCCGAGCTCGAGAACAGGGCCGGTCGACGCGGTGATCTCGCGGGTGATGAGATCGGCCAGCGCCGCGCCTGACGGCGCGATCGCGCCGACGCGGCGCGGGGCTGACATCCATGACAGGAAGAACGAGAGGAAATCGTTGGGCATGCGCACTCCGGCATCTTGGTTGCGCCTCGCAGGTCAGAGGTGAGGCGGCCGAAGAATCGCTTGAGTGCATTGCGACAGCATTGCGTGCGCCATGCCGATTGCGTCAATTCTCCCGGACTGGCGGCAGTGACATCCTGAAGCACGCGCCGCCGATCGCTCCGTCCGCGACGAAGATGTGGCCGCCATGCAGGAGCACGATCTCGCGCACCATGTTGAGGCCGAGGCCGGCACCGCGATCGAGCGGCGTCAACCGGTAGAACGGCTCGAATATCGCGTCGCGCTGATCGGCCGGAATGCCGGCGCCTTCGTCCGCGACCTCGATACTCGCTGGCCCGCTGACACGAATGCCGATGGTGCCGCGGCGAGGGCCGTGCTGGATCGCGTTCTGCACAAGGTTGGTGAGCGCGCGCTCCAGCGCCGCCGCATCGCCGATCGTTTCGACCGGCGTGGACGGGGCGTCGAGCGCCAGCTCGTAGCCGGCGGCAATGGCCAGCGGCGCGAGATCTGCGGCCGCGTTTTGCGCGATTGCGACGAGGTCGACGCGCGTGAAGGGATGACCGCAGCGGTCGAGCCGCTGAATGTCCAGCAATTGCTCGGCAAGCGTTGCCAGCCGCGCGGAATCCTCCAGCAATCGGGTCTTGTCCGGCCCCCCTGGAAGCGACTCCAGCCGCGTGTTCAGGATCGCGATCGGCGTGCGCAACTCGTGTGCGGCATCGGCGACGAAGCGCTTGTGACGGGCATAGCCCTGGTCTAGCCGCGCCAGCGCGTCGTTGACGGCGGTCACGAGCGGCACGACCTCCAGCGGAATCCGGTCCAGCGATAGCCGTGCGCCGCGTTGATGGATGTCGATGCGCCGCGCCTGGTCCGCCGTCGCATCGAGCCCCTCGAAGGCGCGCTGTACGATCATCGGTGTGGCAATGAACGTCGCTGTTCCCATGAGGAGCAGGCCGGGCAGGGCGATGCCGAGCAATGCAAGCGACGTCATGAACAACGCCTTGGAGCCGGTGAGCTTGCCTTGCGTCGCCGTGATGATTTGCACATTGCCGGCGTCGGTATCGACCCGCTTCAGCCGCGCCGGGGGCTTGCGCGGATCGTCCTCGAACAGCTGCCAGCCGAGCCGCGCCTGGCTGATCTGGTCGAGAGCGCTGCCGATGGCTGCGAATTCGGCCGGCACGGCGCCTTCGCTGAGCGAATGTCCCTGCCTGTCGCGGACCAGGAACCAGAGATCGGATGTCTCGCTGCGCAATTGTTCCAGCTCGGTCGTCGATCGCAGGACCAGGTCGCCGCGCGCGTCGCGCGCGACCGCGCGCTGGACGATGTCGATCACGCGATCTTCGTCGCGGCCGGCGAGCACGAACCCCGACGCACACAATGCCCCGACGACGACGGCAACGAGCGCCGAGAGCAGCACCGCCTGGAGCGCCAGCAGGCGCCAGCTCAGCCGTGAGCGCAGGCAATAGGGATCGTCGTGCTTGCTCATGGCAGCTTCTTCAGCAGATAGCCGACGCCACGGATGCCGTGGATCTCCACGCGCGCATCGGCTTCCGAGAGTTTGCGGCGCAGGCGCGACACGTGCGTATCGAGTGCGTTCGACTGGATCTCGTCGTCGAAACTGTAGACGGCTTCTTCCAGCGCGGAGCGCAGCACGGTCCGGCCCATGCGGCGGACCAGGGCTTCCAGCACGAGCAGCTCGCGCCGCGGCAGCTCGAGCGGGGCGCCGTCGATGCTTGCCTCGCGATGGCCAAAATCGAAGGCGAGGCGGCCGGCGTGCAGGATGTCGGGCTGCAGCCCGGCGGGCCGGCGCAGCACGGCGCGCAGCCGGGCCAGCAATTCCTCCACCGCGAACGGTTTTGCCAGGTAATCATCCGCCCCGCAGTCCAGTCCGGCGACCCGGTCGGCGAGTTCGCCGCGCGCCGTCAACACGATGATCGGCACGCCGTCGGCGCGCGCCCTGAGTTTCGGGATCAAAGTGAGACCATCGCCATCGGGAAGCTGGCGATCCAGCAGGACGGCGGCGTGGACGTCGGCAGAAATGGCCTCTTCCGCCTCGGCGAGCGTCGGCGCGTGGTCCACCACCATGTCGTAGCGCTTCAGCGCCGACGCCAGCGCATCGGCCATTTCGGCCTCGTCCTCGACGAGCAAAATCCGCATGATCCGCACCTCAACCTCAATCGCGCCATTCTAGCGGCCGTATCATTGCGGCAGCATTGCGGGAACCGGCTTTCGAGGAAGTGGCTTTGAGCAGTCTCTAGCCATGCGCGGAACGCCACCGGGGGCGGCCAGGCGGCCCTCAAGACACCGTTAGGGCCAGCCGTTATAACCGCCGTACCTGATCAGGGAGGAACAAGAATGATCTACGAAATGCGCATCTATCGCTGCGTGCCCGGCCGACTGCCGGCACTCCTCAAGCGGTTCGAGACCGTCACGCTGAAGGTCTGGGAAAAGCACGGCATCAAGCAGGCCGGGTTCTTCACGACGCTGATCGGTGAATCCAACCAGGAGCTGACCTATTTTCTGGCCTGGGAGTCGCTTGCCGAGCGCGAGAAGAAGTGGGGCGCCTTCATGACCGATCCGGACTGGATGAAAGGGCGCGCCGAGAGCGAGGCGGACGGCCAGATCGTCGGCAACATCGTCAGCCAGATCCTGGCGCCGACCGCCTTCTCGGCGGTGAAGTAGAAGCGGCTGGCGCGAGGGCGTCGCGGGGAGCCTGGGCGCAACCCTGATATTCTGGGAGCCCAGGCCGAATGGGGTTGATCCGCCCTTCATCGCGGCTATGGTCGCGCCGAACGAGGGATTTGCCTTGAGCTCTTCGACGTCAGCCGCGCCGGTCGTCACCATTGGCAAGGTCAAGTTCGGCAATGATCTGCCGATCTCGATCATTGCCGGACCGTGTCAGCTCGAAAGCCGCCAGCATGCGCTGGAGGTGGCCTCCGCGCTGAAGGAGATCGCCGCGCGGCTGCAGATCGGCCTCGTCTACAAGACCTCGTTCGACAAGGCCAACCGCACCAGCGCGTCGGCTGCGCGTGGCCTCGGGCTTGCGCAGTCGCTGCCGATCTTCGCCGAAATCCGATCATCGCTCGGCCTGCCGGTCCTGACCGACGTGCATGACGCCGCGCAATGCGCCGATGTGGCGCAGGCGGTGGACGTGTTGCAGATCCCGGCGTTCCTGTGTCGGCAGACCGATCTGCTGCTGGCGGCCGCCGCGACCGGCAAGGTCGTCAACGTCAAGAAGGGCCAGTTTCTCGCGCCCTGGGACATGGCGAACGTCGTGTCCAAGATCACGAGCGCGAACAATCCCAACGTGCTCGTCACCGAACGCGGTGCGTCCTTCGGCTACAACACGCTGGTCTCCGACATGCGCGCGCTGCCGATCCTGGCGCGCACCACCGGCGCACCCGTGATCTTCGACGCGACTCATTCGGTGCAACAGCCGGGCGGGAAGGGGACGTCTTCCGGTGGCGAACGCGAATTCGTGCCGGTGCTCGCACGCGCAGCCGTTGCTGTCGGTGTTGCCGGTGTCTTCATCGAGACCCATCCCGATCCTGACAGCGCGCCGTCGGACGGACCCAACATGGTGCCGCTACGCGAGTTCGAAGGGCTGATCCGTAGGCTGATGGCGTTCGACGCGCTCGCCAAAGATTCCACCAAAGCCGACCCGCGCTGATGCAGCAAGGCGAGGCGCGGCCGCACGATCACGGCCTGCCGGCCGCGCTCTACGTCATCTCCGGTGCAAGCTTTGCCGCAGCGCTCTCCGCGCGCGCGCTCGATCCGGTGCTGCCGCATGTCGCCGAGGACTTTGGCGTCAGCATCGCGACTGCTGCCGGCTTTGCCGCGGTGTTCGCCTTCACCTTCTCGATCATCCAGCCGATCGTCGGCGCCGCCGCCGATCTGTTCGGCAAGACGCGGCTGATGATCGGCTGCCTCGCGCTGCTCGGCCTTGCCAACATCCTGGGTTCACTCTCGACCTCGTTCTCGGTTCTGTTCGCGACCCGTATCCTCGCCGGCATCGGCTCAGGCGGCGTGTTTCCGGTGGCGCTCAGCCTGACCAGCGATCTCGTCGGTCCGGAGAAACGCCAGGTCGCGATCAGCCGCACACTCGCCGGCGCGATGACGGGCAATCTCCTCGGCGCCTCGGCCTCCGGCCTGATCGGCGATTTCCTCGGCTGGCGCGGCGTGCTGGCGGTGCTCGGCGTGCTCGTGATCGTTGCATCGATCGCGGTCGCCGCCGGTTTTCGCGGCGCCAAGGTCAAGCATCCGCCCAAGACGAGCCTGTCGGCGCTGAAGGCCGGCTATCGCACCATCTTCACCAACCCGAACGCCTATGTCTGTTATTCGGCGGTGTTCATCGAAGGCTGCTGCGTGCTCGGCCTGTTTCCCTACATCGCCTCGTTCCTGTTCGAGCTCGGGCAGACCTCGCTCTCGATCGCGGGTCTCGTCATCGCGGGCTTTGCGGTCGGCGGCCTGTTCTACACCCTGACGGTGTCGCGCCTGCTGCCATGGCTGGGCATGAAGCGAATGATGATCGCGGGCATGACACTGGTGGCCTCGCAGCTCGTTGTCGTCGCCTTCGGCCTGCGCTGGGAAGTGCAGGCGCTCAATCTCATCGTGATGGGATGGGGCTTCTACATCGCCCATGGCTGCCTTCAGATGTTTGCCAGCGAGCTCTCGGTCGAGGCGCGGGCCACCGCGCTGTCGCTGCATTCGTTCTTCTTCTTCATGGGGCAGACGGTCGGGCCGCTCGCCTATGGCCTTGGCATCCAGCATGGCGGCAAGATGCCGACCCTGTTCGCGAGCGCCGCGATCATGGTCGCGCTCGGTTTCGTCTGTGCGCGGCTGCTGAAACAGCGGGCGCCATCCGACGCGCGGACCTGACGCAGGCGCTAGTTTCCGATCGGCTCCATGCCACTCGCGATCATCGCGTCGCGGGCGGCCGGGGAAGCCAGGAACTTGATCAATGCCCGGCCAGCCTCGGGCTGTTTGGAAACGCTTGCGATGCCGGCTGAGAAGATCGTGATCTGTTGCAATTCGTTCGGCAGCGGCCCGACGATATCGATCCCCTTCACCGGCTTCAGCTCGCTGATCTGCTGAAAGCCGAGCTCGGCATCGCCGTGGGCGACGATCTCGCCGACCGGCGTAGCCGGAATCTTGCGCGCCTTGTCCTTCATGACATCGGCAATGCCGAGCTTTCCAAACATCTCGGTCGAGACGTAGACGCCGCTGGCGCTGTCGGAATAGGCGATCGTCTTCGCCGCGAGCAACGCGCGCTTGACCGCTTCCACCGAGCTGATGTCCGGCTTCGGTGCGCCCGACTTCACGGCGACGCCGATCGGCGATCTCGTCAGGTCGACCTGGCTGCCGGCAACGACCTTGCCCTTGCTGGCGAGATCGGTGAGGGCGTAGCCCACCATGATCAGGACGTCGGCCGCCTCGCCGCGCTCCAGCCGGACCGGGATGGCGTTGGTCGTGGTCCCCATCGAGGGCCCATATTCCGTCAGCACCTTGTTGCCGGTGGCCTTCTCGAACTCCGGCACGAGCACCTTGTAGGCCGCCGTCAGGCCGCCCGAGATCATCACCCGGACTTCGGCAGCCTCGGCCACGCCGGTCAGCCACAGGATGCCCAGAAGGCCCAATCCAAAATTTCGGAATGTTGCTGCAATTGATTTCATCGGCGTTCGTCTCCAACTAGCCCCGGCCGCGATAAGGCGCGACGCCCTGCTCGGGCACCCACAATCCCTTCGGTGCGCGGCCGGTCTGCCAGAACACGTCGATCGGGATGCCGCCGCGCGGATACCAGTAGCCGCCGATGCGCAGGAACTTCGGCTTGATCTCGCTCGCGATGCGCTTGCCGATCATCACGGTGCAGTCCTCGTGGAAGGCGCCGTGATTGCGGAAGCTCGCGATGTAGAGCTTGAGCGACTTCGACTCCAGCAACCATTGGCCGGGGGCGTAGTCGATCATCAGATGTGCGAAATCCGGCTGTCCCGTGACCGGGCAGAGCGAGGTGAATTCCGGCACGGTGAAGCGCACCAGATAGTCGGTGCCGCCTTGCGGATTCGGCACGCGGTCGAGCTTGGCTTTCTCGGGCGCATCCGGCCATTCCACGGCGCGGCCAAGCTGCAGGGCAGCTGAATCCGAGCTTGAGTTCTTCGATTTGCTGGGCTTTTTCGACATCAGTCCGCCTCCGTGGCGCCCTCTTAGCCAATCATCGTGCGGCCGTCACCCGGCCTTTTCCGCTTCGATGCATTGCGGTAGAAGCACCCAAACTGACTGCTTAGTCCCCCGAAAAGAGGCCCTCATGACCGCCATCATCGACATCATCGGACGCGAAATCTTGGATAGCCGGGGCAATCCCACCGTCGAGGTCGACGTCGTGCTGGAAGATGGCGCGCTTGGCCGTGCTGCCGTGCCGTCCGGCGCCTCCACCGGCGCCCATGAGGCGGTGGAACTGCGCGACGGCGACAAGGCCCGCTATCTCGGCAAGGGCGTCACCAAGGCAGTCGGCGCCGTCAACGGCGAGATCTTCGAGGCGCTGAGCGGCCTCGATGTCGAGCAGCAGGCCCAGCTCGACCAGATCATGATCGACCTCGACGGCACGCCGAACAAGAGCCGGCTGGGAGCCAACGCCATTCTCGGCGTCTCGCTCGCCTGCGCCAAGGCGGCTGCGAACTCGCTCGACATGCCGCTGTACCGTTACGTCGGCGGCACCTCGGCGCGTCTCTTGCCGGTGCCGATGATGAACATCATCAATGGCGGCATGCACGCCGACAACCCGATCGACTTCCAGGAGTTCATGATCCTGCCGGTTGGTGCGTCCTCGTTTGCCGAGGGCCTGCGCTACGGCGCCGAGGTCTTCCACACCTTGAAGTCCGAATTGAAGAAGGCCGGCCACAATACCAATGTCGGCGACGAGGGCGGCTTTGCCCCGAACCTGCCGTCGGCGGACGCCGCGCTCGAATTCGTCATGAACGCGATCGGCAAGGCCGGCTACAAGGCCGGCTCCGACATCGTGATCGGCCTCGACTGCGCCTCCACCGAGTTCTTCAAGGACGGCAAGTATGTCTACGAAGGCGAGGGCAAGACCCGTTCGATCTCCGAGCAGGCCAAGTATCTCGCCGATCTCGTCTCGCGCTATCCGATCGTGACCATCGAGGACGGCATGTCGGAAGACGACATGGACGGCTGGAAGGAGCTGACCGACCTCGTCGGCAAGAAGTGCCAGCTCGTCGGCGACGATCTCTTCGTCACCAACGTCAAACGCCTCGCCGAAGGCATCAAGGCCGGACGGGCCAACTCGATCCTGATCAAGGTCAACCAGATCGGCACGCTGACCGAGACGCTCGCCGCCGTCGAGATGGCGCACAAGGCCGGCTACACCTCGGTGATGTCGCACCGCTCCGGCGAGACCGAGGATTCCACCATCGCCGACCTCGCGGTCGCCACCAATTGCGGTCAGATCAAGACCGGCTCCCTTGCACGTTCCGATCGCACCGCCAAATACAACCAGCTCCTGCGCATCGAGCAGCAGCTCGGCAAGCAGGCGCTCTACGGCGGCAAGGCGGCACTGAAGGCGCTGGCATAAGCCAGCGCCTCAATAAGGAACAGGGGAGGATCGACATGAGCGACGGCAAAAACGGCCTGCAATTGCGTTCGCTGATCAAGAAGAGCGGCGAGCTCGAGATCTCGCTTCTCGACGTGCCGACTCCCGAGCCCGCCGCGGACGAGGTCGTCGTCCGCGTCGAGGCGGCTCCGATCAACCCGTCCGATCTCGGGCTCCTGATCGGCGCGGCCGACATGAGCACGGCAAAGGCTTCCGGCGACAAGGGCGCTCCCGTCATCACCGCGAAGGTGCCGGAAGGCGCGATGCGGGCGATGGCAGGCCGGCTCGACGAGTCCATGCCGGTCGGTAACGAAGGCGCGGGAGTCGTGATCAGGACCGGCTCGTCGGATGCCGCGAAGGCACTGATGGGCAAGACCGTCGCCATGATCGGCGGCGCGATGTATACGCAGTATCGCACGCTGAAAGTGCGCGAGTGCCTGCCGCTGCCGGACGGCACCACGCCGGCGGAAGGCGCGTCGTGCTTCGTCAATCCGCTGACCGCGCTCGGCATGACCGAGACAATGCGGCGCGAGGGTCACAAGGCGCTGGTACACACTGCGGCCGCATCCAATCTCGGCCAGATGCTGAACAAGATCTGCATCAAGGACGGCATCCCGCTGGTCAACCTCGTGCGCAGCAAGGAGCAGGCCGACATCCTGCACAAGATCGGCGCCAAATATGTCGTCGATTCCACCGCGCCGAGCTTCCTCGGCGATCTCACCAATGCGCTGGTCGAGACCGGCGCCACCATCGCCTTCGACGCCATCGGCGGCGGCAAGCTCGCTGGCGACATCCTCAACTGCATGGAAGTCGCGATCAACAAGACCGCGAAGGAATACAGCCGCTACGGCTCCAACGTGCACAAGCAGGTCTACGTCTATGGCGCGCTTGATGTCCGCCCGATCGAGCTGCCGCGCGGCTTCGGCATGGCCTGGGGCGTCGGCGGCTGGCTGCTGTTTCCGTTTCTGATGAAGATCGGGCAGGCGGACGGGGCCAGGCTGCGCCAGCGCGTGGTCGACGAACTGAAGACCACGTTTGCCAGCCACTACACCAAGGTGGTGTCACTTCCCGAGGCGCTCGATCCCGCCAACATCGCGGTCTACGCCAAACGCGCCACCGGCGAAAAATTCCTCATCAACCCAAATAAATAATCGCGGCGTGCGACCGCACGTCACCCAAAGAAGGTCTTGCCTTCTGAGCGAAGCGGGAGATTATTTCGCCGCCTTTGAAAGCGGGGAAAACCGCGGGGCTCAGAAGGGGACTTCTCCATGACCGATCTCAATCGCCGCCATTTGCTCGCAGGCGCCGCCGCCCTCGGTGCGGCTGCCGTGACCAAGCTTGGATCGACCGTCGCCAATGCCGCAGTGCCGCAAGCCGGCACGCAGGCGCCGGGCTTCTACCGCTACAAGGTCGGCAGCTACGAGTGCACCTCGATCAACGACGGCGCGCGCACTTTCCCGATGCCGGACAAGTTCGTCGTCAACGCGCCGAAGGAGGAAGCGCTGGCCGCGGGCGAGGCGGCCTACATGCCGAAGGGGATGGTCACGGTGCCGTTCAACCCGCAGCTTATCAACACCGGCTCCAAGCTGGTGCTGATCGATACCGGCAACGGTGTCGCCAATCTCGAGCCCAGCAAGGGCGCGGTCGGCCGCACGCTGCAGAACCTCCAGGCCGCCGGCGTCGACCCCAAGAGCATCGACGTCGTGCTGCTCTCGCATCTGCATCCCGACCACACCAACGGTATTCGTCTCGCCGACGGCGCGCTTGCCTTCCCCAATGCGGAGATCATGGTGCCGGGCAAGGACTGGGAGTTCTGGACCAGCGAGGACAACGCCGCCAAGGCCGAGTCCAACGCGATGATGAAGAACTACTTCGCCAACGTGAAGAAGACTTTTGCCGGCCTCGAATCCAAGGTGACGAAATACGAGTGGGGCAAGGAGGTCGCGCCGGGCATCACCTCGATCGCGACGCCCGGCCACACGCCGGGCCACACCTCGTTCGCGGTCGCCTCGGGCGATGCCAAGGTGCTGATCCAGTCCGACGTTACCAACATCCCGGAGTTCTTCCTGCGCAATCCGGACTGGCATGTGGTGTTCGACACCGATGCTGCGATGGCGCAGGAGACCCGCCACAAATTCTACGACATGGCGGCGGCCGAGAAGGCGACCGTGATCGGCTTCCACTTCACGTTCCCCTCGGTCGGCCATGTCGAGAAGGACGGCGCCAAGTATCGCCTGATCCCGTCGGCGTGGAATCCGACGATCTGAGCCGATCTGCAGATTTGGACCAAGGATCGGGCCGCCAATCGGCGGCCTGATTGTCTGGGCAACCGTTCAGAAACGCAGGGTTTCCAAATCCGATCGGTCCATGCACTTGCATCCATCACTCGGGATCGCTTAAGTGCCGACCCGGCACTCCCGCTGAAGATTTCGAGGACACTCCATGGCCTACAATATCGTCACGATCGCCGGCAGCCTGCGCAAGGAAAGCTTTTCGCTGAAGATCGCCAATGCGCTCGCCAAGCTCGCGCCGGCCTCGCTCAAGCTCGAGGTCATCACGCCGGCCGGCATCTCGTTCTTCAACCAGGACCTCGAGGGCGCGCCGCCGGCCGATTGGCTGTCTTTCCGCGAAAAACTCCAGAAGTCGGACGGCGTCATCTTCGTCACCCCGGAATACAATCGCGCGATCCCAGGCGTACTGAAGAACGCGATCGATGTCGCCTCGCGGCCCTATGGCAAGAGCTCGTTCAACGGCAAGCCCGTCGGCATCATCGCGAACTCGCCGAGCCCGCTCGGCGGCGTCAGTGCCGCCAAGACGCTGCAGAACATCCTGCCGGGCATTTCCGGCCCGATCATGCAGCAGCCGGAGGCCTATCTGATCGGGGTGGGCGACGCCTTCGATGCCGACGGCAACCTGACCAAGGAGTCCCTGAAGCCCGTGCTCCAGGCGTATATCGACGCGTTTGCGGTGCACGTGGCGAAGCACCACAGCTGAGGCGCGATTCCCAGGTCTTCGTCATGGCCGGGCAAAAGCGCGAAGCGCGTCTTCGCGCTAGATGTCCCGGCCATCCACGTCCTTGCTGAACTGACCAAGAACGTGGATGCCCGGCACAAGGCGGGCATGACGGTTCAGGTATGGGAACGCGGAGCGGGCGGGGGGCCATTAGCACCCCCTTAACCAACCTGCCCCATCTTCCCAGGATGGTCTCCCGCGCGCGCCTGAAATCGATCCTGACCGGTCTCGCCCTCTATGCGATGGCAGCCGCCATCGTCGGCTATTTCGGCGTCAACGCCTATACCGGCAAATACGGCCTCAATGCCCGCCAGGAGCTCGACCAGGAGATCGTGGCGCTGACCAGCGAGCTGGCCCAGCTCAAGCGCGAGCGCGCCAGGAGCGAGCAGCGCGTTTCGCTGCTGCGCTCCGCGAAGATCGACCCCGACATGCTGGACGAGCGGGCGCGCTTCCAGCTCGACTACGTCAATCCGCGCGATCTCGTCCGGACGATCCCGGCGAACTGACAACTCTTCCTGAAGTTGGAGGCCGAAGTTGGAGGGCTGGAACCGGACTGCCGCCTTGACGGCAGCGCCGCAACGGGCTCGTGGCTTCTATCACCATGACCAGGGTTGACGCAGATCAACCGGGCCGTGCCGGCACCGTCTAGATTGCCACCCGGAGGAAACAGTGATGAATGGGCAATCCCCCCGGCATCACGCGGCCCGTGTCGAGGCCGCCATTACGTCAGGCCAGGCGGCACGCTCGTCGCTCGTGGCCTCGTGGCGCCGTTCGTCCCGATTGCATCGTCTCGATCCCGCCGGCCGCAGCTCGCCGAACCGGCTGAGCGAAGCCGAGCTGCACCGCGCGCGCGAGCGCGTCGCGCCATTGCTCGCCGCTGCGCGAGGCGCGATGGACCGGCTCTACCAGGCGGTCGGCGCCAGCGGCTGCTGCGTGCTGCTCGCCGACGGCGAGGGCGTGCCGGTCGATCGTCGCGGCACCCCGGCGGACGACGCGACATTTCAGTCCTGGGGCCTCTGGACCGGCGCGCTCTGGAGCGAGGAGCATGAGGGCACCAACGGCATCGGTACCTGCCTCGTCGAGCAGCGGCCGCTGACGATCGACCGCGATCAGCATTTCTTCACCCGCAACACCCTTCTCAGCTGCACCGCCGTTCCGATCTACGACCATGAGGCTGCGTTCGCGGGCGTGCTCGACGTCTCCTCCTGCCGCGCCGACCGTACCGACGTGCTTTCCAGTCTGATTGCGCTCGCGGCTGGTGAGGCGGCCAAGCGTATCGAGGCCGATCTGTTTCGCAGAGCCTTCGCCCATGCCCGCATCGTGCTGACGCAAGCTGCGGACGGCCAGTGCGGCGGCCTCGTTGCGGTCGATGCGGACGATCTCGTGATCGGCGCGACCAGGTCCGCCCGAGCGGCACTCGGGATTGCGCCAGGCCGGGCATTGCAGCCGATGCCTGCCGACGATCTCCTCGGCGGCGATACCGCGCGCGACCATCTGGCCGGCGGTCAGCGCGCAGTGTTGCAGCGGGCGCTCTTGCGCGCAGGCGGCAATGTCTCGGCGGCCGCGAAGGCCCTCGGCGTCAGCCGCGCCACGCTGCACAGAAAGCTCAAGCGGTTCGAACTGAACGCGCATTGAGCTGCTGGTAGATCCTCAGGGTGAGGAGACCGCGAAGCGGTCGTCTCGAACCACAAGAGGCCCTGCTGTCACCCCCAAGCCATCCTTCGAGACGCGCGCAAGAGCGCGCTCCTCAGAGCCTGACTCAAAAAGCGTAGACGTCTTCAAGGTCTGGCCAAGCGGCGAGTTAAGAGCCTCAGATGGGCAGCGAGTAGCCAGGCGAGCTCG